>NZ_CP121193.1:0-3990438 GCF_029625235.1 Halomonas sp. CKK8 | reverse complement strand
CGACCTCACCATTGCATTGAAAACGACCGCCTATTGTATCGTTCAGGCGACGGGTTATCCACATGCCCCATGCCGCGATACGGTCTGTGGAAAACCCCTGCGCGACCCGCAACGAAACCCTTTTCGGCATGATGCACGACCCGCGCAGGTCGCCTCTACCTGCCGGGCGTCAGGGCAGGCAATCCCCGCCGCATCCCCACCTTGTCCACAGCAACTCTTTATCTCTAACATATTGATTAAAAATGGTTATACTGGCTTGATCACAATACATATCCCCAATAGTGATAACAGGGCGCGTCCCCTGCCGGTGATTGCCGGAGGGCGCGACGAGAGGACAGCGGGGCGCCATGCCCGGCCGGCAGCATCGGGACGCACGGAAGAATTGCACCGCGGGCCTGAAATCACTACAATTTCCGGTCTTGAACCGAATACCCCCGGGTCCGCCAGCGGCATCCGGATGTCTCCGAATGATCGATTCGTTCCGAAAACCACGTGGGAATAACGAGTTATGAAACGTACTTTTCAACCCAGCGTCCTCAAGCGCAAGCGCGTGCATGGCTTCCGTGCACGCATGGCCACCAAGAATGGTCGTGCCGTACTGGCCCGTCGCCGTGCCAAGGGCCGTAAGCGCCTGAGCGCCTGACTGCGGCCCTCGCGTGTCCAGTCAGGGCTATCCCCGGCAGCTGCGACTGCTGACCGCCGGGGATTATCGACGTGTCTTCGAAACGGCTGCATTCAAGGTCCACGGCAAGGGGCTGATGGCCCTCGCCTCTCCCAACGAGCGAGGTCATCCGCGACTCGGCCTGATCTTCAGCAAGAAGAACGTCCGCAGAGCCGTCGACCGAAACCGCCTCAAGCGCATCGTGCGTGAATCCATCCGGCTTCAGCAGCACCGCTTGCCCTCGGTGGATATCGTGGTGCTGGCAAGACGAGGAGTCCATGAACTGGACAATGCCACCGTGCATCGCCAGCTCCACGGGATGTGGCGTCGCCTGGAGCGAGAGGCGCGCAAGTCGTCCCCCGGGATGGACTCGCCCAGCCCGGAGAGCGGTAACGCGGGCCGCGCACGGTGACCGGCACCCTAGCGTGCCGGTGCACCCCGGAGCCGGCATGGACATGACCACTGCCTGCCTCGTTGCGCCCCTCCACGCTGACGCCTCGGATGCAGCCAGCCTGCACGCGTTGTCCAGCCTGCCTTCGGCAGGCTTTCGTGTATCTCGGGTGGGCGACCTGCGTTGCGCCATCGGAATGTTCACTACCCATCGGGCAGACCCCTCATGGACGTAAAACGACTTCTCCTCGTGATTCCCCTGGCGGTACTCGCGTACCTGCTGATCGTGCAGTGGAATCAGGACTACGGACAGGTGACCCCTGAGCCGCAAGCTCCCGCCATCACCAGCAGCGCTCCGGAAGGGTCCCGCCAGGACCCCGCATCCACGGGCAGCGACGACCTCTCGGTCCCGGCGACTGCCGGCCCGGCGGACGACATGACCGGCGAGATTCCCGGCGAGCCCGCCTCTGCGTCGGGCAGCCGTGACCTGGTGGCCGTCGTCACCGACGTGCTCGATGTCCGCATCGACCCCCAGGGGGGAGACATCGTCTACGCGGCGCTGCCCCAGCACCGCTTCAGCCTCGACTCCGAGCGCCCCTATGTGCTGCTCTCCGACAGCGAGGGTCGCAGCTATGTGGCACGCTCCGGCCTTCAGCTCGAGGGCCACGAGGGCCGCATCACCTTCACCCCCGAGGCGACCGAATACCGGCTGGGCGAGAACGACGAGCGACTCGAGGTTGACCTTGCCGCCGAAGTGAATGGCGTGGAGGTGATCAAGCGCTTCACCTTCGAGCGTGACAGCTACGCGGTGGACGTGAACTACTACCTGGCCAACAACACCGAGCAGCCCGTCACGGCCCGTTTCATCGGCCAGCTGGCCCGCGACAACAGCAGCGACCCCTCCAGCGGACCGGCCCTGGGCATGCAATCCTTCCTGGGCGCAGCCTACTCCACCCCGGAGGATCGCTACCTCAAGGTCGACTTCGAGGAGATCCAGGAAGGCGCCTTCAACAACCGCGATGTCGAGGGGGGCTGGGTCGCTATCATCCAGCACTACTTCACCTCGGCCTGGGCACCCGCCCAGAACCAGCAGAACCTCTACTACGCCACCACCGACTCCCGCGGCCGCAACGTGGCGGCCTTCGCCGGCCCCACCAGCAGCGTGGCCGCCAGCGGCGAGGCGACGCTGGGGGCGACCCTCTACATGGGCCCCAAGGTGCAGGAGCGACTGGAGGCCGTGGCCCCCCACCTGGAACTGACGGTGGACTTTGGCTGGCTGTGGTTCATCGCCAACCCGCTGTTCTGGCTGCTGGACCAGATCCATGACCTGATCGGCAACTGGGGCTGGTCCATCGTCCTGCTCACCCTGCTGGTGAAGCTGGCCCTCTGGCCGCTCTCCGCCAAGGCCTACAAGTCCATGGCCCGCATGCGCAAGCTGGGCCCTGAGATGCAGCGCCTCAAGGAGCAGTTCGGCGACGATCGCCAGAAGATGTCCCAGGAGATGATGAAGTTCTACCAGAAGGAGAAGATCAATCCCCTGGGCGGCTGCCTGCCGATCCTGGTGCAGATGCCGGTGTTCATCGCCCTCTACTGGATGCTGCTGGAATCCGTGGAACTGCGTCACGCCCCCTTCATGTTCTGGATCCAGGACCTCTCGGTGAAGGATCCCTACTTCATCCTGCCGATCCTGATGGGCGCCTCGATGTTCGTCCAGCAGATGCTCAACCCGACACCTCCGGACCCGATGCAGGCGAAGATCATGAAGATGCTGCCGATCGTCTTCACCTTCTTCTTCCTGTGGTTCCCGGCGGGCCTGGTCATCTACTGGGTGGTCAACAACTGCATCTCCATCGTTCAGCAGTATGCAATCACCCGCAAGATCGAGGCCGACCCGAGTATCGGCAAGGGCATGAAGACCAAGTAGCCCGGTGCTTCTCCCGACACCCAGACCCCCGCTCCGGCGGGGGTCTGGCGTTTGCGGGGCCCGACCCGGAGAATATCCCTTCCAGCAGAGGAGCCGCCGATGACCGCCAGTCTCCACGATCAGGACACCATCACCGCCCTGGCCACGCCACCAGGCCGCGGCGGCGTGGGCATCATCCGCCTCTCCGGCCCCGTCTGCAGGACGATCGCCGAGGCCATGGTGGGCCACTGCCCGACCCCACGATACGCCCACTACGGCCCCTTCCGCGGCGAATCCGCGGTGATCGACGAGGGCATCGCGCTGTTCTTCCCGGGACCCCACTCCTTCACCGGCGAGGATGTCCTGGAACTCCAGGGGCATGGCGGTCCGGTGATCATGGACCTTCTGCTCGAGCGCTGCGTGCAGCTGGGGGCACGGCTTGCCCGCCCCGGGGAGTTCTCGGAGCGCGCCTTCCTCAACGACAAGCTGGACCTGGCCCAGGCCGAGGCCATCGCCGACCTGATCGAGGCCAGTTCCCGGGGGGCGGCCGAGAACGCCGTGCGCTCCCTGCAGGGCGAGTTCTCGCGTCGCGTGGCATCACTGGTCCAGCGGCTGATCGAGTTGCGCATGTACGTCGAGGCCGCCATCGACTTCCCCGAGGAGGAGATCGACTTCCTCGCCGACGGGCATGTCGCCAGCCGGCTGGCCGCGGTCCAGACGGAACTGGCCGAGGTGCGGGCCGCGGCCGGTCAGGGGGCCCTGATGCGGGAAGGGATGAGCGTGGTGATCGCCGGGCGTCCCAATGCCGGCAAGTCGAGCCTGCTCAATGCGCTGACCGAACAGGATACCGCCATCGTCACCGACATCGAGGGCACGACCCGGGACGTGCTGCGTGAGCATATCCACCTGGATGGCATGCCCCTTCACGTCATCGACACGGCCGGACTGCGCGATACCCCGGACGCGGTGGAGAAGATCGGGGTGGCCCGGGCCTGGGGGGAGATCGAGAAGGCCGACCGGGTGCTGCTGCTGGTGGATGCGGCCACCACCGATGCCATCGACCCCATGGCCATCTGGCCCGAATTCGTCGCACGCCTTCAGGACCCCTCGCGGCTGACGCTGGTGCGCAACAAGATCGACGCCAGCCACGAAGCCCCCGGCATCGATAACGACGCCACCACGCCGGTGATCCGGCTGTCGGCCCGGAGCGGCGCGGGGGTGGATGGCCTCAGGGAGCACCTCAAGTCGGTGATGGGCTATGCCGCCACCACCGAAGGGCGTTTCTCGGCCCGGCGACGCCACCTGGAGGCTCTCGACCGCGCCAGCCAGGCGCTCGCCAATGGCGAGGCGCAGCTCGCCGGCTACGGGGCCGGTGAACTGCTTGCCGAGGACCTGCGCGATGCCCAGCAGGCGCTGGGGGAGATCACCGGGGAGTTCAGCGCGGATGACCTGCTGGGTGAGATCTTCGGCAGTTTCTGTATCGGCAAGTAGCCGCTCCCGCAGGACCGCGCTGTCAGCGCGGTCGATACCACCCCCGCTGGGTGAGATCTTCGGCAGTTTCTGTATCGGCAAGTAGCCGTTCCCGCAGGACCGCGCTGCCAGCGCGGTCGATACCACCCCTGCTGGGCGAGATCTTTGGCAGTTCCTGTATCGGCAACTAGCCCATTACTGCAGGGACCACTCACCTACTCCTCCACCCACCAGTCGCCGGTATGGCGGCTGGTGGCCCCCAGCAGCGGCGTGACCTGGCGCATGGCAGCTTCCAACCGCGTATCCAGCCCCCAGGGGGGATTGATCACCAGCATGCCGCTGCCGACCATGCCGCGCTCGCCCTCCTTCGCCTCGCGCAGCCTCAGCTCGCTGCGCCAGATCTTGCGCAGGCCACCCTCGCGCAGCCCCTCCAGCAGCTCCCGATGGCGGCCAACCGGCAGCAGCGGGTACCACACCAGCACGACGGCATGTCGCGCCAGGCGCATGGCCTCGAGCAGCACCTCGGCCACTTCGCCATACTCCGCCTTGCGCTCGTAGCTGGGGTCGACCAGCACACAAAGCCGCGGGGTGGCCACCGGTAGTCGCTTCACCAGACCCTCGAGGCCGTCGCCATGGATGCGCTGCACATTGTCGGGCAGTGTCTGGCGAGCCAGGTGGCCATGCTCGCCGGGGTGCAGTTCGAAGAGCATCAGCCGGTCACTGGCACGCAAGCGATCCGAGAGCCACCAGGGCGAGCCGGGATAGTGGTCGAGCCGGCCGTCTCGCGCCTGGACCCGGCCAACAGCAGCGAGCCAGTCGCCGAGCAGCGGGTCATCACCCAGTCGCGCCCTCGCCTGCCATAGCCGGGCAATGCCCTCCCGGTACTCCCCCAGCCTCGCGGTCTCCTCGGCCGCCAGCGGGTAGAGACCGCGACCGGCATGGGTATCCAAGTACGTAACGGGTGATTTCTTACGTAATAAATGGTCGACCACCGCGAAGAGCGTCAGATGCTTGTGAACATCGGCGAAATTGCCCGCATGATAGGCATGCTGGTAGGAAAGCATGGAAGGAGATCCGTGAGTCGGCAAGACGAAAGGGCCCGCCACTGCATGGCAGCGACGGGCCCGGATGGTACGGCTTCAGGAAGCCGAGTTACTGCTGCTGGAAGCGGGACTCGATAGGTGTGAGGGTGATCTCCACCCGACGATTCTGGGCCCGGCCCTGCTCGGTGTCGTTGCTGGCCACCGGCTGGTTCTCGCCATAGCCGCGCATGGCCAGGCGGTTGCGTGATACGCCGGACTGGGCGAGGTAGGTGCCCACCGAATCGGCACGACGTTCGGAGAGCCGCTGGTTGTAGCTGGCGTCGCCGGTGCTGTCGGTATGGCCCGCGATGTTGACCTGCGTATCGGGGTACTGCTGCAGCACCGCGGCCACGTCATTGAGGGCATTGCGCGCATTGGGGGTCAGGTCGCTGGAGTCGAAGGCGAAGGTCACCTCGCTCGGCATGTTGAGCACGATATCGTCACCGCGACGATCGACACCGATTCCGGTGCCCTGCGTGCTCTGACGCAGCTGCTCCTCCTGACGATCCATGTAGGCGCCAATGCCACCGCCGGCAGCGGCCCCCACGGCAGCGCCGATCAGGGCGCGATCGCGACGGCTGGTGCTGCCGTCACCACTGAGGGCACCGGCAGCGGCACCCACGGCGGCGCCGATGGCCGCACCCGTCCCAGTCTGGCTACGCTGGGTCTCCCCGGTATAAGGGTCGGTGGTGGTACAGCCTACCAGCAGCGCGGCGGCGGCCAGAGGTGCTATCAGTCGGATGGATCTGCTCATGGTGTCCTCTTCTCCTTGGGTTGACGAGTGTCATCCTTCACTGACCCGATCATCATCGATCAGAGCCAGCAACTCGTTCAAGAATAGTAGACCCTGGGGTGATGCCCTAAGCCAGTCGGCATCTTCCACAAGAAGTCCTTTTTCACGGGCCAAGACCAGCCTGTCAAGCAGCGCCCGCGGCCCACGCCCCGTATGGGCCTGCCAGGTCGACAGGGGCACCCCCTCCACCAGGCGCAGGGCATTCATGGCGAACTCCAGCGGCAACTCGCGCTCCTCGATCTCGGTTCGACCCGCCACGAAGCCGCGCGGGTCGTCGAGGCGACGCAGATAGGCGTCGGGCAGGCGCGATTTCCAGCGGCGCTGGATCTGCAGGCCAGCGTCGTCCGGAACGCTGAGCTTGCCATGAGCACCGGCGCCGATCCCCAGATAGTCGCCGAAGCGCCAATAGTTGAGGTTGTGACGCGAGCTGCGTCCGACACGGGCATAGGCGGAAATCTCGTAGCGCTCCAGGCCCGCGGCCTCCAGGCGCTCGTGTCCCAAGTCCTGGATGTCCCACAGCACCTCCTCCTCGGGGAGCGAAGGCGGGAAGGCATGGAATTCGGTATTGGGTTCCAGGGTCAGCTGGTACCAGGAGAGATGCTCCGGGGAGAGGGAGAGCGCCCGGTCGAGGTCGTCCAGCGCCAGGGCCGGCGTCTGCTGCGGAAGTCCGTGCATCAGGTCGAGGTTGAGGTTGTCGAAGCCCGCCTGACGCGCCTCCTCGACGGCCGCCACGGCATCGTCACCGCCATGGATACGCCCCAGGGCCGCCAGCTGTGCGTCCTGGAAGCTCTGCACGCCAAGCGACAGGCGGTTGATGCCCGCCGCCCGGTAGTGGGCGAAACGTCCTCGCTCCAGGGTCCCGGGATTCGCTTCCAGGGTGATCTCGATATCGGCGGCCAGCGGAAGCCGGCTTGCCACGGCCTGCAGCAGCCGTTCGTAGAAGCCGCCCGACATCAGGCTCGGGGTCCCCCCTCCGATGAAGATGCTCACCAGTTCGCGTCCCGCGACGAGCGGCAGGTCGGCCTCGAGATCCGCGATCAGCGCCTCGAGATAGCGGGCCTCGGGGAGCTCGGCGCGCTGCCCCACTCCATGGGAATTGAAGTCACAGTAGGGACACTTGCGCACGCACCAGGGGACGTGGACATAGAGCGACAGCGGTGGCATATCGAGTGCTGACAGGGCAGAGGCGCTCATCATTGCCCTTGCCCGACATCCATCGCCGCTACCAGCGCCTGCAGGGCCCGCCCCCGGTGGCTGAGCCGATTCTTCTGCTCGGCGGTGAGTTCGGCGGCAGTCGCGCCCTGATCGGGGAGCCAGAACAGCGGATCATAGCCGAAGCCCCCCTCGCCGCGGGGAGCCGGCAGGATCTCGCCTTCCCAGCTACGCTGCACGATAAGCGGCACCGGGTCCTCGGCATGGCGCAGCAGCACCAGCACGCACCAGTAGCGAGCTCGCCGATGCCCTTCAGGCACGTCGGTCAGGGATGCCAGCAGCCGGGCGTTGTTGCGCGCATCGCTCTTCGGCTCGCCGGCATAGCGCGCGGAGTAGATGCCGGGGGCCCCGTTCAGGGCATCGACCTCGAGGCCGGAATCGTCGGCCAGGGCCGGCAGCCCGCTAAGACGACTGGCTTCCCGGGCCTTGAGCAGGGCGTTCTCGACGAAGGTCAGGCCGGTCTCCTCGACATCGGCCACGCCGAAGTCGGCCTGGGGCCGCACGTCGAAGCCCAGCGGGGCGAGCAGCTGATGGAACTCGCGCAGCTTGCCGGTATTGCCACTGGCCAGGACCAGCAGGGCTGGGGTCATGGTCGATTCTCCAGACGATCAGGGATGGTCCATTCTACGAGCCGAGACCACCATGGGGAAACGGCCAGGCCGGGAAGATGAGGGGCAGGTCACTCATGAGGATGAGTTTTCTCATACATTATCGTGAGATGTGAAATCTCAAACTCGGGCGCATGAGGCTGAATTTCGTTGGCCGGTGGTCTCGACCGAAGCAGTAGGAAAGCCCCCTTCCGACGCCAACTCCTTGACCACGCTGGTTAACGGCTTATCTTGCGGCACAAAAAAATATAAAGGAATTTTATTATAACCAAAAGTTAGTAACGAAAGA
The DNA here is from genome assembly GCF_029625235.1 of Halomonas sp. CKK8. Lineage (NCBI taxonomy): Bacteria > Pseudomonadati > Pseudomonadota > Gammaproteobacteria > Oceanospirillales > Halomonadaceae > Halomonas > Halomonas sp. CKK8. Next base: position 3,982,030 of record NZ_CP121193.1, on the reverse strand, counting down.
TTACATTCTGATCAAGACTAAGAGCCAGTGTGGCGCTTGTGCCACAAATGGCTGATTGCCTCATCATGAAGGTTAACCGCATCTTGCGAAGGGGTCGCACCATGGAACAGGGGAAGAGCCTGGTGTTGCTGGTCACCGCCAACAACCCTCAGTCACAACTCTTCATCAACTATCTCCACGACCAGCTCGACTGTCCGGTCTCGGTGGTCGCGCCGGGGACGGAGTGGAAGGGCAAGGATGCCTCGCCGACCGTGGTGCTGCTCGATGCGGATCATATCGACGAGGCGACCATGCAGCAGTGGCATGTCAAGGCGGCCGAGGCCGGTGACATGTCGCTGGCCGCCTTCAACCTGCGGGACGAGGAACATGCCGTCGAGGTCCTCTCGGCCATGAACCTGCAGGGGGTCTTCTATCGCAGCGATTCACTGGAGATGATCTGCAAGGGGCTTTCGATTCTGCTGGAAGGCAACCTGTGGATGTCGCGCTCGTTAATGACGCGCATGATCCAGTTCTTTCGCCGCCAGCAGCTCAACTCCTACCGGCCGGTCTGTGGCCTTACGCACCGCGAGCTGGAGATCATCGCCATGCTGGGCACGGGGGCCTCGAATATCGAGATCGCCGACCAGCTGTTCGTCAGCGAACACACCGTCAAGTCCCACCTCTACAACATCTTCCGCAAGATCAAGGTGCACAACCGCCTCCAGGCGGTGAACTGGGCCCGCCAGAACCTCGGCGCCCCGCCACCGCTGGTGGGACGCCGCCAGCGCGACACGTCCCACCAGGGCTCGCCTCACCCCAACTGACCGCACTTCAGGTCAAGCGCACGTGATCCTGGATCAGGCCCGCCAGGGTCTCGGCGGCATTGTCCGCCGTGGTATCGAGGTGCAGCAGGTGCAGGCGTTCCTCGTCACTGAAGGCCTCGCTGTCTGCCTGCTGGCGCGCCAGTATGGCCAGGCTCTCCTCGACCGGCACGCCGTGGCGCCGGGCGCGCTTGTCGATGCGCCGGCGCAGGGTGGCCTCATCGGCCTCGAAGCTGACCAGCAGCACCGGCAGGCCCCTGGCCTCGGCCTGCTGGCGCAGGAGATCACGCTGCTTCCGCTTGAGGAAGGTGCCGTCGACGCAGGTCGGGAAACCCGCCTCCAGCAAGGTGCCGGCGCATTCGGCCAGTCGACGGTAGGTGCGCTCGGTGGCCTCCCGGGCAAAGATGTCCACAGGTGGTCGTGACGAGACCGCCTGTGGATCGATATCGTGCAGCCGTCGCCGCTCCACATCCGAACAGAGGCGAACGGCCCCCAGGCGACCGACCAAGGTCCGGGTGAAACGGCTCTTGCCGCTGCCCGAGACGCCGATGCCGATGATCAGCGGCGGGAAACGGAACTCGGCATAGGCCTCTGCCAGTTCCAGGTAGCCCCGGCACTCCCGCATCGTCTCGGCCAGCAGGGCAGGGCGTTCGCCATCCTCACCGGCCGCCTGATGGCGCTGCAGGGCGCGTCGCGCACCGGACAGGGCCTCGACGACACGGAAGACCGAGAGCAGGCGAGCCAGCTCGTAGTCACCGGACCGGCGCAGGTAGCCATCGAGGGCCTGGCGAGCCAGGCCGGTCTCGCCATGGGATTCCAGCCCCACCAGCAGCGCCGCCAGGTCGCTGCCCGGATCGACGATGCTATCTCCCCCGGGTCCCAGGAGGTCCCGACCGATGGCATTGGCCAGCAGCACCCGGCCCTGGTCGCAGAGCCGACTGTCGGGCTGCGTGGTGGCCCAGCTCGCTGCCAGCAGCCGCTCCCGTCGCGCCAGGATGACCGGCGCCAGGCGGGCGAGGTCCTGCTCAAGCCACTGCCGGAGGCGGGCCAGACGCAGGCGATCCTCCTCCCCGGCCAGCAGCGGCTCGATGGCCGCGGTCTCCCCGTCGAGCCGTTCCCGGAGGGCGACCAGCCCCGCATCGTCGGGGCCAGTCGCTCCGGGCGAGCAGCGATGGAAGGCCACCAGCCGGTCGACCAGCTCCTCCAGCTGCAGCGCCTCCTCGCAGGAGGCCGCATGTTCGGCTTGTGTCTGGCGCATCTGGGGTCTCCCGCTATGGAGGGTAGGGTCTCAGGCCGGCTGCATCGCCGCGAATGCCTTCTCGGCGCCGTCCAGGGTGAGCTGGATGTCCTCGGGGGCATGGGCACTGGACATGAAGCCGGCCTCGAAGGCCGACGGCGCCAGGTAGACTCCCTGGTCGAGCATCAGGGAGAAGAAGCGACGGAAGGCATCGGCATCGCAGGCGGTGGCCTGGGCGAAGTTGTCGACCCGGCTCTGGCCGGTGAAGAAGACCCCGAACATGCCGCCGGCACGCTGGGTGATCATGTTGATACCCGCGGCATCGGCCCTCTCCTGGAGGCCATGGCAGAGGGTCTCGACCCGCTGCGCCAGGGCGTCATGGAAGCCCGGCTGGCGCAGCTTGCCGAGCAGCGTGATGCCCGCCGCCATGGCCAGCGGATTGCCGGAGAGGGTGCCGGCCTGGTAGACGGGACCGAGCGGGGAGATCACCTCCATGATCTCGCGACGACCGCCGAAGGCACCCACCGGCATGCCGCCACCGACGATCTTGCCCAGGCAGGTGAGGTCCGGCTCGATGCCGTAGTGGGCCTGGGCCCCGCCCATTGCCACGCGGAAACCGGTCATCACCTCGTCGAAGATCAGCACGCTACCGTGCTGGTCGCAGACGCGGCGCAGGGTCTCCAGAAAGCCTGGCTGCGGCGGGATACAGTTCATGTTGCCGGCCACCGGCTCGACGATGATGCAGGCCACCTCGCTGCCGATCTCCTCGAAGCACTGCTCCACGGCATCGGGATCGTTGTAGGAGAGGGTCACGGTGTGCTCGGCCAGGGAGGCCGGTACCCCGGGGGAGCTGGGTTCACCGTGGGTCAGGGCACCCGAGCCGGCCTTGACCAGCAGCGAGTCGGAGTGGCCGTGGTAGTTGCCCTCGAACTTGACGATCTTGTCGCGGCCGGTATAGCCCCGCGCCAGGCGGATGGCCGACATGGTCGCCTCGGTACCGGAATTGACCATGCGCACCATCTCGATGGAGGGGATCATCTCGCAGATCAGGTCGGCCATGGTGGTCTCGATGGCCGTGGGGGTGCCGAAGGAGAGGCCGCTGTCGAGCCGCTCACGCACCGCCCCCAGCACCTCGGGGTCGGCGTGGCCGGTGATCATGGGCCCCCAGGAGCCGACATAGTCGACATAGCGCTTGCCTTCCACATCATAGAGGTAGGCGCCCCGGGCACGCTCCATGAACACCGGGGGACGGTCCATCCCCTTGAAGGCGCGAACCGGCGAGTTGACCCCGCCGGGAATGTGGCGGCAGGCCTGCTCGAAGAGCTGTGCGGATGTGGTCATGTCAACCTCTTGCCCTGTTGATGCGTGCCCGATCTGACGGGCTGTGGATAGCTCTCTGGATAACCTTGTGGCAGGCGGTGAAGCGTCGGTGAATATCGTCAAACCTCGCTCGTCCATGCCTCTGCCGGGTTGGCCCCATTCTCGTCTCCCCGAGGGGCGATGGCCAGTCCGCCCCCTCATCCCGGCGGCGTCGCGGCGTCGATGGCAAGAAAGGCGGGCCTCGCCGGCAACTGCCAGAGCCGCCGCGGCAGCCGCTGGTCATGTCCCGGCTGCCAGCCGCTGGCCAGCGCCTGCCAGGTGAAGGCCTGCGCCTGCTCGCAGGCCGTGACCAGCGACTCGCCCGCCGCCAGGCGAGCCGCCAGGGCACTGGCCAGGGTACAGCCGGAGCCGTGGAAGCGCCCCGCGAGTCGCGGCCAGGTCCACTGCCGGCTGGTCTCCGGCGCATGCAGGGTGTGTTCCACCCGGTCGGCCGGCACCCGTCCCGCGGGGTGGTCGGTGCCGGTGACCAGCAGGGCCTGGCAGCCGAGGGACATCAACCTCACCGCCCGCTCGGTGTCATCGACGAATTCGGCACCCGCCAGGCGGGCCAGCTCCTGGCGGTTGGGCGTCAGGATATCCACATGCGGCAGCAGGTGATGGCACATGGCGTCGACAAGCTCGGCTGTGGACAAGTCACTGCCACCGCCGGCCCTGAGGACCGGATCCATCACCACCGGTACCCCTGGCCGACGTCGCAGGATATCCACCACGGCGTCCAGCACGGCGCCATCCGCGATCAGGCCGATCTTGATCGCGGCGATCTCGAAGTCGTCCAGGGCCGCCGACATGGCGAACAGGTCATCGGCGGGCACGGGCCTCACCGCGGTCACGTCCCGGCAGTTCTGCACCGTCAGCGCCGTGGGCACGGTCAACGCCCAGCCGCCGCAGGCCGCCACCGCCTCGCTATCGGCGACCAGGCCGGCGCCTCCGGTGGGGTCATGACCGGACAGCACCAGCACCGTCGGCAGGTGAGGGGAGAGTTCAGGAGAATCGGCCATCAGAACGGTTTCAGCACGGCCAGGAAGATGATCAGCAGCAGGGCGATCACCGGCAACTCGTTGAACCAGCGAAAGAACACATGGCCGCGTCGACAGCGCGCTTCGGCGAACTGCTTCAGGTAGATCAGGCAGACATGGTGATAGCCCACCAGCAACGCCACCAGCAGCAGCTTGGCATGGATCCAGCCCTGGGCGAGCCAGGCAGGATTGAGCACCAGCAGGGCGCCCCCGAACAGCAGCACAGCGATCATCGACGGGGTCATGATCCCGCGGTAGAGCTTGCGCTCCATCACCAGGAAGTGATCGATGGCCTGCTGCTCGCCCCTGTCCCGGGCCATGGCGTGGTAGACGTACAGGCGTGGCAAGTAGAACAGGGCGGCGAACCAGGTCACCATGGCCACCAGGTGCAGGGCCTTCATCCACAGATACATGACGACTCCTCAGCCGTGGGTCGAATCGGAAAAGCGGTAGTAGCGCTCGATGGCGTCGCGGGTGATGATACCGGAAATCCGCTTCTGCTTCGGCCGGTGACCGTGCTCCACGTATAGGGCATCCAGCGCCTTGTCGTTGAGTCGTTCGAAGGCTTCGGAGAGCGTCGCCTGCAGGTGGATCGGTGCCATGTCCAGGCGCTGACCAGGAATCTCCAGCAGGTCCAGCAGGGCACTGTCGTCCTCCGACTCGGGCTCGTCATGCTCCAGCAGCCAGCGGGCCAGGTCGGCCGCCTTGAGCGCCAGGGTCGGCTTGTCGTCCGTTGAACGCTCGATCAGCACCCAGGCAGGGTTGGACTCGAGCAGGGCACTGGCCTGGTCACGGGTCACCATGCGCGAGGTGCGCACCAGGCTGCGCTCCATCACCGCCGGGACCGAGACCCGGGACAGCGCCTGCATCAGGGGTTGTTGCAGCGGGTGCAGCCCCTGGCGGGTCTGGGTGAGGAAGAACCCCTGGCTGCGGCTCAGCTGCCGAGACGTGAGGCTGGCCACCACCACCGCCAGCATCCCCGGCATGATGATGCCGGGAGTATGGGTGAGCTCGAGCAGGGCCATCAGGGCTGCCAGGGGCGCCTGCAGCACGGCCCCCATCATGGCGGCCATGCCCAGCAGAGCATAGACCTCGGGTGCCGAGGCCCCCACCGGCAGCAGGGCCTGGCCGGCCAGGCCGCACAGGGCACCGGCCGCACCGCCGACCACCAGGATGGGGCCGATGATGCTGATCGGGATGCCACAGGCCACGGTGAAGGCCGTGAGCAGCAGCTTGCCGATGGCCACCGCTAGCAGCACGTCCACCGCGGCGGCCCCGCCCAGCGCCAGCTGCAGCGTGTCATAGCCCATCCCCTGCACCTCGGGGTACCACCAGGCCACCCCTGCCACCGCCAGTGCCGCCAGGGCGAAGCGCGGCGCCATGGGCAGGCGCTGAAGCCGCTCGTGCCCTCGGGCCACACGCACGAAGAGTGCCGCCAGCAGCCCGATCAGCAGGGCACTGGCCAGGATCCAGGGCAGGTCCAGCAGGGATCTCAGGTGCAGGTCGGGGATGCCGATGGCGGGTTCGGGCCCGTAGACCAGCTGGGCCACCACGGCACCCATGGAGGAGGCCAGGATCACCGGCATGAAGCCGATGATGGTGTACTCCATCATCACCACTTCCATGGCGAAGATGACGCCGGCGATGGGCGTGTTGAACGAGGCCGAAATGCCCGCCGCCGTGCCACAGGCCACCAGCACCCTGAGGCTGTTGTGGGGCAGGCGCAGGTACTGCCCGAGGCCGGTGGAAGCCGCCGCCCCCAGATGAATCGCCGGCCCCTCGCGACCGGCGGAAAGGCCACCGATCACCGACACCACGCCCACCCACCACTGGGCCAGCCAGTTGCGCAGCGGGAAGCGTCCCTGATGATAGGTCAGCCGGTCGATGACGTGGACCACCCCGATACGCCGTCCCTCCGGCGGCAGGCGAATGAGCCACAGGCCGATCAGGGCCGCCGCGACCAGGGGCATCAGCACCCGCAGGGCCGACGGCAGGGCCTCGAAGGCCTCGGGGTCGCCGTCGGGAAACAGCAGCAAGCCGCCCAGCGACAGCAGCAGGCGGAACACCACCATCAACCCGCCGGTCACCAGGCCCGACACCACGCCCAGCACGCAGAGCTGCGGCAGGGCATCGACGTTGGCCAGCTGGCGACGGAAGCCTTCCAGGCTGAAGTCGGGTAGCGAGAGACGCGGCACGGCGACGATCCTGTTCGACCTTGCTGGGGGGACCCGCCAGGCTGGGCCTGGGTAGGGCGCGTCTCTCTTGTGTATCATATCCGGGGACACAGGTCCCAGCGTCACGTCACCAACCCCAGGAGGCCATCGTGATCAAGGTCGGAATCGTCGGCGGCACCGGTTACACCGGCGTCGAACTGCTCAGGCTGCTGGCCCGTCACCCGGACGTGGCGGTGGAGGCCATCACCTCGCGCTCCGAGGCCGGCATGGCCGTCAGTGAGCTGTATCCCAACCTGCGCGGCCACTACGACGACTTGGCCTTCAGCGAGCCCGATGCCGACCGGCTGGCCCGCTGCGATGCCGTCTTCTTCGCCACCCCCCACGGCGTGGCCCATGCCCTCGCCGGCGAGCTGCTCGAACGGGGCACCCGGGTCATCGACCTCTCGGCCGACTTCCGGCTGCGCGATACCGAGGAGTGGTCCCGCTGGTACGGCCAGCCCCACGGCGCCCCAGAGCTGCTGGGCGAGGCGATCTACGGCCTGCCTGAGGTCAACCGCGAGCACATCCGCCAGGCACGACTGATCGCCGTGCCCGGCTGCTACCCGACTGCCGTGCAGCTCGGCCTGCTGCCGCTACTGGAAGCGGGCGTGATCGATACCGAACATGTCATCGCCGACTGCAAGTCCGGTGTCACCGGCGCCGGCCGAGGTGCCAAGGTACCCTCGCTGCTGGCCGAGGCCAGCGAGTCCATGAAGGCCTATGGCGCCTCGGGCCACCGCCACCTGCCGGAGATCCGCCAGGGGCTGGCCGATGCCGCCGGCGGCCCGGTGGGCCTGACCTTCGTGCCTCACCTGACGCCGATGATTCGCGGCATCCACGCCACCCTCTACGGCCGCCTGACCGCCGACCCCGGCGACCTCCAGGCGCTGTTCGAGCGGCGCTTCGCCGGTGAGCCCTTCGTCGACGTGATGCCGGCCGGCAGCCATCCCGAGACACGCAGCGTGAAGGGGGCCAACCTCTGCCGCCTGGCGGTCCACCGTCCCGGTGACGGCGATACCGTGGTGGTGCTCTCGGTGATCGACAACCTGGTCAAGGGCGCCTCGGGCCAGGCCGTGCACAACCTCAACCTGATGTTCGGCCTCGACGAGCTGGCCGGCCTCGACGCACCGGCCATCATGCCCTGAGCCGCACCATACGCGACTCGCCCCAGCAAAAGTTGACCCTTTTGCTGGGGATTGTGGATAATCCCCCCTGGCAAGACATTCATCGATCCAGGGGAGGTCACCCATGAGCGGTGCCGAATCCTTCGTTCCCACCCCCTTGTTGCTCTCGGACGGGGCCCGTGCCCGTCTCGCGGCGCTCATCGAGGAACAGGGCAACCCCCGGCTCAAGCTGCGGGTCTACGTCACCGGCGGTGGCTGCTCGGGCTTCCAGTACGGCTTCGACTTCGCCGAGGACATCGCCGACGACGACACCCTCGTCGAATTCGGCCAGGTGGCGCTGGTGGTCGACCCGCTCTCCTACCAGTACCTCGTCGGCTCCACCGTCGACTACGAGGAAGGGCTCGCCGGCGCCCGCTTCCTGGTGCAGAACCCCAACGCCACCACCACCTGCGGCTGCGGTGCCTCCTTCATGGTCTGACCGCCAGCGTTGGCTCAGCGGCGACAGCACGCTTTCCCCTCCACTTGACGCTTCCCCGGGAACTCGCCATGGTTTAGGGCGTAATCCACAACAAATTCTTCCATGGGGAATTGTATGAAACGCCAACTGAAGACCGCCTCCCTGGCCGCCAGCGTCGCTTTCGGGCTGGGGCTTGCCGGTGTGGCCAGCGCCGACAATCATGTCCTCGAGGTCGTCACCGACCCGAGTTTCGTGCCCTTCGAGATGATGGACCAGGAGACCGGCGAGATGGTCGGCTTCGACATGGACATCATCAGCGAGCTGGCCGAGCGTGCCGGCTTCGAGTACAACCTGCGCACCATGGACTTCAACGGCATCATCCCCGCCGTGCAGACCGGCAATGTCGACATCGCCATCGCCGGTATCACCATCACCGAGGAGCGCGAGGAGGTCGTCGACTTCTCCGATCCCTACTACGACAGCGGCCTGCGGATCCTGGTCGGCGCCAACGACAACAGTGTCGCGGAGCTCGAGGACCTGAAGGGCAAGAAGATCGGCACCAAGGTCGGCTCCACCAGCTACGACTTCCTCGAGAAGAACCTCGGCGACGAGGCCGACATCACCCCCTACCCGGGCAGCAGTGACATGTACATGGCCCTGCTCGGCGGCAGTGTCGATGCCGTCTTCTACGACGCCCCCAACGTCGGCTACTTCTCCAAGACCCGCGGCGAGGGTCGCGTCAAGGTCGTCGGCGACCTCTACGAGGGCCAGCAGTACGGCATCGCCTTCGCAGACGGCAGCGAATGGGTCGAGCCCGTCAACGAGGCCCTGGCCGCCATGAAGGAAGACGGCACCTACGACGAGATCCACGCCAAGTGGTTCGGTAGCGCCAGCGGCGAATGATCCCCTTCGCCTGCTGATCGCGGGGCCGGGTCAAGCGCCCGGCCTCGTTGCGTTGCGAACACCGCACGCTCCCCCCTGTCGTCACCCCTGCGTCTTGACGGAGAAACCTTGTGGACGTCACCTTCCAATTCGACTGGCAGGCGGCCTTTGCCTCCATTCCCCACCTGCTACCGGGGATTCCCTACACCCTGCTGATCTCCTTTGCGGGCCTGGCCATCGGCTTTCTCATCGGCATCATCTTCGGCCTGCTGCGTATCAGTCCCATCGCCTGGCTGCGGGTTCCCGCGATCACCTACATCGAGATCTTCCGTGGCACCCCGGTCCTCGTCCAGGTGCTGTTCATCTTCTACGGCCTGCCACAGCTGCTGGGTGGCCCGATCAATGCCCTGGTGGCCGGCATTGCCGCCATCGCCGTCAACTCCGGCGCCTACATCTCCGAGATCGTCCGCGGCGGCGTGCAATCCATCGACCGAGGCCAGAAGGAGGCCGGGCTCTCGCTGGGGCTCTCTCGACGCCAGACCTTCCGCTACATCATCTGGCCCCAGGCCTTCCGGCGCATGATCCCGGCGCTGGGCAACCAGGGCATCATCAGCATCAAGGACACCTCGCTGTTCTCGGTGATCGGGGTCGGCGAGCTGGTCCGTCAGGGCCAGGTCTACATCGCCACCACCTTCACTGCCCTGGAGGTCTACCTGATGGTCGCCATGCTCTATCTGGCGATCACGCTCTCCCTGTCGTTGGTGCTGCGCATCATCGAACGCAAGGGCCTGGCCGGACAATAAGGAAAGCGCGACATGAACCAAGACAAGTCCTCTTCCGGCGCCGACCCCATCGTGCGCCTCGACAAGGTCAACAAGTTCTTCGGCGACCTGCACGTACTGAAGGACATCGACCTGGAGGTCTCGCCCGGGGAAGTGGTGGTGATCGTCGGTGCCAGCGGCTCGGGCAAGTCGACGCTGATCCGCTGCATCAATGGCCTCGAGGAGTTCCAGCAGGGCCATATCGAGGTCGATGGCAACGAGCTGCTGCCCCATGGCAAGGCGGGCCAGGCACTGCAGAAGATCCGAACCGAGGTCGGCATGGTCTTCCAGCAGTTCAACCTCTTCCCGCACCTGAGCGTGCTCGACAACGTGACCCTGGCGCCCATGAAGGTGCGTGGCTGGAGTCGCGTGGATGCCATCGAGACGGCCGAACGGCTGCTCGAGCGGGTGGGCATCAGCGACCAGGCGGCCAAGTATCCCGGGCAGCTCTCCGGCGGTCAGCAGCAGCGTGTGGCCCTGGCGCGCGCCCTGGCGATGGAGCCGCGCCTGATGCTGTTCGATGAGCCGACCTCAGCGCTCGACCCGGAGATGATCGGCGAGGTCCTCGATGCCATGCGTGAGCTGGCGAAGGAGGGCATGACCATGATGATCGTGACCCACGAGATGGGCTTCGCCCGGGAGGTCGCCGACCGCGTGATCTTCATCCACCAGGGCGAGATCGCCGAGGAGGGGCCGCCCGAAGAGGTCCTGGATCACCCCCGCAACAAGCCGACCCAGCAGTTCCTGTCGAGGGTACTCAAGCACTGATCCCGCTCACAGGTACCCGCCCGAAAAGGCCCTGTCGTTATCGACAGGGCCTTTTTTTTGCCTGTGGACAGAAAATCCGCAAAAACGGGCTCCAACGGCCTGCAGCCCCTGTCACGCGTGGCACCGGACGGATCAACGCAGGTTGTTCACCATCACGGTGACAAGCCGGGTAGACAGCGGTGGACAAGCGGTGTCCGAGTCGGGCTGTGGACAAGCGAGCTTTCCGTCCACAGGCTCCCGACACCTCATCCGCAGCCAGTCACCCTCCTGTCCCGCCAGGAGTCAACAACGCAAGCTGTTGAAAAAAATGAAACTGATACGGTTATCCACGGAAAATGTCCACACCAGTAGTTACTACCACAACAGAACTTCTCTTTTATATTCTGTTTTATTGTTTAGGAGTGAAGAGAGGACCATCAGCCTGGGCAATCGGATGTGGAAAACCCTGACGATTACCCACAGGAGGTTTATACTGCCCCGCTGATTTCCACTCCTGACTGCAACATCGGCGCCAATGCGCCAAGAGGTGACCCTTGGAGTATCCCGACCGCTTTGACGTCATCGTCATCGGCGGCGGCCATGCCGGAACCGAAGCCGCCCTGGCCTCGGCCCGCATGGGCTGCCGGACCCTGCTGCTGACCCATAACATCGAGACCCTCGGCCAGATGTCCTGCAATCCCGCCATCGGCGGGATCGGCAAGAGCCATCTGGTCAAGGAGATCGACGCCCTGGGTGGTGCCATGGGCCTGGCAACCGACCAGGGTGGCATCCAGTTCCGCGTGCTCAATGCCCGCAAGGGACCGGCGGTACGTGCCACCCGGGCCCAGGCCGACCGGGTCCGCTACAAGGCGGCGATTCGCACCATGCTGGAGACCCAGGCCAACCTGACGCTATTCCAGCAGGCGGCGGGCGACCTGATCGTCGAGGGTGATACCGTGCGCGGCGTGGTCACCGAGACCGGTATTCGCTTCATGGCCGAGACCGTGGTGCTGTGCACCGGGACCTTCCTCGGCGGGGTGATCCATATCGGCCTCGACACCAGCCGTGGCGGCCGCGCCGGGGACCCGCCCTCCAACGCCCTGGCGGAACGCCTGCGGGCGTTGCCGTTCCGGGTCGACCGCCTGAAGACGGGAACGCCGCCCCGGCTCGACGCCAAGAGCGTCGATTACTCGCGTCTCGAGGAGCAGCCCGGCGACAGCCCGACGCCGGTGATGTCCTACCTCGGCAACCGCGGGATGCACCCCCGGCAGGTGAGCTGCCATATCGCGCACACCAACGAGCGCACCCACGAGATCATCCTCGCCAACCTCGACCGTTCACCGATGTACTCCGGGGTGATCGAGGGGGTCGGGCCACGCTACTGCCCCTCCATCGAGGACAAGGTGCATCGCTTTGCCGACAAGGCGAGCCATCAGGTGTTCATCGAACCGGAAGGCCTCGACACCCACGAGCTCTACCCCAACGGGATCTCCACCTCGCTGCCCTTTGACGTGCAGCTGCAGGTGGTGCGCTCCATCGAGGGACTGGAGAACGCCCATATCACCCGGCCGGGTTATGCCATCGAGTATGACTTCTTCGATCCTCGGGACCTGCGTCACTCCCTGGAAACGAAGTTTATCCACAACCTCTATTTCGCCGGCCAGATCAACGGCACTACCGGTTACGAGGAAGCGGGTGCCCAGGGGCTGCTGGCCGGCCTCAACGCCGCGCGGCGGGCCCGCGGGCTGGAGGCCTGGTCACCGCGTCGCGACGAGGCCTATCTCGGCGTGCTGGTCGATGACCTGATCACCCTCGGGACCAGGGAGCCCTACCGCATGTTCACCTCGCGGGCCGAATACCGCCTGCTGCTGCGCGAGGACAACGCCGACATGCGACTCACCGAGACCGGTCGCGAACTCGGCCTGGTGGACGATGCCCGCTGGGCGGCCTTTGCGGCCAAGCGCGAGGCGGTGGAGCGCGAGAGCGCACGGCTCAAGGCCAGCTGGGTTCAGCCGGGCTCCCCGGCGGCCGCCCGGGTCGAGGCCAGGACCGGCACGCCACTGGCGCGCGAATACAGCCTCATGGACCTGCTGCGGCGCCCTGAGCTCGCCTATGGCGACCTCGCCGACCTGCCCGGCATCGAAGGGCGAGCGGTCGAGGACGAGGCGGTGGCCGACCAGGTCCAGATCCAGGCCAAGTACCAGGGCTATATCGATCGGCAGCAGAACGAGATCGACAAGCTCAAGCGCCACGAGGCCACGCCGCTGCCGGCCGACCTCGACTACCAGCGGGTCGAGGGGCTGTCCCACGAGATCCGCCAGAAGCTCGAGGAGGCCCGCCCCGAGACCCTGGCCCAGGCCGGACGCATCTCCGGGGTGACCCCGGCGGCGGTCTCGATCCTGCTGATCCACCTCAAGAAGCGGCGACTCCTCGACGACAGCCGGGCGGCCAGCGCATGACCTCGAGCGAGCAGATCGTCGAGGCGCGCCTCGATGGCGGACTGGCGGCGCTGGGTATCGCCGTGGATGACAAGCAGCGGCATCGGCTGCTGGCGCTGGTGGGACTGTTGCACAAGTGGAACCGCGCCTATAACCTCACCGCGGTACGCACGCCGGAGGAGATGGTGACCCGCCACCTCCTCGACAGTGCCGCGGTGCTGCCCTTCGTGCAGGGCCCGGAGCTGCTTGACGTGGGCTCGGGCCCCGGGCTACCGGGACTGGTGCTGGCGATCCTCGACCCGAGCCTCGCGGTCACGCTGCTCGACAGCAACGGCAAGAAGGTGCGCTTCCAGCGCCAGGCCGTGATGGAGCTGGGCCTTGGCAACGTGACCCCGGAGCAGGCCAGGGTCGAGGCCTTCGCGCCCGTCGCCGGGGGCTATGCCCAGGTGATCTCGCGGGCCTTCTCGAGCCTGGGCGATTTCATCGCGCTGACGTCGCGCCTGGTGGCGCCGGATGGCGAATGGCTGGCCATGAAGGGGCCCGCCGTGGATGATGAACTGGCCGGACTGCCCGAGGAGATCGTCGTGGCGGCACGACACGACCTCGCGGTGCCCTACGAGACCGGCAGCCGGCAGCTCGTGGTCCTTCGGCACCGGGATGTGACCCAGGCCTGACCCAGAGGCGTCTGTTTCCCCAGCAAGGGAGTTGCCCGTGACCAAGATCATAGCCTTGACCAACCAGAAGGGCGGCGTGGGCAAGACCACCACCGCCGTGAACCTAGCCGCCAGCCTGGCGGCCCTGGACCGCCGCGTGCTGCTGGTCGACCTGGACCCCCAGGGCCACGCCACCATGGGCAGCGGCGCCGACAAGCATGATCTGGATGGCAGCGTGCTCGACGTGGTGCTGGGCGAGAAGCGGCCCACCGAGGTGATCCTCGACTGCCCGCAGGCGGGCTATGCGCTGCTGCCCGGCAACGGTGACCTGACCGCCGCCGAGGTGGAGCTGCTCGACCGTCACGAGGGGCGCGAGCGCTGCCTGGTCAAGGCCCTGGAGGAGGTGGCCGGCGAATATGACGTGGTGCTGATCGACTGCCCACCGTCGCTGAACATGCTCACCGTCAATGCCCTGACCGCCGCCGACGGCGTGCTGATCCCGCTGCAGTGCGAGTTCTACGCCCTGGAGGGGCTGTCGGCGCTGCTCGATACCGTGGAGCAGATCAAGGACAGCGTGAACCCCCAGATCGAGATCTTCGGGATCCTGCGTACCATGTTCGATGCCCGCAACAGCCTCACCCGCGATGTCAGCAAGCAGCTGCGCGACTACTTCGGCGATGCGCTGCTCAAGACCACCATCCCGCGCAACGTGCGGGTCGCCGAGGCGCCGAGCCATGGGCTGCCGGTGACCAAGTACGCCCGCTTCTCGCGCGGCAGCCAGGCCCACCGGGTGCTGGCCAAGGAACTGATCCGGCGCCTGTCGCTGTAGGCCGGCCGCCGAATACCGCTGGTAGTGATGAGGGAATGTCGATGACGCGTAAACGCGCCCTGGGACGCGGCCTGGATGCCCTGATCGGTGCCAATGCCCGCCGCCGTGAAAGCCTTGACCTGCCCGAGGTCGACACGCGCGAGGCCACGCCGGTCGCGGAAATGCCGGAAAGCCCCGCCGAGGAGCGCCTCGAGCGGCTGCCGCTGGGGCAGCTCTCCCGCGGCAAGTACCAGCCGCGTCGTGACATCCAGCCCGAGGCCCTCGAGGAACTGGCCGATTCGATTCGCGCCCAGGGCGTGATGCAGCCCATCGTGGTCCGTCCCGTCGGCGAGGCACGCTACGAGATCATCGCCGGCGAGCGTCGCTGGCGCGCCGCCCAGCTCGCCGAGCTCGACGTGATTCCCGCGGTGATCCGCGAGGTCAGCGACGAGGTCGCGCTGGCCCTGGCGCTGATCGAGAACATCCAGCGCGAGGACCTCAACCCCGTCGAGGAGGCGATGGCCCTCAAGCGGCTGCTCGAGGAGTTTGCCCTCACCCAGCAGCAGGTGGCCGATGCCGTGGGCCGCTCTCGTGCCCAGGTGGCCAACCTGCTGCGGCTGCTGACGCTGGACCCCGAGGTGCAGACCCTGCTCGAGCGCGGCGACCTGGACATGGGCCACGCTCGCGCCCTGCTGGCGCTCTCCGGCGCCAAGCAGCGCAAGGCCGCCCATGAGGTGGTCAACAAGGATCTCACGGTTCGTGACACCGAGGCGCTGGTCAAGCGCCTGGCCAACGGGGAACCCGCCAAGCCGCGGCGCGAGGCGCCGTCCGCGGACGTGGCCGGCCTCGAGACGCGGCTCGCCGAGGTGCTCGGGGCGCCCGTCAAGATCCAGCATGGCCGCGGGGGCAAGGGGCGGGTGACCATCCGCTACGCCAGCCTCGACGAGCTCGACGGCATCCTGGAGCATATCCGGTGAGCCGAATGGGCGTGGGACATCGCCGGAACTGTCGACAATCCGTCCCCCTTTGGTCGAAGACGGATCTCATATTGCCGGAATCGCCGTCGCTCTGGTTGAAGGGGCGGGGGGGGTTCCCTATAATCCGCGGTTGTTTGCCTGTGGGTCGCGGTCCGTTGCACAGGACATGGCGAGTGAGACATGGCTAGCCACCCGGCGGCGAGACGGCGACCCAACTATCGCCGACTGCTGCAGGCTCAGGGAGGAGTCGTCGTCGCCATGGCGCTCCTCGGCCTGGTGGCAGGCGGGCAGGAGGCAGCCCTCTCGGCAGTGACCGGTGGTCTCGTCTGTCTTCTTCCCAATCTCTATTTCGTCTGGCGACTCGGCGTTCTGGGGGGCGGCCGACAGGCAAGGCGCTTCGTGTCCAGCTTCTATCGGGCCGAGGCGGGCAAGCTCGGTTTGACGGTGGCACTGTTCGCCCTGGTGTTCGCGTCAGTACCCCCCTCAAACCTGGCTTTTTTCTTTGGCGCATACGTGGCGGTCCACTTCATGCACTGGCTGGCTCCCTGGCTACTGCGTGGATGACCGACCCCAACGAGAGGCAGATCCATGGCTGGCAACAACCCCTCGCCGACCGAGTACATACAGCACCACCTGCAGAATCTGACCTTCGGCTATCACCCCGAGAACGGCTGGTCGATGGCACACTCCGCCGCCGAGGCGCAGGAGATGGGCTTCTGGGCCCTGCACCTGGATACCATGGGCTGGTCCATCGCCATGGGCGTGCTGTTCATCTGGCTGTTCCGCAAGGCCGGCAAGGTGGCGACCACCGGCGTGCCGGGCACCCTGCAGAACCTCGTCGAGATGGTCTTCGAGTTCGTCGAGAACACCGTCCACGGGGCCTTCCATGGCCGCAACCCGGTGATCGCGCCGCTGGCGCTGACGCTGTTCGTCTGGATCTTCCTGATGAACCTGCTCAAGCTGATCCCGGTGGACTATGTGCCCGAGATCTTCGTGCGCCTCGGCATCGACTACATGAAGATGGTGCCCACCACCGATCCCAATGCCACCCTGGGCATGGCGATCGGCGTCTTCCTGCTGATCATCTACTACAGTCTCAAGGTCAAGGGCGTGGGCGGCTTCGCCAAGGAGCTCTCGCTCACGCCCTTCAATCACTGGTCGCTGATCCCCTTCAACCTGATCATGGAAGTGATCGGCCTGCTGGTGAAGCCGCTCAGCCTCGGCCTGCGTCTCTTCGGCAACATGTTTGCCGGCGAGGTGATCTTCATCCTCATCGCCCTGCTGCCGTTCTGGGTGATGTGGACGCTGAACGTGCCCTGGGCGATCTTCCACATCCTGGTCATCACCCTTCAGGCCTTCATCTTCACCGTGCTGTCCGTCGTCTACCTGAGCCAGGCGCACGAACATCACTGAAACGCGCAACACTTGATCAACCCCCAACCTTGAACCTCAACTCGAGAAACTAGGAGCACCACCATGGAACTCGTCTACATTGCTGCCTCCCTCATGATCGGTCTGGGCGCCCTCGGTACTGGCATCGGCTTCGCCATCCTCGGTGGCAAGCTGCTGGAATCCACCGCGCGCCAGCCGGAGCTGGGCGACCAGCTGCAGACCAAGACCTTCCTGATGGCCGGCCTGCTGGACGCCGTGCCGATGATCGGTGTCGGTATCGCGATGTACCTGATCTTCGTTGTTGCCGGTTAACGTGCCGCATACCGGGCGCCCTGCGCTCGGTTTGCCTGTTTCCGGTCGCCACGAACCAGTCAGAGGTACATCCCTGTGAATATCAACATGACGCTTATCGGGCAGACGATCGCCTTCGCGATCTTTGTCTGGTTCTGCATAAAGTTTGTGTGGCCGCCGATCAGCAACGCGCTCCACGAGCGGCAGCGCAAGATCGCCGATGGCCTCGATGCGGCCAGCCGGGCTTCCCGCGACCTCGAGCTCGCCCAGGAGAAGGCGGACGCCACCCTGCGCGAGAGCAAGGAGCAGGCTTCCCAGATCCTCGAGCAGGCCAACAAGCGCTCCTCGCAGATGATCGAGGAGGCCCGCGAGCAGGCCCGCGCCGAAGGTGAGCGCATCGTGGCATCCGCGCGTGCCGAGATCGACCAGGAAGTCCAGCGTGCCAAGGACGAGCTGCGCGCCCAGGTATCGCACCTGGCGGTCTCCGGGGCCGAGCGGGTTCTTGAAGCCTCCGTCGACGAGAAGGCACATCGCAAGCTGCTCGACAAGCTTGCCGCCGAACTGTGAGGAGGTGACCCATGGCGGAACTGTCTACCGTCGCACGACCCTATGCCAAGGCAGCGTTCGACTATGCCCGTGACCAGCAGGTACTGGATGCCTGGTCCGGCTGGCTGGTCACGCTGGGTCGCGTCGTCGCCGTGCGTGAT
This sequence comes from Halomonas sp. CKK8, assembly GCF_029625235.1. NCBI lineage: Bacteria > Pseudomonadati > Pseudomonadota > Gammaproteobacteria > Oceanospirillales > Halomonadaceae > Halomonas > Halomonas sp. CKK8. The sequence goes on along the minus strand of NZ_CP121193.1, from coordinate 3,964,087 downwards.
GTCGAGAAGCTTCTGACCCATCCGGGCCTGGCCGCCGAGCGCAAGGTGGCCCTGCTGCTGGAGCTGGCGGACATCGACATCGACGAGGCGGCGCGTCGCTTCCTCGACACCCTGGGCGAGAAGGGCCGCTTGCCGGCCCTGACGGCCATCGCCGAACAGTTCGAGCGGCTGCGCGCCGAGCTCGAGAAACGCGTCGATGTCACCGTGGTCTCGGCCTACCCGCTCGACGACAAGCAGCAGAACAAGCTCGCCGGTGCGCTCAAGAAGCGCCTGAATCGCGAAATCTCCATTACCACTCAGGTGGACTCCGCGCTTCTCGGTGGTGTCATCCTGCGTGCCGGCGACACCGTCATCGACGGGTCGGTACGCGGTCGACTGACACGCCTCTCCGAAGCCCTTACCGCCTGAGTCTGAGGGACATGGCATGCAGCAACTGAATCCTTCCGAGATCAGCGACATCATCAAGCAGCGTATCGAGAAGCTGGATGTCGCATCCGAAGCCCGCAATCAGGGCACCATCGTCAGCGTCTCCGACGGCATCGTGAAAGTGCACGGCCTCGAGGACGCGATGTTCGGTGAAATGATCGAGTTCCCCGGCAGCATCTTCGGCATGGTGCTCAACCTCGAGCGCGACTCCGTGGGCGCCGTGGTGCTGGGCGACTACCTGCAGCTCGAAGAGGGCATGACCGCCCAGTGCACCGGCCGCATCCTCGAGGTGCCGGTGGGCCCCGAGCTGGTCGGCCGCGTGGTCGATGCCCTGGGCAACCCCATCGATGGCAAGGGCGACATCAACGCCAAGATGACCGATGCGGTGGAGAAGGTCGCCCCCGGCGTCATCACCCGCCAGTCGGTCGACCAGCCGGTGCAGACCGGCCTCAAGTCCATCGATGCCATGGTGCCGATCGGCCGCGGCCAGCGTGAGCTGATCATCGGCGACCGCCAGATCGGCAAGTCGGCCATCGCCATCGATGCCATCATCAACCAGAAAGGCAAGGGCATCACCTGCGTCTACGTGGCCATCGGCCAGAAGCAGTCGACCATTGCCAACGTGGTGCGCAAGCTCGAGGAGCACGGCGCGATGGAGCACACCATCGTGGTCGCCGCCGGCGCCGCCGACCCGGCCCCGATGCAGTTCCTTGCGGCCTACTCCGGCTGCACCATGGGCGAGTACTTCCGCGACCGCGGCGAAGACGCGCTGATCGTCTACGATGACCTCTCCAAGCAGGCCGTGGCCTATCGCCAGGTCTCCCTGCTGCTGCGCCGTCCGCCGGGCCGCGAGGCCTTCCCGGGTGACGTCTTCTACCTCCACTCCCGCCTGCTCGAGCGTGCCGCCCGCGTGAACGCCGACTACGTCGAGAAGTTCACCAACGGAGAGGTGAAGGGCAAGACCGGCTCGCTGACGGCCCTGCCGATCATCGAGACCCAGGGCGGTGACGTCTCGGCCTTCGTGCCGACCAACGTGATCTCCATCACCGACGGTCAGATCTTCCTCGAGACCGACCTGTTCAACTCGGGCATCCGTCCGGCGATCAACGCCGGCCTTTCGGTCTCCCGTGTCGGCGGTTCGGCCCAGACCAAGATCATCAAGAAGCTCGGCGGCAGTGTGCGCCTGGCCCTGGCCCAGTACCGCGAGCTGGCGGCCTTCGCTCAGTTCGCCTCAGACCTGGACGAGGCCACCCGCAAGCAGCTGGAGCATGGTCAGCGCGTCACCGAGCTGATGAAGCAGAACCAGTACTCGCCGATGTCCGTGGCCGAGATGGCCCTCTCCCTGTATGCCGCCAACGAGGGCTACCTGGAAGAGGTCGAGGTCAACAAGGTGCTGGACTTCGAGCGTGCCCTGCGCGACTTCATGAAGGCCGAATACGCCGAGCTGCTCGACAAGATCAACCAGACCGGCGACTACAGCAGCGAGATCCAGGAAGGGCTGAAAGAGGGTCTCGACAAGTTCAAGGCCACTCAGAGCTGGTAATCCCGTTGGCCCGTCCCGCATGCGGGACGGGCCCTGGAGCTTTCTGAGTGCCACGAACGGAGTAGATCGCTATGGCAGCTGCAAAAGAGATACGCACCCAGATCGGGAGCATCAAGAACACGCAGAAGATCACCAGCGCCATGGAAATGGTCGCGGCGTCGAAGATGCGCAAGGCCCAGGACCTGATGAAGGCCAGCCAGCCCTATGCGCGTCAGATCCGCAACGTGGTCTCGCATGTCGCCGATGCCAACCCGGAGTACCGTCACCCCTGGATGGTCGAGCGAGACGCCAAGCGGGTGGGCTATATCGTGGTCTCCACCGACCGTGGCCTGTGTGGCGGCCTGAACGTCAACCTGTTCAAGGCCGTGGTCAAGGATGCCCGGGCGTGGCGCGACCAGGGCGCGGAGCTCGACTTCTGTGCCCTGGGCTCCAAGGCCGGCACCTTCTTCAAGAGCTATGGGGGCAACCTCGTCGCGGCGAAGAGCGGTCTGGGCGAGTCGCCCGAGGTCGAGGACCTGATCGGCAGCGTGAAGGTGATGCTGGATGCCTATGACGAGGGCGAGCTGGACCGCCTGTTCGTGGTGTACAACGAGTTCGTCAACACCATGACCCAGAAGCCGGTGGTCCGTCAGCTGTTGCCCCTGTCGCCCGACATGGGAACGGAATCGCACGACGAAGAAGACACGCGTCCCGGTAGCTGGGACTACCTGTATGAGCCGGATGCCAAGGCGCTGCTGGATAGCCTGCTGGTGCGATTCGTCGAATCGCAGGTCTATCAGGCGGTGGTCGAGAACGGTGCCTGCGAGCAGGCCGCGCGGATGATCGCCATGAAGAGTGCCACCGACAACGCCGGCAATCTCATCGACGACCTGGAGCTGGTGTACAACAAGGCCCGTCAGGCGGCCATTACCCAGGAAATCTCCGAGATCGTCGGTGGTGCCGCCGCCGTATAGCGCCAGGGGAGGCCATGGCCCTCCCGGCATGCAGGTTTCATTTTCAGGTATTTGAGAGGAACCAAGATGAGCGGACGTATCGTACAAATCATCGGCGCGGTGATTGACGTAGAGTTTCCGCGGGACAACGTGCCCAAGGTCTACGACGCGCTGAAGGTCTCGGATGTCGAGACCATTCTCGAGACCCAGCAGCAGCTGGGTGACGGCGTGGTGCGCACCATCGCCATGGGTTCCACCGAGGGGCTCAAGCGCGGCATGGACGTCACCAACACCGGCGCGGCCATCTCCGTGCCGGTGGGCAAGGCGACGCTGGGCCGCATCATGAACGTGCTCGGCGAGCCCATCGACGAGGCGGGCGAGATCGGCGAAGAAGAGCGCATGCCGATCCACCGCAAGGCCCCGGGCTACGCCGACCAGGCGGCCTCCAACGAGCTGCTCGAGACCGGCATCAAGGTCATCGACCTGGTCTGCCCGTTCGCCAAGGGCGGCAAGGTCGGCCTGTTCGGCGGCGCCGGCGTGGGCAAGACCGTCAACATGATGGAGCTGATCCGCAACATCGCCACCGAGCACAGCGGTTACTCGGTGTTTGCGGGCGTCGGCGAGCGGACCCGTGAGGGTAACGACTTCTACCACGAGATGACCGAGTCCAACGTCATCGACAAGGTGTCGCTGGTCTACGGCCAGATGAACGAGCCGCCCGGCAACCGCCTGCGCGTGGCGCTGACCGGCCTGACCATCGCCGAGAAGTTCCGCGATGAAGGCCGCGACGTGCTGCTGTTCGTCGACAACATCTACCGCTATACCCTGGCCGGTACCGAGGTCTCTGCCCTGCTGGGCCGGATGCCCTCCGCGGTGGGTTACCAGCCGACCCTGGCCGAGGAGATGGGTGTGCTCCAGGAGCGCATCACCTCCACCAAGACCGGCTCGATCACCTCCGTGCAGGCCGTCTACGTCCCCGCGGACGACCTGACCGACCCGTCGCCGGCGACCACCTTCTCGCACCTGGACGCCACCGTGGTACTGGCGCGCTCCATCGCCGAGCTGGGTATCTATCCGGCCATCGATCCGCTGGACTCCACCTCGCGCCAGCTCGACCCGCTGGTCGTCGGCGAGGAGCACTACAACACCGCCCGCGGCGTGCAGAACGTGCTGCAGCGCTACAAGGAGCTCAAGGACATCATCGCGATCCTGGGCATGGACGAGCTGTCCGACGAGGACAAGCTGGCCGTGTCGCGGGCGCGCAAGATCCAGCGCTTCCTGTCGCAGCCGTTCTTCGTGGCCGAGGTGTTCACCGGGTCGCCCGGCAAGTACGTGTCCCTCAAGGACACCATCCGCGGCTTCCAGGGCATCCTCGACGGCGAGTACGACGAGTTGCCGGAGCAGGCCTTCTACATGGTCGGCACCATCGACGAGGCCGTCGAGAAAGCCAACCAGATGAAGTAATCCCGTCTACCTGGGAGACGTCGTCATGACGAAAAGCTTCAAGTGCGAGATCGTCAGCGCCGAGGAGGGGATCTTCTCCGGCCAGATCGAGCGGGTCATCGCCACCGGGCGCATGGGCGAGCTGGGGATCCTACCCGGCCACGCCCCGCTGCTGACCGAGCTCAAGCCGGGCCCGGTGCGCGTGATCCATGATGGCGGCCAGGAGGAGAACTACTATGTCTCGGGAGGCTTCCTGGAAGTCCAGCCGGATGTGGTGACCATCCTGGCCGACGCGGCCACTCGCGCCCATGACCTCGATGAGGCGGCGGCCGAGGAGGCACGTCAGCATGCGCTGAAGAGCCTCAACGACAAGTCCGCCGAGCTGGACTATACCCGGGCATCGGCCGAACTGGCCGAGGCTGCCGCCCAGCTGCGCACGATCCAGCAACTGCGCAAGAAGGCCGGCAAGGGCTGATCCTGCCTCGTGCCGTCGACCGCGCCCCCCGTACCCAGTGTCCGGGGGGCGTTGTCGTCTCTGGCCGCCACCGTCCCTCACACCTCGCGGCCACCGGCTGACGACACGGCGTTCACAGGAGGATAGCCATGTCCCTCGATGAGACCCTGCAGCCGCATCGTGCGGCGCTGATGACCGCCCTGGAGGAGGAGGACGGTGATCGGCTCGGCGTGCTGCTGCGCGAGCTGCGTTCGGCGGACATCGGCGAGCTCGTCGAGGATGCCCTGGGTGAGGAGGAGGAGGGCCTGCCGGTGGCCCTGGCGCTGCTCGACGGCCTGCCCCTCGAGCGGCGGGCCAATGTGCTGGGCTACCTGCCCGGCGAGGAGCAGCGAGCGGTCGCCGAGGCGATGGAGGACAAGGCGCTGCTGCTGCTGCTCGAGGAGATGGGCTCCGACGAGCGGACCGACCTCTTCAAGGTGCTGGACGAGGATCGGCGCGAGGCCCTGCTGCGGCGCATGGCCCACCGCGAGCGCGAGGAGCTCAAGCGGCTGGCGAGCTACGAGGAGGGCACCGCCGGGGCGATCATGACCTCGGACTACGTGGCCATCCCGACCGGCATGACCGTCTCCCGCGCCCTGATGCGGGTGCGGCAGACGGCCCCGGATGCCGAGACGGTCTACCAGCTCTATATCGTCGACCCCGAGGGACGCCTGGCCGGCACCCTGTCGCTGCGCCAGCTGATGGTGGCGCGCCCCGGGGCGCTGATCGACGACCTGATGATCAAGGACGTGATCAGCGCCAGCGTGGACGAGGCCCAGGAGGAGGTGGCACGCACCGTCGCCCGCTACGACCTGCTGGCGCTGCCGGTGGTCGACACCGAGTGGCGCCTGGTGGGAATCGTCACCCATGACGACGCCATGGACGTGGTGGAGTCCGAGGCCACCGAGGATATCCACAAGGGGATGTCCATCGGCGCGCTGGAGGACGGGGTCAGCCGGGTGCCGCTGTGGAGCCTCTACCGCAAGCGGGTCACCTGGCTGGTGCTGCTGGTGTTCGGCAACCTCTTCTCCGGGGCCGGCATCGCCTACTTCGAGGAGACCATCGCCGCCCAGGTGGCGCTGGTCTTCTTCCTGCCGCTGCTGATCGGCAGTGGTGGCAACGCCGGTGCCCAGGCCGCCACCCTGATGGTGCGCGGCATGGCCACCGGTGACGTGGGCGTCAAGGACTGGGGCAAGCTGCTGGGCCGCGAGCTGCTGGTGGCCGGCTCCCTGGGGCTGACCATGGCGCTGGCCGTGGCCCCCATCGGGGTGATCCGCGGCGGCGAGGCGGTGGCGATGGTGGTGGCGGTGAGCATGATCTGTATCGTGCTGTTCGGCAGCCTGCTGGGCATGTGCCTGCCCTTCGTGCTCGACCGCCTGGGCTGGGACCCGGCCACCGCCTCGGCGCCGCTGGTGACCACCGTGATCGATGCCTCGGGGGTGGTGATCTACTTCGGCTTCGCCACCGCCATGCTGTCAGGCGTCTGACCCCCTGGCGGCGGACAGCCGGGCCGCGGATGTGTATCCTCTGCTTCCGCCGAGGTGTCGGCGCCTTCCACCCACACGGACCGTTTCATGGACTGGCTACAGATCGTTGTTCTCTCGATCGTTCAGGGATTGACCGAGTTCCTGCCGATCTCCAGCTCCGCCCACCTGATCCTGGTGCCGGTCTTCACCGACTGGACCGACCAGGGCTTGGCCTTCGACGTCGCCCTGCACATCGGCAGCCTGAGCGCGGTGGTGCTCTACTTCCGCCATGAGCTGGTCGGCATGACCGCCAGCTGGTGCCGAAGCGTGGTGGGGCGCGGCACCGATGAGGAAGCGCGTCTGGCCTGGTGGGTGATCCTCGCCACCATCCCGGTGGGGCTCGCGGGGTTGGCCTTCCAGGACACCATCGAGGTCGTCATGCGCTCACCGCTGGTCATCGCCGGCGGCCTGATCGGTTTCGGCCTGCTGCTCGCCTACGCCGACTGGTGCCGCCGCGGCTCGCGCAACGAGTACCACCTGAGCTGGCAGGATGCCCTCTGGATCGGCCTGGCCCAGGCCCTGGCGCTGATCCCCGGCACCTCCCGTTCCGGCATCACCATGACCGCGGGGCTGCTGCTGGGCCTGAACCGGGAGAGCGCGGCACGCTTCTCCTTCCTGCTGTCGATCCCGGTGATCGTGCTGGCCGGTGGCCTGGAGATCGTCGGGCTCGCCGGCGCCCCCGGACCGGTGGACTGGGACGCCCTGATCATGGGGGCGCTGCTCTCGGGCATCAGTGCCTATTTCTGCATCCACTTCTTCCTGGTCTTCATCAAGCGCATCGGCATGCAGCCCTTCGTGGTCTACCGCCTGGTGCTGGGCGTGGCCCTGATCTGGCTATTCGGAGGTTCCCCGTCATGAGCGTCTGGCGTTCCCTGTGGCTGCTCCTGCTGATCCTCGTGATGGCGGGCTGCTCCGAACGCGACCGGCCGCTGGACTCGCCGGTGACCCTGGAGGGAGAGACCTTCGGCACCTTCTACCAGGTGACCATCGCCGACCCCCTGACCCAGGGGGAGGCCAATGAGCTGGAGGAGGGCATCCAGGCCGAGCTCGAGGCGGTGGATGCGGCCATGTCCACCTGGCGCGAGGATTCCGAACTCATGGCCTTCAACGAGGCGCCGCTGGGCGAGTGGCAGCCGCTCTCCGACGCGCTGATCGAGGTGCTGGCCATCGGCCAGTCGGTGGCCGAGGCCAGCGACGGGGCCTTCGACATGACCATCGGCGGGCTGGTCAACCTGTGGAGCTTCGGGCCCGAGGCACGCCCCCGGGAGGTACCGGACGAGGCCACCCTGGCCGCCCGACTGGCCGAGATCGGCCCCGACAGCCTGGAGGTCGACGAGCAGGCGTTCCAGGCGCGTCGCCTGCGCGATGTCTTCGTCGACCTCTCCGGCGTGGCCAAGGGCCATGCCACCGACCGGGTGGTGGCCTACCTGACCCGGCAGGAGCTCGACCACTTTCTGGTCAACCTGGGCGGCGAGGTCAGGGTGCGCGGCCATCGTGACGCCGAGTCCGAGCCCTGGCGCATCGGCGTCGAGATCCCCCGGGATGGCCCCCAGGCCGCCCGGCATGTGTTGCCGCTGGAGGACATCGCGGTGGCCACCTCCGGCGACTACCGCAACTACTTCGAACACGACGGCCAGCGCTACTCCCATACCCTGGACCCGCGCACCGGCCGGCCCATCGACCACCGCCTGGCCTCGGTCACCGTCGTCCACCCCTCCGACGCCTGGGCCGATGCCTGGGCCACCGCCCTGCTGGTGCTCGGCGAGGAGGCGGGCATGGCGCTGGCCCGGGAGCGCTCGCTCGCGGTCCTGATGCTGGTGCGCCAGGGCGAGGGCTGGACGAGCCTCGCCAGCCCGGCCTTCGTGGACCATTTCGGCCGCGAGGCCGTCGACGACCTCGGCGTCACCGTGGTCGATGGACCGGCATCCGGCGCGGCGGCGGATGCGAGCCGCCCCTAGACATGGCGGGAGAGGCGCGACGCCCCCTAGAATAGACGGGATCAGACGAACCAGCACAAGGAGTCATGATGACGCTCGACGTGGTGATACTGGCAGCGGGGCAGGGAACCCGCATGCGCTCGACCCGGCCCAAGGTGCTGCACCGCCTGGCCGGCAAGCCGATGGTGCGTCACGTGATCGACACTGCCCGGGGCCTCGAGGCCGAGCGCACCCATGTGGTGGTGGGCCACGGGGCCGAGCAGGTCCGCGAGGCACTGGCCGACTGCCGGGTGCACTTCGCCCTGCAGGCCGAGCAGAAGGGCACCGGCCATGCCGTGGCCCAGACCCTGGAGGCGCTCGGCGAGGGCCGGGTGCTGGTGCTCTACGGCGACGTGCCGCTGATCCGCCGCGAGACCCTGGTCGCGCTGCTGGCCCACGTCGACGAGCGGCACCTGGGCCTGCTCACCGTGACCCTGGAGGACCCCGCAGGCTACGGGCGCATCCTGCGCAATGCGGCCGGTGAGGTGGTGGCCATCGTCGAGCACAAGGATGCCTCCGAGACCGAGCGGGCTGTGCGCGAGTGCAATACCGGCATCATGGCCATGACCGCCGCCCAGCTGCGGCGCTGGCTGCCGCGTCTCTCCGCCGACAACACCCAGGGCGAGTACTACCTGACCGACATCATCGCCATGGCCGCCGCCGAGGGCGTGAGCATCGCCACCGCCCAGCCGGCGCGACCGCTGGAGGTCGAGGGCGTCAACAACCGTGCCCAGATGGCCCGCCTGGAGCGCGCCCACCAGCACGACATCGCCGAGCGACTGATGGAGCAGGGGGTGGCGCTGGCCGACCCGTCGCGCCTCGACGTGCGTGGCCGCCTGACCTGCGGCCATGACGTGGAGATCGACGTGAGCTGCGTCTTCGAAGGCGAGGTGGAACTGGGCGAGGGGGTGCGCATCGGTCCCCACTGCGTGATCCGCGACAGCCATGTCGGCGCCGAGAGCGTGGTCGACTCCCACAGCGTCCTCGACGGGGCGGTGGTGGCCGGGCGCAATCGCATCGGTCCCTTCGCCCGGCTGCGGCCCGGCTCGCGGCTGGCGGTGGGGGCCCGGGTCGGCAACTTCGTCGAGACCAAGAACGTCGAGGTGGGCGAGGGCAGCAAGATCAACCACCTGAGCTATGTGGGCGACGCCCGGCTCGGGCATGATGTCAACGTCGGTGCCGGGACCATCACCTGCAACTACGATGGCGTCAACAAGCACCGCACCGAGATCGGCGACGAGGCCTTCATCGGCTCCAACACGGCGCTGGTGGCGCCGGTCAGTGTCGGCCGCGGCGCCACCGTGGGTGCCGGCTCGACCATCAGCAAGGATGTCGCCGACAACGCCCTGGCCGTCTCCCGGGGCCGCCAGGTGAGCAAGGCCGACTGGCCGCGGCCGACCAAGCGCCAGGAACCCTGAGGAGAGGTCATATGTGTGGAATCGTCGGTGCCGTTGCCGAACGCAACGTCCAGGGTATCCTGCTGGAGGGGCTCAAGCGCCTGGAATACCGCGGCTATGACTCCGCCGGCATGGCGGTGCTCGCCCCGGAGGGCCGCCTGCAGCGACGGCGTGCCCTGGGCAAGGTGGCGGCCCTGGAGGAGCGCCTGGTCGCCGAGCCGCTGCCGGGACGCAGCGGGATCGCCCATACCCGCTGGGCGACCCATGGCCGCCCCAGCGAGGTGAATGCCCATCCGCACCAGTCCGGCGAACGGCTGGCGGTGGTACACAACGGCATCATCGAGAACCATGAGGCGCTGCGGCGCGAGCTCGAGGCCGAGGGCTACGCCTTCACCTCCGAGACCGATACCGAGGTGATCGCCCACCTCCTGGAGCGGGAGAGCCGCGAGGCCGGTGACCTGCTCACCGCCGTTCGGCGGGTACTGGCCCGGCTGGACGGCGCCTATGCGCTGGGGGTGATCCATGCCGAGGAACCCGACGTCGTCATCGGGGCCCGCAAGGGTAGCCCGCTGGTGGTGGGGGTGGGCATCGACGAGGCCTTCCTGGCCTCCGACCCCCTGGCCCTGCTGCAGGTCACCGACCGCTTCATCTACCTCGAGGAGGGCGACGCAGTGCGCCTCTCCGCCGGCGGGCGCATCGAGGTGTTCGATGCCCGGGGCATGCCGGTCGAGCGCGAGGTGCAGACCTTCGAGCATGGCGACGGGGCGGCCAGCAAGGGCGACTATCGCCACTTCATGCTCAAGGAGATCCATGAGCAGCCGATGGTGATCGCGGCCGCCCTGGAGGGGCGCCTGGGCGAGCGCTCGGTGCTGGTGGAGAGTTTCGGCCCCGAGGCCGAGGCCCTCTTCCGGCAGGTCAGGCAGATCCACATCGTCGCCTGCGGCACCAGCTACCATGCCGGCATGGTGGCCCGCTACTGGCTCGAGCGCTACGCCGGGGTGCCGGTGCAGGTGGAGGTTGCCTCGGAGTATCGCTATCGCCAGGTGGTGGTGCCGGAGGGCACCCTCTTCGTGACCCTCTCCCAGTCCGGCGAGACCGCCGATACCCTGGCGGCGCTGCGCTTCGCGCGGGAGCGCGGCTATCTGGCCAGCCTGGCGATCTGCAACGTGCCGGGCAGCTCGCTGGTGCGCGAGTCGGACCTGACCCTGATGACCCAGGCCGGGCCCGAGATCGGCGTGGCCTCCACCAAGGCCTTCACCACCCAGCTCACCGCCCTGATGCTGATGACCCTGGCGCTCGGCCGGGTACGAGGCCTGGCCGAGGCCGAGCAGGCAAGCCTGGTCCAGGGGCTGCGTGAACTGCCCGGCCTGGTGGCACGGGTACTGGAGCTGGACCCGGCCATCGAGCGGCTCTCCATGGCCTTCGCCGAGAAGCACCATGCCCTCTTCCTGGGCCGCGGCGCCCACTTTCCCATCGCCCTGGAGGGCGCGCTCAAGCTCAAGGAGATCTCCTATATCCACGCCGAGGCCTACCCGGCGGGCGAGCTCAAGCACGGTCCGCTGGCGCTGGTCGACAGCGAGATGCCGGTCATCTCCGTGGCGCCCAACGACGAGCTCCTCGACAAGCTCAAGTCGAACCTTCAGGAGGTCCGCGCCCGGGGGGGCGAGCTCTTCGTCTTCGCCGACGAGCAGGTGGGACTGAACGAGGAGGAGCACGTTCACGTGCTGCGCCTGCCCCATGTGCACGAGGCGCTGGCGCCGATCCTCTATACCCTGCCGCTGCAGCTGCTCAGCTACCACGTGGCGGTGCTCAAGGGCACCGACGTGGACCAGCCGCGCAACCTGGCCAAGTCCGTCACCGTGGAGTGAACCCGCTGGATGCTCCGCCGCGCCTTCACCTGGGGCTGCCCATGTGGGCCAATCCCGACTGGCGCGGCGGCCTCTATCCGCCCCATGGCGGCAATCAGGGCTGGCTGGCCGACTACGCCCGGGTGTTCTCCACCGTGGAGGGCAACACCACCTTCTACAGTGGCGCCCCGCGGGCCGAGACGGTGGCAGCCTGGGCCCGCCAGGCACCACCGGACTTTCGCTTCTGCTTCAAGCTGCCGGGGAGCCTGACCCACGAGCGGCGTCTCGCCGCCATCGAGGCCGACCTCGATGCCTTCCTCGAGGCACTCTCCCCGCTGCATGACCGGCTTGGCCCGATGATGGTCCAGCTGCCCCGGGATTTCGGTCCCGACGAGCTGCCGCGGCTGGAGCATCTGCTGGCACGCTGGCCGGCAGGGATTCCCTGTGCGGTGGAAGTGCGCCACAGGGAATTTTTCCACAAGGGGAGGGCCGAGAAGGCCCTCAACCGAATGTTGATAACTTATGGCGCTAACCGTGTAATGCTCGACGTGCGTCCACTCTTCGCCACCGCCCCCGGCGCCCACCCGGGGCTCCAGCATGCCCAGGCCGAGAAGCCGAGAGTCCCATTACACGTGCTTTCCACGGGGGACAGCCCGCTGGTGCGTTTCATCGGCCACCTCGACGGCGACCTCAACGAGCGCTGTTTCATGCCCTGGATCGAGCGACTCATCCTGTGGATAAATCAGGGGAAAACCCCTTACCTGATGGTGCATACGCCGGACAACCGCGGGGCGCCGGAACTGGCGCGCCGTCTGCATTCGCGGCTTCGTGAACACTGTCCACTCCCCGCCCTCGAGGCCTTCGCCGGCGAGCGCCAGGCGACGCTCTTCTAGGCGCGCTTCAGGCCGTCGCACTACGCCCAAAGGGGGAGGCAATAATCTCGCCATCGTGGCTGGCCATCGAGCGTTTGATCGGATAGTTTTATGGGCCGGAGTGCCAATACCCATGGATATTGACTGGATCCTACGCATAACCCGCGTGGATCTTGCGAGTATCTGGCACCCGGGCATTCTCCCGTTCCCTGCCGCACCGGCCCGGGACGTGCGAGATGCGACACGGCAGCGATCCTGCCTGGATCCTGTCATGCTCTGGACGGCGTCGTGTGACCCATGGCGCCCTGGACGTGGCAATGACAAGCACAAGCCGTCATCGCGCCGGACCGGCCGTTGGCGACACGTACACTCAGGGTGAAACATGTCGAAACTCTCCCACGCACAGTGGTCATCGAAGATGGCCTTCATCCTGGCAGCCACCGGTTCGGCGGTGGGGCTGGGCAATATCTGGCGCTTTTCCTACATGGTGGGTGATAGCGGGGGCGCCGCCTTCGTGCTCATCTATCTGGCCTGTGTGGCCCTGGTGGGCCTGCCGATCCTGGTGGCCGAATGGCTGATCGGCCGCCGTGGGCAGGAAAACCCGATCAACTCCATGGTCGACCTGGCCCGCAGGAATGGCCGTCTGCCCGCCTGGGCACTGGTCGGGGCCAGCGGGGTGCTGGCCGCCTTCCTGATCCTCTCCTTCTACAGCGTGATTGGTGGCTGGTCCCTCTCCTATACCCTCGGTTCGGTGACCGGCGCCTTTACCGGCCAGGATTCCGACGGCGTCAGCGAGATCTTCACCGGCCTGCTGGGTAACCCCGTGGCCCTGACCCTGTGGCATACCGCCTTCATGGCGCTGGTGATCTGGATCGTGGCGCGTGGTGTCACCAAGGGCCTGGAGGGCGCCGTGCGCACCCTGATGCCGGCACTGGTGGTGCTGATGCTGGTGCTGGTGGGTTACGGCATGACCACCGGCCATTTCGGCGAGGCGCTGGCCTTCATGTTCAGCCCCGACTGGGGCGCGGTCACCGGCGAAGTGGTGCTGGCTGCCATGGGCCAGGCCTTCTTCACCCTGTCGCTGGGCATGGGCATCATGATGGCCTACGGCTCCTACCTGGGCGAGGACGTCAACCTGATCGGCACGGCGCGGACGGTGATCATCCTGGATACCACCATCGCCCTGCTGGCGGGCCTGGCCATCTTCCCCATCGTCTTCGCCAACGGCCTGAGCCCGGGCGAGGGACCCGGCCTGATCTTCGTCACCCTGCCACTGGCCTTCGGCAACATGACCGGTGGCATGATCCTCGGCCTGATGTTCTTCCTGCTGCTGACCTTCGCCGCGCTGACCTCGGCGATCTCGCTGCTGGAGCCGGTGGTGGAGCTGATGGAGGAGCGCACCCCGCTCTCCCGCGTGGCGGCCACCCTGGTGGGCGGCGTGGCGGTCTGGGCGCTGGGTATCGCGGCGCTGATGTCGTTCAACGTCTGGAGCGAGCTGTCGATTGCGGGCCTGAACATCTTCGACTTCCTGGACACCCTGACCAGCAAGTTCCTGCTGCCGCTGACCGGCCTGGGGGCCATCCTGTTCGTGGCCTGGCGGCTGGACCGCGACAGCGTGGCGACCGAGCTGAACCTCTCCGGCGGGCAGGCGACGCTGTGGCACCTGGTGTCCCGTTTCGTGGCCCCGGTGGGCGTGATCCTGGTCTTCGTCTCGAGCCTCTGAGCCGACAATGTCGGACAGACCGGCACGATGTACCTTCAACGAGCCCCGCCCCGGCGGGGCTCGTTGCGTGATGCGACCTCAGTGCATCTCGTCTTCCGCCAGCTCCTCGTCGGGGAGCGGGGCGATGTCCCGGCTCAGGCGCTTGAATTCGTTGTGCAGTTCGATGCCGCGCCGGGCGCGCAGGTTGCGCTGGGCGGCGGTGCGTGAACGCTGCTCGTGTTCGACGACTTCCATGCTCATGAAGATGTCGAGAAGCTCACTCTTGAGGGAGGATAACCGTTCGACATTGCGCATGATCGACTCTCCTAAAAGATTCGCGACACTGCATGTCTTACTATACCCCACTTGACAGAATGATGACGGCGCCTGCTGCGAGCGCACAACGCTGTGCCAACGCTCGCCGCCTGCGCGGCTGTTCGGCCGTACCCAGGCGCCGAAGTGCGCATCGGTCGCCGGCTTGGGGCATACTGTGAGCATGAACCCGCCAATCGTTCCGCCGTTCCGCCCTCGTCGCGGGGCGGCCAGTCCGCAAGGAGTCCCGCGTGAGCCGCGCCCTGTTCGATGAGATGAGACGTCGCATGGAGCACTTCCGCCGCTCCGAGCAGAAGGTGGCGCGCTTCGTGCTGCGCCAACCCGAGGAAGTGATCCACATGCGCATCGTCGACCTGGCCACCGAGGCCAAGGTCAGCGAGCCCACCGTGGTGCGCTTCTGCCGCGCCCTGGGATGCAACGGCTTCCAGGACTTCAAGCTCCAGCTGGCGCAGATGCTGGCCTCGGGCAGCCAGTTCGCCCAGTTCTCGATGAATGACAGCGACTCGGTGGCGGAATTCTCCCAGAGCATCTTCGATTCCACCGTGGGCACCTTGCTCTCGGTGCGCGACCGGCTCGACAACGAGGCGCTGAGCCAGGCCATCAATGCCCTGGCCATGGCCAACCGGGTAGAGTTCTATGGCTTCGGCGCCTCCGGCGCGGTGGCCTTCGATGCCCAGCACAAGTTCTTCCGCCTGCAGATCTCCACGGCGGCCTACGCCGACCCGCACATGCAGAACATGTCGGCGGTCACCCTCAATGAGGGTGACGTGGTGGTGGCGATCTCCCAGACCGGCCGCACCCGGGCGCTGGTGGCCAGCGTGCGCCTGGCCCGCGAAGCCGGCGCCACGGTGATCGGGCTCTGCCCCAGCGGCTCGCCGCTGGCCGAGGAGGTCACGCTGCCGCTCTACATCGATGTCCACGAGGACACCGAGATCTATACCCCGATGAGCTCGCGCATCGCCCACCTGGTGCTCATCGACGTGCTGGCGGTGGGCGTGGCCAAGACCCGTGGCCCGAAGCTCGCCGAGCAGCTCCGCGAAGTAAAGAAGAGCCTCAACCCGCTGCGCTTCCCTGAGCAGGAGGGCAAGCCCTAGGCCTGCGGCCAGCTACCAGCATCAAGGAGAAAGTGACAAGGAAACCCCTTGGCTGACCCTTGAGCTTCAGGGGTACCCTGCTCGGCGCGTCCGGCTCCGCCGGGCGCGATATGCTAAGCTATCGGCCCATTTTCCGAGCAGCGATGCCTTCCCCATGGACGACGTCACGGCGATTCTCGATCACATGAACCCGGCCCAGCGCGAGGCTGTCAGTGCGCCTCAGGGCAACATGCTGGTGCTGGCCGGGGCCGGGTCCGGCAAGACCCGGGTGCTGGTGCATCGCATCGCCTGGCTGATGCAGGCCGAGGGGCTCTCGCCCTACGCCGTGCTCGCCGTGACCTTCACCAACAAGGCGGCCCGCGAGATGCGCACCCGCCTGGAGGCGCTGCTGGGCATCTCCTTGCGCAATGTCTGGGTGGGCACCTTCCACTCCATCGCCCATCGCTTGCTGCGCACCCACTGGCAGGATGCCCGGCTGCCCCAGCACTTCCAGATCATCGACAGCGACGACCAGCTGCGGCTGGTCAAGCGGCTGCTCAAGGACCACCGCATCGATGACGAGCGCTTCCCGCCGCGCCAGGTGCAGTCGTTCATCTCCGGCTGCAAGGAGGAGGGGCTGCGCCCCCACCAGGTCGATGCCCATGGCGATGCCTACCTGGCCCAGATGGTCGAGCTCTACGAGCGCTACCAGCTGACCTGCGAGCGAGGTGGCCTGGTGGACTTCGGCGAGCTCCTGCTCCGCAGTCTCGAGCTGCTGCGGGACAACCCGGCGCTGCTGGCCCACTACCAGGCGCGCTTCGGCCATGTGCTGGTCGATGAGTTCCAGGACACCAATACCCTGCAGTACGCCTGGCTCAAGCTGCTCACCGGCATGAAGACCCCGATGACCGTGGTGGGCGACGACGACCAGTCGATCTACGGCTGGCGCGGGGCGCGCATCGAGAACATCCGGCGCTTCGAGCAGGAGTTCCCCGGCACGAAGACCGTACGACTGGAGCAGAACTACCGCTCTACCAGCGCCATCCTCGAGGCCGCCAATGCCCTGATCCGCCACAACAGCGAGCGCATGGGCAAGGAGCTGTGGACCGAGGGCGCCAGGGGCGAGCCGATCTCCGTCTACTCGGGCTTCAACGACCTGGATGAGGCGCGCTTCATCGTCGACACCATCCGCGAGAAGGTCGAGGAGGGCTTCAACCGGCGCGAGATCGCCATCCTCTACCGCTCCAACGCCCAGTCCCGGGTGCTGGAGGAGACCCTGATCCGCCAGGGCGTGCCCTACCGCATCTACGGCGGCCAGCGCTTCTACGAGCGCCTGGAGATCAAGAACGCCCTGGCCTACCTGCGGCTGCTGCTCAACCGCGATGACGATGCCTCCCTGGAGCGGGTGATCAACGTCCCGGCTCGGGGCATCGGCACCCGCACCGTGGAGGTGCTGCGCCACCGCGCCCGGCAGAGCGAGGTCTCGCTGTGGCAGGCGCTGCACGACAGCCTGCTGGATGCCTCGCTCAAGGGGCGGGCCGCCACGGCGGTGCGTGCCTTCGCCGACCTGATCGAACGCCTCGACAACGACACCGCCGGCCTGGCGCTCCACGAGATCATCGATCACGTGATCGAGCGCAGCGGCCTGATCGAGCACCATCGCAGCGAGAAGGGCGAGAAGGGGCAGGCCCGGGTCGAGAACCTGGAGGAACTGGTCACCGCCGCCAAGGCCTTCACCCAGGGCGAGAGCTTCGATCCCCCCGAGGCCGGCGAGGGTACCGCGGCCCTGGAGGCCTTCCTCTCCGAGGCCGCGCTGAACGCCGGCGACCACGAGGCCGACGAGTTCGAGGACTGCGTGCAGCTGATGACCCTGCACTCGGCCAAGGGCCTGGAGTTCCCGGTGGTGTTCATCGCCGGCGTCGAGGAGGGCCTGTTCCCGCACAAGATGTCCATGGAGGAGCCGGGGCGCCTGGAGGAGGAGCGGCGGCTCTGCTACGTGGGCCTGACCCGTGCCATGCGCAAGCTCTACCTGACCCACGCCGAGCTGCGCCGCCTGCACGGCAAGGAGACCTTCCAGCGCGCCTCGCGCTTCCTGCGCGAACTGCCCGAAGAGTATCTCGAGGAGGTGCGGCTGCGCGGCCAGATCTCCCGGCCCGTGACCGCCGGCCGCCCGGCCATGGGGCTCTCGCGGCAGACTTCGGTGGACGGGGGCGATGAGTTGCCGTCGCTCTCGCTGGGCCAGCGGGTCAGCCATCCAGTGTTCGGCGAGGGGGTGATCCTCAACGCCGAGGGGGAGGGCGAGCGTGCCCGGGTCCAGGTCAGCTTCGAGGGCGAGGGCGACAAGTGGCTGGTGCTGGGGTTCGCCAAGCTGACGCCGCTCTGATTTTCGTTGACGTTGACGTCAGGTGCGGGCACTTGCCGGGCAATTCGGCCTTGACGCATACTCGTGAGCGGACACGCCTTAGCCCGCATCCACTGCGGGAACAATAATCCTCCTGGAGTCACGCTCGCATGCAACGTCGCCTCTTCCTCAAGAACAGCCTCAAGACCATCGGCGCCGGTGCCGCCGCCGGCGCCGCCGCCCCCTTCATCTCCACGGCCAGCGCCCAGGAGACCATCACCTGGGACATGGTGACCTCCTGGCCCAAGAACTTCCCGGCGCTGGGCACCGGCGCCAACGATTTCGCCGCGCGCATCGAGCGCCTCTCCGGTGGCCGCATGAAGGTCCGCGTGCATGGCGCGGGCGAGCTGGTGCCGGCCATGGAGGTGTTCGACGCGGTGGGCGAGGGCACCGCCCAGATGGGCCACTCCGCCTCCTATTACTGGCGCGGCAAGACCCTGGCCTCCCAGTTCTTCACCGCCGTGCCCTTCGGCATGAACACCACCGAGACCAACGCCTGGCTCTACCATGGGGGCGGTCTTGAACTCTGGGACGAGATTTACGCCAAGCACAACCTCAAGCCCTTCCCGGTGGGCAATACCGGCACCCAGATGGCCGGCTGGTTCAAGAAGGAGATCAACTCGCTGGAGGACATGCAGGGGCTCAAGCTGCGCCTGCCGGGACTGGCCGGCGAGGCCATGAACGGCATCGGCGTGACCACCGTGAACACCCCGGGCTCCGAGATCTTCACCTCCCTGCAGACCGGCGTTCTGGATGCCGCCGACTGGGTCGGTCCCTACAATGACCTGGCCTTCGGCCTGCACCAGGTAGCCAAGTACTACTACACCTCGGCCTGGAACGAGCCCAGCGCCATCCTCGAGGGCACGGTCAACCTGGAAGCCTGGAACGCCTTGCCCGACGACCTCAAGGCGGTGGTCAGCGAGGCGGCCATGGCCTCCAACCTGGCGATGATCAGCGAGTTCGCGGTGCGCAACGCCGAGGCGCTCGATACCCTGGTCAGCGAGCATGGCGTGGAACTGCGCACCTTCCCGGAGGAGGTACTGGAAGCGCTCTACGCCTCCTCCCAGGAGGTGCTCCAGAAGCAGGTGGAAGCCGACGAGGAGTCGCGGAAGGTCTACGACTCCTACACCGCCTTCCAGCAGAAGGTGCAGCGCTTCACCGACGTGGGCGAGTTCGCCTACCTGAAGACCCGGGAGAAGGTCGGCGCCTGAGGCGCGGCCTCGCCCGCCATCCCGCCATGGGCGCCCCTGCGGGCGCCCATTCTCGCTACGGGGATGGTGATGGGGAGGGCGACGGCATCAGTCGCCCTGGCGCGCGGCCCGGATCCGCCCGTTGTCGTCCAGGGCGACCATCACGAAGCGGGCCTCGGTGACCTTGTGCAACTCGTCGGGGTCGCGTTCATGGGGGGCACGGATCCACACTTCCACGTCGATCTTGATCGAGCTGTGGCCGATCTCGCTGACCCGGGTGAAGATGTTGACCATCGAGCCCACCCGCACCGGGCAGAGGAAGTCCATGGCCTCGATGGCCACGGTGGCCGTGCGGCCCCGGGCCTCGCGGCCGGCGGCCACCTCGGCGGCCTGGTCCATCCGGGCGACCAGCCAGCCGCCGGGGATGTCGCCGTGAAGGTTGGTATCCTGGCGACTGGCCAGCTGCTTGAGGGTCAGTCGGCCCTGGGGGGCGGGAATATCGTCGATGTCTGTCATGGAAGCCTGAGCGACTCGGGTTGTTGTTGTGGGGCGTTCATCAGCTCGCCATGGTATACGGCGAGGCCATCGGTTCACCACCATTGCGACAAGATGCCCCGTTTCAGGCCCGGTTCACCCTATCGAGGAAGCTGAGATGTCTGCCGTGCTGCGTCGTTGCCTCGCCCCCTGGCTGCTGCTGGTCATGCTCGGCGCGCCCCAGGCCCAGGCCCAGCAGATCGCCGGGACCCTGGGCACCGTGGGCTCCGATACCATGGCGGGGCTGATGCTGCGCTGGGGCGAGGCGCTGACCCGCCAGCATCCCGGCATCCGCCTGCAACTTCAGGCCAGCGGGTCGGCCAGCGCGCCACCGGCCCTGGTGGCCGGCACCACCCGGCTGGGGCCCATGTCCCGCCCCATGAACGAGGCCGAACGTCGGGCCTTCATCGAGCGCCATGGCTATCCACCGCGGGAAGTGGCGGTGGCGCGGGATGCCCTGGTGGTCGTGGTCCATCGCCATAACCCCCTCGAGAGCCTGGGGGCGCGCGAGCTGGATGCCATCTTTTCCGACTCACGGCGCTGCGGGGCGCGCGAGGGGATCCAGCGTTGGCAACAGCTGGGGCTCGACGAGCCCGAGGGGCCCATCCGTCTGCATGGCCGCAATGCGGCCTCCGGCACCCAGGCGCTGTTCCGGCGTGTCGCGCTGTGCGGCGGCCACTTCCGCCCCGAGATCAACGAGCACCCGGGCTCCGCCGCGGTGGTGGCGGCGGTGGCGGGGGACCCGCGTGCCATCGGCTATGCCGGGCTCAACCACCTGACGCCGGGCGTGAAGGCCCTGGCACGCCGCGATGCCGAGGGGGCGCGCCACTTTCCCGACCCCGAGGCGGTACGGCGCGGCGACTATGCGCTGTCCCGCGACCTCTACCTCTATCTCAACCTGCCCCCCGGCGAGTCGCTGCCGGCCGCCGAGCGGGCCTTCCTCGACCTGGTGCTCTCGCCGGCCGGGCAGGCGATCGTCGAGGAACTGGGCTTCGTGGCCCTGCCCGAGGCGAGGCGCCTTCGCCAGCGACAGGGGCTGGTGCTGGACGAGGCCGGCCGCTGATGCTGTCATCTCCCTGTCATCACACTGTCGTACGATTCCGCTAGCCCCCGTTTCGCGCAGGCCCGGTCATGCCCGACTCCCATCACCCGTCTCCCGTTCGACGCCGCCTGCGTCAGGGGCGCGATCGCCTGGCCACCGTGCTGGTCACCGCGGGCGGCATCGGCGTGATCGCCGCGCTGCTGGCCATCGGTGTCTTCCTGGCGGTCGAGGTGGTGCCGCTGTTCTGGCCAACCGGCGCGACAGAGACGGTCAGCCAGCAGGCCCTCTGGCTGCCCCTGGAGGGAGCGGATGACCCGGCTCGCTATCGCTGGGACCCCACCGCCACCCTGGGGACGGACGAGGCGGCCCGGGTCAGCCTGGTGCCCCTGGCATGGGGCACCCTGGAGGCGGCGGCCTGGGCCCTGCTGATCGCCGTGCCCCTGGCCCTGGGCGCGGCCGCCCACTCGGCCCTGTTCATGGCGCCGCGCCTGCGCAGCCGCCTCAAGCCGACGCTGGAGCTCATGGAGGCGCTGCCCGGCGTGGTCATCGGCTTCGTCGCCGGCCTGGTGCTCGCCCCCTGGGTCGAGCGTCACCTGGCGGACGTGCTGGCCATGCTGGTGCTGCTGGTGCCCGGCCTGCTGCTGGCGGGGGGCCTCTGGTCGCGCCTGCCCCCGCGCCTGCAGCAGGCGATGCCGCTCGGCTGGGCGGGCCTGTGGCTGCTGCCCTGGCTGCTGCTGCTGCTGGCCGCCGCCCACGCGCTCTCTCCCTGGCTCGAGGCCTGGGCGTTCGGTGGTGACCTGCGCCACTGGCTGGAGGTGCGCCTGGGGCTCGATATCGCCGTGCGTAACGCCATGATCGTCGGCATGGCCATGGGCTTTGCGGTGATGCCCAGCGTCTACGCGCTGGCCGAGGACGCACTCTCGGGGGTGCCGCGCAGCCTCGCGGAGGGCGCCCAGGCGCTGGGGGCAACCCGCTGGCAGACCCTGTGGCGGGTGGTGCTGCCGGCGGCATCCCCCGGGATCTTCTCGGCGGTGATGATCGGTGCCGGGCGGGCCGTGGGCGAGACCATGATCGTGCTGATGGCCAGCGGCAATGCGGCCCTGATGACCTGGAACCCCCTGGACGGGCTGCGTTCCCTGGCAGCCACCATCGCCATCGAGCTGCCGGAGGCGGGGCCCGGGGGCCAGCACTATCGGCTGCTGCTGCTGGCGGCCCTGCTGCTGTTCGCCTTCACCTTCCTGGTCAATACCCTGGCCGAGCTGGTGCGCACCCGCCTGCGCCGGCGCTACCGGCGCCTGGGAGGCGGGGCGTGAGGCCAGTATCCGGCTCACGGGCGCGCCTGCCCCGGGGCGAGGGGCCCGGGGCCTGGCTGGCGGCGGGCAGCGTGGCGCTCTCGCTGCTGGCGCTGCTGGCGCTGCTGGCCTTGCTGGCGGTCCGCGGCCTGGGGCACTTCTGGCCCGCGCCCGTCGCCCTGGTGGTGCTCGAGGACGGCCGACAGCTCGCCGGCGAGCGGGTACGGGAGGTCCCGCTGCCGGAGGGGACGGGGCGTGAACGGCTCTACCGGACCGGCAACCGTGACCTGGATGGCGCCCGCTGGGCGTGGGTTCCGGTGTCGGCCATCACCGCGGTCAGCCATCCGCGCGACCTGGTGGTGCTGGAGCGCCGCCGCTGGGGAGAGGCAATCGGCCGGCTCACGGCGCTGGAGACTGTGACGGGAGAGCGCCTCGAGGGGGAGGCCGCCTGGGCGGCCCTCGAGGGGCGGCTGGTCGAGCTGGCAGCGCTGCGCCGGGCCCGCGATACCCTGCGTGACGAGGTCATCCTGCCGCGTGTCCGCGCCCTCGAGGCGGGGGGCGACGTGGCCCGCGAGCTGGCCATCGCCAAAGCCCGGCTGCGCGAGCTGCAGGCGGACATGGAAGGCGGCCGCCTGACCCTCGCGACCGCCGACGGCGGGCGGCTGACGGTGCCGCTGGAAGAGGTGCTGCGGGCGCGGCGCCCCAACGCCATGTCGCCGCCCGACAAGTTGGCCGCCTGGGGCGAGGGCGTCTGGCGCTTCCTCTCGGAGGGCCCGCGGGCGGCCAATACCGCCGGCGGTGTCTGGCCGGCGATCTTCGGCACCGTGCTGATGGTGATGCTGATGTCGGTCCTGGTGACGCCCTTCGGGGTCCTGGCGGCCATCTACCTCAACGAGGTGGCCCACCAGGGCCGGCTGACGCGGCTGGTGCGGATCGCCGTGCGCAACCTCGCCGGGGTGCCGTCCATCGTCTATGGCGTCTTCGGCCTGGGCGTGTTCGTCTACGGCATCGGCGGCACCCTGGACGAGTGGTTCTTCGACGCGACCCTGCCCTCGCCGACCTTCGGTACCGGCGGGCTGCTGTGGGCCTCGCTGACCCTGGCCCTGCTGACCCTGCCGGTGGTGATCGTGGCCACCGAGGAGGGGCTGGCGCGGATCCCCGACCAGCAGCGCGAGGGCGCCCTGGCGCTGGGGGCCACCCGGCTGGAGATGCTCACCCGGGTGGTGCTGCCCATGGCCACGCCGGCCATGCTCACGGGGGTGATCCTGGCCGTGGCCCGCGCCGCCGGCGAGGTGGCGCCGCTGATGCTGGTGGGCGTGGCCAAGCTGGCGCCGCAGGTGCCGGTGGACGGCGACTTCCCCTTCCTGCATCTTGACAGGAAGTTCATGCACCTCGGCTACCACATCTTCGATGCGGCCTTCCACGGCGGCGATGTCCAGGCGGCGATGCCGCTGGTCTATGCCACGGCGCTGCTGCTGGTGCTGGTGATCCTGGTGCTTAACCTGACTGCAATATTTCTGCGTCATCATCTCAGTACGCGTCACGGGGCGCTCACCCGTCGATGAGCCCAGAACCGTCTCGCCACCCGGGAGCCTCGATGCCATTCGCCCAGGACCTGCGCCCGCCGCCCGACCCGGCGGCGGTCATCGACTTTTCCCCCGAGGTCAGCAGCCTGGCCATTCGGGGGCTGAGTCTCGCCTACGGGGACAAGCCGGCGTTGCGGGATCTCACCCTGAGAATTCCCCGGCACCGCGTTACGGCCTTCATCGGGCCCTCCGGCTGCGGCAAGTCGACCCTGCTGCGGGTGCTCAACCGTCTCCACGACCTCAACGACGAGGTGGAGCGCACCGGCGAGGTGTATCTCGAGGGCGAGGAGATCCATGGGCCCGGAGTGGCAGTGGCGGAACTGCGTCGGCGGGTGGGGATGGTCTTCCAGGCGCCCAATCCCTTCCCCATGTCGATCCACGACAACGTGGCCTTCGGCCTGCGCCTGCAGGGGGGGCTGAGCAAGCGCAAGCGCGATGACATCATCGAGTGGGCGCTGCGCTCGGCGGCGCTGTGGGACGAGGTGAAGGACCGGCTGCGCGCCTCGGCCTGGTCGCTCTCCGGGGGCCAGCAGCAGCGCCTGGTGATCGCCCGCACCCTGGCGGTGGGGCCCGAGGTGCTGCTGCTCGACGAGCCGGCCTCGGCGCTCGATCCCATCTCCACGCTGAAGATCGAGGAGCTGATCCGCAACCTGAAGTCACACCTGACCCTGGTGCTGGTCACCCACAACATGCAGCAGGCGGCCCGGGTCTCCGACTACACCGCCTTCCTGCAGGACGGCAAACTGGTGGAGTATGGTCCCACCGATACCCTGTTCACCAACCCGCGCCTGCGGCGTACCGAGAACTACATCACCGGGCGCATGGCCTGACGGCCGGCCCCAAGGAGAGGTCCCATGGACATTACCAGCGATATCCACAGCCAGCATATCTCCCGGCAGTTCAACCAGGAGCTCGAGGAGCTCAAGACCCACCTGATGGCGATGGGCGGGCTGGTCGAAAAGCAGGTCCAGGATGCCGTGGCGGCCCTGCTCGAGAGCGACTCCGAACTGGGTCAGCGCGTGGTCGACAACGACCGCGCGGTCAACGACATGCAGATCAAGATCGACGAGGAGAGCACCCAGGTGCTGGCAAGGCGCCAGCCCACCGCCTCCGACCTGCGCCTGGTTCTGGCGGTGATCCGTGCCGCCTCCGACCTGGAGCGGATCGGCGACGAGGCGAGCAAGATCGCCCGCAACGCCATCGAGCTGATCGACGCCAACAACGGCAACCGCGGCTTCGTCGAGGTTCGGGTGATCAGCGAGCACGTGCGGCGCATGGTGCGCGATGCCCTCACCTCCTTCGCCCGCCTCGACACCGAGCTGGCGCTCAAGCTGGTGCACGAGGACGAGGAGGTGGACAACGAGTACCGCAGCGCCATGCGCTCGCTGATGACCTTCATGATGGAGGACGCGCGCTCGATCTCCCCCATCCTCAGCCTGATGTGGATCCTGCGCGCGCTGGAGCGCATCGGCGACCATGCCAACAACCTGGCCGAGTACGTGGTCTACCTGGTCAAGGGGCTCGATATCCGCCACACCGACCCGGACGACCTCGACGAGCAGGCGATCACTCGCAAGGGTTGACCGCGAACGCCGCTTGGCCGTCAATATCGCAGGCCGCCGCCCCTAGGTAAGGGGCGCCGGGGACAGCTCGAAGAGGAGGTCCTACGCCAGGGATGGCGTCGGTAGCGCCCAGGGAAGGGTTTACAGCGCCTCCTCGCAGAGCTGTCACCGGATCAGCCCCGAACGATGCCTTTTACTGCGATATCAAGAGACGTTGAGATGCTCGATGCCCTGACGGCGCTGACCCGCGGGACCCGCCTGGTCTACACCCGCGGCCTGCGGCGCTACGTGTTCCTGCCGATAGTCGTCAACCTGCTGGTCTACACGGCCATGCTCTGGTACGTGCTTGGCCACTTCGGCGGCTGGCTGGAAGGCTGGATGGCCATGGTCCCGGGCTGGCTGGAGTGGCTCTCCTGGCTGATCTGGCCGCTGTTCGTGGTCAGCCTGGTGCTGATCGTCTTCTTCACCTTCACCCTGGTGACCCACCTGATCGCCGCGCCCTTCTACGGCTTCCTGGCCGCCCGGGTGGAGGTGGAGGCGACCGGGCGGCCCCCGCTGGACGACCGTGGCCTGGCGAAGACGGCGGTTGACGCCATGGGGCGCGAGCTGGTCAAGCTGGGCTACATCCTGCCGCGCATGGCGGCGCTCTTCGTGCTGAGCTGGATCCCGGTGCTCAACCTGGTCGCGCCCTTGCTGTGGGCGGCCTTCTCGGCCTGGATCATGGCGATCACCTACCTGGACTACCCGATGGACAACAACAAGGTCAGCTTCGCCGACATGCGGCGCCGGCTGAAGGCGCGCTGGTGGCCCACCCTCACCTATGGCGGCTGGGTAACCCTGATCACCTGGATCCCCCTGGCCAACCTCTTCCTGCTGCCCGGGGCCGTGGCCGCGGCGGTGCTGATGTGGGAGCGCCACTACCGCGGCATCGAAGCCGGCGCGGCGCCTGGCGGGCCGCCTCAGGCGCGCTGACACGCTCCTTTATCCTCGCCGTTCCAATGGCTCGCGCTTTCTGGCGGAAGCGCGAGCTTGTCGGCATGGCTGAACGGGTAGGGGCGCTTGTTAGCTGGCGTGTAGGAAATCGCTTACATCTATGTAGCATATATTCTTATTTACTTAAATATAATGTTTAAGTATGCTTCGCTTCGCCACAATAGGCATATAATTAGCAAGTAAAGGGAACTGAAGAATGAAGGCGATCTACACCATCCCTGCGGCCATGCTGCTGGCGGGCTCTTCCACTGCTGTGCTGGCGGCTCCGCAATTCTATCTGGGTGCCCAAGCAGGCTATCAGGATACGGCCGTGGAAGTGTCCGGGTCCGACACGTATTCAGACGATGTCGAAACTAACTCCTTTAGTTTCAAGCAAGACTCCTATGATGCCAGCGGTATAGCAGGAAGCGCGCTGGCGGGTGTGAAGTTCGATGTTGGCTCCAATGCGTTCGTTTCTCTGGAAGCCAATATCGGTACCAGCAATGCCGAGGCCGAGTTCTCCGACTCCTCCTCCTATAGCTATGACGAAGGCGAATTTTCCGGCAGTGGCTCGCGCTCGTCCTTTCAAAGGTTTGAGTCCGGCAAGACGTACGGTATCGCCGCTCTGGCCGGTCTGGAAGTGACCCCTAGCACCAGCGTGTATGCGCGTCTGGGCTACCAGCGCACCGAGTTCGAGTATTCTCGGGGCTGGAGCAGTAGCTCCGAGTACAGTGATCCTTGGGGCAGTGGCAGCAGTAGCGATGGCGACTCCTATTCCGAGGACGAGAGCTTCGGCGGCATCCGCTACGGCGTCGGCATGGAAACGGCAATCGGTGAGCGGGTTGCCGTGAGGCTCGATTGGTCACAGACCGATTACTCCAGTGAAGATTTCGATGTCTATGATCAAACCATCGAAATCGATCCCACCGAGAGCCTCTTCCAGGCTGGCGTGGTCTACAAGTTCTAAGGCTGCCTGCTGTATCGATCGTTGACTTTCCCGGCGATGGCTCCATCGCCGGGATTTTCGATTCTGGAGGGGACTTTTCAGGCGCGCTGAGCCTTCTCCATCGTGTCGCGGAGTCGTTCGGCGGGGAAGAGGCAGCGGAAGGTGGCGCCGCGGCCGGGGCGAGAGACGATCTCCAGCCGGGCGTCGTGGCGCAGCAGCACGTGCTTGACGATGGCGAGCCCCAGCCCGGTGCCGCCGGTGGCGGTGCTGCGCCCCTTGTCGACCCGGTAGAAGCGCTCTGTCAGCCGCGGGATATGCACTGGGTCGATGCCCTCGCCGTCATCCTCCACCTCCAGGCAGGCGCCCTCGCCATGGGGGCGCCAGCGCAGCACGATATGGCGCCCCTCCCCGGCATAGCGCACGGCATTGAAGGCCAGGTTGGAGAGCGCACTGCGGATCTCCTGCTCGCTGCCGACCAGCGCGCGGGATTCCTCGACCTCCACCTCGATCGACTGGCGACCGGCGGAGAGCGCCGTGGCGTCGCTCTGCACGGCCTCGAGCAGCGCGCCCATCGCCAAGGGGGCGTCATCGCGCCCGCCCTGGTCGATCTCCAGCCGTGACAGCAGCAGGAGGTCGTTGACCAGGTTCTGCATGCGGTCGGTCTGGGCCTTCATCTGCGACAGGCCGCGGCCCAGTCGCGGCGGCAGCTGGCCGACCATGTCGCCATAGGTCTCCAGGTAGCCGGCCAGCACGGTCAGCGGGGTGCGCAGCTCATGGGAGACGTTGGCCACGAAGTCCCGGCGCATCTGCTCCAGACGGTGCAGCCGGGTGATGTCCCGGGCCATCACCAGGCGCTCGTCGTCGCCGTAGAGGGTGATCTGGAACTGCAGGATCAGCCTCTCGTCGATGGGCGAGGGCAGGGTCAGCGGCTCGCGATAGTCGCGGCCGTGGAAGTAGTCGACGAAGCGCGGGTCACGCAGCAGGTTGGTGATGTGCTGGCCGCGGTCGAGCTGGGGCTTGAGGCCGAGCATGCGTTCGGCGGCGCTGTTCCACCACTCCAGGTCGCCATGGCGGTCGAGCATCACCACGCTGTCGCGCATCGCCTCGGAGGACTCCTGGATGCGCTGCAGCGTGGCCCGCAGCCGCTGCTGGGTGAGGCGCTGGCTCTTCTGGTAGCGGTAGAGGCGGTCGAACAGCTCGCCCCACAGGCCGCTGGCGGCGGGGGGCTCCTCCTGGGGGCGCAGGGTGAGCCACTGGTAGAGGGCGTGCAGCTGGCGCAGGTGGAAGGTCAGGCAGATCAGCAGGCCGACGGCGATGCCGGCCACCATGGCGGAGAAGGGCCAGCCGACCAGGGCCCCGACGGCGACCAGGGTCGCCAGGCGCCAGAACTCGCGTCGCCAGAGCCGCCCCACGTCAGCCCTTGGCGGAGAACCGGTAGCCGGTGCCACGCACGGTCTGGATCAGCTGGTGATGGGGCTCGCCCAGCGCCTTGCGCAGGCGGCGGATATGCACGTCCACGGTACGCTCCTCGACATAGACATTGCCGCCCCACACCTGATCGAGCAGCTGCCCGCGGGTGTAGGCGCGTTCCTGGTGGGTCATGAAGAACTGCAGCAGGCGGTACTCGGTGGGCCCCATCTCCAGCGAGCGGCCATCGACGCTGACCCGGTGGCTGACTGGGTCGAGCAGCAGCCCGGCGACCTCCACCGGGTCCTCGATGCCCCGCGGCGTGGCACGGCGCAGCACCGCCTTGAGGCGCGCCACCAGCTCGCGCGGCGAGAAGGGCTTGGTGATGTAGTCGTCGGCGCCGGCCTCGAGCCCCTGGATCTTGTTGTCCTCCTCGCCCTTGGCGGTGAGCATGATGATCGGCAGCTCGGCGGTGGCCTCCTCGCGCTTCAGGCGACGCGCCAGCTCGATGCCGCTGGTGCCGGGCATCATCCAGTCGAGCAGCACCAGGTCGGGCTGGTGGTCGACCACCATGGCGTGGGCATCCTGGGCATTGTCCGCCTCGAGGACGCGATAGTCGGCCATCTCCAGCGCCACCGCGATCATCTCGCGGATCGGCGCCTCATCATCGACGATCAGTACGGTCTTGGCGGTCATCCCGGAGCCTCGTGGTCAATGACAGATCGATGACGATGACAGCACGTCATGATGACAATAGCGTGACAGCCCCGGCCTGTCGCCCGCTCAGCCGCCGTTCACCGTGGGCCACAGGGAGAGCGCGATGCCGGCGAAGACCAGCAGGCCCGACCAGTGGTTGTTGAGAAAGGCCTGGAAGCAACGGTCCCGGTCCCGCCCGCGGATCAGCAACTGCTGGTGCAAGAAGGTCGCCGCCATGGCGGCAAGCCCCAGCCAGAAGAAGCCCCCCAGCGCCAGCAGCCCGCCGGCCCAGGCCAGCAGCCCCAGGGTCAGGCCCTGCAGCAGGCCGATCATCAGCCGGTCGGCGCGGCCGAACAGCACCGCGGTGGACTTGATGCCGATCTTCAGGTCGTCGTCGCGGTCGACCATGGCGTACTCGGTGTCGTAGGCCACCGTCCAGGCCACATTGGCGGCGAAGAGCAGCCAGGCGACCGGCGGCAGCGAGCCCAGCACGGCACCGAAGGCCATGGGGATCGCCCAGGAGAAGGCCGCGCCAAGGAAGGCCTGGGGCAGGTGGGTGTAGCGCTTCATGAAGGGGTAGATGAAAGCCAGGATCACCCCCACCACCGAGAGCATCACCGTGAAGAGGTTGGTGAACCAGACCAGCACGAAGGCGGCCATCACCAGCATCAGGAACAGCGCCTGGGCCTCCCCCTCGCTGATCCGACCGGTGGCCAGGGGGCGGTTCCTGGTGCGCTTGACGTGGCCATCGAAGTGGCGGTCAGCATAGTCGTTGACCACGCAGCCGGCGGCACGCATCAGGTAGACCCCGGCCACGAAGATCAGCAGCACCTTGCGGCCGGGGATACCCTCGGCGGCGATCCACAGGGCCCAGAGAGTGGGCCACATCAGCAGCCAGGTGCCGATGGGGCGGTCGAGGCGTGTCAGGTGCAGGAAGTCGGGCACCCGGGCCAGGCCCCTGGGGTGCATCAGGGATCGATCCATCTCTACCTCGTACCTCGTGAAGTCGTCGGTTGGCCCAGAGCCTAGCGCGAAGGCAGCCCGAGGTCATCCGCCATGCGCTCGAGGAAGAACTCCTGAACCAGCACGGCGAAGCGTCGATGGCGAAACAGCGAGCGGCGCGCCCAGGGACCCGAGGCGGCGTGGAAGGGGGCCGGGTCGGCACTGACCTCGAGGGGGCCGCGCTCCAGGTCCGGCTGGCGGAACAGCCAGCTGCCGAGCGAGCTCTCGCCCAGGCGGTCGAGCCGCTGGCCGTGCAGCCCGGAGAGCGGCACCACCGAGCGCGCCACCACCCAGGGGCGCTCGTCGAGGCATAGTGCCACCTCGCGCAGCCAGGCATGGCGGGCCGGGGGCAGGCCCAGGGCCAGCGCCTCGTCGCGACGCGGCCGGCCGAGGCGCTGGTCCAGCAGCCGGACCCGGAAGGCCCGCTGGCCGCCGGCGCTGACCAGCCGGGCGGTAAGCGAGTCGCGGGAGGCCACCCACTGCCACCAGGCAGGGCTCATGGCAGGCCGCGCCGCCGCCAGGGGGCGCCAGCGGGGATCGCTTCCCGGGCCGTTGCTCACCGTCTCTCTCCGCGTCGATTTCGAGGGCGGCTAGTGTACCATGCTGCCCCATCACCCTTACCCGATCGATGAGGCCTATGAGCGCTCCCCTTACCATCATCGGTTCCGGCATGGCGGGTTTGGGCCTGCTGCGCCAGCTGCGCGCGCAGGACCCGGCGCGGCCGATGACGCTGATCACTGCCGACAGCGGCGATGACTATTCCAAGCCACTGCTCTCCACCGGGTTCGCCAAGCGCCTGCCGCCGCAGCGCCTGGCGGCCCGCTCGGCCCTGGCGGTCGCCGACGAGCTTGGCGCCGTGGTGCGCACCCACACCCGGGTGGAGGCCATCGACCCGGTGGCGCGCACCCTGACCATTGGCAGCGAGACCCTGGCCTGGAGTGAGCTGGTGCTGGCCACCGGCGCCGCGCCGGTGCGCCCCTTCCGGGTGCCCGACGCCGTGGCCGATCGGGTCTTCAGCGTCAATGACCTGGATGACTACCGCGCCTTCCACGCGGCCCTGGAGGCGCTGGGCCGGCCGGCACGCGTGGCGATCATCGGCGTTGGCCTGGTGGGCTGCGAGTTCGCTAACGACCTCGCCGCCGGCGGCCACGCCGTGGAGCTGGTCGCCCCGGAGCCGGCCCCCCTGCCGCGCCTGGTGCCGGAGCCCCTGGGACGCGCCCTGGGCGAGGCCTTCCAGGAGGCCGGCATGGTGCTGCACAGCGGTCGCCAGCTGGTGGCCCTGGGGGCCGACGGCGCCTCCGTCGGCCTGGAACTGGACGACAGCGCCTCGCTGTCGGCCGACCTGGTGCTGGTGGCCACGGGGCTGCGGCCGCGTACCGCCCTGGCCGAGTCGGCCGGGCTCGAGGTCAGCGAGGCGGGCATCCACACCGACCGTCACCTCGCCACCTCGATGCCCGGCATCCATGCCCTGGGCGATGCGGCCTGCGTGGATGGCGTCAATGCCATGTACGTGCAGCCGCTGCTGGCCAGCGCCAGGGCCCTGGCCCACACCCTGACCGGCACCCCCACCGCGGTGACCTATGGCCCCTGGCCGGTGCTGGTCAAGACCCCCCTGCTGCCGGTGGTGGCCCTTCCGCCGTCCCGAACCCCGTCCCGCTGGCGCCTCGAGGGCGAGGGCGGTGACCTGACGGCCCTGGCCGAGGATGAGGACGGACGTTTGATCGGATTTGCGTTGACAGGACGCTGCGTCCGTCGGAAAGTCGAACTGGCGCGAGCCGCACCGCCGTTGCTAGGCTAGTCTCGTCAACGACGGGGCCTGCCACGGACAGCGAGCCGGCAGGCGGCGGCGTTGAGGACCGGTATCATCCGCATGTCGTTTCCCGAGATCTCCCCGTCTGCGGCACGAGGCCCCGGGATCGAGTGAGCCGGCATGCGCGTGATGCAGTGCCCGGTCATCTGCCATAACAACACCGCCGGTGGTGATCGCCGGCATCATGATGCCAATACCAGGAGGGCTGTATGCGCAAGCCAGAACTCGCCGCGGCGATTGCCGAGCGTGCCGATCTTTCTAAGGACAAGGCGAGCCAGGTGCTCAACGTGATCCTCGACGAGATCACCGGTAGCGTTTCTCAGGGTCAGGACGTCACCCTGATCGGTTTCGGTACCTTCAGTGTGCGCGAGCGCGCCGCCCGCACCGGCAAGAACCCCCAGACCGGCCAGCCGCTGACCATTCCGGCCAGCAAGACCGTCGCCTTCAAACCGGGCAAGGGTCTCAAGGACGCCGTGGCGAAGTAAGGCATTGCGGCCCGTCCCTTGCGGGTCGCTCATTCGACATTCCCGGTGGCGGAGCCGATATGAAGCTGCGATTGATGCTGTGGCTGCTCGGGTTGATGCTCAAGCGAGCCCTGCGCCGCAAGGCGCGGTTCCGCGAACTGCTCGCCGAGATGCGTGGCCTCGACTGGGGCATTGCCACCGAGGACCTCTCCATCGCCCGCCACTACCGCATGTCGCCCCGCGGCATCCGCGCGGGCAGAGGCCTGCCGGTGGATCTCGACCTGGAACTGCGTTTCGAGGACGAGGCCACGGCCATCAGGGTCCTCAGGAAGCCGACGCAGCAGGCCTTCCTCGATGGCATGATGGCCGGCAGCGTGCGCCTGGTCGGCGACTCCGGCGACCTGCAGAAGCTGCAGCGGCTCCTCAAGCACCTGTAAGCACAGAGCGCCAAGGAAACCCCTGACCGTTTACTCCCTACCCTCCCTACCCTGATCCTCTGTTTGGCAGCTTGGCAGCTTGGCAGCTTGGGGCCGTCACACCTGCCCGTAGCGACCCGCTTCCTCTCCCAGCCAGCGCCGGATCAGCGGACGGCTGGCCTCGGGATGCGCATCGAGCAGCGCCGCGGCCAGGGGAGCCACACGGTCCAGCAGGTCGGCGTCGCGCTCCAGGTCGGCAACCTTCATCTGCGCTAGCCCCGTCTGGCGGGTCCCCAGCACCTCGCCGGGGCCACGGATCTCGAGGTCCTTCTCGGCGATGCGGAAACCGTCGGTGGTCTCGCGCATTACCGCCAGGCGCTCCCGGGAGTGGGCCGACAGCGGCGGGTGATAGAGCAGCACGCAGAAGCTCTCGACGGCACCGCGTCCCACCCGCCCGCGTAGCTGGTGGAGCTGAGAGAGCCCCAGGCGCTCGGGGTTCTCGATGATCATCAGGCTGGCATTGGGCACGTCGACCCCCACCTCGATCACCGTGGTGGCCACCAGCAGGTCCAGCTCGCCGGCCTTGAAGGCCTCCATCACCGCGGCCTTCTCGCTGGCCTTCATGCGCCCGTGGACCAGGCCGATGGCCAGTTCCGGCAGGGTCTCGACGAGCTCGTCGCGGGTCGCCTCGGCGGCCTGGCACTGCAGCGCCTCGGACTCCTCGATCAGGGTGCAGACCCAGTAGGCCTGGCGCCCCTCGGCGCAGGCGTGGCGGATGCGCGCCATCACCTCGGGGCGCCGCTCGTCGGGCATCACCACCGTCTTCACCGGGGTCCGGCCCGGGGGCAGCTCGTCGATCACCGAGACGTCCAGGTCGGCATAGGCGCTCATCGCCAGGGTGCGCGGGATCGGGGTGGCGGTCATCACCAGCTGGTGAGGGGTCAGTCCCCCGGCCTCGCCCTTCTCGCGCAGCGCCAGGCGCTGGTGGACGCCGAAGCGGTGCTGCTCGTCGATGATGGCAAGCCCCAGGCGCTGGAAGTGCACGTCGCCCTGGAAGAGCGCGTGGGTCCCCACCACCATGCGCGCCCGGCCGTCCTGGATGGCCGCCTTGGTGTCGAGGCGCGCCTTGCCCTTGAGCTTGCCGGAGAGCCAGGCGACCTCGATGCCGAGCGGCTCGAACCAGGCGCTGAAGGTGCGGTAGTGCTGCTCGGCCAGTATCTCGGTGGGGGCCATCATCGCTGCCTGGCAGTCGGCGGCGATGGCCGAGAGCGCCGCCATGGCGGCGACCACCGTCTTGCCCGAGCCCACGTCGCCCTGCACCAGGCGCAGCATGGGCACCTGGCGCGCCAGGTCGGCGGCGATCTCGTCGAGCACCCGGCGCTGGGCGCCGGTCAGCGCGAAGGGCAGCTGTGTCAGGAAGCGGGCCTGCAGGCTGCGTCCTCCGGGCAGCGCCGGGGCCCCGTCCTCCTGGATGCGCTGGCGCACCTCCTGCAGGCTGAGCCGGTGGGCGAGCAGCTCCTCCAGGGCCAGGCGACGCCGCGCCGGGTGGCGGCCGGCCGCCAGCTGCTCCGCGTCGGCCTCCGGGTGCGGACGATGCAGGGTGTCCAGGCAGTGGTAAAGCTCGGGCAGGCCGAAGCGCTGGCGCAGGGGGGCGGGAATGCCGTCGGGGAGGGCGTCCGGGGCGGTATCCAGCCGCGCCAGGGCCTGGTCGATCAGTGCCCGCAGGCGGGTCTGGTGGAGGCCCTCGGTGGCCGGGTAGATGGGCGTCAGGTGGTCCTCCACCGGGGCCTCGCCGCCGGCCAGCAGGCGGTACTCCGGGTGGTAGAGTTCCAGGCCGGTGGCGCCGGCACGGGCCTCGCCGAAGGCGCGCACCCGTGCCCCGGGCTGGAACTGCTGCTGCTGCGCCGGGGAGAAGTGGAAGAAGCGCAGACTGAGGATCCCGGAGCCGTCGCGCAGGCGCACCAGCAGGCTGCGCCGCCGGCCGCGCACCACCTCGCCGGCCACCACCTCGCCCTCCACCACGGCCTCGTGGCCCGCGCGCAGGGTGGCGATGGGGGTGATGCGGGTGCGGTCCTGGTAGCGCAGCGGCAGGTGGAACAGCAGGTCGCTGACGCGTTCGATCCCCAGCCGGGCCAGCTTGAGGGAGAGCGCCTCGCCGACGCCCTTGAGGTCCGTGACGGGCGCGTCCAGGGTCGTCGTGTCGTCGCTCATGCCGGCTCGAGCTCTGCCTGGCGGCAGTGCGCGATGGCCTCGGTCACGGCATCGATGGCCCGGGGCCGCGGGAAGCTGGCGCGCCAGGCGATGGCCACGGTCCGCGAGGGTGCCGGGGCGGTGAAGGGGCGACTTATCAGCATGCCGCTCTCGTAGTGGCCGGTGCCGATGGCCGAGTGGGGCAGCACGGTGATGCCGAGCTTGGAGGCCACCATGTGGCGGATGGTCTCCAGCGAGCCGCCCTCGGCAGTGAGGGTGTTAGAGGGGCTCGCGAGCTGGTGGCTGATCGCCGGGCAGGCCTCGAGGATCTGGTCCCGGAAGCAGTGGCCCTCGCCGAGCAGCAGCAGGCGCTCCTCCAGCAGGTCTTCCTTGTCGATGCTCTCCCGGGAGGCCCAGCGATGGTCGGCCGGCAGCAGTACCTCGAAGGCCTCCTCGTAGAGCGGCTTGGTGACCACGTCGGTCTCGGTGAAGGGCAGCGCGATGATGATGGCATCCAGTTCGCCGCTGCGCAGCTTGCGGCGCAGGTTGCCGGTGAAGCCCTCCTCGATGTAGAGCGGCATCTGCGGCGCACGCCGGGAGAGCTCCGGGATCAGGTGAGGGAAGAGGTAGGGGCCGATCGTGTAGATGGCGCCGATGCGCAGGGGGCTCGCCAGCTGGTCGCGGCCGGCCGTGGCCAATTCCTTGATGACGCTGCTCTGTTCCAGCACGCGCTGGGCCTGCTCGACGATCTTCTCGCCCAGCGGGGTGACCTGCACGGTGGATTTCGAGCGTTCGAACAGCGCCACGCCCAGCTCCTCCTCGAGCTTCTTGACGGCCACCGAGAGTGTCGGCTGGGAGACGAAGCAGCGCTCCGCCGCGCGTCCGAAATGGCGCTCCTGGGCCAGTGTCACGATGTAGCGGAGTTCTGTTAGAGTCATTGTGGTGCCGGCAGGCATCCTCTTCGAAGCGGGTGACGGTCCCAATGATCTCGCCCGATGCACAGGGACACAATAATGCCAATAGGGACTTTTTATCAGGGGGCGAGGGAAAGGTGAAGACGACGACACTGATTCTGGGCTGCGGCGACATCGGCATGGCACTGGGGCGCGAGCTCCGCGAGGCGGGGCACCGGGTGATCGGGGCGCGCCGTAACCCGCGCGCGCTGGAAGGCAGCGGGCTGGAGGCCGTGGCGGTCGACCTGAACGACCCGACCACTCTGGCCGGGCTGCCCGACGCCGAGACGCTGGTCTATGTGGTCAGCGCCGACCGCT
Source organism: Halomonas sp. CKK8 (assembly GCF_029625235.1). Classification (NCBI taxonomy): domain Bacteria; kingdom Pseudomonadati; phylum Pseudomonadota; class Gammaproteobacteria; order Oceanospirillales; family Halomonadaceae; genus Halomonas; species Halomonas sp. CKK8. The sequence continues at coordinate 3,927,743 of NZ_CP121193.1, read as the reverse complement.
TCGAGGAGGCGGCCTATCGCGCCGCCTACCTCGATGGCCTCAACGCGGTGCTGGCCGAGTTCGCCGGCCGCGACACGGCGCCCGGGCGGGTGCTCTTCGTCTCCTCGACCAGCGTCTACGCCCAGCGCGATGGCGAGGTGGTCGACGAGACCAGCCCCGCCGACCCCTCGGGCTTCTCGGGCCTGCTGATGCGCGAGGCCGAGCAGGCACTGATCGACCATGAGCTCCCGGGCACCGTGGTGCGCTTCTCGGGCATCTACGGCCCGGGTCGTGACCGCCTGATCCGCCAGGTCGGCGAGGGTCGCATCGCCCCGGCGAGCCCCGTCATGTACTCCAACCGCATCCACCGCGACGACTGCGCCGGGGTGCTGGCCCACCTGATCAGCCGGCACCTGGCGGGCGATCCCCTCGAGGCGCTCTACCTCGCCAGCGACTGCGAGCCGGCGCCCCTGCACGAGGTGATGGCCTGGCTGGCGAAGCAGTTGAAGGTCGAGGCCACCGAGACCATCCAGTCGCCGCTGCGCCGCCGTGCCAGCAAGCGCTGCGACAATACCCGGCTGCTCGAGAGCGGCTATCGCTTCCGCTATCCCAGTTTCCGCGAGGGCTATGCCCAGGTGCTGAAGGCGGGCGGCTTCCTGCCCGAGAAGGCGTGAGGGAAGGGCGGCCCGCTCAGGCCGTCGGCGAACGGGCCAGGGTCTCGTAACGGGCCCCGTCGTTCTCGGTGAAGGAGCGCACCAGCGAGAGTCGCCGCCAGGGCCAGGCCAGGTCGATCGCGGGCAGGCCCCGGGTCTCCAGCCGGCGGGCGCGGCGCAGCAGGGTGACATGGGGCACGAAGTGTCCCGGCCTGTGGTCGAAGCCGAACGCTGCCAGCCCGTTCCACAGCGAGCCATGGAGCCGCACCAGCGCCGGGTCAGGCGTCTGGCCGCCGACCCAGACGATGCCCGGGCGACGGAAGGCGCCCCAGGCATCGAGCCGCCACTCCCCCGCCGGGATCGACCGCTCGCCGACCCAGGTCGCGAGCGCCGCTGCCCGCTCCTTGGCCACCTCGCCGAGGAAGGCCAGCGTCAGGTGCAGGCTGTCGTCGGGCATGCGGCGCCCGCCACAGCGGGCCCGGGCGAGCTCAGCCAGCTCGCCGAGCCGCTGGCGTAGCTCGTCGGGAGGCTCCAGCGCCAGAAATAAACGCAAAAAGCTTGTCCTGAAATTTAGAAAAGGATGGAGTCGCGTCACGAGCGAAGAGAGGCTGGTCGCCGCCGGAGCGCAGCTCCCGGAGTGTAGCTTGCTACATGAGGAGAGCGAGCACCGCCGGCGGCCAGGATCTCGAGCGCAGTAGCGAATCCACCTTTTCTTCTAGTCGCCGATGACCATGATCCCCTCGGCCTCGAACTGCGCCCCCTTGGGCAGCGCCTTGACGCCGATGGCGGCGCGGGCCGGATAGGGCTTCTCGAAGAACTCCTCCATCACCTGGTTGACCACGGCGAAGTGCTCCAGGTCGACCAGGTAGAGGTTGAGCTTGACCACGTCCTGCAGGGTGCCGGCGGCCTCCTCGCAGACGGCCTTGAGGTTGGTGAAGACCTGGCGCGCCTGGGCCTCGAAGTCGTCGGAGACCAGCGCCATGGTGGCCGGGTCCAGCGGGATCTGCCCGGAAAGGTAGACGGTGTTGCCGGCCTTGATGGCCTGGGAGTAGGGGCCGATGGCGGCGGGGGCCTGGTCGGTGTTGATCACGGCCTTGTTGCTCATGGTGGTGCTCCTTTCAGTCCAGCGTCGTGAAACGGGAAAAGCCGCCCGCCCGCCGCCCCATGCGGCCGGCGGAACGGAAGGGGTTCAGTTGCCGAGGCGGGTGATGCGGCCTACGTGGGCGAGGTTGCGCAGGCGCTTGATGATGCGCGCCAGGTGCACGCGGTTGCGCACCGAGAGGATGAGGTTGACGATCGACAGCCGTGCATCGCGCTCCTCGATGCCGATGCGCTCGATGTTGGCGCCGGCGTCAGTGACCAGTGCGGCGAGCTCCGCCACCAGGCCGCGGCGGCTCTCCACCTCCAGGCGCAGGGCGGCCGGGAAGTCCTCGTCGATGTCGTCGGACCACTCCAGCGCGAACAGCTTGTCCGGGTCGTTCCTGAGCTCGGCCAGGTTGCGGCACTCGGCGCGGTGGACCACGATGCCCTTGCCCGCGGAGAGGTGGCCGATCACCGGGTCGCCGGGCAGCGGACGGCAGCAGCGGGCGAACTTGATGACCATGCCCTCCGCGCCGCTGATCACAACCGGGCCCTGGGCATGCGCCGGTTGCGCCGTGGGCTCGCCCGTCTCGCCCTGCTGCAGTTCGACCAGCCGGCGGGCCACCACATGGGCGACCCGGGTGCCCAGCCCGATGGATTCCAGCAGGCTATCCTGGCCCTTCAGCGAATGCTCCTTGAGCAGCCTGTCGACCAGTCCCTCGGGCAGCTCCTCCAGGCTGGTCTCGAACGTCGCCAGGGCCTTGTTCAGCAGGCGTCGGCCGAGCTGTACCGCCTCGGTGTGCTGCTGGTGCTTCAGCGCGTGGCGGATCGCCGAGCGCGCCTTGGCGGTGACCACGAAGTTGAGCCAGGCCAGGTTGGGGCGCGCCCCGGGGGCGGTGATGATCTCCAGGGTCTGGCCGCTCTCCAGGCGGGTGGAAAGCGGAGCCAGGTGGCGGTCGATGCGACAGGCGATACAGCCGTTGCCGATATCGGTATGCACGCTGTAGGCGAAGTCGATCACCGTGGCGCCCTGGGGCAGCTCCATGATGTCGCCCTTGGGCGTGAACACGTAGATGTCATCGGGGAAGAGGTCGTTCTTGACGTGCTCGATGAACTCCAGCGAATCCCCGGCGTGGCGCTGCATCTCAAGCAGGCCCTTGACCCAGGCCCGCGCCCGGGCATGGCTGCCCTGGGCGATGGGGTGCTCGGTCTGGCCGGCCTTGTAGAGCCAGTGAGCGGCGATGCCGTTGTTGGCCAGGGCCTCCATCTCGCGGGTGCGGATCTGCACCTCGATGGGCATGCCGCCGCGGCCGAACAGGGTGGTGTGCAGGCTCTGGTAGCCGTTGGCCTTGGGGATGGCGATGTAGTCCTTGAAGCGCCCCGGCACCGGCTTGTAGAGGTTGTGCACCACGCCGAGGATGCGATAGCAGCTGTCGACGTCCTCGGTGATGATGCGAAAGCCGAAGACGTCCATGATCTCGGCGAACGACTTCCGCTGGTCGCGCATCTTGCGGTAGATCGACAGCAGGTGCTTCTGGCGGCCGATCACCGTGCCCGGCAGGCCCTCGTCGTCGAGGCTCTGCTGCAGGCTGGTCTGGAGCTGGCGGATCGTCGAGCGGCGATGGCCCCGGGCGCTGGAGACGGCGCGCTTGATGCGCTCGGCGCGCATCGGGTAGAGGGCCTGGAAGGAGAGGTCCTCGAGCTCGACGCGGATGGTGTTGATGCCCAGGCGGCTGGCGATGCGGGCGTAGATCTCCAGGGTCTCGCGGGCGATGCGGCGCTTCTTCTCGGGACGCAGGGCGCCCAGGGTGCGCATGTTGTGCAGGCGGTCGGCGAGCTTGACGATGATCACCCGGATGTCGCGCGACATCGCCAGCACCATCTTCTGGAAGTTCTCGGCCTGGGCGACCGCCTTGTCCTCGAAGGTGATCTGGGTCAGCTTGGAGACGCCGTCGACCAGCTCGGCGACGGGCTTGCCGAACTGCTCGCCCAGGGCCTTCTTGGCGACCCCGGTATCCTCGATGACATCGTGCAGCATGGCGGCCATCAGGCTCTGATGGTCCATGTGCATGTTGGCCAGGATGTTGGCCACCGCCAGGGGGTGCGTGACGTAGGGTTCGCCGGAGCGCCGTCGCTGGCCGTCGTGGGCCTGCTCGGCATAGTAGAAGGCGCGCCTGACCTGCCGGATCTCGTCCTGGGGGAGGTAGCCGCCGAGTCGGTCGGCCAGGTCATCGATGGTGAACATGTGGCGCGCCCTGACTGCTGCGTGATGGCCCTGTGGGAAAGCGCTCCTGCGCCGGGAGGGGCAGGATCACTCCTCGACGTGGGTGCCCGGCTCGAACTCGGGGCGGACGCGCACCGGTGCGGCCTCGACGGGTTCGTCGAGCACGCTGGCGTCGACCAGCCCCTCGGCGATCTCGCGCAGGGCCATGACGGTGGGCTTGTCGTTCTCCCAGGGCAGGAGGGCGTCGCGGGAGCCGCGCGCCAGCTGGCGGGCACGGTGAGTGGAGATCATCACCAGCTTGAAGCGGTTTTCGACGTTTTCCAGACAATCTTCGACGGTGACACGTGCCATGGATGCCTTCCTGAATAGTGCTGACGGGCAAAACCCCGGTCGACGTGGGGACGCCCCGGGAATTCCACCGATGGGTAGACCGGATAGATTACTCGACCCCCGGCTGCCCTGACAAGCGCCGCGGCGGGGGCGGGACAGGCGCCGAGGCCGGCGTCACGACAAGCGCTGCTGCTGAATTTAAGACAAGAGCGCGGCGAGCAACGGGGCATGGTGCTCGCTCACCTTCTCGCGCGTCAGGCGACGGGCTATGACCAGCGACTGCAGCTCGCGCAGGGCGGTGGTGAAGTCGTCGTTGATCACCAGGTAGTCGTACTCGTCGTGATGGGTCATCTCCTCCACCGCATCGCGCATGCGTCGGGCGATCACCGCGTGCTCGTCGGTGCCGCGGCTGGCCAGCCGGCGCTCCAGCTCCTCCCGGGAGGGGGGCAGGATGAACACCGAGACGGCATCGGGCAGCTGCTGGCGAACCTGGCGGGCGCCCTGCCAGTCGATCTCCAGGATCACGTCCTGGCCGGCGGCGAGCATCGCCTCCACGGTGCGGCGCGAGGTGCCGTAGTAGTTGTCGAAGACCCGGGCGTACTCGAAGAAGTCGCCGTGCTCGATCATGGTCTCGAAGGCCGGCACGTCCACGAAGTGGTAGTTGACGCCGTCCACCTCGCCCTCGCGGCGCTCGCGGGTGGTATGGGAAACCGAGACCTGGATGCCGTCGAGGCTTTCGATCAACTCGCGTACCAGGCTGGTCTTGCCGGCGCCGGAGGGAGCGGAAACGATGAAGAGCGTACCTTGGGCCATGATCAGGGGTCCCCGACGTTACAACGGATGGTGAGCGGCTGCGCAAAGGGCGGAGTATCGCACAGAATGGCGACCGGCCTGTAGCCGGGGCCTACTCGATGTTCTGGATCTGCTCGCGCATCTGCTCGATCAGTACCTTGAGCTCCACCGCGCAACGGGTGGTGGCCGCCACCACCGACTTGGACGACAGGGTGTTGGCCTCGCGGTTGAGCTCCTGCATCAGGAAGTCCAGGCGGCGGCCGATGGGACCCTTCTGCTTGAGCTGGCGCTCCACCTCGGCGACATGGGTGGCCAGGCGGTCGAGCTCCTCGTCGACGTCGGCCTTCTGGGCGAGCAGCACCAGCTCGGCCTCGAGCCGCTGGGGGTCCAGCTCGGCGCGCATCGCCTCAAGCCGCTCCAGCAGCTGGGCCCGCTGGCGCTCGAGGATCTGCGGCATCAGCCGGCGAACCTCGGCCACCTGGGCATTCACCGCGGTGATCCGCTCGCGGATCAGCGCGGCGAGCTTCTCGCCCTCCCGGGCGCGGCCGGCGACCAGGTCGTCCAGGGCGGCCTGAAAGAGCGCCAGCGCCTCCTGCTTGACGGCCTCCATGTCGGGGCCGCGGCTGTCCAGCACGCCGGGGTGGCCGAGCAGGCTCAGCGCATCGGGCATGGCGGTCCCGGGAACGCTTTCGCGGACCTCCTCCAGGGCCGTGGCCAGCGCCGCCAGGCGCCGTCGGTCGACGGTCGGGGCGGCCTCGTCGCCGGCCGGGTCGAAGCGCAGGGTGCATTCGACCTTGCCCCGGGCCAGGCGTGCGCGCAGCGCCTCGCGGAACATCGGCTCCAGGTCGCGCAGCGCCTCCGGCAGGCGGAAGTGGGGCTCCAGATAGCGCTGGTTCACCGAGCGCAGCTCGAGCTGCAGGGTGCCCGCCGCGGTGTCGCGGTCCTGGCGTGAAAAGGCGGTCATGCTGTGGGCCATGGTGCCTCCCGGTGCGCCGTGATCTCTCTGGGCGGGCAGTGTAACCGATTCCCCGCCCAGACCGTGTAGAATGGCCGCCATTCCACGGGTGTCTTCCCGTCATCATCACGATTCAAGAGAGGTGCCATGTCCTCGGAGATCCGGCGTCCCAGCGGACGCGCCCCCGACCAGTCCCGCGAGATCCGTCTCACCCGCGACTATACCCGCCACGCCGAGGGCTCGGTGCTGGTGGAATTCGGCGACACCAGGGTGCTGTGCAACGCCAGCGTCGAGGTCGGCGTGCCGCGCTGGCTGCGCGGCAAGAAGCAGGGCTGGGTGACCGCCGAGTACGGCATGCTGCCCCGGGCCACCCATACCCGCGGCAGCCGCGAGGCGACCCGCGGCAAGCAGGGCGGGCGTACCCTGGAGATCCAGCGGCTGATCGGTCGCTCGCTGAGGGCGGCGGTGAACCTCAAGAAGCTCGGCGAGTTCACCATCACCGTGGACTGCGACGTCATCCAGGCCGATGGCGGCACCCGCACCGCCTCCATCACCGGTGGCTGCGTGGCGCTGATCGATGCCATCCGCCACTTGCAGCGCGAGAAGCTGATCAAGGGCGACCCCTTCCACCAGCTGGTGAGCTCGGTGTCGGTGGGGCTGTTCAAGGGGCAGCCGGTGGTCGATCTGGACTACCCCGAAGACTCCGGTGCCGATACCGACATGAACGTGGTGATGGCCGAGGGGGGCGGACTGATCGAGGTGCAGGGCACCGCCGAGGCCGGCACCTTCAGTCGTGCCCAGCTCGACGCCATGCTCGACCTGGCCGAGAAGGCCGGCAACGAGCTGTTTGAGCACCAGCGCGCGGCCCTGGGCATCCGCGGCTGAGCCCGGGCGGTTGGCCGAGGCGCTGTCGAGCCCTCGCCCCGTGAAAATGCATCGCGCCGGCCCGAGGGCCGGCGCGATGCATTCCGGAGACCGGAACGGCGACAAAGGGAGCGGACTCAGAGCGTCAGGTCATACTCGACGATCAGCGGGGCGAACTCCGAGAAGGTGGCATCGTAGTCGATCCAGGCGTCCACCACGTGGCGACGGAACTCGGGGCCCACCACCTGGTAGTCGATGCGCCAGCCCTCCTGGCGGGAGCGCGGCACCTCCTGGTCGAGCTTCGGCCACCAGGTGTACTCGCCGGCGTCGCGGTTGATCTCGCGGAAGCAGTCGATGAAGCCGGTGGGGCCGAACACCTGGTCCATCCAGGCGCGCTCCTCGGGCTTGAAGCCGGGCGTGGTCTGGTTGTCGGCCCAGTTCTCCAGGTCGATGGTCTTGTGGGCGATGTGCCAGGTGCCGCAGATGATGTACTCGCGCCGCTTGCGGGCCATTTTCGACAGGTACTCCTGATACTGGGTCATGAAGGCCTGCTTGGCGGCAACGTCGCTGCCGTCGGGCATCAGGAAGCTGGCGATGCTGAAGCGGTCGTAGTCGGCCTGCAGGAAGCGCGCCTCATGGTCGCACTGGGGAAAGCCCAGGCCGTACATGATCGCCTTGGGGATCTTGCGGCAGTAGAGGCCGACCCCCGAGAAGCCGTCCTGTTCGGCATCGAGAAAGTAGCCCTCGTAGCCTTCCGGATAGAGGATGCTGTCGTCCAGCTCGAAGCTCTTGGCCTTGAGGTTCTGCACGCAGACGACATCGGCGTCCTGGCCGGCCAGCCAGTCGAGAAAGCCTCGACCGACGGCCTCGCGGATGCCGTTGACATTGATGGTGGCGATTTTCATACATGGTCCCTTTTGCGTCGCGCGTGTATGATACCCGACGTTTCGACGTTTGGGTAAATGGCCCCGGTCGATAGACGTGATACAGGCCCTTGAGCGTGGAGAGAGGAGGCCCCGTGGCGGACCAGCCCGGCGCGCAGCGCATGCAAGACTACCAGCGGGAGTTCATCGAGTTCGCCATCGAGCAGGGCGTGTTGAGCTTCGGCGAGTTCACCCTGAAATCCGGTCGGGTCAGCCCCTACTTCTTCAATGCCGGCCTGTTCCGGACCGGTGGCGCCCTGGCGCGGCTGGGGCGCTTCTATGCGCGGGCCATCCAGGCCAGCGGCCTCGAGATCGACGTGCTGTTCGGCCCGGCCTACAAGGGCATCCCGCTGGCGGCCACCACCGCCGTGGCGCTGGCCGACCACCATGACCGCGACCTGCCCTATGCCTTCAACCGCAAGGAGGCCAAGGATCACGGCGAGGGCGGCAATATCGTCGGGGCCGCCCTCGAGGGACGGGTGCTGATCATCGACGACGTGATCACCGCCGGCACCGCCATCCGTGAGGTGATGGGCCTGATCGAGGGCGCCGGTGCCCGGGCGGCCGGGGTGCTGATCGCCCTGGACCGCCAGGAGCGCGGCCGGGGCGAGACCAGTGCCATCCAGGAGGTCGAGGCCGCCTATGACATGCCGGTGGTCAGCATCGTGACCCTGGACCTGGTGCTCGAGTACCTCGAAGCGCACGCCGGCGAGGCGATGCAGCCCCATGCCGAGGCGATCCGCGCCTATCGCGCTCGCTATGGCGTGAGAGGCGACTGAGCGTCACGCGGCGTGCGGTAGGCGCTTGGCGATCGTCCCTCGGGCCCCGCACGGGGCCCGAGTGCGTTGCGCGCCCTTCATATCAGGAGTCGTTGATGCTCGACGTGGTGCTCTACCAGCCCGAGATTCCCCCCAACACCGGCAACCTGATCCGCCTCTGCGCGAACACCGGGTTCCGGCTGCACCTGATCGAGCCCCTGGGCTTCGTGCTGGACGACAAGCGGCTGCGCCGTGCGGGGCTCGACTACCACGAGTGGGCGCGGGTCAGGACCCATGCCGACTGGGCGGCCTTCCTGGCAGCGGTGGCCCCGGAGCGGGTCTTCGCCGTCTCGACCCGCGGGCGCACCGGCTACCATGAACCGGCCTATCGCGAGGGGGATGCCCTGGTGTTCGGCCCCGAGACTCGCGGCCTGCCCCAGGCGCTGCTCGATGCCCTGCCTGAGGCCCGGCGCCTGCGCATTCCCATGCTGGCAGAGAGTCGCAGCCTGAACCTCTCCAACGCCTGTGCGGTGGTGGTCTTCGAGGCCTGGCGCCAGCTGGAATTCGTGGGGTCCGGCCTTCCGGGGACCGGCTTGCCGGAGCGCGACGACCCCGAGCCTGCGAGGAATCGCTGATGTCACCCACCATCGCCAGCCGGCTCGCCGGCCTCAATCCCCGCCAGCAGGAGGCCGTGCGCTACATCGACGGCCCCTGCCTGGTGCTGGCCGGGGCGGGCTCCGGCAAGACCAGCGTGATCACCACCAAGATCGCCTACCTGGTGCAGGAGTGCGGCATGAGCGCCCGGCGCATCGCCGCGGTGACCTTCACCAACAAGGCCGCCCGGGAGATGAAGGAGCGCGTGGGCAGCATGCTCAAGGGCAAGGAGGGGCACGGGCTTACCGTCTCCACCTTCCATACCCTGGGGCTCAACATCATCCGCAGTGAGCTCAAGGCGCTGGGCTACCGGCCGGGCTTCTCGCTCTTCGACCCGGAGGATGCCAAGGCGCTGCTGCGTGACCTGATGAACAAGGATGCCCAGGTCGACGCCGACCAGATCAACGCCGTGCAGCACCAGATTTCCCAGTGGAAGAATGACCTGGTGCTGCCCGGCCAGGCCCTCTCGCATGCCGCGGACGACGACGAGCAGTACGCTGCGCGGGTCTATGAGGCCTATGTGCGCCACCTCAAGGCCTACAACGCCGTGGACTTCGACGACCTGATCCTGCTGCCGGTGGTGCTGCTGCGTGACGATCCCGAGGCACTGGCCCGCTGGCGGCGCAAGATCCACTACATGCTGGTGGACGAGTACCAGGACACCAACATCAGCCAGTACCTGCTGGTGCGGCTGCTGATGGGCGAACGCTCGACCTTCACCGTGGTGGGCGATGACGACCAGTCGATCTATGCCTGGCGCGGGGCGCGCCCCGAGAACCTGGTCACCCTGGGCGAGGACTTCCCGCGTCTCAAGGTGATCAAGCTGGAGCAGAACTACCGCTCCACCGGCACCATCCTGCGCGCCGCCAATACGTTGATTGCCAACAACCCCCACGTCTACGACAAGACCCTGTGGTCGGAGATGGGCGAGGGCGCGGCGATCCGCGTGGTGGTCAACCGCCACGAGGAGGCCGAGGCCGAGCGCGTGGCCAGCGAGATCCTCACCCGGCGCATCAAGGAGTCCGCCGAGTGGCGCGACTTCGCGGTGCTCTACCGCGGCAACTTCCAGGCCCGGCTGCTGGAGCTCAAGCTGCAGCACTACCAGATCCCCTACAAGCTCTCCGGTGGCACCTCCTTCTTCTCGCGCAACGAGATCAAGGACGCCATGGCCTACCTGCGGCTGCTGATCAACCCGGCCGACGACAACGCCTTCCTGCGCATCGTCAACGTGCCGCGTCGAGAGATTGGCCCCAGCACCCTGGAGAAGCTGGCCAACTACGCCACCGAGCGCGGCATCTCGCTGTTCGCCGCCTGCCACGAGCTGGGCCTGGAGCAGCAGCTGCCGGTCAAGGCTGTCGAGAGGTTGGGGAGGTTTACCCACTTCATCGACGGCGTCCGGCGGCGCATGGACCAGGGCGATGCCATCGACGCCATCCGCGGCATGCTGCACGAGATGGACTACGAGGCCTGGCTCTACCAGAACGCCAGCGCCCCGACCATCGCCGAGCGGCGCATGGCCAACGTCTGGGTGCTGGTCGACCAGCTCGAGAAGTCCATGAACCGTGACCCCGAGGACACGGCGAGCACGGAGACTGAGACCGATGACGTGGAGGCGGCGATCTCGCGGCTGGTGCTGCGCGACATCCTCGAGCAGCAGGCCGAGGAGGACGACTCCGACCGGGTGCAGCTGTTGACCATGCACGCCTCCAAGGGCCTGGAGTTCCCCCATGTCTACCTGATGGGCCTGGAGGAGGAGCTGCTGCCCCACCGCAACGCCATCGAGGCGGGCACCGTGGAGGAGGAGCGTCGCTTGGCCTACGTGGGCATCACCCGAGCGCGCCGTACCCTGACCCTGACGCTGGCCCGCCAGCGCAAGGCCTACTGCGAGCTGATGGACTGCACACCCAGCCGCTTCCTCGACGAGTTGCCGGAAGGCGACCTGGAGTGGGAGGGTCGCGCCGACCGCGAGGACCCGGAGAAGAAGCAGGCACGCGGGCAGGACGCCATCGCCGGGCTGCGCTCTCTATTGGGCTGAGGGAGTGCCGCGCGAAGGTGGTAGCCTCGATCAATCCATGAGGGACTAAACGCAAGCGGGGCGCCTCAAGGGCGCCCCGCACGCTTTCCCGTGGCCGGGAGCTCACTGCACCGGCTCGACCAGGTAGTCGGTGGCGGCCTTCACCTCGTCATCGGAGAGGCTCGGGTTGCCGCCCTTGGCCGGCATGGCGTTGAAGCCGTTGATGGAGTGGTCATAGAGGGTCTCCATGCCCTGCTCCAGGCGCGCACTCCACTGCTCGGCGTTGCCGCGCACCGGGGCGCCGGCGGCGCCGGTCTCGTGGCAGGCCATGCACACGCTGTTGTAGATCGCCTCGCCATCGATGCCGGCATGGGCCGGTTCGTCACCGGAGGCGGCGGCTTCCCCGTCGGCGGCCGCTTGCGCTTCGCCGGAGGCGGCGTCTTCCGCCTCAGAGGCCGCTTGTTCTTCACCGGAGGCTGCCGCTTCCTCGTCGCCGCTGGCACCGGTGTCGCCACCCAACTCCGGCACGTCCATCACCGGCTCGACCAGGTAGGCGGTCGCCGCTTCCATCTCCTCATCGGAGAGGTTGGGGTTGCCACCGCGGGCCGGCATGGCGTTGAAGCCATTGATGGAGTGGCTCAGCAGGGTCTCGAAGCCCTTGCCGGTGCGTTCGCTCCAGGCGGCCTCGTCGCCGCGCACCGGGGCACCGGCGGCGCCGGTCTCGTGGCAGGCCATGCAGACATTGTTGTAGATGCCTTCGCCGTCCACGCTGCCGCCATCACTCGAGGTATCACCGCCTCCGCTGCTGGCTGCCATGGCGGTACCGCAATCCTCGCCCTGCAGGCAGAGTTCCCCGACCGGCTTCAGGCGTTCGGCGATGGCCTCGCGCTCCGCGTCGTCCTGTGCAACGGCGATACCTGCGGTCAGGCCCAGGGTGGCCAGACACCCCATGATCAGCTTGCTGGATTTCACTCTCACCACCTCTCGACGGTCCTGTCATCGGAATCACGCTCGGCATCACGTCAGCCGGTGGACACCATGGCGCGCATAAGTGCTCGCCAGTATACCGGCATCACCTACGCCTGGAAAATGTCGCGGCTCAACCCATGGCCGGGGGAGCACGGGATGGCCGCTGGACAGCGGCGGGGCTGGCGGGTACGATGTCGACCGCTTGGCACCCACCGCCAGGCATGTGCGCCCGTAGCTCAGTTGGATAGAGTATCGGCCTCCGAAGCCGAGGGTCGCAGGTTCGAATCCTGCCGGGCGCGCCACGAATTCAAGGGCCTGCGACACTGTCGCAGGCCCTTTTTCGTTCGCCTGTGCATCTGGCGCCCTGTCCGGAAACCGCTACCCTACATAGTCGCTTTTGAACCCACCGGCCGGCTCGGGCACCATCTCGGTTTCGCCTACGGGCAGCATGGATCGCCTACGACCAAGGACGCGATATGGCTCACCTGCAACGCATCGTGATGATCCACGGCCACCTCGAGGGAGTGGTGGAGCTCAGTGTGGACGGCCACACCAACATCTGCGGCACCAACGCCTCGGGCAAGACCACCCTGCAGCGCCTGGTGCCGGTGTTCTACGGCGAGCAGCCCAACAAGGTGGTGCCGAAGACCCGGCTCAAGTTCGACGCCTTCTACCTTCCGCACCGCAACAGCTATCTCGTCTACGAGTATCGCCGTGAGGAGGGTGATCTCTGTCAGGCGGTGCTGACACGCAAGAGCGATGGCGGCGTCGAGTATCGCTTCGTCGGGGCCCCCTATCGCCCCGAGGACTACCTGGTGGAGAGCGAGGGCGGCGTTACCGGCCTGGATTACGCCCAGTGGGCCAACGGCCTGCGCCGCCAGGGCATCCCTCCATCGGCCAAGCTGGGCGCCACCTCGGAATACCGCTCGGTGATCCAGAACGACTTCACCCAGACCGGGACCCAGCCCAGGGGCAACAGCAAGGAGGGGTTGCGGCTTCGCCAGCTTGCCGCCCGCTTCAGCCTGGTGCGCCCGGGGCAACGCATCCGGCATATGGAGAAACTGGTCTCCGCGGTGCATGCCAAGGAGGGCAAGATGGACACCCTCAAGACCATGCTGGCGGCGATCTTCGAGGAGGACGGTGTCGAGCTGCCGGTGACCCGCATCCGCAACACCAAGGCACGCGAGTGGATCGACCGCATGCGTCAGTCGATGCGCCTCGAGCCCCTTCAGCGCTCGCTGTCTGCCCTGGAGAGCCTCGATCGCGAGATCGCCGATGTCGAGACCTCGCTGTGGCAGCTGCGGCCCCAGCTCGAGGCCGACCGCCACCGCGCCGATCGCGAGAGCGCAGACCTCGAGGCGCAGATCCAGCGCCATCAGCGGGCCTTCCAGGTCCGGGAGGCGGCCTATCAGGAGACTCGCGATGCGCTGAATGATCGCTTGAGCTCGCTCGACAGCGAGCTGAGCAAGGCGCGCGCCGACCTCGACGACCTGCAGCGCCAGTTCGAGGCCTTCGAACAGGCCGACATGCCGGGCCTCGAACAGGACCTCAAGGCGCTCCCCCAGTGGCGCGACCAGCAGCAACAGCTGCGCGACCACCTGGAACTGATGCAGCAGGCGGTCAAGGAGAGCAAGGCCAGGCTGGAGGCGCGCCTGGTGGAGCTGGGCGACCTCCTCGAGCAGCGCCGCGACGAGCTCCAGGCGCTGATCGATGCGCTGGGCGAGGAGAAGGAGGCCTGTCGCGACCAGCAGCGCGATGCCGAGAACCGCCTGGATGCGGACTACCAGGCTCGCCGCCAGGCCCTGGAGGAGGACTTCCGCACTCGCCTGGACCAGATCACCGAGCGGCTCTCCGAGCTCAAGGCGCAGCTTACCCATAGCGCCCAGATCCCGGAGGAGGCGCGCGAGGCGGAGCAGGCCCAGGCCCGGGTCGACCAGGCCCAGAGCGAACAGGGTGCGGCTGCCACCGCGATGGAGAGCGTGCGAGCCGAACTGGATGAGCGCAAGCAGGAACGCGAGGCCGCCGAGCGCGAGCTGGAACGAGCCCGAGCGCAGCGCTCCCGCGCCGAGGCGCACCGCGACGCCCTGCTGGTTCAGCGTGACCCCGCCCAGGGCAGCCTGCGCCACTTCCTGCGTCACCACCGCCCGGGCTGGGAGCAGGGCCTGGGCAAGGTGATCGCGCCCGAGCTCCTCGAGCGCCGCGACCTGGCGCCCCAGCTCAACGAGGAGGCCAGCGACGACCTCTTCGGGTTGGCGCTGGATCTGGCCGCCATCGCGCTGCCCGACCATGCCCAGGACGAGGCCAGCCTGCTGGCCGAGATCGAGGCCGCCGAGGCAGCGCTGGGCGAGGCCCAGGAAGCCGAGAAGGGCGCCGAGAAGGCACTCCGCGCCTGCCACCAACGGGTGCAGGAGGCCGATGCGCGCCTCGACCGCGCCCGGGGCACGCGTCGCCGCGCCGCCGAGGAGGTTGATTACGCCCTGCAGGCGCGCAGCCAGTGCCAGCAGCGCCATGCCGCCGCGCAGCAGGCGCGCCAGGCCGCCTGTCGCGAGGCGCTCGAGGAGCAGGAGGCCGTGCAGCAGGCGCTGCGCGACGAGCAGCGTCAGGCCCTGGAGGCCCTGGCCGACGGCCACCGTGCCCAGCGCCTGGAGCTGACCGCCGACTTCCAGGGGCGGCTGGCCGGCTTCGATCAGCAGATCGCCCAGCACCGCCGCCAGCTGGACGATCACCGGGAGGAGAATCGCCGCCAGCGTGATGAGCTGCAGGCCGCCTTCGACCGCGAGCTGACCGAGCAGGGTGTCGACCCGGTCACCGTCCGCGAGACCCGCTCACGCCTGGAGGCACTGGCCACACGCATTCGCCGGACCACCGAGCGCGAGGATGAACTGAGGGAATATCGCCACTTCATGCGCGTGGCGTGGGGCGAACGCAAGCCGCGCCTGGTGGAGAGGGAGGCCGAGCTCTCCCGCGAGCGCCAGCAGGCCGAGCGCGAACGCGAACAGCAGCGGGCCGACTTTCGCACCGCCCGCAGCGAGCACCAGGCGGCGGTGAGTGCGCTGAAGGCCCGCCGCGACGCGGCCAGGGCGCTGGTCGAGACCCTCGCCCCGCTGCTCGACAAGCTCGAGGCCCTGAGCCTCGATCCCGCCCCGGAACCCATCGGCGAGGCCCCGGGCGATGCCGATGAGCGCATCGAGCGCGTTCGCCAGGGCCTTGCCGACCACGCCCGGCGGCTGGACGAGCTGCGCCGTGGCTGCGAGAAGATCGAGTCCGAGTTGATCAAGGGCGCCAGCGCCGACTTCCAGGAGATGCTCGAGGCCGAGCGCGCCAAGCTCGAGGGCGAGAGCCCGCGCCGGCTGCTGCCGGTGATCGCCGGCATGCTCCAGCTGCTCGAGGGGCAACAGCAGCAGCTGCTGCAGGAGGGGCGCAACCTCGGCGATGACCTCGACAAGTTCTTCACCGTGTTCCGCGACCTCAATCGGCGCATCAATGCCCAGAGCCGGCGGCTCTCCGACGAGGTGGCCGACGACCTCAGGCTCGAGGGCATCGGCAGGGCCGAGGTCAAGATCCAGTCGACCATCGACGAGCTCGGGTTCTGGGAGCCGCTCAAGCGCTTCGCCCAGCGCTACCACGAATGGCGTGACTCGGGCCAGCCACTGCCCGGCGACGACTACCTCGATGCCCTGGCCGACGTGGTGGAGCTGTTGCGCAGCGACCAGCAGTACAGCTTCGAGAGCCTGCTGCGCCTGGAGCTGCACCTCAGCGAGGGCGGCACGGACCTGGTCATCAGGAACGATCGCCAGTTGCTGGAGTCCTCCAGCCATGGCATGGCCTACCTGATCCTGTGCAAGTTCCTGCTCGCCTTCACCCGGCTGCTGCGCGGCGAGGCCCGGGTGGCCATCCACTGGCCCATCGACGAGATCGGCACCCTGGCCTACCACAACGTCGAGAAGCTGTTCGACGCCTGCGACAACAACCGCATCCATATCGTCGGCGCCTTTCCCAACCCGGAGTCGGATGTGCTGCTGCTGTTCCACAACCGTTACCTGATTGACCGCGATGAGGCGGCACCCGGCACGCGACGCCTCAAGCGCATCGAACCGCGCCTGAGCCGCCTGGCCCAGCGGCTGCAGGCCCGTGCCGAGGAGGCCGCCCCATGACCGAGCGCTCGATGCTTGAACATGGCCCCCTGCTCGAACGCCTGCTGACCGGCGAGTTCATCTGCGCGGTGAGCGACGAGAGCGCCTTCCGTCGCCTGCAGGACGACGAGGTTCGCGAGCAGCTCGATACCTACCTGCGCCCGCTCAACCGCCGCCTGGCCACCAACGACGAGGGCAGCGTCTACTTCCTGGCCTGGCGAGCGCTCGACGAGGGCGCTCGCGAGCAGCTCTCGCGCCAGCTGGCGGACACCGTCAACAGCCTGCTGCCGATGCTGGAGTGGCTGCAGCTGGTGCAGGAGACGCTGGGCCGCGACGGCCTGGCCGCCCCCGGTGACGTGCTCAAGCCCGCCGACTTCAGCTCGCGCTGCGAGGACAACCAGGGGCTGCGTGAGCGCCTCGAGCGACTGGCCACCGACCCCTTCTTCGGCTCCCAGAGCGACCAGCTCGACGCCCAGCTCAAGCAGGTCTTCAAGCGCCTGAAGGAGCACGGCTACCTGCTCCAGCCCCACGCCGATCGCCAGTACTTCGTGGTCACCGCCAAGATCGACTACCTGGTCGACCTGGTGCGTTTCATCCGCGACGAGGAGAACCTGCCCGTGGACGACCAGGCCCCGGCCAGCCAGGAGAGCCTGCTGTGAGCGACCGCGACCCCCACGCCCTGGAGAGCCGCCTGATCGGCACCGGCGTCGAGCGGCTGGCGCTGCTCGGCAAGCATGCCGAGGCGCTGATGGCCGGCTACGCCCGGGACGAGGTGCCCCTGGAGGGGCTCAGCACCACGGCACTCAACCGACTGCTGGCGGCGCGCATCCTGTGGCGGCCGGACGAGCAGGGCGGGGTGAAGCTCGCCCCCAAGGTGCGCGAGCTGATCGCCGAGATGCTCGCCGACGAGGCCCGGCGCCACGTCAATGCCGACGTGGCCGAGACCCTGGAGCTGATGCGTACCCTGGTGCAGAGCTACCGCGAGGCCCGCGACGCCGGCGAGTACTGGCGTCAGGAGCAGCAGCTGCTGCGCCTGCGCCAGGAGGTGGATGACCTCAACGGCCGCTTCGCCGATGCCATCGACAGCCTGTGGCGGCGCCTCAACAGCGACTTCGGCTTCGTCAGTCGCCTGGGCGACAAGATTCGCGAGAACGCGCGCGCCCAGAAGCAGATCGTGCGCCTGCTCGACGGCCTGGAGCTGATCGACTTCCACGAGCTGATCGAGCTGGTGGGCAGCGATGGTGCCCTGCGCAAGCTGCTGGTCAGCGGCCTGCAGCAGCAGCTCACCCAGCACTACACCAGCCTGCGCGAGGTGCAGCGGCGCATGGTCGAGCTGATGGCCCGCTTCCGCCAGCAGCAGTCGCGAAGCCGCCTGGTGGCCGGCATGGCCGGTTTCCTGCGTGAACATCCGGGCTTCGTGCCCGGCAACTACGCCCGGCGCAGCGAGGTGCCGGCGCTGGTCAACCGCGCCGCCCCGCTGGTCCCCGCCGGCGCCGCGGCCCTGGATCACCACCCCGATACTCGGGCACTTACCGAGCTGCTGCACCGGCTGCCGCGGCCTGTTCATCGCCCGGAACCGGTGACCGCCGGCGCCGCCGCGGCTCCCCAGGAAGACACCCTCGTCGCCGCTCGTCAGCAGGCGCTCAAGGAGGACGTGGAACGCTTCTATCTCGCGGTGGTGGACCGCGGCGGTGAGGGGCTCAGCGCCCTGGCGTACCTGCATGAGGGCGAGCTGGCGTGGGGCGAGGAGATCTGGCTTTTCCAGGTGATTGCCGAGTTCCAGGGCCTGCCCAGGGGCGAGCAGCGCGCCTTCCGCCTTCGCCAGCAGGAGAGCCAGGCCAGCCCCTTCAACCACCTGCGGCTGATCCATGACGTCAGCCTCGAGCTGAGGGTGGGGGCATGAAGCTGTCATCGCGTGCGCGCCACCTGCTTCGCGATGCTGACCATGCGCTGCGTAACTCTTCCAGAGTGGAGAAGCGCCGCAGCAAGGTGGCGAACGAGGTCGTGGCCTGGTGCCAGGCGCACGATATCGAGCTCGGCCCGCGCCTCTCCCACGCCCGCTTGCAGCTCGACCCTGAGCTGCTCGCCCGGATCGACGAGACCCTGGCCGCCCTGGGCGAACCCGCCATCGCCGCCGAGCTCAGCGGCCTGACCACCGCCGAACAGGCCCACCTGGGTAACCGGGAGGAGAAGGGCGTCCGCGAGAAACCTCGCGATCGACGCGTGCTGGCCAGCTTTCCCGCTGCGGCGGAGCGGCGGCCGGGCCTGGCCGGACGCCCCCGGGATTTCCTCGACCTCGACTGGCGCGACCTCGACCTCGACGCCTTCGACGTGCTGGTTCAGGTCGAGAACCTCGACGGCTTCTATGCCTTCGCGCCGCCCCCTGCGGCGCTGGCCAACGGGGCCTGCCCGCTGGTGCTCTACCGCGGCGACAGGCACTACGGCGGCGCCTTCGCCAGGGTGGCCGAGGCCTGGGCAGAGCGTGCCAGGCCCCACCTCTATCTCGGCGACTTCGACGCCAAGGGGGTGAGCATCGCCCTCGCCAGCCGCGCCACCCATCTGTTGCTGCCGCCGTTCGAGGATCTGGTCGAGCGCGCCAATGCTGCGCACCTGCCCCCGGAACAGCAGCGCTACCAGCCGGCCCTGCGCGACCACGCCGCCTGCCTGCCCATTGGCCACCCGCTGGCCGAGTACCTCGTCATCCTGCTTCGCGAGCAGCGCGGCCTGCGTCAGCAGTGGTTTGGTGATTCACTGCAGGGGGTGCCGTTGGGTGAATCTGGACTTTAAGGGAAAGGCATCCGCTCTCTTCGTTTCAGACCTACCACATGGATATCTCGGAATTAGGCCTTTTGCCTGGGTGTAGGGTCCCGGGTAATTGATCATCCGGGACAGGCCAGCTAGTGGTGTTCCTTTTCTATCCCGTTTCGGTGGGGTCATGCGGGTCTCCAGGCGCTTTCATTGACCAGGTTGATCGGTCGCTCGCCCTTGAGCGCCAGGATCAGGTTGTCCACGGCGCGCTGGGCCATGGCGGTACGCGTCTCGTGGGTCGCCGAGCCGATGTGCGGCAGGGCCACCACGTTGCTCATGTGCGGCAGCGGCGACTCCGGCGACAGCGGCTCCTGCTCGAAGACGTCCAGGCCGGCGGCGCGAATGCGCCCCATCTCCAGCGCCTCGATGAGCGCCGCCTCATTGACGACCTTGCCGCGCGCGATGTTGACGAAGATCGCCGACGGCTTCATCAGGGCAAACTCTCGCTCGCCGATCAGGTGCTCGGTCTCGGCGGTGAAGGGCACGGTGACGCACACGAAGTCAGACGCTTCGAGCAGCTCGTCGAGTTCGCGGCGCTCGGCCCCCAGCTCCGCTTCCAGCTCGGGCTTGGGTGAGGCGTTCGAGTAGAGGATGCGCATGCCGAAGCCCAGGGCGCCGCGCCGGGCCACGGCGGCGCCGATGCGCCCGAAGCCGATCAGCCCCAGGGTCTTGCCGTGCACGTCGCTGCCGAAGTGCTCGGGCCCGACCCCGGCTGTCCAGTCGCCGCGCTTGACCAGGTCGGCCAGCTCCACGGCGCGCCGGGCGGCGGCCATGATCAGCAGGAAGCCGGTGTCGGCGGTGGTCTCGGTGAGCACGTCGGGGGTGTTGCACAGCAGGATGCCGCGACGGGTCAGCGCCTCGACCGGGTAGTTGTCGTAGCCCACCGAGATGGTGGCGATGGACTCGAGCTTTGGCGCGGCGTCGAGCAGCTCGGGGGTGATGGCCAGGCTGGCGCCGATGAGGCCGTGCGCCTCGGGTAGCGCGGCCCGGAAGGCCGGGTCGTCGGCGGACGCCAGGTCCGGAAAGGCCTGGACCTCGAAGTCCTGGCCAAGCTGGGCCAGCTGGTCATCATTCAGGCGGCCATAGGCCAGGATGCGCTTCTTCATGGGTCAGGCTCCTTGTCTTGAGAGCGGACAGCTTGGCTTCCAAGGTGGCGAGGTGCTTGCGATTCGGCAACCCCTCCATCGCCCACCACCTGCAGCGCGAGCGAGCCGGTCGGGTTGCCGCGGTGGACCGCCTCCCGGGGCGAGCGGCCATCGAGCCGGGCGCTGTCCACTCGCCTGCCGTATAGACGACGGCGGTTTCAATAACCAGGCGCAACACCACCGCCCGGCGGGGCGGTGGCTTGTACAAGACAGGCAGACACGGAAGGGTCAGCGCAGCGACAGGGCGGCACCTCCCTGACTGGCCTCCGCCTCGCGGTAGGCGGTGGCCTCCCGGGCCTCGACCTCCGGCGTAAAGCGTACCAGCAGGGTACAGAGGGCGGCGATGATCACGGCCACGCCCAGGTAGAAGAGCCCCTGCTGGTAGCTGAGCGACTCGGAGCGGAACAGGAAGCCGGCGGCGACTGCGCCGGCATTGCCGCCGGCACCAACGATCCCGGCCACGGCGCCCAGTGCCCGCTTGTTGATGAAGGGCACCACACCGAAGGTGGCCCCCTCCGCCATCTGCACGAAGAGACTGAAGACCAGCATGATGCCGATGGCGAGTGCCAGCACATGCATCTGCGAGAAGAACATCAGGGCGATGCCCTCGCAGAGCATGGCGATGAACAGCCAGCGCACACGCCCCTTCAGGCCAGCCTGCCGGGCGAAGAGGTCCGAGAAGATGCCGCCCAGGGTGCGGGCGAAGAGGTTCATCAGGCCGAAGAGGCCGGCGATCATGCCGGCGGTGGCCAGGGTCAGGTCGAAGTTGTCGAAGAAATAGATGGCGGCGATGTTGTGGATGGTCAGCTCGACACCGAAGCAGGCGGCATAGACCACGAACAGGGCCCAGACCCGGATGTCCCTGGCGGCGGCCAGGAAGGTCTGGCCGGCACTGCTCTCGCCGCTGGCCGCCGGCAGCTCGCCGCGAGCACGCAGCGCATCGAAGTTGCCGTCGGGGGCATCCTGGGTGAAGCGATAGTAGGCGATGCCGGTGAGGAACAGCACCACGCCCGGGACCACCATGGCCAGCCGCCAGCCGAAGGCCTCGTTGACGCCCAGCATCAGCAGGCCCGAGAAGATGAGCGGCATGAGGATCTGGGTGGTCCCGCCGCCGAGGTTGCCCCAGCCGGCCGAGGTGGCGTTGGCGGTGCCCACCACGTTGGGCGCGAACATGATCGAGGTGTGGTACTGGGTGATCACGAAGGAGGCACCGATGGCGCCGATCGCCAGGCGGGCGAGCAGGAAGGTCTCGAAGCTGTTGGCGAAACCGATGGCCATCACCGGCAGGGAGCCGAGACAGAGCAGCCAGGTATAGGCCTTGCGCGGCCCGATACGGTCGCAGAGCACGCCGATCAGCAGCCGAACGACCACGGTGATCGCCACCGAAGCGATGATGGTGTTGCCGATCTGGGTCTTGGTCAGGCCGAGGTCGTCGCGCACCACCGCCATGAGCGGGGCAATGCCGAACCAGCCGAAGAAGCAGAGGTGGAAGGCGAACCACGAGAAGTGGAAGGCTCGCATCTGCGGCGTCTTGAGGGTGAACAGGCGAATCCTGTTGGCCTTGTTGCGGATCTCCATGGGAGTACCTCGTCGAGTGATGATCGAACACGCGATGTTGGGCCTTCACCGTTGAAGGTCGGGTCTGACGCACTCGTACTCCGGGGAGCCTGGTCCACGCCTGCCTTGCCGTTGATGAGTAACGCTCGGTATCTGTCTGGGAAGTGGGTTGTTGATCAGTGCCTTGATGGGGCGGCCATGCCCTGCCTTCATGCCCTGATCCAGACCTCATCGCCCTTGAAGCTGACCGGCCAGGTGCGTAGCCGAACGCCTTCGTCCTCCAGGCACTGGCCGTCGGCGAGGCGGAAGTGCTGCTTGTACAGCGGCGAGGCCACGACCGGCTCGCCCTGGAGATCGCCGACGATGCCGCGGGCGATGACGTTGGCGCCGGAGAAGGGGTCGCGGTGGTCGAGGGCATGGAGCTCCTGGTCGAGGCCGAACCGCGGCGTGTTCGGGCCACCGGGAACGTAGAAGAGGGCGACCTGGACCGGCCCCTCATCGGTATCGAGCCAGGCGGCGACGCCGGAGAAGGGCACCAGATCGGTGCGGTTGCAGAGGGCTTTCCAGGTCTGGGTCATGGTCTTGGCTGCGGTTGCGGTGGTCATGATGATATTCCTTATGCCGGGCGGAGCTGGCCGCGCTCTTCGGTCACGATGATGTCCGGGTCCGGGCGGCTGTCGTTGACGAAGCTGCGGAAGCGCTTGAGCTTCTCCGGGTCGTCGATGGCATTGGCCCACTCGCACTGGTAGGTGTCGACGACGCGCTGCATCTGGCGCTCCAGCGCCTCGCCTATCCCCAGGCGGTCGTCGATGACCACCTCCTTGAGGTAGTCCAGGCCGCCCTCGAGGTTCTCGCGCCACACCGAGGTGCGCTGCAGGCGGTCGGCGGTGCGCACGTAGAACATCAGGAAGCGGTCGATGAGCTGGACCAGCCGCTCGTCGTCGAGGTCGGTGGCGAAGAGCTCGGCATGGCGCGGGCGCATGCCACCATTGCCGCAGACATAGAGGTTCCAGCCGTGCTCGGTGGCGATGACGCCGATGTCCTTGCCCTGGGCTTCGGCACACTCCCGGGTGCAGCCGGAGACGCCGAACTTGAGCTTGTGGGGCGAGCGTAGGCCCTTGTAGCGGTGCTCCAGCCGGATCGCCATGCCCACGCTGTCCTGCACGCCATAGCGACACCAGGTGCTGCCCACGCAGGACTTCACCGTGCGCAGCGACTTGGCGTAGGCGTGGCCGGTCTCGAAGCCGGCGTCGAGCAGCTCGCTCCAGATGTCCGGGAGATCCTCCAGGCGGGCGCCGAACAGGTCGATGCGCTGTCCCCCGGTGACCTTGGTATAGAGGCCGTACTTCTGCGCCACCTGGCCCAGCACCACCAGCTTTTCCGGGGTGATCTCGCCGCCGGGCACCCTGGGCACCACCGAGTAGGTGCCGTTCTTCTGCATGTTGGCCATGAAGGTGTCGTTGGTGTCCTGCAGCGGGATATGGGCGGCATCGGTGATCGGCTCGTTGAAGCAGGAGGCGAGTATCGAGGCCACCGCCGGCTTGCAGATGTCGCAGCCGAGCCGGTGGGTCTCCGGGTTGCCGTGCACCTCCATCAGCTCGCTGAAGGTCTTGATGCCCTCGACACGCACGATGTCGTAGAGCGCCTGGCGGGTATGGGCGAAGTGCTCGCAGATCGAGCGGTCGACCTCCACGCCGCGACTCTCCAGTTCGTGCTCCACGACGCTCTTGAGCAGGGCCGTGCAGCCGCCGCAGCCGGTGCTGGCCTTCGTCTCGCCCTTGATTGCGGCGAGGTCCCCGGCCCCGCCATCGATGCTGGCGCAGATATTGCCCTTGGTGACGTTGTGGCAGGAACAGATGGTGGCCGTCTCGGGCAGGGCGTCCGGTCCCAGCGTCGGGGCGCCTTCGCTGCTGGGCAGGATCAGCGAGGCCGGGTCCTCGGGAAGGTCGAGGCCGTTGCTGTAGTACTGCAGCAGGGTGTCATACACGCTGTTGTCGCCGACCAGCATGGCGCCCACTAGGCGCCTGCCGTCGCTGGAAACCACCAGCTTGCGGTACTGCTGCTTGAGCTGGTCGAGGTAGCGGAATACCCGGGCGCCGGGCGTCCGGTCGCCATGGGCATCGCCGATGGCCCCCACGTCGACTCCCAGCAGCTTGAGCTTGGTGCTCATGTCGGCGCCGCGGAAGCTCTCTCCCTCGCCGCCGAGCAGGGTGTCGGCGGCTACCTTGGCCATCCGGTAGCCGGGGGCGACCAGGCCGAAGATGCTGTTGTTCCAGAGCGCCACCTCGCCGATGGCCAGTATCGCCGGGTCGCTGGTCAGGCAGCGGTCGTCGATCACCACGCCGCCGCGCTCGCCCATCTCCAGGGCGCTGTCCCGGGCGAGTTCGTCACGCGGGCGGATGCCGGCGGAGAAGACGATCAGGTCGGCCTCCAGCACCTTGTCGTCCTGGAAGACCATGCGATGGCTGGCATCCACGCCATCCTCGATATGCTGGGTGGCCCGGTCGGTATGGACCTGCACGCCGAGTGCCTCGATCTTCTCGCGCAATAGCTCGCCCCCTTCGCCGTCGACCTGCATGGGCATCAGGCGGGGCGCGAACTCCACCACGGCGGTCTCCAGGGTCAGGCCGCGCAGGGCATTGGCTGCCTCCAGGCCGAGCAGGCCGCCACCCACCACCACGCCGGTAGAGGCGGACTCGGCGGCAGCGCGGATGGCATCCAGGTCGTCCAGGGTGCGATAGACCAGGCAGCCAGGACGGTCGCTGCCGGGTATCGGCGGCACGAAGGGATAGGAGCCGGTGGCCAGCACCAGGCGATCGTAGGGGGTGCGGCCCTTCGTGGTCACCACTTCCCCGGCGTCGCGGTCGATGGCGGTCACGGCCTCCGAGAGGCGCAGTTCGATGCCGTTGGCGGCGTACCAGTCGACGTCGGAGAGGGCCAGGGCATCGGCATCGCGGCCGGTGAAGTACTCGGAGAGGTGCACCCGGTCGTAGGCTCGGTGACGCTCCTCGCCGAAGACGGTGATGGCGTAGCGCGTCGTGGCACCCCGCTCGATGAGCTGCTCGACCAGGTGGTGGCCGACCATGCCGTTACCGATGATGATCAGGTGTTGCTTGGGCGTGTTCATGCGGCCTCCTTGACGGGGCGGTCCGGATTGTCGGAGTTGGTGTCGGAGTGATGGGCATCGAGCAGGGCATCGGCATCGGCCGCGCCGAGCAGCAGGGCCTGGCGGCAGGTGCCGAGATCGCTGCCCGCCTGGGCCTGGTCGAACAGCCAGGGGCCCATGGCGGTGTCCCCATAGAGGATGGCGCCCTCGAGTCGGCCGTCACGCAGCAGCAGTCGGCGGTAGTCGCCCTGCTCGGGGTCGTGGTAGGCGAGCACGTCGTGGCCGGTGTCAGGATCAATGGGGCCGAAGGCAAACAGCGAGATGCCGCCGATCTTGAGCTTGGTGGCGCAGGGCCTCTCCTCGTAGCGGACCCCCTCGGCGGGATCGGCCGTCAGCTGCTCGGCGAGCACCTCGACCTGGCGCCAGATCGGCTCCACCAGCCCGTAGGTGGTGCCCTCGAACTGGCAGCACTCGCCCAGGGCGTGGATCGCCGGGTCGGAGGTGGTCAGGGTGTCGTCGACGACGATGGCCCGGTCGACGTCGAGTCCGGCGCGCTGGCCCAGTTCGGCGCTGGGGGTGATGCCGGCGGCGACCACCACGCAGTCGGCCACCAGGCGCTGGCCGTCGACGAGGCGCACTCCGCTTACCCTGCCGTGGTGGTCGCCCTCGATCGCGGCCAGCTGAGCGCCGGTGTGGATGGCCAGGCCGCGGCGACCGAGCTCGGCCTCCAGCAGGCCGGCGGCGGTGGCATCGAGCTGGCGATTCATGAGGCGCGCAGAGCGCTGCAGTACGCTTACCGCCAGGCCGCGTGAGCCCTGGCGGGGAGAGCCCTCTCCGCGCTTGCGCAGGCCCTCCGCAGCCTCCAGGCCGAGCAGCCCCCCGCCGATCACCACGACCCGGCCGCCATGCTCGGCGACGCCTGCCAGAGTCTCGGCGTCGTCGAGGTCACGGAAGCCGTGGACGCCCGACAGCTCGATGCCGGGCACCGCCGGCATGGCCGGGCGCGAGCCGGTGGCCAGCACCAGGCGGTGATAATCGAGGGCACGACCGGCATCGGTGGTCAGCCGGCGTGCCACGCGATCGATCCACGTGACCCGCTCGCCGAGTAGCAGCTCGACGCCCTGCTCGGTGTACCACTCGGCCTCGCGCAGGGTGAGCGCCTGGCGCTCCATCTCGCCGGCCAGCCAGGGCGAGAGCAGGATGCGGTTGTAGGCGGGGGTGGCCTCGTCGCCGATCACGGTGATCCGCGCCGGTCGGCCCGGTCGCTTGAGCAGGGCCTCGACCAGCCGGTGGCCGGCCATGCCGTTGCCGATGATCACCAGGTGTTCGGTCTCGTGCGGGGCTGGGTGCATGATCAGGCACCTCCGAGGTGACAAAAAAGAAGACGCCTCGGTGCTGCCCCGGCATCGGGGAGCACTGAGACGTCTTCGTCAGGAGGGGCGATCACCGTTGATCGCCGTTGTTACTCATCAACTAACAAGAACCCGGCCAGAAGGCCGGGTTCGTGATATTACTTCAAGTATTTCAACAAGGTGGAGGTCTCTGCGTGAGGGGCAATATCACCGTGCGCGGACCCTGGCTGCCCTTCACTGGTGCAGGGCAGCATCGAAATGCACGGGGGCGTGGCACTCGTGCAGGGTGCGGATATCGAGCGAGCGGCCCTTGTCGAGCAGCTGGCGTTGCAACGCCTCGGCGATCCGACCCATGGCCTCGACGTCGGGCCGCAGCAGGTCGCCACCGTAGAGGCGCTGGCATATGGGGGCCTGCCCCGCGGGCAGGCTATCGAGGTGGCTGACCGAGCGATCCAGGTAGGGCGGCAGCGCCAGCCAGTCACGGGCCTGGCGACGGTGTTCCGGCGTCTCGGCGAGCCACTCGCTGGCGCTTTTCAGCGCGCGCAGCAGCGCCCCGAGCGTGGCCGGGTAGCGTCGTGCCCAGGAGCGGGTCACGCCCAGCACCTTCTCGGGGTGGTCGGGCCACAGCTGGGCGCCGCTGGCCACCAGTCGGCCGACCCCCTCATGCTCGGCGAGGCTGCCCCAGGGTTCGCCGACGCAGAAGCCGTCGATCTGCCCCTCGCGCAGGGCGGCGACCATGCGCGGCGGCGGCAGGGCGATCAGGTCGACGTCGCGTCCGGCGGCGAGCCCGCCCAGGGCCAGCCATTCGCGCAGCAGGAAATGCTGGCAGGAGAAGGGGTAGACCATGGCCAGGCGGGGCCGCGCTGCGTCCGGATGGCGGGCCCGCCACTCGCCCAGGGCGCGGGCGCTTTCGGCCGGATCGTCGCCCAGCGCCGCTCCGCTCTGCTCGCACAGCCGCGAGGAGAGCACGAGGGCGTTGCCGTTATGGCTGAGGGTGGCGGGTGCCAGGGTGTCACAGGGGGCACGCTCCATGCCCAGGCTCATGGCGAGCGGCAAGGGCGCGAGCATGTGAGCACCGTCGAGCAGGCCGGCCGCGACCTTGTCGCGCAGCGTCGACCAGGCGTTCTCCCGTGACAGCGTGACCTCCAGGCCCTGCTCGGCAAAGAAGCCCTGCTCCCGGGCCACGATCAGCAGCACCGCATCGACCAGCGGGATGAAGCCGAGCGTCAGGTGCGCGAGTTCCGGTGTCGCGGCAGACGACATGGTGGTGTCCCTCATGGCAATGACCCCTTGTCCAGGTGCTCGAGGATATCGATGACGCTCTCGGCCACCTTGGCGATGCGCTGGCCGCGGTCCATGGCGATCTTGCGCAGCATGCGGTAGGCCTGCTCCTCGTCGCAGTCCTGGTGCTTCATCAAGAGCCCCTTGGCGCGCTCGATGCGCTTGCGGTCGGTGAGCTGGTTGCGGACCTTGTCGAGCTCCTGGCGCATCGATTGAAAGGCGTCGAAGCGGGCGATGGCGACCTCGATGATCGCCTTGACCCGGCCGGGGACCAGGCCGTCGACCACGTAGGCGCTGACGCCGGACGTGAGCGCCGCCTGCATGGTGTCGGGGTCGTGCTGGTCGGCGAAGAACACCACCGGACGGGGGTTCTCGCGGTTGAGCAGCGCCATGCTGTCGAGGGTGTCGCGGTCGGGCGATTCCATGTCGATGATCACCACGTCGGGTTGGTGGCGGGCGACCATCTCGTTGAGGCTGGCCGGGCCTTGTAGCCGACAGGCCACTTCGTGACCCTCCTGGGCCAGGGCCTCCTCGACCATGGCGGCGCGCACGAGTTCGTCGTCGACCAGCAGGATCTTCAGGGGTGGGGGCATGGTGACATCGCTCGTCGTTTGGCGTCTGGCCCAGCTGTAAGCAAGATGCATTCCAGGTTCGCCTTTTGCCGGTAGTGAGCGGCCTTGGCGGTGCGGCGACACCACCGGGTCGCCTCATGCTGCACTGCAGTGGTGCGGGCGCTTGCCTGGATGCGTCGCGACTGGTGCAGGCGGGCCGCTCATGACGCGCCGCGAGCGTCCCGTCGGGCAGGGCAACCGGTCAGGATGGCGAGGGTTTTCGTCGCCTGGCACATGGCTTGCTTGAGATAGAGCCAACAACCCGGGGTGCCCAGGCGGTCATCCCCGCGGCAGACGGCAACGACGCCCACCTGCGCCTTCCCTTCCGGGACGACGCGGTGGGCGTCGTCGTTTGCCCGCTCATTTCCGGCTAGCCTCGAGGAGGTCGACATGCAACAGGCCCGAACCACCTGCCCCTACTGTGGCGTCGGCTGTGGCGTTCTGGCCCAGCTGGACGACGAGCAGATGATCCACGTGGAGGGAGACGGCCAGCACCCGGCTAACTACGGTCGCCTGTGCGTCAAGGGCTCGGCGCTGCACGAGACGCTGGGGGAGCACGGCCGCTTGACCCGGCCTCGTGTCGACGGCACCGAGGTCGACTGGACCACCGCGCTGGACAGCGTGGCCACTCGCCTGGCGGCCATCCGCGAGTCGCGGGGGGCGGCGGCGATCGGCGCCTATCTCTCCGGGCAGCTGCTCACCGAGGACTACTACGTCGCCAACAAGCTGTTCAAGGGCTTCGTCGGCACGCCGCATCTCGACACCAACTCGCGGCTGTGCATGGCCTCGGCGGTGGCCGCCCACAAGCGCGCTTTCGGCGCCGACGCCGTGCCGTGCTGCTACGAGGACCTGGAAGAGGCCGAACTGGTGGTGCTGGTGGGTTCCAACCTGGCCTGGAACCACCCGGTGCTCTACCAGCGCCTCAAGGCCGCCAAGACCCGCAACCCGCTGCTGCGCGTGGTGGTGATCGACCCCCGCGTCACCGACAGCTGCGAGATCGCCGACCTCTACCTGGGCCTGGCACCGGGGAGCGATGGCCGGCTGTTCACCGGTCTGCTGGCCCGCATGGCCGACACCGGCAGGCTCGACCGGGTCTACATTGACCGCCACACCGCCGGCCTCGAGGAGGCGCTGGCCGCGGCTCGGGAGGAGGACGCCAGTGTGGAGGCAATCGCCGCCGACTGTGATCTCGACCCGGAGCGGCTGGAGACCTTCTACTACTGGTTCACTACCCAGTTGCATGTGGTGACGCTCTTCTCCCAGGGCATCAACCAGTCCTCCAGCGGCACCGACAAGGGCAACGCCATCATCAACTGCCACCTGGCGGGCGGCAAGATCGGGCTGCCAGGCGCCGGGCCCTTCTCGATCACCGGCCAACCCAACGCCATGGGGGGCCGCGAGGTGGGCGGGCTGGCCAACCAGCTCGCCGCCCACATGGACTACGACACGCCGGGTGCCATCGACCGTGTCACGCGCTTCTGGACCACGCCGGGCCTGGTGCCGACCCTCCCCCAAGGGCCCGGCCACAAGGCGCTGGCCCTCTTCGAGGCCATCGAGCGTGGCGAGGTGCAGGCGGTGTGGATCATGGGCACCAACCCGGCGGTGAGCCTGCCCGATGCCAACCGCGTGCGCCGCGCCCTCGAGCGCTGCCCGCTGGTGATCGTCTCCGACTGCGCGGCCGCCACGGACCTGCTGCCCTACGCCGATATCGTCCTGCCGGCCTCCGGCTGGTCCGAGAAGGATGGCACCGTGACCAACTCCGAGCGTTGCATCTCGCGCCAGCGCGGCCTCCTGCCGCCGCCGGGAGAGGCACGCCACGACTGGTGGATCATGGTCGAGGTGGCCAGGCGCCTGGGGTTCGGCGAGGCCTTCGCCTACGCCCATCCCGCCGAGATCTTCGACGAGCACGCGGAGCTCTCCGGCTTTGAAAACGAGGGGAGCCGGCTGTTCGACATCTCCGCCCTGGCCGGCCTCGACCGTGCCGCCTATGACGCCCTCCCCCCAATCCAGTGGCCGGTGACGGCCGACACCCCCCATGGCACCGCCCGGCTGTTCGAGTCGGGCCGGTTTGCCACCCCGGATGGGCGAGCCCGGCTGGTGCCGGTGCGGCCCCGCGGCCCCGCGCAGTCACTCGACCCGTCCCGTCCGCTACGCCTCAATACCGGCCGGGTGCGCGACCAGTGGCATACCATGACGCGCACCGGTCGGGCCCCACGGCTGATGAACCACCGCGCCGAGCCCTACATCGAGGTGCACCCGGACGATGCTGCCTCACACGGCATCGAGGACCAGCAGCTGGCGAGGCTCGTTGGCGCCGGCGGCGACTACGTCGGCCGGGCACGTCTCTCCCGGGCTCAGCGCCACGGCGAGCTCTTCGTGCCCATTCACTGGACCGACCAGTTCAGCGGCCGGGCGCGCATGGGCGCCCTGCTCGAGGGGCACGTCGACCCGCTGTCGGGCCAGCCGGAATCCAAGCACGGCGCCGTGTCCCTCGCGCCCCTGGCCTGTGCCTGGGAAGCGACCCTGGTGATTGCCGATGACCTGGCCGTCGAGCCGACCTGGTGCGGCGAGGTCGGCTACTGGGCGCGCATTCCCCTGGCCCGGGCGCAGCGCTGGCAACTGGCCGGCGGCGAGGTACTCGACTGGCTGGCCTGGGCCGCCCGGCGTCTGGGGGTGGCGGCGTCACTGTGGTGTGACGACCCGGCCCAGGGCCGCCTGCGGGCGGCGGGCCTCCAGGAGGGGCGTCTGCGCTGGTGGCTGATGGTGGGGCCGCCGGCCGAGCTGCCCGGTCTGGCCTGGCTCGATGCGCGCTTCAGCGAGGCGGCGAGCGGCGAGGCGCTGTCCACGGGGCAGAGGCGTCGGCTGCTGGCCGGGTGCGATGACGGGGCCGGTGACAGCGGTCCGTTGGTCTGCAGCTGTCATCAGGTAGGAGAGGGGGCCATCGTCGCCGCCATCCGCGAGGGGGATGCCAGCGTCGAGGCGCTGGGTGCGCGTCTCGCCTGCGGCACCCAGTGCGGCAGCTGCATTCCCGAACTCAAGTCCCTGATCGAAGACCGTGCCGAAGAGGAGGGGAGCCATGCGCGCGCCAAGCCGCAACCCGACGCCATCGATGTCGCTTGAGTCGGCAACCAGGGCGTGCATGCCGCTGGCGCGTCTCGCCCAGGGGACAGGCCGCTGGCTCGCCGAGCGGTTCGGCAGTGCCGCGCGTCCCGCGGACGACCCGCGGGAAGGGGATTGCCCTAGCGGAACCGTCTATCTGGTGGGCGCCGGCAGCGGGGCGGCCGACCTGTTGACGCTGCGTGCCGCCCGGCTGCTTCAGCAGGCCGATGCCGTGGTCTACGACCGCCTGGTCGGGGATGAGGTGCTGGCGCTGATTCCCGCTGGGCGGGAGCGCCATGACGTGGGCAAGGCCCGTGGCCACCACAGCGTCCCCCAGGCCGAGATCGGTGACTTGATGGTCAGGCTGGCACGTCAGGGCAAGTCGGTGGTGCGCCTCAAGGGTGGGGATCCCGGCGTGTTCGGGCGCATGGGGGAGGAGCTGGGTGCCCTGGGTGAGGCCGGCGTCCCGGCCGAGATCGTGCCCGGCATCACCGCCGCCTCGGCGGCCTGTGCCGCCATGGGCATCCCCCTCACCGATCGCGCCCATGCCCAGCAGTTGCGATTCGTCACGGCCCAGCGCTGCCGGGAGGACGGCGAGCCCGACTGGGCCTCGCTGGCCTGCCGGGACGAGACCCTGGTGTTCTACATGGGGCTCGGCAAGGTGTCGGCGATCTGTGAGGGGCTGCGTGGGGCGGGGCTCCCCGACGACTGGCCGGTGATGCTGGTGGCCAATGCCAGCCTGGCCGACCAGCACTTTCTGATCGGGGGGCTTGCCGACATGCCGGCCAGGCTGGCCGCCGAACCGCTCCCCTCGCCCTGCCTGATCGTGGTGGGCAGCGTGGTGCGCATGGCAGCCTCCACGCCGGCAGGCCATGCCGTGCAGCGTGACAGGTCGTCAAGGCATGAAACCGTAGGTTCTTGATGCAGGGAAGTAGGGGGGATCGAGGTCAGTCGAAAGTCACCCCCCGTCGTGCAGTAACCTCGATCAGCGGCACTTCTCCGTCACCCCCTCGACTGCTTGGATTGAATGCTTCGATATATCGATGACATCTCCTGGGCCTGCTGGGGGAGTCAGTGCAAGCCCTGGAAGTATCTTCTGGAGCCCGGGGCTCTTCAGGCCTCGGAGCGGGTGCGATCATCGACTGACACGGGGGCTATACTGTGTTGACCCGTCGCGTGCCGGGGCATGGTGTCCAGGCTCGGGTGAGCGTTGGGCGCCTGGTTGGGAGGCATCACCCGGGACGTCGGAGGTGACATGTCGGATATTCAGGTGGCCGTGCTGTTGGGGGATCCCCGTCTTCCTTATGCCTATGCCATAGGTGGCGGTTTCGGCGAGGAGGAACTGGCCGCGGTCGAGCATCTACGCGATGCCCTCGCGCGGCTCCGGGGGTATCGTTTTACCTTTCTCGACGATCATGGGGCCTGGATCGACGATCTGCGGGCCAATCCCCCTGACCTGGCACTGAACCTCTGCGATACGGGCTTCCGCAACGACTGGGAGCTGGAGCGCGATGTGCCGGCGCTACTGGAGGTCCTGGGGATTCCCTATACCGGCGCCGACCCCATGGGCATCAGTCTCACCACCGACAAGGCCCTGGTGCGCGCCCTGGCGGCGGGGCAGGGCATTCCCGTTCCCAACGAGACCTACGTGGACCTGAGCGCGGCCCCGCTGGTCTTGCCGGCCATCTATCCTTGCCTGATAAAGCCCAACGGTAGCGGTGGCAGCTTCGGCATCACTCGAGACTGCGTGGTGCGGGATGTCGGGGAAGCAGAGGCTTACCTGCGCTGGCTGGCCCAGCAACCCGGCGTCGCCGATGCGCTGATCCAGGACTTCCTCACCGGCCCGGAGTATACCCTGGGGCTGGTCGGCAACAGCGCGAGCGGCTTCACGGTGCTGCCGCCGCTGGAGATTGACTACTCGGCGCTGGATCCCGCATTGCCCCCCATCCTGACCTACGGCTCCAAGGCCGATCCCGACTCGCCGTACTGGGAGAAGCTCCGTTTCCGGCGGGCCGAGCTCGATGACGTCACCTGGAGCCAGCTGGTCGACCATTCGGTCAAGCTGTTCCGCCGCCTGGGGCTGCGCGACTATGCACGCATCGACTTTCGCAAGGGCGAGGATGGCCAGCCGCGACTGCTCGACGTCAACACCAACCCGACCTGGTACTGGGACGGCAAGCTGGCGCTGATGGCCGGGTGGGCGGGCTATCCCTATCATGAGCTGCTGCGGCTGATCCTCGAAGCCGCGATCAGCCGTTATGGCCTGCGCGTTCCTGCCTGAGTCCCGTCACAGCAACCGGCGCACGATCTCCTCGTCCCAGTCCCGGCGCGCGAAGAGCGCGTCGCCCTCGTAGGCCTTCAGCATGCCGCGGATCCGGAAGCTCCGTGAGGTGGCGGTCAGGCTGGTGCGGCATTCCAGACGGGTGGACCAGTTGCCTCGCTGGTGGGTGGTGGTCTGCTCGACCGTCACTTCGGCCGTTTCGGGGTCGTAGTCGTGGATACGGTAGGTCTTGGCGAGGGTATAGCCGACCGTCAGGTCGATGTCTTCGATCCGAGCCAGCGCGGCATCGCCGAAGTCGCCGCCGGTGGTGGTGATCCGGTAGGTCGACATGCCGGTGGTCAGGTCGCGTTCCACCCGGCGCTGGAAGGGGGCCACCTTAAGGGTCGTCATCTCCGGCATGGGGCCGCGTTCCGGTGGCTCGAAGGGCCGCAGCTCGGCGTCCTCGGGGCGGGGCGGTCGTTCCGGCAGAGTCAGCTGGCTGATCCCGGTATGCAGCGTCAGGTTGACCGGTGCCGGTGCCGGCCAGATCACCGGCCAGTAGCTGGTGGAGACGGCCAGCCGGACGGTGTGGCCGGGTGCGAAGGCATAGGCGACATCGTTGAGCTGCACGGTCACCCGGTAGCGCCGGCCCGGTTCCAGCGGGGCAGGGTGTTCGCGGCTGTCGCGCTGGGTGAGGTTGAGCAGGCCGTAGCTGACCCGCGCCGAGGCGCCGTCCGGGGCGACGTCGTTGAGGCGCACGATGACGTAGGCCACCGGCCGGTCCACCGAGAGCTCGAGCGAGACGACGGGGGCACCGAGGATCTCGAGGCGCCGATCGAGGGGATCCGAGTCGAAGACCAGGGACTTGCCGTCGTCTTCCCGCTGGTCGATGGGCGCCTCGCCCTCGGAGCCGAACCCGTACCAGTCGCCGGCGCCCAGGCCGGTCGTCTGCGGCGAGGCGATGCGCATGCGGTCCTCGCCATCGGCCTTCTCGCCCAGCGACAGCACGTTCAGGTGGAGCGTCTTCGGCTGGATTCGCGACGAGGGCCAGCTCGTTTCCGCTACCCAGCGGCCCGGACGCTCGGCATACATCGGGGCGGGTGGCACATACTCCTCCATCCAGACCCGCAGCAGGGGTTCGTCCATGATCCCGGTGTCGAGGCCCTTCAGCCAGTGGTCCCACCAGCGCAGGGCCTCCTGGAAGAAGCCGATCGCCGGGCCGGGCAGGGCGGCGTGGGGGAAGGCATGGGACCAGGGGCCGATCAGGCCCTTGCACGGCGCCTTCAGCCCGGCCAGCAGACGGGGAATGGCGTTGACGTAGCCATCGGCCCAGCCCCCCACCGCGTACACCGGGCAGGTCACCGCGTCGAAGTCCTCGCAGACCGAGCCGTGCCGCCAATAGGCGTCCCGGTGGGGATGGCGCATCCACACCAGCGGGTAGAAAGGGGCCTGCTCGATGCGATGTTTCCACTGGGTGCGCCATTGTGCCCCGACGATGTCGGGATCCGGCGGGGTCGTGGCGCAGGACAGCAGCACGGACCCCCAGCCGAGGTTCTCGTTGAGCAGGCAGCCGCCTTGGTAGTGGACATCGTCGGTGTAGCGGTCGTCGGTGGAACACATGGTGATGATGGCCTTGAGCGGGGCCGGCCGCAGGGCCGCCACCTGCAGCGCGTTGAAGCCGCCCCAGGAGATGCCCATCATCCCGATCTCGCCGCTACACCAGGGCTGGGCGACCAGCCAGTCGATGGCCTCCACGGCATCGTCGAGCTCCTGCTGGAGATACTCGTCATGGAGTATGCCATCGGAGTCGCCGCTGCCGCGCAGGTCGAGACGCA
The DNA here is from genome assembly GCF_029625235.1 of Halomonas sp. CKK8. NCBI lineage: Bacteria > Pseudomonadati > Pseudomonadota > Gammaproteobacteria > Oceanospirillales > Halomonadaceae > Halomonas > Halomonas sp. CKK8. The sequence continues at coordinate 3,892,361 of NZ_CP121193.1, read as the reverse complement.
CGCAGGCATAGCCATGCCCGGCGAAATAGCGGTGCAACGGCTCGTCGCGCAGGCGGGTGAAGTCACGCTTGCGGTAGGGCATGTACTCCAGGATGGCCGGCACCGGCTCGGATTCCGCGTCGGTGGGACGCCAGATCCGGGCCGCCAGTCGCGCCCCGTCTTTCATCGGGATCCAGACGTTCTCGATGACGCGAACCTCACGGGGAAAATCCTCGACGATCTTCATGACGCTACCCTCCGGGCCGCACCGGCAACGGCGGTGCTTGCTGAAGCATATACGACGACGGCAAACCCGGCGTCCGCTCGTGTTGCGCCGCCGACCGGATCAGGGACGCGACGCGCCTCATGGCGGTGAGGTATATGCTGAAGCATGTCGGTGGGGGCCAGGCCGGTGTCGGGGTCGCGATGCCGGATGTCGGGGGAGGAGCGGGGATGGCGGATGCACAGCAGGACGACGTGACGGTCATCGAGAATGCCTGGGTCCCCATGCCGGATGGCGCCAGGTTGGCGGCCAAGCTCTGGCTGCCGGCGGGTGCCGAGTCGGTCGGCGTGCCCGCGGTCCTCGAGTACATTCCCTACCGCAAGCGGGACTTCCGGGCGACCCGGGACAGCCAGATCCACGGCCACTTCGCCCGGCACGGCTATGCCGCGGTCCGGGTGGACCTGCGCGGCAGCGGCGACTCCGACGGCGTGCTCCATGACGAATACCTGTCCCAGGAGCTGGAGGACGGCGTCGAGGTGATCCGCTGGATCGCCGCCCAGCCCTGGTGCAACGGACGGGTGGGGATGATCGGTATCTCCTGGGGCGGCTTCAATGGCCTGCAGATCGCCGCCCTGCAACCCCCCGAACTGCAGGCCGTGATCACCGTCTGCTCCTCGGACGATCGCTACACCGACGATGTCCATTACATGGGCGGCTGCCTGCTTACCGATAACCTCTCCTGGGCCTCGGTGATGCTCTCCTACAACGCCTGCCCCCCGGACCCGACCATCGTCGGTGAGCGCTGGCGCGAGCTGTGGCAGCGGCGGCTGGAGCACAGCGGGCTCTGGTTGAAGACCTGGCTGGACCACCAGCGGCGGGATGCCTACTGGCGCCACGCTTCGGTCTGCGAGGACTTCGCGGCGATCCGCTGTCCGGTGTTTGCGGTCAGCGGCTGGGCCGATGGCTACTGCAACACGGTGTTCCGGCTGATCCACCACCTGAAGGTGCCACGCAAGGGGCTGGTCGGGCCCTGGAACCACAAGTATCCCCACCTGGGTGGTCCGGGACCCTCCATCGACTTCCTCGGCGAGTGCCTGCGCTGGTGGGATCGCTGGCTCAAGGATCACGACAACGGCGTGGATCGGGAGCCCCTGCTGCGCGCCTGGATGCAGGACAGCGTCTCGCCGATCAGTGACGACCGTCCCGGGCGCTGGGTCGCCGAGACCCAGTGGCCCAGCCGCCGCCTGCGGCCACGGGTCTATGCGCTATCCCGGGAAGGCCTGGTCGCCGGGGAGCCCGCGGAGGGCGCTCCCTTGTCGATCCGCAGCCCGCTGAGCGTGGGGCTCTTCGCCGGCAAGTGGTGCAGCTATGCGGAGAGCACCGACCTCCCGACCGACCAGCGGCTGGAGGATGGCGGCTCGCTGTGCTTCGATACGCCGCCGCTGGCCCGGGATGTCGAGATCCTCGGCGAGCCCTTCGTCGAGCTCGAGCTCTCGGCAGACCGGCCCCAGGCGATGGTCGCCGTGCGGCTCTCCGACATCGGTCCCGACGGCACCGTCACCCTGGTGAGCTACGGGCTCTGCAACCTCAGTCATCGCCATGGCCACGACCGACCCGAGCCGCTGACGCCAGGCGAGACCTACCGGGTCAGGGTCCGCCTCAATCACGTCGCCCAGTGCTTTCCCGCGGGCAACCGCATCCGCGTGGCGCTCTCCTCCTCGTACTGGCCGCTGGCCTGGCCGTCGCCGTCTCCGGCGACGTTGACGCTCCATCCGCGAGGCTGTCGCTTGGCCCTGCCTCAGCGTCCCCGACGGGGCGCGGACAGGACCCTGCCCGGTCTCGGTGAGCCCCGCATGGCGCCAGGCCCGACCACCACTCTGCTTGTTCCGGCCCATCGGGAATGGACGGTGCTCTTCAACCTGGCCACCAACGAGGCCACGCTCGGGATCATCGACAACGATGGCAGCTGGCGGCTCGACGACCTGGGCCTGACGCTCGGCTATGACGTCACCGAACGCTACTCCCAGGCCAACGACGACTACGCCACGGTGAGCGGGGAGGTCATCAATCGGCGCAGGTTCGAGCGCGGCGATTGGCGGGTGGATATCGTCACACGCACGGTGATGACCAGCACGGCCAGCCACTTCCACCTCAATGCTACCCTGGATGCCTACGAAGGCGACGAGCGGGTCTTCTCCCGGACCTGGAACGAGGTCATCCCCCGTGACCATCTGTGAGTCTCGCCGGTCGAAACGCCCATGGCCGGGCGCTGGATTCCTGGCGGACCCAGGGCGGCAGTCCTGTCCCCGGGCTATGTTGCACTGCACAATAATCCCTGCTATTGTGCAGTGCAGCAGAGCGGGATCTCCCGTTCCATCGCATTCAGAGCCCAGGAGGTTCTTATCATGACCAACGCATTCGCATTCGATACCAAGCAGTTCGACACCGCCCAGTTCGAGTCCATGTTCGTCGCCCCGGCGCGTGCCTTCGCCGCCCTGTCCGTCGATCTCACCGAGAAGCTGGTCAATGCCCAGCTCGAGGCCACCAAGGCCTATGCCGACATCAACCTGGCGCAGCTGCGCAGCCTGGTAGAGGTCAAGGATGCCGAGGGTCTTAAGGGCTACCTGGAAGGCCAGCAGAAGGTCGCCACGGAGCTGACCGAACGCCTGAAGGGCGATGCCGAGAAGGTCGTGGCCCTGCAGCAGGAGTTCGTCGAGGAGAGCCAGAAGCTGACCGAGGGCAGCGTCAAGCAGGCCCAGGAAAGCGCCAAGGAGGCCACCGAGACCGCCACCAAGGCCGTCAAGGAAGCCGCTCCCAAGGCCAAGTAAGCCGTGGGCCCGCGACGCGGGCCGCGCTGACGCCAGAGCACAGGCCGCCGATCCATGATCGGCGGCCTGTTTTCGATCGGGGGGCAGGACAGCGCGACTCACCCCGGAGAGGGGGATGCACCCGAAAGGGGGGATGTCAGGCACGCCCGCGCCTTGTGCCAATCTGGACCTTTTCGGTACCATTTTGTCGACGCACCATGGCGGCTTGCACGGCGGAGCATCCCAGGGAACGATCATGCAGACCAACCTCGAGAAGCATCAGGCGACCCGACGCGTCACCTTCCTCTCCGCGGCGATCAACACCCTGCTCGGCGTGGCCAAGATCCTGGTCGGCTGGGTCGTCGGCTCCGCCGCCCTGGTCGCCGACGGTATCCACTCCTTCTCCGACCTGGTGACCGACGGCTTCGTGCTCGCCGCGTCCCACTATGGCCACCAGGGGCCGGACCACGACCACCACTACGGCCATGGCCGCATCGAGACCCTGGCCACCCTGTTCCTGGGCAGCGTACTGATCTTCGTGGCCGGCGCGATCGCCTGGTCGAGCCTCGAGCGCCTCGTCTCCTCTGCCGTGATCCCGCCGCCCGGCTATTGGGCAATCCTGTTGACTGCCCTGGCGCTGCTGTCCAAGGAGTGGCTCTTCCACCTGACACGCCGGGTGGCACGCCGCATCGGCTCGAAGATGCTCGAGGCCAACGCCTGGCACCACCGCAGCGACGTGCTCTCCACCGGCGTGGTGATGGTCGCCCTGGTCGGCAGCCAGTTCGGCGCCACCTGGATCGATACCGTGGCGGCGGTGATCGTTGGCCTGATGGTCGGCAAGGTGGGCTGGGACCTGCTGTGGGAGTCGGGCCGGGAGCTGGTGGATACCGCCCTGCCGGTGGCCACCCAGGAGGAGATGCGCCAGGTGGCGAAAAGCGTCTCCGGCGTCGAGGGTATCCACGACTTGCGCACCCGCCAGTCGGCCGGACATACCATGCTCGACCTTCACGTGGTGGTGTCGCCGCGGATCAGCGTCTCGGAGGGCCACGAGATCGGCAACGAAGTGAGCCGCCGCCTGCGCAATGCCTTCCCCGCCCTCACCGACCTCACCTTCCATATCGACCCCGAGGACGACGCCGGCGAGGGCGACCCCAGCCGCTTCCCGGGGTTGCCGCTGCGCCCCGACGTGGAGGCCGCCCTGGCCGAGCGCTGGGGAGAACTGGACGTCTGGGCGGCGATCCGCGAGATGGAGCTGCACTACCTGGAGGGGGCAGTCACGGTGGTGGTCTGCCTGGACGAGCAATCGCCCTTCGAGAGTGACGCCGTGACCCGACGCCTGGAGGACCGTGCCCGGGACATCGACTGGCTCTCCCACGTCGAAGTTCGCCGCCTGGCGGACGCGCTGCACCTGCCGGCGACCGGCTGACACCGCCGGCATCTCCCCGTCATCATGATCATCGCCGGATGCGCAGGCCATGCTGCTTGAGCTTCCTGACGACGCTCGGCTGGCTGACGCCGAGCCGATCGGCGATGGCGTAGGTCGAGGAAAGAGACTCGCAGAGCTCGGCGAGGATGGTGTGCTCGGTACGGCTCAGGGCATCCTTGAGGCCTTCCTCCTCGCCGAGAGGCGGACAGGAGATGGGGCCCTGGTCAGCGGCGTCGGCGTGCCGGGGCGCGGCGGCAGGATGGCTCGGGCTCGGCGTGTCGGCATGGATCACATCATCGCTGGATAGCCAGGCCCGCTCCAGCCAGTTCTCCAGCTCCCGCACGTTGCCGGGCCACTCCTGGCGCATCAACGACTGCCAGCTGCTCCGAGCGAGGAGCTTCTCCTGGCCATAGCGTCGATTGAGCCGCTTCAGCTGGCGCTCTACCAGGCCGGGTATATCCTCGCGGCGCTCACGAAGCGGCGGCAGGGTGACCGGGATGACGTTCAGCCGATAGTAGAGGTCCAGGCGGAAGGCCCCTTCCTCCACCCGTTGGCCGAGGTCCTGGTTGGTGGCGACCACCAGGCGGAAGTCGACGCGACGGGACTGGTTGTCGCCCAGGCGAGAGATGCGCCCATCCTGGATGGCCTTCAGCAGCTTCGTCTGCACCCCCAGCGGCAGCTCGCCGATCTCGTCGAGAAAGAGCGTGCCGCCCGCGGCCTGCTCGATCAACCCGATGCGTCCGCCAGGCGCGGCACCGCTGAAGGCCCCGGCGCGATAGCCGAACATCTCCGCCTCGAACAGGCTTTCGGGGATGGCGGCACAGTTGACGTCCACGAAGGGGCCATCGCGGCGCGAGCTCCAGCGGTGCAGCTGGCGGGCGAAGGCCGTCTTGCCGACGCCGGACTCGCCGAGCATCATCACGGTCGCGTCGGTGGGGGCCACCCGGCGTAGCAGCAGGGCCACCTCCCGCATCAGCGGACTCTTCACCTCCAGCTCGCCGAGTTCGCTCTCCAGTGCCGCATCCTCCTGCTCGAGTGCCTGGCTGCGCTTCAGGTGGTCGCTGAAGCGCTGCTGCAGCAGGGTGTATTCCTGCTGCAGCAGCTGAAGGTCGGTGAGGTCCATGGAACGGCTGACCACGGCGACCAGCTTTCCCGCTTCGAAGACCGGATGGGCCTGGGCAATCACCCGGCGGCCCGTGCCGGTGCGCTGTGCGATCTGAGCGGGCTGGCCGGTGCGCATCACTTCCAGGCTGATCGACGGGTTCAGCACCCCATCGGCTTCGAGGCGCTGCACGGTGCTGGCACGGAGCTCTTCGCAGGAGATGCCGTAGACCGCGGCGGCACTGGGGCTTACATAGCGAACCTTGCCGTCGGCATCGACCACGAAGAAGTGGTCATGGGCGGTGTCGACGATGGTCCTGAGGATGAGGCTATCGATGGTGCTCATGTGACCGCCTTTGATTCATTGATGCATCAATGATTCATTATTGCATCGCTGACGGGCCGATAGTGATCCAGTTCTGGATCATTGTCCCGCAACAGGTCCGGCATGGCCCCGATAACGGGTTGGCATGGTTTCTGCAAATCAGTATGCAGAGCGCTTGGCGCTTTCAGCACTGACCAGGAAACCAGAGGACGTTCCCATGAGTGACTTCAACCAGCCCCTGGGTGGCAACGAGATGCCGCGATTCGGTGGGCCCGCCACCATGATGCGCCTGCCGACCCAGGAGCGCGCCGAGGGCCTGGATGCCGCCTTCATCGGCGTGCCCATGGACATCGGCACCTCCAATCGCCCCGGGACCCGCCTGGGGCCTCGCCAGATCCGTGACGAGTCGCGGATGCTGCGTCCCTACAACATGGCGACCCGCGCCGCGCCCTTCGACAGCCTGCAGGTCGCGGATATCGGCGATGTGCCGATCAATACCTTCAACCTGCCCAAGAATCTGGACATCATCTCCGGCTTCTATGACCGGGTGCTGGCCCATGACTGTGTGCCCCTCACGCTGGGCGGTGATCACACCCTGACCTGGCCGGTACTGCGCGCCATCGCCAGGAAGCACGGCCCGGTCGGCCTGATCCACGTCGATGCCCATGCCGATGTCAACGAGCAGATGTTCGGCGAGGAGGTGGCCCATGGCTGTCCGTTCCGCCGCGCCCAGGAGGAGGGGCTGCTCGACGCCAACCGCGTGGTGCAGATCGGCCTGCGCGGTACCGGCTATGCCGCGGAGGACTTCGACTGGTGCCGCGAGCAGGGCTTTCGCGTCGTTCAGGCCGAGGAGTGCTGGTACAGGTCGCTCGCGCCGCTGATGGCCGAAGTGCGAGAGCAGATGGGCGACGGGCCGGTCTATATCTCCTTCGATATCGATGCCCTCGACCCCTCCGTCGCGCCGGGCACCGGCACCGTGGAGATGGGTGGTCTCACCGCTCAGCAAGGACTGGAGATCGTGCGCGGTGCAGCGGGGCTCAACGTGGTGGGCGGCGACCTGGTCGAGGTGGCGCCCCCCTATGACCCGAGCGGCAATACCGCCCTGATGGGCGCCACTCTGCTCTACGAGATGCTCTGCGTGCTGCCGGGCGTGAAGCGTCGCGATTGAAGCCTCCGGCCTACCAATAGGCCTGCCATAGATTCATACAATGACAATTCCAGCCGAGGTACTCCATGTCATCCTCTCTCGATAGTTCCGACAACATCGCGCTCGAGGGCGCGCCGCTCTCGCGCCACGGCCTGATCAAGTTCCTGGTGCCGTCACTGATCGGCGTGCTGCTGTTCCTGGTGCCCTTCTCGGTAGGCGATACCATCAATATCGGCATGGGGTTCGCCGCCGATGGGCTCAAGGCCCTGCTGGGTGAGGCGCTGCCCGCCATCGCCACCCTGGTACTCTGTCTGTCGTTCGTGCTGACCCTCTACGTGAAGGCCGCCAGGCCTTCCTGGGCGCAGGGCAGTGCGCTGGGGGAGCTGTTCGACGTGGCCCCGCTGTGGACGGTGATGCGCGGGCTCGGGGCACTGTTCGCGCTGATGACCTACTTCCAGGTCGGGCCGGCGTTCGTCACCGCCTCCTTCACCGGTGGCGTGATGCTCAATGACCTGGCGCCGGTCCTGCTGACCTTCTTCTTCTTTGCCGCCATCCTGCTGCCGTTCCTGGTCGACTTCGGCTTCATGGAGTTCATCGGCAGCCTGCTGCGTACCCCCTTCCGCTGGATCTTCGGCCTGCCCGGCCGCAGCGCCATCGATGCCACCGCCTCCTGGATGGGCTCCGGCACCGTCGGTGTCCTGATCACCACCCAGCAGTACGAGAAGGGCTTCTACAACTGCCGCGAGGCGGCGGCCATCGCCACCAACTTCTCCATCGTCTCCATCGCCTTCGCCATCCTGGTGACCAGCTTCATCGGCATCAATCACCTCTTCGTGCCCTTCTACCTGACGGTGGTGGTGGCCGGGCTGGTGGCCGCGGTGATCGTGCCGCGTCTGCCGCCGCTCTCGCGCAAGCCCAACAGCTACTACGAGCCGGTGGGCTGCCAGCTTCAGGAGGAGCGCACCGGTGATCAGGGGCTGCTGCGCTATAGCCTTGGCATGGCCGTCGCCCGCGCAGAGCAGGCACCGGGGCCGCGTCAGCTGGTGCGCATCGCGCTGTTCAACGTCGCGGATATCTTCTTCGGCCTGCTGCCGCTGGTGATTGCCATTGGTACCGTGGCGCTGATCCTGGCCGAGTTCACGCCGCTGTTCACCTGGCTGTCGATGCCCATGGTGCCGGTTCTCGAGTGGATGGGTCTGCCGGAGGCCGAGGCGGCGGCGCCTGCCACCCTGGTGGGCTTCGCCGACATGTTCCTGCCGGCGGTGCTGGGCAGCAACATCGAGAGCGAGCTGACACGGTTCGTGATCGCTTGCCTGTCGCTGACCCAGCTGGTCTACATGTCCGAGATCGGCGCGCTGCTGCTGAAATCGAAGATTCCCCTCAAGCTGTGGGAGCTGGTGGCCATCTTCCTGATCCGGACCGCCATCACCCTGCCGATCATCGTCGTCATGGCCCACTGGCTGGTGGGATGAGGGAGCTCCAGATGACCTGTGCAGAACTGCTCATTCGCCTGCTGCGCGACACCTACGGCGTGGATACCGTGTTCGGTATCCCCGGCGTCCATACCGTCGAGCTGTATCGTGGACTGGACGGCGGTGAGCCAGCCGGTGGCATCCGGCATGTCACCCCGCGTCACGAACAGGGCGCGGGCTTCATGGCCGACGGCTATGCTCGGGCCACCGGCCGGCCGGGAGTCTGCTTCATCATCACCGGCCCCGGCATGACCAACATCGCCACGGCCATGGGCCAGGCGCTGGCCGACTCCGTCCCGATGCTGGTGATCTCCAGCGTCAGCCGCCGCGATACGCTGGGGCGCGGTCAGGGCCGCCTGCACGAGCTGCCCAGCCAGCAGCAGCTGATGGCGGGGCTCTCCCGCTTCAGCCACACCCTGCTTGACCCTGACGGTTTGCCCGAGGCCCTGGCCAGGGCGTTTGCGGTGTTCGAAGGGGGCCGGCCGGGGCCGGTGCATATCGAGATTCCCATCGACCTCTTCGAGGCCCCGGTAGCGGAACCGGCCAGCTGGCGCCGCACGGCTCTGACCAGTGCGGCGCCGGATCCCGATGCCCTGGAGACGGCCGGTGACTGGCTGGCACAGGCGAGGCGCCCCCTGGTGCTGCTGGGGGGCGGCTGCGTCAGGGCGCCGGAGGCGGCAAGGACGCTGGTGGCCGCCCTGGATGCCCCGACGGTCACCACGATCAATGCCAAGGGGCTGCTCGGCATCGACCACCCCCTGGACCTGGGCGCCAATGCCTCCCTGCCCGCCGTGCGTGAGCTGGCAAGAGACGCCGACGTGGTGCTGGCGGTCGGCACCGAGCTGGGCGAGACCGATTACGACGTCGTCTTCGATGACGGATTCTCCCTCTCGGGACGGCTGATTCGCGTGGACATCGACCCCGAGCAGCTGGCCAGAAACCAGTCGGCTGACCTGGCACTGGTGGCGGATGCCGGGGCGACCCTCAAGGCGCTGGCCGCGCGCTTCGCCGAATCTCCCCTGCAGCGCGGCGGCGTGGACCGGGCCCGGTCGACTCGGGAGGCGCTGGGGTTGTCGCAGGACCCCGCCTTCGCGCCCTATGTGCCACTGTTCGACACCCTCCGTGAGACCCTGCCGGAGGCCATCCTGGTCGGTGACTCCTGTGCCACCACCTATGCCGCCAACCACCTGGTGGCCCAGCCGGCGCCGCGGCGCTTCTTCAACGCCTCGACCGGCTACGGGACGCTCGGCTACGGCCTGCCCGCCGCCATGGGCGCCAGTCTTGGACAGCCCGGGTTGCCGGTCGTGGCGCTGGTGGGTGACGGCGGCATCATGTTCACGCTGACCGAGCTGGCCTGTGCGGTGGAGGAGGGCCTGCCGGTGGTGATCCTGCTGTGGCACAACCAGGGCTATGAAGAGATCCGCCGCTACATGGATGGCGCGGATGTCCCGCGACTGGGCGTGGATATCCAGGCGCCGGATTTCCAGATGCTGGCCGCCGGATTCGGCTGCGTTGCCCGTCGCGTTGGTGATCCCGAGGCCCTGGCCACGGCGATCCGCGGACGCCCCCGGCAGGGGCCGTTGCTGATCGAGATCGACGCGGCGGCCTGGAATGCCGCGGTGCAGGAATAGCATCTCACCGAACCGGAACCCCACTGTGAGAGAGGCCCCCATGCAACAGCTGACACGCCAGTACATCGACAATCGCTGGGTCGAGAGTGCCGGCCAGCGCCGCCTGCCCGTCACCGACCCTTACCGCCAGGAGACCATCGCCGAGGTCACCGCCGGCGATGCCACGGATGTGGACGCCGCCGTGGCCGCCGCCCGCCGCGCCCTGACGGCCTGGCAGGCGCTGGGCGGTGAGCGCCGAGGTGCCTATCTGTCGACCTTCGCCGACGCCCTTGAGGCACGTCGGGATGCGCTGATGCGCCTTTCCTCCCGCAATAACGGCAAGGCCCTGGCCGAGGCGGGTATCGACCTGGATGATGCCATCGCCTGTTACCGCTACTACGCTGGTCAGGCTGCCGAACTGGAGGCGCGCCAGGGGCGCATCGTCGAGCACGGCCTTGACGGCATCCGGGCCCAGACCTACGAAGACCCCGTTGGCGTGGTGGGGTTGATCACCCCCTGGAACTTTCCGCTGGTAACCAGCGCCTGGAAGATTGCCCCGGCCCTCGCGGCCGGCTGCACCGTGGTGTTCAAGCCCTCCGAGGTCACCCCGCTGCCCGAACAGGCGGTGGCCGAGGTCGCCGAGGCGGTCGGCCTGCCTGCCGGCGTGCTTAACCTGGTGCACGGCGACGGCGAAGGCATCGGGGCGCCGCTCACCGCCCATCCCGGCGTCGACAAGTTCTCCTTCACCGGCAGCAACGCGGTGGGAGAGAAGGTGATGCGGGCGGCGGCCGAGGGCGTCCGTAACGTCTCGCTGGAACTGGGCGGCAAGTCCCCGATCCTGGTGCTGGAGGATGCCGAGGTCGAGCAGGCCGCCGATTGGGTGATGGCGGGCATCTACTTCAACTCCGGCCAGGTCTGCTCCGCCACCTCGCGGCTGATCGTCCATGCTGCCCTCGCCGAGCCGCTCTATGCGGCGCTGGCCAAGCGCCTCGATGCCATTCGCCTGGGAGACCCCCTGGCCAGCGACACCGACATGGGCCCCATGTCCAGCGCCCGCCAGCGCGAAGCGGTCGAGCGTTACCTGGCGGTGGCGCGGGAGGAGGGACTTGTGGCGGTGCGCGATGGCCGGCATCGCCAGCTGCCCGAGCGCGGCGAGTTCGTCGCCCCGACGCTCTATCGCGATGTGCCGGTCGAGAGCCGCCTGTGGCAGGAGGAGATCTTCGGACCGGTGCTCTGCGGGCGAAGCGTCTCCAGCGATGACGAGGCCATCGCGCTCGCCAATGCCAGTCCCTTCGGCCTGGCCGCCACGGTGGTCGCCGGTGATGTCGAACGGGCCCGGCGGGCAGGGCAGCAGCTTCGCGCGGGCAGCATCTGGGTCAACAGCGAGCAGGTGGTGATGCCGGAAGCCAGCTGGGGCGGCTTCGGCATCAGCGGCATCGGCCGTGAGCTGGGCCCCTGGGGACTGGCGGAGTACCTGCAGGTGAAGCACCTCATCGGGCCCGAGGCAGGCGGGCACGTTTGACCAGCGTCCCTGACGCTCAGGTCATCGATCCTTGATTGGTGGCCTGTTCTCGATGTGTGGCAGGCATGGCGCGCAGCGCCTGACTGCTGCACCAAGAAGCGCCGGGGCTCAAGGCCCCGGCGTAGCGGTTGGGAAGGCTCTCCCCGGGTGAAGCTGCCGCGCCTGCCTCGGCGGGATGCCGCTGGCAGACGCGTCGAGCCTATTCGGCCGTCGCCAGCAGGCTGGCGTTGCCGCCTGCTGCGGTGGTGTCGATGCACAGGTGACGCTCCACCACGTAGCGCTCCGGCGCGATGGTCTGGGTCTCGAGCGAGACGATGGCGCCGTCGCGCTCGGCGAGCGCAATGCGCAGCTCGCGGGTCCAGTCGCTGTCGCCAGCTGCGGCCACGGTCTCGATCCCCCTGATCGTGGTCAGCGTCTCGGCCGCGACGCTGCCGTCGAGCGCGGCGACGGGCGCCCCGGCATCGATCAGCGGCTGCACGGCCTGCGCCGCGCCGGGGGCAACGACGACGGCCGGCGAGCCCGCGCCCAGCGCCTGCACTGCCTGGGCGACGGCGATGTCCAGCGTCGGCCCGAGGCACAGGGCCGGGCCCTTCGGATACATCGCCAGGCGGTTGCTTTCGCCCGTCGGCCCCGGCAGCGTCTGGGGCGTCATGTCCAGCGCCGCGGTTTCGGCGAGCGCCTTGCGGACCACGCCACCCTTGCCGGAGAGCGCCTTGCGCAGCACCTCGACCCGATCGCGCCGCGCTGCCCAGTTGCGTGAATCCAGCCCGTCGAGGGCCGACTGCAGATCCCCGACGGTCACGGCATTCCCTTTCGGCGCCTCAAGGCGCTCGATGGCGGCGGTACGGCGGAAGCGGTTGACGTAGAGCGGGCCGCCGGCCTTGGGGCCGGTACCCGAGAGGCCCTCGCCGCCGAAGGGCTGGGAGCCGACGATGGCGCCGATCTGGTTGCGGTTGACGTAGATGTTGCCGACATGGATCCGCTCGACGATCTGCTGCACGCGATCGTCGATGCGGGTGTGCAGGCCGAAGGTCAGGCCATAGCCCCGGTCATTGATGTCATCGACCACCTTGTCGATGTCGCGCGCCTTGAAGGTGGCCACGTGCAGCACCGGGCCGAAGATCTCGCGCTCGAGGTCCTCGATGCCGCCGACCTCGACCACGGCCGGGGTGACGAAGGTGCCGGTGTCCGGCGCGGACAGCTTTTTCAGCACCTTGCCGGCCTTTTCCTGCGCCGCGACATAGGCACTGATATCGGCCTGGGCCTCGGCGTCGATCACCGGCGAGACGTCGGTGTCGGTGTTCCAGGGGTCGCCGATGGTCAGCGCGTCCATGGCACCATCGAGCATCGTCAGCAGCCGATCCCGCGCCTCCTCCTGTACGTAGAGCATCCTCAGCGCCGAGCAGCGCTGGCCGGCCGACTGGAAGGAGGAGATCAGGATGTCGCGCACCGCCTGCTCGGTCAGCGCCGTGGAGTCCACGATCATGGCGTTGAGCCCGCCGGTCTCGGCGATCAGCACGGCGTCCGGCCCGGCATTCTTCGCCAGGGCCTTGTGGATGATCTGTGCCACCGGCGTCGAGCCGGTGAAGCAGACGCCGGCGATCCGCGGATCGCTGGTCAGCGGCCCGCCCACCGTGGGCCCGTCGCCGGGCAGCAGCTGCAGCGCCGCCTCGGGCAGGCCGGCCTCGCGCATCAGCTCGACGGCCCGCGCGGCGATCATGGGTGTCTGCTCGGCGGGCTTGGCGAGCACCGCATTGCCGGCCGCCAGCGCCGCGGCGAGCTGGCCGGTGAAGATGGCCAGCGGGAAGTTCCACGGGCTGATGCAGACGAAGATGCCTCGAGCGCTACCCGGCTCTTCGGCGTCCAGCCGCTCGCTCTCGTTGGCGTAATAGCGCAGGAAGTCCACCGCCTCGCGCACCTCGGCGATGCCATCGAACATCATCTTGCCGGCCTCGCGGGTACAGATCACGGTCAGCTCGGCGATGTGCGCCTCGTAGAGGTCGGCGGTGCGGCGCAGCACCTCGGCCCGCTCGGCCACCGGTCGCGCCGACCACTCGCGGAAGCCCGCCTCGGCGGCGTCCAGTGCGGTCGCCACCTCTTCCGGGGTCGCCTCATGCACCTGGCCGACCACCCGCGAGGTGTCGGCGGGCGACACGACATCGTTGGCCGGCCCCTGGGGTGCCGGGCTTCCCGCCAGCATGGGCCCGGCGGTCCAGGTGGTGTCGGCGAATTTCTCGCGAGCCGCCAGCAGCGGCAGGATCGAGGCGGGTTCGTTGATCCGGTAGCCGCGGGAGTTCTTGCGCTCGGGGGCGAACAGCTCGCCGGGCTGGCGGATCATGGGGCTGGCGATGGCGTCGCCGAGCTGCTGCATCCCGGCCACCGGATCCTTCGAGACCTCGCTGGGGGGAATCGAATCATCCACCACCTGGTTGACGAAGGAGGAGTTCGCCCCGTTCTCCAGCAGGCGGCGGACCAGGTAGGCCAGCAGGTCACGGTGCGCACCGACCGGGGCATAGATGCGGCAGTGCGTGTTCTCCGACTGCTTGACGATATGGTGCAGCGACTCGCCCATGCCGTGCAGGCGCTGGAACTCGTAGCTGTCCTTGTCGTCGCCGCCCATGGCGACGATGGCGGCGCAGGTATGGGCGTTGTGGGTGGCAAACTGCGGGTAGATGCGGTCGCGCCGGTCGAGCAGCAGCTGGGCGCAGGCCATGTAGCTGACATCGGTGTTGACCTTGCGGGTGAAGACCGGGAAGGTCTCGACGCCCATCTCCTGGGCCAGCTTGATCTCGGTGTCCCAGTAGGCGCCCTTGACCAGTCGCACCATGATCTTGCGGTCGAGGCGCTCGGCCAGGTCGTAGAGCGCCTCGATCACCGGCCCGGCACGGCGCCCGTAGGCCTGCACCACGATCCCGAAGCCGTCCCACCCGTCGAGGCTGGGGTCGGCCATCAGTGCCTCGATCACGTCCAGCGACAGGTCCAGCCGGTCCTGCTCCTCGGCGTCGATATTGAAGCCGATATTGGCCTTGGCCGCCTGCCGTACCAGTTCCTGGGCGCGCGGTACCAGGGTTTCCATCACCGTATCGCGGTGGGTGGTTTCGTAGCGCGGATGCAGCGCCGAGAGCTTCACCGAGATGCCGGGGCTGCCGCGCACGTCACCCTTGGCCTGTTTGGCGATGGCGGTGATCGCCTTGGCGTAAGCCTCATGATAGCGCTGCGCATCATCATCGGTGCGCGCCGCCTCGCCCAGCATGTCGTAGGAGTAGGTGTAGCCCTGCTTCTCGAGCTCGCGGGCATTCTTCATGCCCTCCTCGATAGTCTGGCCGAGCACGAACTGGCGGCCGAGGATGCGCATCGACTGGCCGACCGCCTTGCGCACCACCGGCTCGCCCATCCGGCGAACCAGGCCGCGCAGCGCCCGCGCCGGGCCCTTGGGATCGTCATCCAGCACCTTGCCGGTCAGCATCAGTGCCCAGGTCGAGGCGTTGACCATCGACGACGACGACTTGCCCAGGTGCGAGCCCCAGTCGGAGGGCTCGATCTTGTCGTGGATCAGATCGTCGATGGTCTCTGCGTCGGGCACGCGCAGCAGCGCTTCCGCCAGGCACATCAGGCCGACGCCCTCGGCAGTGGAGAGACCGTATTCGGCGAGGAACGCCTCCATCATCGAGGGCGACCTTTCCTTGCGTACGCGCGCTACATAGTTGGCACCTACATCAGCCACCCTGCGGCGCTCCTCCTCCGACAGCTTGATCTGTCCGACCAGCTCATGCAGCACCGCTGCCTCGTCGGCCGAATAGTGTTCGCGGATCCGTCCTCGCAGCTCGCTGACGGCCCCATGCGGATGAAGGTTGGCTTTGTTCATGGTCGATCTCCCTGGATGGCCGACACGCAGCGTCGATGCGCCGCTTGGATGTTGTCGTTCTTGTCGAAAGGTGATGTTGCAGCTTAGGCGTTTCGGCACGGGTTGCGCCAACCTGCTCGACGACGGAGATGGCCTGATGGGCAGGCGAGAAGCAGGCCGCCTCGCCGTTAATGATGCCAGCCTTCCTGCCTGGAAAGGGCGCTGCTTGGGCGCTGGTGCTTGGCGCCTTGAGCGTTGAAAGCGCGTCACCCGACAGGCCTCGAGAATCCAGCGCGAGGGCCCACCACCGGGTCGCCGGCGGGCTCAGTCATGATCGCCAGACACCAGGCGCCGTGACTTACCCGGTTTATCTCTCTTTCCTGATCTCACCCGTTGGCCACATGCCGTGGCGTCGGCGCGTCCTGCTGCTCGCCTTTGGCGTCAGGAACTCGACGTGAATGTCGTTTGATGTGGTTTTTTCGTCGTTACTGGTCAAAACACTAGGCCGGGATGCCCCCACACTGTAGGCACATCCTCGTTGAGCCACAGGAGGCCGAACGTGAACCGCAATGTCATCCTGACCTGCGCCGTCACCGGCGCCGGCGACACCACCGCCAAGAACCCCAACGTGCCCGTGACCCCGAAGCAGATCGCCGACGACTGCATCTCGGCCGCCCGCGCGGGTGCCAGCGTGGCCCATATCCACGTGCGCGACCCCGAGACCGGCGGCATCAGCCACTCCGTCGACCACTTCCGTGAGGTGATGCAGCGGGTGCGCGAGGCCGACGTCGACATCGTCATGAACATCACCGCCGGCGGCGGCGGCGACTGGATCCCCGCCGTCGAGGATCCTACCCGCGGCGGCCCGGGCACCGACATCCAGACCCCGGCCGAGCGCCATGCGCCGGTGGGCGCGCTGCTCCCGGAGCTCTGCACCCTGGACTGCGGCAGCCTCAACTTCGGCGACATGGTCTACGTGAACCCGGCCGACTGGCTGCGCGAGCACGCTCGCCTGGTGCAGGCCGCCGGCGTGAAGCCCGAGCTCGAATGCTTCGACCTGGGCCACGTCTGGTTCGCCCGTCAGCTGCAGAAGGAGGGCCTGATCGACGGCGACCCTCTCTACCAGCTCTGCCTGGGCATCCCCTGGGGCGCCGAGGCGGACCCCGAGACCATGCTGGCGATGCGCAACAAGCTGCCGGAGAACGCCAACTGGGCCGCCTTCGGCATCGGCCGCCAGCAGATGCCCATGGTCGCCCAGGCGATGCTGCTCGGCGGCCATGCCCGGGTCGGCCTGGAGGACAACCTCTACCTCGAGAAGGGCGTGCTCGCTACCAACGGCGGCCTGGTCGAGAAGGCCGGTACCCTCATCGAGAACCTCGGCGGGCGTATCATGACCCCCGCCGAGACCCGCGCCCACCTGGGGCTGCGCGACCCCAAGACCGGCCAGATCGTCACCGGGGGTGAGGCATGAGCCAGCGACTCGCCGTGATCGGCACCGGGGTGATCGGCAACGGCTGGATCGCCCGCGCCCTGTCCCGCGGCTGGGACGTGGTGGCCTTCGACCCCGATCCCGAGGCCCCGGTGCGCACCCGTGCCTTCGTCGCGGGCGCCTGGGCCTCGCTCGAACGGCTGGGGCTCGCCGAGGGCGCCAGCCTCGAGCGGCTGCGCTTCGCGGACAGCCTCGAGGAGGCCGTGGCGGGCGCCGACCTCATCCAGGAGAACGTGCCGGAGCGCCTGGCGCTCAAGCAGGAGATCCTCGCCGCCATCGACGCTGCCGCGGAAGACCAGGTGGTGATCGGTTCGTCGACGTCCGGCTTCAAGCCCAGCGACCTGCAGCGGGACTGCACCCGGGCGCCCGGCCGGGTGATCGTCGCCCACCCCTTCAACCCGGTCTATCTGCTGCCGCTGGTGGAGCTGGTCGGCGGGGCGGCCACCGAGCCCGAGCAGGTCGAGCGCGCCCGGGCCCTCTACCAGGCGCTGGCGATGCGTCCGCTGGTGGTGCGCCGCGAGATCGAGGGGCATATCGCCGACCGCCTGATGGAGGCGCTGTGGCGCGAGGCGCTACACCTGGTCAATGACGGCGTGGCCACCACCGAGGAGATCGATGCCGCGGTGGTTTACGGCTGCGGCCTGCGCTGGTCGCTGATGGGTACCTTCCTCACCTTCCACCTGGCCGGCGGCGAGCAGGGCATGCGCCATATGCTCGAACAGTTCGGCCCGGCGCTGAAGCTGCCCTGGACCAAGCTGGAAGCCCCCGAGCTCACCGATGAGCTGATCGACAGGGTCGTCGAGGGCTGCGAGCACCAGGCAGCCGGCCGCCCGGTCGCCGAGCTCGACCGCCGCCGCGACGACTTCCTGGTGGAGCTGCTCGACCTGGTGCAGAAGTACTGGCCCGAGGCAGAGGGCCTGGAGGGGCGCATCTGATGGCACTGCTCGAGACCCGCGTCGCTCCCGAGTGGGTCGACTACAACGGCCACATGAACGACGCCGAATACGCCCGGGTCTTCTCCCTGGCGGTGGAGGCGCTGATGGACCATATCGGCCTGGATGCCACCGGCCGCCAGCGGCACGGCTATACGATCTACACCCTGGAGACCCACCTCTGCTACCGGCGCGAGGCCCATGAGGGGCAGCCGCTCAGGGTCGCCCTGACCCTGCTGGATCGCGATGCCAAGCGGCTGCATGTCTTCTTCGAACTGCTCGACGAGGCGGGCAACCTGCTGGCTACCAGCGAGCAGATGCTGATGGGCATCGACAGCGAGGCCGGGCGTCCCGCGCCCTTTCCCGCGCCCGTCGAGAGCGCCATCGGCGCGCTGCCCCATGTTGCGCGAGAGGCCTGGCCGGAACTGGCCGGGCGCACCATCGGCATACGCCGTTAGACCCCGCGTCCAGAACCAACAGCGATCGGCCGCCCACTCCAGGGGCGGCCCGACGGGATTGCCGGCCCGTGGTCCGGCCAAGGAGGATATGGCTTATCGCTACGTCGACTCCCCCCACTCGCCCCTCGTCCTTGTCGCAGGGCGCCAATCCGCACGCCGAGTCGACCACCGACTACATGGTGACCGAGCTCGCCCAGGGCGGCGTCTTCCAGGGCATGCACAAGGGCATGACCCTCACCGCAGGCGCCCTGGTGCTGGCCTTCGTGCTCTTCACCGGGCTCGGCTCCGAAACCGCCGGCAGCGTCTTCGGCGCCGCTCGCGCCTGGATCGAGAGCACCTTCAGCGGCTACTACCTTGTCACGGTGATGCTGCTGCTGGCCGTGTGTGCCTTCATCGTGCTCAGTCGCTTCGGCAGCGTTCGCCTGGGTACCGACGATAGCCGCCCCGAGTTCAGCAACTTCGCCTGGTTCTCGATGCTGTTCTCCGCCGGCATCGGGATCGGCATCCTGTTCTTCGGCGTCGCCGAGCCGGTCTTCTACCTCGACGACACCGGCGCCTTCGGTTATCCCAACAACCCCCACGCCGACATGGCAGGCGCCACCAGCATCGGCCATGAGCGCGCCATCGATGCCCTGCGCGTCACGGTCTTCCACTGGGGCCTGCATGGCTGGGCGATCTACGTCATCGTCGGCATGTCGCTGGCCTACTTCGCCTACCGCAAGGGACTGCCCCTCGCTCTCAGGTCGGCCCTGTATCCCTTTATCGGTGAGCGCATCTTCGGCCCGCTGGGCCACCTCTTCGATATCCTTGGCGTGCTGGGCTGCGTCTTCGGGGTCGCCACGTCCCTGGGCCTCGGCGTCAGCCAGATGGCCGTGGGCCTGGAGCGCCTGGTGGGTATCGGCGCCGGCCTGGATACCCAGCTGATCCTGATTGCCCTGATCTCGATGGTCTCGATCCTTTCGGCGGTCACCGGGGTCCGGCGCGGTATCAAGGTGATCTCCGAGCTCAATATCTGGATCTCTGTGCTCGTGGTCGGGGTCTTCCTGATCGGTGGCCCCACCCTGTGGCTGACCACCGCCTTCGGCGAGACCCTGCTCGACTACGCCGTCACCTTCATCCCCATGGGCCTGTGGTTTGCCGACGAGCCCGCGACCGTGGAGTGGCAGCAGGGCTGGACCATCTTCTACTGGGGCTGGTGGCTGGCCTGGGCCCCCTTCGTGGGGCTGTTCATCGCACGTATCTCCAAGGGCCGCACCCTGCGCGAGTTCGTCCTCGGCGTGCTGCTGGTCCCGACCCTGATCATCTTCGTGTGGCTGATCATCTTCGGCGGCAACGCCATGTATCAGGAGCTCAACGCGGCGGGTGGCGCGGGCAGCGCCGGTATCATCGAGCTGGTCAACGCCTGGAAGCTGCCGGCGGCGCTGTTTGCCACCGCCGACGGCATCGTCGGCACCGGAACCTTCGGCTGGCTGCTCTCGGCCATGATGGTGTTCCTGCTGATGAGCTGGTTCGTCACCTCGTCCGACTCGGGGACCCTGGTGCTGACCACCATCCTGTCACTGGGCGACGAGGAGCCGCCGCGCCGCTTTCGGGTCCTCTGGGGCGTGGTCATCGGCCTGGTGGCCGCGGTGCTGCTGCTTGCCGGTGGCCTCACCGCACTGCAGACCGCCTTGATCGCCGCCGCCCTGCCGTTGAGCGGTGTCATCCTGGTCATGACCGCTGGCGTGCTGCTCTCGCTGTTCCGCGAGCCCCTCGATGCACGGCGGCCGGCCTCTGCGAAACTTACGTCAACACACCCAGGAGGCTCACGTGACCGCTGACCTTCCCCCGACACCCGACTATGACGCCTGGCCCATCGAGGCCGACCTCGAGGCCGTCTCCTTCACGCCGCGCCTGGTGACGGTGCGCTGGAGTGACGGCCGCGAGAGCCGCTATCACGGCGTCTGGCTGCGCGAGAACGCCGCCGATGACTCCACCGTCAACCCGGCCACCCGCGAGCGCATCCTGGATCTCTCCACGCTGCCCGCCTGGCCGGAGGTCGCCGGTGCCGAGGTCGATGCCGCCGGCGCGCTCTGCGTGGACTTCGCCCCCGAGGATCGCCGCCTGCGCTTCCATCCCGGCTGGCTGCGCGCCCACGACTACGATAACGCGGGCGATCCCGAGGCGCCGCTGGTACCGGTGACGACCTGGGAGGGCGGCCCCGGGGAAGGCCCGGACAGCCTCGATGCCTCCGGCCTGCTCGACACCGAGGCGGGGGGCGAGGCCGAGGAGGCGATCCTCGCGCCGGCACTTGCGAGCGTGCTGGGCAAGGGGATGGTGCGGCTGCGCGGCCTTCCCACCGAGCCTGGCTCGCTGGAAGCCATCGCCCGGCGCATCGGCCCGGTGCGGCCCACCAACTTCGGGCTGCTGTTCGACGTCAAGGCCAAGCCGGACCCGGACTCCAACGCCTACACCGCCATTGCCCTGCCGCCCCATGTCGACCTGCCGACCCGGGAATACCAGCCGGGGCTGCAGATGCTGCACTGCCTGGAGAACAGCGTGGAAGGCGGCGAGGCGGTGATGCTCGACGGCTTCGCCGTGGCCGAGACGCTGCGCGAGCGCGACCCCGAGGCCTTCGCCACCCTGACCCGGGTGCGCTGGTGCTTCGCCAACACGGCGAAGACCACCGACTACGTCTGGTATTCGCCGATGATCTGCCTCGACGAGCGCGGCGAGCTGCTCGAAGTGCGCATCGCCGACTTCCTGCGCGGTCCCCTGCAGGCCCCGTTCGAGGAGGTGGAGCCGGCCTATGAGGCGCTGATGACACTGCAGCGCCTGCTGCATGAGCCCGAGTTTGCCATCCGCTTCACCTATGCCCCTGGGGACCTGGTGATCTTCGATAACCGTCGCCTGCTGCATGCCCGCGATGCCTTCGAGGGCGCCAGCGGCCACCGCTGGCTGCAGGGCTGCTATATGGAGCGCGACGAGATCCGCTCGCGCTACCGCATGGTGCTGCGCGCGCGGCGCCAGCGGCGGGTCGCCGCCTGGGCCTGAGGCCTCGCGACCGGTGGCGTTTGCGTTTGGCTCTCGCCAGGCTCATGGGTCGTGGCCTGGCTTACGCGAGTATTTTGGGGTGTCATTGATGACGTGCAGGCAATCCCCTCGTGAGACTGCCAGCTGAAAATGTCGCTTCCCCGCCCGTAAGTCGGCGGGGGTGACCACCTTGATTTTCGAGGTGACGATTGGCGAAGGATGGCGTGGCTGATTCTGCTGTATGTGGTGTTGGCGCGGAGGGCAGGATACGCTGACTTCCTGGATTGAGTCCGTGACCGGAGATTGTCTTGCCATGACGCCAGGCACCACGACGGGCCTCCTTCGCCAGGGAGAGCCACTATCGGTCGGCTTCGTCCTGCTGCACCGCTTCACCCTGCTGCCCTTCGCCGCCTTCGTCGACTGCCTGCGGCTGGCCGCCGACGAGGGAGATCGCAGCCGCCAGCTGCGCTGCCACTGGACCTTCATGACCAGTGCCGGGCAGGAGGCCCTCTCCAGCTGCGGTGCCGCCATCTCGCCCTGCCTGTCGTTCCGTGATCCCGCCGAGTTCGACTACATCGTGGTGATCGGTGGCGTGCAGGCGCAGAAGGAGCGACAGGATTCCAACGCCCTGGCCTACCTGCGCCAGGCGGCCGAGGCGGGCGTGCCACTGGTGGGCCTGTGCACCGGCGTCTTCGCCCTGATCCAGGCAGGGTTGATGAAGGGGCGGCGCTGCTGCGTCAGCTGGTACCACCACCGCGACATGATACAGCGTTTTCCCGCCATCGAGCCGGTGGCCGATCGCCTGTTCATCGACGACGGGGACCGTCTCACCTGCGCCGGTGGCGCGGCGGCGGCGGACCTGGCCGCCTATCTGGTCGAGCGCCACCTGGGCAAGGCGTGGGCCATGAAGAGCCTGAACATCATGCTGCTCGACGAGGCTCGCGCCGGCACGCATCAGCAGCCGCAGCCGGTGGTGTTCGGCAAGATCGAGGATCGCCTGGTGCGCCGTGCCATCGCCGTGCTCGAGCAGCACCTGGGCGAGGCCATCTCCATGGATGCGCTGGCCGAGCGGGTGGGCACCTCCCGACGGCATCTGGAACGCCGCTTCCGCGAGATCCTGGGGGTCGGGCCGCAGAAGTTCGCCCGCGACCTGCGCCTGCGCTATGGCCTCTGGCTGCTGCACTACACGGGCAAGAGCATCACCGAGATCGGCGAGCGCTGCGGTTTCGCCGACACGGCCCACTTCTCGCGCCAGTTCCGCAGCGCCTTCGACATGACCCCGTCGGAGATGCGCAAGCGTGCCGGCGACCCCGGCAGCGACCGGGTCGACCCCTTCTTCCTGCATATCGAGGGCCGGCCTTCGCTCTGAGCCCTCGGCTAGAGCCCAGGGCTCGCGTGTCCTCGCGCTTGCCGTCAGCACGCAGCAGCCCGGCGCTTTCCCGCTTGCCGAGCGGCAAGCAGTGTTCCTGGCGTTCAGGAATCCTGTCGCATCTGTTCAATCCCTTCCCCTCGCCGTCGTCTTTAATCGATGCGTACGCCGGACGCGCTGCGTGGCGGTTATCCATGCATAAGGATTTCAAATTTTTCCCGCTGGCAGCTTGCCGATAGATTCGAGTAACACCCTGCCCGCTACCGATAACAACAGGAGCCAGTCATGAACCAGGTAGGTCTCGCCGCCTTCGATTCCCAGATCGCCGCCGCCATCGCCGACGAGGTGGCCCGCCAGGAGGCCCACGTCGAGCTGATCGCCTCGGAGAACTACGCCAGCCGCGCCGTGATGGAGGCCCAGGGCACCCAGCTGACCAACAAGTACGCCGAGGGCTACCCGGGCAAGCGCTACTATGGCGGCTGCGAGCATGTCGACGTGGTCGAGCAGCTGGCCATCGATCGCGCCTGCGACCTGTTCGGCACCGACTACGCCAACGTCCAGCCGCACTCCGGCGCCCAGGCCAATGCCGCGGCCTTCATGGCCCTGGTCAAGCCCGGCGACACCGTGCTGGGCATGAGCCTGGCCCACGGCGGCCACCTGACCCACGGCGCGGCGCCCAACTTCTCCGGCAAGCACTACCACGCCGTGCAGTACGGCCTGAACCCGGAGACCGGCGAGATCGACTACGAGGAGGTCGAGCGCCTGGCGCGCAGCCACAAGCCGAAGATGATCATCGCCGGCTTCTCGGCCTATGCCCGTGTCGTCGACTGGCGGCGTTTCCGCGCAATCGCCGACGAGGTGGGCGCCTGGCTGATGGTCGACATGGCCCATGTGGCGGGCCTGGTCGCCGCCGGCCACTATCCGAGCCCGATTCCCCACGCCCACGTGGTCACCACCACCACCCACAAGACCCTGCGCGGCCCGCGTGGCGGCCTGATCCTCTCCGCCGCCGGCGACGCGGATCTCTACAAGAAGCTCAACGGCGCGGTCTTCCCGGGCCAGCAGGGCGGCCCGCTGATGCACGTCATCGCCGCCAAGGCGGTGGCCTTCAAGGAGGCCATGAGCCAGGAGTTCGTGCAGTACCAGCGGCGGGTGGTCGACAACGCCCGCGCCATGGCCGGGGTCTTCCTCGAGCGCGGCTATGACGTCGTCTCCGGCGGCACCGACGACCACCTCTTCCTGGTCTCGCTGATCAAGCAGGGCGTCACCGGCAAGGACGCCGACGCGGCCCTCGGCCGTGCCCATATCACCGTCAACAAGAACGCCGTGCCCAATGACCCCCAGAGCCCCTTCGTCACCTCCGGCCTGCGCATCGGCACCCCGGCGGTGACCTCCCGCGGGTTCGACGAGGCAGAGTGCGGCGAGTTGGCGGGCTGGATCTGCGACATCCTCGACGTCCTGGCCGAGCGCCGCAGCACGGGGGCGGTCGAGGACGAGGTGCGTGAGAAGGTCGCCACCCTATGCGAGCGCCATCCGGTCTACGGCGACGCCGCTGCGGCCGCGGTACGCGAAGCCGCTACCGCCTGAACCCGAACAGGATCGGCCCCGCCGCGCGGGGCTGGCCGAGGAGGAAGAAGATGCAACGCTATTCAGGCTTCGGGCTGGCCAAGCACGCGCTCAGCCACCACGAGAACTGGGAGCGCCAGTGGCGCAGCCCCACGCCCAAGAAGCAGTACGACGTGATCATCGTCGGCGGCGGTGGCCATGGCCTGGCCACCGCCTACTACCTGGCCAAGGAGCACGGCATCACCAACGTGGCCGTGGTGGAGAAGGGCTGGCTGGGCGGCGGCAACACCGCCCGTAATACGACGATCGTGCGTTCCAACTATCTGTGGGACGAGGCGGCGGCGCTCTACGAGCACTCCATGAAGCTGTGGGAGGGGCTCTCCCAGGACCTCAACTACAACGTCATGTTCTCCCAGCGTGGCGTGATGAACCTGGCCCACACCCTGCAGGACATGCGTGACGTCCAGCGCCGGGTCAACGCCAACCGCCTCAACGGCATCGACAGCGTGGTGCTCACCCCCGAGGAGATCCAGGAGATCGTGCCGATCATGGACTGCTCGAAGAACGCCCGCTACCCGATCCTCGGCGCCTCCTGGCAGCCGCGGGCCGGCGTGGCGCGCCATGACGCCGTGGCCTGGGGGTTCGCTCGGGCCGCCGATGCCCTGGGCGTGGACATCCTGCAGAACACCGAGGTCACCGGCTTCAAGATCCGCGACGGCCGGGTCTACGGGGTGCACACCAACCGCGGCGACATCGAGGCCAGGACCGTGGGCTGCGTGGCGGCCGGCAACTCCGGGGTGCTGGCGAAGATGGCCGGCTTCCGGCTGCCGCTGGAGTCCCACCCGCTGCAGGCGCTGGTCTCCGAGCCGCTCAAGCCGGTGCTCGATACCGTGGTGATGTCCAACCACGTGCACGGCTACATCAGCCAGACCGACAAGGGCGACCTGGTGATCGGTGCCGGCATCGACGGCTACAACGGCTACGGCCAGCGCGGCAGCTACCCCACCGTGGAGCATACCCTGCAGGCCATCGTCGAGATGTTCCCGATCTTCTCGCGGGTGCGCATGAACCGGCAGTGGGGCGGCATCGTCGACACCTGCCCGGACGCCTGCCCGATCCTCTCCGCCACGCCGGTGAAGGGGCTGTTCTTCAACTGCGGCTGGGGCACCGGTGGCTTCAAGGCCACGCCGGGCTCGGGCCACGTCTTCGCCTGGACCCTGGCCAAGAACCAGGCCCACCCGATCGCGGCCCCGTTCTCCATCGACCGTTTCCACACCGGGGCTCTCGTCGACGAGCACGGCGCGGCCGGCGTTGCTCACTAAGGAGGCATACCCATGTTTCTTATCTACTGCCCCTACTGCGAAGAGCACCGCGAGGAAGAGGAGTTCCATGCCAAGGGCCAGGCGCATATCGCCCGTCCCGCGGACCCCGAGGCCTGCTCCGACGAGCAGTGGGGCGACTACCTCTTCTTCCGCGACAACCCGCGCGGCATCCACCACGAGCTGTGGGTGCACGCCGTGGGCTGCCGCAAGTTCTTCAACATCACCCGCAACACCGTGAGCTACGAGATCCTCGAGACCTACCGGATGGGTGAGCAGCCGCGCTTCACCGCCGAGTATCCCGAGGGCAAGCCCGCCGAGGCGGCAGCCGCCCGGGCGGAAGAGGTCGAGCGCCAGGAAGGAGTCAAGGCATGAGCCAGCCGCTGAATCAGCCGAATCGTCTTCGCGAGGGCGGACGTATCGACCGCGCGCGTACCCTGAGCTTCACCTTCAACGGCAAGCGCTACCAGGGGCATGCCGGCGACACCCTGGCTTCGGCGCTGTTGGCCAACGGGGTGGACATCGTCAACCGCAGCTTCAAGTACTCGCGGCCGCGGGGCATCGTCGCCGCCGGCGCCGAGGAGCCCAATGCGCTGGTCCAGCTGGGCAGCAGCGAGGCGGCCCAGGTGCCCAACGTGCGCGCCACCCAGCAGGCGCTCTTCGATGGCCTCACGGCTCAGAGCACCAACGGCTGGCCCAACGTCCAGCGCGATGTCATGAGCCTGGTGGGCAAGCTGGGCGGGCGCTTCATGCCGCCGGGCTTCTACTACAAGACCTTCATGGCCCCGGCCTCCATGTGGATGACCTACGAGAAATATATCCGCAAGGGCGCGGGCCTGGGCCGCAGCCCCATGGAACGCGACCCCGACAGCTACGACCACCTCAACCAGCACTGCGACCTGCTGGTGATCGGCGCCGGCCCCGCGGGCCTGGCCGCGGCGCTGACCGCGGCGCGCGGCGGGGCCCGGGTGATCCTCTGCGACGAGCAGGAGGAGATGGGCGGCTCGCTGCTCGACAGCCGCGAGCTGCTCGACCATCAGCCCGCTGGCCGCTGGGCCGAGCAGGTGGTCGCCGAGCTGGCCGGGCTCGACAACGTCACCCTGCTGCCCCGCACCACCGCCAACGGCTACCACGACCACCACTTCGTGACCCTGCACGAGCGGCGTACCGAGCACCTCGGCGAATGCGCGCCGACGGTCGATGGCTATCGCCCCGCGCGGTCGCGCATGCATCGCGTGCGCGCCGGCCAGGTGCTGCTGGCTACCGGGGCCCACGAGCGGCCGCTGGTCTATGCGGGCAACGACGTGCCGGGCAACCTGGTCGCCGGGGCCGTCTCCACCTATATCCGCCGCTACGGGGTGGTGCCGGGCGAGAAGCTGGTGCTCTGCGTCAGCAACGACCACGCCTACCGTGCCGCCCTGGACTGGGATGAGGCCGGCCGCGAGGTGGTGGCCATCGTCGACGCCCGTCCGGCCCCGGACGGTGAGCTGGTAGAACAGGCCCGTGCCCGCGGCATCCGCATCATCGAAGGCGCGGCCGTGGTCGAGGCCAAGGGCAGCACCCGCGTCAGCGGCGCCCGCGTCGCCACCATCGACGCCGAGGCCTTCAAGGTCACCGGCCAGGCCGAGACCCTGGCGTGCGACACCATCGCCACTTCCGGCGGCTACAGCCCGGTAATCCACCTGGCTTCCCACACCGGCGCCCGGCCGACCTGGAACGACGAGATCCTCGGTTTCGTGCCGAGCCTGGTGAAGGGCGTGCATGCCGCCGGCAGCGCCCGTGGCTTCCACGACCTGGCCGAGGGGCTGGCCGATGGCAGCGCCGCGGCCGCCCGGGCACTGGCCGCACTCGGCCAGTCCGCCGCTGCCATCACGCTGCCCCAGGTCGATGCCCGCCGCGACGGCAAGGCCTGCGCGCTCTACCAGGTGCCCCACGAGAAGCCGACCCTGCGTGCGCCCAAGCAGTTCGTCGACCTGCAGAACGACGTCACCGCGGCGGCCATCGAGCTGGCCACCCGCGAGGGCTTCGAGTCCATCGAACACGTCAAGCGTTACACCGCCATGGGCTTCGGCACCGACCAGGGCAAGCTCGGCAACATCAACGGCATGGCCATCGCCGCGCGCTGCCTGGGCAAGTCGATCCCCGAGGTGGGCACCACGGTGTTCCGCCCCAACTACACCCCGGTGACCTTCGGTGCCATCGTCGGCCGTCACTGCCGCGAGCTGTTCGACCCCGAGCGCTATACCGCGCTGCACCAGTGGCACGTGGCGAATGGCGCCGAGTTCGAGGAGGTGGGCCAGTGGAAGCGCCCCTGGTACTTTCCACAAGTACGCCCCGACGCCGCCAACGGCGAACGCGAAACGATGGAAGAAGCGGTGGCCCGCGAGTGCCTGGCGGTGCGCGAGAAGGTCGGCATCCTCGACGCCTCGACGCTGGGCAAGATCGACATCCAGGGCCCGGATGCCCGCGAGTTCCTGGGGCGCATCTACACCAACAAGTGGGCCAAGCTGGCGCCCGGCCGCGCCCGCTACGGGCTGATGTGCAAGGACGACGGCATGCTGATGGACGACGGTACCACCAGCTGCCTGGCCGAGAACCACTTCCTGATGACCACCACCACCGGCGGCGCCGCCGGCGTGATGGAGTGGCTGGAGCTGTGGCACCAGACCGAATGGCCGGAGCTGGACGTCACTTTCACCTCGGTGACCGACCACTGGGCGACCATGACGGTGACCGGCCCCGAGGCGCGCAAGCTGCTGGCCGAGATCACCGACATCGACCTCGACCGCGACAGCTTCAAGTTCATGGACTGGCGCGAGGGCAAGGTGGCGGACGTGCCGGCGCGGGTCTTCCGCATCTCCTTCACCGGCGAGCTCGCCTACGAGATCAACGTGCAGGCCAATTACGCCATGCACGTCTGGAAGACGCTCTTCGAGCACGGCGAAAAGTATGGCCTGACGCCCTACGGCACGGAGACGATGCATGTGCTGAGAGCGGAAAAGGGCTTCATCATCGCCGGCCAGGATACCGACGGCTCGGTGACCCCGGAGGATCTCGGCATGCAGTGGGCCGTCGGCTACGACAAGCCCAACTCCTGGGTGGGCAAGCGCGCCCTGTCGCGCTCCGACACCCGGCGAGCCGACCGCAAGCAGCTGGTGGGCCTCAGGCCCAAGGATCCCAAGGTGGTGCTGGAGGAGGGGGCCCAGATCGTCTTCGATCCGGACCACGCCATCCCCATGCCCATGGTGGGCCACGTGACCTCCAGCTACTACAGCCCGACCCTGGGCAGCGGTTTCGCCCTCGCCGTGGTCAAGGGCGGCCAGTCGCGCATGGGCGAGACCGTCTACCTGCCCATGGCCGACGGCAAGACACACGCCGCGGAAATCGTCGGCACGATCTTTGTTGATCCCAAGGGAGAGCGCCAGAATGTCTGATCACACCGTGACTTGGGCCAACGTCTTTGATGCCCGCCCCGAGACTGAGGTCCCGGCCGAGTCCCCGCTGGCCTGGTCCTACCATCGCAGCGGCCGCCCGGCGGTCAGCGAGAAGAGCCGTGTGGTGCTGCGCGAGCGCGCCATGGCGGGCCATCTGATCCTGCGCGGCGGCGCCATCGTCCTCGACGAGGCGGTGCGCGGGGTGCTGGGGGTCGGCCTGCCGGGCCGCCCCAACACCCTGACCCTGGACGAGAGTGGCGAGCGCTCGATCCAGTGGCTCTCCCCCGACGAGTGGCTGGTGATCGTGCCCGGCGGCGAGGAGTTCGCCCTGGAGAAGCGGTTGCGCGAGGCCCTGGGCGATGCCCACTACGCCATCGTCAACGCCAGCGGTGGCCAGACCCTGATCGAGCTGACGGGCGACAAGGCCCGGGAGCTGCTGATGAAGTCGACGCCCTACGACGTCCACCCCGAGGCCTTCCCGGTCGGCAAGGGGGTGACCACGGTGTTTGCCAAGGCCAACCTGATCCTGCGCCGCCCGACGGAGGCCCGCTGGGAACTGGTGCTGCGCCGCAGCTTCGCCGACTACCTCTATCGCTGGATCCTGGACGCCGGCGCCGAGTACGCTATCGGCGTCGAGGAGTGATCGCCACGGGGCCGGCATCTGCCGGCCCCGCTTCGGGAGAAGATGAGATGCAGGACAACAACAATCGCTGGATCCTGGCGGCCCAGTGCCCGAGCCGGCTGGGCACCGTGGACGTGGTCACCCGCTTCCTCAAGGAGCGTCGCTGCTACATCACCGAACAGCACTCCTTCGATGACCGGCTCAGCGGGCGCTTCTTCATACGCACCGAATTCAGGCCGGAAGCCGACGGGTTCGATGCCGAGGCCTTCGAGGCCGAGTTCGCCGCGCGCGCCGCCGAGTTCGAGATGACCTTCGAGCTCACTCCCCCCGGGCGGCGCCTGCCGGTGGTGATCATGGTCTCCAAGGCCGACCACTGCCTCAACGATCTGCTCTATCGCTACCGCATCGGCCAGCTGCCCATCGATATCCGCGCCATCGTCTCCAACCATCCGGACCTGGAGAACCTGGCCGCGTGGCACGGGATTGCCTACCACCACTTCCCGATCACGGCCGAGACCAAGCCCGAGCAGGAGGCGCAGGTCTGGTCGGTGATCGAGGAGACCGGCGCCGAGCTGGTGATCCTGGCGCGCTACATGCAGGTGCTCTCGAGCGACATGTGCGAGAAGCTCAGCGGGCGAGCGATCAACATCCACCACTCGCTGCTGCCGGGCTTCAAGGGCGCACGGCCGTACCACCAGGCCTACGAGAAGGGCGTCAAGCTGGTCGGCGCCACGGCCCACTACATCAATGACGACCTGGACGAGGGACCGATCATCACCCAGGGCGTGGAGCCGGTGAGTCATGCCGACTACCCGGAGGACCTGGTGGCCAAGGGACGCGATGTCGAGTGTCTCACCCTTGCCCGAGCGGTGGCCCTGCATGTGGAACGCCGCGTCTTCCTGCACGCCAGGCGAACGGTGGTGTTTGACCGCTAGTTGTTCTCTCTCGACAGGTAGTCACGAATCGCCCCGGCACTGGCCGGGGCGATTCGTGATGGTGGATCGGAATGGGCCCTCAGAGCGTCATGAAGGCCGCCTCCTGTCGGTCGGTGAACTGGTAGACCTCGTAGGGCGCCTGCTGGGGGCCGGGCATGCCGGGGGTGCCGATGGGCATGCCGGCCAGGCCGATGCCATCGATGGCCGGCTGCTCCTCGAACAGCTTCTCCACCGCCGCCAGCGGCACATGACCCTCGATCACGTACTCGCCCATCTTGACGGTGTGGCAGGAGCCGAGTCCGTAGGGCAGGCCCGCAGCCTCCTTGATCTGGCCGAGATCCTGGTCATCGATGACGGTGACCGCGATGCCCATCTCCTCGAGATGCCTGGCATAGCCATCGCAGCAGCCGCACTGCGGGTTCTTGTAGAGCGTGGCCTCGGCCGGCAGGGCGGCCTGGGCGGTGGTGGCGCCGGCCAGCAGGGCGGCGGAGAGGAACAGGGTGGGGGCGAAGCGGCTCATGAGCGGTCCTCCTGGGAACGACGGGACGTGAAGACATATTTGGCCAGGGCGGCGATGCCGAGGCCCAGCAGCAGCATGAAGGCCAGCGGCATCAGCCAGCCGAGCCAGCCCATCGAGCCCATGAGGGCGAAGCAGTCGGTGCTCATCATGTCGAGACTCCTGACGAAAGTGCACAGGTAAATCCGGTGGCAGGCGTACGGCCAGCGTCACCGAGGCGATAGAGGCACGGTCAGGGTCTGGGAGGTTCGCGCGGGGGCGGGGCGATGAATTCGACCGTGGCCGGTCCGTCGGTGTCGGCCAGGGTATCGGGGGTGGCAGGCATGACGAGGGGCGTTGCTGCCAGGGCCGCACAGCCAGCGCATTCGGCGTCGGCGTGGTCGAACATCTCGACCTCAGCCGTGCTGCAATCAGTGGCGCAGCTGTCCATGGCCGCCTGGGCGGTCAGGCCGGACACCGACAGCAGCACCACGAGCAGCAACGCCAGCAGGCGTCCTCCTCGTGTGCGGTGCAGCGGTCTGGCCTGTTCGGTCATGGTGATTCCCTCGTCATCCTTGCGTCATTCTGTACCAGTCATTCGGTTGACCACCTTGACCCAGCGCAATATGGAGCGAGATGGCTGAGCGATACCCGCCAGGCGGCGGGCATCGGGTATCACTGCGGGCTGTTGCCGGAGGAAGGGTCCTGCTTCAGCTGCTCGCGCTGCTTATCGCTCAGCAGGTCCTGCATCCGATTACGCATGCGCACCTTGTCCGCCATCATCTCGCCCTGGAGGGTGGCCATCTGACCATGGAGTGCCTGGACTTCCTCCGGATCAGGACGCTCCGCCTGCATCAGCAGCAGCATATCGTCACGCAGGTTCATCATCTCGCCCATGCGTTCGAGCTGGGCGGAACGGTGCTCCCTGCGCATCTCGCGAAGGGCGCTCGACTGCTCCTCGTCGAGCATTCCGCCCATGCCGCCCATGGCACCCAGGTTCGCCATCATCGGGCAGGGCATCATGCCCCCCTGGCCGCCCATCATCATGCCGGGGCCCATGCCGCCTTGGTCGCCCATCATCATGCCGGGGCCCATGCCGCCTTGGCCGCCCATCATCATGCCGGGGCCCATGCCGCCCTGGCCGCCCATCATCATGCCGGGGCCCATGCCGCCCTGGCCGCCCATCATCATGCCGGGGCCCATGCCGCCCTGGCCGCCCATCATCATGCCGGGGCCCATGCCGCTCTGGCCGCCCATCATCATGCCGGGGCCCATGCCCCCTGGGCCGCCCATCATCATGCCGGGCCCCATGCCCCCCTGGCCGCCCATCATCATGCCGCCAGGCCCTTGGGTGCCCTGCTGCATGCCGTGAGCAGACGCGGCGCCGCTGGCGGCGATGCCCAGGCCAGCGGCCAGCGCAATGGCGATTACCTGCTTGTACTTGACCATGGTGTTTCCCCTCATCTTGCGTATGGCAAAGAGATCGTCTTCCGGGATCGAGGAAGGCGGGGCGAGTGTCGAGCATCAGCCTACAACCTGTGGGTGGCCTCGAGGTCAAGGGGTTGGATGGAACGAAATCCCTTGAACATGTTCACCCGGGTGTCAGGTTGTCGAGGCACAACCGAATCTCCCCTGATACGACAAGAGAGGTCCCCCTCATGCGCAAGACGCTACTGGCCCTGGTCCTGGGGCTCGCGACCACGACGTCACATGCCGCCGGCCAGCACGATACGTCCCACGCAGCGGCAAGCGAGGCCGATATCGACCGCACCATCCGCGTCGAGGCGGGCGACATGTGGTTCGATCCCGACACACTCGAGGTGGCGCCGGGCGAGGTGATTCGCTTCGAGGTCACCAATAGCGGCAATCTCGAGCACGAGTTCGTGATCGGCGATGCCAAGGCCCAGGAGGCGCATCGCGAGATGATGCAGGAGATGGCCGGGAACCCTGGCGACGGACATGGGGGACATGGCGGCCACGACATGGCCGAGGGAGCGCATGGCGGCGAGATGCCTGCCGTGACCATCCCGCCCGGTGAAACCACCGAGCTCGTCTGGACCGCTCCCGACGACGTGGCGCACCTCGAATACGCCTGCAACATTCCTGGTCACTACGAGGCAGGCATGTCGGGAAGTATCGACTTCCAGGGGTGAGCCACCGCCATGAAGCGGTTGCCGCTCGAGGATGAGGACGTGTTCAGGCTCTCTCATCTCGATTGGCGCGGCGCGTGTGTCCTTGACCCTTGGGTGACACAAGGGTTCTAGGCTGAAAGCAAGACGAGGGCATGTCCCCATTCGCCAGTGAGCGCGGGGCCCGGCCCCGGCATGCCCCGATATCTCTTGGTACCGCAAGGAGGTTGATACCCATGAGCACTGTCACTTCGTCGTCTTCCACACAGCACGAGACGGCTCGTGTTTACCGCATGAAGACGGAGGAGCACCTCTGCCCGTTCGGCCTGAAGACCGTGGACCTGCTCAAGCGCAAGGGCTACGAGGTAGAGGATCACACCCTCACCTCGCGCGAGGCCATCGAGGCGTTTCAGGAGCGGGCCGGGGTCGACACCACCCCTCAGGTCTATATCGGCGAAGAGCGCGTGGGGGGCTATGAGGAGGTGCGGGCCTACCTGGGATTGAGCGTGCCCGGCGAGAAGGAGACGACCTATCAGCCGGTCATCGCCATCTTCGCGACCTCCCTGCTGATCGGTCTGGCAGTAAGTTGGGCGGCCAATGGCACGCTCGTGTCGTTGCGCATGCCGGAGTATGCGGTTGCCACCGCCATGACCCTGCTGGGGCTCCAGAAGCTGCAGGATGTCGAGAGCTTCAGCACCATGTTTCTCAACTATGACCTGCTCGCCCAGCGCCAGGTCCTCTACGGTTACGTCTACCCCTATGCCGAGACCCTGGCCGGCGTCCTGATGCTGGCAGGCGCCCTGACATGGCTATCCGCCCCCCTGGCCCTGTTCATCGGCACGGTGGGCGCCGTCTCGGTCTTCAAGGCCGTCTATATCGACAAGCGCGAGCTGAAGTGTGCCTGTGTCGGGGGCAACAGCAATGTCCCCCTGGGGTTCGTGTCCCTGACCGAGAACCTGATCATGGTGGCCATGGGGATCTGGATGCCCCTGAAACAGCTCATCCTGTAATGACAAGGAGACATGGATGACCGACTCCACGGATCGAACCCCCGAGTACGAGCAAGGAAGCCTCTCGCTAGCCGGTGCGATTGCCCTGGGCACAGGAGTGATGATCGGGGCAGGCATCTTCGCCCTCACGGGCCAGATGGCCGAGATGACGGGGCGCCTGTTCCCGCTGGCCTTCCTGTCGGCCGCGCTGATCGTCTCCTTCAGCGCCTATTCCTACGTCAAGATGTCACGTGCCTATCCGTCGGCAGGGGGCATCGGCATGTATCTGCAGAAAGCCTATGGTCCGACGCTACCTACCGCTTTCCATGCGTTGCTGATGTATTTCTCCATGGTGATCGCCCAGAGCTTCCTGGCGAGAACCTTCGGCTCCTACACGCTCGAACTTGTCGATGTGGAGAACAGGTCGCTGCTTGTCCCCTCCTTGGGCGTTGCCCTGCTGCTGTCTGCGTTCCTGATCAACCTCACTGCCAACAAGTGGATCCAGGGCGTTGCGTCGGTATTGGGCGTCATCAAGATCGGCGGCATCATCGTGTTCGGGGTGGTCGGCGTCCTGGTCGCCGACGCCGTGGAGATGGAGGTCTCGGCTTCGGCGCCCGACGCCTCACTGACGGGGTTCCTGGGCGCCACGGCGCTGGGGATCCTGGCCTTCAAGGGCTTCACGACCATCACCAACAGCGGCTCGGAGATCCAGGATCCCCACCGCAACCTGGCCCGGGCGATCATGATCTCGATCGCCCTCTGTGTGGTGATCTATGCGCTGGTAGGCTTCGCCGTCGCCAGTAACCTGTCGTTGGGCGAGATCATCGAGACGCAGGATTACTCGTTGGCAGCTGCCGCCCGGCCCGCGCTGGGGGAGGCCGCCGTCTGGTTCACCGTCATCCTGGCCATGCTGGCCACGGCAGGCGGTATCATCGCCAGCGTGTTCGCGGTGTCGCGCATGCTGGCGATGCTGACCGAGATGAAGCTGGTGCCCCATCGCCATTTCCACATGCCGGGCAGCATCCAGAAGCATACCCTGGTCTACACCATCGTCCTCGGCCTGCTGTTGACGGCGTTCTTCGATCTCAGCCGTATCGCGGCGCTTGGCATCATCTTTTATCTGATCATGGATATGGCGATTCACTGGGGGGTATATCGTCATCTGCGCCACGATGTCGGTGCCAATGTTGCCGTTCTGGTCGTCGCCCTATTGCTGGACGCGGTCGTCCTGGCGGGGTTCGTATGGGTGAAGGCAACCACCGACCCGCTGGTGCTCGTCGTTGCCGTCGTCGGGATGGCGCTCATCCTGCTCGGCGAATGGTTGTTCCTGTCATCGCGCAAGTCGCCAGAGGATAACGGCCATTCACATTCCCACTGACCTTCCCGGGAGCTGGCAGATGGACATCAAGACCGTCGGTATATCGATCCACCGGGCCCGCCAGGCCCACCGGCACCTGACTCGGCAGACGGGGAGGATGAACGATGTCCGATAGCCGTTCTCGCTCTACGGTCAAGGATCCGGTCTGCGGCATGGAGGTCGATCCCCATGCGACCCAGCACCGCGCCACCCACGCCGACACGACCTGGTACTTCTGCTCCGCGACGTGCCGGAAGAAGTTCGAGGCGGATCCCGAGGCCTTCCTGGACGATAAGCCACCGGCCGAGTCTGCGCCCCCCGGCACGATGTATACCTGCCCGATGCACCCCGAGATCCGCCAGGAGGGGCCGGGGGACTGCCCCATCTGCGGCATGGCGCTGGAGCCCGAGACGGTCTCCGCCGATACCGGGCCCTCCGAGGAGCTGAAGGACATGACGCGGCGCTTCTGGATCGGGCTGGCCCTGGCACTGCCGGTGCTGGTGCTGGAGATGGGGGGGCATATCTTCCGACTCGATCACCTGATCGCCCCCCAGGTCTCGAACTGGATCCAGCTGCTGCTCGCCACGCCGGTGGTGGTCTGGGCGGGCAGGCCCTTCTTCGTGCGCGGCTGGCGCTCCATCGTGCAACGCAGCCTCAACATGTTCACCCTGATCGCCATCGGCACCGGGGCGGCGCTGGTCTACAGCCTGCTGGCGACGATCGTGCCGGGCATCTTCCCCGAGACCTTCCGCCAGAGCGACGGCTCGGTGGCGGTCTACTTCGAGGCGGCGGCGGTGATCGTGGTGCTGGTGCTGCTCGGGCAGGTGCTGGAACTGCGTGCCCGGGAGAAGACCTCCGGGGCGATCCGCGCGCTGCTCGACCTGGCCCCGGCCACTGCGCGGCGCCTCGACGATGACGGCCAGGAGGAGGAGGTCTCCCTCGACCGGGTGCAGGTCGGCGACCGCTTGCGCGTGCGCCCCGGCGACAAGGTGCCGCTGGATGGCGAAGTGCTGGAGGGGCGCTCCAACATCGACGAGTCGATGGTCACCGGCGAGCCGCTGGCGGTGCGCAAGGAGGCCGGCGATAACGTGATCGGTGGCAGCATCAACGGCCAGGGCTCGTTCATCATGCGCGCCGACAAGGTGGGGCGCGACACCATGCTGTCGCAGATCGTGCAGATGGTGGCCAGCGCGCAGCGCAGCCGGGCGCCCATCCAGGGGCTGGCCGACAAGGTGGCCGGCGTCTTCGTGCCGGCGGTGATCCTGGTGGCCGTGGTGGCCTTCATCGCCTGGTCGCTGTGGGGGCCGGCGCCGCCCATGGCCTTCGGCCTGATCGCCGCCGTCAGCGTGCTGATCATCGCCTGTCCCTGTGCCCTGGGGCTGGCCACCCCCATGTCGATCATGGTGGGCGTGGGTCGTGGGGCCCAGGCTGGCGTGCTGATCCGCGACGCCGAGGCGCTGGAGCGCCTCGAGAAGGTCGATACCGTGGTCGTCGACAAGACCGGCACCCTGACTGAGGGCAAGCCTCAGTTGACCGAACTGCGGCCGGCCGAGGGCTTCGACGAAACAGAGCTGTTGCGGCTTGCCGCGGGGCTGGAGCGCGGCAGCGAACACCCCCTCGCCCAGGCGATCGTCGATAAGGCCAGGGAAGATGGCGTGACGCTCTCGGAGGCCACGGAGTTCGACGCCCCCAATGGCAAGGGGGTGACGGGGCGGGTCGACGGCCATCGTGTCACGCTCGGCAATCGCCTGCTGATGGAGAGCGAGAAGGTGGCCCTGGCCGAACTGGAGGAAGAGGCCGAGCGGTTGCGCGGCGATGGCGCCACCGTGATCTTCGCCGCGGTGGACGGGCGCCTTGCAGGCCTGCTGGCCATCGCCGACCCCGTCAAGGAGACCACCGAGGCGGCCATCCAGGCCCTGCAGGCGGACGGCATCCGGGTCGTCATGCTCACCGGCGACAACCGTACCTCCGCCGAGGCAGTGGCGCGCCGCCTGGGCATCGACGAGGTGGAGGCCGAGGTGCTCCCCGAGGACAAGGGGCGCGTGGTCCAGCGGCTGCGTGACGAGGGGCGCGTGGTGGTGATGGCCGGCGACGGCGTCAACGATGCCCCCGCCCTGGCGACTGCCGACGTCGGCATCGCCATGGGCACCGGCACCGACGTGGCCATCGAGAGCGCCGGCGTGACTCTGCTGCGCGGCGACCTGACCGGCATCGTCGAGGCGCACCGGCTGTCGCGGGCCACCATGCGCAACATCCGCCAGAACCTCTTCTTCGCCTTCGTCTACAACGCCGCGGGGGTGCCGATCGCCGCCGGCGTGCTCTACCCCTTCACCGGCCTGCTGCTGTCGCCGATCATCGCCGCCGCAGCGATGTCGCTCTCCTCGGTCAGCGTGATCGCCAATGCCCTTCGGCTGCGAGTGGTGGCCCTGAAAACGGACTGACGCCTCGAGGATGTCCGACGCCGGGGCCCCGGGTAGCAGGATACTCCCCCAGGGTTCCCTGCCACGCTGGGCCTCGGTCACGGCCGAGGCATGGGGGCGTGTTTTACCCAGCCCCCCATTCCTGTCATCTTGTGAGCCGAATTCCGCCAGGGGACCGGCATCACGGGCCGGGCAGCGATGCGGAGATGGCCAGGAGGGAGCGCGGCAATGCAGTCACGGATGGGGGCTGAAGAGGCCTTTCGCCAGCTGGCGGAGGGCCTCGGCAGGAGCGGGGCACCCGACTTCTACGACACCCTGGTGGCGCGGCTCGCGGCCATCCTGGAGGTCGACCACGTGCTGGTGGCCGGGGTCACCGGGGATGCCATGGTCCACACCCTGGCGGTCTGGTCACAGGGCCGGCCGCGACCAAACATCGCCTATCCGCTGGCGGGCACCCCCTGCGAGCGCGTGGTCGGCGAGGAGGCCTGCCTCTTCGCAAGTGACGTCCAGACCCGCTTTCCCGACGACGGGCTGCTGTGTCAGCTGGGCGCGGTCAGCTATCTCGGCCTGCCGCTCCTGGCCGCGGACGGGGCGACGCTGGGCCTGCTCGCGGTGCTCAAGAACACCCCCATGCAGGCCAATGGCCTGGAGAAGGAGGTGCTGCGCATCGCCGCGGTCCAGGCTGGCGCCGAGCTGGACCGCAGCCGGGCCGAGCGGGCGGTGAAGGAGAGCGAGCGTCGCCTCGACACCCTGCTCAACCACCTGCCCGGCATGGCATATCGCTGCCTCAATGATCGCGACTGGACCATGAGGGTCGTCAGCCAGGGGGCGCACGCGCTGACCGGGTACCGGGCCGAGGAGCTGCAGGACAACCGGGTTGCCAGCTATGCCGCGCTGATTCATCCCGCCGACCGTGAGCGGGTGTTCGAGGAGGTCCAGGCCGCCGTTTCACGCAGAGAGCCCTTTCGCGTGATCTATCGGCTGCACCATGCCGGGGACGGCACCCGCTGGATGTGGGAGCAAGGCCAGGGGGTCTTCGATGCCGCCGGTGAACTCCTCCATCTGGAAGGCTTCATCACCGACATCACCGAGCAGCATGAGGCGCAGCGCGTCCAGGAGGCGGTGATGCAGGTGGCCTCGACGGTCACCACCCGCATCGGTGACGACTACTTCCATCAGCTGGTCAGCACCCTGGTCGAGATCCTCGAGGCGGATGCCGGCTTCATCGCCCTGCTCGACGCCTGCGGGCCGGATGTCGATCCCCCGGGCGGTCGCGCGTCCGCGACCCTGAGCATGGTCAGCGTGGTCTCCGACGGGCAGCGGCTTGACAACTACGCCTACGCGCTGGCGGGCACCCCCTGCGAGCAGGTCCTCGACGAGCGGGAGGTCATGGTCGAGGGCGACAGCACCGCGCTTCTGCCGGGAGGAGCCGGCGTGGCCAGGGCCTGGATCGGCCGTCGCCTGGACAACGCCAGTGGCCAGCCGATCGGGGTCGTCATGGTGCTCTATCGCCGTCCGCTGGAGGCCAACGCCTTCGCCACCTCGGTGCTGCGCATCCTCTCCACCGGGGCCGCGGCGGAGCTGGAGCGGCGACGTGACCATCGTCGCATGCACCAGCTGGCCTATACCGACAGCACCACGGGCCTGCCCAACCGGGTACGCTTCATGGAAGAGCTCATGCGCCTCAGGCAGGAGGCCGAGAAGGGACAGCACCCGCTCCTGCTGCTGCTGCTCGACATCCGCCGCTTCAAGGAGATCAACGACCTCCACGGCCACCAGATCGGTGACCAGCTGCTGTCGACCACGGCCGGGCGTCTGGCGCGTGCCCTGGAGCCGGCCGAGGTACTGGCGCGGCTCTCCGGCGACGAGTTCGCGGTGCTGGTGCCCAGGGCACAGGCCACTGCCCTCGAGCAGAGCGTGCGGCGGCTGCGGGCCGCCGTGAGCAAACCCATCGAGCTCGGGCATCGCAGCTTCGTGCTCGAGCTCAGCATCGGGTCGGCACAATACCCGCGGGACGCCGTCACCCCCGTCGAGCTGTTCAAGTCCGCCAGCATCGCGCTCTATCACGCCAAGCAGCAGGATGGCGGGACCTGCCCCTTCGACGAATCGATGACCAGGGCCCTCCAGCGCCGCCAGCAGATGACGGAGCGGCTGAGTGCGGCCATCAGTGGCCAGCGGCTCGAGCTCCATTTCCAGCCCCAGGTCGACCTCCGCACCGGCGAGCTGGTGGGCGCCGAGGCACTGTGCCGTTGGCACGATGCGGTCTGGGGCTGGGTCAGCCCGGGGGAGTTCATCCCCCTGGCGGAGGAGCGTGGTCTGATCCGCCCGCTGGGTGACTGGGTGCTGCAGGCGGCCTCCCGGCAGCTGGCCGCCTGGCGGCGCGAAGGCATGGCCCTGCCCGGCCGGCTTTCCCTCAATGTCTCGGCCCAGCAGTTCGCGGATCCCCAGCTGGCCGAGCATATCGCGACCCTGACCCGGGGCGTGCCGGCCTCGGCCATCGGCCTGGAGCTCACCGAGAGCGACTTCATGCGCGACCCCGAGCAGGCCGTCGGCATCACCCATGCGCTGCGCCAGGCCGGCTATGCCCTGGCCATCGACGACTTCGGCACCGGCTACTCGTCGCTCTCGTACCTGCGCCGCTTCTCGGCCGATGCGCTGAAGATCGACATCTCCTTCGTTCGGGACATGCTCGAGAGCCGCCATGACCGGGCCATCATCCAGACCATCATCGCCATGGCCCGGACCCTGGGGATGAAGACGGTCGCCGAGGGCGTCGAGACCCCGCAACAGGCCGAGGCCCTGGCTGACATGGGCTGCGAGCAGGCCCAGGGCTACCATTACGGCCGGCCACTCCCGGCCGCCGACTTTGCCGCTGCCTGGGCCCGGGCCATGCGCCGCCAGGCACCGGGCTAGCGGCAGTGGCCGATAGAATCCTTATGACCATGGCATCATCACCAGGATTGAAGGGCGGGTGACGACGGCCTGAGCGCTCAGCCTTGCCCGTGAGCGACATCCTGCCACCCTGAAAACGACACCATAGTCGTTAGCAACTAGCGACTCAGCGGCTGATAGGCAATTGTGACATGCCAGATCACGACGCCTTGCGGTACCTTGCGGGACGGACTTGCCTGATCGCGACAGCCAGACACCGGCGGGCGTCC
The DNA here is from genome assembly GCF_029625235.1 of Halomonas sp. CKK8. Lineage (NCBI taxonomy): Bacteria > Pseudomonadati > Pseudomonadota > Gammaproteobacteria > Oceanospirillales > Halomonadaceae > Halomonas > Halomonas sp. CKK8. Next base: position 3,851,217 of record NZ_CP121193.1, on the reverse strand, counting down.
GGATACGGATATAACTACAACCCGTGTATGACCCCGTACAGGAGTCTCGCCATGACGACCCCCTCCCAGGCCCCACAGAAGCCAGCTGCTCCCCAGGCCATCGGCTTCCTGCTGCTGGAAAACTTCACCCTCTTCTCGCTGGCCTCGGCCATCGAGCCGTTGCGCATGGCCAACCAGCTGGCCGGACGGGAGCTCTATCGCTGGTTCACCCTGAGCCTCGATGGCGAGCCGATCTCCGCCAGCGATGGCCTCAAGGTCACCCCGGATGCGGCGATCACGGTGCCGCTGGCACTGGACATGGTGGTGGTCTGCGGCGGGGTGGGGCCGGCGCGCGCGGTGCAGCGCGAGCATGTCATCTGGCTGCAGGGGCAGGCACGCCTCTCCCGTCGGCTGGGGGGGATCTGCACCGGCAGCTGGGCGCTGGCCAAGGCGGGACTGCTGGATGGCTACGAGACCAGTGTCCACTGGGAGTGCCTGGCCGCCATGCAGGAGTCCTTTCCCCGCGCCCTGCTCACGACCCGGCTGTTCTCCATCGACCGCGAGAGGGCCACCGCCTCGGGGGGCACCGCCCCCCTGGACATGATGCTCACCCTGATCGGGCGGGATCATGGCCGCGAACTCGCGGCAGGGATCTCCGAGATGTTCATCTGTGACCGCGTGCGTGGGGAGCAGGATCAGCAGCGCGTGCCGCTCAAGCATATCCTGGGCACCACCCAGCCCAAGCTGCTGGAGATCGTGGCGCTGATGGAGGCCAACCTCGAGGAGCCCATCGGGCTCGAGGAACTCGCGGCCTATGTGGACGTGTCGCGTCGCCAGCTCGAGCGGCTCTTCCAGAAATACCTGCTCTGCTCGCCGTCGCGCTACTACCTGAAACTCCGGCTGACCCGCGCCCGACAGCTGCTCAAGCAGACCTCGATCTCGATCATCGAGGTGGCGTCCGCCTGCGGCTTCGTGTCCACGCCTCACTTCTCCAAGTGCTACCGGGAGTTCTTCGGCCAGCCGCCCCGCGACGAACGACTGGGCGCAAGCCCGGTCCGGCTGCCGGTGCCACCCCCCTGCGAGCAGGTGGGGGCCAACCTGGAGCTGCTGGCCTTCGAGGCCTGTCCGACCGAGCCGGTCTCCTCGGCCATCATGGCCCTCGACCAGGCCCGCGGCGAGCCGACCTACGCCAGCGTCCTGCTGCGCTCCTGACCACTGCCTTACCGCCCTCCTGCCGAACCGATCACCCTGCCAGCCCGTCGCGGGCCGGCAGGGTGTCGTCGTGCGTCGCAGGCGCGACAGTCATGACGTTTTTGGAATTCTCGCCGTCGTTTCCAGGCGCCGAGTCGCTATGGGCCGGCGCTATGCTGCCGTCGAGTCGAACACATCCCCGGAGTGGCACACATGACCCCAAGAGAGCTGCACGACGACGCCATCGTCATCGATGGCCTGATCATCGCCAAGTGGAACCGCGAGCTGTTCGAGGACATGCGGCGCGGCGGGCTGACGGCAGCCAACTGCACGGTTTCCGTCTGGGAGGGCTTCCAGGCCACCGTCGACAACATCGTCCGGTCCAATGCGCTGATGGCCGAGTGCCGCGACCTGGTCCGCCCCGTGCGCACCACCGCCGACATCACCCGCGCCAAGGAAGAGGGCAAGACCGGGATCCTCTACGGCTTCCAGAACGCCCATGCCTTCGAGGACCAGATCGGCTACGTGGAGGTCTTCAAGCAGCTGGGCGTGGGCATCGTGCAGATGTGCTACAACACCCAGAACCTGGTTGGCACCGGCTGCTACGAGCGTGACGGTGGCCTCTCCGGCTTCGGCCGCGAGATCGTCGCCGAGATGAATCGCGTCGGCATCATGTGCGACCTCTCCCACGTCGGCGAGACCACTTCCCGGGAGGTCATCGAGGCCTCCGAGAAGCCGGTCTGCTATTCCCACTGCCTGCCCTCCGGCCTCAAGGAGCACCCGCGCAACAAGTCCGACGCCGAGCTGAAGTTCATCGCCGACCGCGGCGGCTTCGTCGGCGTGACCATGTTCACCCCCTTCCTGCGTGCCGGCGTCGACGCCAGCGTCGACGACTATGTCGAGGCCATCGAGTACGTGATGAACATCGTCGGCGAGGATGCCATCGGCATCGGCACCGACTTCACCCAGGGCCATGGCCAGGACTTCTTCGAGTGGCTGACCCATGACAAGGGCTACGCCCGTCGCCTGACCCGCTTCGGCGAGATCATCAATCCCGAGGGCATCCGCACCATCGGCGAGTTTCCCAACCTCACCGAGGCGCTGCTTCGCCGCGGCTTCAGCGAACCCCAGGTGCGCAAGATCATGGGCGAGAACTGGGTACGGGTACTGAAGGACGTCTGGGGCGCCTGAGTGCCGGGCAACACCTCTGCGTGATAGGGGCCCCGAAAAGCCCCTGCCAACTGACTGACTAGAACAACGATTCGAGGAATACGACCGTGACTCAGATGGCCCCCGAGCTGCCCATCGAGGTGGACGCCGAGACCGGCGTCTGGACCACCGACGCCCTGCCGATGCTCTACGTGCCGCGGCACTTCTTCATCAACAACCATCTGGCCGTGGAAGAGGCCCTGGGCGCCGAGCAGTACGCCGAGATCCTCTACCACGCCGGCTACAAGAGCGCCTGGCACTGGTGCGAGAAGGAGGCCGAATGTCATGGCCTCGAGGGCGTGGACGTCTTCGAGCACTACATGACGCGCCTCTCCCAGCGCGGCTGGGGGCGCTTCATCGTCGAGGCCATCGATCTCGACGCCGGCACCTGCCGGGTGCGCCTCGAGCACAGCGCCTTCGTCTATCAGCTGGGCAAGGTGGGGCGCAAGGTGGAGTACATGTTCACCGGCTGGTTCGCCGGGGCCATGGACCAGATCCTCGCCGCGCGCGGCAGCAAGCTTCGCACCGTCGCCGAGCAGGTCCAGAGTGCGGCCGAGGAAGGCTGCGACGTGGGCCGCTTCGTCACCCGTCCGCTTGATACCCTCCGGGGCTGAGGAGTCACCACCATGGCATTCGACGCACTCTTCCAGCCGATCGAGATCGGCAAGCTCACCATCCGCAACCGGGTGGTCAGCACCGCCCACGCCGAGGTCTACGCCACCGACGGCGGCATGACCACCGAGCGCTACATCAGGTACTACGAGGAGAAGGCCAAGGGCGGTTGCGGTCTCGCCATCTGCGGCGGCTCATCGGTGGTCTCCATCGACAGCCCCCAGGCCTGGTGGAGCTCGGTGAACCTGGCCACCGACCGCATCATTCCGCACTTCCAGAACCTGGCGGATGCCGTCCACCGGCACGGCGGCAAGATCATGATCCAGATCACCCACATGGGGCGCCGCTCCCGGTGGGACGGGTTCAACTGGACGACCCTGCTGTCGCCCTCCGGCATCCGCGAGCCGGTGCACCGCTCCACCTGCAAGGCCATCGAGGAGGAGGAGATCTGGCGCATCATCGGCGACTTCGCCCAGGCCGCGCGCCGGGCCAAGGAGGGGGGCCTCGACGGCGTCGAGCTCTCCGCCGTGCACCAGCACCTGATCGACCAGTTCTGGAGCCCGCGGGTCAACAAGCGCGAGGACCAGTGGGGCGGCAGCTTCGAGAACCGCATGCGCTTCGGCATGGAGGTGCTCAAGGCGGTGCGCGCCGAGGTGGGCGACGACTTCGCGGTGGGCATGCGCATCTGTGGCGACGAGTTCCACCCGGACGGCCTCTCCCACGACGACATGAAGCAGATCGCCGCCTACTACGATGCCACCGGCCAGGTCGACTTCTTCGGCGTGGTGGGCTCCGGCTGCGACACCCACAACTCGCTCGCCAACGTCATTCCCAACATGTCCTACCCGCCGGAGCCCTTCCTGCACCTGGCGGCGGGCATCAAGGAAGTGGTCGGCGTACCGGTGATCCACGCCCAGAACATCAAGGATCCCAACCAGGCCCAGCGCATCCTCGAGGGCGGCTACGTGGACCTGGTGGGCATGACCCGGGCGCATATTGCCGACCCCCATATCATCGCCAAGATCAAGATGGGGCAGATCGACCAGATCAAGCAGTGCGTGGGCGCCAACTACTGCATCGACCGCCAGTACCAGGGCCTGGACGTGCTGTGTATCCAGAACGCCGCCACCTCACGGGAGTACCTGGGTCTGCCGCATATCATCGAGAAGAGCGAGGGGCCCAGGCGCCGCGTCGTGGTGGTGGGCGGTGGCCCGGGCGGCATGGAGGCGGCCCGCGTCGCCGCCGAGCGTGGCCATGACGTCACCCTCTTCGAAGCCGCGGAGGCCCTCGGCGGGCAGATCACCATCGCCGCCAGGGCCCCGCAGCGTGACCAGATCGCCGGCATCACCCGCTGGTACCAGCTGGAGCTGGCGCGCCTCAATGTCGACCTGCGCCTGGGCACCCGGGCCGACGAGGCAACCCTGCTCGACCTGCGCCCGGATATCGTGGTGCTGGCCACCGGCGGCCAGCCCTTCCTCCGCCAGGTGCCCGAGTGGGGCTACGCGGAGAATCCCGATGAGAGCCTGGTGGTCAGCACCTGGGACATCCTTTCGGGCAAGGTCGCGCCGGGCAGGAACGTGCTGATCTTTGATGCCATCTGCGAGTTCTCCGGCGTCTCGGCGGCGGACTACCTGGCCGACAAGGGCGCCAAGGTGGAGATCGTCACCGACGACATCAAGCCGGGCGCGGCGGTGGGCGGCACCACCTTCCCCACCTACTACCGCAGCCTCTACGAGAAGGAGGTGGTCATGACCTCCGACCTCGCGCTGCACAAGGTCTATCGCGAGGGGGATTCCCTGGTGGCGGTGCTCGAGAACGAGTACACCGGCGCCCTGGAGGAGCGGGTGGTCGACCAGGTGGTGGTGGAGAACGGCGTGCGTCCCGACGAGGCCCTCTACTACGCCCTCAAGGCGCAGTCCCGCAACAGGGGCCAGCTGGACCTGGAGGCACTCTACGCCATCCAGCCCCAGCCCTGCCTGAGCCAGGAGGGTGACGGCTTCCTGCTGTTCCGCCTGGGCGACTGTACGGCGCCGCGCAATACCCATGCGGCGATCTATGACGCCCTGCGGATCTGCAAGGACTTCTGACCCCTAACCCTAAGCCCAAGGCTCGAAGCTGGAAGTCGAAGATGCGTTTTTCGCCCTTCCTTTCAGCTTCCGGCTTCCCGCTTCCAGCTTGTCGATGAGGTGAGCGAGATGCTCGAGACCCTGCTACCGATACTGATCTTCGCCGCCCTGGTCGTGGCGGTGGCCGGTGCCCGGCGGCGTGTTCGCCTGTGGCGCCAGGGGCGGCCTTCCGACGTGCCGCTATTCAAGGGCCTGGCGGCCCTGCCGCGTCGCTACCTGGTGGACCTGCACCATGTGGTGGGGCGCGACAAGGTGATGTCCAACACCCACGTGGCCACCGCCGGTGGCTTCGTGGCCGCCGCCGTGCTGATGATCCTGGTGCATGGCCTGGGCCTGGGCGCTTCAGAAGGGCCGGGGGGCGTGCTGGGCTGGCTGCTGCTGGCGGCCAGCGCCGCCATGTTCGCGGGCAGCCTGTTCGTGGCCCGGCGCCGGCGCAACCCGCCCGCCCGGCTCTCCAGGGGACCCTGGATGCGCCTGCCGAAGAGCTTGATGGCCTTCTCGCTCGGCGTCTTTCTGGTCACCCTGCCCACGGTGGGCATTCTGCCCGCCGACGTCGGCAGTTGGCTACTGGCCCTAGCGCTGACTGCCATGGTGGTCTGGGGCCTGGCCGAGATGGTCGTCGGCATGACCTGGGGCGGGCCCATGAAGCACGCCTTCGCCGGTGCCCTGCACCTGGCCTTCCATCGCCGCGCCGAGCGCTTCGGTGAGGGCAACCGCTCCACCGGGCTCAAGGCGCTGGATCTGGAGGATCACGACGCCAAGCTGGGCGTCGAGACGCCCGCCGACTTCACCTGGAACCAGCTGCTTGGCTTCGATGCCTGCGTGCAGTGCGGACGCTGCGAGGCGGTCTGCCCGGCCTTCGCCGCCGGCCAGCCGCTCAATCCCAAGAAGCTGATCCAGGACATGGTGGTGGGCATGGCCGGGGGCAGTGATGCCAATTACGCCGGCAGCCCCTATCCTGGGAAACCCGTTGGTGAGCATCAGGGTAGCCCCCATGGCCCCATCGTGGCGCAGAAGGGCCAGGCGCTGGTGGATGCCGAGACCCTGTGGTCCTGCACCACCTGCCGGGCCTGCGTGGAGGAGTGCCCGATGATGATCGAGCACGTCGACGCCATCGTCGACATGCGCCGCTTCCTGACCCTGGAGCGCGGCGAGACGCCCAACAAGGCCCCCGAGGTCCTCGATAACCTCATCGCCACCGACAATCCCGGCGGCTTCGACCCCGGCGCACGCATGCACTGGGCCGCCGACCTCGAGCTGCCGCTGATGGCGGACCTGCAGCAGGTCGACGTGCTGCTGTGGCTGGGTGATGGCGCCTATGACATGCGCAACCAGCGCACCCTTCGTGCGCTGGTCAAGGTGCTGCGCGCGGCAGAGGTGGATTTCGCGGTACTCGGCAACGAGGAGCGCGACAGCGGTGACGTGGCCAGGCGCCTGGGCGACGAGGCGACCTTCCAGAGCCTGGCCAGGCGCAATATCGCCACCCTGGCCAAGTATCGCTTCCAGCATATCGTCACCTGTGACCCCCACAGCTTCCATGTGCTGGGCAACGAGTATGGCGAGCTCGGCGGCCACTACCGCGTCTATCACCACAGCACCTACATCGCCGAGCTTCATGAGGCCGGGCGCCTGGCCTTCCGGCCCTGGAAGGGCGGCAGCGTGACCTATCACGACCCCTGTTATCTGGGCCGCTACAACGGCGAATTCGAGGCGCCGCGCAATGTCCTACGCGCCTTGGGCATCCAGGTTGCCGAGATGGAGCGCTCCGGCTTTCGCTCGCGCTGCTGCGGCGGCGGCGGTGGCGCCCCGATCACCGATATTCCCGGCAAGCGGCGCATCCCCGACATGCGCATGAACGATGTCGAGGCGACCGGCGCCTCGCTGGTGGCGGTGGGCTGTCCGCAGTGCACCGCCATGCTGGAAGGCGTCGTCGATGCCGGTGCCGAGGTGCGCGATATCGCCGAGCTGGTGGCCGATGCCCTGGTGGCACGTCCTGCCGCCAAGGTGACACCGTCATCCCGCCAACCCGTGCTGGAGGAGGAGGTCTGATGACCGAGATTCGTCGTCGCGACCCACGCCGCGAGTGGGTCGCTCGCAACCGCCTGCACCCCGAGCACGCCAGTGTGCTGGCCGCCCTTGGCGACATCGGGGGCGGCGGGGCCGCCAGCGAGTGGCTGGGCCCCCAGGGGGTGGTGCGCAGGAACCCCCACGCCATCGGCTTTATCGGCCCCAATGGCGTCAAGCGTATCGATCGCAGCGGCGCCCAGCAGGGCGGCGAGGCCCCGGGAGGCACCCGCCAGGCGGTCAAGGATGATCGCCGCCGTGTCGAGATTCCGGAGCCCGCCTTCCTCGTCGCCGTGGTGCCGGACATGGCCGGTGGGCGCCTCTCCGGCCATGACAAGGACCTGCTGGGCCTGGCGCGGCGCCTCGCCGATGCCGACATCGACCGCCCCGGCGCCGTCGTCGTGATCCTCTTCGGCGAACACCGGGAAGAGGCGCTCGGCGAGGCAGGCATCGACCGGGTCCTGCACCTGGAGGACGATGCCTATGCCGGCTTCGCCCCCCAGGCGCGGCTGGCGGCGCTCTCCGCCGTGGAGCGCGAGCTGGCGCCGCGCCACTGGCTGCTGCCCGACTCCCCCCTGGGGGGGGCCGACCTGGGGCGGCGCCTGGCGGCCCGGCTGGGGGAGCGGCCGGCGACCGGTGTCTGGCAACTGGAGGCCGACGCCGGGAGTCCGCTGGGATGGCGCTGTACCGCCCGGGGCGCGGCGGAGAGCCTGGATATCCTGCGCCCCCTGCCGCGCGTCGCCCTGGCGCTGGCCGAGTGCGCCGAGCCGGTGGACGAGACTCGTCATGCGGCCGAGCCGCTGGCGCTCGGCAGCGAGCTGCCCGCGATCCTGTCGCGCGTCGAGGACCTGGGGCAGGTGGCGGTGGACCCTGCCGGCGTGGCCCTGGCCGAGGCGGAGTTCATCCTGTCGGGAGGCAATGGCGTCAACGACTGGGACGGCTTCCACCACGCCGCCAGGGTGCTGGGGGCGACGGAGGGGGCCTCCCGGGTGGCGGTGGACGACGGCCACATGGCCCGCGACCGCCAGGTCGGCGCCACCGGCACCTGGGTCACGGCGCGGGTCTATCTGGCCGTGGGCATTTCGGGGGCCATCCAGCACCTGCAGGGCATCCAGGGCTGCGACAAGGTCGTGGCCATCAACATGGATCCCGGCTGCGACATGATCAAGCGCGCCGACCTGGCGGTGATCGGCGATTCGGCCCCGGTGCTCGAGGCGCTGGTGGCCCTGGTGGAGCAGTCCAGAGAGGAGAAGCGTGATGCAGCCTGAGAAGGGTATGGCACCGAACCTGGCGGTCACCGTGCTGGTCTCCGTCGGTCGCCACCCGCTCACCGGCCGTCGCCGGCGGGCCGACCGGGACGCTCGCGGCGTGGAACTGGCGCGCTCGACCCCGGGGGCCGAGGTCAGCCTGCTGCATGCCGGCGTCCTCGACGAGGCCAGCGAGGCGGCCCTGCGCGACTACCTGGGCATGGGCTTCGAGGCGCTGACGCTGATCGAGCAGGCGCCGGGTGCCGACGTGCTGCCGGCCCTGGCCGAGCGCCTCGAGGCGGCCCCACCGCAGCTGGTGATTGCCGGGGAGCGGGCCGAGCAGGGCGAGGGCTCCGGCCTGCTGCCCTACCTGCTGGCCGAGCGGCTCGGCTGGCCCCTGGTCAATGGTCTGGCGGCGGTGGAAGGGGTCGAGGACGGCATCGCCACCCTGTTGCAGGCGCTGCCCCGCGGTCAGCGGCGTCGCCTCAGGGTCCGCCTGCCGGCCATCCTTACCGTGGACGCCGCGGCCCCGGCAGCCCGCCAGAGTGCCTTTGGACCGGCGCGGCGTGGGCGGCTGGAGGTCGCCGAGGCCCCGGTGATCGAGGACCCTGCGCTGGCCGAGTGGCAGATGGTCCCGGCCCGCAAGCGGCCCAAACGCCTGAAGATCGTCAAGGCCGCCTCGGCGCGGGACCGCTTCAAGGCCGCGGCGGCCAAGGCCGAAGGCGGGGGGGGACAGGTGCTTGCCGACGCCACGCCGGAGCAGGGCGCCGAGGCGATCCTCAAGCTGCTGCGCGAGGAGGGCGTCCTGACCCGCTGATCACGCGGCCAGCCAGACGACGACAGCCCCGGCCAGGTGCCGGGGCTGTCGTGCTTGCGGGGCAGGCGTGACCGTCAGGGCGCGATGCGCTGGCTGGCGTCGGTGAAGCCCATCAGGGAGATGTCCAGGTCCATGCGGTTGCCGCGCGGCCCGATCAGGCTGAGGGTCGCGCTGCTGCCGCCGCGAAGCGCCTGGACCATCGAGGGCTCGAGGGGCAGGTCGGCGCGGCAGCTCTGCTCCAGGCAGACCTGGTAGGGGAACTGGGCCGGCTCGCCGCCGCCCACGCTCAGCTGCAGGCCCGGGGCGAGGCGCACGCCCAGCGGCAGCAGGAAGGTCATCGCCGGGCGTCCCTCGAGTTCCGGGGGGTAGCCCACGATCACCCGCATCAGGGGGTCATTGCTGTCCGGATTGGTGACCAGCTGGCTCATGGTGCAGGCCCCCTGGCTGCGCTCGGGCGGGCAGATCACCTCCCAGTCCCGGAACTGCTCGGTCTCGACCTCGGCTCCCGGCGATGCCTGCTGGGCAACGGCCTGGGAGGCCAGGGCCAGCAGCGACAGCAGGGCGGACAGGCACAGGCGTCTTGCGAGACGGTTCGACATCGGAAGTTCCTCCTTGGTCTCAGGGGCCGTGACGGGACATAGAGCACAACCATGCCTGTTCGTCGGCGCGAGGTCGACCCCCTCCGCCCGCCGCCCGATGGCCGGGGCCGAGCATGCCGGGAGCGGAAGGAGCGGGCGATGTCCTGAATGCGACCCTCGGCGGCCTGTCGGCCCCAGGGGGCGAGGCGATGTCTCGAGGAGGCATGCGGGTGCCTCTCTGGGGCAAGTGGGCTGCCCGGGAGCGCCTAGGCTGGAGCAGCGGAAGCCTCCGCCACGCTACAACGCCGTCCGTTACAACAATATCGAGGAGCCAGCCATGAGTGCAGCCAACCGCGGAGTCGTCTACAAGGGCCCGGGTAACGTCGCCGTCGAATCCATCGCCTATCCGGAACTCGCCCTCGGCAATCGCAAGTGCGACCACGGCGTGATCCTGAAGGTCGTCACCACCAACATCTGCGGCAGCGACCAGCACATGGTGCGCGGGCGCACCACCGCGCCGTCCGGCCTGGTGCTGGGCCACGAGATCACCGGCCTGGTCATCGAAGCCGGCCGCGACGTCGAGTTCATCAAGCCGGGTGACCTGGTGTCCGTGCCGTTCAATATCGCCTGCGGGCGCTGCCGCAACTGCAAGGAGGGCCGGACGGGGATCTGCCTCAACGTCAATCCGGCGCGCCCGGGGGCGGCCTACGGCTACGTCGACATGGGCGGCTGGGTCGGCGGCCAGACCGAGTACGTCATGGTGCCCTATGCGGACTTCAACCTGCTGAAGTTCCCGGATGCCGACCAGGCCATGGAGAAGATCCGTGACCTGACCCTGCTCTCCGACATCTTCCCCACCGGTTTCCATGGCTGTGTGACCGCGGGCGTCGGGCCGGGCAGCACGGTCTACATTGCCGGTGCCGGCCCGGTGGGCCTGGCGGCGGCGGTCTCCGCCCAGCTGCTGGGGGCTGCCTGCGTGATCGTGGGTGACATGATCGAGGAGCGCCTGGCCCAGGCCCGCAGCTTCGGTTGCGAGACCCTCGACCTGACCCAGGAGGGCGACATGGCCGACCGGATCGAGACGATCCTCGGCGAGCGCGAGGTCGATGCCTTCGTCGACTGTGTCGGCTTCGAGGCCCACGCCTGTGGCTGCAACCATGGCAGGGAGGCCCCCGCAACCGTGCTCAACTCCGCCATGTCGCTGACCCGGGCCGGCGGCCAGATCGGCATCCCCGGCCTCTACGTGACCGAGGACCCCGGCGCGGCCGACGACGCCGCCAAGCAGGGAGCATTGAGCATGCGCTTCGGCCTGGGCTGGGCCAAGTCGCATAGCTTCCATACCGGCCAGTGCCCGGTGATGAAGTACCACCGGCCGCTGATGCAGGCGATCCTCTTCGGCAAGGTGAATATTGCCGATGCGGTCAATGTCCAGATGATCACCCTGGACCAGGCACCCAGGGGCTACGCTGATTTCGACGGCGGTGCCGCGAAGAAATTCGTCATCGACCCCCATGGCAGCGTGGCTGCTTGAGGCGCCACCCGAGCTGGCCGAGGGTTAGCGCCAAAGGGCGGCGCGGCCAGCCAGTTCGGGTATCGACCTCACGGGACGCTTCCATGATCCAACCCGTCGCCACCGACCTCTGTGCCGCCAAGGCCCCGCTGGAGTGGGCCGTCATCGGCAATGGCATCCTCTTCACCGCCCAGATCCCCATCGGCGCCGATGGGGCCGTCGTCGACGGCGGGATCGAGGCCCAGCCCCGCCAGACCCTGGACAACCTGCGCCACACCCTGGCCTGTGCCGGGGGTGGCATGGCCAGCCTGACCCAGGTGCTGATCTACGTGACCCGTCGCGAGGACCTGGCCACGGTCAATCGCCTCTATGCCGAGTACGTCAGCGCGCCCTATCCCAATCGCGCGGCGATCATCGTCTCGGGTTTCTCCCGGGAGGAGATGCTCGTCGAGATGGTGGCCTATGCTGTCATTGAGGAGACAGCCGACGGCGAGACGTGCTGAGAGCGACATCCTCGTATCCATTCGCTCACCGGCGCGGCGCCCGGCCATTGTCCTGATCTCGGGCGGGTGACACCATGCCGATGATGGCCGTCGTCGCCCGCCAATGGGCAGCAAGCTGTCGATATCGCGCCACCTCACAAGCATTACAACGAGCCCGCCATGACCGTCGAGACCGTCACCCCCAAGCGCCGCTTTCGCGGCAGGCCCCGTGGCCGTGACCTGCCCCCCGTCGCCCTTGCCTCGCTGCGCCAGTTGCTTGGCGACGAGCGCAGCGATCCGGGGCTGCGGCGCCGCGACCTGCTGATCGAGCACCTGCACGCCATCCAGGATGCCCAGGGCCATCTCTCGCTGGTGGCGCTGCGGGCACTGGCCGCCTACATGAACCTGCCCATGGCGGCGGTCTACGAGACGGCGACCTTCTACGCCCACTTCGACGTGGTGCACGACGACCAGGCGCCGCCGCCGGAGGTGACGGTGCGGGTCTGCGATTCGCTCTCCTGCCAGCTGGCCGGCGCGGCGACGCTCAAGGCGCAACTGGAGGCCGGCGTCGACCCGCAGGCGGTGCGGGTGGTGCGGGCGCCCTGCATGGGCCGCTGTGAGACGGCGCCGGTGGTGGAAGTGGGGCACCACCATGTGCTGTTCGCCACCGCCGAGGGCGTGGAAGCGGTGGTGGATACCGGCCACTTCCATCCCGAGGCAATCGTCTGGCAGCGCCTGGCGGACTATCGCGCCGCGGGCGGCTACCGACTGCTCGCCGACTGCCGCGAGGGACGCGTCACGGTCGAGGCGCTGATGGAGACGCTCGAGCGGGCCAACCTGCGCGGGCTGGGCGGCGCCGGCTTCCCCACCTTCAAGAAGTGGCGCTCCGTGCGCCAGGAGCCGGGGCCGCGCTACTGCGCGATCAACGCCGACGAGGGCGAGCCCGGCACCTTCAAGGACCGCTACTACCTGGAGCGCTCGCCGCACCGCTTCCTCGAGGGGGCCCTGGTCAGCGCCTGGGCGGTGGAGGCCTGCGCGCTCTATATCTACCTGCGTGACGAGTACCCCGGCCTGCACCGGGTGCTGCACGCGGCCATCGCCGAGCTCGAGGCCGCGGGGTTGGTCGAGTCGGGCTATATCGTGCTGCGTCGGGGGGCCGGGGCCTACATCTGTGGCGAGGAGTCGGCGATGATCGAGTCGCTGGAGGGCAAGCCCGGCAAGCCGCGTCATCGCCCGCCCCTCGTCGCCCAGAAGGGGCTCTTCGGCCAGCCGACCCTGGTCAACAACGTCGAGACCGTCTACTGGATCCCGCTGATCCACGAGAAGGGCGCCGACTGGTTCGCCGGGCACGGCCGCCACGGTCGCCAGGGGCTGAGGAGCTTCTCGCTTTCCGGGCGGGTGCGGCGCCCCGGGGTCCACCTGGCCCCCGCCGGCATCACCCTGAACGAGCTGGTCGAGGAGTATGGTGGTGGCATGGCCGAGGGACATCGCCTGGCCGGCTACCTGCCGGGGGGCGCCTCCGGGGGGATACTGCCGGCGAGCAAGGCCGATATTCCGCTGGACTTCGACACCCTGCAGGAGGCGGGCTGCTTCATCGGCTCGGCGGCGATCATCGTGCTCTCCGACCAGGACGATCTCAGGGCGGTGGCCACCAACCTGCTGGCCTTCTTCGCCGACGAGTCCTGCGGCCAGTGCACGCCGTGCCGGGTCGGCACCGAGAAGATGCTGACCCTGCTCGAGCGCGACGAATGGCGCGTCGAGGAGCTCGAACGCCTGTCGCAGGTGATGATGGACGCCTCCATCTGTGGCCTGGGCCAGGCGGCGCCCAATCCGGTGCTGGGGCTGCTGCGGGACTTCCGCGGCGAGCTCGCCGGCCAGAACGTGATCGTGAAAGGGTAGGGAGACTGACGATGGCACAAGAGACCTTTACCCTGACCCTGGATGGCGCCGAGGTCAGCGCCTTTCCCGGCGAGACCCTCTGGCAGGTGGCCAGGCGCGCCGGCGAGACCATCCCGCACCTCTGCTTCAAGGACGCCCCCGGCTACCGCAGCGACGGCAACTGCCGCGCCTGCATGGTGGAGATCGAGGGCGAGCGCGTGCTGGCGGCGAGCTGCCTGCGCGAGGCGACCCCCGGCATGGTGGTGAAGAGCGCCACGTCCGAGCGCGCACGGGTCTCCCGCGAGGGCGTGATGGAGCTGCTGGTTGCCGACCAGCCCGAGCGCGACGAGGGCCCCGACCGCTCGAGCCACTTCTGGGCCATGGCCGAGGCGCTTGCCATCGACGCCAGCGCGGTGCGCGAGCGGCTACCGGCGCGCGCCGAGCGCGCCGCCCCCACGGTCCACCATGTCGCCGAACGCTCCGCCGCGCTCCCCCATGCTCACGGCCATGACGCCACCCATTCGGCGATGAACGTCAACCTCGATGCCTGCATCGAGTGCAACCTCTGCGTGCGGGCCTGCCGCGAGGTGCAGGGCAACGACGTCATCGGCCTGGCCCATCGCGGCGCCGCCGCCAAGGTCGTCTTCGACTTCGACGACCCGATGGGCGAGAGCACCTGCGTGGCCTGCGGCGAGTGCGTCCAGGCCTGTCCCACCGGGGCGCTGATGCCGGCGACCCTGGTCGACGCCGCGGGGCGCGGCGACTCGCAGGCGGCCGATCGCACCGTGGATTCGGTCTGTCCCTACTGCGGGGTGGGCTGCCAGCTCACCTACCATATCAAGGACGAGAAGATCCTCTTCGTCGAGGGCCGCGACGGGCCCTCCAACCAGAACCGGCTGTGCGTCAAGGGGCGCTTCGGCTTCGACTACCCCAACCACCCCACGCGAATCACCCGGCCGCTGATCCGCCGGCCGGGCGTGCCCAAGGGGCTCGACCCCGACTTCGACCCCCTCGACCCGCTGACCCATTTCCGCGAGGCGAGCTGGGAGGAGGCGCTGGACGTCGCCGCCAATGGGCTCGGCGCGCTCAAGGCGGCCCATGGTCCCGACGCCCTGGCCGGCTTCGGCAGCGCCAAGTGCTCCAACGAGGAGGCCTGGCTGTTCCAGAAGCTGGTGCGTACCGGCTTCGGCAGCAACCATGTCGACCACTGCACCCGGCTCTGTCACGCCAGCTCGGTGGCGGCGCTGATGGAGTGCATCGGCTCGGGGGCGGTGACCGCCTCCTTCATGCAGGCCCTCGAGGCCGAGGTGGTGATCCTCACCGGCTGCAACCCGGCGATCAACCACCCGGTGGCGGCCACCTACTTCAAGCAGGCGGCCAGAAACGGCACCAAGCTGATCATCCTCGACCCCCGCGGCCAGGCGCTGGACGCCTATGCCCATCGCAGCGTGCGCTTCACCCCCGGCGGCGACGTCTCGCTCTACAACGCCATGCTCAACGTCATCGTCAGCGAGGGGCTCTTTGACCAGGCCTACATCGACGCCCACACCGAGGGCTTCGAGGCGCTCAAGGCCCATGTGCGCGACCTGACCCCCGAGGCCATGTCGCCGGCCTGTGGCGTCGCCCCCGAGCAGATCCGCGAGCTCGCAAGGCTCTATGCGACCGCCGACAAGGCGATGATCTTCTGGGGCATGGGCATCTCCCAGCATGTCCACGGCACCGACAACGCCCGCTGCCTGATCTCGCTGGCGCTGGCCTGCGGCCAGACCGGCCGCCCCGGTACCGGCCTGCACCCGCTGCGCGGCCAGAACAACGTCCAGGGTGCGTCCGACGCCGGCATGATTCCCATGGTGCTGCCCGACTACCAGCCGGTGAGCGACGCCCAGGTGCGCGCCGCCTTCGAGGAGCTGTGGAACACCCCACTCGACGCGACGCCGGGGCTCACCGTGGTGGAGATCATGGATGCCATCGCCGCCGGTACCATCAAGGGGATGTACATCCTCGGCGAGAACCCGGCGATGTCCGACCCGGACCTCGACCATGCCCGGGCGGCCCTGGCCAGGCTCGAGCACCTGGTGGTGCAGGATCTCTTCGTCACCGAGACCGCCCAGTTCGCCGACGTCATCCTGCCGGCCTCAGCCTGGCCGGAGAAGGACGGCAGCGTCACCAACACCAACCGCCAGGTGCAGCTGGGCCGCGCCGCCGTGCCGCTGCCCGGTGAGGCCAAGCCGGACTGGTGGATCATCCAGCAGATCGCCAACCGCCTGGGTCTGGGCTGGGACTATACGCACCCGCGTGAGGTGTTCGCCGAGATGAAGCAGGGCATGGCCTCCCTCGACCACATCTCCTGGGAGCGCCTCGAGCGCGAGAGCTCGGTGACCTATCCCTGTCCCGCCGATGACGCCCCCGGGGCAGACGTGGTGTTCAGTGATGCCTTCCCCACCGAGAGCGGGCGAGCGACCTTCACCCCGACCCGCCCGCTGCCGCCGGACGAGCCCATCGACGGCGACTACCCCACGGTGCTGATCACCGGGCGCCAGCTGGAGCACTGGCATACCGGCTCCATGACCCGTCGCAGCCGGGTGCTCGACGACCTCGAGCCCGAGGCGGTGGCGAGTCTCGCGCCCGCCGAGCTGGTGCGCCTGCGCATGACGCCGGGCGAGCCGATCACCATCACCACCCGGCGGGGCGCCATCACCCTGAAGACGCGGGTCGACCCGCTGATGGCCGAGGGGATGGTGTTCGTGCCCTTCTGCTACGTGGAGGCGGCGGCCAACATCCTGACCAACCCGGCGCTCGACCCCTACGGCAAGATCCCCGAGTTCAAGTATGCGGCCTGTCGCCTGGGCCGTGCCGAGGCGGCACTGGCGGAGAACGACTGAGACGGAGGAGGGCGGCCCATGATGATCGTCGAGCTGATCGATGGTGATGATTTCCGTGAGCGCCTGGTGGCGCTGGGCATCCGTATCCCGGAGGGCGCCTGCCCCGAGAGCAGCGCCCGGCTGGCCCGGCGCTGCGCCCTCGAGGGGGGTGTGCCGGGGCTTGCCGAGTCGGTTGCCGAGCTGGTCGGCGAGCTCGAGGGCAAGCGCGAGATCCTGCTGCCCTCGGTCCGCCGGGCGCTGGAGACCCATCTCCTGCCGCTGATTCGCTGACCCGACGGCGCCTGTCAGCCCCTGACCTGGGCGCATGGCCGCCAACGACACGGCCCCCGGTGGTGAATCACCGGGGGCCGTTTTTTCCTGGCAGGTGGGGGAGGCGTCAGCCCTCCACCACCCTCAGGTGCGGGGCGGTATGGCCGAGGTTCTCCAGCAGGCTCTCGCTGTACCAGTCGATGAAGTCGATCACCCCGAACTCGTAGGTCTCCGAGTAGGGCCCTGGCTCGTAGCCCCGGGAGTTGATCCCGCGCTGGTTCTCCTCCGCCAGGCGGCGGTCCTGCTCGTTGGTGGCGTCCCACACGCGGCGCAGCTGGGTCGGGTCGTAATCGACGCCCTCCACGGCGTCCTTGTGGACCAGCCACTTGGTGGTCACCACCGTCTGTTGGGGCCCCAGCGGCATCACCCGGAACACCACGGCATGGTCGCCCATGAAGTGGTTCCAGGAGTTGGGCAGGTGCAGGATACGCAGCGAGCCCATGTCAGGGCTCTCGAGCCGGCCCATCAGCTTGCGGCATCCCGGCTTGCCATCGAGGGTCATCGAGACCGTGCCCTCCAGCAGCGGGGTGCGGGTCAGGCGGTTGCGCTTGCCCAGGCGGCTGAGCCGCCAGGGTACGCCCATCGCATCCCACTGCTGTTGCTTGCGCTCCACCAGCGCCCTGTAGGACGGCGTGGCGCGCGGGTCGTCGCTGTCGTCGAACTCCTGCAGCGAGTTGAGCAGCTCAGGATGGGCGCCGTTGCAGTGGTAGCACTCGCGGTTGTTCTCGATCACCAGCTTCCAGTTGGCCTGCTCGACGATGCTGGACTCCACCGCCACCTTGACGTTCTCCATGTCGTAGGGGGCGAGGTAGTGCTCCAGTCTCTCGAGGAAGTCGTCGATGGCCGGCGGCTCCTCGGCCAGGCTGACGAAGAGGTAGCCGCCGGCGCTGCGCACCTTGACGGGCTTGAGCCCGTATGCGGCGAGGTCGAAGCCCGAGCCCATGTCGCTGCCGGCGAACAGCAGCCGGCCGTCCAGCTCGTAGGTCCACTGGTGGTAGGGGCAGACCAGCTTGGCCACCTTGCCCTTGTCGCTGACGCAGAGCCGGGAGCCTCGATGCCGGCAGACGTTGTGGAAGGCATGGATCTTGCCGTTATCGCCTCGCACGATGATCACCGGGTTGTCGCCCACCTCCAGGGTCATGAAGTTACCCTTGGCAGGAATCTCGCAGGTCATCCCGGCGAACAGCCACTCCTTCTCGAAGATCTCCTGCATGTCCAGGGCGAACAGCCGGGCATCGTTGTAGAAGGGCTGGGGCAGCGAGAAGTTTTGCCGGCGGTGCAACAGCATCTCGACGGTGGCTTCGCGTGCCGATGCCAGGGGATCATCCAGGCGTGCGGGAGACATGGGGTCCATGACGATACGTCCTCTAGCTGGGCCGCTCGGGCGGCCTCGGGGTTGTTCAGGGAAAACCGGGGTGCTGTGGATGGCCGCTCACGGGCGATGATGGTGGCGGATTGCGGCGAGTGTGGATCAGCGGCCCGGGGGGCAGTTGTCTGGCCGCGACGCGCGATGATGCGGCAGCGACGCGACAGGCCATGGTGGGAGGGGAGGCAGGAGGCCACGGGCATGTCCGTGTCGCTGGCAGGCAAGTCGCGGCCCCTCAGGCTGCGCAGAATGCGCTCAACGGCTGGCGGTGGTACCGCGGTCGGAGGCCTTCATGCTGCAGCCCGGGCGACACGACAATGACAATGAGCTTTCTCAATCCCGTCACGACCCAGACCTGGACCAACGGCCGTCACCTGGTGCGCTGCGTCAAGGTGATCCAGGAGACCTGGGATACCCGCACCTTCTGCTTCATGGCCGAACAGCCGGTGATGTTCTTCTTCAAGCCGGGACAGTTCGTGACCCTGGAACTGGAGATCGACGGCCAGCAGGTGATGCGCTCCTACACCATCTCCAGCTCCCCCTCCGTGCCCTACAGCTTCTCGATCACCGTCAAGCGCATTCCGGGGGGGATGGTCTCCAACTGGCTGCACGACAACCTGGGGGTCAACGACGAGTTGGCGGTGCACGGGCCGGCAGGCAACTTCAACGTCATCGACTACCCCGCCGACAAGGTGCTGATGCTCTCCGGCGGGGTAGGGATCACGCCGCTGATGTCCATGGCACGCTGGTTCTTCGATACCAATGCGGCGGTGGACCTGCAGTTCGTGCACAGCGCTCGGACGCCGCGCGACATCATCTTCCACCGCGAGCTCGAGCACATCTTTTCGCGGATCCCCGAATTCAGGCTGCATATCGTGTGCGAGCGCAGCGACGAGCTGGGCGACGCCTGGGCCGGCTTTCGCGGCTACCTCGGCCTGCCGATGCTCGAGCTGATGGCGCCGGACTTCATGGACCGCGAGATCTTCTGCTGCGGCCCCACGCCCTACATGCTGGCCATCAAGCAGCTGCTCCGGGCCCAGGGCTTCGACATGAGCCGCTACCATGAGGAGTCCTTCGGGGCCACGCCGGTCGAGGTGCAGGAGGAGGTCCTGGAGCATGTCGAGCAGGCAGAGGCGGAGGCCGAGGAGCTCGATGTCGCCGACATGATCAGCGTCGAGTTCCGCCAGTCCGGCAAGAGCGTGCGCATCCAGCCGGGCGACACGGTGCACACCGCGGCGGCCAAGCTGGGCCTGCACATTCCCAAGGCCTGCGGCATGGGGATCTGCGGGACCTGCCGGGTCCCGCTGGCTTCGGGCCAGGTCGACATGGAGCACAACGGCGGCATCACCGACGAGGACGTGGCGGACGGCTATATCCTCTCCTGCTGCAGCAAGCCACTGGGCGACGTGGTGGTGGAGTATTGACCGCGCCGCCCTCGGTCTTTCAGAGCGAAAAGCCACCATCGACGGCAATGGCCTGCCCCGTCACATGTTCCGCACAGGCCAGATAGACGGCCAGCTGGCCCATGTCCTCCGGGGTCTGGGCCACGCCCTGGGGTAGCAGCGTCTTCTGGTGGCGCTCCCAGGAGGCCTCCTCGCTCTCGCCCTCCTGGCGCCAGCGTCCCGAGAGCCCCTCCTCGCCTCGCCACATCCCGGTGCCGACGATGCCCGGGCAGAGCGCGTTCACGGTCACCCCCTCCGTCGCGACCTCCTTGGCGACGGCATTGGTGAAACCGATGACCGCGAACTTCGAGGCCGAGTAGTGGGACAGGTCCGGGAAGCCCACCTTGCCCGCGATCGATGCCACGTTGATGATCCGGCCGAAGCGTCTCGGGCGCATCATGCGCAGTTCCGCCTGGGTGCAGAGGAAGACCCCTCTGGCGTTGACTGCCATGATCCGGTCCCAGTCATCGGCCGAGAGCTCGGCGACCGACTTGATGCTGATGATCCCAGCGTTGTTGACGGCGATATCGAGGTGGCCGAAGGCGGCTGCCACGTCATTGACCAACTGGTTGATCGAGTCGGGCTCCGCCACGTCGACCTTCAAGGCCAGGCTTCGCCGGCCCAGTGCCTCGACCTTGCTGGCCGTTTCCCTGGCGATGTCGATATCCAGGTCAGCGACTGCCACGTCTGCCCCGGCCTGTGCCAGGGCCAGTGCGACTCCCTGTCCGATGCCGCGGCCACCGCCGGTGACCAGCGCCGTCTTGCCATTGAGTTGCATAGGGGATGCTCCCTTGAAGCGTGAAGGTGCTGGCCCGACACGCTCGGCGTGCCGGACCGTTGCGGGGGGATCAGGCGAGGTGGTGGACCTCCTGCAGGCCGTAGACCGGTGTCGGGATGCCCTCCTGGCGCGCCTTGAGCTGCAGTGCCAGGTACCGGGAGTAGTGGCGCGACTGGTGAAGGTTGCCGCCGTGGAACCACAGCGCCTCCTGCTGGGTGGGTTTCCACATGTTGCGCAGCTCGCCTTCCCAGGGCCCCGGATCCTTCGGGGTGTCGGAGCCCAGGCCCCAGCACTTGCCGACCTTGTCGGCCACCTCCTGGGAGATGATGCGTGCCGCCCAGCCGTTCATGGAGCCGTAGCCGGTGGCATAGACGATGAGGTCCGCGGGTAGCTCGGTGCCGTCGGTGAGGGTCACCGAGCGCGGGTTGATGCACTCGATGCCGACGCCACTGCGCAGCTTGATCTCGCCGTTGGCGACCAGGTCGCAGGCACCCACGTCGATGTAGTAGCCCGAGCCCCGCCGCAGGTACTTGAGGAAGAGGCCGGAGTCATCGGAACCGAAGTCCAGCAGGAAGCCGGCCTCCTCCAGCCGCTGGTAGAACTCGGCGTCCCGCTCGCGGATCTCGTCGAAGGCCGGCTTCTGGATGTCGGGCAGCACCTTGTAGGGGATCGAGGCGAAGATCAGGTCGGCCATGTCGTGGGTGATGCCGCTGCGCACGGCCTCCTCCGAGTAGAGCGGGCCGAGCACCACGTCCATCAGCGAGTCGGACTTCACGATATGGGTCGAGGAGCGCTGCAGCATGGTGACGTCGGCCTCGTTCTCCCAGAGCGCCGCGCAGATGTCGTGGGCGGAGTTGTTGGCACCCACCACGACCACCTTCTTGCCGCGATAGGCGTCCGGCCCGGGGTGCTGGCTGGAGTGCTGCTGCTCGCCCTCGAAGCGCTCGGCGCCCGGGAAGTGGGGAACATTGGGCATGCCCGACATGCCGGTGGCCAGCACCAGTTGCTGCGGCCGCAGCGTGACCCGCTCGCCGTCGCGGTTGACCTCGACGATCCACTCGCCCCTGCTCTCGTCGTAGCGGGCGCCCTCGCATTCGGTGGCGCCCCAGTAGTTGAGCTCCATCACTTTCGTGTACATCTCCAGCCAGTCGCCCAGCTTGTCCTTGGGCGCGAAGACCGGCCAGTTCTCGGGGAAGGGGATGTAGGGCAGGTGGTCGTACCAGACCGGGTCGTGCAGGCAGAGCGACTTGTAGCGGTTGCGCCAGGAGTCGCCGGGCCGCGGGTTCTTCTCCACCACGATGGTGGGGACATCCAGCTGGCGCAGGCGGGCGGCGAGCGCGATGCCACCCTGGCCGCCGCCGATGATCACGCAGTAGGGCTGGCGCGTGTAGCCCAGCTCCTGCTGCTCGCGCCGGCGCGCCTCCAGCCAGGTCTCGCGTGACTTGCTGGCCCCATGCTGGGCGCCCTTGGGGCGGCGCTCCCGGCTGGGCTCGGGATGGTCCTTGAGCTCCTGCATGGTGGTCAGCAGCGTCCAGCACCGGCCGTCCTTCAGACGCAGCAGCCCCTTGCCGTTGGCCACTGCCGTCTCGAAGGTGATCCAGGCCTCGATCACGCCATCGGCCTCGTTGGCCTCGCCGTCCAGGCGCCAGTTCGTGGGTCGCGTCTCGTCCAGGGTCGCCTCCAGCATGGCCTGGATCTCCTCCTTGCCCTCCAGCGTCTTGAGGTTCCAGGTGAAGGTGACCAGGTCCCGCCAGTAGCACTCCTCGCCGAACAGGTCCACGACCTGCTGGCGGTCTCTCTCGTGCAGGGCGGCCTCGAACTGCTCCAGCCATTGGGTGACGTCTTGGGTCGGCGTGCGTGTTGTCATCATTGTTCTCCACTGCTCGTCATGGGTAATCCCCCCTGGCTACAGCAGCATTCATGCCAGGCGCGGGACGCGATGGCCGGCATGGCTTTCAATGCATTGAAAAACAGGGAAATTGAGTTCTCTGGGCAGGGCCGGGGCCCGCCGGGCATCGGTGTCCTGGGCCGGCGGATGGCGTGCCACCTGTCACGCCCATGACGGCCAGGACGTTACAGCTGTAATGCCCGACCAAGGGCGAAGGCATTGTCGATTGACTCTCCGCCGGGGCGGCATAGGCTGGGAGCTGGCCTGCCAGACAACAACAACGGTCCCGTCACCCCTTCCTGCCTGGCGAGGCGGGACCCCGGGAGGCAGACATGAGCCTGCAAACCGAACAACGCCAGCATATCGATACCCTGATCCAGCTCAGCGAAGGCCGTGAGACGGGACTCGGTGCCTGCCGCGAGGTGATCCGTCGCTCCTGGGAACGCTGTGTCGATGAATACCGCCTCGACCCCAGCCGACCCCGCCCGGTGCGGGTGCTGACCCAGCAGGCACTGCGCGACCACCAGGAGTCGGTGGACGACCTGCTGCATGTGGCCCGTGCCGGGGTCGACCAGCTCCATGCCCAGGTGGCCCGGCTGGGCTACGTGCTGCTGCTTACCGACCATCGCGGCATCACCGTGGAGTTCCGTGGCCAGCGCCACCGGGACCGGGCGCTGCGCAAGGCGGGCCTCTATCTCGGGGCCGACTGGGACGAGCGCTATGCGGGGACCTGTGCCGTCGGCACCTGCATCCACGACACCCGGGCCATCACCTGTCATCACGGCGAGCACTTCGACGCGACCCACATCAACCTGACCTGCACGGCGGCGCCGATCACCGACCCCCAGGGCAACGTGATCGCCGTCCTCGATATCTCGGCCCTGGAGTCGCCGCGATCCCACGAGAGCCAGAATTTCGGCCTCTCGCTGGTGACGCTCTATGCGCGGATGATCGAGGATGCCTACTTCATGCACCGCTACGGCGACTGCCTGATCCTGCGCTATGACACGGCGCGAGAATTCGTTCACCTCAACGGCCGGGGGCTGATCGCCATCGAGGAGGACGGCACGCTCATCGCCGCCAACGGGAGCGGGCGCGCCCTGATCGACGAGCACCTGCACCGCTGGCCTTCCTGGTCCCCGGACCGCATGCCCTCGATCACCCAGCTGTTCGACGGCGAGATCAGCGATTTCCTGGGCATCCTCTCGGCCGGTGGCGACCAGGTTCGGGCCTTCCGCGCCCGGGCCAGTGATGCCATCTGCTTCGTCACCCTCATCGAGCCGCGAGGGCGGCGTGTCGCCGTGCGCGACCTGCCGGCATCGCCGGCGCCGGTGCCGGCACTCGACCGGCTCGCCTCGGACGACCCGGCCATGCACCGGGTGCTCAAGCTGGCGCGGCGCCTGCGCAACGAGGAGGTGAGCGTGCTGATCACCGGGGAGACCGGCACCGGCAAGGAGGTGCTGGCGCGGGCCCTGCATGACAGCGGCACGCGGGCGACCGGCCCCTTCGTCGCGGTGAACTGCGCGGCCATCCCCGAGTCGCTGATCGAGAGCGAACTCTTCGGCTACCTGCCGGGCGCCTTCACCGGCGGTCGCCGCCAGGGCATGCGCGGGCTGATCCAGCAGGCCAACGGCGGCACCCTCTTCCTGGACGAGATCGGCGACATGCCGCTGCCGCTGCAGTCGCGGCTGTTGCGGGTGCTGGCGGAACGCGAGGTGATGCCTCTCGGCGCCGAGACGCCGGTGAAGGTCGACATCCGGGTGATCACCGCCACCCACCGTGACATGAGCCGGATGATCGGTGACGGCGACTTTCGGGAGGACCTCTACTATCGGCTCAACGGTGCCCAGCTGCGCCTGCCGGCGCTGCGGGAGCGAGCCGACCGGCACTTCGTGATCCGCAGCGTCTACGAGGCGCTGGTCGCCGAGCGCGAGCAGGCCACCCGCCTGCGCGCCGATGCCATGAGTGCCCTGCTGGCCTATGGCTGGCCGGGCAACATCCGGCAGCTGAAGAATGCCCTGGGCTTTGCCCTGGCCACGGTCGAGGGGGACGAGATCACCGTTCATGACCTGCCGGAGGAGTGCCTGGTCGATGCGCCTCCCGCACCGCTCACCCTGGCACAGGGGGACGACGAGGCGGTGGACGACGATGGGCAGGCCCTTCATGAGTTATTGCAGCAGGCCCGGTGGAACATCAGCCAGGTGGCCCGGCGGCTGGGCGTGTCACGCCCCACCGTCTACCGGCGGATGCAGCGCCATGGCCTGGTGCCGCCGAACCAGCGAGGGTGAGGGCGCTCGTGATTCGACCCCGTCAGCGCAGAGGCGTAAGGCCGGCCGCGGGATTCCCAGCCTCAGGTACTCTGGCCGATCATGAGCGTGAAGCCCACATCCTGCTGCGGTTGCGTCACCGGCTGGTGGTCCAGTCGTCTCAAGATCTGCTCTGCCGCCAGTCGCCCCATGGCCTCGCGGGGTGACTGGATGGTGGTCAGGCGCGGTGTGACGTACTGCCCCAGCGGCAGGCCATTGAAGCCGGCGATGGCGATATCCTCGGGGACCCGCAGGCCGAGCCGCTGGGCATGCAGCAGGGCGCCGGATGCCAGGTCATCGTTGGCGAAGTGGATGGCGTCGGCCCCGGGATAGTGCGTTTGAACACGCTCCAGCCCTCTCGCCCCCTCTTCGAGACTGCCGAGCTGGTCGAGTTCGATCAGCAAGGGCTCGAGCCCGGCGGCCTGCAGCACTTCGCGATGTCCCGCGTAACGCATGCTTGCGCGATAGTCATCCGAGAGTCGTGCGCCGACGTAGACCGGTTGGCGATAGCCGCGCTCCAGCAGATGCCTGGCCATGCAGCGGCCCGCTTCCTGGTGGTCCAGGCCGACGTTGAGATCCAGAGCCTCCCCGAGCTCCATCACCTCCATCACGGGGCGGTCACACTCCTTCAGCAATCGACGACACGCCGGGGTGTGCTTGAGTCCCGCCGTAACCAGCGCGGAGCAGGACCAGCCCAGGAACGTTCTGACCAGTTGATGCTCTCGCTCGATGTCATAGTCGGTGTTCCCCAGCAGGATCTGATAGCCGGCCGCCTCGAAGGTGGCCTGGAGCCCCTTGATGACCTCGATGAAGACGGTGTTGGCCAGCGACGGTACGATCACTGCGATGAAGCGGGATCGAGCCGATGCCAGGCTGCCTGCGATCAGGTTGGGTACGTATCCGAGATGCTCCATGGCCTCCAGGACACGCTGTCGCGTTGTGGCATTGACGCGTTCGGGGTCGTTGAGGGCTCGTGAAGCCGTGATGGAGGACACGCCAGCCACTTCAGCCACTTGGGCGAGGGTCGGTTGGTGGGAGCCTCGTCGCTGACGTGACTGTGTCTTGTTTTTAGACATTGGTCGCACCCTCCCTCTCGGCCCTTGCTGCCTGATGATGGATCATCTACAACAATGTTAGCGCTAACATGTTAGCGCTACCAGTCACGGGAATGGTTCCATCATCAGGAGGCCAGCAGGTGAGCGATGCAACCACAGGGGCGCCCCGCGTCGGCGTCATCGGCCTGGGGGCCATGGGCATGGGCACGGCCACTGCGCTGCTTGAGAGCGGCCTGGAGGTCACGGGCTGCGATATCTCCGCCGGGGCACGCGAGGCCTTCGAGGCGCGCGGCGGGCAGAGCGCCGAGACGCCAGCGGCACTGGCGGCCTGCAGCGACATCGTGCTGCTGGTGGTGGTCAATGCCGATCAGGTCGAGCAGGTGCTGTTCGGCCACCAGGGAGTCGTGGGTTCCCTGCATAGGGGTGGCCTGGTCATGCAGTGTGCCACGGTGGCCCCCAGCATCGCGCGTCGCCTGGGCGAGCGGCTCGCCGATGTAGGACTCGAGATGCTCGATGCACCGATCAGCGGCGGCGCCGCCAAGGCGCGCAGCGGCGAGCTCTCGGTCATGGCCTCGGGCGCCGAGAGTGCCTTCGCCATGGCGGCGCCCGTCCTCGAGGCCATGGCTGCCACCGTCTATCGGCTGGGGGATACGCCCGGCGTGGGCTCGAGCATGAAGCTCGTCAACCAGCTGCTCGCCGGGGTGCATATCGCCACCGCCGCCGAGGCGATGGCCCTCGGCATCCGCATGGGACTCGACCCGGATACCGTCTACGAGGTGATCACCCACTCGGCGGGCAACTCCTGGATGTTCGAGAACCGGGTGCCGCATATCCTCAAGGGTGACTACACCCCGCTGTCCGCCGTCGATATCTTCGTCAAGGACCTCAATATCGTCCACGAGACCGGGCGTGAGCTGGCCCTGCCGACCCCGGTCGCCTCTTCGGCACTGCAGCAGTTCACCGCGGCCAAGGGGGCCGGCTTCGGCCGCGAGGACGACGCGGCCGTGATCAAGGTCTACGAGCGGCTGTCGGGCATCACGCTGCCCGAGGCCGCCAACGACGCCGAAGGAGCCTGACCATGGCAATCGTGCTGGGTGCCATCGCCGACGACTTCACCGGGGCCACGGATCTCGCCAATAACCTGGTGCGTGCCGGCATGCGCTGCGTGCAGGCCATCGGCGTGCCCACCGCCGAGGCAGACATCGGTGATGTCGATGCGGTGGTGGTGGCGTTGAAGTCCCGCTCCTGCCCTGCCGGCGAAGCCGTGACGGAGTCCCTGGCAGCGCTGGAGTGGCTGCAGGCCCGGGGCGCCAGGCAGATCTTCTTCAAGTACTGCTCGACCTTCGACTCCACCGACGCCGGCAATATCGGTCCCGTGGCCGATGCCCTCCTGGAGCGATTGGGGAGTGCCCAGACGGCGATGGTCCCGGCCTTCCCGGCCAATCGCCGTACCGTCTATCAGGGCCACCTGTTCGTCGGCGATCGCCTGCTCAACGAGAGCGGGATGGAGCACCATCCGCTCAACCCGATGACGGATGCCGACCTGGTGCGCTTCCTGAGCCGCCAGACCCCCCATGCGGTGGGCCTGGCGGCGCAGCCGGTGCTGGCCCGTGGTGCCGATGCCACACGCGACCATCTTCGTGGCCTGTCGGAACAGGGCGTGCGTCATGTGATCTGCGACACCCTGGACGAACGGGATCTCGAGGTGCTCGCCGAGGCACTGGTCGACTATCCCCTGGTGACCGGTGGGTCGGGGCTGGGACAGGCGCTGCCCGAGCAGTATCGCCGACGTGGCTGGCTTGACGAGGTCTCCGAGCCGGGGCGACTGTCGCCGGCCACTGGCAGTGCGCTGGTGCTGTCGGGGAGCTGCTCGCGTGCCACGCTCGGCCAGGTCGCTCAGTTTCTCGAGCACCACCCCGGCTTCGCCCTGAACCCGCTGGCGCTGGCGGAGGGCGAGGCCCACCTGGCCGAGGCCCTGGCCTTCGCCCGCGAGCAGCTGGCTAACGGCAACCCGGTACTGGTCTATGCCTCGGCGGATCCCGAGCGCGTCAAGGAGGCCCAGGCGGCACTCGGGGTCGAGCGTGCCGGTGACCAGGTGGAGCAGGCCATGGGCCAGCTGGCACGCACTCTGGTCGACGAGGGCGTCGGCCAGCTGGTGGTTGCCGGGGGCGAGACGTCCGGTGCGGTGGTCTCTGCGCTGGGCGTCCGTCAGCTGCGCATCGGTGGCCAGATCGACCCCGGGGTGCCCTGGACCCAGGCGCCTCTGGCGGGCCGCGCGGCACCGCTGTCGCTGGCGCTCAAGTCCGGCAACTTCGGCGCAGAGGACTTCTTCACCCGGGCCTTCACCGTGCTGGAGGAACTGACCGCAGGGGAGGGGAGCGCATGAGCCGACACGACGAGACGCGACTGCGTGAACAGATCGCCACGCTGGGCAAGTCGCTGTTCGACAGGGGCCTGACCATGGGCTCCAGCGGCAACATCAGCCTGCGGCTGGACGATGGCGGCTGGCTGATGACTCCCACCAACGCTTGCCTGGGACGGCTGGACCCGGCGCGCATCTCGCGGCTCGACGGCGAGGGGCGCTGGCAGGAGGGCGACAGGCCGACCAAGGAGCATTTCCTGCACATGGCCATGTATGCCGAACGCCCCCAGTCCGAGGCCATCGTGCACCTGCATTCGACCCATTCGGTCGCGGTCTCCTGCCTGCCCGATATCGACCCCTGTGACTGCATTCCTCCCCTGACCGCCTACTACGTGATGCGAGTGGGCAAGCTGCCGCTGGTGCCCTACCACCTGCCGGGCGATCCCGCCCTGGGGGATGCGGTGCGCGGCCTGGCGGGGCAACACAGTGCCGTGCTGCTCGCCAATCACGGCCCGGTGGTGGCCGGCAAGAGCCTGGAAGCAGCGGTCTATGCCACCGAGGAGCTCGAGGAGACCGCCAAGCTCTATCTGCTGCTGCACGGCCGAAATCCGCGCGCCCTGACACCGGAACAGGTGGCCGAGCTCGAGGCCCGCTTCCCCCGCGACTGACCCGATGCGAAAAGGAAACCGACCATGATCCGACTGGCCGCCAACCTGAGCATGCTGTTCACCGAGCATGACTTTCTCGACCGCTTCGGGGCCGCGGAAGAGGCCGGTTTCCGCGGTGTCGAATACCTCTTCCCCTACGCCCATGCCCCCGAGGCGCTTCGCATGGCACTGGATGAGGCCGGCCTCGAGCAGGTGCTGTTCAACCTGCCGCCCGGCGACTGGGAAGCGGGGGAGCGAGGCATCGCCAGCCTGCCGGGCCGGGAGGCGGAGTTCCGTGACTCCGTGGTCGAGGCGCTGCGCTATGCCGAGGCGCTCGACTGTCCCCGCGTGCATGCCATGGCGGGGCTGCTGCCCCCGGATGCCGATGCCGAGACCCAGGCGGCCCATCAGGCCACCTATGTGGCGAACCTGCGGTTCGCCGCTCGTGAGGCAGCGAAATGCCATCGCGAGGTGCTGGTCGAACCGATCAACACCCGCGACATGCCGGGCTATTTCCTCTGCCGGCAGGGCCAGGCGATGGCGACCCTCGAGGCCGTAGGGGCCGACAACCTGAGGCTGCAGCTCGACTTCTATCATTGCCAGGTCATGGAGGGTGACCTGACCCGCCACCTGGAGCGGCAGTTCGAGCGGGTCGGCCACGTGCAGATCGCCGGCGTGCCGCAGCGTCACGAGCCGGATGTCGGCGAGGTGCACTATCCCGCCCTCTTTGCGCGACTCGAAGCCCTCGGCTACACGGGCTGGGTGGGTTGCGAGTACCGCCCGGCCGCTGGCACCCGCGAGGGCCTCGGGTGGGGCCGTGAGCATGGCCTGAGGCCGTGAACGACGCATGAACCAGGACAACAAGAGGACACCAGACCCCATGCATATCGTCATCACCGGTGCGGCCGGCTTTCTCGGCCAGCGACTCGTCAACCAGTTGCTGGCCCGGGGCGAGCTCAACGGCAAGGCGATCACTCGCCTGACGCTGATCGACCAGGTCGAGGCCCCCAGGCCCGAGGCGGCCGGGATCGAGAGCGACTGCCTGGCGCTCGATATCACGGTTCCCGGCTCCCTCGACTCGGTCCTGCGGGCCCGTCCCGAGGTGATCTATCACCTGGCGGCGGTGGTGAGCGGTGCCGCCGAGGCAGACCTGGATCTCGGCATGCGCGTCAACTTCGATGCCACCCATGCCCTGCTCGAGGGCTGCCGTGCCCATGGCCTGGCCGGCACGCGGTTGATCATGGCCAGCTCCGTGGCGGCCTATGGAGGCGATTTGCCCGAGGTGCTCGACGACATGACGGCGTTGCACCCGCAGAACTCCTACGGCACCCAGAAGGCGATGTGCGAGCTGCTGATCAACGACTACAGCCGTCGCGGCCTGGTCGATGGGCTGGTATTGCGCCTGCCGACCATCGTGATCCGCCCCGGCCGTCCCAATGCGGCGGCCTCGAGCTTCGCCTCCAGCATCCTGCGCGAGCCGCTGAACGGCGAGGAGGCCGTCTGTCCGGTCCCCACCGACCTGGAAATGTTCGTGATGTCGCCGGGCAAGGTGGTCGAGGCGTTGCTGCACGGGGCCGAGTTGCCGGGCGAGGCGCTGGGGCCCTTCCGTGCCTTCATGCTGCCGGGTATCACCGTCAGCGTTGCCGGGATGCTCGCTACCCTGCGCGAGGTGGGCGGCGACGAGGCCCTGGCGCGGGTTCGCCACGAGCCCGATGCGCGCATCCAGGCGATCGTCTCCGGCTGGCCGAGGCGCTTCACTACCCGGCGGGCCGATCAGCTGGGCTTCCACAGCGACAAGGACTTCCGCGAGATCGTCGAGGCGTTCCTGGACGACCGTGCCTGACCCCGGTGCCAACCGGCCCGGGGTCCTTCCCAAGCGTGTCACTGCAAAACGAGGTCATAACAATGAAAGCCACATTCGCACGCCGTACCCTCGCCACCGCCATCGCCGGTGCCACCAGCGCCGCCCTGGCCATGACCGCCCTGAATGCCCAGGCGGCGCAGACCATCAACCTGGGGCATACCCTGTCGGACAGCTCGCACTACTCGGTGGGGGCCGACGCCTTCAAGGAAACCCTCGAACGGCTCAGTGACGGCGAGTTCGAGGTGGTGGAGCACACCTCAGGCGCCCTCGGCGGCGAGCGCGCCATGATCGAGGGATTGCAGATCGGGACCGTCGATGTCGTGATCACCTCCACCGGGCCGCTGGGCAACTTCGTGCCGGAAACCTATGTGCTCGACCTGCCGTTCCTGTTCGAGGACTATGACCAGGCGCGCTGCGTCCTGGACGGCGAGATCGGCCAGGAACTGCTCGACAAGATGGGCAACCATGACCTGGTGGGGCTCGCCTGGAGCGAGAACGGTTTCCGACACATGACCAACAGCAAGCGCGCGGTCAAGACCCCCGCCGATGCCGAGGGCCTGAAGGTCCGCACCATGGAGAACAAGGTGCACATGGAGGCCTTCGAGCAGATGGGCGTGCATCCCACGCCCATGGCGTTCCCCGAGGTCTTCACGGCCCTTCAGCAGGGCACCGTGGATGGCCAGGAGAACCCCATCACGGTGATCGTGGCGACCAAGTTCTGGGAAGTGCAGGACCATCTCTCCCTGACCGGCCATGTCTACTCGCCGGCGGCCGTGCTGGGCTCCCCGATCCTTCTGGATGGGCTCTCCGAGGAGCAGCGCGGCTGGTTCGAGCAGGCTGCCCAGGCGTCGGCCGAGGCCACGCGTGAGGAGGTCTCGCGCCTCGAGCAGGAAGGCGTGGAGCTGCTGCGCGAGAACGGCATGACCGTGGAGACGGATATCGACAAGGCGCCGTTCCAGGAGGCCGTCAAGCCTGCCTACCAGATCTACACCGACCAGTACGGCAGCGAGATGCTCGACAGGATCCGTGCCAGCGACTGCTGATCCGCCGAATCGACCCCCGGCATCCAGGCGGTGCCGGGGCCCTGCCTCACTGCGGGTGGACGAGATGCTTCAACTCTTTCTAAGCATCGAGCGCCAGACCACGCGTCTGGCCCTGCTCGGTGCCGTTCTCATGCTGGTCGTGTCGGTCGCGCTGGGCTTCTACCAGGTGCTGACGCGGTTCGTCTTCGATGCCCCCTCGACCTGGTCCGAGGTCATCTCCCGGTCGGCCATGGTCTGGTGCGTCTTCCTGGGGGCGGCCGCGGGCTTCCGGGGGGGCTTCATGATGTCCGTGGAGGTCATCTACAAGCTGGTGCCGGGACGCCGGCTGGTGTGGCTGGAAGTGCTGATCGCGCTGTGCTGCTCGATCGTCCTGGTCGTGCTGATCTACTTCGGCACGGCGATGATGTTGCGGGTGCGCAGCCAGATGCTCTCCGGCCTCGAGGTATCGATTGCCTGGGCCTACGCCGCCATGCCCGTGGGGGCGAGTTTTGCCCTGGTGGCCGTCCTGGCCCGCCTGCTGGCCCAGGCCAGCGGCCTTGAATCCATCGGGCCGGCCAACGAGGAGGCGGAGATCCCCGAGACACCGGCCCGGGTGGGAACGCCCGAGGCAGGCGCGGCCGATGACACCGCTGCCCCATTCCGTGACAGGAGCGAACGCCAATGAATGCCGCCATCGGTCTGGCCCTGATCATCCTGTTCAGCCTGGGCGTGCCCATTGCCGTGTCCATCGTGCTGGCCTCGATCATCGGCATCGAGTTCTTCTCGCCGCTCCCTCTGCTGCTGGTGCCGCAGCAGATGTTTGTCGGCATCGACAACTTCCCTTTGCTGGCCATCCCCTTCTTCATCCTGGCCGGCAACCTGATGGCGGCGGGGGGCATCTCGCGCCGCCTCGTGGACCTCGCCAAGTCGCTGGTGGGCGGGCTGCAGGGCGGCCTGGCGATGACCTGCGTGCTGACCTGCATGATGTTCGCCGCGGTATCGGGGTCCAGCGTGGCGACCACCTTCGCTATCGGCTCGATCCTGATCCCCGCCATGGTCAAGCACGACTACCCGCGTCCGCTGGCGGCGTCGATCCAGGCATCATCGGCCGAGCTGGGGGTACTGATCCCGCCCTCCATCCCGTTGATCCTCTACGGGGTGAGCACCGATACCTCGATCGGCAAGCTGTTCATCGCCGGCATCGGTCCGGGCCTGCTGATCGGCGGTGCCCTGCTGCTCTTCCTCTACCTGTTCTGCAAGGTGCGCGGCTACGGCCTGCGCGACCGCGAGGACCGCCACGACTTCCCCACGGCCTTCAAGCGCGCCTGGCTGGCGATGCTGATGCCGGTGGTGGTGATCGGTGGCATCTACGGTGGCGTGTTCACGCCCACCGAGGCCTCGGCCGTGGCGGTGGTCTATGCCCTGATCGTCGGTGGCCTGATCTATCGCGAGCTGTCCCTGGCCGAGCTGCTGCCCATCTTCAAGCAGAGCGTGATCTCGACCGCGGCGGTGATGCTGATCATCGCCGCGGCGGCCCTCTTCAGCTTCCTGATCAGCCGCTCGGGGCTGCCGGGCGAAGTGGCCGGCTGGGTGACCCGGGTCTTCGAAAGCCCCGTCTCCTTCCTGCTGGCGGTCAACGTGATGCTGTTGATCGTGGGGATGTTCATCGAGACGTCGGCGGCGATCCTGGTGCTGGCGCCGATCTTCACGCCCATCGCGGTCCAGTACGGGATCGATCCGGTGCACTTCGGCCTGATCGTCGTGGTCAACCTGGCGCTGGGCATGTTCACCCCGCCCCTGGGCGTGAACCTCTTTGCCGCCTGCGCCGTGGCGAGGCTGTCGGTGGACCAGCTGCTGCCCTGGCTGATGCGCTTCGTGCTGGTGGTGCTGGCCTGCCTGATCGCCATTACCTACCTGCCCTGGATCTCGCTGGGGCTGGTCGACCTGCTCTACTGATCACAATGACAAGGAATGACGACATGCAGTCCCTTCCCCAGATGCCGCCGAGCCAGGCCCTGATCGGTGGTGAGTGGGTTGCGACCCAGGCGACCCTGGACGTGGAGGCGCCATCATGCGGCGAGACCATCACCTCCATCGCGCGCGGCCAGCAGGCGGATATCGAGCTGGCCATCTCGGCGGCCGGCCGCGCCTTTTCCGGCCTGCTCGGCGAATGGTCTTGCTGGACGGCCCGGCGGCGCAGCGAGTGGCTGCTGGCCTTCGCCACGGCCATCGAGGCCGACCACGAGCGGCTCGCCGCCCTGGAGTGTGTGGATACCGGCAAGCCGATGACCCAGGCGCGCGGCGACATCATTGCCTGTGCCCGCTATTTCCGCTTCTATGGTGGCGCGGCCGACAAGCTGCATGGTGAGACGATCCCCTTCGAGAACGACTTCGCGGTGATGACCCTGCGCGAGCCTTACGGGGTCTGTGGGCAGATCATTCCCTGGAACTACCCCGCGCAGATCTTCGGTCGCTGCGTCGCCGCGGCCCTGGCGGCCGGCAATACCGTGGTGCTCAAGCCCGCCGAGGACGCCTGCCTGAGCGTGCTTCGCCTGGCCGAGCTGGCCGTGGAGCACGGCCTGCCGGCGGGCGCGCTCAATGTCGTGCCCGGCCTTGGCCGCGAGGCCGGTGCCGCGCTGTCGGCGCACCCGTCCATCGACCATCTCTCCTTCACCGGTTCCCCGGAAACCGGCACCCTGGTGGCCCAGGCCGCAGCGGTCCACCATGTGCCGGTCACCATGGAACTGGGCGGGAAGTCGCCACAGATCCTCTTCGCCGATGCGGACCTTGAGGCGGCGCTGCCCTTCGTGGTTCGCGGCATCATCCAGAACGCCGGCCAGACCTGCTCTGCGGGCAGTCGACTGCTGGTGCAGCGCGAGGTGGCCGATGAGCTGCTGGGGCGCCTGGCCGAGCGCTTCGAGGTCCTGCGCTGCGATGCCGGCGAGGCGGACGCCGACTGCGGTCCGCTGATCAACGCCCGCCAGAAGGTAAGGCTGGAGGCCCGCCTGGAGGCGGCCCGCGCCGACGGCATCCGCACCCTGGCCCGGGGACGGCTGGCGGAGGGGGCGCCCGCCGGCGGCCATTTCGTGGTGCCGCAGCTGCTGGTCGATATCCCGGCAGGGCACGAGGTGCTGCGCGAGGAGCTGTTCGGGCCGGTCCTGGCGGTGCAGGTCTTCGACGACGAGGCCGAGGCCCTGGCACTGGCCAATGGCACCGATTTCGGGCTCTGCGCCGGCATCTGGACCCGTGACGGCGGCCGACAGCTGCGTCTGGCCAAGGGCGTGCGCAGCGGCCAGGTCTTCGTCAACAACTATGGTGCCGCCGGGGGGATCGAGCTGCCGTTCGGCGGCGTCGGTCGCTCCGGCCACGGTCGCGAGAAGGGCTTCGAGGGGCTGCGCAGCTATACACGCATCAAGACCGTCGCGATCCACCACGGATGAACAGGGAGGCAAGCATGACACAGACACCGCGTATCGGCCTGGTCGGGGCCGGGCTGATGGGCCATGGCATCGCCCGCAACATCCTTCGGGCCGGTTATCCACTGACGCTCCTGGAGCATCCCGGCAACCAGCCGGTGGATGACCTGGTGCAGGCGGGGGCCCAGCTGGCGAGCACGGGGCGCGAGGTGGCCGAGGCCGCGGATGCGGTGTTGCTCTGCGTGACCGGCTCGCCCCAGGTCGAGGCGGTGCTCTTCGAGTCCGGCGGGGTGCTGGAGGGGCTGGCGCCGGGGGGCGTGGTGATCGACTGCTCCACGGCGCTGCCCAGCTCCACGGCCCGGGTCGCCGCGCGGGTGGTGGAAGCCGGCGGCCACTTCATGGATGCCGCCATGACCCGGACGCCGCGGGAGGCGGAGGAGGGGCGCCTGAACCTGATCGTGGGGGCCCCTTCGGCGCTGTTCGCCGAGATGCGGCCGCTGCTCGAGAGCTTTGCCGAGAACATCACCCATGCCGGCGAGGTGGGGGCCGGGCATACCCTGAAGCTTGTGCACAACTTCGTCTCGCTGGGCTTCTCGGCGGTGCTGGCCGAGGCGGCCGCGGCGTCGCGCCGGGCGGGCATCGACGATACGGCCTTCCTCGAGGTGGTGGGCAAGGGCGGCGGTGGCGGAGTGGTCTTCGACCGCCTGAGGCCCTTCATCGCCGAGGGCGATGCGTCCGGCTTCCGCTTCAGCGTGGCCAATGCCAGCAAGGACCTGGGCTACTACCATGCCATGACCGACGAGCTGGGGGCCGGTCGCAGCGTCGCCGAGGCGGTGGAGGCACTGTATGCGGGGATCGACGACCAGGGCCTGACGGTGCCGGAAATCATCCGTGTCCTGGAGGGGGAAAAGGCGTGAGGGAGGCGCGCCCGTGATGGGAGGGCGGTCGGGTGCCGGGCTCTCCCACCGCCAGCAGGGCCTGCTGCTGACCGGGGGCGGGGCATTGATCATGTCGCCGGATGCCCTGCTGATCAAGCTGGCGGCCCTGCCGGACGCCGAGATCCTGATGTGGCGGGGGCTGCTCTCGGCGCTGGGCTTTCTGGTGATCGCCCTGGCGCGCTACGGCCGCGGCACCCTGGCCGCCTACCGGCGCTGCGGCGGCACCGGTATCGCCGTGGCGCTGCTCTTCAGCCTGACGACCTGCGGCTTCGTGCTGGGCAACCAGTACACCAAGGCGGGCAATGTCCTGCTGATACTCGCAGGGGCGCCGCTGATCGCCGCCCTGCTGTCCCGCGCGATCCTCGCCGAGCGGCTGCCGCGCCGCACCTGGCTGGCGATCGGGCTCTGCATGCTGGGCATCGGGATGATCGTGATCGACGACACCGGGGCCGGCTCCTGGGTGGGCAATGCCTTCGCCCTGATGGCCGCCACCACCCTGGCGCTCAACTTCACCCTCTGCCGTCGACGCCCCGGCGTGGACATGAGCCCGATGCTGGTGTTCAACGGCCTCATCGTGGGCGGTGGCGCTGCCCTGGTGCTGCTGCTGGGCGGTGGCGGAATCGTCATGCCGCCCATCGATCGCTGGCTGCTGGTGGTCCTGCTGTGCCTGTTCATCGTGCCGACGGGGGTGACCCTGCTGCAGCGCGGGCCCCTCTACCTGCCCGCCGCCGAGGTCGGGCTGCTGCTGCTGCTGGAGGTGGTGGTCGGCACCCTCTGGGCCTGGTGGCTGCTGGGCGAGACCCCGGCACCGATCGCCCTAGTCGGGGGCGGGCTGGTGCTGGGCACCCTGGTGACCAAGGGGCTCTATGAGCGGCGCCTGGAGCTACGCCTGCGCCAGGCGATGACCTCCCGCTGAACTCAGGCTACGCCCGGAAGTGAGTGTCCAGCTTATGGTGGAAGCGGGCGAAGGCCTCGCGGGCGCCCGCCACGGTGGCCTCCCTCTGCCCGGGTGGGCAGAGTGCCTCGAGCTCGGCCAGGCGCCGCGACCACTCCCCGGGGACCATGGCCAGGGAGAAGAAGGCGTGTGGCACCCCGGGGCCCAGGGTCCGGCGCAGCCGGTCGGCAATCATCTGCCCGCCCAGGCGGGATCCCTCCAGCACATAGAGTTCTCCCGCCAGGGTGGCGGGGGAGGCCGGGGGAGGCCCGACCTCGGAGGCGAGCGCCTCCGGGGTCAGGCCGAGGGTGCCGAGGTCATCGGCGAGGCGCGGCAGCCGCCGTGGCACCCGGAGTCGCAGCCCGAGCCGCGTGATCTCCCGGCAGACGCGGCTCTCCAAGGCCGCATGAGCGGGATACAGGGCCAGCAGCGAGGCACCGTAGGCCTCCCGGGTCAGGGTGGGGGCGAGCAGGCACTGCAGGGCCGGGTGATGGTCCAGGGTGCGGTGGGCGTCGCGGGTGGCATCGCGCAGCTGACGGGCCAGCGGTGGGGTCGGGGGGCTCATCGGCGCTCCGGAACGTGATCTGGGTCGCATGGGCCGCGAATACCCCTTCCCGAAGCGGAGCCGGCCCGTTACGCTGCCCGCCACGATACCATCCCGAACCTGAGGAGTGCCCGTGGCCATTTCCTGTTATGCCGACCTGCTGGACGAGGCGCGTGCCCAGCCAGAGCCGCAGCGCCTGCTGTTCGTCTTCACCCGCGCCGAGCTGCCGGACCATCCCAGCGAGGAGCAGCGGCGTCGCTTCGAGCAGGGCGAGGGCGGCGTGCTGACGCCGGTGGTCTGCGTCGACAAGGCCCCCGAGGAGCTCTCCGACATGGCCGCGCTGGTGGCGGAATCCCGGGAGACCGGCGTCGACTGGGACATCGTCTTCGTGGCGGCGCTGGCTGGCGAGGACGCCCAGGCCCAGGCCGAGCAGCACCTCAACCGCATGGTCGAGTCGCTCAAGATGGGCAACATCTCCCAGTTCCTGGCCTTCGACCGCCAGGGCGAGGCGGTGGACATCGGCTGACGCCCGCCATCATGGGTCATAGGGTTGAATTATCAGATCCATGGCACCATTCAATTTACGCTATCAGGAGATACGGGCTAACATGCCCCTCGTATCGCCGCCAATCATTCAACGAAAGTCGAAAGGAGCATCACCGAATGTCCCTGCTGAACACCGAAGTCAAGCCGTTCAAGGCCACTGCCTATCACAATGGCGAGTTCGTCGACGTGTCCGACGAGAACCTCAAGGGCCAGTGGAGCGTCTTCTTCTTCTACCCGGCCGACTTCACCTTCGTCTGCCCCACCGAGCTGGGTGACCTGGCCGACAACTACGCAGAGTTCAAGAAGCTGGGCGTCGAGATCTACAGCGTCTCCACCGACACCCACTTCACCCACAAGGCGTGGCACGATAGCTCCGAGACCATCAACAAGCTGACCTACCCGATGGTCGCCGACCCGACCCACGCCATCTCGCGCAACTTCGAGGTGCTGATCGAAGATGCCGGCATCGCCGAGCGCGGCACCTTCGTGGTCGACCC
Organism: Halomonas sp. CKK8; assembly: GCF_029625235.1. NCBI lineage: Bacteria > Pseudomonadati > Pseudomonadota > Gammaproteobacteria > Oceanospirillales > Halomonadaceae > Halomonas > Halomonas sp. CKK8. Next base: position 3,812,728 of record NZ_CP121193.1, on the reverse strand, counting down.
GGATGGCAAGATCCAGATCATCGAGCTGAACGCCGGCAACATCGGCCGTAACGCCGAAGAGCTGCTGCGCAAGGTCAAGGCCGCCCAGTACGTGCGCGCCAACCCGAACGAAGTCTGCCCGGCCAAGTGGGAAGAAGGCGAAGAGACCCTCTCTCCCTCTCTGGACTTGGTCGGCAAGATCTAAGCGATCTGCCCCTGCCGGCGAGGCCCGTCCCGGCCTCGCCTGTCCCCACCCGGGCATCCCCTGCCCGGGTCCCGATTCAGGAAGCTTGAGTGAACCGAGGCGCCCCGTGCGGGAAGCCATGGCACCCTCATGCCTCCGTCCCGACACCCGAACATGAAGGAATGCCGCTGTCATGTTGGACGACAATCTGAAAAGCCAGCTCCAAGCCTATCTGGAAAAGGTCACCCAGCCCTTCGAGATCGTCGCGTCCCTCGATGACGGCGCCAAGTCGAAGGAACTGCACGGTCTGCTGACCGATATCGTCGGCCTGACCGACAAGATCACCCTCAAGCTCGATGGCCAGGACGCGCGCCGTCCCTCCTTCGCGCTCAATCGCCCCGGCGAGGAGACCGGCGTGGTGTTCGCCGGCCTGCCCATGGGCCACGAGTTCACCTCCCTGGTGCTGGCGCTGCTGCAGGTGGGTGGCCATCCGCCCAAGGCCTCGGCTGAGGTGGTCGAGCAGATCAAGGGCCTCGAGGGCGAGCTCAACTTCGAGACCTACTTCTCGCTCTCCTGCCAGAACTGCCCGGACGTGGTCCAGGCGCTGAACCTTATGGCGATCCTCAACCCGAACGTCCATCACGTCGCCATCGACGGCGCGCTGTTCCAGGACGAGGTGAAGGCGCGCGAGATCATGTCGGTGCCGAGCGTCTACCTCAACGGCGAACCCTTCGACCAGGGCCGCATGAGCCTGGAACAGATACTCGCCAAGGTGGACACCGGCGCCGCCGAGCGCGAGGCCGCCAAGCTCAACGACAAGGACACCTTCGATACCCTGATGATCGGCGGCGGCCCGGCCGGCGCCGCGGCAGCGGTCTATGCCGCCCGCAAGGGGATCCGCACCGGGGTGGCCGCTGAGCGCTTCGGCGGCCAGGTGCTCGACACCCTGGGCATCGAGAACCTCATCTCCGTGCCCCACACCGAGGGCCCCAAGCTGGCCGCGGCGCTGGAGGAGCACGTCAAGGAGTATGAGGTCGATATCATGAACCTGCAGCGTGCGGTCAAGCTGCTGCCCGGCCAGCCCGGAGAGGAGCACGAGGTGCGCTTCGAGTCCGGCGCCAGCCTGCGCGCCAAGACCCTGGTGCTGGGTACCGGCGCCCGCTGGCGCGAGATGGGCGTGCCCGGCGAGGCCGAGTATCGCAACAAGGGGGTGGCCTACTGCCCCCACTGCGACGGGCCGCTGTTCAAGGGCAAGCGCGTGGCGGTGATCGGCGGCGGCAACTCGGGCGTCGAGGCGGCCATCGACCTGGCCGGTATCGTCGGCCACGTCACCCTGATCGAGTTCATGGACGAGATGCGTGCCGACGCCGTGCTGCAGAAGAAGCTGCGCAGCCTGCCCAATGTGGAGATCATCCTCGGCGCCCGCACCACCGAGGTGAACGGCGACGGCAAGCGCGTCAATGGCCTGACCTATGAGGAGCGTGCCAGCGGCGAGATCCGCCATGTCGAGCTTGAGGGGATCTTCGTGCAGATCGGCCTGGTGCCCAACACCGAGTGGCTGCAGGACTCGCCCATCGAGCTCTCCGAGCGCGGCGAGATCGTGGTCGATGCCCACGGCATGACCTCGGTGCCCGGCATCTTCGCCGCCGGCGACGTGACCACCGTGCCCTACAAGCAGATCGTCATCGCCATGGGCGAGGGGTCCAAGGCCGCTCTGGGCGCCTTCGACTACCTCATTCGTCAGTGACCCGCGCTCGCCAGTGATCCAGCGCCCCGGGCGTCGTCGACGACCCTGGGCCCTTCCCCTGCCCCCGCCGGCTTACCGGCGGGGGCAGGCTCGTTTATGGCCGGCGCCTCACGCCTGGGCGGCGCTCTCCGCTGCCTGCTCCACCCGGTTGCGCCCGTTCTGCTTGGCCCGGTACATCGCCTCATCGGCCCGCGCGACCAGCCGCTTGCGGGTGTCGCCGGGATGCCAGCCGGTCACGCCGATGCTGATGGTCACCCGGCCCAGCTCGCCCAGCTCGACGCCCTCCACGCACCGGCGCAGGCGCTCCGCCAGGTGCAGGGCCCCCTGCCCGTCGCAGTGGCTGGCCAGCACCAGGAACTCCTCGCCGCCCCAGCGCCCCAGGGTGTCGCTGTCGCGCAGGGAGACCTGCAGGGCCCGGGTGATCTCGACCAGCACCCGATCCCCGGCCTCATGGCCGTGGGTGTCGTTGAACTGCTTGAAATGGTCCACGTCGAACAGTAGCACCGCGCAGGGGTGGCCGTAGCGCTCGGCGGCGCTCAGGGCCGCGTCGATGGCCTGCTCCATGCGATAGCGGTTCCAGCTGCCGGTCAGGCTGTCGCTGAAGGCCAGCGACTTCAGCTGCTCGTTGGCCTGGCTCAGCTGCACGTTCAGCCGGTGGATCTGGTGGCCGGAGGCCAGCACGGCGAGGTCCTCGGCGAGGTCGCCGGCGGCGCGGCGTTCCATGGCCCCCCAGGCCCGACTGCGCCCCGCGACCTCCTCCTGCCACTGGGCGAAGGAGCGGCGCGGGGACATGATTAGCCGGCCGTCCCGCTCCATGGGCACGTCCTCGGGCTTGCCGGCCCAGCGGCGCGCCTCGCGCTGCTCGTGCCGGAACAGCATCAGCCAGGCGGGCCGCCGCTCGTCGCTGGGCAGCGGGGCGGCGAGCAGGCCGCAGAGGTCACCCTGCTGCCACTCGGCCAGCGGCGTCTCCCCCAGGGTATGGGTGGCCCAGGGCATGTCATGGCGCTGGTGGCGACCGAGCCACGCGGCCATGGCCTCGAGCCGACGGTCGTCCGGCCGCCGACCGACCCCGTGGACCCGGTCCTCCTGGACCAGCGCCACCCCGGCGGCACGCAGCAGGTCGAGCCACTGCTGGCCGTGGCGCTTGACCATCTCGCCGGGGTCGACCAGCAGCCCTCGCTCCCCGGCCAGCAGGTCGCGGCTGTCGTGGATGCTCTGCAGCAGTCGGGCCTCGGCACGGGCGTGTATCAGCATCAGTCGCGGAAGGGCGATCTGCACCAGGGCGCGTGCGGCATCCCGGTCCGCCGCGGACAGGGGGCTGGGGCCCAGGCCATGGCAGGCCAGCAGGCCCCACAGCCGTCCCTCGTCATGCATGGCGATGGAGAGGGAGGCGCTCACCCCCATGTTGCGCAGGTACTCCTGGTGGATGGGCGAGACGGCGCGCAGCACGCCCCGCGAGAGGTCCAGCGGGGCGGGGTCGTGCGGGTCCGTGGCGGGCACCAGCGGGATGGGTGGCGCGGCGGCATCGGGGATGCTCCGGACCCGGTTGATGTCGTAGAGCCGGCGGACCTGGGCGGGAATGTCGCTGGCCGGGAAGTGGTGTCCCAGGAAGCTCTCGGCCGGGGGAAGGCGGTGCTCGGCGACCACCCGGCCGTTCCACTGATCGTCGAAGCGGTAGACCATCACCCGCTCGTGGCCGGTGAGTCGCTGGACCATGCGGGTCAGGGCCTGGAGCAGTCGCTCCTCGTCATCGATCTCGCCCACCTGGACCAGCCATTCGTTGACCAGCGCCAGCAGACGTCGCTCATCGGGCCGGGCGAGGGGCTCGAGCTCGACCACCAGTCGTGAGCCGCTGCGATAGGCGACCACGTGCAGGTGGCGCACACGCCCCTTCACCCGGGTACGGGTGGTGAGCGCCGCCGGCAGTCGCTCCTGGTCGGCCAGCTCCTGCTGCAGCCGGTCGACCAGTCGCTCGCCGAGGAGCTCCCGTGGCGAGAGGCACAGGGCCTCGGCGACGCCGATCCCGAGCACCTCCTCGAGGTTGGCACTGACCTGCCGGACCTGGCGCATGGTGCCATCGAGGCTGACCAGGCCCCCTGCCGGCTGGATGGCTCCCGGAATGTGCACCGGCTCCCGCGCGCAGGTCTCCAGGGCGGCGGCGATCTGGGCATCGCTGTAGCGTGTCGGGGCGTTCAAGGGCTGGTGTTCCTCGTGGGGTCTGGCGATGACCCTACACCCTTGCCGGCGCGTCGTGAACTGCCCGATGGCAACGGGCCGTGCGCGGCCCGGAGATTGCGTCACCCCCTCGCGCTTGGGATAGTGGGTGCGTCGTTGCCTGCCCTCGGCCAGGCCGAAAGCGCCCCGCACCGGTTGCCGGGTAAGAGATCGATGAGCACTGACAAGGAGTCACCGATGTCGAGCTGTGCGCGAGTCGCGGGGCACTGCGGCCGCTGCGAAGGGGAGCTGCCCTTCGACTTCACCATGGCCTTCCAGCCGATCGTCGACGTGGACGCGGCGCGGGTCACCACCTACGAGGCGCTGGTGCGGGGGCCGGATGGGGAGTCGGCCTGGAGTGTCCTCTCCCAGGTCACCGATGACCTGCTCTACCGCTTCGACCAGGCGTGCCGGGTGCGGGCCATCGAGATGGCCAGCGAGCTGGGCATGCGCGAGAGCCTGTCGATCAACTTCCTGCCCAATGCCGTCTACGAGCCCGAGGCCTGCATCCAGGCGACCCTGGACGTCTCGGCACGGGTCGGCTGGCCCACCGAGCGCATCGTCTTCGAGATCACCGAGACCGAACGGGTCAGGGACCGCCAGCACCTGCGCAGCATCATCGAGGCCTATCGCGCCATGGGCTTCGCCACGGCGCTGGACGACTTCGGCAACGGCTACGCCAACCTGGACCTGCTCACCGACCTCACCCCCGACCGGCTCAAGGTCGACCGCGAGCTGATCATGGGCTGCGACGGCGACCGCCGCCGCCAGGTCCTGCTGCAGGCCGTGAAGTCACTGGCCGACGAGCTCGACATCCTGCTGATCGCCGAAGGCGTGGAGACCCGGGAGGAGGCTCTGTGGCTGGCGCGCGCCGGGATCAGCCGCCAGCAGGGCTACTTCCATGCGCGGCCGGCGGTGGCCGCGCTGGCCGGGGACCTGGGGCCTGCGCTGGCCGCGCTGCGCGACGAGAGTCGCCGGCCACGCGCCTGAGGCGGCGTCAGCCGGCCAGCCACAGGAAGGGCAGCAGCGAGAGGGCGAGCACCGCGGCGGCGAGCAGGGCGAACAGCAGCGTGCGGATCGGCTGGCGCGCCAGGCGCCGCCACAGGGTGGGCGCCTCGCCGCGTTCGGCGAGGGCATCATGCTCGCGTCGCACGCGCTCACCGAGCGCCTGCTGGTAGGTGTCGATCAGCGCGCGGGCCCGTGCCAGCTCGTGCGGGTCACGCAGCCAGATTGCGGCCACGCCGAGCCCCCAGAAGCCCGCCCGGGTCTCGAAAGTCTCCAGGCCGTGCTCGTCGAGCAGCTGGCGTACCTCCTCGGCCTCCTCCTCGGGCACGTTGCGCAGGTGGAACAGCAGCACGGCCACGGCTTCTCCTCCTCTCGATCTCTGCGAACCCTCCGCGGTCCCCTCAGCGCTCGGCCGTGTCGCACAGGCGACGCAGGCGGGCGATCGCCTCGCCGGCGCCCGCCAGGCCGAAGACCATGAACCAGGGGTCGTCGGGGCCGCGCATCATGCGCAGGCGCAGCAGCTCGCCTTCGGCCATCTCCTCGAGCAGCAGCGCCAGGTCGGGGAGCGCGAAGCGCACGTAGAAGCCATCGTCGCCGCGCTCGGTGACGAAGGCGGCGCTGCCGCTGTGGATGGTCGCCTGATCGACGCGCAGGTCGGCAGGCACGCGGTTCACCGTGGCGCTCTCGGCCTGGTTCTCGGCGAGCGCCACGCGCAGCTCCAGCCAGGGCACGTCGCAGGCCCCGGCGCTGGCGTTGACGCTGAGGATGGCGTCGCTGTAGCTCTGCTGGTCGATGGCCCGGAAGTGGCGTTCCTCGCCCAGCGACAGCACCAGCGAGTGCCAGCCGCCATGGGCCCGGACGTCGCCGGTGTTGAAGTCGGTGGCCGACACCGTCCCGGCCAGGGCCAGGCAGAGCGGCAGCAACAGAAGCAGGGCGAGACGGGAGAGGCGGGGCATGGCGTGGGGTTTCCTCGGGCGGCGATGCGCCGAGGCTAGCATGGAGACCAGGGGCTGTCCTGCCCCGGTGCCCGCGCCCTCGTCAGTCGTGGTCGGGCATGCCGCCCATGCCCGGGTCGACATGTCCCCCCAGCTCGCCGCGCCCCAGGCGGCCCAGCAGGTCGAGGTCGATCTCCTCGAAGCTCACCCGCTCGCCGCCGTGCGCCTCGCGGAATGCCTCGGCGTCGGCCTCGTCGGCGAAGGAGGCCAGGGTATGGCCCATGGCGCCGCGCCGGTCGTGGCCCACCACATAGACGGCCTCGCTTGCCAGGATGAAGGCCTCGTCCGCGGGCTCGCCCCAGGACGTTACCCCGATGTCGTGGACATAGGCATGGGAGAGGCGGGTCTCGTTCTCGGGCTGCCTGAGGAAGGCGAAGAGGTCCATGGTGGAGCAGAACTTCAGCGCCTCGCCCTGCCTGTCGAGGAAGGCCTCGCCCTTGGGACCGGGGTGCTCACCGATCAGCATGCCGCAGACATGGCAGCTATCGCCGGACTCGATGGGCACGGCGGCGGCCAGCGTCTCGGGTTCGGGTTCGCTGCAGCCAGCCAGCAGCAGCGGGAAGAGTAACGGGACCAGCATCAGCAGACGGGGCATGGGATGGCTCCGGTAAGGAAGGGGGTCAGGCCGAACGGTGCCGGAAACGCAGCAGCGCCAGGCCCAGAGGAACCAGCACCCAGGCCACCAGGATGGCGGTCACCACGGCGGGGCGGAAGGCGCTGCCCTCGGCGATGGAGGTGAGGCCGCTATAGTCGCGTGCCGCCTCGAAGCCGGCCAGGTTGATCAGGCGGAAGCATTCGGTGGGGTTGAGCAGCAGCAGCCAGGGCAGCCAGTCGCCGCCCTGCTTGACGCTGACCAGCAGCGCCAGCAGCCCCAGGTCGAAGACCAGCACGAACAGGAACCACACCACCAGCGCCAGGCCGGCGGCACGGGCCTTCTCGGAGACCCACACGCTGATCAGGTAGGCGAAGGCGATGAACACCCAGCCCAGCAGGATGCTGCTGCCGATCAGCAGGCCCATGCCGGCGGCCAGCTCGCCGAGCGCCACGCCCTCGGCGCCCACCGCGATCACCGCCCCGGCGACCCCGAAGCCCAGCGCCGTGGCGGCGCCGAGGATCAGGCCATGGCCGAGGAACTTGCCGAGCAGCAGCTGGGTGCGGCTGATGGGATAGGTAAGCAGCAACAGCAGGGTGCCTGCCTCCTGCTCGCCGACCACGGCGTCATAGGCCAGCAGCAGGGCGATCAGCGGGATCAGGAACACCGCTAGTGTCGCCAGGCTGACCAGGGTGGTAGCCAGCGAGGTGAAGCCCAGGCCGCCGCTGGCGGCGGCGCCGAACCCGGCGATGCCCACGGCGAGGAAGGCCAGCACCAGGGCGATGGCCAGCACCCAGCGGTTGCGCAGGCCGTCGCGGAACTCCTTGCCGGCGATGGTCAGGATTGCGTTCATCGGGGGTCTCCTCGTTGCGCGGGCGAGAGTCCGGTGGAGAAGTGGGTGTAGAGGTGCTCGAGGGTGGGTGGCAGCAGCTCGATGTCCTCGACGCCGGCGGTGTCGGTGAGCCGGCGCAGCACGGCGAGCTTGGCATCCGGCGGCACGCTGAGGGTCACCTCGTGGCCGTTGACGGGATTGGCCGCGATGCGCGGGTCGTCCCAGCCCGAGAGCCGCTCGGCGAGGTCGCCGCCATGGCCCCGGGCGCGCACGGTGAGCGGCAGCGCGGCCTGCTTGCGCAGGTCCGCCAGGCTGCCCAGCGCCAGGCGCTTGCCGCCGCCGAGGATCAGCGCGCGGTCGATATAGGGCTCCACCCCGGGCAGCACGTGGGAGGAGAGCAGCACCGTGCAGCCGCGCTCGCGCAGGCCGCGCACGGTGTCGTAGAAGTCGCGGGTGGCGGCCGGGTCGAGGCCGGTGGTGGGCTCGTCAAGCAGCAGCAGGCGAGGGTCGCCGAGCAACGCCTGGGCCAGCCCCAGGCGCTGGCGCATGCCCTTGGAGTAGGTCTTCACCCGACGATGGGCGGCATGGCCGAGGCCGACCCGATCCAGCAGTTCGCCCACCTGGCCACGGTCGACCCGCTTGAGGCGGGCGAAATAGTCGAGCACCTCCTGGCCGCTCAACTGCTCGTAGAAGCTGACGTTCTCGGGCAGGTAGCCCAGGCGGCGGCGCAGCGTCTCGGCGTGGGCGCCGTCGGGGGCGCCGCCTAGCACCGCCACACGCCCCGCGCTGGGCGAGAGCAGGCCGAGGATCAGGTGCATGGTGGTGGTCTTGCCGGCGCCGTTGTGGCCCAGCAGGGCCAGTACCTCGCCCTCGCTCACCGCAAGGTCGAGGGCGTCGAGGCGCACCAGCTCGCCGTCGCGGCGGGTGACGCCCTGGAAATCGATTACCGCGCTCATGCGTCGGCGTCTCCGAGGTTGCGTTGGTTCAAGCCGGGTCCATTCGGGTCGGGTTCGTTCATCAGCGGGTGGCTGTCCTTGACCCCCTGGGGGCGGAACACCGGGAACTGCCGCTGCACCCAGCGCAGAGCCAGCACCGCCGGGCTGTGCATCAGCAGCCGCGCCACCGGATAGCGCCACAGCAGGCGGTCCATGGCGTCGTTGGGCTCGTAGGGGGTGTCGCCGATGCCGTCGCCGGCCAGGTCCCAGCCCAGGTAGTCGCTCCAGTAGTTGCCGCGCCCCGCCTCGGACCACTCCTGGGCGCGGGTGGCCACGTACATCACCTGCTGGCGGTTGTCGACGAAGGCGTTGCCCACCAGCTCGTTGTCCTCGGAGCCGGCAGTGAGGTGGATGCCGATGTCGCTGTCGGCCAGGCGGTTGGCCTCGAAGCGATTGTACTGGGCGTTGTAGACGAACAGCGCCTTGCCCTCCGCGCCGCTGACCAGCCCCTGGCCCTGGGCATCGCGGCGCTGGTTGACGCCGCTGACGCGATTGCTGCGCAGGGTGGAGTGAGTGATGTTGTTCATCAGGATGCCGTAGTGGCGGTCATCCTCCGAGCGGTTGCCGATCACCTCGAGCCGCTTGGACTGCATCAGCGCGTAACCGGTGCGGGTGTCGCGGGTGGTGTTCCCCTCCAGGCGGTTGTCGTGGGCGTACATGTAGTGCACCCCGTAGCGCAGGTCCTGCATGTGGTTGTCGCGCAGCAGGCTCTGGCTGCTGGTATCGATATAGATGCCGTCGCGGGTGTGGCGGATGTCGTTGCCTTCCACCGTGACGTCGCGGACGTTGAACAGGTGGATGCCGTTGCCGCGATCCTGGGAGCGCAGCGATTCGTCGCCGCGGATCACGTTGTCGCGCACCGCCACCCCGGCCACGGCGTCGAGCCAGATGCCGAAGCCGGGGCCCGTGAGGCGCGAGTCGCGAATCACGCTGCCGGTGGCGCTCTCCTCGACGAAGATGCCGGCGTCCATGTCGGTGAGGTTGGCACCCCAGTTCTCGATGGTCACGCCCTCGAGCACGATCTTCGGGGCCTCGAGCACCACGGCGTGGCCCTCACCGCCGGCGTCGATCACCGCGCCTGGCGCGCCCGTGAGGGTGAGCGTGCGGTCGATGACCAGCGGTCCGGGGTAGCGTCCTTCGGGCAGCATCAGGCGGTCACCGTCGCTGGCCTGCTCGATGAGCGGCTGCAGCGGCTCGCCGGGGCTGGCCGTGAAGTCGCCGGCCAGCAGGTCCCCCGGCAGCCACATGAGCCACCAGGCGACAAGAAATAGTCGGGGGACGACGTCTCGCAGTCGTCGGGTCATGCGTCTCTCCGCGAAAAGGCGGGGGAATTCCGAGGGGCAGTAGGGTTGGCTTTCATCGTTCGAGGCTGACCCGGCGACAAGCCTGCGAGGAGGCGCTGTGAATACATCCTTGTACGCTACCGACGCCCTGCGGCGCTCTCGCATCCTGCGCCGCTTGCAGGGCCGGTGCGGGCCATCCATGGCCCGCCCGTTCGGAGCAGTGCTCCTCACCCCTGGCGTAGGACCTCCTCTTCGGCTTGTCCCCGGCGCCTCTCGCTTCATGAGGCTAACGGTGACCCTCCCTTGGCCTGCTACCTTGATTCGATAGCGATCAGGCCTTCTCGACCAGCATGCGGCCGGTCATCTCCATATGCATGGCATGGCAGAACCAGGAGCAGTAGTACCAGTACACCCCGGGCCTGTCGGCGGTGAAGGTGACGCTGGAGGTCTGCTGCGGGCCGATCTCCATGGAAGCCCCGTGATTGACCATGACGAAGCCGTGGGTCAGGTCCTCCACCTGGTCGAGGTTGGTCACCACCACGGTCACCTCGTCGCCCTGCTTGACCTTGAACTCGGTCAGGCCGAACTGCGGGGCGATGGAGGTCATGTAGACCCGCACCTTGTTGCCGTCACGGATCACCTTGTTGTCGCTTTCCAGGGTGACGCCATCGGCCTCGGCCATGGCACGCGTCTCGGCGAAGAAGGGGTCGTCGCGCGTCCAGGTCCGCGAGGGGTTGAGCTGGTCGGCGCGCAGCAGGATGCAGTCGTGGGGCTCGGCGAAGGTAGGGCCGTCGTGGACCAGCTTCATCTCCTCGCCGGAGATGTCGATCAGCTGGTCGTTCTCCGGGTGCAGCGGGCCCACCGGCAGGAAGCGGTCCTTGGAGAACTTGGAGAGCACCACCAGCCACTTGCCGTCGGCATCCCGGGACTCGGTGAGGCTGGCGTGGTTGTGGCCCGGCTGGTAGTGGACGTCGAGCTTCTGGCGCAGGTAGTTCACCTCCTCGCCGTTGTAGGCGCGGATGGCGTCCTCGATGTTCCACTTGGCCACCTGGCTGTCGATGAACAGCGTGGTGTAGGCGTTGCCGCGGCCATCGTAGGTGGTGTGCAGCGGCCCCAGGCCCAGCTCCGGTTCGCCGACCACGGTGTCGCGCGGTTCGATGGCGCCGTCGAACAGCTCGGGGAGCTTGTCGATGGCGATGATCGAGACGGTCGGCGAGAGCTTGCCGTTGGCGATGAAGTACTTGCCGTCCGGCGAGGTGTTGAGGCCGTGGGGGTTCTTGGGCACCGGGATGTAGCGGGTCAGCTTCGAGCCCTTGCGGCCGTCGAGCACCGGCACCTCGCTGTCGCCCAGGGTCTCGTACTCGCCGGCGGCCACGGCGGCCTCGATCGCCTCGACGTCGAACACCACCACCCAGTCGCGCTCGGCGCGCATGGTGTCGGCCAGGGTCATGCCCTTCTCGGAGTTGTAGCAGGTCGAGGCCACGAAGCGGCCGGTGTAGTCGGCATCGGTGTTGTCGAGGTTGCCGTCGACGATCACTTGCCAGGCCACGTCCATGCTCTCGGCATCGATGGCGTTGAACATGGTGAAGTAGTTGTCCGGCGTCTCCAGGTCACGGCCATCGTTGACCTGGGGGATCGGCAGCTCGGCGTTGGCGAACACGTACTTGGTGTGCGGCACCTTCTGCAGGCGCAGGCCGTGGATCGCCTGGACGTTGGGGATGGTGGTGATCCTGTCCGTCTTCATGATGTCGAGACGGATGCGTGCCACCCGGGTGTTGGCCTTGTCGTTGATGAACAGGTACTTGCCGTCGTAACGGCCGTCGGTCATCGAGATGTGCGGGTGGTGGCAGTCGCCGTTGAGGAAGCGCGCCGAGTCGCCGAGGATGCGCTTCGACTCGTTGGTGATGCCCCAGCCGGTGGCGCTGTCGATGTTGAACACCGGGATGCGCATCAGCTCGCGCATGGAGGGGATGCCCAGCACCCGGACCTCGCCCTGGTGGCCGCCGCTCCAGAAGCCGTAGTACTCGTCGAGCTCGCCGGGCGCGACCTCGATGCCTTTCTCGGCGGCCTGGGCCTCGCGGCTGCTCATCAGCGCCCCGGCGCCGAAGCCGCCGGCCAGGCTCGCCCCGGCGACGCCGGTCACCGCGCTGTTGCGCAGGAAGTGGCGGCGGCCGAGGTTCTCGATCGCTTGCTTCTTGTCACTCATGGATTCACTCCTCCTGAAGGGTCGGGATTCGCTGCAGCTTGTGTTGTCCGGCACTGCCGGGGTCGTGGGTCTCGACGCCGCCCTGTCCCGTGGCCAGACGGGCCGCCTTCTCGTAGCGTTTGCGACGCTTGATCACCGGCGGGCAGCGCTGGTCGTCGTGGTAGGTGATCTGGCAATCGAGACAGTAGTGGCACTCGTTGGCATTGATGCGGCCATCGGGATGGATGGCGGCCACTTCGCATTCGTTGGCGCAGATCTGGCACGGCGTGCCACAGCTGCCGCGGTGCCGCTTCAGCCAGTCGAACAGCCGCAGGCGCGCAGGGATCGCCAGGCCGGCGCCCAGCGGGCAGACGTAGCGGCAATAGAACTTGTGGTTGAAGGCGGAGATCGCCACCAGGCCCAGGGCGTAGAGCAGGAAGGCCCAGTCGCGCTGGAAGCGCAGGGTGATGGCGGTCTTGAAGGGCTCCACCTCGGCGTAGCGCTCGGCGGTGCCCAGCGAGTGCAGCGAGAGGGCGAAGAGCCCCAGCAGGATGATGTACTTCAGCGCCCAGAGCCGCTCATGCAGGCCGAAGGGTGGCTCGAACTGCTTCACGCCGAGCTTGCGGGCGGCCTTGTTGACCAGGTCCTGAAGGGCGCCGAAGGGGCAGAGCCAGCCGCAGAACACCCCGCGGCCCCACAGCAGCAGGCTTACCGCCACGAAGGACCAGAGGATGAACATCATCGGGTCGATCAGGAAGGAGCTCCAGCTGAAGCCGCTGATCAGCGAGTTGGTGAAGGTCAGGATGTTGACCACCGAGAGCTGGGCCAGGGAGTACCAGCCGATGAACACCAGGGTGTAGACCAGAAAGCCTAGGCGCAGCGGGCGCAGGATCCTCGGGTGGCGCGCCAGCACGTCCTGGAACAGCATGATGCCGGTGAGCACGATCAGGCCGGCGGCGAGCACGGCGATCTGGAAGGCCTTGTCGCGCCATACCTGTACCCAGATCGGTTCCTCCACCGGCGGCTCGGGGCGCTCGATATAGGCCTCGGGGACGCTGTAGTCGGCGCTGAAGCGGCTGAACTCGGTATCCAGCGGCCCCGAGGCGCGGCGTACCAGCAGCTCCAGCTGCCAGGGCTGGCCGGGGTCGAAGGCGGCCTGGTCGCGAACGATGAAGATGTCGCGCTCGTCGAACGGCGGCGCTCCCTCGATGCCCAGGCCGCCCAGGCGGATATGGTCGCGGTCGTGGAAGCTGACGTTGGTGTTGCCCTGGGAGAGCTCGAGGCGGTCGAAGATGCCGCCGCGCACGTAGCCCGAGCCCTTGAAGGAGTAGTCGCCGCGGCCCATCACGGCGATGGCGTGCTCGCCCTCGTCGAGCTCGCTCATCAGCTGGTCATAACCGGTATCGCCCAGCAGGTTGCGGCCGGCGGTGGGCGGGTTCAGGTAGGTGTAGAAGAGCTCGATGAAGGTGCGGTCGGCCGGCTGCGGGGTGTGCAGGTAGTCCTCGGCGGGGGTGCCGGCAAAGGTCTCGTCCACCTCGCCGTGGGTCAGGTGCAGGCGGCGAATGGTGCCGTCACCGGTCAGCGTCGACCAGTCGGCGGGCTCGAAGACGTCCTCCCGGACCGTCGCCGCCGGGGCGGCGGAGGGGTCGGCGATCAGCCCCTGCTCGGCGGCCACCTGGCGCGCGGCGCGCATGATGGTGTCACTGACCACGATGACGGTGACGGTGGCGCCGGAGATGGCGTCCAGGTTGTCGCCGACCTTCATGCGGTCGTTGACATGGGCAGGGATGTGGGCGTCGGCGAAGCCCTCGAGCTTCGACTCCGGGATGCCCACCAGCATGATGGGCTCCTCATGGCCGAGGACGTCGGCCTGGACGATCTTCCCTTCCAGGTCGATGCCCACCAGGAGGTTGACCGGCTTGCCCGAGTAGGCCGGGATCGGCGCGATGTCGACGCTCTCGAAGGCGTAGCCGAGCAGCTCGTCACCGGCGTGCACCTCGCTCACCGGCCACTGGGACTCCGCCGGTTCCAGGCGCTCGGCGGCGGGGAAGCCCTCGCGGACCTGCTCCAGCTCCAGGGCGTGGAGGGCCGGGGTGATCAGCAGCAGCAGGCCGAGCAGCAGGCCGGCGACGCCGGCTGGCCGAGGGGGTCGTGCGGGCATGGCGAGGTCCTTGCGGGCATGAGCCTGGGCGGTGCAGCGCGGTAACCCGGCCGCCACCCATCAGGGGGAGGCCGGCCCGAGGGCCGGCCGGGGATCAGGGCTCGAGGCTGGCGTAGTAGGCGGAGATGTCGGCGATGTCCTCGTCGGAGAGACCCTGGGCCTGGGGCGCCATGATCGCGGACATGCCGCCACCGCGCTGGCCGTCGCGGTAGGCCTTCATGGCGCTCTCCAGGTAGGCGGCGGACTGGCCGGCGAGGTTGGGATAGATCGGCGCGGTGCCCATGCCGTCGGTGCCGTGGCAGGCAGCGCAGGCCGCGATCTTGCCCTTGCCGGCCTCGGGGTCACCGGCGGCCTGGGCGTCCATGGCCAGGAAGGCCCCGCCCAGCAGGGCGGCTACGAGCAGTGACTTCATAACATACCTCCGAAATGCATCTTTAAGTGCTTGAAAAAGCCCGAATCGGGCAGGGCCCCATCGGGCGATCGAGGTCATGATGCCAGCCGTCGCCCGGGCGAGGCTTGACGTGCGTCATGTTCAGCCTAGACCCGGAGGCGGAAAAGGTAAAAGAGGGTGCTAATGCAGGGGTCAGGGGGGCTCGGGCGTCGCGGGGGTATCGTCGAGCTGCAGCAGCCGCACCAGCCTGGGGCGCTGCGGGCCGAGCAGGTCGGCGAGGGTGTAGTGGTCGAGCACGGCGAGGAAGGCGGCGAGTGCCTCGGCCAGGATCGGCTTGAGCCGGCAGGCGGGGGTGATGATGCACTCGTTATCGTCGCCGAAGCACTCCACCAGGTGCAGGTCACGCTCGGTGTCGCGAACCAGCTCGCCCAGCGGGATCGTCTCCGGAGCGCGCTTGAGCAGCAGGCCGCCGTTCTTGCCACGGATGGAGGTGATGTAGCCTCGGTGGTTGAGGTCCTGCACGACCTTCATCAGGTGGTTGCGGGAGATCTCGAAGCGCTCGGCGATCTCGGTGATGGTCGAGCGCTGCTCGCCCTTGACGGCCAGGTAGATCAGCACGCGCAGCGAATAGTCGGTGAAGCGGGTCAGGTGCATGGGAGTCCCGGCGCGTCGGACGCCTCGCGAGGCGTGGTGAGAAAACCAATCATCTTAACATCATGCCTGTTAGGTTTGATTCGCGACCGCGGCATTCGGTCGCGTGGTGGGCGATTGGCGTGGCCACCCGTAAGATGTAACTTATATGCATGTTATGGTTCCTTGCCAGTGATCCAGGTCAAGCCGGTGGCACTCGCCGCACCGACCGGCGTCCCGCCTGGGCGCTGTTCTTTCCGCTCGCCGCCCTGCACGCGGCCCTGGCGGTGCCGCTGTCGCTGGCGGGGATGTTCGGCGGGCTGCCGATGCTGGCAACGCCGGCGTCCCATGGTCGCGAGCTGCTGTTCGGCTTCGCCCTGGCGGTGATGGCGGGCTACCTGCTGGGGCCGCTGCCGCCCCGCCGGCTGGCGCTCCTGGCGGGGTTGTGGCTGGTCGGGCGTCTCGGCGGACTGGCGGGCTACCCGGCCTGGCCCTTGCTGCTGGCCGATGCCGCCTTCGCCCTGCTGCTGGCCGTCTCGCTGGTGCCGCGCTTCCTGGCGGCCAAGAAGTGGCGCAACCGCCTGCTCTCGCCGCTACTGGGGCTGCTCTGCCTGCTGGCGGTGGCCAGCCTCGCGGCGCGTCCGGTCCTCCCGGGGCTGCTCTCGCCCCTTCTCCACCAGGGGGTGCTCTGGCTGCTGCTGCTGATGACCTTCATGGGCGGCCGGGTGATCGCCCCGGCGGTGAACGGGCACCTGATGGCACGCGACCGGGTGGCCGGAGCCGGTGTCCAGCCACGGCTCGAGGCGGCTTTGATCGGCCTGCTGGGCGCGGCGGGGCTGCTGGCGATCTGGCCGCTGTTGTGGCCGCTGGCCGGCGCGCTGCTGGCGCTGGCCGGGGCACTGGTCCTGGGGCGGCTCTGGCGCTGGTCGCCCTGGAGGCTCCGCGATCGGCCGGACCTGCTCGGCCTGCTGCTCGGCTATGCCTGGCTGGGGGCGGGGGCCCTGCTTATGGCGGGCGACCTCCTGGCGGGGGACTCCCCGGCGGGCGGGTTGCACGCGATCACCATGGGGGCGCTCGGCACCCTGGCCAGCGGCATCATGCTGCGCCAGGCGATCCTGAGGGCCAGGGGGCGCCCCGGGGAGGAGCGGTGGCTGGCGCCCCTGGCCGGGCTCTTCACCCTGGCGGCGGGGCTGAGGCTTGCGCTGCCTCTCGCCGGCCTGCCGGCGCTGTGGGGCGCCGCCGGTGCCTGGAGCCTGGCCTGGCTGCTGGTGGCATGGCGCCTGGTGCACTGGCGCCGCCGGGGAGAAGCCGCTGCCAGGGTGCCTTCTACCTCGACTTGATCTGGGTCAGCTACCCCTTGAAGGGTACCGACGCGCCCGGTCATGGCTGGCATAATTCGCCCATGCGGTGGCGGCTCCGGCCGCCGCCTTACGGTTCCAGAGGCTCGATTCGATCATGCAAGACACCCTGCCGTTCATCCGCCCCCTGGTCGAGAAGTACGACCGCCCGGGGCCGCGCTATACCTCCTATCCCACGGCGCCGCAGTTCCAGGCGGCCTTCGCCGAGGACGACTACCGGGCCGCCGCCGAGCGCAGCAACCGGGCCGCGACGCCCAAGCCGCTGTCGGCCTACGTGCACATCCCGTTCTGCGAGAGCCTCTGCTACTACTGCGCCTGCAACAAGATCATCACCCACAACCGGGAGCGCGCCGCGGAGTACCTCGCCTGGCTCAAGCGGGAAATCGAGCTCCAGGGGGCGCTGTTCGACGACTCGCGGCGCATGACCCAGCTGCACCTGGGCGGTGGCACCCCCACCTACCTGAGCAACGACCAGCTCGGCGAGCTGATGGGCGCGCTGGATACTGCCTTCCACTTCGCCGAGCCCGAGGCGCGGGAGTTCTCCCTGGAGGTGGACCCCCGCACCGTCACCCCCGAGCAGATCCACGAGCTCCATGCCCTGGGGTTCAACCGCCTGAGCTTCGGCGTGCAGGACTTCGACACCCGGGTCCAGGAGGCGGTCAACCGCATCCAGAGCGAGGCCCAGGTGGTGGAGCTGGTGGCCGCGGCCCGCGAGGCCGGCTTCCAGTCGGTGAGCGTCGACCTGATCTACGGCCTGCCGCTGCAGACCGTGGCGAGCTTCGACGAGACCCTTGCCAAGATCATCGCCCTGCGTCCCGACCGCATCGCCGCCTACAGCTACGCCCACCTGCCGGAGCTGTTCAAGGCCCAGCGCCTGATCCGCCCCGAGGACATGCCGCCGCCGGAGCGCAAGATCGAGCTGCTGGAGCTGACCATCCGCCGCCTCACCGAGGCCGGCTATGTCTATATCGGCATGGACCATTTCGCCCTGCCCGAGGACGAGCTCTCGCTGGCGAAGGAGAACGGCACCCTGCAGCGCAACTTCCAGGGCTACTCGACCCATGCCGACTGCGACCTGATCGGCCTGGGCAATACCGCCATCGGCAAGGTGGGCGACAGCTACAGCCAGAACGTCAAGGAAACGGCCCAATACCAGGCGCGCCTCGAGGCGGGGCGGCTGCCGGTGATGCGCGGTTATCGCCTCAATGACGATGACCTGCTGCGTCGCGATGTGATCAACGCCCTGATGTGCCATGGCCGCATCGACTTCGCCGCGATCGAGGCGGCCCACCACATCGATTTCCGCGACTATTTCGCCGATGCGCTCACCGAGCTGGAGGAGATGGCGGACGACGGCCTGCTGGCGATCGATGAGGGGAGCATCGAGGTGTTGCCGGCTGGGCGGCTGATGATGCGCAACGCGGCCATGGCCTTCGATGCCTACCTGAGCCACGGCCCGGGACGCTACTCGCGCACCGTCTGAGCCCCGACCCCCTGCCGACACGACACGGCGCCCCGCGGGGCGCCGTGTCGCGTTGCATGGAAGCCGGTCGGGCTGGGCTCAGACGACGCCCTGCTCGATCATGGCATCGGCCACCTTGCGGAAGCCGGCGATGTTGGCGCCCAGCACCAGGTTGGTGGGGTCGTCGAACTCCTCGGCGGTCTCGGCGCACTGGCGGTGGATGTTGGCCATGATCTCCTTGAGCCTGGCGTCGACCTTCTCCAGCGGCCACTGCTCCATGCTGCTGTTCTGGGCCATCTCCAGCTGGCTGGTGGCCACGCCTCCGGCATTGGCCGCCTTGCCGGGGCCGTAGGCGACCTTCGCGGCCAGGAAGCGGTCCACTGCCGCGGCGGTGGAGGGCATGTTGGCCCCCTCGCTGATGCAGGTCACGCCGTTGCCCAGCAGGGCCTCGGCATCGGCCTCGGTCAGCTCGTTCTGGGTGGCGCAGGGGAAGGCCACGTCGCCCTCGATGCGCCAGACCGCATGGCCGTCGGCCGGGTAGTCGCCGGCCGGCAGGTAGCGGGCCTCGGGATGCGTCTCCAGGTAGGCCTCCAGCGAGACGCGCCTGACCTCCTTGAGCTCCTTGAGCAGGTCCAGGTCGATGCCGTCGGCGTGATGGAGGGTGCCCCGGGAGTCCGAGCAGGTGACGGGGATCGCGCCGAGCTCATGGAGCTTCTCGATGGTGTAGATGGCCACGTTGCCGGCACCGGAGACCAGGCAGGTCTTGCCCTCCAGGGTCTCGCCGCGGGCCTCGAGCATGTTCTCGGCGAAGTAGACGGCGCCGTAGCCGGTGGCCTCCTTGCGCCCGAGGGAGCCGCCCCAGTTGAGGCTCTTGCCGGTCAGCACGCCCTCATAGCGGCCGGACAGGCGCTTGTACTGGCCGTAGAGGAAGCCGATCTCGCGGGCCCCTACGCCGATGTCGCCGGCCGGCACGTCGGTGGTCGGGCCGATGTGGCGATAGAGTTCGCTCATGAAGGCCTGGCAGAAGCGCATGATCTCGCCGTCCGACCGGCCCTTGGGCTCGAAGTCCGACCCGCCCTTGCCGCCGCCGATGGGCAGCCCGGTCAGGGCATTCTTGAATATCTGCTCGAAGCCCAGGAACTTGATGGTGCCCGAGGTGACGCTGGGGTGGAAACGCAGCCCACCCTTGTAGGGGCCGAGGGCGGAGTTGAACTGGACGCGGTAGCCCTTGTTGACCTGCACCTTGCCGGCGTCGTCGGTCCAGCAGACGCGGAACATGATCTGGCGCTCCGGCTCGACGATGCGCTCGATGATGCCGTGGTCGAGGTAGTGGGGGCTGCGCTCGAAGAGCGGACGCAGGCACTCCAGTACCTCCTCGGCGGCCTGGTAGAACTCGGTCTGGGCCGGGCTGCTCCTGCGCAGGGCCTCGAGGGTGTCGTGGACGTAGGGCATGGGAAGATTCCTGTGCGGTCGAAAACGGGTCGGCAGCACTATAAGGCAATGCACCATTATGCAGCAACTGCATGGGCCATGCGGGGATTAGACATAGTATTGAGCCGAAATCCCTTCAAAATCGCAAAAAGTTATGCACCAGTTTGATGCATTAAAATTACTTCATAGATGGTGATTCAACGAAGTCGCGCCGGCGGATGGTCGAGCGACTCTCGTGCCGGCCCGTCATGTCGGCCTCTGCGCAAGCTGCGCGCCCGCCGCATCGCCGGCGCGGCGGCGCCCTGGGCGACTTAGTGACATTTTTTGCACATCTTGTGCTTGAGTCCGGCCAGTGGTCTATATATGGTACTGGCCCGGCGTGATCCACGGTGCCGGCGACGGCTTGACGCACGTCAGTGCAGGCGGTTTAGATGGCCCCTAGGATGAGCGGTTCGGCGGCCCAGCCGCGTCGACGTCATCAGGAGAACCTCCATGTCCCTGCCCCTACCGTCACTGTCGCTCCCGCGCCCGCCCGTGCCGAGCCGTCTGATCCGCACCCTGGACCCCTGCGTGCCGCTGGCCGCCAAGAAGCGGCTGGTGGAGCCGGTGCTCAACCGCACCTTCGCCGAGCCGCTCGCGGAGGGCGAGTTCGATGCCCTGGAGGGGCGCCGGATCAGCCTAGCCATCGAGGACCTCGGCGTGACGCTGACACTGAGCCTCGAGGCGCAGCGCCTGGTGCTCTGCCGCGAGCCGGGCGAGGCCACCATCCGCGGCGGCTGGCGCGAGTTTTTATGCCTCGCCACCCGGCGCGAGGATCCCGACAGCCTGTTCTTCCAGCGTCGCCTGTTGATCGAGGGCGACACCGAGCTGGGCCTGATGGTCAAGAACCTCCTCGACGGACGCGAGGAGGGCCTGGCCCAGGGCCGCCTAGGCGAATGGCTCCACCGTCTGGAGCGCCTCGCGGCCCGCGATCACTGACCTGCCGCCCGCGGCATCCGAAGACCGACAGCGTTACATCGACAACGACGACACCGCTCTGGAGACCCCCGCATGAGCACATCCGCCAAGGCCGTCAAGACCTCCAACGAGGTGCCCCTGCAGTTGCCCTCCCGCGACATCTGGGATGCCAAGTACCGCCTCAAGGACCGTCACGGCCACCCCGTGGACAAGGACGTCACCGCCACCTGGGATCGCGTGGCACGGGCCCTGGCGGCCGTGGAGGGCGACAAGGCCGAGGAGTGGCTGCCGAAGTTCCGCTGGGCGCTGGAGAACGGCGCCATCCCGGCCGGGCGGATCATGTCCAATGCCGGCGCCGAGGCCTACAAGCCGGCGGTGAGCCTGATCAACTGCACTGTCTCGCGCACCATCCGTGACTCCATGCACGACATCCTCGACTCGGTGGTGGATGCCGGCATGACCCTCAAGGCGGGCTGCGGCATCGGCTACGAGTTCTCCACCCTGCGCCACAAGGGCGCCTTCGTGTTCGGCGCCGGCGCCGGCACCAACGGCCCGCTGGCGTTCATGGATATCTACGACAAGATGTGCTTCACGGTGGCCTCGGCGGGTGGGCGTCGCGGCGCCCAGATGGGCACCTTCGACGTCGGTCATCCCGACGTCCGTCAGTTCATCGAGGCCAAGCGCGAGGCGGGCCGCCTGCGCCAGTTCAACCTCAGCCTGCTGATCACCGACGAGTTCATGGAGGCGGTGAAGCAGGACACCGACTGGCCGCTGGCCTTCCCGCTCCACGAGGGCGAGAAGGACGACGTCGAGGAGAGCCAGCTGATCTACCGCGACTGGCCGGTGATCGAGGAGGGCTATACCGTCGACGCCGAGGGACGCGTGGCCTGCCGCATCGTCGAGGTGATCAAGGCCCGCGAGCTGTGGGACACCATCATGGCCTCGACCTACGACTTCGCCGAGCCGGGCTTCATCCTGATCGACCAGGTCAACCGCATGAACAACAACTGGTTCTGCGAGGAGATCCGCGCCACCAACCCCTGCGGCGAGCAGCCGCTGCCCCCGGAGGGCGCCTGCCTGCTCGGCTCGGTGAACCTGACCCGCTTCGTCATCGACCCCTTCGGCAAGAAGCCGCGCTTCGACTGGGAGCGCTACCGCCAGGTGGTGGCGATCTTCACCCGCATGCTCGACAACGTGGTGGAGATCAGCGGCCTGCCGCTCCCGGGCCAGCGCCGCGAGATCGAGGCCAAGCGCCGCCACGGCATGGGCTTTCTGGGCCTGGGCTCCACCCTGACCATGCTCAAGATCCCCTACGGCTCCCCCGAGTCGCTGGCCTTCACCGAGGAGGTGAGCCGCAACCTGGCCCTGGAGGGCTGGAAGCAGGCGCTCGAACTCTCCCGCGAGAAGGGCGTGGCGCCGGCCCTGGCCGAGGACTACGAGATCACCCCGCGGATGATGCGCGAGCGCCCCGAGCTCAAGCAGGACGGCTACGAGGTGGGTGACAAGGTCCCCGGCCGCATCCTGCACGCCCGCTACAGCCGCTACATGCAGAAGGTCGCCGAGGTGGAGCCGGAGCTGGTGGCGCAGCTCGCCGAGCACGGCGCGCGCTTCACCCACCACAGCTCCATCGCGCCGACCGGCACCATCTCGCTGTCGCTGGGCAACAACGCCTCCAACGGCATCGAGCCCTCCTTCTCGCACCGCTACTTCCGCAACGTGATCCAGTCGGGCAAGAAGACCAAGGAGCAGGTCGAGGTGGTCTCCTTCGAGCTGGCGGCCTATCGCCACTTCATCGCCGCCGACGCCGTGGAGAGCGACCTGCCCGACTACTTCATCACCGCCGACGCGGTGAGCCCCAAGCAGCACGTGGCGGTACAGGCGGCGGCCCAGGTGTGGGTCGACTCGGCCATCTCCAAGACGGTCAACGTGCCTACCGAGTTTCCCTTCGAGGAGTTCAAGGACCTCTACCTCGACGCCTACGCCAGCAAGCTCAAGGGCTGCACCACCTTCCGCTTCAACCCGGAGGCCTTCCAGGGCGTGCTGGTGCGCGAGGACGACCTCAAGAACACCACCTACGTCTTCGAGCTGGAGAACGGCGAGACCGTGGAGCTGGCCGGCGATGAGAAGGTCATCTACGACGGCGAGGAGCACAACGCGGCGAACCTCTACGACGCGCTGAAGGAAGGCACCTATGGCAAGTGGTAAGCCGATCTGCCTGATGCCCAGCGTCAATCACCAACTTTCCGGAGGAGCCCCCTGATGGCCGTCGAGATCAATTCCAAGATCGTGTCCTACAGCGTCAAGAAGGCGGTGGAGGAGCCGCCCCTGGCCGAGGAGAACCCGCTCACGGTGCGCATTCCCTCGCGCCCCGAGGGCACCCTGGAGGCCGTGTCGGAGAAGATCTCCTACGTCGGCGCCGAGGGGCGCAAGAAGGTCTACCTGCTGGTGTCGTTCATGCCGGTGGAGGGCGTGCTCAACGGCAAGCGGGTGGTGATCGAGCGCCCGGTGGAGTTCTTCTTCCCCTCAGGCCAGCTCTCCAGCGAGCACCAGTGGATCACCGCCACCATGCGCAGCCTGTCGCTGGCCGCCCGCGGCGGCTACGTCACCCAGGCGGTGGCCGACCTGCGCAAGGTGGCCTGGGACAAGGGCCTGGTGCGCTGCGGCATGAACCGCTGGGGCAAGCCGATGTTCCATGACTCCGAGGTCGCGGCCATCGCCTGGTCGATCCAGCAGATCCTCTACCGCCGCGGCTTCCTCGACCAGGACGGCAACCAGGTGCCGGTGGAGGAACTGGTCAGCCGCTATGCCCAGCGCCTGGCCAGCGGCCATCCCTGGCAGCCGCCCACCCCCGAGGAGATCGAGCAGGCCGAGCGCAAGGCCCAGGAGGCCTCCCAGGCGAAAGGCGACGGCCCCACCGTAGTGGGCCACTGCCCCGAGTGCAACGGCGAGCTGATCATGATGGACGGCTGCCCCACCTGCTACTCGGGCTGCGGCTGGTCCAAGTGCGGCTAGCCGGATTTCGCGATCCTGACCGCCCCCGGAGTCGCCTCGGCGCCCCCGGGGGCTTGTCGTCGACGGCCCCCTTGGCGAGGGCCGCCCTCGCCTAGGCCTTCTTGCCGCCGTCGAAGTCGATATCCATGCGGATGTGCCAGTCGGTCGGGGGCAGGCTGACCACCTCGATGGCGTGGTCGGTCATGGCCCGGCGCAACGCTTCATACTCCGCGCCACCGGCCGCCTTGAGCCGGGCCAGTTCGTTCTCGGTGTGGCCCTGGCTCCCCAGGTAGTTCTTGGCCGTCTGTCGAAGGGCATCGCCGGTCTCACCGCTGATGAGCTGGTGAAATTCCTCATTGGCCATGCTGACGTTCTCGATGACGATCTCCATGCATCGCTCCTTGCTGCGTGGGCTGTCTGTGTGTCCGAGCCGACTGCTCCATCCCCGAGGCTTCGGGTGACGGCTCGCCCACAGTGGGCAGCGATGGGAGGCGAGGAGTTCCCTGGTCACCGGCCTGGCCCGTTCAATGACGCAGCGTAAGCCGCTCGAAGTGGGGCGCCAGCCGGCGCACCAGGGCCTCCAGGGCCTCCCGGGGCGGGGCGCCGGCTACCGGCAGGCAGTAGTCGGGGTCGCGGCAGCGCTCCACGCGGGCCACCTGCAGGACATAGTGACGCACGCCACAGTCGGCCAGCGTCATGGCCAGTCGCTCCAGGTCCTCCAGGGCGAAGTCCCGCCAGTGCACCGTGGTGCGACACTCGAAGGGGGTGTCGCCCTCCAGCAGCAGCGAGAGGCTGCGGGCATGCTGCTGCCAGATGCCGCGACGGCCGCAGACCCGGTCGAAGTCCCGTCCGCGCCCCTTGACGTCCAGGGCCACCCAGTCGAGCCGCGGCAGCAGGGCGGCCAGGCGCTCCGGGTAGGGGCCGGCGGTATGCAGCCCCACGGCCAGCCCCATCTCGCGCGCCTCCGCGAGGGCGCGGGGGAGGTCGGCATGCAGGGTGGGCTCCCCGCCGCTGAACACCACGGCATCCAGCCCATCGGGCCGGGCCTCCAGGAAGGCGCGCATCGCCTCCCACTCGCCGGGTTCGCCGCGGCGGGGGCTGGCCATCTCGCTCACCTCGCAGTAGCCGCACTGCAGGGGGCAGCCCTGCAGGTGGATCACGGCGGCGCGCCGGCCGGGGAAGTCCGTCGTGCTCGATGCGGTCAGGCTCGCCACCGGCAGGCAGAGGTCGGCTGCCTCGGCCGGCTCCAGGCGCAGGAGCGGCCCGATCATGGCGTGGCCACCCCGCGGGTGTTGTCCATGCCGGGCCGTCCGTGCCAGTAGCCGTCGCAGACCTCGGCGTCCACCAAGGCCAGCGGGTCGGGGGCGGGGAGTGCGCCGCGGCGGGCCGCATCGAAGGCGCTGACCACCTCGGCCATGCCGTCGGGGCGCGGGCTCAGCCGGGCAATCCCGACGCCCATCCCGGCCATGTCGCCCACCTCGTGGCGCAGGTCCTGGCAGGCGCCGGAGAGGGTCTGGATGCCGTTGAGGGTGAAGACCTCCTTCGACTCCTGTGAGCGCAGTGCCAGGCCCTGGGGATACTTCTGGCAGACGAACCGGCAGCGGTCCTTGGGCCTCTGGTGGCGGCGCGCGGTGAAGCATCGCGACGACCAGGCCAGCGGCAGGTGGCCGTAGGCGAACACCTCGCAGGGCTGCTCGAGCCCCTGCTCACGGCAGTCGGCCAGCAGCCGGGCGAGGTCACTCCGCGACATCTCCACCGGGGCCTGCCAGCCCTGCATGCCGGCGCGGGCCAGCACCGCCAGGGTCGCGGGGTTGTAGAGGTTCAGCGCCGCGCCGGCGACGAAGGGCAGGCCGGCCGCCGAGAGGCGCTGCACCGCACTCTGGTCGTTGGCCTCGACGGTGAACTCGCCGTTGTCGCACAGCTTGCGCAGGTCGCGCAGGTCGGCCTCGGACTCGATCAGGGTCTGGCTGGCCAGCACGACCCGCTTGCCGCTCTGGGCCAGTTCGCGGCCCAGCCCCAGCCAGTCGTCGAGCTTCATGTCGCGACGCCGGGAGCAGACCGTCTCGCCCAGGGTGACGACCTCCACGGGCCAGTCGGCGGCCTCGCGGTAGAAGTCGGCATAGTGCTCGCGGGTCCAGTAGAAGAGCACCGGGCCCAGGGCGAGCTGCAGGGAAGACGAGGGGGAGGAGGAAGTCGGCATGGTGGCTCCTGTGAGGTGGCGCTATTTCCAGCGGCGCTCGTAGGCACCCAGGGTGGTGGTGGCGCCCTCGGAGAGATCGCCGAGACCGGCCATCCAGGCGGGGTCCGGGTGGAAGTGCCCGGGAGCCCGATCGACACGATCCAGTGCCTGGCGCCAGATGCCGGCGACCTTCGAGACGTAGGCGGGGCTGCGCTGGCGGCCCTCGATCTTCACCGCGCTGATGCCCAGCTCGCGAAGCTCCGGGAGCAGCTCCAGGGTGTTGAGGCTGGTGGGCTCCTCGATGGCGTGGTAGGTCTCGCCCCCTACCTCGAAGCGGCCCTTGCACAGGGTCGGGTAGCCGGCGCGCTCGCCCTCGGCGTAGCGGTCGATCAGCACGCCATTGAGGCGGGACTCCAGCCCCCGAGGGGTCTCCTCCCAGCGCACATGGGCCGCCGGCGAGCAGACGCCGCGGGTGTTGGGCGATTCACCGGTCAGGTACGAGGAGAGGTAGCAGCGCCCCTCGGCCATGATGCACAGGCTGCCGAAGGCGAACACCTCGAGCTCCACCGGGCTCTGCTTCGCCAGGTCGCGCACCTGGGTGATGGAGAGCACGCGGGGCAGCACGGCGCGCCGGATGCCGAACTGCCCGTGGTAGAAGCGCAGTGCCTCGTGGCTCGTCGCCGAGCCCTGCACCGAGAGGTGGCGGGCGAGGTCCGGATGGCGGCGGGCGGCGTAGTCGAGCAGCCCCATGTCGGCCAGGATCAGGGCATCGACGCCAAGATCGGCGGCCTGGTCCACGGCGCGG
This sequence comes from Halomonas sp. CKK8, assembly GCF_029625235.1. Classification (NCBI taxonomy): domain Bacteria; kingdom Pseudomonadati; phylum Pseudomonadota; class Gammaproteobacteria; order Oceanospirillales; family Halomonadaceae; genus Halomonas; species Halomonas sp. CKK8. Next base: position 3,786,352 of record NZ_CP121193.1, on the reverse strand, counting down.
GTCCACATCGCCCAGCCCTCCGGCTGCGGGTAGGTGTTGATGGCGCAGAACACCCGCTTGCCACGGGCATGGGCGTAGTCGATACCCTCCCGGGCGCGCCTGTCGGTGAAGTTGAGGCCGGCGAACTGGCGGGCGTTGGTGGTGTTCTGGAAGCCGAAGTAGACGGCATCGGCGCCCTCATCCACGGCACGCTTCAGGGCGGGCAGGTTGCCGGCGGGGCAGACGAGCTCCATGGCGAGACTCCTCTCGATGAAAACCCGACCATGCTAGTCGACCATCTCGGCCGGGCCCTTGACTGGCGTCATGGCGAGGCGGCATTCGTGTTGGGCGTGATGCAGGTCATGCCGGGGCCATGGAGGCGATATCCGGCGAGGCCTGGCGCCAGCGTCTGACCTAGTCTTGAGTCAGGCCTGTTCATCGGGTGGGGTGGTCATGGACATCGAAGGCCTGTTCGATGCCAGTTACGTGCGGGTGCTGAGCCGGGAGGTCGAGGGACAGGCGTTCTTCGAGGCCTTCTACGAGCGCTTTATTGCGGCCTCCCCGGAGGTCGCGGTGAAGTTTCGCCATACCGACATGGCGCGCCAGCGGGCCATGCTCAAGAAGGCCTTCTATCACCTGCTGGCGTTCTACGCGTCGAGCCATGCCGACTACTACCTGCAGCAGGTGGCGATCAGCCACGACCGCGCCCACCTCGATATCGCCCCGTCGCTCTATGACCTCTGGCTCGAGAGCCTGATCGACACGGTTCGCACCTTCGACGAGCAGTTCGATGACGAGGTCGAGCTGTCCTGGCGGCTGGTGATGACACCGGGCATCGTCTTCATGACCTTCCACTACGACCGCGGCACCCTTTGCGACTAGGCGAATGCAGTGAGCTCCCATCGGCGGATCCCCATGGGAGCCGATACCGTGGAACCAGCAGGTTGTCGGGTCAGGAAGCGGCCGCCGGCCTGGCATCGCAGAGCGGGCAGAAGTCGGCCTGCTCGCCGTGGCCAAGACGCAGGCCGGTGTGGTGATCGGCGATCTGCCGGTAGAGCCTCTGGAAGCCGGCCAGGCGGGCGAAGAGGGCGTCCTCCACCGGGGTGGTGCCACTCCTCGGGCTGGTGGGTCAGGTAGTGGCAGAGCCTGGCCAGCAGTCGGTAGTCGGGGAGTTCGTCGCAGGCGGCGATATGCAGCTGGCGGTCGAGGATGCAGAGCAGCGCCGCATAGCGATGGTGGTCGGCGCGCAGGCGTTCGAGAATGATGGCTTTCATGGTGGCCTCCTTGACGCACCGCCGGGTGGCGGTGCGTCGCGGCTGGGCGCCGCCCGGGTTCAGCCGGCGCGTTCGAAGAGCAGGTTGTTCTCCAGGTGGATGTGCTGCATCAGGTCGTCACGGAACTCACGCAGGCCGGTGTAGAGCGCGCGCCAGGTGGTGCAGGCGCCCTTGGGCGGGGTGATGTCGTCGGTCAGCGCCGCCAGCTGCTCGAGGTGTTCGCCGTGGTCGTCGTGCTCGTGGCGCATCACCGCGATGGGCCCCTGGGCCTGGGCGCCCATGCCCCGGCGAAGCATCGGGAAGAGGATCTGCTCCTCCTTCTGCATGTGGCTCTCCATCTCCTGGTAGATCGTGGTGAGCAGGTCGGCCAGGCCGTTGGGGCAGGTGTCACGCTCGCCGTGGACCTGCTCGACGCGACGGGCCATGCGCACCAGTTCGGGCAGCTGCTGGCGGTGGACGTCGTGGTAGCGGGTCAGGATATGGTCGATCAGCTCGTCGTTGCTGGCCGACTGCCAGTCACGCTCGTCGCTTTCACCGGCCGGCAGCGCCTCGAGCGCGTCCACCAGCGCCTGGGCTGACAGGCCGATGCGCTCGGCGGCCTCGCGCAGGCTGATGCGGCCGCCGCAGCAGAAGTCGATATTGTGGTCGCGGAACACCCGGGTGGCGCCGGGCAGGGTCAGGGCGGTGCGGCCGACACTCTGTTCAATCAGGCTCATGGCAGGAGCTCCTGGGTCAGGTAGGTGACAGCTTACATGGAGCAAGCGGCGTGCCAGTTTTCAACTGCCTGTTTTATTGGGCGACGAGGCCAGGATGGTGAAAAATACCCGAGTCGATTAGGGTAGAGTGAACCCTTCAAGGTGAATATCACCATGCTCGACGAGACCCTGCTGGCGGACCTGGTCGCCGACCTGCCCAGCGCGGTGCGCCTGCAGCGCCTGGTGCGCACCCTGCGCGAGGGCTTCCGCTGCGGCGCCGTCTGCCTGCTGCGACTGGAGGAGGGCAGCCTGGTGCCGCTGGCCGTGGACGGCCTGGTGCGCGAGGCGCTGGGACGGCGCTTCGAGGTGGCCCAGCATCCCCGCCTCGCCACCATCCTCGCCAGCCGGCGCACCACCCTCTTTCCGCCCGATGCCAGCCTGCCCGACCCCTATGATGGCCTGGTGGAGCAGCAGCCCGGTCAGCCGCTGCACGTCCACGACTGCATGGGCATCAGCCTGCACGTGGAGGGCGAGCCGTGGGGGGCACTGACCCTGGATGCGCTGGAGGCGGGGACCTTCGATACCGCCGACCGGGCGGCCCTGGAACGTTATGCGCTGCTGGTCGAGGCGGCGGTGCGGGTCAGCCGCCTGGAGCGTGACCTGCGCGCCCTGCGCATGGCCCGGGAGGAGAGCGGCCTGCCACTGGCGGCCCCCGAGGCGCGCGATATCCTCGGCCACAGCGCGGAACTCCAGCGGCTGCTGCGCGAGCTCGACGTGGTGGCGGGGGTGGACCTGCCGGTGCTGCTCAGCGGCGAGACCGGGGTGGGCAAGGAGCTCTTTGCCCGCCGCCTCCACCGTCGCTCCGCGCGCCACGCCGCGCCGCTGGTGCAGGTCAACTGCGCCGCCCTGCCCGAGTCGCTGGCCGAGAGCGAGCTGTTCGGCCATGTGAAGGGGGCCTTCTCCGGTGCCACCGCCGAGCGCGCCGGGCGCTTCGAGACCGCCGACGGCGGCACCCTGCTGCTCGACGAGGTGGGCGAGCTGTCGCTGCCGGTCCAGGCCAAGCTGCTGCGCGCCCTGCAGGAGGGCGAGGTACAGCGCCTGGGCGAGGATGTCCCGCGGCGTGTCGACGTGCGCATCATCGCCGCCACCAACCGGCAACTGGCCGAGGCGGTACGCGAGGGTAGCTTCCGCGCCGACCTCTACCACCGCCTGTCGGTCTATCCGGTGGCGATACCGCCGCTGCGCGAGCGGGGCAGCGACGTGCTGGTGCTGGCTGGCCACTTCCTGGAGATCAACCGCACCCGGCTCGGGGTGCGCAGCCTGCGCCTCTCGCCGGATGCCGAGGAGATGCTGCTGGCCTATGCCTGGCCGGGCAACGTGCGCGAGCTGGAGCACGTGATCAGCCGCGCGGCGATCAAGGCCCTGAGCCACGGCGCGCGGCGCGACGAGATCATCACCCTGGTGCCGGCCTGGCTCGACCTGCCCGTCCCCGAGGGGGGAGGGAGCCGCGCATCGCAAGCGTCGGAGCCCGCCGATGAGGGCGGTGCATCGAGCCTGCGCGAGTGCGTGGAGGGGGCGCAGCGGCGGGCGATCCGCGAGGCGCTGGACGCCTGCGACGGCCGCTGGGCGGCGGCAGCGCGGCGCCTGGAACTGGACCCCAGCAACCTGCACAAGCTGGCCCGGCGGCTGGGGCTGAAGCCTGGTCGCTGAGCCTTTCCATTGCCCCTTGATCGAGGTCATCCTGCGACAGCTTTCCGCTGGCGGAGGCATCGTCCCCGTGCTAGATAGTGACTGATTACTATCTTCTGAGGCTCGAGCATGTCGCAGCGCCAGCATCTCCCCGCCGACGAGCGTCGGGAGCGCACCGTGGAGGCCGTCATCGAGCTTTGCGGCCGCGAGGAACCCGCCACCCTGACCACCGGGCGAATCGCCCGACGCATGGGTGTTACCCAGGGGGCGCTGTTTCGCCACTTCCCCAGCAAGGAGGCCATCTGGGAGGCGGCGGTGGCCTGGGTCGCCGAGCGGGTAATGGCGAGGGTTGCCGCCGCTGCCGAGGGCAGAGAGCCCCCCCTGGAAGCGCTTGAGGCGATGTTCCTGGCCCATGTGGCCTTTATCGCCGAGCATCCGGGGGTGCCGCGGCTGCTGATGGGCCAGCTGCAGCACCCGCGGCCGACCGCCGCCAGCCGCCTGGTGCGCGAGCTGCTGGAGCGCTATCGGCGACGCCTGCTTGGCCTGCTCGAGGAGGCCGGGCGTCGGGGGCAATTGCGAGCCGGGCTCGACCTGGACACGGCGGCGACGCAATTCATTGGCTGCGTCCAGGGGCTGGTGCTGCAGTCGCTGATCGCCGATGACGTGGCGGGCATCGTCGACCGGGCGCCGGCGGCCTTCGAGCTCTACCGACACGGCATCCGGGCGGATGCGGGAGGTGGCGCATGAGGCCCTCGATACGCCGGCTGGGGCGAGGACTGGCGGTGCTGATCGGCGTCGTCGTGGGCGTGGCGCTGCTGGTGGTCTTCGTGGCCAACCGGCAGGCCCCCGAGCGCCAGGAGGCGGCGGCCTCCGCCACCCCGGTCAGGTTCGTCGAGGTCCGCCCCCTGGACCTGCGCCTGGAGGCGCGCGGCCACGGCGTGGCGCGCCCCGCCGAGACCTGGCAGGCGACGGCCAACGTGGCGGGACGCGTCGTCGAGCGCCACCCGGAACTGGAGAGCGGCACCCTGCTGCCCGAGGGCACTCTGCTGGTGGCCCTGGATCCCAGCCGCTATGAGCTGGCCATCGCCGAGGCCCAGGCGGAGCTGGCCAGCCTGGCCGGCGAGCTTACCCAGCTCGAGGCTGAGGAGGAGAACACCCGCCGCCTGCTGGAGCTGGAGCAGCAGGCGCTCGCCCTGGCCGAGCAGGAGCTGGTGCGCATCGAGCGCCTGGCGGCCAGCGGCTCGGTCTCCGGCTCGCGGCGCGACGAGCAACGCCGCAGCACCCTGGGCCAGCGCCAGGCGGTCGCTTCCCTGGAGAACAGCCTGGCGCTGCTGCCCGCGCGGCGCGCTGTGCTCGAGGCCCAGCGTGAGCGCGCCGCGGTGCGACTGGCCCAGGCCCGCAAGGACCTCGCCGATACGCGCTTCGAGGCGCCCTACGACCTGCGCCTGGCCGCGGTGGAAGTGGAGCTGCACCAGTTCGTCGGCACCGGGCAGCGGCTGTTCCAGGCCGAGAGCCTGGCTGCCGCCGAGGTGGAGGCGCACATTTCCATCGCCATGATGCGCCGCCTGCTGGGCGCGATCCTGCCCGATGACCCCTTCGGCCAGGGACTCGACCTGGACGAGCGGCTGGACTTCTCGGCGGTGCAGGCCGAACTCTTCCTGGCCGGCGCCGAGGGCGTGGGCTGGTCGGGGGAGCTGGTTCGCGTGGCCAGCGGCCTGGACCCGACCACTCGCACGGTGCGTGCCGTGGTGCGGGTCGATCATCCCTACCGTGATGCCCGGCCGCCGGATCGCCCTCCGCTGCAGCGCGACATGTACGTGCGTACGCGGCTGTCCGCGCCCAGCCCCGAGCCTCGGCTGGTGATACCGGCCAGTGCGGTGCACCAGGGTGAGGTGTGGCTGGTGGATGCCGAGGATCGCCTCGAACGGTGTGCGGTGAGCGTGGCCTTCGAGCAGGGCAACCTGGCGGTGATCGCGACCGGTCTTGCCCCGGGGGATAGGGTGGTGGTCGATGACCTGCCCGCGGCGATCGCCGGGATGGCCCTCGCCCCACGTCGCGACGAGGCCCTGGAGGCGAGTATCGCTGAGCAGGCGCTGGGCCAGGGGCATGAGGAAGCCCAGCCATGATCCGCTGGTTCGCCGCCCACCCCACCGCCGCCAACCTGCTGCTGGTGCTGCTGCTCGCCGCCGGGCTCTTCACTGCCCCGTCGCTCAAGCGCGAGACCTTCCCCGACTACCGCCCGGTGGAGGTGAGCGTCGAGGTGGTCTATCGCGGGGCCAGCGCCGCCGACGTGGAGGACGCCGTGTGCCGCCGCCTGCACGAGGCGGTGAAGGGGGTGGAGTTCCTCGACGAGTTCGTCTGCGTGGCCAAGGACAACCTGGCCAGCGCCACTGCCACCATGCAGGCCGGCGGCGATCCCCTGCGCTTTCTCGGCGAGATCGATACCGAGGTCGGTGCCATCAGCGAGTTCCCGGCCCGGGCCGACCCACCGGTGGTGCGCGAGCTGCACCGCAGCGACGCGGTGGCGGCGGTGGCGGTGTCAGCCGACATGCTTGCCTCCCAGCTCGAGGAGTACGCCCTGCGCCTGGAGGAGCGCATCATGGCGCTGCCCGGCGTGGCGGACGTGGCGATCCACGGTATATCCCAGCGCCAGTGGCAGGTGGAGGTGCCCGGCGAGGTGCTCGGCCAGCACGGCCTCTCGGCCCGCGAGCTGGCGCGGCGGATCTCGGCCCAGAGCCTGGACCTGCCGCTGGGCACCCTGGAGACCCCCGAGCGCGAACTCCTTCTGCGCTTCACCGACCAGCGCCGTTCGCTGGTCGAGCTTGCGCGCCTGGTGGTGGTCTCCGATCCGGCCGGCGGCGAGCTGACCCTGGGCGACATCGCCACCCTGGCCGAGACCGGGGAGCGCGAGGAGGAGAAGATTCGCTTCAACGGCGAGCCGGCGCTGGTGCTGGAGGTCAGCAAGAGCCTGCGCGACGACGCCCTGACGGTGAAGGAGCGCCTCGAGGGACTGATCGCGGCGGAGCGCCGCCGCTTCGATGATGGCATCACGCTGACCCTGACCCAGGACATGACCAGCATCGTCCGCGACCGCCTGCAGATGCTGGTGGGCAACGGTGTCATGGGGCTGGCGCTGGTGGTGCTGGTGATGAGCCTGTTCTTCCGCCCGCGCCTGGCGCTGTGGGCGGTGCTGGGGCTGCCCGCGGCCTTCATGGGGGCCTTCCTGGTGATGGGGCTCGCCGGCCTCTCCGTGAACATGATCACCCTGGTGGCACTGCTGATGGCCATCGGCATCGTCATGGACGACGCCATCGTGATCACCGACAACATCACCGCCCACGCCAGGGAAAACGCTACGCCGCTGGAGGCGGTGGTGGCGGGGACCCGCCAGGTGCTGCCCGGGGTGCTGTCGTCGTTTCTGACCACCGCCTCGGTCTTCGTGCCGCTCTCCTTCCTGGCCGGCGAGCTGGGGGCGGTACTGGAGGTGCTGCCGGTGGTGCTGATCGCCGCCCTGGCGGCGAGCCTCATCGAGGCGTTCTGGATCCTGCCCCACCATCTCAAGGGCAGTCTCAAGGGCAGCGTGAAGGACCTGCAGCGGGGCCATGATTCCCGCTTTCGCAGCGCCTTCGACCGCGGCTTCGAGCGTTTCCGCGAGGGCGTGGGGCGGCTGGCCGACCGGGCGATCCGGTTTCGCCATGCCGTATTAGGGCTCGTCTTTACCGTGCTATTAGCGTCTGTCGGCTTTATGGCCGGCGGCCACGTCGGCAGCGAGGCGATGCCCGATATCGACGGCGACGTGCTGGAGGCACGCATCCTGATGCCCCAGGGCACGCCGCTCGAGCGCACGGAGGCGGTGGCCGCGCGGGTCGAGGCGGCGATGGGCGAGCTCGATGCGCGTCATTCGCCCGAGCAGCCCGGAGGCGAGGCGCTGGTCGAGGCGATCCAGGTGCGCTTCAACCACAATCCCAGTGCCCGGGAGGCGGGGCCCCACGTGGCGACGGTAAGCGTCGACCTGCTCACCGCCGAGCGCCGCTCGGTCACGCTGGACACCCTGTCCGCCGAGTGGCGGGAGGCGATCGGCGAGATCGCGGGAGTGCAGCGCCTGATCATCCAGGAACCGGGCTTCGGCCCCGCCGGGGTGCCGGTGGAGGTGCGCCTGGCCGGCGAGGACCTCGAGGCCATGAAGGCGGCGGCGCTCGAGCTGGCCACGCGGCTGGAAGGGTATTCGGCGGTCTACAACGTCATGGATGACCAGCGCCTGGGCAAGCCCCAGCGCGCCTACTCCCTGGCATCGGGTGCCCACGGCCTGGGGCTCACCGCCGAGGAGGTGGCGAGCCAGCTGCGTGCCGGCCTGCTCGGCGAGATCGCCGATACCCAGCGCATCGGCGAACAGGAGATCGAGGTGCTGGTGCGCCAGGCCGAGGCCGACCGCGACGGCCTCGACGACCTGGCCGACCAGACCCTGGTGCTCCCCGACGGCAGCCGGGTGCCGCTCTCGGTGGTGACCGAAGTGGCCGAGCGCCGCGAGTGGGCGCGCATCACCCGCATCGACGGGCGGCGCACCGTCACCGTGGAGGCCAACGTGGACGCCCGCCAGGCCAGCGGCCAGGCCATCGTCGACGACCTAGTCGACAGCGGCTGGCTGGCCGACTTCGAGGCGCGCCATCCCGAGGTAGCGGTCACCTTCGAGGGACAGGTGGCCAGCTCCGCCGAGACCGGCGGCTCCATCGCCCGCGGCCTGCTGATTGGCCTGGTGGGGATCTTCGTGATCCTCTCCTTCCAGTTCCGCAGCTACGTGGAGCCGCTGATCGTCATGCTCTCCATCCCGCTGGCCTTCATCGGCGCCCTCTGGGGGCACGTGATCATGGGCTACTACCTCTCCATGCCCTCGCTGATCGGCGCCGCCTCGCTGGCCGGCATCGTGGTCAACAACGCCATCCTGCTGATCCACTTCATCAAGACGCACCGCGAGCGAGGCATGGACGCGGCAGCGGCCGCCGGCCAGGCCTGCCGCGACCGGCTGCGCGCCATCCTGATCTCCTCCATCACCACCATCGCCGGCCTCGCGCCACTGCTGGCCGAGACCAGCAGTCAGGCGGATGCCATCAAGCCGCTGGTGATCGCCGTGGTGTTCGGCCTGCTCAGCGCCACCCTGCTGGTGCTGCTGGTGATCCCGGCGCTCTACGTGCTGTTCGACGACTGGGGCTGGACGCGCAGGGCGCCCGCCGAGTCGTAGCGACATGGGCCGGTCGGCCCCGCCTTGACGCCGCTGGGTCCTTGGCTAACGTTAAAGAGGTATCTTTTATGCTTGTTAATGGCGGGCCCATGAGGCCCGCGCTTGCCAACGCAGGAGGTCACCATGTCGACGCAACATCGCGTGTGTTTCCCGCCAGTCATGGCTACCGGCGCCCTGATGCTGGCGGCCGCGCTGCTGCTGGGCAGTACCGCCCTGGCCGATGACCATGAAGCCATGGGGTCCGGCGATGTATGGCTGCCGAGCCTGATCACCGAGACGCCTCAGGAGGGCTTCGCCCTGGCGGTGACACTCTCCCAGAAGGGGGTGGGCACCACCCAGCCGGACGCCGAGGTACGCAAGGCACAGCGCCCCGAGTATGCCGAGGATCCCGACAGCCTGATCGCGGCCTCCCACGTCATCGCCACCCACTTCCAGACCGTCGCCGCGGCCAACGACTACTGGCGGGAGTGAGGTGGATGAGTGGGGCGCGGCCTGCCGGGCGGCATGGCCTGCGCAGGAGGGCAGCCATGATCAAGGTACGGCTCTATCGCTACCATCCCGATGAGGATGACCGGCCACGCCTCGAGACGCTGGAGGTGGAGGAGCGTTTCCGCAGGACGATGGTGCTCGATGTCCTCGAGCACCTGAAGCAGCGCGATGCCACCCTGGCCTTTCGACGCTCCTGCCGCGAGGGGGTGTGTGGCTCCGATGGCATGAACATCAACGGCAAGAACGGACTCGCCTGCATCACGCCGGTGGCGGAAGTGCTGGGACGCGGCGATACCCTGACCCTGCGTCCGCTGCCGGGCATGCCGGTGATCCGCGACCTGGTCGTCGACCAGACGCTGTTCTTCCGCCAGTTCGAGAAGATCCGCCCCTGGCTGATCAACGACCAGCCGGCCACCGCCACGGAGCGTCGCCAGAGCCCGGCGGATCGCGAGAAGCTCGATGGCCTCTACGAATGCATCCTGTGCGCGTGCTGCAGCTCGGCCTGCCCTTCCTGGTGGTGGAACCCGGACAAGTACATCGGCCCGGCCGGGCTGATCCAGGCCTATCGCTTCCTGATCGACAGCCGGGACACCGCCACCGACGAGCGACTGGCCGAGCTCGACGACCCCTTCAGCGTGTTCCGCTGCCGACAGATCGCCAACTGCACCTGGGTCTGTCCCAAGGGACTCAACCCGATGCGGGCCATCGGCCATATCAAGGCAATGCTGCTGGCGCGCGGCAGCTGATACCCACCTCCAACACCCACACAACGACGACGCCCCGGCATGGCCGGGGCGTCGTGCTCCAAGGCCGGGTTCAGGCCGCGTCGAGGGGGCGCGAGGGGCCGAAGTGCTCGTAGTGGCGACGCTCGCCGGGCACGCCGAGTTCGGCGAGTGCCCGGTCCACGGCCGTCATGAAGCCCTGGGGGCCCACGAAGTAGCAGCGGGCATCCTCGGGCAGCAGGCTGGCGAGCAGCTCGCGGTCGATTCGGCCGGTATGGTCGGCCTTATCGCCGCGCTCGTGCACGCTCACGGCACGGAGCCGCCGAGGGTGTTCGGCGGCCAGAGCCGCGACCTCGTCGCGGAAGGCGTGATGCTCGGCATCCAGGGCGGCGTGCAGATAGACCACTCGGCGCCCCTGGGCCAGGGCATGGCGGGCCATGGGCAGCATCGGTGTCTGGCCGACGCCACCGCTGGCCAGCAACAGGGGCTCGTCACCGTCTTCCAAGGTCAGGTCGCCGGCCGGCGGCAGCAGTTCCAGGGTGTCGCCGACGCTCATGGCGTCGTGCAGGTGACGGCTGGCGCGGCCCTGTGGCTCGCGCTTCACCGAGATCCGGTAGTGGCAGCCGTTAGGCACGTCCGACAGGCTGTAGTGCCGATAGACCGGCTCGCTGCCGAGGGTCAGCTTCACGCCGATGAACTGGCCCGGCTGGTGGTCGGCCACCGGGCCGCCGTCCTCGGGTTCCAGCACGAAGGAGCGGATCACCGCGCTCTCCTGGCGGGTCTCGGCGATACGGAAGCGGCGCGTGCCGCGCCAGCCGCCTGGGCGCTGCTCGAACTCCCGGTAGCGATGGTCTTCCAGTTCGATGAGCAGGCCGGCGAGCTCCTCGTAGAGGCCGCTCCAGGCCGCGGCGACCTCGGGGGTCACCGCCTCGCCCAGCACCTCGCCGATGGCGGCCATCAGGCACTCGCCGACGATGGGATACTGGTCGGGCTGGATGCCCAGGGAGACGTGCTTGCTGACCACGGTGGCCAGCACACCGCGTGCCTGCTGGGGGTCCTGGCGTAGCCCTACATAGGCCAGCACGGCCCCGGCCAGGGCCCGCGGCTGGCCGCCGTCCTGCTGGTGGGCCTGGTTGAAGAGCGGCTTCACCTGCGGATAGCGCTCGAACATCAGCGGGTAGAAGCGCTGGGTGATGGCATCGAGATGGTCGGCCACCACGGGGGCGGTGGCCGCGATCAACTGCTCCTGCTCTGTCGTCAGCATGGGAATCCTTCTGTCGGGGGGATGTTCTTGGTTTGGCCCCTCCCAGTCAGCAAGAGTCGTGCCACCCCGGCGACGGGCAAGATGTCGCAGCGCAGCATGACGGCCTCCATCGCCAGCGTGTCCCCGACGAGGGCACGACATGCCAGACCGGGTTGTAGTGGCAAAGTGACACGATCTCTGTTGTCATGCTGACACTTATTGTCGAAAACACAGTGCCATGACCGACTTCCTGCGCGCCTTGCGCGAACTGCTGGGATGCCTGACTGAGCGGGCGCCGGACGCCTCCCTGGCCGACGAGTGGGATGCCCTGCTCCAGGCCCTGGTGGGCCGCTATCCGCTGGATGCCGCCACCCTGATGGTGATGGAGGACGGCGCCCTGCAGCCGGTGGCCGTGCTGGGCCTGCCCGGCGAGGTTCGCGGACGGCGCTTCGAGCCGGCACAGCACCCCCGGCTCGCCGCCATCGCCGCTCATCCCGGCGTGTGCCGCTTCCCGCCGGACAGCGACCTCCCGGACCCCTTCGACGGCCTGCTGGACGAGGACCTCAGCCAGGTGCACGACTGCCTGGGGGTGGCCCTGCGTGACGAGGGGCGACTGATCGGCCTGCTGACCCTGGATGCCCTCTCCTCCGGGGCGCTGCGGGACCTGGAGGAGGCGGAGCTGCTGGCCGCCGCCGAGCTGCTGGCCGTCTGCCTGCGCCTGGCGGAGCGCCTGGCGGAGACCCGCTCGCGGCTCAGCGAGGTGCTGGGTGACGAGGCGTCCGGCAGCGGGCTGCAGCAGTGGAGCAGCCCGGCCATGCAGCGGCTGATGACGGCCGTCGACCTGGTGGCGCCCACCGGGATGAACGTGCTGCTGCACGGCGAGACCGGGGTGGGCAAGGAGCGGGTGGCCCGCGAGCTGCACCGGCGCTCCGCCCGGCGCGGCGGTCCCCTGGTGCAGGTCAACTGCGCCGCCCTGCCCGAGAGCCTGATCGAGAGCGCCCTGTTCGGCCATCGGCGTGGCGCCTTCTCCGGCGCGGTGAAGGATCACCGCGGACACTTCGAGATGGCCGATGGCGGCACCCTGATGCTCGACGAGGTGGGCGAGCTGCCGCTGGCCCTGCAGCCCAAGCTGCTGCGGGTGCTGCAGGAAGGGGAGATCCAGCCGCTGGGCTGCGAGCAGGCGCGGCGGGTGGATGTCCGGGTGATCGCCGTGACCAACCGTGACCTGGCCGCCGAGGTCGGGGCCGGGCGCTTCCGGGAGGACCTCTACCACCGGCTCGGCGTCTTCCCGCTGGAGGTGCCGCCGCTTCGCGAGCGCCCCGAGGATATCCTGCTGCTGGCCGGCCACTTCCTGGAGGACAACCGGGTGCGTCTCGGGGTGGCCAACCTGCGTTTCGCTCCCGAGGCCCAGGCGGCCCTGCTCGGCTGGCAGTGGCCCGGCAACGTGCGCGAACTGGAGCATGTGCTGGCCCGTGCTGCCCTGCGGGCCCTCGGCGAGCAGAAGGCGCTCACCGTGCCGGGCCAGCGGGCGGCGGTACTGCGCATCGAGCCGCGCCACCTCCAGCTGCCGCGCGGTGACGCCCCCGCGACGGTCGACACCCCAGCGGAACCCGGCATCGTCGGCGGTGAGGCCGAGGCCGGCTGCGGCCTGCGGGCGGCCACCGAGGCCTTCCAGCGGCGGTTGGTTCGTGATGCCCTGTCCGCGCAGGGCGGCAACTGGGCGGCCGCCGCCCGGGACCTGGCGCTGGATCCCGGCAACCTGCACCGCCTGGCCCGCCGCCTGGGCCTCAAGCCGCGTCCCCGTGATTGACGTGGATGACATGCATCAATGCGCCTCTGGTCGAGGTATGGTCGGATGGCCTCCTACCCGACGAATGATCGACACGGCGAAGCGCCGGGCGGCGAGTCCGACGCCTTGTGACGACAAGGAGGCATGATGAGCGAGTCCCGTCATTCCGATTGGGATCCCCGGTCCGGGACCGTCCAGGCCGACCAGGTCGCCGCCTACGATGCGATGCGCCATCGCTGCCCGGTGGCCTTCAGCGACTACCTGCAGTGGTCGCTCTTCCGCCACGCGGACGTGATGCGCGTGCTCGAGGACCACGAGACCTTCAGTAACGCGGCGAGCCGCCACCTCTCGGTACCCAACGCCATGGACCCGCCCGAGCACACCCGCTTCCGGCGCCTCATCGAGCCCTACTTCGGCCCCGAGGCCATGGTCGAGTTCGCTCCGACCTGCCGCGCCATCGCCGAGGCCGTGGTGGACCGCCTGCCCGCCGACGGCGAGGTGGAGGCGATGACCGAGATGGGCCAGGGCTTCGCCCTGGAGATCCAGTGCGCCTTCATGGGCTGGCCGACCCGCCTGCACGAGCCGCTGCGCGCCTGGGTGAAGCGCCAGCAGGCCGCCACCCTGGCGGGCGATCGCGAGGCACTGGGCGAGCTGGCACTCGAGTTCGACGGGGTGATCCGCGAGCTGCTGGCAAGCCGCCGCGACGCCGGCGACGCCGCCCCGGACGACGTCACCACACGGATCATGAACGAGACGGTGGAAGGGCGGGCGCTGACCGACGAGGAGATCGTCAGCATCCTGCGCAACTGGACGGTGGGGGAGCTTGGCACCATCTCGGCGAGCATCGGCATCCTGATGCGCTACCTGGCGGCCGACCCCGAGCTCCAGGCTCGCTTGCGCGCCGACCATGGCCTGCTGCCGGCGGCCATCGACGAGATCCTGCGCCTCGACGCGCCGCTGATGTCCAACCGGCGCATCACCACCTGCCCGGTGGAGATCGGCGGCCGTCGCCTCGAGGCCGGCGAGCGCCTGACGCTCCTGTGGGGTTCGGCCAACCGCGACGAGGCGGTGTTCGGCGGCCCCGACGAGGTGCGCCTGGATCGCGACCCGAAGGACAACCTGCTCTACGGGGCCGGCATCCACGTCTGCCCCGGGGCGCCCCTGGCGCGCATGGAGCTTTGCGACTTCATGGACGCCTTGCTCGATGCCACGGTGGATATCGGCCCGGTGCCCGGCCGTCCCGCGGTGCGCGCCCGCTACCCCGCCGGCGGCTACGCCGAGGTGCCGTTGCACGTGCGCCGCTGACCTCTTAATTGCCCCGAACCAGCGAGAGGCGCCGGGGGCAGGTCGTAGAGGGGGTCCGGAGACCAGGGACGGCGGAGGTAGCGTCCAGGGACGGATTCATAGCGCCCCATCGACGGTCCGGCGCTCCGGGGCCTGCCGCCGGAACAGCCTCGAGCGCAATGGCGGCATTCCACGGCCAGGTTCAGAGCCCGATACGGTGCGCCCGGTCGGTAAAGAAGATGCCGCTGGGCGATTCGCTCTCGAGCCTGGTGACCTCCTCCAGGGTGCGGGTGTCGTAGACCACCACCCGGTCGCTGTCCCGGGCTGAGATCCATACCTGCTCGCCCCGGGGGGTGAACTCCATGTGCAGCACCGCCTCGCCGGGCGCCAGGGTGGCGACGACCTCGCGGGACTCGGTGTCGATCACCTGCACCACATTGTTGTCGGGATGGGCGAAGTTGACCCATACCTGGCGCTCGTCGGGGCGGGTCATCACGAAGATCGGCTGGCCATGGACCGGGATACGGTCGACCAGCGACCAGTCGTCGCTATCGGCGAGCAGCACTTCGTGGCGGCCTACCGCCGGCAGCCAGGCCTCGTCGCCGGCCATCGCCCAGCCCTCCAGGTGGGGCATCTTGTAGACCGGCAGGCGCTCCTCGCCGCGGCCGTAGTCGGGCAGGATGCGCTGCACCCCCGCCTCCGGATGCCAGAGGTCGAGCAGTGCCAGGCCGTCCTCGCCGAACAGCCCGGCGATGTAGTAGCGCCCGTTGGGGCCGATCAGGGCATCGTAGGGCGCCTCGCCGATATCGCTGAAGCGGGTCACCTCGGGGGCGCCCTCGCTCATGTCCACCAGGTGAATCTCGCCGGCCTCGAACAGGCTGTAGACGAAGCGGTTGCCGGGGGCATCCACCAGGCCCACCACCTTGGAGCGCTGTTCCTGGCCGTTCTCGTCCCGGTAGGTCGCCGGAATCTCCGCTACCTCCTCCAGGGTCTCGCTGTCGAAGAGCTTCACGCCCCCCGGCTCGTAGTTGGCCACTGCCACCAGCGAGCCGTCCTGGGAGATGGCGCCGCCGATGCTGTTGCCGGACTGCATCACCCGGTGGGTGATCTCCCCGGTGAGCAGGTCGACCCGGCTCAGCCCGCCGTCGCGGCCGAAGACGAAGGCGTAGCGGGCATCGCGGGAGAACTTCACCGAGGCGTGGGACAGGTCGCCCAGCCCCTCCACTCGCTCGAGGATGCGCCGTTCGCTGGTGTCCACCACCGCCAGGCTGCCGGTGGCGCGCTCCACCACCACGCCGAGGTCGCCGGTGCCGCGCAACTCGGTATTCGGGGTGGCCTGGCAGCCGGCCAGCAGGGCAAGCAGCGAGACGGCGGCGAGGGGCTTGCGAAGGGGGGCAGGCATCAAGGGCATGGCAGGGTCACTCTTCCAGGGGGTTGTCGTTCTGCAGGTGGTCGGCGAGCCAGCGCGCCTCCTCCTCGGTCAGCAGGCCGGCCCAGCCAGGCATGGCGGTACCGGCGACCCCGTTGAGGATCAGCGCGGCCAGGCCGTCGCGGCTGTAGGCGTTCATGCGTGTCTCCGGCAGCGCCGGCCCGAGGCCGCCGCGCAGGGTCATGCCGTGGCAGGAGCCGCAGTCCTGGTAGAGCAGGGTCTCGAGCTCCTGCTCCCGCTCAGCGGAGAGCGAGCCATCGGCCAGGGCGGCCACCGGCAGCCAGCACAGCGCCAGCAGCAGACTGCGGGGGACGGAAAGGGGCATGGCATCTCCTCGGGCGGGCCCGGTGTGGTGGCTGGTGGCAGTGTCACCGCTGGCGGCCGGGCGTGCCTTGACAAGGGTCAAAGCGTCGCCCTGCAGGGCCCATGAAGCATGATCCCTCCGGGCTCGCAATGTCTCTTTGGAGGTAGGCCAAAGCCCCTTTGACACAGGTCAACCTTGCCGGGGAAAGCGGTGCGGGACCCGTTAAAGATGCATGAATTATACGCGTTAATGGGCCAATCTCTGGCGCAGGAAGGTCATCGGCCGTACAGCTCCGGGTGGCCATCCGGCGAACGACAACAATGACTCGCCCATGACCTGGCGACAGCGCATTCAAGGATCATGACAGAGGTGGAACGATGATGAAGAAAGACTGGTATCTCAAGCCCCTGGCGGTGGCGGTGACCACCGTCGCCCTGGGGATCAGTGCGGCCCAGGCGCAGGATGGCCACAAGGACGTCGACGAGTCCAAGGGCGCCTACCAGGGCGCGCCGTCGGCCGTGGACCCGAAGGCCGCCAAGGTGGTGAGGACCCCCGGTGCCCCCGACCTGACCGAGGCCGAGTTCGAGAAGGCCAAGGAGATCTACTTCCAGCGCTGCGCCGGCTGCCATGGCGTGCTGCGCAAGGGGGCCACCGGCAAGCCGCTGACCACCGACATCACCCAGGAGCGCGGCCTGGAGTACCTCAAGGCCTTCATCACCTACGGCTCCGCGGCCGGCATGCCCAACTGGGGCACCTCCGGCGACCTCACCGATGACGAGGTCGAGCTGATGGCCAAGTACGTCATGCACGAGCCGCCGGTGCCGCCGGAGTTCGGCATGCCGGAGATGATGGAGACCTGGGAGGTGAAGGTCGCACCGGAGGACCGCCCCACCGAGCAGATGAACGACCTGGACATCGAGAACCTGTTCTCGGTCACCCTGCGTGACGCCGGCCAGATCGCGCTGATCGACGGTGCGTCCAAGGAGATCGTCAAGATCCTCGACACCGGCTATGCGGTGCACATCTCGCGCATGTCTGCCTCCGGCCGCTACCTGTTCGTCATCGGCCGCGACGCCAAGGTGGACATGATCGACCTGTGGATGGAAGACCCGAGCATCGTCGCCACCATCAAGATCGGCATGGAGGCACGCTCCGTCGAGACCTCCAAGTTCGAGGGCTACGAGGACGACCTGGCGATCGCCGGCGCCTACTGGCCGCCGCAGTACGTGATCATGGACGGCGAGACCCTGGAGCCGAAGAAGATCGTCAGCACCCGCGGCATGACCGTGGACACCCAGGAGTACCACCCCGAGCCCCGCGTGGCGGCCATCGTCGCCTCCCACCAGCACCCCGAGTTCATCGTCAACGTCAAGGAGACCGGCAAGGTCCAGCTGGTGAACTACGAGAACCTGGACGCTCTCGCCACCGTCGAGATCGATACCTCGCGCTTCCTGCACGACGGTGGCTGGGACGCCTCGGGCCGCTACTTCCTCACCGCAGCCAACGAGTCCAACCAGATCGTGGTGATCGATGCCCAGGAGCGTGAGCTCGAGGCCATCGTCGACGTGGGCAAGATCCCGCACCCGGGCCGCGGCGCCAACTTCGTCGACCCCGAGTTCGGGCCGGTGTGGGCCACCAGCCACCTGGGCGACAACACCATCCAGCTGATCGGCACCGACCCGGAGGGGCACCCCGACAACGCCTGGCAGGTGGTGCGCACCCTGGAGGGCCAGGGCGGCGGCTCGCTGTTCATCAAGACCCACCCGGAGTCCGACAACCTCTACGTCGACACCGCCCTCAACCCGGGCGAGGGGCCCAGCCAGAGCGTGGCGGTCTTCGATGTCAACGACCTGGAGGCCGGCTACGAGGTGCTGCCGATCGCCGAGTGGGCCGACGTCGGCGAGGGCGTCAAGCGCGTGGTGCAGCCGGAGTACAACCAGGCCGGTGACGAGGTGTGGTTCTCCGTCTGGAACACCATGGACGAGACCTCCGCCCTGGTGATCGTGGATGACGAGACCCGCGAGCTGAAGCACGTGATCAAGGACGAGCGGCTGGTCACCCCGACCGGCAAGTTCAACGTGATCAACACCCAGAAAGACATCTACTGATCGGGAACCGGCGGCGGGTGCAAGCCCGCCGCCACCCGCCGCAAGTGAGCTGTGCCGATGCATTGCCAAGCCTCGTACTGCCAAGTTCAAGACCTCGATACCCTGGATCGCCGCCTGATCGACAGCTACCAGCGTGGCCTGCCGGTCTGCACCCGCCCCTTCCACGCCGTGGCCGAACGCCTGGGCACCTCGGAGGCCGAGGTGATCTCACGCCTGGAACGCCTGCAGGCCCAGGGCGTGCTGAGCCGGGTGGGGCCGGTCTTCGACCACGCCCGGGCCGGCGCCAGCCTGCTCGCCGCCGTGGCCGTGCCCGAGGCCGAGCGCGATGCCTTCGCAGAGCTCATCAACGCCGCCCCCGGCGTCAACCACAACTATGCCCGTGAACACGACTACAACCTCTGGTTCGTGATGACCGCGCCGGACGAGCCCGAGCTCGAGGCGCGGCTCGAGGCCCTGGAGATACGCCTGGGCGTGCCGGTCCTGCGCCTGCCGATGCTGGAGGGCTTCCATATCGACCTCTCCTTCCCCATTCCTTGGGCCGAACTGGAGCGCACATGAGCACCGCGACCCCGCTGTCCCTCGATACCGCCCGCGCGCCCGGCGAGCCGGATGCCCACCGCCGCCTGCGCGCCCTGCTCGAGCAGGGGCTGCCGCTCACCCCGCGGCCCTGGCAGGCCCTGGCCGAGCAGGCCGGCATGGCCGAGGAGGAGGTGATGGCCTGCGTGCGCCGCTGGCAGGCGGACGGCATGATCAAGCGCCTCGGCCTGGTGGTGCGCCACCGCCGCCTGGGGATCCAGGCCAATGCCATGGTGGTGTGGGACGTGCCGGACGAGCGGGTCGCCCTGGTCGGGCGCCGGCTCGCCCGGGAGACCGCAGTGACGCTCTGCTACCGCCGCCCGCGGCGCCTGCCCGACTGGCCCTACAACCTCTTCTGCATGATCCACGGCGCCCGCCGCGAGCGGGTGCTGGGGGAACTCGCCGCCATCGTCGAGCGCCTGGACCTGGGCGAGCTGGAGCACCAGGTGCTGTTCAGCACCCACGCCTACCGCCAGTGCGGCGGTCGCTACGTGCGGAAGGGGGCGGCATGACCCTGGAGGACCTCGACGCCGTCGATCGTCGCCTGATCAACCGCCTTCAGGAGGGCCTGCCCCTGGAGCCACGCCCCTATGCGGCGGTGGCCGCGGAGCTGGGCATCGCCGAGGGCGACCTGCTCTATCGGCTGGAGCGCCTGCGCGAGGGCGGGGTGCTGAGCCGCTTCGGTCCCATGTACCACGCCGAACGGCTGGGCGGTGGCCTGACCCTGGCGGCGCTGGCGGTGCCCGAGGCCGACTATGAGCGGGTCAGTGACGCCGTCAACGCCTTCCCCGAGGTGGCCCATAACTATCGCCGCGAGCACGCGCTCAACATGTGGTTCGTGCTGGCCACCGAGACCGCTGAGGCGATCGCGTCGACCCTCGCCGAGATCGAGGCGGCCACCGGCCTGCCGGTCTACAACATGCCCAAGGAGGAGGAGTTCCATGTCCGTCTCCACCTGCCGGTCTAGGCCGGCCCCGCGCCGCGAAGCCGACGAGAACGCAGTCCCGCCGCCGGATGCCGGGGGACTCGACGCTGCCGATCGCGCCATCGTGCTGGCCACCCAGGCCGGCCTGCCGCTGGTCCCCGACCCCTGGGGCGCGGTGGGCCGTGAGGTGGGCCTGAGCGGCGAGGCGGTGCTCGAGCGCATGCAGGCCATGCAGGAACGCGGGGTGATCCGCCGGGTCGCCGCGGTGCCCAACCACTACCGGCTCGGCTACGTGGCCAACGG
The DNA here is from genome assembly GCF_029625235.1 of Halomonas sp. CKK8. Classification (NCBI taxonomy): domain Bacteria; kingdom Pseudomonadati; phylum Pseudomonadota; class Gammaproteobacteria; order Oceanospirillales; family Halomonadaceae; genus Halomonas; species Halomonas sp. CKK8. The sequence continues at coordinate 3,766,307 of NZ_CP121193.1, read as the reverse complement.
CATGACGGTGTGGGACGTCGACGACGCCGAGGTCGAGCGCCTGGGCCGCGAGGTCGCCGCCATCGAGGGCGTCAGCCACTGCTATCGCCGCCCTCGGCACCTGCCCCACTGGCCCTACAACCTCTTCGCCATGCTCCACGGCCGCAGCCGGGAGGAGGTCGAGCACCAGGCCGCGGTGTTGCGCGAGCGCCTGGGCGAGGCGTGCCGTGACCATCGCATCCTCTACAGCTCGCGCATCCTCAAGAAGACCGGGCTGCGCCTCTCGCGCCGCGCCGGGCAAGCGTAACCAAGGCAGGAGAACGCCATGTTCCGCGTCACCCGCTATATCAAGAGCCTGATGGAACCGGCCCCGGTGCCGCCGGCCCGCAAGCCGCCTGGCCCGGTGGTGATCTGGAACCTGATCCGCCGCTGCAACCTGACCTGCAAGCACTGCTACACCACCTCGGCCGACATCGACTTCGCCGGCGAGCTCTCCACCGCCGAGGCCCACGCCGTCCTCAACGACCTCGCCGCCTTCCGGGTGCCGGCGCTGATCCTCTCCGGCGGCGAGCCGCTGATGCGCCCCGACATCTTCGAGCTCTCCCACCGTGCCCGGGCGCTCGGCATCTACACCGGGCTCTCCACCAACGGCACCCTGATCACCGAGGAGAACATCGATGAGATCGCCGAGGTCGGCTACGACTACGTGGGCATCAGCATCGATGGCCTCGAGGAGACCCATGACGTCATCCGCCAGCGCAAGGGCGCCTTCCGCGAGTCCATGCACGCGGTGAAGCTGTGCAAGGCGCGCGGCATCAAGGTGGGGCTGCGCTTCACCCTGACCCGCGAGAACTACGAGCAGCTCGGCGACATCCTGGCGCTGCTCGAGGAGCACGACGTCGACAAGTTCTACCTCTCGCACCTCAACTACGGCGGCCGTGGCCGGCGCCACAGCAAGCAGGACGCCTGGTACCGCATGACCCGCGACGCCATGACCCGGCTCTTCGATCACTGCCGTGACGAACTCGAGCGCGGGGTGGAGCGCGAGTACGTCACCGGCAACAACGACGCCGACGGCCCCTTCCTGCTGATGTGGGCCCGGGAGCACTTCCCCGAGCAGGCCGAGGCCCTGGAGCAGCGCCTGCTCAACTGGGGCGGCAACGCCTCCGGCGAGCATATCGCCAACATCGACAACCTGGGCCACGTCCACCCGGATACCTTCTGGTGGGACCACGACCTGGGCAGCGTCCGGGAGCGGCCCTTCTCCGAGATCTGGCGCGATACCCGGGACCCGCTGATGGTCGGCTTCCGCCAGCGGCCGAGGCCGCTCAAGGGGCGCTGCGGCGAGTGCCGTTACCTGCCGATCTGTAACGGCAATACCCGGGTGCGGGCCTGGAAGGTCTCCGGTGACCCCTGGGAAGAGGATCCCGGTTGCTACCTGACCAACGCCGAGATCGGGGTCGCCGACGAAAGTGAACGCCGCATCTCTGCCCCCTATGAGGCCATCCAGGCCGTCGAAATCCAGTAGGCTTGCGAGGAATTCCGCCATGCCGTCACGTCGCGTTTCCTATGACCTCGCCGAGTCGCCCCTGGCGCCCGGCGAGGTGGCCATCGTCGGTGCCGGGCCCGGCGACCCGGGGCTTCTGACCCTGCGCGCCCTGTCGCTGCTCGAGCAGGCCGACTGCCTGGTCTTCGACCGCCTGGTCTCCCGCGAGGTGCTGGCCCTGGCGAGCCCCCGCGCCCGGCGTTTCTACGTGGGCAAGGCCTCGCGCTGCCATGCCCTGACCCAGGACGAGACCAACGCCCTACTGGTGCGCCTGGCCAGGGAGGGCAAGCGGGTCGTGCGGCTCAAGGGCGGCGACCCCTACATCTTCGGCCGGGGGGGCGAGGAGGCCGAGGTGCTGATCGCGCACGGCATCCATTTCCGGGTGGTGCCGGGGATCACCTCCGCCCAGGGCTGTGCCGCCTATGGCGGTTTCCCGCTGACCCATCGCGACCATGCCCAGAGCGTCACCTTCGTCACCGGCCACTGCAAGGGCGACGGCGACCTGGCCCTGGACTGGACCTCTCTGGCGGTACCGCATCATACGGCGGTCTTCTACATGGGCCTGGCCAACGCCGAGCTGATCAGCCGGCAGCTGCAGGATCACGGCCTGCCCGCGGACCATCCGGTGGCCCTGGTGGAGCGGGGCACCACCCCCGAGCAGCGCCAGGTGATCACGAGCCTGGGCGAGCTGGTCGAGACCATCGCCCGGGAGGGACTGAAACCACCCACCCTGATCGTGGTGGGCGAGGTGGTGCGCCTGGCCGACACCCTGGCCCAGCCGGCCCCCAGGGAGGCGACCTTCGCCGAGGGCGAGACCCTGGAACTGGTGCGGGAGCGGATTGCCCTGTGAAACGCGTCGCTTCCCTCCGGATGTCCCTGCAGGCCCTGGCGGCGGCGGTGATGGTCACGGCCATGGTGCCGGCCGGTGCCGACGACACCCCTGCGCTCTACCAGGCCTTTTGTGCCTCCTGCCATGGCGAGGATCGCCTGGGCGGCATCGGCCCGGCGCTGCTGCCGGGCAACCTCTCGCGGCTCAAGCCTGCCGCCGCCGAGGCGGTGATCCGCGACGGGCGAGCGGCCAGCCAGATGCCGGGCTTCGGCGAGCAGCTCGATGACGATCAGATCGCCTCCCTGGCCGAGTGGATCTACCGTGAGCCCGAGGTCGAGCCCACCTGGGGGAGCGACGAGATCCTCGCCAGCCACGAGGTCACTCATCCGGACGGAACGCTGCCGGACGAGCCGCTCTTCGACGCCGACCCGCTCAACCTCTTCATCGTGGTGGAGACCGGCGACCACCACGCCAGCCTGCTGGACGGTGACACCTTCGAGCCGATCCACCGCTTCGAGACCCGCTACGCCCTGCATGGTGGGCCCAAGTACACCCCCGACGGGCGCCATGTCTTCTTCGGCTCCCGGGACGGCTGGATCACCAAGTACGACATCTACAATATGGAGGTGGTGGCCGAGGTTCGCGCCGGCATCAACATGCGCAACATCGCCGTCTCCGCCGACGGCCGCTACGTGATGGCCGCCAACTACCTGCCCCACAGCCTGGTGCTCTTCGACGCCCACAATCTCGACCTGATGAAGGTCTATCCGGTGGTAGGCGAGGACGGCGAGAGCTCCCGGGTCAGCGCCGTCTATGCCGCGCCGCCGCGAGGCAGCTTCATCGCCGCGCTCAAGGACCTGCAGGAGGTATGGGAGATCCCCTGGCCGCTGCCCACCGAGCCGGTGGTCTCTACCGGCCATATGGCCACGCCGCTCGAGCAGCGCCGCGGGCATGACACGCCCAACTTCCAGGTGCGGCGGATCCCGGTGCCCGACTACCTGGACGACTTCTTCTTCGACCTCGACTACGACCACGTCATCGGCGCCTCCCGAGGTGGGAAGGGCGATGGCCAGGGCGGCATGGTGGTGAACCTGGACAGCGGCGAGAAGGTGGCCGACCTGCCCCTGGAGGGGATGCCCCACCTGGGCTCGGGCATCACCTGGGAACACGAGGGGCGCCGCGTGATGGCGACCCCCCACCTCACCCGGGCGGCGGTCTCGATCATCGACATGACCGACTGGACGGTGATCAAGACCCTCGAGACCGATGGCCCCGGCTTCTTCATGCGCAGCCACGCCAACTCCCCCTACGTCTGGGTGGACGTCTTCTTCGGCCCCAACCGTGACCGGGTCCACGTCATCGACAAGGCGAGCCTGGAGATCGTCGAGACGCTGATCCCCGAGCCCGGCAAGACCGCCGCCCACGTGGAGTTCGACCGCTATGGCGAGAAGCTGCTGCTCAGCCTCTGGGAGCAGGACGGCGCGGTGATCGTCTATGACGGCGATACCCTGGAGGAGGAGAAGCGCATTCCCATGAGCAAGCCCTCGGGCAAGTACAACGTCTGGAACAAGACGCGCTATGAGGAAGGCACCAGCCACTGAGGGGTCATAAGAAGTATTCTTGATACCTGTCATGGAAGGCGCGCCGGGAGTGGGGCACAATGGCCATAACCAAGCGTTTCAGTCGGGTATGCGCCATGCAATCGACCTCCTCCTCATCCGTCCGCTCCTCCACGCTGTCGCGCCTGCCGGTGGCGCGCCTGGCCTTCCGGCCCTTCTTCCTGCTGGCGGCGCTGTTCAGCGTGCTCTCGATGGGGGTGTGGTTCGCCTTCTGGCACGGTGACATCCTGCTGCGTCCCGTCGGTGGCCTGATGTTCTGGCACCAGCACGAGATGCTGTTCGGCTTCGCCGCCGCGGTGGTGGCGGGCTTCCTGCTCACTGCGGTGCAGAACTGGACCGGCCTGCCCAGCCTCAAGGGTGGCCCCCTGCTGGCCCTGGTCGGGGTCTGGCTGGCCGGGCGGCTGCTGATGGCCTTTCCCCTGGGCCTGCCGGCCTGGCTGCCAGTGCTGGTCGACCTGGCGTTCCTGCCGGTGGTGGCGGGGGTCATGGCCCGGCTGGTGATTGCCGCGAAGCGCTGGCGCAACCTGGTCTTCCTGCCGGCCCTGGCGCTGCTGGTCCTGGCCAACCTGGCCATGCACCTGGGGGTATTGACCGGCGACGCCGAGCTGATCCGCCAGGCCGCCTACCTGGCGGTGCTGCTGGTCACCCTGCTGATGGTGGTGGTGGGCGGCCGGGTGATCGCCATGTTCACCGCCAACCGCCTGGGGCTGACCCGCCGGCCGCCGATCCCGGCCCTGGAGACCCTGAGCCTGGGCAGCGTGATGGCGGTGGTGCTGGGCCAGCTGCTGGTGATGCTCGGCGTGGCGATCCCTGGCGTCCTGCTGGCGGCCCTGATGGGCCTGGCCGCCCTGGCCAACGCCGTGCGGCTGTCGCGCTGGGGGGGCCTTTACAGCTGGCGCGAACCGTTACTGTGGGGACTGCACCTGAGCTACGCCTTCATCCCCGTGGGCCTGGCGATGTGGGCCCTGGCGGTGCTGGGGACCTTCCGGGCCGAGCTGGCGGTACACGCCCTGACCATCGGTGGCATGGGCACCATGATGCTGGCAATGATGTCGCGGGTCTCGCTGGGCCATACGGCGCGTCCCATCCGTACCCTGCCGGGCATCGGGGTGGCCCTGGGCCTGATGGTGGCCGCGGCCCTGCTGCGCTCGCCGGTGCTGGCGCTCTTTCCGCAGATCACCCACTGGACCTACAACCTGGGCATCATCTTCTGGTGCCTGGCCTACGGCATCTTCCTCGTCCACTATACGGGGCCGCTGCTGTCGGCCCGGGCCGACGGCAAGGACGGTTAGCCGCGGCCTGGGGAGCGCACCATGATCGAACACTATGTGCTGATCAAGCACCTGCATGTCACCGCCGCCACCCTGAGCATCCTCTTCTTCATGCTGAGGGCCTGGTGGTCGGTGCGCGAGGCGGCGGTCCTCAAGGCGCGCTGGGTGAGGGTGGCGCCCCACCTTATCGATACCACCCTGCTGGTGCTGGGCGTGGTGCTGATGGTGATGCTCTCGCTGTGGCCCCACCAGCACCCCTGGCTGGCGGCCAAGCTGATCGCCCTGCTGGCCTACATCGGCCTGGGCACGGTGGCGATCAAGCGTGGCCGTACGCCTCGGACGAGGGCCGTCGCCGCCCTGGCCGCGGTGGCCACCTTCGCCTACATGCTTGGCGCGGCGATCCGCCACAGCCCGCTCTCCTGGCTGGCGTGACGCAGGGAGCGGCCGTGCTGGCCTATACTGTCCCGGCCACTCTTCTTCAGAAGGACGATCTCATGTCGAAACAGGAACTTCCCGCCGGCGCCGGCCAGGTGGCCGAGCAATATCCCGAGATCTGGGAGGCCTATTCCGAGCTGGGCCGGGCCTGTGCCGAGTCCGGCCCGCTGGACGCGCACACGCGGCGCCTGGTCAAGCTGGCGCTGGCCGTGGGCGCGCGTTCCGAGGGTGCCGTGCACTCCCATGTGCGTCGCGGCCTGGAGGAGGGCGAATCCGCCGCGGCCCTCAAGCAGGTGGCCATGCTGGCCATCCCCACCCTGGGCCTGCCCAGCGGCGTCGCGGCCCTGACCTGGATAGAGGACATCACCGACTCCTGACCCCGGCGGCCCCCCAGGCCGCTGGGACAAGCGTTTAATCGCCGGCTGGCGACGAGGCTCCGGGGTCTGCTAGTTTCGAGTCTGCTGCATCAGCAACACTCGACATATCAGACCCTGGAGTCTTTCCATATGCGGTACAACAACAAGACACTGCTCTCCCTTTCCGCCGCTGCCCTCTGCGTCGGCATGGTCTCGTCCGCCTCGGCGGCCACCCTGGACGAGGTGCAGGAGCGGGGCGAGCTGCGCTGTGGCGTCAACGTCGGCCTCTCGGGCTTCTCCTCGCCCGATCAGGATGGCACCTGGCAAGGGCTCGACGTGGAGACCTGCCGCGGTATCGCCGCCGCCATCTTCGATGATCCCGAGGCGGTCTCCTTCACGCCGTTGACCGCCAAGGAGCGCTTCACCGCCCTGCAGTCCGGCGAGATCGACGTCCTCTCGCGAAACACCACCTGGACCGCGACCCGCGACAACTCGCTGGGCCTGAACTTCACCGCCACCACCTTCTACGATGGCCAGGGCTTCATGGTGGCCAAGGACCTGGGCGTCGAGAGCCCGGACGAGTTCGACGGCGCCTCGATCTGCATCCAGTCCGGCACCACCCATGAGCTCAACCTGGCCGACTACTTCCCCTCCCGCGGCATCGAGATCCAGACCGTCACCTTCGACACCCCCGACCAGACCGCCCAGGGCTTCGCCAGTGGCCGCTGCGACATCCTGACCTCCGACACCTCCCAGCTCAGCGCCCTGCGCCTGCAGCTGCCGGAGCCGGACAGCGTCGAGATCCTCGAGACGCTGATCTCCAAGGAGCCGCTCGGGCCCGTGGTGCGCCAGGGCGATGACCAGTGGCTGGACATCGTCCAGTGGTCGATCTTCGCCATGGTCAATGCCGAGGAGCTCGGGGTGAACAGCGACAACGTCGACGACATGCAGGCCGACCCGCCCAATCCCCAGGTGGCCCGCCTGCTGGGCGTGGATGGCGACTACGGCGAGCAGCTGGGCCTCGAGAACGACTGGGCCTACAACCTGATCAGCCACGTCGGCAACTACGGCGAGGTGTTCGCCAGTACCGTGGGCGAGGACTCCCCCATGCAGATCAGCCGTGGCGTGAACGCGCTGTGGAACGAGGGCGGCATCCTCTACGCACCGCCGGTCCGCTGACCCATCCTGAACGTCCAATGACCGGGCACCACGCATGGCGACATGCGTGGTGCCGTTTCGGGTACGTCTGCGAGGCTCGTTATGCTGCGTTCTTCCTCACGGGAGCGGGGGCCACTGTGGCGTGACCCCACCTTCCGCGCCCTGCTGGTGCAGGGCATCCTGCTGCTGGCGCTGGGGGCGTTCATCGCCATGGTGGTGTCCAACACCCTGGCCAACCTCGAGGCCCGGGGCATCACCACCGGCTTCGGCTTCCTCCAGGACCGTGCCGGCTTCTCCATTCCCCAGACGCTGATCGAGTACTCCGGCGACAGCACCTATGCCCGCACCTTCGTGGTGGGGCTGCTCAATACCCTGCTGGTCTCCGCCATGGGCATCGTGGCGGCGACCCTGATCGGCTTCGCCGTGGGCATCGCCCGGCTGTCGCCCAACTGGCTGCTGGCCCGGCTGGCCAGCGCCTACGTGGAGATCTTCCGCAACATCCCGCTGCTGGTGCAGATCCTGTTCTGGTACTTCGCCGTGCTGCAGGCCCTGCCCAGCCCGCGCAACAGCCACTCGCTGTTCGAGGTGGTCTTCCTCAACGTGCGCGGCGTGGTGCTGCCCGACCCCCAGCCGCTGGCCGGCTTCGCCGCCACCCCCTGGGCGCTGCTGGTGGCGGTGGTCGCCACCTGGTGGCTGGTGCGCTTCGCGAGGCGCCGCCAGGCAGAAACCGGTCGGCCGCTGCCGGTGTTCAGGCTGGGCGCCCTGCTGCTGGTCGGCCTGCCGCTCGCCACCTTCCTGGCCACCGGCATGCCCCTCGCGTGGTCCATCCCGGCGCTCAAGGGGTTCAACTTCCAGGGCGGCGTGACGGTGCTTCCCGAACTGATGGCCCTGTGGCTGGCGCTCTCCATCTACACCGCCTCCTTCATCGCCGAGATCGTGCGCTCGGGCATCCAGTCGGTGCCCCAGGGGCAGGTGGAGGCGGCCAAGGCGCTGAGCCTGCCCGCCGGCATCATCCTGCGCAAGGTGGTGATTCCCCAGGCGATGCGGGTGATCGTGCCGCAGCTGACCAGCCAGCACCTCAACCTGATCAAGAACTCTTCGCTGGCCACGGCGATCGGCTACCCGGACCTGGTGGCGGTGTTCTCCGGCACGGCGCTGAACCAGACCGGGCAGGCCATCGAGATCGTCGCCATGACCATGGCCGTCTACCTGCTGATCAACCTGGTGGTGTCCGCGCTGATGAACCTCTACAACGCGCGCACCCTGCTCAAGGAGCGGTGACATGGAAGCGACCTCGACCCGAACCGAGATGATTCCCGAGCGCCGCGCACCCGACATGAGACGGGGGGCGATGGGCTGGCTGAGGGCCAATCTCTTCAATACGCCGCTGAACGGGGCGGTGACCTTGGTCACCGCCGCCCTGCTGGCCTGGCTGCTGTGGCCGGCGTTGCAGTGGGCGGTATTCCAGGCCGACTGGCTCGGCGACTCCCGGGAGGCGTGCAGCGGCGAGGGGGCCTGCTGGGTCTTCATCAGCGCGCGCTTCGAATCCATCGTCTATGGCTTCTACCCCGAGGCCGCGCGCTGGCGGGTGGACCTGGTCTTCCTGCTGATGGCCGCGCTGGTGGCCTGGCTGGCCATCCCGCGCCTGCCCGCCAAGCGCTGGGTGGGGCTGTTCGCGCTGGTGGGCTTCCCGCTGGTGGCCTTCTTCCTGCTGGTCGGCGGCAGCTTCGGCCTCGAACACGTACCGACCCGCGACTGGGGCGGGCTGATGCTGACCCTGACCATCGCCACCGTGGGGATCGTCGGCTCGCTGCCCATCGGCGTGGTGCTGGCCCTGGGGCGCCGTTCGCAGATGCCGCTGGTGCGTGGCTTCTGCGTGGTGTTCATCGAGTTCTGGCGCGGCGTGCCGCTGATCACCGTGCTCTTCATGGCCTCGGTGATGCTGCCGCTGTTCGTGCCGACCCAGGTGGAGTTCGACAAGCTGCTGCGCGCCCTGGTGGGCATCATGCTCTTCTGGAGCGCCTACATGGCCGAAGTGGTGCGCGGTGGTCTCCAGGCCATTCCCGGCGGGCAGGAGGAGGCCGCCAAGGCGCTGGGCATGGGCTACTGGCAGCGCATGGCGCTGATCGTGCTGCCCCAGGCGCTCAAGCTGGTCATCCCCGGCATCGTCAACACCTTCATCGCGCTGTTCAAGGACACCTCCCTGGTGCTGATCATCGGGCTCTTCGACCTGCTGGCGATCATCCGCGCGGGGCTGACCGACAGCGACTGGCTGGGGTTCGCCACCGAGGGCTATGTCTTCGCGGCCCTGGTGTTCTGGGTGTTCTGCTTCAGCATGTCGCGCTACAGCCAGCACATCGAACGGCGCCTGCACACCGGCCACCGCAACTGACAACCACGAACGGGACTCTCTCATGAACCAGGCAAACGCCGCCCGCGCCGACTCGCCGATGATCGAGATCGCCGGGCTCAACAAGTGGTACGGTGACTTCCATGTGCTGCGCGACATCGACCTGACGGTGGCGCGGGGCGAGCGCATCGTCATCTGCGGCCCCTCGGGCTCGGGAAAGTCGACCCTGATCCGCTGCATCAACCACCTCGAGGAACACCAGGAGGGGCGCATCGTGGTCAATGGCATGCCCATGACCCGCGACGTGAAGCGCATCGAGCAGATCCGCCGCAATGTCGGCATGGTCTTCCAGCACTTCAACCTCTTTCCCCACCTGAGCGTGCTGGACAACTGCTGCATCTCCCAGACCTGGGTGCAGAAGAAGCCGCGCGCCGAGGCCGAGCGCACGGCGATGGAGATCCTCGAGCGGGTGCAGATCGCCGACCAGGCCCGCAAGTACCCGGGCCAGCTCTCCGGTGGCCAGCAGCAGCGGGTGGCCATCGCCCGTGCGCTATGCATGCAGCCGGAGGTGATGCTCTTCGACGAGCCGACCTCGGCGCTGGACCCGGAGATGATCAAGGAGGTGCTCGACGTCATGGTCGAGCTGGCCCGCGACGGCATGACCATGCTCTGCGTCACCCACGAGATGGGCTTTGCCAAGACCGTGGCCGACCGGGTGATCTTCATGGACCAGGGTCAGATCATCGAAGAGGCGCCCCCCGAGACCTTCTTCAACCACCCGAGGTCCGAGCGCACCCAGCTGTTCCTCGGCCAGATCCTCGGCCACTGAGCCTCTCCCGGGCGGCAGCCTGTTCGGCTGTCGCCCGCCTTCCTTCCCCGGAAATTGACCGGCGTCAAAGCCCCACCCCGTGCTCTGCTGCTACGCTTAACATGTATCTGCGATACATCTTAAAAGGGACGCAGGGCTGCATGCCGCGAAGGGCGGCGGCACTGCCACACGAGCAAGGGGGGTATGGTCCATGGCCGACGGTCTCACCAAGTCGGCGGCCCGCAACATCTTCTACGGCGGGTCGCTGTTCTTCTTTCTGCTGTTTGCCGCACTGACGGCCCACAGCCACTGGTACATGGTCAACACGTCCACCGACAGCGAGGGGCTCACCGAGTCCGTCAAGCACGGCAAGGAAGTGTGGGAAAAGAACATGTGCATCAACTGCCACAGCATCATGGGTGAGGGCGCCTACTTCGCGCCGGAGCTGGGCAACGTCTGGGAGCGTTACGGCGGACACCAGAATCCGGAGGCGGCCCGCGCGGGTCTCGCCGCCTGGATCCGGGCCCAGCCACTGGGGGCCGAGGGGCGCCGTCAGATGCCGGCCTATGACTTCAGCGAGGAGGAGATGCAGGCGCTGATCGACTTCCTGGAGTGGACCGACGGTATCGACGACCAGGACTGGCCGCCGCATCCCGCCGGCTGAGCCGCCTGAACGCCGGACCGCGGATAAATCAAGGAGAACGACACCGATGAAATACGAAACCCAGAAGGTGGCGCTGCCATTCTTCATGGTGGCCATGGCGCTCTTCGCGCTGCAGGTCGTCTTCGGGCTGCTGGCCGCCACCGTCTATGCCTGGCCCAACTTCATGGCCGAGCTGATGCCCTTCAACATCATGCGCGTCAGCCATACCAACCTGCTGATCGTCTGGCTGCTGCTCGGCTTCATGGGCTGCACCTACTACCTGATGCCGGAAGAGGCCGAGCAGGAGATCCACAGCCCCACCATCGCCTACATCCAGCTGGCGATCTTCGCCTTCGCCGGGGCCGCGGCGCTGGTCGGCTACCAGTTCGGGATCCACGAGGGGCGCGAGTTCCTGGAGCAGCCGTTCTGGGTCAAGGTGCTGATCACCATCTCCTTCCTGATGTTCCTGTTCAACACCAGCATGACCCTGCTCAAGGGCCGCCGGACCGCGATCAACCTGGTGCTGATGCTGGGCCTGTGGCTGGCCGCGGTGTTCTGGCTGTTCGCCTTCTACAACCCCACCAACCTCGCCGTGGACAAGCTCTACTGGTGGTGGGTGGTGCACCTCTGGGTCGAGGGCGTCTGGGAGCTGATCATGGCGGCGCTGCTGGGCTACCTGCTGATCAAGATGACCGGTGTCGACCGCGAGGTGATCGAGAAGTGGCTCTATATCATCGTCGGCCTGTCGCTCTTCTCGGGCCTGCTGGGCACCGGCCACCACTACTACTGGATCGGTGCGCCGAGCTACTGGCAGCCCATTGGCAGCATCTTCTCCACCCTGGAGGTGATCCCCTTCTTCGCCATGGTGGTGTTCGCCTTCACCATGTTCTGGAAGGGCAGCCGTAATCACCCCAACAAGGCCGCCATGCTGTGGGCCCTGGGGTGCCCGACCGTGGCCTTCTTCGGCGCCGGCGTGTGGGGCTTCATGCACACCCTGCACTGGATCAACTACTACAGCCATGGTACCCAGGTCACCGCCGCCCACGGCCACCTGGCCTTCTACGGGGCCTACGTGATGCTGATCCTCGGCGTCATCACCTTCGCCATGCCGCAGCTGCGCCGCGTCCAGCCCTACAACCAGGTGCTGAACATGTGGGGCTTCTGGGTCATGACCGGTGCCATGTGCTTCATGACCTTCACGCTGACCTTCGCCGGTGTCGTCCAGACCCACCTGCAGCGCGTGCTGGGCATGAACTACATGGAGGTGCAGGACCAGCTCGGCCTCTTCTACATGATGCGCCTGGGCGCCGGTATCGCGGTGGCTGTGGGGGCGGTGATGCTGATCTACGCCTTCTTCGGCCCGGCCCGCGAGCAGGTGCCGGCCGGTGGCACCCAGCTGACCGCAGGCCCCGAGCGCGCCTGACCACCCGAGGGCCCCGCTCGGGGCCCTCTTTCGTTCACCCTGACGGGAGTGACCCCCATGCCCCTTTCCCCCGTGGCCGCCAACGCCAGCGAGCAAGAGATTCCCTACTACCAGAGCGTCGGCAACGAGTGCGCCATGTTCGAGCAGGCGTTCCAGCAGCGCCTGCCGCTGCTGCTCAAGGGGCCGACCGGCTGTGGCAAGACCCGCTTCGTCAGCCATATGGCAGCCAAGCTCGGCAAGCCGCTGTTCACCGTCTCCTGCCACGATGACCTGACCGCCGCCGACCTCACCGGGCGCTACCTGCTGCAGGGTGGCGAGACCCGCTGGGTCGACGGCCCCCTGACGCGCGCCGTGCGTGAGGGCGGCATCTGCTACCTCGACGAGGTGGTGGAAGCCCGCAAGGACGTCACCGTGGTGATGCACCCCCTGACCGACGACCGGCGGCTGCTGCCGCTGGAGCGCACCGGCGAGCTGCTCGAGGCGCCGGAAGACTTCATGCTGGTGGTTTCCTACAACCCCGGCTACCAGCACATCCTCAAGTCCCTGAAACCGAGTACCCGCCAGCGCTTCGTGGCGATGTCCTTCGACTTCCCGCCCCCCCAGGTGGAGCGTGACATCGTCGCCCGCGAGAGCGGCCTCGCGCCGGAGCGCTGTGCGGCACTCGTCAACCTGGCGGCCAGCCTGCGCGACATGAAGGGCCAGGACCTGGAAGAGGGCGTCTCCACGCGCCTGCTGGTCTACTGCGCGACCCTGATCCAGGCCGGCATGCCGATCCTCGCTGCCGCCCGCGCCACCCTGGTGGAGCCGCTCTCCGACGATGCGGACGTCCAGGAGGGTCTCATGGAGGCCATCCAGGCCACCTTCGGTTAATCAGGTATCACATGGAAAAGAGGGCGAAAGGGGGCGTCGGGGACAAGCCGAAGAGGAGGTCCTACGCCATGGATGGCGTCGGTAGCGTACAGGGAGGTATTCACAGCGCCTCCTCGCAGGCTTGTACCCGAATTAGCCCCTTTCGATACCCGGGAGCTTGATCATGCTGGACTTTCTTGAGGTCGAGGAGACCGTCGGCCGCTTCTGGCACCGCTGGGCCTCCGGCGCGGCGAGCTACCCCGACCATCCCGAGGCGGCGGTCAGCCTCGAGAGCCTGCGTCCCATGCTCGGCGTCTTCTTCCGCGCCGGCGGCGGCGAGGCCGGGGTCGAGGTGGCCGCCATCGCCCGTCGCGGTTCCGCCCACCGGCTGAGCCTGCGCCAGCGCCTGGGGCTCGACGAGGAGGCCCTCGACCAGGCCCGTCGCGACGAGGAGAACCTGCTGCTGCCGCCGCGCCTGGCGCTCTTCCCCGAGGCCGCCCTCAATCGCGACCTCTACCTGTGGCTGACCGCCTACCTGGCCGAGGCACGGCCGCTGACGTATCCCGAGGATCCCCTGCAGGCCGACCTGGCGCGCCTTCGCGAGGCGCGTCGCACCGCCCGTGCCGCCCTGGCGCGCTTCCCCGGGCTGACGGATCGCTACGTGCGGCTGTGTGGCGAGCTGCTGGCCATCCGCCCACAGCGCAGGCGCCTGCCGCCCCGCGAGGCGGACCTGGAGGCCGCCGTGCGGGCCGAGCTGGGGGCCCCCGACCCCGAGGAAGCCTGGGCCCTGGCCATGCAGCGCGCCATCCGTGAGCCGGACTTCCCGCTGGAGGCGTTCCGCGCCCCCCGCGGCTATCGCCCGCCGCTGCCGGTGCCGCTATGGGGACAGGCGGTCACCCTGGGCACCCGCGACGGCGCGCGCGAGAAGAGCGTGGACGACGACGAGGAACTGGCCAGCGCCGCCGCCTCGCCAGACGATGACCACGGCAAGCGCAAGGCCGACCGCCGCGAGCAGGACCAGGCCGACCGTGATGACCCGCTGATGCTCAACAACATGGAGAAGATGCTCTCCTGGGCGGAGATGGTGAACCTCAACCGCCACGTGGAGGACGAGGAAGAGGAGGAGGCGCGCCAGGCGGCCGACCAGATGGACGAGATCGTGCTCAGCTCCAACCGCAAGAAGGCGGCCTCCCGGCTCAAGCTCGACCTCGACCTGGCCCCCGACGAGGTCGCTGGCGGCCGCCTCAAGGGAAGGTATCGCTATCCCGAATGGAACCACCGCAAGCAGGCCTACCTGCCCGACCACTGCGTGGTGCTCAGCGACGTCCAGAGCGAGGAGGGAGAGGCGTGGGAGCCCGACGAGGCGACCCGCCGTCGCATCCGCCGGGTGCGTCGCGAGTTCGAGGCGCTGCGCCCGCGGCGCGAGATCCTGCGCGGCCAGCTGGATGGCAGCGAGCTCGACATGGACGCCGTGATCCGCTCACGCTGCGACCTGGCCGCGACCGGCGAGGCCAGCGATCGCCTCTACCTGGCCAGCCGTACCCAGGCCCGTGACCTGGCGGTATCGATCCTGGTGGATGTCTCGCTCTCCACCGAGGCGTGGCTGCAGGACCGCCGGGTGCTCGACGTGGCCAAGGAAGCGCTGCTGGTGCTGGGCCATGGCCTGGCCGGCTGTGGCGACGACTACGCCATCCACAGCTTCACCTCCCAGCGTCGCCACAAGGTGTGGGTCAACACCCTGAAGGAGTTCGACGAGCCCATGGGCGAGCGGGTGTCGCGGCGCATCTCGGCGCTCAAGCCTGGCAGCTATACCCGCATGGGGCCGGCCATCCGTCACCTGACCAAGCAGTTGAGCGAGCGCCCCAACCGGCACCGGCTGCTGCTGATGCTCACCGACGGCAAGCCCAACGACAATGACTACTACGAGGGGCGCTACGGCATCGAGGACACCCGCAAGGCGGTGCTCGAGGCGCGGCGCCAGGAGGTGCGGGTGTTCGGGGTGACCATCGACCGCGAGGCGGGGCAGTATATCCCCCACCTGTTCGGCCGCGGTGGCTATGCCATCGTGCAGCGCCCCGAGCACCTCTCCCTGGCGCTGCCAGGGATCTATCGCCAGATCATCGCCACCTGAGCCTATTGACCGTCGAACCATCGCCGAGGAAACGCGCCATGTCCATCCGTACCCGACTGATCCTCGCCGTGGCGGCCTGGTGCCTGGTCGCCGTGGCGCTGGTGCTGCCGCTGGTGTGGCTGATCAACAACCGCGACTGGGGGATCGGCCTGATGCTGCTGACGCCGTTCCTGGTCTACGCCCTGATGCGCCTGGGTCGCGCCCTGGAGGTCTGGGCACGGGCGACGTCGCCGCCGAGGGGCGCTCGGGACTGAGGCGCCCGCGGCGCTACGGCGAGTCGTCCCTGGCATGGACTCGCTTCCCTGACACGAAGGTCTGTTGTGGCTGGAGGTCGCCATCGAGCAGGGTCACGTCGGCATCGAAACCGGCGGCCAGGCGGCCCTTCTGGCCATCGAGCCCCAATACCTGCGCCACGTTTCCCGAGATCAGGCCCAGGGCCTGTTCGAGTGGCAACACCTCCTCGCGCACCAGGCGCTGCCAGTCCGCGATCAGGGCGGTGTTGCGCGCCACCCGCATGCCGATGTAGTGACCCTGGGCATCGAACTCGGGCAGGCTGCCGTTGCAGTCGGAGCTCATGGTGATGTGCTCGACCGGCACGCCGCGCGCGAGCAGCCGGGAGACGGCATCGAAACCGGAGAGGCCCTCCTCGCCGGGGTCCTCGAAGGCGGTCACATCCACGCTGGCGGAAAAGGCCAGCGCATAGTCGGCGGCCTCCTCAAGCAGGTCGCGATGGCGGTTCACATGCGTCGGGATCACCTGCTCGGCGGGGATCTCGGTCTCGGTGAGCAGCCGGCGCAACGGCTCCAGACCGCGCTTGCCATCGCCGACATGGAAGTGACAGATGCCGCGCTTGCCGGCCAGCATGGCACCGACCCGCACCTCGCTGACCAGTCGCTCGATCTCGTCCTGGCGCGGCTGGCTCGAGCGGTGATCCGAGATGGCGATCTCGCCCAGGCCGATGACCTCGGGGATCCAGGCCAGGTCACGCTGGACGTCGCCGGTCAGGGTCGGGGGCGGCACACGATAGGACCCCGTGTACATATAGGCGCAGATACCCTCGGCCCTGAGCCCCCGCACCTTGGCCAGCAGGTTCGCCGGGGAACGGCTGATGCCGTCGGTACCCAGCACGCCCACCACGGTGCCGATGCCCATGGACGCGATCTCGTGGGCGGTGATCTCCGGGCAGCGGGTGCCGCAGCCACCTTCGCCACCACCGCCGGTCACGTGTACGTGCTGGTCGATGAAGGCGGGGACGGCAGTGAGATCGCGAGCCTCCACCAGGCGCACGGGCCACCCTTCCGGCACGGCGAGATCGCGCCCCAGCGCCGCGATCCGGCCGTCGGCGATCAGGACCTCGGTGGCCTCGAGGGGGGCCGGCGCGAAGATGCGTCCGACGCGCAGCAGGGTCAGCAGGGGGGCATCCCGATCATCGAGGGGCATCATGGCGTATCGCCGGTGTGGTCGGTCGAGGCCGGGGGCGAGAAGCGGCGGCCCTTCAGGCGCTCGATGGCGCCCTCGACATCATCGATCAGCAGCACCAGCAGGTCGCCTTCGCCTGCCTCATCGAAGGCCCTGTCGACGGCCTGGGTTTCATCCATGATGACCTCCACCCGGCAGGCTCCCGGCACTGATTCGGCGCCGTCGCGCAGCAGGCGAGCGGCGTCACCGGGAGCGCGCCCGCGGGCGTCGGTCTCGTAGATGAAGACGACGTCGTGCATCCGGGCGAGCAGGGTGCCCAGCGTGAAGAGGTCCTCGTCGCGGCGATTCCCCGGAGCGCTGGCCACACTGATGCGTCGCCGGGCCGGAATGCAGCCGACCAGTTCGCTCAAGGCCTCGAGCGCCGGCACGTTGTGCCCGTAGTCGATCAGCACCTTCATGCCGTTGGCGTCGATGAGGTTGGTGCGTCCGGGATTCTGTCCGGGGGTGGGGTGGAAGGTCTGCAGGCCCATCTGGATATCGGCGATGGAGAGCCCCAGGGCATAGGCGGCCGCGCTGGCGGCCAGGGCATTGGCGACATTGAAGCGGGCGTGACCCTCGAAGGTGATCGGCACGTCCACGACCGGTATCACCTCGGCTTCGACATGGCCCTGGCGCATCACGATGCGTTCGTTGTGGACGGTAAAGGCGACACCCTGGTCGCGGACATGCCGACGGACGGGACGTGAGTCGGGGTCCAGCGTGAAGAAGATGATATCGCCCCGGGCCCACTCCTGGCCCGCCAGCACCCGCGGGTCGTCCGCATTGAGCACGGCCGTCCCGCCCTGGCGCACGGCATCTATGACCACGGTCTTGCAGCGCGCCAGCTCGTCGAGGGTGTGGATATCATGCTCACCCAGGTGATCGCTGGCGATGTTGAGCAATACGCCCACGTCGCACTCGTCGAACCCCAGGCCGCGGCGCATGATGCCGCCGCGGGCGACCTCGAGCACGGCGCACTCGACCGTGGGTTCGCGCAGCACGATCGCGGCCGCCTGGGGGCCGCTGTAGTCACCGCGCAGGATCACATGGTTGTCGACCTCGATGGCGCCGGTGCAGGCCATGCCGACATTGCGTCCCGACTGGCGCAGCAGGTGCGAGAGCAGGCGTACCGTGGTCGTCTTGCCGTTGGTCCCGGTCACCGCCGCGACGGGGATGCGCCCCGTGGCCTCAGTATCGGGGAACAGCATGTCGATCACCGGGCGACCGACATCGCGACCCTCCCCGTGGGTGGGCGACAGGTGCATGCGAAAGCCGGGCCCGGCGTTGACCTCGACCACGGCAGCGGACTGCTCCTCCAGGGGGCGGGTGAGGGTCTCGGCCAGCAGGTCGATGCCGATGATGTCCAGTCCCACCAGCCGTGCGATGCGCTCCGCCACGTAACGCACTTCCGGATGGACATCGTCGGTCACGTCCGTGGCCGTCCCCCCGGTGCTGAGATTCGCCGTGGGCTTCAGGTAGACGATCTCGTCGGCCGGGATGACGCTCTGCAGGGTCAGATTCTGCTGGCCGATCAGCCGCAGCGACTGTTCGTCCAGCTGGATCTGGGTCAGCAGGTTCTCGTGACCGATGCCGCGACGCGGGTCCCGGTTCTCCTCGTCGACCAGGGCCTGCAGGGTGGCGACTCCATCGCCGACCACATGTGCCGGGCGGCGCCGGGCCGCGGCCACGAGCTTGTTGTCGATGACCAGCAGGCGATGGTCCTCGCCCCGGATGTACTGCTCGACGATCACCGAGGGGTTGCGATGGGCGGCGATGTCGAAGGCATCACGCAGCGACGTGTCGTCCTCGATGTTGGTGCTCACGCCGCGGCCATGGTTGCCGATGACCGGCTTCACTGCGACGGGATAGCCGATGTCACGGACGGCGTCGAGCGCCTCATCGAAGGAGCCGCACACCCGCCCTTGGGGTACCGGAATGCCGGCATCGCCGAGCACCTGCTTGGTCCACTCCTTGTCGTCGGCGATGCCGTAGCCGATCAGGTCCGTGTGGCCGGTCACCGTCGCCTGGATGCGCTGCTGTCGATGGCCATGGCCGAACTGGATGTAGCTGTTCTCCTCGCTCAGGCGGGTATGGGGAATGCCACGCTGGTTGGCGGCGTCGACGATGGCGGCCGTGGAGGGCCCCAACATGTGGGCGTCGCGCACCTGCTTGAGACGGTCGATGATCGCCGGCATGTCGATCGCCTCGCCGGCGAAAAGCCGCTCGACGAGGTCGACGGCCTCGATCCCTGCGGCCAGGCCGCAGGCCTCGTCCCGGTAGCGGTAGACGACGTTGTAGATGCCGGTGTCATAGCTGTCGATGGTCTTGCCGTAGCCCACCGAAAAGCCGATCAGGTTCTGCAACTCGATGGCGACATGCTCGACGACATGACCGGCCCAGGTGCCGCGCTCCAGTCGCTCCAGGAAGCCGCCGGGCCGGCCCACCGAGCAGCGGTGCTCCTGCAGGGTCGGCAGCAGGGCGGTCATCCGCTCGACGATGCCGGGGACGAGATCGCTTGGCTTCTCCTCGAGGTCGCCGATGTCCAGGCGCAAGAAGATCGCCGGGTAGCGGCTGTAGTAGTTCGGGCCACGCAGGGCCCGGTGCTCGAGAATGTTCATCGTCCCTCCGCGAGAATGGCGCCGAGTTCGTGGGGGACGAGATAGCGCCGCGCCTCGACGTCGAACCCATGGCCGCTGACCATCGCATGGAGGATCATGTTCTCGATGGCCACCGGTTCACCCATGGAGAGGTCGGCGATATTCGAGCTCGCCAGGTCCCGGCTGTCGATGAGGATGACATGCCCCGAGCCGATGGCCTCGAGGATGCCGTGGGGGTGGATGATCACGCCGGCATCTTCGCCCAGGCCTACCCCCAGGTGCTCGGGATTGCTCGCCCCGACCTCCATCAGCCGCGTGAAACGCCCGCGCTCGAGGAAGTGGCTGTCGATGATCAGGCCGTCGACGAAGCCGAGGCCGAAGGTCATGTTGACGCCACCCTTGCGCAGGGCGTCGGTGGCGGCACCGTTATAGATCATGGTGCCCGGCATGGCCGCCGCACCGGCACTGGTCCCGGCCACCACTGCGCCGTCCTCGAGGCGTTCACGGATCGCACTCAGAACCGGGGATCCCCCCAGCACATTGGTCAGGCGCAGCTGATCACCGCCGGTGAAGAAGATGACGCCACTCTGCTCGATCAGGCGAACGGTGTCATCCTCGGCCGCCTGCTGGCGGTCGCGGATACCCAGCAAATGGACGTGGCTGGCCCCCAGGCGTTCAAAGGCCGCCTCGTAGTCGGGCAGGATCTGGTCGGGGATGCTGCTCGCGGTAGCGATGACCGCAACCTCGAGGTTACCCTCGGGGGCCAGGGCAAAGACCCGTTTGAGGATCTCCAGGTCGGATTTCCTGTCCTCGGCACCGCCGATGGCCACGAGAGGGCCGGATGCCGAGGAGGGTGGCGAGGTCATAATCCTTTCGTCGCCGAGCGACGCTTTTGAGCCAACGCAGAAGCCACGTTCGCGTGAGTCACATGCCGGATGGCAGGATGCTTGCCGCCTGCACTTTCACTTATAACAGGCATCCCGGCGCGGGGCACGTTCTCGCTGGCTCGGGAGTCACGGCAAGCGGCGACGCGATCCTGTGGCCTGCCAGCAGGTGCCAGGGGGACACTCGCCTTCGCACTGCGGCAGAGGGGGCCGGAGTCGGCGTCAGCCGGCCAGCCGTGCCGCCAGGTAGCCGCCGGCGATCAGCGCCAGCGTCAGCACCACCAGGCCCACGAAGGTACCCCTCCAGGCCGGCGTGGCGGCGCGCAGGTTGAGGTAGACCATCAGCAGCCGATGGGCCTTGAAGCCGGTGGCAGCGACCACCAGGCCTGCCGACCACAGCGGCAGCGCCTGCCAGCTGCCCTGGTCCAGCCGCGCCGAGACCATCGAGAGCAGCGTCAGGGCCATCAGCGTGAGCCAGGTGGTGAGCAGGCGGCGGGTGCCGGGAAGCATGGTCATGGTCACCTCGGGAGGGAGCCCTCAGCTTGATGGAGAGCCTTCAGCGCAATAGGGAGCCATCAGCTCAACGTAATAGATAGAGCAGCGGGTAGAGCAGGATCCAGATCAGGTCGACCATGTGCCAGAAGGCGGCAGCGGTCTCCACGTTCTCGGTGGAGGTGTGCCAGGTCACCAGCGCCAGCAGCGCCAGACCGAACAGCACATGGGCGAAGTGGAAGGCGGTGAGCCCGTAGTAGAAGCCGAAGAAGGCGTTGGTCTCCGGGGTGATGCCGGCCGCGAACTTGCCGGCATACTCGACCCCCTTGATCACGCCGAACAGCACCCCCAGCGCCATGGCGGCGCCCAGCCACTGGCGGGCCCGGCGGATCCGTTCGCCGCTCACGGCCTCCACGGCCAGGGCCACGCAGAGCCCGCTGGTCAGCAGCACCAGGGTATTGAGCCCGCCCATCAGCGGGTCGAGTTCCTGCTGGGAGGCGTCGAAGAGGGCCATCGCCGCCACCCGCTCCGCGGCATAGAGGGCGAAGAAGGCGCTGAAGACCAGCATCTCGCTGAGGATCAGCACCCACATCAGCGGGTTGCCGGGCAGCGCCGAGAGCGGCCCCCACCCGGGGTTGGGAAGCGCCCGCTCCTTCATCCGTCCGCCAGGGTCACCCGGGCGCCGCCGAAGGCCAGGCTGCGCGGGTTGGCGACCGGCTGGTTGGAGGTCAGGCGGCTGATGCCCACGCCGCAGCGCGCCACCATCCAGATCAGGCAGGCGGTGAAGTAGATGTAGCCCAGTGCCCAGGGCGCCACGGCAGGGGCACCCACCAGCCCCAGCAGCTGCCAGGTGGCGACGAAGAGACCACCGCCCAGCATGCCCAGCCAGAAGGTGCGGACCTGGAACTGCAGGTGGCTCTGCACCCAGGGCTCGGCGCGACGGCGCTTGAGGTGGGCGACCAGCACACCGATGGGCGCGGTGACCACGGTGAGCACGCTGCCCAGGAAGAGCATGTAGACGACGATGGCCGCGCCGCGACCGCGGGCGGCCTTCTCGGGGTTGACGGAACCGTCGTGGGCCAGGGTGTGGGACATGGTGACACCTCGTATCCGGCAGCCGGCCGGGGCCCGCAGCGGGGTTCCGACCAATTGATGTATTTCAGATACCACTATAGCGCGAGGCGTGGCGGATTTTCCTGGCCTGGATCAAGACACCCGGCCGAAAACGGGAATGCCACCCGCAGGTGGCATTCCCGCCCTCCGGTACACGGTGTCACTCCTCGGCCTGCCGTGACCGCCGGCGCTCGGCATACTGCTCGGCAGGCCCCTGGATCTCCGGCAGGTAGCGATAGCGCTCCTCACCGAGCTCGGGAAGGCGCTGGCGCTCCATGCGGCGGATGGCACCGTGCATCCAGGCCAGGGAGATCGCCACCAGCACGAAGAGCACCATGTAGGAACTGGTCCAGATGCCGGTGAGATCGAGCACGGCGCCGAACAGGATCGGCAGGAAGAAGCCTCCCAGGCCACCGATCATGCCGACCAGGCCCCCTACCGAGCCGACGTTCTCCGGATAGTAGACCGGGATATGCTTGTAGACGGCGGCCTTGCCCAGCGACATGAAGAAGCCCAGCAATACGGTGAGGATCACCACGGCCCACAGCGGCAGGGCCATGGAGAAGGCGATCTCGCCCTCCTTGCCCTGGATGACGTAGCTGGTCTCGGGATAGGCGAGCAGGAACAGGCAGGCCAGCGAGGCGATGAACGTCAGGTACATGATCGACCGGGCGCCATAGCGGTCCGACATCCACCCGCCGAGGGCCCGGAAGACGCTGGCCGGCAGGGTATAGAGGGCCGCCAGGGAGCCAGCCACGGCGATGCTGACATCGTAGGCCCCGACGTAGTAGCGCGGCAGGTAGGAGGCCAGGGCGACGAAGGCGCCGAACACGAAGAAGTAGTAGAGAGCGAAGCGCCACACCTGCAGGTGCTTGAGCGGCTCCAGCTGTTCCCGGGCAGAGGACCCCTTGCCGCCCTGGCCGCGCCGGGAGAGGGTCAGCGGATCCTCCTTGGAGAAGACCCAGAAGCCCACGGCGACCACCGTCAGCACGATGGCGTAGACCACCGCGGTCTGCTCCCAGCCCAGCGCCAGCAGCAGGAAGGGGGCGGCGAAGTTGGTCACCGCCGCCCCGGCGTTGCCGGCGCCGAAGATGCCCAACGCGGTGCCCTGCTTCTCCTTCTCGAACCAGTAGGAGGTGTAGGCGATGCCGACGATGAAGGAGCCCCCGGCCAGGCCCACCCCGAGCGCCGCGACCAGGAACATGGCGTAGGACTCGACATAGGAGAGCATGAAGACGCAGGCCGCGGTGATCAGCATCAGCAGGCTGAAGACGCGGCGGCCGCCGAACTGCTCGGTCCAGATGCCCAGGAAGATACGGCTGATGGAGCCGGTCAGGATCGGCGTGGCGACCAGGATGCCGAACTGGGTCTCGCTGAGCCCCAGGTCCTGCTGGATCTGCACACCGATGATGGAAAAGATCGTCCACACCGCGAAGCAGGTGGTGAATGCCAGGGTGCTGAGTGCCAGGGCCCGGTACTGCTGGGGCCGGGTTACCCCCTCGAGATGTTTCATGTCGTGCCTCCCTCGCTTGGCCTTGCATGAATGGTCGCTTTACAGACTGTCAGTCCTGGCGACGTCGAGGTTGATGTGCATCAAGATCTGCCGTCGCTACCTCCTGAAATCCCGCCCACTAACCCTTTGGGGGTAGCCTACGGGGTGTCGGTCCCTGCCGCGCCGCCAGCGCCGAGTGGTGCGACGCCTCAAGACGCGGCGACCCGGGCGGCCGTCCTGCCGCCCGGGTCGGGTGTGGGCCTCAGCGAGCGGCCTGGCCCGCCTTGAGCGCCGCCTGCTCCTCGATCATGCGATCCACCGAGGAGACGTGATACTCCTCGTCGAAGGCGCCCTCGGGCTCCTTCAGCCAGATGAGGCAGATCAGCCAGCTGAGGAAGGCCCCGGTGGCAATGATGTAGAAGAACTGGGTCGGCGTGACGAAGGTGAAGATGGTCAGGTAGACCACCGCCCCCACGTTGCCGTAGGCGCCGGCCATGCCGGAGATCTGGCCGGTGATGCGGCGCTTGATCGACGGGATGATGCCGAAGGTGGCGCCTTCCGCCCCCTGCACGAAGAAGGAGGTGAAGATGGTGATGGCAATGGCCACGATCAGCGGCCAGCTGGCGTCGAGCATGGCCATCAGCACGAAGCCGATGCCGATGCCGAACATGTAGCTGAGCATCACGAAGCGGCGGTTGCCCATGCGGTCGGAGACCAGCCCGCCCATGGGGCGTGCCACCAGGTTGACGAAGGCGAAGGAGGCCGCGATCAGGCCGGCGGTGGCCGGGTTCAGCCCCCAGGTCTCCTCGAAGAACATCGGCAGCATGGAGACCACCGCCAGCTCGGCACCGAAGTTGGCGAAGTAGGTGCTGTTGAGTGCCGCCACGCTGCTGAAGGGATACCGGTCGTCCTCGGGAACCCCCTGCTTGAGGATCGGCACGTTGACGCGCAGGATCTGCACGATCTGGTAGATGACCACCGCCACGATCGCCAGGTAGGCGATGACGGCACCGGTGGTGGAGAGGTAGCCCATGTTCTGGATGCGCCACACCAGGATCCCCAGCACGCCGACCAGCGGGATGGTCCAGAGGATCAGCTTGATCATGTCGGCCCAGCTGCTGACCTCCATGGCGGCGGCCTTGCGCGGCTTGCGGTGGGCCTTGGCGTCCGGGCCATCGGTGATGGCGAACCAGTAGTAGACGCCATAGGCGGCCATCACGATGGCGCTCTGGGCGATGGCCCAGCGCCAGCCGTCGGCACCGCCGTACATGGTGATGGCGATGGTCGGCAGCGACATGGCGGCGGCCGCGGAGCCGAAGTTGCCCCAGCCGGCATAGAAGCCCTCGGCGAAGCCGATGTCCCTGGGCTTGAACCACAGGGCGGTCATGTGGATACCGACCACGAAGCTGGCGCCGATGGAGCTGAGCACCAGCCGCGAGACCAGCAGCTGGGTCATGGTGTCGCCGAAGGCAAAGGCCAGCGCCGGGACCGACATGGTGACCATCAGCACCGAGAACACCCGCCGCGGGCCGAAGCGATCCAGGGCCATGCCGACGATGATGCGGGCCGGGATGGTCAGGGCCACGTTGCAGATGGCGAACAGCTTGAGGTCGTCCGGGCTCAGCCAGTCGACGCTCTTGAGCATGCTCGAGGCCAGCGGCGCCATGTTGAACCAGACGTAGAAGGTGATGAAGAAGGCGATCCAGGTCAGGTGCAGGGCCCGGATCTCGGGGCTCTTCACCTTGAAGACGGAGGAGACTTTCATGGTCGTTTATTCCTGTGCTGCCGAATCCCCGGTGGGGAGAATCAGCAAGGGACACTCGGCCCGGCGGGTCAGGAAGGAGCTGACGCTGCCGAAGGTCATGTAGTCGAATTCATCGAAGAGGGCATTCAGCGACTTGGCGATGAAGCTGGGGTCGGGCTGGTGGCTGTGGCGGGCAATCACCAGCAGGTCGGGCTTCTCCTTGTGCGTGGCCTGGAGCAGCAGCTTGCGGGCATCGCCCTCGGCGATCAGGAGCTCCGCGTCGAAGCCCCCCTTCACCGCGGTCTCGACGCCCTCCTGCAGCTGCGCCTTGAGCTCCCGGTACTCCTCCTGGAAGAGGTCCTCATTGGCATCCGTGGCATCCCGCGGATTCTCGGCGACCCCGACCAGCACCAGGGTGGGCGCGTTGTTGTGGAACATCTGCATGGTCTGTTCCAGGGCCAGCCTGGCATTCCGCGAACCATCGTAGGCAAGCATGATCTTCATGGCGGATCTCGATATCTCGGGTAGGGGCGCCCGGGGTCTTCCCGGGCGCTACCGGCTTGATGGATCAGGGGTTCTTCACGTAGGCGTTCTTGCGCAGGTAGAACCACCAGTTGACGACCAGGCAGAGGGCGTAGAAGACCGCGAAGCCGTACATCGCCATCTCCGGGGTGCCGGCCTTGATCTGCTCGCCCATCACCCGCGGGGCGATGAAGGCGCCGTAGGCCGCCACGGCGGAGGTCCAGCCGAGTACCGGGCCCTTCTGCTGCAGGTCGAAGATGAAGCCGATGCTGCGGAAGGTGGAGCCGTTGCCGATGCCGCTGGCGGCGAACAGCACGATGAACAGCACCAGGAACATCCAGAAGTACTGGTTGGGATCGGTGGCGTTGTAGGCCAGCATCATCACGTAGCCCACCGCCGCCGAGGCCAGCACCATCACCACGGAGATCGCCTGGGTGACGATGGCGCCGCCCACCTTGTCGGAGATCCAGCCGCCCACCGGGCGGATCAGCGCGCCGACGAAGGGGCCCATCCAGGCCCAGGTCAGGGCGCTGGGCGCATCGGGATTGGCGATGCGAGAGACGCTGCCGTCGGCGGCCACCTCCATCATGTTGCCGAAGATGACGCTGATGGAGAGCGGCAGCGCCGCGGAGAAGCCGATGAAGGAGCCGAAGGTAGCGATGTAGAGCACCGTCATCGCCCAGGTGTGCTTGTTGGAGAAGATCGCGAACTGCTTCTGGATGTTCGGCTTGATGTCACCCGGGATCAGGCGCAGCAGGAACAGGGTCAGCACGATGGTCAGCGGCAGGGCGAGCCACATGTTGAGCCAGCCCAGCGCCACCACGCCGATGATCGAGGTCAGGATGCCCACCCCATAGAGGCCCAGGATCTTGCCGAAGGCCTGCACGGGCGAGCCGGGATTGGGCGTGATGGCGCGAATGTTGTTCATGCCGAACCAGCCGGCGAAGGCCAGCGGGATCAGGAAGACCAGCCAGATGAAGCCGGCGTTCTGGATCCAGGTATCGGTGCCCGCCTCTATGCGCCCGATCAGGGTGCCGCTGGCCTTCTGCAGCTCCATCGGCTCGCCGCCCAGCGCGCCGAAGATGCCCACGGTCATCACCAGCGGGATCAGGATCTGCATGGTGGTGACGCCGAAGTTGCCGAGGCCGGCGTTCATGCCCAGGGCATAGCCCTGCTGCTTCTTGGGGAAGAAGCTGGAGATGTTGCTCATCGAGTTGGCGAAGTTGCCGCCGCCGATGCCCGAGAGCAGCGCCAGCGCCTGGAACACCCAGAAAGGCGTGCCCGGGTTCATCAGCGCGATGCCGGTGCCCAGGGCGGGCACCATCAGCAGGGCGGTGGTCAGGAAGATGGTGTTGCGCCCGCCGGCGATGCGGATCATGAAGGAGGCGGGGATGCGCAGGGTGGCGCCGGCGAGGCCGGCAATGGCGGTCAGGGTGAACAGCTGGTCCACCGTGAACGGGAAGCCGAGGTTGCGCATCTGGGTGGTGATCATGCCCCACATCAGCCAGACGGCGAAGCCCATCAGCAGGCTGGGAATGGAGATCCAGAGGTTGCGGCTGGCAACCTTCTTGCCCTCCTTCTCCCAGAACTCCTCGTTCTCGACATCCCAATTTTCGATGTCGGCATTCTTTCTGGTCATGGCATTTCCCCTCAGAGCGCTTGCGTGGGGCCCCGGCCCGCGGTCACGGTTGACCGATATCAAGGCCTTGGGCTTTGCCGCGAAAGATACGCCTCGTCGGGAAGCGGCGAAACGGGGGGAAAATGCCGGAAAATCCGCAGGATACCTCCAGGGAGGTAGGAGGTATCCGGCGTCAGGTCATTGATATTAAAGGAATTAATTGTGGCGGGCGCGGTGGTGGGAGCGGCGGCGGACGCCTCGGGAGTCTTTGGAGGTATCCACACAGGATCTACTTGTCCACACCCTCCTGGACGGCCCACACCGCGGCCTCCACCCGCGAGCGCAGGTTGAGCTTCTTGAGCAGGTGCTTGACGTGCACCTTCACCGTGCCCTCGGTGATGTCGAGCTTGCGGGCGATCAGCTTGTTGGAGAGGCCGGCGGCCAGCTCGCGCAGGATCTCGCGCTCGCGCTGGGTCAGGCTATGGATATCCGGCGCCGCCGGCTGGTTGCGCTGGCTGCGCAGCGCCTCCGCGAGCAGGGCGGTGAGGCTCTCGCTGATCACCATGCGCCCCAGGGCCGCCTGGCGCAGCTGGCGCACCATCTCGTCGGGGTCCATGTCCTTGAGCAGGTAGCCGTCGGCGCCGCTGCGCAGGGCGGCGACCACGTCCTCCTCGTGGTCGGAGACGGTGAACATCACGATGCGCCCGGCATAGCCCTGCTCGCGCAGCGCCTTGAGGGTGGCGATGCCGTCCATGCCGGGCATGTTGAGGTCGAGCAGGATCATGTCGGGGTCGAGCTCGCCGGCGAGCCGGAGTCCGACCTCCGGTTCGCCCGCCTCGCCGGCCAGGTCCAGGTCGTCTTCCAGCTCGAGCAGCTGCGACACGCCGCGGCGCAGCAGCGGGTGGTCGTCGATGAGCAGGATCGTGGCAGGGGTGTCGTGATCGGTCCGGGTCATCCTGGCTAGTCCCTGTGTCCGTGTTGAAGGGCGATGGTCTCGGGCCCGCTGGCCGGCTGCTGGGCGATCAGCCGCGCGGTCTGGGGAGAGAAGGCGAGCTCGACCAGGGTGCCGCCGGCCTGGCGGTTGCGTACCTCGAACTCGCCGCCCAGGGTATCGGCACGGTCGCGCATGATCACCAGGCCGTAGTGCATGGGCGGCGAGCCGTCCGCAGGCAGGCCGATGCCGTCATCCTCGACCATGACATGCAGCCGGGCCTGCTGGAAGCGCACCGTGACCGCTGCCCAGTGGGCCTGGGCATGCTTGTGGATGTTGGCCAGCGCCTCGCGGACCACCTGCAGCACATGGATCTCCTCGTTGGGATTGAGCAGGTGCGGCGGCACGTCGAAGAACAGCTCGACCTTGAAGCCCAGCCGCTCGGCGAACTCCTCGGTGGTCTGGCGCATGGCGCTCTGAAGGCCGGGCCCCTCGAGCTTGAGGCGGAAGGTGGTGAGCAGCTCGCGCAGCTGGCGATAGGCGCTGTCGAGCCCGGTGCGCAGCTCGCCGAAGACCGCGGTCTGGGCCTCGCGGGGCATCTCCCTGGCCTGCATGCGCTCGAGCCTGGCGACCTGCATCTTGAGGTAGGAGAGCGACTGGGCCAGGGAGTCGTGGAGCTCCCGGGCGATGATGGTGCGCTCGTTCATCAGCGTCACCTGCTGCTGCTCCTCGATGCGCCGCTGCAGGTAGACCGCCGTGGCCAGCTGGTCGGTGAGGGCATTGAGCAGCCGGCGGGTGCTGTCGGTGAGCTCGCGGCCCTCGGGATACCAGACCTCCAGGGTGCCGAGCAGGGTCGCCCCGACGCTCACCGGCAGCAGCAGGCACTCCGCCTTGCCGTCCTCGGAGAGCTCCAGGGGCTCCGGGTCGAGCAGGCAGGCATGGCAGTCGTGATCGCGACAGTAGGTCGGGCGGCTGCGCGAATGGGTGGCCATGATCGGCACCTCGCGATCGTCGAAGGGGTCATGCAACGAGAGCCGGATCGGGCCGATCTCGAGCAGCTCCTCGATGCGGCGCAGCATCGGGGCGGCGCTGGCGCAAAGGTCGTTGCCGCCGCCATAGAGGGCCCGGCTGCCGTCGTGGAGCACCTGCATGACCCGGTTGCTGCGCTCGAGCTCCTGCTTCTTGCGTGAGACGCGCGCCTCCAGCTCGGCGTAGCTGGCGGCAAGCTCGCCGGACATGGTGTCCAGGGTCCGCCCCAGCAGGGCCAGCTCGTCGCTGCCCTTGAGCCGGGTACGATAGTGGAAGTTGCGGCGGCCGGCCTCCCGGGCGAGTACCACCAGCTGGTGCAGCGGGGCCACCAGGTTGTGGCGGATGTCGTAGAGGGCGATCGCCACCACCACGGCCGTCAGCACCAGGAAGAGGATCTGCAGCACGCTGAGCAGGTGGATCTTGGCCTCGCTGTTCTGCTCCAGCCGGGTGACCAGTTGATCGATGTCGCCCACCAGGCCGTCCAGGGTCTGGCGCAGGGCATCGACCTCGAGCCCGCCGCCGGCAATGGCGCGGGTCACCTGGGGGGCCAGCGCCTCGTCCCAGCGCGCCTGCAGCAGCCGGTACTGTTCCCGCAGGGGGTGGTCCACGGCCTCGGGCAGGGCCTGGGTCAGCCGGGGGCTGGCCAGGCGCTCCCGGAAGCGCTCGGCCAGGGCCTGGACCCGTTCGCGCTGCGCCGCCTCGGGCTGGCGTTCGTAGCGCTGCAGGGCCGCGACGATCTGGTAGGTGTTCATGCGCAGCGAACCGGCCACGTTGATGGCGGCGGCATCGCCGCGGCTGCCGTTGGCTACCACCATGGTCACCACGATGCTGACCAGTGCCAGGGCACTGATCGCCAGCAGCGAGGCGCTGATGCGGGCCACCAGGGAGCGTTGCAGCAGTTTCATCGGCGGGAGGGCCCTCCGCACGCGTCACACGTGTATGGATTCAGGGTGCCACTATACCCTAGTGGGTAGTGCTTGCTCCCTCAAAGGTGTACCTCCCTTGCCCTTTTGACCCGGCCCCCGGGGCTTCCGAGAATTCAGCCATACCTCTCGAGCCCCCGGCCCATGTCCCGCGACCCCGATGTCCTCAAGAACGAGCCCCGCGATGCGCCGGTCGATGGCGAATCGGCGCCCCCGGGTTATCGCTCGCTGGTGGTGGTCGTACTCTCGCCGCTGGCCTTCGCCCTTGTCTTCGCCTGCTGGACCCTGTTCGCCGTGCTCGGCGTGGAGCTGCGCCGGGACCTGGTCCTGGGCAACGTCGGCTTCGCGGTGCTGCTGGCCATGCCGATGCTCGCCGGGGCCCTGGCCAGCCTCCCCATGGCACTGCTGGCCCGTCGCCTCGGCGGGCGTCGAGTGATGCTCGGCTGCCTGCTGCTGACCTGTCCCTTCCTGTGGTGGGTCAGCCAGGCGCATCACTACCTGGAGTTCCTGCTGGCCGGCCTGGGGCTGGGCCTGGGCGCCGGGGCACTGGCCGCCGGCCTGGTCTATGTGGCGGAACTGGGGCCACCGCGGCATGCCGGCCTGGCGCTGGGCCTCTACGGGGCCGGCATGCTGGGGGCGGGGCTGAGCTACCTGCTGCTGCCGCTGGTCAGCCAGGCCTATGGCTGGCGCATGGCACCGCTGCTCTACCTGCTGCCGGTGCTGCTGGTGGCGGCGCTGCTGTGGTTGTTCGCCGATGACGCCGATGCGCCTGCGCCCGTGGGCGAGACGGAGGAGGACGAGGCACCGCCGGCGCGGGTCTCGCCAAGGACGCGCGTCGTCCGCTTCGCCTGCCTTCTCGCCGACTGGCAGCTGTGGCGGCTGGCGATCACCTACAGCTTCTTCTTCGGCGCCTTCGTGGCCCTGGCGCTGTGGCTGCCCGGCCACCTGGTGGCCCGTTACGGCCTCTCGCTGCAGGCCGCGGCCCTCTGGGCCCTGCCCTTCACGCTCGCCGTCGGGGCGGGCCAAGTGATCGGCGGCGCGCTGGCCGATTGGCGCGACTTCCGCAGCCTGCGCTGGTGGGTCAGCGCCTTCGTGCTGGTCTGCCTCTTCCTGCTCTCCTATCCCCCCTTCTCGATGCGCATCGAGGGCGTGCATGGCGAACTGACGCTGCGCTATGCGGCCCCGCTATGGGGGTTCATGGGGCTGCTGGTGGCCATGGGCGTCGCCATGGGCATGGGGCAGGGCAGCCTGATGCGGCTGATCCATCGCGATCATGGCGGCGACATGGCGCTGGTGGGCGGGCTGGCGCTGACCCTGGGTGGGCTCTTCGCCGCCCTGCTGCCGCCGGTCTTCGTGCTGGGCGGCGAGTGGCTCGGGGTGCGCACCGCGGGCTTCATGTTCCTCTATGCCGCCCTGGTGGTGTGCATGCTGGTGATGCTCGCCGACCATGCGCGAGGCCGGGGGAGTGCCCGCTGAATGCTCCGTCTAACCCTTCCTTCACCGCCGCCTATCCCCTTGGAGGTAGGGGGCATGTATATGGAGGTAACCGGGCAGTATTCCGCCTGCCAATCCCCCAGAATTCACCCCATGGAAGCTGCCTGAGCCCTGTGAGGGAGCGGCAGTCCGAGTGGCCCGGGGTGGCCACGCATCTTTTCAGGAGCCTGGAGAGCGACCATGAGTCACTTCATCGATCGGCTGAACTTCTTCCGCAAGGCCCGCGAACCCTTCGCCAACGACCATGGTGAAGTTCGCCAGGAGTCCCGCGAGTGGGAGAACAGTTACCGGCAGCGCTGGCAGCATGACAAGGTGGTACGGTCCACCCACGGGGTGAACTGCACCGGTTCATGCAGCTGGAAGATCTACGTCAAGAATGGTCTGGTCACCTGGGAGACCCAGCAGACCGACTATCCGCGCACCCGGCCGGACCTGCCCAACCATGAACCTCGTGGCTGCCCGCGCGGTGCCAGCTATTCCTGGTACATGTACAGCGCCAACCGTCTCAAGTACCCCCTGATCAGAAAGCCGCTGCTCAAGCTGTGGCGCGAGGCCCTCGAGGCGAAGGGTGATCCGGTCGATGCCTGGGCCTCCATCGTCGAGGACCCGGCCAGGGCCAAGCAGTACAAGCGTGCCCGCGGCATGGGGGGCTTCGTGCGCGGCAACTGGGACGAGCTCAACGAGCTGGTCGCTGCTTCCAACGTCTACACCGCCAAGCAGTTCGGGCCCGACCGCATCATCGGCTTCTCGCCGATTCCCGCCATGTCCATGGTCAGCTATGCCGCCGGTAGTCGCTACCTGTCATTGATCGGCGGCGTCTGCATGAGCTTCTATGACTTCTATTGCGACCTGCCGCCGGCATCGCCGATGACCTGGGGCGAGCAGACCGACGTGCCCGAGTCCGCCGACTGGTACAACTCCGGCTATATCATCGCCTGGGGCTCCAACGTGCCGCAGACCCGGACGCCGGATGCCCACTTCTTTACCGAGGTGCGTTACAAGGGCACCAAGACCGTCTCGGTTACCCCGGACTACGCGGAGGTCTCCAAGCTTACCGACGAGTGGCTCTCTGCCAAGCAGGGCACCGATGCCGCGCTGGCGATGGCCATGGGCCATGTCATCCTCAAGGAGTTCCACCTCGACAAGCCCAGCGCCTACTTTACCGACTACGTGCGCCGCTACTCCGACATGCCGTTCCTGGTCGAGCTCGAGCCCCGTGAAGACGGCAGCTACGCGCCGGGACGTCAGCTGCGTGCCAGCGATTTCGATGCCAGCCTGGGTCAGGAGAACAACCCGGAGTGGAAGACCGTCGCCTGGGACGAGACCCGCGACCAGCTGGTGGTGCCGCGCGGCTCCATCGGCTTCCGCTGGGGCGAGACCGGTGATGAGGTCGGCAAGTGGAACCTCGAGCCCCTCGACGCCGAAGGCACCGAGATCAAGCCGCTGCTGAGCCTCGCCGAGCACCACGACAGCGTGGCCAAGGTCGCCTTCCCCTACTTCGGCGGCATCGAGCACGAGCACTTCGACCATGTGAAAGGCGAAGGCGCGGGTGCGGCGGATGACCTGCTGTTCCACAACCTGCCCGTCAAGAAAATGAAGAAGGCCGACGGTAGCGAGATGCTGGCGGTCACCGTATTCGACCTGATGTGCGCCAACTACGGCATCGACCGCGGCTTCCGCGGCGATAGCGAAGATGACGGTGCCACGTCCTACGATCAGGTCCGCCCCTACACCCCGGCCTGGCAGGAGAAGATCACCGGTGTGCCGGCGGATCAGTGTGCGCGCATCGCCCGTGAGTTCGCCGACAACGCCGACAAGACCCAAGGGCGCAGCATGATCATCGTTGGTGCCGGCATGAATCACTGGTACCACATGGACATGAACTACCGCGGCTTGATCAACATGCTGGTCATGTGCGGCTGCATCGGCCAGAGCGGGGGTGGCTGGGCCCACTATGTGGGTCAGGAGAAGCTGCGCCCGCAGACAGGCTGGACCCCGTTGGCCTTCGGTCTCGACTGGCAGCGTCCGCCGCGTCATATGAACTCCACCTCCTTCTTCTACAACCACTCTTCCCAGTGGCGCTACGAGAAGCTCGAGATCAAGGAGATCCTTTCGCCGCTGGCCAAGGCCGAGGACTATCCGGGTAGCCTGATCGACTTCAACGTGCGCTCCGAGCGTATGGGCTGGCTGCCCTCCGCCCCGCAGCTGGGCACCAACCCGCTGCGACTGGCGAAGAAGGCCGAGGAAGCCGGGATGTCGACCAAGGACTACGCCGTTCAGCAGCTCAAGAGTGGCGAGCTCTCCTTCGCGGCGGAAGACCCGGACAATCCCCAGAACTTCCCGCGCAACATGTTCATCTGGCGCTCCAACCTGCTGGGCAGCTCCGGCAAGGGCCATGAGTACATGCTCAAGTACCTGTTGGGCACTCGTCACGGTATCCAGGGAAAGGACCTGGGTGAGGAAGGCGGCACCATACCTGAAGAGGTCAAGTGGCATGACGAGGCGCCCGAGGGCAAGCTCGACCTGCTGGTGACCCTGGACTTCCGCATGTCCACCACCTGCCTATACTCGGACATCGTGTTTCCCACGGCGACCTGGTACGAGAAGAACGACCTCAACACGTCCGACATGCACCCCTTCATCCACCCGCTGACCGCAGCGACCGACCCGGCGTGGGAGTCACGCAGCGACTGGGACATCTACAAGGGCATTGCCAAGGCCTTCTCGAAGGCCTGTGTCGGGCACCTGGGCGAGGAGACCGACCTGGTCACCCTGCCGCACCAGCACGACTCCCCGGCGGAGCTTTCCCAGGTCGAGGTCAAGGACTGGAAGAAGGGCGAGTGCGAGCCGATCCCGGGCAAGACCATGCCGGCACTGATCGAGGTCAAGCGCAACTACCCCGAGACCTATGAGCGCTTCACCTCCGTGGGCCCGCTGCTCCAGAGCATCGGCAACGGCGGCAAGGGCATCAACTGGAACACCGAATCCGAGGTCGAACTGCTCGGCAAGCTCAACCACCGCAAGCTGGACGGGCCGCATAAGGGGCGTCCGCAGATCGAGAGTGCCGTGGACGCGGCCGAGATGATCCTGACCCTGGCGCCGGAGACCAACGGCCAGGTCGCGGTGAAAGCCTGGGACGCGCTTTCCAAGATCACCGGGCGGGATCACACCCACCTGGCGCATCCCAAGGAAGAGGAGAAGATCCGTTTCCGCGACATCGTTGCCCAGCCGCGCAAGATCATCTCCAGCCCGACCTGGTCCGGCCTCGAGGACGAGCACGTCTCCTACAACGCCGGTTATACCAATGTCCACGAGCTGATTCCCTGGCGCACCGTCAGCGGCCGCCAGCAGTTCTACCAGGATCACCCCTGGATGCGCGCCTTCGGCGAAAGCCTGCTGGCCTATCGGCCCCCCATCAATACCAAGGCGGCGCAGGGCTTCACCCTGCCGGCCGATAATGGCTACAAGACCAAGGCGCTGAACTTCATCACGCCGCACCAGAAGTGGGGGATCCACTCCACCTACAGTGAAAACCTGCTGATGCTGACATTGTCACGCGGCGGCCCTATTGCCTGGCTGTCGGAAGACGATGCGCAGTCGATCGGCATTGAAGACAACGACTGGATCGAGCTCTACAACGCCAATGGTGCGATTACCGCCCGTGCCGTGGTCAGCCAGCGGGTCAAGACCGGCATGGTGATGATGTACCACGCCCAGGAGCGAATCACCAATATCCCCGGTTCCGAGGTCAGCGGCACGCGTGGCGGGTTCCATAACTCGGTTACCCGCATCTGCCCCAAGCCGACTCACATGATCGGCGGCTACGCTCAGCTCTCCTACAGCTTCAACTACTACGGCACCGTCGGCTCCAACCGCGACGAATTCGTCCTGATTCGCAAGATGAAGAACATCGACTGGCTGGATGGCGAAGGCAATGACACCGTGCAGGAGGCCGTCAAATGAAGATTCGTTCGCAAGTAGGCATGGTCCTCAATCTCGACAAGTGCATCGGCTGTCACACCTGCTCGGTGACCTGCAAGAACGTCTGGACCAGTCGTGAAGGTGTCGAGTACGCCTGGTTCAACAACGTCGAGACCAAGCCCGGTATCGGTTATCCCAAGGAGTGGGAGAACCAGAAGAAGTGGAAGGGCGGCTGGTTGCGCCGTAAGGATGGCAAGATCGAGCCGCGCATCGGCGGCAAGTGGCGGGTGCTGGCGAACATCTTCGCCAACCCCGATCTGCCGGAGATCGACGACTACTACGAGCCGTTCACCTTCGACTACCAGCACCTGCACACCGCCAAGCAGGGCGAGCATCAGCCCACCGCGCGGCCGCGTTCGCTGATCTCCGGCGAGCGCATGAACAAGATCGAGTGGGGCCCGAACTGGGAGGAGATCCTCGGCACCGAGTTCGCCAAGCGGCGCAAGGACATGAACTTCGAGAAGGTACAGGCCGACATCTACGGCCAGTTCGAGAACACCTTCATGATGTACCTGCCGCGGCTGTGCGAGCACTGCCTCAACCCGACCTGCGTGGCGTCGTGCCCGAGTGGCGCGATCTACAAGCGCGAGGAGGATGGAATCGTCCTGATCGATCAGGACAAGTGCCGTGGCTGGCGGATGTGCATCTCCGGCTGTCCCTACAAGAAGATCTACTACAACTGGAAGACCGGTAAGTCCGAGAAGTGCATCTTCTGCTATCCGCGCATCGAGGCCGGACAGCCTACGGTCTGCTCCGAGACCTGCGTGGGGCGCATCCGCTACCTCGGCGTGCTGCTCTATGACGCCGATCGCATCGAGGAGGTGGCGAGCTCGCCGGACGAGCGTGACCTCTATCACCGCCAGTGCGAGATCTTCCTGGACCCCAACGACCCGGAAGTGATCGCCCAGGCGAAGAAGGACGGCATCACCGACAACGTGATCGCCGCCGCCCAGGCCTCGCCGGTCTACAAGCTGGCCATGGACTGGGGCCTGGCGCTGCCGCTGCACCCGGAGTATCGCACCTTGCCGATGGTCTGGTACGTGCCGCCGCTGTCGCCGATCCAGTCCGCCGCCGAGGCCGGCAACGTCGAGTTCGACGGCGTGATGCCGAAGATCGAGTCGCTGCGCATCCCGGTCAAGTACCTGGCCAACATGCTCACCGCCGGTGAGGAGGAGCCCGTGGTGCTGGCGCTCAAGCGCCTGATGGCGATGCGCCTCTACATGCGCGGCAAGCACGTCGAGGGCAAGGCCGAGACCGAGGTGCTGGAGAGCGTGGGCCTTACCGAGGCCCAGGTGGAATCCATGTACCGCTACCTGGCCATCGCCAACTACGAGGACCGCTTCGTGATCCCCACCAGCCACCGCGAGATGGCCACCGAGGCCTTCCCGGAGCGCGGCGGCTGTGGCTTCAGCTTCGGTGACGGCTGCCATGGCGACAGCGGCCAGAGCCTGTTCGGGGGACGCAAGACAACTACCACCCTGGTCAAGTCGGTGGAAACCTATGATCCGCATGCCGAGGAGGTCCGTCATGGCTGAGGCAGCGATGCAATACCCCGCCGCGGAGACGGACATGCTGAGCCTGCGCGTGCTGGCCCGGCTGCTCGATTACCCCTCCGCGGAGCTCCAGGCCGCCGCGCCGGAGATGATCGAGCTCCTCGACGCCGAGCGCCGCTGGGAGGCGGCGCTACGCGCTCGCCTGATGGACTGGTGTCAGCGCCTGCTCGAGGCCGACCTGCTGGAACTGCAGTCCGAGTACGTGGCGCTGTTCGACAAGGGTCGCGCGACCTCGCTGCTGCTCTTCGAGCACGTTCACGGCGAGTCCCGTGATCGTGGCCAGGCGATGGTCGACCTGATGGCCGAGTACCGCGCCGCGGGCTTCGAGCTCGATGCGCGTGAGCTGCCCGACTACCTGCCGATGTTCCTGGAGTACCTCTCGACCCGCCCGGAGGCCGATATCGGTCGTTGGCTGGGCGAGATACGTCACATTCTGGCGTTGCTCAGTGCGCGCCTGGAAGAGCGCGAGGCCGACCATGCCATGGTGCCACTGGCGCTGCTGGCGCTGATCGGTGCCGAAGGGGACGTCGCTGTCCACCGCGAGACGGTGAAGGATGAAGCCCCCGACGATACCCCCGAGGCGCTGGACGAGGTCTGGGAAGAGG
Source organism: Halomonas sp. CKK8 (assembly GCF_029625235.1). Lineage (NCBI taxonomy): Bacteria > Pseudomonadati > Pseudomonadota > Gammaproteobacteria > Oceanospirillales > Halomonadaceae > Halomonas > Halomonas sp. CKK8. The sequence continues at coordinate 3,728,474 of NZ_CP121193.1, read as the reverse complement.
AAGCGGTGCGCTTCAGTGCCGCCTCCGACGAGGACTGCGCACTGCAGTCCGCCGAGGGTCGCCGACTCGCCGAGCGCAAGCAGGCCGTGCCCAGCGACCCCGTCAGGATCATGCCCGGCAGCGGCCAGACCGACCGCACCGTGACCGATCGCTAAAGGAGAACCGTCATGTTTAGCGAATACTTGCAACACTTGATCTATGGCTACTACCCCTATCTGGCCGGCACGGTGTTCCTGGTCGGCAGCCTGCTGCGTTACGACCACGGCCAGTTCACCTGGAAGACCGGTTCCAGCCAGATGCTCTCGTCGAAGAACATGCGTCTCGCCAGCAACCTCTTCCATATCGGCATCATCGTGATCTTCTTCGGCCACCTGTTCGGCATGCTGACGCCGCACTGGGTCTATGCGCCCTTCCTGAGCGCCGGAACCAAGCAGGTGCTGGCGATCGTCATCGGCGGTATCGCCGGGGTGCTGTGCCTGGCCGGCGGTGCCATGCTGCTCTACCGTCGCCTGACCAACCCGCGGGTCAAGGCTTCGTCGAGCATGATGGATACCGCCATCCTCGGCTTGATCGTCTTGCAGGCCGGCCTGGGCGTGATCACCGTGTTCTTCTCGCTGGGCCACCTGGACGGCGCGATGATGCTGACCCTGGCGGGCTGGGCCCAGTCCATCGTGTTCTTCAGTGGTGGCGCGGCCGACTACATGGCCGAGGTCTCCTGGATCTACAAGGTGCATGTCTTCCTCGGCCTGACCATCATCCTGCTGTTTCCCTTCACCCGCCTGGTTCACGTCTGGAGCGTGCCCTTCGGCTACGTCACCCGCCGCTACCAGATCGTTCGCAAGCGGGGCTGAGCATAGTCCTACCCATGCTGCTGGCGGGGGCGTCGGGGGCAGGTCGAAGAGGAGGTCCTACGCCAGGGATGGCGTCGGTAGCGCCCAGGGAAGGGTTCACAGCGCCTCCTCGCAGACCTGCCGCCGGCAAAGCCCTCCGACCAGGCCGATCAAGAAGTGCTCCTAGGATTTAGTCATGCATAAGATCGATATCGAGATGATCCCGGGGGGCGCCGCCACGCCCCCTCCCATCCGGGTCGGCGAGGCCACCATCGAGGAGGCCGCCATCGCCGAGGAGATGCAGTACCACCCGGCGGACAGCGCCGGCACGGCCCAGCTCAAGGCGGCCCGCGCCCTGGTGGTGCGCGAGCTGCTGCGCCAGCGGGCGGCGGCCCTGGGCGTGGCCGAAGCCGCCGGCGAGGCGGTTGATGAGGCGGATGCCGCCATCGCCGAGCTGCTGGAGCGGGAGCTGGAGGTGCCCGAGCCCGCCGAGGCGGATTGTCGCCGCTTCCACGCCGCCCATCCCGAGCGCTTCAGCGAACCCACCCGCCTGCGGGTGCGCCACGTGCTGCTGGCCGCGGCCCCGGACGACGCCCCGGCTCGCGACGCCGGCTATCGCCTGGGCGAGAAGCTGGTCCGCGAGCTGCAGGCAGTGCCCGAGCGCTTCACCGAGTTCGCCCAGCGCCACTCCGCCTGTCCCTCGAAGGAGGAGGGCGGTGACCTGGGCTGGCTGGCCCCCGGCCAGACCGTGGCCGAGCTCGACCGTGCCCTGCAGCACCTGCCCGAGGGGCTCCACGATCGCCCGCTGGCCTCGCGCTACGGCTGGCACGTCGTCACCATCGACCAGCGCGTCGAGGGACGCGAGCTGCCCTATGAGCAGGTGGCCGAGCACGTCCGCCACAGCCTGCGCGAGCAGGCCACCCGCCGGGCGCTGCGCCACTACCTGCTGGCGCTGGAGGCCGAGATCGGGGTCGAGGGGATCAGCCTCGACGACGACAGCGCCAGTGCCCTGATGCAGTAGCCACTTGAAGGGGGGCCGGCCCCCCCGACGTTTCCGACGTTCCTTTCCATGATGCCGCTCGCGCCGCGGGCGGCGAGGAGGACCCCATGGCCCACGTTCACGCCAACACCCCCTTCGCGCCGCTGGGCATCGCCGTGCTCACCGTCTCCGACACCCGCGGCTTCGACGAGGACGGCAGCGGCGACCTGCTCGCCGAGCGCCTCACCGAGGCCGGCCACGCCCTGGTGGAGCGGCGCATCGTGCCCGACGACGTCTACCGCATCCGCGCGGTGGTCTCGGCCTGGGTGGTACGCGAGGACATCCAGGTGATCCTGGTCAACGGCGGTACCGGCTTCACGCCCCGTGACACCACCCCCGAGGCGCTGGCGCCGCTGTTCGACAAGGCGGTCGACGGCTACGGCGAGCTGTTCCGCCAGCTCTCCCTCGAGACCATCGGCACCTCCACCATCCAGTCCCGGGCGGTGGCCGGGCTGATCGACCGCACCCTGGTGTTCGCCATGCCGGGCTCGCCGAAGGCGTGTGCCACCGCCTGGGACGGCATCCTGGCCGCCCAGCTCGATGCCCGCACCCGTCCCTGCAACTTCGTCGCCATGGTGCTGCCCGAGGCGAGGGACTGCGCCTCCCGGCAGGCGAGCGTCGACGAGGGCATGGCGGAAGGGGCCGGGGCATGAACTGCGGCTGCGCGGAGTTCGTCACGCCCGGCCTGCTCGACCTCTTCGATGCCCGCGCCCTGATGATGGCGTCCGGCGTGGGGGTAGCCGACCGCGAGCGGGTCGCCCTGGCCGAGGCCGCCGGCCGGGTGCTGGCCGAGGATGCCCGGGCCGGTCTCGACCTGCCCGGGGTCGACAACAGCGCCATGGATGGCTACGCCCTGCGGCTCGGCGAGCTCGCCGCGAGCCCGGCCGGCCTGCCGGTGACGCTGCGCGTGCCGGCCGGGGCCGGCGTGCTCAGGCTGCCCGACGGGGGGTGTGCGCGCATCTTCACCGGCGCCCCGGTGCCGCTGGGGGCGGATGCCGTGGTGCCCCAGGAAAGGGTGAGCCTGGATGCCACGGGGCGGGTGCATGTCGAGGGCGCGCTCGCCGAGGGCGCCAACATCCGCCACCGCGGCGAGGAGAGCCGTGCCGGTGATGTGGTGCTGGCCGCGGGCACCCGGCTGAACGCCGCGGCCATCGCCCTGCTGGCCAGCCAGGGCATCGATGCCGTGACGGTGCGCCGGCGGGTCCGCGTGGCCCTGGTCAGCACCGGCGACGAGCTGATCGAGCCCGGCGAGGCCTGGGTGCCTGGCCAGGTCTACAACAGCAATGGTGCCATGCTGCGTGCCCTGCTCGCCCAGCAGGGCTGCGAGGTCCTCGACCTGGGCGTCGTCGCCGACACCGCAGCTGACCTGGGTCAATGTCTTGCCCGGGCGGGCGAGCAGGCCGATCTGGTAGTGTGTACGGGCGGGGTCTCGGTGGGGGAGGAGGACCACGTTCGCCCGGTGCTGGAGCGCCTGGGGGGCATCACCTTCCACGGCGTGGCGATCAAGCCCGGCAAGCCCTTCGCCCTCGGCTGGCTCGGCCCCTCGCTGCGCGACGGCACCCCGCTGATCGGCCTGCCCGGCAACCCGGTGGCCTCGCTGGTGGGCTGGCAATGGCTGGCGTTGCCCTTCGTGCAGGGGCGCCAGGGACGCACCCCACCCGCGCTGCAGCGCTTCCCGGTCACCGCCGGCTTCTCCCGGCGGGCGCCGAGGGGCCGGCGCGAGCTGCTGAGGGTGGTGCTGGACTGGACCGGCGGCGCCCCCGTGGCACGCCTGGCCGGCGGGCAGGGCTCCCACATGCTCGGGGCCGCCAGCCAGGCCCATGGCTACCTGATCATCGATGCCGATACCCCTGTGGAGGAAGGCCATGTCTACGGATACTGCCCCGGTACCCAGTTCCTCGACTGAGCTGCTGTTCCGGCCCCGACAGCTGCGCGAGCTGGTGCGCGGGGTGCCCTGGCTGGGCGACCTCGACGAGGACCAGCTCGAGGCCCTGCTGCAGGACACCGAGGTGCGCACCCTCAAGACCCGCGAGTGGCTGTTCCGCCAGGATGCCCCGGCCGAGTCGCTCTACGTGGTGATCAGCGGGGCGGTGCGCCTGGTGCGCAGCGCCGGCGACGGTCGCCTGGCGACCATCCGCTGCGTGGAGCGCGGCGGCACCCTGGGCGAGCTGAGCATGGTGTCCAGCGCCGGGGTCTACCTCTACTCCGCCGAGGCCCTGCGCCGCACCCATGTGCTGACCATCCCCGCGGCGCGCTGTCGCGAGATCATGGACCGCCAGCCGGCCTGCCGGGCGGAGTTCATGAGCCGCCTGGCCCTAGAACTCACCGAGCGCCTCGAGGACATGGCACTGCTGACCCAGGCCGACGCCATGGCGCGCCTGGTCAGCTACATCCTGCGCCAGCTGCCGGCGGGCCGCGCCAGGGGCCCCCGGGTGGTTCGACTGACCATTCCCAAGCGCTGGCTGGCCGCCCAGCTGGCCATGACCCCGGAGACCCTGTCGCGCCTGCTGGCCAGGCTGCGCGAGGAGGGGGTCATCAACATCGATCGCCAGCGCCTGGTGGTGCTGGACGAGCAGAAGCTGCGTGACGTCATGCTGAGCGACGACTGAGCCTGTGTCGCCATTCCTGGGAGGCCCCATGTCCCGACCCCGCAATACCCCCCGTCCCCTGGTCTACTCCTGTTCGGGCTGCTCCGACGTGGCCCAGCTCGCCAACCAGGTCGCCCTGCGCCTGGACCATGGTGGCGAGGCGGAGATGTCCTGCATCGCCGGGGTGGGTGGTGGCGTGCCCGGCCTGGTGCGCACCGCCCGCTCCGGGCGGCCCATCGTGGCCATCGACGGCTGCCAGATGCACTGTGCCCATCACTGCCTGGCCAATGCCGGCGTGGAGCCCACCGAGCATGTCAGGCTCTACGAGCAGGGCCTGAAGAAGCGCAAGGGGCGCCTCTACGACGAGCACACCGTGGCGAGCGTGACCGCCGGGGTGAGCGCGCTGATCGCGCGGTTGCCGATGGACCCCGCCGCCGGGGGCGAGCCAGGCTGAGCCTTTCTTCGCCGGCGCAGCGCGATACCATCGAGGAGCACTGGAGGCGGCAGCTTGGCGACGTCTGAGGGGCGGCCCGGCTCTCCCGGGCCAGCAGGGGCGGGCTCGGGTATAGTGGCCCCCTCTCGTGACCCTGGAGACGTCGATGCTGCTGGAGAGCCTGTCGCCGCTGTCGGGCGGCATCAACCTGGTGCTGGTGCTGCTGTCGGTGTTCACCTCGGCGTTGACCGCCGCGGTGGGCGTCGGGGGCGGGGTGCTGATGATCATGGCGCTGGCTCAGGTGATGCCGGCGTCGGCGCTGATCCCGGTCCACGGCATGGTGCAGTTCGGCTCCAACGTCGGCCGCACGGCGCTGACCTGGCGCCATGTCGACCCCGCCATGCTCGCCGCCTTCCTGCCCGGCGTGGTGCTGGGGGCGCTGGCCGCCGCCTGGCTGCTGGTGCGCCTGCCGGCCGGGGTGCTGGAGCTCTGCATCGCCGCCTTCGTGCTCTTCACCTGCTGGGGCCCGGGGCTGCCGAAACGGGCCCTGGGGCGGGGAGGCGTGCTGGTCGCCGGCGCCGTCACCACCCTGCTCTCCAGCCTGGTGGGCGCCAGCGGCCCCATGGTGGCCGCCTTCATCAAGCAGAGCCAGTCCGGTCGGCTGGCCAAGGTGGCCACCTTCTCCGCCTGCATGCTGCTGCAGCACCTGACCAAGGCCTTCGTGTTCGGCGTGGCCGGCTTCGTCTTCGGGGACTGGCTGCCGCTGATGCTGGTGATGGTGGCGGCGGGCTTCCTCGGCACCTGGCTGGGCCTGCGTCTGCTGCATCGCCTCTCGGAGCACCGCTTCGACACCCTCTTCAAGTGGGCCTTGACGCTGCTGGCGCTGCGCCTGGTGTGGCTCGGCGGGCAGCGCCTGCTGGGCCACTGATGGGGCAGGGTTGGACCTTGGTCGCATGCTATCATCCCCGCCCCACCGGTGATCACGGGAGCCAGTGCCCTTGGACAGTGCCACGCGCCTTCAGCGACTGACGGGACTCGACCGGCAGGGGGTGTACTTCGGCGCCGCCACGGCCCTTGCGGCCTGGGCCTCCTTTGCCATCGCCTCCCTGCTGCACGTGCAGAACGCCTTCTGGGCGCCCATGGCGGTGTGGATCGTCGCCCAGACATCGCGGGGCATGCTGCTGGAGCGCGGGGTCCACCGGCTCGCCGGGACCCTGATCGGCGCCATGGCCGGCTTCCTGCTGCTCACAAGCGGCCTGCCGACCCTCGCCGTGATTCTCCTCCTCGCGCTCTGGACGGCCCTCTGTGGCGCCACCTCCCAGTTGATTCGGGCCTCGCTGGGCTATGCCGCGATGATGGCGGGCCTGACCGCCAGCGTGGTGCTGCTGCCGAGCCTCGGGGATGCCGGCCGGGTCTTCACCCTGGCGTTCTCCCGGGTGGAGAGCACCCTGATCGGGGTGCTCTGCGTGGTGCTGATGGGCTGGCTGATCCTGCCCAGGCCGCCCAGGCAGCAGCTCCTCGAGCGGGTCCGGCAACTGGCCGGCGAGGCGCTGGCGCGCCTCGCCGCACGGCTCGACACCTCCGCGCCGTCCTCCCGGGAGGACGGCGAGCTGCTGATGGCACTGGTCGAGGTGGAGCAGCAGCTGGCCCCGGTGTATGCCGGTCCCTTCAAGCCCTCACGGGGTGTGCGCGTGGATAACGCCTTCGTGGCGGCGACACTGGGGCTGATGGCGGCGCTGCGGACCATGGCCGCTGCCGGCGGGCCGGAGCGGCGTGCCCTGCAGGAGGCCCTGATGCAGGCGGCGACAGCCCTGAAGCAGCCCCTGGCGCGCGGCTCGGCCCGGGAGGCCCTGGAGCAGGCGTCGGCCCTGGCGCGCCCCCTCGACCGGGGGCTCGCCGCGGCGCTGGACAAGCTGCTGATGGCGGAGCGGGCCGCGCTCGCCTGGCGCCAGGGAGAGGATCCCGGCCCCCTGCTGGCCCGGGGCGCGACCCTGGTCACCCGGCGCGACGCGCGCTCGGCGCTGATTGCCGCCGCCGGTTCGGGGCTGGTCACCCTGGCTGGGGGACTGTTCGTGTTCTATTCCGACTGGTCCAACGCCTGGATGCCGGCCATGGGGCTCTGCACCTTCACCACGGTGCTGTCGAGCATGGACCTGCCCCAGAAGGTTGCTCCGAAGATGGCCCAGGGGGTCGCCGTGGGGGTGACCCTGGCGGCGCTCTTCCGACTGGTGCTGATGCCCCATGCCGGCTCCCTCGGGGAGGTCCTGGTGATGCTGGCCCCCTTCATGCTGCTGGGTGGGCTGGCCCGGGCCAGCTCGAAGACGGCCATCCCGGCCCTGGACGGCAACATGTGCTTCATGCTGGCCAGCCAGCCCTTCCTGTCGGCCTCCATCGCCTTGCCGGACGTGCTGGTCGATTCCGCGGCGCTGCTTGCCAGCATCCTGCTGGTGGCCCTGGCCTACCGCCTGCTGCCCCGCGACCCGGGGCGCCGGGCCGGCCACCTGGCGCGGCTGATCCTGCGCGACGTCGAGCGGCTCTGCGGCCAGTGCGGCGGAGGGCTCGACCGTCGCTGGCACGGCCGAATGTTCCGGCGCCTGCTGCGGCTGATGCTCCACCTGGGGCGCGCCGATCGCATGGGAATAGGCGAGCGTGCGGGGTTGCTCGGGGTCCTGAACCTGGCTCACGCGATCATCGCGTTGCGCGAGGCAGTGGTCGACCCCCGGCTGACGGCCCAGCAGCGCCAGGAACTGGAGGGCGTCCTCGAGGCCCTGCGTCGGCTGGCCGGCGCGCCCGAAGGGGCGCGAGGGCGGCTGACGGCGAGTCGGGAGCGGCTGGCAAGCGGCGGTGTGGATACCGCGCTGGTGGGGACCCTGGACCAGGCCCGAGAGGCCCTGGCGGACTGCGCCGGCCTGGTCGGGCTGGGAGCGCCCGGCCGCTGAACCCTTTCGGCGTCAGGCCGCGAGGCGGTCCCGTCGCCGCTGGACGGCTTCCCAGGCCTTCTCGTGGAAGAAGTAGGCGACGGTGTTGGCGGCGGGTTCGAGCAGCGCGATCATGCCGCCAAGCACCCAGCTGCCGGTGATCAGGAAGGTCACGCCGAAGGCCACGCAAAAGTGCACGACGGCGAAGGTGGCGGTCTTCTTCATGGCGAGGCTCCATGCCGTGATCGGTTCATGCCTGCCAGACTAGGGGAGCCTTGCTCATCGAGTAACCTGATTTACCGTATGGTTACGATAGATGCGCTCAATCGAACGGGAGGGTCGCCGCCGGGGCGAGGGGTAGGGACGAGGTAATATGGCGAAAAAACGGCGGAAAGTCCGACCCCTGCCCTGTACAGCGCGTCACAGACGGCCATAATGGCTAGGTGCAACGGTAACAAACCTCGAGGGAACGCGACATGGTGCCTATCACAATAATCAACCGGCGCCGGAGTGGGGGCATCTTCGTGCTGCTGGCCTGCCTGCTGCTGGCGACCACGGCCGTCCAGGCCAATCCCCGCTATGCCGGTATCGTCATCGATGCCGATAGCCAGGAGATCCTCTACGCCGAGAATGCCGACAAGCTGCGCTATCCGGCCTCGCTCACCAAGATGATGACGCTCTACCTGATGTTCGAGGCCCTGGAGGAGGGCAGGTTGAGCCTGAGCCAGCCGCTGCCGGTCTCTGCCCATGCCGCTTCCAAGCCGGCCTCCAAGCTCTATGTGAAGGCCGGCTCGACGATTCCCGTGGAGAAGGCCATCGAGGCGCTGGTGATCAAGTCGGCCAACGATGTGGCCGTGGTGGTGGCCGAGGCCCTGGGCGGCAGCGAGACGCACTTTGCCCGCATGATGACCGACAAGGCTCGCGACCTGGGCATGCAGGACACCGTCTTCCGTAATCCCAACGGCCTGCCCGATGCCGGCCAGGTCACCACGGCACGTGACATGGTGGTGCTCTCACGGCACCTGATGCGTGACTTCCCCCAGTACTACCCCTACTTCTCGCGGACGAGCTTCAGCTGGAAGGGCAAGACCATCACGGGGCACAACCGCCTGCTCAATAAGTATCCCGGTGCCGACGGCCTCAAGACCGGCTTCATCCGCGCTTCGGGCTTCAACGTCGCCACCTCGGCGGTGCGTGACGGCCGTCGCCTGCTGACCGTGGTGATGGGTGGCTTCACCGCCGCCTCGCGAGATGCGCACACCGCCGACCTGCTGGATCGTGGCTTCGTGCGCGCCTCGCTGGCCGATGGCCGCGGCTGGCTGGCCAGTGCCGACATCTCCGGTGGCCGGCTGATGCCGGGTGAGCCCCAGGCGCCGGGCCAGCCGGTCGGCGACCGGGTCCGCCTGGCCAGCCTCGGCGCACCGTCCCCGGGCGCCGCCTCGCCGCCCGAGACCTCGGCCTTCCCGCCGGCCCCGGTGGAGGCGCCAACGGCCGCAGTGGAGGCCCCGCGGCAGGCGGTGGCTTCGCGGGTCGCCACCGTCGAGACACCGGCTGACACCACGGCGGCGAGCCTGGCGCAGGGCTCGGCCGACGACCCGATCCGCGAGCTGATGGCCAGCACCCGCTCGTCGGTGCCCGCCCCGGACGGCGATGCCCGCCAGGGCGACTGGGGCGTGCAGGTCGGCGCCTTCAGCGATGCCGTCCATGCCCGCACCCTGGCCTCCCGCGCCGCCAGTCAGCTGGCCAGCGAACTGGCCGATGCCCGTATCGCCGTGGCCGATGCCGACAAGGCCGGCGTCTACCGCGCACGCCTGGTGGACATGAACGAGGGCCAGGCCCACACCGCCTGCCGTCGCCTGGTGGCCCAGGGCATGGAGTGCATGGTGGTCCAGGCCAGCCTCTGAGGGCTTGCCCTCCGGCACGTCACCGACTAGCGTAGTGACCTCCACCCACCCCGCCGGCCCCAGGCCGGCGGGGTGGCTTTTTGGGGTCTGCCAGGGGAGGGCATGCGGCATGTCACCGTCATTCAAGGGTATCGGCTTCATGTGCCTGGGCGTGCTCTGCCTGGCCATCGGCGACGCCATCGCCAAGTGGCTGGGCGAGGTGCACTCGCCGCTGCAGATCATCTTCTTTCGTACCCTGGTCTCGCTGCCGCTGATCGCGGTGCTGGCCCGGTTCGGCGGTGGCCTGGGCAAGCTGCGGACCCGACGCCCCGGGATCCACCTGCTGCGCGGGCTGATCTACACCGGCACCATGTTCTGCTTCGTGCTGGGCCTGACCCTGCTGCCGCTGGCCGAGGCCACCGCCATTGCCTTCGTGGCACCGCTGTTCGTCACCCTGCTCTCGGTGCCGCTGCTGGGCGAGCGCATCGAGGGACCGGTGCTGGCGGCCTCGCTGGTGGGCTTCGCCGGGGTGCTGATCGTGGTGCGTCCCGGCGGTGAGGCCTTCGACCCCGGCGCCCTGGCGCTGATCGGGGCGGCGATCTTCTACGCGTTGATGATGATCACCGCACGGCGCTGGGGCGGCACCGAGCACCTCTGGGCGATGGTCTTCTACATGACCCTGGTGCCCTTCGTGGTGACCGCCATGGCGCTGCCCTGGGTGTGGCAGACGCCCCATCCCTGGCACTGGCTGGCCTTCGCGGGATCGGGCCTCTTCGGGGTGGGCGCCACGGCCTTCATCACCATGGCCTTCCGCCATGCCCCCGCGGCCATCGCCGCTCCCTTCGACTACACCGCCATGCTCTGGGCGGTGCTGCTGGGCTGGTGGTTCTGGGGCGAGATGCCGGACCTCTGGGTGTTCGTCGGCAGTACCCTGATCATCGGCAGCGGCCTGGCGATCGCCTACCACGAGCGGCGCACCACCCTGAAGCGCCGGCCGACCTCCTGAGTCCCCCTCGATGGATGTCAGGGGCAATGTGCTCTTAAGCCCCACTTAAGCTCAGACCCCGAACATGGCCCTGTTGCCTACCGGCGGTAGTCGTCGGAAGGTGCCGCCGGCCTCAGGGCAGGCGGCTATCCGCCACTGTCTTCTCGGAGTTCAAGCATGAAGCACACCCTCGTCAAAGGAATCGTTGCCTCCAGTCTGCTGGCGGCAAGCCTCACTGCCCTGGCCGGGCCGACCTGCACCGACGCTCCGCAGAACGACTGGATGAGCGAGGATGAGATGAAGCAGCAGATCGCCGACATGGGCTACAAGGTCAAGGAGTTCAAGACCACCGATGGCAGCTGCTACGAGATCTACGGCTGGGACGATCAGGAGCGTCGGGTCGAGATCTACTTCAATCCGGTCAACGGCGAGATCGTCAAGCAGGAAGTCGACTGAGCGGAGGCCATGCCATGACCGGCAACGCGAGGGGGACGCGAGTCCGTGTCTGGGACCCGCTGGTCAGGATCGTCCACTGGTCACTGGTGGCCGGCTTCCTGGCCAACTACTTCCTCACCGAGGAGGGTGAGGGCCCCCATCAGTGGATCGGCTATGGCGTGGTGGCGCTGGTCGGCGTGCGTATCCTGTGGGGCTTCGTCGGCCCCTGGCCGGCGCGCTGGCGCAGCTTCTGGCCGACACCCCGGCGACTCCGGATGTCGCTTGGGCCACTGGCCGAGAAGGGCGGCGGGGCCGGCGCGCCGCCGCCTGGCATCACCCATACCCCGCTGGGGGCCGTGATGATGTTGACGCTGCTGGCCCTGTTGCTGGGGCTGGGCACCACTGGCTACATGATGGAGGAGACGGATCGCTTCTGGGGCGTCGAGTGGGTCGAGGAGGCCCACGAGCTGATGGCCAACGCCATCCTCTTCCTGATACCGCTGCATGTGCTTGGCGCACTCGTCGAGAGCCGCAAGCGACGCGACAACCTGATCGCCGGCATGCTGCACGGATATCGTCGGCCCCCTGGAAGGCGGCACTCGGACGCCTGACCCCGCCCCCGGACATGCCGTCGCCACCCGCCGGGTGGTGACGGCATTTTTGTGGCTTATTTGTGGCTAGCGTGGTGACTGGCTGGCGAAGGCGCTTGCCGCAGCCTCGGGGTCGGGGGTGCCGCAGATCGCCGAGATCACCGCCAGGCCCTCGGCGCCGGCCTGGCGCGTCGAGGCCACGTGCTCGGCCTTGAGGCCGCCGATGGCCACGCTGGGCAGGGGGCTGGCGGCCACCAGGGCGGCCAGCCCCTCGAAGCCGAGCGGTGTGGCATGGTCTTGCTTGCTGGGGGTGGCGAAAACCGGGCCCAGCCCCAGGTAGTCCAGCGCCTTGGGGTCGAGGCGGGCGAGCTGGTCATGGGTCTGGACCGAGAGCCCGAGGATCGCCTCCGGGCCGAGCGCCGCGCGAGCCCGGGCCACGTCGCCGTCGTCCTGGCCGATGTGCAGGCCGTCGGCGCCGGCTGCGAGCGCCACCTCCAGCCGGTCATTGATGATCAGCGGCACACCGCTGCCGGAAAGCGCGGCCTTGAGGCGGCGTGCCTGGTCGACCAATTCGGCATCAGAGGCGTGCTTGTCGCGCAGCTGCACCACCGTCACCCCGCCGCGCACCGCCGCCATCACGGTCTCCACCAGGCCATGCGCTGCGCAGAGACCGCGGTCGGTGACGAGATACAGGGAGAGGTCAAGGCGCATGGTCCACCTCCAGGCGGGCCCGTGCGGCCAGCACCTCGCCATCCAGGTGATAGAGGGCATCGAGGAAGGCCACCGCGAAGCTGCCGGGGCCACGCGCCGCCTCGCCGGCCAGCTCCCCGGCCACGGCGTAGCAGGCCAGCGCCGCCACCGTCGCCTCGAAGGGGTCCTCGGCGCCGGCCAGGAAGGCCGCCACCACACCGGTCAGCGCGCAGCCGAGGGTGGTGACCCGGGGCATCAGCGGGTGGCCGCCCTCGAGGCGGGCGAGGCGCCGGCCATCGGTGACCAGGTCCACCTCGCCGGTCACCGCGACCACCCCATCCGTCTGGCGGGCCAGCCGGGTGGCGGCGTCGCGGGCCGCCTCGGCCGGGTCGGTGCTGTCCACGCCGCGTCCGCCGCCGGCCTGCCCCGCCAGGGCGATGATCTCCGAGGCGTTGCCACGGATCACGTCCGGCGCGAGCGCCAGCAGTCGCGCGCCGGTCTCGCGGCGATAGCGCGTGGCGCCCACCGCCACCGGGTCCAGCACCCAGGGCCGCCCCGTCTCCCCGACGGCCAGGGCGGAGGCCTCCATGGCCTCGACCCAGTGGGGCGAGAGGGTGCCGATGTTGATCGTCAGGGCGCCGGCCAGCGCGGTGAACTCGGCGGCCTCCTCACGGGCATGGACCATGGCCGGCGAGGCGCCGATGGCCAGCAGCACGTTGGCCATGCTGTTCATGGCCACATGGTTGGTGATGTTGTGGACCAGCGGGCTGGTCTCGCGCACCCGGGCTAGGTGCGCGGCGGGATCGATGGCAAGCATGGGGCCTCCCCGGCGCGGGAGGTGCGGCGCGGCGGCAGGTCCGGGATCGCACGACTCCCTACGCCGGCATTATCCGGGTCAGGTTCCGAGGGTGCGTCTCAGCCGTGGCGATGTCGCCGCGGCGCCCCTGTCGTCAGGTGTCCACTATCCATACCGGCCACGCGCCTGTAAAGCCGGTGGGGTCAAGGGCTATCTTCGCGGACCACGGAGGCGTGCTTCTGTTCGCGGGTCCATTTCCCCTGTGGCTTGTCGAGGTACTGGAAGTGCTCATTGGTGAAGCTGCCTTGGATACAGGCGTAGCGATAGAGCACCGTGTCCAGTCGGTGGACATCCAGTACCCGGTTGAAGACGCCGGGGCCTGTCATGTCGAAGACGCCCTTGATCGTATTTTCCTCGATATTGGTGTCGATCGCCTGGATGACCGCCTTCAGGTGCGGGCTGTTCGGGGCACTGGCGATGAAAAAGTTGTTGAGGCTTTCGCGCTTGGTGCGGATGAACAGTGACGATCGGTCGGGCCCGAGCAGGCGGCCTAACGGCCAGGTCAGGTGGGCGTCGATATCCAGATAGACACCGCCATGAGCCTGCAGTACCAGGACACGCCAGAAGTCTGCCTGGGCCGCACCGATTCGCAGTCGGGAGTAGTTCCTGTAGATGCGTCCGGAATAGTGCTGCCTGATGAAGTCGGCTCGAGCTTCGGTGATCATGAAGCGATACTCGAAGCCGGGTGCCATGCAACGGTTGAACAGGTAGTTCAGGTAGACCGGCAGGGTCACGCGGTCGGTGAAGTTGGTCTGCCAGAGGATCCGGGGAATGGCGGCCGGGTGCCGGCTACGAATCCAGGGGCCGGCCCTGGTCGGTAGGGTAAAACGCTTGTCGGGGAAGGCGAAATGAAAGGCGTAACATGCAAGCTTGAGCAGGTTGGCAGCAAGCTTGATCAGACGACTCGCCATCACTCTATGCAGTGGATTCATGGGGGTGCCTGTCGGGTTGGGGCCAGCGCGAATTCCTGAGGCGTTGCGCTGCGTATCGTTACCGTCATCCGGAGCAAGCGCAACACCCACCTGGCGACCTGCTGGTCGGAGGCACCTTCCTGCGTGGCCGCATGCCATGCGGCGCAGTGTCCTGCCGCAGTCTCTTCGCGTGCTGTCCGCATGTTGTGACGCCTGACGCTTGCCTCAGCCCATCACCTGGAAGCCAACCAGGGTGATCAGGCTGGCCAGTACCAGGCTGTTGAGGGTATCCATGTCGTCCTCCCCCTGCCAGCGGCTCGGGCAGAACAGGGCGAGTGCCATGGTGCCGAGCGTGACCAGCCCCAGCGGAAACGCGATGGGCTCCCAGACGGCGGCCAGCACGTTCAGCGCCAGCAGCGCCAGGCCGGCGAGCATCAGCGGCAGGATGGCACGGTTCCCGGTGGCGGGCGTGGTATCGAGTACTATCGTCGCGCTCCGGTTCATGGTGTCGCCTCGTGTCGGGTCCTGTCAGCAACACCTTACTGTGTCGCCCTTTCCTTAAGGATTTCTTAAGGTAGCATGACCAGAGTGTGACGGCGCCGCCTCCGGCGCCTTTCTCCCCTCCCTACCCACCGACAGGTCGCTCGCCGAAATGGTGTGCCGGCCCATTCAGGATCGTGACCTTCGCATGCTCGCAACCCTTCTCGAGCGCTGGCGCTGGCTGGGCGCCTGGTCCCTGGCCAACCTGCTGCTCGCCTGGCTGATTAGTCTGCCCTACCTCCCCTATATCGCCCCCGAGGGCGCCGAGCAGTGGGGCTATCTGCTGCTGGTGTTCCTCGGCCATATCGCGCTGTTGGTGTGGCTGGGCGCCCTGCCGTTGCTGCTGCTGACGCCGCTGCTTCGCGCCCCCTGGTTGTGGCTGCTCACCACCCTGTGGGCCGGCCTGCTTCAGCTGGTGCTGCTGC
Source organism: Halomonas sp. CKK8 (assembly GCF_029625235.1). Classification (NCBI taxonomy): domain Bacteria; kingdom Pseudomonadati; phylum Pseudomonadota; class Gammaproteobacteria; order Oceanospirillales; family Halomonadaceae; genus Halomonas; species Halomonas sp. CKK8. The sequence continues at coordinate 3,713,351 of NZ_CP121193.1, read as the reverse complement.
TGGATACCTTCGTCTATGCCCAGTACCGCTTCCACCTGAGCGGCTTCATCCTCGACCTGCTGGTCAACGCCGGCGGCGACGTCTTCCGCTTCTCGTGGGTCACCTGGAGCCTGGCCATCGGCGGCGTGCTGGCGATGCTGGGGCTGCAGGGGGCCCTGGGGGCCTGGCTCCGGCGGCGCCCGCCGTCGCGGCCGGTATTGCCGGTGCTGGCCATCAGCCTGCTGGCCCTGCTCGGGGTGCACGGCTGGCATGCCTGGGCCGACGCCCACTACGACCGCGACATCACCGGCATGACCCGCCATGTGCCGCTCTTCTATCCCGCCACCGCCAAGCGTTTCTTCGTCAAGCGGGGCTGGGTCGACCCCCAGGCGGTGCGTGACCGGGAGGAGCTGGAGGCGGCGCAGGGCAAGGCCCAAGACCTGGATTACCCCACCGCACCGCTGAGCTGCTCGTCGCCGGCCACCCCGGCCAACCTGCTGCTGGTGGTGCTGGACACCGCGCGCCACGACCTGCTCAACCCCGAGGTGATGCCGAACCTCAGCCGCTTCGCCGATCGCCCCGGCTGGTACCGCGCCGAGGCGCACTTCAGCGGAGGCAACTCCACCAAGGCGGGGGTCTTCAGCCTCTTCTATGGCCTGCCGGTCACCTACTGGGATGCCTTCACCGGCGGCCAGACGCCGCCGGTGCTGATGGAGAGGCTCGAGGCCGCCGACTATCGCTTCCAGGTGCTCTCCTCGGCGACCCTGGTGAGCCCCGCCTTCGATCGCAACGTCTTCGCCGGCCTGGAGGATGTCTCACTGACGCCGGCCAAGGGCGAGCCCTGGGAGCGTGACCGGCAGATCACCGACGATTGGCTGGCCTGGATGGAGGCCTCGGCAGAGGCGCCCAATGCCACACCGTTCTTCGGCTTCCTCTTCTACGACGCCATCCATGGCTACAGCCATCCGCCCGACTTCCCTCGCTTCACCCCCTACTGGGAGCAGATCAACCATATGGCACTGGGGCCCGACTTCGACCCCGAACCCTACTGGAACCGCTACCGCACCGCGGCACGCTACGTGGATGCGCAGCTCGGGCGGGTGCTCGACGACCTCGAGCGGCGCGGCCGGCTCGACGACACCGCCGTGGTGATCACCTCGGACCATGGCGAGTCCTTCAATGAGCACGGCCAGAACTACTGGGGCCACGGCAGCAACTACACCCCGGAGCAGGTGCAGGTGCCGCTGGTGATGCACCTGCCGGGGCGTCCCGGCGGCGTGCTCCAGGGCCGCACCCACCACGCCGATATCGCCCCGACGCTGCTAGAGGCGCTGCTCGGCTGCGAGGCCGCCCCCGAGCGCTACACCCTGGGCCATAACCTGCTCGCGCCCGAGGGCGGGCGAGACTGGCTGCTCTCCGGCAGTTACATGGGCTATGGCATCCTGCTGCCGGAGTACCAGATCGCCGTGCATCCGACCGGCGCCTTCGAGGCCTACGACTACCGCATGAACGAGCTCGAGGCGGTGCGCCCCTCTCCCGAGGTGGCCGCCGAGGTGCTGCAGGCGCTGTCGCGCTTCTATCGGTGAGCGTGCGGCGCGAGGATGAATGCCGTATGAACGCGGCGTTAAGGCTGCTGAAAGCCGCACTGGCGTAAAACGGTCGTCGTCCATCGACCGAGGAGGATGACGACATGAACTGGCTGGATTCCGAACACCGTTACGGGGCCGTCTCGCGGGCGCTTCACTGGAGCATGGCCACGCTGCTGATCCTGATGCTGGGCACGGAGTGGCTGGCGGAGCTCGTCGGCATGAGCGAGCGCGAGGCCATGGCGCTGCACAAGAGCGTCGGGGTGCTGCTGCTGGGGCTGCTGGTCTTCCGGCTGCTGTGGCGCCGGGTCAACCACGGCAGGCTCGAGGCCCATGCGCACTGGCAGTGGGCGGCCCGGCTGGGCCATCTGGCGCTCTACGCGGCGATGCTGCTGATCCCGGTGAGCGGCCTGCTCGTCGCCCTGGGCAGCGGGCACGGCGTGGAGGTCTTCGGCCTGCCGCTGATCTCGCCGGGAGCAGAGATCGAGTGGCTGGAGGAGGCCGCCGAGGAGACCCACGAGGTGCTGGCCAACCTGCTGTGGCTGCTGATCGGCGGACACGTGGCGGCCAGCTTGGCCCACCAGCTCTGGCTGCGCGATGGGACCCTGACGCGCATGGCCTGAGCAGCGGGACGAGGAGAGCCCCGAACCCGGCGCACCCGATATCCGCAGGGCACGCCGGGTCCGCTGTCGATGAGCGTCAGGCACGGGCCTAGCTCGAGTGGGGGCCTGTCTGGCGCCCGTCGAGCCAGCGCAGGGCCACCTTTCGGGCGTAGGCCAGCTCCCGGCACCAGGTCAGTCGTCCGGCCGTGCGGCGGATCCCCGCGCGGCGCAGCTTGACGAGGATGCGTGCCGGCAGTCCGACCAGCACCAGGGCGACCCCCTGGCGGTGCATCTCGTCGACCAGGGCCTTGAGGGCCACGATGGCGGTGCCATCCATGCTCGGCACGTCATGCATGTCGAGGATGACGATCCGCACCTTCGGGTCCACCAGGTGCAGCGAGGTGAGCGCCTTCTCCGCGGCGCCGAAGAACAGCGGGCCATTGATGTCGTAGAGGGCGACCTCGCCGGGCAGCGTGTCGATGCTGGCATGGGGCCCGCTGTCGACGCGCTGGGTCTGGGTCAGCAGCGACATGCGCCGGATGAACAGCGCCGCGGCAAGCCCGATGCCCACCGCCACTGCCAGTACCATGTCGAAGAGCACGGTCAGGAGGAAGCAGGTCACCAGGATGGCCACGTCCCCCGCCGGGGCGGAGCGCAGGGTGTGCAGGAAGTGGCGGGCCTCGCTCATGTTCCAGGCAACGATGAACAGCAGCGCCGCGAGTGCGGCCATCGGTACCAGCCCCAGCAGGCCCGCCAGGGCCACCACCGCCAGCAGCACCACCAGCGCATGCACCACTGCCGCGATCGGCGAACGGGCACCGCTGCGGATGTTGGTGGCGGTCCGGGCAATGGCGGCCGTGGCGGTGATGCCGCCGAACAGCGGCGCGACGATATTGCCCAGCCCCTGGCCAATCAGCTCGGCGTTGGGGTCGTGCCGGGTCCGGGTCAGTCCGTCTGAGACCACCGCGCAGAGCAGCGATTCGATCGCTCCCAGCATGGCGATGGCGAAGGCGGGACCCAGCAGGGCACGAATCAGTTCGAAGCTCAGCTCGAGGGGTTCGCCATCCGCGCCGGGCAGTCGCCAGGGCGCCACGAGACTCGGTGCGATGGGGGGAATGCCGCTGCCTGTCTCGCCCTGTGCCTCCCAGGTGAAGCGCGAGGCGATGGTCTCCACCAGGTTCCCCGTGCTCGGGTCACCGATCCCGTGGTTGACCGCATAGGCCGCCAGCGCGCCGACCACCAGCCCGACCAGGGGCGCCGGAATCGGTACATGCAGGCGTGGCCAGAGCAGCATGATGCCCAGGGTGAAGGCCCCGATCCCCAGTTCCAGCGGCTCCAGGCTCGGCAGCGAGACGGCGATCCGTCCCAGGTTCTCGACGAAGTGCTCGCCCAGCTGGCCGACCTGAAGGCCCAGGAAGTCGGGCACCTGGAGGACCGCGATCACCACCGCGATCCCCGCCGTGAAGCCCAGCACAACCGGATAGGGCACGTACTGGATGAGGCGCCCCATGCCGGTGAGGCCCAGCGCCACCAGGATCAGGCCGGCCATCATCGTGGCGATCAGCAGGCCGCCCAGGCCGTACTGCTGGACGATGGGGAAGAGGATGACGACGAAGGCCGCCGTCGGCCCCGAGACGTTGAAGCGCGAACCGCCGGTCAGCGCGATGATGGCGCCGGCGACGATCGCCGTGTAGAGCCCGTGCTGGGGAGGCACGCCCGTGGCGATGGCCAGGGCCATGGAGAGCGGCACGGCCACGGTGCCGATGGTCAGCCCGGCCAGCACGTCATGCCGCAGGTCGTCCAGGCCGTAGCCGTCTCGCCAGGCCGCGCGCAGGCCGGTGGCGATGCCGGGAAGTCGCGGGGACGGTCGGTGGCGTGCCATTGCGCGGTGTCTCCTTGTTGCGGGGTCTCCCGCCACCGGGATGGGCCGGTGGCCGCATCCCGCCAGGCGGTGATCCGGTTGTTTATGTGAATTACATTAACATGCCGTTAGCATTGTCGACAAATGCACCCCCGCCATTGCCTCGGGTGAGAGCGGCAATTAACATTTGATGATAATGCTTTCGGAGAATCACGATGGAGAAGAAGACGGCACGCCTGACCCTGCTGATCGACCCGCACAAGAAGCGGGCCTTCGAGCAGCTCTGTGCGGCCCAGGACCTGACCCCCTCCCAGGTGGTGCGACAGCTGATCCGCGACTACCTGCGCGACCATGACGTGGAGTACGAGACACGCCCCGACCTGGCCACCCGGGATGCGCCGGGGCGGGAGTGAGCTCTCGCTCTGGCCGGGAGGGGGCAGGGCGCAGCCGTGTCTCCCGGAAACCTGCCAGAAGGCAGTCGACCCACACGCCCGCATCTGCGAGCAAAGCCGAGACGCTTCAGCCGGCCGTATCTACCTGCCGGTTCGGGTATGTAGTCGTGGCACTCTACCTACTCTAAGGCCTTCGAGGCCTGGTTCGAGTGAGGCCGACATTGTCAAAGCTCATGGCCCATCACGACCTGGCAGATATCCGAAAAGCTTCTTGCCCCTGGCAATGTGGTCGAGTCACTACCGAGTGAACGTCCGATATCCGATGCCGAGATGAGTCCACGTATCCTCGGGTTTTGCCCCTCTGCCTTGTCGGTTATCAGCAGATGCTGTTCGCCGAAGCTCTCCAGTGCCTTGACCAGATCGTCGATCGTCATGGAGGTCAGTTGTTCCAGCGACATGGTGAGCAGTTTGCGGCAAGGGGTCTGCACCATGCTGACCGTCACTCCCTCGCGCGTGATGCCGCGCTGCTGCATGGCCTGGGTAATACGCCGACCCCCGATCACTTCCTGGGCGGTGAGCACGCCAGTGCATTGCCGCCGATCATCCACGACCAGGAGCAGGCGGACTCCGCCATGGCGCATCTTCATATGCGCCTCATCTACCGGAGTGTCGGCCTTGATCATCCTGGGTTGTATCAGTGTGAAGTCCGTCATCAGCGCGCGGGCCGGACTGCTGGGTAGCAGCCTGTTAATATCCGGTTCGGCGATGGCGGTGGGGGAGGTTAAAAGGTTCAGAGGGCTGGTTGAAAATGCCATGGTTGTCATGAGTCATCTCCATTGATTGGTCAGGGCGCATGAGGAGCCTGTTTTCGGCTTGTCCGGTGATCTCACCGTTTCATGCGTTTCTTACGACAGCCTTAAGACGCCACGTCCTGACGATCCGGTATTGCCTCGACAGCAGTGTGCAGGTTCGAGCGACACGCCTGGCTGATGTCCAGGCGGGGGTCGCGGATGGCGCTCTCGACGCCCAGCATGCCAAGCAGGCTATGGAAGAGGTGGTCATGACTCAGCGACTGGTTGGCCAGGCGGGCCAGGCAGTCGCGCTCGAGCCTGGCGGCTTGGTCGAACGCGCGGGAGGACCACCAGGTCATGGGGACCCGGGTCTGTTCCTCCGGGGCGATGGCGTAGGGCAGGCCATGCAGGTAGAGGCCCTTCTCGCCCAGCGACTCGCCATGGTCGGAGACATACAGCATCGCCGTGGCCAGAGAGGGCTGCTGCTCCAGCACGCTGATCAGCTCGTCCAGCACGCTGTCGGTGTAGAGGATCGCATTGTCGTAGCTGTTCACGATCGACGCCCGGGAGCACTGGGCCAGGTCCGCCGTGTCGCAGGTGGGCGTGAAAGCCCGGAAGGCCTCGGGATAGCGCTGGAAGTAGCTGGGACCGTGGTTGCCGAGGGTGTGCAGCACGATCACCGTATCGTCCGTCACCGACGCCATGCGCCGCTTGAGCTCCTCGACCAGCACGCCGTCCCGGCAGTCATGCCCGTCGCACAGCGCCGGATAGGCCTCCGGAGACGGGGTGTAATGCTCGACCCTATCGCAGACGCCCTTGCAGCCCGACTGGTTGTCGATCCAGGTTACCCGGTAGCCCGCGTGCTGGAGCACGTCCGGCAGCGACTCGTGGCTTTGGATATAGCGCTCGTCGTAGTTGCCATTGCCGATGGGCGCGAACATGCAGGGCAGCGAGACGGCGGTGTTGGTGCCGCAACTGGCCACTTCGGGGAAGTTGATGACGTCGCGGCTCGCCAGGCGCGGCGTGGTCTGGCGCGCGTAGCCGGACAGCCCCCAGTCGGCGGCGCGCACGGTCTCGCCGACCACCAGAACCAGCAGGCGCGGCGCGCCGGTGGCGCTGGTCCGACGAACGGCATCCTCGCCGATCGGCAGGCGCGCCTCCGGCAGAGGGGCGTCGGCCGCCATCACCTGGCCGGTGGAGACGAGGGCGTTGCCCGGCGTGACCAGGTAGCGCAGCTCGTGGTGGTTGCGCATCAACGAGGAGAGGCTCTGGAAGGAGAGCAGCAGGGATACCACCAGCACCCCCATGCTGCCGGCCAGCCACAGCAGCGACATGCCGAGCCCCCGTTGCCAGCTGCGCTGTCGCAGCGGCCAGCGCCAGATCAGCAGCGACGGCAGCCCGGCGAAGAGCAGCAGGTAGAGGGCCAGCCCCGGGGTCAGCAACTCGCTGGCCTCCCGGGTATCGGTCTGCACCACGTTGTCGATCATGTGGGTATCGAAGTAGCTCCCGTAGTGGCCGGTGAAGTAGCTGACGGCGGCCGCCAACAGCACCAGCAAGGACAACAGCGGCCTGACGCTGAACCGGTTGACCAAGGGGAGGAAGACCACCAGCTGAAAGGCGGTCATCACCACCCCGTAGCCGACCAGCTGGCCCCAGTCGCCAGCCCCCGTTGGCGGCTCGGCCGCGATCACCGCCGACCAGAACCGCTGGTTGTAGAACAGCGTGAAGGCCACGCAGGCCAGCAGCGTGAGCGCCTGGGGGGACAGGGCCGGAAGCCTCGGGCGCGGGATGGCCCGCCCCAGGCGGGCCAGGGAAATCGAATCAGGCATCGGGGGATGTCTCGTCAGTGTTGTGCGGCAGGATTAGGCGACGTTGCGGGTGATGCCTCGTCGGCAGTAGCCAGCTCGCCAGCAAGGAGCTGATCGTCCAGCAGAGCATCAGGGTCCAGAGGTCATGGGAGAGGAAGTGGGCGCCCCGCAGCTGCTGCGTGATGCCGAAGACCAGGCCCAGCCCGAGTCCCGTGGCCAGCCCCAGCCAGCGCCGTCGCGGCAGGGTGGCGGCCAGGAAGTAGTAAAGCGCCAGCCAGGCGTAGCCGGCACTGGCGTGGCCGGCGGGAAAGCAGGCGGTGTCCGGCATCCCGTCGGGTCGCCACGCCAGCAGCCCCACGAAGGGCCATTCGCCGCCATAGCGGGCCAGGTCCCAGGGGCACTCCATGCTGATTAGCTGCTTGAGGGTCGAGACCGCGAGCGTCGAGCCTGCCACGGCGAGAAAGAGGAAGAGTAGCGGCCGTCGCCATGGGCGCAGCGGCGTCGGCGGCAGGCTGGCAAGCAGGGCAAGCACGACCCCGGCCCCCATCCGCTGGCTGAGGTTGCGGCCTCCGCGATGCAGCCACTCCTGAAGCAGTACATGATCCTGCAGGGCCCACTTGCCGCCTTGCCACTGGTAGAGCGCATCGGCAAGGCGGAAGTCCAGCTGCAACCCCTGCTCCACCAGCATCAGGGCGGTAAAGCCGCACCAGGCGAGTACCAGGGGGCAGGGGAAGGAAACGGGAAACCTTGTTACTGCGCCGGAGCGTATCGTCACCCGGGGTGTCCTGTCGGGCATGGCATCGCCGTATCGAGAAGCGGAGATGCCAGTCTGGCCCGGCCAGCTTAACGCTGGCTTATGGTGAGAAGGTGGTCAGGCCACCCGGTGAGTGCGCGGCAGCACGACCTCCACCCTGAGCCCGCCGCCCGGGGCCTCGTCGAATCTCAGGCGGCCGCCGTGGCGCTGCAGCAGCCGGTCGACGATGGAGAGCCCCAGGCCGGCGCCCGCCCCCGGGCCGGCTCGGTGGAAGCGCTCGAGGACCTGGGGGTGTTGCGCCGGCGGGATGCCGGGGCCCTGGTCGTCGATCGTCAGGGTCAGGGCGTCGGCGCCGGCCGCCAGCGCGACGGTGACAGTGCCGCCTTGGGGGGAGTGCTGCAGCGCATTGCCGGTCAGGTTCTGGATCAGGGTATCGAGGGTCCCGGGTTCGACCGCGAGCGCCCAGTCGTCGCCCTCGTCGGCCTCCAGCTGCAGCTCGATGCCGCGTTCGGCGGCCAGAGGCGAGAGCTTGGCCAGCGCCTCGCGCACCTCGGCCAGCAGGTCGGCGGGCTGGCCGGCCAGCGGTGTCTCCTCCTCCGGGTCCAGGCGGGCCAGGGCAAGCAGCTGGGTGACCAGGCGAGTGCTCCGAGCCACGCCGTCACGCAGCTTGTCCAGCGCCTCGCGGCGGTCCGCCGGGTCCTCGGCGGCCAGCGCGTTCTGGGCATGCAGGTCGAGCACCGCCAGCGGCGTGCGCAGCTCGTGGGCGGCGTCGGCGATGAAGCGCTTCTCGCGCACCCGCAGCGCGCGGATGCGCTCGAGCAGGCGGTTCAGGGCGCCGGCGATGGTCTCCAGCTCCCGCGGCAGCGGGTGGAGGATCAAGGGCTGCAGGGTGTGGGGGTCGCGTCGGCGGATCTGCTCGGCCATCCGCGACAGCGGCCGCAGCCCCCAGCCGATCGCCCACCACAGCAGCAGGGCCAGCACGGGGAGTCCCAGCAGGTCGGGCATCAGGGTGCGCAGGGCGATCAGGGCCACCAGCTCCCCGCGCACGTCCTCGCGCTCGCCCACCATCACGCGCCGTTCCCTCTCGGGCGTGCTCAGCGCATAGACCCGCCAGTCATGGTCCTCCAGGCGGGTGTCCTCGTAGCCCTCCCTGAGCTCGGTCAGCGGCTCCTGCGGCGCGCTGGCCGAGCGCAGCAGCAGCCGGTCGCCCTCCCACAGCTGGAAGGCGAGCTTGCTCTCGTAGCGGTGGCCGGCGATGCGCTGGTCGGCCTGCTCGGCGCGCTGCAGGGAGGCCTCCAGGCTGGCCAGCAGCGCCTCGCGCTGCTCGGCGGCCAGCGGGGCGCGCATCAGCCCCTCCAGCAGCCGGGCGTTCTGGGCCAGGTTGGCATCGAACAGCTCCTCCACCTCGTGGGTGGCGTCGCGGTAGCTGGTCAGGCCGATCACCAGCATGCTCAGGCCGAAGACCAGCAATACCACGCCGAGGGTGCGTCGACGGATCGACATCAGCCCGTCCTGTCCGGCACGGGGCTGTCCAGCACATAGCCGATGCCGCGCAAGGTGCGGATCAGCTCGGGGAAGAACTTGCGGCGCAGGTGGTGCACGTGCACCTCGATGGCATTGCTCTCCACCTCCTCGTCCCAGCCGTAGACCAGCCGGGTCAGGGTGTCGCGGGTGAACACCCGGCCCGGATGGGCGAGGAACTCCTGGAGCAGGGTGAACTCGCGTCGCGAGAGCGACACCGGCTCGCCGCGGTAGCTGACGCTGTGGGTGGCCGGATCGAGGCGGATGCCGCGGGCCTCCAGCACGCTGCTGGCCTGTCCCTGGCTACGGCGCAGCAGGGCCCTCAGCCGGGCCTTGAGCTCCGCGACCTGGAAGGGCTTGACCAGGTAGTCGTCGGCGCCGGCGTCCAGGCCGGCGATGCGGTCGTCGATGCCGTCCCGGGCGGTCAGCACCAGCACCGGCACGCGGTTACCGCGGCGGCGTGTCGCCTCCAGCACCCGCATGCCGTCGAGCCCGGGGAGGCCGAGGTCGAGGATCACCGCATCGAAGGGCTCGTTGCCCTTGAGGGCGGCCAGGGCCTGCCGGCCATCGGCCAGCAGGTCCACGGTGAAGTGCTCGGGCTTGAGGGCCAGGCGGATGCCCGCCGCCAGGCTGGGGTCGTCCTCTACCAGCAGGATGCGCATGGGGGCGAGTCACTCCTTCAGTTGGGCCAGCAGGCGGCGCACCTCCTCGCGGCGCCCCGCATCGGCGAGCTCGCGGCCGGGGCGGGGCGGTGCCTGCAGCGCCTTCTCCAGGGCCTGGCGTGCCTCGCCGTCGCGGCCCTGCTCGTGCAGATAGTCGCCCCAGAAGTAGAGGCTGTCGAGCCCGTCGGGGTTGATCGAGAGGGCCCGCTGCAGGTGCCACTCGGCCTTGTCGTCGTCGCCGAAGGCCACCGGCCAGCCCGGGACCTGGTAATAGAGGGCGCCGAGGCTGGTGTAGGCCGAGCCGTCCAGTGCCAGGGGGTCGAGCGCCAGGGCGGTCTCCAGCTCGGCGCGGGCCTGCTTGACCAGTTTCAGGGCACCCAGGCCCCCGCTGGCGCCGGCCTGGGTGGAGCGCACGATGCCGGCCCATACGTGGAGCTCGGCTGCATCGGGGTGGGCCTCGAGCAGGCGATCGGCCTCGGCGACCAGGGCGGCATAGGCGTCCTCCTGCTGCCTCTCGGGCAGCTCGTAGCGGATCTCGGCCCAGCGCTGCTGCAGCCGGGCGAGCGGCTCGGCGATCTCGGCCTCCATGGCCAGTAGCCCGGTTGCCGGCAGGCAGACCAGGGCGCTGGCCAGCAGGGCCGCGGCCAGGCGACCTCGCCTGGCCGGTGTCTTGCTGTGGTGTCGTGTCATGGCGGGGTTCCTCGTGTCGGGGGATCTTCAGGGCGTGTCGCGGGGTACGGTCGCACCGGGCGTGGCGACGAAGCGGCGGATGATTGGCAGCTGGCGCGCCAGGGCCCGGTCGACCAGCCTCGGCAGCAGGCTGTTGAGCCTCGTGAAGAGCCGCTCGGGCCGGCCCACCTGGGTCTCCTCCCGGCCACGCTCGATGGCTCGGCGCACCGCCGAGGCGACCCGGGCGGGGGTGTCCATGGCGTTGCCGAGCGCCTGGTTCATCGCCTCCACCTCGGGGGCATTCATGGCGGTGCGGGTGGCGCGGGGGGAGACGTGCAGCACCCGCACGCGGGTATCGGCGAGCTCCCGGTGAAGGGCCTGGCTGAAGCCGCGCAGGGCGAACTTGGTGGCGCAGTAGCCGACCTGGCCGGGGTAGCCGATGGTGCCGAAGGTCGAGCCCAGGTTGATCACCCAGCCATGCCGCGCCGCCAGCAGCATGGGCATCAGCGCCCGGGTCAGCTGCAGGGTGGCGGTGAGGTTGAGGGTGACCAGGCGCTCGAGATCCTCGTCGCTGCAGGACTCGAACAGCCCTACCCGGTTCACCCCGGCGGCATTGACCAGCATGTTGCAGCCTGCCGCGGCGGCGGTCTCGGCCAGCGCGGCCCGGTCCCCGGGGCGGGTCAGGTCGGCGGCCAGGGCCGTCACCTGGCCCGGGTGGCGGGCGACGAGGGCCTCGAGGGCCTCGTCGCGACGCCCCGTGACCAGCAGCGTCGCGCCCGCGGCGGCGAACTCGTCCACCAGGGCCTGGCCGATGCCGCCGCTGGCGCCGGTCAGCAGGATCCGCTGGGCGGGCCAGCCCCCCTCCGGCAGGGCAGGGCCGCGAGACCACCCGTCAGGCCAGCGCATCGGAGAGCTCCCGGGTGGCGCTGCCACCGGCACAGCGGGCCTCGACGCCGCGGAACATGGCGCCGTAGAGGCGATAGACCGTCTTCGCGGTGTCGATCACCGCCGCCAGGTCGCCGGCCTCGAGGCGGTTCACCAGCCCCTCGAAGAAGGCCAGGTGACCGATGTCCAGGCTGCCGTGGGAGGTCAGGTAGCGCACCGCGTCGTCGGGCAGGCCGAGGCTCGCCTGCAGCCGCTCGGCGGCCTGGGTGGCCAGTGCCGTGCTGGTGCCCTCGAGCACCTGGACCATGCCGAAGAAGGCCACCGGGTTGCCGTGGGTGATCTCGTCGCGCACGGCGGCGACCATCAGCCGGGTGGCGGGGTCCGCCGGCCGGGCGGTGGCCGCCTCGGGGTCGCCGCCGGCGGCGCGGATGTCATCAAGGATCCACTGCTCGTGGCCATGCTCCTCCTCGATGTACTCCACCAGGGCGTCGCGCAGCCAGCCCAGCCGGTCCGGCAGGCGGGCGCCGCAGGCCATCATCAGCGGCACCGTGAAGCGCACGTGGTGATAGGCCTGGCCGAGGAAGGCCAGGTACTCGCTGCGGCCTACCTCGCCGGCCAGGGCGCGGGTCAGCAGCGGCGTGGAAAGCAGCCAGTCTCGCTCGGCGCGGGTGGCGGCCTGGAGGTGCTCATAGGGGGTCATGGGGTCACTCCTTGCGCGGGATGGGGCCGGCTGGCGAGGAGCCAGTCGCGGTAGCGGCCATGGATGGCGTCGCGTCGCAGGCGGCCGTTGGCCGTCAGCTGGTGGTTCTCCGGGGTGAAGGGCGCGCAGCGTCGCCACTCCTGTACTCGGGCATAGTCGGGCAGGCCGGCATTGACCTCGGCCACCGCAGCGGCCAGTCGGGTGTCGTCGAGGTCGGGCGAGGCGGGCACGATCAGTGCCCGGTTCCCGGCCAGGGCCTCGCCGAAGACCAGTGCCTGGGCGATGGCCGGCCGGGCGCAGAACTCGCCCTCCACCCACTGGGGGTCGACGTTGCGGCCGTAGGCGGTGATGAAGACCTCCCGGCGGCGGCCGTCGAGCGCCAGGGCCTCGCCGGCCCAGTGGCCCAGGTCGCCGCTGGGGTGCCAGTCGTCGGCGGCCGCCTCGCCCAGGTAGCCGAGCATGGTGGCACCCCGGACCTGCACCTCGCCCTCGGCCAGGCGGACCCGGGCATGGGGCAGCGGCCGGCCCACGCCCCGGACGGGCTCGCCGGGCCTGTTGAGGCACACCACCGAGGCACACTCCGAGAGCCCGTAGCCCTCGAAGACCGGCCAGCCGCCAGCCTGCGCCCCGGCGAGCAGTGTGTTTGCCACCCGGGCGCCCCCCACGGCGACGAAGCGCAGGCTCTCCGGGGCCTCGGGACTCGCCGCCACCAGGGCCTGGAGCAGCTGGGGCACCAGGATCAGGCTATGGGGGCGGAAAGCCTTGATGGCCGCCAGGGCCCGGCGAGGGTCGAAGCCGCTCGCCCCCTGCCAGCCCAGCTCGGCGACCGCGGGCAGGCCGGCGGTGGCGCCCAGCCACAGCGGGACGTAGAGGCCGCCGATGTTCTCGAGCAGGGTCGCCAGCGGCAGCATCGCCAGGTGGCGCTCGATACCGAGCGGTTCGACCACGGCGGCGAGGCTCTCGGCCACCGTCAGCGGGGCGAGGCCGTCGAGGCAGACGCCCTTGGGCGCGGCGCTGGTCCCGGAGGTGAAGGTGATGCGGGTGGTCCCGGCATGCAGGGCCGGAGGCGAGGCCACCCGGCGGGTGGCGATGGCCGGGTCCCGCGTGGCGGAGAAGCCGAGCGCCTCGGCGCCGGGGCCGATCCAGGCGTCCAGGCCGGCGCTCGCCACCAGATGACGACGCTGGGCGCCGCTGAAGAAGGCGGGCACCGGCACCGCGACTCGTCCGTCCCGCAGCAGCGCCAGGTCCCACAGTGCCCAGTCGATGCCGTTGTCCAGGGCCAGGGCGACCCGCTCTGCTCCGGCCGCGGCCAGGCGTTGACGTCGGGCCTCGACCTCGGCTGGCAGCGCGGCGAAGGTGACTCGGCGGTGGCCGTCGTCCAGGGCCAGGCGCCCGGGGCAGTCGGCGGCGTGGCGGGCCAGCCGCGCGAGGAGGGCCTCAGGCGAGCCGGTCATCGGTCACCTCCGCGGGGTGTGCGAGCGGCAGCAGGCCGCGGTCGACGAGCACCCGGTGGGCCCGGCGCAGGTCGCCGGCGATCACCCAGGGGTGGCGGTCGTAGTAGCGCCCCCACTCGGCCTGGCCGGCCCCCAGGCGGGCCGGGTCGGCGGGCATCAGCGGGTGGAGGTCGAGGCCCAGTCGGCGGATGCCGTTGTGGACCTCGGGCGTAGCGGTGAACAGCAGCCAGGCGATGCCCTCCGCCGCCAGCTGCTCTACCAGGTGGAGGTAGAGCGGACGCTGGAGGCCCGGCCGCCGGCTCGCCAGGTTGCCGATCTCGGCGATCTCGTCGCGGGATGTCGCCCGGCCGAGGCGGCGGGAGAGGAAGGCCTCGGCACTGTCATCCAGATAGCGCTCCTGGAACAGCGGCCCCCCGGTGGCGGCGCGCATGCCCACCGCCGCCAGGGGACTCTCGGCCTGCCAGAGCCCGAAGAGGCGCGGCAGGAAGTGGCCGATGCGGGCACCGTGCTCGGCGGCGAAGCGGCGGCGCACGAGCTGTTCCAGGCGGCGTCGCTCACGCCAGAGGTGGGCCTCGCGCCAGGCCAGCGGTGGCGGGCACAGGCCCATCGGCGGCTGCCGGCATGGCGTGGGGGAGGGCAGGGGGGCTGAGCATCGCATCGGGGCGTCTCCATGACGTTTCACCGATACTCTGGCCCTCGCAACTTAACGCCCGCTTAAGGGAGCGACAGAGGCGTCGCCCCCGCCGGGTCAGGCGCGGATACAGACGCGGCCCTCGGCCGTCCTCTCGCGACGCCGGGGTCGGCACGCTCCATATCGCTCACCACGAGTCGGGGGCATGGGCCGGCCTTGCCGGTCTCTCGGCCGTGGCGTCAGGGGGCGGGCGCGGCGGCACCCAGGAAGCGCTCCTGCCAGTAGTCCAGCGCCAGGGTGGTGGTGGTGACCCGGCGACCCCGCCCCGGGGCGTGGATCATCTCGCCGTCGCCCAGATAGATGCCCACGTGGCTCGCCTTGCGCCCCCCGGCGGTGGCGAAGAACAGCAGGTCGCCGGGGCGCGCCTCATCGACCCGCGGCAGGGCCTCGAACTGCTGTCGGGAGGTGCGGGGCACGCGGATGCCGGCCCGGGAGTAGGCCCGCTGCACCAGCCCCGAGCAGTCCATGCCGCGCTCGGTGGTGCCGCCCAGGCGATAGGGGGTGCCCAGGGCGCGCCTGGCCTCGGCGAGGATCAGCGCCCGGTCGATGGAGAGCTCTCCCGGCGCGTCGCGGGTGGCGAGCTCGCGCCCCGCGCAGCCTGCCATCAGGGCGGCCAGCAGCAGCATGACCAGCATGCGGATGCCGGCCATCGGCAGGGCACGGCCGGTCGCAGGACGGGGCAGGGCATGGGGCGCGGGCATCTCCGGGTCACTCTCGGGTGGTCATGCCGTCAGCCTACCCCTTGGCTTGCATCAGCGAAAGGCGATGCGCGTGCCGCTGGCGAGCATCTCGTCCGGCGAGAGGGCGTGGCCCGGCACGCCGATCATCTCGTCGCCGCACTGGTCGCCCCAGGTCAGCACGCCATGGGTCAGGCCGATGCCGCCTAGCAGGTCGCGGATCTCGCCGGTGCCGAGGAAGGTGCGGGTATGGCCCTGGCTGTCGGAGAGCTCCGAGACGTCGTTGGCGTGGTGGAAACGCACCGTGTAGATGCCATCCATCGACTCGACCTCGACGATCGGCGTGAGGCCATGGGCGACGGCATTGGCGATCTCCTTCAGGGTGACATGGTCACCCAGTTGATAGGCCGGGATGGACATGGGGCTGCCTCGTGAGGGGTCATGGATGTACAACTAGTGTAGAAGGTGGTTCGCCCATATCAAGCGTGGTTATCGCTGGTGGCGACCGACGGTACGGCGGCAAATGCAATATATGTATATGACTTATAAAGGGAGTGGCGACCTGCGGAGCCGGGTGGGCTCCACCCGAGGGGGTGGAAAAGCGCGCCGGCCGCCCTCACGTCCTTGACGCATCGACCATCCACCCTTGCGAGAAGGAGTCCCCATGAGCTTCCAGGGAGAGCAGCACCCCGGCGTCCAGGCGCCCACCGCGGATAGCGAGGGCTTTCGCCTCAACCACACCATGCTGCGGGTCAAGGACCCGGAGAAGGCGCTGGCCTTCTATACCCGGGTCTTCGGCATGCGGGTACTGCGTCGGCTCGACTTCGAGGAGATGCAGTTCTCGCTCTACTTCCTGGCGCGCCCGGAACCCGGCGAGCGCGTCCCGGAGGAGACCGGCGAGCGCACCGTCTGGACCTTCAGCCAGCGCGGGGTGCTCGAGCTGACCCACAACTGGGGCACCGAGGAGCAGCAGGACTTCGCCTACCACGACGGCAACGCCGAACCCCAGGGCTTCGGCCATATCTGCTTCAGCGTGCCGGACCTCGAGGCCGCCCAGGCCTGGTTCGACGCCAACGACGTCACCTTCGTCAAGCGCGGCGACCAGGGCAAGATGAAGGACGTGGTCTTCGTCAAGGACACCGACGGCTACTGGATCGAGGTCGTGCAGGCGGACCGTCTCGGCCAGATGGGCGACTGACCCCTCTGCGTGCTCCCGGCGGGGCGATCTTTGCCTTAAACGGCGCCGGGGGATAAGGTCTCGGCCATGTTCGTTCATGGCATGACCTGCCAAGGAGACCCGATGAAAGCGCTGAATCGTCCCATGACCCTTGCCCTGGCCGGTGCCCTGCTGGCCGCCCCGCTGGCCTGGAGCTCCGTTGCCCTGGCCGAGGAGCCCGCCCAGGTGCGCTTCTCCGTGCCCGCCTGGCCCGGCGTGACCGTCAAGACCGCCCTGGCCGCCCAGCTGCTGGATGCCCTGGGCTACCAGACCCACCAGCAGGAGCTCGGCTCCACTATTACCTACGAGGCCCTCACCCAGCGCGAGCTGGATGCCTTCCTCGCCGCCTGGCTGCCCGCCCAGCAGTCGATGTTCGACGCCACCATGGAGAAGGGCCTGATCGTCGACCTCGGCAACAATGTCGAGGGCGCACGCCTGGGCTTCGCGGTGCCGACCTATGTCCATGATGCCGGCGTGACCTCCGCCGAGGACCTGGCCGATGAGGAGATCGCCGAGAAGCTCGGTCGCACCGTCTACTCCATCGAGGTCGGCTCGGGCATGAGCGACACTCTCAACGAGGCGGTGGAGAACGACACCTATGGCCTGGGTGACTGGAACCTCTCCGAGACCTCCACGCCAGGCATGCTCAGCGCGGTGGACGCGGCCATCAACCGCGAGGAGTGGATCGTCTTCGCCGGCTGGACCCCCCACTGGATGAACATCGAGTATGACGTCCAGTACCTGACCGACACCCAGGACATGTGGGGCCCCGACGGCGGGCGAAGCGACGTGCGTACCCTGGTGACCAGCGACTTCGCCGAGGCCGCCCCCAATGCCACGCGGCTGCTCGACCAGCTCAGCTTCACCGCCGATGACCAGAGCGCGATGATCCGCGGCTTCAGCTACGAGGAGCGTGAGCCCGAGGCGGTGGCGCTGGACTGGATCCGCGCCAACCCGGCCAAGGTGAAGGCCTTCCTGGAAGGGGTCACCACGCGCGACGGCGAGCCGGGCTGGTCCGCCGTGCAGCAGGCGCTGGAGATCCCCGACGCCTGATCCTGCCGCGATGACTGACACGACGAGGCCGCCCCACGGGGCGGCCTCTTGCGCTCTGGCCTGGCCCATTTCCGGGTGCCTCGCCCCTCAGGCGAAGGCATAGAGGTCCATGGCCAGCACCCCGTGCTCCACGCTGTGGTGCAGCCGCTTGCCCGGCCCGCCGGCCCCCATGGCCACCAGCAGCGGCTGGAAGTGTTCCGCGGTGGGATGGTTCTCGCGGGCCCGGGGGGCGCGTTCCCAGGCCAGCAGCGCCTCGCGGTCATCCGCTTCCAGACGGTCATGGACCCAGTCGACGAACTCGCCGACCCAGGCCGGCATCGGCGCCGCCAGGGCCTGCATTTCCGCCAGGTTGTGGGTCAGGCTGCCCGAGCCGACCACCAGGATGCCCTCCTCGCGCAGCGTGGCCAGCTTCTCGCCCAGGGCCACCAGCTCGGCGTTGGACCATCCCGCCGGCAGCGACAGCGAGACCACCGGGATCTCGGCCTCGGGATACATCAGCGACAGCGGCACCCAGGCGCCGTGGTCCAGGCCGCGCTCGGTGGGGACGGCGTTGAGCTCACGGGCCAGGCGCATCGCCAGCGCCGGGTCGCCCGGGGCGGGGTACTGGCACTCGTAGAGCGCCCGGGGGAAGCCGCCGAAGTCGTGGATGGTCTCGGGACGCTCGCTGGTGCTGACCAGCAGCTGGCGGCTGGCCCAGTGGGCCGAGACCACCAGGATGGCCTTCGGTTGCCACTCATGGCCCAGCCGGCGCAGGAAGTCGTGAGCCGGCCCGGGGGTCAGTGCCAGCATCGGCGAACCATGGGAAATGAACAGGCTGGGAAGCATCTCGGCTCTCCTTCGGTGGACGGGCGCCGGCCCCGAGGGGCCGGCGCGGTCGAGGTGGATGATGGGTCAGGCGAAGCGGCGGTTGAGGGTCAGGCTGCCGCTGCCCAGGCCGGCCTGGACCAGCAGGGCGATGGCCCAGAATACCGGGAACTCCCAGCCGCCGCCCTCGCTGGAGAAGACCCAGCCGTTGCCGAGGTGGACCCAGGCGGCGCCGAGCAGCACCGGGACCAGGGCCAGGCTTACCCAGCGGGTGAAGAGGCCAAGGATCAGCGCCATGCCGCCGCCCACCTCGGCGAGGATGGTCAGGTAGGCCAGCACGCCGGGCAGGCCCAGCGACTCGAAGTAGTCCACGGTGCCGGGCACGGTGAAGAGGAAGACCTTCATCAGGCCGTGGGCCAGGGTCATGACGCCGAGCGCGAGGCGCAGCAGGGCGATGGCGTGGGGCTGCAGGGACTCGGGACGGTTCGCGGCAAGGGGCTGGGGGGTCATGGTGTCAATCTCCGTCGAGGGGGTGGGGGTTTGTCGATGGGGCTCACTCTACCCGCGACCCGTCAGGAGATAATCTGGCCGGCATGAAAATCATTGTTGCGTGAATGGCGACAATGAAAGCTCCCGCTCCCAGGTCGGCGGGTCTCCCCAGGCCGCGGCCAGGAAGTCGAGGAAGCGCTCGATCTTGGCCGGCAGGTGGCGGCGAGCCGGAAACACGCCGTGGATGCCCAGCGTTACCGGCGCCTCATCGGTGAGGATCGGGACCAGCCGCCCGCGGCGGATGCTCTCGGCGACCAGGAAGCTTGGCTGGTGCACGATGCCGAGCCCGGCCTCGGCGGCCTGGGTCAGGACATCGCCATTGTTGCTGTCCAGCGGCCCCTGCACGGCCAGGCGGCGGCCCCCCAGCTGCCACTCGGTGCCGCCGCCGGTGCGATAGCGCAGGCAGCGGTGCCCGGCCAGCGCCTCGAGGCTCTCGGGCTCGCCGTGTGCGGCGAGGTAGCCGGGCGAGGCGCACAGCAGCAGCCGGCAGCGCGTCAGGCGGCGGGCCACCAGGCTCGAGTCCGGCAGTGCCCCGATGCGGATCGCCAGGTCATAGCCCTCCTCGAGCAGGTCCACGCGACGGTCGTTGAGGTCGAGGCGCACCTCCAGGTCGGGGTGCTCGACCATGAAGCGGGTGACCTGGGGCGCCAGGTGGCGAGTGCCGAAGCTCATCGGGCCGTTGAGCCGCAGGCGGCCCCGCACCTCGAGGCGGCCCGCGCCGACCTCGGCCTCGGCCTCCTGCAGCGCCTGCAGGATGCCCTGGGCCCGCGCCAGGTAGCGCTCGCCCGCCTCGGTCAGGTGCAGGCGCCGGGTGGTGCGCTGGATCAGGCGCACCTCGAGGTGGGCCTCCAGCTGCATGACCAGCCGCGACACCCGGGTCCGCGACAGCTCCAGGGCCTCCGCGGCCCGGGTATAGCTGCCCAGCTCGGCAACACGGACGAAGGCGGTGATGGCATCCAGCAGCGGCATGGCGGTCCTCCCGGTCGTCATCGGCTCAGTAGCCGGTCATCTCGAGATAGCCCTGCCCTCGCGGCGCGCCACTGGCGTGGTCGGTCACCCTCACCGCGCCCTCCCAGTAGCTCACCGTGGTGGCCATCCAGCGATCGGCATGGGGCGCCTCGACTGTCAGGTCGAGGCCCTGGTCCGGAAGCCGCAGCCGCCAGCGGGTAGGCAGCGTCCGGCCGGCCACGGTCGAGGTGGCCAGGGGCTCGAGGGCGAGGCTGTCGTCATCGAGGGGGGTGGTCTGGCCCTCGGGGGTGATCCAGCTGCCCGAGAGGTAGTCGCCCCCGCCCTCGCCGCCGCCGCGCAGGCGGAAGGCCATCAGCCGGTGGCCATCGGCCAGGTGCAGCGAGAACCAGTCCCAGCCCGCCTGGTCGGGGCCGAGCAGCTGGCTGCTCCACTCGCGGTCGAGCCAGGCGCGGCCCGTCACCTGCCGGGATTCACCGTCCAGGGTCACCTCGCCGCTGACCCGGTAGAAGGGCTGGCTGACGTAGATCGAGCCCTGGCCGTCGGCGGACTTCTGGCTGAAGCCATTCTCTCCATGGCGTACCAGGGGCCCCTCGGCGTCCAGCGCCAGCCGGAAGCCGAAGGGAGCGCCGTCATGCTCGGCCGTGGCGACCAGTTCAAGCTGTGACAGGGCATCCCGGTCGCTGTCCCCGGCGCGGCTGGCCAGCGTCCAGTCGTCGAGCCAGGCATGGAAGGGGGCCGCGGTGACGCCCGCCTGGTCCCGCCCGGGGTCGCCTTCCCGGGAGCCGCCCCGGGCGAAGCGTTCGGCCACCCGGTGGGCCTCGCCCCGGGAGACGGCCATATGGGCCATCCACAGCTGGTCGGCGGCCCAGGGGCCGGGCGTCTCGGGACGCTCGGCGGGAGGCAGCTGGGCCTGGCGGAACAGGGTCCACTGCACGCCCAGTGGCTCGCCGCTGGCATCCTCCAGGTTGGCGGTGAGGTACCACCACTCCAGGCGGTAGTCGGGGTGGGGACCGTGGTCCTCGGGAAAGCGCAGGGGAGTGCCTGGGGCGGCTTGGCGGAATCCCTCGGCCTCGGTGCCCAGCCCCGCGAAGCCCTGGGAAGCGGGGGGCGCCTCGCCCTCGCAGCCCGCCAGCAGCGTGGCCAGCAGGGCCGCCAGTAGCCAGGTCGGCCAGCCTTTCATGACGCTTCCTCCTCGGCCAGCAGGGTGCGGGGCGGCGTGCGCCACAGGGTCAGGGCCGGCAGGGCGGCCGCCAGCAGTGCCACCCCCAGGGCGGTGGCCAGGGTCAGGCCGATCTCGCCGGGGAAGACATGCAGCGGCAGGCGCCAGCCGAAGGCGGCCACGTTGATCACCGCCACCAGGCAGGCGGTGATGGCGATGCCCAGCGGCACGGCGGCGAGCCCCGTCACCAGTGCCGCCCCGCCCAGCTGGGCCAGCTGGATGGCGGCCAGGCGCCCCCGGGTCACGCCCAGCGCCCAGAGCGGCGCCAGCCGGCGGCGGCGCTCCCGGGCCTGGGCCAGCAGGCTGGCGAGCAGGGCCAGGGCCGCCACGGCCAGGGTCAGGGCGTTGAGGGCCCGGGTGATGGCGAAGGTGCGCTCGAAGATCTCGGTGGAGAGCGCCTTGACCTCGCGCTGGTCGCGCAGCGCGTCGCGGCCCAGCGCGAAGCGAGCATCGAGCGCCCGGGAGAGCGCCTCGGCCCGGCGCTCTCCCGGCGTGCCCGTTTCGGCGAGCACGATGCCCAGCGACCCCGGCGCGGCGGAAAAGCGCTCCCGCAGCGCGGCCATGGCCAGCAGCACCTCGCCGCGGGGGTTGCCGTAGTCGGGGTAGATGGCGGCCACCCTCACCCGCTCCTGGCCGGTGGGCGAGCGCAGCACCAGCCGGTCGCCGGGGCCGATGCCCTGGCCGAGGGCCAGCTGCTCGTTGATGAAGGCCTCGCCCTTCGCGAGGGCGGTCCAGGCCGCCTCCCGCCCGGCCCGGGTCTCGAGCAGTGGCCAGGTCGGGGTGAGACGGGCGCCCGGGGTGATGCCGAACAGCGTCACCGGCACCGCGAGGCGCCGGCGCTCCTCCCCGGCCTGCACCTCGAGCAGGGTCGACTCGGCGTCGGCGGTGGGCAGCAGCTCGGCGACCTCGTCGCGCGCGTCCAGCCAGGCCTGCACCGCGTCGAACTGCCCGGCCGGTGGGCGCAGGTAGAGGTCGGCGGTCAGCCGCTGGTCGAGCCAGTCGAGGAAGGTGAGGCGGAAGCCGCCGACCATGCTGCCCACCCCCAGGTTGGCGGAGAGCGCGATCAGCAGCGCCATCATCGCCAGCGAGAGGCGCGGCAGCTGGAGCTGCAGGTCGGCCAGCGCCCACTGGGTCAGGGGGCGGCGCCGGGCGAGCCGGCCCAGGCCGGAAAGCCCGGCCGCCAGCAGCGGCGACAGCCAGAGGGCGCAGGCCAGCATCATCGCCCCGACCAGCACGAAGCCGGCGACCAGCCCCTCGCCGACGGGCTGCGCGGCCAGCCAGGCCCACACCGCCAGGGCCAGCAGGGCGGCCAGGGTGCCGGCGATGGCCTGGCCACGCAGCTGGCGCTGGAAACCCGCGCGCCACGCCTGTGCCTGGCCGAGCCCCAGCACGCCGAGCCGTGCGGCCCGCCACAGGATGCCGCTGCCGGCAACGAAGAGTCCGCCCAGGGTCACCCCGAGCCCGCCCAGCCAGTAGTGCCAGGGCAGGTGAAGCTCTGCGCCCACCGCGGCGCCGTAGAGGCTCTGCAGGGTAGCCGCCACGTCCGGCAGCAGGGTCCGGGCCAGCCACACGCCGCTGGCGATGCCTGCCAGGGCGCCGATGATGCCCAGCAGCGCCAGCTCGAGCGCCAGCAGGGCGACCAGGGTGCGGCCCGGCACGCCCAGGGCGCGCAGGGTGCGCAGCAGCCCCAGGCGCTGCTCCAGCGCCAGGCCCAGCGCCGCCTGGACGATGAAGAGCCCGACGATCAACGCCAGCAGCGCCATGGCGGTGAGGTTGAGGTGGAAGCTCGCGGTGAGCTCGCCCGGATCGACCAGGGTGTCGGCACGGCCGAGCCGGTAGCCCGCAGGGGCCGTCTCCAGCGCGCCGGCCGCCGTCACCAGCCGGCTCACCGCGTTGCCACGTTCCAGCAGCCGGGCCGCGACGGCGATGTCCACCACCAGGGTATCCGGCGGCAGTGCCGGGGCGAGGACCAGTGGCGGCAGCCGCCGGCCATCGGCCAGGGCGGGTTCGGCGCCCGGGGCCGCCGGCCGTGCGAGCCCCAGCCGCGGGGTGGTATCCGGGGCCAGTCGGGTCTGCCAGGGCGGGGTGAAGAAGGCCGTAAGCTCGCCGCGGCTGCCTGCCGTGGCGAAGGCGCTGTCGCCGGGCAGGGTCAGCGGGTCGATGCCGATCACCGTCAGCCGCTCGCCCGAGGATGTCACCACCGTGCCCTCCAGCAGCGGCGAGACGGCCAGGCCCTGGCGGCGCAGGGTCACGAAGTCCGTACGGTCGAGGGGCTCGCCATCGCGGCGCTCCAGGCGGTCCAGGCCGGTGGTGAAGAGCGCCTCGGCCCGGTCGTAGCTGTCGCGGGCCGAGGCGTTGATCGCCTGCACGCCGCTCCACAGCGCACCCGCCACCCACAGGCCGAGCAGCAGCATGGCCAGCTGGCCGGGGTGGCGGCGATAGTGGGAGAGCAGGGTGACCAGGGCGGTGAGCATGGGGGCACGTGGTTGGCGAGCGGGGCCGTGTGGTCCCTCCTGCCGGTATCGTCTCATACAAGCGACAGCGCGGGGAATGGCAAGCCCCGAGCACTATCGGCATGGCCCGCGCGCGGCGATAGCCGATGAGCCGTCAGCTGCCGACTACTCCTCCGGCGACTCGTCGAGGTGCAGCCAGCGGGCCAGCCGTGAGTGACGCCGTCGGCTCAGGTACCAGGGCAGCAGGGTCATCACGGCGAGTATGACAAAGGCGGCCGTGATCGAGAGCAGCGGGTGCAGCTCATAGGTTCGCCCTAGGCTGGCGAACACAAGGGTCATGGGCAGCATGCCGATCACCGTGCCCAGGGCGAAGCGTCCCGCGGTGATGGCGGTGACCCCGGCGGCATAGCTGACCAGTGCAAACGAGAAGATGGGCACCAGGCGCGTGACGAGTACCGTCAGGAACAGCAGCCGCTGGGAGCCCTGGATACCGAACAGCGGATTGTTCGGCAGCCGGGCGCGCAGGGCATCCCGCCCCAGCAGCCGGGCCAGGGTGAAGGCGATCATGGCCCCCGTCATGGCGCCGATGATCGACAGCAGCGCCCCGGGGAGCAGGCCGAAGGCCATCCCTGCGGCCGCGGCCACCGGCAGGGTGGGAATCGGGCCCACCACCACCGCCAGCATCATCAACAGCAGGAGCAGCAGCGGGCCCAGGTTGCCCTGGCTGTTGAACCATTCGGCGATGCCGGAGGGGGAGAAGCTCATGGGCAGGCCCAGCGCCTGGAGCAGCCACCAGATGCCGGCCATGATGGCCGTCACGGTGGCGAGGAGTCCGGCCCTGAAGGCCCAGACGGCGGGGGGGGTCACGCTGTCGGTGTCCTGACCGCGCTGAATTGGCCGAGGTGGCCATGGGTGAGGTGCAGGCGGCGGTCCAGCGGGGCGGCCACGCGTGGGCTGTGGGTGACCATCAGCAGCGCGCAGCCGGTATCGCGGACCAGGGCCAGCAGCAGGTCCAGCACCTCGTCGGCGGTGCCTTCATCCAGGTTGCCGGTGGGCTCGTCGGCGAGCAGCAGGGCCGGGCGTGGTGCCAGGGCACGGCCGATGGCCAGGCGTTGCTGTTGGCCGCCGGAGAGCTGTTCCGGGTAGCGCCTCGCCAGCCCGGCCAGGCCCAGCCGCTCCAGGAGCTCCGCCGTCCAGGCGCTATCCTCGCGACTGGCGAGGCGCGCCTGCAGGCGCAGGTTGTCGCGCACCGAGAGGCTCGGTACCAGGTGGAACTGCTGGAACACCAGGCCCAGGGTCTCGCGACGCAGCCGTGCCCGGCCCGCCTCGCCGAGCGACGAGATTGCCCGGCCGGCCACCCTGGCCTCGCCGCGGTCGGGCAGGTCGAGGCCCGCGGCGAGGTGCAGCAGGGTCGACTTGCCGCTGCCCGACTCGCCCATCAGTGCCAGGCTCTCGCCGGCATCCAGGGTCAGGTCGACCCCGGCCAGCACCGTGAGCGGGCCCTGGGGCGTGGCATAGGCCTTGTGGACCTGGCGGAACTCGAGCATGGGAGACATCCTTCGCGGCCGGAGCTCGATGGTCCCATAGAATCGGTGTCCATATAAAAACAACGCCACCCGAAGGTGGCGTTGTTTGCGTGGCGGGCGTAACGGTCAGTGCTCGTGGCCATGATCGTCGTGGGCCCCGTTATCATATTCATGGCCATCACCCGCATGGTCATCGTCGCTGTGGTCGTCTTCGCCCTGGCCCGGCTCGGCCAGGGCGTCGTGCAGGGTGCGGGCGTTGTGGCGCATCATGCCGAGCCAGCTGCTGGCCTCGCCGTCGCTGGCCAGGGCGTCGGCATAGAGGGTGCCGGCCACCGGCAGGGCGGTCTCCTCGGCCAGCTGGTCGATCATCGCCGGGCTGGTCATGTTCTCGTGGAACAGCGCCCGGACGTTCTTCTCGCGGATCACGTCGATCAGCCGGGCCATGTTGGCCGCGCTGGGCTCGGCCTCGGTGGAGAGTCCCTGGGGGGAGAGGAACTGCAGGCCATAGGCACGGGCGAAGTGGCCGAAGGAGTCGTGGCCGGTGATCACGCTGGTGCCGGCGGGAATCTCGCCGAGCCGCTCGCGTAGCTCGCCGTCGGCGGCGGCGATCGCCTCCAGGTAACGCTCGGCGCTGGCCCGGTAGGCGTCGCCGTTGTCCGGGTCGGCCTCGATCAGGCCCGCGAGGATGTTGTCCACATAGAGCGGGCCCATGCCCAGGTCCTGCCAGGCATGGGGGTCGATGGGACCATGGTCATGACCGTCGTGGGCCTCGTTGCCCTCATCGCCATGCGCCTCATGACCGTGATCATGCGCATCGTCGTCGTGGTCATCATGGCCGTCATCCTCCGCAGCGGCGATCCTCCCCGCGATGCCATCGGTGGCCACCACCAGGGGGCCGGCAAAGTCGCTGGCGTCGATCAGTCGTTCCATCCAGCCCTCGAACTTCAAGCCGTTGAAGACCACCAGGTCAGCCTCGGCCAGGGCGCGGGCGTCGGTGGGGCGCGGCGAATAGACGTGGGCATCGCTGTCCGGCCCCACCAGGGCGGTCACCTCGACATGCTCGCCGCCGACGTTCTCGATCATGTCGGCGAGGATGCTGAAGCTGGTGACGACCTGGATGCGCTCGGCGGCCAGGGCGGCGGGCAGAGCCAGCAGGGTGGAAAGCCCGGCGAGCAGGGCAACGGGGCGGGAAAGGCGCATGTAGAGCTTCCTCGGTGGTTGTGTCAGGGATGCTGTATCAGTCGTGCTCGGGGGCGCCCAGTGGGGCGGCATGGCGGCACCAGCGGGCGGCCAGGCTGTGGTGCCGGCCGAACAGCGCGGAGAGCACGTAGCCGCCGCCGGCCAGCAGGATGATGGCCGGCCCCGACGGCAGGCTGAGGTGGTAGGAGAGCAGCAGCCCGCCGGTGCTGGCCACCAGGGCGATGCCGATGGCGATGGCGATCAGCCCCTCCAGGCGCTGGCTCCAGAAGCGCGCCGTGGTGGCCGGCAGCATCATCAGGCCCACCGCCATCAGGGTGCCCAGGGTCTGGAAGCCGGCGGTGAGGTTGAGCACCACCAGCCCCAGGAAGATGCCGTGCACCACGCCACCGCGTACCCCCTGGCCGCGCAGGAACAGCGGGTCCAGGCACTCCACCACCAGGGCGCGGAAGATCATCGCCAGGACCACCACGATCAGGCTGCTGATGCCGGCGATCAGCACCAGGGCGGTGGAGTCCACGGCCAGGATCGAGCCGAACAGTACATGGGTGAGGTCCACGCTGCTGCCGCCCAACGACACCAGCATCACTCCCGCGGCCAGCGAGATCAGGAAGAAGCTGGCCATGGCCGAGTCTTCTCGATGGCCAGTCATCTGCGACACGCTGCCCGCCAGTACCGCTATCAGCAGCCCCGAGAGGATGCCCCCCAGGCTCATGAGCGGCAGCGAGAAGCCGGCGGCCAGGAAGCCCAGCGCCACCCCGGGAAGGATGGCGTGGGCCATGGCGTCGCCGATCAGGCTCATGCCGCGCAGCATCAGGAAGACGCCCAGCGGCGGCGCGGCCAGCGACAGCGCCAGTCCGGCCACCAGGGCGCGCTGCATGAAGCCGTAGTCGAAGGGGGCGAGCAGCCAGGCGTCAAGCAGTGCCAGCATGGGAGGCATCCGGAAAGGTCAGGGGCAGGCGTGGTGCCCGGGGCGCCACACCGCTGTGGTGGTCGAGCAGGGCATCGGGGCTGACCCAGCGGCCATGGCCGCCGGAAAGCAGCAGCACGTCGTCGGCCAGGCGGGCGAGCTGCTCCATGTCGTGGATCACCACGATGATGGTGGCGCCTTGACGGGCCATGTCGCGCAGCACCTCCATCAGCACGTCCACCGTCTCGATATCGACGTTGGCGAAGGGCTCGTCGAGCAGCAGCAGCTCGGCCTCCTGCATCAGGGTGCGGCCCAGCAGGGCGCGCTGGCGCTGGCCGCCGGAGAGCTCGCCCAACGGCCGGTGGGCCAGGTGCGAGATGCCCAGCCGCGCCATGATCTCTCGGCCACGGCGGTAGTGGGCCGCGCAATACCCCTTCAGGGCCCCGTGGCTCGGCCAGGTGCCGGTCATGATCAGCTCTTCCACGCTCATCGGGAAGGTGAGGTCCAGCGCCAGCTGCTGTGGGAGCCAGGCGCAACGCTCACGAGGTACCCGGCACTCCACGCTGCCGGCCACCGGGGCCAGCATGCCCATGATCGCCGAGATCAGCGTGCTCTTGCCGGCGCCGTTGGCGCCTATCAGGGCGGTGATGGCGCCATCCATGAAGCGGCCGTCCAGGTGCTCGAGGACTGTCTGGCCACCGCGGGCCAGCTGCAGGTCGTGCAGTTGCAGGCGCGACATCAGGACCACCATCCCGCGGCCCAGGAGACCGTCAGCCACAGGGCGGCGAGCGGTGCCGCGACCAGCAACAGGCGGCGAGTCGCGGAGAGCGACATCAGGGAGAAGTGGCAAGGCCCTTCCGGGCGATGCCGGTGTCGATGGTGTGCCATGGGGAGCCTCCGGAAAACTGGCGGAGGTTATAACATAACAATACGGGCGCTGGCCACCGCGAGACGCGACGCCGGGTGCTCTCCTCTGCTCCTCAGTAGCGCAACGCCACCCCCAGCTGGTTCGGCCCCACCAGCCAGGCCACTTCCCCCTCCAGGTGCACGTCGCCGAATGACACCGCCGCCGGCTGGAAGCGGTTCACCGCCGCCATGGCCTGGCCCGGCTGGGTGCGCAGCTGCAGCTCGCTGACCAGCATGCCGGTGGCGAAGTTGAGGGCGCCGTCGTCGGGACGGTCGTCGCCCATGCCGATTACCAGTCCCGCCAAGGTGTTCACGGCGAGCGACCCCAGTCGCGCCTCCCAGCTGCGCCGCCGGCGCTCCTCCTCGGCCACCGCCTGCAGCAGTCGTCGGGCGCCTTCGATATCGCTCGCCTCGCCCGTCTGGAGCGCCCGGTAGGCGGCGGGATGGGGCTGGCGGTCGAGCAGCATGCCGCCCAGCGCCAGCGCCGACTTCACCACGCCCACCCGGCCGTCAAAGCGCTCCTCGTCGTCACTCGCCTCGCTTGCCTGCCAGGCGCTGAACGCCAGGCTGCCGGCATAGACGGTGGTCCAGCCGACCTGCCAGCGGTCGGCATGCTGGGCGCCCCGGGCCAGGGCATTCTCGTAGGCGCGGAATTCCACCTCGTCGGACTGGGCGAGCGCGGCGCTGGACAGGCACAGCAGGCAGAGGGCGGCTAACGGCTGGCGCAAGCGGGGTGACATGGCGGGCTCCGGTCGTCGGGTGGCAAGACCCCCTTACTATAGCCGCCGCTCGGATCCCCAGGGCGCGTCGCTCAGGCCTTCTGCGATGATTCTCCCCAGATGTCCGACGGGTTGGGGCAGGGGTATTTATTTGGATGATCAGTCAAAATAAATCATGCTGGAAATGTGGCTTTTTCATTACAAGACGCAATGCAAGGGAGATCCCCCATGACCCAGCGACTCAGCAGCCTGCTGCTGGCCGGCCTTCTGGTCGGTGCCTCCAGCGCCCACGCCGAGGTGAGCGTCACCCGCGGGGCCACCGCCATTCCCGACGGCGAGGCCCTGGCCGACGAGGACCTGACCATCGCCAACGACCGGCTGGCCTTCGCCATCGCCGTGGAGTCGCGGCCGCCCTGGGGCGTACCGCGTGGCACCCTGGTGGACCTGGCCGCCGTCAAGGAGGGCGAGGTCGATCTCGACCGCATCGCCTTCGCTGACTTCATTCCCGACAACTGGTCCGCCTGGCCCAACGACGGCAAGGAGGTGGAGGTCGTCGAGGATTCCGCCGAGCGCGCCGTGGTGCGCATCCGCCGCAACTGGTCCGATGCCTGGGTGACCACCACCTACACCCTGGAGGCCGGCAGCGACCGCATCCACCTCCAGACCGAGCTGGAGAACGCCGGCGACGAGGCACTGGACGCCATCCGCTCCGGCTTCACCCTGTGGCCGGACACCGGCTACCTGTTCGGCGTGCCCGGTCTGGGCGATGCCAAGGAGACCACCGCCGAGGGGGCGCTCAGCGACCGCATGGTGGCCTACGACCGCGACTGGGTGTTCGCCCTTCATGCCCCCTACTTCGACCGCGTCAACTACGAAGGCCAGGACATGTACCTCGAGCATGACCTGGCACCTGGCGAGTCGCGCACCTTCGAGGGCTGGCTGCAGGTGGTGCCGGACGGCGACCTGGCGCCGGTGGTGGCCGCCGAGGCCGAGCGTCGTGGCGAGGCCACCGGTCGGGTCGCCGGCAGCCTGCGCAATGACCAGGGCGAGGCGCCGCCGGATGGCCTGGTGATGATCGAGAAGGCGGGTCACCCCTACGCCTGGACGCTGGCAGAGGAGGGCGAGTTCGACATCGCGCTGCCCGAGGGCGAATACGCTGCCTATGCCACGGCCCTGGGGCATGCCAACAGCGAGCCCGTGACCCTGGAGGTCGGCGCGGACGGCGAGCAGGTCATCGACTTCGAAGGCCTGCAGGGCCCGGCTAGCCTGAGCCTGGACGTGCGCGATGCCGATTCCGGCGAGCCGCGCGATGCCCGCCTGGTGATCCTCGAGGGCCAGCAGCCGCCGGTGGAGTTCCTCGGCAAGCAGACCTTCTTCACCGAGCTTGCGCCGGTGGGGCAGGCCGAACTGGCGCTGGCGCCGGGCGACTACCGGCTGAGTGTCGACGCCGGCGCGGGCTTCACCGCCGAGCAGCAGGAGCTCGCGGTTAGCTTGACGTCCGGTGAGACCGTGGAGGAGAGCCTGGAGATCGAACGGCTCGCCGAACCCAACGACCAGGACTGGTACGGCGGTGACCTGCACCACCACGCCAACGTACTGGAGGGCACCACGCCGCCGGAGATGGTGGTGCGCGCCCAGCTGGCCACCGATCTTGACCTGACCTTCATCAGCGACCACGACTCCACGGTCAACCACGAGGAGTTCCTCGAGCTCTCCGAACGGCGCGGGGTCCCTTTCATCCCCTCCGTCGAGGTCTCGCCCTCCTGGGGGCACATCAACCCTTTCCCCATCGACCTGGGTGGCGAGCTCGAGGTGGATCCGGGAACCGACAGCGTGCAGGAGGTCCTCGCCGATGCGCGGCGCCTCAACGCCGAGGTGATCCCCCTGAACCACCCGTTCAACGACTATGGCTACCTGCACAACCTGGCAGGCGACAGTGTGCCCGGCGGCTTCACGGCGGGCTTCGACCTGCTCGAGCTCAACGCCGAGGTCGACAACGCGCCGACCCGCGCCACGGCCCACAATCTCTGGGACCAGGGCACGCGCGTCTACTTTACCGCCGGCACCGACACCCATGATGCCTGGAATGACCTCACCGGCCGTATCCGCATGATGGCCCGGGTGCCCGGCGAGCTGACGCCGCGCGCCTTCGCCCGGGCGCTCAAGAACGGCCACGGCTACGCCACCCAGGGGCCGCTGCTCTATCCGGGCAACGGCCTGTTCGGTGATACGCTGCGCCTGACGGAGGGCGAGGCCTTCAGCTGGACGCTGGACGTGGAGGCCGTGGACGGCCTCGCCGAGGCCCGCCTGATCGGCCCCGGCGGCGAGGTGCTGGAGCGCGTCGCCCTGGAGGGCCGCCAGGCCGAGCTGGCCCTGGCGCTGGACGAGGGCCTTGAGGGCTGGGTCGCCCTGGAGGTCGACGACCAGGATGGCGATACCGCCTGGAGCAACCCGCTGTGGGTCGAGCGGGCGGTGCCCGACGCCTACACGGCGGCGCTTGACGACTGAGCCGGGCTCGGTAAGCTGCCAACAGTGATGGCCGCGCCCCATGGGGTGCGGCCTTTTACTCTCCTTCAGGAGGCACCATGACGCCCACCCGCTCCCTGCTGGTGCTGCTGGGCTGGCTCGCGCTGGTCGTGCTGATCGCGCTGAGCGGCATCGCCACCCCGCCTGGTGAGTGGTACGCAGGGCTTGCCAAGCCGCCGCTCACCCCGCCGGACCTTGCCTTCCCCATCGCCTGGAGCACGCTCTACCTGCTGATGGCGCTGGCCGCCTGGCGGGCCACCCTGGCAGCGAAGCCGGCGATGCGCTGGCACACCCTCTGGCCCTTCGTCGCCCAGCTCGCCGCCAACGCGCTCTGGTCGATCCTGTTCTTCGGCCTGCACTGGATGGGTGTGGCGCTGCTCGACCTGCTGCTGCTGTGGGGGCTGATCGTGCTCACCACCCGCCGCTTCGCCGCGGTCTCGCGCCTCGCCGCCTGGCTGCTGGTGCCCTACCTGGCCTGGGTCAGCTTCGCCGCCTACCTCAACGCCGCCACCTGGTGGCTCAATGGCGGCGGCTAGGCGATGACCGCGGTGCCGGGTTGGCTCTGGTGGGGCCTGTTGCCGGCGGGGCTGGCGCTGCTGCACCTCTTCCATCGGCGGCTGAGGGTCAGCCTGGCCGCGCCGCGGGTGCCGATCGCGTGCTCCCTGGACGAGCACGGCGTGAGCGGGGAAACGGTGACCCTCCCCGCGCGAAGGGGCAGGCGTCTGGCGGGCTGGTGGCTGCCCGGCCAGGGGCGCGGCACGGTGGTGATCACCCACGGCTGGGGCGCCAACCGCGAGCTGATGCTGCCGCTGGCGACGCCGCTGCAGGCGGCGGGCTGGAACGTGCTGCTGTTCGATGCTCGCAACCATGGCGAGAGTGACGCCGACAGCTTCTCCTCCATGCCGCGCTTCGCCGAGGACACCGAGGCTGCCCTGGCCTGGCTGCGCGCCCGTCCGGGCATGGCCGATGCGCCGGTGGCGCTGCTCGGCCATTCGGTGGGGGCCGCGGCGGTGCTGCTGGCGGCCTCGCGCCGCGACGACATCGCCGCCGTGGTCAGCCTCTCGGCCTTCGCCCACCCGGACGGCATGATGCGTCGCTGGCTGGCCGGGAAGCGGCTACCGTTCGTCCCGCTGGGCTGGTACGTGCTGCGCTACGTGGAGCACGTGATCGGCCACCGCTTCGACGCCATCGCGCCCGTGACCACCCTGCCCAGGGTGCGCTGCCCGGTGTTGCTGGTGCACGGCCGCGACGATGCGGTGATCCCGCCGAGCGATGCCGAACGACTCCATGCCAGCCGCGGCGAGACGCCTGCCAAGCTGCGCCTGCTGCCCGGCGACCACGACCTCAGCCGGCACATCGACGCGGAGATGCCCGAGCTGCTCGCCTTCCTCGAGGCTACCCTGGCCGAGAAGGCGCCGTCCGCCCGGCCGGCCTGAGGGCGACCACTGTCTCAATCGTCAGCAACGGCCGCGTCGCCGGCGGCGATCCACTCGTCGACCAGGTCACGGTTCTCTTCGAGCCAGTGGCGCGCACCTGCCACCGGATCGTCGCGCTGCTCGATCTCGGCCATCAGGCTGCCGAGGCTGTCGTCGTTCATGTCCCAGGCATCGAGGACGGCGGTCAGCCAGGGGTCGTCGTCGGCGAAGTCCTGCCGGGAGAACCAGTAGATGGTCTCGCTCTCGCCGTAGACGTTGTCCGGGTCGTCGAGATACTTCAGGTCGAATTCGGCGAAGGCCCAGTGCGGACTCCACAGGGTCACCACCAGCGGTGCCTCGCGTGAGATGGCGTCATCCAGCGCGGCCATCATGGCCGGGTCCGAGCTGTTGATCTGGTCGAGTGGCAGGCCGTAGTGCTCGATGGCCTGATCGGTCAGGCCGGCGATGGCCGAGCCGGAATCGATGCCGAGAATGGCCGGGCGACCCTGGTAGGTGAAGGCATCGGCGCTGTCCGCCAGCTCGGGGATGCTGTCGATGTCCACGTAGTCGGGTACCACGAGGCCCAGGCCGGTGCCCTCGTACCAGCCGTCGTGCACCTGGATGCGATCCTCATAGGGCGCCAGGAACTCGGCATCGGTGACCGGCAGCCAGATCTCCAGGGAGATGTCGAAGTCCGCGTTGGCCAGGCCGCTGTAGATGACGCTCTTGCTGGCGTCCTGAAGGCTGACGTCGTAACCGTGCTCCTCCTCCAGCACCAGCTTCCACATGTTGGCCACGGCGATGTTCTCGGCCCAGTTGTTGGTGCCGATGGCCAGCTCGCGCTCCTGAGCCTGGGCCGCGGTGAGGGTGCCGGCCAGGGCGATACCGCTGGCGATCCAAAGGGAAAGGGGGCGAATCGTTGGCATGTTGTCTCCTTGGTGGGTTGGGAAGGAAGCCCGGGTCAGGGGGACATCAGCGCCTCCTCGAAGGGAAAGCGTGACAGCAGGCGGGTGCCGGTCTCGGTCACCAGCAGCTGCTCCTCGAGCTTGACCCCCTCGCGGCCGTCCTCGGCGCCGATGTAGCTCTCCACGCAGAGGGTCATGCCGGGCTGGATCACGCCGTCATAGCCGGCGTCCGGAAAGTCGGCGCGGTGGTAGAGATAGGGGTACTCGCCGGTCATGCCGACGCCGTGGGCCGACAGGTAATAGCGGTTGGCATGGAAACGCGGCGGGATGTCCCAGGCCCGCTCGGCGTACTCCCGGAAGCTCAGGCCCGGGGCGATGATCGCCATGTTGTGGTGCACCTGCTCATGGGCGAGACGGTAGAGCTCGCGCTGTTCAGCGGAGGGTCGCGCCGGGCCCACATGGAAGGTGCGCGAGAAGTCGGAATAGTAGCCGTGGCAGCCCACCACGTCGGTGTCCAGGGCAACCAGCTCGTTGGCCTCAAGCGGCTTGTTGCCGGTCTCCTGGAACCAGGGATTGGTGCGCTCACCCGAGCTGAGCAGGCGCGTTTCGCAGTAATCGCCGTCGCGCTCGATAATCGCCTGGTGAAGTACCGACCAGAGGGCATTCTCGGTGATCCCCGGGTGGATCGCCTCGCGCAGGGCGGCCACGCCCGCCTCGGTCGCGCGTAGAGAGGCCTCGGCGCACTTCACCTCCTCGGCGGACTTGATGCAGCGCGCCAGCTCCAGCGGCTGTTGGGCGTCCACCAGGGGAAAGCCTTCGGCGGCCAGGGCCAGGGCGCTACCGGCATTCATGCGCTCCATGCCGACCGGCACGCCCGGGCCTACCTCGGCGACGATCAGTGCGGCCATCTCACGGGCCCAGCTCCTCTCGCGCTCGGCGATAAGGGGTCCCGCCGCCACGAAACTGGCGGTATGGGCGGGACGGATCTCGTCGATGGTCTCGAGTCCCCGGGCGAGATGCTCGCAGCCGGTGAATTCGAACAGGATGACGCGCCGCTCGGTGACCAGGCAGTAGCGGGCCGGGGCATTGCGGGCGCTGAACACCTGCATGTTCCTCGCCCCGGTGGCGTAGCGGATGTTGACCGGGTCCGAGAGGATCAGGGCGCCGATCCCCAGCCGCCGCATCTGCTCGCGGACGCGGCCCAGGCGATAACGGCGCACCGCCACCAGGTCGATGGGTGAGGCGCCTGTCGCCGGGGCCTCGATGTCCAGGGGCGTGTATGCGCTGCGCTCGGCGTGCCAGTCGAAGAGGGCCATGGAGTGCTCGAAGTCCTTCGCGGATGATAAGTTGATGTTGAAGATTTCGTCTCAGCTCAGCCTACCGATCCCCGTTTTGCTTGTGTATGGCGTGTCTTGTTATCAATTTTGATAAGTTTGTCTTATGAAAAGCTTCCGCCATCGACTGCCACCGTTGCATGCCCTGCTGGTCTTCGAGGCCGCCGCACGCCAGCAGAACTTCTCTCGAGCGGCACGGGAGCTGCATGTCTCCCAGGCGGCGGTCAGCCAGCAGGTACGAGCCCTGGAGGCCTATCTGGAGACTCCGCTTTTTCGCCGCGCGGGCCGGGGGGTGGCCTTGACCCGGCAGGGAGAGCAACTGCAGGAGCGGGTCAACGCCGCCCTCAGCTACCTGGTGGATGCCGTGGAGACCGTGACCTCGCCCCAGACGGCAATGGGCATCAGCCTGGCGGCCAACACCGCCATCTCGCATTTATGGCTGGGGCCGGCCGTACACGCCTTTCGTCGCCGGTATCCTGCCGAGGCGACCCGCCTGCGCCTGGTGACCAGCGACCACAGCCACGACCTGGTGGCCGACGACGTCGACATCGCGATCCTCTACGATAGCCCGCCCCGCCTGGAGTGGAGCCTCGAGCCGCTGTTCGAGGAGTGCCTGTTCCCGGTCGCGGCACCGGCCTACCTGGACCGCTATGGGCGAGACCTCGAGGGCCCTGAGGCCCTGCTCGCCCACCGGCTGCTCGACTTCGAGCGCATCGAGCCCAACTGGGTCAACTGGGGACGCTGGTTTGGTGCCCTGGGCGTGGCGACCAACGAGCTGGTACCCGAGGCGGTATTCAACAGCTACTCCCTGCTGCTGGATGCCGCCGAGCAGGGGCAGGGCGTGGCGCTGGGGACGCGACATCAGGTCGACGCCCGCCTGGCCGACGGCACCCTGGAGCGGCTGGGCGCCTACCAGGTAAAGACGGGCTGCCACTACTGGCTGGCTCGTCGACGACAGCAGGAGTCCCCCGAAATAGCCCTGCTAAGCGACTGGCTGCTGGGCTGGGTGGGTCGAGAGGCATCGACAGACACGTCCGCTCTGCTACCACGATGAGCAGACACCATGACAACGACGCGATCCGCGCTGATCCTGCTGGACTGGTTGCCCCTGCTCACCCCTCGCCGCCTCGCCGCGGCCGGCCGCCTGGTTGCTGGCCCGAGTCAGCTACTCTGCCTATCTCAACGCCGCCACCGGGTGGCTCAACGGCGACCGTGTCCGCCCGGCTTCTCGGGGTCAGCGCCGTCAGCCCCGCCTCAGCTGAAAGGGCGCCAGCCGGCCGGCGTGTAGCGCTCCAGCCCCGCCGCGGTGAGCCGGCAGAGCCACAGCCAGCGGTGGTCGACCAGCCGGGCCACGTCGGGCTGGCGCGCCAGTACCCCCTCGATGCGCTCGCGGGGCGCGTCGATCACCACCGTCAGGCGCAGCGGCTCGTGGCGCCAGGCGCTGCCGTCGTGCAGCGACTGCCGCGGCAGGCCGATGCGCAGCTGGGGCGAGTTGCCCTCGATCACCCCGAGATGGCCCCCCACCACCGAGTGCAACAGCTTGTTGCCGGCTCCGTGGCGCTCGGGGTCGGCCACCGAGGCGTAGTACTGCAGGTTGATCCAGTTCGCCACCAGCATGGGGGCGCTCATCAGCGCCTCCAGGGCGGCGCCGCCGGGGTCGCGCTCGGGGTGGTACTCGTGCAGGAACACCCGCCCCTCGAGGTCTCGGCCGCGGCTCGCCTCCCGCGGGGCCAGCAGCAGGGCGGCATTGTTGGCCAGCCCCCACTCCGGGCGCGGCTGGGACCAGTCGCCCCCGCGCCGCGCCAGGGCGGCCAGGCGGTTCGCGTCGCCCTCGGCCTCGACCCCCAGCGCCGCCGCACGCGCCTCGCGGGTGGCGCCGCCGGCCTCGGTCAGGGCCTGCTCGAAGCGCTCGAGCAACGGCACCAGCGCCTCCGGCAGCGTCTCCGTGTCGTGCAGGGTGACGCGGTCGGTCAGGGTGCAGTGGGTGGCGGCGAGCACGTGGGTCCTCTCGGGCAGGCCGGCACCGTGGGCGGCCAGGCTCCGGCGCACCTCGGGGTCGTTGAGCAGCCGCGCGGCCAGGCGGGCGTTGAGCCCGCCTCCCTGGCCGCCACAGGCGCCGCAGGTGAGGCCGGCGTGGTGCGGGTTGTTGTCGCTTGCCGAGTCGTGCCCCACCAGCACCAGCAGCGGGGCGGCGTCGCCACCCAGCGCCAGGCCGTCGAGCAGCCCCCGGGCGAGGTCGACCCGCTCCGCCGTGGTCAGCGGCTCGCCTCCGACGGCGTGGAAGGGGCCCTCCAGAGGCGTCGGTGAAGGCGAGGCCGCCGGGCGGCGGCGGCTGTCCCGGATCAGCTTCCAGGCCCAGGCGAGGCCGGTGGTCTCCACCAGGGTGAAGGTGGAGAGCGCATGATACTTGGCGTGGCGGACCCCCTGGCGGCTGGCCTCCCGCCGGTGACGGCGGCGGTGCAGCGGGGCCGGCGGCGGCGCCTCGGCGGTGCGGTAGCGCGGCGCGAGCAGGCCGGGCAGGCGCGGCAGGTCGCGTTCCGGGCCGGCGGTGGCATGGGTGATCGGCATGCCGAAGAAGCCCGCCACGCCCAGGGTGGCGACCTCCTCCCAGGCGGCCTCGAGGTGGCGCCGCAGCGGCTCGGAGCGTACGTCGATGCAGAAGGCCGCCTGCACCTGGGGGGCCGGCCGCGGGGCAGTGGGCGCGGCCAGGGTCGCCGCCAGCCGGCGCTGGTAGCCGAGCTCGAAGGCGCACTGCCAGCACCACAGCGCCTGACGCCCTGCCTCCGGGGCCGGGGTGGCCTCGGTCCAGTGCGCCTGCCAGCGCGAGCGCTCCGCGGCATCCCGCTCGGCGAGGGCGAGCCACTCCCAGGCCAGCAGCACCACCAGCAGCTGCTCGATGCCGGCGTGGCCGGCCGCCGCGGGGGTATGCCAGGCCAGCCCCTGGCACCAGGAGGCCCAGCCGTTGACCCGCAGCAGCAGGGCGTGGGCGAGCGTCTCCAGCGTCTCGGGCGACAGCGCGAGGTCGGCAAGAAGTACCTCGCGGGCGGCCGCGGCCTCGGCGGGCAGCGTGGCCACTCGCTGACGCCGGGCGGCACTCAGGCGCCGGTCGTGGCGGCTCTGGGCGTGCCACCAGGCGAAGAGGGACTCGTTTCGGGCGCACTCCCAACGCTGCTGGTGGCGGTCGAAGTAGCCGGCACAGCACTCCGCCACCGGGGCGAAGGGGTCGTCGTCCGCCGCGCTCTCCTCGCCGGACGCCTCCCAGGCGCTCGACGGCCCCCGGGGCGGGACCTTGGGGCGCGCGAGTCGCGCCAGCAGGCTAGCCTCGTCCAGCGGCGAGTCGCACAGGGCGATCGCCTCGCGCAGCTCCTCGGGACGGATGCGCCCGCTCTCCCACGCCCGGCGATAGAACTCGGGGGCAAGGGTCAGGCGGCCCCCGCCGCATCGGGCGAGCAGCGCCTCGGCCTGCTCGATGGGTAGGTCGCGCAGTCCCCACCAGGGATTGACGGCGATCCAGCGATCCAGCGGCCAGGTGGGGGCGATGCGCTCGGCGGCGCGGTCCAGGGCCCGGTGGTGCTCGGCGGTGACGCTCGGGGCAGCGGTGGCGGCGAAGGCGGTCATGACACCTCTCCTCTGGCGGTGACGGGGTCGAGCCGGGGCTGCTCGGGCAGGCGCCGGCGCATCAGGCGCTCGATGGCGCGCTCCAGCGGCAGGTGGGCGTAGAGGCCCTGGCGGAAGTGGATCCGCCAGCGCGCCATCGCGGGATGCCGGGGCCACAGCGTGACCGCCAGGGCCAGGCCGACCAGCGCCAGCAGCAGCGCGGCGCCGAGCAGGCCGGCGGCCAGGGTCAGGGGGTCGGCGGCGCGGGGCAGCGCCGGCGCCACCAGGGCGTGGAGCAGCACATAGAGTGGCACCAGGGCAAGCGCCATGGCTGCGAGGGCCAGGCGCCGGGCGCGGCCCAGCCCCACCGGCATGCCCAGCAGCGCCCCGCCCACCGCCAGGGTCAGCAGCACGCCAAGCAGCGGGTTGTGGCTGACCAGGGCGGGCCAGGCCAGTAGCAGCGCCCCCGCCGCGCCGGCGGCGAGGCCGGCCGCCGCCAGGCGCTCGGGCAGCGGGGCCAGCGTCAGCCGCGAGCAGCGCGCCGCGCGCACCGTGCGCCCGCTGGCGAGGAAGGAGTGGGCCTTGTAGAGGGAGTGGGCGAGAAGGTGCACCAGCGCCAGGGTGTAGGCGCCCAGGCCGATCTCCATCAGCATGAACCCCATCTGGGCGCAGGTGGACCAGGCCAGGGCATGCTTGACCGACGCCTGGGTGAGCATGGTCAGCACCGCGACGATGGCGGTGGTGCCGCCGATGGCGATCAGCAGCAGGTGACCCGGGGTGAGGCCGTCGAACAGCGGGTAGAGGCGCAGCCAGACGTAGCCGCCGAGGTTGACCACCCCGGCGTGGAGCAGCGCCGAGACCGGGGTGGGAGCCTCCATCACCTTCATCAGCCAGCCGTGCAGCGGCAGCTGGGCGCACTTGCACAGCGCGGCCAGTGCCAGGGCCACGGAGGCGGCCGGCAGCGCCCACCCCTCACCGGTCGAGGCCGACGCGGCGGCCAGCAGCGCCGGCAGCTCGAAGCTGCCGTAGTGGTGGTAGAGCAGGCCCACCGCGGCCAGCAGGGCGAGGTCGCCCAGGCGGCTGACGGCGAACTTCTGCCAGGCGGCACGCTGCGCCTCGCGGCGCTCGGGGTAGAGGGTCAGCAGATGGTGCAGGGCCAGGCTGACCCCCACCCAGGCCACCAGCATCACCAGCAGGTGGTGGGTGAACACCAGCAGCAGCACGCTGGCCAGCACCACCAGGCACCAGGGCAGGAAGCGGGTGCGCCCACGGTCGCCCTCCAGGTAACCATCGGCGAAGCGCAGCAGCACCACGCCGAGGAAGCTGATCAGCAGCGCCATCCACACCGCCAGGCCGTCGGGGTAGAGGCCCAGGGGCGCGGCGACGGCCGGCAGGCCGGTCGAAAGGCCGGCGGCATCGGCCACTAGCAGGGCGCCGATCAGCGCGCTGGCCAGGAAGCTGCCGGCCATCAGCGCCTGGCCGACCCGCCAAGCGCGCCGCTGGCGGCCGGGAGTGGTCAGCCGGCTGGCCCAGCCGGCGAGGAGCAGCAGCGCGACCGGCAGCGCCAGCCACACCGCCAGCGATGCATGGATCGCCGCATCGAGCAGGGTCGTCATGGTAGGGCTCCTGTGGGAGAGGGATTGCCCGTACTATGCCGACTGCGCCCTGTTGCAAAAAAATGGTTTATCGAGAAGGTTTCGTTCGCTTAAAAAGAACGAATATCGCCACCGCCCGGAGCGAAGCCATGAAGCTCAACTACCATCACCTCTACCACTTCTGGCAGGTCGCCAGGTCGGGGCACCTGACCCGGACCGCCGAGGCGCTTCACATCTCACAGTCGGCGCTCTCCCACCAGATCCGCCAGCTGGAGGAGCGCCTGGGCCAGCCGCTGTTCCTGCGCGAGGGGCGCACGCTGCGCCTCTCCGAGGCGGGGCGGCTGGCGTTCGACTATGCCGACGCCATCTTCCGCCAGGGGGAGGAGCTTACCGCGCTGTTCGCCGAGGGCGGCCACGCCCATCGCGAGGTGATCCGGGTGGGGGCGGTGGCGACACTGTCGCGCAACTTCCAGGAGGAGTTCCTGCGCCCGCTGCTCGACCGCGAGGACCTGGAGCTGGGCCTGCAGAGCGGCGGGCTGGACGACCTGCTGCGCCGCCTCTCGGCCCACCGCCTGGACGTGGTGCTGGCCAACCAGTCGGTGCGCGGCGACGACCAGCACCCCTGGCGCTCCCAGCGCCTGGCGCGCCAGCCGGTGAGCATCATCGGGGCGACGCGCCTGGGCTCGCTGGCGCCCTTTCCCGAGGGGCTTGCCGGCCGCGGCCTGATCGTGCCGGGGCCGGAGAGCAGCGTGCGCCACGCCTTCGACCGGCTCTGCGAGGTCCACCGCCTGTCGCCGACGATCGTCGCCGAGGTGGACGACATGGCCCTGATGCGCCTGCTGGCGCGGGACACCGGCCACCTGGCGGTGATGCCGCCGGTGGTGGTGCGCGACGAGCTGCGCGCCGGCACCCTGACCGACTTCGGCGCCCTGCCCGGCGTGTTCGAGGAGTTCTACGCCATCACCATCCGCCGGCGCTTCGAGTCGCCGCTGCTCAAGCGCCTGCTGAGCCAGTCCGGCGAGTCGCTGCTGCCGACCACCCGGGAGTGACTCGCTAAGCGAGCCCGTCGAGTGATGGGTGCTCAGCGCTTGCGGGCGATGAACTGCACCACGGCCCCGAGGCCGGTATGGCCGCGGCCCTCGACCACCTGGCGGTCGAACTCGCGGCTTGCGAGGATCTCGAAGTCGGCGAAGGCCGCCTCCAGCTCCACGGCCGTGGGGGTGCGGTCCGGGGTGTCCGGCCCGCCGGTGTCCCGCGGCACCTGGGCCGGGGTATAGGCCTCCAGGATCAGGATCCCGCCAGGCTTCAGGGTGCGCGCGACCTGGCGGTGCAGGTGCGGGCGGCCTGCCTCGGGCACATGGCAGAAGATCGACACCACCGCATCGAAGGCCTCGGCGGGGAAGGTGTGCTCGGTGAGGTCGGCGAGCCGGGTCTCCAGGGGCACGCCCTCTCGCTCGGCCAGCCGGGCCGCCTTGCGCAGGCCGACTGCCGAGGCATCCACTGAGAGCACCCGATGGCCGAGCCTGGCCAGGTAGACGCCGTTGCGCCCCTCGCCATCGGCCAGGCACAGCACCTCCCGCGGCGGCTCGCCGATCAGTCCCACCTGCTCGCGCAGGAAGTCGTTGGGTTCGGTGCCGTAGACGTAGTCATCGGTGTCGTAGCGCTCATCCCACATGGCAATTCCTCGAAGTTGACTATGGATATAGCCATCGAGAATACCAAGGGTCAGGGGCCGCGTCTGCGGGAGGGCGGGGGTGCTACGCTTGAGATTCCTGACTCGTCACGGATGACCGCCTGCCATGCCAGACTTGCCCCGTCCTTATCGCCTTCTCCTGTCGCTCCTGCTGCTGGCTGCCACCCTCGGCCTCGCCGGCTGCGACGGGCCCGACCTCGACACCACGCCGCCGCGGCCGACCCCGCCGGATGACCGCTTCTCCGGCGAGGCCATGGTGCGCCAGGCCGATGTTGCCGGTGCCGCCCGTCCGGCCGACGGGGCGGGTGAGGCACCCGACTCCCGTATCGAGGAGCGCCGCGGCTACCGATTGCAGTTCGATGAGGCCGAGGCCCTGGTGGCCGCCTACCGGGAGACCCACGAGGCCTGCGTGGCGAGCGAGCACTGCCAGGTGGAACAGGGGCGCCTGCAGACGCCGCGGCACGGACTGGCCAGCGGCTATCTGGCGCTGCGCGTGGCCCGCGACCAGGTGGAGCGCGCCGAGCCGGTGCGTCTGGTGGCCGAGTCGCCGGCGCTCAGCGGGGTGGAGATCACCCGCCACGACCGCACCCAGCAGGTGATCGACACCGAGGCGCGGCTGGCCCAGCAGAGGGTGCTGCGCGAGCGCCTCAAGGAGCTCGCCCAGGAGGGGCGGGGGTTCAGCGAGCGGCGCATCCAGGACCTGCTGCAGGTCGAGCGAGAGCTCGCCAGGGTGCAGGGCGAGATCGAGTCCATGCAGGGCCAGCAGCGCCACCTCGCCCGGGTCACCGAGACGGTGGCGATCTCGGCCGACTTCCAGCAGCAGCGCTGGGTGGAGCCCCGCCAGCATGGCGTGCTGGCGCCGCTGTGGCGGGCGCTGGACCGCAGTGTGTCGCTGTTCTTCGAGTCGGTGGGCCAGGTGATCCTGGTGGTGGTGTTCCTCACCCCCTGGCTGGTGATCGGCCTGCCCGTGCTGTGGCTGCTCAGCCGGTTGTGGCGGCCGGTGCGCCGCTTGCTGTCGCGGCTGGGTGAGAGGCGCCGGGCACGGAGGAAGGCTGACGACGCCTAAGGCCAGGCGCCTCCGTGCGCTGCCCTGCCGGGAGCCCGCCGAGTTCGAGAGGGCGGCCGGGCGTCTGCTACGTTGGGGGGTGGGTAAGGCATGCATCGGCCAGACGGCCTTGCCGGCCGGTCATCGATGACCCGGGCGCCGGAAATGCACCGCTGCGGTTCGGCCGGATGGCATCAGCGGCGCCACGGGGAGAATCCACCCAGGTAGACATGCAGGAGGTGTGTGATGGGTACCTGTGCGACCTGCGGCAACCAATACGACGACACCTTCACGGTTACCAAGGATGGTCAGAGCTTCGATTTCGATTCCTTCGAATGCGCCATCCATAAGCTGGCACCATCCTGTGCCCAGTGCGGCTGCCGCGTGATCGGCCACGGTGTCCAGCATGGCGATACGATCTATTGCGGCGCCCACTGTGCCCATGCGGCGGGAGAGGCCGGGCTGGTCGACCACAACTGACGCCTGGCCGAGGGCCCGCGGCGTCACTTGACCCGTGGCAGAACGCGGGCCTCGGCAGCCGAATGCCCCGCCTCCGGGCGCCCCGCGCCTAGGCGGGGGTTCCTGTGTCTGACTCGCCGAACTCCTCGGTGTCGACTTCCGCCTGCTGGGCCTCGCCGTAGCGGGCCCCCGCCACCTGGTCCGGGGTCATCATGGCATCCAACCGGGCCACGCTCTCCGGCGCCAGCGGCAGGCGCTCCGCCGCCAGGTTCTCGCGCATGTGATTGATATTGCGCGAGCCGGGGATCGGCAGGATGTCGTCGCCCCGGGCCCGCAGCCAGGCCAGGGCCAGTTGACCTGGTGTCATGCCCAGCTCCTCCGCCAGCGCCGTGAACGCCTCGAGCAGGCGCAGGTTGCGGGGATGGTTCTCGGCGCTGAAGCGCGGCATGCCGCGGCGCATGTCGCTCTCCTCGAGGCGCGAAGGGTCGCTGACGGCACCCGCCAGGAAGCCGCGCCCCAGGGGGCTGAAGGCCACCAGGGCCGTATCGGCCTCGCGGCAGGCCTTGATCAGGCCGATCTCCGGGTTGCGGGTCCACAGCGAGTACTCGGACTGCGCCGCCGCAATGGGGTGCTCCTTGCGTGCCCGGCGCAGGGTGGCCGCCGAGACCTCCGAGAGCCCGATGGCGCGCACCTTTCCCTGTTCCACCAGTCGGGCCAGCGCGCCGACGCTCTCCTCGATGGGCACGCCCTTGTCCCAGCGGTGCAGGTAGTAGAGGTCCAGGTGGTCGGTGCCCAGCCGCGCGAGGCTCGCCTCGCACTGGCGATAGAGCGTTTCCGGGCGCCCGTCGATCACCTTGCGGCCGAGCGCCGGGTCCATGGCCATGCCGCACTTGCTGGCCAGCAGGATCTCGTGGCGTTTGCCCGCCAGGGCCTTGCCCACCAGCTGCTCGTTGGCCGTGGCGCCGTAGAGGGTGGCGGTATCGAAGTGGCGATAGCCCATGTCGAAGGCCGCTTCCAGGGCATGCAGCGCCTCGCTCTCGGGAAGCGGGCTGCCGTAGCCGTGGGAGAGGTTCATGCAGCCCAGGGCGATCATCGGCGAGGCCACTTCCTTGAGGCGAGCGGTCAGGGGATTCATGGCGGCTCCTTGGTGTCAGTTTGTCCTGCCTTGCCGATGAGAGTACCAAGCTCCACGGCGCCGTTGGCGTATCCCTGCCCCTCGCCGTCACAATTTCTGCGCGTTTTGCCGGTTTGCATGCGAACTTCTTTCATCTCCGAGTGGGTGACCGCCGTCGGCGGCATCTTCCATGCCTGCCGGGCTGGGAGCTGGGGGCGCTGACCGTCGACCACCTGGGCATGGCGATCCTGGACCGCCGGATGCCGGGCGAGGCCGTGCTGGCACGCCTGGCGCCTCCTGCCGCCAGGGGCCGCTGAGCGTTTCGCATCGGGCCCTGGTCGTTGCCTTTTGGTCGCACGCCCCCGGTCATGGCCGGGGGCGTGCGGTAT
Organism: Halomonas sp. CKK8; assembly: GCF_029625235.1. NCBI lineage: Bacteria > Pseudomonadati > Pseudomonadota > Gammaproteobacteria > Oceanospirillales > Halomonadaceae > Halomonas > Halomonas sp. CKK8. The sequence goes on along the minus strand of NZ_CP121193.1, from coordinate 3,668,726 downwards.
GGTAGCTCCGGCCACGCCGCCGCGGCGGCAGTGACACTCACCCCGACAGGGACTGACGGAGCGCCAGGCATGGCCCACCCCTTTCTTCTCTCTCCGCGCTACCGGGTGCTGCTGGCCGGGCTGTTCAGCCAGCTGCTGTGCGTGGGCGTGGCGCGCTTCGCCTACACGCCGCTGCTGCCGGTGATGCAGCAGCAGACCTGGCTGAGTGATGCCCAGGGCGGCTGGCTGGCCGCCCTCAATTACGCCGGCTACATGCTGGGCGCGCTGGTGGCGGCCTCGATCCACCGCATCCGGCTCAAGGACACCCTCTATCGCCTCACCCTGCTGCTGGCGATGCTCTCCACCGCCGGCATGGCGCTGGCCGACAGCTTCTGGCTGTGGGCCGGCATGCGCTTCGTGGCCGGCTTCTCGAGCAGTGGCGCCATGCTGCTCGCCTCGGGGCTGATCCTGCACTGGCTGATCCAGCATCGTCATCGCGGCGAACTGGGCATCCACTTCGCCGGCCTGGGGCTGGGCATCCTGCTGGCCGCCCTGGCGGTGGAGCTGATGCGGCGCCTCGCCCTGGAATGGCAGGCACAGTGGTGGGGCTTCGCCGCCCTGGCCGTAGCGCTGCTGGTGCCCGCCTGGGCCTGGCTGCCGCGACCCGCAAAGCCGACCGAAGCTGGTGGTGGCAGCCATCATCAGCAGGCTTCTCCGCCTTCGCGCACCTTCATGCGGCTGATGCTCGCCGCCTACTTCTGCGCCGGCTACGGCTACGTGATCAGCGCCACCTTCATCGTCGCCATCGTCGAGCGCGAGCCGCTGCTGGCCGGCGCCGGCAACTGGACCTTCGCCCTGGTGGGGCTGGCCGCCGCCCCCGCGGTGTTGCTGTGGGACCTGATCGCCCGGCGCATCGGCTACCTGGGCGCGCTGATCAGTGCCATGGCGCTGCAGGTGGTGGGCATCGTGCTGCCGGCGCTGACCGACAGCCTGGCCGGCGTGCTGCTCAGTGCGGTGCTCTACGGTGGCACCTTCCTGGGCTGCGTGAGTCTGGTGCTGACCATGGCTGGCCGGCTCTACCCGCAGAGCCCGGCGCGGCTGATGGGGCGCATGACCCTGGCCTACGGCGCGGCGCAGATCATCGCCCCGGCACTCACCGGCATGCTCGCCGAGGCCACCGGCCACTACGACACCGGCCTGTGGCTGGCGGGCGGCTTCGTGGCGCTGGGCGCGGTGCTGCTTGCCTGGCTGCGCCGGGTGGATCGAACCGCCCAGCGGCTGGATGCGGAGGCCAAGGCGGCCCCGGCGGGGTGAGGGGAAGCGACCGCGGTTGGCGGCGTGGCGATGGCGGGACTGGAGTGGCTTACCTAAGCTTACGCCATTGAAGGCTCGTTGATGCGATGGCAGGGAGGCCCTGGCCTGGGCCGCGCGGAGGGGGCGTCGCCGCTGCGGTTCGAGAACGAAGGGGCGAGTCATGATGACCATTATCGACACCATTCTGTCGGTCGGGCAGAAGCTGTTCAGTCTTCGCGAGGAGCTGTCCCAGGCGAGGCAGGCTCGCAAGAAGGTGGTGGCCGAGTTTCTGGAGGCCATCGCGGAAACCATCGAGGAAGCCAGTGCTCAGCTGAAGCAAGGGCACTATCCTCACGGAAAGTGCCAGGAGCTGTTGACCCACTCCCAGCACATGGAGGCGGCGATAGGGGACCTGATCGGCAATGCGCAAGCCGCCGAGCTCGGCGCCCAACTCGCCGAGGTCCATGAGATCGAGCGGCTGCATGCCGAACTGGGCGGGACGGATGACGCAGAGCGTCAGCGCAAGCTCGGCGTGCTCGACCAGGCCGCAGGGCAATTCAGGGCCACGGCGGCCTTCGTCAAGGTCAGCGCCTGAGCTGGCTCTGCCATGCGGGTGATCGACCCGGTGAGGGTGGAGAGTGCCAGAAGGGGCTCTGTCGCGAAGGTCTGTGAAACGCCGTGACGTGAAGAGGAGAGCGTCCGATGTCACAACCCGTGCAGCGCCTCATCCTGTTGTTCGATGGCACCTGGAACGACCCCCAGGATCGCACCAATATCTATCGGCTGGCGCGGGACCTCCATGACCGAGACGCCCAGGGCGTCAGGCAGCGCTTCTACTACGAGCCCGGCGTCGGTACGCGGCAGTGGGAGCGCCTGGTCGGCGGGGCATTCGGGCTGGGGTTGAGCCGTAACCTGCAGCATGGCTATGACTGGCTGGTTCGCAACTACGTCGAAGGGGTCCAGGTCTTCGTCTTCGGCTTCAGCCGCGGTGCCTATACGGCGCGCAGCCTGGTGGGGATGATCCGCAAGTGCGGGCTGCTGCGCATCGCTACGCCAGGGCTGGTCGAGCAAGCCGAAAAGCTCTACCGCGACAAGACGCTGTCGCCCGGGGATATGGCCTCCTGCAGGTTTCGCGAGCGGTACAGCCGCGAGATCGAGATCGACTTCATCGGGGTATGGGATACCGTGGGGGCCCTGGGCATTCCCGGGACCCACTTCTCGGAACATGGCCGCTTCGACTGGCATGATACCGAGCTGTCGTCGATCGTGAAGCGGGCCTACCAGGCGATGGCGCTGGATGAGCACCGCAAGGCCTACGATGCCGCCCTCTGGACCCACGTCGGGGGCGAGAAGAAACCCAGCCAGGACGAAGTGGAGCAGCGCTGGTTCATCGGTGCCCATGCCAATGTAGGCGGCGGCTACCGGATGGAGGACGGTGGCTTCGATCCGCTGGCCAGCCTGGCCTATGGGTGGATGTGCGACAAGGCGGCAATGGCGGGGCTCTCGCTGCATCGGGCCGAACTCCCGGCCGACGCCTATCGCGCGCAGCCGAGAGACTCCTATGCGGAGTTCATGGCGGGGCTCTATCGCCGCTACCGTGCCCTGTGGGATCGGGACGGCGATGGCAGACACTATCGGCACTATGCCCAGGATGCGGAAGGCAAACGGGCGGTTGGCGTCAGCGTGGACCCTTCGGTGTGGCGCCGCTGGCAGGAAGATGACGCCTATCGGCCGCCAACGCTGGTCCGTGCGGGGTGTACGCCGCCTTCAGAAGAGTGATATGCCCGAAGAGACATGCCAGGGCTGGCTTACTCGGTTTCCCGGGGGGGCCAAGGCCGACATCATTCACTGAGGCGAGGAAGAATCCTCCATGCCGATCATGGCCCGTATCGAGCACCTATGGCGTCCGGCGCGTCGCATCGGCCTGACGCTGTTCCTGCTGGCCATGGCCGCCTTCGCGCTGTTCCTCTCCTTTCGCTGACATCCCCCTCCATTTCTCGATAAGAGATTGATTATCCGGGCCGAGGCCGCCAGGATGGCGGCCTTTTGTGCGGAGGAAGGATGCCCCGTATCCGGCTCGCAGGGCTGCTGGCCCTGCTCCCCCTGTTCGCCCAGGCCGATGTGATCGTCGGCAGCTGGAACATCAAGCATCTGGGCTGGAACAACGACAAGGCCATGCCGCAGGTGGCCCACGTGGCCAACCACTTCGACCTGCTGGCGGTGCAGGAGTTGATGGACCCGGCGGCGCTAGAGGCGCTGGAGGGCGAGCTGGAGGCGATCTCCGGCGAGGCGTGGTCCTCCATGGCCAGCCACGCCCTGGGGCGCAGCTCCTACGAGGAGCACTACGGCTTCCTGTGGCGGGAGCGTGAGGTGGCCTATGAGGATGGCGCCGTGGTGTTCATCGACCATGGCGATGTCTTCTCGCGCGAGCCCTACTCGGCGCGCTTCCGCGATGTGGAGGGCGGCGAGGCCTTCACCCTGGCCACCGTGCACGTGGTCTATGGCGACAGCGTGGGCGATCGCCTGCCGGAGATCGAGGCGCTGGCCGACTACTGGCAGTGGCTGGGCGAGGTCCATCCGGAGACGCCGCGTCTGCTGGCGGGGGACTTCAACCTGCCGCCCGACCATCCGGCCTGGCGAGCGCTTCGCGAGCGGGGTGCCAGGCCCGCGATCACCGAGGGGCACTCGACCCTGGCGACCACGGCGGGCCAGTACGCCAGCCTCTACGACAACCTCTGGTACGACGCCGGGCGGCTGGCCCCCGACGGCCAGGGCATCCTGCGTTTTCCCGAGCTGCTGCCGCTGGCCCACCAGGTGGCGCGCGATCGGGTCTCGGACCATGCGCCTGTCTACCTGGCGCTGAACGGCGCGGCGCTGGCCGCGACCCAGGCCGGCAGCGGCGAGCTGGTGGCGACCCAGCGGCTGGTGAGCTGCATCGACCTCAATGACAGCGCCGCCACCCGACTGGCAGAGCTCCCCCACGTGGGACCGGCGCGCGCCGCGGACATCATTGCCGGCCGGCCGTGGCGGGTGCCCAGCGAGCTCACCCGGATCGCGGGGATCGGCGATGGGCGGCTGAGGGAGATCCGGCGCAGCGGCCTGCTGTGTGCTGAGAAGGGATAACGAGCCTGGGGGGCTTCCGGTTCACATCGGCCCTCGCCGGATGCTCTGTTCTGGCGCCGGCAGGAGTTCCCGGAGGTGTTGATAATGCGAAGGGTAGACTCCACCCTTGGTAGTACAGCCAACAACCCTGGAGGTTGAGATGAGCGATCTGAAAGAACATAGCTGTGAAGCCTGCAGCCCGGATGCGCCCAAGGCAACCGAGGAAGAAAAGCAGCAGTTGCACAAGGATGTTCCGGACTGGGAAATCCGAGTGGTTGAAGGTGAAGAGCAGCTTCACCGGCTTTTCAAGCTCAAGAACTTCGCCAAGGCACTGGAATTCACCAACAAGGTTGGTGATCTCGCAGAAGCCGAAGATCATCACCCGGTTATCGTGCTGGAATACGGCAAGGTTGCCGTTAGCTGGTGGAGCCACGAAATCGGCGGCCTGCACAAGAATGATTTCGTCCTCGCCGCAAGAACCGACGCGGCCTTTAACGACATGCAATAACCCCAAGCGCGGCGGAAGCCGGCTTCCGCCGCGTTTCCCGCGCGAGGCTCCAGTCAGCATGATTGAGCGTCGTATAGATCATCCCCTGACCCATGAAGCTGGGCCATGAAGAACTGATCATTCGTCGCCGTTACGAGCTGATCAGCATCGGCAACGACTTTTTCATCGCCATCTGGTTCCTGGCAGGCAGCATTCTGTTTCTGTTCCCCAAGGACGAGAAAGCGTCGATCTGGCTGTTCATTATCGGCAGTTTGCAGTTTGTAGTTTCTGATTCGCCCTACCATCCGCCTCATCAGCCACATCCACACTCAACGAATTCCCGCCAGTAACCGGGAGAGTTAGAAGCTCTCGTCGACAGGTGACCGGGCAAGGCCCGCCTCAGCGGCCTGGCGTGTGGCGAGAGTGAGTAACGAGCGTGGCGGGACTGATCTGCCTCAAGGCGGCCCCTCCGGGTGGCAACTACGCTTTCCAGAGCTGAGCTTTGGTTGAGAGCCCATGAGAGGAGATCCGTCATGCCATTTCCAGTATCGAGCCATTCGGCTTTTCCTCCTCACGTTCGTCGTGGTCGGGGAGTTGCCCTTGTCCTGGGTAGCCTGGTCGCGCTGATGGCCAGTGCGTCCAGCCTGGCCGCGGACCCCGTCCGGCCCGATCTGACGCCCAAGCTGCAGGGCCTGCTGCAGAAGGAGATGCTGCAGATCGAGCAGGCGATGCAGGAGATCTACAGCGCCATGCTGCAGGGCCGACACGCCGTGGTGGCAGAGAAGGGGCAGGCAATCCACGACAGCTTCATCCTCGAGCAGTCGTTGACCGATGAGGACCGCCAGGACCTGAAAGCGGCCGTGCCGCAGGCGTTCCTGCAGATGGATGCGACCCTGCACGAGCTCTCGGCGTCCCTGGCCGAGGCCGGCCAGGCCCGGGACACCGCCCGGCAGGTAGCGCTGTACGGGCGCATGACCGAGTCCTGCGTGGCGTGTCATGGCGCCTACGTCACCGACCGCTTCGAGGGCCTCGAGGGCGCCGACATCCCGGCTGGCTGGGGAATGGCTCCCCCCGCTCAGGGCAACGCTCCACAGGATTGACCTGCCTGGGGTTTTGCGTCAGAACAGGCTGATGTTCCGGCCCGGTGGCGCGATGTCGCCGGGCCGGCCCGCTTGTTCAGCACGGAGGCCAGACCGATGCCCCTTTCCCCCCTTGACCAGACCCTCGCCGCCCTGGATGCCCTGCACGCGGAGGACCCGCGCCGTGTGCAGGTGGATGGCGAGCCGGTGCCCCAGGAGCTGTGGCATGCCGGACGCATGAGTGCCTGGCTGGAGCGGCTGCACGAACATCCCGACGAGCTGATGCGCCTCGCGGTGCGCGGCCAGCACCTGCAGCGCTGGCAGGTGCCGCGCACGGATTACCCCGAAGGGCGGGTAGGCTATCTCACCTGGCGGCGTGACCAGGGCCAGCGGGCCGGCGAGACCACCGAACGGCTGATGCAGGAGGCGGGCTACACCGCCGAGCAGGCCGAGCGGGTGGCGCGGATGATCCGCAAGCAGGGCCTGGGCCGCGACCCGGGCGCCCAGGCGGTGGAGGACTGTGCCTGTCTGGTGTTCCTGGAGAACTACTTCGGCGACTTCTCGAAGCAGATCGATCACGACCACCTGATCCGCATCGTGCAGATGACCTGGAAGAAGATGTCACCGCGGGCCCATGAGCTGGCGCTGGGGCTGCCGATGACGGCCGAGGCGCGCGGCCTGGTGGAGGAGGCGCTGGCGGGGTGAGTGCCCGCCCGACGAGGCCGGGCGGGGGTGGGCCTATTCGACCAGGGTCCGGGCGGCCTCGAGGTAGGCGGCACCGTGGGTGCGCACGCGCTCGCGGTCGACGCTCTCGGAACCCAGGTGCACCTCCTCCAGGTCCACGGCCATGGTGTCGAGCTCCTCGTCGATCTTCGCCATGGCGTTCTCCAGGGTGTAGGTGAGCTCGTGAATGGTGCCGAGGTCGGCATTGTTCAGCTCGTCCTGAGCGAGCAGCTCGGCCAGCTGGTGGTTGGTCTCGGAGAACTGGGTCACGGCCTCGGCCAGGGTGCCGGCGGCCTCGCCCTCGAAGTGGTCGGGTCGCTCCTCGGCCTGGGCGGTGGTGGCCAGCAGGCCGGTGCAGAGGGCGGCGAACAGCAGCTGTTTCATGGGGGCGTCCTTCATGGTGATGAGAATCAATCGCATGAAAGACGCTATCACCCTCCTCCATTGATGACAAGAATTACCGTTTGCACTGATATCGCATTTGACCTGCGTCAGGTGCGATGTGCCATCACTCGCTTCCGAACTGCACGGTCAGGCTCTCGTCGCTCTCGCAAGGCTTGCCGTGGCGCAGGGTCAGGCGACGCTGGGTGAGATCCATCACCACCGAGAACAGCGTCTCCATGCGCTCCTCGGGGGGCTGGTCGGGATTGAAGTGGCGGCAGATCGAAAGCGGCGCGTTCTCATGGTCGCTGAGGATGGCGAACAGCTCGCCCTCGCCGATCTCGCCCTCGGCGGGTAGCCGCTCGCGCAGCAGGCTGTCCAGCCGAGCCAGGCGCGGGCGGGAGTCGGGGCGCGGGAAGTCCTCGACCTGGCAGGTCGCGGCGCGGGCGTAGAGGTGGTTGGTGTGGGTGACCAGGCCGCCCTCGGGGGCCAGTCGGCCGGGTTCGCCGGGGTGGACCTCCAGGCCGGCGGCCTGGCCATCGGCACTGGCGATCAGGAAGTGGGCGGGCGAGCAGACCCGGTCGCGGCTGGCCACGGCCACGGCACCGTCCATGTCGGGGCTTTCGAGGATCTTGCGCAGGGCGACGTGGATGGGCAGCCCCTCGCCGCAGGTCCGCGAACGGATAGCGTTGAGGCAGACCCCGATGCCGTGCTCGTTCATGCCGATCTTGGCCACCATGCCGGCCTCGCCGATGCTGATCAGGGCGGGGGCGTCGAGGCCGCTGATCTCGAGGGCCACCACGTTGTGCAGCTGGTCGGTGCGCCAGTCCCAGTTCTGGGCCAGCCACTGGGTGCCGTCGCGGTTCAGGGCAAAGGCGGAGCAGCCGCCGCTGGCCTGGGTCAGCGAGATCTCGCTGCGGCAGTTGAGGGTGAGGATGTCCTCGAAGTCGAGCCCGGCCCCGCGGGCGATACCCTCCATCTCATCGAGGATGGCGGGGAAGCCGCGCTCGATCATCGGCAGGAAGCGCTCGGCCGTGTGGCGCGCCCCGGTCCAGTCCAGGCCCACGAAGTCCTGGAACAGCCGGTCGTAGACCTCGAGGCTGTGGGTGATCAGCCCGGCATGGGCGCGGCCGTGGGCCTCGCCGATCTCGCTGCGGCTGCCGGAAAGAGGAGTGATATGCATGGTGACCTCATGACGCGGGGGCTGGTCACGATCACTGTAGCAGTCGGCGGGGCGCGGCAGCACCGGATCCTCGCCGGCGCTGCCGCCAGGCGTTACAGCACCTCGTCGAGTAGGTCCTGGAAGGCCGCCCAGGACTTCTCGTCGGCCCGCTGCTGGTAGCGGTCGCTGCCGAAGACGGTGAAGGCGTGGGGGGCGCCGGAGTAGACCTGGATCTCGTAGGTGATGCCGGCGGCCTTGAGCTCCTTGCCGAGGTTGGCGACGTCGTCCAGCGAGATCGACTGGTCGGCGCCGCCGTGGGCGACCAGGATCGGGGCGGTATCGGTGTCGTAGGACTGGCCCTCGGGGGTCGCCAGGCCGCCATGGAAGGTGGCGTAGCCGGCCACGTCCTGCGCCTCGCCGGAGCGGGCGAGTTCCAGCACCACGGCGCCGCCGAAACAGTAGCCCATCACCACGGCGGGTTGGGCGGCCCCCTGGTTGCGGGCCTCGGCCAGGCCGGCCAGGGTCAGGCGGCGCATGCGCTCTCGGTCCTCGTAGAGCCGCGCGGTCTCGGCCTTCTTGGCATCGATCTCCGCCGGGCGATTGCCCTGGCCGTAGAGGTCGACGGCGAAGGCGTCATAGCCCTGCTCGGCGAGCATGTCGGCACGCTCTCGCTCGTAGTCGTCGAGGCCGTCCCAGTCGTGGATGACCAGCACGCTGCCGCGGGCCTCGCCCTCGGCGGTGGCGAGGTAACCCTCGAAGGCCTCGCCGCCGACGTCATAGGTGACGTCCTGGCCGGCGGGTTCGAAGGCGAAGGCGCTGCCGGTGGCGAGGCCAAGGGTGGCGGCCAGGGTCAGGGTGGCGTGAAGCGGGTGGGTCATGGTGTGCCTCCAGGGTCGATGGACGCCTGTCAGTATAGGCATCGTCCCGGTGAGCGTTGGCGAGGCGGGCTTGTGTTCTGCGGGCAAGAGTTCCAGATTGTGAAGGTGTGTTACCCGAGCAACCTGAGCGAGACGAACAATCATGAAAAAGCGCGTACTGGCGATGGCAGTCGCCGCGTCCACCGTGGCCCTTTCGGGCATGGCCCAGGCCGAGGTCAAGATCGGTTTCCTGGGTGGCTTCACCGGCGGGATCGAGAGCCTGACCCCGCCGATCTTCGACGGCGCCCAGCTGGCGGTGAACCAGATCAACGAGCAGGGTGGTCTCCTCGGCGGCCAGATGATCGAGATGCCCACCGGTGACACCACCTGCTCCGACGCCTCGGCGGCCTCCAACGCGGCCGACCGCATGGTCAACACCGAGCAGGTCACGGCCATCGTGGGTGCCCTGTGCACCGGCGCCACCATCGCGGCGGCCAACAACGCGGCCATTCCCGGTGGGGTGGTAATGGTCTCGCCGGCCTCCACGGCGCCGGCTGTCAGCGAGTTGGACGACAACGACCTGGTATTCCGCACCGTGCCGTCGGACGCCTTCCAGGGCGAGATGCTGGCCAAGCTGCTGCTCGAGAAAGGCATCGACGAGGTGGCGGTCACCTACGTCAACAATGATTATGGCCAGGGCCTCTCCGACGCCTTCACCGAGACCTTCGAGGCCGAGGGTGGCACGGTCGCCGCGAACCTGGCTCACGAGGACAACCGCGCCGACTACCGTTCCGAGCTCGGCACCCTGTCGTCCAGCGGCGTGCCGACGCTGGTGGTGCTGGCCTACGCCGATACCTCCGGCCAGACCGTGCTGCGCCAGGCCTACGAGAGCGGCATGTTCACCCAGTACGTGGGGGCCGACGGCATGGTCGGCAACAGCCTGGTGGATGCCGTGGGCGCCGATGTCCTCGAAGGCATGATCGCCACCCGGCCGGGCAGCCCGGACCTGCCCGGTACCGCGCTGTTCGCCGAGGCGGCCGAGGCGGCCGACGTCGACCCCGATGCGGTGTTCGCGGCCCAGGCCTACGATGCCGCCTTCCTGCTGGCGCTGGCCATCGAACAGAACGGCAACGCCGAGCGCGAGGGGCTCTCCGAGGCGCTGCGCAGCGTCGCCACGGCACCCGGCGAGGAGATCCTGCCGGGTGAGTGGGAGAAGGCGGTGGAGTTGATCGCCGCCGGTGAGGAGATCAACTACGAGGGGGCTTCCGGTCGCCATGAGTTCAATGAGGCCGGCGACGTACCGGGCATCGTGGTGGAGATGACCGTCGAGGGCGGCGAGTTCGTGCAGGTCGGCGAACTCGAATAGGCCACGCTCCCGGTCAGCACGAGGCCCCGGCGGGCAACCGCCGGGGCCGCGTCTTTGCTGGACCCTGCAGGTGAGGGCGGGCCGCCCGTCACCCGTGGTGGCGGACCTTCTCCGGGAGCAGCCCCTTGGGCGCGTAGCGCAGCACCAGGGTGATCAGCAGGCCGATCACGAACACTCGCGCCTGCAGGGCTCGGCTATCCATGTTGGTCGGTGTCTCCCAACCAAGGCCTGCGCCCAAGGCCATCGCCATGTCCATCAGGAACAGTGCCATGGGAGCCGACATGATCCAGATGATATAGACCGCCACGGCGCCGAAGATGGTGCCCAGGTTGTTGCCGGGCCCGCCCAGGATGACCATCACCAGCACCAGGAAGGTGTGGTTGAGGGGCAGGTAGCCCTGGGGGTCGAACATGCTGTTGAAGCTGGCCAGGGCCGCCCCGCCGATGCCCATCAGGATGCAGCCCAGCACGAAGATCTCCAGGCGGCGCCTGTTGATGTCCTTGCCCATGGCCGCGGCGGAGATCTCGTTGTCGCGGATGGCGCGGATCATCCGCCCCCAGGGGGCGTGATAGGCGCGGCTCAGCAGGAAGAAGATCGCCGCGATCATCACCGCCGTGACCGAGAGGTAGAGGGCCCGGGCCAGGGTGAAGCCGACCTCGGCCGGGCCCGGCACCGGCCAGGGCAGCGGCGAGACGGTGGCGGTGCCGCGGGTCAGCCAGTCGGAGTTCTTGAGGAAGGCCTTGATGATCTCGGCGATGCCCAGGGTGGCAATGGCCAGGTAGTCGCTGCGCAGCCCCAGGCAGACCCGGCCGATGAAATAGCCCACCCCGCCGGCCAGCGCCCCGCCGACGATCCACCCGACGCCGACCGGCAGGCCAAGCCCGCCGATGAAGCCGGCGCGGGACTCGATCTGGTCGGTCACCCCGCGCAGGGCGTTGATCACCACCAGGTAGAGCACCACCGCGAGAATCACGGCGATGACGGTGCGCAGCCTTTTCGGCACGCCGAGCCTGTCGAGCCGGGTGGCGCCGAACACCACCAGGGCGGCGGCGGCCATGTAGAGCAACACCCGGCCGAGCTCGCCGGGCAGCTCGCTGCCCCAGAAGGCCTCGTTGACCGGGATGCTGAAGAACATGGCGCAGAAGCCGCCCAGGGCCACGAAGCCCATCACCCCGGCGTTGAACTGGCCGGCATAGCCCCACTGGATGGTCAGGCCCAGGGCCAGGATGGCGTAGCAGGAGGCCTCCACCAGCATGCGGGTGCTGTAGGCGGGGCCCATGATGGCGTAGACGCCCAGCACGGCCACCAGCACGGCGGCGAAGAGGAGGAGCTCGCGCAGCGGGAAACGGCCCGGCGCGGCGACGGTATCGGCACGTTTGGTTTCCATCAGATCACCTTGCCCTTGAAGATGCCGGTGGGGCGCCACACCAGGATGACGACCAGGATGAAGAAGGGCACCACGATCTTGTATTCGGTGCCGACGAAGGCCAGGTTGCCGGACTGGGTCAGCCACTCCGGCAGGCTGTCGCGGAAGGGGCGCAGCAGCACGCTCCAGTTGAACACCGCCAGGGTCTCGGCGAAGCCGACCACGAAGCCGCCGGCCACGGCGCCGTAGGGATGGCCCACGCCGCCGACGATGGCGGCAGCGAAGATCGGCAGCAGCAGGAAGAAGCTGAGGTCGGGCTTGAAGGTCACGTCCAGCGACAGCAGGGTGCCGGCGATGGCGGCGAGCCCCCCGGCGATCACCCAGGTCACGGCGACGATGGTGTTGGTGTTGATCCCCGAGGCCTGGGCCAGGTCGGGGTTGTCGGACATGGCGCGCATCGCCTTGCCCAGCCGCGAGCGGGACAGGAAGAGGTGCAGGCCGACGACCGCGACCAGGGTGATCACGAAGAGGTAGAGCTGCGGCTCGGTGACCACGATGGGGGCCCGCGCGCCCTCGAAGGGCAGGGCGAGGCGGAAGATCTCCTTGCGGTCGTCGATGTAGAGGCTCTGGCCGCCGGTGCCGGCGAACAGGCGGATCAGGCCCTGGAGCATCAGGGTCACCCCTAGCGAGCCGATCACCAGCACGATCGGCTTGACCCCGTGGGCGCGCAGCGGCTTGTAGAAGGCCCAGTCGATGCCTACCGCGAGCAGGGCGGTCAGCGCCATGGCCAGCGGCAGCAGGACCAGCGCGGAGGGCACGCCGAAGGCGGCCCCGGCCCCGGGGAAGGCGGTGGTCAGCAGCAGCACCATGAAGGCGCCGAAGGTCATCATGTCGCCATGGGCGAAGTGGGCGAAGCGCATGATGCTGAAGATCAGCGTCACGCCCACTGCGCCGATGGCGTAGATCGAGCCGGTCACGCTGCCGGCGATCACCACGTTGTTGATAAAGAAGACCAGTTCATTCACGTCGGTACTCTCCCACCTTCTCTGGCCTTCTGGGCTAGCCGCCCAGGAAGCTCTTGGCGACTTCCGGGTCGGCCAGCAGGGCGGCGCCGGAATCGGTGAAACGGTTCTGGCCGGCGGCCAGCACGAAGCCCCGGTCGGCGATGGCCAGGGCCTGCTTGGCGTTCTGCTCGACCATCAGGATGCCCACGCCGGCCGAGTTGACCAGCTTCACCTGCTCGAAGATCTCGTTCATGTAGAGCGGCGAGAGGCCGGCGGTGGGCTCGTCGAGGAGCAGCAGGCTGGGCTCGGCCATCAGTGCCCGGCCCATGGCCACCATCTGGCGCTGGCCGCCGGAGAGCTCGCCGGCGGGCTGGTGGCGCTTGTCATGGAGCGGCGGGAAGAAGTCGTAGACCTGCTTGAGCATGCGCTTGACGTTGCCGGGCTTGAGGAAGGCCCCCATCTCCAGGTTCTCCTTCACCGTGAGGCTCGGGAAGACGTTCTTTTCCTGGGGGACGAAGCCCATGCCCTTCTGCACCAGCTTGTTGGGCGGCAGGTTGTGGATCGGCTCGCCACGCAGCAGGATCTCGCCCTGGTTGACGTGGAGCAGGCCGAAGATGGCCTTGAGCATGGTGGACTTGCCGGCGCCGTTGGGGCCGACGATCACGCCGATCTCGTCGGCCTCGATGGCCATGTCCACCCCGTTGAGGATGTTCATGCCGCCGTAGCCACCATGCACGTCGCGTGCGTCGAGTAATGGCATTGTCAGACGTTCTCTGCGTTCGTTCTCGTTGTTGGAAAGCGCTGGAATGCGCTGGCCGGGTGCCTGCCCGCGGGCGGTAGCTCTCCCGTCAGGACGCGGCGCCGAAGTAGGCCTCGATGACCTGGGGGTCGTTCTGGATCTCCTCGATCGAGCCCTCGACCATCACGCTGCCCTGGGCCAGCACGATCACCGGGTCGCAGAGGCGGGCGATCATGTCCATGTCGTGCTCGATGACCAGGAAGGTGTAGCCCATCTCGCGGTTGAGCCGCTCGATGTTGGTCACCAGGTCGCCGAGCAGGGTGCGGTTGACCCCGGCGGCGATCTCGTCGAGCAGCACCACCCGGGCGTCGGTCATCATGGTGCGACCGAGCTCCAGGAGCTTCTTCTGGCCGCCGGAGAGGTTGCCGGCCAGCTCGTTGCGCACGTGGTGCAGGCCGATGAAGTCGATCACCTCCAGGGCGCGGCGACGCACCTCGGCCTCCTGCATCGTCACCAGGGAGGGCTTGAACCAGGCGTTGAACAGGCTCTCGCCGGCCTGGGCCGGCGGCACCATCATCAGGTTCTCCAGGGCGGTCATGTGGGAGAACTCGTGGGCGATCTGGAAGGTGCGCAACAGCCCCTTGTGGAACAGCTCGTTGGCGGGGCGGTTGGTGATCTCCTCGCCGTCGAGCAGGATCCGGCCGCTGTCCAGCGGCAGGGCGCCGGCGATGATGTTGAACAGCGTCGACTTGCCGGCGCCGTTGGGGCCGATCAGGCCGGTGATCGAGCCCTGCTCCACCTGGATCGAGCAGTCGTTGATGACCCTGAGGCCACCGAAGGCCTTGTGGACGTGCTGGACGTCGATGATGGCTGGCATGTCGGGTTCCGTCGGTTGTTGTTCTTACAGCTCCTGGCTGTCGTCGGCCAGGAAGGTGCGGCCGGCGGCGAAGGCGCCGACGATCACCACGGCGCCGATGGCCGGGATCAGGTAGCCCTCCACCTGCGGGATGCTGCGCAGGAAGACGAAGGCGACCGCCGCAGGAGCCACGAAGCGCACCAGGAAGCGCCAGATGCGGAACCAGCGCTCGTTGGTGCGCATCTCCTTCATCACCTCGCTGTGGGTCAGCGCCCAGCCGGCGAAGAGCGCGATCAGAAGGCCCCCCAGCGGCATGAAGATGTTGGTCAGCAGCTCGATGAATTCGAAGGCGCTGCGCCCGAAGAGGGCGTGGAAGAGGGTGCCCTCGGCCCAGAGGTTGAAGCTGAGCACGGTGAGCAGCCCCAGCGCCCAGCTGGCGATGACCATGACCGCCACGGCCTGGGGCCGGGTCAGGTCGAAGCGCTCGACCAGGAAGGCCGCCACCGGCTCGATCAGCGAGATCGAGGAGCTGATCGCCGCCCCCAGCACCAGGATGAAGAAGGCCCCGCCGACCAGTGCCCCGCCGGGCATCTCGGCGAAGGCCAGCGGCAGGGTGACGAACATCAGCCCCGGCCCCTCGCCGGGGTCGAGCCCGGCGCCGAAGACCAGCGAGAAGATCGCCAGGCCGGCGACCATGGCCACCGCGGTGTCGACCACGGCGATGGAGAAGGCGGTGCGGGTCAGCGAGGCCTCGCCGGACATGTAGGCGCCGTAGGCCATGATCGCGCCCATGCCCAGGCTCAGGGTGAAGAACGACTGGCCCATGGCCTGCAGCCACCCCTCCAGGCTGAGGTCGGCGAGGTTGAAGGTGAACAGGAAGCCGGCCGCCGCACTGAAGTCGCCGATGATGGCGCCGTAGCCCAGCACCACCAGCAGGATCACGAACAGCGAGGGCATCAGCACGCGCAGCCCGGACTCGATGCCCTTGTGGATGCCCAGGCCGACGATCAGCGCCGAGGCGGCGATGAACAGGGTGTGGTAGAGCGTCAGCAGCCCGGGCGAGGCGAGCAGGGCATCGAAGCTCTCTCCCACGCTGGCGGCATTCACGTCGACCATGCTGCCGGTGAACATCAGCCCGGTGTAGTGGATCGCCCAGCCGGCGATCACCGAGTAGAAGCTCAGGATCAGGAAGGCCGAGACCGCGCCCAGCCAGCCGATCGACTCCCAGGCCCGCGAGGTGTTGTGGGTATGGGTCAGGAAGCGCATGCCCATGATCGGGCTGCGACGGCTGTTGCGCCCCAGCATGATCTCGGCGATCAGGATGGGAATGCCCACCGCGAAGATGGTCAGGGCATAGACCAGGATGAAGGCCCCGCCGCCGTTCTCGCCGGTGAGGTAGGGGAAGCGCCAGAGGTTGCCGAGCCCGACGGCCGAGCCGACGGCGGCCAGCAGGAAGGTGCCCTTGTGGGTCCAGACGTTGTGCGTGCTCATGGGGATCCAGGATTGCCTTGGTGGGCCTTGTGGGCCTGTCTCCCCCAACTTTGCGGCACAAGGCCCCTTCCTGGCTAGTAGACCTGCGTTTAGGGGCCGTTGGCGACGGCGATGGTATCGGCGCGCACCATCACTCCCCGTCGTCCTCCGGGGCGCTGGGTTCTGGCTCCAGGGCGCGGCAGGCATCCGGCAGGCGTACCGTGTCGCCGAGGGCGAGCTTGCCGTGGGACTTCATGCGCCGGCCGTTGTCGGCGGCGATCAGCGCCGCCACCTCGCCGATGCTGGTGCCGTCGACCCAGGCCTCCACCTTCACCCGGACGATGACCCCCTGGTAGCGGGCCGAGAGGATGTCGCCGGGCCGTGGCTCGACGAGCTGCTCGGGATGGCTGGCGAAGTGTTCCAGTACGCTGTCGCGGCCGGGGTCATCCCATTCCACGTGCTTGTGCATGTCGGGGCTCCTTCTTTGGGGGAATCCAGCCTCCAGCATAGCCGCCGGGACCGGGAACGGCAGCACGCCGCGGGCGGAAACGACAGAGCCCGCCGGTGGGCGGGCTCTGGGAACGGCACGGGAAGCGGACCTTACTTCTTGCCGGCGCGCTTGCGCTCGTTCTCGGTGAGGTGCTTCTTGCGCAGGCGTATGTGGTGCGGGGTGATCTCGACCAGCTCGTCGTCATCGAGGAACTCGATGGCCTGCTCAAGGCTGAACCTCACCGGCGGCGTGAGCACGATGTTCTCGTCGTTGCCCGAGGCACGCATGTTGTCGAGCTTCTTGCCCTTGGTGGGGTTGACCACCATGTCGTTGGCCCGGTTGTTGATGCCGATCAGCATGCCCTCGTAGACCTCGGTGCCGTGGTCGATGATCAGCTTGCCGCGCTCCTGCAGGGCATAGAGGGCATAGGCCAGGGCCTTGCCGGAGACCATGGAGACCAGCACGCCGTTGCGACGCTCGATGGAGGCATCGGGCTTGAGCGGGCCGTAGTGGTCGAAGCGGCTGGTGAGGATGCCGGTGCCGGAGGTCAGGGTCAGGAACTGGCCGCGGAAGCCAATCAGACCGCGGGCGGGGATCATGAAGTCCAGGCGCACGCGGCCCTTGCCGTCCGGGTTCATGTTGATCAGCTCGCCCTTGCGATAGCCGAGCTCCTCCATGATGGCGCCCTGGTGCTGCTCCTCGCAGTCGATGATCACTTCCTCGTAGGGCTCCTGCTTCTCCCCGTCGATCTCGCGGATGATCACCTCGGGACGTCCCACGGCGAGTTCGAAGCCCTCGCGGCGCATGGTCTCGATCAGCACCGAGAGGTGCAGCTCGCCACGACCGGAGACGACGAACTTCTCCGGGGTCTCGCCCTGCTCGACGCGCAGCGCCACGTTGTGGATCAGCTCCTGCTCGAGCCGGTCCTTGATGTTGCGGCTGGTGACGAACTTGCCGTCCTTGCCGGCGAAGGGCGAGTCGTTGACCTGGAAGCTCATCGAGACGGTGGGCTCGTCCACGGAGAGCGGAGGCAGCGCCTCGACGGCGGCCGGGTCGCACAGGGTGTCGGAGATCGCCAGGTTGTCGATGCCGGTGATGCAGACGATGTCGCCGGCGGTGGCCTCGTCGGTCTGCACGCGCTCCAGGCCCATGTGGGTCATCACCTGGCCGATCTTGCCCTTGCGGGTGTTGCCTTCCTTGGTGATGACGGTGACCTGCTGGTTGGGCTTCACCGCGCCGCGCTTGATGCGGCCCAGGCCGATGACGCCGACATAGCTGTTGTAGTCCAGCGCGGAGATCTGCATCTGGAAGGGGCCGTCGAGCTCGACCTTGGGCGGCTCGACGATGTCGACGATGGACTGGAACATGGGGGTCATGTCCTCGGCCAGCTCATCGGGGTCCGGCCCGGCGATGCCGTTGAGCGCCGAACAGTAGATGATCGGGAAGTCGAGCTGGTCGTCGCTGGCGCCGAGGTTGTCGAACAGGTCGAAGATCTGGTCGATGACCCAGTCGGGGCGGGCGCCGGGGCGGTCGATCTTGTTGACCACCACGATGGGCTTGAGGCCCTGGTCGAAGGCCTTCTGGGTGACGAAGCGGGTCTGCGGCATGGGGCCGTCGACCGCATCGACCAGCAGCAGCACGGAGTCGACCATGGACATGACGCGCTCGACCTCGCCACCGAAGTCGGCGTGTCCCGGCGTGTCGACGATGTTGATGTGGTAGTACTGGCCGTCGGGGGCCTGCCAGCGGATCGCCGTATTCTTGGCCAGGATGGTGATGCCGCGCTCCTTCTCCTGGTCATTGGAGTCCATGATGCGCTCCTGCCCCTCGGCCTTGCGGTCGAGCGTGCCGGACTGGCTGAGCAGTTTGTCGACCAGGGTGGTCTTGCCGTGGTCGACGTGAGCGATGATGGCGATGTTGCGAAGGTTATCGATCACGACGGGATCCTGCTGACAAAATTGGGGGCGCATTATAGGGGCAGGGCGATGACGGCTACCAGCGTTGTCGCGGGGAATCTTGCGGTAGCACGGTATATCAGTGGCTTGGGAGACTCCGCGGGGTCGCCAGTTCGGCCGCGGCTCAGGCCACCACGGCAGTGATCCTTGCCTGACAGGCATGCAGGCGCTCGATCAGGTCGGGCAGGGCCTCGGCGTCGAGTGCCGGGTCGCAGCCGCCGATGCGCTCGAACCAGGCCCGCGACACGCAGAGGGTATCCGCGGGCGTGCGGTGGCGCAGGCGTAGCCAGAGCTGCGCCAGCCGGCTGGTGCTCGTGGTGGTCAGCACCACCGCATCCCGGCTGTGCTTCTCGATGTCCTCCAGCGCCTTCGTCAGCCAGCCGGCGGGGATGGCGCGACCCCGGGCCGGGAACAGCAGCGCCTGTCCCTGGCAGTGGGCCACGGCCGTGTTGAGGCGATCCCCCAGCGGGGTGCCCTCGGTGGTCACGATGCGCACGTCATGCCCGCTCACCAGGCGCAGCAGGCGCGAGTCCTCGGTATCGTCGGCGAGCACCACTTCCAGGCGCAGGTCGCGCCGCTGGTGCAGCGGGCGAAGGGCTGCCAGGCGGCGGGGGAGACCGGCACCCGCGGAGCGGGCATCGAGGAGGATGCTGCAGACGATCATGCTCGTGCCGGCTCCAGTGGTAGGTCGTGCGCGGGTTGGGATGGCATGGCGCCATGTCCGGAACCCGCGCCATCGCCGGCCGGCGCCGCCATGCATGTAAGTGAGTGTAGTTTTTGGTTGTGAAGCGTATCAATGAGGCGGCGGACTGATATTTCTGCGCGCGAGCCATGACTTGCCGGCCGCCTCGGGCATGAGGTGCGCCATCAGCGGGCAAGGGGTCGGCGAAGCGCTCCAGAATGGTGCGTTAGGGGGTCTTGGTGCACCTATATGGTGCGAACAGCTGGCTGGCTTCCCGCTTCCGCGGGCACCATGGGGTGGCTGGTGCAGGAGAGGGTTCGGAAGGCAGTCTTGAAAGGCACGTTGAATCAATGGGATACGAGGTGAGTGGAAGGAAACGGTGCAAGGTTGGCACGCTGCCTGCATTGTTCTGGGCAGTGCCATGTTCGTGCATGGCGGTCGTGGGCAGCGCTGCCGCGGCATGCTACAACACGTGCTGGGATCGCCAGCGCCATTGCATTACCTCAGCCCAACCTTTCGAGCCTAGCTCACAGTGGAGGACATCATGTCTGCCAAGACTCTCGCCCTGATTGAAGAACATGACGTGAAGTGGGTCGATCTGCGCTTCACCGATACCCGCGGCAAGGAGCAGCACGTCACCATCCCGGCCCGTGACGTCGATGAGGAATTTTTCGAGAACGGCCAGATGTTCGACGGTTCCTCCATCTCTGGCTGGAAGGGCATCAACGAGTCGGACATGATCCTGCGACCGGAGGATGGCACCGCCTTCCTCGACCCCTTCACCGAGGACGCCACCCTGGTGCTGCGCTGCGACATCATCGAGCCGGCCACCATGCAGGGCTACGAGCGTGACCCGCGCTCCATCGCCAAGCGCGCCGAGGCCTACCTGCAGTCCTCCGGCCTGGGCGACACCGCCTTCTTCGGCCCGGAGCCCGAGTTCTTCATCTTCGACGAGGTGCACTGGAAGTCCGACATCGAGGGCTCCATGTACAAGATCACCTCCGAGGAGGGCGCCTGGGCGACCGACCGTCCCGTCGAGGGCGGCAACCTGGCCCACCGTCCGCGGGTCAAGGGCGGCTACTTCCCGGTCCCGCCGGTGGACAGCTTCCACGACATCCGCGGCGCCATGTGCAACACCCTGGAGGCCATCGGCCAGTCCGTCGAGGTGCACCACCACGAGGTGGCCAACGCCGGCCAGAACGAGATCGGTGTGAAGTTCAACACCCTCGTGAAGAAGGCCGACGAGGTCCAGGAGATGAAGTACGTGATCCACAACGTGGCTCACGCCTACGGCAAGACCGCCACCTTCATGCCCAAGCCGCTGGTCGGCGACAACGGCAGCGGCATGCACGTCCACCAGTCCTTCTGGAAGGATGGCGTCAACCAGTTCGCCGGTGACGAGTACGCTGGCCTCTCCGAGATGGCGCTCTACTACATCGGCGGCATCATCAAGCACGCCCGTGCCCTGAACGCCTTCACCAATGCTTCCACCAACTCCTACAAGCGCCTGGTGCCGGGCTTCGAGGCGCCGGTGATGCTGGCCTACAGCGCCCGCAACCGCTCCGCTTCGCTGCGCATCCCCTACACCGCGAGCCCCAAGGGCAAGCGCGTCGAGACCCGCTTCCCGGACCCGACCGCCAACCCCTACCTGGCCTTCGCGGCGATGCTGATGGCCGGCATCGACGGCATCAAGAACAAGATCCACCCCGGCGACCCCATGGACAAGAACCTCTACGACCTGCCGCCGGAAGAGGGCAAGGCCGTGCCGACCGTGGCCCACAGCCTCGACCAGGCCCTGGAGGCACTGGATGCCGATCGCGCCTTCCTCACCGAGGGCGGGGTGTTCACCGACGAGATGATCGATGCCTACATCGAGCTGCTCAGCGAGGACGTGGAGCGCATCCGCATGACCACGCACCCGATCGAGTTCGACATGTACTACAGCTGCTGATGGTGGCGGCGCCCAGGCGCCGCATCCGGCACGCAGAGGCACGCCCCGGGGGCGTGCCTCTTTTTTTCTCTTAAGGCAGCAGCATATGGCCGGCGACTCCCAGTCCGAAGCCCAGTACCGCGCCGAGCGGCGGGCCCCAATGGCGCTCTAGCCTGGCCTGGGGGGCCAGGTCCTGGAACACCGAATAGAGGATGCCGCCGGCGGCAAACAGCATGATGGCGCCCACGGTGGCGGGGAAAGGACTCAGCCACAGGAAGCCGCTGAGCCCGGCCAGGGGCCCCAGCCAGGCCATGGTGAAGAAGAGGCCGAGCAGGCGCCGGGACGAGTAATGGGTGCTGTCGCGAAGTTCCCGGTAGGCGTTGAAGCCCTCGGGCAGGTTCTGCAGGGTCATCAGCAGGGCGAGCAGCACGCCGCCGCTGCCGCCATAGGCGAAGGCCGCGCCCAGGGCCAGGGCCTCGGGCAGAAAGTCGGAGAGCATGGCCGCCAGCTGACTGGCCGAGGCACCTCTGATGTTGAGCAGGATGTCCAGGCCCATGAAGGCCAGGCCGCCGGCGAGGAACCAGGCTAAGGCGGGGCCGACGGTCAGCTCGTCGACGCCGTTGGGCACCAGCACCAGGGCCACCGCTGACAGCAGGGCGCCACCGCCGAAGGCGATGATGCCGTGGCGCAGCTCCGTCTCCAGCCAGCGCGGGGCGATGCGCTCCTCCAGGGCGATCCAGCCCCCCAGGGGCATGGCCATGCCCGCCATCAGGGTCAGGGCCACCACCATCTGCCATGCATCCATGCGTCTTCTCCTCGAGACTCGCCAGCTTCCCACCCTGCATTCCCATCCTACACCGCGATCGCGGTCCGACCAGTCGGCTGCCATCACCCGCGTTGAGCGAAGAAGGGGTTCCGCCATGGCGGAACCTCTTTCTTTCATACACTATCCAAGAAAGGGATGATGCAATCTCTCATGGCCGTTGCCGTCGGGCGGCGGCGACGACGCAGGGGGTAGGCATGAACAAGGCATTCGTGATCCTGGCGCTGGGGCTCTCGGTCAGCCTCGCGGCCCAGGCAGAGACCATCTATCGCACCACCGACGCCCAGGGCAACGTGGTGTTCACCGACAATCCGGAGCGCGGCGGCGAGAAGGTCGACCTCAAGCCGCTGACCGTGGTGCCCGGTCGCGACGAGACCCGCGCGGCGGGTGCGCCGGCCGTGGTCGACGGGGGTGGCAGCGGCAGTGGCGGCGGGACAGCCGCCGGGCCGGGGCAGCCCTTCATGCCCTACGACAGCTTCGGCATCCTCTCGCCCCGCCAGGAGGAAACGCTGCCCACCGGGGCCGCCGGCAACGTCCAGGTGACCCTGGGCATCCAGCCGGACCTGCGCGAGGACCATCGGGTGCGTCTGCTGGTGGACGGCCAGGTCAGCCAGACGGCCATGCACACCGATACCTTCATGCTCAATAACCTGAATCGCGGCGAGCACGTGCTGCAGGCCGAGCTGCTGGATGCCAGCGGTGCGGTGCGCCACCGCACGTCGCCGGTGACCCTCTATGTGCAGCGGGCCAGCGTGAACCTGCCCCAGAACCCCAACAATCCGGCCAACAATTAGCTTTCCCATCGCCGGCCACATCGGCCGCTGTGTCCGGACGGCACCCTCAGGCCCTGTCGCGAGCCCCCGCCCCGCGACGAGGGTCGCCTCGATGCCTTCGGCCATGCCGACCGGGTGAGCGAGGGCAGCGCCTTCGAACACCTGGAGCGATTGCGCGACGACGATACCTCACGCCACCCCGACGACGAACGGGAGTGGCCGGCAACCCCGCCCCATCGCCATCCACCTCGTGCCTTCCCGCCCCCGGAGGGGCGCTGACCCTCCTGCGCGACGCTCTCCCGCGGCACGACATTGGGCGCTCGGCGCCTCCCTGCACTAAAGTGGTGCACAATGATGGTGCGCCCCTGCTCTGATTCGGCGCCATGCCGTGCCCCATGGGGTGGCGCGCTTCTTGCAACACTTCCGGAAAGTGCCTCGCAAGTGAGGCCACCATCGGATCGGTCAGGACTTCACCATGTACCAACGCTTGATGGAACACCTCACCACGGCGGTGCTGCTGCTCGATGGCGAGCTGCGGCTGCGCTGGATGAATCCGGCCGCCGAGGCGCTGCTGGCGATCAGCCTGAGTCGCCTCAAGGGGTTGCCCCTGCCCTCCCTGGTGGACGGCGGATCGGAGATCGGCGAGCTGCTGGCCAAGGCCCGCGACGAGTTCCACCCCTTCACCCAGCGCGAGGCGCGCCTGACCCTGGTCACCGGCGAGGTGCTGACCGTCGACTACACCGTCTCGCCGCTCTCCGCCGACGAGCTGCTGCTGGAGGTGGAGCCCCGCGACCGGCTGCTGCGCATCTCCCGGGAGGAGGCGCTGCAGACCCGCCAGGAGACCATCAAGGTCCTCGCCCGGGGGCTGGCCCACGAGGTCAAGAATCCCCTTGGCGGCATCCGCGGCGCGGCCCAGCTGCTGGAGCGAGACCTCGACGACCCCGGGCTGAAGGAGTTCACCCGGATCATCATCGAGGAGGTCGACCGGCTGCGCGACCTGGTCGACTCCATGCTGGGCCCCAACCGGATGATTCGCCACGAGCCGCTCAATATCCACAAGGTGCTGGAGCGGGTCCGCTCGCTGCTCATCGTCGAGCAGCCGGGGGTGTGGATCGAGCGCGACTACGACCCCAGCCTGCCGGACCTCTCCGGCGACGAGTCCCAGCTGATCCAGGCCGTGCTCAACGTGGCGCGCAATGCCGTGGAGGCGATGACCGAGGCCGGTGTCGCCTCGCCGCGGCTGACGCTGCGCACCCGCGCCCGCCGCCAGTTCACCCTGGGCGCCGAGCGCCACCGGCTGGTCTGCGAGGTGGCGATCATCGACAACGGCCCGGGCATTCCCGCCTCGCTGCGCGAGACCCTCTTCTACCCGATGGTCTCCGGCCGCGCCGAGGGCAGCGGCCTGGGGCTCTCCATCGCCCAGTCGATCCTGCACCAGCACCAGGGACTGATCGAGTGCGACTCCGAGCCCGGCCATACCCAATTCCGACTGCTGATACCGCTGGAGAAGCGCCATGACTGATGTCGCACGCGTGGTGGTCGTCGACGACGATCGCGCCATTCGCTGGGTGCTGGAGCGTGCCCTGGCCCAGCCCGACCTCGAGGTCGAGACCCTCGACCGGGCCGACCGTGCCCTGGAGCGCCTGCTCGAGGCGCCGCCGGACGTGCTGGTCACCGATATCCGCATGCCGGGGATCGACGGCCTGGACCTGATGGCCAAGGTGCGCGAGGTCCATCCGGAGCTGCCGGTGATCGTGATGACGGCCCATTCCGACCTCGACAGTGCCGTGGCCTCCTACCAGGGTGGCGCCTTCGAGTACCTGCCCAAGCCCTTCGACGTCGACGAGGCCCTGGCCCTGGTGCGTCGCGCCGTGGCCCATGCTCGCGAGCGGCGTCGTCCGGTCAGCGTGCCCGAGGGGCTGGATGCCGAGATCATCGGCGAGGCCCCGGCCATGCAGGAGGTGTTCCGCGCCATCGGTCGGCTGTCGCACTCGCACATCACGGTGCTGATCAACGGCGAGTCGGGGACCGGCAAGGAGCGGGTGGCCCGGGCACTGCACCAGCACAGCCCGCGGGCCGGCAAGCCGTTCATCGCCCTCAACATGGCGGCGATCCCCAAGGATCTGATCGAGTCGGAGCTGTTCGGCCACGAGAAGGGCGCCTTCACCGGTGCGACTGCCCAGCGCCAGGGGCGCTTCGAGCAGGCCGACGGCGGCACCCTGTTCCTCGACGAGATCGGCGACATGCCCGCCGAGACCCAGACCCGCCTGCTGCGGGTGCTGGCCGACGGCGAGTTCTACCGCGTGGGGGGCCACACCTCGGTGAAGGTGGATGTGCGGATCATCGCCGCCACCCACCAGAACCTGGAGACCCTGGTGGAGGACGGGCGCTTCCGCGAGGACCTCTTCCACCGCCTCAATGTGATCCGCGTGCACCTGCCCCGGCTGTCCGAGCGTCGCGAGGACATCCCGCGGCTGGCGCGCCACTTCCTGGCCGAGGCGGCCAAGGAGCTCGCCACCGACGTCAAGGTGCTGACCCCCGAGGCCGAGGCGCACCTCACCCGGCTGCCCTGGCCGGGCAACGTCCGCCAGCTGGAGAACACCTGTCGCTGGCTGACGGTGATGGCCTCCGGCCGCGAGGTGCTCATCGAGGACCTGCCGCAGGAGCTGCGCGAGCCCGGGGCCACCCAGGGCAATGCGGGTGACTGGCGCACCGCCTTCCGCGACTGGGCCGACCGGGCGCTGGCCGCGGGCCACACCCACCTGCTCGAGGAGGCCGTACCGGACTTCGAGCGCATCCTGATCGAGACGGCGCTCAAGCATACCGGAGGGCGCAAGGGCGAAGCCGCCGAGCTGCTGGGCTGGGGGCGCAATACCCTGACGCGTAAGCTGAAGACCCTGCTGCCGGCACTGGCAGATGGAGAGTGAGGAGATGGGGCGCAATACCCGCTCTCTTGAAGGGCAGGTAAGCTGAAGACCCTGCTGCCGGCACTGGCAGATGGAGAGTGAGGAGATGGGGCGCAATACCCGCTCTCTTGAAGGGCAGGTAAGCTGAAGACCCTGCTGCCGGCACTGGCAGATGGAGAGTGAGGAGATGGGGCGCAACACCCGCTCTCTTGAAGGGCAGGTAAGCTGAAGGCCCTGCTGCCGGCACTGGCAGATGGAGAGTGAGGAGATGGGGCGCAACACCCGCTCTCTTGAAGGGCAGGTAAGCTGAAGACCCTGCTGCCGGCACTGGCAGATGGAGAGTCAGGAGATGGGGGCGCAATACCCGCTCTCTTGAAGGGCAGGTAAGCTGAAGGCCCTGCTGCCGGCACTGGCGGATGGAGAGTGAGGAGATGGGGCGCAATACCCGCTCTCTTGAAGGGCAGGTAAGCTGAAGACCCTGCTGCCGGCGCTGGCAGACGGGGAGTAGGCTTGGTTCCAAGCCGCCAAGCCGCCAAGCCGCCAAGCCGCCAAGCCGTAGGGCGTCGCGTTCAATGGCCGGGACGCCCTGCGCGGAAGCATGATTCGAAGCCATCGTGGCCCGCTGCGCAGGGTCAGCGAGCCGTGCCTGCCTAGGACGAAAGGCGCATTGTTGTGCGTGACGGCGCTGCCGTAGCGTCGATGCATAAGCACCCTTTCATCCAGCAGGACGCACCATGCCCGCCTCACCCGAAACGCTTCCGACGCATGTCCAGGTCACCGAGGTGGGCCCGCGCGATGGCCTGCAGAACGAGCCCGTGCTGCTTCCCACCGCGGACAAGGCAGGGCTCGTCAGGGCCCTGGTGGCAGCCGGCGTCAGGCAGTTCGAGCTGACCTCCTTCGTCAGCCCGCGGGCCGTGCCGGCGCTGGCCGATGCCGCTGAGCTGGTGTCGGCCGTGCGCGGTATCCCGGACGTGCACCTCTCCGCGCTGGTCCCCAACATGCGCGGTGCCGAGCGTGCCCTGGAGGCCGGGGTCGACTCGGTCGTGCTGTTCGTCTCTGCCTCCGCGACCCACAACGCCAAGAACGTCAACTGCCGCATCGAGGACTCCCTGGCGGCCTTCGCGCAGGTCGCCCGCCGTCTCGAGGGCAGCGGCATCGAGGTCCGAGGCGCCATCGCCACCGCCTTCGGCTGTCCCTTCGAGGGAGACGTCGACGTCCGCGCGGTGGGGCGTATCGCCCGCCACTTCGCCGACCTTGGCGCGACCCGGCTGTCGCTGGGCGATACCACCGGCATGGCCACCCCGCCGCTGGTCACCGAGCGGGTCCGTCACCTGCGCGAGGTCGTCCCCTCGCTGCCGCCCACCCTGCACTTCCACAATACCCGCGGCATCGGCCTGGCCAACGTCATGCAGGGGCTCTGGCTGGGCGTCGACCGCTACGAGAGTTCCATCGGCGGGCTTGGCGGCTGTCCCTTCGCCCCGGGGGCGTCGGGCAACATCGCCAGCGAGGACCTGGTCTACCTGCTTGACGAGATGGGTATCGAGACCGGCATCGACCTCGAGGGCCTGATCGAGGCCGGCCGGCTGGCCACCCGCCTGATGGGGCGGCCGCTCCCCGCCCAGGTCTCCAGGGCCGGGCCGCGCCTGGCCCTGGGTGACTGCTCCGCCGTTCCCACCGCACGAGGTTGAGGATGTCCGACCACCCATCTCCCGCCGCGGGGTCCCTCGCGGGGATTCGCGTCATCGACCTGACCCGGGTGATCTCCGGCCCCTTCTGCACCCAGATCCTGGGCGACCACGGGGCCGAGGTGATCAAGGTGGAATCCCCGGGACGCGGCGACGTCGTGCGCGCCCAGGGCAACATGGTCAACGGCTTCAGCTGGTACTTCGCCCAGTTCAACCGCAACAAGCGCTCCATGACGCTGGACCTGCGCCAGGAGGCGGGCAAGGCGGTGCTCCACCGCCTGCTCGAGAAGGCCGATGTGCTGGTGGAGAACTTCCGGCCCGGCGTGCTGGCGAAGATGGGCCTCGATGACGAGACCCTGCGGGCCCAGTACCCGCGGCTGGTGGTCGGGCGCATCAACGGCTTCGGTTCCACTGGCCCCTACCGCGACCGCCCCGCCTATGACTTCATTGCCCAGGCCATGAGCGGCTTCATGGGCGTCAACGGCCCGGCCGACGGCGAGCCGATGCGGGCGGCCCCGCCCATCAGCGACATGGTGGCCAGCCAGAACCTGGCGTTCGGCATCTGTGCCGCCCTGGTGCGCCGGGAGCGCAGTGGCCAGGGGGACATCGTCGAGACCGCCCTGACCAACGGCCTGATCGGCATGATGGGTTACCTGGCCGCGGAGTTCTTCGCCACCGACCGCGTGCCCGCGCGCACCGGCAACGACCACCCGATGCTCTATCCCTACGGCCTGTTCCGGGCCAGTGATGGTGAAGTGGCCATCGCCCCCAGCAACGACGCCATGGTGGAGCGCCTGCTCAGGGCCCTGGGGATGCTGCACCTGCTCGACGACGAACGCTTTGTGGACAATGCCCGGCGCATGGCCAACCGGGAGGCGCTGCGCGAGTGCCTGACGGCGGTGACCGAGACGCGCAGCGTCGACGCCTGGATCGACCACCTCAACCGGGCCGGGGTGCCCTGCGGACGCGTCCACGACCTGCGCGAGACCTTTGCGGACCCGCAGGTCCAGGCGCAGCAGATGCGGCTCGAACTCGACCAGGGCGAGCTCGGCCGCATTCCCGTGACCGGCTTTCCTGTGAAGATGCGGGAGGCGCCGGCGGCGGTGCACCATCCCGTGCCCCGACTCGGCGAGCATACCCGCGAGGTCCTGGCGGAGCTCGGCCTCGATGATGGCGAGTTGAAGGCCCTGGAGGCGCAGGGCGTGATTTGAACCTACGCTGCAGAGGGTCGGGCCCGGAGGGGCCCGCGGCCATGACAACAGTCGCTATAACAACAACTGGAGGATCAACGAGATGCCAACCATGAAGCACGCCACTCGGGGGCTTGCCGCCTCGGCCCTGATGGGCCTCGGCCTGGTCACCAGCATGCCTGGCCACGCCCTGCCCATCAGCGAGTGCATCGCCCCGGCGGATCCCGGCGGCGGCTGGGACTTCACCTGCCGCTCGGTGGGCAAGCTGCTGCTCGACCTGGAACTGACGGACGGGCCGGTGCAGGTCACCAACATGCCGGGCGGGGTGGGTGCCGTGGCCTTCGCCAACGTCGAGAGCAACCGCGCCGATGACAGCGACCTGATCGTCGCCACCAGCACCGTGGGGATCACCCAGATCGCCCAGGGCAGGTATCCCGGCGGTGCCGACACCATGCGCTGGCTGGCCATGCTCGGCACCGACGTGGGCGTCATCCTGGTCGACGACGAGAGCGAGTATCAGAGCCTCGAGCAGCTGCTCGAGACCCTGGTCGAGGATCCGGGGTCTCTGGCCATGGCTGGCTCCAGCGGGGCCGGTGGCTGGGACCATATCCGCGCGCTGATGTTGGCCAAGGAGGCCGGCATGCCGGATGACCAGATCGGCAGCCTGCGCTGGGTGCAGTTCGACGGGGGCGGGCCCGCCGTGACCCAGATGATGGGCGGCCATGTGGATGTGGTCTCCACCGACCTGGGGGAGATCGCCGGCTTCATCGAGTCGGGGGACGTGCGCGTGCTGGCGGTGCTCTCCGAGGAGCCGCTGCCCGAGCCCTTCGCCGAGCTTCCCACCGCCGCCTCCCAGGGCTATGACGTGGCGGGCTACAACTGGCGTGGCTTCTACACCGGCGGCGAGGTCTCCGACGCGGACTACGCCGCCCTGGTGGAGGACCTCCAGGCGCTCTACGACAGCGACGAGTGGAAGGAGGTCGCCCAGCAGAACGGCCTGGTCCCGCTGTGGCGCGGCGGTGACGAGTTCGATGCCTTCGTCCGCGACTCCATCGACGAGGTGGAGGCCATATCCCGGGAGATCGGGGTCATCGAGTGAGTGATCCCCTCCACGGCGATGCCGGGCGGGTGCCCGGCGTCATCGGCGACCGCATCGCCGGGGCCCTGCTGCTGGTGCTGGCGGTGGGGGCCTGGTGGCTCTCCCACGACCTGGAGTCGGGCTTCATGCAACCCATCGGGCCGGGCGAATACCCGCGCCTGATCAGCCTGCCCCTGGCGGGGCTGTCGCTGCTGCTGATCCTGCGTCCCGGCGTCAACCAGCGCTGGCCGGGTCGCGCCGCCCTGCTGCGCCAGGCGCTGACCCTGCTGGTGCTGGCGAGCTTTGCCGGCCTGGTCAAGCCGCTCGGCTTCCTGCCGGCCTCCCTGGTGGCGGTGGTACTGCTGGTCCGCCTGTTCGGAGCCGCCTGGAAGCCCGCCCTGGTCAGCGGCGCCGTGCTCGCCCTGGCCCTCTACGCGCTCTTCGAATTCGCCCTCGGTATTCCGCTTCCCGACATGCCGGGCCTGGACTGGTAACACCGCGACATGGATATCCTCGCCTTCCTCGCCCAGGGCTTTGCCGTGGCCCTGGAGCCCCAGAACCTCTTCCTCGCCTTCATCGGCTGTGTCATCGGCACCCTGATCGGCGCGCTGCCCGGCCTGGGGCCGGTCAACGGCGTGGCGCTGATGATCCCGCTCTCCTTCAACTTCGGCCTGCCGGCCACGGGGGCGCTGATCCTGCTGGTCAGCGTCTACTACGGCTGCATGTATGGCGGACGCATCAGCTCCATCGTCCTCAATATCCCCGGCGACGAGCCGGCCATGATGACCACCCTGGACGGCTATCCCATGGCGCTGCAGGGGCGGGGCGGCGAGGCGCTGGGACTCTCCGCGGTGGCCTCCTTCGTCGGCGCCGCGGTGGCCACCCTGGGGCTGGCGCTGTTCGCCCCCCTGCTGGTCCAGTTTGCCATCCGCTTCGGCCCGGCGGAGTACTTCGCGCTGTTCGTGCTGGCCTTCGCCACCATCGGCGGGGTCACCGGCGGCAGCCTGGTCAAGAGCTTCATCGCGGCCTTCCTGGGGCTGCTGCTGGGCAGCGTCGGCATCGATGCGGTGAGCGGGGTGCCGCGCTACACCTTCGGGCTCTACGAGCTCTACGACGGCATCGACTTCATCGTCGCCCTGGTGGGGCTGTTCGCCATCTCGGAGTGCCTGATCTACCTGGAGGACATCCGCGGCACCAGCCGCCCGACCCTGAGGCTCGGCTCGGCGATGCCCGGAGTGCGCTCCGCCGGCCGCTGCGCGCCGACCATCGCCCGCGGCTCGCTGATCGGCTTCGTGGCCGGGGTGCTGCCCGGGGCGGGTGCGGCGCTGGGCAGCTTCCTCGCCTACATGCTCGAGAAGCGCTGGGTCGGGCGCGGCGGTCGCTTCGGCGAGGGGGATCCGCGCGGCGTGGCGGCGCCCGAGGCGGGCAACAACGCCGCCGCCGGCGGGGCGCTGATTCCCATGCTGTCGCTGGGCATACCCGGCAGCGGCACCACGGCGATCCTGCTGGCGCTGCTGCTGTCGATGAACATCACCCCGGGGCCGCTGCTCTTCGAACAGCAGCCGGAGATGGTGTGGGGGCTGGTGGCGGCGCTGGTGATCGGCAACTTCGTGCTGCTGGTGCTCAACGTGCCGCTGGTGAGCCTGTTTGCCAGGGTGCTGCTGGCGCCGGGCTGGTTCCTGATGCCGATGGTGGTGATGGTGGCCTTCGTCGGCGTCTACTCGCTCAACAACAGCGCCTTCGACCTCTACATGATGCTGGGCTTCGGGGTGCTGGGCTATGCGCTGCGCAAGCTGGAGATCCCCACGGTGCCGGTGGTGCTGGGCCTGCTGCTGGGCGGACAGATGGAGTTCAACCTGCGCCGCGCCATGGCAATCTCGGGCGGGGAGTGGAGCATCCTGTGGAGCAGCGGCATCTCGGTGGGCATCTACCTCTTCGCCGTCACCCTGATCGTCGCCGGCCTGGTCTACTCCTGGCTGGTCAGGGGCCGCCTCGCCTAGGCTTTCCGGGCTGGGCGCCGGCGCCCGGGGCTGCCAGAATGGTCCATCCAAGGAGAGAACGCCCATGACGCAGATGAGCTGGGAGCGGCTGCTCGACCCGGGGCGCCTGCACGACCGGCGCGGCGAGCGCCCCGGCGGCGGCCGCGACGAGATCGGCCGCAGCCCCTTCCACAAGGACCACGACCGCATCGTCTTCGCCGGTTCCTTCCGGCGCCTGGGGCGCAAGACCCAGGTCCACCCGCTGACCGACAACGACCATATCCACACCCGCCTGACCCACTCCCTGGAGGTGGGCTGCGTGGGACGCTCGCTGGGGATGATCGTCGGCGAGCGGCTCAGCGGCCGCCTGCCCGACTGGATCACCCCGGCGGACCTGGGGGTGATCGTCCAGGCGGCCTGCCTGGGCCACGACATCGGCAACCCGCCCTTCGGCCATGCCGGCGAGTACGCCATCCGCGACTGGTTCGCCCGGGCCGCGGCCGATGGCAGCGGCCTGCTGGAGGGGCTCTCGGCCCCCGAGCGCCAGGACCTGCTCACCTACGAGGGCAACGCCCAGGGCTTTCGCATCGTCACCCAGGTGGAGTACAACCAGTTCCGCGGCGGCATGCGCCTGACCACGGCGACGCTCGGCACCCTGCTCAAGTACCCCTGGACCGTGGAGCACGGCGGGGCGGCCGGCAAGTTCGGCTGCTACCAGAGCGAGCGCGAGTTGCTGGCCGAGGTGGCCGAGCGGCTGGGCCTGCTGCCCCGCGGCGAGGGGCGTTGGTGCCGCCACCCGCTGGCCTGGCTGGTGGAGGCCGCCGACGACATCTGCTACGCGCTGCTCGACCTGGAGGATGGCCTGGAGATGGGCATCCTGCGCTATGAGGAGGTGGCCGGGATCCTGATCCAGATCGCCGGCGGCGAGCCCGCCGACTATGCCGCCATGCAGCGCCACGGAGTCTCCCAGCGGCGGCGCATCGCCGCGCTGCGCGGGGCGGCCATGGAGCGGGCGGTGAACGACGTGGGGGCGGTGTTCGTGCAGCACGAGGCCGAGCTGCTGGGCGGGCGCCTCAAGGATGACCTGCTGGAACTCTGCCATCCAGATCTGGGCTGGGGCGTGAAGGCGGCCAAGCAGCTGGCCCGGGAGCGGATCTTCCAGAACGAGCGCAAGGCCAAGCTGGAGATCGGCGCCTACACGACGCTGGGGATCCTGCTCGAGGCCTTTATCGGGGCGGCCCACGAGCTGCACCACCATGGGCGCTCCACCTTCAAGCACCAGCGCGTGCTGGCGCTGATCGGCGAGAACACGCCGCGCCCCTCCTGGAGCCTCTACGACAGCTACCGGCGGATGCTCGACTTCATCGGCGGCATGACCGACCACTATGCCGTGGACCTCGCCCAGGAAATGGGCGGCCGGCTGCGGGGGGATTGAGCATGCGCGCCTGGTGCCGGCCGCTGCTGGGCCTGGCGGCGGCCCTGCTGGCCAGCCTCGCGCTGGCACAGGAACCCTTCGAGGGGCTGCCGGGCGAGGGCTTCGACCACTACACCCTGGCGCTGACCTGGCACCCCGGCTTCTGCGCGAGCCGCTCGCGGCCGCCCCGGGAGTGCCGTGAACCGGAGCTGCGCGAGGGGGCCGAGCGGGGCTTCGTGCTGCATGGCCTCTGGCCCTCGCTGCCCGAGCGCTTCACCGCGCGTGGCGTCGACCGGCGCCGCTGGTGGCGCGAGGGCTGTTTCCTCGAGACGCCGCGGCCCGCCGGCAGCTTCTGCCGCGCCCATCCGCCCCTCGACCTGCCGGCGGCGCTGGGGGAGGCGCTGGACGCCGCCATGCCGGGGCGCGCCAGCTGCCTGGACCGCTACCAGTATGCCAAGCACGCCGCCTGCCTGGCGCTGCCCGAGGCGCGGTACTTCTCGGCCTCGGTGGCGCTGCTGGAGAGGGTCAACGCCAGTGCCTTCGCGGCCTTCGTGACCCTCAACCAGGGCGGCGAGGTGGGGCGCAATGCGCTGATCAATGCCTTCGAGGCGGCCTTCGGCGAGGACACGGGACGTGCACTGCGCCTGGAGTGCCGCGGGCGCGGCAATCGCCTGCTCACCGAGGTGCGCATCGGCATCGATGCCGCTCGCCTGGCGGCGTTCCCGGCGGCCGAGAGCCTGGTGCGCCAGGATCGCGGCCGCTGCGCGACCCGGGTGCGCATCGCCACCTTCGACTGATCAGACCGAGGGGCCCTCGAGGGGCGGCAGGTCCAGCAGGCTGGCGCGATGACGCAGGGCCGTGATCACGGCATCGTGGGTGGCGTCGTCGACCTCGCCCAGCCGGGTCGCGGTGAGCCGCCTGGCCAGGTCGCCGCCACCCACCACCAGCAGGTCGTCCGGCGCCTGGCTGGCGTCGATCTCCCAGCCCGGCAGGGCCAGCACGCCCTTGACCGGCACCGGGCCGCCGACCTGGTGCTCGAGCCAGCCGGTCAGCCAGCGCGTGGCCTGGCGGGTCTTGCGCAGCGGCCGTCGCTCGCTCCAGCCCGGGAAGCGCAGGCGGTCCGGCTCCACGGCGACCAGGTTGACCTCGCGGCCGCCGGGGGTGATGGCGGGGGTGCGGGCGCGGGTCTCGACCACGAAGATGCCGTGGGGGGTGACCGCCACATGGTCGATGGTGTAGCCATCGCCGGGCACGTCGTGGAAGACGTAGTAGGGGTGCGCCTCGGGGCGGATCAGCCGCTCGAGCTCCTGGCCCACGGCGAGTTCGCAGGCCAGTCCCAGCTTGAGCCGGCGGATGCGCTGGAAGTCGCGGATCAGCAGGAAGCAGAACACCAGCGCCAGCAGGGTGCAGAGCGCGCCGTAGAGCGCCCACTCGATCCAGTCCTGCTCGCTGGAGAAGAGCATGCGGCCCATGCCGTAGACCAGCGGCGCCAGGGTGACGATGGGGCCCAGGGCGCCGTCGAGGAAGAGGCCGGCGAAGGCGCGGTCGAGGCGGTCGCGCAGGGCCTGGCCCGGCTCGCGCAGCGGGTGGGCGTCGAAGGGCGAGCGTACCCGGGCATCGTGCAGGTTGCGCAGCGCCACCACGATCAGCGCGGTGGCCGCCAGCGGGAACAGGAAGATCAGCGGGAGCAGGTATTCCAGCCAGGCCATCGGGATTCCTTGCCCTGAGGGGGAGCGCCCATTCTAGACAACCTCCCCCTCGCGGGGCCATGCTCTTTCGGCGTGGCAGGCGAGGGACGAACGATGAGGCGTGAGGAGGCAGGCGTGAGACAGGCGACGACAGCGACACCGGCCCATGACCTCGAGGCACTCGCCGCCTTCGTCGCGCGGTACCCGCGCCTGGCGGTGCTCACCGGGGCCGGCATCAGCACCGCCAGCGGCATTCCCGACTACCGCGACGACCGCGGCGACTGGAAGCGCCCGCCGCCGATGCAGCACCAGGTGTTCATGGCCAGCCATGCGGCGCGCCAGCGTTACTGGGCACGGGCCCTGGTGGGCTTTCGCACCCTGCAGGAGGCCAGGCCCAATGCGGCCCATGAGGCCCTGGCGCGGCTCGAGGCGCTGGGCCACGTGAACGGCGTGATCACCCAGAACGTCGATGGCCTGCACCAGCGGGCCGGCTCGCGGCGGGTGATCGACCTCCACGGCCGCGCCGACATGGTGCGCTGCATGGGCTGCGGTGCCCGGCGCATGCGCCATGACCTGCATGCCGAGCTGGCCGCCCGCAACCCGCACTGGCGGGAGGCTGGCGCCCGGGCGGGCCCGGACGGCGACGCCGACCTGGAGGCCGACTTCTCGGCATTCCAGGTGCCCGGGTGCACGCGCTGCGGCGACGGTATCTGGAAACCCGACGTGGTGTTTTTCGGCGACAGCGTGCCGCGCGCCACCGTGGAGGCCGCCTTCGCCCTGCAGGCCGAGAGCGATGCGCTGCTGGTGGTGGGCTCGTCGCTGATGGTCTTCTCGGGCTTCCGCTTCGCCCGGGCGGCGGCCCGGGAGGGCCAGCCCATCGCCTGTCTCAACCTCGGCCGCACCCGGGCCGATGCGCTCTATGCGCTCAAGGTCCAGGCCCCGGCCGCGGCCCTGGGTGCCCTGTGCGGGATGCTGGAAGGCGGCCCACCCCGGGGGCTCAGCCGCCGGCCAGCCTGACCCGGTAGCCGCGCTTCTCGAGCTCGTCCTTGAGCAGCTCGCGGTGGTCGCCCTGGATCTCGACGACGCCCTCCTTGACCGCCCCGCCGGTGCCGCAGCGCTTCTTGAGCGCCTTGGCCAGGGCCTTGAGCTCGCCGGCAGGCAGCGGGATGCCCTCGAGGGTGGTCACGCCCTTGCCCTTGCGGCCGCTGGTCTCGCGGCGTATGCGCACGATGCCGTCCAGCTCGGCCAGGCGGGCCCGTTCGGCCTGATCGGCACACTCGCACTCGGCCAGGGGCCGCCGGCAGTCCGGGCAGGTATCGCCATGTTCGGTGGAGTAGACCAGGCCGCCGAGCTGGTCCTTCAGGGATGCCATGTGGAGCTCCTCGCGTTCGAGAGTGTCCGGGCGATGATAGCCCTGCCGCTGGGGGGCTGCATCCGTGGAAGAACCTGTCCACAGGAGGCTGGCGGGAAGGGGGTGTGGATATCAGGCGTGGGCGGCCAGGGCACGGCCAGTCTCCAGGTGGCCGATCACCGTGGGCAGCTGGAACATGTTGCTGATCATGATGGCCCCCGCTGGCGTCTCCTCGACGTCGGGAAAGCGGTTGAGGTGGATCACCGTCATGCCGGCGGCCAGGGCGCCCCTGACGCCCACCAGGGCATCGTCGATGACCACGCACTCCTCGGGCGCGAAGCCCATCAGGCTGGCGGCATGACGGAACAGGCAGGGGTCCGGTTTCCAGCAGTTGGCCGTGTAGGCGCTGAACAGGCGATTGCCGAACACCTCGGCGAGCCCGGTGGCCGCAAGCGAGGTGCGGATCTTGTTCTCCGGGCCGTTGGAGACCACTCCCATGGGATGGCCAGCGAGGTCGGCCAGGGCCTCGGTGGCGCCCGCGATCGCGATCAGTTCGCTGGCCAGGCGCCGGTTGAGGTTGGCGCGCATGCGGCACTCGAGGGTATCGAGACGCGCCGGATCCACGCTGCCGTGGCGGCGCTCCAGTTCGGCGACGATGTGGCGAAAGCGGGCCCCGCGGAACTCTCCCATGTAGTCGCTGGCCTGGAAGGGCAGGCCGGCGTCGGTCAGGCTGGACGACATCTCGTCGGCGAGCAGCGGCTCACTGTCGACCAGGGTGCCGTCGCAATCGAAGAGCAGGCAGAGGGGGCGTGCCATCACCGGGCCTCACGATGAATCAGAACGTTATAAGCTCATTGTTACAGATGTCGGGTCTTCCTGCCCAATATTAAAGCCCAGTTTCCCTATTTTGTGAACAGTGTTCTTGAATGTCGGGACACTGCTGGCGTCACCGCTCCATGCCAGCGTGGCGGTGATCGTCGCTCCCTGGCGGCATTCGCGGCCACCGGGGCTCATGCCTATACTGACGGCGCGTCCCGGCCAGGAGCAGGTCCATGAACCTAGAGCGCGTCGTATTCGGTTTTTTCATCATTCTCACCCTGAGCCTGAATGCCGCGTTCGTTCTGGGTAGCATCGAGACGGCCGCCCATCACAATGTGTGGATTCTCACCTTGACCATCATCGTCAACCTGGTCGCCATCGGCCTCAAGCTGGGGGATCGCTCCCAGACCGGGGCGTTGCTGTTGGCATCCGGACTGGTGGCCGGCTTCCTGCTGATCACCGCGCGCGTCGTCTGGATCGTCGCGGAGCCCGGTGGCGGAGACGCAACGGCACCTGACGACATGGCCGATATCGTCTCGATTGCCACAGGCGCGCTGGTCGCGAACATCGTTGCGACGGTGATCCTGGTCGGCGATACGCTGCTTGCTCGGCGCTAGCAGGGTGCGCGGGTCGGTTCAGTCGCAGCTGGGGTCCGGCACAGGCACAGGGGGGATGAACGCGTGACGCCGACCTCCGATCTCGACCGCGTGGCAATGATCGTCCTGCGCTATATGCGTCGGCCGCTGTTTGCTCTGCTGTTCGTCTATTCGGTGGGCATCATCGGCATGGCCTTGATGCCGGGCCAGGTCGTCGATGGTGAGACGACCCACATGAACCTCTTCCATGCCTTCTATTTCTTCACCTATACGGCGACCACCACCGGATTCGGCGAATTGCCGAACGGCTTCAGCGAGGAGCAGCGCCTGTGGACGATCCTCTGCCTCTATACCGGCGTCATTGCGTGGTTCTATGCGATCGGCTCCCTGATCCATCTGGTCCAGAATCCGTACTTCATCCAGGCCATGGATGGCTTTCGTTTTGCCCGCAAGGTCGAACGCAACGAGGAGCCTTTCATCATTCTCTGTGGCTTCGGTGATGCCGGCAGCCTGCTCGCCCGGGGCCTGAGTGACCACCGTATGCGGGCGGTGATCCTCGATGCCGACCCGGAGCGCATCAAGGCGCTGGCCGTGCGTGACTACACGGTGCCGATGCCGGGACTTCACGCCGATGCCAGCGCGCCGAAATACCTGTTGGCTGCGGGGGTAGAGCACCCTGCTTGCCAGGCGCTGGTGGCGCTGACCAACAATAACGACGTCAACCTCAAGATCGCGGTGATGGCACGGCACCTCAACCCGGGGCTTCGCGTCGTATGTCGTTCGACCTCTGCCCGCCATGAGGCCAATCTGCGGGCGCTGGACAATGTCACGGTCGTCGACCCGTTCGAGATCTTCGCCCAGCTCCTCTACTGGGCGATTGCACGCCCCGAACTGCACAACCTCAATGCCTGGTTCGTGGGCGCACGGGGCGTCGCACTCGGGGCCCCCTTGAAGGCCCCGCGGGGCAACTGGATTCTGTGCGGATACGGACGAATGGGGTACTGGGTTCATCGCTATCTCGGCGCCCATGGCGTCGGCTTGCGTATCATCGATCCCGACGTGGACGCCCAGGGGGATGGAGAGGATACGGTTCTGGTCCGGGCGCACGCCGATCATGCGGCCCTGGTGACCGCGGGGATTGACGACGCGGCCGGGATCGTCGTCGCGACGGATTGCGATGCCGACAATCTCAGTACGCTGTTGTCCGTGACGGAGCTCAATCCGGCGGTGTTTCGCATCGTCCGCCAGAACAGCCATGAGAACCAGGTCGCGTTCGATGCCGCGCGGGCTGACCTGGTCCTGCAGCCCAGCCTGACCACGGCGCGTCGTATCCTGAAGCTGCTGATCTCGCCCCTGGTCCAGGAGCTGATCGACTGGCTCGCGGAGCGCGAGCCGTCCCGGACGGAAGCCGTGGTGGCCCGTCTGCAGGCGACCGTGGGCGAGGAACCTCCCCACCTGTGGTCGGTGAGGCTGATTCCGGGGGAGGCCCCGGCCGTGACCCGATATCTCGACAGCGACGGCGTGATTACGCTTGGTGCGCTGTGCCGCGATGCCCGCGCCTTCCCTGATACGCTGCCGTGTGAAGCCCTCGCCGTTCGCCGGGACGGCCGGTCGATCATGTTGCCGGAGAGGGATTTTCCGCTCGAGGGCGGCGACGAGCTGCTGTTCTGCGGCGTGGACTGGGTGAAGCCGATACTGCAAGCGACACTGCATAATCCCTACACGCTTCGCTATGTCATCACGGGAGTCGATGCGCCGCGCGGTTACCTGTTCGCATGGCTCGAGGCGAGGTCATGGCGTCGTCGCAGCGATCACAGGCTGACCGGTCGGCGGTGACGTTCCAGGTCATGAGGGTGCGTGGTGCGGCGGCCATGGTCGGCCAAGGCCGCTTTCCGCGTTCGACATCAAGGGGCCAGCAACAGGGTGAGCGCTCCTGCGAGGTAGCAGGCGATGATGCCGACGCTCTCGAAGCCGATATGTGCCGGCCCCTGCCGTTCGCGATGGATCATCCCGACCAGCAGGATGCCGGTCATCAGCATGGATAGCGCGACCCACAGCGCGACCGTGTCGGGAATGGCGTGGTAGACCGAGCCGCCCCGGTAGGCGATGTCCGAGGCCGCGACGAACAGGGTGTCGAAGGCGTTGCCCCCGATGATGCCCGCCACGGCCAGGGTCAGGGCGCCGCGCCGCACCGCCGCCACCGAGGTGACCAGCTCCGGCAGCGAGGTCACCACCGCCGTCATCAGCGCCCCCACCACCGACTGGCCCAGGCCGGTCTGGTCGGCGATCACCGCGGCACTGCGCTCCAGCCACCAGCCGCTGATGCCGAGCATCCCCGCCAGGGCCACGAAGGAGAGCCAGAGTCGTGTTGCCGAGCGCCTCATGGCCTGCTCGTCGGGCACGTCGGGCTCGGTCTCGCGGGTCTGGGCGGGACGCCACATGGGGTTGTCGCGGCTGCGGTCCACCAGGCGCAGGCCGAACAGGTAACCGATCAGCAGCAGCGGTGTGACGGGGTGCACCTGCCACAGGGTCCACTCGGGGGCGAAGCGTCCGATCAATACCAGCGAGAGCAGACACAGCAGCAGGCCGGCCTGCATCAGGTTGCCCAGCGAGGCGGCGGCGTGTTCCAGGTTGGCGCGCCGGTGGGTGATGTCGGCGATGGTCAGGAACAGCGTCTGCACGGCGATGCCGCCCAGGGCGTTGCTCATCGCCAGGGTCGGGCGGTCGGCCAGGGCTGCCGAGACCGACACCACGATACCCGAGAGGGAGGTGGCCATGCCCAGCAGCACGGCACCGGCGATGGCCTCGCCGAGGCCGGTGCGATCCGCCAGGTCGT
The DNA here is from genome assembly GCF_029625235.1 of Halomonas sp. CKK8. Classification (NCBI taxonomy): domain Bacteria; kingdom Pseudomonadati; phylum Pseudomonadota; class Gammaproteobacteria; order Oceanospirillales; family Halomonadaceae; genus Halomonas; species Halomonas sp. CKK8. Next base: position 3,628,667 of record NZ_CP121193.1, on the reverse strand, counting down.
CGACGATCCCGGTCAGCCGGGTCCCCACGACGCCGATCACCAGGGCGCAGCCGCCGAACAGCACGAGGGCCATGCCGAGGGAAAGGTCGTTCAGCGGCGGGGTCATGGGGTTCGTTTCCCGATCCTGGCGGTCATGTCCCTTGCCGTCGGGTACGGGGAGGGCGGCGCGCTATCCATGGAGGCTCCTCGGGGCGTGGCTGTCGAGACGAGCGTAGCGTTTTATGCCCCTCCCGGGCAGGGGGCGAGAGCCTTCCAGTGGGTGTGCGGCCGGGGACCATGTGCCAGATCTCGCCACGATGAGCCGTGGAAGGCGCCGTATGCCCTGGTACGAGGATTTTCATCATGTCTATGAAATCAAAGTGGTTTTTTTCTTTTCCGGCATCCTGGCCCGATAGATGCAGCTTCCTGGGTGAGTGACACGGTCGGCATCAACCGCCCGCTAGCACAGGGGGCACCGGCCGGGACGTAACGTCAGGCGGCTTTCCTATCTCGCCAGTTCACGATGCGATGGAGGTGTGAACATGATGTCCAGGGAATCTCTCAAGAAGCTCGGCATCCTCGGGGTGTCCTTCGGCCTGATCGCCAGCCCGCTGGCCTTCGGCGGCGGCGACGAGGAGTACGAGCCCGCTACCGCCACGGAGCAGGAAGAGTCCAGCGGCTCCGGTGCGGCCATGGGTTCCTCCGGTGACAATGCCGGCACGAGCGGCACCGGCACCGAGTACGAGAACGAGGAGCAGGAGACACCGGAGTGGGAAACCTCCGGCTCCGATGACGGCGCCGGCCAGGAGTACGAGGAGGAAGAGGAAGAGTGGGATGAGCCCGAGGCCGGGGGAGAGGACGAGGTGTCCACCCGCTAAGGCCCACCGCGAGCCACCTCGGGTGGCTCGTGCAATGTCGTGATGGCAGTCTTCAGAGCGAAGAGGCGTTGCCGCCCCGTTGATCGTGGCGGCTTTTTTCGTCCGTATCGGCCGACCGGGGACCTCTTCCGGTCCGGGGTCGGCTAGCATGAAGCGAGGGCCGGAGGAGGCGACCGACGTCGCCTCCTCCGGCCGGACCATGTCTCGGCAGGTGAGGTAAGGATGAAGCAGGAGACCCTCTGGTCACTGGTCGGCTCAGCGGCGGCGGTGGCCGCCGGCGTGATGGCCCGCAGCGCCGCCGACAAGGCCTATCGGCACGAGGTCGGCGAGGCCCCGCCGGCGAATCCCGACGAGTCGGACGTGGGCTGGCGCCAGGCTCTGCTATGGGGGGCGGCCACCGGCGTGCTGGTCGGGGTCGTCCGGGTGGTGGGCCGCCGCGCCGGCCGCGAGGCCCTGCATCGGACCCGTCCCGGCAAGGGGCGACGCGCGCTGCGCCGGCTCGGGCGATAGCGTCGCATGCCCCCGAGGATGGGCTAGGGCGATGCCTCGGCGCGCTCCCCCGCCTCGATGCGCGCTCCGTCGGGCGACAGCAGGTACCAGGCGGCGCCCAGGTGGATGACATCCTGGCCGAGGGCATCGCCGGCCGCCTTGTCGCCCGAGAAGTAGTAGAGCGGCCAGCCGTCATAGGTCACCTGGCGGCTGCCATCCTCGCGCTCGATGGTACCCAGCAGGTCGGCATCGACGTGTTCCCCGGCCTGGGGGGCTGTCTGGGTGGCGTAGGGCGGCCAGGCGATGGCACAGGTCTGGTCACAGGTGCTGTTGTCGGCCCCAGGCTGATCATTGGCGAACAGATACAGGCTCATGCCGTCGGCGTCGGTCAGGTAGCGTCCGTAGGGGGACTGCTCGCGGGTCTCCACCCGTGCCTGGTCGGCGGGGTCGGGGGCGCTCTGCAGGTCGGGGTCGGCTTCGCTGGAACGCTGGCCTTCCACCGAGGCGGCGTCGTTGCCGTTGGTGCCGTCGTCCGCCAGGCTCGACTGGGGGCCGAGCAGCAGGAGGAGCAAGGTGGCCAGCCCGAGCAGTTGCCAAGCAGGTTTCATGTCGTCTCTCTCCATGGTGACGCTTCGCCTTCACTCTAGGTAGGTCCGACGAGGGGCTGCAAGTGGTGAGTTCGTCGCGCCATGGCCCGCTTGGGCCGGGCGATGTGGGCTAGGCTGAAGGCACGAGGGGCTCCGTCCCCTGTGCTCAGCTTGCGAGGTCAACGAGATGCGACGCCTTCCGATGCCATCGCGGCAGGCCTTGCTGGTGCTGGCCCTTCTGCTGCCAGCCATCATGGGCCTGGCCTCTCCCCGTCAGGCCGACGCTCAGGCCCGGCAAGGCGACGCGGCGGCCTGGGCCGCGCTGGCCGGCGGCGGGCATGTGGCGCTGATGCGCCATGCCTTGGCCCCCGGCATCGGCGACCCGGCGGGCTTCGTGCTCGACGACTGCGCCACCCAGCGCAACCTCTCGGCGGAAGGACGTGAGCAGGCGCGCCGGATCGGCGAGCGGTTTCGCGAGAAGGGGATCGAGGTGGCGGCGGTGCGCTCCAGCCGCTGGTGTCGTTGCCTGGAGACCGCCGAGCTGCTGGGGCTCGGCAAGGTCATTCTCACCCCGGCGCTGGACTCCTTCTTCCGCGACCGTGGCGAGGCCGACGATCGCACCCGCGCCGCACGCGCCATGATTCGCGACTGGGATGGTGAGGGCACGCTGGTGCTGGTCACCCACCAGGTCAACATCACTGCCCTGGTGGGCGGTGGCGTCGGATCCGGCGAGATCGTCGTGGCCAGGCCGAGTGGCGATGGCCTCGACGTGGTCGGCCGCCTCCGCTGAGGTTGGCATGCGCCGGAAACGACAGGGGCGGCCCGCGGCCGCCCCTGTGGGTCAACGCGCCGTGATCACTTCACCCTGGGGTCGAGCTCGCCGCGCTCGTAGCGCAGGAACATCTCCTCGAGGTTGATCGGCGTGATCTTCGAGGCGTTGCCGGCGGTGCCGAAGGCCTCGTAACGCGCCTTGCAGATCGCCTTCATGGCGGCCGTGGAGGCCTTGAGGAACTTGCGCGGGTCGAACTCGGCGGGGTTCTCGGCCAGGAAGCGGCGCACCGCCCCGGTGGAGGCCAGGCGCAGGTCGGTGTCGACGTTGACCTTGCGCACGCCGTGCTTGATGCCCTCGACGATCTCCTCGACCGGCACGCCATAGGTCTCGGGGATGGCGCCACCGAACTCGTTGATCACCGCCAGCCACTCCTGGGGCACCGAGGAGGAGCCGTGCATCACCAGGTGGGTCTCGGGGATGCGGGCGTGGATCTCCTTGATGCGCTGGATGGAGAGGGTATCGCCGGTGGGCGGCTTGGTGAACTTGTAGGCGCCGTGGCTGGTGCCGATGGCGATGGCCAGGGCATCCACGCCGGTGGCCTTGACGAAGTCGGCGGCCTCTTCCGGGTCGGTGAGCAGCTGGTCGGGGTCCAGCTTGCCCTCGGCGCCGATGCCGTCCTCCTCGCCGGCCATGCCGGTCTCCAGGCTGCCCAGGCAGCCCAGCTCGCCCTCCACCGAGACGCCGCAGGCATGGGCCATCTCCACGGTGCGGCGGGTGACGTCGACATTGTAGTCGTAGTCCATCGGCGTCTTGCCGTCCTCGCCCAGGGAGCCGTCCATCATCACCGAGGAGAAGCCGAGCTGGATGGAGCGCTGGCACACCGCGGGGCTGGTGCCGTGGTCCTGGTGCATGACCACCGGGATGTGCGGGAACTCCTCCACGGCGGCCAGGATCAGGTGGCGCAGGAAGGGGGCGCCGGCATACTTGCGGGCACCGGCGGAGGCCTGGACGATCACCGGGGAGTCGGTCTCGTCGGCGGCCTCCATGATGGCGCGCATCTGCTCGAGGTTGTTGACGTTGAAGGCCGGCACGCCGTAGCCATGCTCGGCGGCGTGGTCCAGCAGCTGGCGCATGCTGATCAGAGCCATGGATTCACCTGTTCTGTATGAGGAAGTCATGACGGCGTGGCCGCGGTGGCCACGCCGGATAGTGGAGTTCGAGGGTGCGGGTGCCTCAGCGGGCGGCGGCGTCTTCCAGGGCCTTCACCGCCGGCAGGGTCTTGCCTTCCACGTACTCGAGGAAGGCGCCGCCACCGGTGGAGATGTAGGAGACGCGGTCCTCGATGGCGTACTTGTCGATGGCCGCCAGGGTGTCGCCGCCGCCGGCGATGGAGAAGCCGTGGCTCTCGGCGATGGCCAGCGACAGCGCCTCGGTGCCCTTGCCGAACTGGTCGATCTCGAACACGCCCACCGGGCCGTTCCACAGGATGGTGCCGGCATCCTTGAGCAGGCCGCCCAGGCGGCCGGCGGTCTCCGGGCCGATGTCGAGGATCATCTCGTCGTCGGTCACCTGGTCGACCGGCTTGACCACGGCCTCGGCCGACTCGGAGAACTCGGTGGCCACCACCACGTCGGTGGGCAGCGGGATCTCGACCCGCTCCATCAGCGCCCGGGCCTGGCCGATCAGCTCGGCCTCGTGCAGCGACTTGCCCACGTTGTAGCCGGCCGCGGCGATGAAGGTGTTGGCGATGCCGCCGCCGACGATCAGCTGGTCGCACTTCTCGGAGAGGGCGTTGAGCACCTCGAGCTTGGTGGAGACCTTGGAGCCGCCGACCACCGCGACCATGGGGCGCGCCGGGGTGGCGAGCGCCTTTTCCAGGGCGTCGAGCTCGGCCGCCAGCAGCGGGCCGGCGCAGGCGGTGGGGGCGAAGCGCGCCACGCCGTGGGTGGAGGCCTGGGCGCGGTGGGCGGTGCCGAAGGCATCCATCACGAAGACGTCGCAGAGCGCGGCATACTGCCGGGCGAGCGCCTCGTCGTCCTGCTTCTCGCCCGGGTTGAAGCGCACGTTCTCCAGCAGCACCACCTCGCCGTCGGCGACCTCGACCGCGCCGCCCAGGTAGTCTTGCACCAGGCGCACCGGGCGACCCAGCAGCTTGCCAAGGTGCTCGGCCACCGGCGCCAGCGAGAACTCCTCGGCCGGCTCGCCCTCGGTGGGACGGCCCAGGTGGCTCATCAGCATCACCCGGGCGCCGCCGTCCAGGGCGGCCTGGATAGTCGGCAGGCTGGCCCGCAGGCGGGCGTCGCTGGTCACCTTGCCGTGCTTGACGGGCACGTTCAGGTCCTCACGGATCAGCAGCCGCTGGCCGTTGAGGTCGAGGTCGGTCATCTTGCGCACGTTCATGGAAGCAGGTTCCTCGTCTGGGGAAAGCCGAAGGGAGGTCATCTGTCGGGGGTGCCGGGCGGTGCCGGGGGCAGGGCGGCCAGGCGCCGGGCGACATCGAGCATGCGGTTGGCGAAGCCCCACTCGTTGTCGAACCAGCACAGCAGCTTGACCAGGCGGCCACCGGCCACCCGGGTCTGGGTGGCGTCCACGATACCGGAGCGCGGATCGTGGTTGAAGTCGACCGAGGCCACCGGCTCCTCGGTGTAGCCGAGCCGTCCGGCGAGGCGGCCACGGCTCGCCTCGGCCAGCAGGGCGTTGACCGCCTCGGCCGTGGTGTCGCGACGCACGCAGATCGACAGGTCCATGGTCGAGACATTGATGGTCGGCACCCGCACGTGCAGGCACTCGAAGCGACCGGCCAGGTGGGGCATCAGGCGATTGATGCCGCGGGCCAGCCCGGTGTCCACTGGCACGATGGAGTGCATCGCCGAGCGGGTCAGGCGCAGGTCGGTCTGGTGGTAGGCGTCGATCACCGGCTGGTCGTTCATCGCCGAGTGGATGGTGGTGGTCACGCCGTGCTCGATCTGAAGCGCCTCGTCGAGCACGGTGAGCACCGGCACCAGACAGTTGGTGGTGCAGGAGGCCGCGGAGACGATGCGGTGGTGCGCGGCCAGGGTATGGTCGTTGATGCCGCTGACGATGGTGGCATCGACGTCGCTCTCCGCGGGCTGGGAGAACAGCAGTCGCCCGGCGCCGGAGGCGAGGTGGCGCTCGGCGGTGGCCCGGTCGCGAAAGCTGCCGGAACACTCCAGCACCAGGTCGATGCCGAGCTCGCCCCAGGGCAGCCTCGCCGGATCGGGCTCGCAGAGCACCCGGATGGCCCGGGCGTTCACCACCAGGCGCTCGCCCTCCACTTCCACGCTGCCCGGGAAGCGGCCATGGGTGGTGTCGTAGCGGGTCAGGTAGGCGATGGTGGCGAGATCCGAGAGCTCGTTGATCGCCACGATCTCCAGGCGCGGCTCGTCGTGCGAGGCGTGGCGCGATGCCTCTGACTCGACGAGGGCGCGCAGCACGCACTGGCCGATGCGACCGTAACCATTGATGGCGATGCGAAGGGCCATGGGGGTGACAGGGACTCCGGGACCGGGAAACACGAAGCGGCGATTCTAGCGCATCTGCGCCCCGATCGTCTGCTCTAGGGGCCCACCAGTCGCCAGGCGAGCGGCAGCAGCAGGGCGCTGACGATGCCGCTCAGGCTCATGCCCAGCGAGGCGAAGGCGCCGGCGACCGGGCCGATCTCGAAGGCGCGCACCGTGCCCAGGGCGTGGCCATTGAGGCCCAGGGCGAAGCCGATGATGCGCTCGTCGCGGATCCCCAGCAGGCGCGCGCCCAGGCCGACGGCGCCGATGGCCACCACCCCGGTGATCAGCAGGCCCCCCATCATCAGCGAGACCGAGCCGCCGAGCTGTTCGGTGATGCCGATGGCGATGGGGGCCGTGACCGACTTGGGCGCCAGGGAGGCGAGCGTCTCGGGCGGGGCGCCGAACAGCCAGGCGATGCCCACCGCATAGGCGGCGGCGAGCAGCGCCGCCAGCGGCAGGCAGGCCAGCAGCGGCCGCCACAGCAGGCGGATCTGCGGCATCTGCTGGTGCAGCGGCAACCCCAGGGCCACCGTGGCCGGGCCCAGCAGCAGCATCAGCCAGGCCGCCCCCCGACGATAGTCCGCGTAGTCGATGGAGAGCAGGGCCAGCACGCCGGCCAGCAGCAGCGAGGCGACCAGGATCGGCGGGCACCAGGCGGGGGCGCCGAGGGCCCTGAGCAGCCGAATGCCGGCGACATTGGCGGCAAGCGTCAGGGCGATGGCCAGGATCGGGGTGGCCAGCAGGTGGTCGAGCAGCTCATTCATGGCCGGTGTCCCTGGCGTCGTCGTGTCTCTCCCCCATCAGCCGGCGCATCAGCCACAGGGTGGTGAACACGCTGAGTAGGGTGCCACCGACCAGCGCCGCGAGGATCGCCGTCCACTGGCCGGCGAGCTCGTCGACGAGGAAGAAGACGCCCACCACCCCCGGCATGATCAGCATCGCCAGCACGGCGATCAGCGGCTGGGCGGCGGCGGCGATGTCGTCGAAGCTGCCACCGTGGAGCAGCAGCCAGGCCGTCAGCAGCAGCATGCCGACCACGCCGGCGGAGACCGGCAGCCCGGTGAGCGTCACCAGGACCTCGCCGAGCAGCAGGAAGCCCAGCAGCCAGAGAAAGCCGCGCAATACCGGCATGGGATGTCCTTACGTGAAGAGCGTTCGTGAGCAAGGGGCGGGCGCATTCGAGCCCCTTGAAAAGCGTCGAAGCGCTCCTATTGTGCAGATTACCGGGGCGATGTCAGCTTGAGCGGCGTCCCCCGCCCATCGACTCGAGGTCAATCAGCGTAGGAGGTGTTCGTGATGTTCGGAGATCTCAGGCGTTTCGATACCGGCCGGACCCAGGGCCTGGAGTGGTTCCGGCAACTGATGGACGAGATGCTGCCCGAGGCCGGTGCCGCGGATATTCGCTCGGTGCCCCGCGGCAGCTTCCCGATGATCAACGTGGGACGCACCGACGATGCGGTACGGGTCTACGTGTTCGCCGCCGGCCTCTCGGCCGAGGACCTGGAGGTGAGCCTCCAGGACAACGTGCTGACCGTCTCGGGCCAGCGCGAGCCCAGAGCCGAGCCCGAGGAGGCCTCTGCGCGCACCGACTTCCGCCGCGAGCGCTTCCGTGGGGAGTTCAGCCGCTCGCTGGCACTGCCGGATGGCCTGGACGTCGAGCGCGCCGAGGCACGTTTCCGCGACGGGGTGTGCGAGGTGCTGCTGCCCAAGCGCGAGGAGCTCAAGCCGCGGCGCATCGCGATCCAGGCGGCGTGAGACAGGCCCTGTGTTCGAGGACTTGCGAGGAGGTGAGCGAGATGAGCGATGTGACCCGACACGATGCCCCCCAGGCGCCGGCCGAGCGCGAGCGGGAGGTGGAGAGCCTGCTGCCGCTGGTGGATATCTTCGAGGACGGCAACGCGCTGCACCTGGTCGCCGACATGCCCGGCGTGACCCGCGAGTCGCTGCATATCGAGGTGGACAACAATGTGCTGAGCCTGGAAGGCGAGGTGCGCCTCGAGATGCCCGCGGGGCTGACCGCGATCTATGCCGAGGTCCGCGCCCGGCGCTATGCGCGGCGCTTCACCCTCAGCCACGAGATCGATGCCGAGGCCATCCAGGCGCGCATCGACAATGGCCTGGTGGAGCTGGTGCTGCCGCGCAAGGAGACCCACCGTCGGCGGCGCATCGAGGTCAAGGCGGCCTGAGCGGGCGCTGACCCGGCAGCGCCTGCCCCGTGTGGGTGGGCGCTGCCGTTGCATGCGCGGCCTCCTCTCGGTACGGTTTTCCCCTACGCTGGGAAGAGCGTATTCACCGGTACCAAGGAGAGGAACGACATGAACGATATCACCAAGCTGCTGGGCAGCGAGGCCGACACCCTGCTGGAACACGTCTGCCGCGGCGTGCCCGCCGAGACGATCCACCCGCCCGGCCCGGACTTCGTCGACCGGGTGATGGCCCAGAGCGACCGTCGCCCCAACGTGCTGCGCAACATGCAGGCCCTGTTTGACCACGGCCGCCTGGCCGGCACCGGCTATCTCAGCATCCTGCCGGTGGACCAGGGCATCGAGCACTCGGCGGGGGCCTCCTTCGCGCCGAACCCGCGCTACTTCGACCCGGCCAACATCGTCGAGCTGGCCATCGAGGGCGGCTGCAACGCCGTGGCCTCGACCCTCGGCGGCCTGGCCAGCGTGGCGCGCCGCTATGCCCACCGGATCCCGATGATCCTCAAGCTCAACCACAACGAGACGCTGAGCTACCCGGCGCTCTATGACCAGACGCTGTTCGCTCAGGTCGAGCAGGCCTTCGAGATGGGTTGCGCGGCCGTGGGGGCGACCATCTACTTTGGCTCCCACGAGAGCCGTCGCCAGATCATGGAGATCAGCGAGGCCTTCGAGCGCGCCCATGAACTGGGCATGGTCACGGTGCTCTGGGCCTACCTGCGCAACCCGGACTTCAAGAAGGATGGCACCGATTACCACGTGGCCGCCGACCTGACTGGCCAGGCCAACCACCTGGCGGCCACCCTCAAGGCCGATATCGTCAAGCAGAAGCTGCCCGAGACCAACGGCGGCTACCGTGACATCGGCTTCGGCCATACCCACGCCAAGGTCTACGATGAGCTGACCTCGGACCACCCCATCGACCTGGCGCGCTACCAGGTGGCCAACTGCTACCTGGGACGTGCCGGGCTGATCAACTCCGGCGGTGGCTCCAAGGGCGCCTCCGACCTCGTCGAGGCGGTACGCACCGCGGTGATCAACAAGCGTGCCGGTGGCATGGGGCTGATCTCCGGGCGCAAGGCCTTCCAGAAGCCCACGGCCGAGGGCATCGAACTGCTCAACGCCATCCAGGACGTCTACCTGTCCCCCGAGGTGACCCTCGCCTGAGGCGAGCACGGCCACCAACGCAAGCGGGCCCGGCATCCGCCGGGCCCGCTTGCGTTCGGAACGAGGACGCGCCTGACGGGCTCAGCCCAGCAGGGCCGAGGCCTCGGCGACCACGTGCTCCACGGTGAAGCCGAAGTGCTTGAACAGATCACCGGCCGGGGCGGACTCGCCGAAGGTGGTCATGCCGACGATGGCCCCGTTCAGGCCCACGTACTTGTACCAGACGTCGCGATGCCCGGCCTCGACGGCCAGGCGTGCGGTGACGGCGGCGGGCAGCACCCGCTCGCGGTACTCGGCGTCCTGGCGGTCGAAGGTGTCGGTGGAGGGCATGGAGACCACGCGCACGGCGCGCCCCTGCTCCTCGAGACTGGCGGCGGCGTCCATGGCCAGGCCGACCTCGGAGCCGGTGGCGATCAGGATCAGCTCCGGGGTGCCCTCGCAGTCCTTGAGGATGTAGCCGCCGCGCTGGATATCGGCCAGCTGCTGCTTGCTGCGTGCCTGGTGGGGCAGTCCCTGGCGAGAGAAGACCAGCGCGGTGGGGCCGGAGCGGCGCTTGATGGCGGCATTCCAGGCCGCGGCGGTCTCCACCGTGTCGCAGGGGCGCCAGGTGGCCAGGTTGGGGGTGGAGCGCAGGGTGGTCAGCTGCTCGATCGGCTGGTGGGTCGGGCCGTCCTCGCCCAGGCCGATGGAGTCATGGGTGAACACATGGATGGCCTGCGTGCCCATCAGCGCCGCCATGCGCACGGCATTGCGCATGTATTCCGAGAAGATCAGGAAGGTGGCGCCGTAGGGCACGAAGCCACCGTGCAGGGCGATGCCGTTCATCATGGCGGCCATGCCGAACTCGCGCACGCCGTAGTGCAGGTAGTTGCCGCCGGGGGCGTCGGGGCTGATCGCCTGGGCACCCTTCCAGAAGGTCAGGTTGGAGGGGGCCAGGTCGGCGCTGCCGCCGAGCAGCTCCGGCAGCTGGGGACCGAGCTCGTCGAGGCAAGCGAGCGACGCCTTGCGGCTGGCGACGCTGTCGCCCCTGGCCTGGGCCTCCTCGATCATCGCCTCGCTGGTCAGCTCCATCGGCAGCTCGCCCTTGAGGCGGCGCTGGAGCTCCCTGGCCTCCTCGGGGAAGGCCTCGGCATAGCGCGCGAGGCGCTCCTGCCAGGCGTCCTGGCGGGCCTGGCCGGCCTCGGTGGCATCCCAGCCGCGGTAGATCTCCTCGGGCACATGGAAGGGCGCGTGAGGCCAGTCGAGCTGCTTGCGGGCGGCGGCCACTTCCTCGTCGCCGAGTGCGGCGCCATGGCACTCCTCCTTGCCCTGCTTGTTGGGCGCCCCGAAGCCGATGATGGTCTTGCAGATGATCAGGCTGGGCCTGTCGTCGTGGCTCTTGGCCAGCTCGATGGCGGCCTTGATCTCCTCGGGCTTGTGGCCGTCGACATTGGGCACCACGTGCCAGCCATAGGCCTCGAAGCGCTTGGCGGTGTCGTCGGTGAACCAGCCCTCGACCTCGCCGTCGATGGAGATGCCGTTGTCGTCATAGAAGGTGATCAGCTTGCCGAGCTGCTGGGTGCCCGCCAGCGAGGCGACCTCGTGGGAGATGCCCTCCATCAGGCAGCCGTCGCCGACGAAGCACCAGGTGTGGTGGTCGACGACGGTGTGGCCGGGGCGGTTGAACTGGGCCGCCAGGGTACGCTCGGCCAGCGCCATGCCCACCGCGTTGGCCAGCCCCTGGCCCAGCGGGCCGGTGGTGGTCTCGACGCCCGGCGCATAGCCGTATTCCGGGTGGCCGGCGGTCTTGGCGTGCAGCTGGCGGAAGTTCTGCAGCTCCTCGAGGCCGAGCTCGTAGCCGGTCAGGTGCAGCAGGGAGTAGAGCAGCATGGAGCCGTGGCCGTTGGAGAGCACGAAGCGGTCGCGATCGGGCCAGTGGGGGTCGGCCGGGTTGTGGACGAGATAGTCGTTCCACAGCACCTCGGCGATGTCGGCCATGCCCATGGGCGCGCCGGGGTGGCCGGAGTTGGCCTTCTGGACGGCATCCATGGACAGGGCACGTATGGCATTGGCCAGTTCGAAACGGGACGGCATGGGGAGCTCCTCGCCTGCGGCAGAATGGTGGCCACGACACGGTCGGGCCAGGGGGAGTGGCCGGACGTGGCTTCTGGCTGGGTGACGCCGCGGGACGGGGCGGCGCGGTCGAATTCGGGCGCCTATTGTCGCCGACTTGCCGCCCTGACTCAAATCGCGGATGCCCGGGAGAGCCGCAGCGTGTAGACTTCGCGACTGCCTATTGCCGATACAAGAGGGCCGAGGACGCCATGAGCGAATACTCCCTGTTCACCTCCGAGTCCGTGTCCGAAGGGCATCCGGACAAGATCGCCGACCAGATCTCCGATGCGGTGCTCGACGCCATCATCGCTCGCGACAAGAACGCCCGGGTGGCCTGCGAGACCCTGGTCAAGACCGGTGTGGCCATCGTCGCCGGCGAGATCACCACCTCGGCCTGGGTCGACCTCGAGGCGCTGGTGCGCGAGGTGATCACCGGCATCGGCTACACCTCCTCTGACGTGGGCTTCGACGGCGAGACCTGTGGCGTGCTCAACCTGATCGGCAAGCAGAGCGTGGACATCGCCCAGGGGGTCGACCGCAGCCAGCCCGAGGACCAGGGCGCCGGCGACCAGGGCCTGATGTTCGGCTACGCCACCAACGAGACCGACTCCTACATGCCGGCGCCGATCCACTACGCACACCGGCTGGTGGAGCGTCAGGCCGAGCTGCGCAAGCACGGGCTGCTCCCCTGGCTGCGCCCGGACGCCAAGAGCCAGCTGACCTTCCGCTACGACGAGTCGGGCAAGCCCTGCGCCGTGGATGCCGTGGTGCTCTCCACCCAGCACGACCCGGAGATCGACCAGGAGGAGCTGCGCAAGATGGTGCGCCGCGAGATCATCGAGCAGGTGATCCCCGCCGAGTGGCTGACCGCGACCACCAAGTACCACATCAACCCCACCGGCAAGTTCGTGATCGGCGGCCCGGTGGGCGACTGCGGCCTGACCGGGCGCAAGATCATCGTCGATACCTATGGCGGCACCGCCCGCCATGGCGGCGGCGCCTTCTCCGGCAAGGACCCCTCCAAGGTCGACCGCAGCGCCGCCTATGCCGGCCGCTACGTCGCCAAGAACCTGGTCGCCGCGGGACTCGCCGACAAGTGCGAGATCCAGGTCTCCTACGCCATCGGCGTGGCCGAGCCCACCTCGGTCTCGGTCAACACCTTCGGTACCGGCCGGGTGGACGACGCCCGCATCATCGAGCTGGTGCGCGAGCACTTCGACCTGCGGCCCAACGCCATCACCCGCATGCTCGACCTGCTGCATCCCATGTACCAGCTGACCGCGGCCTATGGCCACTTCGGTCGCGAGCCCTTCGAGACCAGCTACGCCTGGACCGACACCCAGGGCCAGGAGCATATCGAGACCTTCACGGCCTTCCCCTGGGAGAAGACCGACCGCGCCCACGCCCTGCGCCAGGCCGCCGGGCTGTAGGAGATCGCCTACAGGCGATGACGGGCCTCGCTGGCAGCGCCATGCGGGGCCCATTGCTATGGTCAGGGCAGTCCTTGCGAGGGAGCTGCCCTGATGTCCCGCCCACTCGCCGGCTGGCTGCTGGCCCTTTCCATCGCGCTCTTCCCCTCCCCGGCCGTGGCCTGTCCCGACTGGAGCGGCGGGCGCGCCGAGCGCGAGCTCGCCGCCTTGGCCGAGCGGCTGGCCGGGTGGAATGACGCCTACTACCGCCGCGGCGCGTCACCGGTCACCGATGGCGTCTATGACCAGGCCCGGGCCCGGCTCGCGGCCTGGCAGCGCTGTTTCCCCGGGGTCGGCGAGGGTACCTCGCCCGACGCCGCGCGACCGGCCGGCCCGGTGCGCCATCCCGTGGTCCAGACCGGGCTCGCCAAGCTCGAGGGCGAGGCCGCGGTACGCCGCTGGCTGGCGCGCCGCAACGATGTCTGGGTGCAGCCCAAGGTGGATGGCGTGGCGGTGACCCTGGCCTACGAGCGGGGGCGCCTGGTGCGGGCGGTGAGCCGCGGGGACGGGCGCCATGGCCAGGACTGGACGGCGGCGGCACGCCGCATTCCGGCGATTCCCGTGCGGCTGCCGGAGGCGATAGACGCGACCCTGCAGGGCGAGCTCCACCTGCGCCTGGTGGACCATGTCCAGGCCAAGGAGGGAACCGCCGGTGCACGCAGCGAGGTGATCGGGCTGCTGGCCCGCGATGCGCTGGAGACCGAGGCGGCGCGGCGCGTCGGCCTCTTCGTCTGGGACTGGCCGGATGGCCCGGCGGCGATGGAGGAGAGGCTCGAGGCGCTCGAGCGCCTGGGCTTCGACGAGGCCGCCGCCCTGACCCGGCCGGTGTCGACCCTGGCCGAGGTGGCTCGCTGGCGAGAGCGCTGGTACCGCGGTCCGCTGGCCTTCGCTACCGACGGGGTGGTGCTGCGACAGGGTAATCGCCCGCCCGGCACGGCGTGGCGGGCCGAGCCACCGGGCTGGGCCGCGGCCTGGAAGCACCCGCCCCGTGAGGCGCTCGCCGAGGTGCGCGGCGTCGAGTTTCGCATCGGCCGTACCGGGCGCATCACCCCGCTGCTGTACCTGCATCCCGTCGCGCTGGAGGGCCGGACGATCCGCCGGGTCGGCCTGGGCTCGCTTGAGCGCTGGCGGGCGCTCGATATCCGCCCCGGCGACCAGGTGGTGGTCGCCCTGGCCGGCCTGACGATTCCCCGGCTGGAGCGCGTGGCCTGGCGAGCCGTCGAGCGTCCGGACATCACCCCACCCGAGGCGGCGGACTACCACGAGCTGAGCTGCTTCCGGCCGCGGCCGGGCTGTCGGGCGCAGTTCCTCGAGCGCCTGGCGTGGCTGGGTGGGCCGCAGGGGCTGGACCTGCCCGGCGTGGGGCCGGGCACCTGGCACGCCCTGGTCGAGGCGGGGCTGGTCACGGGGCTGCTGGACTGGCTGTCGCTGGACGAACGGGCGTTGCGCCGCGCCCGCGGCATCGGCGAGGTTCGCGCCGGCGCCCTGGTGGCCACCTTCGAGGCGGCGCGGGCCTCGGCGTTTGCCCGTTGGCTGCAGGCGCTGGGAGCGCCGCCCGGCGTCGAGGCCGCCCTGCCGGCGGACTGGACGAGCCTGACTGGCCACGAGCGCCACGACTGGTCGGCGTTGCCCGGGGTGGGCGCCGGTCGCGCCACGGCGCTGGTCGACTTCTTCGCCCATCCCGAGCTGCGGGCCCTGGCGCGGCGGCTGGGCGAGGCCGGCATCGATGGCTTCTAGACGTGCGCCTGCGTTGGTTGTCCGGGGTTGGGCTCACTGCCTATAGTGAGGGTCACGCTTGTCGTCCCGAAGAGGTGTCGCTCGATGAACCACCCCGCCGTTTCCGCCCCCGTGGCCACCGACTGCAAGGTCGCCGATCTCTCCCTCGCCGACTGGGGACGTCGCGAGATCCGCATCGCCGAGACCGAGATGCCGGCGCTGATGACGATCCGCGACAAGTACCGCGGCGAGCAGCCCCTGGTCGGCGCGCGTATCGCCGGCTGCATCCACATGACCATCCAGACCGCGGTGCTGATCGAGACCCTGGTGGACCTGGGGGCCACGGTGCGCTGGTCGTCCTGCAACATCTTCTCCACCCAAGACCACGCCGCAGCCGCCATCGCCGCCGCCGGCATCCCGGTGTTCGCCTGGAAGGGCGAGAGCGAGGAGGAGTTCTGGTGGTGCATCGAGCAGACCGTGGAGGGCCCCGACGGCTGGACCCCCAATCTGGTGCTGGATGACGGCGGCGACCTGACGGCGCTGCTCCACGAGAAGCGCCCCGAGCTGCTGGACGCCATCCACGGCATCAGTGAAGAGACCACCACCGGGGTGCATCGCCTGCAGGAGATGCTGCGCGACGGCCTGCTGAAGGTGCCGGCGATCAACGTCAACGATGCCGTCACCAAGTCGAAGAACGACAACAAGTACGGCTGCCGCCACTCGCTCAACGACGCCATCAAGCGCGCCACCGACCACCTGCTGGCCGGCAAGCAGGCGCTGGTGGTGGGCTATGGCGACGTGGGCAAGGGCTCGGCCGCCTCGCTGCGCCAGGAGGGCATGATCGTGCGCATCGTGGAGATCGACCCGATCTGCGCCATGCAGGCCTGCATGGACGGCTATGAGGTGGTCTCGCCCTACCGCGAGGGCATCAACCGCGGCCTGGAGAGCATCGACCGCGACCTGCTCTCGCGGATCGACCTGGTGGTGACCGCCACCGGCAACATCCACGCCTGCGACGCCGCCATGCTCCAGGCGCTCAAGCCCGGCGCGGTGGTCTGCAACATCGGCCACTTCGACAGCGAGATCGACACCGCCTACATGCGTCGCCACTGGCACTGGGAGGAGGTGAAGCCCCAGGTGCACCAGATCTACCGCGACAGCAAGCCGGGGAGGTTCGACCCCGACAGCCGCGACTACCTGATCCTGCTCTCCGAGGGCCGCCTGGTGAACCTGGGCAACGCCACCGGCCATCCCTCCCGGGTGATGGATGGCTCCTTCGCCAACCAGGTGCTGGCGCAGATCCACCTCTTCGATGGCCGCTTCGCCGAGCTGCCCGAGGGCGACCGTCGTGACGCCCTCGGCGTGACGGTGCTGCCGCGCCACCTCGACGAGGAGGTGGCCCGCTACATGGTGCAGGGCTTCGGCGGGGTGGTCACCCGCATGACCGAGGAGCAGGCCGACTACACCGGTGTCGCCGTCGACGGCCCCTACAAGCCCGACGCCTACCGCTACTGATTCACGAGAGCCCGGTCAGGCGCATCATCAGCGTCAGATAGAGCGGGATCAGCAGCGGCGCGGCGAGGGTGGTGATCAGCACCGCCAGGGCGCCCTTCTCCGGGGCGATGCCGAGTTCCATGGCCACCACCACCACGTTGGCGGCCATGGGCACCACGCCGATCAGCAGCAGCGCCAGGGCCAGTTCCCCCGACAGCGGGAAGAGGGCCTGCAGGCCCAGCACCGCGGCCAGCGACAGCAGCGGCCAGAGGCCGTAGCGGATCGCCACGCAGGCGCCGATGAAGCGCAGGTCGAACTCCCGCACGCTGACCCGCCCCAGGGTCATGCCGATGATCATCATGCCGAGCAGGGTGTAGGTCGCCGGGAAGGCGGCCAGCCCCTGCATCACCGCATCCGGCACCCCGAGCTCCAGCCCGCTCACCAGCAGGGCGGCGAGGAAGGCGTAGATGAGCGGCAGCCGGGCGATCTTGGCCAGGCTCTGGCGCACCGAGAACTGCCCCCGGGCGCTCAAGTAGAAGCCCACCGTGAACTCGTAGAGGGTCACCCCCAGCACGCAAAAGAGGTAGAGCGTCACCCCTTGGGGCGGCAGCAGCACCAGGGCCACCGGCAGGCCGAAGTAGCCGGTGTTGCCGGTGCCGGAGGAGAAGGCCAGCAGGGCGCTCTCCTGGGGGGCGAAGCCGCGCCTCGCCAGTTGATGGACGATCACGGCGACCAGGCTGGCCAGCGCGAACAGCGCCGCGGTGAGCAGCAGGTAGCCGGGCGTGGGCCCGCCCTGGACCAGGCCGCGGAAGAAGGTCAGTGGGGCGACCAGGTAGATCAGCAGGGTGGCGACGGGGCGCGGGTCCACCGCCAGCCGGCGGGCGGCCAGCCAGCCCAGGCCGATATAGGCGAGCAGGGTCCAGAGCGGGCCCATCAGGGTGCCGGGGTCGATCGGGGTCATGTCCTTCCCTGGGTCATGGCGGCCCTGGGACCGCCTCTGCATGAACAGGATTGATGCAGCCTCGCGTATCTTTCATTGGTCGGCAGCCAGGCCAGCCGTCAGAATAGCCGCAATATGCATCATTTTCATGAGGTAAGCCGATGAGCACGCAGGAACACCCGCTGGGGATCAGCTTCGAGTTCTTCCCGCCCAGCACCGATGCCGGGCGCGAGAAGCTGGTCGGCGTCCGCGACGCCCTGGCCAGCCGCGCGCCGCGCTTCTTCTCGGTCACCTACGGTGCCGGCGGCTCCACCCAGGCGCGCACCCTGAACACCGTGCACATGGTGCGCGAGTCGGGCTTCACCACCGCGCCGCACCTCTCCTGCATCGGCAGCGACAAGGGCGCGCTCCGCGAGCTGCTCGCGCGCTACCGGGAGGAGGGCATCGACAGCCTGGTGGCCCTGCGCGGCGACATGCCCTCCGGCATGGGCGGGGGCGGCATCGGCCAGCTGCGCTACGCCAACGAGCTGGTCGAGTTCATCCGCGAGGAGACCGGCGACCACTTCGAGATCGCCGTGGCCGCCTACCCGGAGTCCCATCCCCAGGCGGCGAACCTCGAACAGGACCTGGCCAACTTCGCCCGCAAGATGAAGGCCGGCGCCGACATCGCCATCACCCAGTACTTCTTCAGCGCCGAGTCCTACTTCCACTTCGTCGATCGTGCGCGTGCCCTGGGCGTCCAGGCTCCCATCGTGCCCGGCATCATGCCCATCACCAACTACACCAAGCTGGCGCGCTTCTCGGACGCCTGCGGCGCCGAGATCCCGCGCTGGATCCGCAAGCAGCTCGAGAGCTATGGCGACGACAGCGAGGCCATCGGCGCCTTCGGCGAGGAGGTGGTGTCGCGGCTCTGCCAGCGGCTGCTTGACGGCGGGGCCCCGGGCCTTCACTTCTATACGCTCAACCAGGCGACCCCCTGCCTGCGCATCCTCGACAACATCACCGGCTGAGCGCAGCCCGGCTGACCCTGCCACGGCGCAACGCAACGGGCCCCGCCATTGGCGGGGCCCGTTGCGTTACAGGGGGCTCCTGGTCAGCCGGCGGCGACGGCCTTGCCCCCGCCGCCGTGGCGGCCGCGCTGCATCAGGAACATCAGCGCGCCGATGGCGAGGCCCGCGATGTCGGAATAGATGCCGCCGTAGATCATGCACAGCGCTCCGAGCAGCATCACCAGGCGCTGCCAGGCCTTGACCGGCCCGAAGAACCAGGCCTGGACGGTGGCCGCCAGCAGCACGATGCCCAGGGTGGCGGTCACGCCCACGCGCAGGATCTGCAGCGCGCTGCCCTCCATCAGCATCGCCGGGCTGTAGAAGAACATGAAGGGCACGATGAAGGCCGCCAGGCCGATCTTGAACGAGGCCACCGAGGTGCCCATGGCGTTGTCGCCCGAGATGCCCGCCGCCGCATAGGAGGCCAGGGCCACCGGCGGGGTGATGGCCGAGACCACCGCGAAGTAGAACACGAAGAAGTGCGCCACCAGCGGCTGGATGCCGATGTTGATCAGGCCCGGTGCGACCACCGAGGCGGCCACCGCGTAGGCGGCGGTCGTCGGCATGCCCATGCCCAGCAGGATCGAGATGCACATGGCGAAGAACAGCGCCAGCAGCTGGCTGACGCCGGCCAGGCCGAGCAGCAGCGAGGAGAAGCGTGCGCCGACCCCGGTCAGCGAGATCACGCCGACGATCAGCCCGGCGCAGGCGCACACGGCGATGATCTGGATGGCCATGGTGCCGGCCAGCTGCAGGGCCCTGAGGATGGCGGGGATCCCCATCTTGTGGGGCGAGAACCAGCTCACCACGGCGGCCGAGGCGGTGGCCAGAGTGCCGGCGCGGATCACCGAGTAGCCCATGAACAGTGCGGCGATGAGGATGATGATCGGCGCGAAGAGGTAGACCTGCTTGATCAGCTTGGAGAACAGCGGGATCTCGTCCTTGCGCATGCCGCGCATGCCCTTGCGGGCCGCCTCGAAGTCCACCATGAAGTAGATCGAGGCGAAGTAGAGGATGGCGGGGATCAGCGCCGCCACGGCGATCTCGGTGTAGGGGATGCCGGTGATCTCGGCCATGATGAAGGCCCCCGCGCCCATGATCGGCGGCATGATCTGCCCGCCGGTGGAGGCGGCGGCCTCGATGGCCCCGGCGCTGCGCCCCGGGTAGCCCACCTTCATCATCAGCGGGATGGTCAGCGAGCCGGTGGAGACCACGTTGCCGGCGCTGGTGCCGTTGATCATGCCCATCAGGCCGGAGGCGAAGATCGACACCTTGGCGGGGCCGCCACGGGCGCGCCCGGCCGCGGCGAAGGCGAAGTTGACGAAGTAGTCGCCCACCTTCGAGGCCTGCAGGAAGGCGGCGAAGATGATGAACAGGATGATGTAGGTCGAGGAGACCGCGGTGGTCGGCCCGAGGATGCCGGCGTCGGTATAGACCTGGCTGAAGAAGCGGCCCACCGAGAGCCCGGGATAGCCGAGGAAGCCCGGCAGGTAGGGGCCGGCGAAGACGTAGACCAGGAAGATGGCGGAGATCACCACCAGGGCCAGGCCGGCGACGCGGCGCGTCAGCTCGAGGATCAGCAGCGAACCGGCGATGGCCGCGTAGGAGATGCCCATGGGCGCGAAGGAGGTGCCGGTGGAGGCGCGCAGCGGGCTGTTGAACATCACCAGCAGGTAGCCGGCCACGGCCAGGGCGCAGACCATCAGCACCAGGTCGGCCGGCGAGAGACGGTCGCGGAACTGGCGATAGCTCCAGGAGAGCAGGATGCCGGCCGCGGTGGCCAGTATCAGCGGATAGCCGAAGTGCCAGGCCTCGATCTCCGGGGCGATGCGCATGGCGCCGCCGCTCATCGCCTGGTAAATCATCACCACCCGCACCAGGGCGTAGAGGGCGGGCACGAGCATGGCGTAGCTCACCCAGGCGAGCCAGGTGGCAGAGCGGCGCTCGTCCTCGTCGGCGAAGCGGGTGCCGGCATAGAGGCCGTAGCCGAGAACCAGGGCGCCGGCGATGTGCACGATGCGAAACGACCAGGTCTCCAGCGGATAGACGTTCAGGGAGACCAGATGGAAGCCGGAGTAGGCGATGGCCAGTGCGCCGAAGAGCAGCCACTGCCAGCCGGTATAGAGCCGCCGGTTGGACTCCACGGCGGCCTCGTCGACGCCCTCGGCGTTGACGGTCTCGACGACGTCGTCGCTTGACGCGTCGTCACGGGATTCGGGGGTATAGGACATGGGGACACCCTTGGGGGGATGGCGGAGGAGCACGGGAACTGCCCCGCACCGCCTTGGCGTGGCGCGGTACGGGGCGGTCGGTCAGATCAACGGCTTACAGCTTCAGGTCTTCCGGGATCTCGTAGCCGTTCTCCTCGTACCAGCGCACGGCACCCGGGTGGAAGGGCAGTACCTTGTTGTACTTGATGTTCTCCGGGATGCTGGTCGCGGCGCTGCGGTGGACGTCGCGCATGCGGTCGTTGTTCTCCAGGCTCAGCTTGGTGACCTCGTAGATGAAGTCCTCCGGCAGGTCACAGCCGGCGATGGTGAAGTTCCACATGGAGACGGCGCGGGCATCCTCCTCGAGGGTCTCGTAGGTGCTGGCCGGGATCTGGAACTCGGAGACCGGGAAGTTCTCGAGCACCGTCTGCTGTTCCTCCTCGGTGAACTCGATGATGTTCACGTCGGTCTGCACCTCGAGCTGGCTGACGGCGGGAATCGGGATGCCGGCCGCGAAGGCGATGACGTCGATCAGGCCGTCCTGCAGTTGGCCGCCGAGGTCGGACCAGCCCCCGTTGCGGCGATCGAAGTCCACGCCCAGGGTCTCGAGCATGGCCGGGAAGTAGGTGTCGGAAGTGGAGGCCGCCGGGCCGAAACCGATGCGGGCACCCTCCGGGATATCGGCGATCGACTCGATGCCGCTGCCCTCCAGCGCGGTGATCGAGAAGGGCGTCTCGTACATCGGGAAGAGTGCGCAGGCGTTGTCCATGGGCACGCCCGGGGCGAGCGGGCTCTCGCCGGCCAGGGCCTCGGCGGCCGGACCCATGGTGGTCAGGCCCAGGGCGACGTCGCCACCATGGACCAGCGCCATGTTCTGGGTCGGGCCGCCGGTGACCTCGCCGCCGCCGGAGATGCCCAGCTCGTCGGCGATCAGGTTGGCCCAGCCGGAGCCGTAGACGAAGTAGGTGCCGCCCTGGCTGGCGGTGCCCACGGTGAAGCTTTCGGGCCAGTCGCTGCGGTCCGACTGGGCCGAGGCCGAGGCGGCGACCAGCAGGGAGCCGGCCAGGGTGCCGGCGAGGATCCGTGAGGTTGCGTTGCGCATGGCGTGTCTCCTGTGTGCGGTTGTGCTCTTGTCATCTGCCCGGGCCGTCTTGCCCGGGGCTGCATGCCGTTTCCCAGTATGGTCACCGGTAGCGGGACCTGCCGTGAGCCAGGCCGGGGTGGCATCAACGCACATATCAGGGCAATCGGCATGCCTGGATATTCGAATCACTGATAGATCAGTGCGTTATGAATGAGTCGTTCGACCTTTGTCGAAGCGGTGCTGGCGGGGTGGGGCCGGGATTCCGCACGGCACGGAGGGTGCGGTGTGCGGATTTCCACACAGGCTATGGGGCCTGGTCGCCTCGTTCAGGCGTCGTCGGGCGAGGTCAGGGCCGCCGTCAGCCGGCTGGCCTGGTGGAGGTCGTTCATCAGCGAGGAGGCGAGCCAGGGATCCAGGCGGTGCTGTCGCAACCGTTCGGCCAGCTCGTGCTGCCAGTGGCGACGGACCTCCTCCAGGGGCGCCTCGATGTCGCGGGCACCGGGGTCGTTGGCCAGGCGATTCAGGCCCTCGGCGAGGGCCATGCGCAGGTCGTCGTGGGCCTCGCGAAGGGGGCTCGCCGGTGTGGCATGGCGCAGCAGGCTGCGCTGCAGCACCTCGCCGAAGCGGACGGCCTCGACCAGGCGCAGGGTGCGGGCATAGAGGGCCTCCAGGCGGGCCTCCTGAGCCGCGGTGAGGGGCGTGTCGATGCGCGAGTAGAAGTCGAGGATCTCCGCCATCAGCGGCTTGATCTGCTCGTGGTAGCGCACGTTCACCAGAGGCCACTCCTCGGGGACGATGGGCGCCGCGATCACGGCCCGGTCGGGCGGGTGGCCGATCGCCTCGGCGCTGGGCACCAGGATGGCCGAGGCGAGCAGGTGGTAGGTGCGCCGGTCGAGTCGCCGGCACTCCTGCTCGATGGCTGCCAGGGCCGTGTCGGCATGCTGCAGGGCGTTGGTCTCCAGGTAGCGCGCCTGGGACGGGGGGAGCCTTGCCGGCTCGGGAAGGAGCCGCTCCAGGCCACCGGCCAGCCGCGGGATCCAGGGCAGCATCAGCAGGATGCCCAGGCCGTTGAAGAGGGTATGGAAGAGCGCCAGCTTGAGCGGCCAGGCGCTGGCGGCCAGGCCCATCAGCGCGGCGAGCCGGTCCACCAGCCCGGCCAGCGGCAGCAGCAGGGCCAGGGCCACGGCCGCCGTGACCAGGTTGAAGATCACGTGGGCCCCGGCCAGGCGTCGGCCGGCCGTGCTGGCGCCGAAGGCCCCGATCACCGCGGTCACGGTGGTGCCGACGTTGGCGCCGATGGCGATGGCCAGGGCCGGCAGGTAGGGCAGCTGGCCGGAGGCCAGCGCGGTGAGGGTGATCAGCAGGGTGGCGTGGCTGGACTGCATGACCACGGTAGCCATGACACCGAAGAGCACCAGCAGCGGCCAGTGCCAGAGGTGCTCGCCGGCCAGGCCGTCCAGGGAGAGGCCATCCTGCCAGGTCTCGAAGCCCAGCTTCATGAAGTCGATGCCCAGCAGCAGCAGGCCCACGCCGAGCAGCAGGCCGGCGATGCCGGCACGACTGCCCTGCAGCAGCCGCGAGCCCAGCAGCCCCAGGGCCAGCAGCGGCATCGCATACTGGGCGAGATCGGCCTTGAGGCCGAAGCCGGCAATCAGCCAGGCGCCGGTGGTGGTGCCGAGGTTGGCGCCGAAGAGCAGGGCGATGGCGGCAGGCAGGGCCACCAGGCCGGCGCCGACGAAGGACATGGCCAGCAGGGTCACCAGCGAGCTGGACTGGACCAGCGCGGTTGCCAGGGCGCCCACGGCGATGGCCCGCGAGGTGCGGCGGGTGGCGGCGTGCAGCCAGCGGTCCAGGGTGCCGCCGGAGAGGCGCTTGATGGCCTCCTCCAGGTGGGTCATGCCCCACAGGAAGAGACCCAGGCCGGCGGCCAGGGTGGCCAGATCGAGTCGTGTGACCAGCAGCGCCGCCGCGGCCGCGAGCCCGAGCAGCTCGAGCAGGCGGCGCTGCGGCAGCAGGACGGTGGCCGCTCCCTGGCCCATGGGCGTCAGTGCCCTTTCGGGTCGAGGATCTTCACGGTCTGCAGGTCGCTGCGCGCCTGCTCCTCGCGCTCGCGGTTGACCCGGGTCTCGAGCTCCGGCAGGGCCTCGTCCTCGATGGGCAGCTGCTCGAAGAAGTCACAGCTGACGCAGTCACGATAGCGGATACCGTTCTGCTCCCAGCTGCGGATACGGTCCATCTCGGCGCAGCGCGGGCAGATGGCGCCGGCGATAAAACGTTTCTGGACGGTCATGTCGTCTCCATCATGGAGCCGCCAGGCGGGCCCGGCGGCAAAACCTTCTCAGGCGGCACGGATGCCGCTGTGGCGCAGCAGGGGCTCGACGCTGGGCTCGCGGCCGCGGAAGGCGCGGAACAGCTCGGCGGCATCGCGCGAGCCGCCGCGCTCGAGGATCTCGGTGCGGAAGCGCCGGCCGGTCTCGGGGTCGAAGATACCGGCTTCCTCGAAGGCGCTCCAGGCATCCGCGGAGAGCACTTCGGCCCACTTGTAGCTGTAGTAGCCCGCCGCATAGCCGCCGGCGAAGATGTGGCCGAAGCCATTCTGGAAGCGGTTGAAGTCGGCCCGCGGGACCACGGCGACGGCATCGCGCACCGCATCGAGCAGCGCCTGGATGTCGGTGGCGCTCGGCGCCGCGAGCTCGCGGTGCAGGCGGAAGTCGAACAGCGAGAACTCCAGCTGGCGCACCATGCCCATGGCGGACTGGAAGTTCTTGGCCGAAAGCAGCCGCTCGAAGAGCGCCTCGGGTAGCGGCTCGCCGGTCTCGACGTGGCCGGCGATCAGGTCGAGCCCCTCGCGCTCCCAGCAGAAGTTCTCCATGAACTGGCTGGGCAGCTCCACCGCGTCCCAGGCCACGCCGTTGATCCCCGAGATGTCGGCGACGGTCTGGCGGGTCAGCATGTGGTGCAGGCCGTGGCCGAACTCGTGGAAGAGGGTGGTGACCTCGTCGTGGGTCAGCAGCGCCGGGGCGTCTCCCACCGGGCGGGTGAAATTGCAGGTCAGGTAGGCCACCGGCAGCTGCACCGCGTCGCCCTCGAGGCGGCGGACCCGGCACTCGTCCATCCAGGCGCCGCCGCGCTTGCCCTCGCGGGCATAGAGGTCGAGGTAGAAGCCGGCGATGGGGGCGCCGTGCTCGAGGATGCGGAAGTAACGCACGTCGGGGTGGTAGCGCGGGGCCGTCTCGTCCTCCGCGAAGGTGACGCCGTAGAGGCGCTCGACCACCCGGAAGAGGCCGTCGACCACCTGCGGGGCGGGGAAGTAGGGTCGAAGCTGCTCATCGGAGATGGCGTAGCGCGCCTCGCGCAGCTTCTCGCTGGCGAAGCCCACGTCCCAGGGCGCCAGGGACTCCATGCCCAGCTCGTCGCGGGCATAGGTCGCGAGCTCCGCATACTCCTCGTGGGCCTGGGGGACGGCGCGGGCGGCGAGGTCCTCGAGGAAGGTAACCACCTGGTCGGGCGACTCGGCCATCTTGGTGGAGAGCGAGTAGTCGGCGTAGTCGCTGAAGCCCAGCAGCTCGGCCAGCTCGTGGCGCAGGGCGAGGACCTCCTCCATCACCGGGGCGTTGTCGTACTCGCCGGCGTTGGGACCCTGGTCGGAGGCGCGGGTGACGAAGGCGGTGTAGACCTCGCGGCGCAGCTCGCGGTCCTCGGCGTAGGTCATCACCGGGAAGAAGCTGGGAAAATCCAGGGTGATGCGGTAGCCGGCCAGCCCCTTGGCCTCGGCATTGGCCCGCAGGCTGGCCAGGGCGCTCTCGGGCAGGCCGGCGAGGCGGGCCTCGTCGGCGAGGTCCAGGTGCCAGGCCTGGGTGGCGTCCAGCAGCTGGTTGGAGAAGGTGTTGGAGAGCTCGGAGAGCCGCGACTTGATCTCGCCGTAGCGGCGCTTCTTCTCGGCGGGCAGGTCCACGCCGGCGAGGCGGAAGTCGCGTAGCGCGTTCTCCACTGTGCGCCGCTGGCCCTCGTCGAGGGCCTCCCAGGCGGGGCCGTCACGCAGTGCCTGCCAGGCCCGGAAGAGCCCCTCGTGCTGGCCGATCCATGTGCTGTAGTCGGAGAGCTTGCCCAGGCAGGCCTGGTAGGCCTCGCGAAGCTCGGGGTTGTTCATGGTGCCGTTGAGGTGCGAGACCGGCGACCAGGCCCTCGCCAGGCGGTCGTTGAGGGCCTCCAGCGGGGCGGCCAGGCTCTCCCAGCTCGGGGCGGCCGTGTCGGCGCGTGCCACGAGCGCCTCGATGGCCGTGCGGTTTTCCGCCAGCAGCGCCTCGATGGCCGGCACCACGTGCTCGGGCCGGATGGCATCGAAGGGGGGCAGTTCGTGGGGGTCGAGCAGCGGATTGCGGGACATGCACACCTCGGGTCGGGAGTGGGGAACGGGTCTTAGATGCGGGCGGCCGCGGCGGGTTTCAATGTGCTAGGCTTGCGCCCTTTTCAGGCTCGCGGAGTGGACCCATGAACGAGACGCTGGAGCGCTGGAGCACCCGGCGCGCCTTCATCCTGGCAGTGACCGGGGCGGCGGTGGGGCTGGGCAACATCTGGCGCTTCCCCTACATCACCGGGGAGAACGGCGGCGCTGCCTTCCTGCTGCTCTACGTGGCCTTCGTGCTGCTGCTGGGGCTGCCGGTGATGATGGCCGAGATCCTGATCGGCCGTGCCGGGCGCCGCAGCCCCATGCAGTCGCTGGGCCACCTGGCCGGCCAGGCCGGGGCGAGTCGCCACTGGCGCTGGCTGGGCCTGTTCGGCGCCTTCACGGTGTTCTGCATCCTCTCTTTCTACTCGGTGGTCTCGGGCTGGTCCATCGAATTCCTGGTAGCCACGGTCAACGGCGACTTCGTGGGGCGCAGCGCGGCGGAGATCGGCGCCGGCTTCGATGCCTTCCTCGCCGATCCCGGGCGCATGACCTTCAACCATACCCTCTTCCTGGTGATGACCATGCTGGTGGTCGCCGCCGGGGTAGCCAAGGGGCTGGAGAAGCTCAACAACCTGCTGATGCCGATGCTCTACCTGCTGCTGCTGGTGCTGGCGGGCTACGCGGCCACCACCGAGGGCTTCGGTCCGGCACTGGCCTGGCTGTTCCTGCCCGACCTCTCGGCGGTGACGCCCATGGTGATGCTGCAGGCCATGGGCCATGCCTTCTTCACCCTGGCAGTGGGCGCCTGTGCGCTGATGGCCTATGGCGCCTACATGCCCGACCACCAGAGCCTGCCCCGGGCCGCCGCCTCGGTGGCGGTGCTCGACGTGACGGTGGCCCTGCTGGCCGGTATCGCCATCTTCTCGGTGGTGTTTGCCCAGGGCATGGATCCCGGCGAGGGGCCGGGACTGATGTTCGTCACCCTGCCGGTGGCCTTCGCCGAGCTGCCCGGGGGGCCGCTGTGGCTCTCGCTGTTCTTCCTGCTGCTGCTGCTGGCCACCTGGACCTCCTCGATCAACCTGGCCGAGCCCATGGTCGCCACCCTGCAGGGCTGGGGCCTCGGGCGGGGGCCGGCGGCGGCCGTGGTGGGCCTGGCGGTCTGGGGGCTGGGGATGCTCTCGGTGCTCTCCTTCTCGAGCCTGGCAGAGACCCGGGTGCTGTTCGGCATGAACCCCTTCGAGCTGGTCAGCACCATTCCCCCGGAGATCTTCCTGCCGCTGGGCGGGCTGCTGATCGCCATCTTCGCCGCCTGGGTGATGCCCGAGGAGACCACCCTGCGGGCGCTGGATGCCGGCCCAAACGGCTTTCGTGCCTGGCGGGCCCTGGTGCGCTGGGTGTCGATCCCGCTGACGCTGGTAGTATTGTTGGCCGGACTGATCTGAGACGAGGTGAGCAATGAGCGAGGCAACGAGCCTGCGACCCTGGAAGGGACGGACGCCGCAGCTGGGCGCGCGGGTCTATATCGACCCGGCCTGCATGGTGCTGGGTGACGTGGTGCTGGGCGACGACTGCTCGGTGTGGCCCATGGCGGTGATCCGCGGCGACATGCACCGCATCCGCATCGGCGCGCGCACCAGCGTTCAGGACGGCAGCGTGCTGCACATCACCCATGCCAGCGACTTCAACCCCGACGGCTTCCCGCTGACCATCGGCGAGGAGGTGACCATTGGCCACAAGGCGATCCTCCACGGGTGCACCCTGGGCAACCGTATCCTGGTGGGCATGGGGGCCATCGTCATGGATGGTGCGGTGGTCGAGGACGAGGTGATCATCGCCGCCGGTGCCGTGGTGACGCCGGGCAAGCGCCTGGAGAGCGGCCACGTCTACGCCGGCAACCCGGCCAAGGCGCTGCGCCCGCTCAAGGAGGCCGAGCGGGCCTTCTTCCCCTATACCGCCGGGAACTACGTCAGGCTGAAGGACGAGTACCTGGCCGACTGAGCCCGTCGCCAATTGGCAACTGATTGTTTTTTCTGGCCATGCTGCGCATAATCTGGGTTTTCATCCAGTATTCTCGAGTCTCTGCACATGGCCGATTTTCGCACCCACCTCGGCGTCGCCGTGGCCGGTGGCTCGCTGCTAGGTCTGGGCGCCTGGCAGGCCACCCCGCTGTCCGCCACCGACGCCGCTTCCCTGGCCATCCTGACCGCTTTCGGCGGGATCCTGCCGGATGTCGATGCCGACAACTCCCATGCGATCCGCCTGATCTTCACCCTGCTCGCCGTGCTGTCGGTGGTGGTGGGCGCCCTGCTGCTGCAGGGGTGGCTCGGCCCGGGGAGGCTCATCGTCGCCTGTGGCGGCCTCTATGTCGGCGTGCGCTATGTGCTGAGCGCCGTGTTCCGGCGCTTCTCGGTGCACCGGGGCATCTGGCATTCGCTGCTGGCATCGCTGCTGTGCGGGCTGGCGACCACGGTGGCCAGCTACCAGTGGCTCCTGCAGGAGGCCTGGATGGCCTGGGCCCAGGGGCTGGCGCTGGTGCTGGGTACGCTGCTCCACCTGCTGCTCGATGAGCTCTACAGCGTCGACCTGGAGGGGACGCGCATCAAGCGCTCCTTCGGTACGGCGCTCAAGCTGTTCGACTATCGCCAGCCGGGCAACTCCCTGGTGATGCTGATGGCGGCGGCCAGCCTGGCCCCCTGGCTGCCCCCCTGGGGGGCGCTGCGCGAGTTGCTCCGTCAGGGCGCCTCGCTCTGGCGGTAGTCCTCGGCCTTGAGGCCGTACTTCCTGAGCTTGTCGTAGAGGGTCTTGCGCGGCAGGCCGAGCTGCTCGCAGGCCTCGGAGACGCGGCCGCGGTGGCGGGCCAGGGCCTGGTCGATCAGGCTCTTCTCGAACAGTTCCACCTGCTGGGGCAGGGCCAGGTCGCCGCTATCGCTGCCCACCCCCTCGAGCAGGGCATCCAGGCGATAGTCGCAGGTGGCGCCGAGCAGCACATAGCGCTCGGCCAGGTTGCGCAACTCGCGCACATTGCCTGGCCAGCCGTGGGCGAGCAGCGCCGAGATGCCGGCGGCATCCAGTGGCGGTGCCTCCAGGCCGCTGCGGTTGGCGGCGACCACGGCGAAGTGCTGGAACAGCAGCGGGATATCCTCGCGCCGCTCGCGCAGCGGGGGAATCGGCAGGGTGACCACCTCGAGCCGGTAGTAGAGGTCCTCGCGGAAGCGTCCCGCCTCGGCCGCGGCCTTGAGGTCGACCTTGGTGGCGGCGATCACGCGCAGGTCCAGGGGGACCGGCACGTTGGCCCCGAGGCGCTCGATGGAGCGCTCCTGCAGCACCCGCAGCAGCTTGACCTGCAGCGACAGCGGCATCGACTCGATCTCGTCGAGGAACACCGTGCCGCCCTGGGCATGCTCGAACTTGCCGATGCGCCGCTCCACCGCCCCGGTGAAGGCCCCCTTCTCGTGGCCGAACAGCTCCGACTCGATGATGCTCTCGGGGACGGCGCCGCAGTTGATGGCCACGAAGGGGTGGCCGCCGCGGCGGCTGCGCTCGTGGATCGCTCGTGCCACCAGGTCCTTGCCGGCCCCGGTCTCGCCGAACAGCAGCACGTCGGTCTCCACCTGGCTGATGCGCTGGACCATGGAGGCGAGGCGCTGGATGGCCGGGGTGCGCCCCACCAGGCGCGGGCCCGGTGCCGACTGCTGGGCCTCGAGCTCGGCCTTGAGCGCGCGGTTCTCGAGGCTCAGGCGGCGCTTGTCGATGCCGCGGCGGACCATCTCCACCAGGCGCTCGCCGGCGAAGGGCTTCTCCAGGAAGTCCCAGGCGCCCTCGCGCATCGCCTCCACGGCGGTGGAGATGTCGCCATGGCCGGTGATCAGGATCACCGGCAGGTCGGGGTCGCGGCCGCGCACCTCGCGCAGCAGGGTCATGCCGTCCATGCCGGGCATGCGGATGTCGCTGACGATCACCCCGGGGAAGTCCGGCGTCAGGGCCGCCAGGGCGTCCTCGGCACTCTCGAAGGCTTGGGGCTCGTACCCCGCCAGTTCCAGGGTCTGGCC
Organism: Halomonas sp. CKK8; assembly: GCF_029625235.1. Classification (NCBI taxonomy): domain Bacteria; kingdom Pseudomonadati; phylum Pseudomonadota; class Gammaproteobacteria; order Oceanospirillales; family Halomonadaceae; genus Halomonas; species Halomonas sp. CKK8. The sequence goes on along the minus strand of NZ_CP121193.1, from coordinate 3,598,575 downwards.
GGCGGTGATGCGCAGGTGCGCCTCGTCGTCGATGATCATCACCGGAAGGGTCGCCGGCTCATGCATGGGTGTCGTGCTCCTCGGGCCTGGTGTCGCCGGTCGCCTCGGGACCGGGGTCGCGGGGCAGGGTAATGGTGAAGCGGGCACCGCCGCCAGGGGCGTTGTCCGCGGCCAGCCGGCCGCCCAGGTCGTCGATGATGCGCGCCGAGATCGATAGTCCCAGGCCCAGGCCACTGCCCGGTGACTTGGTGGTGAAGAAGGGCTCGAAGATCCGCCCCAGGTGCGCCTCGGCGATGCCGGGGCCGTTGTCGATGACGCGGATCCTCACCTCGTCGCCGTCGGGCTCGATGCCCAGCTGTAGACACGGCGCCTCGGTCCGGGCCATGGCCTGCAGGGCGTTGCCGATCAGGTTGACCAGCACCTGCTCCAGGCGCACCAGGTCGGCGCGCACCCAGGCCTCCTGCGCGGGCCAGTCGCGTTCGACGGTGACCCCGGCATCGCGCAGCCGCGACTGGAAGAGCCGCAGGGCGTAGCCGAAGCAGGCCGCGACCGAGACGCTGGTGGGCCTGTCGCCGCTCTTGCGCGAGAACTGGCGCAGCTGGGCACTGATCTCGGCCATGCGTTCGGTGAGCTCGATGATCTGCGCCAGGTTGCCGCTTGCCGCCTCGGTGCGGCTGCGGGCCAGGAACTCGGACGCATTCTCGGCATAGGCGCGTATCGCCGCCAGCGGCTGGTTGAGTTCGTGGTTGATGCCGGCGGCGAGCTGGCCGAGCACGGCGAGCTTGGCGGCCTGGACCAGCTCGTCGCGGGTCTGGCGCAGGCGTTCCTCGGCGCGGCGGCGCTCCTCGATCTCGCCGGAGAGGCGCCGGTTGGTCTCGACCAGGTCGCGGGTGCGTCGCTGCACGTTGAGCTCCAGCTCGTCGCGGGCACGGGCCAGGGTGCGCCGTTCGCGGTCGGCGAACTGCTCGCGCTCGCGGCGCAGTCGCAGGCGCTGCCAGCCGATGCCGCCGGCCAGGACCACCACGCCGTAGAGGCCGCCGGCGAGCAGGGCGGCGAGCCACTGGGCCTGGATCACCGGGGCCAGCGACTTGAGGATATGCAGCTCCCAGCCGAACGCCGGCATGGGGCGCGACAGGCCCAGGTAGTCGTCCCCGGCCAGCGGGCCCCGCCGGAAGCCGACGCGCTGGCTGTGCTCGCCCGGGGTGTCGGTGATCTCGATGCCGGCGGGGGCCAGGGGCTCATCGGCGTAGCGACGGGTGTCCAGCAGCGCCTCGCGCTCGTCCCCGGTGAGCGGCTGCAGGGCCCGCATGCGCAGCTCCGGGCGGCTCGCCATGAAGATGATGTCGTCCTCGTCGGTGACCAGCAGCTCGGCATCCTGCTCCGCCCAGCTCGCCTCCAGGGTGTCGAGCAGCACCTTCACCACCATGACGCCATCGGGGCTGGCATCCGGTGCGGTGTCGTCCAGCCACACCGGAGCCGAGAAGTAGTAGCCGCGCTCACGGGACTGCACGCCCAGGCCATAGAAGCGCCCTGTGTGACCGGCGATGGCCTCCTGGAAGTAGCTGCGGAAGGCGTAGTTCTGGCCGATGAAGGTGTTGGGGCGGTGCCAGTTGCTGGCGGCCAGGGTGTCGCCGTGGCGGTCGATGAGGTAGATGTCGGAGACGCCGGCGGTGGCCCGGAAGCGGTCGAGCAGCCGGTTGAGCGGCATGGGATCCTGGCTTTCCGGGGAGGCCAGGAAACGCCTGACCATCTCCCGCGAGGCGAGCAGGTCGGGCAGGTAGTCGTGGCGCGAGAGGTGCCCGACCAGGCTCGCCGCCGAGAGGCGCAGCTCGTTCTCGGCGTCCTGGCGCAGCTCCTGCAGGGCCTGGTCACGGGCCAGCAGGGCGGCCTGCCACATGGCGAGCACCAGCCCGAGGGGCATCAGCAGCCAGAGCAGCTGGCGGACCCGGCGGCGGGACATCATCGGCATGCCCGGCCTCAGCGCGAGGTTGCGGGCATGACCTGGGCGCGGCGCAGGGCACGCTGGGCCCGGGTCTCGGCGCGCTCGACCTCGAGCAGCCCCTCTTCCACGAAGACCAGGTGCTCGTGGGCGCGGGTGCGGGCGTCCTCGGCCCGGCCCTCGAGGATGGCATCGAGCAGGGCGCGGTGCTGCTGCATCAGCAGGGGGCGCGACTCGGGCTTCTCGAACAGGTGGGCCAGGTTGTCGACGATGCTCTTCTCCAGCAGGTGGAAGATGCCGCGGATGGTATGCAGCAGCAGAACGTTGTGGGCCGATTCGGCGATGGCCATGTGGAAGGCCGCGTCGGCGCGGGCCTCGAGCGCCGGGTCACGCCCCTTGAAGCAGGCCTCGAGCTCCTCGAAGCGCTTGATCAGCAGTGCCTTGTCGGTGGGCGTGGAGCGCAGGGCCGCATAGTAGGCGGAGATGCCCTCCATGGCGTCGCGGAACTCGAGCAGGTCGAGGTGGAACTCCCCGTGGCGGGAGAGCATCTCCAGAAGCGGGTCGCTGTAGCCGCTGTTGAGCTCCTCGCTGATGAAGGTGCCGCCCCCCTGGCGGCTGGTCAGCAGGCCGCGGGCCGACAGCTTCTGGATGGCCTCGCGCAGCGAGGGGCGCGAGACGCCGAAGCGCTCGGCCAGTTCGCGCTCCGGCGGCAGGCGCTGGCCGGGCTTCAGGCTGCCCTCGAGGATCAGCGCTTCGAGGCGCTCGGTGATGACGTCGGCAAGGCGAGGCTGCCGGACGGGCTGATAGGCCATGGTGGTGGCTCCGGAACACGTGGTGAAAGTCGGCATGGTATCGCCATCAAATTGGTATTACCAAACACCGCGTCAACGGCTCGCGGTCGCTGCGTCAGGCAGCCTGAATTTCTCCTGCTACATCAGGGTGTTGGGAAAAGCGTTGAAGGCGATAGACTAAAGTATAGGCGGGCGAGGCTGGGAAGCGGGCGTCGTGCGTTTGACACTGCATGCTCCGCCTCCTAATGTGCGGCAACGTTTTCGTGTCAATTGGTTTTACCAATTTACCGTAGCCCGAATCAGCGACTTCAGCGCAACGCTGCCGTGCCCCTGCGCTGTCCAGGATCCTGCCCATGACGCCAGTCAAGCTCTATCCGCCGAAGCCGGAGAAGGTCTACTTCTTCGGGACCTGCCTCGTCGACCTCTTCTACCCGGAAGCCGGGCTGGACGGTATCCGACTGCTCGAGCGGGAGGGCATCGAGGTGCTCTTTCCCGAGGACCAGACCTGCTGCGGGCAGCCGGCCTACACCTCGGGCTACCAGCAGGAGGCCCGGGCAGTGGCGGCGGCCCAGCTCGGCCTCTTCCCCGAGCCCTGGCCGATCGTGGTGCCCTCCGGCTCCTGCGGCGGCATGATGCGCACCCACTACCCCCAGCTCTTTGCCGGCACAGACCTCGAGGAGCGGGCGAACGAGGTGGCCGGGCGGATCCATGAGCTGACCGAGTTCCTGGTCCATGTCTGTCACCTGAAGCTCGAGGATCGCGGCGAACCGGAGAAGGTCGCCATGCATACCTCCTGCAGTGCCCGGCGCGAGATGGGGCTGGCCGAGACCGGCCCGGCCCTGCTGGCCCAGCTCGGCCAGGTCGAGCTGGTGGAGCAGGCGCGCGCCGCCGAGTGCTGCGGCTTCGGCGGAACCTTCGCCGTGCGCCATCCCGAGGTCTCCGCCGCCATGGTGGAGGACAAGACCACCGCCATCGCGGAGGCCGGCGCCCAGCGCTTCGTGACCTCCGACTGCGGCTGCATGATGAACATCGGCGGGCGCTTCGAGCAGCAGAAGAAGCCGGTCAAGGGCGAGCACATCGCCAGCTACCTGTGGCGGAGGACCTCATGAGCGTGCAGACCTTCACCCCCCGGGAATTTCACCGCCAGGCCCACGATGCCCTGGGCAATCCGCAGATCCGCGCCAACTTCCGCAAGGCGATGGATGGCTTGATGACCAAGCGCCGCGACAGTTTCGGCGACTGGGACCTGGAGACCCTGCGCGACCTGGGCGCCAACATCCGCCTGCGGGCACTGGCGAAGCTGCCTGATCTGCTCGAGCAGCTCGAGGCCAACTGCGAAGCCAACGGCATCAAGGTGCACTGGGCCGAGGATGGCGAGCAGGCCTGCCGGATCATCCGCGAGATCTGCCAGTCCCACGACGCCAGGTCGGTGATCAAGGGCAAGTCGATGGTCTCCGAGGAGATGCACCTCAACGCTCACCTCGAGGAGGCGGGCATCGAGGCGCTGGAATCCGACCTCGGCGAGTACCTGGTGCAGCTCAACGAGCAGACGCCCTCGCACATCATCATGCCGGCGATCCATCTGAACACCGATGAGATCTCCGACATCATGCACGACAAGACCGGCACCGAGCGCACCCGCGACGTCGACTACATGACCGCGGCGGCCCGGCAGCAGCTGCGCGAGCGCTTCATGGCCGCCGACGTGGGGGTCTCGGGGGTCAACTTCGCGGTGGCCGAGACCGGCACGCTCTGCCTGGTGGAGAACGAGGGCAACGGCCGCATGACTACCACTGTGCCGCCGGTACACGTGGCCGTGACCGGCATCGAGAAGGTCGTCGAGCACCTGCGCGACGTGCCGCCCCTCTACGCCCTGCTGACCCGTTCCGCCACCGGCCAGCACGTCACCACCTACTTCAACATGATCAGCTCGCCGCGCAAGGAGGGCGAGCATGACGGGCCAAAGGAGGTGCACCTGGTACTGGTGGACAGCGGTCGCTCCAGCATCTACCAGGACGACGAGCTGCTCGATACCCTGCGCTGCATCCGCTGCGGCGCCTGCATGAACCACTGCCCCGTCTACACCCGGGTGGGCGGCCACACCTACGGCACCACCTACCCGGGGCCCATCGGCAGCATCCTTTCGCCCCACCTGATGGGCCTGGACGAGACGAAGGACCTGCCCACCGCCTCGAGCCTGTGCGGCGCCTGTGGCGAGGTGTGCCCGGTGAAGATCCCGATTCCCGACCTGCTGGTGCGCCTGCGCCGCGAATCGGTGGGCGAGGGGCGCGGCAACGTGCCCGGCGCCGGCGTCAAGCGCACCCGCAAGGAGGTTGCCGCCTGGAAGGGCTTCCAGTGGCTGGCGACCCATCCTTCCGCCTGGCGTGCCGGCACTTCGGTGGCCGGCAAGCTCAAGGCGCTGATGCCCGCGAAGCTGGGACCCTGGACCGACTACCGCACCGCGCCCAGGCCGGCGGGCACCACCCTGCATGCGCTGGTCAAGCGCCACCAGGCGAACAAGAGCCATCAGCCGAACAGCAAAAGCCATGAGGAGGAGCGCTGATGCGTGCCCGCGACGCCATTCTCAAGCGCCTGCGCGACCGGACCGACGGCCCCCTGAGTGCGCCGGATAGCGACTTCGCCGTGGTGACCCATAGAGGCTGGAGCCAGGAGGAGCGCCTGGCTCGCTTCGAGCGCTGGATCGCCTCGGTGCACGGCGAGGTGATCCATGCCCCCCGGGATACCTGGACCGAAACCCTGGCGAAGGTGCTCGCCGACAAGGGCGTGCGACGCCTGGCGCTGGGCAAGGAGCACCCGGTGGCGGCCGAGGCGCGCCATGCCCTGGCCGATGCCGAGGTGGCGCTGGTCGACGTCGACCGCGATATCGAGTCCTGGCAGCGCGAGCAGTTCGAACGGGTCGATGCCGGCCTGACCTCCACTCGCGGCGCCATTGCCGAGACCGGCAGCCTGTGGCTGTGGCCAACGCCGGACGAGCCGCGCCTGATCAGCCTGGTACCGCCGATCCATATCGCCGTGCTCGACGCCGATACCCTCGAGGACACCTTCTTCGATGTCGTCCAGGCCCACTGCTGGGCCGATGGCATGCCCACCAACGCCCTGCTGATCTCCGGGCCCAGCAAGACCGCCGATATCGAGCAGACCCTGGCCTACGGCGTGCATGGGCCCCGTGCGCTGGTGGTGCTGGTGCGCCATGCCGCTGCCGCAGCGGAGGACGCCTGATGCCCACGGATGCCTGGCGTGACCTCAAGGCGGCGCTCTCGTCGGTGATCCCCGGCGAGCGCCTGATCGACGACCCGCTGCGTACCCTGGCCTACGGCACCGATGCCAGCTTCTATCGGCTGATTCCGCAGCTGGTGGTCCGCCCCGAGAGCGAGGCGGAGCTGCAGCACACCCTGGCGGAGTGCCGGGAGCGCCAGCTGCCGGTGACCTTCCGCGCCGCCGGTACCTCGCTCTCCGGCCAGGCGGTCAGCGACTCGGTGCTGATCCAGTTCGGCCGAGGCTGGCGGGGCCACGCGATCCTGGACGAGGGCCAGGCGATCCGCCTTCAGCCTGGGGTCACCGGGGCCAGGGCCAACCAGCTGCTGGCGCCCTACGGGCGCAAGATCGGTCCCGACCCGGCCTCGATCGCCAGCTGCATGGTCGGCGGTATCGCCGCCAACAATGCCTCGGGGATGTGCTGCGGCACCGCCCAGAACAGCTATCGCACCGTGCGTGATATCCGGGTGATCCTGGCCGACGGCAGCCTGCTCGACACCGCCGATGCCGACAGCGTCGCCGCCTTCCGGGCCTCCCATGGCGAGCTGCTGGCCGGTCTCGAACGCCTCGCGGCCGAGACGCAAGGCAACGCGGCCCTGGCCGAGAAGATCCGCCACAAGTACCGGCTCAAGAACACCACCGGCTACGCCCTCAACAGCCTGGTCGACTTCAGCGATGGCATCGAGATCCTCAAGCACCTGATGATCGGCTCCGAGGGCACCCTGGGGTTCATCAGCACCATCACCTACGACACCGTGGTCGACGAGCCCCTGAAGGCCGCGGCCCTGGCCTTCTTCCCCGACATGGGCACGACCTGTCGCGCGACCATCGCCCTCAAGCAGGCGCCGGTCTCTGCCGTGGAGCTGATGGACCGTGCCGCGCTGCGCTCGGTACAGGACCAGTCCGGCATGCCTGCGGTACTTGCGACCCTGCCCGAGGGGGCGGCAGCGCTGCTGGTCGACGTGCGCGGCAACGACGAGGCCGAGCTCGAGGCGCGCATGCAGGCGGTGCAGGCGACCCTCGAGGGCATCCAGACCCTGGAGCCGGTCACCTTCACCCGCGACGCCGATACCTATGCCCTCTACTGGAAGATCCGCAAGGGGCTGTTCCCGGCCGTGGGAGCGGTGCGCGAGACCGGCACCACGGTGATCATCGAGGACGTGGCCTTTCCCATGGAGCGTCTCGACGAGGGCGTGCTGGCGCTGACCGATATCTTCCACCGCCACGGCTATCGCGATGCGATCCTCTTCGGGCACGCCCTGGAGGGAAACCTGCACTTCGTCTTTCCCCAGGGCTTCGAGAAGCCCGGCGAGGTGGAGCGCTACCAGGCGCTGATGGACGAGGTGGCGCAGCTGGTCGGCGTCGAGTACGGCGGTTCGCTCAAGGCCGAGCACGGCACGGGGCGCAACATGGCGCCCTACGTGGAACTGGAGTGGGGGGCCGAGGCCTATGCGCTGATGTGGGAGATCAAGGCGCTGTTCGACCCCGGCAATCTGCTCAATCCCGAGGTGATCCTCAGCCGCAACCCGACGCTGCACCTGGAGAACCTCAAGCCCCTGCCGGCGGCCGCCGCGATCGTCGACAAGTGCATCGAATGCGGTTTCTGCGAGGCGGTCTGCCCCTCGACCGACCTGACGCTCACCCCACGTCAGCGCATCGTCATCCGTCGCGAGCTGGCGAGGCTCGAGGCGTTGGGCAACCAGGCCACCGACGCCGACAAGGACCGCATGAAGCAGCTCGAGGAGGCCTATGGCTACCAGGGCATCGACACCTGTGCGGCCACGGGGCTCTGCGCCACCCAGTGTCCGGTGGGCATCGATACCGGTGAAATGGTGCGTCAGCTGCGTCGCGACCGGGCGCTGGACAAGGCCGCCCTGGCCAGGCGGATCGGTCGACATTTCTCCGGGGCCACGCGCGCGGCGCGGGGCGGCCTGGCCGCGGCGGGCGCGGCGCGCGCCGTGCTGGGCGTCAACCTGATGGAAAAGATGAGTACCGGTGCGCGCCGGCTGAGCGGTGACCGCCTGCCCCAGTGGAGCTCCGCCCTGCCCAGGTCGGCGCCGGTCCGGGTGCTGGAGCCGTCGCCGTCGGGCGATGCCTCCAGGGACAAGGTGGTCTACCTGCCCTCCTGCGCCACCCGCATCTTCGGGGCGGACCACGACGATGAGGTCGAGGCACGCTCGGTGATGGAGCTCACCCTGGCGCTGCTCGACAAGGCGGGCTTCGAGGTGATCCTGCCGGAGATGATCGGCCACCTGTGCTGTGGCATGGCCTTCAAGTCCAAGGGGCAGTACGAGGAGGCCAACCACAAGGCACGTGAACTCAACCGCGAGCTGCTGGTGGCAAGCCAGAACGGGCGCTATCCAGTGCTCTGCGACACCAGCCCCTGCACCCTGCAGATGCGGGAGCACCTGGATGAGCGACTCGAGATGCTGGAGCCGGTCGCCTTCGCCCATGACCACCTGCTGCCTCGGCTCACGGTCACGCCCCTGGACGAGCGGGTCGCCGTGCACGTCACCTGCTCGAGCACCCGCATGGGGCTGGCCGACAAGTTCGTCGGGCTGGCGCGAGCCTGTGCCCGGGAGGTCGTGGTGCCGGCGGAGATCAGCTGCTGCGGCTTCGCCGGAGACAAGGGCTTCACGACCCCGGAGCTGAATGCCTCCGCGCTGGAAGGGCTGGCCGAGCAGGTGAAGGCGTGCAGCGCCGGCTACTCGAACTCGCGCACCTGCGAGATCGGCCTGAGCCAGCACGGCAAGATCCCCTACCGCTCGATCCTCTCGCTGCTCGACCGGGCCAGCGGGACGCCGTGACATTTTTCTTCGCGAGGGCCTTGCGCGGTCCCGGGGAAATCCGTAAAGTACGCATCCGCTGCCGGCGACGGGCACACGTTGCAGGCGGTGGAAAGTGGCAGAAGTGCTTGTTTCCATTTGGGTTTTTCGAGAAGTTCCGAAAAATTCCCGCTTGACGAACTCGCCGCATTCGGTAGAATGCACGCCACTCGTGACAGAGACCCGCCAAGGGCTTTATCGGCACTCGCATCGCTCCGGCGGTACGAGAGTTGGCCACCCGCTTCGCTTCTTCGGAACGCCTCGCAGGGTTGACAACGACAGCCGGTCACGTAGAATACGCCTTCCTCGCAGGGCGCCGGCGAGACCGCCGCTTCAGCAGAAGCCGGGCACGACGGCAACAGCGAGATGCTCCCCGCTCGAATGAGAGCTCGGAGCCGCTCTTTAACAATCGATCAGGTAATTCATGTGGGCGCTTGTCGGGATGTCGGTGACCAGTCACTGAAACATTCAAGGCAAGCGACTCGTCAAAGAGACGTTTGAACCTTGAGCCAGGTTTGGTTCCACCTTAGGAACTGTCAGACTTTAAACTGAAGAGTTTGATCATGGCTCAGATTGAACGCTGGCGGCAGGCCTAACACATGCAAGTCGAGCGGAAACGATGGAGCTTGCTCCAGGCGTCGAGCGGCGGACGGGTGAGTAATGCATAGGAATCTGCCCGGTAGTGGGGGATAACCTGGGGAAACCCAGGCTAATACCGCATACGTCCTACGGGAGAAAGCAGGGGATCTTCGGACCTTGCGCTATCGGATGAGCCTATGTCGGATTAGCTTGTTGGTGAGGTAATGGCTCACCAAGGCGACGATCCGTAGCTGGTCTGAGAGGATGATCAGCCACATCGGGACTGAGACACGGCCCGAACTCCTACGGGAGGCAGCAGTGGGGAATATTGGACAATGGGCGAAAGCCTGATCCAGCCATGCCGCGTGTGTGAAGAAGGCTTTCGGGTTGTAAAGCACTTTCAGTGAGGAAGAAGGCCTTGGGGCTAATACCCCCGAGGAAGGACATCACTCACAGAAGAAGCACCGGCTAACTCCGTGCCAGCAGCCGCGGTAATACGGAGGGTGCGAGCGTTAATCGGAATTACTGGGCGTAAAGCGCGCGTAGGCGGCGTGATAAGCCGGTTGTGAAAGCCCCGGGCTCAACCTGGGAACGGCATCCGGAACTGTCAGGCTAGAGTGCAGGAGAGGAAGGTAGAATTCCCGGTGTAGCGGTGAAATGCGTAGAGATCGGGAGGAATACCAGTGGCGAAGGCGGCCTTCTGGACTGACACTGACGCTGAGGTGCGAAAGCGTGGGTAGCAAACAGGATTAGATACCCTGGTAGTCCACGCCGTAAACGATGTCGACTAGCCGTTGGGGTCCTTGAGACCTTTGTGGCGCAGTTAACGCGATAAGTCGACCGCCTGGGGAGTACGGCCGCAAGGTTAAAACTCAAATGAATTGACGGGGGCCCGCACAAGCGGTGGAGCATGTGGTTTAATTCGATGCAACGCGAAGAACCTTACCTACCCTTGACATCGTGCGAACTTTCCAGAGATGGATTGGTGCCTTCGGGAACGCACAGACAGGTGCTGCATGGCTGTCGTCAGCTCGTGTTGTGAAATGTTGGGTTAAGTCCCGTAACGAGCGCAACCCTTGTCCCTATTTGCCAGCGATTCGGTCGGGAACTCTAGGGAGACTGCCGGTGACAAACCGGAGGAAGGTGGGGACGACGTCAAGTCATCATGGCCCTTACGGGTAGGGCTACACACGTGCTACAATGGCCGGTACAAAGGGTTGCGAAGCCGCGAGGTGGAGCTAATCCCGAAAAGCCGGTCTCAGTCCGGATCGGAGTCTGCAACTCGACTCCGTGAAGTCGGAATCGCTAGTAATCGTGAATCAGAATGTCACGGTGAATACGTTCCCGGGCCTTGTACACACCGCCCGTCACACCATGGGAGTGGACTGCACCAGAAGTGGTTAGCCTAACTTCGGAGGGCGATCACCACGGTGTGGTTCATGACTGGGGTGAAGTCGTAACAAGGTAGCCGTAGGGGAACCTGCGGCTGGATCACCTCCTTAAACGACCAGTCCCGGCACCCGGCAAGTGTCCACAATGAATTACCTGATCGGCCAGAGCAAAAGACTGTTTGGGTATAGGCCCAGCGTGACCAATGGGTCTGTAGCTCAGTTGGTTAGAGCGCACCCCTGATAAGGGTGAGGTCGGCAGTTCAAGTCTGCCCAGACCCACCATTCTCTGAACGGCCGGGTAGCTCAGTTGGTTAGAGCGCACCCCCGGACGTTCTGTAAAGAGAAGGGTGAGGTCGCGGGGTTTATTTCAAGTCTGCCCAGACCCACCAAATTTGTGTCATACGTCGTTGCTTTCCACCTCGTGTAGCAGGCTACACGTCGGCGAAAAGCGCCTTGTCTGACCCAAATTGCATCAGGGGCCTTAGCTCAGCTGGGAGAGCGCCTGCCTTGCACGCAGGAGGTCAGCGGTTCGATCCCGCTAGGCTCCACCATCCAACAGTCCGTGACCTGATCGAGTCTGCAGTCACAAGCCATCGTCACATTGAGTGATGACAGGTTTGTGACTGTCGATTGACAGTCTGCTCTTTAACAATGTGAATCATGCTGACAAACGTTTCTTCCGAGAGGAAGAGACACGAGATACGTCTCAAGCGTATCCGGCAATTGTCGATCGTCATCGCGGACCAGACCTCTTGGGGTTATATGGTCAAGCGATGAAGCGCATACGGTGGATGCCTAGGCAGCCAGAGGCGATGAAAGACGTGGAAGCCTGCGATAAGGCTCGGCGAGGTGGCAAACAACCTGTGACCCGGGCATTTCTGAATGGGGAAACCCACCCACGGTAACGTGGGTATCCCACACTGAATCCATAGGTGTTGGGAGGCGAACCGGGGGAACTGAAACATCTCAGTACCCCGAGGAAAAGAAATCAACCGAGATTCCCCCAGTAGCGGCGAGCGAACGGGGAGTAGCCCTTAAGCGGCACGACTGATAGGCGAACAGGCTGGGAAGCCTGACCATAGCGGGTGATAGTCCCGTAGCCGAAATCTGAGTGTCGTGAAATCGAGTAGGTCGGGGCACGAGAAACCTTGACTGAAGACGGGGGGACCATCCTCCAAGGCTAAATACTCCTGGCTGACCGATAGTGAACCAGTACCGTGAGGGAAAGGCGAAAAGAACCCCGGAGAGGGGAGTGAAATAGATCCTGAAACCGTATGCGTACAAGCAGTGGGAGCATGCATGTCATGTGACCGCGTACCTTTTGTATAATGGGTCAGCGACTTATTTTCAGTGGCGAGCTTAACCGTATAGGGGAGGCGTAGCGAAAGCGAGTCTTAACTGGGCGACCAGTCGCTGGGAATAGACCCGAAACCGGGCGATCTATCCATGAGCAGGTTGAAGGTTGAGTAACATCAACTGGAGGACCGAACCAGGATCTGTTGAAAAAGATTTGGATGACTTGTGGATCGGAGTGAAAGGCTAATCAAGCCCGGAGATAGCTGGTTCTCCTCGAAAGCTATTTAGGTAGCGCCTCACGTAGCACCGCCGGGGGTAGAGCACTGTTTCGGCTAGGGGGTCATCCCGACTTACCAACCCGAGGCAAACTCCGAATACCGGTGAGTGACGCGTGGGAGACACACAGCGGGTGCTAACGTCCGTTGTGAAAAGGGAAACAACCCAGACCGTCAGCTAAGGTCCCGAAATCCTGGTTAAGTGGGAAACGATGTGGGAAGGCTCAGACAGCTAGGAGGTTGGCTTAGAAGCAGCCATCCTTTAAAGAAAGCGTAATAGCTCACTAGTCGAGTCGGCCTGCGCGGAAGATGTAACGGGGCTCAAACCAGGTACCGAAGCTACGGGTTCGTCGAATGACGAGCGGTAGAGGAGCGTCGTGTAAGCCGATGAAGGTGGATCGAGAGGTCTGCTGGAGGTATCACGAGTGCGAATGCTGACATGAGTAACGACAAGGGGAGTGAAAAACTCCCCCGCCGGAAGACCAAGGGTTTCTGTTCGACGCTAATCGGAGCAGAGTGAGTCGGCCCCTAAGGCGAGGCCGAAAGGCGTAGTCGATGGGAAACGGGTCAATATTCCCGTACCTCACTGTATTGCGATGGGGGGACGAAGAAGGCTAGGTGAGCCAGGCGTTGGTTGTCCTGGTGAAAGTCAGTAGGCTGGGGAATCAGGCAAATCCGGTTCCCCAAGGCCGAGAGACGAGACGAACAGACTACGGTCTGGAAGTCATCGATGCCACGCTTCCAGGAAAAGCCTCTAAGCTTCAGATACAGTGGGACCGTACCCCAAACCGACACAGGTGGTCAGGTAGAGAATACCCAGGCGCTTGAGAGAACTCGGGTGAAGGAACTAGGCAAAATGGTGCCGTAACTTCGGGAGAAGGCACGCCGGACTAGGGTGACGGGACTTGCTCCCTGAGCCTGAACCGGTCGAAGATACCAGGTGGCTGCAACTGTTTATTAAAAACACAGCACTCTGCAAACGCGCAAGCGGACGTATAGGGTGTGACGCCTGCCCGGTGCCGGAAGGTTAAGTGATGGTGTTAGCGCAAGCGAAGCTCCTGATCGAAGCCCCGGTAAACGGCGGCCGTAACTATAACGGTCCTAAGGTAGCGAAATTCCTTGTCGGGTAAGTTCCGACCTGCACGAATGGCGTAATGATGGCCACGCTGTCTCCACCCGAGACTCAGTGAAATTGAAATCGCAGTGAAGATGCTGTGTACCCGCGGCTAGACGGAAAGACCCCGTGAACCTTTACTATAGCTTCACACTGGACGCTGATGTTGCTTGTGTAGGATAGCTGGGAGGCTTGGAAACCGTGGCGCCAGCCACGGTGGAGCCAACCTTGAAATACCAGCCTGGCATCATTGGCGTTCTAACTCAGGTCCGTGATCCGGATCGAGGACCGTGTGTGGTGGGTAGTTTGACTGGGGCGGTCTCCTCCCAAAGCGTAACGGAGGAGCACGAAGGTACCCTCAGCACGGTTGGAAATCGTGCATTGAGTGCAAGAGCATAAGGGTGCTTAACTGCGAGACAGACACGTCGAGCAGGTACGAAAGTAGGTTCTAGTGATCCGGTGGTTCTGTATGGAAGGGCCATCGCTCAACGGATAAAAGGTACTCCGGGGATAACAGGCTGATACCGCCCAAGAGTTCACATCGACGGCGGTGTTTGGCACCTCGATGTCGGCTCATCACATCCTGGGGCTGAAGTCGGTCCCAAGGGTATGGCTGTTCGCCATTTAAAGTGGTACGCGAGCTGGGTTTAGAACGTCGTGAGACAGTTCGGTCCCTATCTGCCGTGGGCGTTGGATGTTTGAGAAGTGCTGCTCCTAGTACGAGAGGACCGGAGTGGACGCACCTCTGGTGTTCCGGTTGTCACGCCAGTGGCATTGCCGGGTAGCTATGTGCGGACGGGATAACCGCTGAAAGCATCTAAGCGGGAAGCCCCCTTCAAGATGAGACATCCCCGAGGCCTTGAGCCTCCTGAAGGGCCCAGCGAGACCAGCTGGTTGATAGGCCGGATGTGGAAGCGCTGCAAGGCGTTGAGCTAACCGGTACTAATGGCCCGTGAGGCTTGACCATATAACACCCAAGCGGTCTGCCGATGGCGACCGACATGACGGATACGACGAGACGTATCGTCAGCATGATTCACCGTTTTTCGCCTGACGACCATAGCGTGCGGGAACCACCTGATCCCATGCCGAACTCAGCAGTGAAACCGCTCAGCGCCGATGGTAGTGTGGGGCCTCCCCATGCGAGAGTAGGTCATCGTCAGGCACTTATTCAGAAACCCCGGCCATTGGTCGGGGTTTCGTCGTTCCGGGGGCCTCCCCATGAAGAGTAGCGGAGCGCCGCCCGGGTCATCGTCAGGCACCTATCCCGAGAAGACCCCGTGTTCGAAAGAGCACGGGGTTTTTTCATGTGCGTCGGCCAAACGCACGTGACGCCAGGGCCTCCCCATGCAGAGTAGCGGAGCGCCGCCCGAGTCATCGTCAGGCACTTATTCAGAAACCCCGGCCATTGGTCGGGGTTTCGTCGTTCCGGGGGCCTCCCCATGAAGAGTAGCGGAGCGCCGCCCGGGTCTTCGTCAGGCACCTATCCCGAGAAGACCCCGTGTTCGAAAGAGCACGGGGTCTTTTCATGTCCGGTCGTCTGAGCGGGGCGTCGGGGAATGCCCCGTGACCTTTCCCCCGGACTTGCCAGGGCGCATCATGCTGCTGCCTTCGGCAGGCCGTCATCGGCTCAGGAAGGGGTGACGTGAGCCGATGACGGCGGCGCCACCGTGCCGCGTTCCACCAGGTGGGTCGAGAAGCAGAGCGGTCCCTGCCAGGGTTCGTCATAGGCCAGTGACATGATCCTGCCGCTGGCCGCCTGTGCCATCCGGTCCACGGGGACGTGAACCGACGTCAGCCCCGGCGTGACGTAGTGCGCGTAGACCTCATCGTCGAAGCCCACCAGCGAGACATCCTCGGGCACGCTCAGGCCGAGCTCCTTCAGGTGCAACATGGCCCCGATGGCCATGTCGTCGTTGCCCACCGCCAGGGCCGTGAAGGGCAGGCCTCGCCGCCGCAAGGTATTCACGGCCTCCCGTCCGCTCGACTCCTGCCAGGTGCCTTCCACGACGGCCCCTTCCGGCACGCTCAGCCCGGCTTCCTCCATGGCCTGGTGAAAGCCCGCCAGTCGCTGGGTGGCATCCTGCTTCCAGCGCGGGCCGGTGATGCAGGCGATGCGTCGGTGACCCTGCTCGATCAGGTGGCGCGTGGCGAGATAGCCGCCCTGCTGGTTGTCGACGTAACTGCACTGGTTCTCCAGGCCGGGCAATCGGCGGTTGATGACGACCAGGGGAATCTGCGCGGCCAGTGCGACGAGGGCGTCATCGTGCAGGCGATCCGACTGGACCAGGAGGCCATCGCAGCGACGCGACATCAGGAAGTCGATCGATTCCTGCTCGCGGACCAGCTCGTTGTGTCCCGAGGCGACCAGCAGCGACTTCTGGTGCAGGCGAAGCCGTTCTTCCAGGTTCACCATCAGGGTGCCCATGAAGGGGCCGGCAAGGTGAGAGATGACCAGGCCGATGCAATCGGAGCGGTTGGAGGCCAGGGAGCGGGCAAAGGAGTTGGGACGATAGCCAAGCTGCTGCATGGCCTCCTCGACCCGTCGTCGCGTGTCGTCCGCCACGGGCACCTCGCCATTCATGACGCGTGAGACCGTGGCGGGCGAGACGCCTGCCAGTTTGGCAACCTCCCTGATGGTGGACATGCTGGCTCCTGATGCGCGTCGATCGCCGGGCGGATGACGCCGCGGGTCGAGGCGATGGACGAAATCCCGGGGGCTGTTCGCCCCATGCAGGTGAAATATCGACGATCCAGCATTATAGCCATTCATGAAATCGTTTTCAGGCTTATTGCCCAGGTTCCGGAAAGCGCGTGCTCAGGCTCTCCTGCCGTTCACACCCTCGGGTGACAGGCGCGGGCATCACGGCCCCAAGCTCGGGGCGTCGAGACGGGCCCCGACACGCCTGCGCAGGGCATCCGCAGGCGTCGAGTTCACAGCGTCACTCGTACAGGTAGCAGCGCACGAAGTGGTCCTTGGCGATCCGGGTAACCTCGGGCAGGCGGCTGCTGCATTCCGGACGGGCGTGCGGGCAGCGCTGTGCAAAGGGACAGCCGGTACTCTCGGGCTGCCACATGGGGATGTCGGCCTTGTGCTGGTACTGGCTCATGTCCCGGCCCTTCTTTGCCCCGGGCTGGGGGACGGCGGCGAGCAGCAGCTGGGTATAGGGGTGCCGGGGGTTCTGGGTGACGGCATCGCTGTTGCCCCACTCCACCATGTGGCCGACATACATCACCGCCGTGCGCTCGGCGAAATAGCGGGCGGTGGCGATATCGTGGGTGATGTACATGAAGGCGATGTCGTGCTGGTCCTTCAGGTCCATCATCAGGTTGAGGATGCCGAGCCGGATCGACACATCGAGCATCGAGATCGGCTCGTCGGCCAGGATGACGTCGGGTTCCACGTCCCCCGGGGGGTGGTTCCTGACCAAGCGCTCCTGGTCGTAGGAGACGACGCCGCGGGTGTAGTAATTGATGCCGACGAAGTCCACCGGCTGGGAGATCAGTTCCATGTCGCCCGGCAGCACCTGGGGCGCCAGCTCCGGGTAGAGACGAGTGTAGAGCGCCGGGTAGCGGCCCTCGAGCACCGGCTCCAGGAACCAGTGGTTCGCCCACCAGGGCGGCCACGCGGTCGTCGTAGCGACGGCTGTGGGGCGTGTTCGGGCCCATGTTCAGCACCAGGCCGGCCTGGGCGTCGGGGGCGTTGGTGCGCAGGGTCTGCATGCCCAGGCCATGCGCCAGCAGGAGGTGGTGCCCGGCCTGACGGGCGAGCCGCGCATCCGTCAGCCCCGGCGCGTGGATGCCGGCCTCGTGGCCCAGGATCGCGCTGACCCAGGGCTCGTTGAGGGTGGCATAGGAATGGACCCGGTCACCCAACTCGCGGGACACCAGGTCGACGTACTCCTGGAAACGATAGGCCGTGTCGCGGTTGAGCCAGCCGCCGCGCTCCTGCAGGTGCTGGGGAAGGTCCCAGTGATAGAGCGTGACGAAAGGCGTGATGCGGCGCTCCAGCAGGCCGTCGAGCAGGCGCTTGTAGAAATCCAGTCCCTTGGCGTTGGCCTGGCCCTCCTCGGTCATCACGCGCGGCCAGGCGATCGACAGGCGGTAGGCGTCCACCCCCAGGCCCTGGATCAGCTCCAGATCCTCCTGCCAGCGATAGTAGTGGTCGCAGGCAGGCATGCCGCTGTCACCATTCTTGACCCGCCCCTCGGTGGCGCAGAAGTGGTCCCAGATGGACGGCAGGCGGCCATCGGCCTGGGTTGCTCCCTCGACCTGGAAGGCCGCCGTCGCGACGCCGAAGGTGAAGTCCGGGGCGAGAAGTCGTGACGATGTCGGCAGTTCGATTCGTTGCATGGGAAAGCAGGTTCCTCTTGTCGGGCCCATGGGATGCTGATTGCCATGGTCATGAAAGCGGTTTCATAAAACATACGACTTTGGTCGCGATTGGGCGGATGGCCATAAAACGGGATACATGACAGCCCTGCTGCGGTCTGATGCCTCGCCCATTGCGCCAGGAGTCGATGCCATGTCGCTTGCCGGATTCGAAACCTCTGCGGACCACCCGTCGATGCGCCGAGGCAGCCGCCGACCGGTCGGGTCGCCCCGACCTTGCGAATTGGTCGAGGCGATTTCCGGGGCGCGGCGCCATCCGCTAGAATGTCCCATTTCCCGTCAGGGGCATGAGCATGACCATCGGTGACCTGATCCGCCTGCTGAGCGATGGCGAGTTCCACTCCGGCGAGCAGCTGGGCGAACGGCTGGGCGTGTCGCGGGCGGCAGTATGGAAGCAGTTGCGCAAGCTGGAGTCCCTGGGCATTCCCATGGAAGCGGTCAAGGGCCAGGGCTATCGCCTGGTCGAGCGCCTCGAGCTGCTGGATGGTGGCGCCATCGTGGGCGGCCTCTCGCGCGAGGCGCGTCCCCACCTGACGCGGCTGTTCGTCGAGGAGAGCCTGCCGTCCAGCAACGCCTTCCTGCGCGAGCGCTTCTCCCAGGGGGCGGGGCACGGCGAGGTCTGTCTGGTGGAGCAGCAGAGCGAGGGGCGGGGTCGCCGAGGTCGCGCCTGGGTGACGCCCTGGGGGCGCACCCTGATGCTCTCGCTCGGCTGGCGGGTCGAGGCGGGGGTGGCATCGCTCGAGGGGCTGAGCCTGGCGCTGGGCGTGGCCCTCGCCAGGGTGCTCGAGCGCCATGGCCTCCGGCCGCGCCTGAAGTGGCCCAATGACGTGCTGCTGGAGGACGACGACGGGGCGCTCGGCAAGTTGGCGGGCATCCTGGTGGAGATCAGCGGTGATGCTGCCGGCCCTTGCGAGGTGGTGGTGGGCATGGGCATCAATGTCGACCTGCCGGCGGCGTTCCGTGGCGGCATCGACCAGGCCGTGGCGGCAGTCCATGACCAGGCGCCGGGACTCTCCCGCAATGCCCTGGCCGTCGAGCTGCTGGATGAGCTGCTGCCCCTGCTGGCGGAGTTCGAGCAGCAGGGGTTCGCCGCCTGGCGTGACGACTGGAATGCCCGGCATGCCTTCGCCGGCTGCGAGGTGGAAGTCCTGCAGCGGGGCGTCCGGGAGCCGGCCACCGCCGGGGAGGTGGACGAGGCCGGCAACCTCTGGGTGCAGCAGGAAGGCCGGCCGGTGCGGCTTGCCGGCGGCGAGATCAGCGTGCGGAGACGCGCATGATCCTGGACCTCGATATCGGCAACACCCTCTCCAAGTGGCGGCTCAAGGATGCCGACAGCAGCGAGATCCGCTCCCGGGGGGCGGTCTGGACCCGCGAGGAGTGGCGCCCCGGCGCGGATATTCCGGACCTCGACGTGGTCGAGGCGGTGCGCATCTCCAGCGTGGCGCGCAAGGCGGTGCTCGAGGAGACGGTGGGTCTGCTGCGGCGTCGCGTTGGCACCGTCCACGTGGCGCGCTCGACGGCCGAAGCCCTGGGGGTCACCAACGGCTACGAGGAGCCCGGCCGGCTGGGGGTCGATCGCTGGATGGGGGCCCTGGCGGGCTATCAGCTGGCCGGCGGTTGCTGTGCCGTGGACTGCGGCAGCGCCATC
Source organism: Halomonas sp. CKK8 (assembly GCF_029625235.1). Classification (NCBI taxonomy): domain Bacteria; kingdom Pseudomonadati; phylum Pseudomonadota; class Gammaproteobacteria; order Oceanospirillales; family Halomonadaceae; genus Halomonas; species Halomonas sp. CKK8. The sequence goes on along the minus strand of NZ_CP121193.1, from coordinate 3,579,049 downwards.
ACCGTCGACTTCGTGCTGCCCGGCGGGCGTCACCTGGGCGGCTACATCCTGCCCGGGCTGCGGCTGATGAAGGAGAGCCTGAAGCTCGGTACCCGCAACGTGGCCATCGACCCGGACAGCGAGGCCGAGGAGCTGCTGGAACCCGGCAGGCGCACCGTCGAGGCGGTCAATCACGGCATCTACATGGCGGCAGTGAGCGCGGTCAACCGCATCTACAGCGAGGTGTGTGACCAGCAGGGCGTGGCGCTGCCGATGATGCTGACCGGCGGTGACGCCCGGGTGGTGTCGCGCGGCATCCAGGTGCCCCATGCGGTCTGGCCGGACATGGTCTACGGGGGGCTGGAGGCCTGCTTCCCGCTGACCGCGGCCGAGCGAGCGGGACGCATGTCCGGGGCGCCCCGCGTGCCCTCGCCGGTGGCACTGGAAAAGATACGCGCCGCGCTTGCATTCTCCATGCTGCTTTGACACAATGCGCCGCGTTCCGGAGAGGCGCGCCCGGCAGGGGCGTCGCGCTCGATCAAGAGCCAGCGAAAACAGGCACTTGACACCGGAAACTGAGGCGGTAGAATGCATCGCCAGCTGGAGGGGTTCCCGAGTGGCCAAAGGGAGCAGACTGTAAATCTGCCGCGAAAGCTTCGAAGGTTCGAATCCTTCCCCCTCCACCAGGTTCAGCCGCACCCGACGCGTCGAGTGGTGGCAAGCAAGAGTGGGTCGGCGGGCATAGTTCAATGGTAGAACCTCAGCCTTCCAAGCTGATGATGCGGGTTCGATCCCCGCTGCCCGCTCCAGGTATCGAGTATTGATGCCGCAAGGTTGCGCTCATGTAGCTCAGGGGTAGAGCACACCCTTGGTAAGGGTGAGGTCGACGGTTCAAATCCGTCCATGAGCTCCATATCGAGAAGGCGAGCGAAGGCTCGCCTTCTCTTTTTCTTCCCGGCGCGGGTCTCGCGCAGGGAAGGGGTTGCCAGGAGAAGCGGCTTTCGCTATCATGGCGCCCGCTGTCGTACAGGCCGCCTGCAAAGGGTGGTCGCGGAAGCAGATACAGGCCAGTAGCTCAATTGGCAGAGCAGCGGTCTCCAAAACCGCAGGTTGGGGGTTCGATTCCCTCCTGGCCTGCCAGTCTTCCCCAGGCTGGCGAGATCTCATATACTTTCATGTTTCGATTGCCGCACCCTGAGGAGTCTCGTTTTCATGAAGCATAACGCCGAGGTGCAGGAGTCGCGCCACGACGGGCTCAAGTGGGCGGTTGTCGTCACTCTGCTGGTCCTTGCCGTGGTCGGCAATACCTATTTCGCCGACCAGGCGCTTCTCTATCGTGTGCTCGGTGTCGTCGTGCTCAGCGTGGCGGCGGCACTGGTGGCGCTGACCACGACCAAGGGTCGTGATCTGGTCGAGCTCGCCAGGAGTGCGAAGAAGGAGATCCAGCGTGTCGTCTGGCCGACCCGGCCCGAGACCGTCCAGACCACAGCCATCGTGCTGGTGGCCGTGCTGGTGGTCGGGCTGATGCTGTGGCTGATCGACACCCTTCTTGGCTGGGCGATGTCCGGCGTCATCGGTTAGGAGTTTTCATGTCCAAGCGTTGGTATGTCGTCCACGCCTACTCCGGCTTCGAGAAGCATGTCATGCGCTCGCTCATCGAGCGCGTGAAGATGCACGGCATGGAGGATCGCTTCGGCGAGATCCTGGTGCCGACCGAAGAGGTCGTTGAAGTGCGCGACGGCAAGCGTCGCAAGAGCGAGCGCAAGTTCTATCCCGGCTATGTGCTGGTCGAGATGGAGATGGATGACGAGACCTGGCACCTGGTCAACGAGACCCCGCGCGTCATGGGGTTCATCGGTGGCACCAAGGAGAAGCCGGCCCCGATCACCCGCAAGGAGGCCGATGCCATCCTCAGCCGGGTCAAGGACGGCACCGATAAGCCGAAGCCCAAGACGCTCTTCGAGCCGGGCCAGTCGGTGCGCGTCATCGACGGACCCTTCGCCGACTTTAACGGGGTCGTCGAGGAGGTCAACTATGACAAGAGCCGTGTGCAGGTCAGCGTGCTGATCTTCGGCCGCTCCACGCCCGTCGAGCTGGAGTTTGCCCAGGTCGAGAAGGAATAGCCTTCCAGGCCTGCCTGTTTCGTGGCAGCCACCCGCAGGTGGCTGTGTAACCCGGGGAGCCGCAAGGCGCTACTACCCAACTGGAGTCCATCATGGCCAAGAAAGTACAGGCTTACATCAAGCTGCAGGTCGCAGCTGGCAAGGCCAACCCGAGTCCCCCCGTGGGCCCCGCGCTGGGCCAGCACGGCGTCAACATCATGGAGTTCTGCAAGGCGTTCAACGCCGCGACCCAGGACATCGAGCCGGGCCTGCCGACCCCCGTGGTCATCACCGTCTACTCCGACCGCAGCTTTACCTTCATCACCAAGACCCCGCCCGCCGCGGTCCTGCTGAAGAAGGCGGCCGGCATCAAGTCCGGCTCCGGCGAGCCGAACAAGACCAAGGTCGGCACCGTGACCCGCGAGCAGCTCGAGGAGATCGCCAAGACCAAGGAGCCCGACCTGACGGCTGCCGATCTCGACGCCGCGGTGCGTACCATTGCCGGTAGTGCCCGCAGCATGGGCCTGAACGTGGAGGGTCTCTGATCATGGCCAAGCTTACCAAGCGTGCACAGCAGATTCGCGAGAAGGTCGACGCCAACCGGACCTACTCCCTCGACGAGGCCGTGGCCCTGCTCTCCGAGCTGTCCACCGTCAAGTTCAAGGAATCCCTGGACGTCGCCATCAACCTGGGCGTCGACCCGCGCAAGTCCGACCAGGTCGTGCGTGGCGCCACCGTGATGCCCAACGGTACCGGCAAGGACGTGCGTGTCGCGGTCTTCACCCAGGGTGCCAACGTTGATGCTGCCAAGGAAGCCGGTGCCGACATCGTCGGCATGGACGACCTGGCCGAGCAGGTCAAGAAGGGCCAGCTCGACTTCGATGTGGTCATCGCCTCGCCGGACGCCATGCGTGTCGTGGGCCAGCTGGGCCAGATCCTCGGTCCGCGCGGCCTGATGCCGAACCCCAAGGTCGGTACCGTGACCCCGGACGTCGCCACCGCGGTCAAGAACGCCAAGGCCGGCCAGGTGCGTTTCCGGACCGACAAGAACGGCATCATCCATACCACCCTGGGCAAGGTCGACTTCGACGCTTCCGCCATCCAGGGCAACCTGGAGGCGCTGGTCGCCGACCTGAAGAAGCTCAAGCCGAGCACCTCCAAGGGCATCTATCTCAAGAAGGTCACCCTGTCCACCACCATGGGCCCGGGGCTGACCATCGATCATTCCGCCCTGGCCTGATCGGGCGGCGATCGAGACGATTGAAGGAACTTTGCGGTCCCCGTGCCGGGCTATCCTCGCCGGCGGGGCATCGTCAAAGACCGCAGGTGCCGCGTTTCTAGCGAGCGCGGCTTAATCTTCCCCTCAGGAAGGCCTGCGCAGATGGTGTGGCCGCCAGATCTCTGGTGAGCACCATCACCCAGGACTCCCGACCTCCGGTCGGGAGAGATGGTAACCACCGGAATCCTCTCGCGAGGTTCCGGCACGAAGGAGTGATCACTGTGCCACTAGCACTCGAAGGCAAGAAGGCAATCGTTGCCGAGGTCAGTGAAGCGGCCAAGGATGCGCTCTCCGTCGTAGTTGCCGACTCTCGTGGCGTCGCGGTCAGCGCGATGACCGACCTGCGCAAGCAGGCCCGCGAGAATGGCGTGCAGATCCGTGTTGTCCGCAACACCCTGGCACGTCGCGCCCTGTCCGGAACTCCCTGGGAGATTCTGGACGAGACCTTCTCCGGTCCGACCATGCTGGCCTTTTCCTACGAGCACCCGGGCGCTGCCGCCCGTCTGTTCAAGGAGTTCGCCAAGGGTCAGAAGGAGTTCGAGGTCAAGGCGCTGGCCTACGAAGGTGAGCTGATCCCGGCAAGCGACATCGACCGTCTGGCAACCCTGCCGACCTACGATGAGGCGATCGCCAAGCTGATGTCCGTCATGAAGGAAGCTTCTGCCGGCAAGCTGGTCCGTACCCTCGCGGCGCTGCGTGACCAGAAGCAGGAAGAGGCCGCCTGAACGGCGAACTCTCGCGCTCAGCCCGAATCGAACATTGAATCCCCGAGCCATCGCGATGCCGAGGCTCCCGCAAAGTTAGGAATCTAGACAATGGCACTGACCAAAGAAGACATCATCAACGCCGTCGCCGACATGTCCGTCATGGAAGTGGCCGAGCTGATCGAGGCCATGGAAGAGAAGTTCGGTGTCTCTGCTGCCGCTGCCGTCGTGGCCGGCCCGGGTGGCGGTGAAGCCGCCGTCGAGGAAGAGCAGACCGAGTTCGACGTCGTGCTGACCAGCGCCGGCGACAAGAAGGTCAACGTGATCAAGGCGGTCCGCGAGATCACCGGCCTGGGCCTCAAGGAAGCCAAGGGTGCCGTCGACGGCGCGCCGGCGACCATCAAGGAAGGCCTGTCCAAGGACGACGCCGAAGAGGCAAAGAAGAAGCTGGAAGACGCCGGCGCGAGCGTGGAGCTCAAGTAACCCTTGTGCCCATGGCTTCACGCGCTGCGTAAGCTTCCACGGCTGGTGGCGGGACACCCGCTGCCGGCCTTTTTCTGTTGTCACTAGCCGGTCGCCCTCGGGCCACCGCTAGCCGAATTCCGACGGCGAGCCTCCTGGTGGAGGCTTGCCGTCAGCGCCTGACGGAGCCGTACCCGTCGGGTGACGCCGACACGCATCGGTCACCCATGGTGAACAAGCTGGGGAATACAGATGGCTTACTCATACACTGAGAAAAAACGCATCCGCAAGGATTTCGGCAAACTGCCCCAAGTGATGGATGTGCCCTACCTGCTGGCCATCCAGCTTGATTCCTACTACGAGTTTCTCCAGCAGGATCGCTCACCCGAAGAACGCCTGGAAATCGGCCTGCACGCCGCCTTCAAGTCGGTCTTCCCGATCGCGAGCTTCTCCGGCAACGCTGCCCTGGAGTATGTCAGCTACCGTTTCGGCACTCCGGCCTTCGACGTCAAGGAGTGCCAGCTGCGTGGCGTCACCTATTCGGCCCCCCTGCGCGTCAAGGTCCGCCTGATCATCTACGACAAGGATTCGTCCAACAAGGCGATCAAGGACATCAAGGAGCAGGAAGTCTACATGGGGGAGATCCCCCTGATGACCGAGAACGGTACCTTCGTCATCAACGGTACCGAGCGCGTCATCGTCTCCCAGCTGCACCGCTCGCCCGGCGTGTTCTTCGACCACGACAAGGGCAAGAGCCACTCCTCCGGCAAGCTGCTCTATTCCGCCCGGGTGATCCCCTACCGCGGTTCCTGGCTCGACTTCGAGTTCGATCCCAAGGACAGCGTCTTCGTGCGCATCGACCGTCGCCGCAAGCTGCCGGCCACGGTGCTGCTGCGCGCCCTGGGCATGAGCGCCGAGGAGATCCTCGATAACTTCTTCGAGCTCAGCACCTTCCACATCGAGAAGTCCGGCTTCTCCGTGGAGCTGGTGCCGTCGCGCCTGCGCGGCGAGACCGCCACCTTCGACATCAAGGACGGCGACGGCAACGTCATCGTCGAGGAAGGTCGCCGGATCACCCAGAAGCACATCCGCCAGCTGGAAAAGGCCGGTCTCGAGCGCCTCGACGTGCCGATGGACTACCTGTTCGGCAAGACCCTGGCCAAGGATCAGGTCGACCCGAACACCGGCGAGCTGATCTGCCCCTGCAATACCGAGATCACTCCCGAGCTGCTGGAGAAGATCGGCCAGGCGGGTATCAGCACCCTCGAGACGCTCTATACCAACGACCTCGACTGTGGCCCCTTCATCTCCGACACCCTCAAGCTGGACACCACCGGGTCCCGCCTCGAGGCGCTGGTCGAGATCTACCGCATGATGCGCCCCGGCGAGCCGCCCACCAAGGAGGCCGCCGAGACGCTGTTCAACAACCTGTTCTTCAGCGAGGACCGCTACGACCTGTCGGGCGTGGGTCGCATGAAGTTCAACCGCCGGCTGCGTCGCGACAGCGACACCGGCTCCGGCGTCCTCGACCAGCAGGACATCCTCGACGTGCTGCGCGAGATGATCGCGATCCGCAACGGCTTCGGTGATGTCGACGACATCGACCACCTGGGCAACCGCCGCATCCGCTGCGTCGGCGAGATGGCCGAGAACCAGTTCCGCGTGGGCCTGGTGCGCGTCGAGCGCGCGGTCAAGGAACGCCTCTCCATGGCCGAGAGCGAAGGCCTGATGCCCCAGGACCTGATCAATGCCAAGCCCGTGGCGGCGGCGGTCAAGGAGTTCTTCGGTTCCAGCCAGCTCTCGCAGTTCATGGACCAGAACAACCCGCTCTCCGAGGTCACCCACAAGCGTCGCGTCTCGGCACTCGGCCCGGGCGGCCTGACCCGCGAGCGGGCCGGCTTCGAGGTGCGTGACGTCCACGCCACCCACTACGGTCGCCTGTGTCCCATCGAGACGCCGGAAGGCCCGAACATCGGCCTGATCAACTCCTTGGCCACCTACAGCCACACCAACAGCTACGGCTTCCTCGAGACGCCGTACCGCAAGGTCGTGGATGCCCAGGTGACCGACGACGTGGTGCACCTCTCGGCCATCGAGGAGGGCGACTTCGTCATCGCCCAGGCCTCCGCCACCGTGGACGAGTCGGGCAAGCTGGTCGACGACCTGGTGCAGGTCCGTCACCGTGGCGAGACCACCTTCATGCGTCCCGAGCAGGTCACCCTGATGGACGTGTCGCCACGCCAGGTGGTCTCCGTGGCCGCGGCGCTGATCCCCTTCCTCGAGCACGACGACGCCAACCGTGCCCTGATGGGGGCGAACATGCAGCGCCAGGCCGTGCCGACCCTGCGTGCCGACAAGCCGCTGGTGGGCACCGGCATGGAGCGCTTCGTGGCACGCGACTCCGGTGTCTGCGAGGTGGCCCGTCGCGGCGGGGTGATCGACTCGGTCGACGCCAAGCGCATCGTGGTGCGGGTCAGCGAGGACGAGATCATCGGCGGCGAGGCCGGCGTCGATATCTACAACCTGACCAAGTACCTGCGCTCCAACCAGAACACCTGCATGAACCAGCGTCCGATCGTGCGCCCCGGTGACCAGGTGCGCCGCGGTGACATCCTGGCCGACGGTCCCTCCGTGGACATGGGCGACCTGGCCCTGGGCCAGAACATGCGCATCGCCTTCATGCCATGGAACGGCTACAACTTCGAGGACTCCATCCTGCTCTCCGAGCGGGCGGTCCAGGAAGATCGCTTCACCACCATCCACATCCAGGAGCTGACCTGCGTCTCTCGTGACACCAAGCTGGGGCCGGAGGAGATCACCTCCGACATCCCCAACGTCGGCGAGTCGGCGCTGGGCAAGCTGGACGAGGCCGGGGTGGTCTACATCGGCGCCGAGGTCGGCGCCGGCGACATCCTGGTGGGCAAGGTGACGCCCAAGGGCGAGACCCAGCTGACCCCGGAAGAGAAGCTGCTGCGTGCCATCTTCGGCGAGAAGGCGTCCGACGTGAAGGACACCTCGCTGCGTGCCCCGACCGGCATGAAGGGCACCGTCATCGACGTCCAGGTGTTCACCCGCGACGGCGTGGAGAAGGACTCCCGGGCGCTCTCCATCGAGCAGATGCAGCTCGACGAGGTGCGCAAGGACCTCCAGGAGACCTACCGCATCGCCGAGGACGCCACCTTCGAGCGCCTCAAGCGCACCCTCTCCGGCCAGGTCGTCAACGGCGGTCCCAAGCTGCAGAAGGGCGACGTGCTATCCGACAGCTACCTCGAGGAGCTGCCGCGCCAGCAGTGGTTCAAGCTGCGTCTGCAGGACGAGACCTTCAACGAGCTGCTCGCCCAGGCCGACGAGCAGCTGGAGAACCGTCGCAAGGAGATGGACGAGCGCTTCGAGGACAAGAAGCGCAAGCTCACCCAGGGCGACGACCTGGCGCCGGGCGTGCTGAAGATCGTCAAGGTCTACCTGGCGATCAAGCGCCGCCTGCAGCCGGGCGACAAGATGGCCGGCCGTCACGGCAACAAGGGTGTCATCTCGGCGATCATGCCCATCGAGGACATGCCCTTCGACGACAACGGCGAGCCCATCGACGTAGTGCTGAACCCGCTGGGCGTCCCCTCGCGGATGAACGTGGGCCAGATCCTCGAGACCCACCTGGGCATGGCGGCACGTGGCCTCGGCGTCAAGATCGAGGGGCTGCTGCGCGATGCCCGCGAGCAGCAGGTGGCCGAGATCCGTGACTTCCTGGGGCAGGTCTACAACACCACCCAGGGGACTCGCGTCGAGGACATCGACTCGCTCTCCGACGAGGAGGTGATCGCCCTGGCCAAGAACCTCAAGGGCGGCGTGCCGATGTCCACCCCGGTGTTCGACGGCGCCCAGGAGCACGAGATCAAGCACCTGCTGCGCCTCGCCGACCTGCCGGATTCGGGCCAGATGGCCCTCTACGATGGCCGTACCGGCGATGCCTTCGACCGCCCGGTGACCGTGGGCTACATGTACATGCTCAAGCTCAACCACCTGGTGGATGACAAGATGCATGCGCGCTCCACCGGCTCCTACTCGCTGGTCACCCAGCAGCCGCTGGGCGGCAAGGCGCAGTTCGGTGGCCAGCGCTTCGGCGAGATGGAGGTCTGGGCCCTGGAGGCCTACGGCGCGGCCTACACGCTCCAGGAGATGCTCACCGTCAAGTCCGACGACGTGGAGGGGCGCACCAAGATGTACAAGAGCATCGTGGACGGCGACCACACCATGCAGGCGGGCATGCCGGAATCCTTCAACGTACTGGTGAAGGAAATCCGTTCGCTGGGCATCGATATCGAACTGGAAAGCTGAGGCTGCACCGCCTGCGCTTCACAGAATGACGGTCCGCGGGGGTGGTGACGCCCCCGCCCATGACAACTCCGCAACGGAGCCGACCCCATGAAAGATTTGGTGAAAGTCCTCAAATCGCAGTCTCAGTCCGACGAGTTCGACGCGATCAAGATCACGCTGGCGTCGCCGGACATGATTCGCTCCTGGTCCTACGGCGAGGTCAAGAAGCCGGAGACCATCAACTACCGCACCTTCAAGCCGGAGCGTGACGGGCTGTTCTGTGCCAAGATCTTCGGCCCGGTGAAGGACTACGAGTGCCTGTGCGGCAAGTACAAGCGCATGAAGCACCGCGGTATCATCTGCGAGAAGTGTGGCGTCGAGGTCACCAAGGCGGCGGTGCGTCGCGAGCGCATGGGCCACATCGAGCTGGCAAGCCCGGTCGCCCACATCTGGTTCCTCAAGTCGCTGCCGTCGCGCATCGGCATGTTCCTGGACATGACCCTGCGCGATATCGAGCGCGTGCTCTATTTCGAGAGCTTCATGGTCATCGACCCGGGCATGACCACCCTGGAGCGCGGCCAGCTGCTCAACGACGAGCAGTACTTCGAGGCCCTCGAGGAGTTCGGCGACGACTTCGACGCCCGCATGGGCGCCGAGGCCGTCCAGGCCCTGCTCAAGGACATCGACCTGGGCGAGGAGATCGACCGCCTGCGCGAGGAGATCCCGCAGACCAACTCCGAGACCAAGATCAAGAAGCTTTCCAAGCGCCTCAAGCTGCTGGAGGCCTTCCAGGGCTCCGGCAACGACCCGGCGTGGATGGTCATGGAGGTGCTGCCGGTACTGCCGCCGGACCTGCGTCCGCTGGTGCCGCTTGACGGTGGCCGCTTCGCGACCTCGGACCTCAACGATCTCTACCGTCGCGTCATCAACCGCAACAACCGCCTCAAGCGGCTGCTCGACCTCAATGCGCCCGACATCATCGTGCGCAACGAGAAGCGGATGCTGCAGGAGTCCGTGGACGCGCTGCTGGACAACGGTCGCCGCGGCCGGGCCATCACCGGCTCCAACAAGCGCCCGCTGAAGTCCCTGGCCGACATGATCAAGGGCAAGCAGGGCCGCTTCCGCCAGAACCTGCTCGGCAAGCGCGTCGACTACTCCGGCCGCTCGGTGATCACCGTGGGACCGACCCTGCGCCTGCACCAGTGCGGCCTGCCGAAGAAGATGGCGCTGGAGCTGTTCAAGCCGTTCATTTACTCGAAGCTGCAGTCGCTGGGCTATGCCTCCACCATCAAGGCCGCCAAGAAGATGGTCGAGCGCGAGCTGCCCGAGGTGTGGGACATCCTCGCCGACGTCATCCGCGAGCACCCGGTACTGCTCAACCGCGCGCCGACCCTGCACCGCCTCGGCATCCAGGCCTTCGAGCCGCTGCTGATCGAGGGCAAGGCGATCCAGCTGCACCCGCTGGTGTGTGCCGCCTACAACGCCGACTTCGACGGTGACCAGATGGCGGTGCACGTGCCGCTGACCCTGGAGGCCCAGCTCGAAGCCCGCGCGCTGATGATGGCCACCAACAACGTGCTGTCACCGGCGAACGGCGAGCCGATCATCGTGCCCTCCCAGGACGTGGTGCTGGGCCTGTACTACATGACCCGCGAGCGCATCAACGACAAGGGCGAGGGCATGGTGTTCTCCGGCCTCGACGAGGTCGAGCGCGCCTTCGGCACCCAGAACGTGTCGATGCATGCTCGTGTCAAGGTGCGCCTCGACGAGGTGGACATCGACGAGGAGACCGGCGATAAGACCCACCATCGCCGCCTCTACGACACCACCGTGGGCCGTGCGCTGCTGTTCCGCATCCTGCCCGAGGGCGTGCCCTTCGAGCTGGTCGACCAGCCGATGAAGAAGAAGGCCATCTCGAAGCTGATCAACGAGGTCTACCGCCGCGCCGGCCTCAAGCCGACGGTGATCTTCGCCGACCAGCTGATGTACACCGGCTTCCGCCTGGCCACCTGGTCCGGCGCCTCCATCGGCGTCAACGACTTCGTCATCCCGGACGCCAAGGCCGAGATCGTCGAGGCCGCCGAGGACGAGGTGAAGGAGATCGAGGACCAGTTCTCCTCCGGTCTCGTCACCGCCGGCGAGAAGTACAACAAGGTCATCGATATCTGGGCCCGGGCCAACGACCAGGTCGCCAAGGCGATGATGGCCGGGATCTCCAAGGAGACCGTGGTGGACCGCGACGGCAAGGAGGTCGAGCAGGACTCCTTCAACAGCGTCTTCATCATGGCCGACTCGGGTGCCCGGGGTAGCGCCGCCCAGATCCGCCAGCTGGCGGGCATGCGCGGCCTGATGGCCAAGCCGGACGGCTCGATCATCGAGACCCCGATCGTCGCCAACTTCCGCGAGGGCCTGAACGTCCTCCAGTACTTCATCTCGACCCACGGCGCGCGGAAGGGCCTGGCGGACACGGCACTCAAGACCGCCAACTCCGGTTACCTGACCCGCCGCCTGGTGGACGTGGCCCAGGACATGGTGATCACCGAGCCCGACTGCGGCACCGAGCGCGGCCTGACGCTGCACCCGGTCATCGAGGGCGGCGACATCATCGTCTCCCTGGCCCAGCGCGTGCTGGGTCGCGTGGTCGCCCAGGACGTCATCGACCCGGCCAGCGACGAGGTGCTGATCCCGCGCGGTACCCTGCTCGATGAGAAGTGGTGTGCCGAGCTCGACACCATGGGCGTCGACGAGATCGTGGTGCGCTCGACCATCACCTGCGAGACCCCGCATGGCGTCTGCTCGGCCTGTTACGGCCGTGACCTGGCGCGTGGCCATCAGGTGAACATCGGCGAGTCCGTGGGCGTCATCGCCGCCCAGTCCATCGGCGAGCCGGGCACCCAGCTGACCATGCGGACCTTCCACATCGGCGGGGCGGCCTCCCGGGCCTCCGCGGTGGACAGCGTCCAGGTCAAGCACGGCGGCAAGGTGCGCCTGCACAACATCAAGCACGTCGAGCGCGGCGACGGCAAGCTGGTGGTGGTCTCCCGCTCCAGCGCCCTGGCCGTGGCCGACGATCACGGCCGCGAGCGCGAGTACTACAAGCTGCCCTACGGGGCCGAGCTGGACGTGCGCGACGGCGACAGCGTCGAGGCCGGCCAGGCCGTGGCCAAGTGGGATCCACACACTCACCCGATCATCGCCGAGGCCGAGGGACAGGTGCAGTACAGCGACCTCGACGAGGGCGTCACCATGCACCGCAGCGTGGACGAGATGACCGGCCTCTCCTCCATCGAGGTGATCGAGTCGGCGGCGCGGCCCATGGCCGGCCGCGACAAGCGCCCGATGATCATGCTGACAGACGCCGCCGGCAAGCCGGTCACCGTCTCCGGCTCCGATACCCCGGTGCAGTACCCGCTGCCCGGCAAGGCGATCATCACCGTTGACAACGGCTCGACGATCGGCGTCGGCGAGGTGGTGGCCCGTATCCCCGTGGAAGCCACCGGCAACAAGGACATCACCGGGGGTCTGCCGCGCGTCGCCGACCTGTTCGAGGCACGCAAGCCGAAGGAGCCGGCGATCCTCGCCGAGATCAGCGGCGTGATCAGCTTCGGCAAGGAGACCAAGGGCAAGCGGCGCCTGACCATCACCCCGGAAGACGGCGATCCCTTCGAGATGCTGATCCCGAAGTGGCGCCAGATCGCGGTCTTCGAGGGCGAGTCGGTCGAGAAGGGCGAGGTGATCTCGGACGGCCCGAGCAACCCGCACGACATCCTGCGTCTGCTGGGCATCGCCGAGCTGGCCAAGTACATCACCACCGAGGTGCAGGACGTCTATCGCCTGCAGGGCGTGGGCATCAACGACAAGCACATCGAGGTGATCGTGCGTCAGATGCTGCGCAAGGTGGAGATCACCGATGCCGGCGACAGCGACTTCATCCCCGGCGACCAGGCCGAGCTGGTCCGCGTGCTCGAGCAGAACGCGCGTCTGGAGAAGGAAGAGAAGTTCCCGGCCAAGTACCAGCGGCTGCTGCTGGGGATCACCAAGGCCAGCCTGGCCACCGAGTCGTTCATCTCCGCGGCCTCCTTCCAGGAGACCACGCGGGTGCTGACCGAGGCGGCAGTGACCGGCAAGCGCGACTACCTGCGTGGCCTGAAGGAGAACGTGGTGGTGGGACGCCTGATCCCGGCCGGCACCGGCCTGACCCACCACGCGGAGCGTCGCCGCAAGCGTGAAGACGCCGAGCGGCTGCTCCACCCGTCGGCCTACGACGTCGAGCAGGAGCTGGGCGCCCAGCTCACCGCGCTGGACTCGGACGACGACGAGATCTGACGCCCGTGTCGTGGCACCGCGCCTCCCCGGAGGCGCGGTGCTTGACGACGCGCCGCGTCAGCCATTAGAATGCGCAGCCTTTAACAGTGGGGCGGGTGCGCCCGCACCCGCTGGAAGGCAAGGCAACCCATTGGAGTCAGCTACACACCATGGCAACGATCAATCAGCTCGTGCGCAAGCCGCGCAAGCGCCAGGCCGCCAAGAGCGACGTGCCTGCGCTGCAGGCCTGCCCGCAGAAGCGCGGCGTCTGCACCCGCGTCTACACCACCACCCCGAAGAAGCCGAACTCCGCACTGCGCAAGGTGTGCCGTGTTCGCCTGACCAACGGCTACGAGGTCTCCTCGTATATCGGCGGTGAAGGCCACAACCTCCAGGAGCACTCCGTGGTCCTGATCCGCGGTGGTCGCGTCAAGGACCTTCCCGGTGTGCGCTATCACACCGTGCGTGGCGCCCTGGACACCTCCGGCGTGCAGAACCGCAAGCAGGGCCGTTCCAAGTACGGCACCAAGCGTCCCAAGGCCTGACCGGCCTCGGCACGCAGCAGTCACACCATTTTGACCACGGTCTGATAAGAGTAAGGTCGAGCGCTGCCGCCGGCAGGAGTCTCGGGTTTACCTGAAGGATCCTTTGATGAGGGCTTATCATGCCTAGAAGAAGAGTTGCGGCCAAGCGCGAGATCCTGCCGGATCCCAAGTTCGGAAGCGAGCGCCTGGCGAAGTTCATGAACCACCTGATGATCGGCGGCAAGAAGTCCGTAGCTGAGCGTATCGTCTATGGTGCGCTGGACAGGGTTGCCGAGCGTAGCAAGGAAGAGCCGCTGGAGATCTTCGACAAGGCGCTGGAAGCCATCCAGCCCATGGTCGAGGTCAAGTCCCGCCGCGTCGGCGGCGCGACCTATCAGGTGCCCGTGGAAGTTCGCCCCTCGCGCCGCCATGCGCTGGCCATGCGCTGGCTGGTCGATGCGGCCCGTCGCCGTGGCGAGAAGACCATGGTGCTGCGCCTCGCCGGCGAGATGCTCGATGCCGCCGAAGGCAAGGGCTCGGCCGTCAAGAAGCGGGAAGACGTGCACCGCATGGCAGAGGCCAACAAGGCCTTCTCTCACTACCGCTTCTAAACGCATCGCCAACCACAGGGGAGTTCCACCGTGGCTCGCAAGACTCCACTAAAGCGCTATCGCAACATCGGCATCGTGGCGCACGTCGATGCCGGCAAGACCACCACCACCGAGCGCGTCCTGTTCTACACCGGCCTCTCCCACAAGGTCGGCGAGGTCCATGATGGCGCCGCCACCATGGACTGGATGGAGCAGGAGCAGGAGCGTGGCATCACGATCACCTCCGCGGCGACCACCTGCTTCTGGCAGGGCATGGACAAGCAGTTCGACGAGCACCGCATCAACATCATCGACACCCCCGGGCACGTCGACTTCACCATCGAGGTGGAGCGCTCCCTGCGTGTGCTCGACGGTGCCGTCGTGGTGCTGTGCGGCTCGTCCGGCGTGCAGCCCCAGACCGAGACCGTCTGGCGCCAGGCCAACAAGTACGAAGTCCCGCGCATGGTGTTCGTCAACAAGATGGACCGTACCGGCGCCGACTTCTTCATGGTGGTCGACCAGCTCAAGCAGAAGCTGGGTGCCAACGCCGTGCCGATCCAGATCAACTGGGGCACCGAGGAGGAGTTCAAGGGCGTCGTCGACCTGATCAGGATGAAGGCAATCCTGTGGGACGAGGGCAGTCTCGGCATGAACTACGAGCTGGTGGACATTCCCGCCGAGCTCCAGGAGACCGCCGAGAAGTACCGCGAGGAGATGGTCGAGGCGGCTGCCGAAGCCTCCGAGGAACTGATGGACAAGTACCTCGAGGAGGGCGAGCTCACCATCGAGGAGATCAAGGCCGGTCTGCGTCGTCGTACCCTCGACAACGAGATCGTGCTGGTCACCTGCGGCTCGGCGTTCAAGAACAAGGGCGTCCAGGCCGTGCTGGATGGCGTCATCGAGTACATGCCGTCACCCACCGAGGTGAAGGCCATCGAGGGCGAGCTGGACGACAAGGACGGCACCATCGCCACCCGTGAGGCGGACGACAGCGCCCCCTTCTCCGCGCTGGCCTTCAAGATCGCCACCGACCCCTTCGTCGGCACCCTGACTTTCATCCGTGTCTACTCGGGCGTGCTGAAGTCGGGCGACAGCGTCTACAACTCCGTCAAGGAGAAGAAGGAGCGCGTCGGCCGTATCGTCCAGATGCACGCCAACTCCCGCGAGGAGATCAAGGAAGTGCTGGCCGGCGACATCGCCGCCTGTATCGGCCTGAAGGACGTCACCACCGGTGATACCCTGTGCGACCTGAACGACAAGATCGTGCTCGAGCGCATGGAGTTCCCGGACCCGGTGATCTCCGTGGCCGTGGAGCCGAAGTCCAAGGCCGACCAGGAGAAGATGGGCGTGGCACTGGGCAAGCTGGCCCAGGAAGACCCCTCCTTCCAGGTGCGCACCGACGAGGAGACCGGCCAGACCATCATCTCCGGCATGGGCGAGCTGCACCTCGACATCCTCGTCGACCGCATGCGTCGCGAGTTCAAGGTCGATGCCAACATCGGCAAGCCGCAGGTGGCCTATCGCGAGACCATCCGCGCCAAGGTCGAGCAGGAAGGCAAGTTCGTTCGCCAGTCCGGCGGTCGCGGCCAGTACGGTCATGTGCACCTGCGCATCGAACCGCTCACGGCCGAGGACAAGGGCGAAGACGAGGACATGCACTTCAAGTTCACCTCGGAGATCGTTGGCGGCGTGGTTCCCAAGGAATACGTGCCGGCCGTCGAGAAAGGGGCCTACGAGCAGCTGCAGAACGGTGTCATCGCGGGCTACCCGATGATTGACGTCAAGGTCACGCTGTTCGACGGTTCCTACCATGACGTGGACTCTAACGAGACCGCGTTCAAGGTTGCCTCTTCCATGGCGGTCAAGGAAGGTGCCAAGAAGGCCAAGGCCGTGCTCCTCGAGCCGGTGATGAAGGTCGAGGTCGTGACCCCCGAGGAGTTCATGGGTGACGTCATGGGCGACCTGAACCGCCGTCGGGGTCTCGTCCAGGGCATGGATGACTCCTCCATGGGCAAGATCATCCGCGCCACGGTGCCTCTGGCTGAGATGTTCGGTTACGCGACCGATCTGCGCTCTCAGACCCAGGGCCGCGCAAGCTACGTGATGGAGTTTGCGGACTACGAAGAGGCGCCGTCCAGCGTCGTTGAAGCCGTCATCAACCAGAACGGTTAACCGTTAGCTAACGTAAAGAGGTTATAGCAGTGGCTAAGGAAAAATTTGAACGTTCCAAACCGCACGTCAACGTCGGTACCATCGGTCACGTCGACCACGGCAAGACCACGCTGACTGCGGCCCTGACCCGCGTTTCCGCCGAGGTGTTCGGCGGCGACTGGAGCGAGTTCGACGCCATCGACAATGCGCCGGAAGAGCGTGAGCGCGGCATCACCATCGCCACCTCTCACGTCGAGTACCAGTCCGAGACGCGTCACTACGCGCACGTGGACTGCCCGGGGCACGCCGACTACGTCAAGAACATGATCACCGGTGCCGCCCAGATGGACGGTGCTATCCTGGTCGTGTCCGCCGCCGACGGCCCCATGCCGCAGACCCGCGAGCACATCCTGCTGTCTCGCCAGGTCGGCGTGCCGTACATCGTCGTGTTCCTGAACAAGGCCGACATGGTCGACGACGAGGAGCTGCTCGAGCTGGTCGAGATGGAAGTCCGTGAACTCCTCGACGAGTACGACTTCCCGGGTGACGACACCCCGATCATCACCGGTTCCGCCCTGATGGCCCTGGAAGGCAAGGACGACAACGGCATGGGTACCACCGCCGTTGCCAACCTGATCAAGGCCCTGGACGAGTACATCCCGGAGCCGGAGCGTGCCATCGACCAGCCGTTCCTGATGCCGATCGAGGACGTTTTCTCCATCTCCGGCCGCGGCACCGTGGTCACCGGCCGCGTCGAGCGCGGTGTGGTCAAGGCTGGCGAGGAAGTCGAGATCGTCGGTATCAAGGACACCGTCAAGACCGTCGTGACCGGCGTCGAGATGTTCCGCAAGCTGCTCGACGAAGGTCGTGCCGGTGAGAACGTTGGCGCCCTGCTGCGCGGCACCAAGCGTGACGACGTCGAGCGTGGCCAGGTCCTGGCCAAGCCGGGCACCATCACCCCGCACACCAAGTTCGAGGCCGAGGTGTACGTGCTGAGCAAGGACGAGGGTGGTCGTCACACCCCGTTCTTCAAGGGCTACCGTCCGCAGTTCTACTTCCGTACCACCGACATCACCGGTACCTGTGAGCTGCCGGAAGGCGTCGAGATGGTCATGCCGGGCGACAACGTCAAGATGGTTGTCACCCTGATCGCCCCGATCGCCATGGATGACGGCCTGCGCTTCGCCATCCGTGAAGGCGGCCGTACCGTCGGCGCCGGCGTCGTGGCCAAGATCATCGAGTAAGCGCTCCGCTGCTTGACCGATCGAAGGGGGCTCCATCAGGAGCCCCCTTTCTGCGCACCGGAAGCGAGTGTTTGACTCTCGTCGCCGGCGTGCCTATAATGCGCATCCTTTGAATGCGTGGGTTGACGGCTCGCGCCGTCAGAATCCATTGGAGTTAGGGCAAATGCAGAACCAGAAGATTCGCATTCGGTTGAAGGCCTTCGACCATCGCCTGATCGACCAGTCCGCCGCGGAGATCGTAGAAACCGCCAAGCGTACCGGCGCCCAGGTCCGTGGTCCGATTCCTCTGCCGACCAATCGCGAGCGTTATACCGTGCTGATCTCTCCGCACGTCAACAAGGACGCGCGCGACCAGTACGAGATTCGTACCCACAAGCGGGTGCTCGATATTGTCGAGCCCACCGAAAAGACCGTTGATGCCCTGATGAAGCTCGACCTCGCCGCCGGCGTGGACGTGCAGATCAAGCTCGACTGACACCACACTAGACACTCGCGGCCCAGCGCCTGGTCTGCCCACTGAAAGGCAGCGCCACGCAGCAGCCGCCACGCCGGGATGGCGTCATACAACGTGCTAGTGGAATGCTCTGGAAAGGGCAGCCATAGCGGGTGACAGCCCCGTACACTATAGGAGACTGAGAATGACTATCGGTTTAGTCGGTAGGAAGGCCGGTATGACCCGCGTCTTCACCGAAGATGGCGCATCCGTGCCCGTGACCGTGATCGAGGTTGAGCCCAACCGCGTGACGCGCGTGAAGTCCGTCGAGTCCGACGGCTACGCTGCGGTTCAGGTGACAACCGGCTCCCGCAAGGCCAAGCATCTGTCGAAAGCCCAGGCCGGGCAGTTCGCCAAGGCAGGTGTCGAGGCCGGTCGTTCGCTGATGGAGTTCCGCCTGGCAGAAGGCGACGAGGCTCCGGAAGTGGGCGGCGAACTCACCGTATCCCTCTTCGAAGCTGGTCAGATGATCGACGTGACCGGCACCTCCAAGGGCAAGGGGTTTCAGGGCGCCGTCAAGCGCTGGAACTTCCGCACCCAGGACAACAGCCACGGTAACTCCCTGTCGCATCGCGCGCCGGGTTCCATCGGCATGTGCCAGACGCCGGGCCGCGTGTTCAAGGGCAAGAAGATGGCCGGCCAGATGGGCAATGTTCGCTGCACCGTGCAGAGCCTGGAAGTCGTCCGTGTCGACGCCGAACGCAACCTGCTGCTGATCAAGGGTGCCGTACCCGGTGCCACCGGCAGTGATGTCATCGTGCGCAGCGCCGTCAAAGCAGGCTGAAGGGGAACTTACCGATGAATCTGAATCTTGCAGGTGCAGGCGCCGGTACTGTCGAAGTATCCGATGCCACCTTTGGCAAAGAATTCAACGAGGCCCTCGTGCACCAGGTCGTCACCGCCTATCTGGCCGGTGGTCGCCAGGGTACGCGTGCCCAGAAGAACCGTTCCGACGTGCGCGGCGGCGGCAAGAAGCCGTGGCGCCAGAAGGGCACCGGTCGTGCCCGTGCCGGTACCATCCGCTCGCCGATCTGGCGCAGCGGCGGCGTGACCTTCGCGGCCCGTCCGCAGGACCATTCCCAGAAGGTCAACCGCAAGATGTACCGTGCGGCCATGCGCTCGATCCTCTCCGAGCTGGTTCGCCAGGAGCGCCTGGTGGCCGTCGATGGCTTCGCCGTCGAGGCCCCCAAGACCAAGCAGCTGGTTGCCAAGCTCGAGGAGCTGGGCCTGGAGAAGGTGCTGATCGTCACCGAGGAAGTCGACGAGAACCTGTACCTCGCCGCCCGCAACATTCCCAACGTGGATGTGGTGGACGTCGCCGCCGCTGACCCGGTGAGCCTGGTCGCCTTCGACAAGGTGCTGGTCACCGTCTCCGCCCTGCGTAAATTCGAGGAGAAGCTGGCATGAACCAGGAGCGTGTATTCAAGGTTCTGCTTGGTCCGCATGTGACCGAGAAGGCCGCCATGGCCGCCGAGCGCAACCAGTACGTGTTCAAGGTGGCAAGCGACGCGACCAAGCCCGAGATCAAGGCTGCCGTTCAGGAGCTGTTCGGCAAGAAGGTCGACCGTGTTCAGGTGCTGAACATGAAGGGCAAGACCAAGCGCACCGCGCAGGGTCTGGGTCACCGCAAGGGTTATCGCAAGGCGTACGTGACACTGGCCGCCGGCGAAACGCTTGAAGACTTCTCTGGCGCCGAATAAGGGCAGGAGTACGGATCATGGCAATCGTCAAGACTAAACCCACATCCGCCGGTCGTCGCCACGTCGTCAAGATTGTTGGTGAGGAGCTGTACAAGGGCCGCGCTTACGCGCCGTTGCTCGAGAAGCAGTCCAAGTCCGGTGGTCGTAACAACTACGGTCGTATCACCACTCGCCACGTGGGCGGTGGTCACCGTCATCACTACCGGATCGTCGACTTCAAGCGCACCAAGGATGGCATTCCGGCCGTCGTCGAGCGCCTGGAGCACGACCCGAACCGCAGCGCACACATTGCCCTGCTCAAGTACGCCGACGGCGAGCGTCGCTACATCATCGCCCCCAAGGGCGTAAGTGCCGGGGACCGTCTCGAGTCTGGTGTCAACGCGCCCATCAAGAAGGGCAACGCGTTGCCGCTGCGCAATATCCCGCTGGGTTCCACCGTGCACTGCATCGAGCTCAAGCCCGGCAAGGGCGCCCAGCTTGTACGCAGCGCCGGTACCAGTGCCCAGCTGGTCGCCCGCGAAGGCAACTACGCCACCCTGCGTCTGCGCTCCGGCGAGATGCGCAAGGTGCTGGCCGAGTGCCGCGCGACCCTGGGGGAAGTGAGCAACTCCGAGCACAGCCTGCGTCAGCTTGGCAAGGCCGGTGCGAAGCGCTGGAGAGGGGTGCGCCCGACCGTTCGCGGCGTGGCCATGAACCCGGTGGATCACCCGCACGGCGGCGGCGAAGGCCGCAGCAGTGGCGGACGTCACCCGGTGTCTCCGTGGGGCATCCCCACCAAGGGCCACAAGACCCGCAAGAACAAGCGCACCGACAAGCTGATCATCCGTCGCCGCAAGGCCCGGAAATAAGATCCAACGCCAAGACATCAAGAGGTAACGGCTGTGCCACGTTCACTGAAGAAAGGTCCCTTTATTGACCTTCATCTGCTGAAGAAGGTTGAGACTGCAGTGGAGAAGAGCGACCGCAAACCGATCAAGACCTGGTCGCGTCGCTCGATGATCCTGCCCAACATGGTCGGGCTCACCATTGCAGTCCATAACGGTCGCCAACACGTCCCGGTGCACGTCTCCGAGGAAATGGTTGGCCACAAGCTGGGCGAATTCGCTGCTACCCGCCTCTATCGCGGTCATGTGGCGGACAAGAAAGCCAAACGGTAAGCCAGAGAGGATTGAGAGATGGAAGTCACAGCAAAGCTGCGTGGCGCTCGTTTATCCGCCCAGAAGGCCCGTTTGGTGGCTGACCAGGTGCGCGGTAAACCTGTCGCCGAGGCGCTCGACCTGCTGACCTTCTCCCCGAAGAAGGCCGCGAAGCTGGTCAAGAAGGTGCTGCAGTCCGCCATCGCGAATGCGGAAGAAAACGACGGCATGGATATCGACGAGCTGCGTGTCTCGACCATCTGCGTCGATGAGGGCATGACGCTCAAGCGCATCCGTCCGCGCGCCAAGGGCCGTGCGGATCGCATCCTGAAGCGCACTTGCCACATCACCGTCAAGGTAGCCGAGAAGTAGGAGTCGACCAGATGGGTCAGAAAGTCAATCCAACAGGCATTCGCCTGGGTATCGTCAAGGACCATACCTCGGTGTGGTATGCCGAGCGCGGCGCCTATGCCGACAAGCTGAACAGCGACCTCGAAGTGCGTCGCTTCCTGGAAGAGCGCCTGAAGAATGCGTCCGTGAGCCGCATCACCATCGAGCGCCCGGCCAACAACGCCCGCATCACCATTCACACTGCCCGTCCGGGCATCGTGATCGGCAAGAAGGGCGAGGACGTCGACCGCCTGCGTCGCGACGTCACCGCGATGATGGGCGTGCCCGTGCACGTCAACATCGAGGAAGTCCGCAAGCCGGAACTCGATGCCAAGCTCGTCGCGCAGAACATCGCCGGCCAGCTCGAGCGTCGCGTGATGTTCCGTCGTGCCATGAAGCGGTCCGTGCAGAACGCCATGCGCCTGGGCGCCGGCGGTATCAAGGTGATGCTGTCCGGTCGCCTCGGCGGCGCGGAAATCGCCCGTACCGAATGGTACCGGGAAGGTCGCGTCCCGCTGCATACCCTGCGCGCGGACATCGACTACGCCACCTACGAGGCCAAGACCACCTACGGCATCATCGGTGTCAAGGTCTGGGTCTTCAAGGGTGAAATCCTCGGGGGCATCGAGGAGGTCCGCGCCAAGGCGAAACAGCCGCAGGCCGCGCCCTCCAAGAAGAAAGGTTCCAGGTAAGGGGAGAGCGAGTCGATGTTACAACCCAAGCGTATGAAGTTCCGCAAGATGCAGAAGGGCCGCAACCGTGGCCTGGCGCATCGCGGAAGCAAGGTAAGTTTCGGCGAGTATGGCCTCAAGGCCACTGGCCGGGGCCGTGTCACCGCCCGTCAGATCGAGGCCGGTCGTCGTGCCATCACCCGTCACGTCAAGCGTGGCGGCAAGATCTGGATCCGTGTCTTCCCGGACAAGCCGATTTCCAAGAAGCCGCTGGAAGTCCGCATGGGTAAGGGGAAGGGCTCCGTCGAGTACTGGGTCGCGCAGATCCAGCCGGGCCGGGTCCTGTACGAGATCGAAGGCGTTTCCGAGGAGCTGGCTCGCGAGGCATTCGCCCTGGCTGCCCAGAAGTTCCCGGTCTCCACCACCTTTGTGAAACGGACGGTGATGTGATGAAAGCCCAGGAAATTCGTGAGAAGTCAGCCGAGCAGCTCCAGGAGCAGCTCTTCGAGCTCCTCCGCGAGCAGTTCAACCTGCGCATGCAGAAGGCCACCGGTCAGCTGAGCCAGACTCATCTGCTCAAGCAGGTTCGTCGGGACATTGCCCGCGTGAAGACTGTGCTCAACGAGAAGGCAGGTGACTGAGATGGCCGAAGAGAAGAAAGCCCGTACGCTCACCGGGAAGGTGGTGAGCGACAAGATGGACAAGTCCATCGTTGTGATGATCGAGCGTCGTGAGCGCCACCCGATCTACGGCAAATACGTCAAGCGCTCCACCAAGCTGCACGCCCACGACGAGTCGAACCAGGCCAAGGCCGGCGATACGGTGTCCATCCAGGAATGCCGTCCGCTGTCGAAGAACAAGGCCTGGACCCTGATCGAAGTCGTCGAACAGGCCAAGGGTTGATCGGCTCAGGCCGTTCAATCCAGTGCAGTCAGATTAGGTTTGGAGAAAACCGATGATTCAGACTCAGACAATGCTGGATGTCGCCGACAACAGCGGAGCGCGCCGGGTGCAGTGCATCAAGGTGCTGGGCGGTTCTCACCGTCGCTACGCCCGCATCGGTGACATCATCAAGGTCACGGTGAAGGAAGCCATTCCGCGTGGCAAGGTCAAGAAGGGCCAGGTCCTCAAGGCGGTGGTGGTTCGCACCCGTAGTGGCGTCCGTCGTAACGACGGGTCGCTGATCCGCTTCGATGGAAATGCGGCTGTGCTGTTGAACAACACCAACGATCAGCCGATCGGCACCCGTATCTTCGGGCCGGTGACGCGTGAGCTTCGCAACGAGAAGTTCATGAAGATCATTTCCTTGGCGCCTGAAGTGCTGTAAGGAGCGAGGCGGATATGCAAAAGATCAAACGTGACGATGAAGTGATCGTCATCGCCGGCAAGGACAAGGGCAAGCGCGGCACCGTCAAGCGGGTTCTCGAAAACCGCTTCGTGGTGTCCGGTGTGAACATGATCAAGCGTCACACCAAGCCCAACCCGATGGCGGGCAACCAGGGCGGTATCGTCGAGCGCGAGGCACCGATTCACGCGTCCAACGTGGCCATCTTCAACCAGGAGACCGGCAAGGCGGATCGCGTCGGCTTCCAGGTTCAGGAAGACGGTACCAAGGTACGTATCTACAAGTCGACGCAGTCGCAGATCGACGCCTAACGCGAGTCGGATAGCAAAATGGCGAACTTGAAAGAACGTTATCAGAACGAGGTGGTGGCTCAACTCCAAGAGCAGTTCAGCTACGCCAACGTGATGCAGGTACCGCGGGTCACCAAGGTGACCCTGAACATGGGTATCGGCGAAGCGACCAGCGACAAGAAGCTGATCGACAACGCCATCGGCGATCTGGAGAAGCTCTCCGGTCAGAAGCCGCTGGTGACCAAGGCACGCAAGTCCATCGCGGGCTTCAAGGTGCGTGAAGGCTGGCCGATCGGGATCAAGGTGACCCTGCGCTCCGAGCGCATGTGGGACTTCCTCGATCGCCTGGTGAATATCGCGATCCCCCGCGTTCGTGACTTCCGTGGTCTCAACCCGAAGTCCTTCGACGGTCGTGGCAACTACTCCATGGGGGTGCGTGAGCAGATCATCTTCCCGGAGATCGAGTATGATAAGATCGACCGGATCCGTGGTCTGGATGTCACCATCACCACCACCGCCAAAACCGATGAAGAAGGTCGCGCGCTACTCGGCGCGTTGAACTTCCCGTTCAAGAAATAAGGGTGGGATCATGGCAAAGAAAAGCATGGTAGAGCGCGAGCTCAAGCGCACCAAGCTGGTGGCGAAGTATGCCGCCAAGCGCGCCGAGCTCAAGGCGGTCATCCAGGACGTCAACGCTTCTGACGAAGAGCGCTTCGACGCGCAGCTCAAGCTGCAGCAGTTGCCGCGCGACTCCAGCCCGGTGCGTCAGCGCAACCGCTGCCGCATCACGGGTCGTCCGCACGGCTACTACAACAAGTTCGGCCTCGGCCGCAACAAGCTGCGTGAAGCCGCCATGCGTGGCGACGTGCCCGGACTCAAGAAGTCCAGCTGGTAACGCCACGTAGAATCATCAGGAGCGCAACGTAAATGAGCATGCAAGACACTCTGGCGGATATGTTCACCCGTATCCGCAATGCGCAGATGGCCACCAAGGAGACGGTTTCCATGCCGTCCTCCAAGCTCAAGGTCGAGGTGGCCCGCGTGCTGAAGGAAGAGGGCTACATCAGCGACTTCGCCGTCAGCGAGACCGCCAAGCCCGAGCTGACCGTGACCCTCAAGTACTTCGAGGGCAAGCCGGTCATCGAGCACCTGCAGCGGGTTTCCAAGCCGTCCCTGCGCCAGTACAAGGGCAAGGACGCGCTGCCGAAGGTCGCCGAAGGTCTGGGCATCGCCATCGTCACCACCTCGAATGGGGTGATGACCGATCGTGCGGCGCGTCAGGCGGGTGTCGGTGGTGAAGTCATCTGCACCGTATTCTAGGAGTTTGGAATGTCCCGCGTAGCCAAATATCCGGTCAAATTGCCCGCAGGCGTCGAGGTCAAGCTCGACGGTGACCAGCTGTCCGTCAAGGGCAGCCAGGGCACCCTGTCCCAGACCGTTCACCCCGATGTGGTGATCGGCCAGGAAGAGGGGCAGCTGACCTTCCAGCCGAGCGAGTCCGCGAAGAGCTGGGCAATGGTCGGTACCACCCGTGCCCTGGTCCAGAACCTGGTCACCGGTGTCAGCGAGGGCTTCACCAAGAGCCTCGAAATCATCGGCGTCGGTTATCGTGCCCAGGCCAAGGGCCAGACGCTCAATCTTACACTGGGCTTCTCGCACCCGGTCGACTACACGCTGCCTGAAGGTGTCACGGCGGAAACGCCCAAGAACACCGTCATCGTGCTGAAAAGCGCGGACAAGCAGAAGCTCGGCCAGTGTGCTGCGGAAATCCGCGCCTTCCGTCCGCCCGAGCCCTACAAGGGCAAGGGTGTCCGGTACGCCGACGAGCAGGTGCGTCGCAAAGAAGCCAAGAAGAAGTAAGGCAGGGTTATGAACGCGAAGAAAGAATCTCGTCTCCGTCGTGCCCGCCGTGCTCGCGCCAAGATCCGCGAGCTGGGCGTGTATCGCCTGTGCGTCAACCGTACCCCCCGCCACATCTACGCGCAGATCATCTCGCCGGATGGTGGCAAGGTCCTCGCCAGCGCTTCCACGCTGGACAAGGCCCTGCGCGAGGGTGCGACCGGCAATGCCGACGCCGCCGCCAAGGTGGGCGCACTGATTGCCGAACGCGCCAAGCAGGCTGGCATCACCCAGGTGGCCTTCGATCGTGCCGGCTTCAAGTACCACGGTCGTGTGAAGGCCCTGGCCGACGCCGCTCGTGAAGGCGGCCTGGAATTCTAAAGGGTTTTACGATGGCGAAGAACGAACAGCAAAGCGGCGATCTGCAGGAAAAGCTCGTGCAGATCAACCGTGTCGCCAAGGTGGTCAAGGGTGGCCGGATCTTCGGTTTCACCGCCCTGACCGTCGTGGGTGACGGTAACGGTCGTGTGGGTTTCGGTCGCGGCAAGGCACGTGAAGTGCCGGTGGCGATCCAGAAGGCCATGGACCAGGCGCGTCGCAACATGGTCAAGGTGAACCTCACCGGTGGCACCCTGCAGTACCCGGTCAAGGCCCGTCACGGCGCCTCCAAGGTGTACATGCAGCCCGCCTCCGAGGGTACCGGGATCATCGCCGGCGGCGCCATGCGCTCCGTGCTCGAACTGGCCGGCGTGCACAACGTCCTGGCCAAGTGCTACGGCTCCACCAACCCGGTGAACGTGGTGCGGGCGACCGTCAACGGTCTGGCCTCCCTGCAGTCGCCGGAAGACGTGGCCGCCAAGCGCGGTCTGCCTGTCGAAGCGATCACGGGGTAAGCACCATGTCAGCAACGATCAAGGTTACCCAGACCCGCAGCACCATCGGCGTACTGGCCAAGCACAAGGCCACCATGAAGGGCCTCGGCCTGCGTCGCATCGGTCACACGGTTGAACTGGAAGACACCCCTGCCGTCCGCGGCATGATCCACAAGGTCAACTACCTTGTGCGTGTTGAGGGAGAGTAATCCATGAAACTCAATAGCCTGAGCCCGGCACCGGGCTCCAAGCACGCCGAGAAGCGCGTCGGCCGTGGCATCGGCTCCGGTCTGGGCAAGACCGGCGGCCGTGGCCACAAGGGCCTCAAGTCGCGCAGCGGCGGCAGCGTGAAGCCCGGTTTCGAGGGCGGCCAGATGCCGCTGCAGCGGCGCCTGCCCAAGTTCGGCTTCACCTCCGCGAAGTCGCTGGTTTCCGAGGAAGTCCGCCTGGGCGAACTGGCCCGGGTCGCGGGTGACGAAGTCACCCTGGACACCCTCAAGGAAGCCAACGTGCTGAAGGACGCCACCAAGCATGCCAAGGTGATCCTGTCCGGCGAACTGAACAAGGCGGTCACGGTCCGCGGCATCAAGGTCACCAAGGGTGCCCGTGCCGCGATCGAAGCCGCCGGCGGCAAGGTAGAGGACTAAATGGCCAAGTCAGGAAACATGCCGGCGATGGGCAGCGGCCTGGGTGAACTCTGGGCGCGTCTGCGCTTCGTGCTCCTCGCCATCGTGGTCTACCGTATCGGTGCCCACATCCCCGTTCCCGGTATCAATCCTGACCAGCTTGCTGCCTTGTTCAGGGAGCAGCAGGGCACCATCCTGGGCATGTTCAACATGTTCTCGGGTGGCGCCCTGGAGCGCATGAGTATCATGGCGCTGGGCATCATGCCCTACATCTCGGCGTCGATCATCATGCAGCTGATGACCGCGGTCTCGCCCCAGCTCGAGCAGCTGAAAAAGGAGGGCGAGGCCGGCCGCCGCAAGATCAGCCAGTACACGCGCTACGGCACCGTGCTGCTGGCCCTGGTCCAGGCCACCGGCATGTCGGTGGGCCTGGCCAGCCAGGGGATCGCCTACACGGCCGACTTCAGCTTCTACTTCACCGCCATCGTGACCTTCGTCACCGGGGCGGTGTTCCTGATGTGGCTGGGCGAGCAGATCACCGAGAAGGGCATCGGCAACGGCATCTCGCTGCTGATCTTCGCGGGGATCGTCGCCGGCCTGCCGGGCGCCGTGGGGCAGGCCTTCGAGCTGGCCCGCAACGAGGGGGCCTGGAATGTCCTGCCGCTGCTGGCCCTGACCGTGCTGGGCGTGGCCACCGTGGCCTTCGTGGTGTTCATCGAGCGCGGCCAGCGCCGCCTCACCGTGAACTACCCGCGTCGCCAGGTGGGCAACAAGATGTATGCCGGCCAGAGCAGCTACCTGCCGCTCAAGGTCAACATGGCGGGCGTGATTCCGGCGATCTTCGCATCGAGCATCCTGCTGTTCCCGGCCTCGCTGGGCCAGTGGGTCGGTGCCGGCGAGGGCATGGAGTGGCTACAGCGTGCCTCCCAGGCCCTGGGCCCGGGTCAGCCGCTGTACATCTTGCTTTTCGGCGCGGCGGTGGTATTCTTCTGCTTCTTTTACACAGCGCTGGTCTTCAACCCCAAGGATGTCGCTGACAACCTCAAGAAGTCAGGGGCCTTCCTGCCGGGCATTCGCCCTGGCGAGCAGACCGCTCGCTACATCGACAAGGTCATGACCCGTCTGACCCTGTTCGGTGCCCTCTACATCACTGCGGTTTCCCTGATGCCCCAGTTCCTGATCGTGGCCTGGAACGTGCCGTTCTTCTTCGGCGGTACCTCGCTGCTGATCGTGGTGGTGGTCATCATGGACTTCATGGCCCAGGTGCAGTCGCACCTCATGTCGCACCAGTACGAGTCGGTGATGAAGAAGTCCAACCTGAAAGGCTACGGTAGCGGCGGCATCATGCGCTGAGGCGCCGCTGGCGATTTGGTGCGCCGCGAGCTGAACCGTTGGCCCGCGTCGCGAGCCAACTATGGAGATAGAACGATGAAAGTTCGAGCTTCCGTGAAGAAAATGTGCCGCAACTGCAAGATCATTCGTCGCAATGGCGCCGTGCGCGTCATCTGCATCGAGCCGCGGCACAAGCAGCGCCAGGGTTGATCCCGACGCTGCACTGAACCGGGTGCCGGCATGCCCCTTGTCCTCGAGCGAGGAAAGGGGTATGCTGTTGCGCCTTTTGTAGATGATTAATCGAGCAAGCCGCTCAAATTTCGGAGTAAGCTGATGGCCCGTATTGCAGGCGTCAATATCCCGGACAACAAGCATGCGGCGATCTCGCTGACCTATATCTTCGGGATTGGCCGTACGCGCGCTCAGGACATCTGTGCCGCGACCGGCATCGCGCCGACCACCAAGATCCAGGAGCTGTCCAGTGAAGATCTGGATTCCCTGCGGTCCGAAGTCGGCAAGTACACCGTGGAAGGTGACCTGCGCCGTGATGTCACGCTTAACATCAAGCGTCTCATGGACCTGGGTTGCTATCGTGGTCTGCGTCATCGTCGTGGTCTTCCGCTGCGTGGTCAGCGTACCAAGACCAATGCGCGTACCCGCAAGGGCCCGCGCAAGCCGATCCGCAAATAACACGCACGTTCTGGCGTAAAGACAGGAATAGACATCAACATGGCTAACCCGCGTAGCAACCGTAAAAAGGTTAAAAAGCAGGTAGTGGATGCCATCGCGCATATCCACGCCTCTTTTAACAACACGATCATTACGATCACAGACCGCCAGGGCAACGCCCTTTCCTGGGCGACTGCCGGTGGTTCGGGTTTTCGTGGTTCTCGCAAGAGCACCCCGTTCGCTGCTCAAGTGGCAAGCGAGCGTGCAGCGACCGCTGCAGCCGAGTATGGTGTGAAAAACGTCGACGTGCTGGTCAAGGGCCCCGGTCCTGGCCGTGAATCCGCCGTGCGCGCGCTCAATGCCGCCGGCTTCCGCGTGCAGAGCATCACCGACGCGACGCCCATTCCCCACAATGGCTGCCGTCCGCCGAAGAAACGCCGCGTTTAAGGAGACAGATTCATGGCTCGTTACATTGGACCGAAGTGCAAACTGTCTCGTCGTGAGGGGACCGACCTCTTCCTCAAGAGCGGTGTCACTCCCTTCGAGAAGAAGTGCAAATCCGAGCAGATCCCGGGTGTGCACGGCCAGCGCCGTCAGCGTCTTTCCGACTACGGCTTGCAGCTTCGCGAGAAGCAGAAAGTACGTCGCATGTACGGCGTACTCGAGAAGCAGTTCCGCAACTACTACAAGGAAGCGGCCCGCCTGAAGGGCGCGACCGGCGAGTTGTTGCTGCAGCTTCTCGAATCCCGACTGGACAACGTCGTCTACCGCATGGGCTTCGGCTCCACGCGTTCCGAGGCACGTCAGCTGGTCAGCCACAAGGCGATCGCCGTCAACGGCAAGACCGTCAACGTGGCCTCCTACCAGGTCAAGCCTGGTGACGTGGTCTCCGTGCGCGAGAAGGCGAAGAACCAGGCGCGCATCCAGACTTCCCTGGCCATCGCCGCCAACCGCGGCGACGTGGTCTGGGTCGAGACCGATGCCAAGAAGATGGAAGGCACTTTCAAGGCCCTGCCCGAACGCGGTGACCTGTCTGCCGACATCAACGAAAACCTGATCGTCGAGCTGTACTCCAAGTAAGCGGCGCCCGCGTCGTGCCGCTCCCCGTCTGCGGGGGGCGGTTTGAGAGTACCGACAATCCGTTTGGCAGCCTGAAAGGTGTTCATATGCAGCGTTCAGTGACAGAGTTTCTCCGTCCTCGCGACATCAAGGTCGAAGAGATCAGCGCACACCACGCGAAGATCGTGCTCGAACCCTTCGAGCGGGGCTTCGGCCACACGCTGGGGAATGCCCTGCGTCGCATCCTGCTCTCGTCCATGCCCGGCTGTGCCGTGGTGGAGGCCGAGATCGCCGGTGTCGAACACGAGTACAGCGCGATCGAGGGCGTCCAGGAAGATGTCATCGAAATCCTCCTGAACCTCAAGGACGTGGCGCTCCGGATGCACAGCCGCGACGAGGCAGTGCTCTCGCTGAACAAGCAGGGCCCGGCCGTCGTGACTGCTGGGGACATCGCCCTCGACCATGATGTCGAGATCGTCAACCCCGAGCATGTCATTGCCCACGTTAACGAAGGGGCCGAGCTGAAGATGCAGCTCAAGGTCGCTCGCGGCCGCGGCTACGAGCCGGCGGACGTGCGTGGCGATGCCGACGACGAGTCTCGCGCCATCGGTCGCCTGCAGCTGGATGCTACCTTCAGCCCCGTGCGCCGGGTTTCCTACAGCGTCGAGGCCGCGCGTGTCGAACAGCGCACCGACCTCGACAAGCTGATCATCAACCTGGAAACCGACGGCACCCTGGATCCGGAAGAGGCGATCCGTCGCAGCGCGACCATCCTGCAGGAGCAGCTGGCCGCCTTCGTCGACCTGGAAGCCGACAAGGAACAGGAAGTGGTGGAGGAAGAGGATCATATCGATCCGATCCTGCTGCGCCCCGTAGACGATCTCGAGTTGACCGTTCGCAGCGCCAACTGCCTGAAGGCCGAGAACATCTACTACATCGGGGATCTGATCCAGCGCACCGAGGTGGAGCTGCTGAAGACCCCCAATCTCGGCAAGAAGTCCCTGAATGAGATCAAGGACGTGTTGGCCGCCCGCGGGCTTTCCCTGGGCATGCGGCTGGAGAACTGGCCGCCGGCAAGCCTGAAGGACGACAAGGCCTCCGCGTGAGCCTCGACTCGAGTCCCAGTTTGGTAAGGAATCACAACCATGCGTCATCGTAAGAGTGGTCGTCACCTGAATCGCAACAGCTCGCACCGCCAGGCCATGTTCAAGAACATGTCCGTCTCGCTGGTCGAGCACGAAGTGATCAAGACAACCCTGCCCAAGGCCAAGGAGCTGCGTCGCGTCATCGAGCCGCTGATCACCCTGGCCAAGCAGGACAGCGTCGCCAATCGTCGTCTGGCCTTCAGCCGCACCCGCTCGAAGGAAGCGGTCGGCAAGCTTTTCAACGAGCTGGGGCCGCGTTACGCCGAGCGTCCGGGCGGTTACGTCCGTATCCTCAAGTGCGGCTACCGCACCGGCGACAACGCCCCCATGGCCTTCGTCGAACTGGTCGACCGTCCGGTCGTCGAGGAAGCCGCCGCCGAGGAGTGATCCTCGACCGGCCTTCCGCCAGTGGTACGCCAAACCGGCTCCTCAAGGGGAGCCGGTTTTTTCTTTGAGTGGCAAGTGGCAAGGCTGGCCTTCGGCCAGAGCAAGTGACAAGGAATCCCTTGTGAGTCTGGATGGTGGGAGCATGCTGCCTTGCTCCTTGCTCCTTGCTCCTTGCTCCTTGCTCCTTGCTCCTTGCTCCTTGCTCCTTGCTCCTTGCTCCTTGCTCCTTGCTCCTTGCCCCTATGCAGTGGTCTCTGGCTCCGCCTTGCTGGCCTTGGCGCGCTCCAGCAGGGGCTTGAGGAAGCGGCCGGTGTGCGACGCCTCCATGCGTGCCACTTGCTCGGGCGTGCCCTCGGCGATGATGCGCCCGCCGCCGGAGCCGCCCTCGGGGCCCAGGTCGATCAGCCAGTCGGCGGTCTTGATCACGTCCAGGTTGTGCTCGATCACCACGATGGTGTTGCCGTGGTCGCGCAGCCGGTGGAGCACGGTGAGCAGCTGGCGGATGTCCTCGAAATGCAGGCCGGTGGTGGGCTCGTCGAGGATGTAGAGGGTCTTGCCGGTATCGCGCTTGGCCAGCTCCCGGGCCAGCTTGACCCGCTGGGCCTCGCCGCCGGAGAGCGTGGTGGCGCTCTGTCCCAGGCGGATGTAGGAGAGCCCCACGTCGAGCAGGGTCTGCAATCGGCGGGCGATGGCCGGCACCGGCGAGAAGAAGGCCAGGGCCTCCTCCACGGTCATCTCCAGGACCTCGTGGATGCTCTTGCCCTTGTAGGCGATCTCCAGGGTCTCGCGGTTGTAGCGCTTGCCCTTGCAGACGTCGCAGGGCACATAGATGTCCGGCAGGAAGTGCATCTCCACCTTGATCATGCCCTCGCCCTGGCAGGCCTCGCAGCGCCCGCCCTTGACGTTGAAGGAGAAGCGGCCCGGCTTGTAGCCCCGCGAGCGCGCCTCCTGGGTGCCGGCAAAGAGCTCGCGGATAGGTGTGAAGATGCCGGTGTAGGTGGCCGGGTTGGAGCGCGGGGTGCGGCCGATGGGGCTCTGATCGATGTCGATCACCTTGTCGAGGTGATCGAGGCCCTCGATGCGGTCATGGGCCTCCGGCGTCAGGCTGGTGGCGCGGTTGAGCTCCCGGGCGGCGATGGGCATCAGGGTGGCATTGATCAGCGTCGACTTGCCGGAACCGGAGACGCCGGTGATGCACACGAACAGGCCCAGCGGCAGCTCGAGGGTCACGTTCTGGAGGTTGTTGCCCCGGGCACCGGTCAGGCGCACCACCTTCTCCGGGTTGCCGGGAATGCGCCAGGGCGGGACCTCGATGCGCCGGGTGCCGGCGAGGTACTGGCCGGTGAGCGACTCCGGCGTGGCGATGATCTCCTGCGGGGTGCCCTGGGCGACGATGCGCCCACCATGTACGCCGGCGCCAGGGCCGATATCGAGCACGTGGTCGGCGGCGCGGATGGCGTCCTCGTCGTGCTCGACCACGATCACGGTGTTGCCGAGGTCGCGCAGGCGTTCCAGGGTCTGCAGCAGGCGGTCGTTGTCGCGCTGGTGCAGGCCGATGGAGGGCTCGTCGAGGATGTACATCACCCCCACCAGGCCAGCGCCGATCTGGCTGGCCAGGCGGATGCGCTGGGCCTCGCCGCCGGAGAGGGTCTCGGCGCTGCGCTCCAGGTTCAGGTAGTCGAGCCCCACGTTGACCAGGAACTCCAGCCGGGCGTGGATCTCGTTGACGATCTTGACGGCGATCTCGCCCTTGCGTCCCGGCAGGCTGAGTTCGCCGAAGTAGTTCAGCGCCTCGCCGATGGGCAGGTGGACGAGCTGGGGCAGGGTGCGGTCGTCGATGTAGACGTGGCGCGCCTCCCGGCGCAGCCGCGAGCCGTGGCAGGTGGGGCAGGGCTGCACGGCGATGTGGCGTGCCAGGTCCTCGCGCACCATGCTGGACTCGGTCTCGCGATAGCGGCGCTGCATGTTGGGCAGCACGCCCTCGAAGGGGTGCTCGCGGGTCACCTTGCGGCCGCGGTCGTTGACGTAGCTGAAGGGGATGTCGTCGCTGCCGCTGCCGTACAGGACGATCTCGCGCTCGTGGCGCGCCAGGTCCTGCCAGGGGGTCTCCAGGGTGAAGCGGTAGTGGTCGGCCACGGCCTGCAGCTGGTTGAAGTAGTAGACGCTGCGCCGGTCCCAGCCCTTGATCACCCCCTCGGCCAGCGACAGCTCGGGGTGGCTGATCAGCTTGTCGGGGTCGAAGAACTGCTGCACGCCCAGGCCGTCGCAGGTCGGGCAGGCGCCGGCCGGGTTGTTGAAGGAGAACATGCGCGGCTCGAGCTCGGCGATGGAGTAGCCGCACACCGGACAGGCGAAGCGTGCCGAGAAGGCGATCTCCTCGTGCTCGCCGTCCATGAAGTGGATCGTGGCCACGCCGTCGGCCAGGTTGAGGGCCGTCTCGAAGGACTCCGCCAGGCGCTGCTGCAGCCCGTCGCGCACCTTGAGGCGGTCGACCACCACGCTGATGTCGTGCTTCCTGTTCTTGTCGAGCGGGGCGATGTCGTCGAGCTCCAGCACCTGGCCGTCGACCATGGCGCGCACGAAGCCCTGGGCGCGCAGCTCGGCGAGCAGCTGCAGGTGCTCGCCCTTGCGCCCCTTGACCACCGGGGCCAGCAGCATCAGCTTGCTGCCCTCGGGCAGGGTCAGCACCTGGTCGACCATCTGCGAGACGGTCTGGGCCTCGAGGTCCTCGCCGTGCTCCGGGCAGCGCGGGGTGCCGGCGCGGGCGAACAGCAGGCGCAGGTAGTCGTAGATCTCGGTGATGGTGCCCACGGTGGAGCGCGGGTTGTGGGAGGTGGACTTCTGCTCGATGGAGATCGCCGGGGAGAGCCCCTCGATATGGTCGACGTCGGGCTTCTCCATCATCGACAGGAACTGGCGCGCGTAGGTGGAGAGTGATTCCACGTAGCGGCGCTGGCCCTCGGCGTAGAGGGTGTCGAAGGCGAGCGACGACTTGCCCGACCCGGAGAGCCCGGTGACCACGATCAGCTTGTCGCGGGGCAGTTCGACGTCGATGTTCTTCAGGTTGTGGGTGCGGGCACCCCTGACCAGAATTGTGTCCATTCCCACCTCGCCGGACGCGGCAAAAGCTCGATTATACGGGGCGGGCCGCACCGGCGGCAAAGCGCGGGCCGCCATCGGCTTTCCCTGCGCCCCGGCGAGCCGCTAGAATATGCGGTCCACCTCCGGGCCCGAGGGTCCGTCCACGGAAGTTCGAACCGCCATGCGAAAGGTCTCAGGACTGCTGTTAGCCACCGAGCGTCGCGCCATTACCGGGCTCGCGGGGCTCTATGCCACGCGCATGCTGGGCCTGTTCATGGTGCTGCCGGTGCTGGCCCTGTATGCCGATGACCTGGCGGGGGCGACGCCGCTGCTGGTCGGCCTGGCGCTGGGGATCTACGGCCTCACCCAGGCGCTGCTGCAGATTCCCTTCGGCCTGCTCTCCGACCGCCTGGGGCGCAAGCCGGTGATCGCCGCGGGGCTGGTCCTGTTCCTGCTCGGTAGCCTGGTGGCCGCCGGCGCCGACTCCATCGGCGGGGTGATCCTGGGGCGCTGCCTGCAGGGCAGCGGTGCGGTGGCCGCGGCAATCATGGCGCTGCTCGCCGACCAGACCCGCGAACAGGTACGCACCGCGGCCATGGCCACCATCGGGCTCTCCATCGGTGTGGCCTTCGCCGTGGCCATGGTGCTCGGTCCCTGGCTCGCCGCCGGCTTCGGCCTGGCCGGGGTCTTCTGGTTCACCGCGGCGCTGGCGGCCCTGGGGCTGGCGGTGCTGTGGAAGCTGGTGCCGCCGGCGCCGCGTCGGGTGCGCCACCGGGACGTGGGCATGGACCGCGGCCAGCTGCGCGGCATCCTCGCGCGCGGCGACCTGTGGCGGATGGACATCTCGATCTTTGCCCTGCACCTGGTGCTGATGGCGATCTTCGTCGCCGTGCCCTTCCGGCTGGTCGAGTCGGGCATCGCCGTCGAGCGGCATGGCCTCACCTACCTGGGCATCATGCTGCTGGCCTTCGTGGCCATGGTGCCGCTGGTGATCATCGCCGAGAAGCGGCGGCGCATGAAGGCCATGTGCCTGTCGGCGATCACCGCCATCACCCTGAGCCTGTTCGGGCTGGCCGGCCTGGGCGACGGCTTCCCGGCGCTCTTCGGCTGGCTGCTGCTGTTCTTCATCGCCTTCAACCTGCTCGAGGCCACCCTGCCGTCGATGCTCAGCAAGCTGGCCCCGGCCGGGGCCAAGGGCACCGCCATGGGTATCTATTCCACCAGCCAGTTCCTAGGGGCCTTCCTGGGCGGGGTGCTGGGTGGCGCCCTGGTCCAGCAGTGGGGGCTCTCCGCGGTCTTTATCGGTTGCGGCCTGGTGGGCCTGGCCTGGCTGGTGGTGATGGCCGGCATGGCGCCCCCGCGCCACCTGACCAGCGAGGTGGTGGCGCTGGACGACAATGAGCAGGATGATGCCCTGGACACCCTGATGGCGCGGTTCGCCGAGGTGGCCGGGGTGGAGGACGTGCTGGTCGTCCCCGAGGAGCGCCTGGCCTACCTCAAGGTGGACCGCCAGCGCCTCGACGAGCGGGCCCTGGCACGCCTCACCGGTTCCAGGAATCACCACAGCGGCGCCTGAGCCGCGTATGATCCTTACAACGTATTCATGACAGCAAGGAGTCCCTCATGGCCCGTGGCGTCAACAAGGTCATCCTCATCGGCAACCTCGGCCAGGATCCGGAGGTGCGCTTCACGCCCTCCGGCACCGCCGTCGCCAACCTCAACCTGGCCACCACCGATACCTGGATGGACAAGCAGAGCGGCCAGCGCCAGGAGCGCACCGAGTGGCATCGGATCGTGCTGTTCAACAAGACCGCCGAGATCGCCCAGCAGTACCTCAAGAAGGGCAGCAAGGTGTATATCGAGGGTCGCCTGCAGACCCGCAAGTGGCAGGACCAGAACGGCCAGGACAAGTACACCACCGAGATCGTCGCCAACGACATGCAGATGCTCGACTCCCGCGGCGGCGACTTCGGCGGCCAGCAGGGGGGACAGTACGGCGGCCAGCCCCAGCAGGGCGGTAACTTCGGCGGCCCGGCGCCCCAGCAGGGCGGCTACGGCAACGCCCCGCCGCAGGGCGGCAACTTCGGTGGCGGCCAGCCCCAGCGTCCGGCCCCGCAGCCGGCCCCCCCGCAGCAGGGTGGCGGCCAGCAGCAGGGCGGCAACTATGGTGCCCCGGACCCGGGCAGCTTCGACGATTTCGATGACGAGATCCCCTTTTAAGCAGGGGGCAGCCAAGGAGGTGCCGTGAAGCTGCTGATCCTGGAGGCCGGGCACTGCCTGAGCCTGGCGCTGGCCCGCGAGGCCAACCGGCGCAGCGACACCGAGCTCACCATCGAGCCGGGTCTGGCCCCTGCGCGGGCGCTGCTCGAGGAGCTGCGCCCGGATGCGCTGGTGATCCCGCCGCTGTCGCGGCCGATCACCGCCGAGCCGGCAACCGTCACGGCCCATGCCGAGGCGGTCGAGGCCTGCATGGAGGCGTGTCGCGAGGCGGATATCCCGCTGGTGTGGTGCGTCTCCGACCAGCTCTACGAGGATGGCCTCGAGGTCCCCATCGATGAGCACGTGATCCCCGAGCCTCGCGACGACAGCCTGAGGCGGCTGATCCGCACCGGCGACCGGATCCGTGCCGAGTACCCCCGGCACCTGATCGTGCGCCTGGGGCCGCTGTTTGCCCTGGAGGGCAGCCAGGCCTGGCTCAGCGAGTTGCTCGACACCCTGATGGATGGCGGCGAGGTGCGCGCCGAGTCCGACGTGATCTTCTGCCCGACCTCGGCGGATGCCGTGGCCATGGCGCTGATCGGCATGCTCCAGCAGCAGTACTGCGGGGCCGAAGCCTGGGGCAGCTACCACCTGGCCGGCACCGAGCCGGTGAGTGCCTATACCTTCGTCTCCATGGTGCGCACCCAGCTCGCCACGCGGCTCGAGGGGCGTGGCGAGCGGGTCGCGCTGGGCAGCGTCAAGGCGCTGAACCACCACCACGACCAGCCGCTGCGTCGCGTGCTCAACTGCCGGCGGGTGCTGGACGTGTTCGGCGTCCACCAGAAGCCCTGGCGTCTGGAAGTCGGACGCATGCTGGATACCTGGTGCCTGGCCAGGGATGACGGCGAGGCGGCAGAGGAGTCGATATCCCGATGAACGTGATCCGCAGCCTGGTCTTCTATGCCGGTTACTTCCTGGCCATGCTGGTCTGCGGCGTGCTCTTCCTGCCGCCGGCCCCCTTCCTGCCGCTGCGCTCCCGCTATCGCCTGCTCAACCTCTACAACCACTTCATCATCGCCTGGTTCCGCCTGACCTGCGGGGTGCGCTACGACTTCCGCGGCCATGAGCGCCTGCCCGAGGGGCCCTGCGTCATTCTCGCCAACCACCAGTCCGAGTGGGAGACCGTCTACCTGCAGCTGCTGCATCCGCCGGTCTGCACGGTGCTCAAGCGGGAGCTGCTGAACATCCCGATTTTCGGCTGGGGGCTGCGCCTGCTGCATCCCATCGCCCTGGACCGCAGCAAGCCGGCGCGGGCCATGAAGCAGGTGCTCACCCAGGGCAAGACCCGGCTCGAGGAGGGGCTCTCGGTGCTGATCTTCCCCGAGGGGACCCGGGTGGCACCGGGCAGCCGGCGTCGCTACAACAAGAGCGGTGCGGTGATCGCCTGCCGCGCCGGGGTGCCGGTGGTGCCGGTGGCGCACAATGCCGGGGAGCGCTGGCCGGGGCGCCACTGGGTCAAGCGCCCGGGGCGCCTGTCGCTGGAGGTGGGCGAGCCCATCGAGACTGCCGGCCGCACCTCGGAGGAGGTGCTGGTCGAGGTGGAGGCGTGGATCGAGGCACGGCTTGCCGAGATCTCCGAGGTGCCGCGCCCGGCCACGGCCGCACCGCCGGTCACCGAGAAGCCCCTGGCCTGACGCTGACGACTCCCGCAACGCAAGAGGCGCCCCCATGGGGCGCCTCTTGCGTTGCGGCCTTGAGCGCGACGGGTCAGTCGCGGCACTTCTCCAGCACCAGGCAGGCATTGGTGCCGCCGAAGCCGAAGCTGTTGGAGAGCACGCGCTCGACCTTCACGCCATCGCGGCGCTGGGTGACGATATCGAAGCCATCGGCCTGCTCGTCGAGGGTCTCGACGTTGGCGGAGGCGGCGATGAAGTCGTTCTCCATCATCAGCAGCGAGTAGATCGCCTCCTGAACGCCGGTGGCCCCCAGGGAGTGACCGGTCAGCGACTTGGTGGAGCTCATCGCGGGCGTGGAGTCGCCGAAGACCTCGCGGATCGCCTTGAGCTCGGCCACGTCGCCCACCGGCGTCGAGGTGCCGTGGGTGTTGATGTAGTCGATCTTGCCATCGACGTTGGCCATGGCCTGGCGCATGCAGCGCACTGCTCCCTCGCCGGAGGGCGCGACCATGTCGTGGCCGTCTGAGGTGGCACCGTAGCCGGTCACCTCGGCATAGATCTTCGCGCCGCGAGCCCTGGCGTGCTCCAGCTCCTCGAGCACCAGCATGCCGCCGCCGCCGGCGATGACGAAGCCGTCGCGGGCCTGGTCATAGGGCCGGGAAGCCTTGTCGGGGGTGTCGTTGTAGTGAGTCGAGAGCGCCCCCATGGCATCGAACAGGCAGGAGAGGGTCCAGTGCTCCTCCTCGCCGCCGCCGGCGAAGACCACGTCCTGCTTGCCCATCTGGATCTGCTCCATGGCACTGCCGATGCAGTGGGCCGAGGTGGCGCAGGCCGAGGAGATGGAGTAGTTGACGCCCTTGATCCGGAACGGGGTCGCCAGGCAGGCCGAGACGGTGCTGCCCATGGTGCGGGTGACCCGGTAGGGCCCCACGCGGCGCAGCCCCTTCTCGCGCATCAGGTCGGCGGCCTCTACCTGGTTGGCGCTGGAGGCGCCGCCGGAGCCGGCGATCAGTCCGGTACGCTCGCTGGAGACCTGCTCCGGGGCCAGCCCCGCGTCCTCGATGGCCTGGGCCATGGAGACATAGGCGAAGGCGGCGGCGTCGCCCATGAAGCGGCGCAGCTTGCGGTCGATCAGAGCGTCCAGGTCGATGTCGACGCTGCCGGCCACCTGGCTGCGGAAGCCCCGCTCGGCGTAGTCTTCCTTGAAGCGAATGCCCGAGCGCCCGTTCCTGAGCGCCTCCAGAACCTGTTGTGCGTCGTTGCCTAGGCAGGACACGATGCCCAG
Source organism: Halomonas sp. CKK8 (assembly GCF_029625235.1). NCBI lineage: Bacteria > Pseudomonadati > Pseudomonadota > Gammaproteobacteria > Oceanospirillales > Halomonadaceae > Halomonas > Halomonas sp. CKK8. The sequence goes on along the minus strand of NZ_CP121193.1, from coordinate 3,539,203 downwards.
GCCGGTGACTACCACTCGTCGCATGGGAGCCTCCTGTTCAGAAATTCGCGGTGGAGGTGAACAGGCCGACGCGCAGGTCGTTGGCCTGGTAGATGTCGCGGCCGTCGACGGATACGGTGCCGTCGGCCATGCCCAGGATCAGGCGCCGGGTGATGATGCGCTTGATGTTGATGCGGTAGGTGACCTTCTGGGCATCGGGCAGGATCTGGCCGCTGAACTTGACCTCGCCGCAGCCCAGGGCGCGGCCGCGGCCGGGATGGCCGAGCCAGCCCAGGTAGAACCCCACCAGCTGCCACATGGCGTCCAGGCCCAGGCAGCCGGGCATCACCGGATCCCCCGGGAAGTGGCAGTCGAAGAACCACAGGTCGGGGTGGATATCCAGCTCGGCGATCAGCTCGCCCTTGCCGTGATCCCCGCCTTCCTCGTGGATGTGCATGATGCGGTCGAGCATCAGCATGTTGGGGGCCGGCAACTGGGCATTGCCCGGACCGAACAGCTCGCCGCGTGAGCAGGCCAGCAGTTCTTCGCGATCAAAGGAGTGTTGCTTGGTCACTGAATCGTTCCGAGAGTCGAGATCATAGTGTGCCGAAAGCGGCCTGAGGCCGCCGGGCGGCTGTGCCTAGTCTACTGTCCACACACGATGAATGCACGCCGCAGGCGGGAGGGGTGGGGCTGGCCTCAGCGGAGCCGCCTGGCCAGGGCAGGCGTCTTGCCCAGGCAGCCGCTCAGGGCCAGGCAGATCAGCGCCCAGGCCAGCGCCTCGGCGGGCAGCAGCCAGGGGGCCAGCTCCACGCCGGCGAGGCGGGCGCCGGCATAGTAGGAGAGCGGGCCGCTGGTGGCGCCACCGAGCGCGGCCAGCCAGGGGTATTGCCAGAGCCAGGCCAGCGAGTGGTGGACCAGGGTGGCGAAGAGGGGCCAGAGCAGCCACAGCCAGGCGGGCATGCCCCCCAGCAGGGATGTCCCCTCGGCGAAGGCGAAGCCGCCGGCCAGCGTCAGGCCGCCGTCCACCACCAGCCCCAGCGCAGCGAAGCCCGCCAGCCAGCGCCACTCCCCGGGGCGGGCCAGCCAGGTGAGGTGCAGGGTGAGGATCAGCGCGACCGCCAGCAGGCCGACCCGCGAGCCGCCCAGCACGCAGGCGAACCAGCCCGCCTGGAAGGCAGCCAGGTTGGCCAGCATCTTCACGGGACCGTCGGGCAGGGTGGCCATCGCGGGTCACGCCGCCCCGGTGAGCGGGGCCGGCCGGGCGCCGGGCTTGGCCAGCAGCAGCTGGCAGGTGCCGATGGTGCGCTCCAGGAAGCCGCCCTCGCAGTAGCAGAGGTAGTAGCGCCACATGCGGATGAAGCGCTCGTCATAGCCGAGTCGGCGCACGGTCTCCAGGCTGGCCTCGAAGCGGTGGCGCCACTCGCGCAGTGTGCGGGCGTAGTGCAGGCCGATCTCGTCCAGGTCGATGACGTTGAGCGAGGTTTGGCGCGTCAGGCCGTCGAGGATGGCGCGGTGCGACGGCAGGAAGCCCCCCGGGAAGATGTAGCGCTTGATGAAGTCCATCTCGCGCTTGGCCGCCTCGTAGCGCTGGTCACGAATGGTGATCGCCTGCAGCATGGCCTGGCCGTCATCGGTGAGCAGCCGGTCCAGGGTCGCCAGGTAGGTGCCCAGATACTGGTGGCCCACCGCCTCGATCATCTCCACCGAGATCAGCCGGTCGTACTGGCCGGAAAGCTCCCGGTAGTCCTGCTGGAGCAGGGTGATGCGCTCGCCCAGCCCCTCCTCCTCGATGCGCCGTGCCGTGAAGGCGTGCTGCTCCGCGGAGATGGTGGTGGTGGTCACGCGGCAGCCGCGGGTCTTCGCCGCATGGATGGCCAGCCCGCCCCAGCCGGTGCCGATCTCCAGCAGGTGGTGATGGGGCTGGACATCGAGCTTCTCGAGCATCAGGTCGAGCTTGTGGGTCGAGGCCTCCTCCAGGCTCGCCTCGGGGTGGGGGAAGACCGCGCTGGAGTACATGCGGTGGTCCTGGTCGAGGAAGGTGGCGAACAGCGCATTGCCGATGTCGTAGTGGGCGGCGATGTTGCGCTTCGACCCGCGCAGGCTGTTGCGCTGCAGGCCGTAGAGGGCCCCGAGCAGCCAGCGCCCGAGGCGCGCCGGGCCATTCTCGATCTCGCCGTTGACCCGTTCCAGGTTGGCGGCGAACAGCCGCACCAGGGCCACCGGGTCGTCGGCATCCCAGTCCCCTTCCATGTAGGACTCGGCGGCGCCCACGGTGCCACCCAAGGCCAGGCGCTTCCAGGCACGGTGGTGGCGCACCACCAGGGTGACCCGCAGCGGCCCTCCCTGGCCCAGCTGGTGGCGCTGGTGGCCGTCGATCAGGGTGATGTTGCCGCCCTCCAGGCGGTCGAGCTGGGCCAGCACCCGGGGCTTGAGCCAGCGGGTCAGCCGGTCGCCCTCGGGTGCCAGGGGGCGGGCAGTGGCGGAGCGAAGGGTGTTCACGACGAGCTCTCCTCACGGGAAGGGTGGTCCTGGCCGGGGTGGTCATGGACGGGAATGCGCTTGAGCCAGAGCCGCAGCGCCTCGAAGTGGATGCCGGCGAGGGTCTTAAGGTTCATCCACGGCTGGCGGGCCAGGGTGGCCAGCAGCACGCCGCGGGTCGCCGGGCGGGCCTGCAGGGTCAGAGTGGCGTCGAAGTGGCGCTCGCCATCCTTCCAGTTCTCCATGTGCATCGACAGGGCGTCGCCCGGGGTATCGAAGCGCCAGCGGTAGGTCATGTCCATGGGGTTGAAGGGCGAGACGTGCATGACCTTGTCGAACTCTGCGACATGGCCATGGCGGCGAGGCGACACGGCGCAGGCATAGCGGGTGCGCTCCCCCCAGGGCGTGTTGCTCACCTCGCCGAGCACCGCGCGCAGCTCTCCGCGCGCATCGTAGGCGTAGTAGAGCGATACCGGGTTGAAGCCCAGCCCCAGGGTGCGCAGCTGGGTCAGCACGCAGATTCGCCCGTCCGGCGCGCTGCCCAGCTGGCGCGTGAGCTCCTCGCGCACCGCCTGCTTGAGGGGGCGATCGTGGGGGGCCAGGTAGTCCTCGCGGCGAAAGCGCGCCAGCGCCGGGCGCCGGGCGCTGAAGCCGGGCACGCCGTCGAAAAGCTCCGGGAGCTCGTCGAGGTCGATCCAGGCCATCCACAGCCCATACTCGAAGGCGTGGGGCCGCGGCAGGAAGCGGCGATGGCGCAGGGTCCCCCGGTAGATGCGCGAGCGCGGCGAGCGAATCATGCCACCTGCTCCTCGGCGGCCGGGGCCGCCATGGGCGACGGACCCTCGCGGCGGTCGTCCTCGTCGCAACCCAGGGCCTGGGCCACACGCAGCGCACTCCAGACCCCGTCCTCGTGGAAGCCGTTGCGCCAGTAGGCGCCGCAGTAGTGTGTGCGCTGCTCGGGGCCGGAGATCTCGCCGTGGCGGGCCTGGGCCGCCTGGCCGGCCAGGGTGAACTGGGGATGGGCATAGGTATAGCGGCCCAGCACCCTGGCGGGGTCGATGGCGGCGCTGTCGTTGAGGGTCACGCAGAAGGTATGCGGGGCGCTGATGCGCTGCAGGATGTTCATGTCGTAGGTCACCGAGACCCGGGCGTCGTCGCCGCGGCCATCCAGCCGGTAGTTCCAGCTCGCCCAGGCGCGCCGGCGGCGCGGCAGCAGCCGGGTGTCGGTGTGCAGCACCACCTCGTTGTCGGCGTAGGGCAGGGCGCCGAGGATCTCGCGCTCGGCGGCGCTCGGGTCGTCGAGCATCGCCAGCGCCTGGTCGGCGTGGCAGGCCAGCACCACCTGGTCAAAGGCCTGGACGCCGTCCGCGGTGCGCACCTCGACCCAGTCAGCATGGCGGCGGATGCCGCGCACCGGGGTGGCCAGGTGGATACGGCCGACGCAGGGCGCGGTCAGCGCCGGGATGTAGCTGCGCGAGCCGCCTACCAGGGTGTGCCACTGGGGGCGGTCGTTGATCGACAGCAGGCCGTGGTGGCGGAAGAAGCGCACGAAGAACAGCAGCGGGAAGTCACGCAGATCCCGGATGCTGGCCGACCAGATCGCCGCGCCCATGGGCAGCAGGTAGTGGTGCTGGAAGTCGTCGCCGAAGCCGTTGGCATCCAGCCAGGCGCCCAGGGTCATGGTGGGATCGAGCTGGCCCTCCTCCAGCGCCCGGGTCGCCTCGCGGTTGAAGCGCAGGATGTCGCGCAGCAGGCGGTGGAAGCTGGGGCGCAGCAGGTTGCGGCGCTGGGCGAAGAGGCTCGCTAGGGTGTGGCCGTTGTACTCGAAGTCGCGAGCCGTCTCATGCACCGAGAAGCTCATCTCCGTGGGCTGGCTGGCCACGCCCAGCCGCGCCAGCAGCCGCTGGAAGTGCGGGTAGGTCCAGTCGTTGAAGACGATAAAGCCGGTGTCGATGGCGTAGTGGCGCCCCTCGAGTTCCACGTCCATGGTGGCGGTATGGCCACCCAGGCGGTCGGCGGCCTCGAACAGTGTCACCTCGTGGCGGCTCGACAGGTACCAGGCAGCGGCCATGCCGCCGATGCCGCTGCCGATCACGGCAATGCGTTGGGCGGCAGCCCGTCGGGCGTCGCGGGGCGGGTGGGACGGGGTGAACGAGGCGGTCATGGGCGGGTCTCCTGGCGGGTCATGCGCAGGCCCAGGCGATGGCGCAGGCCCGGGGGGAGGATGCCCGCCAGCCGCACCAGCAGCGTGAAGCGTCGCGGGAAATGGATGTCCAGGCGGCGCCTGGCGAGGCCGTCGAGAATCGCCGTGGCGGCCTCGTCGACGCTCACGCGCATGGGCATGGCAAAGTCGTTGCGGTCAGTCAGCGGTGTCTTGACGAAGCCGGGGTGGATCAGGCTCACTCCGATGCCTTCCGCGTCCAGGTCGAGGCGCAGCGACTCCAGGAAGTGGCTCAGCGCGGCCTTGGAGGCACCGTAGGCCTCGGCCCGAGGGAGCGGCAGGTAGGCCGCGGCGCTGGATGTGGCGGCCAGCAGCGGATGCCCACCCTCGGCACGGGCCCGGCGCAGCAGGGGCAGGGCGGCCTCGACGCCATAGACGGCCCCGAAGAAGTTGGGGGCGAAGACCCGCTCGACCAAGTCGACATCGAAGTCGCGGGCGTCCAGGTACTCGCAGGTTCCGGCATTGAGGATCACCAGGTCCAGGCCGCCGAAGGCTTCGCCCAGCCGCTCGCCGGCCAGGCGCACGGCCTGGCGGTCGGCCACGTCCAGGGGCAGCAGCAGGGCGTTGTCGCGACCGGCGGCGAGCTCCTGCAGCGCCGGCTCGCTACGTGCGCTGAGCGCCACCCGGTGCCCCTGTTCGAGCAGGCGTTCAGCCAGGGCGCGGCCGATGCCCGAGGTGGCCCCGGTCAGCCAGATGCGCTGCCTGTCGCTCGCTGTGGTCATGGTCTTTCCCCATTCTCGTCGGCCGTCATCGGGCCAGTTGTCGCTTCACCAGTCGTATCGCGCCCCCCAGCAGGGGCAGGCGCTCGTAGAGCAGGGCGCCGGCATCGAAGTAGTCGCGGTGCCTGGCCACCCGGCCGTCGTCTGCGAAGTGCAGGTGCGAGCAGCCTTCGACTTCCACCCCGCGCCCGCCGTCGAGGCGGGGATGCACCAGGTGCATCGTCCAGGTGACGAACGCCGTGTCGTGCCGTTGCAGCGTCTCGTGGAAGGTGAAGTGGCACGATGTCACGTTGTCGTACAGGGTGGCGAAGTAGGTCTCCAGCGCCTCCCGGCCCCTGATGTGGTGCAGCGGGTCGATGAAGTCGACGTCGTCAGTGTATACCTCGTATAGCTTCTTTGTATAGGTCTTGTCCAGTTTATTGAAGAAGGCGCAGAAGGTCTCCAGATCAGGTGCCTGGCGCATGGCAGGGTCTCCCGTGTCGGGGTGGGCGTTATGAAGCGTTCAGGGCCTTGAAGGCCTCCAGGGCGCGGGCTCGGGCGGCCCGGTGGTCGACGATGGGGGGCGGATAGTCGACCCGGCCCAGCAGGTCCCGGGAGGGGGCATGGCGGGCCTTCGCCGGCAGGTCGGCCAGCGCCGGCAGCCACTCGGCGAGGAAGCGGCCCTCGGGGTCGAAGCGCGTGGACTGGGTGGTGGGGTTGAAGATGCGGAAGTAGGGGGCGGCATCGGTGCCGGTGGAGGCGGCCCACTGCCAGCCGCCGTTGTTGGCGCAGAACTCGCCGTCCACCAGGTGGCGCAGGAAGAAGGCCTCGCCGCGGCGCCAGTCGATCAGCAGGTGCTTGGCGAGGAACATGGCGGTGACCATCCGCAGGCGGTTGTGCATCCAGCCGGTCGCCACGAGCTGGCGCATGGCGGCATCGACGACGGGGTAGCCGGTGCGTCCCTCGCACCAGGCGGCGAAGCCGGCCTCGTCGTCGCGCCAGGCAAGCCCCTCGGTATGGCGCTGGAAGGGGCGATGGCGACAGACCCGCGGGAAGCCGACGGCCACGTGGCGGTAGAACTCCCGCCATACCAGCTCGTTGACCCAGGCCGTGAGGCCGGCGTCGCCCTCGGCCAGGGCGCCGTCGTTCTCGGCCAGCACCGCCTGCAGGCACTGGCGGTGGGAGATCATGCCCAGCGCCAGGTACGGGGAGAGCTCGCTGGTGCCGGGGGTCGCCGGGAAGTCCCGCTGCGCGGCGTAGTGGCGTCCCCGGAAGCGCAGGAAGCGCTCCAGGCGGTCGGCGGCAGGGCCCTCGCCGGCGGGCCACTGGCGGCCGTCGATCGGCGTGTCGGCAAGGTCGGGCAGTCCGGGCAGCGGGTCGGAGGTGAGGCCGATGGGCGCCTGGGGCGTCGGGGTGTCGTGCAGGGCGATCCGCTCCGGCGTCAGCTGGCGGTGCCAGGCCCTGGCGAAGGGGGTGAAGACGCCATAGTAGTCGCCCTTGCCGGTGAGCAGCTCGCCGGGGGCGAAGGCCACGGCGTCATGGTGGCCGCTGGCGGTGAGGCCCGCCTCGTCGAAGGCCTTGATCACCGCGGCATCGCGGGCCAGCTCGTCCACCGGGTATTCGCGGTTGAAATGCAGGCCGACGGCGCCGGTCTCCCGGGCGATGGCCAGCAGGGCCGCCGGGGCCTGGCCAAAGTCGTCGATGTCGCGGTGCAGCAGCGGGATCCCCAGGCCGTCCAGGCTGTCGGCCAGGGCAGCCACCCCGCGGCCCCAGAAGTCGAGCTTGTTGGCGCCGTGGCCGTGGCGCTGCCAGTGGGGGAGGCTGCGCAGGAAGACGGCGATCACGGGGCCGTGGCGGGCAGCCGTGGCCAGGGCAGTATTGTCCTGGATGCGCAGGTCGCTGCGGAACCAGACGATCACGGGGCGGGTCATGGGCGGCTCCGGTTCAGCGTAGGGGCAGGCGGGCCTGGAGGCGCTCCATGGCCTCGCCGAGGTCATCGCCGAGCAGCTCCACCCGGGTCTCCTCCAGGTCGGCCTCGCGGATGCGAGCCATGGGGCCGCAGGCCATCAGCGGCACCTCAAGCTGCTCGGCCAGGCGCGGCAACTGGCGCCGCACCAGCTCGGCCTTCTCCGCCTTGCCGCTGGCCAGCAGCAGGGCCGCCGCCTGGAAGCGCTCCACCGCCAGCGGCAGCTCGCTGCAGGGCAGCGGGGCATCGAAGAGCTGGACCCGATAGCCGCGGTCGCTGGCGGCCAGGGCCGTGAGCAGCACCCACAGCGGGGCGGGGTCGTCGGGCAGGGGAGCGACCAGCAGGGTCGGGCCCCTGCCCAGCCGGTTGGCATGCAGCAGCCGGGTACCGATGCGGGTGCGCAGGAAGGTCTCGAGGGTGCGGCGCTGCAGCACGTCGCCGAGTTGCTCCCCCCAGCCCTCCTCGAGCTGGCGGACCACCGGCTGCCAGAGCTCGGCCAGGCAGGTGGGTACCGGGTAGAGCGCCAGCGACTGGTTGAACAGCTCCTCCAGGCGCGTCAGGTCCAGCGCTTGCACGGCGCTGATGAGCAGGCGGCGCTGGCCGGGCCAGTCGCCGGCCGCCGGCGCCGGGGCCTCCGCGCTCTCCGGCTGGTCGAGCAGCTCGCGCACCTGGCTGACCGGCACCCCGCGATTCAGCCACTGCAGGATGCGCTCGACACGCTCGATGTCCTCGCGGGCATACAGGCGGTGCCCCTTGGGTGTGCGCTGCGGCTTGATCAGGCCGTAGCGGCGCTCCCAGGCGCGCAGGGTGACGGAGTTCACCCCGGTCAGCCGGGAGACCTCGCGGATCGGATAGAGCGGGGTGTCGGCCGGACGCCTTGCCTCGTCATTCATGAGCGTGCCGACTCCCTTGCCTGCTCGGTGCAGTGTGGGATGGGTGCTCGCCAGTGTGGGGCGCTGGAGCCGAGGTCGAGCAGTGTCAGGGCATGGGGCATGGAAGTCTCCAGTCGCGATGGGATCAGGGAGTGTCGGCCGCCAGGGCCTCGCCGAGGTGGTGGCCGGAGAGCCAGGCATCCTCGACCCGCGGCCCGCGCCAGCCGTCGCCGCAGAGTGCCAGTCCCGCGGACGAGCGCCGATAGTCGCGGTTGACGGCCTCGCCCGCGGCGAAGACATCCGGCTGGGCGTAGCGCCAGAGATGGGCGCCCAGGTCGGTGGGCTCGGGCAGCGTGACACCGCGCGGCAGGCGCTCGCGGAAGCCGTCGAGCAGCGCCCGGGCCACGGCCTCGGCACCGAGCTCGAGGTGGGCCTCGCTCCACTCCAGGCGTGCCAGCAGGCTGAGGCTCTCGCCCTGGCCGTGGCGGCCCGGCTTGTGGTCGTTGCGGCTGACGAAGCGCAGCGGATCGTCGGCTGGCGCCCGCTCGTGGCCAGGGTCCAGGCGTACCGCCTGCCAGTCGTCGTCGACGCCCGGCAGGGAGGGCAGCGGCGCATCGAAACGCGCCCAGGCCGTCCAGCAGGGGCGCTGGATCACCGCCTCGCAGGCCTCGGCCAGGGCCGTCTCGTGGCCCGCCAGCAGCGTCGCGGCCTGAGGCGTCGGGACGGCGATCACTACCCGCGCGAAGGGGCCGTGGCGCGCGTCGTCCTGGTCCAGCAGCCACCACTGGCCGTCATGGAATTCGAGGCGCGCGATGCGCGTGCCGGAGGTGACCTCGAGCCCTTCGGCCAGCTGGCGGGTCACGGCACTCATGCGCGGGGTGCCAATGAAGCGCTCGACGTCGTCCCGATGGGGCTGCCAGCCCGTCTCGGTGACCTGCCAGAGAGTCTCGGGCCAGCTGGCGACATGGCCTGCCTCTCGCCAGGCGGTGACCCGGCGACGGAAGGCCGGGTCGCGCACGCTGAAGAACTGGGCGCCCAGGTCGACCACGGCGCCCGGCAGGCGCCGGCTGGACATGCGTCCCCCGGGGCCGCGGCCCTTGTCGAAGAGGTGCACCGGCAGGCCAGCTGCGCTCAGGGCCTGCCCGCAGGCGAGGCCGGCGATGCCGGCGCCGATGATGGCGGTGGAAACGGGAGGCTGGGACATGGTCATCTCGTGCAGTCAACGGCGTTCATCGCTAGACTAGCAGAAGTGTACAACGGCTGTATAACTCACGGTGGCTTGTCTTAAATGGCATGGGGAGGGATTCCGGATGCGAGTGCTGATCACGGGCGGCAGCGGTTTCGTCGGGCAGCGGCTCTGCCGGCGGCTGAAGGAGGCCGGGCATCGCCTGCTGGTGGTGTCGCGGGAGCCGGAGCAGGTGCGCGACCGCCTGCCGGAGGGCACTGATATCCGCCGTTCGGTGCTGGACTTCGTCGACACGCCGCCGGACGCCATCGTCAACCTGGCCGGCGAGTCGATCGCCTCCCGGCGCTGGAGCGACAACCAGAAGAAGCGCCTGATCGATTCCCGGGTCAACATCACCGGCGACCTGGTTATGCTCTGCGAGCAGCTCCAGGCCAGCCAGGGCCGAACACCCCGGGTGATGGTCTCGGCCTCGGCGATGGGCTACTACGGCGACCAGGGCGATCGCGAGGTCACCGAAGAGACCCCGCCCCATGACGAGTTCGCCCACCGCCTCTGCAAGCGCTGGGAGGACACCGCCCGGGAGGCGGCGGATTTCGGCGTGCGCGTGGCCCTGCTGCGCATCGGCCTGGTGCTCGATGCCGGCGGCGGCAGCCTGCAGAAGATGCTGCCGCCGTTCAAGCTGGGGCTGGGCGGTCGCTTCGGCGACGGCAAGCAGTTCATGCCCTGGGTCCACCGCGAGGACCTGGTCAGCGCGATCCTCTTCCTGCTCGAACGCGACGACCTGGAGGGCCCCTTCAACGGCAGCGCCCCCCACCCCGTCACCAATGCCGAGTTCACCCGCACCCTGGCCAAGCAGCTGGGGCGTCCCGCCCTGATGCCGGTGCCGGCCATCGCCCTGGAGACCGCCTTCGGCGAGATGTCGCGGCTGCTGCTGACCGGTGCCGACATGCGCCCGGCCCGGCTGCTCGAGGCGGGCTTCGAGTTCAGGTACCCGACGCTGGAGAAGGCCCTGGCCGATATTCTGGGCTAGCAGCCAAGCAGCCAAGCAGCCAAGCAGCCAAGTGGGCCCGGTAAGCGCCAGGGCACCGGGCATCACTCGCCGGCTGCGACTTAGGCTTATCCAGCCTGCAAGACCTCCCGAAACGCATCGAGGGGCGCCGGGGACAGGCCGAAGAGGAGGTCCTATGCCAGGGATGGCATCGGTAGCGCCCAGGGAGGGGTTCACAGCGCCTCCTCGCAGGCCTGCCCCCGGATCAGCCCCGACTCGCCGGCGTTACCGCGTCTCGTCACCCACGGTGACGATCACCCGCACCGCATCGAGGCGCAGCCGGGCGCCCTCAATGGCGGTGTCCAGCTCGGCGCGCTCGGCGCGCAGCGCCTCGAGCTCGTCGGCGCGGACCGCGGGGTTGAGCCGCGAGAGCGCCTCGAGGCGGCTGAGCTCGGCATCGAGCTCGGCCCGCATGCGCACCTGGGCGGCCTCGACGATGCTCGGCAGCTCCCGCTCGGCCTCGGTCTCGGCGCCGTCGAGCAGCTCGCGCAGCCGGTCGTGGCGGCTCTTGATCAGGTCGCGGGCCACCGCCTTCTTGACCTTCTGCACCGCCTTGGAGAGGCCGGTAAAGGAGATCTTGTCGGTCAGGTTGGCGCCGGACTCGTCGAGCAGCACGCGCACCGCGGTGGGCGGCAGGAAGCGGTTGAGGTGCAGGCGCTTCGGTGCGGGGCAGTGGGTGCGGAAGACCAGCTCGACCATCAGCCTGCCGGCGGGGATCGCGGGATGCCTGAGCAGGGCCAGCGCCGTGTTGCCCATGGGGCCATCGAGGATCCGGCCCATCATCTCGCGCAGCAGCGGATGCTCCCAGGAGAGGCGCTGGACGTCGTCCCGGGCCAGGGCGCGGGCGCGGGAGAAGGTAGCCGAGAAACCCTCCTCGCCCTTCACCAGGCCCGGCAGGCCGTCGAGCATCTGCGGGCTCGGCTGCAGGTGCAGGATGTCACCGCCCAGCTCCTGGCTGTCGACGCCGAAGATGTCCAGCGCCTGGTCCAGGTAGCGGGTCAGCGCCTTGTCGGCATCGAGCTCGCGGATCGCCGTGATGACCGCATCGGCGCGCTCGTGTCGGCAGGCGTTGAGCTCCAGCAGGCGGTTGCGCCCGGCGTCGCGCTCGGCCAGGCGCGCCTCGAATAGCGCCCGGGTCTCCGCGATCACTTCCTCGAGGGCCTCGTCGTCGAGCAGGCTGTCTGCCAGGGTGTCGCCGAAGGCGGCATGGATCTCGCTACCCAGGCCATGGGGCGCACTGAAGGCGTCCATGCCCTGGTGGTACCAGCGCAGCAGCTTCTCGCCGGGGCTGCCGGCGAACACCGGCACATGCAGCTCGATGGCATGGCGCTGGCCGATGCGGTCGAGGCGGCCGATGCGCTGCTCCAGCTGGTCGGGGTGCAGCGGCAGGTCGAACATCACCAGGTGGCGGCAGAACTGGAAGTTGCGCCCCTCTGAGCCGATCTCCGAGCAGACCAGCACCTGGCAGCCCTCCTCCTGGTCGGCGAAGGCCGCCGCGGCGCGGTCGCGCTCCACCAGCGAGAGCCCCTCGTGGAACACCGGGGCCTGGTAGCCGCCGAGCACGCGCAATCCCTCGGCCAGGCCCAGGGCGGTCTCGCGGTCATGGGCGATCACCAGCACCTTGTCATCGGCGAAGCCGCCCTCGCCGTCGTCGGCGAGGCGCTCCAGCAGCCAGGTCACCCGCGGGTCGAACTGCCACCAGGGCTCGGTGTTGAGCGGGTCGTCGGCCAGCGCCCGGTACATGGCATCCGGGTAGATCAGTACCTCGGGATGGTCGAGGCCGGTCTCGATCAGCAGCTCGTCCAGGTAGTCCTCGTCGCGCGCCAGGCGACGCAGCACCCGGCGATAGGAGGAGGGCGCCTCGAGTTCGGCGACATGCAGGCGGCGCTCGGGGAAGCCGCCCACATGGCGGCGGCTATTGCGGAACATCACCCGGCCGGTACCGTGGCGGTCCAGCAGCTGGTCGCGCAGCTGGTCGCGGGCGGCGGCATGCTGGTCCTCCCCGCGTTCGGGGTCGGCCAGGGTGTCGAGCAGGGCCAGGCTGTCGGGCTCGGCGATCACCGCGGCGACGCGTTCGCGGTCGGCGTCCTCGCCCGGCAGGCGCTCCAGGGCGTCGATCGCCTCGGCCACCTCCACGTAGTGCTGCTCCTCCTCGCGGAAGGCCTCGAGGCTGTGGTAGCGGTCCGGGTCGAGCAGGCGCAGCCGGGCGAAGTGACTTTCGAGGCCCATCTGCTCCGGGGTGGCGGTGAGCAGCAGGATGCCGGGCACCTGGGCGGCCAGGCGCCCCACGCAGGCGTAGCCGGGGCCGCTCTGCGTCGGGCTCCAGTCCAGGTGGTGGGCCTCGTCGACGATCAGCAGGTCCCAGTCGCAGGCCAGCGCCTGCTGCTGGCGATGGGGGTTGGCGAACAGCCAGTCCTGGCTGGCCAGCACCAGCTGGCCGGCCTCGAAGGGATTCGCCTCGCCATGGGCCTGGCTCTGCTGCTCGTCGAGCAGGGTGACCTCGAGGGCGAAGCGGCGCAGCAGCTCCACCAGCCACTGGTGGGTCAGGCTCGCCGGCACCAGGATCAGCGCCCGCTCGGCGCGGCCGGTGAGCAGCAGGCGATGCAGGATCAGTCCCGCCTCGATGGTCTTGCCGAGCCCCACCTCGTCGGCCAGCAGCACCCGCGGGGCGTGGCGACGGGCCACCTCGTCGGCGATATAGAGCTGATGGGGGATCAGGTCGATGCGCGGGCCGGCGAGCCCGAGTGCCGGGTTCTGCTCGATGCGATGGAAGTGGTGCAGGGTGCGAAAGCGCAGGTCGAACCAGTCGTTGCGGTCGACCTGGCCGGTGAGCAGGCGGTCGCGGGCCTGGTCGAACTGCATGGTGTCGGCGAGCCGTGCCTCGGGCAGTTCGCACAGCTCGCCGGCGTCGTCCTCGCCGATGTAGACGATCAGGCCGCCGACCTCCTTGCTGTCGTCGACGGTCATCTGCCAGCCCTCGGCGGACTGGATGCGGTCGCCGCTGCCGAAGGCCACCCGGGTCAGGGGGGCGTTGCGGCTGCTGTAGGTGCGGGTTTCCTGGCTGGCGCCGAAGAGCACGGTGACGCTGCGGGCGTCGACGTTGAGGATGGTGCCCAGGCCGAGTTCGGCCTCGCCGTCGCTGATCCAGCGCTGGCCGGGAGAGAAGTCGCTCATGGTGCCTCGGGGATGCTTGGGATCGGTTCGGTGCCGCTGGCCACACCCGGCCCGGCGGCGACAGGGCGCGGTATCTTACAGCAAAGCCCAGCGCGGCTTAAGCACTCGTGCCGATCAGCGCCCCTCCAGCCATGTCGAAAGCCGTGAGCGGGTGAGCTCCCCGACGTGCTGCTCCAGGGCGCGCCCCTCGCCGTCGAAGAGCAGGGTGGTGGGCAGGCCCGGGGATTCGGCCAGCACCATCAGCCGCTGGCGCGGGTCGAGCAAGGCATGGCCGAAGTCGAGGCCCTGGTCGTCGAGGTAGCGCACCACCTGCAGCAGCTCCTCGCCCTGGTTGACGATCACCACGGTGACCCCCTCCCGGGCGTCCGCCTCGGCCAGCAGTGGCATCTCGCGACGGCAGGGCGGGCACCAGGTGGCCCAGAGGTTGACGACGATCCGCTCACCGGACAGCGAGGCCAGGTTTACCTCCTCGCCGTCGAGGTTCTCCAGGGCGAGGTCGGGCAGCTCGCGCAAGGCCATGCCGCCGCCCAGCGGGGCCAGGGTGATCAGCGTGAGCCACAGCAGCGAGGCGCCCAGCGCCAGGCCCATGCCGCCCAGCATCGCCCCCAGCCGGTCGCGCAGCGACCAGGCGGTCCAGCCGAGCGCGGCCAGCAGGCCCCAGAGGCCATGGTAGCCGGGCTGCCAGAGCTTGAGGATGTCCAGCGGCGCCTCGGCATAGGCGCCCAGGTTCATCAGCCCATGCCCCAGGCGGGCACCAACCAGCCAGGCCAGCAGCAGGCCGTTGAACCAGCGGGCATGGCGCCCCCGGGGCAGGCCGAGAAGGAAGGCGCTGGCGGCCAGCAGGACCAGGGCGGCAAGGAAGGCATAGAGGCGTGGCAGCGCGATCAGGACGGGCCCCAGGGCGATGGCATCCATGTCGTGGCGGTGGCTCCCGAGAGGTCGGCGGCGGGCGCCGCAGCGGGTACACTGGGCGGGTTCGTTTCGCCAAGCCTACTGCCGGCGGGCAGGGCTGTCATCCAGCGGGAGCACTCATGGCACGACCGGCCTTCGATACCCTGCGCGCCCTGGCGATCGCCAGCCAGGCGACGGGTTTCATCCTGATCATCACCCTGGAGACCCTGATGGGGGATGCCGCGCGGCCCTGGCAGGGCTGGACCCTGGCGGCCATGGTGGCGGCCGCCCTGTGGATCGCCCTGGTACGCCTCTACCGCCGCAACCGGGCGCGCAAGGCCATGGCGAGGCGCCTGGCCGACGATGACGGCGATGCGGACTGACCGCGCCGCGGGGTGCCTGTGGCGTGGCGGTCTGCTGGCGCTGGCCCTGCTGCTTTCCGGCTGTGCCGCTTCCCCGGTCGCCCGGGAGCACACCACGGCCCTGACCCCCGAGGCGGTCGCCTCCACCAGCCTGGGTCGCTGGGCCCTCGACCAGGCCGCGCCCCACGAGGACCTGAACGGCCTGGCGCTGCTCGCCGACGGCCGCGACGCCTTCGCCGTGCGCTCGCTGCTCGCCGCCCGGGCCGAGCGGCGCCTGGACATCCAGACCTACCTGATGGGCGACGGCATCACCACCCGGGCCCTGCTGCACCGGGTGCTGGAGGCCGCCGAGCGTGGCGTGACGGTGAGGCTGCTGCTCGACGACATCGGGGCCGTCGGCCAGGATGCGCGCCTGGCCGCCATGGACAGCCACCCGGGCATCCAGGTGCGGGTCTACAACGCCCTGCCGCTGGGGCGGGGCCACCTGGTCAGCCGGGTGCTGGCCTCGCTGCCGGTGGCCGGCCGCCAGCATCGGCGCATGCACAACAAGCTGTGGCTCGCCGACAACGCCCTGGGCATCGTCGGTGGGCGCAACCTGGGCGACGAGTACTACAGCGCGAACGCCCCGCACAACTTCGCCGACCTGGACCTTCTGGTCATGGGGTCGGTGATGGAGCCGCTGTCGCGAAGCTTCGACCTCTACTGGAACCATGGCCTGGCCCAGCCCATCGGCCGCTATCGCCAGGCCGCCCCCGACGCCTGGCAGGGGCTGCGCGACGACCTGGCCGCCTGGCTCGAGGCGCGCAGCGACTCGAGCTACTTCAGCGCCCTGCGCGAGCGCTACGAGAGCCGCTCCCGCAGCCGGCTGGCCGACGCCCTGCACTGGGGGGAGGCCGAGGCCCTCTGGGACCCGCCCGGCAAGCCGGCGCGCCGCGGTCGGCCGCCGCTGGCCGAGACCATGGCCGGCCAGCTGGCACGCCGGGTCGCCCCCGAGTCGCGGCTGCTGCTGGTCTCCGCCTACTTCGTGCCCACCGAGGCGGGCAGCCGCCGGCTGCAGGCCCTGGCCGAGGCGGGCATCGAGGTGACGGTGGTGACCAACTCCCTGGAAGCCTCCGATGTCCCGGTCGTCCACGGCGCCTACGCGCCCTACCGGGCACAGCTGCTGGCGAGCGGCGTGGTGCTCTTCGAGCTGCGCGGTGACCTCGAGGCGGGCACCGACCCGCGCGACGAGCATCTCGGCAGCTCTGCCTCGGTGTTGCACATCAAGGCGCTGGGGATCGACCAGGACAGGCTCTTCGTGGGCTCGGCCAATGCCGATCCCCGGTCGGTGTGGTGGAACACCGAGGTGGGGGTGCTGGCCGAGAGCGAGGCGCTTTTCGACGACTTCATGGAGTTCGTGGCCGAGGGGGCGAGCCCCCAGCAGAGCTATGCCCTCGAGCTCGATGCCCGGGGGCGGCTGCACTGGCTGACGCTGATCGATGGCCGGCCGGTCCACCTCGACCGTGAACCGGGCTCGTCGGGCGCGCGTTTCCTTGCCTGGCTCAGCGGCGTGCTGGGGCTGGAGCCCTGGCTCTGAGACCATCCTCCCCCGTGTATGCTTGGGGCAGCCGACCATAGGGAGGAGCCATGACCGATTCGATCTCCGCGGAGGCCCAGGAGGCCTCGCCGTCACGGCTGGCGCGTCTCAGGGTCCCGCTGGGACTGGCGCTGGGGCCGCTGGCCTTCCTGCTGCTGGCGCTGATGGAGGTGCCGGCGCAGATGCCGCCGGCGGCCTGGCAGGTGGTGGCGCTGACCGCCTGGATGGCGATCTGGTGGGTGCTGGAGCCCGTACCCATCGCAGTCACCGCCCTGCTGCCGGTGGCCGTGCTGCCGCTCATGGGGGTGGCGCCCATCGACCAGGTGGCGGCGCCCTATGCCAACCCGCTGATCTTCCTCTTCCTGGGGGGATTCCTGCTGGCCGAGGCGATCCAGCGCTGGAGCCTGCATCGGCGCATCGCCATGCTGGTGCTGCGCGTCTCCGGGCTGCGCCCGGACCGGCTGGTGGGCGGCTTCATGGTCGCCACGGCGGCGCTGAGCATGTGGGTCAGCAATACCGCCACCGCGGCGCTGATGGTGCCCATCGGCATCTCGGTGCTGACCATGCTGGAACGGGAGGGCGGCGAGGGCGCCAGCCACCACATGGCCCTGACGCTGCTGCTGGGGATCGCCCTGGCCGCCAATATCGGCGGCATGGGTACCCTGATCGGCACGCCCCCCAATGCACTGCTGGCCGGCTTCATGGCCGACAACTACGGCATCGAGATCGGCTTCGCCCAGTGGATGCTGGTGGCGGTGCCGCCCGCCCTGCTGCTGCTGGTGCTGGCCTGGTGGCTGCTGACTCGCTGGGTCTACCCGGTGAGCCATGACGAGCTGCCCGGGGTGGCGAAGATGCTCCGCGATCAGGCCGAGGACCTGGGGCGCATGAGCCGTCCCGAGCAGCGCGTGGCGGCGGTCTTCGCCCTCGTCGCCCTGGCCTGGGTCACCCGGCCGCTGCTGGAGTCCTGGCTGCAGGTGCCGCTCAGCGATGCCGGCATCGCCGTGATCGGGGCCCTGCTGCTGTTCGTGGTGCCGGCCCGCTGGCGCCAGCGCCAGTTCCTGATGGACTGGGACAGCGCCCGTCAGCTGCCCTGGGGGGTGTTGGTGCTGGTCGGCGGCGGGCTCAGCCTGGGCACGGCGATCGAGGGCAGCGGCCTGGCCGCGGCGGTGGCCGAAGGGCTGGGGGCCTTCGGTGCCTGGCCGACCTGGGGACTGGTGGCGATGGTCGTGGTGGTGGTGATGCTGATGAGCCACGTGACCAGTAACACCGCCACCGCGGCGGCGATCCTGCCGCTGACCGCCGCGCTGACCGTGAGTCTCGGAGCCAGCCCGCTGCTGCTCTCGGTGCCGGTGGCCATGGCGGCGAGTTGCGCCTTCATGCTGCCGGTGGCGACCCCGCCCAACGCCGTGGTCTTCGGCAGCGGGCGGCTGAGCGTGGCGGAGATGATGCACGCCGGGGCCCTGGTGGGACTGGCGGCGATCCTGGTCATCACCCTGGTGGTATTTGTCCTGGCCATGCCGGTGCTAGGTTTCGGCTGGAGCGTTTGATCCAGGACATTGCCGGATTGCCGTCAGGGTCTAGGCTAGGATTCAGGAGGGGTGCCGCTGGGCATCCCGGTATGTCACTGAAAGGGCAGATATCATGTACCAGTCAATCCTCGTTCCCGTCGACGGTTCCAGCCATGCCGAGAAGGCGCTCCAGGTGGCCGCCCAACTGGCGAAGGGGACGTCCGCCGTCCTGCACCTGATGACCGTGGCCGAGTTTCCGCCGGACAACATCGGCCTGTTCACCGGCGGTGTCGCCGAACCCTATGCCGAGGAGGAGCGCGAGAAGCTGGCGGCCGGGATGAAGGAGGAGGCCCACAAGGCGATCGACAAGGCGCGCGCCACCGTCGACCTCGCCGGTATCGAGGTCAAGGAGGTGGTCCGCCAGGGCCGCCCGGCGGAGCTGATCACCGCCGAGGCCGAGGAGCTCGGCGTCGATGCCATCGTCATGGGCAGCCGCGGCGTCAGCGACGTGCGTGGCATGGTATTCGGCAGCGTCTCCCACAAGGTCAGCCATACCGCCGATTGCACCGTCATCACCGTGACCTGATGAGTCAGGGGGCCGGATGCTCGATGGTCTTGCCCCTTCATGAGGCGGTCGGTGCCAGGAAAACGGCACGCACCTGGACAATAAGCACCCGGTGTTTCTTCGGATGACGTCGTCAGGACATGCCCGGCTCTGCTGGTGCATGGCCAAGGTCTTTGTGTTCCCGGGTAACGCCACCCTATAGACTCGGCGCAAGCCATGCGGCATGGCGTCCCAGGGCGTCGGGCGACACAAGCGGACCGGCAATCCGCTCCGCCTGGCTGCCGAAGCTATCCCGTTGCCGGACAAGTCCAGCGTCCATGGCATGAGGGCAAGTATCGGGGTGGCGAGGGTGGTCCAGCGCACCGACACAGATCGCCGGCAAGGCTATCTTGAACCAACCCTGCGCCTCGATGACTTCAAGCCGAGGTTCAGGCGTTGATACCAGGGCGGCCTCAAGTTCCAAGCGCAACGCTATTGAAGGGTGTTCGGGCCACTAACCGATTTCTTGAGCACCTCGGCGTAAACTTCCAGCGGCGTGCGCCAGTCCAGTGTCTTGCGCGGCCGCGTGTTCAGTGAGTCGGCGATCTCGTCGAGTTCTTCCTGGCTGTAGACGGAGAGATCCGTGCCCTTCGGCAGGTACTGCCGCAACAGCCCGTTGGTGTTCTCGTTGGAGCCCCGCTGCCATGGGCTATGCGGGTCGGCGAAGTAGATCGCCGTACCGGTCTTCTGCGTGATCTCGGCATGCTTCACCATCTCCCTGCCCTGGTCGTAGGTCATAGACAGACGCAGGGCTCGCGGCACTTCATTGAGCTTGTCGCTGAAGCCGACGGCTGCCGCCGTGGCCGTGGTGCCATCCACTTTCGCCAGGATCACCAAGCGCGTGGTGCGTTCCACCAGCGTACCGACAGCAGAGCGATTGTTGGCGCCAATGATGAGATCGCCTTCCCAATGGCCAGGCATCAGGCGGTCTTCGATCTCAGGCGGCCGCATGTGGATGCTGACCAGCTCGGGAATCTGCTGGCGTCGATCCTTGCCACGACTGCGTGGGCGACGCTTGCCGTTGCCCTGCCGCAGGCAGGCGATGAGTTCCTTCTTGAGGCTGCCGCGGGGCATCACATAGAGCGCGTTGTAGATGGCCTCATGCGAGACCTGGCGACGTGAATCGTTGGGAGACATGCGCTTCAGTGTGCGGGCTATCTGTTCCGGTGACCAGTACTTGCGCAGCAAGTAGACCACCACCTCGAAGAGCTCCCCGTCGGGATTCAGCTTTGGACGCTGACGTGGCCGATGTCGCGTCAGACGAGCCCGGTAGCCCGCCAGGCCGGCATCGTAGCCCTTGATGGGATCGACCGTGTGGCGAGCGATTTCTCGCGACACGGTGCTCGGTGCACGTCCCAGATGAGTGGCGATGGCCCGGATCGAATGAGTGGCTCGCATCATCATGATGGCGGCTCGGTCTTCAGCAGAGAGATGGCGATAGCAGTGAGTCATGGCAACACCGTACCTGATGGGTCACGTGTTGCACTTGGTCATTGAGACCGCCCAGTCATTCTCCGAAGAAATATATTATGAAAAAACGGCAAGGCCGGAGATCGAAAGGACGAGGAGTACCAGACGAAATGACGAATAACCCGATGAATATGATGTTTGAGTGGATGAAGGTCGCCTCTTCCTACAACATGATGGCGCTTTCTGCCGGTGAGGTGATCGCCCGTCGCATGATGATGATGGCCAGTGGCGCGATGACCGGTCCTGATGCCATGGGCATGATGATGGAGAAGGCGACGATTTTCGCCACAGCGACCGAGCGAGCGGCAGTAGTAGCGGCCAGCGGTGCCGATCCCGTACGGATCACGGCGGCGGCGCTGAAGCCCTACAGCACCAAGACGCAGTCTAACGTGCGTAAACTGCGCCGCTGAGCGGAGTATCTTCATCCGGCGATAACTGCTATCAGGAAGATCAGTAACGCAAAACCGCCACTCGGAATGATCCGTAAGTGGCGGTTTTTTTACTATGTTCTCTGGTCGGAGTAGCAGGATTCGAACCTACGACCTCTGCCTCCCGAAGGCAAATAGGATGACCAGATGGCAAGGTCCCTTCACATAAAAACAAGTGGTTAAGTGATACGTTGTGCATGGTAGGGGACGTTTGTGCGTGATTGTGTTACCATGATGGTCACAGATTGGTCACACGGGAGACGACCATGGCGACCAAGAAGCTCGACACCAGTATCACGGACACCCAGGCCCGCCGCTTCCTCGACGAGGCTGGAGAGCGGGACACCCTTTGGTGCGATAAGGTCACCGGCCTTCACCTGATCAAGCTCAAGAAGGGTGGGAGCTGGCGCTACCGCTACCAGGACACCTTGGGCAAGCGCCATGTGGCCACGGTCGGTCGCTATCCCGCCATGAAGCCCCAGCAAGCCGCCGAGCGGGCCTTGGCCTGGCGGCACGAGGGGGCCGATGTCCTCGCCGACAAGGCACGGGAACGCCAGGAAGCGGCACAGGCGGCAGCTCTCGCCGAACATCGCACCCTGCGCGCCTATCTCGAGGGGCCCTATCAGCGCTACCAGGACCGCAAGCGCGCCGGCGGCGAGACCCTGGCCATCATCAAGAACAACTTCCGGGACTACCTGGACCGTGACATGGCCAGCCTCACGCGCGCGGACATCCGAGAGTGGCAACAGACGCGCGAGGCCGAGGGCAGGGCCCACACCACCCTTAAGCGCGCCTTCGGAGCGCTCAAGACGATGTTGCGGCACGCCACCCGACAAGATCCGCCGTTGCTGGAGGAGATCCCGCTCGAGCGAGTCACCCTGGAGGCCCCAACCGACACTGAGCGGGCCGAGACGTTGAGCGCAGAACGGGCAGAGGAGCGACGCCCGCTGACCCCCGAGGAGATCCAGGGGCTACACGATGGCCTGGCGGCGCTCGCCGAGGAGCGGCGCGCGGAACGTCGCAGCTCTCGCGCCCACGGTAAGCCGCACCTGCCGGACCTGGATGGTGTGGCGTATCCTCACTGGTTCGTCCCCTTCGCATACTGCTCGTTATACACCGGCTTACGTCCTGGCGATGTGTATTCGCTAACCTGGACCGAGTTGAACCTCACTTTCGGGCGATTGGTGAAAGTGCCGCAGAAGACGCGCCATCATCCTGATCCCGCGAAGATCACCCTGGACCTGCCGGAGGCGCCCCTGGCAATCATGCGGGAGTGGTGGAAGCAGCAGGGCAAGCCGGATAAAGGACTCGTGTTTCCCTCTCCTGTCACAGGCCGCCAGCTGGACAAGCAGGCGCATTCACGACCATGGGCGCGCGTGAAGCGGCTGGGGGGGCTGCCGGAAGAGCTTAAATTTTACTCTTTGCGGCATCACTTCATTTCGACATTGGTGACCCACGGGGTGCCCCTGTTAACCGTGGCAAAACTGGCAGGACACAAGTCAGTGGCCATGATCGAATCGCATTATGGCCACCTTTGCCCGACAACGGCGAGAGACGCTATCGCTGCATTTGGCGAAACCGTGACGCGACGACAATCAGGATAAAAGCATCAACCTTCCGGGCCGCTAATGTTGCGGCCTTTTTTTATGTCCGCGCTTCAAGTGTCTCGAACGGCTGACGATTCCCGCGTATCTGTCATCGATCGCTGCCGAAAGTGATGACGGGTCCCAGCGGGGGATCTTCGCCATCCAGTAGTCGGGCTCGACCTTCTCGCGAATCTGACGCGCGCACCTATCAGTGCAGGGGTGAACGCGGCGTTTTTCGTACTCGTCCATGATCCAATACTTGGCCGCCGCCTTGCCAACAATCGTTCCTGCGATGTGATCAGGCAAGTCTGCCATCGGCATGCTGCCGTCGTCGTCGATCGTCTCGCCGCCCAACGTGGCTTCGAGTGTCCGCATGCTCACGCCTGACGCGCTGTTCACGTAGAAGAAATCGCCTTCGACACCATACTGGTCAAGCATCTGTCGTCCCTCCCGTAATTTCCACCCCTAGCACGGCCCATTATCACATCAAGCAGCATGGAGGTGAGCACAAACCGGAGCAAACCGTGATGATTAATCCTCCATCTGACCGACAAAGCTTTCCCGAGTTCCTCCGTCCGAAAAAGGCGGCTGAATATACGGGGATCAGCAGGCGGAAGCTGTACGAGCTCAACGAATGCGATCCGCGATTCCCCCGCAAGATTGTGCTGGGATCGCGCTGCGTGGGCTGGCGTCGCGAGTCGCTGGATAAGTGGCTGCGCGAGGCGGAAGGGGGTGAAGCATGATCCCTCTTCGAAAAAACTTCAAACTCGCTGATCCGCTAAAACGCGCCGTTAATGATGATGCCGAGCGCGAAGAACTATCACGCATTTTAGAGGAACTTGTTTTATCACCAGGTGAGGAATCGTCGAAATCCGCCAGAAAGTATCTCAAGCGACTTCACGAGAATTACGAGGAAGTCTGACATGGCGACCAACAAAAAACCGCCCACGGGAGGCAGTCCGTGGGCGGTCTATCAGGCTCTGGCGGGCCAACTCGACGTGCAATCAAAATTGGCTGACGACATTTTCGCCCATACCGGCGCGCATGTCCAGATCATTGCCAATGGCGAGATCCACCGCCACGACCACCCCGACGGCAAGCGCGGCAACAAGCGGCTGTGGTACGTCTGCCGCCACGATTTCGCGTGCTGGGGCGACTGGAGAACAGGCGAGCACCGCAACGTCTTCGCCGACGCCAACCCTGACCCCGAGACGGCCCGCAAGGCCCGCCAGGAGGCCGAGCGCCGCCAGGAGGAACGCAGGCTAGCCAAGGCCCAGAAGCACGCTCAGGCCGCCACGCAGGCTCAGGAGGCCCTGCTTCGACTGCCCGAGGCCGACCCGCTGCATCCCTACCTGGTCAAGAAGCACATAGCGCCCTTCACGCTTCGCCAAGACGGCCAGGACCTGGTGGCGTTCCTGACCGATGGCCACAGGGTTGTGGGCTATCAAACCATCAGTCCTGACGGGGAAAAGCGCTTTCTCACTGGAACCGCCAAGGAGGGCGCGTACTGGCCACTTGGACACGTGAAAGACGGCATCGTCATCTGTGAAGGCGTGGCCACGGCCATCTCCCTGTTCATGGCGTACGGTGGATTTGTGGTGGCGGCAATGGACTGCGGAAACCTCAAACCTGTCGCGCTGAATCTTCGAGCGCGTTACCCCGACACGCCGATCATCATCGCTGCGGATAACGATCACCACCGAGACAAAAACCCTGGTGTCACGCACGGAAAAGCCGCCGCAGAAGCGGTTGACGGAGAATGCATCTATCCCGCCCCGATCCCCGGCAGAGAAGAAAAAGGAAGCGACTTTAATGACCTGTGGCTCGCGAGCCCATGGTACTTCGGCCGGGAGACAATCGTATGAGCATTGCACAACACGACTTCGACAGGACGGTGGAAGCCTCGAAAATCAAGCTTGCCGAATCTCGCAACGAAAAAGAGCCCATCGAAACCGGCGAGAATTCTGAACAAGTCGAGTCCGACCTGGATGGCATCGAGATACCTGAGCCCGAGCACCCCGGCGCCTTCCCTATCCCACTGAGCTGCCGAGAATCATTCATCGTGCGGCTGGGGCTGGATATGGCCCGCGTCACCGAGATGCCTGAGGCAACCGCTGTCATCACCGCACTTGGCGCATTTTCGGGCATCGTGTCAATGGCTTTCTGTACCGGTTATACCGATGGGCAGCGCCTCCCGCTAGGGCTTTACACGGTCGCAGAGCAACCGCCCGCAACCGCTAAAAGCCGTCTGCTGAACAGCTTTGCCACCCCCTGGCTCAAGCGAGTGAAGCAATACAATACCAAGCGCGCCGAGGAGGCCGAACATGCCAGCGAGGAGGGCAACAAGGTGGAACCGCGCCTGCTGCCAATGCCCTTCAGTAACGCCACGCCAGAGGCAATGGAGCAGGTCATGGCGAAAGCCGCTTGCGGCCATTTCTGGCTGCAATCGGCAGAACAAGGCGCCATTCGCCAACTGTTCGGTGACGGCGTGAAGGACAGGCCAAAAAATTTCGATCTCGCCTTGAAGGGCTTTAACGGTGAGTTTCATTCTAACGCCCGAGTTACTCGGGAAAAGCTTCAAAAGGAGGTTTACGGAGCCGTCACTGTTTTAGCTCAGGCAGGGAGCATCCGCACCATCCTGACGAACAGCGATGGCGATGGACTGGCCGAGCGTTTCCTGTTCGTGGCCGAGCCCCACAAGCTGGGGAGGCGAATGCATGACTCCCGGCACGCGGATCCCGAAGTGCAAACCATGTTCTCGGACAGTCTGGATGCAGTGCTGACCCATTACCAGACCATCCCTGATGGGAAGCGCGGCGACCTGGACGCTCTACACTACTTGAGTTTTTCTGACGAAGGGCACGAGCTTATCCGGCAACATAAGATCCGAATCGAGACCAAGCTGGCCCAACATGTCGACAACGGCGAAATGATAATGGCCGCCATACTGAGCAAATCGGACATGCAAGCCATGAAGCTTTCCGCCGTCATGTATCTGAGCGATTGCTTGGCGCATGGCAAACCCTATAGTGCGCGGATCCCTGACGAGTATCTGGAAGCCGGGCTAGAGCTTGTCATGGCCGTTACCGAGCATATCGAATCGGTGCTGGTGAGCATGGAGCGCATCGGCCCCGAGGCCGCACGCGAGGCTATCCGCCGCCAGTTCGATAAGCGTGGCGAGCGCACAATTAGGGACGTGGTGCAGAACGTCAAGAAAGTGAAACCGTTCAGGGACAACCCGGAGCCCAGCACCTACGCCAGACGGATCATTGTCGGCATGGTGAACCGGGGAGACCTGCTACACGTCGGCAATAAGCTGCTACTAGGCTGACCCCTCCAGAGTTCCAGCCGTGGCCCCGCTGCCGAGGTTTTGGTTGGGGGAAATCCGACTCCCCCCTGTCGCCAGACACCGAACCCGCATGGCACGGGGTTTTCAGCCATATTAGGGATATCGGCTTCCCCCGCATTTCCCCCACTATTTCCCCCACCGACAAACCGCGCAACCATGCGGGTTGTAGAGCATATAGGTGTAAAAGGGGGGGAAGTATATATATACCCCTCCATAGTTACTTACTGCCACTGGCGCTGACACTCCTCCACGAGTGCCCGTGCACGCACTCACGGAAAACTTCCCCCATTTCCCCCAAATCGGCCACGAGCCCAGCAACCATGCGGGTTGGAGTGGGGGAAATCGACTTCCCCCAACTTCCCCCATTTCCCACAAGGTCGTTTTTGCCCACCCCCTTTCTTCTCTGGCGCGTAGTTGAACATTCGACACCTGCCATATGCTGGCATCTTTTGCTTGAAGTAACCTTCTGATATCACGTTATTTTATCTTTGAAGAGAGATTTAATGTGTCCAATATGTGTCCATTTGGCGTTTTAAATGGCATGCTAATGGAGCAGCAATAGGAGGCGGTTATGGCCATAAAGCAGGCAGATATCCCTGATACCTACTCGCCCGACTGGCTAACCAAGCTGGACGGTCGCACCCGTGTGGCCCAGATCGTCAATGAGCGGCTCTATGCGCTTGAACAGGATCTAGGCGGTTACGAGCGGTTGAGTTATCAGCGCCGTTCACTAGCGAAGCGTGCGGTCTGGATGGAAGCCATTATTGAGAAACAGGAAGCAGCGCTTGCAAGAGATCAGGAAGTCGATCTTGGCAAACTGGCTCAAGCCGTCAACACGCTTATGGGCATTCTGAGGACACTGGGACTTGACCGACAAACAATTGATGTCTCGTTGGCCGAATACGTGAAGAAACAGGAATCATCGCCGTGAATATCCTTGACGCCACACGAGATCCGCATCTGTTTGCGCGTTGGTTCGAACGTGGCGATTGGAGTGCCTGGTTTGCCTTCCTGGCGGCCCTGTTCGCCCTGCCCCTGGATGATGATCAGCGCCGCATCTTCGAAGCCTGTACAGGACGCTCACAGCCGACCCGTGAGCCCTGCAAGGAAGCATGGCTGGTGGTGGGCAGGAGGGGCGGTAAAAGCTTCGTGACGGCGCTCGTTGCTGTCTTCCTGGCGGCCTTCCACGACTATCGCCCGTACCTGCAACCGGGCGAGCGAGGCACGGTGCTGATCCTGGCCGCCGACAGGAAACAGGCGCGTACCATCCTGCGCTATGTGCGGGGCTTGCTGGAGAACGTCCCGATGCTGGCGGCCCTGGTGGAGCGCGACACGGCTGATGGCATCGACCTCAAGACTCGGGTCAGCATCGAGATCCACACGGCCAGCTTTCGCGCCACACGTGGCTATACCGTCGTGGCGGCCCTGTGCGACGAGGTGGCGTTCTGGCGCTCTGAAGAGACCGCCAATCCCGATGTAGAGATCATCAATGCGCTGCGCCCCGGCATGGCTACGATCCCCAACGCGATGCTACTCGGGCTGTCCTCGCCGTACTCCCGGCGTGGTGTGCTGTATGACGCGCACCGGCGGTACTTCGGCCAGGACGACGCCCCTGTGCTGGTGTGGCAGGCCGACACGCGCACGATGAATCCCACGGTGCCGGAGCACGTCATTGCCGAGGCGTTCGAACGCGATGCCGCTGCTGCATCAGCCGAATACGGCGCCGAGTTCAGGCGCGACCTGGAGGCATTCGTCAGCCGTGAGGCATTAGAGCAATGCACGGCCCCTGGCGTTCTGGAGCTGCCGCCTGTGGCGATGCTGCCCGAGGGCAGGGCCCCGGCCTATGTCGCCTTCGTCGACCCCTCTGGCGGCTCCAGGGACAGTATGACGCTGGCCATTGCGCACGAGGAAAATGGTATCGCGGTGCTCGACTGCGTGCGGGAGTGGAAGCCGCCCTTCAACCCCGACGACGTCGCCCGAGAGGCCGCTGCTGTAGTGAAGTCATACGGCCTGGCGTCGGTGACGGGCGATGCATACGGAGGGGAATGGCCGCGAGAGCGCTTTTCCGCCCATGGCATCGGCTACCAACTGGCGAGCAAGCCCCGGTCCCGGCTCTACTTAGAACTGCTCCCCAGGCTTAACGCGGGGACCTGCCAGCTGCTGGATCACTCCCGGCTCCTGGCCCAGCTAGGCGCCCTGGAGCGCCGCACAAGCCGCGCTGGGCGCGATACCGTTGATCACCCGCCCCGAACCCATGACGATGTGGCCAACGCCGCTGCGGGCGCCCTAATAGCTGTGAGAAGCCGTATACCGATAGGCGAGATAATCCTTGTGGAATCTATCATGGCTCGGGAGTTCTGGGATGGCTATATCTGACCCCAACCTTCCTGCTTTTTGAAAAAAACATGATGAAATTGATCAAGTTCGCAATGAGCTAGCACTCATGGTTGCTAACTTCGATCATCATCTTACAGATCTTCTCGATTAGATAAGGTGGAACTGATTCCCCGATGACCTCTGCAATTTTTGAAGTGCTCATAGGCTTCCCTAATGCTTCAAAGGAATAGTTGTACCTATCTATGGTTTGAACAACCATCGCCTCATAAATTGAAAGTACACGGTTTTGATCTGGGTGAATCTTGTTATCCGAAGCTTCGTAGATAAAGTTTTGAGTCAGGGTGCGTGCAGGCTCGTCCCATTTCATTCTTCTGTATGCAGAATGAAACCCTTTCAGCAATCTGTAGTTGCCTTCTTTGTCCTTCACGACTGGCCTGGGAAGTAGTTCCCCACATTTTTGACAATGAATGGGAATTTCCTTTGAAGACACCCACTTGCCATTTACTTGAATGTCTTTGTGTCCGGGGTTTTTGGAATAGCCACACTCAGGGTTTGCACACTGGTTGTTGAATGCTGTATCGCCTTCGCGTGTTTTATCAACCCACTCATATTTCATCTTGTTCATTATTGGGACATAATGTTGTGGATGAAAATCTGGTTTGGCGTTATTTCCTTGAGTAGCATCTAGTGCTGGAAGGTGACCTATGGCATCTCTCAGCGATTGGCGTTTCTCCTTCATTTTCGGAGAAAAGAAAGATCCACCGTTAGACTTAAAGTATTTTTTACCATTTTCATCTCTTGTGAAAATGGTAACTAATCGCTTTCTCAGTTGAGGAATGCCATAGTCTTGACATGCGACTATTTCAGCGCGCCCTAAGTATTCATCCCCTAGGCTTCTTGTTAGATAATCGAGGACATTCTCAAAGTGATTGCCATGAGTCCTGATTTCAGTATTCCTCATGCCCGGCACGTTCTCAAAAATAACCCACGTGGGCTTTAGAGCTTTTATTATATCTACGGCTGGCATGATGAGTCTGTTCCGCTCATCTTCTTTTAGTCTTCTTCCTTGTGAGATTTCCCACTTCAAACGCCCCATTCCGTTAGAAGACATTCCCTGGCAGGGAGGTGTGGCATATAGCAAGAAGAGATCATCACCTTGAAGAAGTTCTTTAGTCTTAACTATGAATTCTTCTTTAACTTCTTTGATATCACCTTCGAGCATTTCCCCATTTTTAAAGTTGTTCTTATAGCAAGATGCACGCAGGGGAATAATTTCGTTTGCCAACTTAATCTTAATGCCTGCTCGCTCTACACCTAGTTCCCCAATTCCTGCTGAGGAGAATAAACAGACTGCGTTTAAGTCTTTCGTGCCAGGTCGAGAGGCTGAAAGACTAGTAGTTTTTACTTCCTCATAGGCTTCTTTGCCAAAAAGGTCTTCTTGGATATGAGTTGTCATGCCTCTTCTACCGCCGGTTTCGAAGCTAATATTTCACTAAGGATCTCGCTGAATGCACCACTCAACACGGGCGGTACTGCATTTCCTATTTGAGATGCAATGTCAGTTTTTGATCCACAGAAAACAAAAGAGTCATCAAAGCTTTGAATTCTGGCCGCTTCCCTCGGAGTAATGGCCCTGTCATCGATTGGGTGTATACATTTGCTAGATGCAGGAGATGTGAATTTAACAGTGATCGTGGTAGAAGGTTCGTCTTTTTCTAAACGGGAATAGCATGAGCTATATCCGCTACTAACCATTCCCTCAGGTAGGCAGCTTTTGCTGTGGCCAGCATGCTTGATTACCTCAAGCATTTTCGGCGAATGATTTGCAGCCTGATGAAGAAGTAGCTTTTCTGGAGCACCTGCTCTTCTAACGATTTGATAAGAGTTGCGGGGGGCATGAGCGTACATGTCGCTTTTCTGTCCAGATTTTAAGCTGGAGAGATCAGATAGCGCATCCCAAAGAGTCACTGCAGGCAGTCCATCATTTGGGTGTTGAATGTACTTAGCCTTGACCTTAGTGCCTATCACTCTCCCTGAAAAACTATGTGTAGGGGTCGGGAATCTGATAATAGACGTTCTTGCTGATGACCGCTTTTTGCCGATCATGAAAAAGCGTTCGCGCTTTTGGGGAACACCATAATTGGCAGCATTCAAAATTCGCCAGTCGACATCATAGCCGATGTTATGAAATGACAATATAATTGAGTTTAGAAGCTCACCTCCATTGGCACCTATGATGCCGACTACGTTCTCCAGCAAAAATGCTGTGGGCCTTAATGTGGCCACATAGTCTACAAATTTTTTGTATAGGAAGTTTCGCGGATCTTCTAACCCTTGTCCTCTCGTTGGGCGAATAGATGAGAAGCCTTGGCATGGTGGCCCCCCCACTATAATATCTACCTGAGATGCACCAATTTTGTCAGCCATCTGCGTGGCAGTGAAATTGTTGATGTCATCGCAAATCACCTTTGCATCAGGATGGTTTTTTGCAGCAGTTTTCGATGCAGATTTGTTTAAGTCAATGCCGCCTACAACTTGTAAGGATGGGTTGGACTGAGTTAGTCCATAGGATAATGCGCCAGTCCCGCAAAAGAGGTCAAGAACCTTCAGTTTTTTATCGCTCATCAATATGGTTCACTCAGTCATTAGGCCAATTGCCACTTTGGCTTTAACTATCTAATTAGCATTCGCGCGATTATACCCTTCCTGCTCTTTATGGTCAAGCTTAAAGCCTTGGTTGGTTCCGTCGTTATCAATATTATTAGATGTTCTTGATTTTTCTCTTCGTTGGTTTTTTGGATAATGCAGATTAAGAAGTGCTTGTGATAGTGAGCCTATATATACAAGTTGACAAAAAATGTTTTGTGACTTGTTGCAACGAGGCCTCCGGCTTTGTGAGGGCGAGCTCAATATCAATGTTATGATCCTGGTGGTATTAGAGGAGCATTTCAATATTCATGAATAAGTATGCTTGACTTGTGTATGTCGATATGAGAACTATGGAAAAGTTTTCGTTGCATTATTGTTCACTAGCTGGCCGTCAGGTGTTTTTTTACATCTCATAAATGAGTTTGAAATAACCTTTCATGACAATAAGGGCTGATATGAAAACTCCAGAAATTCGCTCAAAAATCATGTCGAGCGTCAAGTCGAAGAATACCCGGCCTGAGATTCAGGTAAGGAAGTTTTTGCACTCCGCTGGATTTAGATTTCGACTGCACCGTAAGGATCTTCCAGGAAAGCCGGACATAGTGCTGCCAAAATATAATCTTGTGATTTTTGTCAATGGGTGCTTTTGGCATCAGCATCCTCGCTGTCATTTTGCATCAAACATACCCAAGACTCGTCGCAAATATTGGGAGTCGAAGTTGCAAGGAAATGTTGAGCGTGACAAAAGCTCTCATGAGGCTCTCTTAAATATTGGCTGGAGAGTCCTAGTGATTTGGGAGTGTGGGATTCGTCTGAGTTTTAGTTACTTGGATGAAGTAGTTGATATTATAAAAAGCACTGAAAGTTATGTCGAATGGCCATCTTCGCCTCCGCGCTTTCGTCTTCACTAGTTATGACCTCTAGGAAGTTTATTCATCCGCAACCTATCTGGAAGTCTGGAGATGCAAACCAACCAACCTTTCCAGAAGGTCCGGATAAACACTCACAGGAATCTCCGCCGCATATCTAGTGGTCGAGACCTGATAGTCCAACGCGTCGTGGAGGAAGGGATTTGCCCGAAGGTGGCCGTCAAGGCTGGGGGCATCAAA
This sequence comes from Halomonas sp. CKK8, assembly GCF_029625235.1. NCBI lineage: Bacteria > Pseudomonadati > Pseudomonadota > Gammaproteobacteria > Oceanospirillales > Halomonadaceae > Halomonas > Halomonas sp. CKK8. The sequence continues at coordinate 3,507,709 of NZ_CP121193.1, read as the reverse complement.
AGGCGACAGGGCGAACACGGTGGCGTAGCGATGTCCCTTATGCACCGCGAATTCGTCCATCATCAGCCGCCGCAACTGTGTTGGGTGCGGTGCCGGACGATCGCGTTGCAGACGCTGCTTGTCGATGGTCATCACGGTGTGCCAGTGCAATCCGAAAGATCCACGACATGCCGCATTGGCAGCAAAGTGACAAGATACTTTACACACTGGCGCAGCGGGGTGGTGACCGACCCGGCAGCCAGTCGATACGTTCCCGTGTCGTGTCACAGAGGGGGTGGTGCCGGCGGCGTACTGGCACCTCCAGTTCCACTCGGTAGATCAATAGCGATGCTTCATGGTCGCGGCGGTAGTGCATATTATGCGTCAGGACTTACGCATGGACGCAGGCGCGACAGAGGTGCGGTACGTATTCATCTAGTGAACAGCTTCTGAGGGTCGACAAAATCGTGACGGGTGGGCGTGAACACTTTCGAGAACAGGCAGAGCGGGGAAGCATTCATGACAACGGCGGTGTCCGGATGCTGACCTTTTAGCGAATATCTGCTTGCTCGGCTTTACCGGCATTTTTCTATCTCGCCCTGCCTCAAGCTCTGCCTGTTTCACTCTGATCTATGAAGAGCCAGAAAGTTTTATGCATTTCTGTGACGAATGCGGCCACGACTATCTCTAGGTCTTCTCCTGTTGAACTAGGCGCTGCTTCCCGAGATGCCATCAAAAGGGATTATTCGATACCACTGCGCACTCTCTTGAGAGTGGGTTGAAAGAACCGTCGTCCCAGTGCTCAGCTCATCCATTCTTTTGACCACGGGGGGCGTGGCAATGCCTTCCAAGAGTTTGTTGTAGATTTCGGTGCCCACGCCCTTATCGTCAGCATCAAAGATCTCGTATTGCAGCACTCCGTTTACCCATTGGAATCGAGCAACTGGGTTTGTGATTCCTTGTAATTCAGGTGCTTCAAACCGCAAGGTGTTATCCGGATTTGTCTTTTTCTGTCCAGTACGCGTCGCTTTGTTAGTGCCAACTTCTCTGGGCACATTAGTGCCCGCTGAAACAACCTCGGTTGCGTTGTTCATGAAGGAGCCTTGGAGCAGAGGTTTCGAAATCTGGACTTGTTTCCCATTTCGTCTCGGCCTCACCCGCATGAGCAGTACTTCCTCTGATACAGAAGTGGTAGTATGGCCGCCAAATTCCCTGCTACCAGCTCTGCTGACTCGATTTCCTGGGCCAGTCTCGCTCTTGCCGAATAGCGGCTCTCGCTCTGAGGGTTTTGAGCCGGCTTCGGACTCTCTGCTAGCGCGGATCTCCTCTTCAGTCCGAACGTAGCCTCGGTCATGAAGCTCATTCAGCAATTCGTATGTCAGCTGTCGGGTCCTTGTTTCCGAGCGTTCGTCCCGCCACCTATCCAGGGTCTCGAGGGTCTTCTCGATCGTCTCGTCATCCACGGCTTCTGTGAATACAAGAGAGACCTCAATATTTTTATCCAATCCCGCCCCAGTCATGTTGTTAGAGCCAACGAACAGACGAGCTAGCTTATGGTTTCTGAAGAGGAAGACCTTCGGGTGAAAGGTGCAAGCTGGGTTCTCATCGAAGAACACGTGCGTCTTAATGTCAGCTCCCTCGTCCTCGAGGTCCAAGAGGCTGCTCAAACCCTCGTAGCTTGTGCTGCTGAAATCCAGGCCCACGGTGGCGCGTATACACCCGCCCTCGGCAAGAAAGCTCTGCGCCGAATCCATGATTCTCTTGGCGCCAGCATGGTTGACCCATGCAACCGCGAACTCAAAGATGTGCCATTGACGCTGGCCATCCGTAGTCGAGTCCAACTCTTCACAGATTCGCTCGCCAAAGCTTGATATTGGTTGGGAGATGAGCATTAATAGGCCTCTTCTTAGTCTGTAAGTTAAGTCCATTTAAGGTGGCATAATCGCTCTCGAGCTTTAAGCTACCTTTTGTAGGGTCAGTGCTTTTTTTAGCGAGGTTTTGGGATTTATTCTGCTTCGGTGGAGTTTCCATGGGCGGTTTAAGGCGTCGGGTGGTTGCAGTTTCTGAGGGTAAATTACACTTGCATCCTCAGGCTATGGGGCAGCCCGATATAATCGAAGATGTCACTGCGCGCTTTGCCCTGCGTGCGATAATATCGGTGATGCATATGCTCCCGATTGAGCGTGCCACAGAAGCTCTCTAAACAACGTGAACCACCATGTGGCGGTCCTGCCGAGGAGGCATCTTCCACCCCCGCTCCCAGCTTGCTGTACAGATCTAGGTATTTTCCGGGAATTTAATTTTGCTAATTTTTATATACTACATCAGTAATTCTAGATATAAAAGTGCAATTCAAGCTATCCGACCTCAGCTGGTTGCGGACCAGGGACATCGCCTCGTCACGCTAGTCGGTGGGCCGGCGAAGGCGAGATGATCGCCAGGTGCTGAGCGGCAGCTTCTGGGCTTTGTGGTCAGAGATCAGATGGCATGATTTTCCGGGCGCTATGTCCCTAGGAGTCCGGTGTATGCCCGACTCCGCCAGTGGCCAGACGATGGCCCCCTCGAGGCTGCCAAGGATCTGCTCCATCTCAAGCTGCATGAGAACGGGCTGATGGATCTGGATGCCTGTATGATCGATTTCATGTCGATCCCGGCCACGCGGGCTGCTTCAGAAGGCGGCAAGGAGGGTGTAGAAAGAACCCGTAGACCATGCGTTAGGTCGTAGCCGAAGCAACCTGACCACCAAGATTCGTTATATCCGGGTGCAGGAGCACCCGGGCGCGTCATGCTCATGTCGATGACAGGGGGCATGCGTGCTAGGTCGGCAGCGCCAATGTGTCGTTGCGGGGGCGGAGGCTCTGTCCGCCCGGGGAGGGTCACAGAAAGGTCACACGCTTGAAGCGAATGCGAGAAACAAAAAAACAGCGAGCTTGGACTCCCATAGCTCGCTGTTTTTTCTAGAATTTTGGTCGGAGTAGCAGGATTCGAACCTACGACCTCTGCCTCCCGAAGGCAGCGCTCTACCAAGCTGAGCTATACTCCGAATTTTCTTGCGTCGGGTCTGTGCTGACCGACGGAGCGCATTATACGCAAGCCCTGCCGGCATGCAAGCCCCCCGAGCGGCTTTGTACCGATCAGTTCTGCCGGTCGACGGCCAGGCGGGCGAGCTGGGCCATGCTATCGCGGAAGGGGCTATCGGGCAGGGCGTCGAGCTGTGCCAGGGCCCTGTCGGCCATATCCTCGGCGCGGGCCCGGGTGTAGTCCAGGGCGCCGGTGTCGCGCACGATGCCGAGCACCTCGTCCAGGTGGTCGAGGCCGCCCTTGCGGATGGCCTGGCGCACCAGGTCGCGCTGCGCGGGGGTGCCGGCGGCCATGGCCTGGATCAGCGGCAGGGTCGGCTTGCCCTCGGCCAGGTCGTCGCCCACGTTCTTGCCCATCGCATCGGCGTCGCCCTGGTAGTCGAGCAGGTCGTCGATCAGCTGGAAGGCCAGGCCGAGGTAGCGGCCGTAGTACTGCAGGGCCGCCTCCTGGTCGGGGGTGGCGTCGGCGAGGATGGCGCCGCTGTGGGAGGCCGCCTCGAAGAGCATGGCGGTCTTGCCCTGGATGGTCTCGAAGTAGGCGGCCTCGTCGGTGTCCGGGTTGCCCACGTTGGTGAGCTGCTGCACCTCGCCCTCGGCGATGGTGCAGGTGGCCCGCGAGAGCACGTCCATGATGCGCATGGAGCCCACCTCCACCATCATCTGGAAGGAGCGGGAGTAGAGGAAGTCGCCCACCAGCACCGAGGGGGCGTTGCCCCAGGCATCGTTGGCCGTGGCCTTGCCGCGGCGCATGTGGGACTCGTCGACCACGTCGTCATGCAGCAGCGTCGAGGTGTGCATGAACTCGACCAGGGTCGCCAGGGTGATGTGCCGGTCGCCCGCGTAGCCCAGCGAGCGCGCCGCCAGCAGCACCAGCAGCGGGCGCAGCCGCTTGCCGCCGCTCTCGATGATGTACTGGCCGATGGTCTCTACCAGCGGGATGCGCGAGGCGAGCTGGTCCATGATGGTGCGGTTCACGGCGAGGAAGTCATCGGCCACCGCGGCATGCAGGGGCGACGCGGGAGTGCTGGGGGGGGGCGTGGGCGGTGAGGCGTTCGCTGGCATGGAGGCGGTTTCGACGGGTAGGTGGGGCCGGGGCGACGTTTGCCCCTTCTGGCATCGGGTTGCCGGCCATGCTATGGGGCCCCCATGGGGGCGTCAAGCGGGGGCTGGCGGGCCCTCGGCCGGGGGCCCGCCTCGTCGCCGGGAGGGGTGTCCACGGGTTGTGCGGTCGTTTTCCCGCGGTTATAATCCGCGACCCACTCATCACGCTCCCTGTCAGATGGCTGCCAAAAGGGGCGCCACTCGCAGCAGGTCGATGAAGAGCCAACACCCGATGAGTCCTGGAGAGAAAAGCATGTACGCAGTTATCAAGAGCGGTGGCAAGCAGTACCGCGTTCAGGAAGGCCAGACTCTCAAGCTCGAGAAGCTGGAAGTGCCGACCGGCGACACCATCGAGTTCGACGAGGTCCTGCTGGTGGGCAACGACGAGGACGTCACGGTTGGCGCCCCGCTGGTCGACGGTGCCAAGGTGGCGGCCGAGGTCGTCTCCCATGGTCGTGGCGACAAGGTCACCATCATCAAGTTCCGTCGTCGCAAGCACCACATGAAGCGTCAGGGCCACCGCCAGTGGTTCACTGAAGTCAAGATCACCGGGATCTCCGCGTAAGCGGCTGTTCCCCTGAACGAGCGAGGTATTTGCAATGGCTCACAAGAAGGCAGCGGGTTCCACCCGTAACGGTCGCGACAGCGAATCCAAACGCCTCGGCGTCAAGCTGTTCGGCGGCCAGGTCGTCAACCCGGGCAACATCATCGTCCGCCAGCGTGGCACCAAGTTCCACGCCGGTACCGGCGTGGGTATCGGCAAGGACCACACGCTGTTCGCGCTGGACGAGGGCGTGGTCAAGTTCGAGACCAAGGGTCCGAAGAACCGCAAGTTCGTCAGTGTCGTCTCTGCCTGAGACCGCTGACGCTTGCAGCGAGAAGGCCCCGCCCAGGCGGGGCCTTCTTGTATCATGGCGGCATGGGCCGTCAGGAGAGTAAGAGATGCAGTTCGTCGACGAAGCCTCGATCATCGTGGAAGCCGGCAAGGGCGGCAATGGCTGCCTGAGCTTCCGGCGCGAGAAGTACGTGCCCAAGGGCGGCCCCGACGGCGGCGATGGGGGCCATGGCGGCACCGTCTACCTGATCGGGGACGATGCCCTCAACACCCTCATCGACTTCAAGTACCAGCGCTTCTACAAGGCGCAGAACGGCCAGCCCGGCATGGGCCGGCAGATGAGCGGGCGCGCCGGCGAGGATCTGCACGTCAAGGTGCCGGTGGGCACCACGGTGATCGACGAGGACACCCTCGAGGTGATCGCCGACGTGACCGAGATCGGCCAGGTGGTGCTGGTCGCCCAGGGCGGCCGCCGGGGGCTTGGCAACATCCACTTCAAGTCCTCCACCAACCGGGCACCGCGACGCACCACGCCGGGCACCGAGGGCGAGCGCCGCAACCTGCGCCTGGAGATGAAGGTGATGGCCGACGTCGGCCTGCTGGGCCTGCCCAATGCCGGCAAGTCGACGCTGATCCGCTCGGTCTCCGCGGCCAAGCCCAAGGTCGCCAACTACCCGTTCACCACCCTGGTGCCCAACCTCGGCGTGGTGAAGCTTGGCCAGCACGAGCACTTCGTGATGGCCGACGTGCCCGGCCTGATCGAGGGGGCCTCCGACGGCGCCGGCCTGGGGCTGCGCTTCCTCAAGCACCTGACCCGCACCCGGCTGCTGTTCCACGTGGTCGACGTGGCGCCCTTCGACGAGTCCGACCCGGTGGAGGCCGCCGAGGCGATCATCCACGAGCTGGGCGAGTTCTCGCCGGCGCTGGCAGAACTGCCGCGCTGGCTGGTGCTCAACAAGCTCGACCTGCTGCCGGCCGAGGAGCGCGAGGCGGTGGCCGACGAGATCGTCCGTCGTCTGGGCTGGGAGGGGCCGGTATTTCGCATCTCGGCGATTTCCAGCGACGGCACCGATGCCCTGGTGCAGGCAGCCTACCGCTGGCTCACCGAGCAGCGCCGCCTCGAGAACGAGGACGAGGAGGCCGCCGAGCGTGCCCGCGAGATGCGTGCGCGCATGGAGGACGAGGCGGTGGCCCGCACCGAGGCCCGCCTGGGCCGCAAGCGCAAGCGCGACGACGAGGATGACGACGATTTCGATGATGACGACTATGACGTCGAGGTCGAGTATGCGCCCTGAGGGGCGGTCGGTCCGCACGCTGGGAGCCCGTTGAGGGGTGAACCGAGGAAAGGATGGAAAGCAACGAGCAGGTAGTCGGCCGCGAGGCCCTGAAGCGTGCCCGCCGGGTGGTAGTGAAGATCGGCAGTGCGCTGCTCACCAACGATGGCCGCGGCCTCGACGAGGCGGCCATCGGCGGCTGGGTGGACCAGATCGCCGCGCTGCACCGCCGCGGCATCGAGGTGGTGCTGGTCTCCTCCGGCGCGGTGGCCGCCGGCATGGTGCGCCTGGGCTGGCAGGCCCGCCCCTCGGCGGTCCACGAGCTCCAGGCCGCGGCGGCGGTGGGCCAGAACGGCCTCACCGAGTGCTACGAGGGTCACTTCGCCCGCCATGGCCTGCTCACCGCCCAGATCCTGCTCACCCACGATGACCTCTCCAACCGCAAGCGGTACCTCAACGCCCGGTCGGCGCTGCGCACCTTGGTCGCGCTGCGGGTGGTGCCGGTGGTCAACGAGAACGACACCGTGGTCACCGACGAGATCCGTTTCGGCGACAACGACACCCTGGGGGCCCTGGTCGCTAACCTGCTGGAGGCCGACGCCCTGGTGATCCTGACCGACCAGGAGGGGCTGTTCGATGCCGACCCGCGCTCGAATCCCGGGGCACGGCTGATCGCCGAGGGGCGCGCCGACGACCCGAGCCTGGCCGCGGTTGCCGGCGGCGGCGGGGCGCTCGGCCGAGGCGGCATGACCACCAAGGTGCGGGCGGCACGGCTGGCGGCCCGCTCCGGCGCGGTCACGGTGATCGCCAGCGGTCGCCAGCCGGACGTGCTCGGTCGCCTGGCCGAGGGCGAGCGGCTGGGCACCCTGCTGCTGCCCGAGCAGGCGCCCATGGCGGCGCGCAAGCGCTGGCTGGCCGGGCAGCTGCAGGTGCGTGGCAGCCTGACCCTGGATGCCGGCGCGGTGAAGGTGCTCAAGGGCAGCGGCTCCAGCCTGCTGGCGGTGGGGGTGACCGCGGTCAGCGGCCAGTTCCGCCGCGGCGACATGGTGCTCTGCGTCGACGACCAGGGACAGCGCGTGGCCAAGGGGCTGGTCAACTACGGCGCCGACGAGGCCCGCCTGCTGGTCGGCAAGCCCAGCCACCAGATCGAGGCCATCCTCGGCTACATGGAGGCGCCGGAGCTGATTCACCGCGACAACCTGGTGGTGCTCTAGCACTCTCGCAGGAACTATGGCAAGCACGGGGATGGCATGATAGGATACGCCATCCTCTCAGACACGGCCCCTAAGCGACTGCGCTCGATGGCGCAGCCGGCAACATGGCCAGGCCGGCGGGGATTTTTTATTTCCCTGTTGGATCATACAGTTATCAAGTGTCGCCCACAGATGGCGACCACAACTTTCTCCAAGGAGACAGTCAGTGGCGAACAGCAAGCAAGCCCGCAAGCGTGCCCGTCAGGCGGAAGGTCGTCGTGTCCTGAAGGCGAGCCAGCGCAGCATGGTCCGTACCTACATCAAGCGCGTCATCAAGGCCATCAACGGCGGTGACCACGCCCAGGCCATGGACGCCTTCAAGCAGGCGCAGCCGGTCATCGACCGCATCGCCGACAAGGACGTGCTCTCCAAGAAGAAGGCCGCGCGCATGAAGAGCCGCCTGAACAGGCGCATCAAGGCTCTCGCGGCGTAAGCCAGCCGAGCGCCAGCAGAAAAACCGGCTGCGGCCGGTTTTTTTGTGTCCGCGATTCTTGCCGAGCGCCCGCCGCGGCGCCGAACGAGGAACAGACGGTGACGGATCACGAACAGCCCCCCGAGCCCCGGGGCGACGAACCCCAGACGCCTGACGGCGGCCCCCGCCCGCCGGCCGTCGACGACCACGACCGCGCGGTGGCGCCCAAGGCGGGCGGCCTGATGCGCTCCGGCCTGGTGGTCAGCGTGATGACCATGCTCTCGCGGGTGATGGGGCTGGCGCGCGACGTGGTGATCGCCACCCTGTTCGGCGCCGGCAACGGCGCGGACGCCTTCTTCGTCGCCTTCAAGATCCCCAACTTCCTGCGCCGCCTGTTCGCCGAGGGGGCCTTCAACCAGGCCTTCGTGCCGGTGCTCTCGGAATATGCCTCGCGCGGCAGCAAGCGCGAGGTGAAGGAGCTGCTCGATGCGGTGGCGGGCAGCCTCACGGCGGTGCTGGCGCTCATCACGGCGCTGGCCATGCTGGCATCGCCCTGGCTGGTGTGGGCCTTCGCGCCCGGTTTCGGCCGCGACCCGGAGAAGCTGGCGCTGACCGCCGACATGCTGCGGCTGACCTTCCCCTACCTGCTGCTGATCTCGCTCACCGCCTTCGCCGGCAGCACGCTCAACACCTGGAACCGCTTCGCCGTGCCGGCCTTCACCCCGGTGCTGCTCAACCTCTCGCTGATCGGCGCGGCGGTGCTGCTCACCCCGCTGTTCGAGGAGCCGGCCATGGCGCTGGCCTGGGGCGTGCTGATCGCCGGCGGCGCCCAGCTGGCCTTCCAGGTCCCCTTCCTGGCGCGGCTGGGGCTGCTGCCGCGGCCCTGGCCCGACTTCGCCCACAGCGGCGTGCGGCGCATCCTGCGGCTGATGGCGCCGGCGCTGTTCGGGGTCTCGGTCTCCCAGATCAACCTGCTGCTCGACACCGTGCTGGCCTCGCTGCTGGCGGCGGGCAGCGTCTCCTGGCTCTACTACTCGGACCGCCTGGTGGAGCTGCCGCTGGGGGTGTTCGGCATCGCCATCGGCACCGTGATCCTGCCGGCGCTCTCCAGGCGCCATGCCGAGCAGTCCGGCGAGCACTTCGCCGCCATGCTCGACTGGGCGATCCGCGCCGTGCTGCTGCTCGGCCTGCCCGCGGCGCTGGCCCTGGCGGTGCTCGCCGAGCCGCTGCTGATCTCCCTGTTCCACTACGGCGCCATGACCGAGCGCGACATCGCCATGGCGGCGATGAGCCTCAGAGCATATGCCTTTGGGCTAGTGGCCTTCATGCTGATCAAGGTGCTGGCGCCGGGCTTCTTCGCCCGCCAGGACACCGCCACGCCGGTGAAGGTCGGCATCATCGCCATGGTCGCCAACATGGTCTTCAACCTGATCCTGATCTGGCCGCTGGCCCACGCCGGCCTGGCGCTGGCCACGGCGCTCTCGGCCTTCCTCAACGCCGGCCTGCTGGGATGGCTGCTGAGAAAGCAGGGTGTGCTGGTCTTCCAGCCCGGCTGGGGGCGCTATGCGGTGCAGCTGCTCGGCGGCTGCACGGTGATGGGCGTGGGGCTGGCCTGGCTGGCCCCCGAGTGGCAGGCCTGGCTCGAGTGGAGCGTCTGGACCCGCGCTGGCTGGCTGGCGGTGCTGGTCTCGGCCGGGGTGGTGGTCTACTTCGCCTGGCTGGCGGCCTTCGGGGTGCGGCTTCGCCATTTCCGGATGAGGGGCTGAAGCATGCCAACCAAACGCCGCTCCGCGGCGGGTCGCGACGCAAGCGTTGCTCCCACAATTCATGTCATGGCCGGTGGCTAGGGGGCATGTGGGAGCGGTGCTTGCACCGCGAAAGGCGGAGAGCTCTGTCAGTGGGTATGAGCAGCCAGTCGCCGTGCAAGTTGAACCGTCGAACCGTCAGCTCCCACAAGAAGCAGCTGATCACCGGGCTCCACAAGAGACGGCGGGGAAAGACCAAGCCGCGCCGGCTGTCAAGGGCCCCCCGGTCCGTTATAATCGTGGACTTTATTTCCCAGCGTGATGACGCCCATGCGAGTGATTCGAGGACTGCACAACCTGCGCGACGAGGATCGCGGCTGCGTGGCCACCATCGGCAACTTCGATGGCGTGCACCGCGGCCATCGGGCGATCCTCGAGCAGTGCCGCGAGCAGGCCGCTCGACTCGGCCTGCCGGTCACGGTGGTGGTCTTCGAGCCACAGCCCCGTGAATTCTTCGCCGGCGACCAGGCGCCGCCGCGGCTGACCCGGCTGCGCGACAAGGTGGCGCTGCTCGGCGAGTGCGGGGTCGATCGCATCCTCTGCCTGCCGTTCAACGATGCCCTGCGCAGCCTGACCGCCCTGGAATTCATCGAGCAGGTGCTGGTGGGTGGCCTGGGCGTGCGCCACCTGGTGGTGGGCGACGACTTCCGCTTTGGCTGCGACCGCCGCGGCGACTTCCACCTGCTCACCGAGGTGGGCGAGACCCGCGGCTTCGGCGTCGAGCACACCCGCACCTTCACCGTCGACGACGAGCGGGTCTCCAGCACCCGGGTGCGCACCCTGCTGGCCAGCGGCAACTTCGCCGCCGCGGCGCGCCTGCTGGGTCGCCCCTATCGGCTGGGCGGCCGGGTGGTGCCCGACCGGCAGCTGGGCCGCACCATCGGCGTGCCCACCGCCAACCTGCCGCAGCCGGCCCGGTCGCTGGCCCTGCAGGGCGTCTATGCGGTGGTCACCGAGCTTCCCGACGGGCGCCGTCTGCCCGGCGTGGCCAACATCGGCTGGCGCCCCACGGTGGGAAGCGCTCGGCCGGTACTCGAGGTGCACCTCTTCGATTTCGACGGCGACCTCTACGGCCGGCGCCTGACGGTGTTCCCCTGCGCCAAGCTGCGCGGCGAGGTGAAGTTCGCCCATTTCGACGAGCTCAAGGCGCAGATCCGCGCCGACCAGGCGCGCGCCCGGGCCTATTTCTCGGAACACCCCGCGGGCGACGGCAGCGACGATTCTCTTCCTCTGGCATCGGCGCCGCTGGCGCGCGAGGCCGTGACTTCCGATTCCTCGGCGGGTTCGCCCGCCGACCACGACGACGGCTGACCCCCAGGATATGAGCGACTACAAGCACACTCTGAACCTGCCAGAAACCGACTTCCCCATGCGCGGCATGCTGCCCAAGCGCGAGCCCGCCCGGGTGGCGCAGTGGAAGGAGATGGACCTCTACCATCGCCTGCGCGAGGAGCGCCGGGGCAGGGAGCTGTTCGTCCTTCACGACGGCCCTCCCTACGCCAACGGCAGCATCCACATCGGTCACGCCGTCAACAAGATCCTCAAGGACATCATCGTCAAGTCGAAGAACCTGGCCGGCTTCGACGCCCCCTACGTGCCCGGCTGGGACTGCCATGGCCTGCCCATCGAGCACAAGGTGGAGACCACCCACGGCAAGCACCTCGAGCCGGCGCGTGCCCGCGAGCTGTGCCGCGAGTACGCCGCCGAGCAGATCCAGGGCCAGCTCACCGACTTCGTGCGCCTGGGCGTGATCGGCGACTGGGACAACCCCTATCGCTCCATGGACTACGCCAACGAGGCCGGCGAGATCCGTGCGCTGGCCGACATGGTCGAGGCGGGCTACGTGTTCAAGGGGCTCAAGCCGGTGAACTGGTGCTTCGACTGCGGCTCGGCGCTGGCCGAGGCCGAGGTGGAGTACCAGGACAAGAAGTCCGACGCCATCGACGTGGCCTTCCCGGTGGAGGATGCCGACAGGCTGGCCGCCGCCTTCGGCCTGAGTGAACTGCCCAGGCCTGCCGCCGTGGTGATCTGGACCACCACCCCCTGGACCATCCCCGCCAACCAGGCGCTCAACATGCACCCGGCGTTCACCTACGCCCTGGTGGACACCGGCGATCGTCTGCTGGTGCTGGCCGAGGAGCTGGTGGAATCCTGCCTGGAGCGCTTCGGCCTCACGGGCGAGGTGATTGCCACCGCCAAGGGCGAGGCCTTCGACGGCATTCGCTTCCGCCACCCCTTCTATGACCGCCTCTCGCCGGTCTACCTGGCCGACTACGTGGAGTCCGAGGTGGGCAGCACCGGCATCGTCCACTCGGCCCCGGCCTACGGCGTCGACGACTTCGTCACCTGCCGCGCCCACGGCATGACCTTCGACGAGATCGAGAGCCCGGTGCAGGGCAACGGCGTCTATGCTGACAGCCTGCCGTTTTTCGGCGGCCAGATGATCTGGAAGGCCAACCCGCAGATCGTCGCCAAGCTCGAGGAGGTGGGGGCGCTGCTGGCCCACAAGGTGATCACCCACAGCTACATGCACTGCTGGCGCCACAAGAGCCCGGTGATCTACCGCGCCACCGCCCAGTGGTTCGTGGGCATGGACGTGCAGGGCAAGGACGGCAGGACCCTGCGCGAGCGGGCGCTCGAGGGCATCGAGGCCACCACCTTCACCCCGGCCTGGGGCAAGGCGCGCCTGCACAGCATGATCGCCAACCGCCCCGACTGGTGCATCTCCCGCCAGCGCAACTGGGGGGTGCCGATCCCCTTCTTCCTGCACAAGGCCACCGGCGAGCTGCACCCGCGTACCGTGGCACTGATGGAAGAGGCCGCCAAGCGCGTGGAGCAGGAGGGCATCGATGCCTGGTTCCGCCTCGAGCCCGCCGAGCTGCTGGGTGAGGAGGCCGCCGACTACGACAAGGTCACCGACACCCTGGACGTCTGGTTCGACTCTGGCACCACCCATCGCCACGTGCTGCGCGGCTCGCACCCCCACGGCCACGAGCAGGGGCCGATCGCCGACCTCTACCTGGAGGGCTCCGACCAGCACCGCGGCTGGTTCCACTCCTCGCTGCTGACCGGCTGTGCCATCGATGGCCACCCACCGTACCGCGGGCTTCTGACCCATGGCTTCACCGTCGATGCCCAGGGCCGCAAGATGTCCAAGTCGGTGGGCAATGTGGTGGCGCCCCAGGAGGTGATGGACAAGCTCGGCGCCGACATCCTGCGCCTGTGGGCAGCCTCCACCGACTACTCCGGCGAGATGGCCGTCTCCGACGAGATCCTCAAGCGCACCGCCGACGTCTACCGCCGCATCCGCAACACCTCGCGCTTCCTGCTGGCCAACCTCAACGGCTTCGAGCCGGAGCGCGACGCGCTGCCGTTCGACCAGATGCTGGCCCTGGACCAGTGGGTGGTGGACCGCGCCGCCCAGCTGCAGGCGCGCATCGAGACCGCCTATGAGGAGTACCGCTTCCTCGACGTCTACCAGCAGGTGCACGGCTTCTGCGCCCGCGAGCTCGGTGGCTTCTACCTGGACGTGATCAAGGATCGCCAGTACACCACTCAGGCCGATTCCGTGGCGCGCCGCAGCGCCCAGACCGCGCTCTACCACGTGGTCGAGGCGCTGGTGCGCTGGGTGGCGCCGATCCTCTCGTTCACCGCCGAGGAGATCTTCGAGAACATCCCGGGCCAGCGCGGCGACAGCGTGCTGCTGGCCGAGTACTACACGGGCCTCGGGACCCTCGCCGATGACGCCGCCCTGGGTCGCGACTTCTGGGAGCAGGTGCTCGAGGTCAAGCAGGCGGTCAACAAGTGCCTGGAGGACGCCCGCAACGCCAAGGCGATCAAGGGCAGCCTCGCCGCCGAGGTCACCCTCTACGTGGACGACGCCCTGCAGGCCACGCTCGCCAAGCTGGGCGACGAGCTGCGCTTCGTGATGCTCACCAGCGCGGTGACGCTCAAGCCGCTCGGCGAGGCCGAGGGTGAAGGAGAGGACGCCGAGGCCACCGAGCTCGAGGGGCTCAAGGTGGCCGTGGTCGAGAGCCCCAACAACAAGTGCGAGCGCTGCTGGCACCACCGCGAGGACGTAGGCACCCACCCGGCACATCCGGACCTCTGCGGGCGCTGCATCAGCAACCTGCCGGACGGCCCCGGCGAGACGCGCCAGTATGCCTGACGGCCTGCAGGAGGAGATGGCGATGTCCGAGGGAAGCGAGGCGAGCATGAGCGACAAGACCGGCCGGCCCGAGGCCGCGCCCATGGAGCGCCCCCTGCGCTGGCTGTGGCTGGCGCTGGCGGTGATCGTGCTGGATCTCGGCACCAAGTATCTGGCCAGCGGTCTGCTCGACTACGCCCGGCCGGTGGAGGTGCTGCCGTTCTTCAACCTGACGCTGCTGCACAACACCGGCGCCGCCTTCAGCTTCCTGGCCGGCCATCCCGGCTGGCAGCGCTGGTTCTTCGCCACCATCGCGGTGGGGGCGAGCATCGGCCTGACGATCTGGATGCGCCGCCTCAGGCGCGACGAGACGCTGCTGGCGGTGTCGCTGGCGCTGATCATCGGCGGGGCGCTCGGCAACCTCTACGACCGGCTGGTGCACGGTTACGTGGTGGACTTCCTCTCCTTCCATGTGGCCGGCTGGTACTACCCGGCCTTCAACGTGGCGGACATCGGCATCACCCTGGGGGCCGTCGGCCTGATCTGGGAGTCGCTGTTCGCCGAGCGGCGCCGGGCCCGTCAGCGTGGTTGAGGAACCCGCTCGCCGCCCCTGTGGGAGCGCAATTTATTGCCGGTTCGACGCCTCGACGAAAGGCGCCCGATAAGGCCATCGAACCTTACCATCCTTACCGAGTCCGAGACTGTCATGAGCGACCAGAACAGCCCCCAATACCGCATCGACGAGGGCATGGAAGTGACCCTGCACTTCACCCTCAGCCTGGAGGACGGCACCGTGGTGGATTCCACCCGTGACAAGGCGCCGGCCACCTTCCAGGTGGGCGATGGCAACCTGCCGCCGGGCTTCGAGCACCCCCTCAAGGGGCTGGCTGTCGGTGATACCGGCAGCTTCGAGATCACCCCCGAGCACGCCTTCGGCCAGCACAATCCCCAGAACATCCAGATGCTCAAGCGCGACGACTTCGAGAGCGACGAGCCGGAGGTGGGCATGGTGATGTCCTTCGCCGATGCCGCCGGCGGCGAGCTGCCCGGGGTGATCAGGCACATCGAGGGCGAGCAGGTGGAAGTGGACTTCAACCACCCGCTGGCGGGGCGTACCCTGACCTTCGAGGTGGAAGTGCTCGACGTGAAGCCAGCCACCACCCACTAAGAAAACACTGACTTCCTGCTGCGCTCGATATCCTGGCCGCCGGCGGTGCCGAGGCGTCGGACCGTCGTCATCCTCATGTAGCAGGCTACACTCCGGTGACTGTGCTCCGGCGGCAACCAGCCTCTCTTCGCTCGCGACGGAACTCAGCGCTTTCCCGCTTTTCATAGGCAGATGCTCAAGCATCAAGGCAAGGCCCCCATGCAACCCGACACCATGCAAATCAAGCTGGCCAACCCCCGCGGCTTCTGCGCCGGCGTCGACCGCGCCATCGAGATCGTCAATGGCGCGCTGGACGCCTTTGGCCCGCCGATCTACGTGCGCCACGAGGTGGTCCATAACCGCTTCGTGGTCGACAGCCTGCGCGAGCGGGGGGCGGTGTTCGTCGAGGAGCTCCATGAGGTGCCCGACGACGTCATCGTGATCTTCTCGGCCCACGGGGTTTCTCGCGCCGTGCAGGAGGAGGCCGAGCGCCGGGGCCTCAAGGTGTTCGACGCCACCTGCCCGCTGGTCACCAAGGTGCACCTGGAGGTGCTGCGCTACGCCCGCCGCGGCCAGGAGTGCATCCTGATCGGCCACGAGGGGCATCCCGAGGTGGAGGGCACCATGGGGCGCTACGACACCTCCCATGGCGGGCAGATCTATCTGGTCGAGGACGAGGCGGACGTGGCCAACCTCGAGGTGAAGGATCCGAGCCAGCTCTCCTTCGTCACCCAGACCACCCTCTCCATGGATGACACCGCCAGGGTGATCGACGCCCTGCGCGCGAAGTTCCCCGAGATCCAGGGGCCGCGCAAGGACGACATCTGCTACGCCACCCAGAACCGCCAGGACGCCGTGCGCGAGCTGGCGGACGGCGCCGACCTGGTGCTGGTGGTGGGCAGCCCGAACAGCTCCAACTCCAATCGCCTGCGCGAGCTCTCCGAGCGGGTTGGCACCCCGGCCTACCTGGTCGACAGCGCCGAGCAGGTCGACCCGGCCTGGCTCGACGGCGTCAACGTCATCGGCGTCACCGCCGGCGCCAGCGCCCCCGAGGTGCTGGTCAAGGGCGTGATCGAGCGGCTGCAGGCCCTGGGTGCCCGCGCCCCCGAGGAGCTTGCCGGCCGAGAGGAGACCATCACCTTCTCCATGCCCCGCGAGCTGCGCGAGCGGGTGATCGCCAGCGAGTAACGCGCGCTTCGCCCCTCCAACGAGAACGCCGCCGTCAGAGTCCTGTCGGCGGCGTTCTCGTTGGAGGGGCGGTATCTTCTAGAACTGCCAGCCCAGGCTGACGGCGGCCCCCAGCTGGTACATGCTCAGCTCGATCTCCTGGCCCGGGCCCATGGGGTTCTCGCCGCGCACAGTCTCCTCCGGCGAGTAGAAGGCCATGCCGGAGAGGCTCAGGCCACTCGCAAGCGCCCGGGTGAAGCCGCCGGTGATATGCCACTCTTGCACGCCGGGGGCCAGGATGTTGAACAGCACCTCGCTCTCAGGAATCGGCTGCTCGCCGTAGCTCAGGCCGGCCCGCCAGGTCTGGCGCGCATTCTGCTGCCACTGCCAGCCGAGCTTCACCACCGTCATGTCGTCCCAGCCGAAGCCAGCGCCGTCGTCATCCCCCAGGCGCGTGGTGGGATCGAAGGGGTTGCCCACGCTTTCGATCGCGCTGTAGCGGATATGCTGCACGTCCAGCAGCAGCCAGTGGTCCTCGATGCCCGACCAGGCAAGGCCGGCATGGAACATCTGCGGGATGTCGAAGTCGCCCTGTTCGGCGAAGAGCCCGCGATAGTCGTCGAACTCCTCCATCTTCAGCACCTTGCGCCAGCTCAGCCCGCCGCGCAGCTCATCGGTGAGTTGCCCCTGCCAACCGATCTGGAAGCCGTAGCCCCAGGCATCGTCGGTACCGATGTCGGAGAGGGCGCCCGGGGCGGAGGACATCGGCGCGAAGTTGCCCAGCCCCTCGGCGGAGAAGCGCTGGTAGGCGATCACCGGCGAGATGCCGATGGCCTGCTGCTCGGCAAAGCGCCAGGTCCAGGTGGGAGCGATGAAGCCCTGCTCCAGGTTCACGCCGGCCTTGCCGGCCCCGAAGGTGCCGCCGTTGCTGCCATTGTACTCGGTGTTCATGCCGCCATTGGCGAACACCGAGAGGCCGACCGTCTGGGTCTCGGTGACCTGGCGGTTATAGCCGAGATGGGGGATCAGGAAAGCCTCGTTCTCGCTCTTCCTGGTGCCGGGCATCAGGTAGAAGGTCTGCGGGCTCGGGGGGCCGCCACCCTCGACGCTGTAATCCCGGTGCGGCGAGAAGAGCTCAGCGCCGCCATCCGCGCGGTCGCCGATGAAGGCCATGCCCGCCGGGTTGGTGGCCGCGGCGATGCTGTCCTGGGCCAGGGCGGTGCCGGCGCCGGCCATGCCCTGGTTGATGGTGCCGTAGCCGTGGGAGAAGTAACCGTTGGTCGCCAGTGCCTGGGCCGGGGTGAGGGCCGCCAGCACCAGCAGGGTGTGCTTGAGTCGCATCATGCTGCCTGTGAGTCAGGGGAGGGGGAGTTTTGCGCCTTCTACAGCATGGTGGTTATAATGAAAAGTAATCAGTTTTTATACTGATATGCCATGATCCCTTCCGCTATGGTGTCATGCTCCGGCTGGCGCATGGTAACAAGGGCTGGAAGCACAGCCTTGGTCGCGGGGCCATCTAAGGACCACAGGGCCCGCGAGGAGCACCACGTAAGCAGCCGCTCACCCGGGGAGCATGGCATTTTTGAGCCTGCACACTATCGGAACGCCACATTTTGATACATACTGATACAAATGCCTTGACTCCCGAGGAGACGCACGGCGTGAGCTTCACCGATTCCCGATCCAGGCCTCAGGGCCCTTCAGGCCGCACCCGGCGCAGCGCCGGTTTTACGCTGATCGAGCTGATGATTGCGGTCGCCATCATCGGCATTCTGGCGTCGATTGCGATTCCGAGTTATCAGGGATATGTGGAGCGAGCGCTGAGAGCAGATGCCCAAGCCGGTTTAATGGAAGCCTCACAAATATTAGAAAGATGCTATACCGCTAGTTACCAGTATGATGGTGGAAACTGCAGTAGCTTTTCTTCGGATGCTACAGTTGTTAGCTCTCCGGACGGAAACTATTCAATTAATATTGCTTCGATATCGAGTTCGACGTACGAGGTGAAAGCTATAGCTGATGATCGTGATGGCTGTTCAGATGGTACGATGAGCCTCGATCATGTAGGGAATAGACGCCCGGAATCATGCTGGTAACGCTATGAAGAAGTCATTCGGTTTCACATTGATCGAGCTTATTACCACTATTGCCGTGATCGCTATATTGGCGACCATCGCTGTGCCAGGATTTCAACGTATGATGGCCGCCAGTCGAGTAGCTGCCGACTACAATGAAATCTTGTCAGGCCTTAACTACGCCAGAAGTGAGGCAATCAAGCGACGCAAGGACGTCACCTTTGATGTGACTTCGACCTCCCCATGGGCTTATCAGGTCAAAGTAGACGGTATTACTGACCCGATACGTGTTCGTAGCGGCCGTGACAGCATTACAAACTTTAATGATGAGAGTTTTTTCGTAACGTTCAACTCGCTGGGAAAGAGAGATAGTTGTTATTTAGACTGCAGATTAACTTTATCTTCAAGCGCCAGTTATGCGCAAGATCGTAATTTTAATGTCAATATTGTGGGCCGAGTGAGCGGAGGCTCATCGTGAAGTGTAAAAAATTCGCAAAACAGCGCGGTTTTACTTTGATTGAGGTATTGGTTGCTCTGCTGGTGCTCTCCATCGGCCTGCTAGGCGTGGCGGCTATGCAACTTAAGGCACTGCAAGGTGCTCATGCCGCCTATCAGCGTTCCATCGCTTCATTGGCCGCGCAAGATGCGCAGGAAAGACTTTGGGCTGAAGTTGCTGCCATTCCCGGAGTTCCTCCCTGTCCAAGCAGTGCTCTTTCGAACGTAAAAAATGCGTGGCTTACGCACTGGTCAGATAGCGGTGCTAGGACAGTAATTTTGCCTGGCTTCACGAAAAGCACCATAGAGCAGGTCGGCACTAAGTGTGAGTTTACTATCACTGTGCATTGGGATGAGGAACGATTTTCAGGAGTGCCGTTTACCTATACGGTCAGGCTGCCGGAGACTACCCCATGAAGAGTAATGGGGGGTTCTCTCTCGTCGAGTTGATGGTCGCCATGGTGATTGGCTTGATCATCATTCTGGGTGCCGGTCAGTTATTTCTCACGGCTTTTCAGACCAACCGTCAGGTTGAAACGTTGAGTGAAAAGCAAGCTGCGGTGAATTTTGCTGTTGAAGTGTTGATGAGAGATATTCGGAGAGCCGACTGGTCTTCGGTGGCTCCTGAGTCAAGCGTCTCTTCTCCTGTCGATACTTTGACCCTTACAGTACCCAATCGAGGTGATACGGCAAGCTGCTCTACAGGCAGCGATGTAGATAAAGTCTACAGTGTTGGTTCGAAAACAGTTGATGGAGAGCCACACTATTATCTACAGCTCGATCAAGCTTGTTCCGGAGATGATCTGCCTGGAGCCCAAGAATTGGTAGGAGGTTTGTCACCGGACGGGTTCGAGGTAACACCTGAAGGTGATTATGGAATGTTAGTTACTTTGAAGCTTGTCTCCACCGATAGCAGTGGTGCTGCTGAAGGCCTGACATTCTTTGCTGTTAATCGCACGGCAGCAGTAACCAACTGAATTTTTTGTATCGCCGAAGCTGGCATGGCTTTCCGGAGTATGATCATGAAGCATCAAAAAGGGGCAGCGTTAATAGTGGTCCTCTCGCTACTGACCGTTTCATTGATGGTTGGCCTGTCAAGTATGCAGTCTTCACATATTGATGAGAGGTTGGCAGGGAATTATAGGGCTGCAAGCCAAGCGCAGATGAACTCTGAAAGTGCGGCATCAGAGCTGTTTAGCGAAATACTTGCCAAGAATAAGAGTGTTTGGGCTGGGTTCGACGAGTTGGATCAGGGGTTTGGCTGGGATGGCCTTGAAGGTTTGGCCAGTCTTTCATCAAATAGTGCACATTGCTCTAGCTTCTCTTTTTCTGAGGGAGAAGGGGTTGCTTGCTATGTAAGGGTGAGTTCCGCCAATGGGTTAGAGCTTGGGTCTGGTGATTACATCCTTGCCTTGGGTCGTGCTGGAGGGGGGGGGAGTGAGCCCGTAATTGTTTCTCTAGATGGTGGAGGCTTTAGTCTAAACTCTGCTTTGACTGTTTTGGGTGGTATTCAAGATATAGAAAGCAATCACTGGTACCCTAAGTCTGATAACGGATCAATTAATGCCGGGTTGGACTCATCTTCAAACTCTCTTTATTATGAAGGAACTGAGCACAGCTGCGGAGAAGCACCTAATTCTGAAGTTTGTTATGGTGATCTTGGAAATGATGCTTTTGTTGGAAGTGTTGAATATGGCGGCACTTATCGACAAGAGTCTCGTGACTTATTGTCTTCTCTTTATGGGGAAATTGATGGCCATTCTTCCTTGCTCACTGACGAAAACTTTGGATCTGATGCGCAGTGGATAGGAAGAGATGATTCTTGCGAGGATGCTGATATTTATCAAGTTGCTTTCTTGAGGAAATTTGAGGCAAAAAACAACTCAAGATTTTGTGGTGTGGTTATTGTTTGGGGTGGGGATGTGCAGCTGAAAAATGATAATGATAATTGGTTTGGCGTGAGTGGTAATGAGAATGTTTATGGGTCTGTCATAGTGGGGAATTTCCTCGAGGTTGGTGGAGAGCCAGATTTTAATTTTTCCAGTGAGGTTAAGATTGTGGTGAATGGAGGGGGGGTGGATGGCTCTATCTATTTTGACAGAACGTACGTTGCTGAAGCGCTGAAGCGGGTGGGTGTCTCCTCAGCAGAAGAGAGTTATCTTGGAGGAGTAGGTGGTGGAGTTCCCGATATTATTTCATGGCAGTAAGTGACTTTTTAGGGGCAGGCCTTTATTAACTCACTGGCGCCGAGGCGCGCCTGTCCTGATTGCTTATTACCGGGGCGGCCTCCGGCCGCGTTTCGCGATTTCGTGATTTCAAGTCGGGACGCCGAACCGATGCTCTTACTGGGCGTGCTGTACCAACGGCATCCCTTTCTTTTTGGCGCACATCGCCACGTCAAATTATAAACAATGAGGGACAGACCCTCATTTAAATAAACAATAAACAATGAGGGACAGACCCTCATTGACTTTATAATATCACTGGTGCCGAGGCGCGCCCGTCCTGATTGCCTATTGCCGGAGAGGCCTTCGGCCACGTTTCGCGATCTCAAGTCGGGACGCCGAACCGTCGCTCACACAGGGGACGAAACCACTAGTGGCAGGCCGTCGTTACCCTTTTATTCTTATTCTTCCAGCTCGGCCGTATCCAAATCTTCACTTCTCCGGCGGCTCGCCCAGTGGTCCCCAGGAGCCATCTTCCCGCCACCCCTTTTGGGAGCGCTTGCGCCGTTCCCGCACTTCCTTGATCGCCGCCTGGGTGTCCTGCAGCGGGTCTTCCAGGGCATTGACGGGCCGGAACACGACCTCACCCGGCGGTGCGCCGTCGCGGTTGATCTGCTGGCCAATGCGCGAGACATCTTCCGTACTGATCAGCGCCGGCGCTTCCGACATCGGATTCTTCTCGGTGACCAGGCGGCCGTCGTAGTCCCAGCAGCGCTGCGGCACCTGGGAAACGGCCCAGCTGCGCCCTTGCCACTCCGCTTCCCGGCCGCCCTCTACCAGCCTGAGACGATGAAGCGGCACCACGGCGGCAATGCGGCGGGTGTTGAGCACGATGCCCGTCTCGCCCATGCGCACCGCGCCTTCGTACTGCTCGAAATGAAGCGCCTCTCTTACCCGCTTGGGCTTCTCGGGCGATTCCAGTACCCCCTGGCCGCACAGGTGCAGGGTCTCGGGGTCGATCTGCTTGATGACCCAGGCCTTGAGCGGTGCCTTCTTGAAGGGGTTGCGAATCATGTGGGGGTTGGCAGCTTCCAGGTCGATGAGCGAGAGCATCATGGCGCGCTGCGTAGTGCACGAAGGCACTGCCCCTCAGCCTATGCTGCGGGACGGGGGCAGCTAACTCGCCGGCCGCGAACGTCCGTGCCCGAAAATGATAGGCCATGGCGCTACCCACGTCATTGGCGGACAGGACCAGCCCCCACGGCTGGCTATCCGGTTCGCGGCGTCTCTCGGTTGCGGCTGTCGTGTCGCTCAGCACTCTGGCCGGCCGGACTCGACGCGGACGCGACCGACATTGTTGACGATGACCCGAGCGCCGGTCTCCTGGCGCCCGCAGAGGCGGAAGGTGCCGTTGTGCCCGCCAGAGCGACCCAGCGCCTTGTAGCGCACCGGGCGATCGTCGTTGCGGTAGGTGAGGGCGGGCAGTTGGCTCTCGCCGAAGGTGCGCAACAGCGCGTCGCCCGGCTCTCCGCGCCCCGCGAAGATTGCCAGGGTGGCCCGCCAGGCATCTCCCCCGGCATTGTTGCTGATCTGGCACTGGGTCATGTCGAGGGTGGGGCAGAGGGTGACGGTGCTGCGGCGGGTAATGGCCGCGCTGCGTGTCTTGGCCAAGGCTGACTTGAGCCGCATCACCTCTGCTGCCACTTCATTCCTTGCTGTGAACTTCTGAAAGCCGGGAACACCGACGGTGGCGATGATGGCGAGCACGGCGATGGCGACGATCAGCTCGATCAGCGTCAGGCCCTGTTGACGAAAATGCTGGCATGACGAAAGAGGGGAGTTAACAGCAGGGCGCATGATGCCCTCCCGGCGGTGGCCTGTTTTTGGAGTCCTTTCTTCAGGCTAGCCGGGAGGCCATGCCGCGCTGTAGGCAATCAGCTACAGCAGCTGTGCGTCATCATGGCGGGAGGTCGGCGAGGTTGTCCTCGGTCGATGCGGCGGTAGGGGCAAGCAGTCGCGGGTCACGCCCCGCCCTCGAGGTGCTTCAGTCGTCCTTTTCTTGCTGGTTCTCGTCCTTCTGCGCTTCTTTCTTCTCTTCCTTCTGCTCTTCTTTTCGTTCTGCCAGGTACTTGTCGCGGTGATCGCCGGAGCAGAACCAGTCGCCGCGCTCGCGCAGGGCGTCCTCCTCGGGCAGGTGCACCTGGCACCAGCTGCAGCGCACCATGCGGTTGCCCTGGTCGCCCTCCTGCTGCGGGCCATCGCGGTCCAGTTTCCACTCGCGGTACATGCGGTAGAGCTTCAGGCCGGCGAAGAACAGCACGGCGAAGATGATCAGGCGAATCAGCAACAGGTTCATTCCTTGTGGAACTCCCAGGTGGGGGTGGCCGGCTTTGCCACTCGGCCGCCCTTGCGGGACAATGGCGGATATCCATCGATTCTCGAGAGATTTCCAAGCCCATGCAAGACCTGACCCTGGTGATGGCTCAGCTCGACCCGCTGGTCGGCGACATTCCCGGCAACGCCGACCTCGCCATCGAGACCGTGCGCGAGGCTCGCATCGAGCATGGTGCCGATATCGTGGTGCTGCCCGAACTCTTCCTCACCGGCTACCCGCCGGAGGACCTGCTGCTGCGCCCCTCCATGGAGACCCGCCTGCGTCATGCCCGGGCCCACATGGCCGAGAAGATGGCCCGCGACGTCATGGTCATCGTCGGCTATCCGGGGCGCCGGGAGGGGCAGAACTGGAACCTGGCCGGGGTGCTCTACAACGGCGAGTGGCTCGACGAGTACGCCAAGCAGGCGCTGCCCAACTACGAGGTGTTCGACGAGCAGCGCTACTTCGCCACCGGCAACCGGCCGCTGGTGGTGGAGCACAAGGGCGCCCGGCTCGGCATCCTGATCTGCGAGGACATCTGGAGCGAGAAGCCGGTTCGCCAGGCCCGTGATGCCGGCGCCCAGATCCTGGTCACCCTGAATGCCTCGCCCTTCCACCAGGACAAGCCCGCCGAGCGCCTGGCGCTGCTCGAGGCGAGGGCCCGCGAGGTGGCGCTGCCCATCGTCTACGTCAACCAGATCGGCGGCCAGGACGAGCTGGTCTTCGATGGCGGCTCGGCCTGCGTTGATGCCAGGGGCGAGCTGATGGTGCAGGCGCCCCACTGGGCGGTGGGCCTGATGCCGGTGCAGTTCGTGCGCGATGCGCACCACTGGGTCCCCCAGCCGGGCGAGACCGAGCCCGAGGTCGAGCCCGAGGACAACCTCTACTGCGCGCTGGTCACCGGCCTGCGCGACTACGTCAACAAGAGCGGCTTCCAGGGCGTGGTGCTGGGGCTCTCCGGCGGCATCGACTCGGCGCTCTCGCTGGCCATCGCCGTGGATGCCCTGGGCCCCCAGCGCGTCCACGCGGTGATGATGCCCTACCACTACACGGCGGATATCTCCCGGCAGGACGCCGCCGAGCAGGCCGAGATGCTGGGCGTGGGCTACGAGGTGCTGCCCATCGAACCGATGGTCGAGGCGTTCATGTCGACGCTGGCCGAGAGCTTCGCCGGCACCGAGCGGGACACCACCGAGGAGAACCTGCAGTCGCGCTGCCGCGGCGTGCTGCTGATGGCGATCTCCAACAAGAAGGGCCTGATGGTGCTGACCACCGGCAACAAGAGCGAGATGGCGGTGGGCTATGCCACCCTCTACGGCGACATGGTCGGCGGCTACAACGCCATCAAGGACGTCTACAAGACCTGGGTCTACCGCCTGGCGCGCTGGCGCAATACCCAGTCGCCGGCGATTCCCGAGCGGGTCATCGAGCGGCCGCCTACCGCGGAGCTCGCCCCGGACCAGCAGGACAGCGACAGCCTGCCGGACTATGACGTGCTCGACGCCATCCTGGTGCGCTATATCGAGGGCGACATGAGCGCCGAGGCGATCATCGCCGCGGGGTTCGAGCGCGAGGACGTCTACAAGGTGGTCAAGCTGGTGGACCGCTGCGAGTACAAGCGGCGCCAGGCGCCGGTGGGGGTGCGCGTCACCCGCCGCGGCTTCGGCCGTGACCGCCGCTACCCCATCGTCAATGGCTGGCAGCCGGGGGACTGACAGCTCCGAGCCGCAAGCGCCGGGCCAATAGGAACGAGAAACGCCACCGCCCTTTCGGGCGGTGGCGTTCTGCCGTCAAGGGGGCAGGGTCAGTGCGAATGCGAGCCGTGCTGCTCCAGGCGTTCGGCCAGCCAGATCTTGATGATGGACTGACGGGTGACGCCGAGACGCGCGGCCTCCCGGTCCAGCGAGTCGATCATCCAGGTCGGGAAATCGACGTTGACGCGCTTCTGCTTTCTGAGCGGACGACTGGCTTGCGACAAGTCGAGCTCATCGATGATGTCGTCACCGTCATCGAAGCGGTTATCGAGATCATGGGCTTTCATAGAGGGCGACCTCACTGCTGCGCGAACGTCTGACCGAGATCAGGCGAATGCGTCTACCGCGGTACGTGATGATGCCGGACCAGTGCTTGCCATCGATCCTGCCAATCACGACGAAACGTGGCTCATCCATGGTCTTTGCCGGGATCTCAAGCAAGTCCGGGTCTTCCCAGAGGCGCTGGGCGTCGACAAAGTCGATGCCGTGCTTGTGCCTGTTAGCTTCGCTCTTGCCCGAGTCGAACTCGAAGGCATCCATGAATAAAAAATATACCTTTTTTATCCCAAGAGAAAGGGGGGCTTTCAAGAGAAGTGATCAGGGCGCCTCTTCTCAAGTGTTCTGCATAGCCGATGGTGGTGAGTACAGGCACCAGGTATTGCGCCCGGCGGCCTTGGCGCGATACATCGCCGCGTCGGCGGCCTGGAGCAGGCTGACGCCATCGCTGCCGTCTGCCGGGAAAATGGCGATGCCCACCGAGACGCCGATCGTCAAGGGTGTGTCCCCGATGACAAAGGGGGTAGTCAGCGCCTCGACCACATTGGAGGCCACCCGGGCAGCGTTATCCACCGCCTGGATGGGCTCTACCACGATCACGAACTCGTCGCCGCCCAGCCGCGCCAGCATGTCCTCGGCGCGCAGGTTGGCCTGCAGGCGTTCGCTGACGGCTTGCAGGAGCCTGTCCCCAGCCTGGTGGCCGAGCGTGTCGTTGACCTCCTTGAAGTGATCCAGGTCCATGAAGAGGACCGCTAGCCGCTTGCCAGTGAGACGGCATTGGTGAAGGGCCCGCTCTAGGTGCTGCTCCAGCTGGGCACGGTTGGGCAGGCCGGTCAGCTCATCGTGAAGCGCCTGGTGGCGCACCATCTCCTCGGCGGCTCTCTGCTCGGTGACGTCGTTGAAGATGTGGATATAGCGCAGCGTTTCACCGTCGCCGTTGCGTACCGCACTGACGGTCTGCAGTGCCACCAGAATATCGCCGTTGGCGCAGCGGTAGCGGACCTCACCCTGCCAGGTCCCGTTTTCTTCCAGGTGTTTCAGGCCATGTTTCAGACGCGCTGAGCTGTCGGTATGCCAGGCCAGCAGGGCCTTCATCGGCCGCCCGATCAGTGCCTGCGCGGTGTAGCCCAGGTGGTTGGCAAAGGCCGGGTTGGCATCGATGATCGCATGGCGTGGGCTGGTGATGGCGATCGCCTCTTGAGCGTTGCGAAAGACGCTGGCGGCCAGGCGAAGCTTCTGGTCCGAGGCTTCCAGTTCACGGGCCTGCCTGTCCACGCGAGCCAGCAGGGGGTGCAGGGCGCTGCTGACCACCCAGGTGCCTCCCAGTGCCAGCAAGAGGATGGCCAGCGCGGGCCATAGCAGTAGCTGTAGGGCCTCGTCGTGAAAGCGTTGTGACGGCACCGCCACCAGCAGTTCCCAGCCCCGGTCCCCCAGCGCGGCCTGGAGGGTGACCTGAACCGTCTCCTCCGGGTTGTCCAGGGTGTCGAAGCGACTGAGGACCGGCCCCTCCGGACCCAACATGAGCACCTGCTGGCCGCGAGGGGTGCGCAGCCGTAGCTTGGCGCCTTCGCCGAAGCGCTCCGTATCGGCCAGCAGGGCCAGCAGCGAATCGGCCTGGAAGAAGGCGATATCCCGTCCGAGGCGCTCGCCTTCGGGAGTGACGATTGGCGAGCAGCTTTGCACCAGCACGTCCCTTTGCTCCAGCAGGTAGAGCCGGCAGGGGTAGCCTTCCTGTGAGTCGTGAGACGGCATCGCGTCGGCTGGGGCCTTGCCGATTCGCGAGACGAGTTCGCCATCGGGGCCAAGTCGGATCAGGCCGACCAGGTCCGGTGCCTGGGCCATGGCATCGGCCAGGCGGGGTGTGGTGAACGCTGATAGCGCCTCCAGCGAGATGTCTCCGCGGGCATAGTCAGCGAGGCGGTCGCGAATATCCGTGCGGCCGTTAAGCTGGCGGGTAATATCCTGATAGCGCTTGAACTGATGGTGAAGGGCTTCCGCCTGGGTCTCGGCGCTGAGCTGACTGGTACGTTCGATGCCGCTTCGCGCGGCGTGATAGAAGGGCAGGGCGGTAATCAGTCCGGCCAGCAGGGCAGTGGCCAGGATGCCCAGCGCAGCCAGGGATCTGATGCGCAGGTGCAGCCGTCGGATGTAGCGCGTCGATGGTGAAGAAGGGGTTGTCGTCATGAGGCTCGGGCCGACATCTCCCGATGGGGCGAGGCCTGACCATTAGAGTTTTAGCAACAATACAGGCTTCTGGACGTGGGGAACAACGGAATGTGTCATCGAGCTGCCCACCAACCGGGTTGGTGGGGCAGCGGCATGGGCAGGCGTCAGGCCGAGAGGGCGTCGGCCTTGACGTGCTCCGGGCGGAAGGTGCGGCCGCGCAGGCGCTCGTGGTTCGGGGCGTTGTCGATCAGCACCTGCAGGGATTCGCGGGCGCGGTCGCGCATCTCGAGGCCCAGGTAGCCCTCCACCATCACCGCCAGGGCGTCATGGGTGGCTGCGGACTGCGGGTAGTTCTCGATCACCCAGCGGCCGCGCTCCACGGCGGCCAGGTAGGCCCCCTTGCGCAGGTAGAAGTCGGCCACGTGCAGCTCGTGGCGGGCCAGCACGTTGCGCAGGTAGACAATGCGCTGCCGGGCGTCCGGGGCGTACTGGCTGTCCGGGTAGCGCTGGATCAGCTCGCGGAAGTCGGCGTAGGCATCGCGGGTGGCGCCCAGGTCGCGCTTGGCGATGTTGATCAGCCGCAGCCGCTCGAGGCTGAAGCGCCCCGCCTGCCAGGCGGCCAGGCCACGCATGTAGTAGGCGTAGTCCACCTGGGGGTGGTCCGGGTGCAGGCGGATGAAGCGGCTGGCGGCGGCGCGGGCGCCTTCCCAGTCGTCGGTCTCGTAGTAGGCGTAGATCAGCTCCAGCTGGGCCTGCTCGGCATGCTCGCCGAAGGGGAAGCGGGTATCGATGGCCTCGAGCCGGTTGATGGCGGTGGTGTAGCGGCCATCCTCCAGGGCCTCGCGACCCTCCTCATAGAGCTGGCGTTCGGCGACGCCGTCGAGCTCGTCTTCCTGGGAATCGGTGCTGGCGCAGCCGGCCAGCAGGACGCCGGCCAGCAGCAGGGACGCCAGGCGGGCGGGGGAGGTGATAACGCGCATCGTGATCCTCGTGTCTAACAACCCGGACGGCCGTGGTAGAATCGGCCGATATCCGCCCACTATAAAGCACCTTGCGGCGAAACGCAGTCATCGCTCCCGGTGCGCAGAGAGCCCTGTCCCGACCCATGTCCCAGACCCTCGAAGCCCAGCATCGCGTTCCCGAACGCATGGCTGGCCTGCGCCTCGACCAGGCCGCCGCCGAACTCTTCGCCGACCTTTCCCGTGAGCGGCTCAAGGCCTGGATCAAGAGCGGGGCCCTGACCCTGGACGGCCGAATGGCCAAGCCCAAGGACAAGGTCTACGGCGGCGAGGCCCTGGCGCTGGCCGCCGAGATCGAGGACGACACCCGCTTCGAGCCCGAGGACATCCCCCTGACGGTGGTGTACGAGGACGACGAGGTGCTGGTGATCGACAAGCCGCCGGGCCTGGTGGTGCATCCCGCCGCCGGCAACCCCGACGGCACCCTGCTCAATGCCCTGCTGCACCATGACCCGGCGCTGGCGTCCATCCCCCGGGCCGGCATCGTGCACCGCCTGGACAAGGACACCAGCGGGCTGATGGTGGTAGCCAGGACGCTGGCCGCCCAGACCGCCCTGGTCGAGCAGCTCCAGGCGCGCACCGTCTCGCGGGAATACGATGCCGTGGTGGTCGGGGTGATGACCGCCGGCGGCACCGTAGACGCCCCCATCGGCCGCCATCCGCGCGACCGCAAGCGCCAGGCGGTGAATGCCTCGGGCAAGCCGGCGGTGACCCACTACCGGGTGGTGGAGCGCTTCCGGGCCCATACCCACGTGCGCTGCAAGCTCGAGACGGGTCGCACCCACCAGATCCGGGTGCACATGGCCCATGCACGCTATCCGCTGATCGGCGACCCGGTCTACGGCGGACGCCTCAAGCTGCCGGCCGGCGCCGGCGAGACCCTCAAGGAGATCCTGCGCGAGTTCCCGCGCCAGGCGCTGCATGCCCGCAAGCTGGCCTTCGTGCATCCGGCCAGCGGCGAGCGCATGGCCTTCCGCGCGCCGCTGCCCGATGACCTGCTGATGCTGCTCGACTACCTGCGCGAAGACCGCGAGACCATGCGCTAAGGACCCCGTGATGAGCGATACCTTCGACCTGCGCCCGACCCCGATCCTGCCCGACTGGCCGGCGCCGGAGAGCGTAGGCGCCTTCGTGACCACCCGCGAGACCGGCCCCAGCCAGGGCCCCTTTGCCGCCTTCAATCCGGCCGAGAACCTGGGCGACAACCCGGACCACGTGGCGCTGTGCCGCCGCCAGCTGGAGAAGGAGGTCGGCGACGGTCGCCCGCTGCTGTGGCTCGACCAGGTGCACGGCGCCCGGGTGCAGCAGGAGTACTCCGACGCCCGGCCCCAGGCCGACGCCGCCGTGGCCACGAACCGCGACTACGCCTGCGTGGTGCTCACCGCCGACTGCCTGCCGGTATTCCTATGCGACCGCCGCGGCGAGCGGGTGGCGGTGGCCCATGCCGGCTGGCGCGGGCTGGCCGGCGGCGTGATCGAGGCCACCGTGGGGGCGATGGGCCTGCCGCCGGAGGAGCTGCTGGCCTGGCTGGGCCCGGCGATCTCCAACGCCCAGTTCGAGGTCGGCCCCGAGGTGCAGCAGGCCTTCGTCGGCGTGCACCCTGAGGCCGAGGCGGCCTTCGACCCCAGCCCCTACCGGCTCGGCCACTACATGGGCGACCTTTACAAGCTGGCCCGCCTGCGCCTCGAGCGCCTGGGTGTCTCGCATATCAGCGGCGGCCACTTCTGCACCGCCTGCGAACCTCGCTTCTACTCCTACCGCCGCGACGACGGCCTTACCGGCCGCATGGCCAGCGTGATCTGGTTGCGCTGACGCGAGGCACAAGCCTCAAGGAGCAAGGTTCAAGGAAACCCCGGGGCCTTCGGCCAGCCACAAGGAAAAGATCCTTGTGTCCTTCAGTCCGGGGTTGATGCTGGTTTGCCCCTTGCCCCTTGCCCCTTGCCTCTTGCCCCTTGCCCCTTGCCCCTTGCCCCTTGCCCCTTGCCCCTTGCCCCTTGCCCCTTGCCCCTTGCCCCTTGCCCCTTGGCCGCTTGATCCGCGTCAATCCCCCGCACCCTTTCCCTGGCCGCCGACTTGAAAGCCGGCCACGCTGTCTCCATTGATACCGTCAAGACACATTGACAGGGCCAAACGGTGCGTCCGACCGCGCCGTCACCCCGATGGAGGAAAGCGAATGCGATTCGACAAGTTCACCGCCAAGCTGCAGAACGCCGTGGCCGATGCCCAGTCCCTGGCCGTGGGGCGTGGCCACAACCAGCTGGAGCCCGGCCACCTGCTGCTGGCGTTGCTGGAGGCCACCGATACCGGCGTCAAGGCGCTGATCCAGAAGGCCGGCGGCGATGCTGCCCGGCTGCGCGACGGCCTGGTGGGCCACCTCGACGACCTGCCCAAGGTCGCCAACTTCGATGGCGAGGTACAGCCGTCCCGCGACCTGATCAAGCTGTTCAACCTCACCGACCGCGAGGCCCAGAAGCGTGGCGACCAGTACATCGCCAGCGAACTGGTGCTGCTGGCCGCGCTGGGGATGGGACACGCGGTGACCAAGCTGCTGACCCAGGCCGGGGTGACCCGCAAGTCGCTGGAGACGGCCGTCGACAGCGTGCGCGGCGGCGAGAAGGTCGACGACCCCAACGCCGAGGACCAGCGCGAGGCACTGGAGAAGTACACCCTGGACCTCAACGAGCGGGCCGCCAGCGGCAAGATCGACCCGGTGATCGGCCGCGACGACGAGATCCGTCGCACCATCCAGGTGCTGCAGCGTCGCACCAAGAACAACCCGGTGCTGATCGGCGAGCCCGGCGTGGGCAAGACCGCCATCGTCGAGGGGCTGGCCCAGCGCATCGTCGACGGCGAGGTGCCGGAAGGGCTCAAGGACAAGCGCGTGCTGTCGCTTGACATGGGCGCGCTGCTGGCCGGGGCCAAGTTCCGCGGCGAGTTCGAGGAACGCCTCAAGTCGGTACTCAAGGAGCTGTCCCAGGAGGAGGGACGGGTGATCCTGTTCATCGACGAGCTGCACACCATGGTCGGCGCCGGCAAGGCCGAGGGCTCCATGGATGCCGGCAACATGCTCAAGCCCGCCCTGGCCCGCGGCGAGCTGCACTGCGTGGGCGCCACCACCCTGGACGAGTACCGCAAGTACATCGAGAAGGACGCCGCCCTGGAGCGCCGCTTCCAGAAGGTGCTGGTGGACGAGCCCTCCGAGGAGGACACCGTGGCCATTCTGCGCGGCCTCAAGGAGCGCTACGAGGTGCACCACGGCGTCGACATCACCGACGGCGCGATCATCGCCGCGGCCAAGCTCTCGACTCGCTACATCACCGACCGCCAGCTGCCCGACAAGGCGATCGACCTGATCGACGAGGCCTCCTCGCGCATCCGCATGGAGCTCGACTCCAAGCCCGAGGAGATGGACCGCCTCGACCGCCGGCTGATCCAGCTGAAGATGGAGCGGGAGCACCTCAAGAAGGAGACCGACGAGGCCTCGAAGAAGCGTCTCGAGAGCCTGGAGGAGCAGATCGGCGAGCTCGAGCGCGAGTACGCCGACCTCGACGAGATCTGGAAGGCCGAGAAGGCCAGCATCCAGGGCGCGGCCCAGTTCAAGGACGCCCTCGACAAGGCCCGCATCGACCTGGAGCAGGCCCGTCGCCAGGGCGACCTGGCGCGGATGTCGGAGATCCAGTACGGGGTGATTCCCGACCTGGAGAAGAAGATCGCCGAGGCCGGCGAGGCCGAGGCCGATACCTCCAAGCACCAGCTGCTGCGCTCCAACGTCACCGAGGAGGAGATCGCCGAGGTGGTCTCGCGCTGGACCGGCATCCCGGTGGCCAAGATGCTCGAGGGCGAGCGCGACAAGCTGCTGCGCATGGAGGAGGCGCTCCACGAGCGGGTGATCGGCCAGGACGAGGCGGTGACCGCCGTGGCCAACGCCGTGCGCCGCTCCCGTGCGGGCCTCGCCGATCCCAACCGGCCCAATGGCTCCTTCCTGTTCCTCGGCCCCACCGGGGTGGGCAAGACGGAGCTCTGCAAGTCGCTGGCCAACTTCCTCTTCGACACCGAGGAGGCGATGGTGCGCATCGACATGTCGGAGTTCATGGAGAAGCACTCCGTGGCGCGGCTGATCGGTGCACCTCCCGGCTATGTCGGCTACGAGGAGGGCGGCTACTTGACCGAGGCGGTGCGCCGCAAGCCCTACTCGGTGCTGCTGCTCGACGAGGTGGAGAAGGCCCATGCCGACGTCTTCAACATCCTGCTGCAGGTGCTGGAGGATGGCCGCCTGACCGACGGCCAGGGGCGCACCGTGGACTTCCGCAACACCGTGATCGTGATGACCTCCAACATGGGCTCGGACATCATCCAGCGCATGGGCGGCGATGACAGCGACTACGCCCAGATGAAGGAGATGGTGATGGCGGTGGTCGGCGACCACTTCCGCCCCGAGCTGATCAACCGCATCGATGAGGTGGTGGTGTTCCACGCCCTCGGCCAGGCGCAGATCCAGGCCATCGCCGAGATCCAGCTCGACCGCCTGCGTGCGCGGCTCGCGGAGCACGACCTCTCCCTCGAGGTCAGCGAGGCGGCGCTTGCCTTGCTGGCCGAGGCGGGCTTCGACCCGGTGTTCGGGGCGCGGCCGCTCAAGCGGGCGATCCAGGCGCGCATCGAGAACCCGCTGGCCCAGGACCTGCTGGCCGGGAAGTTCTCGCCGGGTGACGTCATCCATGTGGAGGCGGAAGGCGACCAGCTGGTGTTCCAGAGCTGAAGCACAGGCCGTAAAGCCGCGTCACACTGCGCCACAAAGCGTTACCTTGCCGCCCGGGCGACCGGGCGGCGACGGTCTACAATGAGATTCAGGTTGCGTCCTGTAACCCCCTTGCCCGTCCCTCCCCGCGAGTGGACGGGCTCTTTTGTGGTGGCCCGGGTGACACGCCCCCCTTGCCGGATGGCCCATCATGGGCTACCCACGCTGTTTCCGCGGTTGACACTTCCACAGTGCTAATGGAATCTTGAGCGTTCCTGATACGGGCGCGGACTCCAGCGGGCAATCCCCCATTCCCGCGCGAAGGGTGGGCCGAGCGCCTCTACCCGCCGAAGGACTTCCGAATCCGGGCCAACCGCCCGGGTCGGCCAACGCCCCGACGCGGCAATCCGCCGTGATGAGAGTGCAGGCCCCAACAGGGCCCTTACTGCCAGGGTTTGGCATCAGGTGCCGGCACGGCCGGCAGCGGCATACCGTCGCACTCGACTTCGTGTCCACACGGTGGGCGCGGATCGCACTCGAGACCTCCAGGGGAGATACATCTGTGGAACTGCTTTCCGGCGCAGACATGATTGCCCGCTTCCTCCAGGACGAGGGCGTCGAATACATCTATGGGTATCCCGGGGGGGCAGCGCTGCACATCTACGATGCGCTGTTCCGCCAGGACAAGGTCAAGCACATCCTGGTGCGCCACGAACAGGCGGCCACCCACGCCGCCGACGGCTATGCCCGGGCCTCCGGCAAGCCGGGCACGGTGCTGGTCACCTCCGGCCCCGGGGCGACCAACGCCGTCACCGGCATCGCCACCGCCTACATGGACTCGATCCCCATGGTGGTGCTGTGCGGCCAGGTGATGAGCCACCTGATCGGCGACGATGCCTTCCAGGAGACCGACATCATCGGCGTGACCCGGCCGATCGTGAAGCACAGCTTCTCGATCCGCCACCCGACCGAGATTCCGGAAGTCCTCAAGAAGGCCTACTACCTGGCCGCGACCGGCCGGCCCGGTCCGGTGGTGGTGGATATTCCCAAGGACATGACCGCGCCCACCGAGCGCTACGAGTACGTCTACCCGAAGAAGGTCAAGATGCGCTCGTACAACCCGGTCACCCGTGGCCACACCGGCCAGATCAAGAAGGCCGTGGAGCTGATGCTCAAGGCCCGGCGCCCGGTCTTCTATACCGGCGGGGGCGTGGTCACCGGCAACGCCAGCGAGGGGCTGACCGACCTGGTCCAGCGGCTGGGCTATCCCATCACCACCACCCTGATGGGCATCGGCTCCTACCCGCAGAGCGACCGCCAGTGCCTGGGCTGGCTGGGCATGCACGGCTCCTTTGAATCGAACATGGCCATGCACCATGCCGACCTGATCATCGCCATCGGCGCGCGCTTCGACGACCGCGTTACCAACAACACCTCGAAGTTCTGTCCCACCGCCAAGATCATCCACGTGGACATCGACCCGAGCTCGGTCTCCAAGACGGTGCGGGCCGACGTGCCCATCGTCGGCCCGGCCGGCAGCGTGATCAACGAGATGATCAGCATGGTGCAGGGCAAGGAGATCGCCAATCCCGAGGCCCTGGCCGACTGGTGGAAGCAGATCGACGGCTGGCGCGAGGAGCGCCGCGAAAAGCTCTACGAGCCCTCGAAGCCCGGCGAGCCGATCAAGCCCCAGGAGGTGATCGAGGCGCTGTGCCGGGTGACCCGCGGCGAGGCCTACGTGACCACCGACGTGGGCCAGCACCAGATGTTCGCGGCCCAGTACTACAAGTTCGACAAGCCCAACCGCTTCATCACCTCCGGGGGGCTTGGCACCATGGGCTTCGGCTTCCCGGCGGCCATGGGCATCAAGCACAACTTCCCGGAGGAGCAGGTGATCTGCGTCACCGGCGAGGGCAGCTTCCAGATGATGATGCAGGAGCTCTCGACCTGTAAGCAGTTCGGTGGCGGAGTGAAGATCGTCAACCTCAACAACGCCTCGCTGGGCATGGTGCGCCAGTGGCAGGACCTCAACTACAAGTCCCGTCATGCGCACTCCTACATGGAATCGCTGCCCGACTTCCAGCAGTTGATCGAAGCATATGGCTTCACCGCGCTGCGGGTGGAGACACTGGCGGATCTCGAGCCGGCACTGGAACGCGCCTTTGCCGACACGCACGAGCTGGTGTTCCTCGATGTTCTCGTCGACCCGCACGAGCACGTCTATCCGATGCAGGTGCCCCTGGGCTCCATGCGTGACATGCTGCTTTCCAAGACGGAGCGGACCTGATGCGCCATATCATCTCGATTCTGATGGAAAACGAACCGGGCGCCCTGTCACGCGTGGTGGGGCTGTTCTCCCAGCGCAACTTCAACATCGAAACGCTGAACGTGGCGCCCACCGAGGACCCGAGCCTGTCGCGGCTGACCGTGACCACCGTCGGGGACGACCGGGTGATCGAGCAGATCACCAAGCACCTCAACAAGCTGATCGACGTGGTCAAGCTGGTGGACCTGACCGAGGGCAACCACATCGAGCGCGAGCTGATGCTGGTCAAGGTCAAGGCGCTGGGCGCGGCCCGCGACGAGGTCAAGCGCACCGTGGACATCTTCCGCGCGCAGATCGTCGACGTGACGCCGAGCCTCTACACGGTGCAGATCACCGGCGACGCCGGCAAGCTGGACGCCTTCCTGCAGGCCATGGCGCCGGTGGGCATCCTCGAGGTAGCGCGCACCGGGGTGTCGGGAATCGCCCGCGGCGACAAGGTGCTGTCCCTCTGATTCACGACTGCGTTCACTCGTGACGTAAATCGCAGTCCCAACTGTATACGCTGCAATCTTAAGGCCGCCCCGAGGGGCGGCCTTCGTGTCTTCAGGGCCGGTGGTTCAGCGCTCAGCGACCTCGTCCCAGAGGGCGGCGATCAGCGGGCTCTTCAGGCGGCGCTCGAGCACGCAGAGCCCGACATCGTAGTGGGGCAGTTCCGGCTTGACCGGCAGGACCCTGACCCGCTCCGCCAGGGGGCTGGTGTCGAGCACGATGCGTGGCACCACGCCGACGCCGAACCCCAGCCCGACCATGCTGACGATGGCCTCGTGGCCCGCCACCTGGGCATAGATCCGTGGCGCCACGCCCAGGGCGCGAAACCAGGTGTCGCTGAACTGGCGCGACAGGCCGGCCTCGGAGAGGATCATCGGTACCTCGCGCCACTGCTCGGCGGAGGGCGACTCGGGCGTGGGGGGGATCCAGTCATGGCCCTCGTGGGGGGCGATGAACACCAGCGGTGAGCGGGTCAGCGACTTGAAGGCCAGGGCGTCGGGGGCCTGGCGCGGCCGCGGGGTGATCGCCATGTCCTCATTGCCGGCCAGCACCCGCGGCAGGGACTGGGCCGGGTCCCCGGTGTGCAGCTTGAGCTCGATGCCGGGATACCGGGTGCGGAACTCGCTCAGGAGCTCGTAGAGGAAGCTGTAGCTGGCGGTCACCGAGCAGTAGATGCTGATCTCGCCGGTGAGGGTGCGCGCCTCGCTCATCAGCGACTGGCGCAGCCGTTCCCACTCCTCCAGGGTGTCCCGGGCATAGCCCTGGAAGCTGCGACCCTGGCGGGTCAGCACCACATGGCGGTTGTCGCGCTCGAAGAGGCGCACGCCCAGGCTCTCCTCGAGCTGGCGGATGGTGCGCGAGAGGGTCGAGGGGCTGACGTGGCAGGCCTCGCTGGCGCGGCCGAAGTGCAGGGTCTCGGCCAGGGCCAGGAAGTGCTTGAGGGGGCGCATGTCCATGTCGCTAGTATTGCATATTTCGGGATGTGACATTGCAAATATCGCGTTTTACGCAACGCGAGGGCTGGCGTAAGGTGACCCCATCGGCTGCAACGAATCCCAGCGCCGCGACAGACGGCGCGGGTGGCCATCAACGCTGACCTCGATTCCACGCTATCACGTTCAGGAGTACCCCCTATGCGCGTCTACTACGACAAGGACTGCGACCTCTCCCTCATCCAGGGCAAGAAGGTGGCCATCGTGGGCTACGGTTCACAGGGCCATGCCCACGCCAACAACCTCAAGGAGTCCGGCGTCGACGTGACGGTCGCCCTGCGTGAGGGCTCTTCCTCCGCGGCCAAGGCCGAGGCCGCCGGCCTCAAGGTCGCCTCCGTCGAGGAAGCCAGCAAGAACGCCGACGTGGTGATGATCCTGGCGCCGGACGAGAACCAGAAGGCGATCTACGAGACCCAGGTTGCACCGAACCTGGCGCAGGGCGCTACCCTGGCCTTCGCCCACGGCTTCAATATCCACTACAACCAGATCGAACCGCGCAAGGACCTGGACGTGGTGATGATCGCGCCCAAGGCCCCGGGCCACACCGTGCGCTCCGAGTTCGTGCGTGGCGGCGGCATCCCCGACCTGATCGCCATCCATCAGGATGCCTCCGGCAACGCCAAGGAGCTCTCGCTCTCCTACGCGGCGGCCATCGGCGGCGGCCGCAGCGGCATCATCGAGACTACCTTCAAGGACGAGACCGAGACCGACCTCTTCGGCGAGCAGGCCGTGCTGTGCGGCGGCGCCGTGGAGCTGGTCAAGGCCGGCTTCGAGACCCTGACCGAGGCGGGCTACGAGCCGGAGATGGCCTACTTCGAGTGCCTCCACGAGCTCAAGCTGATCGTCGACCTGATGTACGAGGGCGGCATCGCCAACATGAACTACTCCATCTCCAACAACGCGGAGTATGGCGAGTACGTGACCGGCACCGAGGTGATCAACGAGCAGTCCCGCGCCGCCATGCGCAATGCGCTCAAGCGCATCCAGACCGGTGAGTACGCCAAGATGTTCATCAACGAGGGCAACAGCAACTACCCCTCGATGACCGCGCGTCGTCGCCTGAACGCCGAGCACCCGATCGAGCAGGTCGGCGAGAAGCTGCGCGGCATGATGCCGTGGATCGCCGCCAACCAGCTGGTCGACAAGTCCAAGAACTGATCTCCCGATCCGTTCCGGCTGATGCGA
The DNA here is from genome assembly GCF_029625235.1 of Halomonas sp. CKK8. Classification (NCBI taxonomy): domain Bacteria; kingdom Pseudomonadati; phylum Pseudomonadota; class Gammaproteobacteria; order Oceanospirillales; family Halomonadaceae; genus Halomonas; species Halomonas sp. CKK8. The sequence goes on along the minus strand of NZ_CP121193.1, from coordinate 3,469,458 downwards.
GGGCGCGGGTTTCCGCGCCCTCGCTGCGTCTGGAGTCACCCGGCGCGCCCGCCGTCGTGAGTCGTCGGGCGCTCTGTGTGTAGAATGGGGCGACACCCAAGCCGATGGAAGAGACAGATGAATCGGGATTCGCACCACAGCGAGCAAGAGCCGGACCGGCCTGGCGACGAGGACCTGGCCAGCACCTTCATGCGCGAATCGGAGGTCATCGAGGAGGCCGAGGAGGGCGGCAGGAAGGTGAGGCGCAAGGGCGTCTACCTGCTGCCCAACCTGTTCACCACCTCCGCCCTCTTCTCCGGCTTCTTCGCCATGGTGGCCGCCGTGAACGGGGACTTCACCACGGCCTCCATCGCCATCTTCATCGCCATGGTGCTGGATGGCCTGGATGGTCGGGTGGCTCGCCTGACCAACACCCAGAGCGACTTCGGCGCGGAGTACGACAGCCTCTCCGACATGCTCTCCTTCGGTGTGGCCCCGGGCCTGGTGGCCTTCATCTGGATCCTGCAGGACATCGGCAAGACCGGCTGGGTGGTGGCCTTCCTCTACGTGGCCTGCGCCGCGCTGCGGCTGGCGCGCTTCAACGTGCAGATCGGCAGCGTCGACAAGAAGTGGTTCATCGGCCTGCCCAGCCCCTCGGCGGCGGCCCTGGTCGCGGCCAGTGTCTGGACCTTCCACAGCTTCGATGCCGATGCCTTCGGCTTCAAGCTGCTGATGCTCTTCGTGGTGGGCGCCGCGGGGATCCTGATGGTCAGCAACATCCGCTACTACAGCTTCAAGGATGTGGACCTCAAGGGGCCGGTACCCTTTGTCTTCCTGCTGGCCATCGTGCTGGGGTTCGTGGTCATCTCCATCGAGCCCTCGGTGATGCTGCTGCTGCTGTTCGGTGCCTACGTGGTCTCCGGCCCGGTGATGGCGGTGATGCGCAAGCTGAAGCACTCGCCGTCCTCGCGGTGAACCGGGTCATCCTCCCTGCAGGACGCCCGCCCCGCGCGGGCATCGTCGTCTCCGCCGGCGGCCCATGTCATCCACAGGCGGTCGGCACGACGGGGCTGTGGACGGCCTGCCCGGCGGCCCGGTTGTCATCACCGGTTCACGGGGGCGTCATCGCCGTGACATTTTTCTTCGCGAGGGCCTTGCGCGGCTCCGGGGAAATCCGTAAAGTACGCATCCGCTGCCGGCGACGGGCACACGTTGCAGGCGGTGGGAAGTGGCAGAAGTGCTTGTTTCCATTTGGGTTTTTCGAGAAGTTTCGAAAGATTCCCGCTTGACGAGCTCGCCGCATTCGGTAGAATGCATGCCACTCGTGACAGAGACCCGCCAAGGGCTCCATCGGCACTCGCGTCGCTTTGGCGGTACGAGAGTTGGTCACTCGCTTCGCTTCTTCGGAACGCCGCGCAGGGTTGACAACGACAGCCGGTCACGTAGAATACGCCTTCCTCGCAGGGCGCCGGCGAGACCGCCGCTTCATCAAGAAGCCGGGCACGACGGCAACAGCGAGACGCTCCCCTCTCCATGAGAGCCCGGAGCCGCTCTTTAACAATCGATCAGGTAATTCATGTGGGCGCTTGTCGGGATGTCGGTGACCAGTCACTGAAACATTCAAGGCAAGCGACTCGTCAAAGAGACGTTTGAACCTTGAGCCAGGTTTGGTTCCACCTTAGGAACTATCAGACTTTAAACTGAAGAGTTTGATCATGGCTCAGATTGAACGCTGGCGGCAGGCCTAACACATGCAAGTCGAGCGGAAACGATGGAGCTTGCTCCAGGCGTCGAGCGGCGGACGGGTGAGTAATGCATAGGAATCTGCCCGGTAGTGGGGGATAACCTGGGGAAACCCAGGCTAATACCGCATACGTCCTACGGGAGAAAGCAGGGGATCTTCGGACCTTGCGCTATCGGATGAGCCTATGTCGGATTAGCTTGTTGGTGAGGTAATGGCTCACCAAGGCGACGATCCGTAGCTGGTCTGAGAGGATGATCAGCCACATCGGGACTGAGACACGGCCCGAACTCCTACGGGAGGCAGCAGTGGGGAATATTGGACAATGGGCGAAAGCCTGATCCAGCCATGCCGCGTGTGTGAAGAAGGCTTTCGGGTTGTAAAGCACTTTCAGTGAGGAAGAAGGCCTTGGGGCTAATACCCCCGAGGAAGGACATCACTCACAGAAGAAGCACCGGCTAACTCCGTGCCAGCAGCCGCGGTAATACGGAGGGTGCGAGCGTTAATCGGAATTACTGGGCGTAAAGCGCGCGTAGGCGGCGTGATAAGCCGGTTGTGAAAGCCCCGGGCTCAACCTGGGAACGGCATCCGGAACTGTCAGGCTAGAGTGCAGGAGAGGAAGGTAGAATTCCCGGTGTAGCGGTGAAATGCGTAGAGATCGGGAGGAATACCAGTGGCGAAGGCGGCCTTCTGGACTGACACTGACGCTGAGGTGCGAAAGCGTGGGTAGCAAACAGGATTAGATACCCTGGTAGTCCACGCCGTAAACGATGTCGACTAGCCGTTGGGGTCCTTGAGACCTTTGTGGCGCAGTTAACGCGATAAGTCGACCGCCTGGGGAGTACGGCCGCAAGGTTAAAACTCAAATGAATTGACGGGGGCCCGCACAAGCGGTGGAGCATGTGGTTTAATTCGATGCAACGCGAAGAACCTTACCTACCCTTGACATCGTGCGAACTTTCCAGAGATGGATTGGTGCCTTCGGGAACGCACAGACAGGTGCTGCATGGCTGTCGTCAGCTCGTGTTGTGAAATGTTGGGTTAAGTCCCGTAACGAGCGCAACCCTTGTCCCTATTTGCCAGCGATTCGGTCGGGAACTCTAGGGAGACTGCCGGTGACAAACCGGAGGAAGGTGGGGACGACGTCAAGTCATCATGGCCCTTACGGGTAGGGCTACACACGTGCTACAATGGCCGGTACAAAGGGTTGCGAAGCCGCGAGGTGGAGCTAATCCCGAAAAGCCGGTCTCAGTCCGGATCGGAGTCTGCAACTCGACTCCGTGAAGTCGGAATCGCTAGTAATCGTGAATCAGAATGTCACGGTGAATACGTTCCCGGGCCTTGTACACACCGCCCGTCACACCATGGGAGTGGACTGCACCAGAAGTGGTTAGCCTAACTTCGGAGGGCGATCACCACGGTGTGGTTCATGACTGGGGTGAAGTCGTAACAAGGTAGCCGTAGGGGAACCTGCGGCTGGATCACCTCCTTAAACGACCAGTCCCGGCACCCGGCAAGTGTCCACAATGAATTACCTGATCGAGCGAGCAAAGACTGTTTGGGTCTGTAGCTCAGTTGGTTAGAGCGCACCCCTGATAAGGGTGAGGTCGGCAGTTCAAGTCTGCCCAGACCCACCAAATTCCGGGGCCTTAGCTCAGCTGGGAGAGCGCCTGCCTTGCACGCAGGAGGTCAGCGGTTCGATCCCGCTAGGCTCCACCACTTTCCCAGGAAAGCGGAGCTCAGCTGGAGAGTGCCTGCCCTTGCACCAGGGGTCACGCCGGGGTCGCGCACGACTTCGATCTTCAGGCTCCACCATTCAACAGTCATCCGGCAGAGACCAGCGGCAAGTCGCACAGACTTTCCACTGTTCTCTGAACAGTTGCTCTTTAACAATGTGAATCATGCTGACAAACGTTCCTTTCGAGAGAAAGGGACACGAGATACGTCTCAAGCGTATCCGGCAATTGTCGATCGTCATCGCGGACCAGACCTCTTGGGGTTATATGGTCAAGCGATGAAGCGCATACGGTGGATGCCTAGGCAGCCAGAGGCGATGAAAGACGTGGAAGCCTGCGATAAGGCTCGGCGAGGTGGCAAACAACCTGTGACCCGGGCATTTCTGAATGGGGAAACCCACCCACGGTAACGTGGGTATCCCACACTGAATCCATAGGTGTTGGGAGGCGAACCGGGGGAACTGAAACATCTCAGTACCCCGAGGAAAAGAAATCAACCGAGATTCCCCCAGTAGCGGCGAGCGAACGGGGAGTAGCCCTTAAGCGGCACGACTGATAGGCGAACAGGCTGGGAAGCCTGACCATAGCGGGTGATAGTCCCGTAGCCGAAATCTGAGTGTCGTGAAATCGAGTAGGTCGGGGCACGAGAAACCTTGACTGAAGACGGGGGGACCATCCTCCAAGGCTAAATACTCCTGGCTGACCGATAGTGAACCAGTACCGTGAGGGAAAGGCGAAAAGAACCCCGGAGAGGGGAGTGAAATAGATCCTGAAACCGTATGCGTACAAGCAGTGGGAGCATGCATGTCATGTGACCGCGTACCTTTTGTATAATGGGTCAGCGACTTATTTTCAGTGGCGAGCTTAACCGTATAGGGGAGGCGTAGCGAAAGCGAGTCTTAACTGGGCGACCAGTCGCTGGGAATAGACCCGAAACCGGGCGATCTATCCATGAGCAGGTTGAAGGTTGAGTAACATCAACTGGAGGACCGAACCAGGATCTGTTGAAAAAGATTTGGATGACTTGTGGATCGGAGTGAAAGGCTAATCAAGCCCGGAGATAGCTGGTTCTCCTCGAAAGCTATTTAGGTAGCGCCTCACGTAGCACCGCCGGGGGTAGAGCACTGTTTCGGCTAGGGGGTCATCCCGACTTACCAACCCGAGGCAAACTCCGAATACCGGTGAGTGACGCGTGGGAGACACACAGCGGGTGCTAACGTCCGTTGTGAAAAGGGAAACAACCCAGACCGTCAGCTAAGGTCCCGAAATCCTGGTTAAGTGGGAAACGATGTGGGAAGGCTCAGACAGCTAGGAGGTTGGCTTAGAAGCAGCCATCCTTTAAAGAAAGCGTAATAGCTCACTAGTCGAGTCGGCCTGCGCGGAAGATGTAACGGGGCTCAAACCAGGTACCGAAGCTACGGGTTCGTCGAATGACGAGCGGTAGAGGAGCGTCGTGTAAGCCGATGAAGGTGGATCGAGAGGTCTGCTGGAGGTATCACGAGTGCGAATGCTGACATGAGTAACGACAAGGGGAGTGAAAAACTCCCCCGCCGGAAGACCAAGGGTTTCTGTTCGACGCTAATCGGAGCAGAGTGAGTCGGCCCCTAAGGCGAGGCCGAAAGGCGTAGTCGATGGGAAACGGGTCAATATTCCCGTACCTCACTGTATTGCGATGGGGGGACGAAGAAGGCTAGGTGAGCCAGGCGTTGGTTGTCCTGGTGAAAGTCAGTAGGCTGGGGAATCAGGCAAATCCGGTTCCCCAAGGCCGAGAGACGAGACGAACAGACTACGGTCTGGAAGTCATCGATGCCACGCTTCCAGGAAAAGCCTCTAAGCTTCAGATACAGTGGGACCGTACCCCAAACCGACACAGGTGGTCAGGTAGAGAATACCCAGGCGCTTGAGAGAACTCGGGTGAAGGAACTAGGCAAAATGGTGCCGTAACTTCGGGAGAAGGCACGCCGGACTAGGGTGACGGGACTTGCTCCCTGAGCCTGAACCGGTCGAAGATACCAGGTGGCTGCAACTGTTTATTAAAAACACAGCACTCTGCAAACGCGCAAGCGGACGTATAGGGTGTGACGCCTGCCCGGTGCCGGAAGGTTAAGTGATGGTGTTAGCGCAAGCGAAGCTCCTGATCGAAGCCCCGGTAAACGGCGGCCGTAACTATAACGGTCCTAAGGTAGCGAAATTCCTTGTCGGGTAAGTTCCGACCTGCACGAATGGCGTAATGATGGCCACGCTGTCTCCACCCGAGACTCAGTGAAATTGAAATCGCAGTGAAGATGCTGTGTACCCGCGGCTAGACGGAAAGACCCCGTGAACCTTTACTATAGCTTCACACTGGACGCTGATGTTGCTTGTGTAGGATAGCTGGGAGGCTTGGAAACCGTGGCGCCAGCCACGGTGGAGCCAACCTTGAAATACCAGCCTGGCATCATTGGCGTTCTAACTCAGGTCCGTGATCCGGATCGAGGACCGTGTGTGGTGGGTAGTTTGACTGGGGCGGTCTCCTCCCAAAGCGTAACGGAGGAGCACGAAGGTACCCTCAGCACGGTTGGAAATCGTGCATTGAGTGCAAGAGCATAAGGGTGCTTAACTGCGAGACAGACACGTCGAGCAGGTACGAAAGTAGGTTCTAGTGATCCGGTGGTTCTGTATGGAAGGGCCATCGCTCAACGGATAAAAGGTACTCCGGGGATAACAGGCTGATACCGCCCAAGAGTTCACATCGACGGCGGTGTTTGGCACCTCGATGTCGGCTCATCACATCCTGGGGCTGAAGTCGGTCCCAAGGGTATGGCTGTTCGCCATTTAAAGTGGTACGCGAGCTGGGTTTAGAACGTCGTGAGACAGTTCGGTCCCTATCTGCCGTGGGCGTTGGATGTTTGAGAAGTGCTGCTCCTAGTACGAGAGGACCGGAGTGGACGCACCTCTGGTGTTCCGGTTGTCACGCCAGTGGCATTGCCGGGTAGCTATGTGCGGACGGGATAACCGCTGAAAGCATCTAAGCGGGAAGCCCCCTTCAAGATGAGACATCCCTGAGGCCTTGAGCCTCCTGAAGGGCCCAGCGAGACCAGCTGGTTGATAGGCCGGGTGTGGAAGCGCTGCAAGGCGTTGAGCTAACCGGTACTAATGGCCCGTGAGGCTTGACCATATAACACCCAAGCGGTCTGCCGATGGCGACCGACATGACGGATACGACGAGACGTATCGTCAGCATGATTCACCGTTTTTCGCCTGACGACCATAGCGTGCGGGAACCACCTGATCCCATGCCGAACTCAGCAGTGAAACCGCTCAGCGCCGATGGTAGTGTGGGGCCTCCCCATGCGAGAGTAGGTCATCGTCAGGCACTTATCCGAGAAGACCCCGTGTTCGAATGAGCACGGGGTCTTTTCATGTGCGTCGGCCAAACGGACGTGATGCCAGGGCCTTCCCCTGGGAATAGCGGAGCGCCGCCCGAGTTATCGACAGGCACTTATTTAGAAAAAACCCGAGCTCACTAGAGCTCGGGTTTTTTCATGTCTCGCATTCGCGCCGTTACACGATATTGCAAGCCGGAGTGGAAAGGCCGTCTGCCAGCGGCTAGGGTTTTTCTGCACGACCCCAATGGACCTGGACGTCTCAGAAGGAGATGAGCATGAAGAACGCCATGATGCGCAAGCTGGGCCTGGCCCTGTTGATCGCCATGCTGGGTGTTGGCCTGGCGGCCTGCGAGGAGGAGCAGGGGCCGGCCGAGGAAGCGGGCGAGAACATCGACGAGTCCATGGAAGAGATGGGTGAAGGCATGGAGGAGATGGGCGAGGAGATGGAGCAGGCGGCCGAGGACGCCCAGAACTGATCGCCCACTGCCGGTAACAGAAACCGAAAGCAGAAAAGGCCGGGCAACTTGCCCGGCCTTTCGCGTCTTGGCGTGCCACGCCGTGGGGCGTCAGGCGCCGGGGTTCTGCTCGATTCCCTGCAGGTACCAGGGCGCGCCGTCACGCAGCTGTCGGGTCAGGTGCCAGGTCTCGTTGAACTCGTTCTCTTCCCCGTTCTCGGCGATGATGCCGTGGAAGATCACCGTGGCCTCGGCCTCCTGGCCCACTTCCCGGATGTCGCCGAGTTCGGCGAACAGCCGCACGATCTCGGTGCGATTGTTGGCTGGCTGCCGGTCACGCTCCTCACGCAGCAGGTTGTAGAGCTCCGGGGTCACGTACTCCTGGATGCCGGCGAAGTCGTTGTTGTCCCAGGCACGCTGCAGGGTCATGAAATGCTCCTTGGCGCCGCCGAGGAAGCGCTCCCGGTCGAACCACTCGGGCTCCGAAGCGAAGGCGGCCCCGCCACCCAGCGGTGCCTGCTCGGCCTGGAAGCGCTGGGGCCCTGCGGAGGCATCCGGCTGGCCCGGGCCTCCGGCCATGGCCGGCCGGCGGCGGGCCAGCAGCTTGAAGAGCAGGAAGGCCACGCCGGCGACCAGCAGGATATCCATCAGGCGCAGTTCGTCGAAGGCCCCACCGAAGAAGAGCGCGGCGAGCAGGCCACCAGCGAGCAGGCCGCCGAGCATGCCACCCATCCGTGAGCCGGGGCGCGCCTGGGTGGCGCGGCTGCCGGCGGCCTGGTTCTGGGTAGCCGCGGGCTGCTGCTGCACGGTACGGGACTGGCTGCCAAAGCTCTTGCCGCCACCCAGGCGGCGCGCATCGGCATGGTCCACGGCCAGGCCGAAGCCCAGCACGCCAACCACGAGCATGACGAGAAGATGACGCATCGGGGAGTTCTCCATCGGGGAAGGGGATGAGAAAGGGTCGGAAGCGTCCATTCTAGCGGCTATGCTGGTCAGCCACGACAACTAACGCATAGAGAGGGGCCGCCGATGCGCCTGATGCGAGAGAACAGCCTGCTGCTGATCGTCGACCTGCAGGCCGGCCTGCTGCCGGTGATCGAACATGGCGACCAGGCGGTGACCGAGGCCGCCTGGCTAGGCGGCATGGCCGGCGAGCTCGAGGTGCCGGTGTGGGTCACCGAGCAGTACCCCGAGGGGCTGGGAGGCAGCGAGCCGCGGCTGCTAGAGGCCCTGCCGGCGCACCGCCTGTGGCACAAGGTCCACTTCGATGCCCATGCCGAGCCGGCCTTCGCCGAGGCAATGGCCGCCGGTGATCGTCGCCAGGTGGTGCTGTGCGGCACCGAGGCGCATATCTGCGTGATGCAGACCGGCCTTGGCCTGCTCCAGGCGGGTTACGAGGTCTACTGGCTGGTGGAGGCCTGCGCCAGCCGTCGGGCCGGCGAGGCGCGGCTGGCCAAGGAGCGGATGGTCCAGGCCGGCGCGGTGCCGGTGAGCGCCGACATGGTTGCCTACGAGTGGCTGCATCGCTGCGACGACGAGCGCTTCAAGCAGGCGCACCGTCGCTTCCTGCGGGGCCGCTCGGCACGCCCCCTGGTCTTTACCGGCTAGCCCCTCAGGCGGCGCCCTCGGCGCGCGTGAAGACCAGGATGTCGCCTTCCGAGAGAGAGGCGTTGTAGGCATAGCCCGCCACGTCGAAGTCCTTGAGGCCCTCGGGGTCGTCCAGGCGCTGGCGGATCATCCAGGCGGCCATCAGGCCGCGGGCCTTCTTGGCATAGAAGCTGATGATCTTCAGCTTGCCGTTCTTCTCGTCCTTGAACACCGGCGTGATCACGCGTGCCTCGAGCCGCTTGGTGTCGATCGCCTTGAAGTACTCGTTGGAGGCCAGGTTGACCAGCACCGGGCTGCCGCTTGCCGCCACGGCGCGGTCGAGCTCCGCGGTGAGGGTCTCCTTCCAGAAGGCGTAGAGGTCCTTGCCCGCGGGGTTCTCGAGGCGGGTTCCCATCTCCAGGCGATAGGGCTGGATCAGGTCCAGGGGTCGCAGCAGGCCATAGAGGCCGGAGAGGATGCGCAGGTGCTCCTGGGCGAAGGCGTTGTCCTCGTCGCTGAAGGTATCCGCCTCGAGCCCTGCGTAGACGTCGCCCTGGAAGGCCTGGGCGGCGGGCTTGGCGTTCTCGGGCGTGAAGGGGGTGTGCCACTCGGCAAAGCGTGCGGCATTGAGGCCGGCCAGCTTGTCGCTGATGCCCATCAGCTCGCTGAGCCGCTGGGGCGAGTAGTCGCGCAGGATCTCGATCAGCTCACGGCTGCGGTCGAGATGGTCCGGCTGGGTATGCAGGGCCGTGGTGGCCGGGGTCTCGAAGTCCAGCGTCTTGGCGGGCGAGATCACGCTCAGCATGGGGGCGCTCCTGTGCATGAAGGGGGATGGCCTGATGGCAATGCAGGCCAGTATACCAAGCGGCCCGGGGGCGAGGGGCTATCGGGGTGATAGTCCCTCGCGCCGGCGTCGGCTCAAGGCGCGGGGTTGGGAATGCGTCGATGAACGGCCTCGATGGCCTCCACGACCTCGTCATCGAGCCGCAGGGACTCGCTGGCCAGGTTGCTCTCCAGCTGCTCCATGGTGGTGGCGCCGATGATGTTGCTGGTCAGGAAGGGGCGCGAGTTGACGTAGGCCAGGGCCATCCGGGCGGGGTCCAGGCCATGGTTGCGGGCGACCTGCACGTAGGCCGCGGTCGCCTCCTCGGCCAGCGGGTTGGTGTAGCGCTGGAAGCGCTCGAAGAGGGTCAGTCGGGCGCCGGCGGGGCGGGCGCCGTTCAGGTACTTGCCGGAGAGCATGCCGAAGGCCAGCGGCGAGTAGGCCAGCAGCCCCACCCGCTCGCGGTGGGCGATCTCGGCCAGCCCCACCTCGAAGCTGCGGTTGAGCAGGCTGTAGGGGTTCTGGATGCTGGCGACCCGGGGCAGGCCCAGGGTGTCGGCCAGGTGCAGGGAGCGCATCACGCCCCAGGGCGTGTCGTTGGAGAGCCCGACGGCGCGCACCTTGCCGGCATCCACCAGCTCCTTGAGCGCCGACAGCGTCTCCTCCAGCGGCGTGGCGTCCTCCTCCTCGTCAGGCTCGTAGCCGAGCCTGCCGAAGAAGTTGGCCTTCCGGTCGGGCCAGTGCAGCTGGTAGAGGTCCACGTAGTCGGTCTGCAGCCGGGCGAGGCTGTCGTCGATCGCCTGGTGGAGATGCTCCCGGGTGAGCCGCGGGCCGCCGCGGATATGCGCAAGGCCGGGACCGGTGGCCTTGGTGGCGATGATCACGTCATCCCGGCTGCCGCGCCGCTTCAGCCAGCTGCCGATATAGGCCTCGGTGCGGCCCTGGGTCTCGGCCACGGGGGGCACCGGATACATCTCGGCGGTGTCGATGAAGTCGATGCCGAAGGCCACGGCGCGGTCGAGCTGCTCGTGGGCCTGTGCCTCGCTGTTCTGCTCGCCGAAGGTCATGGTGCCGAGGCACAGGCGGCTGACCTCGATGCCGGTATCGCCTAGCGGTCGCGTCTGCATCCGTCACTCCTGGCAGGACTGCTGAAGGGGTTGAGCCGGTAGGGTAGCGGGGCCCGGGCGGGGCGGCAAATCCCGGGGTTGAGTCACCGCCGGGGCGCGCGTATGCTTGCTTCCCCGTTGCCCCGGCGGAGTCCGCAGGGCCACCGTTTTCCGCAGGGAGCGATACCGGCCACAGGAGGTGGCCGGTATCGTTTCCGCACCATTGGACGCAGGGTTGTTGCCATGCCAGAGGCATCCTCACTGTTCACCCGGCTCGAGTACCGGCTTGCACAGCAGCTGTTCCATACCCGCTGGCTGCCCCGCTCGCCGCGTACCCAGCGCCTGACCATGCACCTCTTCCAGCGCTGCGCCGATGCCGGGCATCCGGCGGCGCTGTCGCAGTATGGTCATATGCTCTTCCATCGAGGCGTCAGTCCCCAGGACAAGGCCCGCGGGGCGCGCTACGTGCTCGAGGCCGCCCATGCCGGGGATGCCAAGGCCCAGTACCAGGCCGGCCAGATCCACGAGCATGGCTGCGCCCAGTATCCGAGCCGCGACGACCATGCGGTGACCTGGTACGCGCGGGCCGGCGAGGCGGGCCACCCCCTGGCGGCCACCCGCCTGGCCCGCGCTTACCGCAACGGCGAGCTGGGGCTGCCGGTGGATGTCGAGAAGGCCGGCCACTGGCAGGCCCTGGCCGACCGCCTGGCCGGACTTGCCGGTTCGCTGGGCTCTGGTTCTCTGGGTTCTAGTTCTCTGGACAAGGCCGAAGGCGAGACGCGACACTAGCCCTTCGCATCCCCTGCCATCGGCTATCTCGACCAAGGACTCTCCCGCCCGTGACGCTACCCACACTGCTGGATATCGAGGCGTCCGGCTTCGGGCGCGGCAGCTACCCCATCGAGGTCGGCCTGGCCCGCGCCGATGGCAGCACCTGCGCCTTCCTCATCCAGCCGCTGGCCGAGTGGACGCACTGGGACCCCAAGGCCGAGCTGCTGCATGGCATCAGCCGTGGTCGGCTGCAGCGCGAGGGCTACCCGGTGCGCCAGGTGGCCCGCTGGCTCAATGACGAGCTGGGGGAGGTCGGCATCGCCTACAGCGACAGCTGGGGCTACGACAACACCTGGCTGTCGCTGCTCTTCCACCATGCGGGCATGCTGCCGGCCTTCCGCCTCGAGGCGCTGCGCATCCTGCTCAGCGAGGGGCAGCAGGCCCTGTGGAGCCGCACCAAGGAAGCCATCATCCGCGAGCAGGGCATCCATCGGCACCGGGCCGGCGAGGATGCGCGCCTGCTGCAGCTCACCTACCTGCGCACCCTCGAGCTCGCCCGCGGCGCCTGACGCCATGGCGTGTCAGCCGGCCGTGGCCAGCCGGTTCTCCAGCGCATCCAGCAGCTCGGTGGGGTCGGTGGCATCGACCAGCTCGGCCCGGGTGCGGCCATTGAGGAAGCCGTGCTTCACGGTGCTGTCCAGGAAGGCCAGCAGCGGGGCATAGAAGCCGGCGGTGTCGAGCACGCCGATGGGCTTGTCGTGCAGGCCCAGGTAGTGCCAGGTCCAGGCCTCGAAGAATTCCTCCAGGGTGCCGATGCCCCCGGGCAGCACGATGAAGGCATCGGCATGGGCCGCCATGCTGGCCTTGCGATCGTGCATGTTGCGGACCCGCACCAGCTCGGTCAGGCCGTGGTGGGCCTGCTCGCGCTCGACCAAGTGGTCGGGCATCACCCCGATCGCCTCGCCGCCGGCCGCCATCACGGCATCGGCCAGCTCCCCCATCAGGCCGACGCGGGCGCCGCCATAGACCAGGCCATGGCCGCGACGGGCCAGCTCGGTACCGAGTCGGCGCGCCGCCTCGACGAATTGCGGGTCACGGCCCTCCCGGGACCCCAGATAGACGCAGAATCTCGACATGTCTTCCTCCTTGGCAAGCACTCATGCTAGCGACCACGCGGGGGAGCCGAAAGCCTGGAAACGACAGGGGCGCCGAAAAGGCGCCCCTGGGGGTGTGATGCGAGCCGGTCGGTTCAGCGCATGCCTGCGGCATCGCGCTTCATGGCCTGGCGCAGCAGCTTCACGCCCACACCGGTGATGACGAGCATGCTGGCGATCAGTCCGAGACTGGCAATCACATGGGTATCCAGGTACATCCGGGGGTCTCCTTGGAGGTGGTCAGGGAAGGGGGGTTGTTGTTGGCGTCAGGGCAGGCAGTCGGCCACGCCGTAGTGCTCATCGAGCCATTGGCCGATGACGTTCTCGCCGCAGAGGTGGTGGGCATACTGGGTATGCAGGCAGCGCACCTGATCGCGGTTGGCGATGCCGCCGATGCCGCGCTCGGTGAGCACGTCCGCATAGCCCAGGCGGGCCACCTCGGCCTTCTGGGCCTCGCTCATGTAGGCCCAGCGGGCCGCCACGTAGGCGTCGTGGCTGCGGTGGTAGGCGGCCAGGAAGTCGGGGTCCTGCTGCAGGCGAGTCTCCAGCTGCTTGATCACCCCGGCGGCCTCGATGTGCGAGATCTCGACCTTGAGGCGCTCGGAGCAGAGCCAGTAGAGCGTCGGGAAGGGCTTGCCGTCGACGATGGGCGCCATGCGCAGCACCAGCGGGGTACCCTCGCCGTCGGTGGCAGCCAGGGCCTCGATGCCGCGGGGCGCGCGGCCGAGCTGCTCGGCGATGATGGCCAGCTGCCGCGCGTCAGGGGCCAGGTCGGTGCGGATCACCATCGTCTTCGTCCCGTACGAACTTGTTCGAGTGCCCCACGGCGAGGAAGAAGGCGCGGTTGAGCTGCTCGGGGGTGGGGACGTAGCGCCACTCCCGCTCGCAATACTCGCCGGCCCGCGCCATCAGCACGTCATGGAGGCGATTGAACGGCGCATCATAATCGTAAGGGTCGGCACCGAACAAGCGGATGTGGGGATAGTCGGCGAAGCGCGCGATGAAGTAGCGCTCCAGGTCGGCCTCGACGGCGCGATGCCGGGGCGTGTCGTCCGGGTCCAGCCAGAGGGTATAGCGAATGGCCATGGGGGCTCCCGTCGGTGGATGGCGGTCCTGTTGTGACACCGTAGGCCGGGCTTCGGCTCGGCGGCGATTCAGTGCCGTGCCAGGGCCGCGAGGCGGGCCCCGGTCAGGCGCGCCAGGTCGTCCGGCGCCAGGCAGATCTCCAGCCCGCGGCGACCGCCGCTGACGTGGAGGGTCGCGAGGCGCTCGGCGCTGGCGTCGAGGAAGGCCGGCAGGCGCTTGCGCTGGCCCAGCGGGCTGATGCCGCCGACCACGTAGCCGGTGGCGCGCTCGGCATCGGCGGGGTCGGCCAGGCTGGCCTTGCGGCTCCCGGCCGCCCGCGCCAGGGCCTTGAGGTCGAGCTGGGCGGAGACCGGCACCATGGCCATCACCAGGCGGCCGTCGTCGAGCCGGGCGAGCAGGGTCTTGAACACCGCCTCGGGCGAGAGGCCCAGTGCCCGGGCGGCCTCCTCGCCGTAGGCGGGGCTGCGCGGGTCATGGTCGTACTCGGCCAGGCTGAACGCGACGCCGGCCTTCTCGAGGACCTTCACCGCCGGGGTCATGCGTCCGCCGGCTCCGCCTGGAGGTGAGCCTCAAGCGCCTCGCGCAGCTCGCCCTCGATGGGGATGGCCTTCTTGGCCTCGTGGTCGAAGTGCACCATCACGGTATGGCCGAGGTTGGTCAGCTGGCCGTCCTGGCGCGCCTCCTGGCTCACCGTGAAGGAGCTGTTGCCGAGCCGCGAGACATAGGTGCGGATCTCGATCTCGCGGCCGTACTGCAGCTCGGCCCGGTAGTCGACCTCCATGCGCGCCATGATCAGGCGCCACTTGCGCGGGTCCAGGTCCGGCGTGAAGAGCCGGAAGAGGTCGTTGCGGGCCAGCTCGAACCAGGCGGGCAGCCGGGTGTTGTTGACGTGGCCCAGGGCATCGGTGTCGTAGAAGGCGGGCTCGATGGTGCGGGTGAACATCGGGGAGGGTCCTCGTGATCCATGTCGGCCTGACAGCTTTGCCCCGAGCAAGCGCTCGGTCAAGTCCCGGCGCGTGGTCTTGCCGCCAGGCGAGCGGCCCGCCAGGCCAGCAGGCGGGTCCAGGCCAGCAGCCAGGCGGTGGCGACGGCGAAGCCGACGAGGGTGCCGAGCACCAGCCCCAGGCTGTCGTAGGTCAGCGAGACGCACAGGGCGTACCAGAGCAGTGCGCCAAGCCCCGCCGGGTAGTGCTTGATCACCGTGGCCACCGGGGCTGCGCCGTGGGTCAGGTGCAGGATCACCAGGAAGGGGTACATGGTCACCGGGAAGGCGGCCATGACCCCGGCCCAGGCGGCCGGCATCACGTGGGCGAGGCCGGTGATCAGGAAGATGATCCCGGCGGCCAGGGCGGCACGCAGGCCCAGCGCCGCCCAGCTGAAGCCGCCGCGGGCGCCGGTGGCGGTTTCCGGTACCCGACGGTAGAGTCGGATGAAGAGGATGATCGCCGCCAGGGTGGTCAGGGTGCCGGTCAGGCGGGTGAACTCCACCTGGGTCAGCAGCAGGCTCACCGCCAGCCAGGCGGCGAGCCCCCCTGCGGTGCCGGCGAGCACGCCGGCCAGGCCGTCGCGGCGGGCGCAGAGCAGGTAACCGCCGCCCAGCGCCAGGGTGGCGGTGAAGCCGGCCAGGGTGTGCACGGCACTCTGGGTGGCGAAGGCCGGGGAGATCTCCAGGCCGATGAAGAACAGCGCGATGGCGGTGCCCAGCGGGTAGCCGGCGAGCAGGCCGGCCACGCGGGTGCTGACCCGTTCGGCGACCACCGAGAGGCCGAGCACCACGCCGATCGATACCAGCAGCTTGGCCAGCTGCCAGCTCAGGGGAACTTCCATCCTGTTTTCCTTATCCTTTCGGGTGTGTCCTGGAATGTCGGGAGGCCCGCATGGCCGGTCATGATCTCACACCCCCGCCGCGTCCCGAGGCCTGCGAGCTTTGCGGGCGGGCCGCGCCGCTGACCCGCCACCATCTCATTCCGCGGGCCTTGCATGGCAAGGCCCGCTACCGGCGACGCTTCGACCGGGCGGAGCGGCTCACCGCCATCCTCTGGATCTGCCATCCCTGCCACAAGCACCTCCATGCGGTGCTTGGCGAGCGAGAACTGGCCGAGCATTATCGCAGCCGGGAGGCGCTGATGGCCCACCCGCAGATCCAGACCTTCGTCGCATGGCTCTCCACCAAGCCCGCCGGCTTCCGCCCCAAGAAGCGGGCGACGAGGCGGCGCTAGTCGGTCCTCAGACCAGGCGCAGCCCCTTGAGGTCGGTCCAGGCGGCCGTGAGGACGGCGGCCAGCGGCTCGCGAAGGTGCCCGGGCAGTGCCTGCTCGGCGGCGGCGAGGTCCTCGAAGTCGCGGTTGCGCAGCCAGCAGTAGGCCCAGGCGCAGGCCTCGTCGTCGCTGGCCGGCTGCGGCCGGGCCGGCATCTGCACCAGCAGGAAGGTGGCGGTGCGCGCCGCCCAGAGGGGGGGCTCCTCGCCGTCGGGACGGCTCCAGTCGACGAGTGTGTCACCATCCGGGGTCTGTTCGGGGAGGCCGATCCGGGTCACCCGGGCGGTCTCGGCGAGCAGCAGCGCCAGGCGGTCGGCATCGCCCTGGCCCAGGGTCAGCCACTGGGCGACCAGGGCGGGCAGGCCGCGGCGTACCTTGGCATAGAAGCCGTCTTGGGGCATGGTCTCGTTCATCTTGTTGGCCTTCTGGGATCGGGAACTGCACATGGAATTCGATTTTGCCACGCCCGTCGAGCGCCGCCACCCGTCGGGCGGCGACTGGCCCTCGCAGAAGTGGCACCGCTACGGCGATGACGTGCTGCCGCTGTGGGTCGCCGACATGGACTTCGCCTCGCCCCCTGCGGTCATCGAGGCCCTGCGGGCCCGGGTCGAGCATGGCGTCTTCGGCTATGGCCTGGTGCCCGACTCGCTGCGCGAGACCCTCTGCGCCTGGAGCGCCGAGCATTATGGCTGGGCCATCGAGCCCGGCTGGCAGCTGTGGTTGCCGGGCGTGGTGCCGGCGCTGCACATGGCGAGCCTGGCACTGACCGAGCCCGGGGACGGTGTGCTGACGGTGACGCCCATCTATCCGCCCTTCCTGCGGGTGGCCGAGCGCACCGGGCGCATGCCGCAGCAGGCGGCGATGTGCGCCCCGGCCGCGCCCGGCGAGACCTGGCGGCTCGACCTTGCGGCGCTGGAGGCGGCGATCACGCCCGAGACCCGGCTGCTGCTCTGGTGCCACCCCCACAACCCCACCGGCCGAGTGTGGACCCGCGAGGAGCTGGCGGGGCTGGTGGAGCTGGTCACGCGTCACGACCTGTATGTGGTCTCCGACGAGCTGCACTGCGACCTGCTGCTCGACGAGGGCGCCCGTCATGTGCCGCTGGCGGCCGCGTTCCCCGAGCTGGCCTCGCGCATCCTGACCCTCTGGGCGCCATCCAAGACCTTCAACCTGGCGGGGCTCACCACGGCCTGCGCGGTGATCCCCGACGCCGGCCTGCGACGACGCTTCGCCAAGGGTATCAAGGGGCTGACGCCCGATGGCAATGTCCTGGGGCTGGTCGCCGCGGAGGCCGCCCATGCCCATGGCGAACCATGGCGGCAGGCCCTGCTGGGCGTGCTGCGCGGTCATCGCCAGGCGCTGGTCGAGCGGGTGGCCGGCTGGCCCGGCGTGGCGATGAGTCCGCCCGAGTCCACCTACCTGGCCTGGCTGGACCTGCGCGAGGCGCGAGCGCTCGAGGGGCTCGCGGGGGCGCCGCAGCGGCTGCTCCTCGAGCGGGCCGGTGTGGCACTCTCCGACGGCGCCGATTTCGGCTGGCCGGGCTTTGCCCGCCTCAACTTCGGCACCACGGCCACCCAGCTGGAGGCGGCCCTGGCGCGCCTGGATGCCGTGCTCGGGGGCTGAACACACGCACGGCCGCCCCGGGAGGCGGCCGTGCGAGTCGGACCCTGGCTGGCGCGTCAGTAGAGCAGGGCGAAGAGCTTACGGCGGTAGGCGACCGTCAGCGGATGGTCGGCCCCCAGGGCATCGAAGACCTGCAGCAGGGTGCGGCGGGCGGCATCGTCGCCGTAGGCGCGGTCGCGCTTCATCAGCGCCAGCAGGGCATCCAGGCCTTCCTCGTACTGGCCGTCGGCGACCTGGCGCAGGGCGCGCTTGTAGTGGGCCTCGCTGTCGTCGCGGCCCTCCAGGGCGGCCAGCTCCTCCGCGGAGGGACCCTGCTCGCCGAACTCGATGCTGGCGCGCACGCCGCGGGCCGGGGCGGCATCGCGCTCCTCCGGGGGGAGGTTGTCCAGCAGGGCGCGGGCCTCTTCGGCCTGGCCATCGGCCACCAGGGCGCGGGCCAGCTCCACCTGGTAGGGGTGGTGCTGGGGATACTGCTGCACCAGCTCCTGGTAGATTTGCCGGGCGGTGGCGGCATCGCCGGCGGCCAGGGCCTCGGCGGCCTGGTCCTCGGGGCTCGCCGGGGCCTCCTCCGGCGCCGGGAAGTAGCGTCCCAGCCACTCGCGCACCTGCTTCTCGGGCAGGGCGCCCTGGAAGTGGTCGACCAGGCCGCCCTGGCTGATCAGCTTGACGTCCGGCACCGAGCGCACGCCGAGCTGGCCGGCGATCTCCTGGTTCTCGTCGATGTTGAGCTTGGCGAGAATGAAGGCCCCCTGGTACTCGCGGGCCAGCTTCTCGAGGATCGGCATCAGGTTCTTGCAGGGCTCGCACCAGGGGGCCCAGCAGTCGAGCAGCACGGGCACCTGCATCGAGGTCTCGAGCAGCTGCTGGATGTTGCTGGCGTCGACGTCGATGATCATCTCGGCGTTCTGGCCGCCGGCAGACGGCGCCTCGGCATTCTCGCCGGCGGAAGTGTCGTCGGTGAGCGGCTCACCGGTGCGGGGGTCGACGATGGGCATGATCGCTAGCCTTCCGTGGGGATGAATTTGCAGTACAGATGCGGGTGATCACCCGCGACTTCAAGGGGAGCGGCCCATGGTAGGACGAATTCTGCGTATGACCGCCGGGCTGGCGGTGATGCTCGCCCTGCTGCTGGCCGGGCCGCTGTGGATGCTGGCCACCGAGCGCGTGGAGGGTCGTGGCCACTGGTCCACGGCCGATCGTGCCCCGGCCGGCCTGGCCCCGTCCGCTGCCGAGGGCTCGGGGGCGGTGGTGCAGCTCTATGCGGCCAGGGCCTGGGGCTGGCGCGGCGCCTTCGGCGTGCATACCTGGATCGCCACTCGCCAAGCCGGAGCCGACGCCTGGCGCATGCACCATGTGCTCAGCTGGCGCCGTCCGGCCCTGGTGTCCCGCTCGACCCATACGCCGGACCGGGCCTGGTACGGCAGCGAGCCGGTGCTGCTGGCCGACTACCGTGGCGAGGCGGCCGCGCGGCTGATTCCCGGGATCGAGGCTGCGGTGGCGGCCTACCCGGCTCCCTCGACCTACCGTGCCTGGCCGGGCCCCAACAGCAACACCTTCACCGCCTGGGTGGTCCGCGAGGTGGAGGGGCTGGAGGCGACGCTGCCGGTGACCGCGGTGGGCAAGGACTACCTGCTCGACGGCGTGCTGGCCGCGGCGCCGGGCGGGCGTGGCGTCACCGCCTCGCTGGGCGGCCTGCTGGGGCTGACCCTGGGGCGTGACGAGGGGCTCGAGATCAGCCTGCTCGGCCTCGCGCTGGGCATCGACCCGCTCCGCCCGGCGCTCAAGCTGCCGGGCATCGGCCGGCTGGGCATGGCGCCCGCCATCAAGGGGCGAGGGGAGGGCAGCGGGGACCGCTGACTCTGAAGCGACAGGGAACCGATGACCGACGGTCATGCCATATGAAAAAGCCGACTCCCTCAGGAATCGGCTTTCTCGGTGTTTGGTAACGGGGACCGGATTGAGCCGATGACCTTCCTGGGGTTGTGAAGAGCCGAGCCCGACGAGTTACCAGAAAGTTTTACTGTAGACATGAAAAAGGCCAGAACGGGTAGGTTCTGGCCTTTTTCTTAGATTTGGTAGCGGGGACCGCTGACTCTGAAACGACAGGGAACCGATGACCGACGGTCATACCACATGAAAAAGCCGACTCCCGCAGGAATCGGCTTTCTCGGTATTTGGTAGCGGGGACCGGATTTGAACCGATGACCTTCGGGTTATGAGCCCGACGAGCTACCAGACTGCTCCACCCCGCATCAACGTGTGGCGTATTCTACAGGCTATTCGCCTTTGGTCAAGGATTGATTTCAAACGCTCGTCCCGGTGGCATTTTCTGGTCCATACTCCCTCTGCTGTCATCAAGGTGACAGGTCAATGAACAATACTGGCGATGGCCGGCCTGGCGCCACGCCAGACAAGATGTCATGCATATCAGGGAGGTAGTCAATGACAACACAAGCACCCGTCGCCTGGGTCACCGGTGGTACCGGGGGTATCGGCAGCGCCATCTGCCGCACGCTGGCCTCAGAGGGCTACACGGTGGTAGCGGGATACCACAACCCGGAGAAGGCCAAGGCCTGGCTGGAGACCCAGAAGGCCGAGGGTTTCGACAACATCGACATCGCCGGGATCGACCTGGTCGACTTTGATGCCTGCGTGAAAGGGGTCAAGGAGATCGAGGAGAAGCACGGTCCCGTGAGCGTGCTGGTCAACTGTGCCGGGATCACCCGGGACGGCACCATGAAGAAGATGACGCCGGACCAGTGGCACGAGGTCATCGACACCAACCTCAACAGCGTCTTCAATACCTGCCGCAGCGTGATCGAGAGCATGCTCGACAAGGGCTACGGCCGGATCATCAACATCTCGTCCATCAACGGCCGCAAGGGCCAGTTCGGCCAGGTCAACTACGCCGCGGCCAAGGCGGGCATGCATGGCCTGACCATGTCGCTGGCCCAGGAGACGGCCACCAAGGGCATCACCGTGAACACGGTGTCGCCCGGCTACATCGCCACCGACATGATCATGAACATTCCCGAGAAGGTCCGTGAGGCCATCCGCGAGACCATTCCGGTCAAGCGCTACGGGACGCCCGAGGAGATCGGTCGCCTGGTGGCCTTCCTCGCCGACCAGGAGTCGGGCTTCATCACCGGCGCCAACATCGACATCAACGGCGGGCAGTTCATGGGCTGATCGCCCGACCGTCGCACGCCCCTGTCGCCGGTGACCCTGGCGGCAGCCCCCACAGCGCGAGGCATACGCCTCGCGCTGTCGCGTCTGTGGGCGGCGTTGCCGATCAGGGCGGTGGCAGCTCGGCCAGGCTCTCGAGCATGCGGTCGAGTTCGCCCACCTCGCGCTCCCATAGCCCCTCGGGCATCGGGCCGGTGGCCAGCAGGTCGGCGAGTATCTGATGGAGCTCCTCGGCCCGAGAGGTCTGCTGGCTCAGGCTGTCGTTGAGGCGCTCGACCTGGATCGCCAGGCGCAGCGGGTCGTCCCGCTGGTTGACGCGACCTCCGGCCAGCAGTGACAGGTGGGCCCGCAGGCGTGCCAGTCGCTCCTCCACCGCATCGTCCGCGCCGGTCTGGCGGGCGGCATTGCGCCGCTCGTGGGCGTCCCGCAGTGGGCTCGGCAGCGCCAGGCCATCCGGCAGGGGAACCGTCTCGACGGGGCCACCCGCCAGGCGCCGGGCGTCCGCCTGCAGGTGGGCATTGAGCAGGGGGCGGATGGCCTGCCAGCGCTCGGCTTCCTCGGCCAGCGACAGGCGGGCCAGGCGCTCGCGGCGGGCCCGCACGATGCCGGTCCAGCGACGGCGCATGCCCTCGCTGCGCCGTCCCGAGGGCAGGGGCTCGAGTGCCGTGGCCTCGCGCACCGCCTCGTCCAGCACGCTAACCTCGCGGCTGTGCGCCGGGTGCCAGCTGTCAAGCCGGTCGATCAGCGCCTGCATGGCATCCAGACGGGCCTGGTTGCGCTGGGCCTGGTCATCCCGGGCGGCATCACGGCTGGCGAAGATGTCGTCGCACAGCGAGCGGAACTCCCGCCACAGCGCCTGCTCCTCGCCCTTGGGTGCGCGCCCCAGCTCACGCCAGCGACGCTGCAGCGCCTTGGCCTGCTCGGCCCGCCTGGCCGCGGGCATCTCCCGGGCCAGCAGTTCGCGGGTCTGCTCGATGAGGTCGCGCTTGGCCTCGGCGATCTCCCGGGCGCGCCGGTCGATCAGCGCCTGGAGGTCGTGACGGATGCGCCCGAAGCGTCGTCCGATGGGCTCGGCCTGCTCCCGGGGTACCGGTGCGAAGCGGCGCCACTGCTCCCGCGAGCGGTCGCGGATCTCGCGCAGCGCATCGGGGTCGGCCTCGTGGGCAGGCTGCTCGAGCAGTGTCTCGAGCTGCTCGCACAGTGCCTCGCGGCCCGCCAGGTTGCGCTGGCGTTCGGCCTGCTGGCGTTCCCGCCAGGGGGCCAGGAGCTCGTGGATACGGTCGGAGGCGGCCCGGAAGCGGGCGGACTGCTCGCGGTTGGCGGCGGCATCGCCCAGGGCCTTCCACTCCCTGACCAGCTGGCGATGGTGGCGGTCGAGGGCCTGGTCGCTGGCGCTCTCCTCCTCGGCCAGCGCCTCGATGGCGAGACAAAGCTGGTCACGCTTGGGCCCGGCGACGAAGCCGCGCCAGTCGCGCAGTTCGGCGAGTCGTGCCGCGAGGCGCTTGAGTCGCGCCTGGTACGGCTCGAGCGTTGCCTGGGGCAGCCGGTCGGCCTGCTGGCGCAGGCGCTGGTGCAGCCGGCTGGCGCTCTTGAAGGCGCCGCTCTCCAGCAGGCGCTCGAGCTGGTCGAGCTCCTCGACGAAGCGTGACAGTCGGGCCTCCAGATCGGCGTCTTCCCGGGCAGGCTCGGCGGCGAGGCGCTGCCGGGCTCGCTCAAGCAGCGGCGCCGGGGCCAGTCCCGGTGGCCATCCGCAGGCCTCCACCAGCGCCTCGAGGCGTTGGTCATCGCCGTCGGTCAGGGCCTGCTCGATCGCCTCGGCACGCTCGTCCAGGCGGACGCGCGCCTGGACGATGCCCTCATAGGCGGCCAGAGCCCGGTCATAGCGGTCACGCAGTGCCTCGTCGGCCAGGTGCTGGTCGGAGAGGGCCTGCCAGCGGGTGGCCAGCAGGCGCTTCTGGGCGCGCAGGCTGGCAATGTCCTGGTCGGTCAGCCGGTCGCCCTGCTGCAGGCCCTCGAGGCTCTCCTCCAGGGCCTCGACCAGAGCCTCCCGGGTCTGGTCGGCACTCTCGCGCTGGCGATGGTCGGCATCCCGTGCATGCTCCTGGGCCTCGTGGTCGCCGATGACCTTGCGGCAGCGCAGGCAGGCATCCTGATAGCGCCGCTCCTGCCGGGCGTCCGGCAGGTCCTCCAGCTTGGCCCATTCGCGCATCAGGTGGCGGAAACGACCGGCATAGAGCGGTTCCCAGGGGCTGCCGGCGTGCTGCTCGAGGGTCTCGAGCAGAGTTTCGCGGCGCTCCCGGGCGGCTGCCAGAGAGGCGGCGTCGGCCCGCATACGGTTGAGGCGTTCACGCGCCTTGCGGGCCACCTGGCGGTCGCGGCGGGCCTCGTGGGCCAGGCGGGAGAGTCCCGCCTCGCTCTCCACCCGGGCGGCGGCGGCATGACGCACGGCGGCGATGCCGTTGTCGCAGGCCTGGCGGATCAGGTCCTCTTCCGCCTCGAGGCGGGCCAGGGCGGCGAGGCGCAGCTGCTGGTTGTCGCCCTGCAGGGCCAGCTCGTTGAGCAGGCCAGGGTCCTCGAGCCGCTCCACCAGGGCGATGCGTGTCGGCAGGTCATGCGCACCGCGTCGGCCGGCGAGCAGGGCCACCAGGTGGCGTCGCAGCTCCGGGGAGGCGTCACCCTCCTTGCACAGGGCGAACAGGCGCTCGGGATCCTCCAGGCGGGCCAGGGCCGCCTCGCGCACCGCGGGCTCGGGGTCGAGGGCGAGCCGCTCGAGGGCATGGCGCTGGTCATCGCGGGACGGGTCGAGGCGGACGACGGCCTGGCAGCGGACCTCGGGGTCCGGGTGTTTCCAGCGCGGGGCGAACAGGCGACGAAGGAGTCCTGGCATGGGGCATCCTGGCAAAAGGGAGTGCTCCCCGACGGGGCGCGGGTAAGATCGTTGTTGTTGGCGGCAGCGGTGCGGTGCCTGGGTCGAGAGTATCTAAGCACGTGCCGAGGTTGCAGAAAAGGCCAGCCGACCGGGAGGTGTGGCCATCCGGAGACACTGACAACGGCTGCCCCTTGACCGTATGATCGGTTGCAGGGTCGCAGCCACTCGCTTAGCTTTGTGGCTGTACCCCGATCATCACCCGACGTGGAGTTCGGCAATGAGTCTCAAAGTGGACAGGGACAGCATGGCATTCACCTTCAAGGGGGGGATGCTGCCGATGACGGTCATGGAGCTGACCAGCGCCGATCCCGAGCGCATTCGCGAGCAGCTCGCGGGCAAGCTCAGCCAGTCGCCGGCCTTCTTCCAGCATACCCCGGTCGTTCTCAACGTCGAGAAGCTCGATGAACCGCACCTGGCCCTGGAGCGCATCTGCGCGGTGTGCCGGGCCCACAAGCTGCTGCCGGTGGCGGTGCGCGGCGGCCCGGACCCGGTCAAGCAGTCGGCCTGGGCCCTGGGGCTGGGCTGGTTCCCGCCCCAGGAGGCCTCGCGCCCGCGCTCCCTGGAGAGCGTCGCCGGCGACGGCGATACCGAGATGGCCGAGCCGCCCGAGCCGGCAGGGGAGGCCGTGACCCCCGATGCGCTGGCCGGTACCACGGCGGGCGGCCGCATCTACCGCGGCACGGTGCGCTCCGGGCAGCAGGTCACCGCGCCCGAGGGCGACCTGGTGGTGGTGGGGGCGGTCAATGCCGGCGCCGAGGTGCTCGCCGCCGGCAGCGTGCATGTCTATGGAGCCCTGCGCGGGCGTGCCCTGGCCGGTATCCATGGTGATCCCCAGGCCGGCATCTTCTGCCGGGAGCTGCATGCCGAGCTGCTCTCGGTGGCCGGTAACTACAAGCGCCTCGAGGACATCGACCCGCGCCTGCTGGGTACCACCGTCCAGGTCCGGCTGAGCGATGACCAGCTCGGCATCACGCCGCTGGCCTGATGCCGGCGACCGGCGTGGCAGCCGCGCTGGCACCACCATTCCCTTTCATCATCACAAGACAGGATGCGACACTTGGCCAAGATCATCGTTGTGACCTCCGGCAAGGGTGGGGTCGGCAAGACAACCAGCGCAGCCGCCATCGCCACAGGGCTGGCGCTGCGTGGCAAGAAGACCGTGGTCATCGACTTCGATGTGGGGCTGCGGAACCTCGACCTGATCATGGGTTGCGAGCGCCGCGTGGTCTATGACCTGGTCAACGTGATCCAGGGCGAGGCGGGGCTGAACCAGGCGCTGATCCGCGACAAGCGGGTCGACAACCTGCACATCCTGCCGGCCTCCCAGACCCGCGACAAGGATGCCCTGACCCAGGAGGGCGTCGAGAAGGTGCTCGATACCCTGAGCAAGGACTTCGACTTCATCATCTGCGACTCCCCGGCGGGCATCGAGCGCGGCGCCCAGCTGGCCATGTACTACGCCGACGCGGCGATCGTGGTCACCAATCCCGAGGTCTCCTCGGTGCGCGACTCCGACCGTATCCTCGGCCTGCTGGCCTCCAAGACCCGGCGCGCCGAGCGCGGCGAGGACCCGATCCAGGAGCACCTGCTGATCACCCGCTACAACCCGGGCCGGGTCGACCTGGGGGACATGCTCAACCTGGAGGACATCCGCGAGATCCTGGCCATCGACCTGCTCGGCCTGATCCCGGAGTCGGAGGCGGTGCTGCGGGCGTCCAACCAGGGGGTGCCGGTCACCCACGATGACAACAGCGATGCCGGCCAGGCCTATGCCGATACCGTGGCGCGCCTGCTGGGCGAGGAGGTGCCCTTGCGCTTCCACGAGTACCAGAAGAAGAGCCTGTTGAGCCGCATGTTTGGAGGAGTCCGCCGGTGAAGTTGCTCGATTTCCTGAAGCGAGAGCGCAAGAAGTCCGCGTCGGTCGCCAAGGAGCGGCTGCAGATCATCGTGGCCCATCAGCGCACCCAGCGGGGGCAGCCGGATTACATGCCGCTGCTGGAGAAGGAGCTGCTGGAGGTGATCCGCCGCTACGTGCAGATCGACGACGATGCGGTGAACATCACCCTCGACAGCGAGGACAACTGCTCGGTGCTGGAGCTCAACGTGACCCTGCCCAAGGCCTGAGCGCGGTCCCTGAGCGTCTCCCGGGTGACGGCCCGTCGGCTGAGTCGTCCG
Organism: Halomonas sp. CKK8; assembly: GCF_029625235.1. Lineage (NCBI taxonomy): Bacteria > Pseudomonadati > Pseudomonadota > Gammaproteobacteria > Oceanospirillales > Halomonadaceae > Halomonas > Halomonas sp. CKK8. The sequence continues at coordinate 3,443,482 of NZ_CP121193.1, read as the reverse complement.
CGGGGCTGTGCTAGGCTGGGGCCCGTGAATCCACGCCCTTCGGAGAGCTCCCGACCATGGCGCAGTCCCCCGCCGCCCCGCAGTCCTTCCTGTGGCACGACTACGAGACCTTCGGCGCCGACCCGCGCCGCGACCGCCCCTCCCAGTTCGCGGCCATTCGCACCGATGCCGACCTCAACGAGATTGGCGAGCCCCTCGAGCTCTTCTGCAAGCCGGCCGATGACTTTCTGCCCCATCCCCAGGCCTGCCTGATCACCGGCATCACGCCCCAGCAGGCCCGTCGCCGCGGCCTGCCCGAGGCCGAGTTCGCCGGCGTGGTCGAGGCGGCCATGAGCGAGCCGGGCACCTGCGCACTGGGCTACAACAGCCTGCGCTTCGACGACGAGGTGAGCCGCCACCTCTTCTATCGCAACCTGCTCGACCCCTATGCCCGGGAGTGGCAGAACGGCAACTCGCGCTGGGATCTGATCGACGTGGTGCGTGCCTTCCATGCCCTGCGCCCCGAGGGCATCGAGTGGCCGACGCGCGACGATGGTGCGCCGAGCTTCAAGCTGGAACACCTCACGGCCGCCAACGGCATCGCCCATGCGGGGGCCCATGATGCCCTGGCCGACGTCCGCGCCACCATCGCCCTGGCGAGGCTGCTGCGGGAGCGCAACGGCAAGCTCTTCGACTACCTGCTGGGGCTGCGCGGCAAGCGTGCCGTCGCCCGGCAGCTGGACCTGCCCGGGCGCAAGCCGGTGCTGCACATCTCGCGCCGCTACCCGGCGAGTCGTGGTTGCAGCGCCTTGGTGATGCCGCTGGCCGAGCACCCCTCCAACCCCAACGGGGTGATCGTCTTCGACCTCTCCATGGATCCGGCCCCGCTGCTGGAGCTCACCCCGGAACAGATCCGCGAGCGGGTCTTCGTCAGCAACGACGACCTGGCGGAGGGAGCCGAACGCATTCCGCTGAAGGTGATCCACCTCAACAAGTGCCCGGTGCTGTTCCCGACCAGCGCCCTCAAGGACGTGGCAGGGCCGCACAAGGGTGAGTATGGCGCGATCGTCGAGCGCCTGGGGCTTGACCTGGCTGCCTGCCGCGAGCACTGGAAGCAGCTGTCGGCCCGACCGGAAGTGGCTGCCCGGGTCGCCGAGGTGTTTGCCGCGCCGCCTCCCGAGCCGCCGCATGACCCGGACCTGATGCTCTATGCCGGGGGTTTCTTCTCGCCGGCGGACCGCCAGCAGATGCAGCGGGTGCGCGAGACCGACCCCTGGGACCTGGTGGGGGCACGCTTCGCCTTCCAGGACCCGCGCCTCGAGGAGATGCTGTTCCGCTACCGGGCCCGCAGCTATCCGGAGACCCTGGAGAGCGAGGAGCAGGCGCGCTGGGAGGCCTTCCGCTGGGAGCGCATGAACGACCCGGCCATCGCCGGCCTGACCCTCAAGGAGTTCGCCCGGGAGATCGAGCGGCTCAACAGTGTGCCGCTCTCCGACCGTGACCGGCAGATCCTCGAGGAACTGGTGATGCACGTGGAGGCGATCATGCCGCCCCAGGCCTTCGACTGACCTCAGGGGGCATCGCGATGCCAACGACAGTGCCCGGCCATCGGCCGGGCACTGTCGTGTCGGCGGGTCAGTCGTGGTCTTCGGGCAGCGGCTTCAGGTGATGGCTCAGGGCGAGCACGTCGCTGGGCTCGTCACCCGGGTCGAAGCTCACCCGCGCCACGGCCTCCTCGCGCAGTTCCGGCCAGCCCTCGCGCAGCTCCTCGGCCGTCACGGCCAGGGCCCGCTCGGCGAGACGGCGGTGGCGGTCGAAGGCGATGTCACCGTAGGCGAGCGCGCGCCACAGGCGATTGGTGCGCCCCGAGAGGCTGGTGTCGCGCTGCATCAGCTCGTCGTGCACGGCCTGGCGATAGGGCGCCAGCTCCTCGTCGTCGAGCGCCTCGAGCCGCCCGGCGAAGTCGTCCAGGAAGGCATCGATGCGCTCCTGGATTGCCTCGCTTGCGGTATCGGGAGACTGCACCAGCAGGCTGATGCCCGGGGCATCCAGCATCGGCGAGTAACCAGCGTTGACCACATAGCCGAGCTGTTCCTCGGTGCGCAGGCGCTGGTAGAAGGGAGTCTCCAGCAGCTGGCCCAGCACCGCCAGGCGCGCCTGACTGGCCAGCGAGCGGTCCGGCCCCTGGAGGTAGCGCAGCACCAGCGACTCCTCCCGGGTGGTGGTCGGTGTCAGTGCGGGCAGCTCATCCGCCTGCAGGGGGACGAGGTCCGGGATCTCGTCGTCCGCAAGGGAGGGGGAGAGCGCCTCGGCGACCTGCCTTGCCTCGCGCTCGGCGAGCGCGGCGTCGAGGTTGCCCACGGCCATGGCCTCCAGGCGCAGGTCGGCCAGGAAACGTTCGCGGAAGTCGCGCAGGTCCTCCACGCCGAGCTCGCGGCTGGCCTCGAGCAGGGCATCGGTAGGCCACTGGGGGCGTACCAGGGCCTCGGCCAGGGTGCGATGGGCCTGCCGGTAGAGGGCGTCCTGGGGCGCGTTGCGCCATTCGCGCTGCAGGCGGTAGTGCACCCGGTCGAAGCTTGCCGCGTCGATCTCGCCCTCCTGCAACTGGTCGAGGACCCGGGCGATCAGGCGGTCCTGGCGGTCCCGCCAGCCGGAGAACGACAGGGTGATGCCCCGGGCGTGGGCATAGGCCTCGAAACCATGGCCGGCCAGCCGTGCCGGGTAGAGGGTCTCGTTGAGGCTGTCGCCGAGCCAGCCGGCGAGCAGCCGGGATAGCGCCGCCTCGCGGGCCTCACGGCTGGCGGCGGGGTGCTGCAGGCTGAAGCGCCACTCCACCTTGGGGGTGTCGAAGCTGGCATCCGCCTTGTACCAGAAGCTGAAGCCCGGCACCTCGATGCGCTTCTCGGGGACCTCGTCGTGACGGTCGAGCAGCTCGAGGTCCTCGGCGATGTAGGGGTTGGGCTCGGGCAGGGCGAGGCCCGCCAGCGGCTCGGCTTCGCCTGTCGCCTCGACCTCGCGCCAGGGGGCGTCGAACCAGGGCGAGACCTTCTCGCCCTCCACCTCCGGGCCGCTGTAGAGCCGCAGCATCCTGTCGGGCCGCAGGCCGTCGAGCCAGCGCGTGATCTGGTCGCGATCGAAGCCATCCATGCGGTAGGGCGCGACGTTGACGTCCTTCAGCGGGTAGCGTGACAGGTTCATGGCCAGCCGCATGGCATCGCCCTGGGGCGAGCCGTGCTGCTGGAAGCGGAACTGCTGCTCGGCCAGGCGCGCCTGCTCCTCGTAGCGCCATTCCGCCAGGCCGGCCTCGCGGATCCGCTCGATGGTGGCGAACAGGCTTTCCTGGATGCGGTCGAGCCGCTCGGCGCCATCCGGCGTCAGGCTGATGTCCACGGCGAACAGCGCATGGCGGCCGTCGCCGCGGGTCACCCCCGCGGAGAGGCCGTCGGCCCAGCCCGCCTCGCGCAGCACCGCGAGCAGGCTGCCCTCGCCCTCGTGGCCGAGCAGGTTGGCCAGGTAGTCGGCCGGCTTGTGGCGATAGGCCTCCTGGGGGTCGGGCACCGGGAACAGGAAGCTGACCCGCTGGCTGTCGCGCACCGACTGCATCTCGGCGGCGCGGGGCAGGGTCTGTGCCGCCACCAGTGGCGCCTCGATGACCGGGCGGGAGAGGCCGCGGTCGGGTACCTCGGCGAAGCGCTCGGTGACCATGGCCTCCAGCTCATCGAGGGACTGGGGGGCGACCACGGCCAGGTGCATGACGTTGGCACCGTAGTGGTTCTCGTAGAAGTCGATCACCCGCTCGCGCAGGCTCGGCTCGCCTGCGGGGCGGTCGGCCAGGGTCTCGCGACTGCCCACCGAGAAACCGGTGGTGGGGTGCTCGGGATTGAGCAGCTGGTCGAGCACGTCCTGGGCGCGGCGCCCGTCGTCGCGGATGCGCGCCTGGTACTCGGAGTGGACCACGTTGCGCTCGCTCTCCAGGCGGTCGGCATTGAACAGTGGGGCAACGAAGAAGCGGCTGAACCGGTCCAGGGCGCCGGCCAGGGCGTCCGGCTCGATGTCGAAGAAGTAGTTGGTGTCATGGGGGGCGGTGAAGGCATTGTGGCTCCCCCCATGGCGCGACAGGTAGGCCTGGTAGGCATCCGACGCCGGGTAGGCATCGGTGCCCAGGAACAGCATGTGCTCGAGGAAGTGGGCCAGGCCGGCCAGGTCCTCCGGGTCCTGGGCGCTGCCCACGCCGACGTTCAGCGAGGCGGCGGCCTGGTCGGCCTCGGGGTCGCTGACCAGCAGCACGCTCAGGCCGTTGTCGAGGGTCAGGGCACGGTAGTCGCGGTCATCGTGTGGGCTGACCCGCGGCGAGACGACCTCGTCGACGGTCGCCGCTGGCTCGGGTGCCTCGGCCCGGGCGGCCAGGCCCGTGATCAGGGTCGCGGCCACGGCAAGCCAGGCGAGCAGGCGGGCCGGTTGGCGCAGGGGGGCAGGCAAGGGCTGTGTCATCATCGCTCCTGTGGCATGGGCTGGCGCAGCATGGGCCCGGTGGGATGGGCACAGGCCGGATCCTGGTTAGCGGGATCATTCACTCGTCTTGATACCGGAAAGGCGCCCAACAGTTCCCCGGGAGCGGGCACAAGCATCGATTGCGCCTCGGCCACCGGGGTCTGCGGGTCGAGCCAGCGCCTCGCGCCCTCGGGGGAGATCACCGCCGGTAGCCGGTCGGTGAGCGGGGCGAGCAGCGTCCCGGTGGGCACCGTGATCAGCGCCATGGAGTCATTGTACTCGCTCAGGGTGGTATGGAAGCGGCACCAGAGCCCTGCCAGCAGCAGCGGGCCGCGGTCGACGCGGGTCACCAGGAAGGGCTGCTTGAAGCGTGGCTGCGGCTTCCACACATAGATGCCGCTCGCCGGGACCAGGCAGCGGCGCGCGTCGAAGGCCTCGCGGAACATGGGTCGGGTCGTCAGCGCTTCGGCCCGGGCGCAGTGGGGCGCATGGTCGAGCACCTTCAGCCAGGGGGGCGTGAGCCCCCAGAAGGCGTTCACCAGGCGCAGCCGGCCCCCTTCCAGGCGCACGATCGACAGGGGGCGACGCGGGGCCAGGTTGGCGCCGGTGATCGGGGTGGTCTCGGCGACCATGTCGGGCAGCAGGCGCTCGAGCTCGAGGGGGGCGATGTGCAGTCGGCCGGCCATGGGGTCTCCGGGGTGGTGGGGCGACAGGGTAACCAAGTCGACCTGACGAGAAAAGCGGCGAACGGGCGGCGATCCTGGCGCCGGCTTGCATCGTCATCCGTGTGGGATATCCTGTCGAAAACAGTGTTCGATGAGGGTATCCTTGTCGCCCGACCCGCGATGCCTGCCACTATCCCTGCGAGGAACCCGATGGCCCGTCCCAGACAGCATGCCCCCGAGGCACTCCATGCCCAGGTCATGGCCGCATGTGATGCCTGGCTGCAGGAGCACCCGGCCCACACGCTGTCGCTGCGTGCCCTCGCCCGGGAGGTGGGCTGTGCGCCGAGCACCCTCCTCAAGCTCTACGGCAGCTTCGGCAACCTGCTCCAGCACGTCAACATCGAGACCCTGGCGCGCCTGCGCGGGGTGATCGAGCCGCTGCTCGCCGATATCGCCCCCGAGGAGCGGCTCAAGGCGCTGGCCAGGGCCTACTGGCAGTTCGCCCGCGAGGATGCCTACCGCTGGCAGCTGCTGTTCGACTACCCCCTGGCCCAGGAGGGGGAGCTGGACCAGCGCCAGAACGAGATGATCGAGGGTCTCTTCCTGCGCGTGGAGGCGACCCTCAAGGAGTACCAGCCGGCGCTGGACGACCTGGAGGCACGGCGGTTGAGCCGCACCCTCTGGGGCAGTGTCCACGGCCTGGTCCAGCTGGGGCTCAACGAGCGCCTGGGGTACTGGCAGGGCGAGCCGCTGGAGGTGGGCGAGCTGCTCGACCAGCTGCTCGCCACCATCCTGGCGGGCCTCAGGCACGCGCCCGGCGTGACGTGATGACCCCCTGGCTGTGGGGGGTCACGGGCCTGGCGATGGTGGCGGGGAGCTGGCGACTGGCCAGCGCGCCCCGGCCCTTCCTGCGCTGGCTGGTCTTCCTGCTGGTCCACCTCGTCTACCGGCTGCGCTTCCGCGGTCGCCACCACATCCCCCCGCGTGGCCCGGCCATCGTCGTCTGCAACCATGTCAGCTTCATGGATGCCCTGGTGGTGGGCGGGGCGAGCCCCCGGCCGCTGCGTTTCCTGATGGACAAGCCGATCTACGAGTCGCCCTGGCTCAACTGGCTGTTCCGCCTGGTGGGGGCCATCCCCGTGGATGCCGACCGTCGCGACCCGGGCAGCGTGCGTCGTGCGCTGATCGAGGTCAGCCACGCGCTGCGCCAGGGCGAGGTGGTGATGGTGTTTCCCGAGGGGCGCCTGACCTCGGACGGCGAGGTGCACCCCTTCCGCCGTGGCCTCGAGCTGATCCTGGCCCGGGATGCGGTGCCGGTGGTGCCTGCTGGCCTCGCCGGTCTCTGGGGATCCTGGACCTCGCACCATGGCGGCAAGGCACTGACCAAGCCGCCTCGCCGGTTCCGGGCGAGGGTGGCGCTCTTCTTCGGTGAGCCCCTGCCGGCCGGCGAGGCGAGCCGGCGCAACGTCGAGGCCCGGGTGCGTTCGCTCAAGGCCGAGGCCGATGGCTGGGCCGACAGCGCGCGGAGGTAGGCATCAGCCGAGTCGAGCGGGGCGCCGTGTCGGCTGCCAGCAGCGTGCCGCGGTAATCAGGTTGTCACGGACCTCGAGGATCTCCATGCGCACGTTGCCGATCTGCAGGCAGGCCGGTCCGTCGGGAAAGGACTCCAGGTGCTCGAGGATCACCCCGTTGAGGGTCTTGGGGCCGTCCGTGGGCAGCTGCCAGCCCAGCGCCTTGTTGATGTCGCGGATGTTGGCGGTACCGTCGATGACGTGGCTGCCGTCGTCCTGCAGGTGGATCTCCTGGTCCAGGCCCGCCACGTCGGTGGTGAACTCGCCGACGATCTCCTCGAGGATGTCCTCCAGGGTCACCAGCCCCTCCACGTCGCCGTACTCGTCCACCACGATGCCGATGCGCCGCTTCTGCTTCTGGAAGTTGAGCAGCTGGGTGTGCAGCGGGGTGGACTCGGGGATGAAGTAGGGCTCGCGGGCCTCCTGGACGATGGCGGCCTTGGTCACCTCGCCGCGGGACAGGAAACGTGCCGCGTTGCGCAGGTGGAGCATGCCGATGATGTTGTTGATGTCGCCCTTGTAGACCGGCACCCGGGTATGCTGGCTGGTGCGGATGCGGGCCAGGATCTCCTCCAGGTCGTCGTCCAGGTCGAGGCCCATCACCTCATGGCGCGGCACCATGATGTCGTTCACGGTGACGTTCTCGAGGTCGAGAATCGACAGCAGCATCGCCTGGTGACGGCGCGGGATCAGGGTGCCGGCCTCATGCACCACGGTGCGCAGTTCGTCGCGGGTCAGGTTGTCGGTTTCGCCGTCGATGCTCTTCACGCCGAGCAGGCGCAGCAGGCCGTTGGAGATGGCGTTGACCAGCCATACCAGGGGGTAGAGCAGCTTGAGCAGTGGCTCGAGCACCAGCGAGGCGGGATAGGCGATGCGCTCGGGCTTGACCGCGGCATAGGTCTTCGGCGTGACCTCGGCGAAGATCAGGATCACGATGGTCAGCACCAGGGGGGCGATGGCCGGGCCCGTGACCTCGCCGAAGAAGTGGATGGCCAGTACGGTGGCGATGGCGGCCGCCAGGTTGTTGACCAGGTTGTTGCCGATCAGGATCACGCCGATCAGCCGGTCCGGCCTGGCGAGCAGGCGCATCACCCGCTGGGCGCGTGACTCGCCGCTGTTCGCCTGGTGGCTCAGGCGGTAGCGGTTGATCGACATCATCCCGGTCTCGGAACTGGAGAAGAAGGCGGAAAGACAGACGAGCAGGAACAGCAGGCCGAACAGCAGTCCCAGCGGGAAGTCGTCACTCAAGTCGAAGGATCCTCAAAGGCGTATCAGGCTCGAGTTGTAGGGGGTCGGTCATGCGGTGTCAAGGCGAGTGCCGGCGTCAGCCGCGGTCGAGCAGGATCTCCAGCACGAACTTGCTGCCGAAGTAGGCCAGCAGCAGCACCAGGCAGCCGCCCAGGGTCCAGCGGACCGCCCGCATGCCTCGCCAGCCCAGCCGGTGGTGGCTGAACAGCAGGGTGGCGAAGATCACCCAGGCGGCCAGCGAGAGGATGGACTTGTGGGCCAGGTGCTGGGCGAACATGTTGTCGATGAACAGGAAGCCGCTGACGATCGACAGGGTCAGCAGGATCATGCCGGCCCAGATCAGCTCGAAGAGGATCCGTTCCATGGTGGTCAGCGGCGGCAGCGACTGGACCACGCCGCGGATGTGGTGATGGCGCAGCGCCTGGTTCTGGACGCCGAGCAGGACTGCCTGGATGGCGGCGATGGCCAGCAACGCGAATGCCAGCGCGCTGCTCAGGGCGTGCAGGGCGATTCCCGGGGTCATGCCGGTCCCGCGCTCGGGGCTCGGCAGGCCGACCGCCAGCAGCAGGGTCAGGCCGGCCAGCGGCAGCAGCCCGGTGGCGACGTTGAGGACCGGCTTGACGAGGCTGACCACAAGCAGCACCAGCACGGCCAGGCCACTGGCCAGCACCGCGCTGGTGGAGAGCCCGGGCAGCAGGGAGTCACCTCGGGCCAGCAGGGTGGCGGCCAGGGGCAGGTGACAGAGCAGGCCGAGCAGGCTCAGTCCGCGCACCAGCATGGCGCGCGGCGGCACCCGCCGAACCAGGGTCAGCCCCTGCCAGGAGGCGGCACCGAGGTAGAAGATGAAGGCCATGACGGCAAGTGATAGCGGCTGCATCGATCGCTGTCCGTGCGCCTTCGCCAGCGCCTGGTGAGATGGAATGGAGCCGCTACTATACCGAATCCACCGGGCCGCGCACAGCCGGCGTCGCGCCCCGCGAGGGCGGCGAATGCCCGTCATGCATGGAGACTGGCGGCTACAGGGCGTATAATTTTCGACCATTGCAGGGAGCCCCCGGTCGGTGCCGGGTCGGCTCTCCGGCCATCGTTCGTGGAGAGGCCCATGTTCCAGAATCTCAGCGAGCGTCTGTCGCAGACGCTCAAGTCGGTCAAGGGTCAGGCGCGCCTGACAGAGGACAACGTCAAGGACACGCTGCGCGAGGTGCGCCGGGCGCTGCTCGAGGCCGACGTGGCCCTGCCGGTCGTCAAGGCGTTCATCGACCGCGTGCGCGAGCGTGCGGTGGGGCAGGAGGTCTCCCAGAGCCTCTCTCCGGGGCAGCAGTTCGTCAAGATCGTCCAGCAGGAGCTCGAGGCGATCATGGGCGAGGCCAACGAGGGGCTGACCCTCAAGGGCACCCCGGCCGTGGTGCTGATGGCCGGCCTGCAGGGGGCGGGCAAGACCACCTCGGTGGCCAAGCTGGCGCGCTACCTGCGCGAGCGCGAGAAGAAGAAGGTGCTGGTGGTCTCCGCCGACGTCTATCGGCCGGCAGCCATCGACCAGCTCGAGACCCTGGCGAAGGAGGTCGAGGTCGACTTCTTCCCGTCGCGCTCCGACCAGCAGCCTGTCGCCATCGCCGAGGCGGCGATCAAGCATGCCCGAATCCAGTTCCATGACGTGGTGATCGTCGACACCGCCGGCCGCCTGGCGATCGACGAGGCGATGATGGCCGAGATCCAGGCGCTGCATAAGGCCGTGGTGCCCGACGAGACGCTGTTCGTCGTCGATGCCATGACCGGCCAGGACGCCGCCAATACCGCCAAGGCCTTCCACGAGGCGCTGCCGCTGACCGGGGTGATCCTCACCAAGGCCGATGGCGACGCCCGCGGCGGTGCGGCCCTCTCGGTGCGCCATATCACCGGCAAGCCGATCAAGTTCATGGGGGTGGGCGAGAAGGTCGATGCCCTCGAGCCCTTCCATCCGGATCGCGTGGCCTCTCGCATCCTCGGCATGGGCGACGTGCTGTCGCTGATCGAGGAGGCCGAGCGAACCGTCGACAAGAAGAAGGCTGAGCAGCTGGCCAAGAAGGTCAAGAAGGGCCAGGGCTTCGACCTCGAGGACTTCCGCGACCAGCTCCAGCAGCTCAAGAAGATGGGCGGCATGGGGGGCCTGATGGGCAAGCTGCCGGGCATGGGCCAGATGGCCGAGATGGCGCAGGGCCCTGGCCCCGAGAAGGAGCTGGGCAAGCTGGAGGCGCTGATCAACTCCATGACCCCCCAGGAGCGGCGCAAGCCCGAGATCATCAATGGCTCGCGCAAGCGGCGCATCGCCGCCGGTGCCGGCCTGCAGGTGCCCGACCTCAATCGCCTGCTCAAGCAGCACAAGCAGATGCAGAAGATGATGAAGAAGGCGGGCAAGAAGGGCGGCATGCAGAAGATGATGCGTGGCATGTCCGGCATGATGGGCGGCGGTGGTCCCGGCGGCCCCGGGGGCATGGGCGGTCCCGGCGGTATGCCGTGGCGCTGAGCCGGCCCGCGGCGGGGCGCTCCCTGCAAAAAGGTTTCCAAGTCGGGCGGTTTTCCGTAGAATGTCGCGTCTTCACTGGCAGGACCGCGATCGACGCGGCCATCGTCGTGACCGAATGACCCGAAGCCGGGCCGTCGGCCCGCTTCCCGTAGCAGATTGTCGAGGGCCAGCAGGGTATCGGCACCTCGGCCGAAACATCCGCAACTTCAACCGAAGGATAATCAACGCATGGTTACCATTCGTCTGGCACGTGGTGGCGCCAAGAAGCGTCCCTTCTACCACCTCACCGTGACCGATTCCCGCAAGTCCCGTGACGGCCGCTTCATCGAGCGCCTGGGCTTCTTCAACCCGGTGGCCCGTGGCCAGGAAGAGCGCCTGCGCGTCGACCTGGAGCGCATCAGCCACTGGCAGAGCCAGGGTGCCCAGCTCTCCGCCCGCGTCGCCGAGCTGGTCAAGGAAGCCCGCAAGCAGGCCTGAAGGGCCTGACTTGCCGGCAGCAACGGTCCAGGGGTCGTCGATGAGCGAACACGCGCAAGCGCAGCCCGCCGACGATCATGTGGTGCTGGGCACGTTGACCAGCCCCTATGGCGTCAAGGGTTGGCTGAGGGTGTACTCGTACACCAGCCCCATGGAGGGCATCCTCGACTACGCGTCCTGGGTGCTGCGCCAGGGGACGACGCTGACCCGGATGGGCGTCCTGCAGGGACGTCGCCAGGGCAAGGGCCTGGTGGCCCGGCTCGAGGGGGTCGACAGCCGCGAGGCGGCCGAGGCCCTGGCTGGCGCCGAGATCCTGCTGCCCAAGGCGGAACTGCCCGCGCTCGATGCTGATGACTACTACTGGTATCAGCTGGAAGGCCTTCGGGTGGTGACCCGCGAGGGGCTGGCGCTGGGACAGATCGCCTATCTCTTCGAGACCGGCGCCAACGACGTCCTGGTGGTCAAGGGCGAGGTCGATGAGGGCATCGAGGCTCGCGAGCGGCTGCTGCCCTACCTCCCCGGCGAGGTGGTGCTGGACGTGGACCTCGAGGCCGGCGTGATGACCGTCGACTGGGATCCGGAATTTTGACGGAAACAGTTTTGACGGATACAGCCCCGACGGAAACCGGTTCGATGACCTACGATTCGGCGGCTGCCGGGCAGGCGGCCAGCATGTGGGTCGGGGTGGTCTCGCTGTTTCCCGAGATGTTCGAGGCGATCACTCGCCATGGCGTCACTGGCAGGGCGGTGGAGAAGGGGCGCATCGCGCTCGAGTTCTGGAACCCCCGGGACTTCGCCACCGACCGGCATCGCACCGTGGATGACCGCCCCTATGGCGGTGGCCCGGGGATGCTGATGAAGGTCGACACCCTGCGCGCGGCCATCCACGCCGCTCGCGAGCGGGCCGAGGCGGCCACCGGGACGCGGGCGAAGGTCATCTACCTGTCGCCCCAGGGGCGCCGCCTGGACCAGCGGGGCGTGCAGGAGCTGGCGTCGGGCCCACCCCTGGTGGTGGTGGCCGGGCGCTATGAAGGCATCGATGAGCGGGTGGTGGAAGCCGACATCGATGAGGAGTGGTCGATCGGCGACTATGTGCTCAGCGGCGGCGAACTGCCGGCCATGGTGCTGATCGATGCCGCGGCAAGGCTGGTGCCCGGGGTGCTGGGCCATCAGGATTCCGCGGTCGAGGACTCCTTCAACGACGGACTGCTGGACTGTCCGCACTACACGCGCCCGGAGGAAGTCGACGGGCGGCGGGTGCCGGAGGTCCTGCTCAGCGGCCACCATGGCGCCATCCGGCGCTGGCGGCTCAAGCAGTCCCTGGGACGGACCTGGCTCAGGCGTCCCGACCTGCTGGAAGGCAGGACGTTGAGTGGCGAGCAGCGCGAGCTGCTCGAGGAGTTCATCGAGGACTACGCGCTGTCCACGAGGTAGGACAGGGCGGAGGTGCAGGACGCCATGCCCCGCAGCGGGCCCGGTGGACCTGTGTCACCAACGGCATTCCCGCGCTCTCGAGCTCGACTCGGGCGCCGGGATCACGGTTCGCCGGCAACCCAAGCCGACCGGCGGATCAGGTTATCAAGGAGTCAATGTCATGAGCAGCAAGAACAAGGTGATCCAGGCGCTCGAGAGCGAGCAGATGAGCAAGGAAGTCCCGGCCTTCGCCCCCGGCGATACCGTGGTCGTCCAGGTCAAGGTCAAGGAAGGCTCCCGCGAACGTCTCCAGGCCTTCGAGGGCGTGGTCATCGGCAAGCGCAACCGTGGCCTGAACTCGGCCTTCACCGTGCGCAAGATCTCCCACGGCGTCGGCGTCGAGCGGACCTTCCAGACCTACAGCCCGCTGGTCGACTCCATCGAGGTCAAGCGTCGCGGTGACGTGCGCCAGGCCAAGCTGTACTACCTCCGCGAGCGCAGCGGCAAGTCTGCCCGCATCAAGGAAAAGCTGGCCTGAGGCAGCCGCCTCTGCCGGCCCGTGGTGCCGGGGCCCCAGGCCCCGCACCTCCCGCGAGACCCCGTCACCGCTGCCGCGGGGCGGGGTTTCGTGCTGCTGGGGCCTGACCGGGAGCCGTATGCAAGCCACCATGGATGCGGGCGCGCTGGTCGATGCCTTCCTCGACGGCCTGTGGCTGGAGCGGGGGGCGAGCGACAATACCCTGGCCGCCTATCGCCACGACCTGAGCGCCTGGCAGGCGCGCCTGGAGTGCGCCGACCAGAGGCTGCTGGCGCCGGCCGGCGGGGAGTTGCCGGCCTGGCTCGATGAGCGTCGCGAGGCCGGCTACAGCCTGCGCAGCAACGCCCGGCTGCTCTCCAGCCTGCGCGGTTTCTACCGCTGGGCGCTGGCAGAAGGGCTCGTCGACCAGGACCCGCTGGCCGAGGTGCGGCTGCCCCGGGTGCGCCCCTCGCTTCCCGATACCCTGGAGGAGGCCGAGGTGGAGCGCCTGCTCGCGGCCCCGGATCTGGCCACCGACCTGGGGCTGCGTGACCGGGCGATGCTCGAGGTCCTCTACGGGGCCGGGCTGCGGGTCAGCGAGCTGGTGGGGCTGACCACTGATGCGGTCAACCTGCGCCAAGGGGTGGTCCGGGTGCGGGGCAAGGGCGACAAGGACCGCCTGGTGCCACTGGGCGAGGAGGCCGTGGCGTGGCTGTCGCGCTACCTGCGTGGCGCCCGGGGGGCGCTGATGGTCGACATCACCCGGCCGGCGCTGTTCCCCGGGCGGGGCGACCGCTGCCTGACGCGCCAGGCCTTCTGGCACCGCATCAAGGCCCATGCGCGTACTGCCGGCATCGACCGGCCGCTGTCGCCGCATACCCTGCGCCACGCCTTCGCCACCCATCTGTTGAATCATGGGGCCAACCTGCGTGTCGTACAGCTGCTGCTCGGTCACAGCGACCTCTCGACCACGCAGATCTATACCCATGTGGCGCAGGTGCGACTGGAAGCCCTGCATGCCGACCATCATCCTCGAGGCTGACTCATGAGACGATCGACCCTTACCCTCGGCGGCGGACTGCTCGCCGCCTCCCTGGCCCTGCTGCCCGTCGCCCAGGCCGACCCGGCCGAACAGCTGGCCGAGACCCTCACGGTCAACGGCCAGTCCATGCCCGTGGAGCGCGTGCGCGAGACACCGCTGGAGGGCTTCTTCGAGGTGAAGCTGGAGAGTGGCGAGACCTTCTACAGCAACGCCGAGGGCAGCCACTTCCTGGTCGGCGACCTCTACGAGAACGGCGAAAACGGCCTGGTCAACCTCACCGAGCAGGGCCGCAACGCCGAGCGTAGCGGGCGTCTCGCCGCGGTGCCGGAGAGCGAACGGGTGGTCTTCCGCGGCCCCGGCGAGCCACGCGCCACCCTGATGGTCTTCACCGATACCACCTGCCCCTACTGCCGGCAGCTCCACGAGGAGGTGCCACGGCTCAACGAGCTGGGGATCGAGGTGCACTACCTGGCCTTCCCGCGCAGCGGCCTGGGCTCGCCGGGGGGCAGGGAGCTGCAGCAGGTGTGGTGTGCCGACAATCCGGCCGAGGCGATGTCCGCGGCCAAGCGCGAGGAAGCGCTGTCGGGTGCCGCCGACTGCGACAATCCGGTCGAGGAACAGTATCATCTGGGCATGGAGCTTGGCGTCCAGGGTACGCCGGCGATCGTGCTGCCCGACGGTCGCCTGGTGCCCGGCTATGTGCCGGCGGAGCGCCTGGCCGCCATGCTCGGCCTGAACGAGTGATGACCGACGTCGATGAACGTCGGCACGGCGGGCCCGGTCGGGCCCGATCCACGCTGAGACACACGCCAGAACGAGGGGAATGACATTGAAACCGGTGAGAGTGGGAATCTGTGGCCTGGGAACCGTCGGTGGCGGAACCTTCAACGTGCTGACACGCAATGCCGACGACATCGCCCGGCGGGCGGGACGTCCGATCGTCATCGAGCAGGTCGCCTTCCGTAGCCTCAATCCCGACTGTGACACCACCGGCATCCGGACCACCTCCGACGTCTTCGAGGTGGCCACCAACCCCGATATCGACGTGCTGGTCGAGCTGATCGGCGGCTACGACGTGGCCCGCGAGCTGGTGCTCACCGCCATCGAGCACGGCAAGCACGTGGTCACCGCCAACAAGGCGCTGATCGCCGTGCACGGCAACGAGATCTTCCGGGCCGCCCACGAGAAGGGGGTGATCGTCGCCTTCGAGGCCGCGGTGGCCGGCGGCATCCCGGTGATCAAGTCGCTGCGCGAGGGCCTGGGGGCCAACCGCATCGAGTGGGTGGCCGGTATCATCAACGGCACCGGCAACTACATCCTGACCCACATGCGCGACGAGGGGCGGGCCTTCGAGGACGTGCTCGCCGAGGCCCAGGCGCTGGGCTACGCCGAGTCCGACCCGACCTTCGACGTCGAGGGCATCGACGCCGCCCACAAGCTGACCATCCTCGCCTCCATCGCCTATGGCGTGCCGCTGCAGTTCGACAAGGCCTACACCGAGGGCATCTCGCGCATCACCGCCGAGGACGTGGAGCAGGCCGACAACCTGGGCTACGTGATCAAGCACCTGGGGATCTCCAAGCGTACCGAATCGGGCCTCGAACTGCGGGTGCACCCGACGCTGATTCCCAAGGAGCGCCTGCTGGCCAGCGTCCACGGCGTCAAGAATGCCATCGCGGTGATGGGCGACGCCGTGGGACCGACCCTCTACTACGGGGCCGGTGCCGGCGCCGAGCCCACCGCCTCCGCGGTGGTCGCCGACCTGCTGGACGTGGCCCGCGACATCGCCACCGACCACCACTACCGGGTGCCCTACCTGGCCTTCAGCGGCATCGGCGAGCAGGAGAGCGACCTGCCGATCATGCCCATGGAGGACATCATCACCGCCTACTACCTGCGGCTGCTGGCGGTGGACCGCCCCGGCGTGCTGGCGCGAGTGGCGACCATCCTCTCCGAGCAGGGCATCTCCATCGAGGCGCTGATCCAGAAGGAGGCCACCGAGGGCGAACTGGTGCCGATCATCCTGCTGACCCATCGTACCCGCGAGAAGCAGATGAACGAGGCGATCCGCCTGATCGAGTCGCTGGCCGACATCGCCGGCCCCGTGACGCGCATTCGGGTCGAGTCGCTGGACGAGCAGGAGTAAGCCATGCGCTATATCAGCACCCGCGGGCAGGCGCCCGCGCTCTCCTTCGAGGAGGTCGTGCTCACCGGCATGGCCAGCGACGGCGGCCTCTATGTGCCGGATGAGATCCCGACGCTTTCCCATGATGACCTGGCGGCCATGGCCGGGCTCTCCTATGCCGAGATCGCCTTCCGGGTCATGAAGCCCTACGTCAACGGCGAGATCGACGATGCGATCTTTCGCGGCATCGTCGAGGAGGCCTATGCCACCTTCAGCCACGATGCCGTGGTGCCGCTCAACCAGCTCGATGCCAACCACTTCCTGCTCGAGCTGTTCCATGGCCCGACGCTGGCCTTCAAGGACGTGGCGCTGCAGTTGCTCGGCCGCATCCTCGACCATTTCCTGCAGAAGCGCGGCGAGCGGGCCGTCATCATGGGGGCGACCTCCGGGGATACCGGCTCGGCGGCCATCGAGGGCTGCCGCCACTGCGACAACCTGGACATCTTCATCCTCCATCCCCACCAGCGGGTCTCGGAGGTGCAGCGACGCCAGATGACCACGGTGCTGGCCGACAACGTCTTCAATGTCGCCATCGAGGGCAACTTCGATGACGCCCAGGCGATGGTCAAGGCGAGCTTCGCCGACCAGGGCTTCCTCGACGGCACCCGGCTGGTGGCGGTGAATTCCATCAACTGGGCGCGCATCATGGCCCAGATCGTCTACTACGTTGCCTCGGCCGTGGCGCTGGGGGCCCCCCACCGGGCGGTGAGCTTCTGCGTGCCCTCGGCCAACTTCGGCAATGTCTTCGCCGGCTACATGGCCAAGCGCATGGGGCTGCCGGTGAAGCAGTTCATCATCGCCACCAATGCCAACGACATTCTGCACCGCACCCTGGCCGACAACGACTTCTCCAAGCAGGAGCTGGTGGCCACCCTGGCGCCCTCCATGGACATCGTGGTGTCCTCCAACTTCGA
This sequence comes from Halomonas sp. CKK8, assembly GCF_029625235.1. Lineage (NCBI taxonomy): Bacteria > Pseudomonadati > Pseudomonadota > Gammaproteobacteria > Oceanospirillales > Halomonadaceae > Halomonas > Halomonas sp. CKK8. Next base: position 3,426,477 of record NZ_CP121193.1, on the reverse strand, counting down.
GCGGCTGCTGTTCGAGGCCTACGAGCGCGACGGGGCCTCTGTAAAGGCCCTGCTTGAGCGCTTCCAGAGCGAGCCCTCGGCGCTGGCCGAGGCGCCGCTGGCCAGGCTGCGTGAGTCCTTCGCCAGCCACAGCGTGGACGATGCCACCATCCTGGAGGTGATCCGCGAGGCGCATCACCGCACCCAGGAGATCCTCGACCCGCACACCGCCACCGGCTACCGTGCCGCCGAGCAGGAGCGTGCCGATGCCGCGACCCCGGTGATCACCCTGGCCACGGCCCACCCGGCCAAGTTCGCCGAGGCGGTGGTCAAGGCCGGCTTCCCGGGCGTGCCGTTGCCGCCGCACATGGACGACCTGCTGGAGCGCGAGGAGCGCTATACTGTGCTGCCTGCGGAGCTTTCCGCCGTGCAGCAGTTCGTGGCCGAGAACCGTCGCTAGAGCTGTAAGCCATAAGCTTGAAGCTTGAAGAAAAAGCCTGGTCGCTCCTTGTGGCAGATACAGGCTGTCTTCGAGCTTCGAGCTTTGAGCTTTGAGCTTGTGGCAGGATCCGCCCCGAGCGAGCCTCGGCCTCCCGCTGCCCTTCTTCGTGTCTCTTACTTGCAGGAGCATGGCTTGGTCGCCGTCACCGATCCCATCGATCTGCAGGCGCGTTTGCGCCCCCGCATCCAGCCCAGGCCCCGCGATGAGGCGCTCTATGCCCGTGCCCGCGAAGAGGGCCTGACCGAGCTTCAGGCCCGGGTGCTGGCGGGGCGGCTTGCCGGCTACCAGGGTGAACTGGCGCCGCTGGTCTCGCCCAGCCTGCGCCACCTGGCCCACCCCGAGAAACTCGCCGACGCACGGCGTGCGGCAGAGCGCATCGCCCAGGCGGTGGTGGATGGCGAGCATATCGGCATCCTCACCGACTACGACGTGGACGGCATCACCTCCCACGTGGTGATCCGTCGTACCCTGGTGGAACTCTTCGGGGTGCCCGAGGCCCGCCTGCACAGCCTGATCGGCCACCGCATCCATGACGGCTACGGCATCAGCCTGCCGCTGGTGGAGCGCACCCTGGCGCTCTCGCCGCGCCCGAGCCTGGTGATCACCGCCGACTGCGGAAGTTCCGACGAGCCGCGCATTGCCCGGCTCCGGGATGCCGGCATCGAGGTGGTGGTCAGCGACCACCACGCCCTGCCGTTGGAGGGCCCGCCGGCCTCGGCCTACGCCGTGGTCAATCCCACCCGCGACGACTGCGCCTATCCCGACCCGACCATCGCCGGCTGCATGGTGGCCTGGCTTACGATGTCGCTGACCCGCGGCGTGCTGGTCGAGTGGGGGGTGCTTCCCGAGGCCACGCCCAAGCTCTCGCCCTGGCTCTCCTACGTGGCACTGGGCACGGTGGCGGACTGCGTCTCCCTGGGCGGCAGCGCCGCCAACCGCGCCGTGGTGACCCATGGCCTGGCGCTGATCAACCGCATGGAGGCCGCCTGCTGGCGCGCCATGGCGGCACGCCTGGGGGCCGACAGCGTGCCCTTCGATGCCGAGACCCTGGCCTTCCAGATGGGGCCAAGGATCAACGCCCGTTCGCGGCTCGACGATCCCTATGCGGCGCTGCACTTCATGCTCGCGGCGGACGACGCCACGGCGGCGCGGCACCTGGAGACGCTGGATCAGGACAACCAGTCGCGCAAGGCGATCGAGGCGGAGATGGCCGAGGAGGCCAAGGCCCTGGCACTGCCGGCTTTGACGGCCGACGAGCCCGCCATCGTCGTCTTCCTGGCGTCGGGGCATCCCGGCGTGCAGGGCATCGTCGCCTCGCGGCTGGTGCAGGCCTTCGGCCGGCCGGCGCTGGTGCTGACCCCGGCAGCGGCCCCCGGCATGCTCACCGGCTCCGGGCGCTCCATCGAGGGGCTGCACCTGCGCGACGCCCTGCAGCGCACCTTCGCGCTGGCGCCCGAGGCGCTGCCGCGCTTCGGTGGCCACCGCGGCGCCGCCGGGGTGGGGGTGCCGCGCGAACACCTGGCGGTGTTCCGTGCGGCCTTCCTGCAGGCAGTGGGCGAGCAGCTTGGCGATACCGAGCTCTGCCCGCGGATCCTCACCGACGGCGAGCTGGCGCCCCATCAGCTCGGCCTCGCCACCCTCGACGAGCTCGAGCGGCTGGGGCCCTATGGCCGGGAGTTCGATGCCCCGCTGTTCCAGGGCGAGTTCCTGGTCGATGCGCTGAGACCTGTGGGGGCCGATGGCAGCCACCTGATGCTCGAGCTCTCCGCCGGGGCCGCGAGCCTGAAGGCCATCTGGTTTCGCGCCCTGACCCCGGGAGAGGTGCCGGCCTTCGGCGTCGGCGATCGCCTGCACTGTGCCTTCAAGCTCAATCGCAACCGCTGGCGGGGGCGCGAGAGCCTCCAGCTGATGGTCGAGCACGCCGAGCCACTATAAGGAAAGAGAGATGGATCCCCAGGAACTGCCCACCGACCCCCATCGCGCCCATGAGGACGTGATGGCGATGCTGGTCGGCACCCTCTTCGTCGCCCTCGGCGTCAGCTTCTATACCCAGGCAATGCTGCTCACCGGCAGTACCGCGGGCCTGGCCTTCCTGCTGCAGTACGCCACCGGCTGGCGCTTCGGGATCGGGTTCTTCCTGATCAACCTGCCGTTCTACTGGCTGGCCGTGCGTCGCATGGGCTGGTCGTTCACCCTTCGCACCTTCGTGGCCATCGGCCTGGTCTCGGTGTTCTCGGAGCTCACCGCCGGCTGGATCCGCATCGAGTGGCTGCAGCCGCTCTATGCGGCCCTGATGGGCGGCAGCCTGATCGGCATCGGCATGCTGGTGCTGTTCCGCCACCGCACGAGCCTCGGCGGCATCAACATCCTTGCGCTCTTCCTGCAGGACCGCTATGGCTGGCGGGCGGGCTACGTCCAGCTGGGCATCGATGCGCTGATCATGCTGGTCGCCCTGCTGGTGCTGCCGATCGAGCGGGTGGGCCTCTCGGTAGTGGGGGCGGTGGCACTCAACCTGATCATCGCGCTGAACCACAAGCCGGGGCGCTACATGGGCGTCAGCTGAGGCATGGTGGCTCAGTCGTTGGGCCAGACGACGGGCGTGGCCAGCTCCAGCAGGTGACTGTCGGGGTCACGGCCGGATAGAGAGGCAGGCTCTCGCGGGAGAGCGCTCTCAATAGTTGGGCCAGACCCCGGGGGTGGCCAGTTCCAGCAGGTGGCCGTCGGGGTCGCGGCCGGATAGAGAGGCAGGCTCTCGCGGGAGAGCGCTCTCAATAGTTGGGCCAGACGCCGGGGGTGGCCAGCTCCAGCAGGTGACCGTCGGGGTCGCGGAAATAGAGACTCTCTCCCCCTCGTGGCCAGTGGGTACGCCCCTCGATGGCAATGCCGTGATCCTCGAGCTGGCCCTCCCAGGCCGCGAGCTCGCGGGCGGCGATGGCGAAGGCGAGGTGCACCCGGCCGCTGCCGTCGTGGGGCGGGATGGTCCCCATCCCGTCGGGCAGCACTACGGTCTCCAGCGTCTCGCCGTGCAGGAAGAGCAGTAGCACCGAGCCGGCCCCGGCGTCATAGGCGGTGAAGCGGTGGTCGGCGTTGAAGGGCGAGAGTCCCATCACGCCTTCGAAGAAGGTCCGCGCCCGGGCCATGTCCTCCACGTAGAGCGCGGTCTCCAGTACGCCGTTGAGCTTCGGCATGGCCACCTCCGATCCTTGTATTTTTCTTCAGTCTAGCAAGGGTCAGTGCTGGCTCCCCCAGAACCACCAGGCGATCAGGGCGATCAGGGCCAGGCCGGCGAGATTGACGATCCAGCTCATCATGCGTCCTCCTGCTTCTGGTGGCTGTCGTTGTCGCCGCCCGCGGCCTCGCCGGAGGGGCGGAACAGGCGCAGCCGGTTGGCGTTGCTGACCACGGTGATCGAGGAGAGCGACATGGCAGCCCCGGCGATCATCGGCGAGAGCAGGGCGCCGGTGACGGGGTAGAGCACCCCGGCAGCGATGGGGATGCCCAGGGTGTTGTAGCCGAAGGCGCCCACCAGGTTCTGCTTGATATTGCGCAGGGTGGCCCGGCTGATCTCGATGGCGGCGGCCACGCCGTGCAGCGAGCCGCGCACCAGGGTGATGCCGGCGCTCTCGATGGCCACGTCAGTGCCCTGCCCGATGGCGAAGCCCACGTCGGCCCGGGCCAGGGCAGGGGCGTCGTTGATGCCGTCGCCTACCATGCCCACGACCTCGCCCTCGGCCTGAAGGCGCTCGATCTCGGCGTGCTTGTCCTCGGGCAGCAGGCCGGCGCGGAAGTCGTCGATGCCGACCTCCCGGGCGATGGCGGCGGCGGTATGCGCATTGTCGCCGGTGAGCATCACCACCTTGAGGCCGTCGGCCTGCAGGCGCTTCACTGCGGCGATGGTGTCATGACGCAAGGGGTCACTGATGCCGAACAGCGCGGCCAGCCGGCCATCCACCGCCAGGTAGACCACGGTGCGCGCCTTCTCCTCCAGTGCGCCGGCAAGGTCGCGGCCGCCGGAAAGGTCGATGCCGGCTTCCTGAAGCAGGCGGGCGTTGCCCAGCAGCAGCGCCCTGCCGTCGGCGGAGGTCGCCTTGACCCCGCCGCCGGTGACGGTGTCGAAGTCCCGGATCTCGCCGGGCTCGGCCTGCCGCTCTTCCGCGTGGGTCATCAGGGCGGCCGCGAGGGGGTGCTCGGAGCCGCGCTCCAGGGCCGCCACCAGGCCCAGCATGTCCCGCTCGTCGCCTTCGAGCACCTCCGATTCCGTCACCTCCGGCTTGCCCTCGGTCAGGGTGCCGGTCTTGTCCACCACCAGGGTGGTGAGCTTGCTGGCGGTCTGCAGGGCATCGCCGCTTCTCACCAGCACGCCATGCTCGGCCGCCTTGCCCACGCCGATCATCGTGGAGATCGGCGTGGCCAGGCCCAGGGCGCAGGGGCAGGCGATGATCAGCACCGTGGTGGCGGTGACCAGCATATGGATCACCCGTGGCTCGGCACCGAAGTTGAACCAGGCCAGTGCGGTGATCACGGCGATGATCATTACCGAGGGCACGAAGACGCTCGACACCTTATCGGCCAGCTGGCCGATGGGCGGGCGGGAGTTCTGGGCGCTGGCCACCTGTTCGGTGATCTGGCCCAGGCGGGTGTCAGCACCTACGCGCGTTGCAAGATAGACCAGCGAGCCCTTGCCGTTGACCGTGCCGGCGCTCACCTCGTCGCCCTCGCCCTTGCCCACCGGCAGGGGTTCGCCGGTGAGCATGGACTCGTCGATATGGCTCTGTCCCTCGGTCACCTCGCCGTCCACCGGCAGGCGCTCGCCGGGGCGCACGCGGATGCGGTCGCCCTCTTGCACCTCGTCGATCTCGACCTCGCGCTCCTCGCCGTCGCGGATCACCCGCGCGGTGCGGCTCTGCAGGTCGAGCAGCCGCTTGAGGGCATCGCTGGTCCGGCCCCGCGCCCGCAGCTCCAGGGCATTCCCCAGCAGCACCAGGCCGATGATCATCGCCGAGGCCTCGAAGTAGATGCCGCGGGCCACCTCGGGCAGCCAGGGCCCGACGGCCACCACCGCCATGGAGTACAGCCAGGCGGTGCCGGTGCCCATGGCGATCAGGGTATCCATGTTGGCCTGGTGGTGGCGGAAGTTCTTCCAGGCATTGACGAAGAAGTGGCGGCCCGGGAACACCATCACCGCCAGCGTCAGCACCCCGATTACCAGCCAGTAGAGCCGCCCGGCCCCCACCGGGTGGGGGTGGAAGACGAACATGCTGGCCATCAGCGGCAAGGCCAGGGCCAGCGACCAGGCGCTCCCCTTCAGGCGGCGGCGGTACTCCCGCTCGTCACGCTCGGCGCGGGCCTGCTCGGCCTCGCGCATGTCGACGATGGGCTCGGCACCGTAGCCCACGTCCTCCACGGCACGGACCAGGGCATCCGGGTCGGCGCTGCCGCGTACCTGGGCGGTATGGGTGCCGAAGTTGACCTCCGCGCCGACCACGCCGGGGGTGCGCTCCAGGGCCTGCTGGACGCTCTTCACGCAGCTGGCGCAGGTCATGCCGCTGATCGACAGCCGGCGGGTGGTGGCGCGCGCGCCGCTCTCTTCCGTCTCTGGGGCCTTGTCCTGCTCGGGCGCCGCCTCGGTGGAGGGACGCTCGGGCCCTTGCGCGGGGGCGGGCTCGGCAGCCTGCGACGCGCGAGCGGCCGGGTAGCCGGTCTGTTCCAGCAGCCGGTCGAGGCTGGCGCCCTCCAGGGCCGTCTCCACCGCCAGGCGCTTCTCGTCCGGGAAGCCGGTCACCTCGGCTTCCGGGTCCTCGGCCTGGATCGCCTTGCGCATCCTGCCCACGCACCCCTGGCAGCTCATGCCCGGCACGTTGCGCTCGTGGTGGCGCCGTCCTGCGGTCGGGTAGCCGGCCTCGGCCAGCGCCTCGTCCAGGGCCTCATCGGCGAGGGTGGTGGTGACCTCAAGGCGTTTCTCGGACGGGGTGCCGGTGACCTCGGCCTGCGCGTCCCGGGCCTGGATGGCCCGGCGCATGGTGGCCACGCAGCCCTGGCAGTTCATGCCGGGCACCTGGCGCTCCAGGGGCTGTCTGGCGTTCATCGGGTCTCCTCGCCGGTCTCGTGGCCGGCAGTGAGCGGTTCGGGAAAGCTCTCGATCAGGCGGCAGAGGCTGTGGCCGTCGGGGGTGCCGTCGGGCATCTCCTCCCAGGCGGCCAGGGCCTGCTCCATGCGCGAGGCCAGGGATTGCAGCTCGCGGATCCGTTCCCGGATCTGCGGCAGCCGGCTGGCCAGCAGGTCGCGCACCATGGGGCAGGGCGAGTCGCCATGGTCGGCATGGTCCAGGATGTCGCGGATCTCGGCCACGCCGAAGCCCAGGGTGCGGGCCCGCTGGATAAAGCGCAGCCGGTCCAGGTCACCCTGCCCGAACAGCTGGTAGCCGTTCTCGGGATGGCGCTCGGGATGCAGCAGCCCCTCGCGGGTGTAGTGGCGCACGGTCTCGGCGGTGACGCCGGCCAGGCGTGCCAGTTCGCTGACCTTCATGGTGGGGCCTCTCGGAGATGTCATGGCGCAAGTGTAAAACCCTTGGGTTACCCATAGGTCAAGGGGCGATGGAGTCCTGCCTAGCACGGGGGCATGAGTTATCTAAGTTAATGAAAGTTCAGGGAATGAAACGATCGTGCGACCAAAGTATTAGTTTTTTTTGTTTTCAAACGGCCGTTTGTGCTTGATCCCGAATGGAGGATTCGCAAACACTGCGGGTACGCCAGAACGTTCCACGACAAGCACCCAGCATCACCTACCCGAAAGGATGTCGAGCCCATGCACAACAAGTTCAACAAGCTCTCCCTCGCCGTGGCCATCGCCTCCACGGCGCTGATCGCCAGCCAGGTCTCCGCTTCCGGCTTCCAGGTCCGCGAGCAGAGCGCCAAGACACTGGCCAACGCCCTCTCCAACGCCACCGCGGGGGCCGAGGACGTCAGCTTCATGGCCTACAATCCGGCCGCCATCGGCAATATCGACGGCAACCAGGTCGCCGGCGGGGTGGCCTACATCGACGCCGATTTCGAGCTGCAGGACGCCACGGCTTCTAATGGGCCGATCGTCTATGGCGTCGACCAGTCCGGCCAGGGCGGTGAGACGGCCACGGTGCCGAGCTTCGCCGCCAAGACACAACTGAACGAGCGGTTCGACCTGGGCCTGGCCATCTACGCGCCCTACGGGCTCTCCACCAAGTACGATGAGGACTGGATCGGCCGCTACCACGCCGTGGAGACTGAGCTTAAGACGATCGACTTTCAGCCGACCCTCAACTACCGGGTGACCGAGCGCCTTAACCTGGCCGTCGGCCTGCGGGCGCAATATGCCGATGCGACGCTCTCCAATTCATTAGACCTCGCCTCCTTCGGGGCAAAGTCTGAACAGGAACAGGGGAATATTGCCCAAGCTCAAGCGTTGGCTTCCCAGGCAGGGCTTGCCGATGGCTTTGCCGAGGTCACCGGAGACGATTGGGGGTATGGCTATACCTTGGGCGCTCTCTTCCAAGTTACCGATAAGACGCGTCTTGGCGCCAGCTACCGCTCCGAGATAGACCTGACTCTCGATGGCGAGGTCGACTACAGCTCGGATAATGCCGTCGGCCAGCAGGTGCTTGAGGGCGCGCAGGCCCAGGGTCGCCTGCGCGATGGCGGGGGCACCGCCGACCTGACCACTCCAGCTAACCTGAATCTGGGCATCTACCACCAGCTGACCGATCGGCTGGCACTGATGGCCAATGCCGAATGGACCGAGTGGAGCAGCTTCGACGAGCTGGTGGTCGAGTTCGAGGATGGCACGGATAGCTCGACCACCGAGAACTGGGACGATACCTGGGCCTTCTCGGTGGGCGCCAACTATGCGCTGACCCCGCAGTGGCTGCTGCGTGCCGGCCTGGGCGTGGACGAGAGCCCGGTGCCCAGCGCCGAGTTCCGCACCCCGCGGGTGCCGGATGCCGATCGCCAGTGGGCCACCCTCGGCGCCACCTGGATGCCCACGCCCGAGCTCGGCATTACCGCCGGCTACATGCATGTCTTCGCCGACGATGGCGATATCGATCAGGACGGCAGTAAGGAAGAGAACGCGACCAAGGGTAGCCTGAACGGCACCTACGAGGTGGAGGCCGACGTCTTCGCCCTCTCGGTGGACTACCGCTTCTGAGCATCGAGCACGCGCCTGACCTCGAGACCCGGCTTCGGCCGGGTCTTGTCGTTCTGGCCCGCCGTCGGCGTGGGCATGGATGCGGCGCGGCGGCACTTTCGCTACAATAGGCGCCTTTTCCGTGCCGTCGGGGCCCTGGTGTCGAACCTGCGCCCCGTCGGCCATCGTTCCATCGCAGACTCGGATGAGCCCCATGCTGGAAACCAACCCGATTCACCACCTGATCAAGGACCTGTCTGAGCGGACAGACGTCCTGAGGGGGTATCTTTGACTATGCCGAAAAGAAGGATCGGCTAGAGGAAGTTACCCGCGAGCTAGAGGACCCCGACGTCTGGAGCGATCCGGACAATGCCCAGAAGCTCGGCAAGGAGCGGGCGACGCTGGAGGCGATCGTCGCCACCATCGACGAGCTCGACCAGGGGCTCGGCGACAGTCGCGACCTGCTCGAGCTCGCCGAGATGGAGGAGGACGAGGGCACCGTCGCCGAGGTCCACAAGGAGCTCGAGGGGCTGCAGGCCAGCCTCGAGAAGCTCGAGTTCCGGCGCATGTTCTCCGGCGAGATGGACGAGAACAACGCCTATCTCGACATCCAGGCCGGCTCCGGCGGCACCGAGGCCCAGGACTGGGCCAACATGCTGCTGCGCATGTACCTGCGCTGGGCCGAGCACCACGGCTTCAAGGCCGAGATCATCGAGGTCTCCGCCGGCGAGGTGGCGGGCATCAAGTCGGCCACCGTGCACATCCAGGGGGAGTACGCCTTCGGCTGGCTGCGTACCGAGACCGGCGTGCATCGCCTGGTGCGCAAGAGCCCCTTCGACTCCGGCGGCCGTCGGCATACCTCGTTCGCCTCGGTGTTCCTCTCGCCGGAGGTGGATGACAGCTTCGAGGTCGAGATCAATCCCTCGGACCTGCGCACCGATACCTACCGCTCCAGCGGGGCCGGTGGGCAGCACGTCAACACCACCGACTCGGCGGTGCGCATTACCCACGAGCCCACCGGCATCGTGGTGGCCTGCCAGAGCCAGCGCAGCCAGCACGCCAACCGCGACTTCGCCATGAAGCAGCTCAAGGCGAAGCTGTGGGAACACGAGATGCAGAAGCGCAACGCCGCCAAGCAGGAGGCCGAGGACTCCAAGGCCGATATCGGCTGGGGCAGCCAGATCCGCTCCTATGTGCTGGATGACCAGCGCATCAAGGACCTGCGCACTGGCGTGCAGTCGAGCAGCTGCGACAAGGTGCTGGACGGCGATCTGGACCCGTTCATCGTCGCCAGCCTCAAGCAGGGCCTCTAGCCCTGCCGCTCATGGCGGGGTGATGGGCCCCGCCGTGGCGGCGCCTTTCCCCGTCGCCGTTTTCCCGCCCCAGCCCAACTTGATGACAGGTAGTGATATGGCCAACGAGAGCCCCTCAGCGGATAGCCCGCAGAACGACGAGAACCGCCTGATCGCCGAGCGTCGTGCCAAGCTGGCAGCGCGCCGCGCGCGTGCCGCCGAGACCGGCGAGAGCGCCTTCCCCAACGACTTTCGCCGCGACAGCCTGGCGGCCGAGCTGGCCGATGAACTCGGCGACCGGGAGAAGGCCGACCTGGAGGCCCTGGACCGCCGTGCCGCCGTGTCCGGGCGGATCATGCGCAAGCGCGGGCCCTTCATCGTCATCCAGGACCCGTCCGGCACGATCCAGCTCTATGTCGACAAGAAGGGGCTGCCGGCCGAGGTGCTGGAGGACGTCAAGGGCTGGGATATCGGCGACATCGTGGCGGCCCGGGGGCCGGTGCACAAGTCGGGGAAGGGCGACCTCTACGTGATGATGGTGGAGGCCAAGCTGCTGACCAAGAGCCTGCGCCCGCTGCCCGACAAGTTCCACGGCCTCACCGACATGGAGGCGCGCTACCGCCAGCGCTACGTCGACCTGATCATGAACCCCGACTCGCGCAAGGTGTTCGAGACCCGCGCCGGGGTGATCAGCGCCATGCGCCGCTTCTTCGAGGATCGCGGCTTCATGGAGGTGGAGACCCCCATGCTGCAGCCGATTCCCGGCGGCGCCACGGCACGCCCCTTCGTCACCCACCACAACGCGCTGGACATCGACATGTACCTGCGCATCGCGCCGGAGCTCTACCTCAAGCGCCTGGTGGTGGGCGGCTTCGAGCGGGTCTTCGAGATCAACCGCAACTTCCGCAACGAGGGGCTCTCCACCCGCCACAACCCCGAGTTCACCATGATCGAGTTCTATCAGGCCCACGCGGACCACAACGACCTGATGGACCTCACCGAGGAGATGCTGCGCAGCGTGACCCGCAAGGTGCTGGGTACCACCACGGTGGTGAATACCGTGCGCAACGGCGAGGGCGAGGTGCTGGAGACCTTCGAATATGACTTCGGCCAGCCGCTGCGGCGGATCACGGTGTTCGATGCCATCCTCGAGTTCAACCCGGAGATTCACGCCGAGGCCCTGGCCGACGAGGCCGCCGCGCGCCAGATCGCCGAACGCCTGGACATCGACGTCAAGGACGGTTGGGGGCTGGGCAAGGTGCAGATCGAGATCTTCGAGAAGACGGTGGAGCACCGCCTGCAGCAGCCCACCTTCATCACCGAGTACCCCACCGAGGTGAGCCCGCTGGCGCGGCGCAAGGACGCCAACCCCTTCGTCACCGAGCGCTTCGAGTTCTTCGTCGGCGGCCGCGAGATCGCTAACGGCTTCTCGGAGCTCAACGACGCCGAGGACCAGGCCGAGCGCTTCCGCGCCCAGGCCGCGGAGAAGGAGGCCGGCGACCTGGAGGCGATGTACTTCGACGCCGACTACGTGCGGGCGCTGGAGGTCGGCCTGCCGCCCACCGCCGGCGAAGGCATCGGCATCGACCGGCTGGTGATGCTGTTCACCGACAGCGCCTCCATCCGCGATGTGCTGCTCTTTCCGGCGATGCGCCCCGAGGTGGAGTGATCGGGGCCAGAAGTGTTGGTAAGGGGCGGCCCGAGCACCCATAATGATCGTCGTTTCGACGTCGAGGAGACCGTGATGAAACTGCTCAACCGCTCCGCCCTGAGCGTCAGGCCGACCCGGCACTTCGTGGACTGGATCAATGCGCTCGAACCCACCATGGAGGGGGACGACCTGACCCTGGCCGACGTCGAACGCGAAAGTACCGTCTACCTGATCCCGGAGATGGACGCGCCCGAGGCCCTGGAGGCCTTCGTGCGCGAGCGCTACCTCGAGATCCTGGAGACCGAGCTGCGCGCCTGGGAAGAGGACGAGCGCCAGTGGCCGGAAGCCCTGGACTGGGCGCTCTTCCAGCGTTTCCTGCAGGTCGAGCACAGCTATCTGGCCATCGACCTCGACGACGAGGCAGCGCTGGAGATCTCCGAGGTGGATGACGCGCTGCTTCTGGAGACGGACCAGGACTGACCCTCCTGCCCGACAGCGCACATGGGAAACCGGCTTCGGCCGGTTTCCGCGTTATGGACCCCGAGTGATGGAAGCAGGATGAGCCGACTCTTCGATTCACGCCCCGGCGACGACGGCCTGCCGGGCCCCGAGCGCCGCCTGTCGGTACTGGCACTGATCCTCGGGACCCTGATGGCGGTGGTGGATACCACCATGGTCAATATCGCACTGCCCTCCATGGCGGCCGACCTCGGCGTCTCCGCGTCCCGGGTAGTGTGGGTCACCAACCTCTTCCAGGTCGTCTGTGCCGCCTTCCTGCTGGTCTTTGCCGCCCTCAGCGAGCTGGTCAGCCGTCGGCGGCTCTATGCTGCCGGGGTGGCGCTCTTCACCCTGGCGGCCCTGGGCAGTGCCCTGGCGCCGAACCTGGAGACCCTGCTGCTGTTCCGTGCCCTGCAGGGCCTCGGCGCCGCGGCGACCCTCTCCATCGGCCCGTCGCTCTATCGCTCGATCTTCCCCTCGCGGTTGCTCGGCAGCGCCCTGGGGCTCTCCGCCCTGGTGGTGGCCGGTGGCTACGCCGCCGGACCGACCCTCGGGGGGCTGGTGCTCTCCGTGGCCAGCTGGCCGTGGCTATTCGCCCTGCACGTGCCGCTGGGGCTCTGCGCCTCCTGGCTGGCCTGGCGGGCGCTGCCCCGGGAAGCAGGGCGGCGCGACGGTTTCGACTGGCGTGGCGCGCTCTGTTCGGTGGCCATGCTGGCGGGGCTCTTCCTCGGCCTGGACGGCGTCGGCCATGGGGCGCCGGCCTGGCAGGTGCTCGGCTGGCTGGCGCTGAGCCTGCTCAGTGCCGTGCTCTTCCTGCAACGCCAGCGCCGGGCCCGCCAACCGCTGCTGCCGCTCTCGCTGTTCGCCGAGCGACGCTTCACGCTGGCGGTCTCGGCCTCGGGGCTGGCCTTCGTCGGCCAGGGCCTGGCCTTCGTGGCACTCTCCTTCCTCTACCAGCAGGAGATGGGCTTCACGCCGCTGGAGACCGCCTGGATGTTCACCCCCTGGCCACTGGCGATCATGCTGGTGGGCCCCCTGGCCGGGCAGCTGGCCGACCGGGTCAACCCCAGCCTGCTCTCCAGCGGCGGCCTGGTGCTGCTGCTGCTGGGTCTCGCCGCCCTGGCCGGGCTCGATGCCGGGGCCGGCGTGGTGGACAGCCTGTGGCGCACGGCGCTCTGCGGGCTGGGCTTCGGACTCTTCCAGCCCCCCAACAACCGCGAGATGATGGCCAGCGTCCCCCGCGAGCGCAGTGCCAGGGCCTCCGGCGTGATGAGCACCACCCGTACGGTGGGCCAATCGCTGGGCGTGGCGCTGGTGGGGGCCTTCCTGGCCGCCGGCGCGCCGGTGCAGGCGACCCTCTGGGCCGGGGCGGGAGCCTGCGTGCTGTCGCTCGCGGCGAGCCTGGGGCGGGTATCGCTGGCTGGGCGGGCCCAGCGCGAGGCGCGGCGAGCCGAGCCGCTGCGGGCGTCGTCTGACCCGGACTGAAGGCGTACAATGGCCCCATCACTCATCCAGCATCGGAACCCCGACATGAGCATCCAGGCCACCATCGAAGACAAGCTCAGGGCCCTCGAGCCCGCCTTCCTGGCGGTGGAGAACGAGAGTCATCGGCATAACGTGCCGCCGAATTCCGAGACCCACTTCAAGGTCACCCTGGTCGCCTCCCGCTTCGAGGGATTGATGCCGGTCAAGCGGCACCAGCAGGTCTATGCACTGCTCGCCGACGAGCTCGCCGGTCCCGTCCACGCCCTGGCCCTGCACCTCTTCACTCCCGAGGAGTGGGAGGCCAGCGGCCGCTCCCGCCCCGACTCCCCCGACTGCCGGGGCGGCGGCACGTCGTGACCCCGGAGCCGCAGCGCCTGCAGTACCTGGAGGCCATGGGCCTGACGGCCTGGGTCTCCCGCTATCGCCTGCCCAATGCCCTGCCCACCCCGGCCTGCGAGTGGGAGGCTGCCTCGCCGGTGGCCGAGGGACGCCGCGCCCCGGGGGAGCGGCTGCATGCGCTGCTCGACGAGGCCGCCGAGGCGCAGGTCGCGGCCCCGCGACCGGCCCCCGCCGAGCCGGAGCCGCGTCACCGGCCCTCGGCCGGCAAGGCCCGGGCGCTGCTCGGTGACCTGGTGCCCACCGACGAACCGGAGGCCGCACCCGAGACGCCGGGCCTGGCCCCCGTGCGTCATGGCGAGGCGCTGCGCTTTACCCTGCAGGTGGCCTGCCTGGATGGCCGCTGGCTGGTGCTGCTGCCCCGGGAGGCGCCGCCCGGCAGCGTGGAGCTGCGCCTGCTGCGCCACCTGCTGCACGCCGCCGGCGTGGTGCCCGAGCAGATGCCGGCCTTCGAGGCCTTCCGCTGGCCCCAGGTGGAAGGATTGCCGGTTGAGGCGCCGCTGGAGGAGGCCCGTGAGGGACTACAGGCCTTCCTGGCCGGCCGGCAGCGGCGAGGCTGGGTACCGGAACGGCTGCTGGTGTTCGGCGAGGACGAGAGCCTCGCCGAGATCCTGTCCCTCGCCGACGGCCACTGCCCGCTGCTGGCGCTGCAGGCCTGGCAGGGGCCTGCGCTTGGCGAGCTGGCCGGCAGTGCCGAGGCCAAGCGCGCCCTCTGGCCACAGATGGCCGGCTGGCGCGATGCCTGGCAGGCGGGCCGTGAGGCCGACTGAGGCGGTGCGGCGGCTGGGGCCGGCCGACCTGGCAGCGCTGTCGGCGCTGGAGCAGGCCGCCAGCCCCGCCCCCTGGACACCCCACCAACTGCAGGCGGCGCTGGCCGACGCCGACACCCGGGTGTTCGGTATCGAGCATGAGGCGTGCCTGGTCGGCCATGCGGTAGTGGTTCGGCTGCCCTTCGATGCGGAGCTTCAGGCGATCCTGGTGGCCCGGGAGGCACGTGGCCAGGGGGTGGCGGGGTGCCTGCTGGCGGCGGTGATCGAGCAGGCGCGCAGTTGGCGCAGCGAGCGCCTGCTGCTCGAGGTCAGGGCGGGCAACGAGGCGGCCCTGGCGCTCTATCGGGGGGCGGGGTTCGGCGAGGACGGCCGCCGCCGGGGCTACTACCCGGCGCGCACCACCGGCCAGCGGGAGGATGCGCTGCTGATGTCGCGCCCGCTGGCCTGAGGTTGCCTCAGCTGCTGGCGGTGGTTTCCACCTCGTCGAACTTGCCCAGCAGGGCGGAGAGGCGACGCTCCCACTCCTCGCGCTCCTGCTTCAGGCGGGCGTTTTCCTCGCGCAGCTCCTCGGCTTCCATCTTCATCAACTCCAGGGCCTCGACGGCGCTGGTGACCTTCTGTTCGAGCTGGTTGAAGAGTTCGATACTCATCCTGTTCTCCTGACGACATCCTGCTGGTGGGGCGTGCCCGTTGGGTTCCTTCAGCGCGCAGCGTAACGCCGCGCCCGGGGCTCAGCAAGCGTCGCCGCCGGGCGACCCCGTGCCTGGCGGATGTCGGCGGTAGAGCCGTCCTGTGCTGTCGCCGGCACGTACCTCGCGATGCAGTTGCCAGCTGGCCGGCACCTCGGGGGGGAGCGACGATTCGGTTTCCACGTAGATCAGCGCCTCCTCGGCGAGCCAGCCGGCCTCCAGGGCGTGGCAGCAGGTCCCGGCGAGCTCCTGGCGGAAGGGCGGGTCGAGGAACACCAGGGAGAAGGGGGTGGGGGCGCCGGCAAGGAAGGCCTGGGCATCGGCGGTGACCAGCTGCGCGCGCTCGGTGGCTTCGAGGGCCCTGAGGTTGTCGTCGAGCTGGCGTGCCACTTGAGCGTCGCGCTCGACGAACACCACCTGCCGGGCACCCCGCGAGAGGGCCTCCAGGCCGAGCGCCCCGGTGCCGGCGAAGAGGTCCAGGACCCGTGCCCCGGGCACGGCGGTGGCGAGCCAGTTGAACAGCGTCTCGCGCACCCGGTCGGGGGTGGGGCGCAGTCCCGGGCGGTCGAGTACCGGCAGCTGGCGGCGCCGGAAGTCGCCGCCGATCAGGCGTAGCCGTCCGGGGGTCCGGCGGCCGGGGCCCTTGGCTGGCTGGCGGGGCTTTCGAGAGGAGGGGCGGCGTCGTGTCATGGGGGCGGATTGTAACCGCCGGCTTGTCCACAGTCATGGTGCGCGATGGTAGGATGAGGCGATTCGTTCATCCGTGAGGCGTGATCCCCCCATGTTCGGTATTTTCAAGCGCAAGAAGAAGCAGGAAGGGCAGCAGACGACACCGGAACAGGAGGCCGAGCGCCGGTCGGACGAGCAGGCGGCAGACGACGTCACCGAGACCGCTTCGCTGGCGGAAGAGGCCACCGAGGAGGTCGACGAGGCGGTATCCGGCGGCCAGCCGGCGGAGGCGCCCGAGCCGGAACCCAGGCCCGAGCCCGCGGCTACCCCCCAGGCAAGATCTGCCCCCCAGGCTGAACCCGAGCCTGAACCCGAACCCCAGCCTGAAGTCGAACCCGAGCCTGAGCCCGAGCCCAAGGCGGAGCCTGCGCCCGACGCCCAGCCATTACCCGAATCCGAGCCTGCGTCGGCTCAGCCCAAAGCGGCCCTGCAGGAGAAGCCGGTCGCCGAGAAGAAGGGCTGGTTCGCCCGCATCCGCGCCGGGCTCGGCAAGACGCGCGCCAATCTCACCGACGGCCTGGCCGACCTCTTCATGGGCCGCAAGCAGATCGACGACGATCTCATGGAGGAGCTCGAGACCCAGCTGCTGATGGCTGACGTGGGCATCGAGGCCACCACCGAGATCATCGGCCGACTCACCGACCGGGTCTCGCGCAAGGAGCTCAAGGAGCCCCAGGCGCTCTACCGGGCCCTGCAGGAGGAGCTCGCGGCGATGCTCGAGCCGGTCACCCGGCCGCTGACGCTGCCGCCGAAGGGCGAAGGCCCCTTCGTGATCCTGGTGGTGGGGGTCAACGGCGTGGGCAAGACCACCACCATCGGCAAGCTGACCCAGCGCTTCCAGCGCGAGGGGCGCAGCGTGATGCTGGCCGCCGGCGACACCTTCCGGGCGGCGGCGGTGGAGCAGCTCAAGGTGTGGGGCGAGCGCAACGACGTGCCGGTGATCGCCCAGCACACCGGCGCCGACAGCGCCTCGGTGATCTTCGATGCCGTGTCGGCCGCCAAGGCGCGGGGCGTCGACGTGCTGATCGCCGACACCGCCGGCCGCCTGCACAACAAGGCCCACCTGATGGAGGAGCTCAAGAAGGTCCGTCGGGTGATGGGCAAGGTGGACGCCAGCGCCCCCCATGAGGTGATGCTGGTGCTCGATGCCGGGACCGGCCAGAACGCCCTCGCCCAGGCCTCGACCTTCAACGAGGCGGTGCCGGTCACCGGCATCACCCTGACCAAGCTCGACGGCACCGCCAAGGGCGGCATCATCTTCGCCCTGGCGCGCCAGCTCGGCACGCCGATCCGCTTCATCGGTGTCGGCGAGTCGCTGGATGACCTGCGCCCCTTTGCGGCGAGCGAGTTCGTCGATGCCCTGTTCGACCGCGAGCCGGTGTCGCCCGAGTCATGATCGCCTTCGAGCACGTCGGCAAGCGCTATGGCGGGCGCTTCGAGGCGCTCGCCAATATCGACTTCCGCGTGCATCGCGGCGAGATGGTCTTCCTGACCGGCCATTCCGGCGCGGGCAAGAGCTCGCTGCTGCGCCTGATCATGCGCCTCGAGCGGCCCAGCCGCGGCAAGGTGCGGGTGGCGGGTCATGACATCGACCGTCTGCACCACAGCCAGATCCCCTTCTACCGTCGCCAGATCGGCGTGGTCTTCCAGGACCACCAGCTGCTCTTCGACCGCTCCATCTATCACAACGTGGCCCTGCCGCTGGAGATCCAGGGGGTCGAGCACCGCGAGGCCGCGCGGCGGGTGAGGGCGGCGCTGGACAAGGTGGGGCTGTTGCACCGCGAGGCCGCACTGCCCATCGAACTCTCCGGCGGCGAGCAGCAGCGGGTCGGCATCGCCCGGGCGGTGGTCAACAAGCCGGCGCTGCTGCTCGCCGACGAGCCCACCGGCAACCTCGACCCCCAGCTCTCCGCCGACATCATGAGGCTGTTCGAGGACTTCAACCGCATCGGCACCACGGTCATGGTCGCCAGCCACGACCTGGCGCTGATTGCCCGTCTGCGCCATCGCACCCTGCGGCTCCACGAGGGGCGCCTGGTGGCCGACGAGGAGGTCGCATGAGCCGCGAAGCCGCTCCCTCACCCCGTGGCGCGCGCACCCACCGCTCGGCAGGCGGCGTCCGCTGGCGGGCCTGGGCGCGTCACCACCGCGCCATGGCCCTCGACAGTGCGCGCCGCCTGCTGCGTCGGCCACTGGGCAGCCTGCTGACCATGCTGGCCATCGCCATTGCCCTGGTTCTGCCCGCGGGGCTCTGGCTGACCCTGGACAGCGCCCGCCTGCTCGACGCCGAACTGGAAGAGAGCGCGACCCTCACCGCCTACCTGGCCACCGGGGTCGGGGAGGGCGAGGCCGGACGTATCGAGGAGGCGCTGGCCGCCCAGGCGGGGGTGACCGGCACCCGTCTGATCACCGCCGCCGAGGGCATGGCCGAGTTCCAGCAGGCGCTGGGGCTGCGTGATGCCCTGGCTCGCCTCGAGGGCAATCCCCTGCCGGCCAGCGTGGTGGTGCGCCCCGGGGACCCCGATCCGGAGGCGGTGCGACGGCTCGCCGAGGCCCTGGAGGCCGTCCCCGGGGTCGATGAGGTGCGCCTGGACCTCGCCTGGCTCGAACGCCTGCGCCACCTCGCCGAGCTGGGCCAGCGGGTCACCCTGGCGCTGGGCGTGCTGTTCGGGCTGGGCGTGCTGCTGGTAGTGGGTAATACCATCCGGCTTGCCGTGGAGAATCGCCGCCAGGAGATCGAGGTGGTGACCCTGATCGGCGCCACCCATGCCTTCGTGCGTCGCCCCTTCCTCTACAGTGGGGCCTGGTTCGGGCTGGGCGGTGGCCTGCTGGCCTGGGGCCTGCTGACCCTGGGCAGCGACTGGCTCTCGGCGCCGGTCTCGGCCCTGGCGGCGAGCTACGGGGCCAGCTTCCACCTGCCGCGGCTGGGCCCCGAAGGGTCTACAATATTGCTTGCCTGTAGTACACTGCTTGGCTGGCTGGGTGCCTGGATCGCCGTGAATCGGCACCTGGCGGAGATCCGGCCTCGCTGAGGCGAGCGCTGGTCGAATCCACGGGACATTGGGCATCAGCCGGAACTTTCGTCGGTCTTCACCGTCACATGCGGCAACCATGCACAGCCTTATGGGTTTCGAAGGAGACAACCTGCACATGAGCACCAGTCTTCTGCCGGTGGGTCAACTCTCCCCGGGTCATGACCTGAACGGTTACATCCAGGCGGTCAACGGCATCCCCATGCTGACCGTCGACGAGGAGCGCGAGCTGGCCTTCCGCCTGCACGACGAGGGCGACCTCGAGGCGGCGCGCCGCCTGGTGCTCTCGCATCTGCGTTTCGTCGTCTATATCGCCCGCAGCTACTCCGGCTATGGCCTGCCCCAGGCCGACCTCATCCAGGAAGGCAACGTCGGCCTGATGAAGGCCGTCAAGCGCTTCGACCCCAACCAGGGCGTGCGGCTTGTCTCCTTTGCCGTTCACTGGATCAAGGCCGAGATCCACGAGTTCGTGCTGCGCAACTGGCGCATCGTCAAGATCGCGACCACCAAGGCGCAGCGTAAGCTGTTCTTCAACCTGCGGGGTGCCAAGAAGCGCCTGGCGTGGCTGAACAGCGACGAAGTCGAGGCCATCGCCAAGGACCTCGACGTCAAGCCCGAGGTGGTGCGCGAGATGGAAGGTCGCCTGTCGGCCCACGACGCCGGCTTCGATGCCTCACCGGGGGAGGACGACGAATCCGCCTACCAGGCGCCGGTGCACTTCCTCGATGATGCCACCGCTGACCCGGCCACCCAGCTCGAGGACAGCGACTGGGAGCAGGATGCCACGCATCGCCTGCAGCATGCCCTGGAGGCCCTCGACGAGCGCTCCCGGGATATCCTGCAGCGTCGCTGGCTGGGGGACGACAAGGCCACCCTGCACGAGCTGGCCGACGTCTATGGCGTCTCCGCCGAGCGCATCCGCCAGCTCGAGAAGAACGCCATGAAGAAGATCCGCCAGCAGATCGGCGACGCCCTGGTAGCATGATCCACGGCAAGGCGCCAGGTGTCTGGCGTGGGCGGCTGAGCCCACCATGAAGTGACAAGGAGCAAGCTGCAAGGTAACCCCTTGGCTTGCTCATTTTGGTTCAGGCTTGCCTGACTTGCTCCTTGCTCCTTGCTCCTTGCTCCTTGCTCCTTGCTACTAGCCCCTGTTACGCCGTCTGCGGGCTCTCGCGCAGCAGCTGGGCCGAGAGCAGCGCCCACTGGTCATCCCAGTGCTCGGTAGGGCGGTGGCGGAAGTCGCTGCGCACGTAGCGCGAGATCTGCCCCTCGAGGTGGGCCAGCAGCAGGTTGGCGGCCGCCGAGACCGGCAGCGAGGGGCGCCGCCCCTCGCGCAGTTCCGCCTCGCGCAGCACCTGCTTGAGCTGGGTCTCGAGGCGCTCGAAGAGCTGGTGGATGCGAAGGCGCAGCCGTGCCGTCTCGCCGGTCAGGGCGTCGCCGCCCAGCAGGCGCGAGAGGCCGGGGTTCTTCTCGGCGAAGGCCAGCACCAGGGTGAGGATCTGGCCGCAGCGCGGCACCGCCTCCGGCACCTCCTCGAGGATGCGGCCGATGCGCTCGAAGAGGGACTCCTCGATGAAGGCGATCAGCCCCTCGAACATCCGTGCCTTGCTGGGGAAGTGGCGATAGAGCGCGGCCTCCGAGACGCCGACCTGGCGGGCCAGGGCGGCCACGGTGATGCGCTTGCCGCTGTCCTCCTCCAGCATCAGCGCCAGGCCCTGCAGAATCTGCTCGCGGCGACTGGGGGTTGGTGTTTCCTGCGTCATGTCGTTATGTTCTTGTCGGTTCGGTGGATCGGGCCGGGGGCTCAGCCGGCATTCGGGTCCTGGGGAATGTCGGTGATCAGGGTGCCCACCCCGGCATTGGTGAAGATCTCCAGCAGGGTGGCATGGGGCACCCGGCCATCGATGATATGGGCGCTCGCGACGCCACCCTTCACGGCGTCCAGGGCGCAGCGGATCTTCGGCAGCATGCCGCCATGGATGGTGCCGTCGGCGATCAGGGCATCCACCTGGGCGGTGGTCAGCCCGGTGAGCACCTCGCCCTCGGCGTTCATCAGGCCGGCGACGTTAGTCAACAGCATCAGCTTCTCGGCATCCAGGGCCTCGGCCACCTTGCCGGCCACCAGGTCGGCGTTGATGTTGTAGCTGCGGCCCTTCGCGTCCACGCCGATGGGGGCGATCACCGGGATGAAGTCGCGGGCGGCGAGCATCTCGATGAGGTCGGTGGAGATATGCTCCACCTCCCCCACGTGGCCGATGTCGATGATCTCCGGCGCGGTCATCTCCGGGCTCTGGTGTTCCACCTTGAGCTGCCGGGCGCGGATCTGCGCGCCGTCCTTGCCGGTCAGGCCGATGGCCTTGCCGCCGCACTGGTTGATCAGGTTGACGATGCCCTTGTTGACCAGGCCGCCCAGCACCATCTCCACCACGTCCATGGTCTCGGCGTCGGTCACCCGCATGCCGTTGACGAACCGCGACTCGATGCTGAGCTTCTCCAGCAGCTCGCCGATCTGCGGCCCCCCGCCATGCACCACCACCGGATTGATGCCGACCTCCTTCATCAGCACCATGTCGCGGGCGAAGGAGTCGATCAGGGTGTCCTCGGTCATGGCGTTGCCGCCGTACTTCACCACCACGGTCTTGCCGGAGAAGCGCTGGATGTAGGGCAGTGCCTCGGAGAGCACCTCCACCACCAGGCGCGGGTCGCGGGTCTGTTCTGTCATCGGTCGGGTTCCCTCTCCTGTCTATGCGGCGAACCGCCCCTCAGAGGGGCAGTTCGAGGTCGGGTGACACCTGGGTGAGGGCGTCGGCGAAGCGGCCGCGGATGCGGGCCAGGGCGGCGTCGTCCTTGCCCTCGAAGCGCAGCACCAGCACCGGTGTGGTGTTGGAGGCGCGGCACAGGCCCCAGCCGTCCGGGTAGTCGACGCGGATGCCATCCAGGGTCGTCTTGACGCCCTCCTCGCCGAAGTCGCCCTCCCGGGCCAGCCGGTCCACCAGCGCGAACTTGGTCTCGTCGGTGACCGTGATGTTGATCTCCGGGGTGCCGACGTCCTGGGGGTAGCGAGCGAAGAAGGTATCGGCGTCGTCGGCCTGCTTCGACAGGATTTCCAGCAGGCGGGCGGCGGCGTAGAGGCCGTCGTCGAAGCCGTACCAGCGCTCCTGGAAGAAGATATGGCCGCTCATCTCGCCGGCCAGCAGGGCGCCGGTCTCCTTCATGCGCGCCTTGATCAGCGAGTGCCCGGTGCGCCACATCTCCGGCGTCCCGCCGGCTTCCTCGATCACCCGGGTCAGGTTGCCGGTGCACTTGACGTCGAAGATCACGCGGGCGTCGCGATTGCGCGACAGCATGTCCTCGGCAAAGGCCATCAGCAGGTGATCCGGATAGATCAGCTTGCCGCTCGGCGTGATCACGCCGAGGCGGTCACCGTCGCCGTCGAAGGCCAGGCCGATGTCCGCGCCGGTCTCCTGCACGGTGCGAATCAGGTCCTGGAGGTTCTCGGGCTTGCCGGGGTCCGGGTGGTGGTTGGGGAAGGTGCCGTCGATCTCGGCGAACAGCGGGACGGTCTCGGCGCCGAGGCGCTCCACCAGCGCCGGGCCCAGTTCGCCGGCCACGCCGTTGCCGCAGTCGACCACTGCCTTGATCGGCCGGGCGAGGGTGATGTCGCCGAGGATGCGCGCCAGATAGGCATCACGCACGTCCTCCTGGCGCACGCTGCCCTGGCCCTCGCTGAGCTCGCCGCCGGCCAGGCGGGTGTGCAGTGCGGTGATGGCATCGCCGGAGAGCGTCTCGCCGCCGAGCACGATCTTGAAGCCATTGTAGTCCGGCGGGTTGTGGCTGCCGGTGACCATCACGCCCGAGGCTGTGCCCTCGAGCACGTGGGTGGCGAAGTAGAGCACCGGGGTGGGCACCATGCCGATGTCGACGACGTCGCAACCCGACGACACCAGGCCGCGGGTCAGGGCGGCCAGCAGGCGCGGGCCGGAGAGGCGGCCGTCGCGGGCGACGACCACGGTGGACTCGCCGCGGGACCGGGCCTCGCTGCCGATGGCGCGGCCGATCTGCTGGACACCCGTCTCGGTCAGGGTGTCGTCGACGATGCCGCGGATGTCGTAGGCGCGGAAGATGGAGGCGGGAACTGCCTGGATCGCTTCTTGGGTCATGGGGTCCGTCCTGTATGGCGTATCGAGTGGCTGTGTGCCGTCGGTGGGCGTCAGTGACGACCGGAGCTGCCGAAGCCGCCGGTGCCACGCTGGCCGGTGCCCCGGCGGCTGGTATCGAAGGCCTCGACGACCTCGAGGTCGGCATGCACCACGGGAACAAGCACATACTGTGCCAGCCGCTCGAAGGGCTCGATGGTGAAGGGCGCCTCGCCACGGTTCCATGTGGAGATCAGCAGCTCGCCCTGGTAGTCGGAATCGATCAGTCCCACCAGATTGCCGAGCACGATGCCGTGCTTGTGGCCCAGTCCCGAGCGGGGCAGGATCATCCCGGCGAGGGCCGGGTCGGCGATGTGGATGGCAAGTCCGGTGCGCACCAGCTCGCACTGCCCCGGCGCCAGGGTCAGGGGGGCGTCGAGCAGGGCGCGCAGGTCCATGCCGGCGGAGCCTTCGGTGGCGTAGTGAGGCAGATGATCACGCAGGCGCTCGTCGAGCAGCTGGACGGCGAGGCGCGGGCGATCGGGAAGGGTGGGCATCGGGGGTCCTCGGGGTGTCGGTGTCAGGGGGCGGAGCGGGGCGACAGGCAGGCCAGGGCGCGGCGCACCACCGCCAGGGCGAGTTGCGCCTTGGGCTGGGGGGCGAGGTTCTCGCTGTCTTCCCTGTCGCCATCCCGCCACAGCAGCAGGGCGGCGTTGTCGTCGCTGCCGAAGCCGAGTCCGGCCCGGCCGACATCATTGGCGACAATCATGTCCAGCCCCTTGCGGGTCAGCTTGTCCCGGGCATAGGCCTCCAGGTCGCGGGTCTCGGCAGCGAAGCCCACCACCAGGGGACGCTGCGACGCGGGGAGGGCGGCGACACCGGCGATGATGTCGGGATTCTTCACCAGGTGCAGGGTGAGTCCCGCCTCGCCCTCGACCTTCTTGATCTTGTGCTCGGCGGCCGCCTCGGCCCGGTAGTCGGCCACGGCGGCGCAGCCGATGAAGATATCGCTGTCGATGGCCAGCCGTTGGGCGGCCTCGTGCATCTCCTGGGCGGTCTCCACGTCGGTGCGCTCGACGCCCTCCGGCGTCGGCAGGCCGACCGGGCCACTGATCAGCCGCACCCGGGCGCCCAGCGAGGCGGCGGCGGCGGCCAGGGCGAAGCCCATCTTGCCGGAGCTGTGGTTGGAGAGGTAGCGCACCGGGTCCAGCGGCTCCCGGGTCGGCCCGGCGGTGATGGTGATGGTCAGGCCGTCGGCCTCCGGCCTGGCCGACGCGCCATCAAGCGCCTCGGCGGGCCCGGTTTCGGGTGCCATTGCGGGCACGGCATCGGGTGCCATGGAGAGCGCCGCCACGATCGCCTCGGGCTCCAGCATGCGCCCCGGCCCCACGTCGCCGCAGGCCTGGTCGCCGCTGTCAGGCCCCAGCAGCTGCCAGCCGTCCCCGGCCAGCCGGCGCGCGTTGCGCTGGGTGGCCGGGTGGCGCCACATGGCCTGGTTCATGGCCGGGGCCATCACCTTCGCGGCCTCGCTCGCCAGGCACAGGGTGGTGAGCAGGTCATCCGCCAGGCCCTGGGCGAGGCGCGCCATCAGGTCGGCGGTGGCCGGGGCGATCAGGATGGTGTCGGCCCAGCGGGCCAGCTCGATATGGCCCATGCCGGCCTCGGCCTCGGGGTCGAGCAGCGAGGTGCGCACAGCCTCTCCCGTCAGGGCTTGCAGCGTCAGTGGCGTGATGAAGGCCTGGGCGCCCTCGGTCATCACCACGCGCACCTCGCAGCCCGCCTGGGTCAGCAGGCGGGCGAGCTGGGCGCTCTTGTAGGCGGCGATGCCGGCGCTGATGCCGAGCAGCACGCGTCGGCGGGGGAGTGTCGACATGGCGGTATCCGAGCGTGAATCCGGTCGCCTACCTTACCACCGGTGCCCGACCTTGCGTAGCCGCCGGGCCGTCTACACTGACAACCACGGGCATGGGGCAGGGAGACAGGGATGTCGATTCGGGACTGGCCGGAGGGGGAGCGCCCCCGGGAGAAACTGCTGGCGCTGGGAGTGGAGGCGCTTTCCGATGCCGAGCTGCTGGCGATCTTCCTGCGCGTCGGCGTGGAGGGTCGCTCGGCGGTGGACCTGGCCCGGGACCTGCTGTCCGCCTTCGGCGGGCTTCGCCAGCTGCTGGAGGCCGACCAGGCTCGCTTCTGCGCCGAGCGTGGCATGGGCATGGCCAAGTATGTCCAGCTCCAGGCCACCCTGGAGCTGTCACGGCGGCACCTCGCCAGCCAGCTGGACCGGGGCGATGCGCTCACCTCGCCGTCGCTGGTGCGTGCCTACCTTGCCGCCCGGCTGCGCCATCTCGGCCACGAGGAGTTCGCCGCGCTCTTCCTCGACAGCCAGCACCGCGTGATCCGCTACGAGTCGCTGTTCCGCGGCACCCTGGACAGCGCCTCGGTCTATCCCCGCGAGGTGGCCCGCCGTGCCCTGGAGCTGGGCGCCGGCGCCATCATCTTCGCCCACAATCACCCCTCCGGCGTGGCCGAGCCCAGTGACGCCGACCGGCGCATCACCGAGCGCCTGCGCGAGGCGCTGGGGCTCTTCGAGGTGCGCGTGCTGGACCACTTCGTGGTGGGCGACGGGGAGGTGGTCTCCTTCGCGGAGCGAGGATGGCTGTAAGGGCCGGGATGGATAGGAAAACCGCGCGTGGCCGGCTATAATGCCGCACCGGCTGCGCTGGGCCCCTTGGTACGGGCCCCTTGCCTGTCATCGCCGCCTGCCGCGCCACCTGTCGGTGCCGCGGGGCCATGCCACGCCCTCATCGGATCATCGCCGCGTCGCTTGCCGAACGTGGCGGTCTCTGGTATAAAGTGCAGCCTTTGAATTCCCTTGGGTCAAATGACAACGGGGTCGTCCCGGTTTGCCCGACAGGTTTTGAACACTCAGGTCTGAACACCTGGCCAAGCGGTTGGAGGCTCTCATGTCCAAAGTATGTCAGGTTACCGGCAAGCGCCCGGTGACTGGTAACAACGTTTCACACTCCCAGCGCAAGACGCGCCGTCGTTTCGTGCCGAATCTGCATTCCCACCGTTTCTGGGTGGAGTCCGAGAAGCGCTTCGTCAAGCTGCGCGTCTCCTCCAAGGGCATGCGCATCATCGACAAGAAGGGCATCGAGGCGGTGCTCGGCGACATTCGCAAGCGCGGCGAAGCCGTCTAAGCGATCCATCAGGGGAGAGAACCGTCATGCGTGACAAGATCAGAATGATTTCCAGTGCCGGTACCGGCCACTTCTACACCACCGACAAGAACAAGCGGAACACCCCGGACAAGCTCGAGAAGAAGATGTTTGATCCGACCATCCGCAAGCACGTGATGTACAAGGAAGGCAAGATCAAGTAAGCCTTGGTCGCTTCCGCCGCAGGCAGGAGCCTGTCAGCCTGAACCCGGCCCGATGGTCGGGTTCTTGCGTATCACCGCCCTCCGGACAAGACCATGCCCGAACTGCCCGAAGTCGAGACCACCCGCCGTGGCATCGCCCCCCATGTGGAGGGTCGCGAGATCACTGAGGTGATCGTGCGCCAGGCCCGCCTGCGCGTGCCGGTGCCGGCGGACCTCGTCGAGCGGCTGGTCGGGGCGCGCATCGGTGATCTCGCCCGGCGCGCCAAGTACCTGCTGGTGCCGCTCGAGGGCGAGGCGCCGGGGACCCTGCTCTGGCACCTGGGGATGTCCGGGAGCCTGCGCATCGCGCGCCTGGGCGAGCTGCCGAAGAAGCACGACCATCTCGACCTGGTGCTCGACGATGGCGCCATCCTGCGCTATCACGACCCGCGCCGCTTCGGCTTCGTCGACTGGCTGGCCGGCAGCACGGAGCAGGATGCGCGCCTGGCCCGGCTGGGGCCGGAGCCGCTCTCCGAGGCCTTCGACGGCGAACGCCTCTTCGCGCGCTCCCGCGGCCGCCGCCTGGCGGTGAAGCCCTTCCTGATGGACAACGCCGTGGTGGTGGGCGTGGGTAACATCTATGCCGCCGAGGCGCTGTTCCTGGCCGGCATCGACCCGCGTCGCGCCGCCGGGCGTATCTCCCGGGAGCGCTATGATCGGCTCGCGGCGGCGGTACGCGAGGTGCTGGCCGCCGCCATCACCCAGGGCGGCACCACCCTGCGCGACTTCGTCGGCGGCACCGGGGAGCCGGGCTACTTCAAGCAGCGCCTCAATGTCTACGGTCGCGACGGCCAGGCCTGCCGGCGCTGTGGTGCCGAGCTGCGCCTGGTGACCCTGGGCCAGCGGGCCAGCGTGTTCTGCGGCCACTGCCAGACCTGATGGCGGCGCGGCCTCGCCGACGCCCCTCCACCCCTTCACGAGACAGTTCCATGACCGCACTTCGCTCACTGCGCCTGAAGAAGAACGCCGACCGCCGGCTCAAGGCCGGCCACCTGTGGCTCTACTCCAACGAGATCGACACCCAGGCCACGCCGATCAAGGAGGTCGAGGCCGGGGCGCAGGTGGTGGTCGAGGCCGCCAACGGCAAGGCCATGGGCGTGGCCTACGTCAATCCGCACTCGCTGATCTGCGCGCGGATGGTCTCCCGCGACCCGGCCCAGGGGCTCGACCGCTCGCTGCTGGTCCACCGTCTCAACCAGGCACTGGCGCTGCGCCAGCGCCTCTTCGACAAGCCCTTCTATCGCCTGGTGCATGGCGAGGGTGACCTGCTGCCGGGGCTGGTGATCGACCGCTTCGGTGACGTGCTGGTCGTGCAGCTCAATACCGCCGGCATGCAGGCGGTGCTGCCCGAGCTTCTCGACGCCCTGGACAAGGTGCTGGCACCCTCGTCGGTGGTGCTGCGCAACGACACCAGCGGTCGCCGCCAGGAGGGCCTCGAGGCCGGTGTCGAGGTCGTGAAGGGAGAACTGCCCGACCGGGTGCTGCTGGAGGAGAACGGCGTGCGATTTGTCGCCCCGGTCCTCGATGGCCAGAAGACTGGCTGGTTCTTCGATCACCGGGTCAATCGTGCCTGGCTCAATGGCCTGGTGGCCGGCAAACGGGTGCTGGACCTGTTCAGCTATGTGGGGGGCTGGGGCGTCCAGGCCGCGGCCAGCGGCGCTCGCGAGGTGCTCTGCGTGGATGCCTCCGGTCCGGCACTGGAGCGGGTCGCCGAGAACGCCGCCCTGAACGGCCTGCACGAGCAGGTGGCGGTGGGCGAGGGCGACGCCTTCGAGGTGCTGGCGGCCCTCAAGGCCGAGGGCGAGGAGTTCGACGTGGTGATCCTCGACCCGCCCGCCTTCATCCGCAAGCGCAAGGACATCCCCAACGGCGAGCGCGCCTACGGCAAGCTCAACCGCGAGGCGATGCGCCTGCTGGGGCGCGATGGCCTGCTGCTCTCGGCTTCCTGTTCCATGCACCTGGCCCCGGAGCGCCTGGTCGACGTGGTGCGCGGGGCGGTACGTCATCAGGACCGCCAGGGCCAGATCCTCTTCCAGGGCCACCAGGGGCCGGATCATCCGGTCCACCCGGCGATTCCGGAGACCTCCTACCTCAAGGCCCTGGGCGTGCGCGTCTTCCGGGACTAGTGCGCGGTGCTCCCTAGCTACGTTCGCGCCTTCGCCCACTCCAATGCGCTGCTGGTCAGCCACGTGCACAACGTGCTGACCGCGGCCGGCATTCCCGCGGAGCTGCGCAACCTGACCCTGGGCGGTGGCGCCGGTGAGCTGCCGCTGGGGGAGTGCGAGCCGGAGGTGTGGGTGGCGCCGCACAACCTCGCGCGGGCCGAGACCCTGATCCGCCAGGCCCTGGAAGGCAGGAGTGACCGCCCGGCATGGACCTGTCCGCGTTGCGGAGAGCGCCTCGAGGGCGCCTTCGACACCTGCTGGAACTGTGGCACCCCTCGAGAGCCCTGAGACGCTCCGGGCCTGGCGGTTTCTGCCCTGGCGAGAGCGCCGTCCGGCCCGCCGCCTCGGGGCTCCTGGCAGGGTTTCCTGCAGCGGTGTTGGTAAAAAGAAAATTTTCTGGGCAAAAAGCCCGGTGGTGTCGATATTTTCCGTTCTTCTGCGTGGACTCTTCGTGTATGGACTGCCTGTGCTGTAATGGGGAGGAAAGCCACCCAACAACAGCCCAGGAGAACACCATGCAGATCGCCGTGCCCAAGGAGATCAAGAACCACGAGTACCGTGTCGCCCTGACCCCCACCGGCGCCCGGGAACTGGTCGGTCGCGGCCACACGGTCACGGTGCAGGCCGGTGCCGGCGAGGGGGCCGGCTTCGCGGACGCCACCTATGAGACCGCCGGGGCGCGCCTCGAGGCCGATGTGGCCAGGGTCTGGGAGGGCGCTGAGCTGATCCTCAAGGTCAAGGAGCCGCAGGCCGAGGAGGTCGCACGCCTCAAGGCCGGCCAGACCCTCTTCACCTACCTGCACCTGGCCGCCGAGGCGTCGCTGACCCGAGGCCTGATGGAGAGCGGCGCCACCTGCATCGCCTACGAGACCATCACCGACCGCCAGGGCGGCCTGCCGCTCCTCGCGCCGATGAGCACCGTGGCAGGGCGCATGGCCATCCAGGCCGGCGCCCACAGCCTGGAGAAGGCCCAGGGCGGTGCCGGCGTACTGCTGCCCGGGGTGCCCGGCGTGGCGCCGGCCAGGGTCGCGGTCATTGGCGGCGGCGTGGTGGGCGAGAATGCTGCCCGCATGGCGTTGGGCCTCGGTGCCGAGGTCACGGTGCTCGACAAGTCGATCCCGCGCCTCGAGACCCTGGACGACCGCTACCAGGGCCGCATGAAGACCGTCTTCTCCACCGCCGACGCCATCGATGAGGCGGTGCGCGAGTGCGACCTGATCGTGGGTGCCGTGCTGATCCCCGGGGCCGCCGCCCCCAAGCTGATCACCCGCGAGATGCTCGCCGAGATGAAGCCCGGCAGCGTGCTGGTGGACGTGGCCATCGACCAGGGCGGCTGCTTCGAGACCAGTCGGGCCACCACCCATACCGACCCGACCTACATCGTCGACGGGGTCGTTCACTACTGCGTGGCCAACATGCCCGGCGCCGTGGCGCGCACCTCCACCCAGGCGCTGACCAACGCCACCATGCCCTTCGTCACGGCGCTGGCCGACAAGGGCTGGAAGCAGGCTCTGGCCGATGACCCGCATTTCCTGCCGGGTCTCAACGTCCACGACGGTCGGGTGACCTACCAGGCGGTGGCGGACGCCTTCGGCCTCGATGCCGTCGACCCGGCCGACCTGCTGGGGTAAGCGGACGGGCGCAGAGCGGTCGATGATGGCAACACCGCTCAAGGCTTTCCCGGCGACAGGCCCCGGAGCGCCGGACCGTCGAGGGGGCGCTGTGAACCCTTCCCTGGACGCTACCGGTGCCCTGCTGCGCTCTCGCGTCCCGCTCCGCTTGCAGGTCCGGTGCTGGCCATCCTTGGCCAGCTGGTTCGGAGCCGTGCTCCTCACCCCTGGCATAGGACCCCCTCTTCGGCCTGTCCCCGGCGCCTTTCGCTATCGCTGTGGAGCAGGCTGCGATCGCTCTGGAGCGGGCCCCGGTCGCCTTGACCGGGGCCTCGCGTTACCATAGCGGCCATTTCCGAACAGCAGAGTCCGCTTTCCCCATGAGTGCAGCTTCCGAGAAGACCCGCGTTCTCACCGGCATCACCACCACCGGCACCCCCCACCTGGGCAACTACGTGGGGGCGATCAAGCCCGCCATCGCCGCGAGCCAGGACCCGAGCGTCCAGTCCTACTACTTTCTCGCCGACCTGCATGCGCTGATCAAGTGCCAGGACCCGCGCCGGGTGCAGGAGTCTCGCCTGGAGATCGCGGCCACCTGGCTGGCGCTGGGCCTGGATACTGACAACGCCATCTTCTATCGCCAGTCGGACGTGCCGGAGATCCCGGAGCTGACCTGGATGCTCTCCTGCGTCTGCGCCAAGGGGCTGATGAACCGCGCCCACGCCTACAAGGCGGCGGTGGCCGAGAACGAGGCCGCCGGCAACCAGGACCCGGACAAGGGCATCACCATGGGGCTGTTCGGCTACCCGGTGCTGATGGCCGCCGACATCCTGATGTTCAACGCCAACAAGGTGCCGGTGGGGCGTGACCAGATCCAGCACATCGAGATGGCCCGTGACATCGCCGGACGCTTCAACCACCTCTACAAGGGGCAGTACTTCACCCTGCCCGATGCCGTGGTGGACGAGAGGGTAGAGGTGCTGGGTGGCCTGGATGGCCGCAAGATGTCCAAGAGCTACAACAACACCATCCCGCTGTTCGTCTCCGAGAAGAAGCTGCTGAAGCTGGTCCGCAAGATCAAGACCAACTCCCTGGAACCCGGCGAGCCCAAGGATCCCTCGAGCTGTACCCTGTTCCAGATCTACTCGGCCTTCGCCACGGCCGACGAGACCGAGGCCATGCGCATCGAGTACGCCAATGGCATCGGCTGGGGCGAGGCCAAGAACCGCGTCTTCGAGCTGCTCAACGAGCAGCTGCGCGAACCCCGCGAGCGCTACCAGGCGCTGATGGAGGACCCCGGCCACATCGAGCAGGTGCTGATCAAGGGGGCCGAGCGGGCCCGTGCCGAGGCGGCGCCCCTCATGGACCGCCTGCGCCAGGCGGTGGGGCTCGGGCGCTTCGTCTGACTGCGGCTTCGCCATGGCGATGATGCGGGCACCCTCGGGTGCCCGTTGTCGTTGGGGGAGTCGGTTGTTATGCCTCTAGGTTATTGATCGGTTTGTTTAAATGCTTTCACGTGCCCGTCCTGGCTCGTTACCATGGCCGGTCATCCGGGCTCCCCGCCCCCGACGACCTCGAGAGAACACGCCATGAGTGAACTCGCCCTGACCCAACGTCCCCGACTCTCCGTCTCCGCCGTGGCGGCCGGTGCCCTGCTGCTGGGTGCCCTGGCCGTGGGCGCCGCCTTCGGTGCGCGCCTCGGTGTGCTGATGGTGGTGGGCGGACTGCTGGGCATGGTGCTCTACCATGCCGCCTTCGGCTTCACCGCCGCCTGGCGGGTCTTCATCACCGAGCGGCGCGGCCGCGGCCTGCGCGCCCAGATGGTGATGCTGACCCTCGCCGTGCTGCTGTTCTTCCCGGCACTGGGGACGGGCAGCCTCTTTGGCCAGTCGGTGTACGGTTTCGTGGCCCCCATCGGCATCTCGGTGGTGGTCGGCGCCTTCCTGTTCGGCATCGGCATGCAGCTCGGCGGCGGCTGCGCCTCCGGTACCCTGTTCACCGCCGGCGGCGGCAATGCCCGCATGCTGATCACCCTGCTGTTCTTCGTGGTCGGGTCGGTGATCGGCACCGCCCACTTTACCTGGTGGCAGGGCCTGCCCGCCTTCCAGCCGGTGTCGCTGGTCAAGACCGCCGGCACAGGGGGCGGGATCGCCATCAGCCTGGCGCTCTTCGCCGCCATTGCCGCCTTCACCCTGGTGATGGAGAGGCGTCGCCACGGCCAGCTGGAGCGGGCCCCGGCGATCGATGCCGGCAACCGTCGCTGGCTCACCGGCCCCTGGCCGTTGCTTGCCGGGGCCGTGGCCCTGGCGCTGCTCAACTTCGCCACCCTGGCGCTGGCCGGTCGTCCCTGGGGGATCACCTCCGCCTTCGCGCTGTGGGGCGCCAAGGGCTTCGAGGCCCTCGGCGGCGACGTCAGCCAGTGGGGGTACTGGCAGTCCTCGTGGAATGCGGCCGCCCTGGAGGCCACCATCTGGCGCGACATCACCAGCGTGATGAACATCGGCATCCTGCTCGGGGCACTGGCGGCGGCGTCGCTGGCGGGCAAGTTCGCGCCCAACTTCCGCATCCCGGCACGCTCCGTGCTGGCGGCGGTGATCGGCGGCCTGCTGCTCGGCTACGGGGCCCGCCTGGCCTTCGGCTGCAACATCGGCGCCTACTTCAGCGGTATCGCCTCCGGCAGCCTGCATGGCTGGGTGTGGCTGGTGGCCGCCTTCGCCGGCAACATGCTCGGGGTCAGACTGCGTCCCTTCTTCTTCGAGGGCGAGGCGGGCCGGCTGCCCGCGGCGAAGGGCTGCTGAGCCGCGACCCCGCCTGCCTCGCATCACGGCGCCCCGGTCCCAGGCCGGGGCGCCGTTGTTTGCGGCGTGCTAGAGTTGGCGGCAAGGTGCCGACAGAGCGCCAACGGCCCGTTCCAGTCACCGTATCGAGGCGAGAGATGACCATCGACCAAAAGCGTCCCCTCTATATTCCCTATGCCGGCCCGCCGCTGCTCGAGATGCCGCTGCTCAACAAGGGCAGTGCCTTCACCCGCGAGGAGCGCCTGGAGTTCAACCTGATCGGCCTGCTGCCGCAGAATGTGGAGACCATCGAGGAGCAGGCGGAACGGGCCTATCGCCAGTACCGGCAGTGCCGGAGCGACCTGGACAAGCACGTTTACCTGCGCGCCATCCAGGACGACAACGAGACCCTCTACTACCGGCTGGTCTCGGAGCACCTCGAAGAGATGCTGCCGATCATCTACACCCCCACGGTCGGCAAGGCGTGCGAGGAGTTCTCCAACATCTACCGCAACCACCGCGGGCTGTTCATTGCCTACCCGGACCGCGACCGCATGGATGACATCCTGCGCTCCTCAACCAAGGACAACGTCAAGGTCATCGTGGTCACCGATGGCGAGCGCATCCTGGGGCTCGGTGACCAGGGCATCGGCGGCATGGGCATCCCCATCGGCAAGCTGGCGCTCTACACGGCGTGCGGTGGCATCAGCCCGGCCTACACCCAGCCGATCATGCTCGACGTGGGCACCAACAACCAGGCGCTGCTCGACGATCCCATGTACATGGGCTGGCGCCACCGGCGCGTTTCCCAGGAGGAGTATGATGCCTTCATGGCGGAGTTCATCGCCGCGGTGAAGCGCCGCTGGCCGGGGGTGCTGCTGCAGTTCGAGGACTTCGCCCAGGCCAATGCCCTGCCGCTGCTCGACCGCTACCGCGACGAGCTCTGCTGCTTCAACGACGATGTCCAGGGGACCGCCTCGGTGGTGGTGGGCACCCTGATGGCAGCTTGCCAGGCCCGCGACGAGGGTATCGGCCAGCAGAAGGTGGTGTTCGTCGGTGCGGGCTCCGCCGGCTGCGGCATCGCCGAGCAGGTCGTGGTGGCCATGCAGGCCGAGGGACTGACCGAGCGGGAGGCGCGCTCGCGCATCTACATGGTCGACCGCGAGGGGCTGGTCACCTCCGAGCAGGCCTGGCTGCGCGATTTCCAGGGCCGGCTGGCCCACGACCCCGGGATGGTGGCCGGCTGGGACGGCCAGTCGCTGCTCGAGGTGGTGCGACGCATCGAGCCCACGGTGCTGATCGGGGTCTGCGGCATGCCGGGCATCTTCACCGAGGAGGTGGTGCGCGCCATGCACGCCGGCTGCGAGATGCCGCTGATCATGCCGCTCTCCAACCCCACCTCCCGCGCCGAGGCGGTGCCGGAGGACGTGATCCGCTGGACCGATGGCCAGGCCCTGGTGGCGACCGGCAGCCCCTTTCCGCCGGTGGAGTACGGTGGCCGCCGTATCCCCATCGCCCAGTGCAACAACGCCTACATCTTCCCGGGGATCGGCCTGGGCGTGGTGGCTGCCGGGGCAAGGCGCGTCACCGATGCCATGCTGATGGCCTCGTCCCGGGCGCTGGCCCGCGAGGCGCCGCTGGTCAAGCAGGGGGAGGGGGCCCTGCTGCCGGCGCTCTCCAAGATCCGCGAGCTCTCCAAGGCGATCGCCTTCGACGTGGCCGCCCAGGCCCAGGGCGAGGGCGTGGCGCTGAAGACCAACGGCATCAAGCTCCGGGAGGCCATCGAGCGCAGCAGCTGGACGCCGGAGTACCGGCGCTATCGCCGCCGCTCCTTCTGAGGCTTCTACTGGAACGAAAAGGGCCCTGCCGGATAACCCGGCAGGGCCTTTTGCTGCTAAGGCTGCGGGGCCTTTTCGGTCAGGCGGCGCCGATCATCTTGCGCAGCA
This sequence comes from Halomonas sp. CKK8, assembly GCF_029625235.1. NCBI lineage: Bacteria > Pseudomonadati > Pseudomonadota > Gammaproteobacteria > Oceanospirillales > Halomonadaceae > Halomonas > Halomonas sp. CKK8. The sequence goes on along the minus strand of NZ_CP121193.1, from coordinate 3,391,245 downwards.
CGTAGTGGAGTATGCCGCCATGGCGGTAGTACTCCAGCTCGTTGGCGGTATCGATGCGGCACAGCGCCTCGAGCTTCTTCTCGCCCTTGTCGGAGGCGATGGTCACCTTGACCTTGCCCCCCGGGGTGAGCTCACCGAGCCCCTCGATGGAGACCGTCTCGTCACCGGTCAGGCCCAGGGTCTTGCGGCTCTCGCCCTCCGGGAACTGCAGCGGGACCACGCCCATGCCGATCAGGTTGGAGCGGTGGATGCGCTCGTAGGACTCGGCCAGCACCGCCCGCACCCCGAGCAGGCGGGTGCCCTTGGCGGCCCAGTCGCGGGAGGAGCCGGTGCCGTACTCCTTGCCGGCGATCACCACCAGCGGCGTGCCCTCCTGCTGGTACGTCATGGCGGCGTCGTAGATGGCCATCTGCTCGCCGGAGGGCACGTGGCGCGTCTCGCCGCCGACCACGCCATCCAGCATCTCGTTCTTGATGCGCACGTTGGCGAAGGTGCCGCGCATCATCACCTCGTGGTTGCCGCGCCGCGAGCCGTAGGAGTTGAAGTCCACCGGCTTGACGCCACGCTCCTGCAGGTAGCGTCCGGCGGGGCTGTCGGGCTTGATGGCCCCGGCCGGGGAGATATGGTCGGTGGTCACGGAGTCGCCCAGCATGGCCAGTACCCGGGCGTCCTTGACGTCCTCGATGGCGGGAGGCGTGCGCCCCATGCCCTCGAAGAAGGGCGGATGCTGGATGTAGGTGGAGTCCTTCGACCACTGGTAGACCTTGCTCTGCGGCACCTCGATGGCCTTCCAGGTCTCGTCGCCGTCGAACACCTCGGCATACTCCTTGCGGAACATCTCGGTGTTGACCTGCTCCACGGCCTCGGCGATCTCCGCCTGGCTGGGCCAGATGTCCTTGAGGAAGACCGGCTGGCCGTGATGGTCGATGCCCAGGGGGTCACGGCTCAGGTCGAGCTGGACGTTGCCGGCCAGGGCATAGGCCACCACCAGCGGCGGCGAGGCGAGCCAGTTGGTCTTGACCAGCGGGTGCACCCGGCCCTCGAAGTTGCGGTTGCCCGAGAGCACCGAGGCCACGGTCAGGTCGCCCTCCTCGATGGCTTCCTCGATGGGGCCTGCCAGGGGGCCGGAGTTGCCGATGCAGGTGGTGCAGCCGTAGCCGACCAGGTTGAAGCCCAGGGCATTGAGGTCATCCTGCACGCCGCCGGCGACCAGGTAGTCGGTGACCACCTTGGAGCCCGGCGCCAGGGAGGTCTTCACCCAGGGCTTGGTGTGCAGGCCCTTCTCGCGGGCCTTTCGAGCCAGCAGGCCGGCGGCCATCATCACGCTGGGGTTGGAGGTGTTGGTGCAGGAGGTGATGGCGGCGATCACCACGGCCCCCGGGTTCAGCCGGAAGGCCTCGCCGTCGAGGTCCACGTCCTGGCTGTCGTGGTGCTCGTAACTCTCCTCGACGCCCACGGCGGTCTGGCCGCCCTCGGAGAACAGCCGGCCCTTCTCGGTGGAGGGAAGCGATTTGCCATCGTCCTCCATGACCCGGGCGAAGGCCGTCTTCATGTCCTTGAGCGCCACCCGGTCCTGGGGCCGCTTGGGGCCGGCCAGGCTGGCCTCGACCTCGGTCATGTCCAGCGCCAGGGTGTCGCTGAAGATGGGCTCGTCGCCGGGCTCGCGCCACAGCCCCTGGGCCTTGCTGTAGGCCTCGACCAGCGCCAGCTGGGCATCGTCGCGGCCGGTCAGGCGCATGTAGGTCAGCGTCTCGTCGTCCACCGGGAAGAAGCCACAGGTGGCGCCGTACTCCGGGGCCATGTTGGCGATGGTGGCGCGGTCGGCCAGCGGCAGGTCCTTGAGGCCGTCGCCGTAGAACTCGACGAACTTGCCCACCACGCCCTTCTTGCGCAGCATCTCGGTGACCGTCAGCACCAGGTCGGTGGCGGTGATGCCCTCGCGCAGCTTGCCGGTGAGCTTGAAGCCCACCACCTCGGGGATCAGCATCGAGACCGGCTGACCGAGCATGGCCGCCTCGGCCTCGATGCCGCCCACGCCCCAGCCGAGCACGCCCAGGCCGTTGATCATGGTGGTGTGGGAGTCGGTGCCCACCAGGGTGTCCGGGTAGGCCAGCGTCCGGCCGTCCTGCTCCTTGCTCCAGACGGTCTTGCCCAGGTACTCGAGGTTGACCTGGTGGCAGATGCCGGTGCCGGGCGGCACCACGCGGAAGTTGTCGAACGCCTGCTGGCCCCAGCGCAGGAACTCGTAGCGCTCGTGGTTGCGCTCCATCTCGATGGCCACGTTGTCCTTGAACGCCGTGGGGTTGCCGAACTTGTCGACCATCACCGAGTGGTCGATGACCAGCTCCACCGGCGACAGCGGGTTGATGCGGGCCGGGTCCTCGCCGAGGGACTCCACCGCGGCGCGCATGGAGGCCAGGTCGACGACCCCGGGCACGCCGGTGAAGTCCTGCATCAGCACCCGCGCCGGGCGATAGCCGATCTCGCGGTCGGAGTGGCCCTGCTGCTGCCAGTCGACTAGCGCCTGCATGTCCTCGCGGGAGACGCTCTCGTCATCGGCGAAGCGCAGCTGGTTCTCCAGCAGGGTCTTCAGGGTCTTGGGCAGGCGGTCGATGTTGCCAAGCGCGTCGGCGGCCTTCGCCAGGCTATGGTAGTGGTAGGTCGTGCCGCCGGCGTCCAGCGTCTGCAGGGTATCCGGTGTGGACTCGTTGCTCATGCTGTCTGTCCTCCTTTCGCATCGCGGGGAGTGAGGGCACCATCCTGGTACCATTCTGATTACATGGTCATGATAGTTGGCCTTTTCAAGCGCCGCCCGGGGAGCGTGGCGGTCGGGCGCCCTTGAAATGCCGTCCCAGCCCCCTCATATTGCTGCGATACGGCACGAGGGTTCCGGGAGGCCCGATGCACGAAGAACAGCTGACGTCGCGTCGCGTGCACTGTCCCTACTGCGATGCCCCCTTCGACCTGCTGGTCGACCCGAGCCAGGGCAGCCACGTCACCTGGGAGGATTGCCATGTTTGTTGTGAGCCTATCCAGGTGCGGGTCGACGTTGACCTGCAGGATGAAAGCGCCTTCCAGATGACCCTGGGGAGCGACGACGACGTGCTGTAGGCTCTCCCGCCGGGCGTCGCCCACCCGATTCAACTCGATTCACTACGAGGTCCTCCATGAGCGATGCGCGTCACGAACGCCTGATCATCCTGGGCTCCGGCCCCGCCGGCTACACCGCGGCCGTCTATGCGGCCCGGGCCAACCTGAAGCCCCTGCTGATCACCGGCATCCAGGCCGGCGGCCAGCTGACCACCACCACCGACGTGGACAACTGGCCGGGCGACGAGTCCGGCGTCCAGGGGCCCGAGCTGATGGAGCGCATGAAGCGCCATGCCGAGCGCTTCGATACCGAGGTGCTCTTCGACCATGTCCACGAGGTGGATCTGCGCAATCGCCCCTTCACGCTCAAGGGCGACAACGGCACCTACACCTGTGACGCCCTGATCATCGCCACCGGTGCCAGCGCCCGCTACCTGGGCCTCGAGTCGGAGCAGAAGTTCATGGGGCAGGGGGTCTCGGCCTGTGCGACCTGTGACGGCTTCTTCTATCGCAACCAGGAGGTGGTCGTGGTGGGCGGCGGCAATACCGCCGTGGAGGAGGCGCTCTATCTCTCCAACATCGCCTCCAAGGTGACCCTGGTGCACCGCCGGGATAGCCTGCGCGCCGAGAAGATCCTCCAGGACAAGCTGTTCGAGAAGGCCGAGAACGGCAACGTGGTGCTGGAGTGGAACCAGACCCTGGACGAGGTGCTGGGCGACAACAGCGGCGTGACCGGGGTGCGGCTCAGGTCCACCGAGAGCGGCGAGACCAAGGAGATCCAGGCGCCCGGGCTCTTCATCGCCATCGGCCACAGCCCCAATACCGGCATTTTCGAGGGCCAGCTCGAGATGGCCGGCGGCTATATCCGGGTCCAGTCCGGCCTCGACGGCAATGCCACCGCGACCAGCGTGCCGGGCGTGTTCGCCGCCGGCGACGTGATGGATCACGTCTACCGCCAGGCCGTGACCTCCGCCGGCACCGGCTGCATGGCCGCGCTGGACGCCGAACGTTACCTCGACGAGTTGTAAGCGCCCTTCGGGCAGCGCCAAGCCGCAAGCGCCGAGCGCCAAGCTGATCGATTACAGGCGGTAGGTATTGAGGCAGAAAACTAGAAGCCCCGCCGGATACCCGATCCGGCGGGGTTTCTAGTTGTTGCCGGCCATGACGGCGGCATCATCCTGCTCGGCGCTCGGCGCTCGGCGCTCGGCGCTCGGCGCTCGGCGCTCGGCGCTCGGCGCTCGGCGCTCGGCGCTCGGCGCTCGGCGCTCGGCGCTCGGCGCTAGTAGTGCGGCGGCACCTCGTCCCCGGGGCCAGGCGTCGCCGTGTCGTTTTCCTGCAGCGCCCGCTGCTGGTCGCGCAGCCGTTCCGTCATCAGTGCATTGAGCCGTTCGAGCTGCGATAGCCGCTGCTCCTGGCCGGCCACGGCCGCGTCCAGGGTGTCGAGCCAGTGCTCCTGGTAGGCGATACGGCTCTCCAGGGCCTCGAGGCGCCGTGCCAGCTCGACAGGCGTCGTATCGGTGCTCATGGTAGAATCCTCGCGCTGGGTGTCGCCGTTCATCGTGGCACCTTCATGATCATGATGGTTTCTTCCTTCCTTTCACCCCGACAAGAGAGTCTTACAGGTCCATGAATCGAAAGGTCGTGTTTCGTTGCAGTCTCATCAGCCTGCTGCTGGCCGCGCCGGCCCCGCTGCTGATTGCCTTGTTCGTCCATCTCACCGGCGGCGTGCTGTCCCGTGAGCTGTTTTCCAGCCTCCAGGTCGGCGGCGTGGCCGTGGTCTATTTCGCCGCCGCCGCCGCGGTCTTCCTGGTACTGCTGGTTGCCACCCTGGCGGTCAACGCCCTGACGCCCCAGCTGGTCAACCTGGCCGAGGTCGAGGACGACGATCGCGAGATCGGCGAGGTCAAGTGGTTCAACGTCAACAAGGGCTATGGCTTCATCACCCGTGACGACGGCGAGGATGTCTTCGTGCACTTCCGTGCCATCCGCGGGCGGGGGCACCGCACCCTGGCCGAGGGCCAGAAGGTGCGCTACCACGTCATCCAGAACGAGCGGGGGCTGCAGGCCGACGACGTCACCGTGATTACGTGAATCGAAGCGCCTGCGCTCGACGTGTTGTCTCACTGCCAACGACATCGCCCCGCACCTGCGGGGCGATGTCGTTTCGGGCTACTGCCCCGAGTCGGGCCAGTCGATCGCCTGCTCGGTGCCGTCGGGCAGCACCTGCAGGAAGCGGTCCGGGTCGTCGCCGGGCTGCCAGCCGCCCAGCGAGCAGCGCACCTCGCAGCCCAGCCGGGCGGCGGCGTCCCGGGCACAGGCCGCATCGGTCGCCCAGGGTGTCTCCGGGCTGTCGAGCCACAGGCTCGCGAAGCCGTCGGCGGCCTTCTCCACCACCAGCACCGGCACCCCGCCGGCATCGGCGTGGCCGAGGGTGCGCCACTGGCGCTTGCCCGCGGGCGACAGCGGCTCGGCGCCGATGGCCTGCTGAAGCCAGGCGTCCAGACGCGCGATGTCGCAGTGGGCCAGGTAGATCTCGATATCGGGGTAGGATTGCATGGGCGCCTCAGGGCCGGGCCGTGCCGTTGACGAAGAGTCTGGCGAGGATCGCCTCGTAGACACGGCTGAGGTCATCGAGGTCCGAGGCCAGCACCCGCTCGTTGACCTGGTGGATGGTGGCATTGCAGGGGCCGAGCTCGACCACCTGGCTGCCCAGGGTAGCGATGAAACGCCCGTCCGACGTGCCACCCGCGGTGGAGAGCTCGGGGCGGTGGCCCAGGGCATCCTCCACGCCACTGACGGCGGCCTCCACCAGCTCGCCCTCGGCGGTGAGGAAGGGCTCGCCGTTGAGCGTCCAGTCCAGGTGGTAGTCGAGGCCATGGGCCTCGAGCAGCGCCTCGGTGCGTTGCTTCAGTTGCTCGTGGGTCACCTCGGTGGAGAAGCGGAAGTTGAACACCACCTCGACGTCGCCGGGGATGACGTTGGTGGCGCCGGTGCCCGAGCGGATGTTGGAGACCTGGAAGCTGGTGGCGGGGAAGAAGGCGTTGCCGGCGTCCCAGTGCTCCCGTGCCAGGGCGTCCAGCGCCGGCAGCGCCTGGTGGATGGGGTTGCGCGCCAGGTGCGGATAGGCCACATGGCCCTGGATGCCCTTGACATGCAGCACCCCGCCCAGCGAACCGCGTCGACCGTTCTTGATCACGTCGCCGAGACGGTCGGTGGAGGAGGGTTCGCCGACGATGCAGTAGTCGAGCCGGTCGTGGGTCTCGCGCAGGTGCTCGACCACGGCCCGGGTGCCGTCCACTGCCGGCCCCTCCTCGTCCGAGGTGATGAGGAAACCGATCCGCCCGTGGTGATCCGGATGGGCGGTCACGAAGCGCTCCACCGCCGTGACCATTGCCGCCAGGCTGCCCTTCATGTCGGCGGCCCCTCTGCCCCGCAGCATGCCCGCCTCATCGATGTACGGCTCGAAGGGCGGGAAGTCCCAGCGGGGTTGGGGGCCGCTGGGCACCACGTCGGTGTGGCCGGCGAAGGCCAGCAGGGGCCCGTGGTGCCCGCGGGTCGCCCAGAAGTTCTCCACGTCACCGAAGGGCAGGCGCTCGACCCGGAAGCCGAGCGCCTCGAGGCGCTCGATCATCAGCGCCTGGCAGCCCAGGTCATCCGGCGTTACCGAGGGGCGCCGGATCAGCTCGAAGGCGAGCTGCAGGGTCGGGGAAAGCGCGATCGGCTCAGTTGTTGGCATGCAGCGCCTCGTTGAGCGCGATGGCGCTCTTGTTGGTGAGGCACTCGATGCGACCGTTCTGGGAGTTGCGGCGCAGCAGCAGGTCGTGCTGGCCGGCCAGCTCACGGGCGGCCACGGTCTCGACCTCCTGTCCCTGGTCGTCGAGCAGGGTGACCTTGGCCCCGGCGGTGATGTAGAGGCCGGCCTCCACGGTGCAGCGGTCGCCCAGCGGGATGCCGATGCCGGCATTGGCGCCGATCAGGCAGCCCTCGCCCACCTTGATGACGATGTTGCCGCCGCCGGACAGGGTGCCCATGGTGGAGCAGCCGCCCCCGAGGTCCGAGCCCTTGCCGACCATCACGCCGGCGGAGATGCGCCCCTCGATCATGCCAGGCCCCTCGGTGCCGGCGTTGAAGTTGACGAAGCCCTCGTGCATCACCGTGGTGCCCTCGCCGAGATAGGCGCCCAGGCGCACCCGGGCGGTATCGCCGATGCGCACGCCGGCGGGCACCACGTAGTCGGTCATCTTGGGGAACTTGTCCACGCAGTCCACGGAGAGCGCTCGCCCTTCCAGGCGGGCCTTGAGGCGGCGTGCGGGCAGCTCCTCGATGTCGATTGCCCCCTCGTTCGTCCAGGCGATGTTGCGCAGCAGGCCGAACATGCCGGTGAGGTCCAGGCCGTGGGGCTTCACCAGGCGGTGGGAGAGCAGGTGCAGCTTGAGGTAGACCTCCGGGGCGCTCTGGGGCGGGGTGTCCACGTCCAGGAACATGGCCACCAGCGGGCGGCAGCTCGTGGCCAGGGACTCGGCCAGTTCGGCCTGTTCCTCGTGGCCGGCGGCCTTCAGCGCGCCGGCAAGCTCCGCGCACTGCTCGGGCAGGAAGCTGACCGCGGCGTTGCCGGCAGGTGCGTCGAGTACCTTGGCGGCGGCGGCCACCAGGTCGGCATCGGGGTCCAGCAGTGGTGCCGGGTAGTAGATCTCCAGCCAGTCGCCCTGGGTGTTCTGGGTGCCGATTCCGAGTGCAAAGCTCAGCATGGGGTGATGTCCTCTGGAAGCGTGGGGAGGGCTTGGCGGGCCCTAGAGTGAGTCGTAGTCGCCGTCGCGGTAGCCGACGAGGATCTCGTCGCCGGTATCGAGCAGCGGGCGCTTGAGCAGGGTGGGGTGGGCCAGCATCAGCTCGCGGGCCTTGTTGGCGTCGATGTCGGCCTTCTCCTCGTCATCGAGCTCCCGCCAGGTGGTGCTGCGCCTGTTGAGCACCTCCATGACCGGCACCCGGTGCAGGATGTGCTCCAGCAGCGGGGCCGAGAGGCCGTCCTCGCGCAGGTCATGGATCTGGTAGGGGAGACCCCTGCCGTCCAGCGCCTTGCGGGCGCGGCGACAGGTGTCGCAGTTCTTGATCACGTAGAGCGTCAGCATCGGGGACTCCTCTCGATGAAGCGGCGGATGCGCCAGGCGGCCTCCACCGTGGCCTCGACCTCGGCGACCAGTGCCAGGCGCAGCCGCCCGCTGCCGGGGTTGGTGCCGCTGCTGCCGACACGGCCCATGTAGCTGCCGGGCAGGACGCTGACGTTCGCCTCGGCATGGAGCGCACGGGTGAAGGCCTCGTCGTCCCCGCCGGGCACCGCCGGCCACAGGTAGAAGCTCGCCTCGGGGGTGGGGAAGTCCATCACCGGGGCGAGGACCTCGGTCACTGCGGCGAAGGTCTCGCGGTAGGCCTCGCGGTTGGCGCGCACGTGGGCCTCGTCGTTCCAGGCGGTGATCGAGGCCTGCTGCACGGGCAGCGACATGGCGCAGCCGTGATAGGTGCGGTAGCGCCGGAACGGGGCGATGAGCTCGGCGTCGCCGGCGACGAACCCGGAGCGCAGCCCCGGCAGGTTGGAGCGCTTGGAGAGGGAGTGGAACACCAGGCAGCGCCGGTAGTCGTGGCGACCGAGGCGTGCGCAGGCCTCGAGCAGACCCGGCGGCGGGGCGGCCTCGTCCAGGTAGAGCTCCGAGTAGCACTCGTCCGAGGCGATCAGGAAGTCATGCTCATCGGCCAGGGCGATGAGCTTCTCGAACTCGGCCAGTGGCGTCACCGCACCGGTGGGGTTGGCCGGCGAGCAGAGGAACACCAGCTGGACGTCGCGCCAGGTCTCGGCGGGTACGCCGTCCAGGTCCGGCCGGAAGCCGCTCTCGGCCGTGGCGTCCAGGTAGAGCGGCTCGCCGCCGGCGAGCAGGGTGGCGCCCTCGTAGATCTGGTAGAAGGGGTTGGGCATCGCCACCCTGGCCGGTCGGGTGCGGTCCAGCGCCGCCTGGACGAAGGCGAAGATCGCCTCCCGGGTGCCGTTCACCGGCAGCACCTGGGTCTCGGCGTCGAGGCCCGCCAGGGCGAAGCGTCGCATCGCCCAGCCGGCGATCGCCGCACGCAGCTCGGCCGTCCCGGCGGTGGCGGGGTAACGGGCGAAGTCCTGGCGGTGGGCGGTGAGCGTCTCGAGGGCCGCCGCGAAGGGCGCGAGACGGGGCTCGCCAATGGTCAGCGGGATGTGCGTGAGTCCCTCGGGCGGCGTCACGCCGGCCTTGAGGGCGGCGAGCTTCTCGAAGGGGTAGGGCTTGAGCGCGTCGAGGTCGGGGTTCATGGCGGTCCAGATGCGCCTGGGACAGAAGCAAGCGTCCGGCGTCGTTGTCGTTGGTGGCCCGCGTGCCGGTGGCGCGCGGGCGGGCAGGGCGTCGATTATAGGGAAGCCCCGGGGCGGCCTCAAACGCCGGCCCGGCGGGCGGCGTCAGCCGGGGATGGCGAGGACCTCGATGAGGCGCTCGCGCAGGCGCTGCTGGCGTCCCGGGTCGGTGAGCGGCGCCCCGGCCTTGTCGGTGATGAAGAAGACGTCCTCGACCCGCTCGCCGAGGGTCGCGATCTTGGCCGCCGACAGCGCGATGTCCTGCTCCATGAAGATGCGTCCCACCCGGGCCAGCAGGCCGGGGCGATCAGGCGCGACGAGCTCTAGCAGGGTGCGCTCGTTGGCCGGGTCCTGCTCGATGCTGACCTCGGTGGGTACCCGGAAGTGCTTGAGCTGGCGAGGGGTGTGCCGGGTAACGATCTGCGGGTAGTCGTCCGGGTCGTCGAGCTCCTCCACCAGGTGGCGGCGGATCTCCTCGATGCGCTCGCGGTCGCGGATCGCCTGGCCGTGGTCGTCCAGCACGATGAAGGTGTTCAGTGTCCAGTCGTTGCTGGAGGTGGCGATGCGGGCGTCGTGGATCGACAGCCCCAGCTGGTCCATGGCGGCGGCGGTGGCGGCGAACAGGTCGTCCACCGAGCGGGTGTGGATGAACACCTTGGTGCCCCCCTCGGCCATGTCGTCGGTGGGGGCATTGATCAGGATCAGCGGCAGCTGGCTGTCGCCATGGTCGAGGATGCCCTGGGTCTGCCAGACGATCTCGCTGGGGGCGTACTGCAGGAAGTAGTCCTCGCCCAGCGATTCCCAGAGCCGGTCGACCCGGGCCATGTCGGCGCCCACCGAGGCGAGCAGCGAGTGGGCCTCGCTGCGCGTCTCCCGGACCCAGTCGTCGCGCTCCAGGGGATTCTCCAGCCCCCGACGCAGGGCGCGCTTGGTCTCGCTGTGCAGCTGGCGCAGCAGCGAGGCCCGCCAGCCGTTCCATAGGGTCGGGTTGGTGGCGGTGATGTCGGCCACCGTCAGCACGTAGAGGTAGTCGAGCCGCGTCTCGTCGCCCACCAGGCGGGCGAATTCGGCGATCACGTCGGGGTCGGTGATGTCGCGCTTCTGGGCGACCATGGACATCATCAGGTGGTGCTCCACCAGCCAGCTGACCAGGCGCGTGTCGCGGCTGGAGAGCCCATGGCGCTCGCAGAAGGCCTCGGCATCCCGGGCGCCCAGGGTCGAGTGGTCGCCGCCGCGTCCCTTGCCGATGTCATGGTAGAGGCCGGCGATCCACAAGAGCTCCAGCTTGGGGAGCTGGTGGATCAGGTTGGCGGCGACCGGGAACTCCTCCTTCGCCTCGGGCTTGCGGAAGCCGTGGATGCACTTGAGCAGGCGCAGCGTATGGGCGTCCACCGTGTAGATGTGGAAGAGGTCGTGCTGCATCAGCCCCACCGCCTGGCCGAACTCGGGCAGGTACTTGCCGAGCACCCCATAGCGGTTCATGCGCCGCAGCTGGCGGGCAACGTTGCCGCCCGAGCGCAGCAGGGCCATGAACAGGCTCTGGTGGCGAAGGTCGTCGCGATAGAGGTCATCGATCTGGTGGCGGTGGTCGCGGATCAGGCGGATGGTATCGGCACGCACCCCCTCGATCTCCGGGTGCTCGGCCATCAGCAGGAAGAGCTCGAGGAGTGCCGAAGGGCGCCGGCGGAAGACATGGCGCGAGCGGGCCTGGATATACCCCCCCTTGATCTCGAAGCGCTCGTTGAGGGGCACGGTGGTGAGCGCCTCGCCGGCGTGCAGGATCGCCTCGTCGAAGTGCTGCAGCAGCATGTCGTTGAGCCCGGCCAGCGCCGTGACATGGCGATAGTAGCGCTTCATGAACTGCTCCACGGCCAGGCGCTCCGGGGTGTCGCGATAGCCGAACAGCTCGGCGATGGTGCGCTGGTGGTCGAACAGCAGGCGGTCCTCGGCGCGGTCGGTGAGCATGTGCAGGGCGTAGCGCACCTGCCACAGGAAGGCCTGGCCCTGGCTGAGGATGCGCAGCTCCGGATCGTTCATGAAGCCGCCGGCGACTAGGTCCTCGTAGCGCTGGGTGCCGAAGTGGCGCTTGGCCACCCAGCCGATCATCTGGATGTCGCGCAGCCCGCCCGGCGAGCTCTTGATGTTGGGCTCGAGGTGGTACTCGGAGTTGTTGTAGCGGTAGTGACGGCTGATCTGCTCCTGCCACTTGGCCTCGAAGAAGCGGTCCGCCGGCCACAGCCGGTCGGTGGACAGGCGTGCCTGCATCGCCTCGCGCAGGTGCTCGGGCCCGGCCAGGGTACGGGTCTCGAGCAGGTTGGTGATCACCGTCACGTCGGCCTCGGCCTCGCGCTCGCAGTCGGCGAGCGAGCGCACGCTGTGGCCGATCTCCAGGCCGATGTCCCACAGGAAGGTGATGAAGGCCGTCAGCGGCTCGCGATACGGCGTGTCGTCGTCCTGCTCGAGCAGCAGCAGCAGGTCGATGTCGGAGTGGGGGTGCAGCTCGCCGCGGCCGTAGCCGCCCACGGCGAGCAGCGCCACCCCGTCGTCGGGCCAGTCGTGCTGCTCCCAGGCGATGGCCAGCAGGCGGTCCAGGCACCAGGCCCGGCCGTGCACCAGGTCGCGGATGTCGGCACCGGCGCGGAAGCGCTCGTCAAGCCGGGCCTGGATGCCACGCAGCGCCGCCTTGAAGGGGGCGATCGGCGAGCGCTCGCCGGCGAGCTCGGCGCGGAAGGCGTCGACAGCGAAGAGGCTGTCGTCGGGGACGAAACGGTAGTGGTGCAGGAGCATGGCGATCGACTCAGCGGTCGAGGAAGGAGAGGTCTTCGTCGTGGCGGGCGGTGAGCACCTCCACCCCCGTCGCGGTGACCAGCAGGGTGTGCTCCCACTGGGCGGTCAGGCTCCTGTCCTTGGTCACGGCGGTCCAGCCGTCGCGCAGCACCTTGGTGCGATGGTCGCCGACGTTGATCATCGGCTCGATGGTGAAGCACATGCCTTCCTCGAGGGCGATGTCGGCCTCGGGGGCATAGCCGTCGTAGTGCAGGATCTGGGGATCCTCGTGGAAGCCGGCGCCGATACCGTGCCCGCAGAAGTCACGCACCACCGAGTAGCCGTTGGCCTCGGCGTGGGACTGGATGGCGCGGGCCAGTTCCGAGAGGTGCACGCCCGGGCGCACCAGGGCGATGCTGCGGTAGAGGCACTCCTGGGTGACCCGGCACAGGCGCTCGCCCTGGATGGTCTCGCCGATGATGAACATCATGCTGGAGTCGCCGTGATAGCCGTCGGCGGTCTTCACGGTGATGTCGATGTTCATGATGTCGCCCTTCTTGAGCTTCTTGGCGTCATCGGGGATGCCGTGGCAGACCACGTGGTTGATCGAGGTGCAGATCGACTTGGGGAAGCCGTGGTAGTTGAGCGGCGCCGGGGTAGAGCCCAGTTCGTCGACGATATAGTCGTGGCAGAGCCGGTCCAGCTCGCCGGTGCTCACGCCGGCCTTCACGTGGGGGATGATCATCTCGAACACGCTGGCGGCCTGGCGGCCCGCCTCGCGCATCTTCTCGATCTCGTCGGGCGTCTTGATGGGTACGTTCATGGAATCTCGGATCAGGGGTGGTGTCGCCCGGATGGCGGCGGGCTCGAGCATCGGACGACTTCATCTCGGAGGTCATCCATGGTATAAAGCTGCGCGCTTTCCTGCAATCGCGGAGCCAGCCGACCCGTCGGCGCCTCGGCGAGGTCCGGGAAGCGCGCTCAATCACCAATGCAATGCCTTGAAATCACACATGCACCGTCACATGGTCCCGGGTGCTGCCGGTTGCTCCGGCGGTCGGATCCATGGGGTGCGTGGAGGCCTAACCCGATTTTCCAGGAGTCATCCATGGCACACGTCAACATGCGTGACCTGCTGAAGGCAGGCGCTCACTTCGGTCACCAGACCAAGTACTGGAACCCGAAGATGAGCAAGTTCATCTTCGGCGCACGCAACAAGATCCACATCATCAACCTCGAGCACACCCTGCCGGCCCTCAACGAGGCCATCGACGTGGTCGAGAAGATGGCAGCGGCCAACAACAAGATCCTGTTCGTCGGCACCAAGCGCAGCGCGAGCAAGATCATCAAGGAAGAGGCCAATCGCGTCGGTCAGCCGTTCGTCAACCACCGCTGGCTCGGTGGCATGCTGACCAACTACAAGACCATCCGCGTCTCCATCAAGCGCCTGCGCGACCTCGAGACCATGCACGAGGACGGCACCTTCGAGAAGCTGACCAAGAAGGAAGTGCTGATGGCGACCCGCGAGCAGGACAAGCTCGAGCGGTCCGTGGGTGGTATCAAGGAAATGGGCGGCCTGCCCGATGCCCTGTTCGTGATCGACGTCGACCATGAGCGCATCGCCATCAACGAGGCGAACAAGCTGGGCATTCCGGTCATCGGCGTGGTGGATACCAACTCCGATCCCGATGGCGTCGACTACGTGATCCCGGGCAACGATGACTCCATCCGCGCCATCCAGATCTACGTCAAGGCCATCGCCGACGCCTGCGCCCGTGCGAAGGAAGGTCGTCCCGACGAGTTCGTCGAGGTCACCGACGCCGAAGAGAGCCAGAGCGACGCCGCCGCCGAGTGATCGTCGGCCCGCCTGGGCCGGTTGCCGTGCCGTCACTCCGGTGGCGGCCCGCCGGACAGGCGCAAGGGGGCTCAGGCCCCCTTTCTTCTCTTCTTTCCGCTACCCATTCCAGGTCGAACCATTCAGAGGACACTACCATGGCAGCTATCAGCGCCTCCCAGGTCAAGGAACTGCGCGAGCGCACCGGGCTCGGCATGATGGAGTGCAAGAAGGCACTCACCGAGACCGATGGTGACATCGAGCAGGCCATCGAGAACCTGCGCAAGAACTCTGGCCTCAAGGCCGCCAAGAAGGCCGGCCGCACCGCCGCCGAGGGCACCGTGGTTACCCGCGTGGCCGACGACGGCAGCTACGGCGTGATGGTCGAGATCAACTCCGAGACCGACTTCGTGGCCCGTGACGACAACTTCAAGGCCTTCGCCGAGAAGATCGCCGACGCCTTCTTCGCCGCCAAGAGCGAGGACGTGGCCGCCGTCATGGACGGCGAGCTCGAGACCGCCCGCGAGCAGCTGGTGCAGAAGATCGGCGAGAACATCGGCGTGCGTCGCAGCGTCGTGGTCGAGGCCGGCGCCGGCAACCTGGTCGGCGAATACGTCCACGGCGGCCGCATCGGCGTGCTGACCGTGCTCAAGGGCGGCAACGCCGAGGTGGCCAAGGACGTCGCCATGCACGTCGCCGCCATCAACCCGGCCGTGGCCCGTCCCGAGGACATGCCGCAGGAGCAGCTGGACGCCGAGAAGGCGATCATCCTGGCCCAGCCCGACATGGCCGGCAAGCCCGAGCAGATCGCCGAGAAGATGGTCCAGGGCCGCCTGAAGAAGTACCTGGCCGAGAACAGCCTGACCGAGCAGCCCTTCGTCAAGAACCCCGACCAGTCCGTGGCCGAGTTCGTCAAGGCGGCCGGCGGCGAGGTGGTCGGCTTCACCCGCTTCGAGGTGGGCGAGGGCATCGAGAAGGAAGAGGTCGACTTCGCCAAGGAAGTGATGGAACAGGCCAAGCGCAGCTGAGGTCGCATGTTCCAGTGTGAAGATGGCGTGCGCGCGAGCGCACGCCTTCGCGTATCCGGCCGGTGAATCCGGCCATCCACCAGGTCCCAAGCGTCGAGAACCCGGGAGATACCCCATGACCAGTGCCGATCACCCCGCCCCCAGCAAGCCCGAGAAGACCCGCGCCGAGGTGTCCAAGTACAAGCGCATCCTGCTCAAGCTCTCCGGCGAGGCCTTGACCGGGGATGCCGAGTTCGGCATCGACCCCAAGGTGCTGGATCGCCTGGCGCTGGAGATCGGCCAGCTGGTGGGGATCGGCGTCCAGGTCGGCATCGTCGTCGGCGGCGGCAACCTGTTCCGCGGGGCGGCCCTGCACGAGGCGGGCATGGACCGGGTCACGGGTGACCACATGGGCATGCTGGCCACGGTGATGAACGCCTTGGCCATGCGCGATGCCCTGGAGCGCTCCAACATCCGCTCGCGGGTGATGTCGGCGATTCCGATGAGTGGTGTGGTGGAGCACTACGACCGCCGGACCGCCATCCGCTACCTGACGTCCGGCGACGTGGTACTGTTCTCGGCCGGCACCGGCAACCCCTTCTTCACCACGGACTCCGCGGCCTGCCTGCGCGGCATCGAGATCGATGCCGACGTGGTGGTGAAGGCCACCAAGGTCGACGGGGTCTACGACAAGGACCCGGTCAAGCACCCCGATGCGGTCAAGTACGAGCAGCTGACCTATGATGATGCGCTCGACCAGAAGCTCGGGGTGATGGATTTGACCGCCATCTGCCTGGTGCGGGACCATGACATGCCGGTGCGGGTCTTCAACATGAACAAGCCGGGTGCCCTGCTGAACCTGGTGGTGGGTGGCAAGGAAGGCACGCTGATTGACAGAGGGTGAGACAGTGATCGACGACATCAAGAAGGATGCGCAGAGTCGCATGAAGAAGAGCCTCGAGGCCCTTCACCAGAACTTCAACAAGATCCGTACCGGTCGGGCGCACTCCAGCATCCTGGATGCCGTGACCGTGGAGTACTATGGTGGCCAGGTGCCGCTCAACCAGGTGGCCTCGATCAACGTCGAGGATGCCAGGACCCTGAGCGTGGTGCCCTGGGAGCAGCAGATGGTGCCCAAGATCGAGAAGGCCATCATGACCTCCGATCTCGGCCTCAACCCGGCGAGCGCCGGCAACGTGATCCGCGTGCCCATGCCGATGCTCACCGAGGAGACGCGCAAGGGCTACATCAAGCAGGCCCGCCAGGAGGCCGAGCACGCCCGGGTGGCGGTGCGCAACGTGCGCCGCGATGCCAACGGCGATCTCAAGTCGCTGCTCAAGGAGAAGGAGATCACCGAGGACGAGCAGCATCAGGCCGAGGAGGCGATCCAGAAGCTCACCGACAGCATCATCGCCGAGATCGACAAGGCGCTCGAGTCCAAGGAACACGACCTGATGCAGGTCTGATGACGGCGGGCGGCACCGGCGAACGGCGCCGCCGGCGACGGATCGCCCCTCGGCGAACCGCGGGCCAGGTGTCCGCGGTTCGTCGGTCTTCATGCTCTTACCCGCCATGCGAGACATCATGACGTCACCGCAGTCTCCCCGCCCCGGGGCCAGCCCCGACGACGGGTCCAGCGCCGGCGAGGCGCCCCTGCCGCGCCACGTGGCCATCATCATGGACGGCAACAACCGCTGGGCGAAGGCGCGTGGCCTGTCCGGCGTGCGTGGCCACCATGCCGGCGTCGAGGCGGTGCGCGCCGTCATCCGCCGCGCCGCCGAGCGCGGCATCGAGACCCTCACGCTGTTCGCCTTCTCCAGCGAGAACTGGAAGCGGCCCGCCAGCGAGGTCAATGCCCTGATGGAGCTCTTCCTCATGGCGCTCAAGCGCGAGGTCAGGAAGCTCCACCGGCACGGCATCCGCCTGTCGGTGATCGGGGACCGCAGCGGCTTCTCCGCCTCGATCCAGAAGCATATCGCCAGCGCCGAGGCGCTGACACGAGACAACACCGGCCTGCACCTGGTGATCGCCGCCAACTACGGGGGGCGCTGGGACATCGCCGGTGCCGCCCGGCGGCTGGCCGAGCGGGTCGCCGCCGGCGAGCTCGAGCCCGAAGCGATCGACGAACAGGCCCTGGACGAGGAGGTGAGCCTGTCCGGGGACGCCCCGGTGGACCTGTGCATCCGCACCAGCGGCGAGAAGCGCATCTCCAACTTCCTGCTCTGGCAGATGGCCTATGCCGAGCTGCATTTCACCCCGGTACTCTGGCCAGACTTCGATGGTGCCGCCTTCGACCGTGCCCTGGCCGACTTCCAGGGAAGACAGCGGCGCTTCGGCATGACCGATGAACAGCTCGAGGCGCAGCAGAGTGGCTAGCAACGTGCTCAGACAACGGATCCTCACCGCGGCCTGGCTGGTTCCCCTGGCCCTGTTCGGCCTGTTCGGCCTGGAGGGCGAGGGGTTCCGGCTGTTCACCGCCGCCATCGTGCTGCTCGCCGCCTGGGAGTGGGCCAACCTCGCGGGCATCACCTCGCCGGGCCGTCGCCTGCTCCCGGTGGCGGGTCTCGCCGTGCTGATGGCGCTGTGCTGGGCGAGCGGGGCCGTGCTGGCGGCCTGGCCGCTGTGGCTGGGTGCACTGGGCTGGCTGGCCAACCTCTACTGGGTGACCGGCTACCCCGCGCGCCTCGCGCAGTGGCGGTCGACCGGCATGCGCCTGGCGATGGGGCTCTGGGTGCTGCTGCCGACCTGGGTGGGCTTCAGCGTGCTGCGCGAGGGCGGTGCCGTCTGGCTGCTCTTCGTGCTGCTGCTGGTATGGGGCGCCGACATCGGCGCCTACTTCGTCGGCCGGGCCCTCGGCCGCCACAAGCTGGCCCCCAGCGTCAGTCCCGGCAAGACCTGGGAGGGCGTGGCCGGCGGCCTGGCCGTCACCGCGCTGCTGGCGGTCGGCTTCGCCACCTGGCAGGGCCTCGGCGTCGCCGGCGGCCTGGTGCTGCTGCTGGCCACGGCGGTGGTGACGCTGGCCTCGGTGCTGGGCGACCTGCTCGAGAGCATGCTCAAGCGCCATCGCGGCATCAAGGACTCCAGCCAGCTGCTGCCGGGCCATGGCGGGGTGCTCGACCGGGTCGACAGCCTGACCGCCGCGGTGCCGCTCTTCGCGCTGCTGCACGGGGGGCTGCTATGACCCTGCGTCGCGTGACCGTGCTGGGCGCCACCGGCTCCATCGGCACCAGCACCCTGGACGTGCTCGGCCGCCACCCGGAACGCTACCGGGTGCATGCCCTGACCGCCCACCGCTCCCGGGAGGCACTGCTGGCCCAGTGCCGACGCCATCGTCCGGCGGTGGCGGTGCTCGATGCCGAGGAGGATGCGGCCTGGCTGCGCGGGCAGCTGGCCGAGGCGGGGCTCGCCACTGAGGTGCGCGCCGGTCGCGAGGCGCTGGTCGAGGTCGCCGAGGCCCGCGAGGTGGATGCCGTGATGGCGGCCATCGTCGGTGCCGCCGGCCTGTTGCCGACGCTGGCCGCGGTGAAGGCCGGCAAGCGGGTCCTGCTGGCCAACAAGGAAGCCCTGGTGATGTCCGGGGCGCTGTTCATGGACGCCGTGACGCGCCATGGGGCGACCCTCCTGCCCATCGATTCCGAACATAATGCCATCTACCAGTGTCTACCCGTCGAGCACCGCGGCGGCCTGGGGCGTCACGGGGTGACGCAGCTGCTGCTGACTGCCTCGGGCGGTCCCTTCCGCGGCTGGTCGCGGGATGCCCTGGGCCGCGTGACCCCGGACCAGGCCTGCGACCATCCCAACTGGTCCATGGGGCGCAAGATCTCGGTGGACAGCGCCACCCTGATGAACAAGGGGCTCGAGCTGATCGAGGCGTGCTGGCTCTTCGATGCCCGTCCCGACCAGGTTCAGGTGGTGGTTCACCCCCAGAGCGTGATCCACTCCATGGCGGCCTACAGCGACGGCTCGGTGATTGCCCAGCTGGGCAACCCGGACATGCGTACCCCCATCGCCTACGGGCTGGCCTGGCCGGAGCGCATCGATGCCGGGGTGGAGGCGCTGGACCTCTTCCGGGTCGCGCGGCTCGACTTCGAGCCCGCCGACGAGGCGTCCTTCCCCTGCCTGCGCCTGGCCCGGGAGGCCATGGCCGCGGGCGGGACCGCGCCGGCGGTGCTCAATGCCGCCAACGAGGTGGCGGTGGAGGCCTTCCTGGCCGGTCGCCTCGGCTTCACCGATATCGACGAGCTGGTGGTGCGGGTGCGCGATGAGCGCCCCGTCGCGCCGGCCGGGGACCTCGAGACCATCCTCGAGGCCGATGTCCTCGCCCGGCGGGCGGCACACGCCTGGCTGGCGCGGCAATGATGCCCGCGCCTTCACGCAGTTGACTGCAAGGAGATTGCCTTGGGCCTGATCCAGAACGTGCTGGCCGTGATCGTGGTGCTCGGCCTCTTGATCACCTTCCACGAGTTCGGCCACTTCTGGGTGGCCCGGCGCTGCGGCGTGAAGGTGCTGCGCTTCTCGGTGGGCTTCGGCAAGCCGCTCTGGTCGCGCCGCGACCGCCACGGCACCGAGTTCATGGTGGCCGCCATCCCGCTGGGCGGCTACGTGAAGATGCTCGACGAGCGAGAGGGGCCCGTCGATCCCGCCGAGCGGCATCGGGCCTTCAACAACAAGACGGTCTGGCAGCGTATCGCCGTCGTCGCGGCCGGCCCCCTGGCCAACTTCCTGCTGGCCATCGTCGCCTACTGGGCGCTCTTCGTGGCCGGCACCACCACGGTGGCACCGGTGATCGGCAGTGTGGCGCCGGACTCACCGGCGAGCCGTGGTGGCCTCGAGGCGGGGCAGGAGATCACCGCGGTCCGCGGCGAGGCGGTGCGCTCCTGGGACGAGATCAACCTCAAGCTGGTCGCGGCCATCGGCGAGAGCGGCGAGCTCGAGGTGCAGGCCCGGGACGAGACTGCCGCCGACCCGCAAACCTATCGCCTGCCGGTGCAGGACTGGCTGGTGCGCCAGGATCCGCCCCGGCCGCTGCCGAGCCTGGGCCTGACCCCCTGGCAGCCCGAGATCCCGGCGGTGCTGGGCCAGGTGGTCGAGGGCGAGGCGGCCGCCGAGGCCGGACTGCGAGTGGGCGACGAGGTCGTCGCGGTGGACGGCGAACCGGTGGCGGACTGGATGGCCTTCGTCGACCGGGTCCGCGCCAGCCCGGGTGAGCCCCTCGACCTCGAGGTGCTGCGTGACGGCGAGCGCCTCGCGCTCACCGTCACGCCCGGCCGCAACGAGCTGGAGGAGGGCGTGGCCATCGGCTACATCGGCGCCGGCGTCGAGGCCGTCAGCTGGCCCGACGAGTACCGGCGCGAGATCCGCTACGGCCCGCTGGCTGCCGTGGGCCAATCGCTTTCGCGTACCGGCGAGATGACGGTGCTGACCCTGGGGGCCATCCGCAAGATGGTGGTGGGACTGATCTCGCCCTCGAACCTCTCCGGCCCCATCACCATCGCCCGGATCTCCGGCGACTCGGCCCGCGCTGGCCTGGAGAGTTTCATCAGCTTCCTGGCCTACCTCTCGATCAGCCTGGGGGTGCTCAACCTGCTGCCGATCCCGGTGCTCGATGGCGGCCACCTGCTCTATTACCTGGTCGAGGTGGTGCGGGGCCGCCCGGTGTCCGAGCAGGCCCAGGCCGTGGGCCTGCGCATCGGCCTGGCGCTGGTCGGTACCCTGATGCTGATGGCGCTCTATTTCGACCTGATGCGGCTCTGGTAGCCGGGCGCCGGCTTGTCAGTGGCCAGTACAAATGTATAAGGTGCCTGTCTGGACAGGACGGCAGATCAACGCGAGCGAATCGACTGCATGAAAATCAAGACCATCGGACTGGCGGCGCTGCTGCTCGTGGGTACCCAGGCGGCACAGGCACAACCTTTCGACGTTGCCGACATCAGGGTTGAGGGGTTGCAGCGGGTCTCGCCCGCCTCCGTGTTCAATGCCTTTCCTGTCAGCGCCCGCGACCGGGTGGACGAACGCGAGCTGGCCGAGGCGGCCCGCGAGCTCTTCGCCACGGGCCTGTTCGAGGACGTCAGCCTGGCCCGCGAGGGGGACGTGCTGATCATCCAGGTGGTCGAGCGCCCGACCATCGCGCGCCTCAACATCGAGGGCAACAATCAGATCCCCGACGAGGACCTGCGCAACGGCCTCAAGCAGGCCGGGCTCGATGAGGGTCAGGTGCTTCAGCTCTCCACCCTGGAGGAGATCCAGCGCGAGCTGGAGGGGGTCTACCAGTCCCAGGGGCGCTACAGCGCGCGGATCGAGACCTCCGTCGAGGAGGTCGGCGAGGGCCAGGTCCAGGTCAATATCGACATCGACGAGGGGGCGGTGGCCAAGATCCGCCAGATCAACATCGTCGGCAACCGCGACTACACCGATGACGAGCTGCGCGAGGTCTTCGAGCTCGACGACAAGCCGGGCTGGTTCTTCGGCTGGTTCTCCAGCGACGAGTACTCCCGCGAGGCCCTGTCCGGCGACCTGGAGCGGCTGCGCTCCTTCTACCTGGATCGCGGCTACGTGAACTTCAACATCGAGTCCTCCCAGGTCTCGATCAGCCCCGACAAGTCGCGGATCTTCGTCACCGTGAACATCGACGAGGGGCGGCAGTACCGGCTGGGCGACATCCGCTTCGCCGGTGACCTGCGGATCCCCGAGCGCGAGGCCCGTGAGCTGCTCGAGGTGGAGAGCGGCGAGATCTTCTCGCGCAGCGACGTCACCGCCTCCTCCGAGGCCCTGCGCTCGCGGCTGGGGGCCGAGGGCTTCGCCTTCGCCAATGTGGACGGCATTCCCGAGGTCGCCACCCGCGGCGACACCGTGGACCTGACCTTCCGCATCGAGCCGGGGCGCCGGGCCTACGTGCGGCGCATCGAGTTCGCCGGCAACACCACCACCCAGGACGAGGTGCTGCGTCGCGAGATGATCCAGATGGAGGGCGCGCCGGCCTCCACCGAGTCGATCAGCCAGTCTCGCCAGCGCCTCGAGCGCCTGGGCTTCTTCAAGCAGGTCGACGTGGAGACGCGCCCGGTAGCCGGCGAGCCCGACAAGCTGGACGTCACCTATACCGTGGAGGAGCAGCCCTCCGGGTCGATCTCGGCGAGCATCGGCTTCTCCCAGAGCGCCGGGGTGATCTATGGCGCCTCGCTGTCCCAGAACAACTTCCTGGGGACCGGCAACCGCGTCAACCTTGGTGCGCAGCGCAGCGACACCTTCACCAGCCTCAACTTCGGCTTCACCGACCCCTACTGGACCCTGGACGGCATCTCGCGGGGCTATAACCTCTACTACCGCGAGACCGACTACGAGGATTCCGATATCTCGACCTACTCCACCGACGCCTACGGTGGGGGCATCAACTTCGGCTATCCGATCAACGAGCTGACCCGCCTCAACTTCGGAGCCTCGGTCGAGGACCTGTCGCTCAAGACCTACCGCGATACGCCGGCCGAGATCATCCAGTATGAGAATGACCAGGGCAGCGATGCCCAGAGCCTGAAGCTCACTGCCAGCTGGACCCGCAACAACCTCAACCGCGGCATCATGCCCACCGCCGGCAACTACCAGCGCCTGTCGCTGGAGAGCGCGGTGCCGGGCAGCGACGCCGAGTACTACAAGCTGCGCGCCAGGGCCCGCCAGATCGTCCCCTTCAACGAGGAGCAGACCTGGGGGCTGAAGTTCAGCGGTGAGCTGGGCTATGCCGATACCGTCGGCGACGACCCCTATCCGTTCTACGAGAACTTCTTCTCCGGTGGCCTGGGCTCGGTGCGCGGCTTCACCGGCAACACCCTGGGGCCGGCCACTACCGAGCGCAACGGTGGCGACGACCGCACCCTGGGCGGCAATGTCCTGGTGGAGGGCAGCGCCGAGGTGCTCTTCCCGGTGCCCTTCGTCGAGGACCAGCGCTCCCTGCAGGCCTCGCTGTTCCTGGATGCCGGCAACACCTTCCTCACCGACTGCTACGACGTGCCTGAGGGGTTCACCTCGTCCTGCGAGTCCGGTGTCGACCTGGGCGAGCTGCGCTACAGCGCAGGCGTCGGCCTCTCCTGGCTGACCCCGGTGGGGCCGCTGACCTTCAGCGTCGCCGAGCCGCTCAACGACAAGGACGGTGACGACACCCAGTTCTTCCAGTTCTCGCTGGGTCAGACCTTCTGATCCGGCCCCCTATCGAGGAGTCCCCCGCATGCGCAAGCTCTCCGCCGCCCTCTGCCTCGGCCTGCTGGCTGCCGTGACCCTGCCGGCCCAGGCCGAGGAGGTGGCCGTGCTCGACTGGCGCGCCGCGCTGATGGAGACCGATGCCGCCCAGCGCTCAATGAACGAGTTGCGCAACCGCCTCGCCGGCCAGCAGCAGGAGGCCGAGTCGCTGGGCCAGGAGCTTCAGCAGATGCAGCAGCGCCTGCAGCAGGGCGAGAGCATGACCGAGACCGAGCGGCGCACCGCCATGCAGGAGTTCCAGCGCAAGGGCCAGCGTTTCGAGCAGCTGCGCCAGGAGATCGGCCAGGCGCGCCAGCAGTCCGAGCAGCAGTTCCTCCAGGAGGCCGAGCCCAAGCTGGATCAGGCCGTGCAGCAGGTCATCGACCGTCACGGGGTCGAGGTGCTGGTGGACCCGAACGGCGTGCTGCATTCCGAACGGGAGCTGCAGAACCTGACCGAGGAAGTCACCGAGATCCTCAACACCCTCTACTGAGCCGGCCGCCCCACGACAGCGAGTCCCCATGAACCAAGACGCCCGAACCCTCACACTGGCCGAGATCGCCGAGCGCCTGGGAGCCCGCCTCGAGGGTGACGGCGGGCAGCAGGTGAGTGGCCTGGCCACGCTACGGGAGGCCGAGCCGGACCAGGTGGCCTTCCTCGCCAATCGCGCCTACCTCAAGGACCTGCCGGGAACCCGGGCGGCGGCGGTGTTGCTGGCGCCCGACCATGCCGAGAGCTGTCCGGTGGCGCGCCTGGAGATGGACAACCCCTACCTCGGCTACGCCGAGCTGTCGCGGCTCTTCGACCCCCTGGCCGGGCGCACGCCGGCCGGCATCCATCCCACGGCGGTGGTCGCCGATGACGTCCGCCTGGGGGAGGACGTCGCCATCGGCCCCCAGGCGGTGATCGAGTCGGGCGTCGCGCTGGGGGACGAGGTGGTCATCGGCCCGGGCTGCGTGGTGGGCGCCGACTCGCGCATCGGCCCTGGGTCGCGGCTGCACGCCAATGTCACCGTCTGCCATGGCGTGGTGATCGGGGCCCGGGCCATCCTGCACAGTGGCTGCGTGATCGGCGGCGACGGCTTCGGTTTCGCCCACGACGGGGCACGCTGGCACAAGATCGCCCAGCTGGGCGGCGTGGTACTGGGTGACGACGTCGAGGTGGGCAGCTGCTCGAGCATCGATCGCGGCGCCCTCGGCGATACCCTGATCGGCGATGACGTCAAGATCGACAGCCAGGTGCAGATCGCCCACAACGTGCAGATCGGCGACCACAGCGCCCTGGCCGGCTGCGTGGGCATCGCCGGCTCCACCCGGGTGGGCCGCCACTGCATGCTGGGGGGCGGCGTGGGGCTCTCCGGCCACCTGACCATCGCCGACGGGGTGCAGGTCACCGGCATGAGCCTGGTGACCAACTCGATCCTCGAGCCCGGGATCTACTCGTCGGGGACCGGCGCCATGGACAATGCCCAGTGGCGCCGCAATGCGGTGCGCTTCAAGCAGCTTGACGACATCGCCCGGCGTCTGGCGCGGCTCGAGAAGGCTGGCCGCAGCGGTTGAGGCCGCGTCGCAGGGCGGTATAATCCACCGCCTGTTTCAGCCGGCCCCTGCTGCCGGCCATGCCCCTCCACGGGACGGGCATCCTGTCATTTCAGAGGTCGCTACGATGGTAATGGACATCAACGAGATTCGTGAGTATCTGCCCCACCGCTACCCCTTCCTGCTGGTGGACCGGGTGACGGAGCTCACGCTGGGCGAAGCCATCGTTGCCTACAAGAATGTCAGCATCAATGAGCCCTTCTTCAACGGCCACTTCCCGCATCACCCGATCATGCCCGGGGTACTGGTGGTCGAGGCGCTGGCCCAGGCCTGCGGCATCCTCGGCTTCAAGACCGTCAACAAGCTGCCCGCCGACGGCTATGTCTATTACCTGGTGGCCAGCGACAACGTGCGCTTCAAGCGTCCGGTGATGCCCGGTGACCAGCTGGTGCTGGAAGCCCGGGTCGAGCGCACCAAGCGCGGCATCTGGAAATTCGCCTGCCGGGCCACGGTGGACGACGAGCTGGTCTGCGAGGCCGACATCACCTGCGCCGAGAGGAAGGTCGCTTGATACACCCCACCGCCCTCATCGATCCCGCGGCGCGCCTGGCCGACGATGTCGAGGTCGGGCCCTTCACGGTGATCGGGCCCGATGTCGAGATCGGGCCAGGCAGTCGCATCGGCCCCCATGTCGTGCTCAAGGGGCCCACCGTGCTCGGCGCGCGCACCCGCATCTTCCAGTTCGCCTCGGTGGGCGAGGACTGCCAGGACAAGAAGTACGCGGGGGAGCCGACGCGCCTGGTGATGGGCGACGACAACGTCATCCGCGAGGGAGCCACGTTGCACCGCGGTACCGCCCAGGATCGCGGCGAGACCACCATCGGCTCACGCAACCTCTTCATGGCCTACGTGCACGTCGGCCACGACTGCGTGATCGGCAACGACTGCATCCTGGCCAACCAGGTGACCCTCGCCGGCCATGTGCACCTGGGCGACTTCGTCATCCTCGGCGGGCTCTCGGCCATCCACCAGTTCTGCCACTTCGGCGACCACGCCATGGCCGGCGGCGGCTCGATCATCACCAAGGACACCCCGGCCTACGTGATGATCAACGGCAACCCGGCCCAGGTCCATGGCCTGAACCTGGTGGGGCTCAAGCGCCGCGGCTTCTCCAGGGAGGCCATCCGCGCGCTGAGCGAGGCCTACAAGCTGGTCTACCGCCAAGGGCTGACCACCGAGCAGGCGCTCGCCGAGATCCGCAGCCGCTTCTCGCTGCCCGAGACCGAGGCCTTTGCCGCCTCCATCGAGGCCTCGACCCGCGGCATCATCCGCTGAGCATGGCAGCGTCATGACGGTCCGGCGCGTCTACCTGGTCGCGGGCGAGCTCTCGGGCGATATCCTGGGGGCCGGCCTGATGCGGGCGCTGAAGGCGCGTCACCCGGGGGTCGCATTCCGCGGCATCGGCGGCCCGCGCATGATCGCCGAGGGCATCGACAGCCGTTTCCCCCTCGAGACCCTGTCGGTGATGGGCCTGGTCGAGGTGCTCAGGCACCTGCCCGGGCTGGTCCGCGTCAGGCGAACCCTTCGCCAGGACGCCCTCGACTGGCAGCCCGATATCATGGTCGGCATCGATGCCCCGGACTTCAACCTGGGCCTGGAGCGCCAGCTGCGCGAGGCCGGCCTGACCACCGCCCACTACGTCAGCCCCTCTGTCTGGGCCTGGCGCCAGGGGCGGGTCAAGGGCATCAGTCGCGCCGTCGACGCCATGCTCACCTTCCTGCCCTTCGAGGCGGCCTTCTATGCGCGCCACCGGGTCCCGGTGGCCTTCGTCGGCCACCCCCTGGCCGACGAGCTGCCCCTCGACAACGACCGCGCGGCCGCGCGTGCCGAGCTGGGCCTGCCTGCCGATGGCCCGGTGCTGGCGGTGCTGCCCGGCTCCCGGGCCAGCGAGATCCGCTTCCTGGGCGAGACCTTCCTCGCCGCCGCCGAGCGGCTATGTGCCGAGCGTCCCGACCTGCGGGTGGTGGTTCCCGCGGCGACGCCCGAGCGCCGCTCCGAGCTGGAAGCGCAGCTGGCCGCGCATCCCGCCCTGGCGGGACGCCTGTCCCTGGTCGACGGCCAGGCCCGGGAGGCCATGGTGGCAAGCGACGCGGTGCTGCTCGCCTCGGGTACCGCGGCCCTGGAGGCGATGCTCTGCCACCGGGCCATGCTGGTCGCCTACCGGATGGCGCCCATGACCCACTGGCTGGCCAGGCGACTGGTGAAGACCGAATGGATCTCGCTGCCCAACCTGATCGCCCGCGAGGCCCTGGTGCCGGAGCTGATTCAGGACGCGGCCAGCCCCGAGGCGATCGCCGAGCGCCTGGGCGAGATGCTCGACGATGAGGCGGGGCGGGCGGCCCTGGAGGCGCGTTTCGCCGCCATGCATGCCGGCCTGCAGCGGGACGCCAGTCGACGGGCGGCCGAGGCCATCGAGGCCCTGGTGGCGGGCCGTTCCCTGCCGGCCAGCGTGGCTCCGGAGCTGGCCGACGAGGTGGCGCCGTGACGGCCAAGGCGTGTGCGAGGGGAAAAGGGGGGCGCGAGCTGCCGCCGCTGGTGATCGACTATGCGGGCGAGTGCCTGGCCGGGGTCGACGAGGTGGGGCGAGGCCCGCTGGTCGGCCCGGTGGTCGCCGCGGCGGTGATCCTCGACCCGGCACGCCCCATCGCGGGCCTCGCCGACTCCAAGGCGCTCACCGCGCGGCGTCGCGAGGCCCTGGCACTCGAGGTCCGCGACCGGGCACTGGCCTGTGCCGTGGCCGAGGCGTCGGCCGCCGAGGTGGACGCGCTCAATATCTACCATGCCACGCACCTCGCCATGCGCCGTGCCATCGATGCCCTGGTGCCGGCGGCCGAGTACCTGCTGGTGGACGGCAATCGCCTGCCCGGGCATCATGTTCCCGGCCAGGCGGTGGTCAAGGGCGATGCCCGCCATCCGGCCATCGCCGCCGCCTCGATACTGGCCAAGGTCGCCCGTGACGCGGGCATGGTGGCCCTCGATGCCCGGCATCCCGACTACGGCTTCGCCCGCCACAAGGGCTACCCGACCCGCGAGCACCTGGCCGCCCTGGAGCGCCTGGGGCCGCTGCCGGAGCACCGTCGCTCCTTCGGCCCGGTCAAGCGCCAGCTGGCACTGTCCTGAATCACCAATCCCGAGCCCATCATGACCACGCCCTTCGTTCATCTTCGCGTTCACAGCGAGTTTTCCCTGGTTGACGGCCTGGTGCGTCTCAAGCCCCTGGTCCAGGCCGCCGTGGACCAGGGCCTGCCGGCCCTGACGCTGACCGACGAGGCCAACCTCTTCGGCCTGGTCAAGTTCTACAAGGGCGCCCAGGGAGCGGGCCTCAAGCCGATCATCGGCAGCGACCTCTGGCTGGCCAACCCGCATGACGAGGGGCATCCCTATCGCCTGACGCTGCTGGCCATGGACGAGACCGGCTATCGCAACCTCACCGAGCTCATCTCGCGGGGCTGGATGAACGGCCAGCGCCAGGGCCAGGCGCTGCTCGACAAGGCCTGGGTGCTCGAGCAGAGCGCGGGGCTGATCGCCCTGTCCGGTGGCCGCGAAGGGGAGGTCGGCCGCCACCTGCTCAGCGACCATCACGACGAGGCCCGCGCCCTGCTCGAGGAGTGGAATACCGCCTTCCCGGGACGCTTCTACCTGGAGCTGACCCGCACCGGTCGGCCGCTGGAGGAGGAGTGCGTGCACCTCTCGGTGGATCTGGCCGTGGAGACCGGCACCCCGGTGGTGGCCACCAACGACGTGCGCTTCCTCGCCCGCGAGGACTTCTGGGCCCACGAGACCCGGGTGTCCATCGGTGAAGGCAAGGCGCTGGACGACAAGCGTCGTGAGAGGCGCTATACCGAGGAGCAGTACCTCAAGAGCCCCGAGGAGATGGCGGAGCTGTTCGCCGATATCCCCGAGGCGCTCGAGAACAGCGTGATGATCGCGGCGCGCTGCAACGTGGAGGTGCGCCTGGGCGAGATCTTCCTGCCGGAGTTCGAGATTCCCGAGGGCATGACCCAGAACGAGTACTTCCGAAAGATCTCCCACGACGGCCTCACCGAGCGCCTGGACTTCCTCTATCCGGCCGAGCGCTATCCGCGCGACGGGGCGGAGTATGCCGAGATCGATGCCCGCTATCGCAAGCGGCTCGACTTCGAGCTCGAAATCATCATCCAGATGGGCTTTCCCGGCTACTTCCTGATCGTGATGGACTTCATCCAGTGGGCCAAGGACAACGACGTCCCGGTGGGGCCGGGTCGCGGTTCCGGTGCCGGCTCGCTGGTGGCCTACGCCCAGAAGATCACCGACCTCGACCCCATCGGCTACGACCTGCTGTTCGAGCGCTTCCTCAACCCCGAGCGGGTCTCGATGCCCGACTTCGACGTCGACTTCTGCATGGAGAAGCGCGACCGGGTGATCGACTACGTCGCCGACCGCTACGGCCGTGACGCGGTATCCCAGATCGTCACCTTCGGCACCATGGCGGCCAAGGCGGTGGTGCGCGACGTGGCCCGCGCCCAGGGCAAGCCCTATTCGCTGGGCGACAAGCTCTCCAAGCTGATCCCCTTCGAGGTGGGCATGACCCTGGCCAAGGCCATCGAGGCCGAACCGGCGCTCAAGGAGTTCCTCGACAACGACGAGGAGGCCGCCGAGATCTGGGAGATGGCGCTCAAGCTCGAGGGCATCACCCGCGGCACCGGCAAGCACGCCGGCGGCGTGGTGATCGCGCCGACGAAGCTCACCGACTTCTCGCCGCTGCTCTGCGACGAGGACGGCAACGGCCTGGTGGTGCAGTTCGACAAGAACGACATCGAGGAGGCGGGGCTGGTCAAGTTCGACTTCCTCGGCCTGCGCACCCTGACCATCATCGACTGGGCCCTGGAGATGGTCGACAAGGTGCGCGCCACCGAGGGCCAAGGGCCGCTTAACATCGACACCATCCCGCTGGATGACGTGCCGACCTTCGAGATGCTCAAGAAGGCCGAGACCACGGCGGTGTTCCAGCTCGAGTCCCGGGGCATGAAGGAGCTGATCAAGCGCCTGCTGCCCGACTCCCTGGAGGACATGATCGCCCTGGTGGCGCTGTTCCGCCCCGGCCCCCTGCAGTCGGGGATGGTCGACGACTTCATCAACCGCAAGCATGGCCGGGCGGAGATCTCCTACCCGCACCCGGACTACCAGCACGAGCTACTGAAGCCGGTGCTCGCCCCCACCTACGGCATCATCCTCTACCAGGAGCAGGTGATGCAGATCGCCCAGGTGATGGCGGGCTACTCGCTGGGCCAGGCCGACATGCTGCGCCGTGCCATGGGCAAGAAGAAGCCCGAGGAGATGGCCAAGCAGCGCGCCGGCTTCATGGAGGGCTGTGCGGCCAACGGCATCGACAAGGATCTCGCCGGCAACATCTTCGACCTGGTGGAGAAGTTCGCCGGCTACGGCTTCAACAAGTCTCACTCGGCGGCCTATGCGCTGGTCTCCTACCAGACCGCCTGGCTGAAGGCCCACTATCCCGGCCCCTTCATGGCGGCGGTGATGTCCACCGAGATGGACAACCTCGACAAGGTAGTGCCGCTGATCGAGGAGTGCCGTCACCTCGGCCTCACGGTGACCCCGCCCGACGTCAACGTCGGCGGCTACAAGTTCACCGTCGACGACCAGGCGCGGGTCGTCTATGGCCTAGGGGCGATCCGCGGGGTCGGCGAGGGTCCGATCGGCGCCATCGTCGAGGCCCGCGAGGCGGACGGCCCCTTCGAGGACCTCTTCGACTTCTGCCGCCGGGTCGATCCCAAGCGCATGAACAAGCGCACCCTGGAGGCGCTGATCCGCTCGGGGGCCCTGGACAACCTGGGGCCGAGCCGTGCGGTGCTCAGCGCGGCCCTGGAGGACGCCCTGAAGGCGGCGGTCCAGACCCAGACCAACCAGAACCTGGGGATGATGGACATGTTCGGCGAGGCCTTCGTCGACGAGTCGGCCGGGGATGCCTACGCCGACTACCGCCAGGCCCGGGAGTGGAGCGACAAGGAGCGCCTCGCCGGCGAGAAGGAGACCCTGGGGCTCTACCTCACCGGCCATCCCATCGACGAGTACGAGGGCGAGCTCGCCCGCTTCGTCTCGACCCGCATCAGCGACCTCAAGCCCTCCCGCGAGCCCCAGCGGGTGGCGGGCCTGGTGGTCGGCGTGCGGACCATGAAGTCCAAG
Organism: Halomonas sp. CKK8; assembly: GCF_029625235.1. Taxonomy (NCBI): domain Bacteria; kingdom Pseudomonadati; phylum Pseudomonadota; class Gammaproteobacteria; order Oceanospirillales; family Halomonadaceae; genus Halomonas; species Halomonas sp. CKK8. The sequence continues at coordinate 3,360,177 of NZ_CP121193.1, read as the reverse complement.
CGCGGCGACACCATGGCCTTCATCACCCTGGACGACCGCACCGGACGCATCGAGGCCTCGCTGTTCGGCGAGCTCTATGACCAGCTGCGCGGTCGCCTCGAGGCCGACCAGGTGATGATCGTCGAGGGCGAGGTCTCCAGCGACGACTATTCCGGCGGCCTGCGCCTGCGCGGCAAGGAGGTCACGCCGATGGTCGAGGCGCGCAGCCGCTTCGGCCAGGCGGTGGAGCTCTCCCTGGACGGCGGTCGCCTCAACGGGCGCCTGGTGGACTCGCTGCGCGCGAGCCTCGCCCCCTTCTGCGACGGCGAGGGCCTGCCGGTACGGCTGCGCTACCGCAATGCCGAGGCCTCGGGCTGGCTGGAGTTCGCCGAGGAGTGGCGCGTCACGCCCAGCGACGAGTTGCTTACCGGCCTGCGCGAGGTGCAGGGCCAGGATGGGGTGCGGTTGAAATACCGGTAACTGACTGCCGGCTGAGGACTGTCGTATGCCAACGAAGGCCTTCCCCGGGATCAGCCCCGAGCAGTTGCCAGCAGTCGATGTGCCGCCTTGCGTGGCGCGTTGAGGGTGCGATAATGCCAGCCACTTCTCATTTTTCGCGCCGCGCCTGGCTTCGACGGGCAGGGCGGTGAAACACCACAAGGCATCCGGCCAATGAATCCGAACTATCTCGACTTCGAACAGCCCATCGCCGAACTCCAGGCCAAGATCGAGGAGCTGCGGCTGGTCGGCAACGACAGCCAGGTCAACCTGAGCGACGAGATCGGCCGGCTCGAGGAGAAGAGCCGCAAGCTCACCGAGTCGATCTTCAAGGACCTGAGCCCCTGGCAGGTCTCGCAGCTCTCGCGCCATCCCCAGCGCCCCTACACCCTGGACTACCTGGAGCACGTCTTCAGCGACTTCGACGAGCTGCATGGCGATCGCAAGTTCGCCGACGATGCCGCCATCGTCGGCGGGGTGGCGCGCCTGGATGACCGGCCGGTGATGGTGATCGGCCACCAGAAGGGGCGCGACGTCCACGAGAAGGTGCGCCGCAACTTCGGCATGCCGCGCCCCGAGGGCTACCGCAAGGCCTGCCGCCTGATGGAGATGGCCGAGCGCTTCAAGATGCCGGTGCTGACCTTCATCGACACCCCGGGGGCCTATCCCGGCATCGACGCCGAGGAGCGCGGCCAGTCCGAGGCCATCGCCTACAACCTGGCGGTGATGTCGCGCCTGCGCACGCCGATCGTCGCCACCGTGGTGGGCGAGGGCGGCTCCGGCGGGGCGCTGGCCATCGGCGTCTGCGACGAGCTGGCCATGCTGCAGTACTCCACCTACTCGGTGATCTCCCCCGAGGGCTGCGCCTCCATCCTCTGGAAGAGCGCCGAGAAGGCCTCCGATGCCGCCCAGGCCATGGGCATCACCGCCGAGCGCCTCAAGGAGCTGGGGCTGGTCGATACCCTGATTCCCGAGCCCCTCGGCGGCGCCCACCGCCACCCGGTGACCACCGCCGAGCGGATCAAGGCCTCGCTGCAGGCAAGCCTCGACCGCCTGGAGGCGCTGGACACGGACCAGATGCTGGCGCGTCGCTACGATCGCCTGATGAGCTACGGGGCACCTGCCTAAGGGGAAACCATGCCCCTGCAACGCCGTATCGATCGCGCCCTGGCGGCTACCCCGCCGGGGCGCTGCGTCTGGGTGGCCCTCTCCGGGGGGCTCGACTCCTCACTGCTGCTGGCGCTCACCGCGGAGGCCTGTCGGCGCCATCCGCGCCCCCTGCGCGCCCTGCATGTCCACCATGGGCTGCAGCCCGCCGCCGATGGCTTCGAGCGACACTGCCGGCGGCTCTGTTCGCGCCTCGGCGTGCCGCTGTTCGTGGAAGGGGCCGCCGTCGACCGGGCCGCCGGACAGGGCCTGGAAGGGGCGGCCCGGGAGGCGCGCTATGTCGCCTTCGCCCGGCGCGTGACGCCCGGCGAGAGCCTCTGGCTGGCCCAGCATCGGGATGACCAGGCCGAGACCTTCCTGCTGGCCGCCCTGCGCGGCAGCGGAGTGCGCGGCCTGGCCGGGATGGCGGCGTGTCGCGACTGGCGGGACCGGCGGCTCGAGCGCCCGTTGCTCGGTGTCGCACGCGCGACCCTCGAGGCCGAGGCGGGGCGCCGGGGCCTGGCCTGGGTGGAGGACCCCTCCAACGACGACCAGAGCCTGGATCGCAACTTCCTGCGCCATGGCGTGCTGCCGCTGCTGGCGTCCCGCTGGCCCCATGCCGGCACGGCCCTCTCCCGCAGCGCGGCGCTGGCCGGCGAGACCGACGCCCTGCTGGCCGAACTCGCCGATCTCGACCTCGAGCGCCTGGGCGGTGACCCTGCCCGGCTGCCGGTGGCGGGGCTGGAGGCGCTCTCCGGCCCTCGTCGACGCCTGCTGGTGCGCCACTGCTGCGCGCGGCTGGGCCTGCCGACGCCGCCGGCGCGGCGTCTCGAGACGCTGCTGGCCCAACTGGGTGCCGGGGAGGATGCCGAGGTGCGGGTGGCCTGGCCCGGTGCCGAGGCCAGGATCTGGCGAGGGCGGCTCCACCTGCTCGTGCCCCCTGACCCCTTGCCGGCCGACTGGCAGGCGCAGTGGGATGGCCATTCGCCGCTGGTGACCCCGCTCGGCGAGGTGCGGGTCGCGCTGGGCCGGGCCGACGGTGCGCCGGCCCGCCTGCGGGTGGTGCCGCGTCATGGGGGCGAGCGGTTGCGGCTGCCCGGCCGTGGCCGGCGCGATCTCAAGCGGCTGCTGCAGGAGCTCGGCGTGCCGCCCTGGGTGCGCGGGCGGCTTCTGGTGGCCCGGGCGGGCGACACGCCGGTGGCGGTGCTCGATCCGGTGGAAGAGGCGTGGCTGGCGCTCGCCGAGGGATGGATCAGCCGCGCAGCACCAGGGGGAAGTCCGCGGCCTGCTGGTAGGCCGCTTCCTGCTCCAGGTCGTTGAGCAGCAGCGCCGGGGGCTCCTCGCCGGCCAGCGTCAGCGTCAGCGTCTCGCCCTCGGCCTCGAGCCGGGGCACGGCGGGGGGCTGCTCGGGCCGGGAGTGGTTGAGGATCACCGCCAGGCGCAGCAGCCGCGCCAGGCGGGCGTGGGGACGGCGTTCCGACTCGGGCAGGGCCTGCCACTCCTTGGCCGGGAACTTGCGGCGGTGGGCGCGTACCAGGAAGGCCAGCAGGCGCTGCTCGGGACGCGAGAAGCCGGCCAGGTCGGAGTACTCCAGCAGGTAGGCACCATGGCGGTGGAACTGGCTGTGCGAGATGGCCAGGCCGATCTCGTGCAGGCGGCTGCCCCAGTCGAGGAAGCGCGCCTGGTCGTCGTCGAGCCCCCAGACCCCGCGGACCTGCTCGAGCAGGGCACCGGCGGTGGCCGCCACGTTGTCGGCCTGGCGGCCGTCCACCTGGTAGTTGCGGGCCAGGCCGTCCAGGGTCTTGAGGCGTGAGTCCTCGGGACTGTTGCGCCCCACCATGTCGTAGAGCACCCCCTCGCGCAGGGCGCCGTCGGCATAGCGCATCCGCTCCAGCTCGAAGGCCTCGAAGATCGCACCGAGGATCGCCACCCCGGCCGGGAAGACCCGCGAGCGGTCGGCCTTGAGACCCTCCATGGCGACCTTGTCCAGCTTCTTGCACTTGATCAGGCGCTTGCGCAGGACGGCCAGGCCGTCGCGGGTGATCACCCCCTCCGGGGCATCCCCGGCGGCCGCGATCACCGCGGCTGCCGCCTTGATGGTGCCGCTAGAACCGACTGGATCCGCCCAGCCCAGGCGCTGGTAGGGGCGCTGGATGTTGGCCAGCTCCGAGAGGGCGGCGAGCTCCGCCTTGCGCATGCGCTTCTCGCTGATCTCGCCTCCCTCGAAGAAGCGACGGGTGAAGGTCACGCAGCCCATGCGCAGGCTCTCCAGCGCCAGGGGCTCGAAGCGCTCGCCGATGATGAACTCCGTGGAGCCGCCACCGATGTCGACGATCAGCCGGCGGCCGTCCTCGGCCAGGGCGTGGGCCGCGCCCAGGTAGATCAGGCGGGCCTCCTCGCGACCGGCAATGATCTCGATGCGGTGGCCGAGCAGGGCCTCGGCGCGCTCGATCAGCACCTGGCTGTTGGTCGCGTCGCGCAGCGCGTTGGTGCCCACCACCCGCAGGTGGCCCGGGGTGATGTCCTCGAGGAAGGGGGCGAAGCGGGCCAGGCAGTCCAGGGCGCGCTGCATGGCCGCCTCGCCGAGCCGGCCGTCGTCGTCGAGGCCGGCGGCCAGCTGGACCTTCTCGCCGAGGCGGGCCACCACCTGCAGGCGGTCGTCCTGGTAGTTGGCCACCAGCAGGTGGAAGCTGTTGGAGCCGAGGTCGATGGCGGCGAGCCGGGTGGGATCGCCGGCCACGGCAGCCGGAAGTGGGTCGGCAGCGGAGGGCGCCGGGTCCTGTGGCGAGGTCATGGCAGTTCCTTCGAATCGGTCAGGGGCAAGGGTGCGCGGCGCTCCCGGTCGTGTCAATTGTCGCCGGCCCCGGGGCTTGCGTTCGCCCGCCGCCTTGACTAGTATCGGGTCGTTCGCCTGTTCCGAATGCTTCCCGACCGTCTCGCGGCGATCCCGTCACGGTCAGTTTCCAAGTCGTCAGACAGCCCACTGCTTCAGCCCGCGATCCCGGCCGCCTGGCCCGGACCCGCAGGTCAGGCGAAAACGAACCTGCTTCCTCGCTTCCGATATCGGCCCGGCAACCCCAGAGTGCGGTCGCTCGCCCATGGCCATTCGATGCAGCATGACGAGAGGTAGCCTGTCCGGGCTCTGAACGCATCCACAGGGCGTCATCGTCTCGCCTCCTGTCTTTCCTCACGGCGCACTGCCGCCCGGCTTCCACGAGCGAATTCTGAACACACCGATGAATCTTACCGAACTCAAGCAAAAGCCAGTGCCGGAGCTTCTGGAGACTGCCCGCGAGATGGGCATCGACAACCTGGCACGCTCCCGCAAGCAGGACATCATCTTCGCCATCCTCAAGAAGCACGCCAAGAGCGGCGAGCCGATCTTCGGCGATGGTGTGCTGGAGATCCTGCAGGATGGATTCGGCTTCCTGCGCAGCGCCGACAGCTCCTACCTGGCCGGCCCCGACGACATCTACGTCTCGCCCTCCCAGATCCGGCGCTTCAACCTGCGCAAGGGTGACTCCATCTCCGGCAAGATTCGCCCGCCGAAGGAAGGGGAGCGCTACTTCGCGCTGCTCAAGGTCAGCGAGATCAACTTCGACAAGCCGGAGAACGCCAAGCACAAGATCCTCTTCGAGAACCTCACGCCGCTGTTCCCCCAGGAGCGGCTGCGCATGGAGATCGGCAACGGCTCCACCGAGGATCTCACCGCCCGGATCATCGACCTCACTGCGCCCATCGGCAAGGGCCAGCGCGGCCTGCTGGTCTCCCCGCCCAAGGCGGGCAAGACCCTGATGCTGCAGAACATCGCCACCTCGATCACCCGCAACAATCCCGAGTGCCACCTGATCGTGCTGCTGATTGATGAGCGGCCGGAGGAGGTGACCGAGATGTCGCGCACGGTGCGTGGCGAGGTGGTGGCCTCGACCTTCGACGAGCCGCCTGCGCGGCACGTGCAGGTCGCCGAGATGGTGATCGAGAAGGCCAAGCGCCTGGTGGAGCACAAGAAGGACGTGGTGATCCTGCTCGACTCCATCACCCGCCTGGCGCGGGCCTACAACACCGTGGTGCCGAGCTCCGGCAAGGTGCTCACCGGCGGTGTCGATGCCCATGCCCTGGAGAAGCCCAAGCGCTTCTTCGGTGCGGCCCGCAACATCGAGGAGGGTGGCAGCCTGACCATCATCGCCACGGCGCTGGTGGATACCGGCTCCAAGATGGACGAGGTGATCTTCGAGGAGTTCAAGGGCACCGGCAACATGGAGGCGCACCTGGACCGCAAGCTGGCCGAGCGTCGCGTCTACCCGGCGATCAACATTCGCCGCTCCGGCACCCGCCGCGAGGACCTGATCGCCTCCGAGGACGAGATGCAGCGCATGTGGATCCTGCGCAAGCTGCTCAACCCCATGGAGGATACCGCGGCCACCGAGTTCCTGATCGACCGCCTGAAGGATACCAAGACCAACCTCGAGTTCTTCGAGGCCATGAAGCGCCGCTGAGGTCCCTGCTGGAGCGAGCGGCGCCGGGGGCAGGCCGTAGAGGAGGTCCTATGCCAGGGGTGAGGAGCACTGCTCCGAACGGGCTGGCCAAGGATGGCCAGCACCGGACCTGCAAGCGGAGCAGGATGCGAGAGTGCCGCAGGGCATCGGTAGCGCCCAGGGAGGGGTTCACAGCGCCTCCTCGACGGTCCGGCGCTCCGGGGCCTGTCGCCGGAAAAGCCGCGGACTGAAACTGCCTCGCGGTCGGACGAGAAAGGAAGGGGCGGCATGCTATGCTGCCCCTTTCGTCATTCCGGAACCGGGAAATCCGAATGAAGTACAAGGACCTGCGCGAATTCATCGCGGTGCTCGAGGCCCAGGGCGAGCTCAAGCGTATCACCGCCGAGGTCGACCCCTACCTCGAGATCACCGAGATCTGCGACCGGACCCTGCGCGCCGGGGGCCCGGCGCTGCTGTTCGAGAACGTCAAGGGCCACACCATGCCGCTGCTCGGCAACCTCTTCGGCACCCCGAAGCGGGTGGCCATGGGCATGGGCCAGGACTCGGTTGCGGCGCTTCGCGAGGTGGGGGAGCTGCTCGCCTTCCTCAAGGAGCCCGAACCCCCCAAGGGCTTTCGCGACGCCTGGAGCAAGCTGCCGATCTTCCGGCAGGTGATGAGCATGGGGCCGAAGATGGTGCGCTCGGCGCCGGTGCAGGCGCTTGCCTACGAGGGCGACGAGGTCGACCTCGACCGCCTGCCGATCCAGCACTGCTGGCCTGGCGACGCCGCGCCGCTGGTCACCTGGCCGCTGGTGATCACCAAGGGGCCCCACAAGACCCGCCAGAACCTCGGCATCTACCGCCAGCAGAAGCTCGGCCGCAACCGCCTGATCATGCGCTGGCTCTCCCATCGTGGCGGGGCACTCGACTTCCAGGAGTTCCAGCAGGCCCACCCCGGCGAGCCCTTCCCGGTGGCGGTGGCGCTGGGCGCCGACCCGGCCACCATCCTCGGCGCGGTGACGCCGGTGCCCGACAGCCTCTCCGAGTACGCCTTCGCCGGCCTGCTGCGCGGCTCGCGCACCGAGCTGGTCAAGTGTTGTCATGCCGATCTGGAGGTGCCTGCATCAGCAGAAATCATTCTGGAAGGCTTTATCTATCCCGACGACATGGCGCCCGAGGGCCCCTACGGCGACCATACCGGCTACTACAACGAGGTCGAGCAGTTCCCGGTGTTCACGGTGACGCGCATGACCATGCGCGAGAACGCCATCTACCACTCCACCTACACCGGGCGCCCGCCGGACGAGCCGGCGATCCTGGGGCTGGCGCTGAACGAGGTGTTCGTGCCCATCCTGCGCCGCCAGTTCCCCGAGATCGTCGACTTCTACCTGCCGCCTGAAGGATGCTCCTACCGCATGGCGGTGGTGACCATGAAGAAGCAGTACCCGGGCCACGCCAAGCGGGTGATGATGGGGGTGTGGAGCTTCCTGCGCCAGTTCATGTACACCAAGTTCGTGGTGGTGCTCGACGACGACGTCTGTGCCCGGGACTGGAAGGACGTGATCTGGGCCATCACCACGCGCATGGACCCCGCCCGGGATACCGTGATGGTGGAGAACACCCCCATCGACTACCTGGACTTCGCCTCCCCCGTGGCGGGGCTCGGCTCCAAGATGGGCCTGGACGCCACCAGCAAGTGGCCCGGCGAGACCGACCGCGAGTGGGGCACGCCCATCGTCATGGACGAGGCCGTCAAGGCCCGCGTCAGCGAGCGCTGGAACGAGCTGGGCATCGACTCCCCGGACAACACGACATTCTGACAACTTCATGAGGCTTTCATGACGCCAAGGACCCTGACCTGCCTGGTCACCGAGGTCGAGGATCTCACCCCGGACGTCTTCCGCGTCCAGCTGGAGGGCCGGCCCGAGGCCGTGGCCCATGAGCCCGGCCAGTACCTGGAACTGAAGCTGGAGGAGGGCCTCTGGGTGCCGTTCTCGATCGCCAACGCCCACGGCGGCGATGGCGGGATCGAGCTGCACATCCAGCACTGGCCGGAGCGGGAGAACTCCGCCCGGCTGCGCGAGCTGATGCAGGTGGCCGAGCGGTTGACCCTGCGCCTGCCCGGCGGCGACTGCATCCTCGACCCGGACAGCACGCGCCCCCTGCTGCTGGTCGCGGCCGGCACCGGCTTTGCGCAGATGAAGGCGATCGTCGAGGCGGCGCTGCATGCCGACCCGGCACGCGAGATCGACCTCTGGTGGGCGGCTCGCGAGCGTCGCGACCTCTACCTGGAGCGCCTGCCCCGGGAGTGGGCCGAGGGCCATCCCAATGTCCGCTTCCATGCCGTGACCGAGGTCGCGCCCGAGGAGGCCCTGACGGGAGAGCGCGTCATCGGCCACCGCGGCCGCATCGACCACGCCCTGGCGACGGCCCTCGATGACGTCTCGGGGCATGACGTCTATGTCTCCGGCTCGCCGGGCATGGTCTACGCCTGCGTGGACGTGCTCGCCTCGCTGGGGCTTTCGCCCTCGCGAGTCTTCTCGGATGTCTTCGCCTATGCGCCGCGGGACCCCATCGTGCCCACCGCCGGCAGCCTGCGCCGGGAGTCCGGCCCATGAGCGCCTCGCCGATCCTGATCACCGGCGGCGCCCAGCGCCTGGGACGCCACTGTGCCGAGCGCCTGCGTGACGACGGCCATCCGGTGATCATCAGCTATCGCCGCGAGCGCCCCGAACTGGACGCGCTGCGCGAGCGGGGCATCGTCACCCTGCCGGCCGACTTCGCGACGGAGGCGGGCATCCTCGACTTCGTCGCCCGGCTCAGGGCCGAGACGCCATCGCTGCGGGCCATCGTCCACAACGCCAGCGACTGGGCGCCCGACTCCAGCGGCCCCGAGGCGGGAGCCACCTTCGAGCGGCTGTTTCGCATCCACATGCTGGCGCCCTACCTGATCAACCTGCACGCTCGGGCGCTGCTCGAGGCGTGCAGCGAGCCCCAGCGCGACATCGTGCACCTGACCGACTACGTGGTGCAGAAGGGCTCGCGAAAGCACGCCGCCTACGCCGCCACCAAGGCGGGGCTGGATAACCTGACGCTCTCCTTCGCCGCCATGTACGCCCCGGAGATCCAGGTCAATGCCATCGCCCCGGCGATGATCATGCTCAACGAGGGCGACGACGAGGCCTACGCCGAGAAGGCTCGCGCCAAGTCGGCGATGGAGATGATTCCCGGCCCCGGGGTGATCTATCAGAGCCTGCGCTACCTGCTCGACAATCGCTACGTCACCGGCGTCACCCTGCCGGTGGACGGCGGGCGCCACCTGCGCTGAGCCTGCGACCATCGGTGCCGTGCCGGAGGCGGCGATCTTCGCTAGAATGCGGACCTACCCTGACACGATAGTAAGGAGCGACACATGGCGGGACACGACACGAACTTCAAGGACGACAGCGGCCTGCTCTCCGTGGTGCTCGGCCTGGTGGTGCTGGTGGCCATGAGCTGCCTGCCGGCCACCATCGGCTGGTACCAGCTGTTCGCCGGCTGAGCGGGCGGCCCTTGCCAGCCATGCCGCAATGCGGCAGGATGTGACGAGACCTCAGGAGCGTCCCATGACCATGACCCGCCGTGCCCAGCCCACCTCTCGCGTTGCCCGCAATGGCAGCGTGGCGTTCGCGGTGCGCGGCGACTGGCATGGCTATTGGTTTACCCCCGGGGTGCCCGTGGCCATGTCCTGAGCGCAAGACGCGACATCGCCGGGAGGCACCCCCACCAGGGCCGCCTCCGCCAGAACCCCCGGACGGCCGCCCCGCCCGGGGGTTCTGCGTTTCACGGCCCCGTCCATACCACCGACATCCAGGAGAGAGACCATGACCGCATCCATCGCCATCCGCCAGTCCCGGGGCTTCGCGGGCTATTACGGTTACTGGCGATTTAGCGAGCTGCGGTCGGCCCACTCCGCCATGCCCGGCCGTAGCGAGATCGATGGCACCCGACCGACACGATGTATGACCGCTACCCGGAGCTGATGACGCCATGAACGCTTCCCTTGCCGCCGCCCTCCCGACCGAGCCACTGCACCGCGCCGCCGCCCCGGCCAGGCCGCTGCCCACCCCTGGCGAGCTGCGCCGCGAGCTGCCGCTCTCCCCAGCGCTGGCGGCCCGGGTCGAGGCCCAGCGCCACGCCATCCACGAGATCCTTGCCGGCCGCGACGACCGCCTGCTGGTGGTGGTCGGCCCCTGCTCCATCCACGATCCCGAGGCGGCCCTGGAGTACGCGCACCGCCTGGCCGCGCTGGCCCCGTGCATCTCTGACAGTCTGCTGCCGGTGATGCGGGTCTACGTGGAGAAGCCGCGCACCACCGTGGGCTGGAAGGGGCTGGCCTATGACCCGGACCTCGACGGCAGCGGCGACATGGCCCGCGGCCTGGCGGTCTCGCGGCGGCTGATGCGCGAGGTGGCCGAGCTGGGGCTGCCGGTGGCCACCGAGCTGCTGCAGCCGATGCTCTCCCCCTACCTGGAGGACCTGCTCTCCTGGGTGGCCATCGGAGCCCGCACCACCGAGTCGCAGCTGCACCGCGAGCTGGCCAGCGGCCTGGAGGCGGCGGTGGGCTTCAAGAACGCCACCAGTGGCGACATCGGCGTGGCGCTGGATGCCATGCGTGCCGCGGCGCACCCCCACAGCCACTTCGCCATGGATCCCGAGGGCCGCCCGGCGATCCGCGATACCGCGGGCAATCCCCACACCCAGCTGGTGCTGCGCGGCGGCCATGGCGAGCCCAACTACCAGGCCCACCACGTCCAGGCGGCGCGCCGCGCCCTGGAGGAGGCCGGGCTCACGCCGCGACTCATGGTCGACTGCAGCCATGCCAATGCGCGCAAGGACCACCGCCGCCAGAGCGAGGTACTGCTCGACGTGCTGGCCCAGCGCCAGGCCGGCGAGACGGCGCTGGCGGGGCTGATGCTCGAGAGTCATCTCCACGAGGGAAAGCAGCCGCTGCAACCGGGCCGGCTGCGCCACGGGGTCTCGGTCACCGACGCCTGCCTCGGCTGGGAGACCACCGAGCACCTGCTGCTCACGGCCGCCGAGCGCTTGAGGTAGCACTCGAGGCTGATCCGGCGACAGGCCTTCGAGGGGGCGCTGTGAACCCCTCCCTGGGCGCTACCGATGCCATCCCTGGCATAGGACCCCCTCTCCGACCTGTCCCCGGCGCCTCTCACCCTGGTGGTTTTTGCCCGGCGACACCTTGGTCTGTACCCCACATGGTGTTGCCGGGATAATGCCGTCCACTACTGATTCGCCACCCGGAGTTCCCCATGCCTTTCCAGTTCGAGGAGCACGATCCCGAGACCTACCGCCGCAAGGGGCGTTTCATCAGCCTGGCCATGGCCGGCCAGCTGATCGTCTTCGGGCTGGTGTTCGTCCAGCTGCTGCAGGCCGCCTTCGATGGCGGCTTCTGGCTCAACGTGCTGGGCGTGCTGCTGGGACTGGTCGCGACCAGCCTGGTGTTTGCGGTGCTGCGCGAGCGTCCCTGGATGGCCGAGGTGCGCTATGTCTGGCAGCTCAAGCACCAGCTCTCCCGGGTCAGCGGCTACCTGCCGGCGCTGCGCCGCGCGATGGCCGAGGGCAACGACACCGCGCTGGCGGTGCTCGCCTTCTACCACCAGGGCATGGCCCAGCTCGCCGAGCTCAACGGTCGCACCCTGGATGACGATGCCGAGCTGCTCGCCGAGCGCGAGGTGGTGCGTGCCGCCCGTCGCGAGCGCGGCCTGCCGGAGCGCGTGGCCGGACTCGACCCCCACGACCTCGATGCGTTCCGCAGGGGGTAGGCGTCCCCGGGGAGTCGGGCCTTGGTACCGAGCTTCCTCTTGTCGCTTCATCGCGCTGTCACCTTCCTCACCTAGCCTGACCTCGTCCTGGAGGCGTCTCCACGCCTCCGCCCACCCGGCGAGGAAACCCGCATGAGCAAGGAAATCGAGGATCATCGCGTCCTGAATCCCGGCACCAACGAGCCCTTCGCCTCCGTTCTCGAACGCCACGTCTCCCGGCGCAGCGTGATGCGCGGCGGCCTGGGGCTGGCGGCCGCCTCGATGCTGGGCTTCGGCGGCGCCGCCCAGGCGCTGGCCTCCGGCGCCATGCAGAAGACGCCGCTGAGCCTGGCCTTCGAGTCGGTCGCCGGGTCGCGTACCGACGCCGTGGTGGTGCCGTCGGGCTACACCGCCCAGGTGTTGGTGCCTTGGGGCACGCCGCTTTCGGGCGAGGCACCGGCGTGGGGCGACGAGCTGGCCATGACCGCGGAACGCCAGGCCGCCAGCGTGGGCATGCACCACGACGGCATGCACGGCTTCCCTCTGGACGCGGAGAGCGCCTCGCGGCGCTTCGTGCTGGCGCTGAACAACGAGTACATCGACCAGCAGGCGCTTTGGGCGCCCCAGGGTGGCCCCACCAATGCCGAAACGGGCGCCCGCCCCGCCGAGGAGTCGCGCACCGAGATCAACGCCCACGGCTTGACCCTGGTGGAGGTGAGAAAGGGCGACGATGGTCGCTGGGCCCATGTGCCGGGCTCGCCCTACAACCGTCGCTTCACCAGCGCCACCGAGATGGAGCTCGCCGGCCCGGTGGCAGGCAGCGGCTACGTGAGGACCAAGTTCTCGCCGGAGGGACGGCTGGCCCGCGGTACCAACAACAACTGCGGCAACGGCTTCACCCCCTGGGGCACCTACCTGGCCTGCGAGGAGAACTGGCCCAACATCTTCGTCAACACCGGCGAGCGCTTCCCCGATGATGCCCGCATCGGCATTCCCACCGAGCGCGGCCGCTACGGCTGGGAGACCTCGGCGGGCGACCCCTCCGAGCAGAACGACGAGTTTGCCCGCTTCGATATCACTCCGCGCGGCGCCGATGCCGGCGAGGACTACCGCAACGAGTCGCGCACCTTCGGCTACCAGGTGGAGATCGATCCCTACGATGGCAGTCACCGCGCCGTGAAGCGCACCGCCCTGGGCCGCTTCCGCCACGAGGGGTGCTGGCTGGGCAAGCTCGAGCCGGGCAAGCCGGTGGTCTTCTATTCGGGCCACGATGCCCGCAACGAGTACATCTACAAGTTCGTCTCCGCCGCCGCCTGGGATCCGGCCGATGCCAACCGTCCCGGCGCGGCCTATGACCGCCTGGCGATCGGTGCCAAGTACCTGGACGAGGGAACCCTCTACGCCGCCCGCTTCGATGCCGATGGCAGCGGCGAGTGGCTGGCGCTGACCCCGCAGGCGCAGACTACCGATGGCCGCCCGCTGCATGAGGCCCTGGGCCTGGCAGCCGACGACCTGGCCGGCATCATCATCAATACCTGCGACGCTGCCGACCTGATGGGCGCCACGCCCATGGACCGCCCCGAGTGGGCCAGCGTCGACCCCGTTTCCGGCGAGGTCTACATCACCCTGACCAACAACAGCAAGCGCACCGAAGCCGGCAGCGAGGCGACCTATACCAATGAGGGGAGCGCCATCGATGAACACGGTGTGGGCTTTGCCACCGCGCCGGTCAACGAAGCCAACCCACGCCCCGACAATGGCGCCGGGCATATCATCAGCTGGCGTGAAGGCAGCGATGGAACGCGCTTCGCGTGGGAAGTGTTCGTGTTCGGCGCTGCCGCCTCGGACGGCGACAACCGCTCGGGTCTGACCGCGGCGAACCAGTTCGCGAGCCCCGATGGTCTCTGGTACGACGACCGCGGCGATGGCCAGGGCATCCTGTGGATCCAGACCGACAACGGCTATGAAGGCGTCGCCGAGCACACCAACGACCAGCTGCTGGCGGTGGTGCCGGGGGCCCTGGAGGGCGGGGTGGTCACGGCAGAGAACCAACAGCACCTCAAGCGCTTCGCCGTGGGTCCCAATGGCTGCGAGGTCACCGGGATCTTCGCCACTCCGGACAGGACCGCGCTGTTCATCAACATCCAGCACCCGGGCAACTGGCCGGCCTCGGAGGATGCCACCGAACAGACCCAGGACAGTGTTCGCCCGCGGGCGTCCACGGTGGTGATCCAGAAAGAGGACGGCGGTCAGATCGGCGTCTGATACCGGGCGATGCCCGGAGCTGTAAGCCTTAGGCTATAAGCTGTAAGAAAAACGCCTCCGTGGCTCTTGCTGCGAAGGCGCTGTCAATCAGGATGATTTCGAGCTTCGAGCTTCGAGCTTCGAGCTTCGAGCTTCGAGCTTCGAGCTTCGAGCTTCGAGCTTCGAGCTTCGAGCTTCGCTCACGCCCTGGCGGCGTAGGCGAAGAGCAGGGTCTCCTGGGCGCTGATCGGGGCCGCGCCGCCGGGCTGCTGCTTGACGTAGAGGCCATCGCTGCGCAGCAGCCAGCTCTGGCAGTTGTCCACCAGGTAGGTCTCGAGGTCCTTGCGGACCCGGGCGGCCAGCTTCCTGTCAAGCAGCGGGAAGCAGGTCTCCACCCGGTTGAACATGTTGCGCGCCATGAAGTCCGCGCTGGAGCCCCAGGTCTCCGGCTGGCCGTCGTTGTGGAAGTGGAACACCCGGGTGTGCTCCAGGAAGCGGCCGATGATCGAGCGTACCCGGATGTTCTCCGAGATGCCGGGAAGACCGGGGCGCAGGCAGCACATGCCGCGGATGATAAGGTCGCACTCCACCCCGGCCCGTGAGGCCCTGTAGAGCGCCTGGATCAGCTTCGGCTCGGTGAGCGAGTTGCACTTGATGATCAGTTGGGCGCGCTTGCCCTTGCGGGCATGCTCGGCCTCGCGGTCGATCTTGGCCACCATCTGCTCGTGCAGGGTGAAGGGGGCGTGCAGCAGTTGCTCGATATGCCGGGCCCGGCCCATGCCCGAGAGCTGCTGGAAGACCTTGTGCACGTCGGCGCAGAGCACCGGGTCGGCGGTCAGCAGGCTGTAGTCGGTGTAGAGCTTGGCGGTCCGCGAGTGGTAGTTGCCGGTGCCCAGGTGGGCGTAGTGGCGCAGCTTGCCCCGCTCTCGGCGCACGATATGCATCATCTTGGCGTGGGTCTTGTAGGCCATCACCCCGTAGATGACGATCGCCCCGGCCTCCTGCAGGCGCGAGGCCAGCGCCAGGTTGTCGGCCTCGTCGAAGCGCGCCCGCAGCTCGATCACCACCGTGACCTCCTTGCCGTTACCGGCGGCCTCGACCAGGGCGTTGACGATGGGCGAGTCGGCGCCGGTGCGGTAGAGGGTCTGCTTGATGGCCAGCACGTCCGGATCCCGGGCGGCCTCGCCGAGCATCTCCTCCACCGGCGAGAAGGACTGGAAGGGGTGGTGGAGCAGGATGTCGCCATCGGCGATCGCCGCCAGCACGCTGTCGGCCTTGCGCAACGACTTGGGCAGGCCGGGCGTGAAGGGGCGGTAGAGCAGCTCGGGACGCTCCACGTCGCCCAGCACCGACATCATGCGGGTCAGGTTCACCGGGCCATTGACCCGGAAGAGGTCCGCCTCCTCCAGCTGGAACTGCCGGAGCAGGAACTCGGTCAGCTCGTCCGGGCAGTTGTCGGCCACCTCCAGGCGGACCCCGCTGCCGTAGCGCCGCGACAGCAGCTCGCCGCGCAGCGCCGAGGCGAGGTCGGAGACCTCCTCGGGGTCCACGGAGAGGTCGGCATTGCGGGTCAGCCGGAACTGGTAGCAGCCGAGCACCGTCATGCCGGGAAAGACCTCCTCGGCATGGGCATGGATCATCGAGGAGAGGAAGACGTACTCGCTGAAGCCCGCCTCGCAGAGCGCCTCGGGCAGGGCGATCACCCTCGGCAGCGAGCGGGGGGCCGGCAGGATGGCCAGGCCTCCCTCGCGGCCGAAGGCGTCCTTGCCCTCCAGCTGGACGATGAAGTTCAGGCTCTTGTTGACCAGGCGCGGGAAGGGGTGGGAGGGGTCCAGGCCGATGGGGCTGATCACCGGCATGATCTCGGTCTCGAAGTAGTCGCGCACCCAGGCACCCTGGGCCTCGGACCAGTCCCCGCGGCGGCGGAAGCGCAGCCGCTGGGCCTCCAGGGCGGGTATCAGGACCTCGTTGAGGATCTGGTACTGGCGCGCCACCTGGGCATGGGCGATCTGGGCGATCTCGGCCAGCACCGAGCGGGGCGAGCGGCCGTCGGCGCCGGTGGAGTCATCGCCGAGCAGGACCTGGTTCTTGAGGCCCGCCACGCGGATCTCGAAGAACTCGTCCATGTTGGACGAGAAGATCAGCAGGAACATCAGCCGGTTGAGCAGTGGATGGGCCTCGTCCAGGGCCTGCTCCAGCACCCGGACGTTGAACTGCAGGTGGGAGAGCTCGCGGTTGAAGTAGAGCCCGGGGTCGGCCAGGTCCGCCTCCGGGTCCGGCAGCGCCTTGGGCTTGATGCCGGTGCGCGTCTGGTTCAGCCGCGGGGCGGGAGGCTCGGGAGGCTCGCCGCCCTGGGGCGGGGAGGGCAGGTCGGGCTGCCGGTCGGGACCGCGTGTCTCTTCCATGGGAGTTCCCTGTCGTCGGGCGGAAGGGCGCTGTCCCTCCCGTCGTCTATGGCGTCGCGAGCAGCCGGGCCGCCCGCTTGGCGAAGTAGGTCAGCACGCCGTCGGCGCCGGCGCGCTTGAAGCAGAGCAGCGACTCGAGGATCACCGCGTCCGCCTCCAGCCAGCCGTTCTCGAAGGCGGCCATGTGCATGGCGTACTCGCCGCTCACCTGGTAGGCGAAGGTGGGCACCCTCAGCTCGTCCTTCACCCGGCGCACCACGTCCAGGTAGGGCATCCCGGGCTTGATCATCACCATGTCGGCGCCCTCGGCCAGGTCCAGGGCCACCTCGTGGAGCGCCTCGTCTCCGTTGCCCGGATCCATCTGGTAGGTGGTCTTGTCCGCCTTGCCCAGGTTGCCGGCGGAGCCCACGGCGTCGCGGAAGGGGCCGTAGTAGCGCGAGGCGTACTTGGCGCTATAGGCCATGATCCGGGTGTTGACCAGCTGCTCCTGCTCCAGCACGTGGCGGATCGAGCCGATGCGCCCGTCCATCATGTCCGAGGGCGCCACCACGTCGGCTCCCGCCTCGGCGTGGGAGAGTGCCTGCTTGAGCAGGGTCTCCACGGTGCGGTCATTGTGGACATAGCCCGCCTCGTCGAGGATGCCGTCCTGGCCGTGGCTGGTGTAGGGGTCGAGCGCCACGTCGGTGATGATGCCGAGCCCCGGGATCGCCTCCTTGAGGGCGCGCACGCTGCGCTGGACGAGACCCGAGGCGTTGTAGGCCTCCTCGGCCAGTTCGCTCTTCAGTTCCGTGCCCACCACCGGGAAGAGGGCGATGGCCGGAATCCCGAGGGTGAAGGCCTCCCGGGCCTCCTCGATCAGCAGGTCGAGCGACAGTCGCTCGACGCCGGGCATGGAGGGCACCGCCTCGCGCTGGCCCTCGCCCTCGAGCACGAACACCGGCCAGATCAGGTCGGCCGCGGTCAGGGTGTGCTCGCGCATCAGGCGACGCGAGAAGTCGTCGCGCCGCATGCGGCGCAGGCGCGAGGTCGGGAACTGGCGTGTGGTCATGAAACTCAAGGCGTCTCTCCGCATAGGGGGATCGGGACCGCCGTCCCGTCATTGTGGCGATGCAGGATGACGGATTGATGACAGCGGCTGTCGAATGCCTCGAGTATATCAGTGTCGCCCGGTGTCGAAAGCCGCGCCTTGTCGCACCCGGACCGACTCTCTAAAGTGAAGGCTTCCGGATTTCAGGGCCTGGCGTCGCCGGGCGCCTACCTTCAAGGAGAAAGGCATGAGCAAACAGGTGGCGGTCATCCTCTCGGGATGTGGGGTGCAGGACGGTGCCGAGATCTACGAGACCACCCTGACCCTGCTGCGCCTCGACCAGCTGGGCCTGGGCTATCGCTGCTTTGCCCCCGATATCGAGCAGCACCACGTCGTCGACCATCGTCGCGGCGAGGTGGCCGAGGGTGAGCGTCGCAACGTGCTGACGGAGTCGGCGCGCCTGGCCCGCGGCGAGATCTCGCCCCTCGACGAGCTCGAGGCGGACGACTTCGATGCGGTCATCCTCCCCGGCGGCTTCGGTGTCGCCAAGAACCTGTCGGACTTCGCCGAGGCGGGGGATGGCATGCAGGTGCTCGACGCGCTCAGCGAGGCGCTATCCGGCTTCCACGAGGCGCGCAAGCCGATCGGCCTGATGTGCATCAGCCCGGTGCTGGTGCCGCGCCTGCTCGGCCCCGGCATCGCCGTGACCGTGGGGCATGACCCGGGCGTCGCCGGGGCGATCAGCGCCATGGGCGGCCTGCACCGCAGCTGCGGGGTCGAGGACATCGTGGTGGATTTCGAGAACCGCGTGGTGACCACCCCGGCCTACATGCTGGCCACGCGCATCAGCGAGGCCGCCACCGGCATCTTCAAGCTGGTCGATCGCGTCGACGAGCTGATGGATCTGTAAGCTTCAAGCGCCGAGCAACCCCCCGAAGGCCGAGACCCTCGGGGGGTTGCTTTTGCTGGCTCGGGTCTTGCTCCTGCTGGCCGCTTGGCGCTATTACTCCGCGTCCTGCTCGTCCTTCTCCCGCTTGCGGCGGACCAGGCGACCGAACAGCAGGCCGACCTCGTAGAGCAGGTACATCGGCACCGCCAGCAGGCTCTGGGAGACGACGTCGGGCGGGGTGAGCAGCATGCCGATCACGAAGCAGCCCAGCACCACGTAGGGACGCTTCCTCGACAGGCTCTCCACCGTGGTGGCGCCCGAGAGGATCAGCAGGAAGGTGGCGATGGGGATCTCGAAGGCGACCCCGAAGGCGAAGAACAGCTTGAGGACGAAGTTCAGGTACTGGTTGATGTCGGTCATCACCGCGACGTTCTCCGGCCCGGTCTGGGTGAAGAACTGGAACAGCAGCGGGAAGACCACGTAGTAGGCGAAGGCAGCGCCGCCATAGAACAGCGCCACGCTGGAGGCCAGGATCGGCAGGGCCAGCGCCTTCTCGTTGTCATAGAGCCCCGGGGCGACGAAGGCCCAGGCCTGGTGCAGCACATAGGGGATGGCGGCGAACACCGCCACCACCAGGGTCAGCTTGAAGGGCGCGAGGAAGGGTGAGGCCACCTCGGTGGCGATCATCTGCGAGCCTTCGGGCAGCAGCGCCATCAGCGGCTGGGCGACGAAGGAGTAGATGTCGTTGGCAAAGGCATAGAGGCCCAGGAAGATCACCAGGATCGCGATCACGGCGCGCATCAGTCGCGAGCGCAGCTCGATCAGATGCTCGATCAGCGGGGCCTGGTTCTGCTCCTGGGGATCACCGGTCTTGCTCATCGGGGGGCAGAATCCTTGTCGGCGGTAGAGGCATCGGCGGAGCCCTTGGAATCATCGCCCTCGCTGCCCGTGCGGGCCCTGGCGAGGGCGTCATCGAGCCGCTTCTCGGGCGGGGCAGTGGGCGGGGCCTCGCCGGTGTCGTCACCCGCCGAGCGCTTGCCACTCTCCTCCTCGGCGATGCTCTCCACGCCGCGCTTGACCTGCTGTACGCCCTCGTCGAGCTTCTTCTGCTGCTCGTTGAGCTTCTGGCGCAGCTCCTCCGCCTCGAGCTGGGCACTGATCTCGCGCTGCATGCCCGAGACGGTGCGCTTGATCTTGCCGATCCACAGCCCCAGGGTGCGCGCGGCCTTGGGCAGGCGCTCGGGTCCCAGCACCAGCAGGCCCACCACGCCGATGAGCATCAGTTCGAGAAAGCCCATATCGAACATGGCGGGTTACTTGCGCTCTTCCTGGTGCTCTTCCTGGTCATGGGCCTTCTTCTCGGCCTTGACGTCGTAGGTGTTGACCTCCTCGTCATGGCTGACGCGGGCCTGGGGATCGTCCGCCTTCTCGCCCTCGTCCTTCTCCTTGTCTTCCTCGTGCATGGCCTTCTTGAAGCCCTTCACGGCGCCGCCCAGGTCGCCGCCGACGTTGCGCAGCTTCTTGGTGCCGAAGATCAGGATGATGATGCCGAGAACGATCAGCAGCTGCCAGATACTGATACCACCTAACATAGTTGCTTCCTCAGGTTGGGGCTCCGGGAGGTCCCGGAAGGGCCAGTTGACGCTAGGGTTGCCGTGCGGCCTTCTCGTCGTGTCCGGAGACACCGAAGCGGCGGGCCAGCTCATCCAGGACCAGGCGGTGGTCGAGGCCCAGGTGCGAGAGCATTACCAGGCTATGAAACCACAGGTCGGCCGTTTCGGCGATCAACGCTTGGCGTGCCGACTCGTCGCCGTGCTCGGCGTCCTTGGCGGCCAGCAGGGTCTCGGTGGCTTCCTCGCCGACCTTCTCGAGTATCTTGTTCAGTCCCTTGTGATGCAAGGCCGCCACATAGGAATCCCGTGGCGCCGCGTGGCGGCGTTCTTCGAGCACAACGTGAAGACGGTCGAGGATGTCGCTCATGGGTGAAGGTTCCGTTGCAGTGGGTGGAAGGACGGGGCGGCCCTCAGTGCCAGGCCAGCAGCAGCACGCCGAAGGCGGCGGCAGCCAGGGCCGGCCAGGGCTGGCCCGCGGCCCACTCGCTCAGCGGCTGCCAGGCGAGCGCGCCCGCCAGCAACAGCAGGCCCAGGCGCAGCCGTCGCTGGCTCCTGCCCCGTTGGCTCAGCGCTCGGGAGATCCCGCCCATGGCGTCGACCTGGCGGCGCCGCTGGCGGTGTTCCAGCTCGGTACGGCTGAGGACCTGGTGGGCGAGCACCGGCAGCTCGGGCAGCTGGCGGGAGAGCTCCGGGGCCTGCCGCTTGAGCGACTCCCAGAGGCCGCTGGCGCCGGCGCGCTCCTTCATCCAGCGCTCCAGGTAGGGCTTGGCGGTGCTCCACAGGTCCAGGTCGGGGTAGAGCTGGCGGCCCAGCCCCTCGATGTTGAGCAGCGTCTTCTGCAGCAGCACCAGCTGTGGCTGGACCTCCATGTTGAAGCGCCGCGCGGTCTGGAACAGGCCCAGCAGCACCTGGCCGAAGGAGATGTCCTTGAGCGGCTTCTCGAGGATCGGCTCGCACACGGTACGGATCGCCGCGGCAAACTCGTTGGCGCGGGTCCCCTCGCCCACCCAGCCGGACTCGATGTGCAGCGCGGCCACCTCGTAGTAGTCCTGGTGGAAGAAGGCCAGCAGGTTGCGCGCCAGGTAGTCCTGGTCCTCGCGGGTCAGGCTGCCGACGATGCCGCAGTCGATGGCGATGTACTGCGGATCCTGGGGGTGCTCGAAGGAGACGAAGATGTTGCCTGGGTGCATGTCGGCATGGAAGAAGTTGTCGCGGAACACCTGGGTGAAGAAGATCTCCACGCCGCGTTCGGCCAGCTTCTTGAGGTTGGTACCCTGGGCGAGCAGCGCCGCGGTGTCGGCCACCGGGACCCCGTAGATCCGCTCCTGCACCATCACTCGACGGTGCGTCAGCCCCCAGTGGATGGCCGGGACATAAAGCAGCGGCGAGCCCTTGAAGTTGCGCTTGAGTTGGGAGGTGTTGGCGGCCTCCTTGGTGAGGTCGAGCTCGTCGAACAGCGTGGCCTCGTAGTCGCGGACCACCTCCACCGGGCGCAGCCGGCGGGCCTCGGGAATCCGTGCCAGCACGCTGGCGAAGCGATACATCAGCGCCATGTCCTGGCGCATCACGCGCTCGATCCCCGGGCGGATGATCTTGACCACCACGGCCTCGCCCCCGTGCAGCCGGGCGGCATGCACCTGGGCGACGGAAGCCGAGGCCAGGGGCTCGGGCTCGAAGCCGGCGAAGGCGTCCTCCAGCGACATCGCCAGCTCTTCCTCGACCAGGGCCATGGCCTGGTGGCCGGGAAAGGGGGGGACCTGGTCCTGGAGCCGCTGCAGCTCGTCGGCGATATCCTCGGGCAGCAGGTCGCGGCGGGTCGAGAGCATCTGGCCGAACTTGACGAAGATCGGCCCCAGCGACTCCAGCGCCAGGCGCAGGCGCTCGCCCCGGGAGCGTTCGCCGATGGGCACCAGGCGCAGCGGCGAGAGCGTGAACAGGCCGCGCAGCCACCAGGGCATCCGCTCCAGCGGCAGCAGGGTGTCGAGCCGGTAGCGGGTGATCACCCAGAAGATGCGCGTGAGCCGCAGGATCATGGGGTCGTCTCCGGCGCCGCCAGGCGGCGTCGCAGCCGCGCCAGGCGCGCCTCGAGGCGGTCGGTGGCGATCTCCATTTCGGTCAGGTGGTCGCGCAGCGCCTCGAGCTGGTAGCGCCCCGGCAGCAGCCGCGCCTCCTCGAAGACGTACTCGCCCACGTCGGCGCAGAACTCCTGGCGGGTGCGCAGGCCCCAGCGGGAGAGGCTGCGCAGCCCCTCGGCCAAGCTATGGGCCGGGATGTCGCCGAGCCAGCGGGCGAGTTCCGCCTCCCAGTCCAGGTCGAGGTCGAGCAGCAGGTCGCGGGTCGCTTCCAGCAGGTGGGTGCGCCCCCGCACTGCGAGCTTGCCCTGGAACATCAGGCGCTCGACGGAGGCCCCGCCCAGCAGTTCGCCGAGGGTCTCGGCATCCAGCTCGACCACCGCATCGAAGCCCTCCTCGGCGAAGGCTGTCTCATCGGTCAGGTCGGGGCGCAGCAGGTCGAGACCGGCCGGGTGGAAGTGGATGGCCAGCGCCAGGGCAGGGTGCTCCAGGCGCAGCAGGATGCGGTGGCCGGCCAGCCGCGCCAGGCGCGACGGCGCCGCCGGGTCACGGGCCAGCAGGGCATTCAGGGTGCGTTCCAGGCCGGCCAGCAGCAGGGTGGGAGACAGCGCCATCATGCCCTCACAGCTTGATGCCGCGGTGCAGGGCAACGATGCCCCCGGTGAGGTTGGTGTACTCGACCCGCTCCAGCCCGGCGGCCTCCATCATCGCCTTCAGGGTCTCCTGGTCGGGGTGCATGCGGATCGACTCGGCCAGGTAGCGGTAGCTGTCGGCGTCGCTCGCCACCAGTTCGCCGATCTTCGGCAGCAGGCGGAAGGAGTACTCGTCGTAGGCCCTGGAGAACAGCGGGTTGCCAGGCTTGGAGAACTCCAGCACCAGCAGCCGGCCGCCGGGTTTGAGCACCCGGGTCATGGAGCGCAGCGCGGCGTCCTTGTCGGTGACGTTGCGCAGCCCGAAGGCGATGGTGATGCAGTCGAAGGTGTTGTCGGGGAAGGGCAGGCACTCGGCGTTGGCCTGGACGTACTCGACGTTGCCGCCGACGCCGCTGTCGAGCAGCTTGTCGCGGCCGACCCGCAGCATGGACTCGTTGATGTCGGCCAGCACCACCCGTCCGCGAGGGCCCACCATGCGCGAGAACTTCCGCGTCAGGTCGCCGGTGCCCCCGGCGATGTCGAGCACGCTGTGGCCCGGGCGCACGCCGGAGCGCTCGATGGTCAGCCGCTTCCACAGCCGGTGGATGCCCATCGACATCAGGTCGTTCATGACGTCGTAGCGGGCCGCCACCGAGTGGAAGACATGGGCCACGCGCGAGGCCTTCTCCCCGACCGGGACTTCCTGATAGCCGAAGTGGGTGGTGTGCTTGTCACTGGCGCTCATGCCGTGGGGGCTCCCGAATCGCTGTGATGGGGGGAGGCCTGGCGGCCTCGCGATGGGCGCCATTGTAGCCTCCCCCGGCGACGATTGTCTTGACGCAGGGAGTCACTGAGGTGACCCCGAGGGCGCCGGGGACAGGCCGAAGAGGGGGTCCTACGCCATGGATGGCGTCGGTAGCGCCCAGGGAAGGGTTCACAGCGCCCCCTCGCAGGCCTGTCGCCGGATCAGCCGAGGGGAGGGCAGGCGACGAATCTTGCTGTCAGAGCTGCTTGATCTCGATGCCCAGGGGCTCCCGGGAGGCGCCGGCCTCTTCCAGTCGGCGCAGGTAGTCGGCCCAGTTGGCCTCGCGCCGCCGGATCAGGTCGTAGAGGTAGTCCCAGCTGAAGAGCCCGCTGTCATGGCCGTCGTCGAAGTGCAGCTTGAGGGCATAGCGGCCGGTCTGGGTGATGTCCTTCAGGCCGACGTGCTTCTTGCCCACCTGCAGGGTGGCGGTATCGGGGCCATGGCCGCGTACCTCGGCAGAGGGCGAGAAGACCCGCAGGTACTCCACCGGCAGCCGGTAGCTCTCGCCGCCTTCGTAGGTGAGCTCGAGCTCGCGGTCCTTGCGATGGTAGTGCACTCGGGTCGGGATAGGGGCGCTCATGGCATGCCTCCGCTTATGGCGTGGTGGAGGGGCGGCTACTCCGGCGACAGGCCTGCGAGGGGGCGCTGTGAACCCTTCCCTGGGCGCTACCGATGCCATCCCTGGCATAGGACCCCCTCTACGACCTGTCCCCGGCGCCGCGCAGCCCGGTGCCTCTAGGCTAGCAGCCCGAGGCTTCCGGTTGGGGTCAGAGGATATACCGCGACAGGTCCTCGTCCATCGCCAGCTCGCCGAGCTGGGAGTCGACGTAGGCGGCATCGATCGACAGCGGGCTGCCGAAGTCGCCGCCCAGGTAGGAGGCCTCCTCGAGCAGGCGCTCCATCACGGTGTGCAGGCGCCGGGCGCCGATGTTCTCGGTGCCCTCGTTCACCTTCCAGGCGATCTCGGCGATGCGCGCGATGCCATCCTCCGTGAAGGCGACCTCGAGTCCCTCGGTGGCGAGCAGCGCCTGGTACTGCTTGGTCAGCGCGGCGGAGGGCTCGGTGAGGATGCGCTTGAAGTCCTCCGGCGTCAGGGCGTTGAGCTCGACGCGGATCGGCAGCCGGCCCTGCAGCTCGGGGATCAGGTCCGACGGGCGCGACAGGTGGAAGGCACCGGAGGCGATGAACAGGATGTGGTCGGTGCGCACCATGCCGTACTTGGTGGAGACCGTGGAGCCCTCGATCAGCGGCAGCAGGTCGCGCTGGACGCCCTCGCGGGAGACCTCGCCGCCGCTGGACTGGCCGCTGCCCTTGCACACCTTGTCGATCTCGTCGAGGAAGACGATGCCGTTCTGCTCGACCGCCTCGACGGCTCGGCTCTTGATGTCGTCCTCGTTGACCAGCTTGCCGGCCTCCTCGTCGCGCAGCAGGCCGAAGGCATCCTTCACCGCCACCCGGCGGGTCTCGCTCTTCTGCTTGCCCATGCCGGCGAAGAGATTCTGCAGCTGGCTGGTCATCTCCTCCATGCCCGGCGGGGTCATGATATCGACGCCGGAGCCCTGGGGGGTGACCTCGATGTCGATCTCCTTGTCGTCGAGCTGTCCCTCGCGCAGCTTCTTGCGGAAGATCTGGCGGGTCGAGCTGTCCTGGCGGGGCGCGTCCTCCTGGCCGCGGGGCGGCGGCAGCAGGGCGTCGAGGATGCGCTCCTCGGCGGCGTCCTCCGCGCGGTGGCCCACCTCGGCCTTGGCCTGCTCGCGCACCAGCTTGATGGCGGCCTCGGTCAGGTCGCGGATGATCGACTCGACGTCGCGGCCCACATAGCCCACCTCGGTGAACTTGGTGGCCTCGACCTTGATGAAGGGGGCGCCGGCGAGCTTGGCCAGGCGGCGCGCGATCTCGGTCTTGCCCACGCCGGTGGGGCCAATCATCAGGATGTTCTTGGGCGTCACCTCGTGGCGCAGCTCGCCGTCGAGCTGCATGCGACGCCAGCGGTTGCGCAGGGCGACGGCCACGGCGCGCTTGGCGTCCTGCTGGCCGACGATGTACTGGTCCAGGGCGTGGACGATCTCGCGGGGGGTCATCCGGGTCATGGTCAGAGCTCTTCCAGGGTGACGTTGTGGTTGGTGAACACGCAGATGTCACCGGCGATGGACAGCGACTTCTCGGTGATCTCGCGGGCACCGAGGTCGGTGTTCTCGAGCAGTGCTCGGGCGGCGGCCAGGGCGTAGTTGCCACCGGAGCCGATGGCGATGATGCCGCCCTCGGGCTCCACCACGTCACCGTTGCCGGTGATGATCAGCGAGGCGTCCTTGTTGGCCACGGCGAGCAGCGCCTCGAGGCGGCGCAGGGCGCGGTCGGTGCGCCAGTCCTTGGCCAGCTCCACGGCGGCCTTGACCAGGTTGCCCTGGTACTTCTCCAGCTGCGCCTCGAAACGCTCGAAGAGGGTGAAGGCATCGGCGGTGCCGCCGGCGAAGCCGGCCAGGACCTGGCCGTGGTAGAGGCGGCGCACCTTGCTGGCGTTGCCCTTCATCACGGTGTTGCCCAGCGAGACCTGGCCGTCGCCGGCCAGCGCCACCTGGTCACCGCGGCGCACGGAAACGATCGTGGTCATGGAGGGGACTCCTTTGGGGAGCACAGGGCTCCCGATGACTGGCGGCGCCGCGGACAGGGCCGGGGCGCCGTGGATGAACTCAGCAAGTGAAGTGCGGGCGGGGGGCGAGGAATTCAACCTTGGTCGCGTCTACCTCGCCGGTCGGGCGGGTCAGTTCTGCAGCTGGATCAGCAGCGGCTCGATGCCCTGGGTGACCATCAGGTCCTGGGCGCGGGTGAGCTCGCGCCGGTCGCTGTAGGGTCCGACCTGGACCCGGTGCCAGGTGTCGCCGTCGCCGGCCTTCACCTCGCTGATCTTGGCGAGCAGGCCGAAGTCGCGCAGCCGGCCCGCCAGCCTGCTGGCATCCCCCGCCTCGCGGAAGGAGGCGGCCTGAAGCATGAAGCGGGCATCGGCCGGCGGCTCGTCCGTCGCCTGGGGGGACGGGCGGTCCTCCTGCGCCGCGGCGTCGGTCTCCAGGTTGGCGGCGATCACCTGGGCGATGGGGTCGTCGTCGGTCGTTGCCGGCGGCGTCTCGGGACGCTCCGGTGGGGTGGCCGTGGAGGCCGGCACCTTGCCGCCCGGGGCGATCACCTCGGATTCCGGCAACAGGGTGTAGAACTCGAAGGTCGGCATCGGCGGCTCCTCGGGCGTGGTGGCCGGCTCGCCTTCCCGGGGCTCCTGAGGGGGAGCGGGCTTGGTCAGCACCGTGGCCAGCGGCGAGTCGCTGCCCTCCTGCCAGGGGGCGATACCCTGCTGGTGCTGGGCCAGCAGGAAGCCCGCCACCATGCCGACCAGCCCCCACAACCAGCCCGGGATGCCGCGGCGCGGGGGTGGCGCGGCGCGGCGCCGCGGGGTGCTGGTGGCGCCGCGTTTCTTCGCTGGCTGCTTGCGGGTGGCCATGGCTTACATCTCCTCGGGCGCACCGACACCCATCAGGTCGAGGCCGTTGCGCAGGACCTGGCGCGTGGCCAGCCCCAGCGCCAGCCGGGCGTTGCGCAGGGCGTCATCGTCGACCATCACCTTCACCGCGTTGTAGCAGGTGTGGAAATCGGCGGCGAGGTCGAGCAGGTACTGGGCGATCTGCTGGGGCTCGTGGGCGGCGGCGGCGTGCTGGACCACCTCGGGATAGCGGGCCAGGCGGTTGAGCAGCGCCTTCTCCTGGTCGGCCTCCAGCAGGGCCAGGCTCTGCACGGCCAGGGCGTGGTCGAACGGCTTCTCCTCGGCCTCGGCCTTGCGCAGCATGCTGCAGACCCGGGCGTGGGCGTACTGCACGTAGTAGACCGGGTTGTCGTTGGACTGGGAGCGCGCCAGGTCGATGTCGAAGGTGAGCTGGGAATCCGCCCGGCGGGCGGCCAGGAAGAAGCGGGTGGCGTCGCGGCCCACCTCGTCGATCAGGTCGCGCACCGTGACGTAGCTGCCGGCGCGCTTGGAGAGCTTCACCTCGACCCCGGAGCGGGTGACCATCACCATCTGGTGCAATACGTAGTCGGGCCAGCCCTGGGGGATGCCGGCCTCAAGGGCCTGGAGGCCGGCGCGCACCCGGGTCACGGTGGAGTGATGGTCGGCCCCCTGCTCGTTGATCACCGTCTCGAAGCCGCGCTGCCACTTGTCCAGGTGGTAGGCGACGTCGGGCAGGAAGTAGGTGTAGTGGCCGTCGGACTTGCGCATCACCCGGTCCTTGTCGTCGCCGAAGTCGGTGGTGCGCAGCCACAGGGCGCCGTCCTGCTCGTAGGTATGGCCCTGCTCGATGAGCCGCTGGACCGTGGCCTCGACCTTGCCCTGTTCGTAGAGCGAGGACTCCAGGAAGTAGACGTCGAAGGTCACGCCGAAGGCCTTGAGGTCGAGGTCCTGCTCGCGGCGCAGGTAGGCCACGGCGAAGTCGCGGATGGCGTCCAGGTCCTCCTGGTCGCCTGCCGCCGTGACGTGCCGGTCATCGGCATGCACCGTCTCCCCGGCCAGGTAGGCGTTGGCCACGTCGATGATGTAGCCGCCGCGGTAGCCGTCCTCCGGCCAGCCCGGGTCGCCGGGGTCGATGCCCTTGACCCGCGCCTGAACGGAGCGCGCCAGGTTGCTGATCTGGGCGCCGGCGTCGTTGTAGTAGAACTCGCGGGTCACCTCATGGCCGGTGGCCTCGAGCAGGCGGCTGATGCTGTCGCCGATCGCCGCGCCGCGGCCGTGGCCCACGTGCAGCGGCCCGGTGGGATTGGCGGAGACGAACTCCACCTGCACCTTCCGGCCCTGGCCGGTGAGGTTGCGGCCATAGGCGTCGCCGGCCTCGAGCACCTGGCGCACCACCTGGGCGGCGGCGTCGGTGGCGGCGAAGAAGTTGACGAAGCCGGGGCCGGCGATCTCCACCTTCTGCACGGCATCGCTCGTCGGCAGGGCCGCGACCAGCGCCTCGGCCAGCTCGCGAGGCTTCCTGCCGGCCGGCTTGGCCAGCATCAGCGCCAGGTTGGTGGCATAGTCGCCGTGGGCCTTGTCGCGGGTCGGGTCGACCTTGATGGTCGGCGCGATATCGGCGGGCAGCACGCCCTGCTGCCGGAGGTTGTCCAGGGCGCCCTCGAGCAGCGCGATGATGGTCTCTTTCATGGAAGTGTCCGGTGTCCTGTGGCGTGGGCGGTGCGAGCGACCGCCGGGCGAGTCTGGGGCGCCATTATCGGCAATCGGCGCCGGGCTTTAAAGGTGTGTGGTCAGGCCAGGGTCTGCGGGTCGATATCCAGCGACCAGCGCACCCGTCGCGCCTCGGGACGGCCCTCGAGCCAGGCGACCAGCCAGGCGCCGGCCTCGTGCAGCTGGCTGCGGCGGTCGGCGGCCAGCATCAGCTGCAGGTGGTAGCGGTTCTGGCGCCGTTCCATGGGGGCCGGGACCGGCCCCAGGCAGTCGACCGCGAGGCCGCGCTCGCCGACCCGCTGGCGCAGGGCCTCGGCGGCCAGGCCGCCCAGGGCCACCACGGCCGTCTCCATGGGGGCCTCGAGGCGCAGCAGGGCGAGGAAGCGGAAGGGCGGCAGCCGGGCAGCCCGCCGCTCCTCCAGCAGCTGGCCGGCGAGGGCGTCGTAGCCCCGCTCGGCAAGCAGGCGCAGGTGCGGGTCGTCGGTGTGCAGGGTCTGCACCAGCACCCGGCCGGGATGGGCGGCGCGGCCGGCGCGCCCCGCCACCTGCTCGAGCAGCTGGGCGCTGTGTTCCAGGGCCCGGAAGTCGCTGGCATAGAGCCCGGCATCGGCATTGACCACCACCACCAGGGTGACATGGGGCAGGTGGTGTCCCTTGGCCAGCATCTGGGTCCCCACCAGCAGACAAGGATCGCCGCGGCGCACCTCGGCCAGCACCTGCTCGAGGGCGTCGCGGCGCCGGGTGCTGTCGCGGTCGATGCGGTGTACCGGCACCTCGGGGAACAGCGACGCCAGGGTCTCCTCGGTGCGCTCGGTGCCACTGCCCAGGGGGCGCAGGTCGACGCTGCCGCACTCGGGGCAGGCGTCGGGGAGGGCGCGGCGCCGGTCGCAGTGGTGGCAGGCCAGCAGCGGCGGCTGCCGGTGCAGGGTCATGCGCGCATCACAGTGGTCGCACTCGGCCATCCAGCCGCAGGCGTGGCAGGCCAGGGTGGGGGCGAAGCCGCGCCGGTTGATGAAGACCAGCACCTGGTGGCCGGCGGCCAGGGTCTCGCGCACCGTCTCGATCACCGGCGGGATCAGCCCGCCCTGGCGGCGCCGGCCGCGCAGGTCGACAAGCTCGAGGCGGGCCGGGGCATGGCGGCTTGCCCGTCGGGTCAGGCGCAGGTGACGGTAGTCACCTTGTTGCGCCCGCTGCAGCGACTCCAGCGACGGGGTGGCGCTGCCCAGCAGCAGCGGGATGCGGTGGTGATGGGCGCGGGCCACGGCCAGGTCGCGGGCATGGTAGCGCAGGCCATCCTGTTGCTTGTAGGAGCCGTCGTGCTCCTCGTCGACGACGATCACGCCGGGGCGGGCCAGGGGGGTGAAGATGGCCGAGCGGGTGCCCAGCACGATGGGTGCCCGGCCGCTGGCGGCGGCTTCCCAGGCATCGAGGCGCTCGTGGTCGGTGAGCCCCGAGTGCAGCGCCACCACCGGTGCCCGGAAGCGGCGGCGGAAGCGGGCGAGGGTCTGGGGCGTCAGGCCGATCTCGGGGACCAGCACCAGGACCTGGCGATGGCGGGCGATGACCGCCTCGATCAGCTGCAGGTAGACCTCGGTCTTGCCACTGCCGGTGACGCCATGCAGCAGGCAGGGATGGAAGCCGTCGAGCCGCTCGTGGATGGCGGCCAGCGCCACGGCCTGCTCGCGGTTGAGGGGCAGGGCGGGTTCGGCCAGCCCCACGTCGCCCTCGGCCGCCGGCGAGGCCGCCAGGGGTTCCTCGTGTCGCGCCACCAGGCCCTTGTCGGCCAGGGCGCGCAGCTGGTCGCGGCTGAACGACTGGGCGAGGATCGCCTGGCTGACCAGCCCATGGGGATGCTGGCGCAGCATGCCCAGCAACTCCGCCTGGCGGGGGGCCCGGGCCAGACCCCGCGGGGCGTCCTGGCGGCCGGCGGCGGTGACGCTCCAGCGCTCGCGGGTGCGAGCCTCGAGCGCCCGGCCCTGGCGCAGCAGTCCCGGCATCGCCTGGTGCAGGGTGTCGCCGAGGGCATGCTGGTAGTAGCGGGCGGCGAAGCGGCACAGCCACAGCCAGTCGGCCGGCAGCGGGGCGTCGTCCAGGCAGCCCGCCACTGGCCTGAGGCGTGACAGCGGCAGCTCGCTCTCGTCCCGGCACTCCGCTACCACGCCGACCACCTCCCGGCGGCCGAAGGGCACCGTCACCCGCAGGCCAGGCTGCCATCCCCCCGGGGGTGACTCGCGGCAGGGGCGGTAGTCGAACAGCCGGCGCAGCGGCGAGGGTACGGCAACGCCCAGTACGCGTGGCACGGGCGGGCAGGGGGAATCGGGCAATTGGCCTCCGGCGTCGGCTCTGCTAGAATGCTTCGCCGCTGCGGACACCCTGGCCCTGTACAAGGGAGCGTGGCGGCAACCGGTTCGCATCTACAGACAACCCGTATGCGGTGCCTGGCAGAAGATCAGGTGGCGGCATACAGCTTCATGAGGCTCAAGATGAAACAAGGTATCCACCCGGATTACAAGACGGTCAACGCGACCTGTTCCTGCGGCGCCACCTTCGAGGTCGGCACCACCGCCGGTCACGACTTCTCCCTGGACGTCTGCTCACAGTGCCACCCCTTCTACACCGGCAAGCAGAAGCAGGCGACCACCGGTGGTCGCGTCGAACGCTTCAACAAGCGTTTCGGTGCCGCCATCAAGCGCTGAGCCGCCCGGCACGAGGCACCATCGAGAAACCCGCCCATCGTGGCGGGTTTCTTTATGCCCGCTCGTCGGAGCGCCACCCGTCCCGTTGCCGGCCGCGAGGATAAGCAAAGCGTTATGGCTGGCGGGGTCAGCCATAAGTGTCGGCAAATGGCCGGTAACGTCTTCAAACGAGCGTACAACAGGGCGGATGTCTGGCGAGTTGAGCGCGACAGGCTTTTTGTATACGCTAGCCGACCTCCCACTGTTTACCGGATCCTCTCAGCATGACTGACGCGAAGAAGAAGGCGGCGCTGGATTACCACGCGAAACCCATCCCCGGAAAGCTGTCGGTGGAGCTCACCAAGCCCACCGCCACCGCCCGGGACCTCTCCCTGGCCTACAGCCCGGGCGTGGCGGAGCCTGTTCGCGAGATCGCCAGTGACCCGGAGAACGCCTACCTCTACACCGGCAAGGGCAACCTGGTGGCAGTGATTTCCGACGGCAGCGCCATCCTCGGCCTTGGCAACCTGGGCCCACTGGCGAGCAAGCCGGTGATGGAAGGCAAGGGGGTGCTGTTCAAGCGCTTCGCCGGCATCAACTCGGTGGACATCGAGGTCAATGCCGAGAGCCCGCAGGCCTTCATCGACACCGTGGCGCGCATCGCCGATACCTGGGGCGGCATCAACCTCGAGGACATCAAGGCCCCGGAGTGCTTTGAGATCGAGCAGGCGCTGATCGAGCAGTGCAGCATCCCGGTGTTCCACGATGACCAGCACGGCACGGCCATCGTCACCGCCGCGGGCATGCTCAATGCCCTGGAGATCGCCGGCAAGTCGCTGGACAGCGCCCGCATCGTCTGCCTGGGGGCCGGTGCCGCGGCCATTGCCTGCATGAAGCTGCTGGTCTCCTGTGGCGCGCATCCCGAGAACATCGTGATGCTCGACCGCAAGGGCGTGATCCACAGCGGCCGCGAGGACCTGAACCAGTACAAGGCGATGTTCGCCGTGGAGACCGACAAGCGCACCCTGGCCGACGCCATCGACGGCGCCGACGTCTTCGTCGGCCTCTCCGGTCCGGGACTAATGAGTGCCGACCACATCCGCAGCATGGCCCCCAATCCGGTGGTCTTCGCCTGCACCAATCCCGACCCGGAGATCCACCCTGACGTGGCCCGGGAGGCGCGACCGGACGTGATCATGGCGACCGGCCGCTCCGACTACCCCAACCAGGTCAACAACGTGCTGGGCTTTCCCTTCATCTTCCGCGGGGCACTCGACGTGCGCGCCACGCGCATCAACGAGGAGATGAAGGTCGCCGCCGTCCACGCCCTCAAGGACCTCGCTCGCGAGCCGGTGCCGCAGGAGGTGCTGGAGGCCTACGAGATGGACGAGATGACGTTCGGGCCGGAGTACATCATCCCCACCCCTGTGGACATCCGCCTGCTCGACCGGATCTCCTCGGCGGTGGCCCAGGCCGCGGTGGACTCCGGGGTGGCGCGCAAGCCCTATCCGTCCCATTACCCGCTGAAGACCGTGGATGACGTCTACGGCGGCTGAGCCCCGAAGACCCCCTCCGTTGCGCGACGACGCCGGCTCTCGAGCCGGCGTCGTCGTCTGTGGCGAGGAGGGCTCGGGGCCTACCAGTCGTAGAGGAGCGAGGCGCTGGTGGTATGGTCGGTGCGGGCCTCGGCGCCCTCCGGCGGGCGGGAGTTGTCGCGGATCTCGTGGGAGAGCCGCAGGGCCAGGTGAGCGTTGAGCCGCGCGGTGAGCGAGGTCAGCGAGCGCGAGGTGGTGTTGTCGTCGGTCGCCTCCACCGAGAGTTCCTGTGCCAGGCTGGAGGTCTCCGAGAAGGCCCATTCGTAGGCCAGCGCCCCGTAGGCCACGCCCAGGGTGGCGTTCTCCTCCCCCTCGATGCGGTCATAGCGGTAGCCAGGTCCCGCCTCCAGCGAGAGCTTGTGCCTTTCGCCGTCGAGCAGGTCGCGGCCGTAACCGCCGATGGTGGTGAACTGCTGGTCGTAGCCGCCGAAGCGGTCCTTCTCCCAGCGGGCAAAGCCGAACACGTAGTGGGGGCCGTCGAGCCCGTAGCGCTCGCGGCCGGCCACCAGGTATTGCTCGGCGCTGGTATCACCGTTTCGCGAGACGTTGCGTACCTCGCCGCGCAGGGTGTGGGTCCAGTCGTCGACTACCCAGGTGAGCCGGCCCTTGCCGATCAGGGTCTGGCTGTCGGTGTTGCCCGAGAGGTGGGTGTAGCCCAGCTCGGCGCTGCCGCCGAAGCCCTGGTCATCCTCCTCGGGCGGCGGCGGGGCATAGAAGGGGCCGGCCTGGGTGCCGCCGGCGAGCGTCAGCAGGCCGCAGAGGGCCGCCCATCGAGTCATCGAAGGGAGTGTCGCGGGATGCGGCATGGTGGTTCTCCCCGGGTTGCCGGATGTCGATAGCTGCCCGAAGCGGCGTGCGAGGTTGCGCTGCCCGGGCGGCGTCCCTGCCGCCCGGTGCAGGAGTCGGGTGTCGGCCTAGAAGATGGCCTCGTAGGCGCCGGTGCCCTGGGAGCCGCTCTCGCGCTCGACCTCACGCTCGACGCGACGCGGCTGGACGTCCGGCAGGTAGTCGGCCATGAACAGCTCCTCGATGCCGCCGCCCTGTCCCTCACGCAGCAGGCGGCCGGTGTCGGGGTCGACCCGCTCGGTGACCACCTGCTCCGGCCGCTCGGGCCAGCGCTCGGGCTGGCCCTCCAGGGCCTGGCCCATGAAGTCCATCCAGATCGGCAGGGCGGCCTGGGCGCCGTACTCGGCGGTGGAGGAGTTGTCGTCCTTGCCCACCCAGGCGGTGGTCACCAGGTCGCTGTTGAAGCCGGCGAACCAGGCATCGCGCTGGTCGTTGGTGGTGCCGGTCTTGCCGACGATGTCGCTGCGGCCGAGCTCCAGGGCCTTGCGCGCGGTGCCGCGCTCGACCACGTCGCGCAGCATGTCGCGCAGGATGTAGACGGCGGCGGGATCGGCGACCCGAGGGGCGACCTCGAAGGTCTCGCCGTCGCGCTCCACGGTCTGCTGGCCATCGCGGCAGTCGCGACAGGCGACGCGCGGGTTGGCTTCCTCGACGACGGTGGTGTCATCGCCGCGGGTCACCCGCTCGATGAACCAGGGCGACACCTGGAAGCCGCCGTTGGCCAGCACCGCATAGGCGTTGGTCATCTCCAGGGGGGTGAGGCTCGCGCTGCCCAGGGCCAGGGAGAGGCCGCGCGGCAGCTGGTCGGCGGCGAAGCCGAAGCCCTGCAGGAACTCGATGGTGCGATCCAGCCCCAGGGACTGCAGCACGCGGATGGTGACCAGGTTGCGCGAGCGGGCCAGGGCATCGCGCAGCCGGATCGGGCCGAGGAAGTCGCCGCTGGAGTTCGCCGGGCGCCACAGCTCGTCGCTGCCGTCCTGCATCACCACCGGGGCATCGTTGACCACGCTGGCGGGGTTCATCTCGCCGCTGTCCAGCGCCGCCAGGTAGACGAAAGGCTTGAAGATCGAGCCGGACTGGCGACGGGCCTGGGTGGCGCGGTTGAACTTGCTGGCATCGAAGTCGAAGCCGCCCTGCAGGGCCAGGATGGCCCCGGTGTCGGGGGCCATCGCCACCAGCGAGCCCTCGGCGTCGGGGCGCTGGGAGAGGCGCCAGCTGCCGTCCTCCCGCTGCAGGATGCGCACCAGGTCGCCGCGACTGGCGATCTCGCTCGCTGAGCCCGGGGCGGCGCCTCGGCTCCTGGCGCTGCGATAGGGGCGCGCCCACTCCAGGCCGGCCCAGTCGAGGGTGTGCAGCTCGCCGCCGCGGGCCAGCACCTGCATCTCGCGGCCCTCGCTCTCCACCACGATGGCCGGCTGCAGGGGGCCATAGGCCGGGGTGCGCTCGAGCACCTGCAGCCAGTTGCTGACATCGCCCTCGATGCCCTCGACCTCGGTCTGGCTGCGCTCGGCGGCGCGTCGCGCGGTCTGCATGATCTCGGGCGACTCGGCGAGTTCCTCCTCCAGACCCTCGCGTCCGGTCTGCTCCTGGGCCTCGGCCAGGCTGCGCGGGATGTCGGTCTCTTCGGGCCCGCGCCAGCCGTGCCGGGTGTCATAGGTGATCAGGCCGCCGGCCAGGGCCTGGCCCGCCAGCGGCTGGAGCTCGCTGTCCAGGGTGGTATGGATGCGATACCCGCCGGTGTAGGCCAGGTCGCCGTAGCGCTCCACCGCGAACTGTCGGGCCATCTCGGCGACGTAATCGGCCTCCACCTCCAGCTGGGCGAGGTGGCGGCTTGCGGTGACCGGGGCCTGCACGGCTTCCTCGTAGGCCGCCTGGTCGATGATCTCCAGTTCCCGCATGCGGAACAGGATCCAGTTGCGGCGGATCAGCGCCCGCTCGGCGTTGGCCAGCGGGTTGAAGGCGGAAGGCGCCTTGGGCAGGCCGGCGATCATCGCCGTCTCGGCCAGGGTCAGCTCGGCCAGCGGCCGGTCGTAGTAGACCTCCGCGGCGGCGGCGATGCCGTAGGCGCGGTTGCCCAGGTAGATCTTGTTGACGTAGAGCTCGAGGATCTCCTCCTTGGAGAGGATCTGCTCCATCTGCAGCGCCAGCAGGATCTCGCGGATCTTGCGGGTGAAGGTCCGATCCAGGGTGAGCAGGTAGTTGCGCGCCACCTGCATGGTGATGGTCGAGCCCCCGGACTGGATGTCGCCGCCGCTGGCCACCAGTTCCACGGCCGCACGCGCCAGGCCCTTGGGATCGACGCCGCGGTGGTCGAAGTAGGTGGCATCCTCGGCGGCCAGCAGGGCCCCGATGAGCGCCTGGGGGATCTCCTCATACTCCACCGGCGTGCGGCGCTCCTCGCCGAACTCGCCGATCAGCTTGCCGTCGCGGGTGAAGATGCGTAGCGGGGTCTGCAGCTCGAAGTCCTGCAGCTGGCGAACATCGGGCAGGCCGGGGGCGAAGTAGAGCGCGGCACCCACCACGCCCAGTACCCCGGCGGCGGAGAGCGAGACCAGCAGCCAGAGGACGGAGACAACCAGGGTTCTGAGTAACTTCATGAAAACGCGGTATCCATGCTGGGAACGGGGGCGGAGTGATGGCGATGAGCGTGGCCTTCCCTTGCGGCGGCCATTATAGGAAGCCGAGGGGGTGGTCACCAGCGTTGACGCCTGACGACACCGTCATTCGTGTGAGATCCGGAAATATCATGTAACCTTCGATTACGGATCGGGTATGATGAGTTTCATCTGTTCCGCCCCGGTTCGGAGTGGATAATCATAATGAGCGGCACGCCGCATGGATCAGGCAGGGGCATGACTCAAGATGCGACTGAGAGCATCCGGCAAGGGACTGGTCGGTGTCGACATCACCTCGGCAACCGTCAAGGTCATCGAACTCAAGCGCGCTGGTAGCCACTACCAGGTCGAAAGCTACGCCGTCCGGCCCCTGCGCGAGGGCGCCGTGATCGAGCGACGGATCCGCGACATGTCGGCCGTGGTGGACGCCCTGAAGCGTGCCGTGGACCATGCCCGGCCGGGCTCGCGCAACGCCGCTGTGGCCGTGCCGGCCAGCGCCGCCATCACCAAGACCCTCACCCTGCCCGCCTCGCTCGATGACGACGAGATCGAGGCGCGCATCCAGCTCGAGTCAGACAAGCACATCCCGTTTCCGTTCAGCGAGGTCGCCTTCGACTTCCAGCGGCTGGGGCTCAACTCGCGCTACGGCGACCAGCAGGACGTGTTGCTGGTCGCCTGCCGCCAGCAGGACGTCAACCAGTTGACCGAGGCCGTGCTGCAGGCCGGGCTGACCCCGGCGGCCGTTGACGTCGAGACCTTCGCCATGGAGCGCGCCTTCCAGGAGCTTCGCCACCAGCTGCCCGCGGACGAGGGCGAGCAGGAGTGCGTGGCCCTGGTGGATATCGGCGCCACCATGAACGCCTTCCATGTGCTGCGCGAGGGGCGCGTTACCTACAGCCGCGACACCGTGTTCGGTGGCCGCCAGCTGACCGACGAGATCCGCAACCGCTACGGGCTGAGCCTCGAGGAGGCGGGCCTGGCCAAGAAGCGCGGCGGCCTGCCCGATGACTACCAGCGCAGCGTACTCGACCCCTTCCTCGACACCCTGGTCCAGCAGGTGGGTCGCTCGCTGCAGCTCTACTATACCGCCGGGCGCAAGCAGGAGGTGCGGCGGATGATCCTGGCCGGCGGCACCAGCGTGCTTCCGGGGCTGGCCGAGCGCCTGGCCGAGGAGAGCGGCATGGAGGTGGTGATTGCCAACCCCTTCCGGCGCATGAAGGTGAACCCCCGCATCGACGTCCCGACCCTGGCCGGGGATGCCCCGGCCATGCTCACGGCCTGCGGCCTGGCGATGAGGGTAGGCAAATGACCATCGAGATCAACCTGCTCCCCTGGCGGGAGGAAGTGCGTGCCCGGCGCAGCAAGCGGTTCTACCTGGCGCTGGCGCTGATGGCGCTGATCGGCCTTGGCGGCGGCTATGGCATGACCTGGTACTACGAGCAGCGGCTGAGTGCTCAGCAGGAGCGTAACGAGTTCGTCGAGGCCGAAAGCAGGAGACTGGATGCCGCTATACGTGAGATCAGCGAGCTTGAGGAGATTCGGCAAACCATGGAGGCCCAGGTGCGGGTCTTCACGGAGCTTCAGGCGGGGCGAGCCCAGACCGTTCACGTCTTCAATGATCTGGTCACCAGCCTCGTCGACGGTGTGCATTACACGCGATTAAACCGGCAGGGAGACAACCTGCAGATGGCGGGTGTGGCCGAAAATAACCGCCAGGTGTCCGATCAGTTGCGAGCGCTGGCTGCTGCAGCGTCTCTCACTGAGCCTGTTCTTTCCGAAGTCGAGGCCGAGCAGGAAGGGGAGCTTCGACATTTCAGCCTGAGTCTCGGTCAGCGCATGCCATCGGCTTCTGATGACGCATCTGGAGGTCAGCCATGAGCATGAAGGACGAATGGCGCCGGTTACGTACCATGGACTGGGGCGAGCTGGACATCAAGGAGTCCGGCGGTTGGCCCTTCCTGCTGCAGCTGATCTGCTGTCTGCTGGTGCTGGGCCTGACGCTCGCCGGCATGTACTGGTATCTGGCAGCCCCCAAGGCCGAGGAGCTGGATCAGGCCAGGGCCGAGGAGGGGCGGCTGATCCGGGACTACCAGAGCAAGGCGGCCCAGGCGGCTCGTCTGGATGTCATGCGAGAGGAAATGGCCGTCCTCGAGGAGCGCATGGGGGTCCTCAGAGAGATGCTTCCCACGGGCGCCGAGGTTCCGTCGCTGATCGATAACATCAGTGAAGCGGCTATCAGCAACCAGCTTTCCATTGAGTTCATCCGCCTGCGTAGCCCCGTCTCGCAGGAGTTCTATGTCGAGCAGCCATTCGATATACGGGTGCAGGGTGACTACCACCGCATCGCGGAGTTTTTGGCGACTGTTGCCAGCCTGCCCCGCATCGTCACCCAGCACGACCTGATGCTCGAGCCCATGGAGGGCACTGGCGGTCAGCAATTGCAGCTGTCGATGCTTGCCCGCACCTACAGCTACCGCCAGCCGGATGATGAGGAGGCACCGTGACCAGACTGAACGGACGCCATGCGCTTCTGGTTCTCGGCATGACACTGCTGGCCGCCTGTGCGGACCCTGAGCTCCGTAGCCTCGAGCAGGAACTGGCCGAGGTGCGAACGGACCCGGGAGAAGTACCCCGGGTAGAACTCCCGGAAATCCCGCAGGTTGACCGGGTGGGGTATGCCGGGAGTGATGCCAGGAGTCCCTTCGAACCTCGGCGCATGCAGGATCAGCGTGAAGTGCCTGAGGCCGGTGAGCTTGCCCCTCCGCCTGATCGTCCTCGTGAGCCGCTGGAGGCCTACGACCTCTCCGAGCTGGATCTGGTCGGGACCTTGACGGTGGGCGGAGAGCCATCGGCGCTGGTACGGGGGCCCGATGGCAAGGTGCATCGGGTCCGGATCGGCGACTACATGGGGCTGGATCATGGACGTATCGTGAGTATCACGGATGCCTCGGTGGTATTGGTAGAGACCGTGCTTGAGCAAAACGCCTGGCAGGAGCGTTCCAGGCAGATTGCCCTCGGTGAGGGTGAATAATAGAACAGTTCATGCCGTGTCGTCGGCTGGAGGCGGCAGAGGCCAGCAGGGGGAAGGGAACAATGCAACCGATGATTCGTGGTCTCGCAATCGTGGCACTGCTGGCGGTCTCCACGGCCGCCACGGCGGCCTCCACCCTCACCGACCTGGCCTTCCGCCAGGGCAGTGACGGGGCGCTGGAAGTCGACCTCGACTTCCGTGGCCCGGTGCCCGAGGTGCGCGGCTATCGCCTCGACGACCCGGCGCGGCTGACCATCGACCTGATGGAGACCGACAGCGCCCTGGAGCGCCGCCGCGAGGAGCTCGGCATCGGTGGGGTGGAGCGGGTCACGGCCCTGGAGGCCGGTTCGCGCACGCGCCTGGTCTTCGAGCTCGAAGGCCCCCTGCCCTACGACACCCGCCAGCAGGGCGACCGCCTGCAGCTCTCCATCGGCGGCGGGGCCGGCCAGCCGTCGGCGGCCACGACCGCCTCGACCACGACTTCCTCGACCACCACCGCCCCGGCTAGCCCGAGCCGCAACACCACTTCGGCCTACGATGAGCCGAGCATCCAGGACATCGACTTCCGCCGCGGCGACGGCGGGGCCGGGCGACTGGTGGTGACCTTCGACCGGACCGGGGTGGATGCCCGGGTGCGCGAGAGCGGGCGCAACCGCATCGTCGCCGAGCTGCGCGGGGTCGAGCTGCCGGCCTCCCTGGACCAGGTCTATGACGTCAGCGACTTCGGTACGCCGCTCGAGCGCGTCACGCCGAGGGTGGGGCGCGATGGCGTCACCCTGGACATCGAGGGCAGCGGCAGCTTCGCCATGGTCTCCACCCAGAGCGGTCGCCAGCTGACCATCGAGGCCCAGCCGGTCACCCGCGAGGTGCGCGAGGAGCGCACTCGCGAGCAGTTCCCCTACACCGGCGAGCGGATCACCCTGAACTTCCAGGACATCGAGGTGCGCTCGGTGCTGGCAATCATCGCCGACTTCACCGGCCTCAACCTGGTGGCAAGCGACAGCGTGACCGGTCGCGTCACCCTCAACCTGCAGGACGTGCCCTGGGACCAGGCCCTGGACTTGGTGCTCAAGAGCCACGGCCTGGCCAGTCGCCAGGAGGGCAACGTCATCGTGGTAGCGCCGGCCTCCGAGCTCGCCCAGCGAGAGCAGATCGAGCTTCAGGCGCGCGAGCAACTCGAGACGCTGGCCCCGCTGGAGTCCGAGTATGTCCAGATCAAGTATGCCAAGGCCGAGGACATGGCCCGCCTGCTGCGTGGCGAGGAGGGCTTCGGCCTGCTTTCGGAGCGGGGCAGGGTGGCCGTGGATGCCCGTACCAATACCCTGTTGATCCAGGATACCGCCGAGAGCATCGACTCCATCCTCGCAACCTTCGAGACGCTCGATGTTTCAGTACGTCAGGTACAGATCGAGGCGCGTATCGTCATCGCCCGGGACAGTGCGACCCGCGAGTTGGGGGTGAACTGGGGGCTTTCCTCGCCCGATCGCATCGGTGATAGCCGCTTCGACGTGGATGGGGCGGCTACCGGCAATGCGCCAAACGGTGGCCTGACAGTGGATATGGGTAGCTCCGGCGTGGCGAACACGGCCTTCAGCTTCGGCTATCTCTCCGGCGATATCCTGCTCGACCTGGAGTTGCGTGCGCTGGAGAGCGAGGGCAAGAGCCAGACCATTTCCCAGCCGCGGGTGATCACCGCCAACCAGAAAAAAGCTGTGATCAAGCAGGGCACGGAGATTCCCTATCAGGAGGCATCCTCCAGTGGTGCCACCAACGTCGAGTTCAAGGAGGCGGTGCTGGCGCTGGAGGTGACGCCCCAGATCACCCCGGACAACCGCATCATCATGGACCTGGTGATCAACAACGACACGGTGGGGGAGCTCTTCAACGGCGTGCCCTCCATCGACACGAATTCCATCGAGACCCAGGTGCTGGTGGATAACGGCGAGACCGTGGTGCTGG
Source organism: Halomonas sp. CKK8 (assembly GCF_029625235.1). Classification (NCBI taxonomy): domain Bacteria; kingdom Pseudomonadati; phylum Pseudomonadota; class Gammaproteobacteria; order Oceanospirillales; family Halomonadaceae; genus Halomonas; species Halomonas sp. CKK8. The sequence goes on along the minus strand of NZ_CP121193.1, from coordinate 3,318,670 downwards.
GCGGGATCCTCACCACCGACGAAGTTCGCAGCCTGTTCAAGACCCCCTTCCTGGGCGACGTGCCGGTGCTGGGGAACCTCTTCCGCTATACCGAGAACACCAATGATAAGGTAGAGTTGCTGGTATTCATCACGCCCCGAATACTGGACGACAACCTGGCCATTCGCTGATGCAGGCACTTCCCAACCTGATACTGATCGGCCCCATGGGGGCCGGCAAGAGCACCATCGGCCGCCTTCTGGCGGCCGAACTGTCACGCGAGTTCTACGACAGCGACCACGAGATTCAGGCGCGCTGTGGCGCGGACATCCCGTGGATCTTCGACGTCGAGGGCGAGGCGGGCTTCCGCGACCGCGAGACCCAGATGATCCGCGAGCTGACCCGCCACGAGGGCGTGGTCATCGCCACCGGCGGCGGTGCCGTGCTGCGCGAGGAGAACCGCCGGGTGCTGCGCGAGAGCGGCACCGTCATCTACCTGCTCACCACCGTGGAGCAGCAGCTCAGGCGCACCGCCAAGGACCGCAACCGCCCGCTGCTGCAGCGCGGCGACCGCGAGCAGCTGCTGCGCGAGATGTTCGCGCTGCGAGACCCCCTCTACCGTGCTACCGCCGATGTGGTGGTGCGCACCGACCGGCGCGGCCCGCGGGCCGTGGTCAACGAGATCGTGCGGCGCGTCACGCGCCTGGTCGATCCCCTGCAATGCAAGGCCTGACGCCATGAGCGATTCCCGCAATGCCCCCAGCACCCTCGAGGTGGCGCTGGGCAGCCGCAGCTATCCCATCCACATCGGTCCCGGGCTGCTCGGCGATCCTCGCTGGTTGGCCCCCCACCTGGCGGGGCGCCAGGTCATGGTGGTGACCAACGAGACGGTGGCGCCGCTCTATCTGGAACGCCTCCGACAGGGGCTTGGCGATGACCTCGACGTGCGCGAGCTGGTCCTGCCGGACGGCGAGGCCACCAAGACGCTGGCCAGCGTCGAGCGGATCTGGGATGCCCTCCTGGCGGCCGGCTTCAACCGTCGCTGCACCCTCATCGCCCTGGGCGGCGGGGTGATCGGCGACATGGTCGGCTTCGCCGCGGCCTGCTACCAGCGCGGCGTGGCCTTCGTGCAGGTGCCGACCACGCTGCTCGCCCAGGTCGACTCCTCGGTGGGAGGCAAGACGGGGGTCAACCACCCGCGGGGCAAGAACATGATCGGTGCCTTCTGGCAGCCGCGGGCGGTGCTGGTGGATACCGACACCCTGGCGACGCTGCCGCCGCGGGAACTCTCCGCGGGGCTCGCCGAGGTGATCAAGTACGGCCTGATCCGCGATGCCGACTTCCTGGCCTGGCTGGAAGCGGAGATGGAGGCGCTGCGCGGCCTCGACGCCGACGCCCTGACCCGGGCCATCGAGCGCAGCTGTGCGCTCAAGGCCGAGATCGTTGCCGAGGACGAGACTGAGCAGGGGGTGAGGGCGCTGCTCAACCTGGGGCATACCTTCGGTCATGCCATCGAGGCCCACCAGGGCTACGGCAACTGGCTGCATGGCGAGGCCGTGGGCACCGGCATGCTGATGGCGGCCGAGCTCTCCCGACAACTGGGCTGGCTGAGCGACCCGGAGGTGGCGCGTACCCGGGCGATCATCGAGGCCGCGGGCCTGCCCCTGGCCGCCCCGGCCAGCATGGGCATGGAGGACTTCCTCGCCATCATGCGCCTCGACAAGAAGAACCTCGACAGCCGCCTGCGCCTGATCCTGCTGCGCACCCTGGGCGAGGCCTGCATCCATGACGCGACGCCCCCCGAGACCCTGGCCGACCTGCTCGAGGCGTTTCCTCGTCGCTGACGCCTTCCTGCGCCGCCCTTCCTTCGTGCCGCCGACGCCCGCCCCGTGCGGGCGTCGTCATGTCTGGAGGAGGAAGGAGAGGGTGCTCGGCGGCCTCATCCTCAAGCATCTGCATGGCTTATGCCGCATCGGCATGGGGGAATGGCGGCAATATAGACCAAAGTCTAGTGCGTTATCCGGCGCGTTGAAGCACCGTGGTTGGTCCTTGCAAGCCCTTGAGTTAGCGGGTTTTTTCGGAATGCCGTTGGTGCAAGTCGCGGATTTGTCGATGGTTTTCCGGGGCTTGCCCGGGGCGGAATATTGCGCAGTGGGGGTGGCTCTGGCTATGCTGGTCGGCCTTTTGCCGAGCAGTCGTGCGCCCGATTCGGGGGCAGCATGAAAAAAGCAAAACCGAGTAAAATAGCATGTAATGACTGCCAAAGAAACCCTTCAACTCGAGGCACGCCCATGAACAGAGGTCTTCACCAGCCCGGCGAGTTCCGCGACAACTGCGGGTTCGGCCTGATCGCCCATATGGAGGGCCAGGCCAGTCACGACCTGCTCAAGACGGCCATCGAGTCCCTGACCTGCATGACCCACCGTGGCGGCATCGCGGCCGACGGGAAGACCGGCGATGGCTGCGGGCTGCTGCTGCAGATGCCGGATGCCTTCATGCGCGAGGCGGCCCGCGAGGCGCTGGGCGTCGCCCTGGGCGAGCACTACGCGGTGGGCGTGGTATTCCTGCCCGACGATGACGCCCGCGAAGCTCGCGGGCGCGAGACCCTGGTCGCCGAACTCGAGGCACGTGGCCTGCGGGTGGCCGGCTGGCGCGACGTGCCGGTGGATGCCAGCGTCTGCGGACCCATGGCACTCGACTGCCTGCCGCGGATCCGCCAGCTGTTCGTCGAGCCGGGCGACGACGAGGCCGGCCACTTCGATGTGGACCTTTTCATGGCCCGGCGCCGCGCCGAGGAGAAGTTGCGTGACGACGAGGACTTCTATGTCTGCTCGCTCTCCCGCGAGGTGGTCTCCTACAAGGGGCTGATGATGCCGGTGGATCTGCCGGCCTTCTACCCCGACCTGGGCGACGAGCGCCTGGAAACCGCGATCTGCGTGTTCCACCAGCGCTTCTCCACCAACACCGCGCCGCGCTGGCCGCTGGCCCAGCCGTTCCGCCTGCTGGCCCATAATGGCGAGATCAACACCGTGGAGGCCAACCGGGGCTGGGCCAACTCGCGCAAGGAGAACTTCGTCAACGAGCGGCTTCCGGATATCGCCGGGCTCGACGAGATCGTCAACACCTCCGGGTCGGACTCCTCGAGCATGGACAACATGCTCGAGGTGCTGCTCACCGGGGGCATGGAGCTGCATCGCGCGGTGCGCATGATGGTGCCGCCGGCCTGGCAGAACGTGGAGCTGATGGACGGCGATCTGCGCGCCTTCTATGAATACAACTCCATGCACATGGAGCCCTGGGACGGCCCCGCGGGGGTGGTGATGACCGATGGTCGCCAGGCGGTCTGCATGCTCGACCGCAACGGGTTGCGCCCGGCCCGCTGGGTGATCACCCGCAATGGCTACATCACCCTGGCCTCGGAGATCGGTACCTACGGCTACAAGCCCGAGGACGTGGTGGCCAAGGGGCGCGTCGGCCCGGGCCAGATACTGGCCGTGGATACCGAGACTGGCGAGGTGCTGCATACATCGGACATCGACGAGCGCCTCAAGTCCGCCTATCCCTACAAGCGCTGGCTGAAGCAGGAGGCCCAGTACCTGGAGTCGGCGCTGACCGAGCTCGCCAGCTTCCAGAACATGGATCCCGAGGCGCTGCTCACCCAGCAGAAGATGTTCCAGGTCAGCTTCGAGGAGCGCGACCAGGTGTTGCGCCCGCTGGCCGAGACCGGCCAGGAGGCCGTGGGCTCCATGGGCGACGACACTCCCATGGCGGTGCTCTCCGGCAAGCAGCGCCTGCTCACCGACTACTTCCGCCAGAAGTTCGCCCAGGTCACCAATCCGGCCATCGACCCGCTGCGCGAGGCGATCGTGATGTCGCTGGAGACCTGCATCGGCGCCGAGCTCAACGTCTTCAAGGCGACCCCGGAGCACGCCCATCGCATCATCCTGACCACGCCGATCCTCTCGCCGCGCAAGTTCGCCGCCCTGGTGAACCAGGACGATCCGGCCTTCGCCAGCCACACCCTGTCGCTGGGCTATGACCCCGAGGAGGTCGGCCTCAAGGGCGCGATCCATGAGCTCTGCCGCCAGGCCGAGGAGGCGGTCAACGACGGCAAGGTGATCCTGGTGCTCTCCGACGCCGAGCTGGGCAAGGGGCTGCTGCCCATCCATGCGGCGCTGGCGGTGGGCGCGGTGCACCACCACCTGGGGCGCCTGGCCCTGCGCCCGCGCTGCAACATCGTGGTGGAGACCGGCTATGCCCGGGACGCCCACCAGATGGCGGTGCTGTTCGGGGTGGGGGCCACCGCGGTCTTCCCCTGGCTGGCCTACCAGGTCATGGCCGACATGCACCACACCGGCGAGCTGGTCGGCAACCCCGCCGATGCCCGGGAGAACTACCGCAAGGGCCTGCAGAAGGGGCTGTTCAAGATCCTCTCCAAGATGGGCATCTCGACGCTCGCCTCCTACCGTGGTTCGCAGCTGTTCGAGGCGGTGGGCCTCTCCTCGGAGGTGGTCGAGCTGTGCTTCACCGGTATGGCCTCGCGCATCGAGGGCACCGGCTTCAGCGAGCTGCAGCTGCAGCAGGAGCTGCTGGGACGCGAGGCCTGGACGCCGCGCAAGGGCGTCGCCCAGGGCGGCCTGATGAAGTACGTCCACGGCCACGAGTATCACGCCTACAACCCCGATGTGGTCATGGCGCTGCAGGAGGCGGTCCAGGAGGGCGACTACGCCAAGTGGAAGAAGTTTGCCCGACTGGTCAACGAGCGCTCCCCGGCTACCCTGCGTGACCTGCTCAGGCTCCGGCCCGCCGTCGAGCCGCTGCCGATGGAGGAGGTCGAGGCGGTCGAGGACCTGCTGCCGCGCTTCGACAGCGCCGGCATGAGTCTCGGCGCCCTGTCGCCCGAGGCCCACGAGGCGCTGGCCCAGGCCATGAACGAGGCCGGCGGGCGCTCCAACTCCGGCGAGGGGGGCGAGGACCCGGCCCGCTATGGCACCATCCGCTCCTCCAAGATCAAGCAGATCGCCTCCGGGCGCTTCGGCGTCACGCCGGCCTACCTGATCAACGCCGAGGTGCTGCAGATCAAGGTGGCCCAGGGCGCCAAGCCCGGCGAGGGCGGGCAGCTGCCCGGCGGCAAGGTCAACGAGCTGATCGCCCGGCTGCGCTACTCGGTGCCCGGCGTGACCCTGATCTCGCCGCCGCCGCACCACGACATCTACTCCATCGAGGACCTGGCGCAGCTGATCTTCGATCTCAAGCAGGTCAATCCCGATGCCCAGGTCTCGGTGAAGCTGGTCTCCGAGCCCGGCATCGGCACCATCGCCACCGGCGTGGCCAAGGCCTACGCCGACCTGATCACCGTCTCCGGCTACGATGGCGGCACCGCGGCGAGCCCGCTGACCTCGATCAAGCATGCCGGCAGCCCCTGGGAACTGGGCCTGCCCGAGGTGCACCAGGCGCTGCGCATCAACGGCCTGCGCGACAAGATCCGCCTGCAGACCGATGGCGGCCTGAAGACCGGCCTCGACGTGGTGAAGGCGGCGATCCTCGGCGCCGAGAGCTTCGGCTTCGGCACCGCGCCGATGGTGGCGCTGGGCTGCAAGTACCTGCGCATCTGCCACCTCAACAACTGCGCCACCGGCGTGGCCACCCAGATGCAGTACCTGCGCGACGAGCACTTCCGCGGCACCGTGGACATGGTCAAGCACTACTTCCGCTTCATCGCCGAGGAGGTGCGCGAGCTGATGGCCCTGCTGGGGGTGCGCAAGCTGACCGACCTGATCGGCCGCACCGACCTGCTGGAAGTGCTGGAGGGCGTCACCGCCTCCCAGCGCAAGCTCGACCTGTCGGGGCTGCTGGGCAACGACTTCGTGCTGCAAGACGCGCCGCAGTTCTGTGCGGTCAGCCGCAACGTCCCCCATGACCCGGGCGCCAAGAACCAGGAGGTGCTCGAGGCCCTCGCGGATGCCATCGAGGCGAAGTCCGGCGGCGAGTTCGATTTCGCCATCACCAACTGCGACCGCAGCGTCGGGGCGCTGACCTCCGGGGCCATCGCCAAGCGCTACGGCGAGGCGGGGCTCGAGGATGCGCCGGTCACCGCCCGTTTCACCGGCGTCGCCGGCCAGAGCTTCGGTGTCTGGAACGCCCGCGGCCTCAACCTCTACCTGGAGGGGGATGCCAACGACTATGTCGGCAAGGGCATGAACGGCGGCAAGGTGGTGATCGTGCCGCCCGCCGGCAGCGCCTTCGAGAGCCACCGCACCGCCATCATCGGCAATACCTGCCTGTACGGTGCCACCGGCGGCAAGCTGTTCGCCGCGGGTACCGCCGGCGAGCGCTTCGGGGTGCGCAACTCCGGTGCCCATGCGGTCATCGAGGGCGCCGGCGACCACTGCTGCGAGTACATGACCGGCGGCCTGGTCTGCGTGCTCGGCGAGGTGGGCGTCAACTTCGGCGCGGGCATGACCGGCGGCTTCGCCTATGTGCTCGACGAGGACCGCACCTTCGTCGACAAGTACAACCATGAACTGGTGGAGATCCACCGGGTGAACACCGAGGCCATGGAGGCCCATCGGCGTCATCTGCGGGAGATCATCGAGGAGTACGTGGCCGAGACCGGCTCCACGCGCGGCCACGCGATCCTCGAAGACTTCAGCGACTTCGTCCGTCACTTCTGGCTGGTGAAGCCCAAGGCCGCGAGCCTGGGCAGCCTGCTCGCCGAATCTCGGCGTCGGCCGGAATAAGTGACTGTCGAGACGACGATATCGCCACGCAGAGACCAGGAGAAGAGACCATGGCTAACCGCTTGAGCAACGATTTCCAGTTCATCGACGTGGGCCGCCAGGACCCGCAGAAGAAGGACGCCCGCACCCGCGCGCGGGAGTTCGCCGAGATCTACGAGCCCTTCAAGCCCCAGGAGGCGGCCAGCCAGGCGCATCGCTGCCTGCATTGCGGCAATCCCTACTGCGAGTGGAAGTGCCCGGTGCACAACTACATCCCCAACTGGCTGCAGCTGGTCAGCGAGGGCAATATCCTCGAGGCGGTGGAGCTGTGCCACAAGACCAACTCCTTGCCCGAGGTGTGCGGGCGGGTCTGTCCCCAGGATCGGCTCTGCGAGGGCGACTGTACCCTCAACGACGGCTTCGGCGCGGTGACCATCGGCTCGGTGGAGAAGTACATCACCGACACCGCCTTCGCCATGGGCTGGCGTCCGGACCTCTCTCGCGTCACCCAGACCGGCCGCAAGGTGGCGGTGATCGGTGCCGGCCCCGCGGGGCTGGGATGCGCCGACATCCTGGTGCGCAATGGCGTCAAGCCGGTGGTGTTCGACAAGTACCCGGAGATCGGCGGGCTGCTGACCTTCGGCATCCCCGAGTTCAAGCTCGACAAGACGGTGATGGAGCGTCGTCGGGCCGTGTTCGAGGAGATGGGCATGGAGTTCCGCCTCGGCGTCGAGGTGGGCAAGGACGTCGAGTTCGACCGCCTGCTCGAGGAGTACGATGCCGTCTTCCTGGGCATGGGTACCTACAAGTACATGGAGGGCGGTTTCCCCGGCGAGGACCTGCCCGGCGTTCACAAGGCGCTCGACTACCTGATCGCCAACGTCAACCACTGCCTGGGCTTCGAGAAGGACCCCCGGGAGTTCACCTCGCTGAAGGGTCAGCGCGTGGTGGTGCTGGGCGGCGGCGATACCGCCATGGACTGCAACCGCACGGCCATCCGCCAGGGTGCTACCAGCGTGACCTGTGCCTATCGCCGTGACGAGGAGAACATGCCCGGCTCCAAGCGCGAGGTGGCCAACGCCCGCGAGGAGGGGGTGGAGTTCCTGTTCAACCGCCAGCCGGTGGCGGTGGTCGGAGAGGGCAAGGTCGAGGGCGTCAAGGTGGTGCGCACCCGGCTGGGCGAGCCCGACGAGAATGGCCGGCAGCGCCCGGAAGTGGTGCCCGGCTCCGAGGAGATCATCCCCGCCGATGCGGTGGTGGTGGCCTTCGGCTTCCAGCCGAGCCCGGCGCCCTGGTTCGAGACCGTGGGCATCGAGCTCGACGAGCGCGGCCGGGTGAAGGCGCCGGAGGAGGGGGGTACCCATGCCTTCCAGACCACCAACGAGAAGATCTTCGCCGGCGGCGACATGGTGCGCGGCTCCGACCTGGTGGTCACCGCCATCTACGAGGGCCGCCAGGCCGGCGAGGGCATCCTCGATTACCTCGGCGTGTAATGGCGAGCCGCTCCTTCTCGTCCATGCTGCGCCCCGGCCAATGTCGGGGCGTCCGCATTGCGGGGGACGCTTCATCTAGACTCTTCCCATGGCCACTGCTCAGGAGGCGATCATGGAGACGACGCTGATATCCCTGGGGCTTGCGCCGGCCAAGGGCGGGTCGCTTGAGCCCGAGCGGATGACATTCGCCGATGATGGGGGCATTCCCAATACCCCCTTGGCGACCCTGCTGTTCCGCTCCCGGGGCCTCGATCCGCGGCTCGACCGGGAGGCCGTGGCACACTGCTTCGAGCGGGTCTTTGCCACCAACGGCTGGCGGCCGAGCTGGCGCGGCGGCGTCTATCCCTACCACCACTACCACTCCATCGCCCACGAGGCCTTCGGGGTGCTCTCGGGCCGGGGTCGGCTGCGACTCGGCGGGGAGCAGGGAGAGGACGTCGACATCCGCGCCGGCGATGCCCTGGTGCTTCCGGCGGGCACCGGGCATTGTCACCTCCAGGCCAGCGACGATTTCCTGCTGCTCGCCGCCTATCCCGAGGACCAGCGCGAGCTCGACCTGATCCGTGCCGACCCCGCCGAGCATGACGCGGCGGTGGCCCGCATCGCCAAGGTGTCGCGTCCCGCGCGGGACCCCCTGGGGGGCGAGATGAAGCGCTGGTGGCCATGATGGCGCCCCTTCGCCAGGGCTATCGCCGTGAGCGGCATGGCGCCAGGCCGTCACGCCGCCGCCCACTGCGTGTCCTTGCCGCTGGGGGGCTGCAGCGGCGTCGCCCTCCCGCTCGCTACCGGCCTGAAATTGAGCCTTTGGTCGTATTCTGCTAGTCTGTCGTCCCATCCTGGCGCGGCTTCCTGCCGTGCCTACCGATCACGTTTCGACAGGTTCTCCATGACACGATATATCTTCGTGACCGGCGGCGTTGTGTCCTCACTCGGCAAGGGCATCGCGTCGGCCTCGCTGGCGGCGATTCTCGAGGCGCGCGGCCTCAAGGTCACCATGCTCAAGCTCGATCCCTACATCAACGTGGATCCGGGCACCATGAGCCCCTTCCAGCACGGCGAGGTGTTCGTCACCGAGGATGGCGCCGAGACCGACCTGGACCTGGGCCACTATGAGCGCTTCATCCGCACGAAGATGAGCCAGGCCAACAACTTCACCACCGGTCGCGTCTACGAGCACGTGCTGCGCAAGGAGCGCCGCGGCGACTACCTGGGTGGCACCGTGCAGGTGATCCCGCACATCACCGACGAGATCAAGCGCCGCGTCTATGCCGGCGGTGAGGGCTTCGACGTGGCGCTGGTCGAGATCGGCGGCACCGTGGGCGACATCGAGTCGCTGCCCTTCCTGGAGTCGATCCGCCAGATCAGAAGCGAGCTGGGTGCGAGCCGGGCGATCTTCATGCACCTGACGTTAGTGCCCTATATCAAGACGGCGGGGGAGACCAAGACCAAGCCGACCCAGCACAGCGTCAAGGAGCTTCGCTCCATCGGCATCCAACCGGACATCCTGATCTGTCGCAGCGAGGTGGAGCTCGAGGAGAGCGAGCGGCGCAAGATCGCGCTGTTCACCAACGTCGAGGAGCGGGCCGTCATCCCGCTGCAGGACGCCGACACCATCTATCGCATCCCGCTGATGCTCCACGAGCAGGGCCTCGACGATATCGTCTGCGACAAGCTGCGCCTCGAGGCGCACGAGGCCGATCTCGGCGAGTGGGTGAAGGTGCTCGATGCCAAGCTCAACCCGCTGAAGTCGATCAACATCGCCATGGTCGGCAAGTACATGGAGCTGCTCGACGCCTACAAGTCCCTCAACGAGGCGCTGATCCATGCCGGCATCCAGACCCGCATGAAGGTCAACGTCGACTATATCGACTCCGAGGACATCGAGCGCCACGGCACCGAGCGCCTGGCCGGCAAGGACGCCATCCTGGTGCCCGGCGGCTTCGGCGAGCGCGGCGTGGAAGGCAAGATCGCCACCGCACGCTTCGCCCGCGAGAACGGCATTCCGTATCTCGGTATCTGCCTCGGCATGCAGGTGGCGGTAATCGAATTCGCACGCAACGTGGCCGGCTGGGCGGATGCCGACTCCACCGAGTTCACCCACGACACGCAGCACCCGGTGGTGGGCCTGATCACCGAGTGGTTGAGCCCCGAGGGCAAGGTCGAGCTGCGCGATGCGGCCTCCGACCTCGGCGGCACCATGCGCCTGGGTGGCCAGGTCTGCCAGCTCAAGCCCGGCAGCCGGGCTCGCGAGGCCTATGGCAGCGACGAGATCGTCGAGCGCCACCGCCACCGCTTCGAGGTGAATAACCAGTTCATCGACGAGCTCGAGCAGGCCGGCCTGGTGGTCTCCGGCAAGAGCGTCGACAACTCCCTGGTGGAGATGGTCGAGCTGCCGGACCACCCCTGGTACGTCGCCTGCCAGTTCCACCCGGAGTTCACCTCCACGCCGCGTGACGGCCATCCGCTGTTCACCGGCTTCGTCAATGCGGCGCTGGAGCACAAGGCGGCACGCATCCGTGCCCAGTCCTCCCACCAGGAGTGAGGCCCATGTCCGTGATGAGCGAGTCCGCCCCTGAACGGCACATCGAATTCGCCGGCCTGAAGGCCGGCAATTCGTTGCCGCTGATGCTGCTGGGCGGCATGAACGTGCTGGAGTCCCGCGAGCTGGCCCTCGAGGTCGCCGAGACCTACGCGGCGGTGACGGGTCGGCTGGGCATGCCCTACGTCTTCAAGGCGAGCTTCGACAAGGCCAACCGTAGCTCCATCCACTCCTTCCGCGGCCCGGGCCTGGAGAAGGGGCTCGAGATCCTGGCCGAGGTGAAGGCGCGCTTCAACGTCCCGATCATCACCGACGTCCATGAACCCTGGCAGGCCGCGCCGGCGGCCGAGATCGCCGATATCATCCAGCTGCCGGCCTTCCTGGCGCGCCAGACCGACCTGGTGGTGGCCATGGCCGAGACCGGGGCGGTGATCAACATCAAGAAGCCGCAGTTCCTGGCCCCCCACGAGGTGCGCCACATCATTCGCAAGTGCGAGGAGGCGGGTAACGACCGGCTGCTGCTGTGCGAGCGCGGCTCCAGCTTCGGCTACAACAACCTGGTGGTCGACATGCTCGGCTTCGGCGACATGAAGCAGACCGGCTATCCCGTCTTCTTCGATGTCACCCACTCCCTGCAGCGCCCCGGCGGCCGGGCCGACAGCGCCGGCGGGCGGCGGCAGCAGGTGACCGAGCTCGCCCGTGCCGGGGTGGCGGTCGGCCTGGCCGGCCTCTTCCTGGAGGCCCACCCCGACCCCGACAACGCCAAGTGCGACGGCCCCTGTGCCCTGCCACTGGATCGCCTCGAGCCCTTCCTGGCCCAACTCAAGGCCATCGACGAGCTGGTAAAGGGGTTTCCCACATTAACAATCGAATAACCCGGTAAACCGAGCAGCGCTGGAAAGCCGAGAGAGCACGGCAGTTTCCCCATCGACTCAATCAACGCTGACAGTATGGAAGGACGACACAGATGACCAAGATCGTCGATATACGCGCCCTCGAGGTGCTCGATTCACGCGGCAACCCCACCGTCCAGGCCGAGGTGCGCCTGGAGAGCGGCGCCGTGGGCGTGGCCTGTGCGCCCAGCGGGGCCTCCACCGGCTCCCGCGAGGCGCTGGAGCTGCGTGACGGCGACAAGAGTCGCTACCTGGGCAAGGGCGTGCTGAAGGCCGTGGAGGCCGTCAACACCACCATCCGTGAGCGCCTGGTGGGCATGGATGCCCGTGACCAGCGCGGGCTGGACGACGCCATGCTGGTGCTGGACGGCACCGACAACAAGGCGTCGCTCGGCGCAAACGCCATCCTGGCGGTGTCGCTGGCGGCGGCCAAGGCCGCGGCCAATGCCAAGGGCATGCCGCTCTACGCGCATATCGCCGAGCTCTACGGCCAGCCCGGGAAGTACCTGATGCCGGTGCCGATGATGAACATCCTCAACGGCGGCGAGCATGCCGACAACAACGTCGACATCCAGGAGTTCATGGTCCAGCCGGTGGGCGCGCCGACCTTCCGCGAGGGCCTGCGCATGGGCGCCGAGATCTTCCACGCCCTGAAGAAGGTGCTCTCGGCCCGGGGGCTTGCCACCTCGGTGGGCGACGAGGGCGGCTTCGCGCCGAACCTCGACTCCAATGCCGAGGCCCTGGCGGTGATCCAGCAGGCCGTGGCAGATGCCGGCTACCGCCTGGGCGACGACGTGACCCTGGCGCTGGACTGCGCCTCCTCCGAGTTCTACCGAGACGGCAAGTATGACCTTTCCGGCGAAGGCAAGGCCTTCGATGCCGCCGGCTTCGTCGACTACCTGGGCGAGCTCTGCGAGCAGTTCCCGATCGTCTCCATCGAGGATGGCATGGACGAGTCCGACTGGGAGGGCTGGAAGGCGCTGACCGAGCGGCTGGGCGACAAGGTCCAGCTGGTGGGCGATGACCTCTTCGTCACCAACACGCGGATCCTGAAGCGCGGCATCGACGAGCAGATCGGTAACTCCATCCTGATCAAGTTCAACCAGATCGGCTCGCTCTCCGAGACCCTGGAGGCGATCCGCATGGCCCAGGATGCCGGTTTCACCGCGGTGATCTCCCATCGCTCCGGCGAGACCGAGGACACCACCATCGCCGACCTCGCCGTGGGCACCTGCGCCGGCCAGATCAAGACCGGCTCGCTGAGCCGCTCTGACCGCGTCGCCAAGTACAACCGGCTGCTGGTCATTGAGCAGGAACTGGACGGCACGGTGGACTACCCGGGGCGCGCCGCGATCAAGGGGCAGTAAGCGAACAGCGTTGCCTTTTGCGTGACCTGCTGTAGGAGATCGCCTACAGGGAGGCGAAGAGATCCGCCATTCCTGCGTCGGACAGGCCCGACCCCGTGAGGGGTCGGGCCTTTTCATTTCATTGATTTTAAAGGGGTCCGGTTCCCGCTGCGGTGAAGGGCCGGGCCGGGATGACCGTGGTCGACGCGTCACGGGCGGGGTTGTGCTGCAATGCGTCTATGCCACACTGCACTCGGGATGTGGGAGAGCGGGGATGCTCTTCCGGCAGGATGCAACGGGATGCGACAAGTGATGCGCCCGGTGCGGCAGGAGGCCGTTCCCGGGCAGGGAAGGCATCACGGGAGTCGGGCGGAGGGAGCCGCTCGAGGATCGGCTGGGAGCGGGCGGCCTGCGGGCCGCCTTTTTTGCCGAGTGTTCTCCATCTTCGCTCAGGGCAGAGACGACGACGCCGGATGTCGCAAGACATCCGGCGTCGTCGTGTCCGGCCGCGTCAGCGGCTCAGCGCTCGAGCAGCTCCAGCTTGCCCGACTTGCCGTCCCACTCCTCGGCATCCTCCGGCGGATCCTTCTTCTCGCTGATGTTTGGCCACACCTCGGCCAGCTCGGCGTTGATCTCGATGAACTCCTCCTGGCCATCCGGCAGCTCATCCTCCGAGAAGATTGCCTCGGCGGGACACTCCGGCTCGCACAGGGCGCAGTCGATGCACTCGTCGGGGTGGATCACCAGGAAGTTGGGGCCCTCGTAGAAGCAATCCACCGGGCAGACCTCGACACAGTCGGTGTACTTGCACTTGATGCAGTTCTCGGTGACGACGAATGTCATGCCAGTCTCCCATTCTCTGGCCGTGGCAGGGCGCGGCCGGTAGTCGATGATGCTAAATGAGTTATAAGAAAAAAAATTCTTATAATTTCCAGAATTTGATCGAGCCATTCTAGTCGCGGCGAGGGTGGCCCCGCAAGCCAGGCTCGGCGCCATTGTCGGCCATTCACAGGGCCTCCTTCCAGCGGTAGAGCAGCTCCAGGGCCTGGCGGGGGGACAGCGCGTCGGGGTCCAGGCTGCCCAGCTGCTCGACCAGCGGGTGGGGCGTGCTGGCGAAGAGGTCGGCCTGGCGTGGCGCCGCCGGCCGCTCTCCCTCGCGCGTCGTGTCGGCCGGCAAGCGGCTGCCCTGGTCGATCTCCTGCTGCTCCAGGGTTGCGAGCTTCTCCCGGGCGCGGGCGATCACCCCCTGGGGGACACCGGCGAGCTGGGCCACCTGCAGGCCGTAGCTCTGGCTGGCCGGGCCGTCCTCCACCCGGTGCATGAAGACGATCCCGTCGCGGTGCTCCGCGGCCGTCAGGTGCACGTTGGCCACCCCCTCGGCCTGCTCGGCCAGCGCCGTCATCTCGAAGTAGTGGGTGGCGAACAGCGTGAAGGCGCGGGTGCGGGTCAGGTGCTCGGCGCTGGCCCAGGCCAGCGATAGGCCATCGAAGGTGCTGGTGCCGCGACCGATCTCGTCCATCAGCACCAGGCTGTGGTCGGTGGCGTTGTGCAGGATGCTGGCGGTCTCGGTCATTTCCACCATGAAGGTGGAGCGCCCGCCGGCCAGGTCGTCCGAGGAGCCGATGCGGGTGAAGATGCGGTCCACCGGGCCGATGGCGGCCGCATCCGCCGGCACGAAGCTGCCGGTGTGGGCGAGCAGGGTGATCAGCGCGGCCTGTCGCATGTAGGTGGACTTGCCGCCCATGTTGGGGCCGGTGATTACCAGCATGCGGCGCGCGTCGTCCAGCACCAGGTCGTTGGGCACGAAGGGCGTCTCGGTGACCTGTTCGACCACCGGGTGGCGGCCGCCGCGGATGTCGATGCCCGGCGACTCGGGCAGTGACGGGCGCACGAATTCCAGGGCCCGGGCGCGCTCGGCGAAGGCGCACAGCACGTCGAGGGCCGCCAGTGCCCGCCCGGTGCCCTGCAGCGCGGCGAGCTCGGCGTTCAAGGTGTCGAGCAGGCCGTCGTAGAGCAGCTTTTCCCGGGCCAGCGCCCGGGACTTTGCCGAGAGGGCCTTGTCCTCGAACTCCTTGAGCTCGGGGATGATGAAGCGCTCGGCGTTCTTCAGGGTCTGGCGGCGCACGTAGTCCACCGGGGCGTCCCGGGCCTGGGCGCGGGGGATCTCGATGTAGTAGCCGTGGACCCGGTTGTAGCCCACCTTGAGGCCGGGCAGGCCGGTGCGCTCGCGCTCCCGGGTCTCCAGGCGGATCAGGTAGTCGCCGGCATGCTCGGCGAGGCCTCGGTGCTCGTCGAGCTCGGCGTCGAAGCCCTCGGCGATCACGCCGCCGTCGCGGATCACCACCGGTGGGTTCTCCACCAGGGCGCGGGTCAGGGTGTCGGCCAGCGCCGGGAAGGGATGGATATGGTGGCGAAGCTCGTCCAGCGTGCTGCCCTCGCCGTAGGCCTCGAGGGAGGCCTGGAGGTCGGGCAGGGCGACCAGGGCGTCGCGCAGGCGGGCCAGGTCGCGCGGTCGTGCGCTGTAGAGGGCCACGCGGGCCAGGATCCGCTCCACGTCGCCGATCGCCTTGAGCGACTCGCGCAGCGCCGCGAAGCCCTCGTCGTCGAGGAGCAGCGCCACCGCCGCCTGGCGGCCGCCGACCTGGGCGCGGTCGCGCAGCGGGCGGTTGAGCCAGCGCTTGAGCAGCCGCGAGCCCATGGCCGTGGCGGTGGTGTCGAGTACGCTGGCCAGGGTGTTATCGGCGCTGCCGCCGAGGTTCACGTCGATCTCCAGGTTGCGACGGCTGGCGGCATCGATCACCACGGCGTCGTCGCGGCTCTCCACACCGATGGCGGTGACGTGGGGCAGGGCCGTGCGCTGGGTGTCCCGGGCATAGTCGACCAGCACCCCGGCGGCGGTGATCGCGGCCTCAAGATGGGCGCAGCCGAAGCCGCGCAGGTCCTGGACCTGGAACTGGTCGCAGAGGGTGCGGGTCGCGCTCTCGAGGTCGAACAGCCAGTCGCTCTGGCGACGCAGGCCGCGACGCCCCTCCAGCGCGGCCGGTAGTGCCAGGCTTTCGGCGACCAGCAGCTCGGCGGGGTCGAGGCGCTGGAGTTCGGCGAGCATCTCGCCCTCGCCCTCGACCTCCAGCACGTTGAAGCGGCCGCTGGAGAGCTCCAGCCAGGCCAGCCCCCAGCGCTCGCCGAGCGGGGCCACGGCGACCAGCAGGTTGTCGCGGCGGGCATCCAGCAGCGCCTCGTCGTAGAGGGTGCCGGGGGTGACGATGCGCACCACGCGGCGCTCCACCGGTCCCTTGCTGGTGGCCGGGTCACCGATCTGCTCGCAGATCGCCACCGACTCGCCGGCCGCCACCAGGCGGGCCAGGTACCCCTCGGCGCTGTGGTAGGGGACCCCGGCCATGGGAATCGGCTGGCCCGCGGACTGGCCGCGCTGGGTCAGGGTGATGTCGAGCAGGGCGGCGGCACGCCGGGCATCGTCGAAGAACAGCTCGTAGAAGTCACCCATGCGATAGAAGAGCAGCACGTCGGGGTGCTCGCGCTTGATCTTCAGGTACTGGCTCATCATGGGGGTATGCTGGGCGCTGGCCTGTGACATCGGGTTCCTGCTCTGGCGGTTGACGGATGGCTGGCGTCGAATGCGCCATGCATGTCGCTGGCAAAGCCGTTATTGTACGGAAAAGTCATCGCTCACGCGCGGCCGACGTCGCCTCGGCCGCTGCGAATGCCCAGGAGTCATGCCATGTCCCCCCGCGCCTCCCGCCTGGCCGACCTCGACCTCGTGGCCCTCGCCGAGCGGCTGGGCGAACGGTGCCGCGAGAAGGGCATCACGGTCACCGCGGCCGAGTCCTGCACCGGGGGCGGGGTGGCCAGCGCCATCACCGCCGTGGCCGGCAGTTCGGACTGGTTCGAGACCGGCTACGTGACCTATGCCAATGGCGCCAAGACCCGGCTGCTGGGCGTGCCGGAGGCGCTGCTCGAGGCGCAAGGGGCGGTCAGCCGCGCCGTCGTCGAGGCGATGGTGGCAGGCGCCTGCCGCGACAGCGGCGCCGGGCTCGGCGTGGCGATCAGCGGGGT
The DNA here is from genome assembly GCF_029625235.1 of Halomonas sp. CKK8. Lineage (NCBI taxonomy): Bacteria > Pseudomonadati > Pseudomonadota > Gammaproteobacteria > Oceanospirillales > Halomonadaceae > Halomonas > Halomonas sp. CKK8. Next base: position 3,301,627 of record NZ_CP121193.1, on the reverse strand, counting down.
GGCCGGCCCCGGCGGGGGCAGTCCCGACAAGCCGGTGGGCACCGTCTGGCTGGCCTGGGGCGATGCCGAACGGGCCGAGGCGGCGTGCCACCATTTCGCCGGCGACCGGGCGGCCGTGCGTGAGCAGGCCGTGCGCGAGGCGCTGCTCGGCCTGGTGCGGCGCCTGGAGCAGCCTTGAGCGCCTGTAGACACCAAGGGGCGCCGGGTCAGCCCCGAGCCGCGCAGGCTATCTGTAATCGTCCTGCGACAATAGCCCTTCCAGCAGCGAATCGGCACTGGCCGCGCAGGCGATTTTTCGCCATACTACTGTGCAGTCATACAGTATTTCAGAGACCCCAGATTCAGGAGGCCCGTGATGGCTCAGGATGACAACCGTTCCAAGGCGCTGGACGCCGCCCTTTCCCAGATCGACCGCCAGTTCGGCAAGGGCACCGTGATGCGCCTGGGCGACGCCCCGCGCGTGGTGATGCCCTCGGTCTCCACCGGCTCGCTGGGCCTGGACATCGCCCTGGGGATCGGCGGCCTGCCATTGGGCCGGGTGGTCGAGATCTTCGGCCCCGAATCCTCGGGCAAGACCACCCTGACCCTGTCGGTGATCGCCCAGGCCCAGAAGCAGGGCAAGACCTGCGCCTTCATCGATGCCGAGCACGCCCTGGACCCGAGCTATGCCGAGAAGCTCGGGGTCAATCTCGACGACCTGCTGGTCTCCCAGCCGGATACCGGCGAGCAGGCCCTCGAGATCTGCGACATGCTGGTGCGCTCCGGCGGCGTCGACGTGATCATCATCGACTCGGTGGCGGCGCTGACCCCGCGGGCCGAGATCGAGGGCGAGATGGGCGACTCCCACGTCGGCCTGCAGGCGCGCCTGATGTCCCAGGCCCTGCGCAAGATCACCGGCAACATCAAGAACGCCAACTGCATGGTGGTCTTCATCAACCAGATCCGCATGAAGATCGGCGTGATGTTCGGCAGCCCCGAGACCACCACCGGCGGCAATGCGCTCAAGTTCTACTCCAGCGTGCGCCTGGACATCCGCCGCACCGGCTCGGTCAAGCAGGGTGACGAGGTCACCGGCAACGAGACCCGGGTCAAGGTGGTCAAGAACAAGGTCGCCCCGCCGTTCCGCCAGGCGGAGTTCCAGATCCTCTACGGCAAGGGGATCTACCATGCCGGGGAGGTGGTCGACCTGGGCGTGCAGTGCAAGCTGATCGACAAGGCGGGGGCCTGGTACAGCTACCAGGGCAACAAGATCGGCCAGGGCAAGGCCAACGCCGCCCAGTTCCTCGAGGACAACCCGGCGGTGATGGAGGAGATCGAGAGCCAGATCCGCGCCCAGCTGCTCGCGCCGGTGGAGCCCAGGAAGGAGGAGGCCGTCGACGAGGCGGTCACCGCCGAGGCCGGCCGCGACGACGACCCGTCATAAGCCATGCTGGGGCAGCCCTCCGGCGACGAGTCGTCGCCTCGTGACGATGCCATCCGCCTGCTGGCCCGGCGAGAGCACTCTCGCCGGGAGCTTGCCGAGCGCCTGGCGGCCAAGGGGCATGCGCCCGAGGCGATCGCCGAGTGCCTCGACGACCTGGTCGAGCAGGGGTTGCAGTCTGACGACCGCTTCGCCGAGAGCTTCCTGCGCTCACGCATCCTGCGGGGCCAGGGGCCGCTGAAGATCCGTGTCGAGCTCGAGCGACGCGGCCTCGATGGAGAGGCGATCCGTCACGCCTTCGCCGAGAGCGAGCAGGCCGGCGAGGGCGACTGGTTCGCCCTGGCCAGCGAGGCGCTCGCGCGGCGCTTCACCAGACCCGGCGAGTCGCCTCGCGAGCGCGCCCGCCGCGAGCGTTTCCTGGCCGGCCGCGGCTTCGACTTCGACCAGGTGCGCCACGCCCTGGAACACGCCTGGGATTCGGCACCGGATCAGTAGTCGTCCAGGCCTGCCCCCGCATCACCCCTGAGTGGTGCGGGCACCGACGCCCCTTCAGTCCCTTGACAACTGCGCTATAATGGCTCCCTTTGCGAACGCCCCGGGTGGCATCCCGCGGCACCACGAGGCGCCTGGAGACTGCGCGTCGTGCTGCCCGCCTCGAGCCAGCGTCGCCCGCCGGGTCACCCCGTTCATCGCCACGGATACCCCATGAAAAGCGCAGACATCAGACAGGCCTTTCTGAGTTACTTCGAGGCGCACGGCCATACCGTCGTGCCCTCCAGCTCACTGGTTCCCGGCAACGACCCGACCCTGCTGTTCACCAATGCCGGCATGGTGCCGTTCAAGGACGTCTTCCTGGGTCGCGACCCTCGCCCCTACGTGCGCGCGGCCTCGTCCCAGCGCTGCGTGCGCGCCGGCGGCAAGCACAACGACCTCGACAACGTCGGCTATACCGCACGCCACCACACCTTCTTCGAGATGCTGGGCAACTTCAGCTTCGGCGACTACTTCAAGCGCGAAGCCATCCGCTTCGCCTGGGAATTCCTCACCGAGACTCTGGGCCTGCCGAAGGAGAAGCTGTGGGTCACTGTGCACGTCAGCGACGACGAGGCCGAGCGCATCTGGAAGGAGGAGATGGGCATCGACCCCGAGCGCTTCTCCAAGCTCGACGAGGACAACTTCTGGCAGATGGGCGACACCGGTCCCTGCGGGCCGAGTTCCGAGATCTTCTATGACCACGGTCCCGAGGTGTGGGGCGGCCCGCCCGGCAGCCCCGAGGAGGACGGCGACCGCTATATCGAGATCTGGAACCTGGTGTTCATGCAGTTCGACCGCGACGCGGCCGGCACCCTGCATCCGCTGCCCAAGCCCTCCATCGATACCGGCATGGGGCTGGAGCGCATCGCCGCGGTGATGCAGGGCGTGCACTCCAACTACGAGATCGACCTCTTCCAGAACCTGCTGGAGGCGGCAGCGCGCCATACCGGCCATGCCGATACCCGCGCGCCCTCGCTGCGGGTGATTGCCGACCATATTCGCTCCTGCGCCTTCCTCGTCGCCGACGGTGTGCTGCCCTCCAACGAGGGGCGCGGCTATGTGCTGCGCCGGATCATCCGTCGCGCCATCCGCCACGGCCACAAGCTCGGCGCCCAGGGCAACTTCTTCCACAAGCTGGTGGGTGCGCTGGACGTGGAGATGGGCGACGCCTTTCCGGAACTTCGCGAGGCGCGCCACCAGATCGAGCGCGTCCTTCTCAAGGAGGAGGAGCAGTTCGCCCGCACCCTGGAGCACGGCATGGGCCTGCTCGAGGAGGCCCTGGCCAGCCTCGACGGGGAGGTGCTGCCCGGCGAGACGGTGTTCAAGCTCTATGATACCTACGGCTTCCCCTATGACCTGACCGCCGATGTCTGCCGGGAGCGCGGCGTCACCCTCGACGAGGTCGGCTTCGAGCGCGCGCTGGAGGCCCAGCGCGAGCGCGCCCGGGCGGCGAGCCAGTTCGGTGCCGACTACGGCGCCGCCCTGGAGCTGGAAGGCGAGACCGACTTCACCGGCCATGAGCGCCTCGAGGACCGCGCCACCGTCACCGCCCTGGTCGATCGGGAGGGCAACCCCCTGGCACGGCTCGAGCCGGAGCAGCGTGGCGTGGTGGTGCTCGATCGCACCCCCTTCTACGGCGAGTCCGGCGGCCAGGTGGGGGATACCGGCTACCTGGAGCTGGAGGGCGGCCGCTTCCTGGTCACCGACACCCAGAAGCAGGGCGGCCACCATCTGCACCACGGCGTGCTGCTCGAGGGGTCGCTCGCGGTGGGTGCCACGGTTCACCCGCGGGTCGACGCCAGCCTGCGCGCGGCCACGGTGCGCAATCACTCCGCGACCCACCTGATGCACAAGGCGCTGCGCCTGGTGCTCGGCGACCACGTGGCGCAGAAGGGCTCGCTGGTCACCCCCGAGCGGCTGCGTTTCGACTTCAGCCACTTCGAGCCGGTGACACCGGAGCAGCTCTCCGAGGTGGAGCGCCTGGTCAACGAGCAGATACTCGCCAATGCACCGACCCGCACCGAGCAGATGACCCTCGATGAGGCCAAGGCCAAGGGCGCCGCGGCGCTCTTCGAGGCCAAGTATGCCGACAGCGTGCGGGTGCTGACCATCGGCGCCGATGACTTCTCCATCGAGCTGTGCGGCGGCACCCACGTGGCGCGCAGCGGTGACATCGGCTGCTTCCATATCGTCAGCGAGGCCGGCATCGCCTCGGGCGTGCGCCGCATCGAGGCGATCACCGGCGAGGGGGCGCTGGCCTGGTTCCGCGAGCAGGAGGCGCGCCTGAATCGCATCGGCGAGCGCCTCAAGGCCAAGCCGGAGCAGGCCGAGGAGCGCGTCGAGTCGCTGCTCGAACGCAACCGCACCCTGGAGAAGGAGCTCGAGCGCCTCAAGGCCAAGCTGGCCAGCGCCGCCGGCAACGACATGGTCGACGAGGCCCGCGAGGTCAAGGGCGTCAAGGTGCTGGCCAGGCGCCTCGAGGGCGTGGCCGGCAAGGAGCTGCGCGGCATGCTCGACCAGCTCAAGAACAAGCTCGGCTCCGGCATCGTGGTGCTGGGCGTGGCTGACGCCGAGGCCGGCAAGGTCAGCCTGATCGCCGGCGTCACCGACGACCTGACCGGCCGGGTCAAGGCCGGCGAGCTGGTCAACCACGTGGCGGCCCAGGTCGGTGGCAAGGGCGGCGGCCGGCCCGACATGGCCCAGGCCGGCGGCAGCGATGTCACGGCACTGCCCGGGGCGCTGGACAGCGTGCCGGCCTGGGTCGAGGAGCGGCTCCAGTAAGGGCTAGCAGGGCCGGCGGCAGCGATGCCCCGGCCCTCGTCATCTTCACTCACCTTTCACTCATCCGAGCGCGATTCGCACTCGACGCACGAGGGAAATCGGCATATGGCACTATACGTACAGAAATTCGGCGGCACCTCGGTGGGCTCCGTGGAGCGCATCAAGGCCGTGGCCGAGAAGGTCAAGGGCTTTCGCGACAACGGCCACCAGGTCGTCGTCGTGGTCTCCGCCATGAGCGGCGAGACCAATCGCCTGATCGGCATGGCCAACGAGATCAATGACGAGCCGACGCCGCGCGAGATGGACATGCTGGTCTCCACCGGCGAGCAGGTGACCATCTCGCTGCTGGCCATGGCCCTCCACAAGATCGGCGTGCCGGCCACCTCCTACACCGGCTCCCAGGTGGGCATCCAGACCGACAGTGCCCACACCAAGGCGCGCATCCAGCGCATCGAGACCGATGAGCTGCAGGCCGACCTGGACGACGGTCAGGTGGTGGTGGTCGCCGGTTTCCAGGGCGTCGACGAGGAGGGCAACATCACCACCCTCGGCCGCGGCGGCTCCGATACCACCGGCGTGGCGCTGGCGGCGGCGCTGAAGGCCGACGAGTGCCAGATCTATACCGACGTCGACGGTGTCTACACCACCGACCCGCGGGTCTGCTCCAGGGCCCAGCGCCTCGACACCATCACCGTCGAGGAGATGCTGGAGCTGGCGAGCCTGGGCTCCAAGGTGCTGCAGATTCGCGCCGTCGAATTCGCCGGCAAGTACAATGTTCCGCTGCGCGTGCTGTCCAGCTTCGAGGATGGCCCCGGCACCCTGATCGTTGCAGACTCCGACCAAGACGAGGATTCCATGGAAGAACCGCTGATCTCAGGCATCGCCTTCACCGCCAACGAAGCCAAGCTGACCCTGCTCAACACCCCCGATGTGCCGGGTGTCGCCTCGCGGATCCTGGGGCCGATCGCCGATGCCAACATCGAGGTCGACATGATCGTCCAGAACGTGGCGCCGGCCGGTGACTACACCGACTTCACCTTCACGGTGGCCAAGGGCGACTACAAGCAGACCATGAAGATCCTCCAGGAGCAGGTCATTCCCGACCTGGGCGGCGGCGAACTGCGCGGGGACGACAATATCGCGAAGGTCTCGCTGGTCGGGGTGGGCATGCGCTCCCATGCCGGGGTGGCGTCGAAGTTCTTCCGCGTGCTGGCCGACGAGAACATCAACATCCGCATGGTCTCGACCTCCGAGATCAAGATCTCCGTGGTGATCGACGAGAAGCACATGGAGCTGGCAGTCAAGGCGCTGCACAAGGCCTTCGGCCTCGACAAGAGCGATATCGAGGCCGAATAGGGCTCCCTTCGGGCGACGACACCTTCTACGCTTGTAGGGAAGGCCGCGACACCCGTGCCACAGGGCTTCCTTTCAACGTGGTGCGGGCGTCTCATGGGTCGGCGCCATTGGTCAGGGACGACGACTTGTCGCACAATGTAATTTCGTCGTCCCTGCCGGCGAGCATCCCGTAGCCAGAAGTCTGAGAAGGAGATCAGTCATGCTCATCCTGACCCGCCGCGTCGGCGAAACCCTGATGATCGGTGACGACATCACCGTGACCGTCCTTGGCGTCAAGGGCAATCAGGTTCGCATCGGCGTCAACGCCCCCAAGGATGTCGCCGTGCATCGCGAGGAGATCTACCAGCGCATCCAGCGCGAGAAGGCCGATTCCGGCCTCGAGAGCGATGACTAGCACCCGGCCGGTGCTCGAGCCGGGAGCGCCATCGCGGGGTCATGGTGAAAAATCGCCCGGGTCGCTGGACAATGGCCTTCTAAAACGGTAGGATACGCACCGTGCCGATGAGGGAGAGGTGGCCGAGTGGCTGAAGGCGCTCCCCTGCTAAGGGAGTAAGGGGTTTATAGCCTCTTCGAGGGTTCGAATCCCTCCCTCTCCGCCATTGTCGTCACGCGAAGGTCAAGCGCCCGTAGCTCAGCTGGATAGAGTACCTGACTACGAATCAGGTGGTCGGAGGTTCGAATCCTCCCGGGCGCGCCACCTTCACACTGGATATGGTCGGCGGTATCCCCTCCGCTTTATCCCTGCAACGACTCGCTTGTTGCCTTACGCGCCCGTAGCTCAGCTGGATAGAGTACCTGACTACGAATCAGGTGGTCGGAGGTTCGAATCCTCCCGGGCGCGCCAGATCTCGACCCGCCCTCCATGAGAGGGCGGGTCTTCTGCTTTCCGGGCCCGCTGTGCCCGATGTTCTGTGTTCTGCTAGCCGGGTCGGCGCTTCTCGCGTGCCGACCCTGCGATCGTTTGAGGCGCCGTCGTGATGCGACGTGCGCCTCTTTTTTTGTGGGCGCCTGGCGCCTTGTCGTGACTCGCCGTCAGGCGGGCTCTGCGCGGTGGTCGGCGCGAACGGGGAAAGGGGGGCGGTTAGCGGTCGCAGGAGGGTCGAGGCCCGCCAGCAGGGCGTCGAGCTCGCGCAGGCGCTTCACGGCCTGGAAGCGGCGGGCCGCCTCGTGGTCGCGCTGGCGCATATGGTTGAGCCACTGCTTGATCAGGGCAGTGACGACACGCGTCGGAAGTGTGCTACGCTGCAATGCAGCAAAGTCGGCGAGGATCCGTGCCCGAGTCTCCCAGGGCGTGTCGGGTAATCGTTCTCCCGTCGCCTGCCAGTGGCGGATGCGCGCCGCCAGCCAGGGGTCGGCCAGGGCGCCGCGACCGAGCATCACGTCGCGACACCCGGAGAGGGTGCGGGCCTTCCAGTAGTCCTCCAGGGTCCAGATGTCGCCGTTGGCGACCACCGGGATGGAGAGGCGCTGGTGGATGCGGCCGATCCACTCCCAGTGGGCCGGCGGGCGGTAGCCCTCGTCGCGTGTCCGGCCATGGACCACGAGCCGCCGGGCGCCGGCCTCCTGGGTGGCCAGGGCGCAGGCCAGGGCCAGGCGTCGATCGGAGAAGCCCAGGCGGATCTTGGCCGTCACCGGGATCTCGTCGCCCACCGCCCGGGATACCGCCGACACGGCGGCGTGAACCCGTCGCGGGTCACGCAGCAGCGAGGCGCCGCCGTCGTGGCGATTGACGAGCTTGGCCGGACAGCCGAAATTGAGATCCAGGCCGGTAGCGCCGAGACGCAGGGCCTGGCGGGCGTTGGCCGCGAGGGCCTCGGGGTCGGAGCCCAGCAGTTGCAGCTGCACGGGGACGCCGCTCGGCGTGGTGACGCCGGGGTGCGCTAGTTCCGGGCAGTGCCGGTGGAAGACGCGGGGCGGCAGGCGGGCGTTCACCACGCGCACGAACTCGGTCACCACCCAGTCGAAACCGGGCGTGCGGGTCAGCAGGTCGCGGGTCACCGCATCGATGACCCCTTCCATGGGCGCTAGGCCGATCCGCCCGTTATGTAGTAAATTAACAACGCTGACTTCCACCATGACGCCATTGCAATCTGTCGGGGATGTGGCAGGTTATAGCATCCTAAAAAATGCGCAAGCCGAGTTTTCTCGTGAGATCGAGGCCAACTCCGCGCAAGAAACAGGAGAATTCGCATGCAGGACACGCAGCTGCTCAACGAGGGGCTTGCCCTGATGGGCCTCGGCATGGGGTTTGTCTTTGTTTTTCTTACCGTGCTGGTGATCGTCACCACCCTGATGTCCAAGGCCATCGGCCGCTTCTTTCCCGAGCCGCCCGCCCCTGTCGCGACCGGCAACCGCCGCCCGCCGGCGCCTCGCCAGGACGATGACGTGATGGTCGCCATCACCGCCGCGGTACACCGCTATCGCCGCCGCCACCGCCGCTGAGGCGGCCGCTCCCCCCTTTCCCCTTCCATCCATAACGACAAGGTCACGACCATGACTGACAAGACACGCCCGCTTGGCATCACCGATGTCGTCCTGCGCGATGCCCACCAGTCGCTGTTCGCCACCCGCATGCGCCTCGATGACATGCTGCCCATCGCCGAGAAGCTCGACCGCGTCGGCTTCTGGTCGCTGGAGTCCTGGGGCGGGGCCACCTTCGACGCCTGTATCCGCTACCTCGGCGAGGATCCGTGGGAGCGGATACGGGCGTTGAAGGCCGCCATGCCCAACACCCCCCAGCAGATGCTGCTGCGCGGCCAGAACCTGCTCGGCTACCGTCACTACGCCGATGACGTGGTGGACAAGTTCGTCGAGCGAGCCAGGACCAATGGTGTCGACGTCTTCCGCGTCTTCGATGCCATGAACGACCCGCGCAACCTGGAGCGTGCCATCCAGGCCGTCCGCAAGGTCGAGGGCCACGCCCAGGGCACGCTCTCCTATACCGTGAGCCCGGTGCACACCCTGGACGGTTGGGTCGAGCTCGGCAAGACCATCGCCGCCATGGGCGCCGACTCCCTGGCGATCAAGGACATGGCCGGCCTGCTCAAGCCCTACGACGCCTATGAGCTGGTCACCAAGCTCAAGAAAGCGGTGGATATTCCCATCCACATGCAGTGCCACGCCACCACCGGCATGTCCACCGCCACCGCCCTCAAGGCCGCCGAGGCGGGCATCGACAACGTCGATACCGCCATCTCCTCGATGTCCATGACCTATGGCCACAGCCCCACCGAGTCGGTGGTGGCCATCCTCCAGGGTACCGAGCGCGACACCGGCCTCGACCTCGAACTGCTCGAGGAGATCGCCGCCTACTTCCGCGAGGTGCGCAAGAAGTACGCCGCCTTCGAGGGCTCGCTGAAGGGCATCGACTCGCGCATCCTGATTGCCCAGGTGCCGGGCGGCATGCTCACCAACATGGAAGGCCAGCTCAAGGAGCAGGGTGCCGGCGACAAGCTCGACGACGTGCTCAAGGAGATCCCGCGGGTCCGCGAGGACCTGGGCTTCATCCCGCTGGTCACCCCGACCTCGCAGATCGTCGGTACCCAGGCGGTGATGAACGTGATGATGGGCGAGCGCTACAAGTCGATCTCCAAGGAGGTCCAGGCGCTGCTCAAGGGCGAGTACGGCGCGGCCCCGGCGCCGTTCAACAAGCAGCTGCAGGCGCGCGTGCTGGAGGGGGGGGAGCCGATCACCTGCCGTCCGGCCGACCGGCTCGACCCGGAGATGGAGCGGCTGACCGCCGAGCTCAAGGAGAAGGCCAAGGCCGAGGGCATCCGCCTGGCCGAGGGCGAGCGCGAGATCGACGACGTGCTCACCTATGCGCTCTTCCCGCAGATCGGCCTGAAGTTCCTCAAGAACCGCGACAACCCCGAGGCCTTCGAGCCGGCGCCCCAGGCCCCCGGGAAGGAGGCGCCCGACGCCAGCCTGCCGGTCTCGTCGCAGAAGGGCGGGGCCGAGGCCAAGGCGCCGGCGACCCAGGGCGCGGCCCCGGCCGGCCCCGAGACCTATACCGTCAAGGTCAACGGCAAGCAGTACGTGGTCGAGGTCGCCGAGGGTGGCGAGGTCGGTGCCGTCCAGGAGCAGGCCGCGGCCGCCCAACCCGCCGAGAGTGCCCCCGCCGCCCCCAGCGGCGAGGCGATCACCGCGCCGCTGGCCGGCAACATCTTCAAGGTCAACGTGCGCCCCGGTGACGCGGTCGAGGAGGGCGATGTGGTGATCATCCTCGAGGCCATGAAGATGGAGACCGAGGTGCGCGCCACCGGTGCCGGCACCGTCTCCTCCGTCAATGTCAGCGAGGGCGACAGCGTCGCCGTCGGCGATGTCCTGATCGAGCTCTGAGGAAGGTACCCATGACGGAGAAGATACTGACGCTCTGGTACGGCTCGGGGCTCTACAACCTGAGCCTCGGCCAGGCGGTCATGGTGCTGGTGGGGCTGGGATTGCTCTACCTGGCCATCGCCAAGAAGTTCGAGCCGCTGCTGCTGGTGCCGATCGGCTTCGGCGGCATCCTGGCCAACATCCCCGAGGCGGGTCTGGCCCTGTCCGCCGCCGAGCAGGCGGCGCACCTGGCGCGGCCGGCGCTGCTCGAGCAGATGGCCGCGACGCTGCAACTGGGCCTCGACCCGGCCGCCGGCATCGAGGCCTGGCGCCACACCCTGACCGAGGCCCTGCATGGCGACCTCTCGCCGGCGCTGCTGCGCTCCGCCAACGACGTGGCCATGGACGCCGGCTTCGCCCACGGCATGCTCTACCAGTTCTACAGCGTGGCGATCGCCTCGGGCATCGCCCCGCTGGTGATCTTCATGGGCGTGGGGGCGATGACCGACTTCGGTCCGCTGCTGGCCAATCCCCGCACTCTCTTCCTGGGGGCAGCGGCGCAGTTCGGCATCTTCGCCACCCTGCTCGGTGCGGTGGGCATGTCGGCCATGGGCTGGATGGACTTCTCGCTCAACCAGGCCGCCGCCATCGGCATCATCGGCGGCGCCGACGGCCCCACCTCGATCTACGTGTCGAGCATCCTGGCCCCGGAGCTGCTGGGTGCCATCGCCGTGGCCTCCTACTCCTACATGGCGCTGGTGCCGCTGATCCAGCCGCCGATCATGAAGGCGCTGACCTCGAAGCGGGAGCGCGAGATCGTCATGACCCAGCTGCGGCCGGTGTCGAAGCTCGAGAAGATCGTCTTTCCGCTCAGCCTGCTGATCCTGGTGGTGCTCTTCCTGCCGGATGCGGCGCCGCTGCTGGGGATGTTCTGCTTCGGCAACCTGATGCGCGAGTGCGGGGTGGTGGAACGGCTCTCCGACACCGCCCAGAACGCGCTGATCAACATCGTGACCATCTTCCTCGGCCTCTCGGTGGGCTCCAAGCTGATGGCCGACCGCTTCCTGGCCCTGGAGACCCTGGGGATCCTGGCGCTGGGCATGGTGGCCTTCGCCATCGGCACCGCCTGCGGGATCCTGATGGCCAAGCTGATGAACACCGTGAGCCGCATGCCGATCAACCCGCTGATCGGCTCGGCGGGGGTCTCGGCGGTGCCCATGGCCGCAAGGGTCTCCAACAAGGTGGGGCTGGAGTCCAATCCCCACAACTTCCTGCTGATGCACGCCATGGGGCCCAACGTGGCCGGGGTGATCGGCTCGGCGGTGGCCGCCGGGGTGATGATCAAGTACCTGGGGTGATCGGCAGCCCACCAACGACCTGCAACGGCGCCTCAGGGCGCCGTTCGTCGTGATGGGGAGCCATCGTCCAGCATTGTGAGCCGGCCCCGCAGGCGGGTCTCGAGGGCGCTGAGGTCGGCGGGCGCGTCGCTGGGCCAGCCCACCGTGAGCACCACCCCGTCGGCGCCGTAGTCGGCCTGCGCGACCGGCACCTCCTGCCCGGCCAGCCAGGCGCGGGCCTCGGCCTCGCCGGCGAAGTCGACCCGCAGGCGCAGCGGGGTGCGCTCGACCATCGTGCGGCGCGGCAGGGCCTCCAGGCCTTCGGCGACGGCGCGGGAGTAGGCGCGCGCCAGGCCGCCGGTGCCGAGCTTGGTGCCGCCGAAGTAGCGGGTGACCACGCAGCCCACCTGGCCGAGGCCGTCGCCCTCCAGCACCTGGAACATGGGGCGCCCGGCGGTGCCGCCGGGCTCGCCGTCGTCGGAGAAGCCGATGGCGGTCTGCTCGCCGGGCGGGCCGGCGATGAAGGCGCTGCAGTGGTGGCTGGCGCCGGGGTGGGTGCGGCGCGCCTCGGCCAGCAACGCCTCGAAGGCGGCGCTGTCCGGCGCATGGCAGAGCCAGGTGATGAAGCGGCTCTTCTCCACCTCCAGTTCGCTCTCCTGCCAGCGTCCGGCGGGGACATCGGGGACGTCATAGCGCATCAGGCAGCCAGCTCCGCCTGGCGCACCACGCCCATCACCAGGCCGATCACCTGGATATCGTCGTTGCGCAGGTAGATGGGCGCCATGCGCTCGTTGGCCGGCTGCAGGCGCACGCCGGACTTCTCGATGTAGAGCTTCTTCAGGGTGACCTCCTGGTCGTTGATCATCACCACCGCGGTCTCGCCGTTCTCGGCGCTCTCGCGGCGCTCGATGATGATCACATCCCCGTCGAAGATGTTGCAATCGACCATGGAGTCGCCGCGCACCCGCAGGGCATAGGTATTGCGGCGCACCATCCGCGTGGGCACCTGGATGCTGCCGGCCTCGGGACAGGCCTCGATGGGCATGCCCGCCGAGACGCGACCGAGCAGCGGGATCTCGGTCAGGTCGTCCGCTTCGATGGCCGCCCAGGACCGGGCCAGCGGGAGGTTGGGGCGGCGTTCCAGGTACTGCGGTGTGACGTTGGGCATGCGATGTCTCCCCTGTCGTCGAGACCTGTCGATACATACAGTGTTTCACGAGCATAGCAGCGGGTCCGGATCTGGCAAGGGCTGGCGGTCCACGCAAGGCTTGACCCAGGGCAAGTGCGACCGGCTGACGCAGACGGCGCGACTGGTAGCCAGGGCCCTTTCCGTGTAGAGTTCCGGGCGAAATTACCCATGCCGGGAGAGTGCCTTGAGCCTGCGTCTGCAAGCCCGAAAGCTGGCCTGTGAGCGGGACGATCGCTGGCTGTTCCGGGACCTTGACCTGGACATCCATGCCGGCGAGATCGTGCGTGTGGAGGGTCCCAACGGCAGTGGCAAGACCACCCTGCTGAAGATCCTTTCCGGGCAGCTGGCCGACTTCCAGGGCGAGCTCTACTGGAACGACCATCCCATGCGGCGCACGCGCCAGAACTTCCTGGCCAACCTGCTCTACCTGGGCCATGCGCCGGGGGTCAAGGCGGCGCTGACGCCGCTGGAGAACCTGGCCTGGTACCAGGCCCTGGCGGGCGAGCCCGACGACGAGGCCGCGCGCTTCAAGGCCCTGGCGGCGGTGGGGCTCGCCGGCTTCGAGGACCTGCCCGCCGGCCAGCTCTCCGCCGGCCAGCAGCGCCGGGTGGCCCTGGCCCGGCTGGAGCTGATCCCGCGTCCGCTCTGGGTGCTCGACGAGCCCTTCACCGCCATCGACCGCGACGGCGTGGCGGCCCTCGAGGGCCGCCTGGCGGCCCATGCCCGGCGCGGCGGTTGCGTGCTGGTCACCACCCACCACGAGCTGGCCGATTCTCCGGCGCTGCGGCGCATCCGGCTGGGGCAGGGGGGTGACGATGCCGCACTCTGAGTCACGCCTGGCGCAGGAGCCGGGTGACATGCCGCTGTTCCGGGAACCCGAGGGCGGCGCCGGGGTCGCAATCCGAGCGACGCTGAAGCGTGACCTGGTGCTGATGATGCGCCGGCGCAGCGAGGTGCTCAACCCGCTGGTGTTCTTCGCCCTGGTGATCACCCTGTTCCCGATCGGCATTTCGCCGGACCCGGAGCTGCTGGCGACCATCGCCCCGGGCCTGCTGTGGGTCGCGGCGCTGCTCGCGGCGCTGCTCTCCCTGGACAGCCTGTTTCGCAGCGACTACGACGACGGCTCCCTGGAGCAACTGCTGCTCTCGCCCCAGCCGCTGCCGGCGCTGGCGCTGGCCAAGGTGGCGGTGCACTGGCTGCTCACCGGCCTGCCGCTGGCGCTGATGGCGCCGCTGCTGGGCATCATGCTGTCGCTGCCAGCGGGCAGCTATGCGGTGCTGGCACTGTCGCTGGCGCTGGGCAGTGCCAGCCTGAGCCTGATCGGTGCCATCGGGGCGGCGCTGACGGTGGGGCTCGCGCGGGGTGGCGTGCTGCTCTCGCTGCTGGTGCTGCCCCTCTACATCCCGGTGCTGATCTTCGGCGCCGGGGCCGTGCAGGCGGCGATCCTCGGCGATGGCGTCTCCGCGCACCTGGCCATCCTCGGTGCGCTCCTGGCAGTGGCGCTGAGCCTCGCCCCCTGGGCGATCGCGGCGTCACTGCGCATCAGTATCAACGGTTGAGGACAACAATCGGCATGTGGGCCTTCATACACAAGCTCGGCTCCCCCAAGTGGTTCTACGCCATCAGCGCGCGCCTGCAGCCCTGGTTCTGGGTTGCGGCGGCGGTGCTGATCCTGGTCGGCAGCGCCTGGGGGCTGGCCTTCGCCCCGGCGGACTACCAGCAGGGCAACAGCTTCCGCATCATCTACGTGCACGTGCCGGCGGCCTTCCTGGCCCAGTCGATCTTTGTCAGCATGGCGGTGGCCGGCTTCATCTATATGGTCTGGAAGATCAAGATCGCCGACATGGCGGCAGCGATGATGGCCCCGCTGGGCGCCGCCATGACCTTCGTGGCGCTGTTCTCCGGCGCGGTGTGGGGCGTGCCGACCTGGGGCACCTGGTGGATGTGGGACGCGCGCCTCACCTCGATGCTTATCCTGCTGTTCCTCTACTTCGGCGTCATTGCCCTGCGTGGCGCCTTCTCCAGCCGCGACAGCGCCTCCCGGGCCGCCTCGGTGCTGGCCATGGTCGGGGTGATCAACATCCCCATCATCAAGTACTCGGTGGACTGGTGGTACACCCTGCACCAGCCGGCCACCTTCAGCGTCACCTCGCGTCCGGCCATGCCGATGGAGATGTGGGCCCCGCTGCTGATCATGGTGCTGGGTTTCTACAGCTTCTTCATCGCGGTGACCCTGATGCGCACCCGCAGCGAGATCCTGCGTCGTGAGGCGAGCAAGCGCTGGGTGCGCGAACTGGCCGGGGAGGTGAGCTGATGGCATTCGATTCCCTGTCGGCCTTCCTGGCCATGGGCGGCCATGGCGTCTACGTCTGGGCGGCCTGGGGCGTCACCGGGCTGCTGCTGGTGGGCGTGGTGCTCCATGCCCGAGCCGAGCGTCGCGCGCTGCTGCGCGACCTGCGTCGCCGGGCGCGTCGCGCGCAGCACCACGGCGCCTCGGGCGCCGCCGCGACACCGGTTTCACATCAAGAGGGCCATGCCCGTGAGAGCTAAACGCAAGCAGAAGCTGTTCGTGATCCTGGGGCTGGTCTCGCTGGCCGCCATCGCCGTGGGTCTGACCCTCTACGCCCTGCGCAGCAACATCAACCTCTTCTTCAGCCCGGTGCAGATCGCCGCCGGGGATGCCCCCCTGGAGCGCCAGATCCGTGCCGGCGGCATGGTCAAGGAGGGCTCGGTGGATCGCGACAAGGAGAGCCTCGAGGTGACCTTCACCGTCACCGACTATGTCGACGACCTCGAGGTGCGCTACAGCGGCATCCTGCCCGACCTCTTCCGTGAGGGGCAGGGCGTGGTGGTGGTCGGCCAGCTCCAGCAGGGCGGCTGGCTGCGGGCCGACCAGGTGCTGGCGCGTCACGACGAGAACTACATGCCCCCCGAAGTGGCCCAGGCGCTGGAGGAGGCCGGCTACTCGCCGGAGGACTACCAGGCCAAGGCGGCCGAGGTGGGCAAGCGACTGGACGCCCAGGGCGACGGCGCCAGCCAGAACTGATCCGGAGTGCCCATGCAGACCCTGATGATCCCCGAAATCGGCCACTACGCCCTGATCATTGCGCTGCTGATGGCGCTGGTCCAGGGGGTGATGCCGCTCGCTGGGGCGGCCACCCGCCGCCCGCTGTGGATGGCCTACGCGCGTCCCATGGCCACCGGCCAGTTCCTCTTCCTGGCCATCGCCTACGCTTGCCTGACCGCCAGCTACCTGCTGGACGACTTCAGCGTGGCCAACGTGGCCAACAACTCCAACTCGATGCTGCCCTGGTACTACAAGGCCAGCGCCGTATGGGGCAACCACGAGGGGTCGGTGCTGCTGTGGAGCTTGATCCTGGCCGCCTGGGGCTTCGCGGTCAGCCGCTTCTCGCGGGAGCTGCCCCGCGACATGCTGGCCCGGGTGATGGGGGTGATGGGGCTGGTCAGCGTCGGCTTCCTGGCCTTCGTGCTGATCACCTCCAACCCCTTCGAGCGGCTGCTGCCCAACGTCCCCCAGGACGGCGCCGACCTCAACCCGCTGCTGCAGGACTTCGGCCTGATCGTCCACCCGCCGATGCTCTACATGGGCTACGTGGGCTTCTCGGTGGTCTTCGCCTTCGCCATCGCCGCCCTGCTGGGCGGACGCCTGGATGCGGCCTGGACCCGCTGGGCGCGGCCCTGGACCAATATCGCCTGGGCCTTCCTCACCGTGGGTATCGCCCTGGGCAGCTGGTGGGCCTATTACGAGCTGGGCTGGGGCGGCTGGTGGTTCTGGGACCCGGTCGAGAATGCCTCGCTGCTGCCCTGGTTGGCCGGCACGGCGCTGATCCACTCCCTGGCGGTGACCGAGAAGCGCGGCGCCTTCAAGAGCTGGACGGTGCTGCTGGCGATCACCACCTTCTCGCTGTCGCTGATGGGGACCTTCCTGGTGCGCTCTGGGGTGCTCACCTCGGTACATGCCTTCGCCAACGACCCCTCCCGCGGGCTCTTCATCCTGGTGCTGCTGGGCATCACTGTGGGGCTCTCGCTGCTGCTGTTCGCGCTGCGCGCCCCGCGCGTCAGCCACCAGGTGGGCTTCAGCTGGCTCTCCCGTGACGCCCTGCTGCTGATCAACAACATCCTGCTGGTGATCATGACCGTCACGGTACTGCTCGGAACGGTCTACCCGCTGCTGCTCGATGCCCTGAACCTGGGCAAGATCAGCGTGGGCCCCCCCTACTTCAATGCGCTCTTCGTGCCGCTGACGGTGATCCTCTGCCTGTTCATGGGGCTGGGCCCCCTGGCGCGCTGGAAGCATACCCCGGCCCGCGACCTCTTCCGGCGCAGCTGGCTCGCCGGCCTGGCGGCCCTGGTGATCGGCGCGGTCGCACCGCTGCTCTATCGCGGCGAGTGGAACCTCAAGGTGAGCCTGGGCGTGGTGGTCGCCCTGTGGATCGTGCTGCCCATGGCCCGCGACCTCTGGGCCAAGTCCCGCCACTCCGGCGGCCGCGTGGCCGGCCTCCGGCGCCTCTCGCTGGCCTACTGGGGCATGATCCTCGGCCACCTGGGCATCGCGGTGACCATCATCGGCGTCACCGTGGTCTCCAACTACGCCATCGAGCGCAACGTGCGCATGGGCGTGGGCGACAGCGTCGAGGTGGTCGGTTACACCTTCACCATGACCGAGCTCGCCAACCGCCGGGGGCCGAACTACCTGGCGGACGCCGCCGAGATCGACGTGCGCCGCGGCGACAGCCAGCGCAGCTTCACCATGACCCCCGAGAAGCGCCTCTACATCGCCCGCGGCATGCCGATGACCCAGGTCGCGCTGCGCCCGGGCCTGTTCCGTGACCTCTACGTGGCCATGGGCGAGGACCTGGAGGACGGCAGCTGGGCGATGCGCATCCAGTACAAGCCCTTCGTGCGCTGGTTGTGGCTCGGGGCGCTGCTGATGGCCGCCGGCGGGGTGCTGGCCGTGGCGGACCGCCGCTACCGGCGCACCGTGACGGCCCGCGACCCCGAGCGCGCCGTGGCCGCCGAGCCCCGGGAGGCCACCACATGAAGCGTCGCCTGCTGCTGCTGCTGCCGCTGGCCGGCTTCCTGGTGCTCGGCGCCTTCCTCTACATGGGACTGTCGATCAACCCCTTCGAGCGCGACTCGGCGCTGATGGCGAGGGAGTTCCCGGCCTTCGAGCTCACCACCCTCGAGGATCCCGAGCGGGTGGTGGATGCCTCGCTGCTCGAGGGCGAGGTCACCCTGGTCAACGTCTGGGGCGAGTGGTGCCCGACCTGCAAGCAGGAGATGCCGCAGCTGCTCGATCTCGCCGAGCGCGGCGTGCGCCTGGTGGGAGTCGACTACAAGGACACCCGGGAGAAGGGGCGCGAGTTCCTCACCGCGTTCGGCAACCCCTTCGAGGTCAACATCTTCGACCCCGAGGGCAGCCTGGGCTTCGACCTGGGCGTCTACGGCGCCCCGGAGACCTTCCTGGTCGACCGCGAGGGCATCATCCGCTATCACCATACCGGCTACATCCGGCCGGAGGACGTGCGCGAGACGATACTGCCGGAGGTGGAAAGATGGCGCTGATCACCCGACTGCTGCTGTGTGCCCTGCTGCTGTGGCCTGCCCTGGGCCAGGCAGCGGTGGAGGTGCGCGAGTTCGACGACCCGGTCACCGAGCAGCGCTACCGCGACCTCACCGCGACCCTGCGCTGCCCCAAGTGCGAGAACCAGGCCATCGACGACTCCGACTCGCCCATCGCCGGCGACATGCGTGAGCGGGTCTATCTCCAGCTCCAGGATGGCCGTTCCGACAAGGAGATCCTCGACTTCATGGTCAACCGCTTCGGTGACTATGTGCTCTACAACCCGCGTCTCGAGGGCCGCACCCTGCTGCTGTGGGGGCTTCCCGCCGGCCTGGTGCTGCTGGGCGCCCTGGTAGTGGTGCTCATGGTGCGCGCCCGTCGGCGCACCTCGGCCTGCGACCTGAGCGCCGAGGAGCGGGCGCGACTGGATGCCCTGATCAAACGCGAGAGGACCGAATGACCCTGCTATGGATCGCCCTTGCCGTCCTGCTGCTGCCGGCCCTGTGGCTGCTGGTGGCTCCCCTGCGGCGTGCCGCCGCCGTGAGTGCCGCCCAGCGCGACTATGAGGCCAATGACCGCACGACCGACCAGAACCTGGCCATCTACCGCCGTCGGCTGGCCTCGCTGGAGGCGGCCCGGGAGCGGGGCGACATCGATCAGTCGCGCTTCGAGGAGGACCGCCTGGAGCTCGAGCGAAGCCTGCTCGAGGATACCGAGCGCCTGGAGCGCGCGCCGCTGAAGCCGGCCGCGTCCGGCAAGCTGGCGGTGCCGGTGGTGATGGTGGCCGTGGTGCTGGCCAGCCTCGCCTGGTACCTCCAGGAGGGGGCGGAGGGCGACCTCACCCTCTACACGGTCCAGCAGCAGGTGATGAACGACCCCGAGGCCTCGCTGCCGATGCTGATCGAGCGGCTCGAGGGGCAGGCCGCCCGCCAGCCCGACAACCCCAACGTCTGGCGGGCACTGTTCCCGCTCTACCGGGACAGCGGACGCATCGCCGAGGCCACCCGCGCCCTGGAGCGACTGGTCGAGCTCGAGGGGCGCCAGCCCTGGCTGCTGGCCGAGCTGGCCCAGATCCGCTACTTTGCCGCCGGCCGCGAGATGACCGACGAGGTCCAGGCGCTGGTCGACGAGGTGCTGGAGAGCGAGCCCGCCCAGCCCACGGTGCTCGGCATGCTCGGTATCGATGCCTTCGATAGCGGCGACTTCGAGACCGCCATCGACCGGTGGCGCCGGGCCATCGCCGGCATGGATGACCCCGACACCGCCGACGCCCTGCGCCAGGGCATCCGCGTCGCCCAACAGCGCCTGGGGATCGCCCCGGAGGAGGCCGAGCAGGCCGTCGCCGAGGGGCCCGGCATCGCCGTCCGGGTTCGCCTGGCGGATGACCTCGCCGGCCGGCTCGACGATGGCGCCACCGTCTTCGTGGTGGCCCGCGACCTCGAGGGGGAGCTGCCGCCGCTGGCCGTGGCCCGGGCCCGGCTGGACGAGCTCCCGCTGACGGTGGTGCTCGACGACTCTCGCTCCATGTCTCCCCAGGCGCGGATCTCCCAGGTGGACCAGGCGCGGCTGATG
Source organism: Halomonas sp. CKK8 (assembly GCF_029625235.1). Classification (NCBI taxonomy): domain Bacteria; kingdom Pseudomonadati; phylum Pseudomonadota; class Gammaproteobacteria; order Oceanospirillales; family Halomonadaceae; genus Halomonas; species Halomonas sp. CKK8. Next base: position 3,281,537 of record NZ_CP121193.1, on the reverse strand, counting down.
GTGCGTGTCTCGGAGAGCGGCCAGGCCACGCCCCAGCCCGGCGACCTGCTCGGTACCCTCGAGGGGGTGACGGTGGGGGAGACCGATGGCGAGCCCGTCGAGGTGGTGATCGACCGGGTCGTCGAGTAAGCCCATGCGCCTGAAGTCGATCCGCCTGGTGGGGTTCAAGTCCTTCGTCGACCCGGTCAGCGTGCCCTTCGACGGCAACATGACCGCCATCGTGGGGCCCAACGGCTGCGGCAAGTCCAACATCATCGACGCGGTGCGCTGGGTGATGGGCGAGTCGTCGGCCAAGACCCTGCGCGGCGAGTCGATGACCGACGTCATCTTCAACGGCTCCACCGGCCGCAAGCCGGTGGGCCTCGCCTCCATCGAGCTGCTCTTCGACAACCGTGACGGCGCCATGGGCGGCGCCTATGCCCAGTACGCCGAGATCGCCGTCAAGCGCCAGGTCACCCGCGACGCCCAGTCCAGCTACTTCTTCAACGGCCAGAAGTGCCGTCGCCGCGACATCGCCGACCTCTTCCTGGGCACCGGCCTGGGGCCGCGTTCCTATGCCATCATCGGCCAGGGCATGATCTCGCGGCTGATCGAGGCCCGCCCCGAGGAGCTGCGCGCGACCCTCGAGGAGGCCGCCGGCATCTCCAAGTACAAGGAGCGTCGCCGCGAGACCGAGAACCGCATGCGGCGCACCCAGGAGAACCTGGAGCGCCTGGAGGACATCCGCGAGGAGCTCGACAAGCAGCTCGAGCGGCTCAAGCGCCAGGCCGAGGCGGCGCGTCGCTACCAGACCCTCAAGCAGGAGGAGCACCGTCTCAAGGGCGAGCTGGCGCTGCTGCGGGGGCGCGCCCTGCGCGCCAGCCAGACCGAGGAGGAGACCCGCGTCCGCGAGCTGGAGACCGCCGTGGAGCGCGAGGTGCTGGGCATGCGCCAGGCCGAGAGCCGCCTGGAGGAGGCCCGTGCCGAGCATGACCGCCTGGCCACCGAGCTCGACGGCCGGCAGTCGCGCTTCTACGAGACTACCACCGCCATCGCCCGCCTGGAGCAGGACCTTGAGCACACCCGCGCCCGGGACCAGCAGCTGGCCCGCGACCTCGAGGCCGCCCGAGGCGAGCTCGCCGAGCTTGCCCGCCTCGGCGACGACGACGGCGAACGCCTGGCTCGCCTGGACGAGCGCCTCGAGACCCTGGGGCCGGAGCAGGAGGAGGTGGCCGAGCAGCTCGCCGAGCTGGAGGCCGCCCTGGAGGAGGCCGAGCCCCGGACCGAGGAGGCCGACGCCGCCTGGGAGAGCTTCGGCGAGCGCTGGCAGGCACAGAGCCGCGAGGCGGAGCGCGCCCAGGACCGGCTTCGCGACCTGGAGAGTCGGCTCGAGCAGCTGGCCACCGACGAGCGCCGCCGTCGCCAGCAGCACGAGGAGCTGCCCGATATCGCCGGCCTGGGTGAGCAGCGCCGTGAGCTGGCCGAACGTCATGCCGAGCTCGAGGAACGCCTGGCCGAGCTCGAGGCGCAGCGCGGCGAGCACCAGGCCAGCCGCGACGGCGCCCGGGAGCAGGTGCGGGAGGCCGAGGCGGCCCGCGAGGCCGACCGCCAGCGGCGCAGCACCCTGCAGGGCGAGCTGGCCTCCCTGGAGGCGCTGATCCAGGCGGCCCTGGCCGACCACGACGAGGCGCTGGATGCCCACCTGGCCGCGCATGGCCTGGCACAGCAGCCCCGCCTCGGCGAGGCCCTCGAAGTCGAACCCGGCTGGGAGGAGGCGGTCTCCTGGGTGCTGGCACCCTGGCTGCGGGCGCGACTGGTGTCGCTGCCCGGGGCCCGCGAGGCCCTGGCCACGCCGCCGGACGCCGAGCTCGGCCTGCTCGAGGCCGAGGCGTCGCCTGCCCCGGCCGACAGCCTGGCGGCCCGGGTGCGCGGCGCCGGTGCGGCCGGCCAGTGGCTGGCCGGCATCCGCTGCGTCGCCGACCGCGAGGCGGCCTGGTCGGGCCGCGAGAGCCTGGCAGCCGGCGAGAGCCTGATCACCCCCGACGGTCTCTGGCTGGGACGTGGCTGGGTGCGCCACCGTGGCGCCGGCAACGGCCCGGATGCCCTGCTGGTCAGTCGGCGCCGCGAGGCGGAGGTGCGCGAGGCGCTGGCTGAGGTGGAGGCCCGCCTCGCCGACCAGGACCGCCACCTCGAGGTGGCTGCGGCCAAGGTCGAGCAGGCCGAGGCGGACCTGGAGCGGGCACGACTCGAGGAGCGCGAGCTCGAGCAGCAGCGCCAACAGCTGGCGGTGCAAGAGAGCGGGCTGGCCAGCCGGCTCGAGCACCTGGAGGGGCGCGCCGCCGAACTTGCCGAGGAGCTCGAGGGCATGGCCGAGTCCCGCGAGGAGGCCCTGCTGGCCCTGGAGGAGTCACGCGAGCAGTGGCAGGCGGCGATGGCGCGGCTGGAGGAGGGGGCCGAGACCCGCGAGAGGCTCGAGCGGGAACGCCGCGAGGCCCGCGAGGCGCTGGCCGCGCTGCGGGCACGCCAGCGCCCCCTGGCCGAGCAGGTCCAGCGCCTGGCCCTGGAGCAGGAGCGCACCGCCACCGAACGCACCGGGCTGGCCGAGCAGCTGGGCCGGGCCGGCGAGTCGCGGGAGCGCCTCGAGTTGCGCTGTGCCGAGCTCGAGGAGGCGCGCGAGGGGCTCCATGAGCCCGACGAGGAGCGTCGCGAGCGGCTCGACGAGTTGCTGGAGCGCCGCGAGCGCGAGGAGCGGGTGCTCAACGAGACCCGTGCCCGGGCCGCCGAGCTGGTCGAACGGCTGCGCGAGGACGAACAGGCCCGCCAGGGCCACGAGCGCAGCCTCGAGGGCATCCGCGAGCGCCTCCAGGAGTCGCGCATGCAGGTCCAGGCGCTCTCCCTCAAGGCCGAGGCCCAGGACGAGCAGCTCGCCGAGCTGAACCACGACGCCGCGAGCCTGTCCGATTCCCTTGACCCCAACGCCACCGAGTCCGCCTGGCAGGCCCGGCTGGAGGAGGTCGGCGAGCGCGTCCGCCGGCTGGGGGCCATCAACCTGGCGGCCATCGAGGAGTACGACCAGCAGGCCGAGCGGCGCGACTATTTGGAGGCCCAGCATGCCGAGCTCTCCGAGGCACTGGAGACTCTGGACCGGGCCATCCGGCGTATCGACCAGGAAACCCGGACGCGATTTCGCGATACCTTCGAGCGAGTCAATGCCGGCCTGCAGGCACTTTTCCCGCGGGTATTCGGCGGGGGAACCGCGTGGTTGACCCTGACCGGCGAGGATTTGCTGGAAACCGGGGTGGCCATCATGGCGCGCCCCCCCGGCAAGAAGAACAGCACCATTCATCTTCTGTCCGGTGGGGAAAAGGCCCTCACCGCCCTGTCGATGGTATTTGCCATCTTCCAGCTCAATCCGGCGCCCTTCTGCATGCTCGACGAGGTGGATGCCCCGCTAGATGATGCCAATGTGGGACGCTACGCCAAGCTGGTGAAGGAGATGTCCGACACCGTCCAGTTCATCTACATCACCCACAACAAGATCGCCATGGAGGCATCGGAACGCCTGATGGGGGTGACCATGCAGGAGCCCGGGGTGTCACGCCTGGTATCGGTCGGCGTCGAGGAGGCCGCGGCCCTGGCCGAGGCCTGACGGGCTTGAACGTGAACGGCAAACGGGTTAACAAGGAAGACAATGTATACTGCAATGCACGGAAGCACGGGGAACCTGAAGGGCGATTGCGAAGGGCCCGGTCGGGTTGCGGCAGGAAAATGCCGGGCTTGACAAATAAAAAAGTGGCCCTTTTTTTGGCAATCGCGCTATGCTGTTGACGGACAACCATCAGGCATGGCGCCTTAGCAAAAGGCATGACGACCCATGGAACTAAGAGAGTGGCTGATCATACTAGGGCTGGCGCTGGTGACCCTCATCGTCATCGATGGTGTGCGTCGCCTGCAGCGTCAGCGTCGTGTTCCACGTCTCGACCAGGTCTCGGACCGTGACGAGCGTGGCCCCACGGGGAGCGACGAGGACCCTGAAGCCGCGGCCCGTGCGGCCGAAATCAACTGGGAGCTGCCCAACGGAGGGGCGCGGGTCGTCAGGCCGGCGGACGACCGGGGGGTACAACCCAAGCCCAAGCTGCAGCGCCAGGAGCATCCCGGTCCCTCGCGGGTGCTGGCGGAGTTCCGGCGCCATGCCGACGGCCCCGAGGCATCGGGCCCCCGGCCGGCCGGCGAGCGTGAGCCGAGCGTCGCCCGGCCTGCCGCCGAGTCGCGGGAGACCGTCCGGCCGCTGAGCCGTGAGCCCGAGCCCAGGGCACAGCGTGACTCCGCCCCCGAGCGCAGCGCCCAGGCGCCCGCCTCCCGGGGCCCGGTACCGGAGCCGGCGGATCAGGAGGCGGCGAGTCTCTACCCCGAAGCCGACGAGCGCCGCGAGCCAGGGCTCTCGAGCCTGGATGGCCTGGACGAGACGGCCATGGAGTCCGCCGCGTCGCGGGACACCCAGCCTCTGGCGGCCGACCCCGAGGATCACGACACCTACGCCGACGAGGAGCACTACCGCCTGGTGGACCTCGAGGGCATGGGCGACTCCCTCAAGAGCGGCTCGAAGCGGGTGGGTTCCTCCATGCAGCGCTTCGGGGCCTCCCTGCAGAAGAGTCTCGCCGAGCGGCGCGAGCACAAGCGCAGCGAGAAGGTTCGCCGCGAGCAGGAGCGCGCCGAGAAGGCCGCCGGCGAGGCGGCGCGTCGGCAGCGGGCCGAGGACGAGAAGGCCGTCCAGGAGGCCGAACGGCGTCGCCTGGAGGCGGAGGCGGTCGCCTCTGCCGATGACGACGACCCGCTCTTCACGCCCTCCCGCCAGCAGCAGGCACACGACGAGGAGGTACCGGTCGAGGCCGCAAGGGACGACGTGGTGCGCACCCACCCGGTGCTGGAACGGGCCCTGCGCCACGACGTCAACGCCGAGCATGCCCGCGAGACCCTGAGCCAGTCCGACGAGATCATCGTCATCAGCGTGATGGCACGGGACGAGGAGGGCTTCTCCGGTACGGCACTGCTCGACCTGATGCTGGCCTGCGGGCTGCGCTACGGGCGCGACATGGGCATCTTTCATCGCTTCGAGACGGAGGACCCGGAGAGCCGCCTGCAGTTCTCCATGGTCAACGTGGTCAAGCCGGGGACCTTCCCCATCGAGGCCATGGACGACTTCCGGACCCAGGGCATCACCCTGCTCATGCCGCTCCCGGGCGCCAGCGATACCGCGGCCGCCTTCGAGGCGATGGTCGAGACCGCCATGGTCATCGTCCGCCACCTCGGCGGCGAGCTGAAGGACGAGAACCAGAGCGTGATGACCGCCCAGACCGTGGAGTTCGCCCGCCAGCGGGTCCAGGAGTTCGAGCGACGCAATCGCCTCAACCGCTATCAGGTGAACTAGCGGCAAGCCTGAAGCTGGAAGCCGGACGACAACCCCCGTGAGCTGACCCCACGGGGGTTGTTGCTTTGGTAAGCTAGGCAACCATGCCGGCCTTGAGCCTTCACGCAACCAGACCACGGACGCCATGACCCAAGCCGACCCGCAGATCCTCGACGAGGTGGCGCGCCTGCGTGCCGAGCTCGACGACGCCAACTACCGCTACTATGTGCTCGATGAACCACGGCTCACCGACGCTGAGTACGACCGCCGCCTGCGCCGCCTGCAGGAGCTCGAGGAGGCCTATCCGGACCTGGTGACCCCCGACTCCCCGACCCAGCGGGTGGGGGCCGCGCCCGATTCCGGCTTCCCCGAGGTGCGGCATGCCGTCCCCATGCTCTCCCTGGACAACGCCTTCAGCGAGGAGGAGATCAAGGCCTTCGTCAGGCGCGTCGCCGACCGCCTGGAGGCCCATGGCGAGCCGCTGGCCTTCTGCTGCGAACCCAAGCTCGACGGGGCCGCCGTGTCGCTGGTCTTCGAGCGGGGCATGCTGGTCAGTGGTGCCACCCGCGGCGACGGCCGCACCGGCGAGGGCATCACCTCCAACCTGCGCACCCTGCGCTCCATCCCGCTGCGGCTGCGCGGCGACGACCCGCCCGCCCTGCTGGAGGTGCGCGGCGAGGTGATCATGAGCCATCGGGGCTTCGAGACACTGAACGAACGGGCCCGGGAGTCGGACGGCAAGGTGTTCGCCAACCCCCGCAACGCCGCTGCCGGCAGCCTGCGCCAGCTCGACCCCAGGATAACGGCGACGCGCCCGCTGGAGTTCAGTGCCTACCAGGTGGCGCGCATCGAGCCGGAGCCGGGCGACGCCAGCCACAGCCAGCTGATGGCCAGGCTCGGCGAGTATGGCTTTCGCACCAGCCAGGAGCTGGCGGTGGTCGAGGGGGCCGAAGGGATCATCGACTACTGCCGGCGGCTCGGCGAGAAGCGAGACGGCCTCGGCTACGACATCGACGGGGTGGTGATCAAGGTCGACGACCTGCGCCTGCAGCGCGAACTCGGCTTCGTGGCGCGCGCCCCGCGCTGGGCCATCGCCTTCAAGTTTCCCGCCCAGGAGGAGACCACCCGGCTCAACGACGTGGAGTTCCAGGTCGGCCGCACCGGGGCGATCACCCCGGTGGCCCGGCTCGAGCCGGTCTCCGTGGCCGGGGTCACCGTCTCCAATGCCACACTGCACAATGCCGACGAGATCGCCCGGCTCGGCGTGATGATCGGCGATACCGTGGCGATCCGCCGGGCCGGCGACGTCATTCCCCAGGTGGTGCGGGTGCTGGAGGAACGCCGTCCGGCCGATGCGCGGGCGATCGTCTTCCCCGAGCACTGCCCGGCCTGTGGTTCGGAGATCGAGCACCTGGAGGGCGAGGTGGTGGCGCGCTGCTCCGGGGGCCTCTACTGTCCCGCCCAGCGCAAGGAGGCCCTCAAGCACTTCGCCTCGCGCCGTGCCCTGGACATCGACGGCCTGGGCGAGAAGCTGATCGACCAGCTTGTCGAGCGTGACTGGGTCACCACCCCGGCGGACCTCTTCCGGCTCGAGGCCGAGCGCCTCGCCGAGCTGCCGCGCATGGGCAGGAAGTCCTCCGAGAACCTGGTGGCGGCACTCGAGAAGGCGAAGCAGACGACGCTTGCGCGCTTCGTCTATGCGCTCGGCATCCGCGAGGTGGGTGAGGCCACGGCCGCCAACCTGGCGCGCCACTTCGGCACCCTGAAGGCCCTGATGGCGGCCGACATCGAGGCGCTGGAGGCCGTGGAGGACGTGGGCCCCGTCGTCGCCGCCCACGTGCATACCTTCTTCCGCCAGCCCCACAACCGCGAGACCATCGACGACCTCATCGCCTGCGGGCTGAGCTGGGACGAGGAGGAGGTCGGCGAGCGCCCCCAGCCATTGGCTGGCCAGAGCTGGGTGCTCACCGGCACCCTGGAGAGCATGACCCGCGACGAGGGCAAGGCGCGACTCCAGGCCCTGGGGGCCAAGGTCGCCGGCAGCGTCTCCCGCAAGACCGCCTGCGTGGTGGCCGGCGAGGCCGCCGGCAGCAAGCTGCAGAAGGCCGAGCAGATGGGGGTCGAGGTCATCGACGAGGCCGCCTTCCTCGAACGGCTGGCCGCCTGGGAAGAGGGGGAGACCGACGCATGAACGGCGATCGCTTTATCGAGGTGCCCTACCGCATGCTGCCGGGCGAGACCCTGGACGCCCTGCTGGAGGCGTTCGTCACCCGCCAGGGCTACGACACCACCGACACCGGCGAGGGCATGCGCGGCTGGGTGGCCCAGCTCAAGGCGCAGCTCGAGCGCGGCGAGCTGCTGATCGCCCATGACCTCAGGACCGAGACCACCGAGGTGATGACCCTGGCCCAGTGGCGCGCCTTCGGTCGCGACCTGGCCGACGACGAGGAAGAGGGGTAGGACTTCCTCTAAGAGCCGTTTCCGACGCCTCTCGCTGACTCTACTTCCCTTGTATCAGGTCGCGGATCAGCCGTCGCCCCGGGTGCAGGTGGTCCACCAGCGGCTGCTCCAGTGGCAGTGGCTCGTCGCAGATCCGTGAGGCGAGAAGCTCCGCGCAGAGCGGCGCGCTGGCCAGGCCCCGGGAGCCGTGGGCGGCGCTGATCCACAGCCCCCCATGGTGCCGGCCGAGCGTGTCGGGCACCCGGGCGGCGTCCCTGGCCAGGCCCGCGTAGTCGGCCTGCCAGGCCTCGGCGTCGGGCACCGGGCCGGCATAGGGGGACTTGTCGGGACTGGCGGCGCGCACCGCGGCCCGCCCCTCCAGGTGGTCCGGGTCTAGCTCCGCCCCCGCCTCGCGCAGGGCGGCCACGAAGGCGGGCAGGGTACCCTCGAGCTCCGCCAGGTTGGCCGCGTGGTCGGCCTTGCGAATTCCGGTGTCCGTCTCGCGTGGCGCGAAGGTGGCGCCGAAGGTGAGCTCGCCGTCCAGCGCCGGCGACACATAGCCGCCGGCGCAGATGACCCGCTCGAGCTCGGGCGCGCCCCGGGGCAGGGCGAGCCGGCTGACCTGGCCGCGCACCGGCTGCAGCGGGAGCCGCGTCGTCTGCACGAAGCGGTTGGCCCGTGCCGCATTGGCGACCACCACCTGGTCGGCCGAAAGGCACGCGCCGTCGGCCAGCGCCAGCGACCAGCCCTGCTCGTCCGGGGTCATGCCGACCACCTCCGCACGGCGCAGCTCGACGCCCGGCATGGCGGCGAGCCGGTCGCAGAGGGCGGCCGGCCGCACCCAGCCCGCCTGGGGGTACTCCAGCCCGCCGTGGGCGATCGGCGTGCCGGCCAGTCGCGAGGCCTCGCCCGCCGTCACGCCCCGCACCACGCCCTCCGGCAGCGGATGGTGGGCCAGGAAGCGCGCCTGGCGGGCCCGCTCCTTCTCGTGGGTGGCCAGCTGCAGCACGCCGCAGGGCGACCAGAGGTTCCGGTCGGGATCGAGGATCTCGAGCCAGCGTCGGCTGTGCATCAGGCCGGCGAGGTAGACCCGGCTCTGGAGATTGGTGTCGGCGGCGAGCTTGACGTAGAGCGCCCCCTGGGCGTTGCCGGAACCGCCGCTGCCGGGTCCCTCGCGGTCGATCAGGGTGACCGTCACGCCGCGCCGCGCAAGGGCAGCGGCGGTACTGGCGCCGGCGATCCCGGCGCCGATCACCGCGACGTGGCGGGCGCGGCGCGGCGCCGGGGGCGAGAACCAGGGCGTGCGCTCGCGGCGGCGATCCGCGGTGGGCTCGGCGATCTCGCCGGCCAGCATCTCGCGCTTGCGCCCGAAGCCCGGCACCTTGCGCCAGTGGAAGCCGGCGGCGGCGAGGCCCCGCTTGACCATCCCGGCGCAGGTGAAGGTGGCCAGGGTCGCCCCGGGGCGCGAGCGGGCGGCCATCGCCTCGAACAGCTCGGGTCGCCACATCTCGGGATTCTTCGCGGGGGCGAAGCCATCGAGGAACCAGGCGTCCACCCGGCCGTCGAGCAGCGCCAGCCGCTCGACGGTGTCGCCGAGGTGCAGGTCCAGGGTGACCCGGTCATCGAGCCACAGCCGGTGCACGCCGGCCACCGCCTCGGGCCACTGGGCGACCAGGCGCGCGGCCCGCTCGGCCAGGTCCGGCCAGACCGATAGCGCCCGGGCCAGGTCGTCGCGGCGCAGCGGGAACTTCTCGGTGGAGACCAGGTGGAGCCGGGCGGCCGGCGGGGCATGGGCAGCGAAGCAGGCCCAGGCGCAGAGCATGTTGAGCCCGGTGCCGAATCCCGTCTCGCCGATCACGAAGGGGCGTGTTTCCTGCCAGCCGGCAAACCGCTCGGGTAGCCGATTGGCGGCGATAAAGACATGCTCGGTCTCGAGGCGTCCGTCATGGCGCGAGAAGTAGACGTCATCGAAGGCCATGGAATGGGGCGCCTCCTCGCCGCCTTCCTCCCGGCGCCACGCCAGATTGGCGCTTTCCAGGCCGGACAGCGGGGGCAGGGCATCGGGGGCAGCGGTCACGGCGGGGCCTCCGGGTCTGGTTCCAGGGGGTGGGGTAGAAGGGGCGGGCTGGTCAGGATTTGATCGATCTCGTCTCGGCGGCCTGTCGACCGGGCTGGCGCAAGGCGTCCGCGGCGTTTCAACAGACTTGTCCACAGCAGCTGTGGGAAACCCGCTGTGGACAGTCGGAAGGGCAGGGCTCAGGGCAGGACCTTCTTGAAGGGCTTCACGCTGGCCCGGGCATAGACGCCAGCGATCATGTAGGGGTCGGCATCGGCCCAGGCCTGGGCACTCTCCAGGTCCTCGAACTCGGCGACCACCAGGCTGCCGGAGAAGCCGGCCTCGCCCGGGTCGTTGCTGTCGATGGCGGGGTGGGGGCCGGCCAGCACCAGGCGGCCCTCATCGCGCAGCGCCTCGAGGCGGGCCACATGGTCGGGACGGGCGGCCAGCCGCCGCTCCAGGCTGTTGTTCACATCTTCACTGATGATGGCGTAGAGCATCTTGGGTCTTCCTCGCTGGTAGGCGGCTCGCGCCGCGGGTGCGACCGGCGCCCGGCATTGACCGTCACCGGTCGGGCACGCAACATGGAAGGATATTCTGACAAAGTCACCTGCCGGCGTCATGCCCATGCCAGCACTTCCCGTGCGCTTCGGGGGCGAGCCCCTCACCATCGACCTGCACATGCATTCCACGGCCTCCGACGGCGCCCTGCCGCCGGCCGAGGTGGTGGCGCTGTGCCGTGCCCGCGGGCTGAGCCACATGGCGCTGACCGACCATGACACCATGGACGGTATCGCGGAGGCACAGGCGGCCGCGCGTCGCGAGGGGATCCGGCTGATTCCCGGTACCGAGCTCTCGACCCAGTGGCGCGGCATCAACATCCACGTGGTGGGACTGCTGCCCGAGGGGCCCCGGGGCGACCTGGTGGCCGGGCTCGCCGCCCAGGCCCAGGCCCGGGAGTCCCGCGCGCTGAAGATCGCCGAGCGCATGGAGAAGGTCGGGCTCACCGATGCCCTGGCGCGGGCCCGCGAGCAGGCCGGCTCACCGCGCCCGCTGGGCCGGCCGGACTTCGCCCGGGCGCTGGTCGCGGCGGGGCTGGTGCCCGATATCGGCACCGCTTTCAAGAAACACCTGGGCAACGGCAAGGCCGGCGACATCAAGGCCCACTGGCCCTTTCTCTCCGCGGCGGTGGGCTGGATCCTCGATGCCGGCGGGGTCGCGGTGCTGGCCCACCCGCTGCGCCACGGCCTGACCCGGCGCAAGCGCGGCCTGCTGCTGGACGACTTCGCCGCCGCCGGGGGCCAGGCCGCCGAGCTGGTCAGCGGCTTCCAGAATGCCGACGTGACCCGCGACCTGGCGCGCCAGCTCCAGGAGCGCGACCTCTACGGCTCGGTGGGCAGCGACTTCCACTTCCCCGGCGGCCACCTGGCGCCGGGCAGCATGAGTCCGGTGCCGCGCACCGCCACGCCGCCGGTATGGACCCACCCGCGCCTGGCCGGCCTCGCCGCCCCGGTGGCCGCCTGAGGCGGGGAGCGGGACCGCGACGCGCTATAGTGACAGACACCTTCCACCGGCCACCGAACAGGGAGCTCGCATGAGCCAGTTCTTCCAGATCCACCCCGACAATCCCCAGAAGCGCCTGATCGACCAGGCGACCCAGATCATCCGCAATGGCGGCGTGGTCGCCTACCCGACGGACTCGGGCTATGCCCTGGGCTGCCACCTGGGCGACAAGAAGGCCATCGAGAAGATCAAGTGGCTGCGCTCGCTGGATGACAAGCACAACTTCACCCTGGTCTGCTCCGACCTCTCCGAGATCGGCACCTACGCCAAGGTGGACAACGACGTCTTCCGGCTGCTCAAGGCCCACACCCCGGGGGCCTATACCTTCATCCTGGACGCCACCAGCGAGGTGCCGCGGCTGCTGCTGCATCCCAAGCGCCGCTCCATCGGCGTGCGCGTGCCCGACCATGCCATCACCCGGGCGCTGCTCGCCGCCCTGGGCGAGCCGCTGATGAGCGTTACCCTGATCCCGGTCGGCGAGGAGCTGCCGATGACCGACGCCGAGGAGATCCGCGAGCGGTTCGGCGCCCACCTCGACCTGGTGATCGATGGTGGCGCCTGCCACCTGGACGCCACCAGCGTGATCGACCTGCGCGACCTGCCGCCAAGGATCGTCCGCGAGGGGCGTGGTGACATCACCCCCTTCCAGCTTTGATCCCTGCCTGCCGCCGGCTCACTGGGCCGGCGGCGACCCTCCATCGTCTTCCTCCTCGCCGCCATGTTCGCGCCACCAGGCCTCCTGCTCCTCCTCGGGCAGGCGTGGGTCGGGGGAGTTCTCGTCCAGCCAGGTACCGCACCGCAGGCAATACTTGGCGCGCTGTTCGTGGCGGTCGTGGCCGCACCCCGGGCAGGCCTCGTCGGAGTAGCGGTCGGCGCGGATCGAGCGTATCACCTCGGCCGAGAAGACCCCGGTGGGCACGGCGATGATCGAGTAGCCGATCAGCATCACCATCACCGAGATCGCCTGGCCCAGCGGGGTCACCGGCACGATATCGCCGAAGCCCACCGTGGTGAGGGTGACGATGGCCCAGTAGATCGCCATGGGGATGCTGGTGAAGCCGGCCTCACGGGGTTCGATCAGGTAGACGATCGAGGCGAAGATCGACACCAGCATGAAGACGGTGAACAGGAACAGGAAGATCTGGTGGCTGCTGCGCTTCAGTGCCCCCACCAGCAGTCGGCCCTCGCCGACGAACTCCATCAGGCGCAGCACCCGGAAGATGCGCAGGGTGCGCAGCAGGCGCACCATCACCAGGGTCTGGGCGCCGGGCAGGATCAGCGTCAGCCAGGTGGGCAGGATGGCGATCAGGTCGACGATCCCGTAGAAGCTCTTCAGGTATTGCAGCGGGCGCTCCAGGCAGTAGAGGCGTACCGCCAGCTCCAGGGTGAAGGCGATGGTGAAGCCCCACTCCAGCCAGAAGAAGAGGGTGCCGTAGTCGGCGCGCAGGCTCTCGATGCTCTCCAGCATCACCACCAGCACGCTGGCCAGTATCGCCACGATCAGGGCGATGTCGAAGCCCTTGGCCAGCGGGGTGTCGGACTCGAAGATGATCTGGAAGACCCGGGTGCGCAGGCCTTCGCCGGCGGGCTTGGGGAGGTGGTTCACGGGGGCGTCCTTGTGGTGGCCGGGGCCGGTCAGGCCAGGTCGACGTCGCCGGGCAGCCGGCGGGCCAGCCGCAGCATCCGGCGACCGAAGGCCGGGGTCAGCCAGGCCTCGGTCTCCAGCGCCTCGGCGAGGGCGCGGGCGTCGTCGCGCAGTGAATCATCGTCGCGGGCATCATCGCCCGGGTCGGCCAGGCGTTGGAAGGCCTCGCGCGCCTCGTCCCGCCAGGCCGGCTGGCCGGTATCGGCCAGGGCATCCAGCGCCACGCTGGCGCGATGCAGCCAGGCCGCCGGGGTGGTGCCCTCGGGCAGGGTCCAGCCGCCGCCGAGCAATGCCCCGCCGCGGGCCGCCTTGCTGGTGTCCGAGGGGCGCAGCGCCACGTCTTCGGCCAGCGTCTCGGCCAGCGACCATAGCGCCGCCGGCTCGCCTGCCTTGAGCTCAAGCTCCAGTTCGCGGATCGCCACCGCCTGCTCCCCCGCGCGGATTTCGCCCAGGTCCAGGGCCAGTTCCACGCTCAGCCCGTCCTCCTCTAGCCACCAGGTCTCGCGCATGAAGTCGGTGGCAAAGCGTGGCACCAGGCGCTCGAGCAGGGCCGGGTCACGCTCGGCCATGGGGGGCAGGGTAGCCAGCCCGGCGAGGTCGAGCCCCGGGCCCGGCACCTCCCACTCCCACTCGCCGCGGGTCGAGAGGCCGCCGCCGCCCTGGCCGCGGGTCTTCAAGGTCTGCAGCAGGCGGTCGCCGGCGCGGCGCAGGCGCAACGCCATGCGCGCGCCCTCCAGCTCGCCCTCGGGGGTGTCGTAGTAGGTATTGCCCAGGCGCGTGAGCGTGGGTACCAGGCCGGCCAGGCGGGGGTGGCGTCGCAGGGCCTCGGGCGCCTCGGCCCCCAGGGCCAGCTTGAGTTCGATCTCGTCTGCCATCGGGGCGCCACCTCGGTTTGATGAATATTGGATGATTTTTTCATGACGGTGACAGTGTCAGTCACTATACTGACGCCGCCATTTTCCAGGTTCACAGATGCCCCATGGTGACATCCAATCCCTTCTCCGCGATGTTCGGTCGCTCGCCATTCCATCCGCTGCTGGCCCATATCGTCAAGGCCAATGAGTGCGCCGACGAGCTGCTGCCCTTCTTCGAGGCCTCCCTCGTGGGCGACTGGGACACCGCCGCCCAGCATCGCGAGACCATCACCCGACTCGAGCACGAGGCTGACGAGCTCAAGACCGACCTGCGCCTCAACCTGCCCAATACCATGTTCCTGCCGGTGTCGCGCTCCGACCTGCTCGACCTGATCAGCGTCCAGGACAAAATCGCCAACAAGGTCCGCGACATCACCGGCATCATGCTGGGACGCCGGATGCAGATGCCCCAGGAGCTGGCCCAGCCGATGCGCGACTACATGCGCACCTCGGTGGCCTGCGTGGCCCAGGCACGCCATGCCCTGGAGGAGCTCAAGGACCTGCTCGAGTCCGGCTTCGGCCGCAACGTCTCCGATGTGATGCAGAAGCTGATCCGCGAGCTGCACGTGCTCGAGCAGCAGGCCGACAGCCAGCAGGTGGCCATCCGTCGCCAGCTCTTCGAACTGGAGGACCGCCTGCCCCCGGTGGACGTGATGTTCCTCTACAAGATCATCGACTGGGTGGGCGAACTCTCCGACCGCGCCGAGCGCGTCGGCAGTCGCCTGCAGATCATGACGGCCAACTGAATACCGCGGCCCCGGCGATCCCGGGGCCGCCTCGTGTCGACCTTCTTCTGACCGCAACAAGGGAACCCTCCCTATGTCGATCATTGCGCAGCACGGTGAGATCTTCATCATCCTCGCCTGTCTCTTCGGCTTCTTCATGGCCTGGGGCGTCGGGGCCAACGACGTGGCCAACGCCATGGGCACCTCGGTGGGCTCGCGGGCCATCACCATCAAGCAGGCGATCATCATCGCCGTGATCTTCGAGTTCCTCGGCGCCTGGCTGGCCGGCGGCGAGGTCACCAACACCATCCGCAAGGGGATCATCGACCCCGAACTGCTGCAGGAGGACCCGCAGCTGCTGGTCTACGGCATGCTCGCGGCACTGCTGGCGGCGGCCACCTGGCTGCTGGTCGCCTCCATGAAGGGCTGGCCGGTCTCCACCACCCACTCCATCGTCGGTGCCATCGTCGGCTTCGCGGTGGCGGGCCTCGGCGCGGCCGCCGTGGACTGGGCCGCGGTGGGTACCATCGCCGCCAGCTGGGTGGTCTCGCCGCTGCTGTCCGGCACCATCGCCTTCACCCTCTTCAAGTCGGTGCAGCACCTGATCTTCGAGGCTCGCGACCCCTTCGCCGCGGCCAAGCGCTACGTGCCCATGTACATCTTCCTGGTGGGCTTCGCGGTGACCATGGTGACCCTCACCAAGGGCCTCAAGCACGTCGGCCTGGACCTCGGCTTCGGTGCCAGCCTGCTGCTTGCCATCCTTGCCGGCCTGCTGATCGCGGGGCTCGGCGTGGTCATGGAGCGTCGCGTCAAGGCGTCGAGCCGCCAGTCCGACCAGTTCGGCTTCTCGGGCGTGGAGCGCGTCTTCGGCGTGCTGATGATCTTTACCGCCTGTGCCATGGCCTTCGCCCACGGCTCCAACGACGTGGCCAACGCCGTGGGCCCGCTGGCGGCGGTGATCAGCGTGGTGCAGACCGGCGGCGAGATCGAGGGCGCGGCCCTGGTGCCGTGGTGGGTGCTGGTGCTGGGCGGCGGCGGCATCGTCGTCGGCCTGGTCACCTACGGCCACAAGGTGATCGCCACCGTGGGCACCGGCATCACCGAGCTCACCCCAAGCCGCGGCTTCGCCGCCACCCTGGCGGCCGCCGTGACCGTGGTGCTTGCCTCGGGCACCGGCCTGCCGATCTCCACCACCCATACCCTGGTCGGGGCGGTGCTGGGCGTGGGCCTGGCCCGTGGCATGGCGGCGCTCAACCTGCGGGTCATCGGCACCATTGCCATGTCCTGGCTGATCACCCTGCCCGCCGGGGCCGGCCTTGCCATCTTCTTCTTCTTCACCTTCAAGGGCATGTTCGGTTAAGCGCCGAGCGACAAGGCCGAGCGACAAGAAACCCCGACGGCCGAGGCCTCGGGGTTTCTTTTGTTGCGGCTGATTCCATGCTGCGGCTTGCAGCTGATCGGTGCCGCCGTTTTCGTCGCTCTGATATAGTGGCTAGCGACTCCCCCTTCGTTCACCTGCTGCCGGAGTGCGGCCTTGGATACTCGTTTCCCCTTCGTCGACTGGTTCCGCAATTCCTCCCCCTACATCAATGCCCACCGCGGGCGTACCTTCGTGATCCTGATCGAGGGCGAGGCGATGGCCAGCGGGCGAGGGGAGCAGCTGGTCCAGGACCTGGCGCTGCTGCACACCCTGGGCGTGCGGCTGGTGGTGGTGTTCGGCATCCGGCCCCAGGTGCAGCAGGCCCTGGATGAGGCGGGCATCACGCCCCGGCGCCACCAGGGGCGCTGGGTGGCCGACGAGGCGATCATGGAGAGGGTCGAGCGCATCGCCGCCGAGCAGCGGCTGTGGCTGGAGGCGCGGCTCTCCCCGGGGCTACCCAACACCCCGCTGCACGGCATCGAGATGACCGTGGTCTCCGGCAACCTGGTGATGGCCAAGCCGCTGGGCGTGCGCGAGGGTGTCGACTTCGACCACAGCGGCGAGGTGCGCCGGGTGCGGGCGCAGGCCATCGAGGGACTGCTCGAGCGCGGGTCGCTGGTGGTACTGCCGCCGCTGGGCTTCTCCAGCACCGGCGAGGTCTTCGACCTGGATGCCGCCGAGGTGGCCCGCCACGCCGCCACCGCGCTCGGCGCCGACAAGCTGATCCTGCTCGGTGAAGCCAGTGGGCTCTTCGATCGCAGCGGCCAGCTGCAGCGCCAGCTGACCCCGGGGGAGGCCGAGCCGCTGCTCCGGCAGGCCGCCCCCGCCAGCGAGCTGGCCCGTCACCTCGGGGCAGCCTGTGCTGCCGCGCGGCACGGCGTGGCCCGCACCCACCTGCTCTCCTGGCACGACCACGACGCCCTGCTGGGCGAGCTGTTCACCCGCGACGGCGTGGGCACCATGATCACCGAGCATCGCTACGAGCAGCTGCGTGCGGCGGAACTCGGCGACATCGGCGGCCTGCTCGAGCTTCTCGAGCCGCTCGAGCGGCGGGGCATGCTGGTGCCGCGTTCCCGGGAGCGGCTGGAGTACGAGATCGACGACTACCAGGTGATCGAGCGCGACGGCATGATCATCGGCTGCGCCGCACTGCATACCTTCGGTGAGGCCACCATGGGAGAGCTGGCCTGTGTGGCGGTCCACGACGACTACCGGGGTGGCGCGCGCGGCGAGCTGCTGCTCGCCGAGATCGAACGGCGGGCCCGCCGACTGGGGCTCTCGGCCCTGTTCGCCCTGACCACCCACACCACCCACTGGTTCTTCGAGCACGGCTTTCGCCTGGCCGGCATCGAGGTCCTGCCGCCGCTGCGCCGCGACACCTACAACCACGCGCGCAAGTCCAAGATCCTGGTCAAGACCCTCGCCTGAGCGGCGCGCTGTCGCCAGGCGGCGTCGCCGGGTCATCCGGCGTCGCCATTGGGAGACGCGCCAAATGACTGAAAGACAACATCTTTCAGGATAGCACCCGAAAGGCGTCGCTGACTGGCGACAAAAATCCCACCATTCCCTCCGCCCAGTGGCGGCTACGCCGATCGTTTCCCGCCTGGCCCCTTTCTTTTCACTTTTAACTGCATGATATTGAAAGGATAGTGGGGTTCCTGGCACGCCGTTGGCAATAGTCAGGGTGAGCAAGGGAAAACGGTTCATTCGGCTCGAACCGTTTCCCGGTCGCCGAAGGGAGGCGGGCCATCACTGCCCTGTGCTCCCGCTCCCCGAGGCGGCCAGTGTCTGCTCCAAGCGATGTGTGACTTTAGGTTGCGATGAGACGGTACCGCCGCCAGGCAAGGATCGGTATCGAGAGGGCAAGGATGCCCTGGCATGGATGCCTCTCCCCCGAACGGGGGATCGAATCGCGCAGCATCGTCGTCGGCCTTCGGCCGAGGCGATGGTGCCAGGAACGGAGCAGGGCGGTGCGCCACGCGATGGCTTGCCACCCGCATGAGGATGACCAGCCCCTGGTGGCAGATGGCACCTCATGGCTTCGGGGCCTCCCCGGCCCATGGACATTCGGGCAATGGACGGACCAGGCCGTCGATTGATCGGATGTCCGGACCCTTCAGTTCCCTGCGTATTGGGCCGGCTCTGCCGGCCCTTTTTTTTCCCTTTCGGGGCCTTGCCGGCGGGGTTGTGCCGATTGGCCGCGGGGCGCTCGGCTGAACTCTGGTATCCTTAGGGATGGACGATGGTGGTTTCCGTTACCCTTCTGCAAAGAACACTGTCCATGACCTCAGCCGTTACGCGTCGCTGGAGGCCGCGCTCGCTGTTGCAGCTGGTGCTGCTGGCCTTCCTGGTGGTGATGCTGCCGCTGGCCGTGTTGATGATCCAGGCCGGCCAGGCCCTCTCCGAGCTCTCCCGACTGGCCGATGTCAGTGCCCGCCAGGCGGTAGAGGAGACCCGGCGTGCCCGCTCGCTGGGTGCCCTGGCGCTGGAGATGGAGCGCGGTGCGCGCCAGTATGCCGTGGTCGAGGAAGAGAGCCTGCTGGAGATCTTCGATGATCGTCTCGCGGAGTTCCGTGAGCTACTGGCCCAGCAGAGTCAGCTGCTGCCCGATGACCCCGATGTGGCGGCGCTGGAGGAGCAGCTCGACGACCTCGCCGAGCTGCCCGAGCTGCCGCTCGAGGAGTTCACCGCCCGGCTCTCCGACTTCCTGCCCTTCGCCCAGCACACTGAAGCGATGCGCCGTGCCACCAACCGGCGCATCGACGAGCGCATCGAGAGCATCCGTGCCCGCGCCGAGGGCGTGCAGGTGCGCCTCTGGTGGCAGACCGCGGCCCTGGTCTCGGCGAGCCTGGTGCTGATGCTGCTGTTCACCCGGCTGATCATCCACCCGATCCGCCAGCTCGAACGGCGCATCCTGGGGATCGGCAGCGTGGGCGGCGACACGGCGCAGAAGCCGCCGCCGTTCAAGGGCCCAGCGGAGCTGGTCACCCTCGACGAGCGGCTGGACTGGCTGGCCTCGCGGCTCGACGAGCTGGAAGCCCAGAAGCAGCAGTTCCTGCGCCACATGTCCCACGAGCTCAAGACGCCGCTTGCCAGCGTTCGCGAGGGATCGTCGCTGCTTGCCGACGGTGTGGCCGGCGAGGTCACGCCGCGCCAGCGCGAGATCCTCGATTTGATCGATGCCAGCGGGCGCGAGCTCCAGCAGCTGATCGAGCAGCTGCTCGACTACAACCTGCTCCAGCATAACCGGCAGCTCGACATCGAGCGGCTGGATGTCGCCACCGTGGCCAAGGAGGTGCTGGCCAAGCATCGCCTGGCCCTGGACAACAAGGAGATGCGCGTCAGCTGCTTCGATGGCCCCCTGGCCTGGGAGCTCGACCGCACCGCCACGGCCCGGGTCCTCGACAACCTGATCTCCAATGCCGTCGCCTACGGCGAGGATGGCGGTCTACTGGAGATTCGCGCCCGGCCGCTGCGCGACCGGCTGGTGATCGAGGTGGCCAACAGCGGCGAGCCGATCGCCGAGGAGGATCGCGAGCGGCTCTTCGAGGCCTTCTTCCAGGGCAGCGTTCGCCGCAAGGGGCCGCTCAAGGGCTCCGGCATCGGTCTCTCGGTGGCCGCCGACTGTGCCCGGCTCCAGCATGGCAGCCTGGCGCTGGTGGACGATGCCCGGCTGGCGGTGTGCTTTCGCCTGACCCTGCCCCGGCAGGTCACGGTGACCGAGCCGGATCACGACCACCCGACGCTCGCCCTGGCGGGCGCCCACTCAAGGAACGATACCCCATGACCGCGCGCCCCTGGCTCCTGTGCCTGGCCACGGCCTGGCTGGCCGGCTGCCAGTACCTGCCCGAGCAGCTGCAGTCGTCGCCCTCCGGCCCCTCGCCCATCCAGAGCCCTACCGCCGGGTCGGCGTTCTGCCATGCCGAACTGCCCGACTTCGACAACGTCCCCTGCCTGCTCGACGACTGGATTGCCTTCGGACTGGCCTCCCAGCGCGGCGACCGGGTGTGGCGCGAGGCCACCCTGACGCGCCTGGGCGGCGAGAGCACCGAGCGTCGCCTGGCGCGCGCCGTGCTGCTCGCCTGGGGCGACGAGCAGCAGTGGAACCGCGCCTCGGAGCTCTACAAGGCCGACCTGGCCGGGGCCCCGACCGAACTGCAGCCGCTGCTGCGCTACTGGCTCAACGAGCTGGAGGGGCGTCGTCGCCTGGCCGGCCAGCTGGCCGAGAGCCGGGGCGAGCACCAGGCCATCGTGGAGGAGAACGAGGCCCTCACCGAGGAGCTCGAGGCCATGGCCGAGAAGCTCGAGCAGCTCACCGCCATCGAACAGAGCATCAATCTGCGACAGCAGAATGAATGAATCGGGAGAGACGACATGAAGCAGACCGGACGCCTGCCCAACGCCGGTGACCACGGCGCACACATCCTGCTGGTGGATGACGACGTCAGCCTGTTGAAGCTGCTGGGCATGCGGCTCGAGAGCCGCGGCTACCGTGTCACCACCGCAGAGAGCGGCCGCGAGGCCCTCAAGCGGCTGGAGGTCGCACGCCCCGACCTGGTGCTGTCGGACCTGCGCATGGACGAGATGGACGGCCTGGCGCTGTTCCAGGAGCTCCAGCGCCGGGTGCCGGGCCTGCCGGTGATCATCCTCACGGCCCACGGCTCGATTCCCGATGCGGTGAGTGCCACCCGCCAGGGGGTGTTCAGCTTCCTCACCAAGCCGGTAGATCGCGATGAGCTCTTCACCGCCATCGACGATGCCCTGGCCCAGACCTCCACCTCCGCCACCGACGGTGACGACCGCTGGCGCGAGGCGATCATCACCCGCAGCCCCGAGATGGAGCGCATCCTCGAGCAGGCCCGCATGGTGGCCGCCTCCGACGTCAGCGTGCTGATCACCGGCGCCTCGGGGTCGGGAAAGGAGCTGCTGGCCGGCGCCATCCACAAGGCCAGCTCGCGGGCCGACAAGCCCTTCGTGGCGATCAACTGCGGCGCGCTCCCCGAGCAGCTGCTGGAGAGCGAGCTGTTCGGCCACGCCCGGGGCGCCTTCACGGGAGCGGTGAGCGAGCACCGCGGCCTCTTCCAGGCGGCCGATGGCGGCACCCTGTTCCTCGACGAGATCGGCGACATGCCGCTGACGCTGCAGGTCAAGCTGCTGCGCGCCCTGCAGGAGCGCCAGATCCGCCCGCTCGGCTCCACCACCTCGGTCCCCATCGACGTGCGCATCATCTCGGCCACCCACCGCGACCTCGACCGCGCCATGCACGAGGGGGAGTTCCGCGAGGACCTCTACTACCGCCTCAACGTGGTGAACCTGCGGCTGCCGCCGCTCAAGGAGCGCGCCGAGGACGTCCCGCTGCTGGCCAAGCATCTGGTCGCCCAGGCCGCCGCCCGCCACAAGCCCTTCGTCAAGGGCTTCTCCCCGGAGGCGCTCAACCTGCTGGCCGCCTCGGCCTGGCCCGGCAACGTGCGCCAGCTGGTCAACGTGGTGGAGCAGTGCGTGGCCCTGACCACCTCGCCGATGATCCCGGAGGGACTGGTGGCCCAGGCGCTGGCCGCCGAGGACAACGCCCTGCCCACCTTCAACGACGCCCGGGCCGGCTTCGAGCGCAGCTACCTGGTCAAGGTGCTCAAGATCACCGAGGGCAACGTCACCCAGGCGGCGCGCATCGCCGGGCGCAACCGCACCGACTTCTACAAGCTGCTGGCCCGCCACGAGCTCGAGCCCAGTGCCTTCAAGCCGGCCGCCCGTCAGGCCGAGCACCACTAGGCTTCGTCCGAAAACACGCCCCCAACGCAAGACCCCCTGCCGCGAGGCAGGGGGTCGTCGTTGGGGCGAGTTTAACCGCCCGCCTTACTTGGGCAGCTTGGCCCGGCGCAGGTAGGGGAAGATGGTCTCATACTCGCCGAACTTCGCCTTGGCGTCCTCGTCGGAGACCGTCGGCGGGATGATCACGTCCTCGCCGGTGGTCCAGTCGGCCGGCGTGGCCACGCCCTTGCCGTTGGCGGTCTGCAGGGCGTCCAGGGCGCGCAGCACCTCGGCGAAGTTGCGGCCGACGTTCATCGGGTAGGTCATGGAGAGCTTGAGCTGCTTGTCCGGGCCGATGATGAACACCGAGCGCACGGTGGCGCTGTCGGCCGGAGTGCGGCCGTCCGGCAGGTAGGCGTCGGCCGGCAGCATGTCGAACAGCTTGGCGACCTTGAGGTCCTCGTCGGCGATGATCGGGAAGCCGACATCGCAGCTGGCGAAGCTGGAGATGTCATTGATCCACTTCTTGTGGTCTTCCACGCCATCCACCGAGATGCCGATCACCTTGGTATCGCGCTTCTTCCACTCCTCGCTGAGCTTGGCGACGGCACCG
Organism: Halomonas sp. CKK8; assembly: GCF_029625235.1. Taxonomy (NCBI): domain Bacteria; kingdom Pseudomonadati; phylum Pseudomonadota; class Gammaproteobacteria; order Oceanospirillales; family Halomonadaceae; genus Halomonas; species Halomonas sp. CKK8. The sequence continues at coordinate 3,259,028 of NZ_CP121193.1, read as the reverse complement.
AACTCGGTGGTGCAGACCGGGGTGAAGTCCTTGGGGTGGGAGAAGAGGATCGCCCAGCTGTCGCCGATCCACTCGTGGAAGCGAATCGGGCCCTGGCTGGTATCGGCCTCGAAGTCGGGTACGACGTCATTGATGCGCAGTGACATGGTGATACTCCCTGGTTGATGGGATGTGACGCCCCGGGCGTCCGGTTGTCTGGCCGGGGAAGTGCCTGGCTCCTTGGGATATGGGTATGGGCCCGCCGTCCTCAAGGAGATGGCCTCAGTGTAGTTATCATTTTGTGGAATATCTATATTCCAAAATCTATCGCTACGATGGTTTCCCGCCATGGGACCCAGGATTGTCGACGTCGACGTCGGCCTCGATGCCGGTCACCGTGAGGGCGAGCCGCCCCTCGCCCAGCCGTGCCTCCAGCGCCTGGCCGGGCGTGGTGTCAGCGGCCCGGCGGACGACCCGGCCCTCCGCGTCCTCGAGGATGGCATAGCCGCGCCCCAGCACCGCCAGCGGGCTGACGGCCTGCAGCTCGCGCGCGAGCCCGCCCAGCCGCTCGCGATGGCGGGCCAGTGCCCGCGGCATGGCCTGATGGAGCCGCCAGCGAGCCCGGGTGAGGCGCTGCCCGGCCTGTTCCACCAGCCGGTCCGGCGAGCGCAGGGCAAGGCGCTGGCGCAGGTGGTGCTCGCGGCGCCGTTCGGTGGCGAGCCGCGCCTGCATGGCGCGCTGCAGCCGGCCCTCTAGCTGGTCCAGCTGCCCGCGGCGCGCGGCCAGCACCTCGCCGGGGTGGCGCAGCCGGGCACGCAGGTGGTCCAGGCGCTGGGCCTCGGTCTCCAGGCGGGCGCGCTGGGCGCGGGTGAGCCGTTCGGCCAGCCGCTCGAGGCGGTGGCGCCGCTCGCGGCGGTCGGGCACCAGCTGCTCGGCGGCGGCCGAGGGGGTAGGGGCACGCACGTCGGCGGCGAAGTCGGCCAGGGTGACATCCACCTCGTGGCCCACCGCCGACATCACCGGCAGCCGCGAGTGGAAGATGGCGCGGGCCAGGTGCTCGTCATTGAAGGCCCAGAGGTCCTCGAGGCTGCCGCCGCCGCGCGTGATCAGGATGGCGTCGTGGGCCGGGTCAAGTGCCTGCTGGCGGTTGAGCAGGCCCAGCGCCGAGATCAGCGCCGGCGCCGCCTCGCGCCCCTGCACCGGCACCGGGATTAGCGTCACCTGGGTAAGCGGCCAGCGCGCCGCGAGCACCGCCAGCACGTCGCGGATCGCCGCGCCGGTGGGCGAGGTGAGCACCAGCAGGTGACGCGGCGGATAGGGCAGGGGGCGCGCATTGGCGAACACCCCCTCGGCGGCGAGCCGGGCCTTGAGCCGCTCGAAGGCCGCCAGCAGCTCGCCTTCGCCTGCCGCCTGCACCGCCTCGACGATCAGCTGGTAGTCGCCGCGGGGCTCGAACAGCGACACCTGGCCGCGCACCTTGACCCGGTCGCCGTCGCGCAGGGGGGCGGCGACGAAGCGCGCCCGGGTGCGGAACAGCGCGCAGCGCAGCTGGGCCCGGTCATCCTTGAGGGTGAAGTAGATGTGCCCAGAGCCCGGCCGCGACACCCCGGAGAGCTCGCCCTCCACCCATACCTCGCCGACATCCTGCTCCAGCGCCTGGCGGGCGCGGCGGTTGAGCTCGCTGACGGAAAGCGGGGCGTCCTCGGGGCGGGGCATGGCACGATTATCCCTGGCGGGTGGAGGAGGATACCCTAGCACGCGCCGCGGCCCCGGTGGCAGCGCCCGGGGCGGCAAGGGAGCCGGATAGCCGCCACGCGGATTGCCGGCCCCCGGCCAGGGTCGCTATAATGGGGGATTAACTTCACTCCCTCCCACCAGTTCACTGGGTGTTGCCGCATATGCTACGTATGGCCCAAGAAGCTCTTACGTTCGATGACGTATTACTCGTGCCCGGGTATTCCGACGTCCTGCCCAACGAGGTCAGCCTCCGGACCCGCCTGACCCGCGACCTCTTCCTGAACATCCCGCTCGTCTCCGCCGCCATGGACACCGTCACCGAAGCCCGCCTGGCCATCGCCATGGCCCAGGAGGGCGGCATCGGCATCATCCACAAGAGCATGACCATCGCCCACCAGGCGGCCGAGGTGCGCAAGGTCAAGAAGCACGAGAGCGTGATCGTCAAGGACCCCGTCACCGTGGGGCCCAAGGCCAAGCTGGCGGACCTGCTGGCGATGGCCGAGGAGCACGGCTTCTCCGGCTTCCCGGTGGTGGAGGGCGATACCCTGGTGGGCCTGGTGACCCAGCGCGACATGCGCTTCCAGCCCAACCACGGCGACAGCGTGGCCGACATCATGACCCCCGGCGAGAAGCTCGTCACCGTGCCGGTGGGCACCAGCCTCGACATCATCAAGGGCAAGATGCAGGAGCACCGCGTCGAGAAGATGCTGGTGGTGGATGACGACTTCCGCCTGCGCGGCCTGGTCACCTTCCAGGACATCGAGAAGGCCCGCACCTTCCCCCTCGCGGCCAAGGACGCCGACGGCCGCCTGCTGGTCGGCGCCGCCGTGGGCACCGGCCCCGAGACGCCGGACCGCGTGGCCGCGCTGGCCGAGGCCGGGGTCGATGTGGTGGTGGTCGACACCGCCCACGGCCACTCCAAGGGCGTGATCGAGCGGGTTCGCTGGGTGAAGGAGCACTTCCCGCAGATTCAGGTGATCGGCGGCAATATCGCCACCGCCGACGCGGCGAAAGCGCTCGCGGAAGCGGGTGCCGATGCCGTCAAGGTGGGCATCGGCCCCGGTTCCATCTGCACCACCCGCGTGGTGGCCGGCGTGGGTGTGCCGCAGATCACCGCCGTCTCCAACGTCGCCGCGGCGCTGGAGCCCTACGACATCCCGCTGATCGCCGACGGCGGCGTGCGCTTCTCCGGCGACCTGGCCAAGGCCGTGGCGGCCGGTGCCAGCACCGTGATGGCCGGTGGCCTGCTGGCCGGCACCGAGGAATCCCCGGGCGAGATCGAGCTCTTCCAGGGCCGCACCTACAAGGCCTACCGCGGCATGGGCTCGATGGGCGCCATGTCCCAGACCCAGGGCAGCGCCGACCGCTACTTCCAGGACAAGAGCGAGGGCGCCGAGAAGCTGGTGCCGGAAGGCATCGAGGGCCGCGTGCCCTACAAGGGCATGATGAGCGCCATCGTCCACCAGCTGATGGGCGGCCTGCGTGCCTCCATGGGCTACACCGGCTGCCGCGACATCCAGGAGATGCGCACCAAGCCGCAGTTCGTGCAGATCACCGGGGCCGGCTTCAACGAGTCCCACGTGCACGACGTGCAGATCACCAAGGAAGCCCCGAACTACCGCGCGGGCTGACACACGCTTGAAGCCGGAAGCTTGAAGCTGGAAGTGGCCGCGCCGCTTCCAGCTTTCGTGTTTCCGGGCCGTTCGCCTCTCAAAGGAAAGGCCAGATGACCGACATTCACGCCCACAAGATCCTGATCCTCGACTTCGGCTCCCAGTACACCCAGCTGATCGCCCGCCGGGTGCGCGAGATCGGCGTCTACTCCGAGGTTCGCGCCTTCGACATCACCGAGGCCGAGATCCGCGAGTACGCCCCCAACGGCATCATCCTCGCCGGTGGCCCGGAATCCGTCACCGAACTGGACTCGCCCCGCGCCCCGCAGTGCGTGTTCGAGATGGGCCTGCCGGTGCTGGGCATCTGCTACGGCATGCAGACCATGGCCGAGCAGCTCGGCGGTGCCGTGGAGGGCTCCCACGTCCACGAGTTCGGCTACGCCCAGATCCGCCTCGATGCCGAGACGGCGCTGTTCCGCGACATCTCGGACCACATCGACCATGAGACCGGCAGGAACCTTCTCGACGTCTGGATGAGCCACGGCGACAAGGTCTCCCGGGTGCCCGACGCCTTCACCGTCACCGCCTCCACCCCGAGCTGCCCCATCGCCGCCATGGCCTGGGAGGAGAAGCGCTTCTATGGCGTGCAGTTCCACCCCGAGGTGACCCATACCCTGCAGGGCCTGCGCATCCTCGAGCACTTCGTGCTGGAGATCTGCGGCGCCGAGCGCCTCTGGACCCCGGCCCAGATCATCGAGGACCAGATCGCCCGGGTGCGCGAGCAGGTGGGCGACCGCCACGTGCTGCTCGGCCTCTCCGGCGGCGTGGACTCCTCGGTGGTGGCAGCACTCCTGCACAAGGCCATCGGTGATCAGCTGACCTGCGTGTTCGTCGACAACGGCCTGCTGCGCAAGGCCGAGGGCGACCAGGTGATGGAGACCTTCGCCCGCCACATGGGCGTGAAGGTGATCCGCGTGGACGCCGAGGACTTGTTCCTCGACAAGCTGAAGGGCGAGGCCGACCCCGAGGCCAAGCGCAAGATCATCGGCAACACCTTCATCGACGTCTTCGATGACGAGGCGAGCAAGATCGAGGGCGTGGACTTCCTGGCCCAGGGCACCATCTACCCGGACGTGATCGAGTCTGCCGCGGCGAAGACCGGCAAGGCCCATGTGATCAAGTCGCACCACAATGTGGGCGGCCTGCCCGAGACCATGAAGCTCAAGCTCGTCGAGCCGCTGCGTGAGTTGTTCAAGGACGAGGTGCGCAAGCTCGGCGTCGAGCTCGGCCTGCCCTACGACATGGTCTACCGCCACCCCTTCCCGGGGCCGGGCCTGGGCGTGCGCATCCTCGGCGAGGTGAAGAAGGAGTACGCCGACATCCTGCGTGAGGCCGATGCCATCTTCATCCAGGAACTGCACAACGCCGGCTGGTACCACAAGACCAGCCAGGCCTTCGCCGTCTTCCTGCCGGTGCGCTCGGTCGGCGTGGTGGGCGATGCCCGCCGCTACGAGTGGGTGATCGCCCTGCGCGCCGTGGAGACCATCGACTTCATGACCGCCCGCTGGGCGCACCTGCCCTATGAGCTGCTGGAGAAGGTCTCCAACCGCATCATCAACGAGATCACCGGCGTCTCCCGAGTGACCTATGATGTGAGCAGCAAGCCGCCGGCGACCATCGAGTGGGAGTGATACCTGCGACCATGTCGTAAGCCATGAAGGGCCTATCTCTCGATGGGCCCTTCGCTTTTCAGGTCATCAAGTCCTGAATCTCGTCTGCTAGATAGCCATGTTGGCACTCTTGATGAACATGACAACGCCTGGTTAGGTTCAGGACTTGATGGCCTCGGTGACATGATACCTTTCAGAGACGCGATAGGCTCTCGGAAGGGGTAGTCATTCACAGTGCTGTGGGTAGTTGAAGCGTATTACTCCTCCGCCTGAAGGCGATAGATATACTCGGCGACAGCCAGTATCCGGGCACGAATCACGGACTCCGAATCGTACTCGAAGTCATAGTAGTCTTCGGCCGCTTCAATACCGTATCGTTGTCCCCAGACGGGCATTTCTCGTGATCCGTGTGCCTGGACTTCGGCCGTTCCGTCGATGATTTCGTAGACACGAGCCATGGGGAAGACGTTGTCATTTCTCTGCGCAAGCGTGGTGAGATCAGGAATGCGTGTTTCGATTATTCCTGCGAGAGGCCCGTCGCCTTTGCCCTCCGCGCCATGGCATGCGGCACAGCTGTTGATGTATTCGGATTTACCGACATCCACTTTCTTTTCGTCCTGAGCATGGGCGGTTGTCCAAGTCAAGCCCATAGTGATGGCCAGTAGGGAGGTGCTGATGTTTTTGGTGTTCATGGTTGCTTCCTTACTATTGTTTTTCACTGGTTGTGTGATTTCTGTGTCACGAGGTTGAGGAATTGTATAACTTTCCTTTTGGTGCGTACGTTATATTTTTAGTCGGGGTAATATGAACCTGCAAGTTAGGGTCGAGGGGGAGGTGTTGTGTGTTTTATTCATTATAATTTATTAGAGATCGTCATGTTTCGGGCTTTTTCATGTATTTGCTATTAGCTTGTTGATTGGTTGGTTTAATTAGCTGGTAGGAAGGGTGCTAAAAAATAAGTAATTGTCCGGCCAGCCGAATTATGATTCTGATTGGTGAGTACTATAAAGTTCATGAGTCGGGGCTTTTCCCATTCGTGGTTCGAAAAAGTCACCGTCGCATAGGCTGAAGTACTCAACCCGTGGCCCTGAATCTCGTTTGCCCGCTATGGTGTGGCTAGTGATAGGGCACAGGCCGGGAGGTAATCACGATGGATCAGCGTGTGAGTCTGATCACCCTGGGCGTCGGCGACCTGGCGCGGGCGCGGCGCTTCTATGAGCGGCTGGGCTGGCAGGCGGGCATGGCAGTGGATGACGAGGTGGTGTTCTTCCAGCTCAACGGGCTGATCCTGTCGCTCTATCCTCGCGCCGCCCTGGCTCGTGATGCCGGCGTGGTGGACGCAGGCGGCGGCTTCGCCGGCATCACCCTGGCCCATAACGTGCACTCTGAGGCAGAGGTGGATGACGTGCTGAGTGAGGCCGAGCGCGCCGGCGGGCAGATCGTGACCCCGGCCAGCCGGGCAGAGTGGGGCGGGTATTCCGGCTATTTCGCCGACCCCGACGGCCACCTCTGGGAGGTGGCGCACAACCCGGGATTTCCCATCGATGCCGGGGGCAACACATTGCTCGGTTGAACACTTGCGGCGACGAATTCGGCATTTCCCCACGGCAACCATCTCCGTTGCGCGCTCCAATGGCGTCCTCGAAGACTGCCTGCAAGGAACAAGGATCATGAACACGCCACGTCATCCCACCATCCGTCCCGAGACGCCTGATGACGCCGATGTCATCGAGGCCGTCACCTTCTCGGCCTTCCGCGGGGCGCCACATACCAGCCATACCGAGCAGCATATCGTGCGTGCGCTGCGTGAGGCGGGGGCGCTGGCCGTGTCGCTGGTCGCCGAATGTGATGGCGAGCTGGTGGGCCACGTGGCGGCCTCCCCGGTGACGCTTTCGGATGGCACGCCGGAGTGGTACGGGCTGGGGCCGGTATCGGTGCTGCCGGCGTGGCAGGGCCGGGGCATCGGCTCGGCGCTGGTGCAGGCCTGTCTGGCGCGATTACGGGAGCGCGGTGCCCGGGGCTGTGAGCTGGTGGGCGAGCCCGGCTACTACCAGCGCTTCGGCTTCCGCTCCCTGCCGGGGCTCATCCTGCCCGACGTACCGCCGAAATATTTCATGGCCCTCTGTTGGACCAACGAACGGCCCCAGGCGCGGGTGGCCTTCCATTCGGCTTTCGCGGCAACGGGCTGATCATTAGGGCCTGAGCGGCGAACCGGCTTGCTCTTGCGGCAACGGGTACCCTATAGGGGTAAGGCCCACCACACGAGGTTTGCATGACACAGCCCGCCTCCACCTCTTGCTCCTGCGGCAGCGGCCGTCCGCTCGCCAGTTGCTGCGGGTGCTATCACGCCGACGAGCCGGCGCCGACCCCTGAGGCGCTGATGCGCTCGCGCTACAGCGCCTTCGTGCTCGATCTGGCCGACTATCTGCTGGCGACTTGGCACCCGAGTACCCGGCCAGCGAGCCTGGCGCCGGACCCCGCGACCGTCTGGAAGCGTCTCGAGGTGCTCGAGAGCGACGAGGAGGGCGAGCGGGGGCGGGTGCATTTCCGCGCCACCTTCCGCGAGGGGCGGCGTTGGTCGGTGCTGGAGGAGTCGTCGCGCTTCGTGCTCGAGGCGAGGCGTTGGTTCTATCTCGATGGCAACCCCGCCGTCCACCGCCTCAAGCCCGGCCGCAACGCGCCCTGCCCGTGCGGCAGCGGGCGCAAGTTCAAGGCCTGCTGCGGGCTGGCGTAATCGGGGCAGTTGCCCCGCAGCCAGGATAGGTAGCGTCTCAGGAATGGCAGCGCACTCCCTCCCGAGGCACAGCGTCCCGAAGCCTGATATGGTGCCCCGCAGGGGGCAAGTTGCGGCCCAAGATGACATCGTGGAGGGAGGAGCCTCTCCCGTCGCATGACTGTTCATCCTGCAACGCAACCGAGGAGGAGGCATTGCTGGTGCGATCTACGCCGCTCAATCCGATAGCCTGCTCGTCAGTCTTTACGGGCTCTGGCACGACTATCGATAATTTGACGCGATACTCCTACCGATGATGGATCCTGACTGGCATTCGCTTCCTCTCAAGGACGTTTTCGATCGATTGCGTACCACGCCGCAGGGTCTGTCCACTGCTGATGCGAAGAGTCAGCTGAGGGAGACGGGGCCGAACGTTATCGAACGCACGGCCGGCCCACCCTGGTACCAAATACTGCTGCATCAACTGGCCGATCCGATCGTTTACGTGCTGCTCGGTGCCGGTCTTCTCGCCATCCTGATCGGCAAGGTCGCGGACAGCTTCGTGATCCTGGCCGTTGTTGTGCTCAACACCATCATTGGCTTCGTGCAGGAAATGCGCGCCAGCCAGGCGATCGCCGCCCTGAGCCGCATGGTGCCACAGAGCGCCACCGTGCTGCGCGATGGCAATCCCACCACGATACCGGCACATGAAGTGGTGCCGGGGGATGTGCTCCAATTGCAGGCGGGTGATCAGGTCGCTGCCGACATGCGCCTGTTCGAGGTGAACGGACTGCAAGTCGATGAATCGCCGCTCACCGGGGAATCACTGCCGGTCGACAAACAGGAAACCGCGGTGGAAAGCGAGGCGGTGATCGCCTGTCGATGGCCTTCGGCGGAACCCTGGTCACCGCGGGCACAGCGGATGGCGTGGTCGTTGCCACCGGTGCAGCCAGTGAACTCGGTCGGATCTCCCGACTGCTGAGCGAGACTACCGAGTTGCAGACACCGCTGACGCGGCGCCTCGCCCGACTCGCCAGGGTAATCACGCTGGCGATCCTCGTTGTCGCTGCCTTGATTTTCCTGGTCGGCATGTGGCGCGACAATCCTTTCCTCGACAGCGCGCTGGCGGCGATCACGCTCGCCGTTGCCTCGATTCCCGAGGGGCTGCCCGCCGTCATTACCATTGCCTCGGCGATCGGCGTGCAACGCATGGCACGACGCCAGGCGATTATCCGTCACCTGCCCGCCGTCGAGACCCTCGGCAGTACCACGGTGATCTGCACCGACAAGACCGGTACCCTGACGCGCAACGAGATGACGGTCGAGACCCTGTGGGTTCCGGAGGGAGAGATCGAGCTGTCAGGGGTAGGCTATGCGCCCGAGGGAGAGTTGTATCGGGATGGCCAGACACTCGATCCATTGCCGGAGGATATCCAGCAATTGCTCATCGCGGGCCTACTCTGTAACGATGCGCAACTTACGTCCGAGGGCGGACGCTGGCGCATTGTGGGCGATCCTACCGAGGGTGCCCTGATTGTCGCCGCATCCAAGGTGGCACTCGACGCAGACAGGTTGCGGCAAACCTTCCTGCGCAACGATGAAATCCCGTTCAGCTCAGAGAGCCAGTTCATGGCGACGCTGCACGAACCCCCCGAGCATCCAGCCACGGTCTACGTGAAGGGTGCCCCGGAAGTGATCGCGAAGATGTCACCGGCATTCTTCGATGGCCAGCCAATGTCGATCGAGGCCGTTCACGAGGCCGCACACGAACTCGCCGGACGAGGGATGCGCGTGCTGGCCATGGCCATGGCGACACCCGCAAGCGATACGGAACTGGAGGCTTTATCCTGGCAGCACGAGCTGCGCTTTCTCGGACTGGTCGACATGACCGATCCACCCCGTGAGGAAGCCGTCAAGGCGGTCAGAAGCTGCCAGCAGGCGGGAATCATCGTCAAGATGGTTACCGGCGATCACGCTGAAACTGCCCGCGCGATCGGCAGGAGTATCGGTTTGCTGGATTGCGCCGATATCGGCGACGAGGTGGTGACGGGAAGGCAGATCGAAGCGGCATCCGATGACGAACTGATTGCGCTGTCGAGCTCCACCAACGTGTTCGCGCGCGTGGCGCCGGAGCACAAGTTACGGCTGGTCAAGGCCCTGCAGGCCAACGGCCAGGTCGTGGCCATGACGGGCGATGGCGTCAACGACGCGCCGGCCCTCAAGCGCGCGGAGATCGGGGTTGCCATGGGGATCAATGGCACAGCGGTTGCCAGGGAAGCGGCCGACATCGTCCTCGCGGACGACAATTTCGCCACGATCAGCGCGGCGGTCGAAGAGGGCAGGCGTGTCTATGATAATCTCGCCAAGTCCCTGGCGTTCATTTTGCCCACCAGCCTGGGGCAGGCGATGATCATCCTGGTTGCCGTGCTCTTCTTCCCGATTACCGACGGTCATCTGCTGATGCCGATCGAGCCGGTGCAGATTCTCTGGGTGAATCTGGTCGTCGCCATCGCGCTGGCCCTGCCCCTGGCCCTGGAAGCCCGGGAACCGGGACTGATGCAGCGTCCGCCACGGCCCCCGAATGAGCCGTTGCTGAGTACTTTCCTGGTATTGCGCACCTTCCTGGTTGGCGCGCTGATGACCGCCGGTGCGGTATGGCTGTTCTTCCGCGAGTACCATGCCGACCTGCTGGCGGGTGTCTCGACAGATCAAGCGCGCAGCGCAGCACAAACGGCGGCCGTCACCACCATCATCCTGTTTCAGATGCTGTACCTGCTCAATTGTCGTTCGCTCACCCAGACCTTCTGGCGCATCGGTCTGTTTAGCAACCGGTGGGTCTATATCGGCATATGCGCGACCCTGGGCCTGCAATTGGCCTTCGTCTACCTGGCGCCTTTCAACCGTCTGTTTCATACGCGGCCGCTGGATGCGGCGGATTGGGTCATGTCGGCGGCCGTGGCGCTGGGGGGATTCCTTATTATATCAATGGAGAAATGGCTCTGGCGCCGGAAGGAGGGCAGCAGCAATACACAGGAGCATGTCTGATGTTCTTCGCAGACAAATTCTTCCCGGGGAAATGTGGAACACGGGGATATAAGGGACAAACTCTGAGGGGGCCGCTTGGGGCCAACCTGCCATCCCTCATCGAGAAGTTTACTTAAAGGTTCGGGTGTCCACTTAGCCGGGTCAACTCCAGCCGGAGGGTAATCGTGATGGAACAGCGCATCAGTCTGATCACCCTGGGCGTCGGCGACCTGGCGCGGGCGCGGCGCTTCTATGAGCGGTTGGGCTGGGGCGGGCATGGCGGTGGATGACGAGGTGGTGTTCTTCCAGCTCAACGGGCTGATCCTGTCGCTCTATCCTCGCGCCGCCCTGGCTCGTGATGTCGGTGTGGTGGACGCGGGCGGCGGCTTCGCCGGCATTACCCTGGCCCATAACGTGCACTCTGAGACCGAGGTGGATGACGTGCTGAACGAGGCCGAGCGCGCCGGCGGGCGGGTCGTCAAGCCGGCCAGCCTCGCGGCGTGGGGCGGGTACTCCGGCTATTTCGCCGACCCCCGACGGCCACCTCTGGGAGGTGGCTCACAACCCGGGGTTCCCCATCGATGCCCACGGCAATACCCGGCTTGGCTGATCGAGGCCTCCCGATGTGAGCGCAGGGGCGAGGCTTGCCGGGCGCCTGGCCCTGTGCATCGTCTCCGAGGGCGTGACTACACTGAAAGGCACAGCCACCGCAGGGAGGACGCCATGAGCACTCGCCTGTTACGAGGGTTGATGGCCGGGTTCGCGGCCACCCTGGTCATCTCCTTGATCCTGATTCTGCGCCTGGCAGCGGGCATCATCCCCTGGTACGACCCCATCGAGGTCATGAACCTGGCCGCTCAGGACCTGCTCGGCGCGCCGGACAGCCGGCTGCTGGCCTGGGGCATCCATTTCGTGGTGGGCACGCTGATCTGGGGGCTGCTGTTTGCGCTGCTGGTCCCCTATCTCCCGGGCCGCACCCCTACCCGCCGGGGCCTGGAGTTCGGCGTGGGCAGCTGGCTGGTGGTGATGGTCACGGTCTTTCCCCTGGCGGGCTCCGGCCTGTTCGGCCTGGGCTTCGGGCTGGTGGCACCACTGTCCATGCTGATCGCCCATCTCATCTTCGGCGCGGTGATCGGGGCCGTCTATGGCTGGGGGAAAGGCGTGGTCTAGCCCCGGGCGCGTCGGCAATCGGGGGCACTGAGTCAGCCGAGTCGTGTCACGCCCGCCCGGCAAGCCAGGTCTCGAAGGCGCTGGGCAGCAGCGGCCTGGCAAGCAGGTACCCCTGCACCTCGTTGCAGCCCAGTTCGTCCAGGCAGGCGAGGGCGGCCTCGCTTTCCACGCCCTCGGCGACGACGCGGTAACCCAGGTCATGGGCCATACCGATCATCGAACCGACCAGTGTCCGGGTCCGCGCATCCTCGCCCAGGTGGGTGATGAAGCCTCGGTCGATCTTGACGATATGCGCCGGTATCTCGTGCAGGTAGGAGAGGCTGCTGTAGCCGGTGCCGAAGTCGTCGATGGCGATCAGGATGCCCGCCGCGATCAGCGCATCGAGCTGGGAGGCCGCCGCCTGCCCCTTGCCGATCAGGGCGCTCTCGGTCACCTCCAGCTCGATGGCGTCGGCGGGCAGGCGAGCCTGGTGGAGTTCCGCGAGTACCCGCTCGGCGAAGTCCGTTTCCTCCAGGTTGGTCGCCGAGACATTGATCGAGATCCGCAGCCCTCGCCCCTGCTCGTGCCAGAGCGCGGCCTGGCGAATCGCTCGGCGCACCACCCAGGCCGTCAGGGTCCGGGCCATGGGTGTGTTCTCGATCAGCGGAATGAATTCCGCCGGCGAGACCTCGCCAAGGACGGGATGTCGCCAGCGCAGCAGGGCCTCGCTCCCCTGGCAGACACCACTCGCCACGGCAACCCGGGGCTGGAAGACGAGATAGAGCTCGTCCTCGCTCTCCAGGGCCCGCTCGATATCGGAGAGCAGCATGCTGCGGCGCTTGAAACGCTGGTCCAGCTCCGTGGAGAAGACGCCGGCATCCTCTCCCATCTGGCGTGCGTCCAGGCTCGCCGCATGGGCGCTGCGCAGGATATCGGAGGCGGTCGTCTCGCCCAGCCGGAAGGAGGCGATGCCCACCACCGGCCGCACCAGCACGGGAACTTCGCGAGCCGACTCGAGCGCCATCAGGTGTTCACGCAGGCGCAGCGCATGGTCGATGAGGCCGGCATCGCTGTCCACGGCCACCAGGTGCACGAACTGGCAGCCGCCGAGGTAGTAGAGCCGCGACCCTTGGCCGATGGCTTGCTGCAGGCATTGGGCGGATACCTGGGTCAGCTCGTCCAGGAAGGCGGGCCCCATGGTGCGGTGCAGGGCGCTCAGCTGGCTGGGCTCGACCACCTCGGTGAAGAGGGCGGCCCGCCGCTCGTCGGGTGCATCGAGGGCCAGGTCCTGCAGGTCCTCGTCGAACTGGCCGCGATTCGCCATGCCCGTCAGGGGATCGACCCTGCCGAAGGCGTGCTGCAGTTCGATCTGGGCCATAACCATGGCGGCGAGGTCGACCAGCGCCGCCCTTTCCTGCTCGGTGATCTCACGGGGCGCCTGCCCCAGGACACACATGGCCCCCAGTGTATGGCCTTCCCGGGTGGTCAGCGGCGCCCCGGCATAGAAGCGGATGCCCGTGCGGGCCAGGTGGCTGTCCCGGTAGCAGCTCGAGGCCAGCAAGTCGGGGATAACGACGACCTCGGCGGAGGCGGAAACATCGGCACAGGGCGCCCTCTCGCGGGGGATCTCACGGTGATCGACCCCCACCCTCGACTTGAACCACTGGCGATCGGCATCCGTCAGCGATACCGCGGCGATCGGCAGGTCGAAGAGCTGGCTGGCCATTCGAGTGAGGCGATCGAAGCTCTCGCTGGACGGGGTATCGAGGAGGTTGAGTTGCCGAAGCGCGAAAAGGCGTGCCTGTTCGGGGGTTTTCATCGACGTGGAACGGCTCATGGCGAAAGACGTCGGCAACTTACCATCGGGAAAGCGGGATCCCTAATGAATCCGAACTATCAGCGTCCCAAACGCCTGGCGCGATGGCGGGGAGCGTTTACCAGCGAACCGCCACGCGGTTTCTGCCCTCGCGCTTGGCCTGGTACATGGCGGCGTCGGCGCGCTGTGTGACGGCCTCGACGCTGGCGTCGCCCGGCAGGAAGCAGGTGACGCCGATGCTCACCGTGAAGTGGAAGGGCAGCGTCTCTGCCTCGATCGTGGCCTCGGCGATCTGGCGCAGCAGGCGCCAGGCGACGGCCCAGGCTTCCTCGGCGGACATGCCGGGCATGATCACCATGAACTCTTCCCCGCCGGTGCGGCAGGGCAGGTCACTCTGGCGCAGGTGGTGTCGCAGGGTGTCCGCCAGCAGCCGCAGGCCCTTGTCGCCCTCGGCGTGGCCCAGGGTATCGTTGATGACCTTGAAGCGGTCGATGTCGATCATCAGCAGGGCCGCCTGGCTACCGTCGTCCTTGACCGACCTGGCGACGCTTCTGGCGGCGTCGTCGAAGGAGCGGCGGTTGGCCAGCCCGGTCAGGGGGTCGGTACTGGCCTTGCGGGCCCAATCGGCTTCCTGATGCCGCTGCCGGGTGATGTCCCGATAGACCCAGAGGTGACCATGGTACTGGTCGGCGACGAACAGGGGCGTGTAGGCGCGCTCGAGGAAGCGGCCATCTGCCATGGCCAGCAGGTCGCGGCTCTGCTTGCGCCTGGCCACGATGAGCTCCTCGATGCGCGCCACGAAGCCTTCCGGTTCCGTGAAGTACGCCTTGGTGGACTGGGCGGCCTCTTGGCAGTCCATGCCCACGAGGTGCTCGGGCGGCGCATCGATGCCGAAGAGGTCGCAGAAGGCCTGGTTGGCCACGATGACCCGGCGCTGCTCGTCCTCGAGCAGCAGGCCCACGTCCAGGCCCTCGATGACCACCTCCAGCTGGCGCTTCGAGACGAGCTGGGCGGTCTCCAGCGTCTTGCGCGGGGTGATGTCGAGCTCGCCCATCACGATCATCGGCAGGCCCGTCTTGGGGTCGGTGGCGCGGCACAGGTCGAGATGATGCCAGCGCTCGCTGTCGTCGACCCGCATGATGGCCTCCAGGGAGGTCCTCGGCTCGCCTTCCAGCCGCTGGAGGAGCCCCTCGGCAAGGTCGCGGTCCGAGAAGCAGGCCGCGAAGGAGGTCTGGCCCCGACGGGCGGCGAGGGCGGCCGGATTGCGCACCAGCTGGCGCCCCTGACCATCGAACACCGAGACCATCATGGGCGTGTGCCTGACCGCCTCCAGGGCTCGCAGGCTGGAGGCATCCAGGGAGATGTCGCTTTCCAGCCCTTCCACCAGCATGCCGGTGCGTCCCTCATGCGTGAAGTAACGGCTGCAGCGGCAGTGCAGCGAGATGGCCTGGCCGCCCGGGTAGAAGCTCCAGTGTTCATCGATGGTCTCGCCCCTTGCCAGGCGCGGGAGGTAGTCCGCCAGGCGTCGCCGCGTCGCCTCGCTCATCGTCGAGGAGAAGTCACGGGCATAGAGCGCCTGCGGCGTTTCGGCTCCCCAGAGTCGCACGGCCGCGGCATTGGCATAGTGCATCCGTTCCTGTTCGATATCGAAGATCCAGATCGGTGTCTGGAGCCGATCGAGAAGGGCGGCCTGGTCGTGGGTGGCCGCCTGGGGAACGTGGTGAAAGGAGGTCACGATATCGGAAGGGTCCTGGCGGTGGTCGAGGGTATCCGCCGTCGGTGACGAGTCATTGCAGATTACCGCATTCCATGAAATGTAACCCTATCACTGGACTAGAGATACATCAGCCTTCTGTGCCATGACCACCATCAATATGGATGAGAATTTCATCCCCCCCGCATCGTACTCCCGCGATGGGCCCCATTGGCGAGAAGTCTTCGTGAAGTGCGCAGTGCGATTACCCGCCTCCGAACAGCGCGATGCCGGACGATCGATTTTCCAGAGGCTAGGCTGATGGAAACGTTGCCAGGAGACGACCATGCTCAAGGCAGTACTGCTCGATATCAGTGGCGTGCTGAGCGAGGACGGCGAGGCCCTGCCAGGTGCCGTGGAGGCGGTGGCGCGGCTGCAGGCGAGCGGGCTGGCGCTGCGCTTTCTCACCAATACCTCGCGCAAGACCTCGGCGGCGGTCTGCGAGGAACTGCAGCGGCTGGGCTTCGCCGTGGAGTCGGCACAGGTGTTCACCGCCCCGGGCGCGATCCGTCGCTATCTCGAGCGCCATCGCCTCTGCCCCTACCTGCTGATCCACGAGCGGCTTGAGCCGGAGTTCGCCGACCTGCCCCCGGGCGAGCCCAACGCTGTGGTGCTCGGCGATGCCGAGCAGCGCCTGGACTATGCCCACCTCGACGAGGCCTTCCGCCTGCTGCTGGACGGGGCGCCGCTGCTCGCCGTGGGCACCAATCGCTACTTCCGTCAGGCGGGCACGCTGCACCTGGATGCGGGGCCCTTCGTACGTGCCCTGGAGTACGCCGCCGGCGTCGAGGCGCGGGTGCTGGGCAAGCCCGCGGGCGACTTCTTCCATGCCGTGCTCGAGGAGGCCGGGGTGGCGCCCGGCGAGGCGCTGATGGTGGGCGATGACGTTGAGTGCGACGTGGCTGCCGCCATGGCGGTCGGCCTGCAGGCGTGCCTGGTGCGCTCCGGCAAGTATCGCCCGGGCGACGAGGAAAAGGCCCCCGAGGCACGCTGCGAGGCGAGCCTGGCCGACCTGGTCGAGGCACTGCTGGTAACCCGATAGTCGCGGGCGCGATAACCGACAGCCCATCCTGCCGTCTGGTGTCCTCCTGCGCGGCGCCATATGCTGGAGCAGCGCACCGGGCCGGCGCGTTCGCTTGCCGGCAAGCCGCTCAGGAGATACGCCATGGAACACGAGGAGAGCACCGAGGGCCGTTCGCCGCGGCTGATGCACGACGAACTCCCCAAGGAGCATGAAGACCCGCTGATCCGCAGGCTGCACCTCGTCATCCGCTTCGCCATCAAGATTCTGGCGGTGCTGATGGTGCTGGTGATCATCTGGGGCGTGCTGGACGTGGTCTACGTGCTCTACTCGCGCTTCATGGCCCCGCCGGTGATGCTGTTCGAGGTCAGCGATATCTTCCTGATCTTCGGCGCCTTCATGGTGGTGCTGATCGCCGTGGAGATCTTCATCAACATCCGGCTCTACCTCGGCACCAATATCCTGCCGATCCGGCTGGTGATCGCCACGGCGCTGATGGCGATCGCGCGAAAGGTGATCATCCTCGACACCGAGCTCGTCACCGCGGAGGAGATGCTGGCCATCGCGGCGGTGGTGCTGGCGCTCGGCGTGACGCACTGGCTGGTCGGCAAGTAGTCGTCGTGGCCTCGGGCCTGGAGGGCGAGGCCGGCGGCGGCATTCACTGGCGCCAGTTGCGCCGGGAGCCGGCTTGCTACCCCGACCGGGTGCGCCATAGTGAATGATGACCCCACCACTGGAGGTGCTTTCCCATGACCGGCACCCTCTATCGACTCTCGGCCTTCACCCGTGACCCCGCCGGCGGCAACCCGGCCGGGGTCTGGCTGGGGGAGGTGCTGCCCGATGCCTCCACCATGCAGCGCATCGCGGCCGAGGTCGGCTATTCCGAGACGGCCTTCCTCGCCCCGGCGCAGGGCGAACATCGCCGGGTGCGCTACTTCAGCCCCGAGGCCGAGGTGAGCTTCTGCGGCCATGCCACCGTGGCCGCCGGTGTGCAGCTGGGCCGCCTGGAAGGCGCCGGCACCTACCGGCTGGAGACCGCCGTCGGCGAGGTGCCGGTGACGGTCAGCCAGGCGGGCGACGAGTGGCGGGCCTCCCTGGAATCCGTCTCGCCCGCCCACCGGCCGCCCGGGCCCGGCCTGGTGGACGAGGTCCTCGCCCTGCTGGGCTGGCGGGCCGAGGAGCTGGCGGCCGACCTGCCCCCGGCGCTGGCCTATGCCGGGGCCTGGCACCTGGTGCTGGCGGTGGCGGACCGCGAGCGACTCGCCATACTGGACTATGATTTCGAGGCCCTGAGGGCGCTGATGGCCCGCGAGGGCCTCACCACCCTGCAGCTCGTCTGGCGCGAGTCCGCCACGCGCTTTCACGCCCGCGACCCCTTCCCGGTGGGTGGGGTCGTGGAGGACCCCGCCACCGGTGCCGCGGCCGCCGCCCTGGGCGGCTACCTGCGGGATGCCGGGCTGCTCCAGGCCCCTGCGC
The DNA here is from genome assembly GCF_029625235.1 of Halomonas sp. CKK8. NCBI lineage: Bacteria > Pseudomonadati > Pseudomonadota > Gammaproteobacteria > Oceanospirillales > Halomonadaceae > Halomonas > Halomonas sp. CKK8. The sequence goes on along the minus strand of NZ_CP121193.1, from coordinate 3,241,077 downwards.
GGCTGACCATCCGCCAGGGCGAGGCGATGGGACGCCCCAGTGAGCTGGAGGTGGAGATCCCCGCCTCCGGCGGCATCCGCGTGGCCGGCACCGCGGTGGTACTGTAAGCCTGTCTCCCGCGTCCCCGCGTCCCCGCGTTGAGAGCCCGCGTTTCCCTGCCCGGGGCGGCCGGGTAGGGTGGCAGCTGGCACCCGCCGCCCGGGTGCACCACGCTTCAACGACGTCCGTGCGGAGTCGACGCCCTTCGCACTCCTCCCGGCATCAACCCGATCAGGAGCCCGTCACCATGAGCCAGCCCGTCATCGCCGACAACAAGCCCGCCACGGTGAAGCTGACCAAGGGCAAGGAGTACGCCTTCTGCCGCTGCGGGCGCTCCGCTAGCCAGCCGTTCTGCGATGGCTCCCATGCCGGCACCGGCTTCACGCCCAAGAGCTTCGTCGCCGAGCAGGACGGCGAGGCCACCCTGTGCCAGTGCAAGCACACCGCGGATGCGCCCTTCTGCGATGGCACCCACCAGCGGTTCGCCGACGACCAGGTGGGCAAGGAGGCGCCCAGTGAGCAGGCCTCCGGCGAGAAGGCTACCGCGAGCGGGCCGGTGGTCGCCGACAACAAGCCCGTCACGGTGACCCTGACCAAGGGCAAGGAGTACGCCTTCTGCCGCTGCGGGCGCTCCGCGGATCAGCCATTCTGCGATGGCTCACACGCCGGCACCGGCTTCACGCCCAAGAGCTTCGTCGCCGAGCAGGATGGCGAGGCCACCCTGTGCCAGTGCAAGCACACCGCCGATGCGCCCTACTGCGACGGTACCCACCAGCGGTTCTCCGATGACCAGGTTGGCAAGCAGGCACCCGGCGAAAAGCAGGGTGAGAGCGAGAGCGATGAGTCGCCGCAGTCCAAGGCCCCGGAGGCCAAGGCCACCCGGGAGGAGCCCACGGTGGCGTTCATCCACCGGCTGGCCCGGGAGGGCCTCGAGCAGATGGGCCCCCATGGCCCGACCACCGCCATGGGGGTGCCACGCCATACCCTGCCGCACTGGGACGACCTGCAGATCATGGCCGCCCAGCTGGCGACCCAGCCCCTGATGGAGGAGGCCGAGGTCGCCACCGAGCTGGTCATCGGCCCCGAGGCCAAGAAGCCGCTGACCTTGAGCATGCCGCTGTTCATCTCGGACATGAGCTTCGGCGCCCTCTCCGAGGAGGCCAAGATCGCCCTGGCGCGCGGCGCCGAACGGGCCGGGACCGGGATCTGTTCCGGGGAAGGGGGCATGCTGCCGGAGGAGCAGCAGGAGAATGCCCGCTACTTCTACGAGCTGGCCAGCGCCCGCTTCGGCTACCGGGAGGAACTGCTCGAGAAGGTCCAGGCCTTCCACTTCAAGGGCGGGCAGGGCGCCAAGACCGGCACCGGCGGTCACCTGCCGGGCAACAAGAACACCGGCAAGATCTCCCAGGTGCGCGGCATCCCGGAGGGCGAACCCGCGGTCTCGCCACCCACCTTCCAGGACCTGCACACGGTGCAGGACTTCCGCCGCTTCGCCGACCGGGTGCGGGAGGTGACCGGCGGCATCCCGGTGGGCTTCAAGCTCAGTGCCAACCACATCGAGCGTGACATCCAGTTCGCCCTCGACGCCGGTGCCGACTACCTCATCCTGGATGGCCGCGGCGGGGCCACCGGCGCGGCCCCGGCACTCTTCCGCGACCACATCAGCGTGCCCACCATCCCGGCCCTGGCCCGTGCCCGGCGCTACCTGGACGAGCAGGGGGCCAGCGGCCGGGTCACCCTGATCGTCACCGGCGGGCTGCGGGTGCCGAGCGACTTCGTGAAGGCCATGGCCCTGGGGGCGGACGGCATCGCCATCGCCAACAGCGCCATCCAGTCGATCGGCTGCGTGGCCGCGCGGATCTGCAACACCAACAACTGTCCGGCCGGCGTCGCCACCCAGCGCAAGGACCTGCGCCAGCGGCTGGACGTCGACAAGTCGGCCCGCCAGCTGCAGAACTTCCTCGAGGCCTCCGTCTCGCTGATGCAGGTCATGGCCCGGGCCTGCGGCCACGACCGGCTGGACCAGTTCAACCGCGAGGATCTGGCCACCTGGCACCGCGAGATGGCCCTGCTCAGCGGGGTGCGCTACGCGGGCGTGCTGGACCCGCGCGGCTGAGGGTCGAGAGCTCCGCTGTCCCCCTGACGGCATCGGCTGGCCCGGGGGACGACGACACCCGTCGGGTCGCCGGCCGGCAGCCCTCGCGTGGTGGGGGCCGGGCGGGTCGACTATCGTCAAGGCAGGGGAAGGACGCTCCACGGGCAGGGAGGCCCCGGGGTTCGGAGGTCGCACCATGCAGCGCATCCGGCATATCCATGCCATCACCAAGCGCCTGATCGTCATGACCACAGTGGCGGTCGCCGTGCTGGGCGCGATCTTCGCGCTGACCTTCTTCTACAACCAGCGTTTCCTGGTGACCTGGGCGGTGCCCCTGTGCGGCATCATCGGGGGGTTCGTCAGCATCCAGCAACGCCTGAACAAGGTCACGGACGAGGAGCTCGCGCTGCTCAATGCCTCCTGGTTCCAGATCCTGCTGGTGCCCATCTTCGGCGGGGTGTTCGCCCTGGTGCTCTACCTGGTGTTCCTCTCCGGCATCGTCTCCGGCGATCTCTTTCCCGCCTTCTCGTTCCCGACCCGGGACGAGATCGAGGAGGGCGAGGACTTCATGCTGCACATCTTTCAGGAGACCTACCCGAGCACCGGGCCGGACCTGGCCAAGCTGCTGTTCTGGTCGTTCGTGGCGGGCTTCTCGGAGCGCTTCGTGCCACAGCTGATCAGCTCGGTCACCTCATCGGTGTCCGAGGCCGCCGAGCGGGACGAGCGGGACGAGAGGGATGACATGGAGGAGCGCTGAGTGATCAGCGCCAGCCCATCAGCCAGGTGTCATCATCCTTGAGGGCCTGCCAGTGCAGGGTGGTCTCGCGGCGGGTGTAGACGGCCTCGAGAACCACCGCTACCACCGTCTCCTCCGCGTCGCGTTCCAGCGCCGTCACCAGGAAGTGCTTTTCCTTGTTCCGGGGCCTTACCGCGGTCCACTTGCTGTGGTACAGCTTCTCGGGATTGATGGTGTTCATGGTCGTTTCCTCGGCTGGCGGGATAGCGCTCCAGTGCCGGGCAGCGCCGTCAGGCGTGGAACAGGGCGCGCCGGCGGGCCGGCGCACCCTGCGTGATCGACATCCACCGGCCCGGATCAGAGCCTGACCAGCATCTTGCCGCGGTTGGCGCCCTCGAACAGCTTGAGGAAGGCGTCGGGGGTGCGCTCGAGGCCCTCCTCCACGGTCTCCTCGTAGTCGAGCTGGCCGCTCTCGACCCGAGGGCCGACCTCATCGAGGAACTGCGGATAGTGCGCCCAGTGGTCGAAGACGATGAAGCCCTCCATGCGGGCACGGCGGATCAGGATCATCGCCAGGTTGCCGGGACCGGCGCTCGGCGTTTCCTCGTTGTAGCGGGCGATCATGCCGCAGATGGCGATGCGCGCGCCGACCTTGAGGGTGTTCAGCGCCGCCTCCAGGCAGGTGCCGCCGACGTTCTCGTAGTAGACGTCGAAGCCCTCGGGGCAGGCCTCCTGCAGCGCCTCGGTGAGCTGGGCGGCGTCCTTGTCCCGGTAGCTCACCGCCTTGATGCCGTGGGACTCCAGCCACTCGAGCTTCTCGGGGGCCCCGGCGATGCCGACCACAGTGCCGCCCCTGGCCTTGGCCAGCTGCACGGCCAGCGAGCCCACTGCGCCGGCGGCGCCACTGACCAGCACGTTGTCGCCCTCCTGCATCTCGGCGATGCGGTTGAGGCCGGTCCAGGCGGTCATGCCCGGCATGCCCAGCACGCCCAGGTAGGCCTGTTCCGGGACCTCGAAGGTGGGCAGGGGTTCCAGCTGGTCACCCGGCAGCTGGGCGATGTCCCGCCAGCCGCCCATGTGGCGCACCCTGGTGCCCACCGGGAAGGCCGCATCGCGGGACTCGATCACCTCGCCGATGGCCGCCCCTTCCAGGGGGGCGTTCAGCTCGAAGGGGGCGATATAGGTCGTCACGCCGCTCATGCGGCCGCGCATGTAGGGGTCCACCGACAGCCAGCTGTTGCGGATGCGCACCTCGCCTTCGGCGAGCGAGGGCAGTTCCCGCTCATGCAGCTCGAACAGCTCGCGTGCCGGCGTGCCCTGGGGATGGTCGTTGATGGTGAAGTAGCGGGATTGCATCGTGCGGCTCCTTCGCTTCGGTGTGTAGACGACCAGTCTAATGCAGTGGCGGCGGACGGGCCAACCTGTCCGATCGTGCCGGCTGGCCCTGGCGAAGGATGCGGATTCGCCGGGCAGCCGCCATCATGGGTGCCCCGGCCACACGGCAAGGACGCCCATGCTCGCCTTATCCATGCTCTACTCCCTCTCGCTGATCGTGCTCGGCCTCTGTGCCGATGCGCGGTGGCGCATCGGCGGGGCCGTGGCGGTGCTGATGGTGGCGGGGCTCGTCGGCCTGGCGACCTGGCCCTTCGTCGCGATGGCGCTGGGCTATGTGGCGCTCAGCGCCTGGATGCAGGCCCGTCCGGGGCCGCCCTGGCTGGCCTGGGCGCGTATCGCGGTGTGGGTCGTCGCCAGCGCCGGGCTCGTGCTCCACGCCTGGCCGGGCCACGAGGGACTGGTGGTGGTCGAACAGCAGGTGCTGAAGGCGGATAGCCTGTCCGTGAGCCTCTACCTCAACCACGACAAGGTGCTGGTGGCCTGGTCGCTGCTCGGCTGGCTGCCGTTGTTCGGGCGCAGCGTGTCGCCGGTCGGCGGGATGTCGTCGCTTGCCGTGCCATGGCTGGCTGTCGCGGGCATCGTGGCCTTCATGGGGCTCGCGGTGGCGCTGGGGCTGGTGGCGTGGCAGCCGGGTCTACCGGAGGTGGCCTGGGTGTTCGCCGTGGCCAACCTGCTCAATACCTGTATTGCCGAGGAGCTGCTGTTCCGGGGCATGCTGCAGCGCTGGCTGATGGGGCGGGCAGGGGCGCTGGCCGGCTTGGCGCTGAGCAGTGGGCTCTTCGGCGTGGCACATCTCACCGGGGGCGGGGCCTTCGTGCTGGTCGCCACCGCGGCCGGGCTGCTCTATGGCCTGGTCTACCTGTGGACGGGCCGGCTGGTGTGGGCGGTGCTGGTGCACTGGGGGCTCAACCTCAGCCACCTGCTGCTGTTCAGCTATCCCATGCTGGCGGGTGCCTGAGATGACCCAGGGGGGCTTGTCGGCATTCCACCCCGACGGGTCAGGGTGGAAGGGTGTCAGGGGTGGCTCTTCCCTGAGCCCTCGTCGTGACGAGTCTTGCGCCTGAGGGGGTGGCTCTTCCTTGAACCGCTCATCGCGACGAGTCGTTCTCCTGCCCAGTATCAAGCCAAAGGTGTGCCAATATCATTATTTTAACTTTTAAATCAGGTATTTATAGTTTTATAGGTGCCCTTGCCGGGGTTCTCCAGTTCGGCGAACGTGCTGATACTGTCGCCAGCCGCCAACAGGATCGGCGCGCAAGGCGAGCAGGCGGGCTCCTGCTGGGCTGGGGGCTGTCGCTTATCCGAGACAGTCGTGGCCCCTCGGGCATCTTGCGCGGTGTCAATCGGGCCATGTCGCCCTCCGGACGCCGGGGTAGGGGACCGCAAGCCACCGGCCGCGATCAGTCCCCCTTATCCAGGGCATGAAGCCCCCTGGCAATCAGCTCGTCGGCCAGCGCCCGGGAGGCCAGGGCGAACTCCACCCGTGCCGTGGCCAGGGCACTCAGGTCGCGCGAGTCGACCTGATGCTCCAGGCGGTCGAGGCGCGCCTTGGCCTCGGCCAGCCGCCGGGCCAGTGATGTCTCCAGGCCGATGCAGGCCTGGGGCAGGTCGGGCATCGGGAACAGCTGCTCCACCAGTTCCTCTTGAACTGCATCAGGTAGCTCGCATGCCAGGGTCGGGATGTTCATTGTGCGACCTCCTCGGCCTCAGGGGCGGCCAGGATGTGACGTCCTGCGGTTCGGGGCCCACCAGCAGCGGGACAGGCCCCTCTCTGTGACTATAGTGTGTTTTTTTGTAAGTCAAGGCGAGAATCTGGTCCTGGCTTGGCTGGACTAGGCTGGTGGATGAGCCTCGGGTCTCGAGGATGCCGATGAGTGACCTTCATCCCCTGTTTCGCCTGCTCCTCTGGCTGCTGCTGGTCTACGCCATGCTGGTGATGGTGGCCTGTGCCTTCCAGGGCCGGCTGCTCTACCTGCCCCATGTGGGCGGACGCGAGCACCTTGCCACCCCGCAGGACCGCGGCCTGGCCTATCAGCCGGTCACCCTGGGTACCGAGGACGGCCTGCGACTGGATGCCTGGTGGGTGCCGGCTCGGACGTCGCGGGGCGCCCTGCTGTTCCTGCACGGCAATGCCGGCAACATCTCCCACCGGCTGGACTCGATCGAGCAGTTCCACCGCCTGAGGCTCTCGGTGCTGATCCTCGATTACCGGGGCTACGGCCGGAGCGAGGGCAGCCCCTCGGAGGCGGGCACGGCGCTCGATGCCCGGGCCGGCTGGCACTGGTTGCGCGAGACGGCTGGCCTGCCGCCCGGCGAGATCGTGCTGTTCGGCCGTTCGCTGGGGGCCGCGGTGGCGGCCAACCTGGCGCGGGAACTCCGGGGCGAGGCGCGCCCCGCGGCGCTGATCCTGGAGTCGGCGTTCCGCTCGGTTCCCGAACTGGCCCAGCGGCTCTACCCCATCCTGCCGGCCCGCTGGCTATCACGCTTCGACTACGATACCGCGGCCTATGTGGCACAGAGCGAGGCGCCGGTGCTGGTCATCCACAGCCGGGAGGACGACATCATCCCGTTCGCCGAAGGTGAGGCGGTCCATGCGGCGGCGCCCGAGCCCAAGCGGATGCTGGTGATCGGCGGCAGCCACAATACCGGCTTCCTGGAGAGCGAGGCGGTCTACCTGGCGGGTATCGAGGCCTTCCTGGTCGAGGTCGCGGGCTTGCCCGCCCCCTGAAGACAGAGGCGCGCCCTCACGGGGGTGGCCGGTGTAGTATCGGGCTGTGCACCAGCGACAGGAGGGCGACATGGCATCGGCGATCGGTTGGCTCGGGACCAGGCCGGCAAGAGGGGCCTGCTTGCGGCGTGTGGCGGGGTTCCTGCTGGTCGGCGGATATCTCCTGGTGGCCAGCGGCTGCGCCATGCTGGCGCCCTCGCCGCCGGAGGATCAGCGCAATATCTGCGAGATCTTCCGTGAGCAGCCGTCCTGGTATGACCACGCCCGGGCCGCCGAGGAACGATGGGGCACCCCGATCGCCACGCAACTGGCGTTCATCCAGCAGGAGTCGAGCTTCCGCAGTCATGTGCGGCCGCCACGCACCCGCCTGCTGGGCGTGATTCCCTGGCGGCGGCCGTCCTCGGCCAAGGGCTATGCCCAGGCCCAGGATCCGGTATGGGGCGAGTATCGCGACGATGCCGGCGGCCTCTTCGCGCGCCGTACCCACATGAAGCACGCCACCGACTTCATCGGCTGGTACAACGCACGATCACGCCGCCAGCTGGGTCTCTCGCTGCACGACCCCGAACGGCTCTACCTGGCCTACCACGAGGGCCAGGGTGGCTATCGGCGGGGCACCTACCGGGCCAAGCCCCGGGTGAGGCAGGCGGCTCGCCAGGTGGCCGCCCGGGCTGACCGCTATCAGGCACAGCTCGGGGCCTGCGAGGCCGAGTTTCGCTGTCGGCGCTTCTATCAGGTCTGGCCGTTCTGTCGCGCCTGAACGAAAACACCCCACCCGGCCCGGGGCCGGATGGGGTGCGGTGACTGCACTGGCAGGTACGGTCACGGCCTCAACGGTGAGGCTCTTCCTCGAACAGCTCCGCCTTGGCATCACGCATGACGTCCTCGCAGGCAGCCTGATGGGCGAGCTGGGTGAGCAGGCTCTGGCTCAGGGCGAAGCCCTTCTCCAGGCAGGTGTCGACGTCCTCACGGCTCACTTCGGGGGTGACGTTGCAGTCAATCTTGATCGTTCTTCCACCACCGTCCAGCCTGTCGGCGAATTCCCGAAAGCGCCAGGCGATTCGCTCCTTCCAGCTGGCTGATTCTTCCACGCCCTCGTTTACGCTAAACGTGCACTGCCACTCCGGTTTGTAGACCTTCATGAGAACCTCCTGTGCTGGCTTGAAAGAATGATCGATCGTGTTTTCTGCTCCGTATCTGAAGATGTTGCACAATCATCATACAGCCTTTACGCCGCCGGGCCAGTGCCCACGGACCGGGGCTGGCAAAGCCGGGACTCTCCTGGACGGCGAGGCCATCGAGTTGTCGCACGGATGGGGGGTGGCCCTGACCCGGTCGACGGTGCCGCGTCGGTGAGGGTCGTCAGCCCAGGTAGGCGGCGAATGCTTCGAAGGCGGTCCGCTGCAGTTGGGCCTGATGTGCCCAGCACTTGAGAACGTAGGAATCGAACGGACGAGCTTGCGCTTGTGGGGTATGCATTGCAGTTGCCCTCCTCATGGGGGTTGCCATACCACCATAGGCGTTTTCTTGTTGCAGTGCAGCATTATCTTTGTAGTGGCATGCCGAGCCTCCTTCCCGTCCGTTGTGGGGCACGGTTGGTCGCCCTGCTACGTCAGCCTGATCTCGCCCAGCACGCCGGTCAGTCGCTCCAGCACCTCGCCGCTGTGCCGCCAGAAATGCCAGTAGAGTGGCACGGCGAGCGAGTGCTCGGGGGCGATGCTGGCCAGCCGACCCTCGGCCACCAGCGATGCCACCTGCATCCGCGGCAGCATGCCGTAGCCCATGCCGGCGGTGGCCAGGCGCACGAAGCCTTCCGACGAGGGGCAGAGGTGGTAGGGAAAGCGGCCGTGGTAGCCGCAGCTGGCGAGGAAGCGGTGCTGCAGCTGGTCATGGGGGCCGAAGACGATGGCCGGTGCCTGGCGGAAGGCCTCGGGCGTCGGCCCGTCCGGGAAGTGGCGGGCGATGTAGGCCGGGGTGGCATAGGGGTGATAGACCATGGTGCCCAGCGGCACGCAGCGGGCCCCGGCGATGGGCTGGTCGCTGGCGCAGAGGCAGGCCGCCACCTCGCCGTCGCGCAGACGCTTGAGGCCCACGTCCTGGTCCTCGACCACCATGTCCAGCAGCAGGCCCTCCGCCCGGCAGAAATCGCCGACGGCCGCGGCCCACCAGGTGGCCAGGCTGTCGGCATTGAGGGCGATGCGCAGCCGGGGGGAGGCCTCCTCCAGGGTGGGCAGGGCCGTGCGCAGGTCGCGCTCGAGCAGCTGGACCTGCTGGACATGGTTGAGCAGCCGCTGGCCCGCGGGCGTGGGCCGCAGCGCCGGGTGGCGGATCAGCACCGGCTGACCCAGGCGGACCTCCAGCGCCTTGATACGCTGGGAGACCGCCGACTGCGAGAGGCCCAGCTGCTCGCCGGCGCGCTCGAAGCCGCCGCACTCGACCACCGTGGCCAGCGCCTGGAGCAGCTTGTAATCCAGCATGGGACCTCCGTATCGGAAGGAGACAGGCACCCAAGTATTAGCAGAACTGATGTGATATTAGCAGGATGATTTTCCGGCATGACGGGGCAGGACTATGCTGGCCACTCTCGATGGGGCCAGGAGAGGGAAAAGGCGATGCTGGAGAGCTATCTGACCGGGCTTGTGGTGTGCGGTGGGATCATCGTCGCCATCGGCGCGCAGAACGCCTATGTGCTGGGGGTGGCCATGCGGCGGGAGCACCACTGGTGGTCGGCCGGGCTGTGCATGAGTACCGACGTGCTGCTGCTGGCCGCCGGGATGTTCGGGGTCAGCGCGGTGCTGCTGAGCATGCCGAGCGCCATGGAAGCGCTGCGCTGGCTGGGGGTGGTGTTCCTCGCCTGGCTGGCGGCGCAGGCCTTCCATCGCGCCGCCACCGGGCGGCAGGGGCTGGCCGGCGGCGCTGCGGGCGGGCGCAGCCGCCGGGGGGTGGTGCTCGCCACCCTCGCGGTCACGCTGCTCAACCCCCAGGTGTACCTCGATACCCTGCTGCTGATCCCGGCCATCGGTGCCCAGCAGCAGAGTGCGGCTACCTTCGTGGCGGGCGCCGTTACTGCCTCGATCCTCTGGTTCAGCCTGCTGGCCTGGGGCGGCTCGGCGCTCTCGCCCTGGCTCTCCCGGCCCCTGGCCTGGCGGGCGATCGACGCCACCATCGGCGTGATGATGGCGGTCATCGCCGTGCACCTGGCCGGGGGAACCGGCCTCGCGGCCTGACGCCGCCTGCTGGCTCAGGGAGGCGTAGTGGTTTTTCCCCTGGAAGCGAGGACAAGGTGATCATTCATCGTCAGTCGACGTTGCCACCGCAGCGCCGATCACGTCCTGGTAGTTGCGGATCCGCTGGACGTAGTGCACCGGCTCGTAGCCCCGCGCGTAGCCGTAGCGGGTCTGCGGGTAGTAGCGCTTGTCGGCCTTGAGCGGCAGCACCTGCTTCATGTCCTCCCAGGAGTTCGGGTTCCTGCCGAGCTCGCGTGCCAGCTCCCGGGCGTCCAGCAAGTGGCCACGGCCGATGTTGTAGCTCGCCAGGGCCAGGTAGGTGCGGTCCGGCTCGGGAATGGTCTCGGGCAGCCGTTGATGGCGGTCGGCGAGATACCGGGCGCCGCCGTCGATCGCCGCGGCCGGGTCCAGGCGATTGGCGACGCCGAGGGACTGGGCGGTATTCTGCGTGAGCATCATGATGCCGCGCACCCCGGTGGGCGAGACGGCCTGGGGGTCCCAGTGCGACTCCTGGTAGGCCAGGGCCGCGAGCAGGTCGGCAGGCATCCCGGTGGTCTCCTCGGCCGCCAGGAAGAGCTCGAAGAAGGAGGGCAGGCGCTCATCGATGCGCCGGTTCAGCGCGCGCAGGTCGACGAAGTCGAATTCGCCGATATAGGCGTAGTAGCGCTCCTCCATCGCCGCGACGCTCTGCTGCCCCTCGGCGCTCCCCATCCACTGCCCGGCCATCTCGGCCAGCGCCTGGTGCCCGGCGGGCAGGTACCAGCCCAGCCGGTCACCGCTGGTGAGGTTCATGGCGACCTCCAGGTGCGGGAAGTGGCGGCGCACCACCCGCACGATATTGGAGTCGGCCAGGGTGCACTCGATGCGCCGCTCGGCCACCTCGGCCAGCAGCATCTCGGTGGTGCGTGGGTCCTCCTCGAAGGCGATACCGGTGTGGCGGTTGACCAGGCTCGCGAGCTTCTCGGCATAGCTGGAGTCCGCCGTGACGCGGATCTCGACGCCGGCCAGCTCCTCCACCCGGCGCGGCAGGGGCCGCATGTCGCGGTGGCAGACCAGCTGCTCGACGATGTCGGTATGGCCGGGGCCGCGCCGGAAGCGCGCGTCGCGGGAGGGCAGGTGGGTCAGCCCCGCGGCGGCCAGGTGGACCTCGCCGCTCTCCAGGGCCTCCAGCACCTCGGCGGTGGAACCCTGCAGGCTCCACTCGACCTCCCAGCCATGGGCCTCGGCAAACCGCTGGACCAGGTCATGTTCCGGCCCCGCTGGGGTCTCGTGGCGGTCCAGGTAGTAGGTAGTGGCGGCGTTGCGGGTGGCGACCTTCAGCGTCTCGCCAGGCTCGGGCGGGTCGAGCCGCGTGACCGGGGGCTCGCCCGGTTCGCAGCCCAGCAGCAGGGCCAGCGACAGCAGCAGGGTGGCGGTGAACAGGCGGGATCGGGACATGGGACGGGTATCCTGGCCAGAGGGAGGATCGGGCACCGAGAGGTCCAGCGTACCAGCCTATGGCCGCGTTCTCGGCGGGACGAGTCAACGCGGGGCCTTGCTTGCCGGCCACAGCCTCGCTGCCAGGGCCGCGGCGATGGCCAGCAGCGGCAGCCAGGCGCCGGGGGCGTCGAGCAGGAAGAGTGTGAGCGCGCTCAACAGGCACCAGAGGGCGGGAACGACCATCAGTGACCAGGCGCGGGGGGCCGGCTCGGCCATGGCCGCCACGCCCAGGGTGGCGATGGCGAGCGGGTCGGGCGTGAGTCCGATGACCTCGGCGCCCGCCAGGCCTCGGCCTGTGGCCAGGTCGGTAAGCGGGTGCAGGGCCAGGGCATAGGCGAACAGCCCGATGCCCAGCCCGTGCCGCACGCTCCAGTGACCCGGCAGGCGCAGCCCGCCGCCCAGGCTGCCCAGGGCCACCAGCAGCAGCGCCTGGAGGCTGAACAGCGGGATGACGTAGGCGATGCCCCAGTGGATGGGGGCGTAGCGCTGCCACAGGAAGGCCCAGGCCACGAAGGCCCAGGCCACGGCCAGCAGAATGGCGACCAGGCGAGTGCCCCGCGGGCCGGGGCGCAGCAGGACGACCAGTGCCACGGCGCCCAGCGCCAGGGCGAGCAACTGGGCGGGCCACAGCGCCTGGTTATGCAACTCGAACAGCCGCGCATAGACCCGTGGCGAGAACATCAGCAGGTCCTCGGGGCGATAGCTCCACCAGGCGCCGCCCACCATGCCCTAGAGCCCTCGCACGTGGTCGGCCATGCGGCGGCGCATGGCATCGTCGGGCAGCGGCTCGCGGGCGGCGGCGAGGTTCTCGCGGACATGGTCGACGCGGGTGGTGGCGGGAATGGCGCAGGTGATTGCCGGGTGGGAGATGATGAACTTGAGGATGAACTGCGCCCAGGTGGTGGCGCCGATCTCGGCGGCCCAGGGCGGCAGCGGCTTGCCCGCCAGGCGACGGATCAGGCGCTTGCGCTGGAAGGGGCGGTTGGCGATCACGCCGATGCCGCGCTCCCGGGCGAGGGGCAGCAGGCGACTCTCCGCCTCGCGGTCGACGATGTTGTAGGTGAGCTGGACGCTGTCCAGCGGCGCGTGCCGCATGATGCGCTCGAGCTCCTCATGGCGTCGTCCATGGGAGGTGGTGATGCCCAGGTGGCGCACCTCGCCGGCCGCCTTCATCGCCTGCAGGGTCTCGAGATGGCCCTCCCAGCCCAGCAGGTTGTGGACCTGCAGCAGGTCGAAGCGCGGCACGCCCCAGGCCTGGCGGGAGGTCGCGATCTGCGCCGGCCCCTCGGCGGGACTGGAGGTCCAGACCTTGTCCGCGGCATAGACGCGATCGACGGCCTCGAGGCGCTCCAGGGCATGGCCGATCGTCGCCTGCGAGGAGCCATACATCGGCGAGGAGTCGATCAGGCGTCCGCCCGCGGCGAAGAAGGCCGCCATGACCGCGGTGCACTCCTCGAGCAGTACCGGGTCATCGCCGACGTTGAAGGTGATCCAGCTGCCCAGGCCGACCCGGGGCAGCGCCTCGCCGGTGCCGAGCAGTTCGCGGGTCAGCGGTTCGGCCGCCCGCGCCAGGCCGCCGGCAGAGGGCAGCGCCGTGATGGCCGCCGTGGCGAGCAGGCCGCGCAGCAGCCGGCGGCGGGACAGGGGTGGAAGAGGCTGGGCCATGATGCGCTCCTGGGAATGCTGAGCACAGTGTAGCTGGCGGGTGAGGTGGGCCGGGTGCCGTCAGGGCGAGGGGGCGGCCTGCAGGGCCAGCCAGCCCTCGAGCAGGTCACGGAGCTCCTCGGCGGTGGGCTCGGTCTGGCGCAGGATCTCGTCGATGCGGTTGAAGTGCAGCAGGCGCACGCCCCGGGTCTCCGGACGCAGGTAGATGTCGGGTGGCCGGTGGTGGAGCGCCTGTCGGATGATCGCCTGCTGCATGATCTTGAAGCTGTTGAATAGCATGTCGGTCAGGCCGAGCTCCTCGCCATCCTCCTGCCGACGGCTGCCCGAGACGTCCACCGCGATGACCAGATCGACCTCGCCGTAGAGCAGGTCGAAGGGCAGGGGCTTGGAGATGCCGCCATCGATCAGCAGCTGCTTACCATGGTGGATGGGCAGAAAGAGCCCCGGCACCGCCATGCTGGCCTCGATGGCCGGGAACAGGAGGCCCTCGTCGAGGGTCACGCTCTCCCCCGTCCAGTAGTCGGTGGCCACCACCTCGAGCGGGATGCGCAGCTCGTCGAAGGTGCGAACCTCGGTATGGCCGGCCAGGAAGTGGAGGAAGCCGGCCGAGTCGAGCAGCCCGGCATCGTCGTGCCCGAACGGCACCAGCGCCGACAGCTCCACCTCCGATTCGGCCAGGCCCGAGAGGGCATCCAGGGGCGAGCCGGCCACGTCGTCGAAGATGTCGCGGATCGCCTCGGCCGGGAGGCCCGCGGCATAGAGCCCGCCGATCACCGCGCCGATGCTGGTGCCGACGATGCGGTCGGGCACGATCCCGAGCTCGTCGAAGACCTGCAGGATGGCGATGTGCGCCAGGCCGTTGGCCCCGCCCGAGCCCAGCGCCAGGCCGATGGTCGGCCGGGGCGACGGGGTATCGGGAGAGGCCGACGCGCCCGGGGCTGCCGCCAGCAGGGTGGCAGTGAACAAGGCAAACGCCAGCCGTGGCGTCATGCTCAGTCTCCGGGCCCGCACTCCATGCAGCGCTCGGTGATGGCCGGGCCCTGCTGCAGGTTGGCATTGAGGTCGCGCAGGGCGCTGCGCAGTCCCTCCTCGAGCACCGGGTGGTAGAAGGGCATCTCGAGGATGCGGCTCACGCTGGGCCGCTCTTCCAGCATCCAGGCCAGCAGGTGCGCCATGTGCTCCACCCGGGGACCGAACAGCTCGGCGCCCAGGAACTGGCCCGAGCCGTGCTCGGCATAGAGGCGCATCAGGCCGCGATTCTGGCGAATCACCACGGCACGCCCCTGATCCTCGAAGGAGGCCTCGCCGGTGGCGATGCAGTCGCAGCCGCCGTACTGCTTTTCCAGCTCGGCGCGGCTCGCGCCGATGGTGGCCATCTGCGGGTCGGTGAAGACCACCGCCAGGGGCACGTTGCGGGTGCCGGCGCGCAGTTCCGGATAGCGCCCGGCGTTGTCGCCGGCGATCCGCCCCTCGGTATTGGCCACGTGCAGCAGCGGCAGCTCCTGGTTGGCATCGCCGGCGATGAAGACGTGGCTGGGGCTGTCATCGGCATTGCGGCACTGCAGGGTGAAGCGGTTGTAGTGGGGCACCCCCTTGTCGTCGACCGCCAGGCCGGCCTTCTCCAGGTCGAGCCGGTCGACGTTGGGACGCCGGCCGGTGGCCGCGAGCAGGTAGTCGAAGCGCTCGGTGATACGCCTGCCGGTATCGCGTTCGAGGAAGGTGATCACCACGGCGTCGCCGTCGCGCTCGATGCGCTCCACCTCGGCGTCGGGGTCGACATAGAACTCCTCGTTGAAGGTGCGGTCGGCGTAGTCCCGCACGGCCTCGTCCTGGAAGGGGCCCAGTGCGCCACCCACGCCGAAGACCCGCAGGCGCACGCCCAGCCGGTGCAGGGCCTGGCCGAGCTCCAGGCCGATCACGCCGGGGCCGAACACGGCGACCGACTCGGGCAGGTCGTCCCACTCGAAGACGGCGTCGTTGATGACCAGCCGGTCGCCTGCCGCCTCGAAGAAGCCCGGCCAGGTGCCGCGCGAGCCGGTGGCGATGACGATGGTGCGTGCCGTCACGCGGGTATGGTCGCCGACGACCAGGGTGTGCGGGTCCTCGAAGCGCGCATGGCCCTCGAGGCGGTTGTCCTCGCCCAGGCGCTCCACCGTCTTCATCACGCTCCCCACGAAGCCGTCGCGTTCGCGCTGGACGCGTTCCATGACGGCGCGCCCGTCCACCTCCACGGGGCCGGTGCGCACGCCGAAGCCGCCGGCATCGCGGGCGTGGTGGGCGGATTCGGCGGCGGCGATCAGCAGCTTGGAGGGCATGCAGCCGACCCGGGCACAGGTGGTGCCATAGGCCCCGCCCTCGATCAGCAGCACGCTGTCGCTGTGCTTGCTGGCGGCGTGCCAGGCACTCAGGCCGGCGCTGCCGGCGCCGATGATGGCGATATCGACCTCACGTTCCTGCATCGGGCTCTCCTTTCATTGGTGGCATGGGTAGGCGCGTCGATGTGCATGGCCTCACTATGGCACAGGGTGGGGATGGGCCGCCGGGACGCAACGGTGGCGTCTTGACGCAGGACAAGGCCGCCGGCCCCTCAGGCGGCCAGGCGCAGGGCGAAGCCGATCATCAGCGAGCCGAAGGTCCAGCGCTGCAGGCGCGCCCGCAGCGGGCTGCCGGCGAACCAGCGCTGCAGCGCGGCCCCCAGGGTGGCGTAGCCGGCATCGAACAGCAGGCCGATGCCCACCAGCAGGCTGCCCAGCAGGGCGAACTGCAGCAGCACGGGCCCCTCCCCGGGAGACACGAACTGGGGCAGCAGCACCGAGCAGAACAGCAGCGACTTGGGGTTGAGCAGGTTGGTCAGCAGGCCACGGCGCCAGGCGCGGCGGTGACCGTCGTCGAGCATCCCCACACTGACAGCGTCGATGCCCTCCGTGACGGGCGGCGAGCGGAGCAGCTGCAGGCCGATCCAGGCCAGATAGGCGCCCCCCGCATAGCGCACCGCATCGAAGGTCCAGGGCGCGCTGGCGAACAGCGTGGCGAGCCCCAGGGCCGCCAGGGCCACGTGCAGGCCGCGCGCCACGGCCAGTCCCACCGCGGTGGCCAGCGCCCGGGTGTGCCCCTGCTGGCTGCCGGTCTGCAGCACCAGGAGCATGTCAGGGCCAGGCAGCAGGTAGACCGCCGCCAGGGCCCCGATGAACAGCCACAGCTCCATGGGTTCGCCTCCCGCCGTCGTGAAACGTCTTGCTGGAACGCTGCCAGTCTAGCCCCGGGGGCGCCGGCAGGTCCTTGCGAAGTCGGCCAGGAAAGCGGATAAAGTTGGCAGAAAATGCCAATGAAGAAAATTGAGGTGAATGTTCATGCCAAACACTCGGCTGGATGCCATCGACCGGCGCATCCTGGCGGCACTGCAGCGTGACGCCCGGCTGAGCAACGTGCAGTTGGCCGAGGAGGTGAACCTCTCGCCCTCGCCCTGCCTGCGACGGGTGCGCCAGCTGGAGGCGGCGGGGCTGATCCGCGGCTATCACGCCGAGCTGGACCGCGGCGGGGTGGGCCTCGGCCTCACTGTCTTTGTCGGGGTCAAGGTGGAGCGCCACCATGAGGCCGAGGCCAATGCCTTCCGCGAGGCGGTCGTGGCGCTGCCGGAGGTGGTCTCTGCCCACCTGGTGTCGGGGGAGTCGGACTTCCTGCTGCAGGTGGTGGTGGCGGACCTGGCGGCCTACGAGCGCTTCCTGACCGGGACCCTGCTGCGCCTGCCGGGCGTCAGCGACATCCGCAGCAACTTCGCCATCCAGACCGTCAAGGAGCACGGCCCACTGCCGCTCACACGGCCCGGGGGCGAGAGCCGGTAGCCGCTGCCCATCGGTTGACGCCCCTGAGGCCCGCCCTGGTCCGGGACCCTAGCCGGCATCGAGCCAGCCCAGGACCGCCGCGTGCAGTCGCCGGGCCTGCGCCTCGTCGAGCCCGGGTGCCGTCATCTCGTGGCTAGGCATGTCGTGGCCTGCTTCTGCCGGCATCTCGATGCCGATGATCCGGATGCCCGCCCGGAAAAGCCCCAGGGCCTCGACCAGCGCCAGGGTGCTCGCCAGGTCGAGTCCGTGTGATGACAGCCGCGCGGCGGCGTTGGGGAGTTCTGCCGGCGCAAAGACCTTGAGGGTGCCGGGCGGTCCCTGGCCCCGCATGGCATCGACCAGCAGCAGGCGGTCGCGTGGCGTCACCGCGTGCAGGAAGAGGTCGACGGGCTGGTCGAGTCGCGCGACCGTGAGGTCATCGCGCTCGCACAGCGCATCGCCCAGCCACTCGGCGGCGAGCCAGCCCAGCCGGTCCCCGCCATGGGGCGAGCCGAGCCCGAAGAGATAGGCATGGCCCCCGGGCCGGCCGTCTGCGGCGTTCGTCACGGCCGCGCCCGGGGCATTCCTGCGGGGCTTATCTTCGCCAGTCATTTTCTCGCAAGTCATTTTTTCTCAAGACATGGAAGTCCAGGAAGTGGGTGGCGCAGGAGATGCAGGGATCGTAGTTGCGGATCACCATCTCGCCGTGCAGGCGCAGGGCGTCGTCGTCACGCTCCAGGCCGAAGCGCGTGAGGCTCGCCGCGAGGTCCTCCTCCATCCGCGCCTGGTTCTGGCTGGTCGGGGGGACGATGCGGGCCTCGACGACCCGTGCCTGGTCGTCCAGCGCATAGCGGTGCCAGAGGATGCCGCGGGGGGCCTCGGTGCAGCCGACGCCGACCCCGGCCCGGGCGGGCGCCTCGACACGGGGCTCGGCGGCGGGGTCGTAGTCCTCGGTGAGGCGCAGCGCCTCGGCGAGGGCGACATGCATCTCCACCGCCCGGGCGACGATGCTGTGGAACATGTTGCGGCTGGGAAAGCGCACGCCGAGGTCGTCGAGCTGCTGTCGCAGCTCCTCGGGCAGGCGGTCGAGGTTGTTGTTGAGCCGGGCCAGCGGCCCGACCAGGTAGGGATGGCCGTCGAGCTGGGCGTGCAGGGCGGTGGAGTGGGGCACCTGGAACTCGCGAAAGTGCTGCTCGAAGTCGGCCGGGGCGATGTCGAGTCCCTGGTCGGAGACGATCCGGCCCTCAGTGATGGGGTAGTCGTGGTCATGGCGCAACGAGACGGAGACGAACGCCTGGTCGTCCTCGGGCAGCGGCAGGCCGGCGACCCAGGTGATCAGCTCGCGGGCCTCCTCGAGGCCTTCCGCCAGGTGCTGTCGAAGGGTCTCGATGGCCGCCGTGTCGGGGGCGTGGAAGAAGCCGCCCGGACAGATGCCGACCGGGTGCACCGAGCGGCCGCCGAAGGTGCGGATGATCTCGTTGCCGAGCCCCTGGAGCCGCAGGCCACGGCGCACCTCGTCCGGGTAGTCCCTGGCCATCGCCGGGGCGCTCTCAAAGCCGAGGAAGTCGGGGGCGGCCAGCAGGTGGATGTGCAGGCTGTGGCTCTGCAGCCACTCGCCGCAGTACATCACCCGGCGCATCGCCTCCACCCAGGGGCTGGGCGTGACGCCGAGGATCGACTCGATCGCCGCCACCGCACTCATCTGGTAGGCGACGGGGCAGATGCCGCAGATGCGGGCCACGCTGTCGATCACGTCCTGGGTGCTGCGGCCCTCGAGCAGCTTCTCGAACAGCCGGGGCGGCTCGAAGATGCGCAGCGTCAGCGCCTCGATCCGGCCGGTCGCGATGCGGATGTCCAGGGCGCCCTCGCCCTCGACCCGTGCCAGGATGGGTACATGGATCTCGCCGGTTCGCGTGTCGTGACTCATCCCTGCTCCTCCTCGCGGCCCTGACGCGTGATGACCCGCGCCTGCCAGTCCAGGCCCTCACTCCGGAACGGTTCGGCATGGCCGTTGATGAACAGCAGGCGCCGGGCGATGTCGCCTGCCGGCATGCCGGTATCGGCCAGGTGGCTGGCCAGTGCCGAGACGTTGGCCTGCACGGCGGGCCCGTAGCAGGCGTAGCAGTCCCGCTGCCAGCGGGGGCAGATCGCGCCGCAGCCGGTGCTGGTGACCGGGCCCATGCAGGGCCGGCCCTGGGCGACCATCACGCACACCGCCTGCTGGCGCTTGCACTCCATGCACACCGCACTGTGGTCGACCCGGGGCAGGTGGCCGGCCAGCAGCGACTTGGTGGCGCCGAGCACCTGTTCGCCGCTGACCGGGCAGCCCCAGAGCTCCAGGTCGACCTTGACGCTCTCGGCAATCGGGGTCGAGTCGGCGAGCAGGTCGATATGCTCGGGCTTTGCATAGACCCCGGACACCCACTCGTCGGCGTCGTGGAGGTTGCGCAGTGCCTGGATGCCGCCGGCGGTGGCGCAGGCGCCGATGGTGACCAGGTAGCGACTGCGCTGGCGGATGCCGTGCAGGCGCGCGGCGTCCTGGGAGGTGGCCACGCTGCCCTCGACGAAGGCGACGTCGACCTCGGCTTCCTCGTCGATCGGCCCGGCCTCGGCGAAGTGCAGGATGTCGACGGTCTCGGCCAGGGCCAGCAGGGGCTCGCCCAGGTTGAGGAAGGCCAGCTGGCAGCCGTCGCAGGAGCTGAACTTGTGCACTGCGATGCGTGGGCGGCGGGTCGCGGTGGTCATGGTCAGACTCCCCTGTGCGACAGGTAGGGCGCCAGTTCCCGGCAGGTGAAGACCGGGCCGTCACGGCACACGAACTTGGGCCCCAGCTGGCAGCGGCCGCAGGAGCCGATGGCGCAGTGCATGTTGCGCTCCATGCTGAGCCAGATCCGCTCTTCCGGCACCTCGCGCTCGCGCATCGCCTTGATCACCGCCCGCATCATGCCCTCGGGGCCGCAGATGAAGACCGAGCAGCGCGCCGAGTCGAAGTCGATGCGCTCGAAGAACTGGGTCACCGGGCCGGTATGCCAGGGCCAGAACGTATCGCCGGTGTCGGCGGTCAGGTAGACCTCGACGTCCGGGTGACGGCGCCAGGCGGCGTAGCGATCGCGCCAGATCAGGTCGTTGGAGTGCTTCACCCCCTGGATGATATGCATCCGGCCGTAGCGTCCGCGCCGGTGCAGGACGTACTCGATCAGCGAGACCGACGGGGCGCAGCCCAGGCCGCCGGTGACGATCACCAGGTCGGTACCCTCGGCCTCCTCCGTGGGCCAGCCGCGACCGTAGGGGCCGCGCAGGCCGAGCCGGTCACCGACCTCGAGCCGCCCCAGGTTGCGGGTGACCGAGCCGACCTTGCGGATGGTGTGGTCGATCATCGCCCGCTCGTCGGGGTCGGAGACGATGGAGATCGGCACCTCGCCCATGCCCGGCAGGTAGAGCATGTTGAACTGGCCCATCGAGAAGCGGTAGGCGGCCTGCACCTCGGGGTCGGTGAAGCGCAGCTGCAGGCTGAACATGTCCGGGGTCTCGTCCCTGCAGCCGACGACCTCGGCCTCGAAGGGCACCAGCGCGCTGGTCATGGCGTGTCCTCCTCGTCGGGGGCCTTGGAAAGCGCCTCCAACTCCTCGGTCACGTCGATGCCCACCGGGCACCAGGCGATGCAGCGGCCGCAGCCCACGCAGCCGCTGCGGCCGTACTGCTCCACCCAGGTGCCGAACTTGTGGGTCAGCCACTGCCGATAGCGCTGGGGCCGCTCGGCGCGGATGACGGTGCCATGGATGTAGCTGTGGTCGGGGTCGAAGCAGCTGCCCCACTGCCGGCCGTGCTCGGATGTCTTCCCGTCCAGCGAGAGTTCGTCGAGGTGGGTCTGGCAGAAGCAGGTAGGGCAGACCGCGGTGCAGTTGCCGCAGGTCAGGCAGCGGTCGTTCAGGCTCTGCCAGTGCGGGTGGGCGACGGCCGCCTGCAGCATCTCCGGGAGCGAGGCATCGGGCAGGCCGCGCGTCTGCTGGCGGGTGGCACGCTCGACCCCGGCCTCCACCTGCTCAAGCTGGTCATGGCTTGCCAGGGTCGTCTCCAGGGTGTCGAGGATGGCCTGGCCTTCCTGGGTGTGGGCCTCCACCACGAAGCCGTCGTCGAGTTCCGAGAGCGCCAGGTCGAAGCCGTGCTGTGCCCGCGGGCCATCTCCGGTGGCGGTACAGAAGCAGGTGGCCGCGGAGCGCATGCAGTTGACGGCGACCAGGAAGAGGTTAAGGCGTCGCTCGCGGTAGTGCGGGTCCGGGTGGGCGTCATGCAGGAAGTGGCGGTCATGGACCGCCAGCGCCGCGAGGTCGCAGGCCCGCACGCCGATGACCGCCGTTGGCTGGGCCTCGGGGGGCTGCTCGCGGAACACCAGCCGGCCGTCGGGCTGTCGCTCGCTTCGCCACAGGGTCTCGCGAGGGGCAAAGGTCAGCGGCTTGATCGCCTGGGGGCCGGTGGCCCAGTCGAAGAGGCGTCCGGAACCGGTGCGCTCGAGCCGGTAGTGGCCGGGGGCCTGGTCGTCGATGATCCCGACAGGCAGCTGCTCCACCGTCGCGAGGGGCTCGAAGAGGATGGCATGGTCGCGCACCCGGGGCCCGATGACCTCATAGCCCGCCTCCACCAGCCGGTCGAGGAGTGACTGGAGGCGCTCGCGGGCGAGAAAGTGCCGTACCTTCATGGTGCCGTGTCCCCTTCAACGATCGTCAGGTGGGCGGCGCTGCCTCGCTCAGCAGATGCGCGGCAGCGGGTCGTCCTCGAGCTCCTGCAGGAGGCGCTCGCCGCCCCACTCGTTGACCAGCAGCAGCCGGTCGTGGTGCGGGTCGAGTGCGCCGATCCGCTGCGCCCCTCGCCCCTGCGGCAGCGCCTGCCAGCGGCGCAGGGCCTCGTCGGCCTCGTCCTCGGCCACGATGGCGACCACCCGCCCCTCGCAGGCCAGATAGAGGGGGTCGTAGCCCAGCATGTCGCAGACGCTGCGCACGCTGCCGCGGATCGGCAGCCGTGGCTCCTCGAGCGTCACGCCAAGCCCCGTGGCCTGGATCACCTCGTGCAGCACCGTCGCCAGGCCGCCGCGGGTCGGGTCGCGCATGAAGCGCAGGCCGGGCATCGTCAGCAGCGCTCGGGTCAGGGGCAGCACGCTGGCGCTGTCGGAGGCCAGGTTGCCGCTCAGGCCGAATTCCTCGCGGGCCAGCATCACGGCGATGCCGTGGTCGCCCAGCGGCCCGCTGACCAGCACCGCATCCCCTGCACGAATGCCGCGGGTACCGAGGCTCAGCCCGGCGGGCCGCGTGCCGATCCCGGACACGCCGAAGTAGAGCCCGCCGCAGAGCCCGCGCGGCAGCACCTTGGTGTCGCCGGCCACCACCTGGACATCGCAGGCCCGGGCGGCCTCGGCCAGGCTGGCAACGATCCGCTCGAGCGCCTCGAGCGGCAGCCCCTCCTCCAGGAAGGCGTTGAGGCTCAGGTAGCGCGGGGTCGCCCCGCAGACGGCGAGGTCGTTGACGGTGCCGTGCACCGCCAGGCTGCCGATGTCGCCCCCGGCGAAGAACAGCGGCTGCACGGTGACCCCGTCGCTGGTGAAGACCAGCTCGTGGTCGCCGTCCGGGAAGGGGGGCAGGATGGCGGCATCGGCCAGCGGCGCCAGCCAGGGATTGCCCAGCTGGCGGACGAACACCGCATCGATCAGCTGGCGCATGAGGCGCCCGCCGTTGCCGTGGGCCAGGGTGACGGTGGCCGTGTCGGGACCGGGCTGGGTCACTCACTCCTCCTCGTGCCGTGACAGTCGGGCCAGGCACTCCATGACCTGGCCGACACTGATCGCGGCGTCGTTGCAGGGCAGCCGCTTGTGCAGCAGCACCCTGAAGCCATCCTCCTCCAGGGCTGCCAGGGCCCCCTCGGTCAGTCGGCGATTCTGGAACACGCCGCCGGTCAGGCCGAGGGTCTCCACCCCGGTCGCCTCCCGAGCCGCCCCGGCCTGGCGGCACAGCACCCGCACCAGGGTGGCATGGAAGTCCGCGGCGCGCCGTTCCGGGGCGAGGCGTGCGTCATGTAGGTGACGGATCAGCGGGCGCCAGTCACAGCGTAGCACCCCGTCCGGGTCGCGTCGGTGGGGAAGCTCGAGCGGCTGGCCGTCGCCCTCGGCCAGCGCCTCGAGCCGCATGGCGGCCTGGGCCTCGTGGCTGACCCGGGGCATCGGGACGAGCAGGGCCGCGGCGGCATCGAACAGCCGTCCCACGGCGGAACAGGCGGAGGCGTTGAGGCGCCGCTCCCAGGCCGCTCGCAGCAGGGCCAGCTCCTCGCCGGTGCCCTCGGCGACCGGCCCCTCGAGGCCGCTCTGCCAGCCCAGGGTGGTGGCCAGGCGCCAGGGCTCCCGGATGGCCGCCTCCCCGCCGGGCAGGGCAAAGGGCGCGAACGACGCATGGCGTTGCCAGTGGCCGGGGCGGCCGAGCAGGGCCTCGCCACCCCACAGGGTGCCGTCCGGGCCCAGCCCGGTGCCGTCCCAGGTGAACACCAGGGTCGGTTCCCGGAAGCGGCCGTGCTCCCCGCACAGGGCGGCGGCATGGGCGTGGTGGTGGGCGACCTCCCGGCACGCCAGGCCGCTGTCGCGCGCCCAGCGGGTGCTGTGGTAGCCACGGTGGGCATCATGCAGGACGAGCTCGGGGCGCACGCCATACAGCCCGGCCAGGGTCTCGATCTGCCGCGCGAAGGCCTGCTGGGTGCGCAGCGCCGACAGCTCGCCGATGTGCGGCGACAGCACCAGCCGCGCCTCCCAGGCCAGGCAGGCCGTGCTCTTCTGCTGGGCACCCACGGCGAGCACGGCCCGGGGCAGGCGCCAGGGCAGCTCGAGCTCGAGCGGGCTGCTGCCCCGCCCCGGACGCAGCGGGCTCGCCCTGCCGGCGATGGGCCGCCGGATGCCGTCATCCACAGGGTGCAGGATGGGGCGGTCATGGTGCAGGAAGGCATCGGCCACCCGGCCCAGGCGCTGCTCCGCCATGGCCCGGTCGGCGATGATCGGCTCGCCGGCGACATTGGCCGAGGTGGCGACCAGCGGGCGCGCCAGGGCCTCCAGCAGAAGGTGGTGCAGGGGCGCATAGGGCAGCAGTACGCCAATCTCGTCGAGCCCGGGGGCGAGGCCCGCCTCGAGCCCGTGGTCGGCCCGCAGCGGGAGCAGCACCACCGGCCGCTCGTCGGCGAGCAGGGCCTCGGCGGCTGCCGGGTCCAGCCGGGCATGGCGGCGCACGACCTCCAGGCCATCCTCGCCCTGCCACGGGACCATCACGGCGAACGGCTTGTGCGGCCGATGCTTGCGCTCGCGCAGGGTCGCCAGCGCCGCCGGGTTGCCGGCATCGGCCATCAGGTGGTAGCCACCGACCCCCTTCACGGCGACGATCCGGCCTTCGGCCAGCGCCGCGATGGCGGCCGCCAGCGCCTCCCCGGGATCCGTGAGCGTCCGGTTGCCCTCCACGCCCCCCTCCACAAACGTCAGCCGCGGCCCACACTGCGGGCAGCCGATCGACTGGGCATGGAAGCGTCGGCTCTGCGGGTCGTCGTATTCCCGCCGGCACTCGGGGCAGAGCGGAAAGGCCTTGAGGCTGGTGCGCGCCCGGTCGTAGGGCAGTCGTTCGATCACGCTGTAGCGCGGGCCGCACTGGTCGCAGTGGGTGAAGGGGTAGCCGTAGTGGCGGTCCTGCGGGTCGTGCATCTCCGCCAGGCAGGCCGGGCACACCGGGGTGTCCAGCGGCAGGTGGATCGCGCCGCCCGGGTCGCCGTCGCTCTGCCGGATCACGAACGGTCGAGCCGCGTTCGGTCGGGCCGCGTCCGGCGGGCTCAGCGTCGCCGGGATCGTCTCGCGGCGAGCGAGGCGCGGGCGCGCCAGCCTCGGCGCCTCGGCGAGCAGTGCCCGCTCGAAGGCGTCCAGCCGGTCGGCGCTTCCCTGGGCCTCGATCACCACCTTGCCGCCACTGTTGCGCACCTGGCCCGCGAGGTCCAGCCGGCTGGCCAGCCGCTGGACGAAGGGCCGGAACCCCACGCCCTGGACCACGCCGGCCAGCACCCAGCGTCGTGCCTTCTGGTCGGGGGCGCTCTCGATCGGGGCTGTCTCACCAGGGGCAGTCTCTCCAGGGGCAGCGTCGACCGGGGCAGCGTCGACCGGGGCAGCGTCGACCGGAGTGGCGGCGATCCGCCCGGCGGGCGCGTCCTGCGTCGGCCGAACGCCGTGGCTCCACCAGATCCTGCAGGCGCCCTCCTCGGAGACCATGCAGGGGCCCACCGGGCTCTCGGGCCGGCAGGCGCTGCCGTAGAGCCGGCACTGCGGTGGCCGGATCCGGCCCAGCACCACCTCGGCGCAGTCGCAGCCGGGCGGCATCTCGCCGCGCCGTGCGTAGGCGGCCTCGAACACCCCGGGAAAGTGTCGGCGGGCATCGCGCTCGGCCAGGGTCGCCGTGCAGCCGTAGCCGGAGTCGGGCAGGGGGCCGATGCCGCGCCACTCGGCGTCGGTGATCTCGAACAGCTCGCCCATCAGCGCCTGTGCCCGACGGTTGCCGGCGGCGGTGACGCACTGCGGGTAGGCGTTGTCGAGCCGCGGGGCCCGGTCGAGCGCCTGCCTGAGTACCGCATGCAGGCCCGCCAGGATCAGGCCGGGGGTGAAGCCGGCCACGGCAGTGGGCAGCCCGTGCGCCTCGGGCACGAAGCGCCACTGCTCGGCGCCCATGATGGTGGCCACATGCCCCGGGGCGATCAGCGCATCGAAGCCCGGCGCGCCGTCCGCGAGCAGGTGGGCGATGGCCGGCCAGGTCTGGCGGGCGCTGAGCAGCAGCAGCAGGTTATCCGGCAGGTCCGTGCGGGAGAAGAGGGCGGCGATCGGTGCCGTCGTCGTCTCGAAGCCGGCGGCGAAGAAGACCACTCGCTTTCCGGGATGCTGGCGGGCCAGCGTCAGCACTTCGCCGGGGGAGGCGACCGGGACCACCCAGCCGCCGAGGGCGCGGGCGGCCTGCAGGGAGCGCGGCTCCCGCCGGGGGGCATTGCAGGGCACGCGGACCATGTCGCCGAAGGTGGCGACGATGACGTCGTCCGCGAGGCTCAGGGCCACCGCGGCATGGATGTCCTCCTCGGGGCAGACGCAGACGGGGCAACCCGGCCCGGGGATCAGTTCCAGGTAGTCGGGCAGCACCTTGCGCAGGCCGGCATGGGTGATGGTGCGCTCGTGGCCGCCGCAGACGTTCATGATCCGCAGGCGACCCGATGCCGGCCGGGGCAGGGCGCGGATCCGGTCCAGCCACTCGCCGGGCGTGGGGAGCGCCATGGCTCAGGCGAGACCCTGGGGGCGAGTCAGCAGGCACGCCTCCTCGGCGGGAGGCGCCGGGTGGAAGGCCGGTCGGCGCCGCTCGGCCAGGCCGGCCTCGAGCCATTCCAGCCAGGCATCGAGCGGTCCCGAGCGGCTGCTCAGCGGCATCACCGGGGCCGCAGAGGCGAGCCGGTGCATGTGCGCCGCCACCGCCTCGACATCGAAGTCGTCGAGGACCGGCAGCAGGTCGGTCTTGGTGACCAGCACCAGGTCGCTTGCGCGGAACATCACCGGGTACTTGAGCGGCTTGTCGTCGCCCTCCGGGGTCGAGAGCAGGGTGACGTTGGCATGCTGGCCGAGGTCGAAGCTCGCGGGGCAGACCAGGTTGCCGACGTTCTCGATGAACAGGAGGTCCAGGGCGTCCAGTGGCAGCGCATGGGCCGCGCGATGCACCATGGCGGCGTCCAGGTGGCAGGCGCTGCCGGTGGTGATCTGGACCGCGGGCACGCCTCGGGCGCGGATGCGCCGGGCGTCGTTCTCGGTTTCCAGGTCGCCCTCGATCACTGCCAGGCGGTAGCGGGTGCCCAGCGCCTCGATGGTGGCCTCCAGCAGGCTGGTCTTGCCGGCGCCGGGGGAGGACATCAGGTTGACGACCAGCAGCCCGGTGCGGTCGAAGTGCTCGCGGTTATGGCGCGCGACCTCGTCGTTGTGGACCTTCAGGCCCTCGAGGACCTCCACGGTATGGACGTCGTGCTCGTTCGAGGCGTGCTGCAGGTGGTCGGGAAGGGCGCAGCCGCAGGTCTGGCACACGATGAGGCTCCTGTTATCCGGTGGGAGGGAGAGGGGTGTCGGCGAGGTCGACGCTGACCAGCAGGAGCTCGTCGCCGCCGGTCAGCCGGGTCTGCCAGTGCCCGCAGCGCGGGCAGCTCAGGTCGTTGACGCTGGCCTCGGCCTCCTGCCGGCAGCGGGGGCAGTGCACCCGGACCGGACAGCGGGTCATCTCCAGCCGTGCCCCCTCGGCGAGGGTATGGCGGCTGGCCAGCGGAAAGGCCTCGCGCATCAGCGCGGCCTCGACCCCGGATAGCGGCCCGATGCGCAGACAGACACGGCGGATGCGCAGCGCACCGTGCTCGGCGGCGACCCGGCCGGCCTGGCGGATCAGCGAACGGCACAGGCTCAGCTCATGCATGGTCGAGGGCTCCGTCGTCCATCTCGTCGAGCAGTCGCCAGGTCGCCAGGGCCTCCTCGGGGTCCAGTCGCTGGAGGGCGTAGCCGACATGCACGATGACGAAGTCGCCCACGGCGAGGGCCTGGTCCTGCACCAGCATCAGGTCGATGTCGCGCTCGATGCCGCGGGAGGCCGCGCGCGCCGTGTCGCCGTCGATGCGGGTGATCTGCATGGGAATCGCCAGGCACATGATGCGCGTCGGGCCTCCTCGGCAGGTGGCGTGAGGGTCGCGGATGGCATTGGACCACCCCCTGACACTGACTATAGGAGATGGGTGCCTTTCGGACATGTCCCGCCAGCCAACGGGGCCGCCGCCTGCGGCGAGGCGGGCAGCGAAGGTCACGGCGGCGTCGCCAGGCCGGGTGATGCGCGCCACTTTCTGCTATGCTGGCCGCCTCCATCATCGCTTCCACGGCCCCGGCCCGATGGCGCCCGCCCTCCTCGCGCCCTGTCCCGGTGCCCGCCTTCCCTTGCAGGTCTATCCACGTGTCTGATTCCTCTCCCGATTTCGCCACGCTGTCGCTGGCGCCGGAACTGCTCGCCAACCTCGCCTCGCTGGGCTATCACGCCATGACGCCGATCCAGGCCGAGAGCCTGCCGCCCATGCTGGCGGGCCGCGACGTGATCGCCCGGGCGAAGACCGGCTCGGGCAAGACCGCCGCCTTCGGCCTGGCGCTGCTGTCGCGGCTGTCGGTGGCGGACTTCCGGGTGCAGGGGCTGGTGCTCTGCCCGACCCGCGAGCTGGCGGACCAGGTGGCCGGCGAGATCCGCCGCCTGGCGCGCAGCCTGCCCAACGTCAAGGTGCTGACCCTGTGCGGCGGGGCCCCGCTGGGGCCGCAGCTGGCGTCGCTGGAGCATGGCGCGCACATTGTCGTCGGCACCCCGGGGCGGGTGGAGGAGCACCTGCGCAAGGGCTCGCTGGCCCTGGGGGCGCTCGAGACCCTGGTGCTGGACGAGGCCGACCGCATGCTCGACATGGGCTTCCAGGCGGCCATGGAGGCGATCATCGCCGAGACCCCGGCGGACCGCCAGATGCTGCTGTTCAGCGCCACCTATGCCGAGGGTATCCGGCCCATCGCCGAGCGGCTGATGCGCGAACCGGTCAGCGTGGAGGTAGCCGAACCCCACGACGCCACCACGATCCGCCAGCACTTCTACCGGGTGGCGGACGAGTCGGCCCGCTTCGAGGCGCTGCGCCGCCTGCTGCTGCACTTTAGGCCCACGTCGAGCGTGGTGTTCTGCAATACCAAGCGCGAGACCGACGAGGTCGCCGAGGCCCTGAACGACGCCGGCTTCAGCGCCCTGGCGCTGCATGGCGACCTGGAGCAGCGCGACCGCGACCGCCTGCTGGTGCTGTTCGCCAACGGCAGCGCCTCGATCCTGGTGGCCACCGACGTGGCCGCCCGCGGACTCGACATCGACGCCCTGGATGCGGTGTTCAACTACCGCATCGCCCGTGAGCTCGAGGTGCATGTCCACCGTGTCGGGCGCACCGGCCGGGCCGGCGGTTCCGGGACCGCCTGTACCCTGTTAACCGAGCAGGAGGACTACCGGCTGGCACGCCTCGCCGATCTGCTCGGGGAGCGCCTGGAGACCGAGCCGCTGCCTCCCCGCGCGGTGCTGGAGCGCCAGCCCTTCCGTCCCGCCATGGCGACCCTGCAGCTCGGCGGCGGCAAGAAGCAGAAGCTGCGGCCCGGCGACATCCTCGGTGCCCTGACCGGCGAGGGGGGGATCGCCGGGGATCAGGTGGGCAAGATCAAGGTGCTCGCCAACAGCGCCTACGTGGCCGTGCGGCGCGACGTCGTCGCTGCGGCCCTCGACCAACTGGGCAACGGCAGGCTCAAGGGGCGCACCTTCCGTGCCCGCCGCATCAGCCGCTGACCGCAAGCCAAACGAGATACGCCCGCGGGATACCCAGCCGCCGGGTTCTATGCCAACGTGGTGACATGAAGATACCCAAGAGATTGCAGCCGCTGGTCGATGATGGCCTGATCGACGCGGTCGAGAGCCAGCTGATGAGCGGCAAGGAAGCCCAGGTCTACGTGGTGCGCTCCCACGGCGAGCGGCGCTGTGCCAAGGTCTTCAAGGAGGCCAAGCAGCGCAGCTTCAAGCAGGCCGTGCAGTACCAGGAGGGGCGCAAGGAGCGCAACAGCCGCCGCTCCCGGGCGATGGCCAAGAAGACCCGCTACGGCCAGAAGGAGCAGGAACAGGCCTGGCTCAACGCCGAGGTCGATGCCCTCTACCGGCTGGCGGCGGCGGACGTGCGGGTGCCCAAGCCGTATGGCTTCGTCGACGGTGTGCTGCTGATGGAGATGATCACCGATGCCGAGGGCCTGAACGCGCCGCGGCTGGATGACGTGACCCTGACGCCCGAGGAGGCCCGGGCCCATTACGCCAAGATCATCGGCGACGTGGTGCGCATGCTGTGTGCCGGCCTGATCCATGGCGACCTCTCCGAGTTCAACGTGCTGCTCTCTGACGATGGCCCGGTGGTCATCGACCTGCCCCAGGCGGTGGATGCCGCCGGCAACAACAGCGCCGAGAGGATGTTCGAGCGCGACGTCGACAACATGCGCCGCTACTTCGGTCGCTTCGCCCCGGAACTGCTGGCCACCGATTACGGCAAGGAGATCTGGGCGCTCTATGAGGCCGGCGACCTGCACCCGGACAGCCAGCTGACCGGCTGCTTCGAGCACGACACCCGCACCGTGGACGTGGACGAGCTGATGACCGTGATCGACGACGTCCGCGAGGAGGAGGCCGAGCGGCGTGCCGCGTTGTCCCGCGATTCCGAGCCCGGCGTCGAGGAGGCCGCCGAGGCCTGGCGGGAGTCCCAGGGCGAGCGCTGAGGCCCGTGCCCGGCGCGATCGGTCACCCGATATCGGCCTTGCCGGCCGCTGCCGACCAGGGACGAAATGCCCCATCAGGGCAGCAGCGGGGACGGCGGCCTCCGCCGTGCAGGCTCGGGGGCATGGCCCGGCCCTGACCTTGTAATCCCGGGTGGGCATCGGCATGTTGAAACGGTTTGCCTCCAACGCCGAGCCCGCCATGACCCGCCGCGATAACGACTCCTCCACCGACAAGCACCGCAACAGGACCAAGCGTTCGCCCCTCTGGTATCCCGAGGAGGTTCAGCCCTCCCGTCGGCAGTGGTTGCTCTTCATCTGGGTCGCCCTGGCCATCGTGCTGTTGTTCCACTACCTCGATTCGGCGCAGCGTCACCAGCAGGTCGAGCTCACCTATTCCGAATTCCTGACGGCCGTGGACCAGGGGCACGTCGATTCCGTCACGCTGCGCGGCCAGGCGGTGGAAGGCAGCTTCAGCGAACCGGGCCGTGAGGCACGCGAACTCGGAGAAACCGAGGAGGGCTTCGAGGCCACGCGTCCGGATGTCGAGGGCGAGCGCCTGCTCGAGCGGCTCGAGGCGAATGGCGTGCGCATCGATGCCGAACCCATTGACCCACCCTGGTGGCAGCGGGTTCTCGTCGGCGCCCTGCCATGGATCCTGGTCCTGGGCCTGCTGTTCTGGTTCTGGAACCGGATGCAGCAGCGTGCCATGTCGGGGGGCGGGCTCTTCAATATGGGCAAGTCCAGCGCCCGCCGGGTGAGCAGCGAGGAGAGTCAGGTGCGCCTGAGCGACGTGGCTGGCTCGGAGAACGCGAAACGTGAAGTCCTCGAGGTGGTCGAGTTTCTCAAGGAGCCGGAGCGTTTCCAGGCGCTGGGGGCCAAGATCCCCCGTGGCATCCTGATGATGGGCCCGCCGGGAACGGGCAAGACGCTGATGGCCAAGGCGGTGGCCGGCGAGGCCGATGTGCCGTTCTTCAGCATCAGCGGCTCGGAATTCATCGAGATGTTCGTGGGCGTCGGGGCGTCGCGCGTTCGTGATCTCTTCAAGCAGGCCAAGGAGCAGGCGCCGGCGGTGATCTTCATCGACGAGCTGGATTCCATCGGTCGCTCCCGAGGCGCCGGCATGGGGGGCGGTCACGATGAACGCGAGCAGACCCTCAACCAGATTCTCTCCGAGATGGACGGTTTCCAGGCCGATGAGTCCGTCGTCGTCCTGGCCGCCACCAACCGACCGGACGTGCTCGATTCGGCCCTGCTGCGGCCGGGGCGCTTCGATCGCAAGGTGACCCTGGAGAATCCGCATCGCGAGGCACGTCGGGACATCCTGCGCGTTCACACGCGTGACGTGCCGTTGGCCGATGACGTCGATCTCGAGCGGCTGGCCGAGATCACCATCGGCTTCTCGGGGGCGGACCTGGCCAACCTGGCCAATGAGGCCGCCCTTCAGGCGGGCCGCAATGACCGGCAAGAGGTGGACTGGGCCTGTTTCTCGGCGGCCCGCGACCGCCTGCTGCTGGGCGAGGCCAAGGATGCCGGCCTCTCCGACAGCGAGCGCCACATCGTGGCGTACCACGAGTCGGGCCATGCGCTGCTCGCCTACCTGCTGCCCAAGGCCGACCCCCTCGAGAAGGTCACGGTGCTGCCACGGGGACGCGCCCTGGGCGTGACCGCGCAGGTGCCCGACGAGGAACGCTACAACCATGGCGAAGCCTATCTCCGGGACCGCATCACCGTGATGTTCGGCGGCCGGCTGGCGGAGTCCATCGTCTTCGGAGAGGTGTCCAGCGGCGCCGAGAATGACCTGGAGCAGGCCACGCAGCTGGCGCGTCGCATGGTGGCCCGCTGGGGGATGAGCGAACGCATCGGGCCGGTGATGTTCGCCCAGAGTCAGGAACATGTCTTCCTGGGCAAGGAGATCGCCCAGTCCCGCGAACACAGCGAGGTCATGGCGGGGAGGGTCGATGAGGAGATACAGCGGTTGTTGACCGACCTCGAAGCGCGCGGCCGTGAGCTCCTGGAAGCGCATCGGAGTGACCTGGATACCCTGGCCGCGGCCCTGGAAAGGCAGGAAACCCTGGAGGCCGAGGCGATCCGTGACCTCCTCGGTCATGCCTCCGGCCATCCGTGACCTCCCGAGGACCTGCTCGCGTCGCTCCCGGTGCCTGGCTCGACTACGCTTTAGGCGAGCGTCGCCCGACGCGGGCGACCCCGGCCAACGACGAGGAGACGGCAATGAACAAGTGGATAGCGGGCCTGGCCCTGGCGGGT
Source organism: Halomonas sp. CKK8 (assembly GCF_029625235.1). Classification (NCBI taxonomy): domain Bacteria; kingdom Pseudomonadati; phylum Pseudomonadota; class Gammaproteobacteria; order Oceanospirillales; family Halomonadaceae; genus Halomonas; species Halomonas sp. CKK8. The sequence goes on along the minus strand of NZ_CP121193.1, from coordinate 3,208,252 downwards.
GGCGTGCTGATGGCCGGTCCGGCCCTGGCCCAGATGGAACGCGCCTCGGCGCCGGAGGGCACCGAGGTCTACTTCATCTCGCCGGAGGAGGGAGCCAGCGTCGAGAGTCCACTGACCGTGCGCATGGGGCTCAAGGGCATGGGCGTGGCGCCCGCCGGTACCCAGGCCGACGGCACCGGCCACCACCACCTGCTGGTGGACACGCCGCTGGACGAGGTGGATCTCGACCAGCCCCTGCCGGCCAATGACGCGATGCGCCACTTCGGTGGTGGACAGACCGAGACCACCCTGGAGCTCGAGCCCGGCGAACATACCCTGCAGCTGCTGTTCATGGATGCCAACCATGTCAGCTTCGACCCGCCGGTCACCTCCGACCCGATCACCATCACGGTGCAATGACCCGCCCCTGTCGGGCGTCCCCGTGGCGCCCGGCTCCGCTCGATCATCAGGCCTCTGCCCTGCGTGATGATGCCGTCTGACCCTCGCGACTGATTTTCCCCCTTCCGGCTGGCACTTGCAGGCCCACGGCACTGTACTGAGGAGTGCATTGGAAAATGAAGCGGCTCAGGGAGGACTCCGGAGTTCCGGGAGGGCGTATGCCCTGCTGGCGATGACCTGACGGAAAGCGTGGCCACCGCCGCGATACTCCCTCCCGCACTGGGAGGATAACGACAATGAAGAACCTGACTGACGGCATGACGCGGCTGGCCGGGCCCGGCCTGGCCGTGCTGCTGGCGAGTCTGGCCGGACACGGCGTGGCCGTGGCCGACCAGGCGAAGATCGACGACGCCCTGGCGGCCGCCTGGCCGGGCATGGCGGAAGGCGCCCAGGTGGTCGACTGGGAAGGCAACGTGCTCAAGGAGGGCTCGAATGGCTATACCTGCCTGCCGACGCCGCCGAGCATGACCGGGACGGCGCCGATGTGCCTCGACGAGGCCTGGCAGGCATGGGGGCAGGCCTGGCAGAACAAGGAGCCGTTCGAGGCTGAGTCGATGGGCATCGCCTACATGCTGGCCGGCGACGAGGGAGCGAGCAACGTCGACCCCTACGCCGAGGGGCCCACGGACGACAACGAGTGGATCGTGGAGGGGCCGCACCTGATGCTTCTCGCCCCGGCGGCGCTGCTCGAGGCCTACCCGACCGACCCGCACAACGGCGGGCCCTACGTGATGTGGAAGGGCACGGACTACCAGCACCTGATGGTCCCCGTGGGAGCGCGAGACTGAGGCAGGGAGCGGTCGCGCTACCACCAACCGACAACGGCCGGCCAGGATGGCCGGCCGTTTTCATCAGGAACCGATGTCGTCAGCCAGGAGTCGGGGCGGTGCCTCACGCCTCGCTGGCGATCTCGGCGTTGTGGAAGACGTTCTGCACGTCGTCCAGGTCGTTGAGGGTATCGAGCAGCTTCTCGAACATCGCCACGTCGTCGCCCTCGACCGGGGTCACGGTCTGGGGCACGAACTGGATCTCGTCGACCTCGAAGTCGAGCTCGCCGAAGGCATCGAGCAGCGCCTGCTTGGCCTTGGCGTACTCGGTATGGGGGGCGAAGACGGTGACATGGCCCGACTCGCTCTCGATGTCGGTGACGTCGACATCGGCTTCCATCAGCGCCTCGAGCGTGGCCTCTTCGTCATCGCCGGGGAAGGCGAGGATGGCACAGTGGTCGAACATGTGGCTGACGCTGCCGGGGGTGCCGAGCTTGCTCTTGGCCTTGTTGAAGCAGGCGCGCACATCGCCGAAGGTGCGGTTCGGGTTGTCGGTCAGGCACTCGACGATGACCATGCAGTTGCCCGGCCCGAAGCCCTCGTAGCGGGCCGGCGAGAAGTCCTCTCCACCCACGCCGGACGCCTTGTCCAGGGCCTTGTCGATCACGTGGCTGGGGACCTGGTCCTTCTTGGCGCGCTCAATCAGCCCGCGCAGGGCCAGGTTGCCGGCGGGGTCGGTGCCGCCCTGCTTGGCGCTGACGTAGATCTCGCGGCCGTACTTGCTGTACACCTTGGTCTTGGCGGCGGCCGTCTTGGCCATGGATTCCTTGCGGTTCTGGAAGGCCCTGCCCATTGCATTGTCCTGTGGCGTCGAAACACGAGGCTGGATTCTACGAAACCGGGGCGGAGGCGAACAGGGATATTTTGCCGTGATTCCGGGAGGACCTGACGCCCGTCATGGCTACACTGGCAGGGAGTCTCGTCCACCCTGGAGCGTCACCCGATGGATCATCACGCCTACCGCCATGCGCTGGCCGACTGCCTCGCCGAGAGCGAGCTGCCCTTTGCCGCCGAGGAGTTCACGGCGCGTCGTCGCCGCGTGCGGCAGGCCATGCAGGCCGCCGGGCTCGAGGCGCTGCTGCTGACCGACCCCGCCGACATCTTCTACCTGACCGGCTATCACACCTTCGAGGTCTCGGTGTACACCTGCCTGGTCGTTTCGGCGGACCGGCTGGTGCTGCAGGTGCCCTCCATCGAGACCGGCCCGGCCGTGGTCACCGCCACGGTGGACGAGATCCTGGGCTATCGCTGGGAGGGCATCGAGGAGGTGATCGCACCGCTGGCCGAGATCCTCGCCCCCTACCATGCCATCGGCCTGGACCTCTTCGGGGCCGGCCTGCGCCATGGCGTCATCCGCGAGCTGCAGGCACGCCTGGGCAGCGGGCGCTTCCGCGACGACGGTGGCGATCTGCTCGACCGCATCCGCATCGTCAAGACGCCGGCGGAGCTCGACTGCCTGCGCGAGAGCGCGCGGATCACCGCCGCCGGCCTGCGGGCGGCCATCGCAGCCATCGCGCCCGGGGTTACCGACAACGACGTCGCGGCGGAGGGCAGCCGGGCGCTGCTGGCGGCCGGCAGCGAGTTCATGAGCCTGCAGCCCATCGTCACCACCGGCCGGCGCATCAGCGTCATCCACGTCAACCACAAGCGGCACGTGATCGCCGCGGACGAGCCGGTGTTCCTGGAGTTCGGCTCGGCCTTCCATCGCTATACCGCGCCGATGATGCGCACCGCCGTGGCCGGCCGGGCGAGCGCCGAGATGCAGGCGCTGCGCGATGTGTGCCGCGAGATGTATGAGGCACTGACCGCGGCGATGCGCCCCGGTAACAGCTTCGATTATGCCGCCCGGGCCGCCGAGGCGGTGCTCGCCCCCCACGCCGAGCGCGTGTTCTTCTCGGGGGTGTTCGGCTATGCGGTGGGGGCGCAGTTCCCGCCAAGCTGGGTCGAGGGCACCGGCTACATCGCCCGCGGCCAGCATCGCGAGTTTGCCGCCGACATGGTCTTCCACCTGCCGCTCTGCCTGAGGCTGCCGGGGCAGTGGGGCATCGGCCTGAGCGACACCGTGCGGGTCACCCCCGAGGGTGGCCAGCCGCTCACCGACAACGACTGGCAGCTGGCCGAGCGTCCCGGCTGAGACGGGGCCTCGCCGCCAGTGGCTCTGGGTCAGGCGGCGAGCCGCCTCTCCAGGTAGCCGATCAGCCCCGCCAGGGTGGCGAGCTCGTGGTAGTCGCTCTCTGGCACGCTGACGCCGAGGCGCTTCTCCAGGTCGACCAGGATGTTGAGGAAGTCGAAGGAGTCGATCTCCAGCGCCTCCCGCCAGGGGCGGTCGGGGGGCAAGGCGTCGATGTCGGCCTCGGGGGCCACCGCCAGGATGGCGTCGATGACGGTCTCGCGGAGGGTGTCGCGGCTCAGGTTGGCCATAGGCGCTCGGGCTCCGTCAGCAGGTCGGTGAGTCGGGTCAGGAAGCGCGCGCCCAGGGCGCCGTCGGTGACCCGGTGGTCGGCGGCAAGCGTTGCGTGCAGGCAGCGGGCGCCCACCACCTGGCCGTCGCGGACCCAGGGACGTTCGCTGATGCGCCCGAACCCCACCAGCGCCACCTGGGGCGGGTAGATCACCCCCTGGACGCTCTCCACGCCCAGGTCGCCCAGGTTGGTGACCGTGAGGCCCGCCGCGGTGAGCTCGGAGCTGCGCAGCCGGTCCTGGCGGGCGCGGGTCAGCAGGTCGCGCAGCGCGGCCATCATGGCGTCCGGCGCGAGCCGGTCGGCGTCGTGCAGTGCCGGCGCCACCAGCCCGCCGCCGCGCAGGGCGATGGCCACCCCCGGGTGCACCCCCTCGGCCGGCTGGAAGGCATCGTCTCGGTACCAGCCGTTGAGCGCCGGCACCGCCCCGAGCGCCAGCGCCACCGCGCGCAGCTGCAGCACCGGGAAGATCAGCCGTTCGGCCACCGGGCGTTCGGCGTTATGGGCCTCGAGCCAGGCCAGGGCCGGCTCCACGCAGAGGGTGTTGCCCAGGTAGTAGTGGGGGATCTCGCGCTTGGAGCGGGCCATGGCGGCAGAGATGGCCTGGCGCATGGCGGCGTGGGCGTCGGCTGCGCGCTCGGAAGGGGCGGCCTGGCGACCCTCGGCCGGCCGGGCCGCGCGCTCGACATCCTCCAGGGTGATGCTGCCGTCGACACCGCTGCCGCGAACGTCAGCCGGGTCGAGGCCCAGTTCGGCGGCCCGCTTGCGCGCGGCGGGGGAGATACGCAGCCGTTTGCCGGAAGATGCCGCTTCCGGGGTCGCCGTCCTAGGCGGCGGTGAGAGGTCGGGCGCCCGTGGCGAAGGCGCCTGGGGCGCTTCGGGTATGGAGGGCTCGGCCGGCGTCTCCCGGCCGGCGGCCTCGCCCTCGGCTTTTTCGCCTTCGGCTTTTTCGCCCTCGGCGTTTTCGCCTTCGGCAAGGATCACCGCCAGCACCTCGCCCACCGGGACCTTGTCGCCTTCCTCTGCCACCAGCCGCTCCACGGTGCCGGTCTCCCAGATCTCCACGTCGATGGCGCCCTTCTGGGTCTCGACCACGCAGACGATCTGCCCACGCTCGACCCGTTCGCCGGGCCGGATGTTCCACTCGACCAGGGTGCCGCTCTCCATGTCGGCCCCCAGCGAGGGCATGCGGAACTCGCTCATGAAGCTCCCCCGCTTCCTGACCCGCCCATCAGCCGATGGACGGCGGCGACGATGTCCTCGACCTGGGGGATCGCCGCGTCCTCGAGGTGTTTGGCGTAGGGCACCGGCACCTCCTGGCTGCAGACCCGCACTGGCGGCGCGTCGAGCTCGAAGAAGGCCTGCTCGTTGATGCGGGTGATGATCTCGGCCGACAGGCTGCCGCTGCGCCAGCCCTCGTCGACCACCACCAGCCGATGGGTCTTCGCCACGCTGGCCATGATCGCCGCGTCGTCCAGCGGGCGCAGGGTGCGCAGGTCGAGCACCTCGGTATCGATGCCTGCCTTGGCCAGCTGCTCGGCGGCCGCGAGGCTCTTGTACAGCATGCCGCCGTAGGTGATCAGGCTGACCTGGCCGCCCTCGCGCCGGATCGCGGCGTGGTCGAGCTCCATGGGGTGGGGCTCGCCCTCGACCGTCCCCTCGGCACCCAGCAGCAGGGCATGCTCGAAGATCAGCACCGGGTCGGGGTCCTCCAGGGCGGCGAGCAGCATGCCGCGGGCATCCTCGTGGGTCGCCGGGGCGACGATGCGCAGCCCCGGGATATGGGCATACCAGCCCTCCAGGCTGTGGGAGTGCTGGGCGGCGAGCTGGCGGCCGCCGCCGGTGGTCATGCGGATCACCAGCGGCACGCTGAGCTGGCCGCCGGACATGTGCCGCAGGGTGGCGGCGTTGTTGATGATCTGGTCGAGGGCCAGCAGGCTGAAGTTCACCGTCATGATCTCGACGATGGGGCGCATGCCGTTGAGCGCTGCCCCGATGCCGGCCCCCGTGAAGGTCGACTCGGAGAGCGGGGTGTCGCGGATGCGTGCCTCGCCGAACTCCTCCAGCAGGCCGTGGCTGACCGCATAGGTGCCGCCGTAGCGGCCCACGTCCTCGCCCATCAGGAAGACCCGCTCGTCGCCGGCCAGGGCCGCGCGCAGCCCCTGGCGCAGGGCCTCGCGGTACGCGATCGTCTGCGTGGTCATGGCCGCACCTCCCGGGCATAGACGTCGTGGCAGAGCTGCTCCACCGGCTCCCAGGTGCCCGCCTCGGCGAAGGCCACGGCGGCGTCGATCTCCTCGGCCACCTCGCGCTCGATCTCGTCACGCATCGTGGCGGCGAGCAGCCCGCACGCTACCGCGTCCCGGGCGAAGGTCTCGACGGGACAGCGCTGCCGCCACTGCTCGACCTCCGCCTTGTCGCGGTAGTGCTCGGGGTCGAACATCGAGTGGGCGCGGAAGCGGTAGGTGCGGTACTCCAGGAACATCGGCCCCTGGCCGGCGCGCACCCGGTCGACCGCCGCCTCGGTGGCCCGGGCCACCGCCACCACGTCCATGCCGTCCACCGACTCGCTGGGCAGGCGGTAGGCGGCGGCCTTGGCGGCCAGGTCGACCTGGGACTGGTGGCGCTCCAGCGCGGTGCCCATGGCGTAGCGGTTGTTCTCGCACAGGAAGAGCACCGGCAGCTGCCAGAGGGCGGCGAGGTTGAGCGACTCGTGGAACTCCCCCTCGGCCACGGCGCCATCGCCGAAGAAGCAGGCGGTGACGCTGTCGCGCCCGGCCAGCCGGTCGGCAAGGGCATAGCCCACCGCCAGGGGCAGGGAGCCCCCCACGATGGCGCTGCCCCCGAAGAAGCGCCGGCTCGCGTCGAACAGGTGCATGGAGCCGCCGCGACCACGGCTGCAGCCCTCCTGCTTGCCATACATCTCGGCCATGATCGCCCCGGCGGGGACGCCGCGGGCGAGGGCATGGCCGTGCTCACGGTAGGTGGCCAGCACATTGTCCCGCTCGGCCAGGGCCGGCATGGCGCCGGCGGCGATCGCCTCCTCGCCGATGTAGAGGTGCAGGAAGCCGCGGATCTTGCCGGCGCTGTAGAGCTCGGCGCACTTCTCCTCGAAGCGGCGGATGCGGATCATCTGCCACAGCAGCGCCCGGGCCCTTGCGGGGTCATCCAGGCCGGCCGCGCCGATGGCGGGGGAGGCGTCGGGGCCATCCTGGGGAGGCGAGGCGTTCATCGGGAGGTCTCCAGGGTCGAGGTGTCACCCTCCGGCAGGCCCAGTTCCCGGGCCTTGAGCAGGCGACGCATGATCTTGCCGCTGCGGGTCCTGGGCAGCGAGGCCTGGATCTCGATCTCCTTGGGCGCCACCGCCGGGCCGAGGCGCTTGCGGGCGAAGCCGAGCAGTTCGCGGCGCAGCGCCTCGTCGGGCGCATGGCCCGGCTTGAGGGCGATGAACGCCTTGACGATCTCGCCGATCACCGGGTCGGGCTTGCCGATCACCCCGACCTCGGCCACCGCCGGGTGTTCCATCAGCGCCGACTCCACCTCGAAGGGGCCGATCAGGTGGCCGGCGGACTTGATCATGTCGTCGGCGCGGCCCACGAACCAGAAGTACCCCTCGGGGTCGCGCCGGGCCAGGTCGCCGGTGAGGTACCAGTCGTCGACGAAGCAGCGACGGTAGCGCGCCTCCTCGTGCAGGTAGGTGCGGAACATCGAGGGCCAGCCGACGCGCAGGGCGAGCTCGCCCTCCTCGTCGTGGTGGGCGACCCGCTCGACGCCGCCGTCGGGCAGGTGGCGCAGCACGGCGGCCTCGATGCCGGGCAGCGGCTTGCCCATGGCGCCGGGGCGGATGTCCATGCAGGCGAAGTTGGCGATCATGATGCCGCCCGTCTCGGTCTGCCACCAGTTGTCGTGGATCGGCAGCCCGAAGGCCTCCACGCCCCAGTGCACGGCCTGGGGGTTGAGCGGCTCGCCGACGCTGGCGATGAAGCGCAGCGACGGATAGGTCCGGGTGCGGGCCCGCTCGGAGCCGCCCTTCATCATCATCCGTACCGCGGTGGGGGCGGTGTACCAGACGCTGACCGCCTCCTCATCGAGGATCCGGTACCAGCGCTCGGCGTCGAACTCCGCCTCGTCGACCACCAGGGTGGCGCCGAGGGAGAGCGGGGCGATGATGCCGTAGGAGGTGCCGGTCACCCAGCCGGGGTCGGCCGTGCACCAGAAGACGTCGCCTGCGCGCAGGTCGAGGGCGAAGCGGGCGCTGGCGTGGTGGGCGACCACCGCCTGGTGGACGTGGAGCGCCCCCTTGGGCGTGCCGGTGGTGCCGCTGGTGAAGTGCAGCAGGGCCGGCTGCTCTGGGTCAGTGGCCGGGATCGCATAGTCGGGCGAGGCCGCCTCGAGCAGCGGCCCCAGCTCCCGGGTGCCCTCGGGCAGCGCCTGGTCGTCGTCACGGACCACCAGCACGTGTGCGAGGCTCACCAGCCGGTCGCGGATCGGGGCCACCTTGCGCCGGTAGAGGCTGGTGGTGGTCACCAGCACCCGGCCCTCGCCGAGGGTCATCCGGGTGGCGATGGGCTCGGGGCCGAAGGCGGAGAACAGCGGGGTGACCACGGCGCCGTACTTGAGTGCCCCGAGCACCGCCAGGTAGAGCTCGGGAATCCGCCCGGCGAGCAGGAAGACACCGTCGCCGCGGGCGACATCCAGCTCGCCGAGCACGTTGGCGAAGCGGGCGCTGAGCTCGGCCAGTTCGCGGTAGCGGATCTCGCGTCGCGCCCCCGCCTTGCCGAGCCAGCGGATCGCGGTGCGCTCGCCGTCCTCACCGGCGGCGTGGCGATCCACCGCCTCGTGGGCGATGTTCAGCCCGCCTTCGTCGGGCAGGCCGTCGAGCCAGGTCCGGGCCTCGTCCCAGGAGAAGCGGGCACAGGTCGAGGGGTAATCGTCCAGCACCGCCTCCCGGGCCTCGCGGCGGCTCTTGCGCAGTATCTCCATTGCCAGCGACCTCGTGGAGTCATGTCCCCCCAGCATAGTTCTCGGACAGGCTTCCGCCCGCCTTCCCTGGCCTCGGCTTGATCCGGGACAAGCGTCACTCGGATCGCCTGGTCGGTGACGAGGGAGCAGCTATAACTACACTGACGGCAGGGGAGGGGCATGCCCCTCTCGTCGCGTCCCGGTGCCGTCCGGTGCCGGACACTCCAATCCCCTGTTGCGGAGGGTGTCATGACACAGACCGTTACGGCTGCCTATGGCAGCATCGACAAGGCCGTCAACGCCTTCGACGAGCTGGTCTCCGAGGGCTTCCCCCGGGAGAAGCTGTTCCTCGACAAGGAGACCAATGAGGTCAAGGTGATCGTCCCCGAGACGTCGCAGCCAGAGGCGGAGGAGATCCTCAATCGCCACGGCCCCGACGAGGTGCGGGCCCGGCCCTACGAGGCCACCTAGGCGGCCGCGCTCCCCCGGCGCCGGGTGACTTCGCCCGGTGCTGCGGGTCGAGGCTAGGCGATGAGCACGCTCTTCATCAGCCACAGCAGCCACGACGCCTCGGCGGCGAGAGAGATGGCGGCCTGGCTGCAGCAGCAGGGGCACCACTCCTTCTTCCTGGACTTCGATCCCGAACTCGGCATTCCTCCCGGACGCGACTGGGAGGCCGAGCTTTACCGGCACCTGCGGGCCTGCCAGGCACTCATCGTGCTGTGCAGCGAGTCGGCCATGGCATCCTGCTGGTGCCTCGCCGAGCTGAGCCATGCCCGGGCCCTCGGCAAGCGGATCTTCCCGGTGCGGATCGCGCCCTGCACCCTGCGTCCCCAACTGGCAGAGCTGCAGGTGATCGACCTGACCCGCGAGCCGGAACTGGGCTACGAGCGGCTGGGCCGGGAATTGACCAGCGTGTTCGACTGGGACCGCAGCCGCCCGCCCTATCCCGGCCTGATGGCCTTCCAGGAGGTGGACGCCGCCATCTTCTTCGGCCGTGACGCCGAGATCCAGCAGTCGATGGACCGTCTCCACCAGCTGCGCGACTTCGGTGGGCCGCGGCTGCTGCTGTTCCTGGGGGCATCGGGCAGCGGCAAGTCGTCACTGGTGCGTGCCGGTCTCATGCCACGACTGCGGGCCGTTCCCGATGCCTGGACGGTGATCGGCCCGATTCGCCCCCGCGACCGGCCGCTGGACGAGCTGGCGGTGCAGCTCGAGCGCGGACTTGCCGCCGCCGGGGTGGACGTCGGGACGCTGCCGGCACTGGCGACCCTGGCCGAGGCGGATCCCGGCGCCTTGCGCGAGCTTCAGCAGGCACTGCGACGCCATCCCGGCAGGGCTCACTCGACCCTGGTGCTGGTCATCGACCAGCTCGAGGAACTGCTGTCGAGCTCGGCCCAGGCCGAGCAGTTCATGCGCATCGTGCGTCCCATGCTGCAGGACACCAGCGCTCCGGTGCTGTGTATCGCCACCCTGCGCTCGGACTTCCTCGGGGCCCTCCAGGAGCATCCCGCCTGGCGTGATATTTCCCTGGTCCCGGTGACGGTGGAGCCGCTGTCGGTGGAGGGGTTCTCGGCGGTGATCGAGGGGCCGGCGGAGCTCGCCGGCCTCGAGCTGGAACCCGGCCTGGTCCGGGCGATGGTGGCGGATACGGCCACCCAGGATGCCCTGCCGCTGCTGGCCTTCACCCTGCGTGAACTCTGGGAAAACGGAGGGGCCGACGGACGCCTCACCCTGGCCGAGTACCGTGACCGTCTTGGCGGGCTGCACGGCTCGGTGGCCAAGGCCGCCGAGGCGGCTCTCGCTGCCGCCGCGCCCACCCGTGAGCAGCGGCGGGCCCTGCGAGCCGCCCTGTTCGATCTGGTTCGCCTCGACGAGGAGGGGCGCTTCACGCGGCAGGTGGTGCCCTGGGAGACGCTGCCTGCCTCGAGCCACCCTCTGCTCGAGCGCTTCGTCCAGGCACGCCTGCTGATTGCCGGCAGCGATCACGGGGTGCGTACCCTGGAGGTCGCGCACGAGGCCCTGTTCCGGGTCTGGCGTCGGCTCAATCGCTGGCTGGAGGCCAATCGAGGGGCGCTGCGGACGCGGGATGCGCTGCGTCGCGCTGCCAGCGAATGGGAGGCAGCCGGGCGCCCCGGCGAGTTGCTGGTCCACCGGGGCAGCCGTCTGGAAGGGGCCCTGGCGCTCACCACGACGGCCGCCTTCACCCTCGATGACACCGAGACCCGCTACCTCCAGGCGTGTCGCCGGCGGGAGCGGCTGAAGCGTGGCTGGATCACCGCGGCCTGGGTTTCCCTGCTGTCGGCGGTCGTCGGTCTGACCTGGCTGGCCTGGTCGCTGCACCAGCAGGAGCGCATCACCCGGCAGGGGCTGGCCGACCTGCACTGGGCCAATGCGGTGAGCGCCCGCGACCGTGATGCGCGCCCTCTCAAGGCGAGCCACCACTTCATGCAGGTCGCGGAGCTGGCGCTGGACCCGCAGCGCGCCGCGAGCGCGTACTGGGCCGGCACGTGGCCGGGGGGCGGGCTCCGGCTGGCGGGCGCGGCGGATCTGGGTCCCGCGCTGATGATGGCCGACTTCGAGGCCGGCGGTGGCGCCCTGCACCTGTGGAGCGGCGACGGCACCCGCCAGGCCTGGTCCTGGGACGATGCCGCGGCGATGCCCGCCCTGTCGGCGGGGCGACACTGGATACAGACCTTTTCCCCGGGAGGGGAGCGCTGGGAGCGCCGATTCGTCCTGCATGACGACAACGGGCAGGCCGAGATACGTGACCGGCGCAGCGGGGCCCTGCTGGCCCAACTGCCCCCGGCGGTGGACAGGGTGTGGATCGGCGGGACCGACGAGACCCTGGCGGTGACCACGACTCCGGCCGGCGACACCCGGATCTGGCACCTGGACAATGGCGAATCACGCCAGGGCTGGCGCCATGCCGCCGGCCTTGCCGGGGTGGCCATCTCGCCGGACGGGGCGCGACTGCTGTTCTGGACCCGAGAGGGGGAGGCCGTGGTCTGGCGTGTCGATGGCGCCAGGGTCGAGGCGCGCCATGATGGTGACATCGTAGGCGGGGCGCTTGGACGCCGGCCGCACGAGGTCGTGCTCTGGAACCGCGATGGCCGGCTATGGCTGCCCAAGATGTCGAACTTCGCGCCAATCGCCGCGGAGGGGGGACGCTGCAGCCCGAGCGCCATCGGGGCCCGGTTCCTCGATGTGCAGCGTCACCTGCTGGTCTGGAACCATGGCGCCTGCGGCACCGCCCGCCTGTGGGATCTCGAGGAGCAGCGTGCCGTCGGCGCGGTGATCCGCCATCGGGATGAACTCGCCCCGCCCGTGCTGCAGGGGGACCGCCTCGTCACCTGGAGCTCGGCAGGCGGGCCCGCCCGGCTCTGGCAGGCAGGCAGCGACGAGCCGGTGGCGACCCTCGACGGCCCGGTGGCCGCTGCCCGTTTCCTGGGCGATGATGCCTTGCTGACCTGGGGGGGAAGCGAGCTACGGCTCTGGTCGAGCCACGACGGCGAGCCCCTCGGGCTGCCGCTGCGGCATGCGGCGCGGGTCGGTGGGGCGTCCGTCAGCGAGGACGGACAGCACCTGCTCAGTCGGGACGGTGAGGGCAGCCTGCGCCTCTGGCAGCTGCCCTCCCGGCGGATCGCGACGACGTGGCGGTTACCGGCCGTCGTGCTCGATGCCACCCCGGTACCGGGCGAGGCGACGGTGAGAGCCGTCACCCTGGACGGGCGGCTGCAGGTCTGGCCGACGGCCAGCGAGGCGGCACCGGAGAGCCGCCCGCTTGATGCCCAGGCCGTGTACGCGGCCTTTGCCCCCGGTGGGCAACGCCTCATGACCGCCAGCGCCGATGGCGAGGTGCGCCTGTGGAGCTGGGAGGAGGGGGGCTTCCGGGCGCTGGCCTCGCCCGGTGGAACCCGGGGGGACGATCCGGTGGCCGGCGTGGCGTGGAGTCCCGACGCCGACCGGCTGCTGTTCTGGGGCGAGCAGGGCTGTATCGCCTGGCTGTGGCGAGTCGGTAGCGCCCGCACGGTGGCGATCGCGCATGGCGATGAGGTGGGATGTCGTCTGCGCGGCGCGACCTTTGCCGCCGGTCAGGACAGCGTGCTGACCTGGGGGGAGGATCGCCGCCTGCGGCGGTGGGACGTCGAGTCACCGGTGCCGACGGCGCCCCTCGTCGAGGGCGTGCTGGTTCGCCATGCCGAGCTCGATGGCGGGCGGCTGCTGGTCGCCGGCGATGATGGTGTCGTGCGCCTGACCCCCTGGCCGGAGGCCGGCGAGGTCGAGAGGCGCTTCCTCCACGATGCCGTCCAGGGGGCTCGACGGCACGCGGAAACCGGACGGCTGCTGAGCTGGGGAGGTGGCACGGTGCGGGTCTGGGAGGCCGACAGCCGCACCCTGCTGGCCTCCCTGGCCCATGATGGCGATATTGCCGGCGCCGCCTTCACTCCCGACGGGGAGCGAGTCCTCAGCTGGCAGCGTGAGGGCCGCGTGCGGCTCTGGGATGCGGTCAGCGGGCACCCCCTGACGCCTGCGTTACAGGGCGCGGGCCGCACCCCACCGGCGATCGATGTCGACTTCACGGCAAAGGCGCAACGGCTGCTGGTCACCTCGGGCGAGGGGGTCACCCTCTGGCGGCTGCCGCCGGTCTCGCCGCCGCCGTCGCGTCCGGCCCTGCATCATCAGGGGCTGACCGGTACCCGGCTCACCGCCCCGGGAGAGGTCGAGGTACTGTCGGCAGCGGCCTGGCGGGAACGCTCGGCCGAGCTTGCCGCGCGATGACCGACGGCCGACCCGGGTGCGGTCGCTCAGGGCGAGACATCGACGCGTGAGTCCGACCAGACGGTCAGCCAGCCTCGTGTCGGTGCCCAGGCGCGGATCTTCAGGCGATGCGTGCCCGTGGAGATGCGCTGGCCGGCGTCGCGCCCATCCCACTGCCGTGGCTCGATACTGCGCCCGGCGCTCACCCCGCCGTCGATGGGTTCCTCGTCGACGAAGAAGTGGCGCTCGCCGTCCTCGGCCGGCTCCACGCGCATGAAGTCGGCCATGGCAGTGGGGAAGTCGGAGTGCGAGAAGAACCGGTAGGAGGCCTGCTCGCGCGCCTGGGCACGGATCAGGCGCGGCAGGAAGGATACCTCCTCGATGGCCACCGAGCCCACGGCGCGAGGACCGCAGCCCAGGGCATGCAGGCGGAACGAGGGCGCCGCCTCCCCGCTGTTGGGGTCGGTAGCCGTCACGGCAATGGCCGCGGGGTGCTCGCTGTCGTCGAAGGCCGGGGGCAACTGGAACTGCAGCCGGTGATGTCCCGTCTCGTGCGCACCGAACGGGATGCGCAGGGTGTAGATGTCGGGCACCCCCCGGGCGCTGATGCGCAGGGTGAGGGTGACCGGCTGCTGGTGGGAGAAATCCAGCACGAAGGGCCATCCGCCCCGCACCATGCCGATGGCCGCGAGGGCGCTGGTGTTGTACTGCGGCGCGAATTCCGGGCCGTGCCGGCGCAGCCGCATCATCACCTCGTCTTCGACGGCGGGGGATGGCTGGCTTCGCTGCTGCAGCCAGCGAACCAGCAGTACCGTGGCCGCGGTACCGGCCACGATCGCCGGTACCGTCCAGTCGTTGCCGTCATCTCCTCCCGAGTCTCCGGTCGTGTCCGGTTCGTCCGGGGGGAGGGGGTCGTAGGGAGAGCCATCATCCTGGCTACTGCTGTCGTCGGGGGCGATGGGGTAGCGCTGGGGAGTCCACTCCTGCGCCACGGCCAGCGGTGATGCCGCCAGCGCGACGGCAAGCAGGCAAGCAACGAGTCGCTTGAAGGGGCGAGGGGGCAAGGCGGGCATGGCCATGGTCGTTCCCCTAGACCGAGGTCCACGCCTGGTCGTCCGGGCGTCGGCAGGCCGTCCCCTGGGTGCGGCGTGGCTCGCCGTCGACCATGACCTGCATCTCGAAGTCGCGGCACTGCTGGTCACCCTGATCGTAGGGGGCCTGCGGCGTCATGGTGTAGACGTTGCCGGTCTCCGGGTTGCTCCAGCTCCGAGACTCGCCGGGCGGGGTCTCGTCGAGGACCGTGCTCATTTCCCGACGGTCCTCGCAGGTCAGCCGTATACCGATTTCCCGACCGATCCAGGCGCCGAGCCCGGCACCGACGAGGGTGGCGGCGGTCCGTCCGGAGCCGCTGCCCACCTGTGAACCGAGAACGCCACCGATGACGGCGCCCAGGCCGGTGCTGATCCCTTCGCAACGGCTGGAGTCGACCGTCTGGCAACCGCCGAGCAGCAGGCTCAGCAGCAGGATGAGCGCCAGGCGCAAGGTGCTCGAATGGGAAAGTACCATGCTGGCCTCCCGTTGGGTGACGGGTCCTCTCGGCGAGGGCCCGCCACCGTGATCGATGAGGCCTGAGCGACATTCCGGGGCAGGCCCCATGCCCCTCTCAGCAGTATTGCACCCACCTCGCACTTGCTCCATGTCGGAGAGCCCGGGCTGCTATCTTTGTTCATCAGGGGTGCCGGCGCACTCCAGGGGCAGGGGCGATGGCCAACGGAGGTGAGGTGGACGATCCCGATATCAGCGGTGGCGGTGAGGTACCTGACGCCGAGGCGGCCCGGGTCGCCGCTGCCCTGCGTGAGCGCCCCGAGTGGCAACGCCTGGAAGACCAGCTCGGCTGGTATGGACAGCGCAGTCGATACTGCCGGCGTTGGCACAAGCGCCTGCGCCTGCTGCAGGTGGTGTTCGCGGCTACCATCCCGGTGCTCTCGATGGCCGATTCGCCGCTCTTCCGCTGGCTGACGGCAGTGCTCGGGGCCTCGATCGCGGTTCTCGAGGCCATCGAGCAGATCAACCAGTTCGGCCCGCTGTGGATCCAGTACCGGGGCACGGCCGAGCAGCTGAAGCACGAGAAGTTCCTGCTGCTTGCCGGCGCGGGCCCCTATCGTGACCTGGAACGCGCCGAGGCGTTGTGCCTGCTCGCGGAACGGGTAGAGGAGCGGGTGTCCAGCGAGCATGCCCGCTGGGTGCGTGCCGCCGAGAAGAGCGTGGCGCCCCGCAAGGACGACAAGCCGCTCTAGGTGTGTCAACCCACCGGTGATGCCATGTTCCGCTTCTTCGAAGACCTGGTGGACCCCTATCCTTCCGGCGAGCCCGGCACGCCGCCGCGGGGGCTGTTCGCCTTCATCCTGCACTTCTCGCGCCCGGTGCTGGGGCTGCTGGTCGCCATGTCGCTGGTCACGGCGCTGGTCTCGGCCGCGGAGGTGCTGTTCTTCCACTACATGGGCGAGCTGGTGGACTGGCTGGCCGATGCCGAGCGCGAGGGCTTTCTGGCCGAGTACGGCTGGCGCCTGGCGGGCATGGCGGCGCTGGTGGTGGTCGGCCTGCCGCTGCTGACCCTGCTCCAGGCGCTGGTGACCCACCAGAGCATCTTCGGCAACTACCCGATGATCGGTCGCTGGCTGGCCCATCGTCACATGCTCGGCCAGAGCCTCGCCTTCTACCAGGACGAGTTCGCCGGCCGGGTCTCCCAGAAGGTGATGCAGACGGCGCTGGCGATCCGCGAGACGGTGATGAAGCTGATGGACCTGATGGTCTACGTGATCGTCTACTTCGCCGGCGCCATGCTGCTGATGGGCCAGGCCCAGCCCTGGCTGATGCTGCCGCTGGTGCTCTGGCTGGCCGGCTATATCGCCATCATGTGGGCCTTCGTGCCGCGGCTGCGGGCGGTCTCCATGGCCCAGGCCGACGCCCGGGCGCTGATGACCGGGCGCATCGTCGACAGCTACAGCAACATCCAGACCATCAAGCTCTTCGCCGACACCCGCCGCGAGCAGGCCTATGCCCGCGACGCCATGGAGGGCTTCATGGTCACCGTGCACCGCCAGATGCGCCTGGCCACCGGCCTCACCGTGAGCCTGACCCTGCTCAACTCGCTGCTGCTGGCCGGGATCGCCGCCGTGGCCATCGGTGCCTGGTACCTGGAGGCGGTGTCGCTGGGTGCCATCGCCGTGGCCATCGCGCTGGTGATGCGCATCCGCTTCATGAGCAACTGGATCCTCTGGGAGGTGGCCGGGCTGTTCGAGAACATCGGCACGGTGCAGGACGGCATCAATACCATCGCCCGGGAGCCCGCGGTCAGGGACCGCCCCGACGCCACCGAGCTGGCGGTGCCGCATGGCGAGATCCGCTTCGAGGGGCTGCGCTTCGGCTATGCCCGCCCCGACGGCGAGGGCGTGCGCGTCTTCGACGGCCTGGACCTGACCATCGCCCCCGGCGAGAAGGTGGGGCTGATCGGTCGCTCCGGGGCCGGCAAGTCGACGCTCGCCAACCTGCTGCTGCGCTTCTATGACCTGGAGGGCGGGCGCATCCGGGTCGACGGCCAGGATATCGCCGCGGTGACCCAGGAGTCGCTGCGCCGCCACATCGGCATGGTCACCCAGGACACCTCGCTGCTGCACCGCTCGGTGCGCGACAACATCCGTTACGGCAGCCCCGGGGCCAGCGAGGCGTCGATCCTCGAGGCCGTGCGCCGCGCCCATGCCGATACCTTCATCGACGACCTGGTGGACCTCCAGGGGCGCCGCGGCCTGGAGGCCCACGTCGGCGAGCGCGGCGTCAAGCTCTCCGGCGGCCAGCGCCAGCGCATCGCCATCGCCCGGGTGCTGCTCAAGGACGCACCGATCCTGGTGCTCGACGAGGCCACCTCGGCGCTGGACTCCGAGGTGGAGGCAGCGATCCAGGAGCAGCTCTATACGCTGATGGCGGGCAAGACGGTGATCGCCATCGCCCACCGCCTCTCGACCATCGCCATGCTCGACCGCCTGGTGGTGATCGACGAGGGGCGTATCGTCGAGAGCGGCACCCACCAGGCGCTGCTGGCCCGGGACGGCCTCTATGCCGCCCTCTGGCGCCGCCAGTCCGGCGGCTTCCTGGGGCTGGATATCGCTGACGCGGCGACGGTGGGCGAGTGAGCGGTGCGCTATCGGGCCATGCCGCCCTCGGGCCGGTAGAACAGGAACTCCCCCGTCTCGGCGGTGCGGGGATAGACGCTGGCCCAGTCGGGCGACACCGTCCGGTGGTGGAAATAGAGGGCGCCCCCGGTGTGGTCGGCCAGTTCCAGGTTGATCGCCTGTCGGGCGACCTCCCTGGCGGCCTCGTAGGCCTCGGGCTCCACGACCTCGTCCGGGCGGTCATCGCACCACCAGGAGAACTGGCAGGGCGGCTGCTCGGAGCCCTCGGTGACCACCTCGCAGATCGAGTTGGGGAAGCCCTCGTGGGCGAGCCGGTTCATGACGACGTTGGCAACGGCCTCCATGTCGCGGCCGGGCACGCCCTTGGCTTCCCAGTAGATGCTGCGCGCCAGGCAGGTGATCGGCTCCTCCAGCGGGTCGCTGCCCGCCGGATCCACGGCCTGCACCTCTCGTTCGGTGATCGGCTCCTCGGGCGGGGTGGCCGTGGCATCGGGGGCGACGACCCGCTCCAGCACTTCGGCCTTGGCGGCGGCGGCCTCCGCCCGCTCCTCCTGCTCGGCGAGGGACCGAGCGCTTACCAGCAGCAAGGCCAGCAGCGCGGCGGTGACCCATGGGGACATGGCAGTACCTCTCGCGATCGGGTGTGCCTCGCTCACCGCGCCGGGGGCAAGGTGTCGGTGCCGGCAGGGTAGGTCGGTCTGGGGAACGTTCTTAGTATAGCGAGTGCGATGAGCGAGATGGGCCCGGGCCGGCAGTGGATACCGGCCCGGGCAGGGTCATGCTGTCCGGGCCAGCAGCGCGGGTGCGATGTTCTGATTGATGCGAAAGAGGTTGTCGGGGTCGTACTGGCGCTTTACCTCCTGGAGCCGGGCATAGTTCTGGCCATAGGCGCTGTCGACCCGGCCCGCTTCATCCTCGGTCAGGAAGTTGACGTAGCCGCCGCCGGTGGCGAAGGGGGCTGTGTCACGGAAGACGCCTCGCGCCCACTCCCGCACCCGGTCATCCTCGGCAGGGTCCTGCCAGCGGCCATGCACGTTCATCACGAAGTTGGCGTCCCGACCGGCGTAGGCGGTGTCCGCCACCGCGACCTCGCCGGCGGCACCGCCGAGCTGGGCGATAAAGAGCTCGCACTCGGGCCCGGGAAGGGCCTCGGCCCCGCGGATCACCGTGTCGATGAGCGCATCGCTGACCGCCTGGAAGTTGTGGGACTTCCAGTAGTTCCGCGCGCCGGCAGTGAGCAGCGGGTCGAAGGCGGTCTGGAAGCCGGCATAGGGTTGGACGCCGAGCATGCTGCCGGCCGGCTCGCCGAACTCGAGCACCCGCGCCGCCAGGCGTTCGCCCTCCTCGAGGGCGCCGCTGTGCACCAGGGCGAAGACCACCACCGGCTGGCCATGGATCGACTCGGGCAGGAAGGGCAGCGGCGGTGCCTGGCGCAATACCGTCCAGACGCTGAGCTCGCGCGGCGCCCCGGCGCTGAAGTCGCGCCAGGCCCTCAACACCTTCTGGGCCTGGGCGAAGGGGTAGGCCACCAGGCCGGCATGCACCTGGGGGCCCACCGGGTGGAGCCGGAACTCGAAGGAGGTGACCACGCCGAAATTGCCGCCGCCGCCCTGCAGGGCCCAGAACAGCTCGGGCTCCTGGCTGGCCGAGACCACGTGCAGCTGGCCGTCGGCGGTCACGATGTCGGCGGATAGCAGGTTGTCGATGGTCAGGCCGTGCTGGCGGGTCAGCCAGCCGAATCCGCCGCCCAGGCACAGGCCGGCCACCCCGGTGGTGGAGTTGATGCCCAGCGGCGTGGCCAGGCCGAAGGCCTGGGTCTCGTGGTCGACGTCGCCGAGCAGGGCGCCGGCGCCCACACGGGCGGTCCGGCCCTGCGGGTCGACCCGCACGCCCCGCAGGGCGGAGAGGTCGATCACCAGGCCGCCCTCGGCCACGGCATTGCCGGCGATATGGTGGCCGCCGCCGCGCACGCTCACCAGCATGCGGTGGTCGCGGGCGAAGTCGATGGCACGGCGCACGTCCTGGCTGCCCAGGCAGCGGGCGATCAATGCCGGATGGCGATCGACCATGCCGTTCCAGACGCGGCGGGCGTCCTCGTATTCGACATCGGCGGGGGTGATGACGCCACCCCGGATGCCGGCGGCGAGTGCTTCGGCCTCCTCGGGGGGCAGCGCGGCCAGGGGGCCGTCCAGGGTGCGATAGGTCAGGGTTTCCATGGGTCTCTCCGGGTCAGGGGCACGACGGTGGCAAGGGCCACTGCTGAAGTATGCGACGCCGGGGGATGGCGCGACTGACCCCGACTCCGACGGACTTGTCCGGGAATCCGGTTTGTCATGGCGATGGGGGGCATCGTCCGCGATACTCAGTGATGCAGGCTTCGACGCACCTTCCCCCACCGACGAGGTGGCCATGAGTCAGGACACGCTGTCCCAGGTATTGCGCAGCATCCGCTTGCGGGGCGCGGTCTTCTACCATGTCGAGGGCAATGACCGCTGGGTGAGCGAGTCGCCCCCGGCGAGGGCCATCGCCGCGCTGATCATGCCGGGCATCGAGCACGTCATGGCCTACCATGTGCTGACCCAGGGGAGCTGCTGGACCATGGTGGTCGGCCAGGCCCCGGTGCAGCTGCAGGCAGGCGACGTGGTCATGTTTCCCCACGGCGACCGCCATGTGATCTCCAGCGAGCCGGGCCTGCGCGGCGAGGTGGACATGCGCCCCTACGGGTTGCCCCACCCGGAGCAGCTGCCGTTCTTCGCAAGCCAGCGCGGCGCCGCGCTGTCGATGTCGCGACTCGACCCGGCCAGCGACCGGCACGGGGCGACCCTGGTGTGCGGCTTCTTCGGCTGCGATGCCCACCCCTTCAACCCGCTGCTCGCCAGCCTCCCCCAGCTGCTGCATGTGCCTGCCGGGCAGGCCGACGACGATGACTGGATCGCCCACTTCATCCGCTTCGCGCTGTCGGAGTCGACCCTCAAGCGCCCGGGCGGAGAGGCGCTGCTCGAGCGACTGAGCGAGACGATGTTCGTCGCGCTGGTGCGTCGCTACCTCGACGACCTGCCCGAGGGGCCGCCGACCTGGCTGGCCGGGCTGAACGACCGCTATGTCGGGCGTGCCCTGGCGCTGCTCCACGCCCGGCCCGCCGAGGCCTGGACGATCGACCGGCTCGCCGATCACGTCGGCCTGTCGCGCTCGTCCCTGCACGCGCGCTTCGCCCGCTTCACCGGCCACGCGCCGATGCACTACCTCGCCAAGTGGCGCATGCAGGTGGCCGCCGGGCTGCTGCGCCACTCCAGCGCACCGATCGCCTCGATTGCGCTGGAGGTCGGCTACGAGTCCGAGTCCGCCTTCAGTCGTGCCTTTCGCCGGGAAGTCGGCCAGCCGCCTGCGGCCTGGCGGCGTCAGCGGGCCCGGCTGGGCGCCGGCGCGGCCTAGGGAGGCCAAGGAGGGAGAGATGCTGCCGGAACTGCTGCTGATGGTGGCCCTCGGCCAGGCGAGCGACCCGGTCTCGGCGGCGCTGGCCCGGGTCGAGCAGGTGCACGCCTACCGCCTGGTGCTGCGCAGCCAGGGACGGCGCGGCGAGGAGGTCATCCGCTATGCCTATCGTCGCCCGGGCTTCATCCGCATGGACCTGGTCTCGCCCTATCCGGGGGCCGTGGTGATCTACAGCCCCGAGACCCGGCGGGTCCGGCTGTGGCCCTTCGGGTCGCCCGAGCGGCGAGCCGGCCTCTCCCTCAGCCCGCTCAACCCGCTGGTGCGCAGCGCCCGGGGACACCGGGTGGACCAGTCGGACGTCGCGTCCCTGTTGCGCAACGTCCAGCGGCTGCACCGGCAGGGGCAGCTGCGCCTGCTGGGCGAGGCGCCGGTCGATGGCCGGCGCAGCCACCACCTGGTCGTGCAGGGCGACGCGGGGCATCGCATTGGGGCGATCGCCGCCTACGAGCTGTGGCTCGACGCCGAGACGCTGTTTCCGCGCCGGGTGATCAGCCGCGACCGCTGGGGGGAGGTGATCGAGCGGGTGCACCTGGAGGAGATCGTCATCAATCCCGACCTGCCGGGCGGCTTCTTCACGCCCTGACGCCCCGGACGCTGCACAGGAGCCTACCCCCATGGCAGAGCTGCGGTTCACCACGACCTGGTGGCTCGAGGCCCCCATCGACGAGGTATACCGGGCGATCGCGGAGGCGCCGTGCTGGCCGGCCTGGTGGAAGAGCCTGTGTGCCGTGGAGGAGCTGGCGCCGGGCAACCGCGAGGGGATCGGCCGCGTCTATCGCACCACCTGGCAGAGCCGGCTGGGCTACCGGCTGCGCTTCGAGGTCCGCGTGACCCGTGTCCTGCCGGGGCGGCTGATCGAGGGCGTGGCCCGGGGCGACGTGCAGGGGACCGGCCGCTGGCGGCTGAGCGAGGAGGGGCGTGTGACCCGGGTGCGCTACGAGTGGCGGGTGCGCCCCGTGCGGCGCTGGATGGCGCTCCTCGCCCCGGTTGCGGGGCCGCTGTTCGCCTGGAACCACCACGCCGTGATGCAGGACGGCGCCGAGGGGCTGGCCCGACGGCTCGAGGCGCGGCTGCTGGCGACGAGCCACGACTGAGTCTGGGCCCTACAGCCACCAGGCCAGCGCCAGTCCTGTCGCCATCGAGGCGACCATCGGCAGGGCGACCCGCTGGCCGAGCCGTCGGGTACCGAAGACGGTGGCCAGGCCCGACTTGAAGAGGTTGTTGACCGCGGCGGCGATGACGATGCCCAGCACCGCGGTGGAGGGAGCGATGCGCTCCAGCGACATGCGGGTCAGCGACAGGGTGATGGCGTCGACGTCGGCCACCCCCGAGGAGGCCGCCAGCAGGTAGATGCCGGCCTCGCCCAGGACGCCGCGCAGCCACTCGCCGAGCAGCATGATCACCGCCAGCAGGCCGCCGAACAGCAGCGCCGTGCGCAGTTCCAGGGGGTTCTGGATCGGGGTCGGGCTGTCGACACTGAGGGCATGGCGGTGGTGGCGCCAGAGGTAGAGCGCCGGCAGGTAGAGCATCACCCCCATCACCGTGACCGGGAGCAGCAGCGCCGGCAGCAGCCCGGGGCTGATCACCGCGGCATAGAGCAGGATGCGCGGGAACATGGTGCCGCAGGCCAGCAGGATGCCGGCGGCGAGCATTGCCTCGATCTCCTGGCTCTGGCGCGACGTGCGCGCGAAGTGCAGGGTCAGCGCCGTGGAGGAGGAGAGCCCGGCGAACAGGCCGGTAAAGAGGATGCCCTTCTCGGTACCGCCCAGGCGCACGGCGAAGTAGCCGACGAAGCTGATCGAGGCGATCAGCACCACCATCCACCAGATCTCGTAGGGGTTGAGCACCTCGCCGGGCCCCATGCCGCGGTCGGGGAGCAGCGGCAGCATCACCACGGTGATCAGCAGCAGCTTGAGGCCGGCATCGAGCTCGTGGGCCTGCAGCTTGTTCAGCAGGCCGTGGATCTCGTGCTTGTTGTCGAGGATCACCGCGGTGATCACCGCGCCGGCGGCGGCCAGGGCCAGGTCGATCGCCACGGCCACCGCGCCGAAGCAGAAGGTCAGCAGCAGGCCCACCAGGCCGGTGATGCTGTAGTCATGCTGCTCGGCGAGCTTGGCCCGCCAGGCGACCAGACTGATGCCGGCCACGGTCACGAAGACCAGCGGGAAGGCCCAGTCGCTGACGGTCTCCGAGAGCAGCGCGGCGATGCCGCCGAGCAGCCCGACCAGCGAATGGGTGCGGATACCGGCGATGCGCTCGCCGGACTTCTGCGCCCGGGCCACCCAGCCGCGCTCGATGCCGATCAGCGCACCCAGCAGCAAGGCCACGCCCAGGCGGATGGCGGGCTCGTTGGCAGTGAGGAACTGGCTGGCGACATCGTCCATGGGCAGGCCTTCCCGACGCCGTCCGGTGGTCGGCGGATACCCTCATGGTGGCCCGCGGTGACGTCTGCTTCAATGGGCGTTGCAGGAAAGCGCACCGCCAAGGCCGCGGGCGCATTCCTGGCGACGAGCCGATACACTGACTCTCTTGATTCAACGCAAGGATTGCCCGTGACATGAGTGACGCGTCGCCCCCTATCGACGAGGCGTCGTCCGAGAACGGCCATCGGGCCACGCAGCGTCGAGCCATCGCCCTCTACCTGCTCGCCCTGCTGGCCCTGCTGCTGCTGTTCGCCGGTATCCTCCTGGACCAGCACCAACGTGACCTCGAGGTGGGGCGAGAGCGTGCCAGCGCGCGGGCCGACCTGGTGGCCGAATGGGTGGCCAGTACCTTCGAGGTCAGCGAGCACACGCTCTCCAGCCTGGTGCAGGTGTTCCAGTCGCCTCTCGGACAGGCATTGCTGGCACGCCGCGGCAATGATGCGGCCCTAGAGGCACTCCTTCGCCAGCACAGCTATCGCCATGCCTTGATCGATGACCTGGGTATCGTCAGTGCCGGGGGGAGGCTGCGGGCCTCTGCCAACCCGGCATTTCCACAGGGGCTCGACGTCACCGGCCTGCCCCATTTCCAGGCCTTCGAGCAGGATGCCGACCGCCAGGAGTGGGTGTCCCCGCTCTACTGGTCGGCCGTCAGCCAGGACTTCCATGTGGCGCATGCCCGTCGCCTGGTCGGGCCGCATGGCGACTTCCGGGGCCTGGCCGTGCTCAGGCTCAATCCCGACATCTTCGGCGAGGCCCTCGAGCGACTGAACATGACCCGGGGCGAGAGCATTGCCATTCTCGATACCGAGATGCGGCTGGTCACCCGGCGGCCGGCCTTCGATGGCAGGGGCGCCATGGGCGTGCTCGGCACCCCGGTCAGCGAGCCGCTGACCCGGGCCTTCCTCGACGGCGGCGAGGCGTCGACGACCCTGCGCACCACCTCGCCGCTTGACGGCAGCGAGCGCCTCTACGCCATGCAGCGGGTCGAGGGACTGCCGCTCCTGGTGGTGGTCGGCGAGGAACTCGAGGTGCTGCTCGCCGGCTGGTGGCAGCGGCTCTGGCTGCTGGGCGCCATCTTCCTGGTGGTGGCGGCGCTGGGCTGGTGGCTGCTGCGCCATTACATGGGACGACTGCGGCTGGAGGGCGACCTGCGCCGGCGTCTGGTGGAGCGTGAGCAGGCCCGTCGGGCGGTGCAGGACCGCGAGGCACGGCTGCAGGCCCTGGTCGGCTCGATCCAGGACATGATCTTCGTGTTCGATGCCGAGGGGCGCTTCGTCTATGTCCATGCCCTGGACCCGGATCAGCTGGTCGGGGATGTCGATGACCTGCTGCAGCGTCACTACCGCGATGTCCTGTCGACGGACGTGGCGCAACGGTTCGACCAGGCCCTGGCCGAGCTCAAGGCCACCGGCGAGCCGGTGGAGACCGAGTATCGCGTCACCCTGGCCGGCGTGCCCCGCGACTTCCAGGCCATCATCAGTCCGCTGGCCGAGGAGGGCGAGGGCTTCAGCGGGGTGCTCGCCGTGGTGCGCGAGGTGACCCAGTCCCGCGCCACCGAGGCCCAGCTGCGCATCGCCGCCACCGCCTTCGAGACTCACATGGGCATGGTCATCACCGATGCCGAGGGCCGTATCCTCAAGGTCAACGATACCTTCACCCGCATCACGGGCTATGCCGAGGCCGAGGTGCTGGGGCGCAATCCGAGCCTGCTCAGCTCCGGGCGCCACGACGAGGCCTTCTACCGGCACCTCTGGGAGAGCGTGCGGGAGAACGGCAGCTGGCAGGGCGAGATCTGGAACCGGCGCAGGAACGGCGAGGTGTTCCCGGAGTGGCTGACCATCAGCGCGGTACGCGACGAGGCCGGCGAGCTGACCCACTATGTGGCCACCTTCAGCGATATCACCCAGCGCAAGGCCGCCGAGGAGGAGGTCCACCAGCTTGCCTTCTACGACCCCCTGACCGGGCTGCCCAATCGCCGGCTGATGCTGGACCGCCTGGAGGGCGCGCTCAAGAACAGCTATCGCAGCGACCAGTTCGGCGCGCTGCTCTATCTCGACCTGGACAACTTCAAGCAGGTCAACGACACCCTGGGCCACCATGCCGGCGACCAGCTGCTGCAGCAGGTCGCGAGCCGGCTGGGCGGTGTGCTGCGCGCCTCCGATACCCTGGCACGGCTGGGCGGCGACGAGTTCGCCGTGCTGCTGCATGACCTGGGGCGTGACCCGCAGCGGGTGGCGGCCGTTACCGAGCGTATCGCCAACAAGCTGCTCGGGGTGCTCCAGGCACCGATCGGCCTGGCCGGAAGCTCGGTGACGATGACCGGCAGCATCGGCATCACGCTCTACCGCGATCACGCCACGACCCTCGACGAGATCCTCCAGCAGGCCGACATGGCCCTCTTCCAGGCCAAGCGGGCCGGGCGCGACACCCTGCGCTTCTTCGACCCGGCCATGCAGGCCCAGCTTCACGCGCGGGCCCGGCTCGAGGCGGACCTGCGCCAGGCATTGGCTCGGGACGAGTTCCTGCTCCACTACCAGCCCCAGGTAGATGCCGACCGGCGGATGATCGGCGTCGAGGCGCTGCTGCGCTGGCAGCACCCGGAGCGGGGCATGGTCTCCCCCGGCGAGTTCATCCCGCTGGCCGAGGAGAACCGGCTGATCATGCCCATCGGCGGCTGGGTGCTGCAGGCCGCCTGTCGCCAGCTGGTGGCCTGGGCCGGGGATCCCGCCTCGGCCGACCTCACGATCTCGGTGAACGTCAGCCCCCAGCAGTTCCGCGAGGCGGATTTCGTCGAGCAGGTGCTGGCCACCCTGGCGCGCACCGGCGCCCGCCCCGAGCGGCTCAAGCTCGAGGTGACCGAGAGCCTGTTCGTCCACGATCGCGACGAGGCCCGCGAGACCATGCGGCGCCTCAGGGAACACGGCGTGACCTTCGCCCTGGACGACTTCGGCACCGGTTACTCCTCGCTCTCCTACCTCAAGCGCCTGCCCCTGGACCAGCTCAAGATCGACCAGTCCTTCGTGCGCGACCTGCTGGAGGACGAGGCCAGTGCGGCCATCGTCGCCAGCACCATCGCTCTCTCCGAGAGTCTGCAGCTGGAGGTGATCGCCGAGGGGGTGGAGACCGAGGCCCAGCGGGCCTGGCTGGTGGCGCATGGCTGCCACGCCTTCCAGGGCTATCTCTTCGGCCGGCCGGGGCCCGTGGACTCGCTTCCCCTTCCGGTTTGACGCATATCAAGGAGTGCGACGCTTACTTTCGCCTGACCCCAAAAGCCATGGCTGCTACTTTAGACTTGGGCTATGCTTAAAACGTACAGTAGTTATTCCATACGGTTTCTGGCTGGTTCGCCAGCAGGAGAGGTAAGCATGGCATCGATTTCCCTCATCACGCGTGGCCTGCGGCTCCTGCCGGTGGCGGCGCTGTGCCTCTCCATCGGCCTCGCCCAGGCCCAGAACGTCGCCGACGAGGAGCGGCTCTACGGCGGCCCGATGCTCAACCAGCAGGAGCGCGACCAGTTCCAGCAACGGATGCGCGACGCAGACTCCTTCGAGGAGCGCCAGCGCATCCAGGCCCAGCACCAGAACCTCATGCGCCAGCGCGCCGAGCAGCGTGGCTTCGACCCGGACGGCATCTACGGCTACCCGATGATGAACCAGCAGCAGCGCCGCGCGTACCACCAGCGCATGCAGGGGGCCGGCTCCGATGCCGAGCGCCAGCGCATCCGCCAGCAGCATCGCCAGCAGATGCGCCAGCAGATCCTTCGGCAGCAGCGCAGCCCGGGTGGCCAGGGCGGCGGCGGCCAGGGTGGTGGCCGCATGATGAACCAGGGCGGCGGTGCAGGGCGCGGCTGAGTCGTAGCCTGTCACAAAGGCGTCATCTGGATCGTGGTATTGGACTATCAGCGTGTCACGCCTGGGCGGCGTGACCCGTCACCAGGCAGGAAGGTGGCGGTCGGACCGCGTTGGGGAGCGGAGAGACTGCCATCGAGTGGGGAGCCAACTCCCCGGCTATGGAAAGCCGCAAGGGCTTTCGCGTTTTTCAAGGGTAATATCATGAAATACAACGCTATTCGCTTCGCCAGGTCACCGCTGGTGGTGGCCATCGCCTGTGCCGGTTTGATGGGTACCGCCCAGGCCGGCGTGATCACCGAGCTACAGACCACGCTGGGAGATGGCTTCATCCTGGTGGATGAAGCGGACGGTCTCCCGGCTCCGGGGGTCCAGGCCGTCACCGGTACCGAGAATACTGAATTCGATACCGATCAACTTGGACTCTCAGGCGTGCAAAACTGCCTGCTCTCCAGCCGTGATGTGACCTGTGATTCGCCGAAGGGGTCGAGCAAGCGGGTCAAGAACAACCTGACCGGCCTGGGCGCCTTCGATACCGTCTACAACGTCAGCTCGAGCAGCGGCACCACCGAGTACTTCAACTACGGCAAGCTGACCAACCGGACCGGTGTGCGCATGACCGGCTTCAAGGTCGTGGTGGGTACCGGCTCCGGGGAGGACTTCGTGCCGGCGACCGCCTCCGGCGAACCCCTGTCCATGGATCAGGTGGTCGAGCTGCTGGACAGCCAAACTTCCACCTGGGAAGGCAATGGGGGCGATCCCGGCCAGACGCCGCTGCAGCGCGCCTTCTTCCCCGGTGGCCTGTTCGGTGATGGCGGGGCGGATGCCGATGCCGGTTTCTTCACCGACCCCGAGCGGTCCGGGTTCGTCTTCGTGCCCGTGGATGCCGAGGGCAATGCGGTCGAGGTCGGCGAGGCCTACGATACGCTCACCACGGAGGGCATCTTCGGGGCGTATGCGACGTTGTTCGGTGATGGCATGCTGGATATCACCCAGGTGCCGACGGGCCTCTTCGAGGGGGATCCCGAGGCGGTGGATGCGGAAACCACGCTGCTCTACTGGAAGGCCGGCGATGCCTGGCTGGATGGTGATGGTAACGTCGTGGACCCTGCCCTGGTCGAGCAGCTGCTGGCCGATGGCAACCACTACACCGACGTCATCGAGGACCTGGCCAACGCCAACCTGAACTACTCCTTCGATATCGGCGATATCAGCCTGGGCGAGTTCACCGTGCGCTTCGTGCCGATGTTCTCGCCCATCGTCACCGCGGCGGCCACCGATTACCAGTTCGCGGTCGCCGGCTCGCTGGACTCCACCGAGATTCCCTTCAAGTTCTATGATGCGCAGGGCAACCTGAAGCCGGAGTACGAGCAATACCAGACCGTCATCACTGCCATCGAGGAGTTACCGACGGTGGCCGCTCGCCAGCAGGCGCTGGAGCGTGCCGGTACCAGCTACCTGCGCAACTACGGCACCCAGGGCATGCTGCTGGGCCGCGACAAGATGGAAGGGATCCTTCAGCACCTGGACTCCGTCCGCGACCCGGCCCTGGGCGTCACCCAGGTCACCGGCACCCAGGCCAACATCAGCGGCCAGGCCGACTACGCCATGATGGCGGCCACCGACTCGGCCGCCGACGTGGCCATGGCGTTCGACGAGAACGGCGATGCTACCTTCGCGGCGAGCGAGCGCTCCACCGTCTTCCTCTCCGGCTCTGCCTCCACCGGTGATCTTGACCGCACCGAGAATGGCGCCGGGGCCGACTACTCCGGGTACTCGCTGACCGTCGGCGCCGACTACAGCTTCACCGACGAACTGAGGGCCGGTGTTGCCGTGGCCTACGGCGAGAACGACGGCGACGTGGAGGATGGCCGCGGCACGCTCGAGGTCGACGGCACCTCGCTGATGGCCTTCGGCGGCTACGGCGGTGCCACCGGCCTCTACGGCGATGCGGTGCTCGGCTACTCCTGGCTCGACTACGACAACGAGCGCAACATCGTCATCGGCGACACCGTCAGCGAGCGGGCCGAGAGCAGCACCGACGGCAATCAGCTGAGCCTTGCCCTGCGCAGCGGCTACAACTTCGTGCTCGGCCCGGTGATCGCCGGTCCCAGTGCCCGCTACCAGTACCTCGACCTGGAGGTCGACGGCTACGAGGAGAGCGGTGCCGGGGTGCTCTCCATGTCCGTGGACGACATGGACTTCGAGTCCAGCACCCTCTGGCTGGGTGGCGAGGTCTCCATGCCCGTGGTGCGCGACGACAGCTTCCTGCGCCCAACCGCCCACGTGCACTGGGTGAAGGAGTTCGAGGATGACGGGACCAGCGTCGACACCAGTTTCACCGGTGGCGCCGTGCCCTTCGTCACGCCCATCGACGGCCGCGACAGCGACTACATTCGCGCCGGCATCGGGTTCGATGGCAGCTTCGAGACCGGCGGCATGCCGACCACCGTGTCGCTGAACTACGATGGCACCTTCGACAACGACGACTACGAGGACCACCGTGCCACCCTGGGAGTCGACGTGCGCTTCTGATGCCCGCGTCCCCTTCCTGACCACGAGCGAGGCGGCCCCACGGGGCCGCCTCCTTCGTTCCCGGGCCGTCATTCCTTCAGGTGCTGGCGGGCCTCCTCGGCGCTCTCGTAGATGTGCGGCGAGACGGCGCGCGCCTCCAGGGCGTGGCCGAGCTTGCGGCGCATGAAGCCGCTGGTGGTGTAGCGGGTCACCCGGGTGTAGAAGCGCTGCTCGAGGCCGCGCACCATCTCGGTGTAGGGGGCGAGCAGGGCGTCGTCGATGCGGCAGTGGTCGTAGTTGACAATGGCCTGGACGCGGCGGCCCAGCGGGGCGAGACGCCGTTCGACCTCCTGCTCGATTGCGTCGATGTCCTCCGGGGAGGCGATGCGCAGGTGCTCGAAGTTGATGAAGAGGATGCCTTCCTCCTCGTCGAGGCTGAAGCGCTGCGCCAGGGGCCGCTCCAGCAGCTCCTCGGCGAGCCCCATGGGTGCCTCGCGGAAGATGCGCGCGTCCATCAGCCGGGGCGGCTCGGGCATCCGCGGGGTGAAGGCCATCAGCGCCAGGACGTCGCGCTCCAGGTCGACCCCCGGGGCGATCTCGGTGAGGACGAGCCCCTCCGGGGTGAGCTCGAATACCGCCCGCTCGGTGACATAGCAGACCGGCTTGCCGTCCGCGGCGGCCAGGGTCCCGCTGAAGGTGCGATGCTCCACCTCGGCGACGAACTTGCCCTGGCCGCCGGGGGGTGCCTCGAGCCGTCCGTCGACGATGGCAAGCGCCTCCCTGGTGGCCACGAAGGTGCCCATGAACACCACCTTGCGGGCATTCTGGCTGATGTTGATGAAACCGCCGGCGCCGGCCAGCCGCGGACCGAAGCGCGAGACGTTGACGTGGCCCGCGCCGTCCACCTGGGCCATGCCCAGGAAGGCGATGTCGAGCCCGCCGCCGTCGTAGAAGTCGAACTGGGCCGGCTGGTCGATGATCGCCTGGGTGTTCAGCGCCGCGCCGAAGTCGAGCCCGCCGGCCGGCAGCCCGCCGATCACCCCGGGCTCGGCGGTCAGGGTCAGGTGCTCGAGCAGGCGCTCTTCGCTTGCCACCGCGCCGACGCCCTCGGGCATGCCGATCCCCAGGTTGACCACACTGTTGGGCCTGAGCTCGAAGGCCGCGCGCCGGGCGATGACCTTGCGCACCGAGAGCGGCAGCGGCTCGGGGCTCGCCATGGGCGCGCGGATCTCGCCGGAGAAGGCCGGGTTGTAGGCGGTGCGGAAGGTCTGCCAGTGGTGGGCGGGATCCTCGCAGACCACCACGCAGTCGACCAGGATGCCGGGGATCTTGACGTCCTTGGGGTGCAGGGTGCCGTGCTCGGCGAGGCGCTCCACCTGCACGATCACCACGCCCCCGGAGTTGCGCACTGCCGTGGCGATGGCCAGTGCCTCCAGGGTCAGGGCCTCGCGCTCCATGCTGACGTTGCCCAGGGTGTCGGCGGTGGTGCCGCGCAGCAGCGCCACCTGCAGCGGCAGGGCCCGATAGAAGAGGTACTCCTGGCCGTCGATGGGCAGCAGCGAGACGCGCTCCTCGAGGGTGACGTCGTTGATCCGGCCGCCGCCCAGGCGCGGGTCGACGAAGGTGCCCAGGCCCACCCGGGTCAGGGTGCCGGGCTTGCCGGCGGCGATGTCGCGGAAGAGGTGCGAGATCACCCCCTGCGGCAGGTTCCAGGCCTGGATGCGCCCCTCGATGGCGAGCTTCTGCAGGGCGGGCACCAGCCCCCAGTGGCCGCCGATCACCTTCGCCACCAGCCCCTCGTGGCCCAGGTGGTTGAGCCCGCGCTCCTTGCCGTCGCCCTGGCCGGCGGCATACATCAGGGTCAGGTCGCGGGGCTCGCCGGTCTCCAGGAAGCGCGCCTCCAGGGCCACGGCGAGCCCCTCGGCGAAGCCGATGCCGACGAAGCCGCCGGTCGCCAGGGCATCGCCGTCACGGATCAGGTTCACGGCCTCGCGGGCGGAGACCACCTTGCCCTTCGCGGTGAAGGGCTGGCGGGAGAGCAGCGGATGGGGCATGGCGGGCGTCCTGGTGATCGTTTCTAGTGAGGGTGCTTTGTGATTGTTGCCTGTGGTGGCTCCTTCACGGTAGCACGCGTCCCCGGTGCCGGCAGGGCTTGCCAGGCAGGGGTGAAGTGTCGAATACTGTCCATATGTACAGTATTCGAGGGAGGGGCCCATGATGTCGCCGCTGTCCACCACGGCTCGGGTGATCGGCCGCGCCGCGCCGTTCCCTGGCGAGACGGCCCAGCCGCTGATGGGGTGCCGGGTGCGGGCGGGCTTCCCGAGCCCCGCCGACGACCACCTGGACGTGGAGATCGACCTGCACGCCCATGTGGTGCGCCGCCCGGCCGCCACCTACTTCGTGCGGGCCGAGGGCGACTCCATGCTCGGCGACGGCATCCACGACGGCGACCTGCTGGTGGTGGACCGCAGCCTGGAGCCGCTGCCCGGGCGGGTGGTGGTGATCGCCGTGGATGGCGAGCCCACCGTGAAGCGCCTGGAGCGCCGCGGCGAGCAGACCTTCCTGGTGGCCAGCAACCCGCGCTTCGCGCCGATCCCCCTGGCGGGCCGCGAGTGCGAGGTGTGGGGCGTGGTCACCCATGTGCTCCATGCCCTGCCGGGAGGCGGGCCGTGATCGCCCTGGTCGACTGCAACAACTTCTACGTCAGCTGCGAGCGGGTCTTCGACCCGCGCCTGGAGGGACGTCCGGTCGGCGTGCTCTCCAACAACGACGGCTGCGTGGTGGCGCGCTCCAACGAGCTCAAGGCGCTGGGCGTAGCGATGGGCGCGCCGATGCACCTGCTGCCGCCGGCCATCCGCCGCCAGGCGGTGCTGCTCTCCAGCAACTATGCGCTCTACGGCGACATGAGCCGCCGGGTCAACCTGATCCTTGACGAGTTCTCGCCGGACGTGGAGGCCTACTCCATCGACGAGAGCTTCGTGGGCTTTTCCGGCTTCGCCCCGGCCGGTCTGGAGGCGCATGCCCAGCGGCTGCGTGAGACGGTGCGCCGCGACACCGGCATCCCGGTCTGCGTGGGGCTGGCGCCGACCCGGGTGCTGGCCAAGGTGGCCAACCGGGCGGCCAAGTCGCTCGCGGCCTACGAGGGCGTCTGCCTGCTCGAGGCCGAGGGGCCCGCCACCCGGGCGCTGCTCGAGGGGCTGCCGGTGACCGAGCTGTGGGGCGTGGCGCGACGCACCGCCGAACGGCTGGCGCTGATGGAGATCCACACCGCCTGGCAGCTTCGCCAGGCCGACCCCAAGCAGGTCCGGCGCTACTTCTCGGTGGTGCTGGAGCGCATCGTCTGGGAACTGCGCGGCCGCCCGGCCATCGTCCTCGATGACCTCCATGAGCCACGCCAGCGCATCATGGTCTCGCGCTCCTTCGGGCGCCTGACCGGCGCCTTCCCGGACCTGCAGGAGGCCGTGCGCCAGCACGCCGCCCGGGCCGCCGAGAAGCTGCGTGGCCAGCGCAGCCAGGCCCGGGCGCTGATGGTCTTTGTGCGCAGCAACCCGCACCTGGCCGGCGAGCGCCAGTACCGCAACAGCGTGGTGGTGCCGTTGCCGGCACCCAGCGACGACAGTCGCGAGCTGCTCGAGGCCGCCGCCCGGGGGCTCGCAGCGATCTTCCTCGAGGGCGTGCGCTACCAGAAGTGCGGGGTGATGCTGCTCGACCTGGTGGAGGCCGACCGCCATCAGCTCTCGCTGCTGGCGCCCCGCAGCGAGGCGGCGCGCGGGCGCAGCCAGCGGCTGATGGCGACGGTGGACCGGCTCAACCGCGAGATGGGCCGCGATACCGTGCGCTTCGGCCTGCCGCGCCGGGGCACTGCCTGGGCGATGCGCTGCGAGCGGCGCACCTCACGCTACACCACCCGCTGGGAGGAGTTGATGCGGGTCAAGACACGCTGAGAACGTGCCGGAATCCGGGGCGATGCGGGGTTTCCGCGCTGGGGCGATTGGCTACACTGGGGGCGCACCGGCGGGCCATTCGTCGCGCCGGAAGGCCATCGACAGGGAGAAGCACCATGCGCATGAAGGGCAAGAACGTCATCGTCACCGGCGGCGCCAGCGGCATCGGCCTGGCCAGCGTGGAGCGCTGCCTGGAGGAGGGCGCCAGCGTGGTCATCGCCGACCTCGAGGGCGGCGACGGCCAGGCGCAGGCCGCACGGCTCGATGACCGCCACGACGGCCGCTGCCTGTTCAAGGCGTGCGACGTCACCGATACCGCCCAGGTCGACCGCCTGTTCGCGGACACCGTGGCCGAGCTCGGCAGCGTGGAGGCGGTATTCAACAACGCCGGCATCGGCGGCATCTGCCCCACCGACGAGCTCGACGACGAGGAGTACCTGAAGGTCATCGACATCAACCTCAACGGGGTCTTCCGGGTGGCTCGGGCCGCGCTGCGGGTGATGTACCGCCAGGGCGGCGGCAGCATCGTCAACTGCGCCTCCATCCTCGGGGTCTTTGGCCAGTCCCAGACCGTCGCCTACACCGCCGCCAAGGGCGGGGTGGTCAACATGACCCGGACCCTGGCCATCGAGGCGGCGCCGAAGGGCGTGCGGGTCAACGCCATCGGCCCGGGCTATATCGACACGCCGCTGCTCGAGGCCCTGGACGACGACATGCTGCAGGGGCTGATCGGCCTGCATCCCATCGGCCGCCTGGGCCGCCCGGCGGAGATCGCCAACGCCTTCCTGTTCCTGGCCAGCGACGAGGCCAGCTTCGTCACCGGGGCCCACCTGCTGGTCGATGGCGGCTTCACCGCCGGCAAGTCCTGACGCGCCAGCAGGCGCTGATGCCGGGCATCACGCCCGCGTTGCACCATCCATCGGGACCGGCCGAGGCGCCCGCCGGGTCGGGCGCTCGCCGTGATCGGCCGGGACTGCCATGCTGGAGAGGTGTTCCCGCGACCGGCCGATGGCCGAGGAGTCCCCATGCGTATCCGCCCGGTGAGGGGGCTGCTGGCCTGCCTGCTGGCCGGCGCATGCCTGCTGGTCGGTCCCGGCGCGGCGGTCGCCCGGCCTCTGGGCGCGGAGGTTGCCGAGATGGTCGAGGTGGAGGTCTCCTCGGCCGGGATCGCCCTGCCGATGGGGCGGCCCGTGGTGCTGCTGCGGGAACCGGATACGCAGCGGGTGCTGCCGGTATTCCTGGGGCCGCTCCAGTTCGTGGCCGTGCTGCGAGGGTGGCGGGGCAGACAGCCACCACGTCCCGACATGCCCGAGCTCTTCGGTGATCTCGTGGCGGCGGCCGGGGGGCGGCTGACGCGGGTCTACCTCGATGATGTCCAGGATCGCCGCTTCCTCGGCATGCTCGAGCTGCGCCTGCCAGGGCAGAGCATGCCCGTGCGCATCGACAGCCGAGCCGGCGACGCCATCACGTTGGCGCTGCGGGCCGAGGCCGTGATCCTGGTGGCCCCCCAGGTCATGGCGTTCACCCACCCGGTGGTGCCCGACGTCCCGGAACCGGATGGCGATGCGGAGGGGCCGTGGGTGACCGTCCCGGACATCACGTTCATGTCGACCACCGCGACACGTCGGGGGGTGCCGACCATGAGGTTGCCGGCCGCGGGTCGCCAGGCCGTGGGTCGCCAGGCCGTGGGGTGGGCACCGCCCGGTGATGGAGTCGCGACCGGAAGGTACCCCTGAATCATTGGCTCGCGCCCGGCGTCGCCGGGGAGGGCGACGGCCCGGCGGCCTCGCGGCGGGCGGCGAGGCGGGCCTGTCGGATCAGCCAGAGGCCGACCAGGGCGATGCCCGCGAGCACGGCGAAGACCGGGGTGTAGCGGCCAAACAGGCCATGCAGCGCCGTGAACAGGGGCAGGCCGAGCAGCACGCCGCCATAGGTGAAGACCAGGCAGCCGCCGGCGGCATCGGCGATGCGCTCGGCCGGCGCCAGCTGGGTGATCTCGGCCATGAAGACGCCGTTCCAGCCCAGCGAGGAGAGACTCAGCAGGCACAGCAGGCCGGTGACCAGTGGCCTGGGCCAGGCCGGCGTCATGGTGGCCACCAGCAGGGCGCCGACCGCGGTGGTGCAGGCGATCAGGGCGAGGGCGGTCAGGCGGTCGCCCAGCAGGTCGCCGACCCAGCCCCATCCGATGCGCCCGACGATCCCGACCACCTGCACGCCGGACATCACCAGCCCCGCCTCGACCAGGCCGAAGGCCAGGTCCTCCACCAGCAGCGCCACGGTGAAGGCCGAGACCGACAGCTGGATCGCCGAGAAGCAGAGGCTGAGCAGCGCCACGTGGCGCAGCGAACGCTGGTGCCAGACGACGGCGAGCCCGGCGAAGGGCGTGGCCAGCCAGGGGGTGTGGGGGTCGCGCTGGTCGTCCCAGCGCGGCCGGGCGAGCTGCAGGGCGGCGATGCCGGCCAGGGCGAGGCCGGTGAGCACCAGCAACCCCGCCTGCCAGCCGATCAGCAGCGCCAGGGCGGGGGCGCTGGCGCCGGCGATCACCCCGCCCAGGGGCACACCGGACTGCTTGAGCGAGAAGATCAGCCCGCGCCGCCCGGGCGGGGTGAAGCGCACCAGCAGCAGCGAGGCCGAGGGGTTGGTCAGGCCATAGCCGAGGCCGGCCACCAGCGAGGCGACGGCGAAGCTCGGCAGGGTGGGGATGGCCAGCAGCCCGGCGCCGCCGCCCAGCAGGGCC
Organism: Halomonas sp. CKK8; assembly: GCF_029625235.1. NCBI lineage: Bacteria > Pseudomonadati > Pseudomonadota > Gammaproteobacteria > Oceanospirillales > Halomonadaceae > Halomonas > Halomonas sp. CKK8. The sequence goes on along the minus strand of NZ_CP121193.1, from coordinate 3,171,657 downwards.
AGCGAGAGCTGGCTGGTGCGGCAGGGGCCCAGGCGCCGGGTCAGGGGGCCACCCACCAGCGAGGTCAGCATGGCGCCGGCGAAGATCAGGCTGACCTGCAGGCCCACCGTGGCCGAGGAGACCCCCAGGGCCCTGGCCACCTCCGGCGCGATGGCGGCGGGAAACAGCGCCACCAGCGAGGAGAAGGCCAGCACCAGGGTGGTGGCGAGCAGGACGACCGGCACGGCGGCTCAGGCCACCCGGTCCCGGGGCACCTGCCGCAGATGGCTGGCGGTCTGTCCCCCTGGCAGGGCGGCGATGGCATCGGCCGCCGCCAGCAGCCGCGACAGGTCGATCCCGCTGTAGACCTGGCCCCCGTTGAGGGCGTAGACGAGGTCTTCCGTGGCCGTGTTGCCGGTGGCGCCGGGGGCGAAGGGGCAGCCGCCCAGCCCGGCGCAGGCGGTATCCACCGTGGTGGCGCCGTGGTGGATGGCGAACAGCGCGTTGGCCACGCCCATGCCGTAGGTGTCGTGGCCATGGAAGGCCCAGGTCAGCCGCGGCCCCTGGTGTCGCGCGACCAGCTGGCGGAAGTGTTCGGCCACCTGGTAGGGGGTGGCGCGCCCGGTGGTGTCGCACAGCGCGACCTCCAGGTGGAGGTTCCCGCACAGGGCACGAGCCCGGGAGAGCACGTCGTCGACCTGGTGCCAGGCGATGGTGCCCTCGTAGGGGCAGTCGAAGCTGGTGCCCAGGTCGAGGCGCAGGCAGGCGTTGCCTTCGCGCTCGAGCAGCTCGACGATACGGGCGAGGTCCTCGAGGGACTGGGCCACGCTGCGCCGCACGTTGGCCTGGTTGTGGGACTCGGAGACCGAGACCACGAAGACCAGCTCGCGAATGCCCTGGGCCAGGGCCAGCTCCGCGCCCCGGAGGTTGGGCACCAGGGCCGAGAAGCGCATGGCGGCCCGGTCGGCGAAGGCGGCGACCAGCGCCCCGGTATCGGCCATCTGCGGGATGGCCCGGGGGCTGACGAAGGAGCCGATCTCCATGCGGGTGACGCCGGCCTCGATCAGCAGCTGGATGCAGCGGATCTTCTCGTCCGTGGGCAGCGGCTCGCGGATCGACTGGAAACCGTCGCGCGGGGCGACCTCGACGATGTCGACCCGTTCGGGGGGCGTGAGTAGGGTCATGTCAGCGATCTCGTCGTTCATGGTGGAGAGGAGAGGTAGTTGATCACCCCGCCGGCGGCGAGGATCGCCTGCTGGCGGGGGCTGAGCTCATGGACCAGGGCCAGGGGGCTGCCGTCGTCCAGGGTCGCGGTGACCGCGCGGCCGGCGGCGAGCTGCTCGCGCCAGCCCTCGATACGCACCCGGGTGCCCCGGGTCAGCCGCGCCCGGTCGGCCGGGTCGGCCAGGGTCAGCGGCAGCACGCCGAAGCAGGGCAGGTTCTGCCAGTGGATACGGGCGATGCTCTCGGCGATCACCAGCTGCAGGCCCAGCAGGCCCAGCAGGCGCGGCACCAGGGCGGCATTCTCGCGGCTCGAGCCCTGGCCATAGTTGGCGCCGCCGACGATGGCGTGGCCGGCGTCGCCCTGCTCGCGGGCGCGGCTGACGTAGTCGGGGTCGAGGGCCTCGAAGAGGTGCTCCGCCGAGGCGTGGACATTGCTCCATAGCGGCAGTACCCGTGCGCCGGCGGGCATGATGTCGTCGGTGGAGACGTTGTCGCCCACCGCCAGCAGCACTGGCAGCTCCAGGGTCTCCGGCAGCGGCGCGATCAACGGCAGTGGCGGGGTGTTGTCGGTGGCCAGCAGCTCGACGCCGCGGGCCTGGTCGGCGGGCAAGGGCGGCAGGAACCAGGCATCGTCGAGGGCCATGTCGGCGGGCTCGCGAGGCCGCGGGCAGGGCATGTCGAGGGTGCGCGGGTCGGTGATCACGCCCCTGAGCGCCGAGGCGGCGGCGGTCTCGGGGCTGCACAGGAAGACGCTGTCCTCGCGGGTGCCGGAGCGCCCGGGGAAGTTGCGCGGCACGGTGCGCAGGCTGTTGCGACCCGCCGCCGGGGCCTGGCCCATGCCGATGCAGCCGTTGCAGCCGGGCTGGTGCAGGCGGGCCCCGGCGGCGACCAGGGCGCCCAGGTGGCCCTCGTCGATCAGCGCGGCGAGGATCCGCCGGGTCGAGGGATTGACGTCCAGGGAGACGTTGCCGGCCACGTTCCTGCCCTTGACGATCTCGGCGACTACCGCGATGTCGCGATAGCCGGGATTGCCCGAGGAGCCGATATAGGCCTGGTAGAGTGGTTGCCCCGCGACCTCGGCCACCGCCACCACCCGGTCGGGGCTGGAGGGCAGGGCGATCAATGGCTCGAGACGCGAGAGGTCGAGGCGCTCGGTGCGATCGAAGCGACAGCCCGGGTCGGCGGCGAGCGATATCCAGTCGGCCTCGCGGCCCCGCGAGCGCAGGAAGTCGCGCGTCACCTCATCGCTGGGGAAGACGCTCGCCGTGGCACCCATCTCGGTGCCCATGTTGGCCAGCACGTGGCGGTCCATGGCGTCGAGCGTGGCCAGGCCCGGGCCGTGATACTCGAGGATGCAGTTCTTCGCCCCGGCGACCCCGTGGCGGCGCAGCAGTTCGAGGATCACGTCCTTGGCACTCACCCACTCGGGCAGCTTGCCCTCGAGGTAGACGCCGATGATCTCCGGCATCGGCAGGTAGAGCGGCTGGCCGGCCATGGCCATGGCCACCTCGATGCCGCCGGCACCGATGGCCAGCATGCCCAGCGCCCCGGCCGCGGTGGTGTGGCTGTCGCAGCCCACCAGGCTATGGCCGGGCACGCCGAAGCGCTCCATGTGCACCGGGTGGCTGATGCCGTTGCCCGGGCCGCTGTACCAGACCCCCAGGCGCTCGCAGGCGCTCTTCAGGAAGAGGTGGGAATCGGCGTTGATGTTGTCCTGCTGGATCAGGGTGTGGTCGATGTACTGCACGCTGGGCGAGGTGTGCACCCGCTCGAGGCCCATGGCGTCGAGCTCGAGCATCACCAGGGTGCCGAGGATGTCCTGCAGCAGGGCCTGGTCCATGCGCAGGGCGATCTCGCGGCCGGGCACCATCTCGCCGCCCACCAGGTGGTCGCGGATCAGCTTGTGGCTCAGGGTGTCAGCCATCGGAGGTCACCTCCTCGTCGTGGCCATGGCGCAGGCGCAACAGGGCGCAGCCGGCATCGATCAGGAACTGCAGGCCCAGGGCGGCGAAACCGATGGGCAGCAGCGCATAGGGATAGACCATGGGGGTGCCCAGCGAGCTGGAGACCCGTTCGCCGTACTCCAGCGCCTGCAGGGCCATGATGCCGCCGCGCCACACCAGGATGGTGCAGAAGGCGACTCCCAGCAGCCCGGTGGCCAGGTCGATGGCACCGCGCAGCCGCCACGGCAGCTTGTCCTTGAAGTAGGTGATGCGGATATGGGCGTCGTGGCGCTGCGCCTCGGCGGCGCCGATCACGGCCAGATAGACCAGCAGGAAGGAGTTGATCTCCAGACTCCAGCTGGTCGGGGCCGTGAAGACGTAGCGCATGATGGCGTCGTAGCAGATCGACGCCATCATGAACACCAGCACCGCCATTGACGTCCAGCGCAGGACGGCCAGCAGGCCGTCCCAGCCGCGCAGGGCAGTCATCGTCATGGCACTCTCCCTCAGGCCTCGCCCAGGGCCAGCGCGATGGCGCGACTGCCGACCTCCTCGCCGACCTCGCCCTTCCAGTGGTCCCAGACATCCTGGACGCCGGCATTGAAGGTCTCGAGGTCCTCCTCGGTGGGCTCGACGATCTCGACACCCGCTTGCTCGACCTGGGGCCAGTACTCGTTGGGGTAGATGTCGTTGTTGCAGTGCTCGATGAAGTTGGCGTCGTACCAGTCGGCGGCCTTCTGCAACACGGCACGGACGTCGTCGTCGAGGTTGTCCCAGGTGTCGCGCAGCATGAAGGGCGCCACCGAGAAGCCGGTGATCGGCAGCTTGTAGCAGACCTTGAGCTGCTCCTGGAGGCTGCGGCCGATGACCGTCGAGATGTTGAAGACCCCCGCGTCCACGGTGCCCCGCTGCAGGGCCATGTAGGTCTCGGAGGAGGGAATGCGGGTCGCCCCCACGTTGTAGGGCTCGAAGGCCTGGGTGGCCTCGAAGCCGACGATGCGCACCTTCTTGCCGCGCACCTCGTCGAGGCGGCGGATCGGGCTCGCCTCGGTGCTCCACAGGTATTCCGGCTCGAGGATGCCGCCCCCGGAGGTGAGCATGTAGAGGTTGTCCTCGGCCAGCACCTCGTTGATCAGCTCCATCAGCGGGCTGCCCTGGCGCAGGCGCTCCGGGTGGCGGTAGAGCTCCCCGACCACCCCGGGGAGGCCGGTGACGCCAAGGATCGGGATCGACCGGGTGACGTAGGAGAAGGTATGGAACATGAAGTCGATGCTGCGAGCGCGCAGCGCCGGCAGCTGCTCGTCCACCTTGAGCAGTTGGCCGGAGTCGTAGAAGTCCACCGAGAGGGCGTCGCCGCCGTTCTCCTTGAGCATCTCCACGAAGCGGTTGGAGCCGTAGGTCAGCGCCTTGTAGGAGTCGGGCAGGTAGGTGACGCCGGTGAGGGTGGTGGCGGCGTGGCTGCGGGGCGCTAGCAGGCTCTGGGTGCCGAATAGGGTGGCGCCGGCGGTGGCGAAGGTGCCGTACTTCAGGACTTGGCGACGGGACAGAGTCATGGTGAGTCTCCTGCTTGTTGTTGTGATGGACCGTTGTGATGGGCCGTTGTGATGGACCGTTGCGACGGTCGGTTATGACGATTCACGTCACTGACGTTGAAACACCGGGGCTACATGAGTCCCGGCAACCACAGGCTGATGCCGGGGAAGAACACGAACAGCATCAGCACGAGGAACTGAACGGCGACGAAGGGCAGGGCGCTCTTGATGATCTCCTCCACCGAGAGTTCAGGGCAGACCCCGCGCAGTGCATAGAGGTTGAGCCCCACCGGCGGGGTGACCACGGCGATCTCCAGGTTGAGCACCATGACGATGCCGAACCACAGCGGGTCATAGCCCAGCGCGGTGATCAGTGGCAGCAGCACCGGGGTGGTCACCACGATCAGCGACACGGCGTCGACGATCATGCCGAGCAGGATCAGCAGCAGCATCACCGCCACCAGGATCGCCCAGGCGGGCAGGCCGGTGGCGGTGAGGGCCTCGGTGAGCAGCTGCGGGACCCGCACCATGTTGAGGTAGTCGCCGAAGATCTTGGCGCAGCCGATGATCAGCAGGATGGCGCCGCTGATCCGGGCGGTGGTGGCGAGTATCGACAGGAACTTCTTCCAGCTGAGGCTGCGAAACACCACCGTGGCGATCAGGAAGGCCCCGGCAGCGCCGATGCCGGCCGCCTCGCTGGGGGTGGCCAGGCCCGAGTAGATCGAGCCCAGTACGGCCACCACCAGCAGGGCGGCGTGCCAGATATTGGCGAGGCTCTGGAAGCGCTGCTTCCAGGTGAAGCGCTCGTCGCTTGCCGGTGCCTCGGCCGGGTTGAGGCGCACGCGGAGGTAGATGAACAGCGACAGCGCCAGGGCCAGCACGATGCCGGGCACGATGCCGCCGATGAAGAGGTCGGCCACCGAGACGCTGGAGACCGCCCCGTAGATGATGAAGGGCACGCTGGGCGGGATCAGCATGGCGAGTGCCCCGGCGCTGACCACGGCACCGGCGGCCAGCGAGCGGCTGTAGCCGCGCGCCAGCATCTGCGGCACGGCGATGGAGCCCACCGCGGCGACGCCGGCGAGGCTCACCCCCGAGACGGCCCCGAACATCGCCGACGCCCCCACCGAGGAGATCGCCAGGCTGCCACGCAGCCAGTTGAGCCAGCGCACCGCGGCGGTGAACAGGCTCGAGCCCACCGGCGTGGCGCCCAGGAAGTTGCCCATCAGGATGAACAGCGGGAGGGCGATCAGCTCGAAGGCGTTGAGCTGGCCGAACAGCGACGAGGGCGCGAAGAAGAAGGCCAGCGAGCCGCGGGCCATGTAGAGGCCGACCAGGCCGGAGAGGCCGAGGGCCAGGAAGATCGGGAAGCCGATGGTGATCAGCACGACCAGCACGACCAGCACGATGATGGGATCCATGGGCTGTCGTCCTCAGATCACGCCGTCGGCGCGCAGGGCGTCGAGGGCCTCGGGGGCCAGACCCAGCCAGCCGGTGAGCACCTGCTCGGTATGCTCACCCAGTGCCGGCCCCACCTCGCGGACGCGTCCCGGCGTGTCGGAGAGCCGCGGGAAGACGTTCTGCATGGGGAGCGGCTGGCCGTGGCGATCGGGCACCTCGACGATCGACTCCCGGGCCTGGAAGTGCGGGTCATCGAGCATGTCAGGCGCACGGTAGACGAGCCCCGCCGGGACGCCGGCCTCGGCCAGGATGTCGACCACCTGCTGGGCATCGTGCTCGCGCGTCCAGGCGGCGACCAGATCGTCGATGGCCGCCTGATGCTCGCCGCGGGCGCGGTGGGTGGCGTAGTCGGGGTGGTCGGCGAGGCCCGGTTGGCCCATCGCCTCGCAGAGCCGGCGGAACACCGTGTCCTGGTTGGCGCCGATGATCACGTCGCGGCCGTCGCGGGCCGGATAGGCGTTAGAGGGGGCGATCTTGGGCAGGAAGCTGCCGCTGCGCTCGCGCACCTTGCCGGCGCGGGCGTACTCGGGGACCAGGCTCTCCATCATCGCCAGCACCGACTCGAAGATGCTGCTGTCGACCACCTGGCCGCGGCCACTGCGGTCGCGCTGGTGCAGCGCCATCATGGTGCCGAGTGCCGCATGCAGGCCGGCCAGGGTATCGCCCAGCGAGATGCCCACGCGCACCGGCGGGCGGTCCGGGTAGCCGCTCAGGTGGCGCAGGCCCCCCATGGCCTCGCACACTGAGGCGAAGCCGGCCCGTGAGGCGTAGGGGCCCTCCTGGCCGAAGCCGGTGACGCGCACCATCACCAGGCGCGGGTTGTGGCGGGAAAGCGCCTCGTACCCCAGCCCCCAGCGCTCCATGGTGCCGGGGCGGAAGTTCTCGATGATGACGTCGGCCTGGCTGGCCAGCTCGCGCAGCAGCTCCTGGCCGCGGGGCTGTCGCAGGTCCAGGGTCAGCGACTGCTTGTTGCGGCCGATGACGTTCCACCACAGCGGTTCGCCGGTGTCGCGGTCGGCCTCCCCCCACTGGCGCATGGCGTCGCCCTTGCCGGGCGGCTCGACCTTGATCACCTGGGCGCCGAAGTCGGCCAGTACCTGGCCACAGTAGGGTCCGGCAATCAGCTGGCCCAGCTCGAGGACCTTGATGTCGCTGAGGGGCGTCGGGGAGTGGGTATCGTGCGGCGTCATTGTTGTTGTGGTGCCTCTTGGGTGTCAGTGGGAGGAGGTCCCCGGCGGGGCGCCGTCGGGGACGTCGGTTGACCGGACATGCAGGGCCTGGGCGGCCAGCAGATGGGCGCGCATCACGTGCTCGGCCCACTCGGGGCTGCCGGCGACGATGGCCTCGAGGATCTCGCGGTGATGGCGCATGCTGCGGCGCAGGTTGGTGAGGTCGTAGTTGCCGAAGTTGCGACGGATCACCGAGGTGCGCACCACGCTCTCCAGCACGCTGGCCAGGCGCTGGTTGTCGCTGGCCAGCACCAGCTCGCGGTGAAACTCGTGGTTGAGGAAGGCGATCTCGTTGCGCACGCTGGGGTCGGTCTCGACGCGCTCGGTCAGGGCCTCCATGCGCTCGGCCAGTGCCTCCAGGTGCTCCAGCCGTGCCCGGTCCAGGCGCTCGCTGGCCAGCCTCACCGCCATGGGTTCCAGCACCAGGCGCAGCTCGAAGACCTCGCGGGCGTCCTTGTCCGTCCAGGCGACCACCCGGGCGCCATGGTGGGGGATCGCCTCGAGCCAGCCCTCTGAGACCAGCTCGCGCAGCGCCTCGCGCACCGGCGTGCGGCTCACCGCGAGCTCGCGGGCGACGCTTGCCTCGCGGATGTAGTCGTGGGGCCGGTAGCTGCCGTCGAGAATGCGCTGCTTGATCGCCTCGTGGACCTGGGCGGTGGCCGTTCTGGCGACGGGGGCGGCATCGAGGTGTCGGGGTGTGCTCACGGCGGATGTCCTGGATTGCATGCAATCTGCAAGATAGGAGAGAAACGGGACGCCGTATCACTAGACTTTAGGCTAGAATTGCATGCAACTGGAGGGGCGAGACCTGACCTGGCGCTGAGAGTGGAGAAGGCAGGGCGGCGCTCCGATGGGCGCTGCCTGCTTGCCGCCTGAACCGCCCCAAACGAGAAACGGCCACTGCCTCGATGAGCCAAGTGACCGTTTCTTCAGGAATTTCTGGTGCCGCAAAGAGGACTCGAACCTCCGACCTACGCATTACGAGTGCGTTGCTCTACCAGCTGAGCTATTGCGGCGCAGGGGCATGGTAGCGCCGCTTAGGGCCCGATGCCAGGCGTCAGCGGCGCAGCCGGGTCAGCCCCTCCTGGGCGCTGGAGGCGACCAGCCGGCCCTGGCGGTCGTAGATGCTGCCGCGGGCGAAGCCTCGTGCGCCGCCGGCCCAGGGGCTGTCCATGTCGTAGAGCAGCCAGTCGTCGACCCTGACGTCATGGTGGAACCAGAGGGCGTGGTCGAGGCTGGCGATCTGCAGCTGCGGGTCGCGGAAATCGATGCCGTGGGGCACCAGGGCGGTGGTCAGCAGATTGAAGTCGGAGCTGTAGGCGAGCAGGCTGCGATGCAGCGCCTGGTCATCGGGCAGCTCGCCGACCAGCCGGAACCAGAGGCGCTTGCGTGCCGGTCGGCCCGCCTCGGCCTCGTCGCCCAGGTGCAGGAATTCGATGGGGTGGCCGGGGAAGCGCTCGAGTCGGGCATCGCTGTCCGCCAGCGTCTCGGGCGGGGCGACCTCGGGCATGGCGGGCTGGTGGGCGATGCTCTGCTCCTCGCCGTGGAAGGAGGCGCTGCAGAAGAAGATCGGCCGTCCCTTCTGGATGGCGGTGACCCGGCGGGTGGTGAAGCTGCCGCCGTCGCGCACCGCATCGACCTGGTAGACCACCGGGCGATGCGGGTCCCCCGGGCGCAGGAAGTAGCCATGCAGGGAGTGGGTATGTCGCGCCGGATCGACGGTCTGGCTGGCCGCCGAGAGCGCCTGCCCCAGCACCTGCCCGCCGAACAGCTGGGGCAGGCCCAGGTCCTGGCTGCGGCCGCGGAACAGGTTCTCCTCCAGGGCCTCCAGGCCGAGCAGGTCCACCAGGGCGTTCAGGGCATCGGGCTTCATCGGTCTCCTCCGGGGCGATGGCGTGCCGGCCATCGGTATCATACGATCGTCTGAATGCCATCCAGTCTACGGGAGTTCACGACAGTGCGCAGCGACGAGTTCTACATGCACCGGGCGCTGGACGAGGCCCGGCGGGGACTGTCCGCCGGCGAGGTGCCGGTGGGCGCCGTGGTGGTGGACGCCGCGGGCGAGATCGTCGGCGCCGGCTTCAACGCCCCGGTGGGGGCGCACGACCCCAGCGCCCATGCCGAGATCCGGGCCCTGCGCGATGCCGGCGAGCGGCTCGGCAACTACCGGCTGGACGGCTGTACCCTCTACGTGACCCTGGAGCCCTGCCTGATGTGTACCGGGGCGATCATCCACGCCCGCCTGGCGAGGCTGGTCTATGGCGCCGCCGAGCCGCGCAGCGGCATGGCGGAGTCGAAGGCCAACCTCTTCGCCCAGCCCTGGTATAACCACCGGGTCTCGGTGGAGGGCGGGGTGCTGGCTGGCCGCGCCGCCCGCCTGCTGCGGGACTTCTTCGCTGCGCGACGCGACGCCACCGGGCACGAGGCAGGCGGGGAGCGCTGACTAGAGGACGGGCGGCACCTGCTCGAACAGCGCGCTCTCCTCCTCGTCGGGCAGGCGCGCATTGAGTTCGTGAAACTGCTCCTGGCTGCGGTCCAGGTAGGCCAGGATCTCGTAGTAGCGCCGGATGTTACGCACATAGATCACCGGTTCGCCGCCGCGGGCGTAGCCGTGGCGAGTCTGGCTGTGCCACTCGCGCTCTTGGAGCAGCGGCAGCGACTCGCGCACGTCGCGCCACAGGTCCGGGTCGCCGCCGCGCTGCTCGGTGATCCTGCGGGCATCGTAGAGATGGCCGAGGCCGACATTGTAGGAGGCCATGGCCATGAACAGGCGGTCGTCGCCAGTGATCGACTCCGGCAGCCGCTCGATCAGCTGGCGCAGGTAGCGGGCCCCGCCATGGATGCTCTGGGCCGGGTCGAGCCGGTTGTCGACGCCGAGATCGCCGGCGGTGGCGTTGGTCAGCATCATCAGCCCGCGCACGCCGGTGGGGGAGGTGGCCCTGGGCTTCCAGTGAGACTCCTGGTAACCCAGCGCGGCCAGCAGCTTCCAGTCGAAGCGGGTGTTGCGGGCGGCCTCGCGGAACAGCGCGGTGTAGCGGGGCAGGCGCTCCCGGGCATGGGCGATGAAGGTTCGGGCGCCCACGTACTCCAGGTAGTCGTCGTGGCCGAAATAGCTGGCCACCAGGGCGTCGAGCTCGCCGTCGCGGCGCAGCTCGTCGAGGAAGTGGTTGGCGGCGTCGACCAGGCCCAGCCCCCGTCCGGCGGGGAAGGCCCAGGCCAGGGAGAGCGGCTTGCCGAGGGGAAAGCCATCCTCGACCTCGGGGAAGAACAGCCGGTTGAGGCGGAACTGGTGCTCGAAGACCACCGCGGCATCCAGGGTGCCCTGGGCCACCTGGCCAAGCAGCTCGGCCACTTCCAGCTCGCCGGACTCCTTCCAGCTCAGCCCGGGGTGCTCGGCCTGCAGCTCGCGCAGCACCCGGTCGGTGCCGGAGCCGCGCAGGGTGCCGATCTCCAGCCCCTCCAGCTCGGCGATCGTCTCCGGCGGGTGCAGGCCGCGGCGATAGACCAGCAGCGGCTGCAGGAGCATGATCGGCCGGCTGAAGAGCAGGCCGTCCAGCGTCGGGTCCAGGGGCAGGGCGGCGGCGCCCAGGTCGCCTTCCTCGCGCACCGCGTCGAGCACGCCCTGGATATGGTGGTCGGCGTCCAGGGTCAGGCTGACCCCCAGGTGGTCGGCGAAGCGCCGCATCAGCTCGTATTCGAAGCCGGTGGGGCCCTGGCGCCCTTCGTAGTAGGTGGTCGGGGTGTTGCGGGTATGCACGCTGAGGAAGTCGCGCGCCAGTACCTCCCCCAGGTGCGGGCCCTCGGGCGTGCCGGAACGCCCGGGCAGCAGCGCCAGCAGGAGGGCACTGCACAGGAGGGCGGCCCCGCGCCACTGGCGCCGGGCAGGGTCGGTCGGGAAAGCGGGCATGTGGGCGACGTGCGGCGATGAGACCCTCAACCTTAACCAGCCCGCGGGCGGCTGTCACCTACGCCGATTTCTCGCGCCCGGCGCTTTCCAGTATCATGTGCGCTCGTTGCCGCCGGCCGCGGCCCCGAATTCTCCCCCTGTTTCAGAGGCTCCAGGATATGCTCGAACTGCGAGGCGCGCCCGCCCTATCTGCTTTCCGTCATGCCAAGCTGCTGGACGCCCTGCGCGCATCCGTTCCCGAGGTCGAGTCCCTGCACGCCGACCATGTCCACTTCGTCGACCATGACGGCGACCTGGGGGACGACGAGCGGCGCCTGCTGGAGCAGCTGCTCGACTATGGCCCGGTGCGCGGGGAGGACGGCCGCGCCGAGGGCCAGCTCTTCATGGTGGTGCCGCGCATCGGCACCCAGTCGCCCTGGTCCTCCAAGGCCACCGACATCGCCCATAACTGCGGGCTGGACAGGGTGCGGCGCATCGAGCGCGGTGTGGCCTACCGGGTGAAGGTCGCCGGTGCCCTCTCCGAGGGTGCCTTCGAGCGGATCCGGGCCGCCCTGCACGACCGCATGACCGAGAGCGTGCTGGCCGATGCCTCCGACGCCGCCCGGCTCTTCGCCCACCACGCGCCGGCGCCGCTGGGCAGCGTCGATGTGCTCGAGGGGGGCCGCGAGGCGCTGGTCACCGCCAATGCCGAGCTGGGGCTGGCGCTGGCCGAGGACGAGATCGACTACCTGGTCGAGGCGTTCGGTGATCTGGGCCGCAACCCCACGGACGTCGAGCTGATGATGTTCGCCCAGGCCAACTCAGAGCACTGCCGTCACAAGATCTTCAACGCCGACTGGTTAGTGGACGGCGAGGCGCAGAGCCACTCGCTGTTCCGGATGATCAAGAATACCCACGAGTGCTCGCCCGGCGACATCCTCTCCGCCTACAGTGACAACGCCGCGGTGATCCGTGGCTCGGAGGCGCCGCGTTTCTTCCCGGTGCCGCTCTCCGGCAAGGACGGCGAGCGTGCCGTCTATGGCAGCACCCGGGAGCCGATCCAGATCCTGATGAAGGTGGAGACCCACAACCACCCGACGGCCATCGCGCCGCACCCCGGGGCGGCCACCGGCGCCGGCGGCGAGATCCGCGACGAGGGCGCCACCGGCATCGGCGGCAAGCCCAAGGCGGGCCTGACCGGCTTCACCGTCTCCAACCTGCGCATCCCCGAGTTCGTGCAGCCCTGGGAGGCCTTCGACTACGGCAAGCCCGAGCGCATCCAGTCGGCGCTCGAGATCATGCTCGAGGGTCCCATCGGCGGCGCCGCCTTCAACAACGAGTTCGGCCGCCCCAACCTCGCCGGCGTCTTCCGCACTTACGAGCAGGACGCCTTGGGACATGACGGCATCGAGCGCCGTGGCTACCACAAGCCGATCATGCTCGCCGGCGGCTACGGCAATATCCGTGACGGCCACGTCCAGAAGGGCGAGATCCCGGTGGGCGGCAAGCTGATCGTGATGGGCGGCCCGGCGATGCTGATCGGCCTGGGCGGCGGCGCGGCCTCCTCCATGGCCTCCGGGACCTCCAGCGCCGACCTGGACTTCGCCTCGGTGCAGCGCGGCAACCCCGAGATGGAGCGCCGCGCCCAGGAGGTGATCGACCGCTGCTGGGCGCTGGGCAGCGAGAACCCGATCCGCTTCATCCACGACGTGGGCGCCGGGGGCCTCTCCAATGCCCTGCCGGAACTGGTCAAGGATGGCGAGCGCGGTGGCCTGTTCGACCTGCGCGCCGTGCCCAACGCCGAGCCGGGCATGAGCCCGCTGGAGATCTGGTGCAACGAGGCCCAGGAGCGCTACGTGCTGGCGGTGGCGCCGGAGGACCTCGCCACCTTCGAGGCGCTGTGCGAGCGCGAGCGCTGCCCCTATGCGGTGGTGGGCGAGGCGACCGAGGCGCATCATCTGGCGGTGACCGACGGCCACTTCGAGAGCCAGCCGGTCGACCTGCCGATGAGCGTGCTGTTCGGCAAGCCGCCGAAGATGCAGCGCGAGTTCCAGCGCCGGGACAAGACGCTCTCCGGGGTGATGCTCGACAACCTCGACCTGCGCGAGGCCATGGACCGCGTGCTGCGCCTGCCCGCCGTGGCCTCCAAGAGCTTCCTGATCACCATTGGCGACCGCTCCATCACCGGCCAGGTGGCCCGCGACCAGATGGTCGGCCCTTGGCAAGTGCCGGTCGCCGACGTCGCCGTGACCACGGCGAGCTTCGACACCCATGCCGGCGAGGCCATGGCCATGGGCGAGCGGCCGCCGGTGGCGCTGATCGACCCCGCGGCCAGCGCCCGCCTGGCGGTGGCGGAGACCATCACCAACCTGGCCGCCGCGCCCATCGACACGCTCGGCGACATCAAGCTCTCCGCCAACTGGATGAGCGCGGCCGACCACCCGGGCGAGAACCAGGCGCTGTATGACGCCGTCCACGCGGTGGGCATGGAGCTCTGTCCGGCACTGGGCATCGCCATCCCGGTAGGCAAGGACTCCATGTCCATGCGTACCGCCTGGCAGGAGAGTGGCGCGGAAAACGGGCAGGTCGAGGAGAAGAGCGTCACCTCGCCGCTGTCGCTCTCCGTGACCGGCTTCGCGCCGGTCAGCGACGCCATGCGGACCCTGACCCCGCAGATCAACCTGGAGCAGGACGAGTCCGACCTGCTGCTGATCGACCTGGGGGGTGGCCGGAACCGCCTGGGCGGCTCGGCCCTGGCCCAGGTCTATGGTCAGGTGGGCAACGAGTGCCCGGACCTGGACGACCCCGAGGACCTCAAGGCGTTCTTCGCGGTGATCCAGGGGCTCAATGCCGAGGGCACCCTGCTGGCCTACCACGACCGCAGCGACGGCGGCCTGCTGGTGACCCTGCTGGAGATGGCCTTCGCCGCCCATGCGGGCCTCGAGATCAAGCTCGACTGGCTGATCGACGAGCCCGTCGACGCCTTCAACGCGCTCTTCGCCGAGGAGCTCGGGGCGGTGATCCAGGTGAACCGCCGGCACACCGAGGCGGTGCTGGCCCAGTTCGCCGCCGCCGGCATCGAGACCTGTGGCGTCATCGCCCGGCCGCGCTACGACGACCAGGTGCGGGTGACCCTCTTCGAGGAGCCGCTGCTGGAGACTACCCGGCTGCTGGCCGAGCGCACCTGGGCCGAGACCAGCTACCGCCTGCAGGCGCTGCGTGACAACGCCGACTGCGCCAAGAGCGAGTTCGATGGCCTGCTCGACGGTCGCGACCCGGGGCTCTCTGCCCAGCCGACCTTCGAGGTCGACGAGGACATCGCCGCCCCCTATGTCCAGGCACCCCAGCTCAACAAGACGCGCCCGGCGGTGGCCGTGCTGCGCGAGCAGGGCGTCAACGGCCAGCTGGAGATGGCCTGGGCCTTCGACCGGGCCGGCTTCGAGGCGGTGGACGTGCACATGAGCGACATCCTGGAAGGGCGGGTGTCGCTGGAGGCGTTCAAGGGCCTGGTGGCGTGCGGCGGCTTCTCCTATGGCGACGTGCTGGGCGCCGGCGGCGGCTGGGCCAAGTCGGTGCTCTTCAATCCCCGCGCCCGGGAGCAGTTCGCGGCCTTCTTCGAGCGCGACGACAGCTTCTCGCTGGGGGTGTGCAACGGCTGCCAGATGCTCGCCCAGCTCCGTGAGCTGATCCCCGGGGCCGAGGCCTGGCCGCGCTTCGTGCGCAACGAGTCCGAGCAGTTCGAGGCCAGGGTCTCCATGGTGCAGGTGGAGGAGAGCCCGTCGATCCTGCTGGCCGGCATGGAGGGCTCGCGCCTGCCCATCGCCGTGGCCCACGGCGAGGGCCGCGCCGAGTTCCGCGACAGTGCCCACCTGCGTGGCATCCAGGGCAGCGGACAGGTCGCCCTGCGCTTCCTGGACAACCATGGCCAGGTGACCACCCGCTACCCGGCCAACCCCAATGGATCGCCCTCCGGCATCACCGGCCTGACCACGCCCGACGGCCGGGTCACCATCATGATGCCGCACCCCGAGCGGGTGGTGCGCGCGGTGACCAACTCCTGGCGGCCCGCCGAGTGGACCCGCGACGGCGCCTGGATGCGCCTGTTCCGCAACGCGCGTGTCTGGCTGGGCTGATCCCGCGAGGCCCACGGCAGACGACACGGAAGGCGGCCCTCGGGCCGCCTTCCGTCATGTGGGGATCGTGTCAGGATCGTGTCGCGTTGCCGGTCAGGCGCGGCGGCGCTCTCCCGAAGCGGTGCCGCGATCGAGGCAGTGCTCGCTCAGGATGGCCAGCTCCGCCCGCTTCTGGCGGGCAATCGCCTCGAACTCGTGGCCCAGGGAGGAGGCCACGCCGAACTCGCCGAGCCGCACATAGAACTGCCGGGACACGGCGGCATCGGCCATGGCCTGGGACAGGGCGTCCCGCGCCATCATCAGGCTGTCGATCAGCCCCGGTGGTGACACGGCCCGCGCCGCCAGGCGCGTGTCCGCCTCGATGTGCGGTGCCTCCAGGCCGAGGCGACGTGCGGCCTGGGCGAGGCCCGACAGGCGCATCTCGCACTCGATGCCCAGCGTCGCCATCAGCCGGCTGGTGGCGCTGCTGAAGGCGAGGAAACGGAAGGCGAGGCCGCGGTAGCGCTCGAGTTCGTCGCGCTCATGGTCGCGGGCAAGGCCCAGGAGCTCCTCGGGCAGCAGGCGGGGGGGTGGCGCTTGTTGGAATTGTGTGCATGGCGCTCTCCTCTATCGGGAGTCTTGGAAAGGGCCATGCTCAAGCAGGTTAGCGACGTTCGACATGACCCGGATCAAGTTTCTGCCGGTCGCGCCCGCGAAGCGTCGATCTCATACGTGGCCTGTCGGCAATGTCGTCGGTTTCCTGACCGGCTGGTCGATGACCCGGGAGGCCGAAGGGCCATTACGCTTCGCTTGCCCCCTGACGAGCGCGCGACGCCTCGCTAAGATGGCGGCCCCGTTTGCCATCCCGGAACCTGCATGCCTGCCTCCGCCGCTCCCCCATCCCGCGCCGCGCCGCCCTCGCTGCGCCCCTACCAGCAGGAGGCGGTGCGGCGTGTCGTGGCGCATTTTCGCGGCTCCAGCGAGCCGGCGGTGGTGGTGCTGCCCACCGGCAGCGGAAAGTCACTGGTGATCGCGGAGCTGGCGCGCCTGGCCCGGGGGCGGGTGCTGGTGCTGGCCCATGTGCGCGAGCTGGTGGAACAGAACCACGCCAAGTACCTGGCCTACGGCCTCGAGGCCGATATCTTCAGCGCCGGCCTGGGGCGCAAGGAGGCCGGGCGCCAGGTGGTGTTCGGCTCGGTGCAGTCGGTGGTGCGCAACCTCGAGCGCTTCGCCGCGCCGGAGCATCCGCGCGGCCCCTTCACCCTGCTGGTGGTCGACGAGTGCCATCGGGTCTCGCCGGCCGAGGACTCCAGCTACCGCCAGGTGATCGATCGCCTGCGCGCGGCCAACCCGCGCCTCAAGATTCTCGGCCTCACGGCGACCCCCTATCGTCTCGGCCAGGGCTTCATCTACCACCGCCATCACCACGGCATGGTGCGCGGAGAGGCGGAGAGCTTCTTTCAGGACTGCGTCTTCGAACAGCCGCTGCGCCTGATGGTCAAGCAGGGCTACCTCGCCGAGCCGCGGCGCATCGATGCGGCGGTGGAGAGATATGATTTTTCGGCGCTCACGCCGGGGACGAGCGGCCTGTTCCGCGAGGAGGAGCTCAACCGGGTGGTGGCCGGCCATCGCGCCACGCCGGGCATCATCGCCGAGGTGGTGGAGCGTGCGCGGGAACGACAGGGGGTGATGCTCTTCGCGGCAAGCGTGGCCCATGCCGAGGAGATCCTCGGCTACCTGCCGGCGGGGGAGGCGGCGCTGGTCACCGGCGAGACGCCCTCCGTCGAGCGCGAGAGGCTCATCGGCGCCTTCAAGGCCCGCGAGCTCAAGTACCTGGTCAACGTGGCGGTGCTGACCACCGGCTTCGATGCGCCCCACGTGGACCTGATCGCCATCCTGCGCCCCACCGAGTCGGTGAGCCTCTACCAGCAGATCGTCGGCCGTGGCCTGCGACTCTCACCGGGCAAGCGCGACTGCCTGGTCCTCGACTATGCCGGCAACCCCTGGGACCTCTATGCCCCGGAGGTGGGCTCGCCCAGGTCCGCCTCCGACAGCGAGCCGGTGCAGGTCGAGTGCCCGGCCTGCGGCCATGCCAACCTCTTCTGGGGCAAGCGTGACGGCGAGCTGGTGATCGAGCACTTCGGGCGGCGCTGCCAGGGGCTGGTGGAGGAAGAGCGCGGCAAGCGCACGCAGTGCGACTTCCGTTTCCGTTTCAAGGTGTGCGGCGAATGCGGCGCCGAGAACGATATCGCCGCCCGGCGCTGTCACGGCTGCGAGACCCTGCTCGTGGACGCCGACGACAAGCTCAAGGAGGCGCTGCGCCTGCGCGATGCCCGAGTGCTGCGCGTGGCCGGCATGCAGCTCGAGGCCACGGTCAACGGCCGCGGCCTGCCGCGATTGAAGGTGACCTATCATGACGAAGACGGTGCCATGCTGTCGGAATGGTTCGCCCTGGAGACCCCGGCCCAGCGCGGCGCCTTCGCCGCGGCCTTCCTGCGCGAGCACCTGCGCGCCCCGGGCAGCCGCTGGTCGCCACGCACGCCGGACGAGGTGATCGCCGAACAGCGCCGCCTGCGCCACCCCGACTTCGTGGTGGGCCGCAAGGTGGGGCGCCATTGGCAGATACGCGAGAAGCTCTTCGACTACACCGGTCGCTATCGCAAGGCGGACAGCCTAGAGTAGCAAGCGGTGATCGCCGGCAGGCATCCATGGTCAAGGGGACCCGTACGGTAAAGCTTGGTAAAGTGGCACCGCGGGTAGGCAGGTGCACAACAATGGATGATGGGGGAGAGGTGCTGCCAGACGACTTTTTCGCAAGCCTGGTGGAGAAGGTTGATGACGTGATCTGGGCGGTCGGTTATCCCCATCTTCAGCTCGAGTACCTCAACCCGGCCGCTGCTTCCGTGTTCGGACGCCCGGTTCAGGCATTCATGGAGGATTCCCAGCTCTGGTTGACTATCGTGCATCCGGACGACCGCGAGGATGTTGCGGCCTCCCATGATCGTCTCCTACAGCAGGGCCAAGTGGAGCGCCGCTATCGAATCCTGAAACCCGACGGCGAACTGGTCTGGATTCATGATCGCGCCTGGCTGATGCGCAGCGCAGGCGCCGAGCCGATGCGCCTGTTCGGCATCGCGCGGGATGTGACCCGAGAAATGGCTGAGCGGGAGCGATTGGACAGCACGCTAGCGCTGCATCGGCGCTTTATCGAGAGTGCCCCCGATCCCATCTTTCTGGTCAAGGTCGAGCCTGACGACACCTTCGTCTTTCGTTACAACAATCCCGCCCACAGGCACCAGACCGGTATCTCCCTTGAGGCCCTTCGCAACCAGACGCCGGATACGCTGCTTGATCCGCTCCAGGCATCCGCCGTCAAGGCCCATTATCGTGAATGTGTTCGGCGCCAGGAGCCGATCCAGTACGAAGAGCGCCTCGAGCTGCCTGCCGGCGTGCGTGACTGGCAGACCATGCTAGTGCCCGTGGAGGACGCGGCCGGCGACGTTGTCGAACTGGCCGCCATCGCGCGCGATATTACCCCAATCAAGCAGGCAGAGCGAAAGAGTCGCGATGCCTTCAAGGCCCTGGATCAGCTTCTTCAAGCGAGTCCCGTGGTGATCTACGAGTGTCAGCCTAACCCCGAGCTGATCCCCACCTATATCAGCTCCAGCGTGGAGCGAGTGTTCGGCTTCGCTCGCGACGAACTGCTGGGCCAAGCCGTCTGGAACGCCATGCTCCACCCCGACGATGCCTCTCTGGTCGTGGCCAAGGTGAAGGCCATGCTGGCGGGGGAAGGGCCGATCCAGCTCAATTACCGCCTGCGTCACCGGGATGGCCACTATATTCAGGTGCAGAGCGAGAAGCGGCTGATCACCGATAAGGCAGGGCATTCCGTCAAGGTGGTAGGAGCGATCCTCGATATCAGCCACTCCATTCGCCTCAGCCAGCGGCTGGAAAAGCTGGCCCAGCAGCTGCCAGGTTTCATCTATCAATATCATCTCACCCTGGATGGCAAGGGCTGCTTTCCCTATGCCAGTACCAGCAGCCTGGAGATCTATGGAGTGCCCCCCGAGGAGCTGGCGCATAGCGATGAGGCGGCCTTTCGCAAGATTCATCCTGATGACCAGCCGGACGTCAAGGCTGCGATCGAGATGTCGGCCGAGACGCTGAGCCCGTGGCACTGCGAATACCGCGTCCTGCATCCCGGGGGGCAGGAGCTCTGGGTGGAAGGGAGTGCTGCGCCTGAGCGCCTGGCGGATGGCAGCGTGTTGTGGCACGGCTACATTGCCGACGTCTCGGAGCGCAAGCGACTGCAACTCGAACTCCAGAAGAGCGAGGCTCGCTTCCGTCGGCTGGCGACGGTGGACATGCTGACGGGTGCCCCAAATCGGCGCCACTTCATGCAGTCTCTCGATACCGAGCTGTCTCGCGTCAAGCGGCATGGTGTCGACGCCTGCCTGGTGATGTTCGATGCCGACCACTTCAAGCGTATCAACGATACGTTTGGCCATGCCGCCGGCGACGAGGTGCTCAAGGCCCTGGTCAGCGCAGGCCGGGAGCAATTGCGGGCCTCTGACACACTGGGTCGGCTGGGAGGTGAGGAGTTCGCCATCCTGTTGCCTGACACCTCGCTTGACGTGGCCCTCGGGGTCGCCGAGCGTTTCCGCCGGGCCATCGCGGCCCTGCATGTGGCCTCGGGTGACACCAGCATCTGCTTGACGATCAGCTTGGGGGTAGTGGCGTTAGGCGTAGAGGATTCGCCGGATAGTGCCATGGAGAGAGCCGACAAGGCGCTCTATACGGCCAAGGCATCCGGTCGCGACCGCCTGTGTCATGAAGGCGAGGTGCCGGGTGGCGTGACAATCAGCTGACCCGGGCTGTCTGTGCCAGAGGCATCTTGCTAGACTGCCCCGTTGTTCCTGCGTCCCCGGAGAGGCACGCCGCGTGAGCATCACCCCCGATACCGCCAGCCCCGAACAGACCGATGCCGCGGCCGGCCACGCCGCGGTGCTGGGGCGGCTATTCGACGAGCCGATCACCCAGCTGCCGGAGGATCTCTATATCCCGCCGGAGGCGCTGCGCGTCTTCCTCGAGGCCTTCGAGGGGCCGCTCGACCTGCTGCTCTACCTGATCCGCCGCCAGAACCTGGATATCCTGGCCATCGACGTCGCCGCCATCACCCGCCAGTACATCGAGTACGTGGAGCTGATGAAGGCCATGGAGATCGAGCTGGCCGGGGAGTACCTGCTGATGGCGGCCATGCTGGCCGAGATCAAGTCGCGCACCCTGCTGCCGCGCCCGCCCAAGGAAGGCGGGGACGACGAGGAGGAGGACCCGCGCGCCGAGCTGATCCGCCGGCTGCAGGAGTACGAGCGGCTCAAGCACGCTGCCGAGTCGCTGGCCGAGCTGCCGCGCCTGGGGCGTGACTGGTTCCCGGCCCGGGCGGCACTGCCGTCCCTGGAAGCGCGGCTGATCCACCCCGACGTGGAGCTCGACGAGCTGCTCGGGGCCCTGGCCGGCATCCTGCGCCGCGCGGAGCTCAACCAGGCCCACCAGATCAGCCGCGAGGGGCTCTCGACCCGGGAGCGCATGCTGGCGATCATGGAGCGCCTGGACCACGAGCACTACACCGCCTTCGAGGCGCTGTTCACCCTCGAGGAAGGGCGGGCCGGGGTCATCGTCACCTTCATGGCGATCCTCGAGCTCGCCAAGGAGGCGATGATCGAGATCGTGCAGAATGCCCCGCTCTCGCCGATCCACGTGCGGGCGCGGCTGGACGAGCAGGAGGCCTTCGAGGCGGAGACCCTGGAGGAGGGCGAGGGCGGCGAGAGCCCCTTCGATGATGAGCGTCGCGAAAACCCGGACGGGAGCGATCCGGCATGACTGCCATGGAGTTTCCCGATGCCCTGGACGAGATCCTCGAGGCGGCGCTGCTGGCGGCCGGGGAGCCGCTGGGGCTGGAGCGCCTGGAGGGGCTGTTCGATGACCACGAGCGCCCGCCGCGGCGCGCCCTGCGTGAGGCCCTGGAACGCCTGGGGGGCCGCCATGAACGCGGGGCCATGGAGCTGATCGAGACCGCCTCGGGCTACCAGCTGCGCATCCGGCCGCGCCTCTCGCCCTGGGTGTCGCGGCTCTGGGACGAGCGGCCCCAGCGCTACTCCCGGGCGCTGCTGGAGACCCTGGCGCTGATCGCCTATCGCCAGCCGGTGACCCGTGGCGACATCGAGGAGGTGCGGGGCGTGACGGTCAGCGGCTCGATCATGCGCACCCTGCTCGACCGCGGCTGGATCCGCGTGGTGGGCCACCGTGACGTGCCGGGCCGCCCGGCGGTCTATGCCACCACGCGAAGCTTCCTCGACGACTTCGGCCTCAAGACCCTCGACGAGCTGCCGCCGATGCACGAGCTCAAGCACTTCGAGGAGCCGAGCCTGGAGGAGGAGGCGCCGCCGCCCCAGCACGAGCTGCTGGCCCAGGCGGACGAGGCGGCCGATGGGACGACTGACGCGGACGAGGCAAACGACCAGACGTTGCCCGAGGCGGGCGACGAGGTGGCCCAGCAGGCCACCGACCCGACGGCCGGGAGGGCCGACGAAGACGAACACGCCGGGACGGCGTCCGAGCGGGCAGGGTTGAGCTTCGCCGATCTGGAGGCTCGCCTGTCCGAACGTGCCCGGGGCCGCGTCGCCGATGACGCTGCTCCGGGGACGGAATCCACATCCAGCGAGAATGACGACCGATGAGCACTACCACCGAGAAACTGCAGAAGGTCCTGGCACGCGCCGGGCTGGGCTCGCGCCGCGAGATGGAAACGGCCATCGCCGATGGCCGGGTCAAGGTCAACGGCAAGGTGGCGACCCTGGGCGACCGCATCGAGATGCGCGACCGCGTGGCCCTCGACGACCGCCCGGTGACCCTGCGCGGCGCCGAGGAGGTGCCGCGCCGGGTGATCATGTACAACAAGCCCGAGGGCGAGCTGTGCACCCGCAAGGACCCGGAAGGGCGGCGCACGGTCTTCGATCGCCTGCCGCGCCTCAAGGGCGAGCGCTGGATCGCCATTGGCCGCCTGGACATCAACACCAGTGGCCTGCTGCTGTTCACCACGGATGGGGAACTGGCCAACAAGCTGATGCACCCCTCCACCGAGGTGGAGCGCGAGTATGCCGTTCGCGTGATGGGCGAGGTGAAGAAGGAGCAGGTGGTGGCCATGGTCGAGGGCGTGATGCTCGACGACGGGCCGGCGCGCTTCACCGACGTCCAGGAGTTCGGCGGCGAGGGCATCAACACCTGGTTCCACGTGGTCATCATTGAGGGCCGCAACCGCGAGGTGCGCCGGCTCTGGGAGTCCCAGGGGCTGACCGTCAGCCGCCTCAAGCGGGTACGCTACGGCAACATCTTCCTCGATAAGCGGACCAAGGCCGGCGAGTGGGTGGAGCTCTCCCAGGACGAGATCGATGACCTCTCGGCGACGGCCGGCCTGGAAGCACGCAAGGTGCCGGAGCTGACCCCGGACGAGAAGAATCGCTGGAGCCGCGACAAGCACAAGCGCCGCCCGGTGCAGGCCATGCGCAAGCCCAAGGGCCAGCGCGGGCGCTGACCGCGGTTCCGCCTTGCGACCAAAGGCAAAAATCGCTTGCCATCACGGGGGCAGATCAGTAATATCTGCACCCGTTCGGAGGGGTCGTTAGCTCAGTTGGTAGAGCAGTTGGCTTTTAACCAATTGGTCGTAGGTTCGAATCCTACACGACCCACCATCCGAGCCTGTATGCTTGCCTGCAAGCACCGGGTCGTTAGCTCAGTTGGTAGAGCAGTTGGCTTTTAACCAATTGGTCGTAGGTTCGAATCCTACACGACCCACCAGATTCACGACAAAGCGCCCTCGCTTCCTGGAAGCGAGGGCGCTTTTCGTATGTGGGGTCCACGTGAGTTCGCTGTCGGGCATGGCCCGCGCTACTGGCGATCACCTCGCCCTTTGCTGAGGCTCACGGGGACGTTCCAGTGAGATGGCGCATCTTCGGTCGGCAGCCTCATGGATTCTGCTGCCATGCCGATCCACTCGCTCGTCGCTTGTCTCAACGAAGACCGAGAACGGAGAGAATCACCAACACGATGACGATTGCACCGACGATATAAACGATGTTGTTCATTAAGAAGTATTCCTGTTTGGCGCATGATCCTGTGCCAGGATGCTGCGGGATGGCTCGTGTCATGATGGCGTCGCCGTCCGTGCGACGCGTGGTGCAACTCCCTGTACAAGCAGTTCCCTTGCCTCACCCACGTTGATGATAGGCGACTGGCCCCCCGCCATCTGTTCGTTGGCGTACAGTGCGCTTCGCATCCGATGCCTGGCGGAACGCCCGGCCCTCCACTAGAAGTCGAGAACGAGTTGCGAGGGCTGGAGGGGGTGGTGCAGGCCTGGTTCAGTCCGCCTGCGTTGCAGGAAGCGGGTATTCATCTCGGCCGTGAAGCAGTGATGCCCATTTCGACCATTTCGCTTGGCGTGGTACATGGCCGTGTCGGCGTTGTGCATGAGGGCATCGGCATCGTCGGCATCATCCGGGTAGAGGCTGATGCCGATGCTGAGCGTGACAAGGAGTTGATTGCCATGGATGCAGTACGGCCTGCCGAGGACGGCGAGCAGCTTTTCCGCGACTCGGGTGGCATCCTCGGGTCGCCTGATCTCGGCGAGCAGGATCACGAATTCGTCGCCACCCTGGCGGCAGACGGTGTCGATGTCGCGCATGCACTCCTGAACACGACTCGCCACCGCCTGGAGCAGGCTGTCCCCCACGGCATGGCCGAACGAATCATTGATGGGCTTGAAGGCGTCAAGGTCGAGATAGAGCAGGGCGACCAGGTGGCGGTGACGTCGGGCCAGGCCTAGGGCGCGGGAGAGCCGTTCGGTCAGCAGGGCACGGTTGGGCAGGCCGGTGAGTGCATCATGCTGCGCGAGGTGGGCCATCCGCTCCAGCATGACCTGCGACTGGGAGGCGTCGTGGAACACGATCACGGCGCCGGTGACGCGACCCTCCCGGTCATGGATGGGCGCCGCGGAATCCTCGATCGCAAGCTTGCTGCCATCCTGGCGGACCAGCACGCCATCCAGGGCGAGGCCCACCGCTCTGTTCTCCTCGATGGCGCGCCGCCCGGGGGTGATGGCCGTGCGGTGTGTCTTGCCATCGACGAGAGGAAACACACGCGAGAGTGGCGCTCCGATGGCCTCCCGTTGTGACCAGCCTGTCAGGGTCTCCGCCACCCGGTTCATGTAGGTGACCGTCCCGCGGAGGTCGATGGTCAGGACGGCATCGCCGATGGCGCCGAGGGCCGCCCGGGCCCATCGCTTCTCGGCCTCCAGGGCCGCTGCGAGGCACCGTCTCGAGGTTCTGGTCGCTGTTCGCTCGGGGAGGACCTCCGTGCGCGGAGGGTGACCTTGCCGCAGCGGCTGCTCGGCAGGGAAGGCGGCGGAACCGAGTGGTGTCCAGGCGGTGCCCTCAAGCATCGAATCGTCCCTCATGGACTCGGCCTGGGAACGCGCCTGGCCCATGGCGCAGATGCCCATGCGGTGGGCAAGGATGGCGTGGTCCGCTGGTGCGCTCGATGGCGTGAGACAAGGGACCTGGTCATCAGAAGGGCGTGCATTACCATGAGCCGGTTTCCTGTTCTGCCGATGTCCGATTTCCGCCGGGGTGGCGTTGCCTGGCCCGAGCCCTGGAGCGCCTGGCCGATATCCAGCGAGCGTAGTGGCGTGACGGCGTCGCTTCCGTGCGTTAGCGTACATGGCATGGACTTCACTTCCTGAGCGTGTT
Source organism: Halomonas sp. CKK8 (assembly GCF_029625235.1). NCBI lineage: Bacteria > Pseudomonadati > Pseudomonadota > Gammaproteobacteria > Oceanospirillales > Halomonadaceae > Halomonas > Halomonas sp. CKK8. Next base: position 3,146,491 of record NZ_CP121193.1, on the reverse strand, counting down.
TCGGCGGCTGGGGGGAGTGCAGTGAGTCTTGTTTGATTCGTCTTTTTTCTAAATATTTCAATTTGTTAGCGGATGGCTGGTACCCTTGGGCCGCCGGTCGCCTGTCTCTTGATGTGACCCGGGGTGAGGCCGGCAAGGCGTTCCAGCGGCTGCCTCGGTTCGTCAACCACCATCGGACAAGCCCGCTCTTCTCCCCCTGTTGCCAGGGCGGCTTGCCCGATACGGGAGTGTTCGTCATGGCCCAGCAACATGACCCTCGTCAGAATCACCTGCTGGCGGCCCTGCCGAGGGATGAATACCAGCGCCTGGCACCCCACCTCGAGCGAGTCGAGTTGATCCTGGGGGAGTCGCTGGTCGAGTCGGGAAAGGTGATGCGCCATGTCTACTTCCCGGTGGACTGCATCGTATCGCTCCTCTGCGTGATGGAAGATGGGGATTCGACGGAAATTGCCGTCGTCGGTGCCGAGGGTATCGTCGGCATCTCGCTGTTCATGGGCGGCGAAACTACGCCGAGCCGTGCCATCGTGCAGAGCGCCGGCAGCGCCTATCGCCTCAAGGGGCAACTCATCAAGGATGAATTCGATCGCGCGTCGACGCTCCAGTACCTTTTGCTGCGTTACACCCAGGCCCTGATCACCCAGATGGCGCAGACGGCGGTATGCAACCGGCACCACAGCCTGGATCAGCAGCTGTGTCGGTGGCTCTTGCTGAGCCTGGATCGCTTGCCGACCAACGAGCTGGTCATGACCCAGGAGCTGATCGCCAACATGCTGGGTGTCCGCCGAGAGGGCGTCACCGAGTCGGCCGGCAAGCTGCAGAGGGCCGGGCTGATTTCCTACCATCGCGGGCACATCAGCATCCTGGACAGGCCTGGCCTGGAGGTGCGGGTCTGTGAGTGCTATGCGGTCGTCAAGAAGGAGTACGATCGCCTGCTGAGCTACCATCGTCCCGGGTGATGGGGCCCTTTTCCTCGCGGCGCGAGATCGTGTTCGAGCAGCACGTGCCCTTCGTGTGTCTCCTGGCGCACCGACGGCATGATGATGAACATGCCACTGTTCGTTCGGTGGCTTTTCGGTGACTGCCTGATCACCCCGGCTGCCGCCGGCCTCGGAGCCTGGTGGTTGCCTGCCATGTGCCGATTGCCGGGTCTTCACCAGGAGCGAGCACATGCAGTCCTCTATCCCCGGTCCGATGACCAACCACCTGATCGACAGCCTGCCGCCTCAGGACCGGGCGTCTTTCCTTGCCGACTGCGAGACCATCGACCTGGCGTTTGGTGAGGTATTGACCGAGCCAGGTGGGCAGATCCTGCATGTCCATTTTCCGCTCGACGGCTTCATCTCCCTGATTGCCAGCCTGAGTGACAGTGAGCGGCTGGAAGTGGCGATGGTCGGCAGTGAAGGGATGTACGGCATGCCCTTGATCCTGGGGCTGGATGAGTCGCCCTTGCGCGCTCTGGTGCAGGGGGCAGGGCAGGCCCTGCGCATGCCGGCGGTTGCCTTTTGCCGTCACCTGGAGCAGCGCCCCGCACTCGAGGCGCTGCTGAATCGCTATCTCTACGTGCTGATGCAGCAGCTCACTCGGGTGGCGGCATGTACCCACTTTCATCAGGTCGAGGCCCGCCTGGCGCGCTGGCTGTTGATGACCCAGGATCGTGCCCACTCCGATCGACTGCATCTCACCCACGAGTTCCTGGCCATGATGCTGGGGGTGCGTCGTGCCGGCATCACCCTGGCCGCCATGGCGCTTCAGGGGCGCCGGCTGATCAGCTATCAGCGGGGGGATATCACGGTGCTGGACCGGGCGGGCCTGATCGAGGCCTCCTGTGGCTGCTATGCCGCCGATCGAAGTCTCTACCGGCGCGTCATCACCAAAGGCGGCGCACCATGAGGTTGGCTGGCGCACTCTGGGGAGAGCGCGCCAGCCGAGATGTCATGACAATAATTCGAAGGGGAGCGTCTTGCTGTCGTGGCTTAGACCCCCCCTGCGCCGCGGATGACGCCTTCAGGGCGATGAGGGCCGGGGGCATCCCCGGAGCATGGGCTACGACTTCTGAGGATGGAGTCAAGACAACGGGGGCACGATGTGCCCTCGCCGACTGTGGGTTGGATCAATCGCGCTCATATTCGGGCGAGTTGCGCAGCGTTTCCTCGTCAATATCCGTGTAGAAAACGGATTCGTCTTCTTCCATGGTGTGTTCTATGTGGTCCCAGCCCAGCCCCACGTGTTGTCCGCCGAGCCCCAGGAAGCCACTAGTCTCCACCACGACGCCGACGATGCGGCCGTCATTGCCGATGACCAGATCCTGGATCTCGCCCACATCCTCATCTGTCCCGCGGTGCTTGACGGTCTTGCCAATGACGTCGTCGGCGTAGAAGGCACCAGCGGGCTTACCGCTCATCTGCTGCTCGCCAACCTCGCCAACACGTTGCTGTTCGCCGGTACTTTGCTGCTCGGCATGCTGCTCACCGTCTGTCTCCATGGCGTCATGCTTCTCGGCCATTGCCGTCGTGCTGAATGCTAGTGCCGGTACAATGGCGGCGGAAAGGATTAACCTCTTTAGCTTCTTCATGATTGAGCCTCCTCTGCTTGACGGCAGTCTTCCAGACCCTCAGTGGGTCTGGAGATCAGTTCCCGAATCACGGGAATGCCATGTCAGACTGGGCAAAAAATATCGCTTTGTCGGTGCGCTACCAAACATTGCCACGTCATTCCATGACATGGCAATGTGCTGTCAACCCTGTGTCATTGGCGTTCCCAATGCCAGACCTGCCGGTGGCGTGGCCGGCTTTGCCGTTCTGCAAGCCGTGCGTTACCGGCGACGCCTCAGCGATGAGTACAGCACGCCAACAAAAAAGGCGATGCCAATGGACAGCAGCGGCTTCTCGCGGACGTGGCCGGTCACGCGTTCGAGCAGATCATCGGCCCGCTGGCGCCCATGGGCTGCTGCCTCGCGAACACGTTCATCGGCGTGGGATGCGTGCTGCCGAGCGTATTCCTCCGCCTTGCCAGCGGTCTCGGCGGCCCTGTTTATCGCTTCGTGAGCCTTGCCCTCGAACGAATCGGTACTATCGTGTTCGCTTGTTTTCGTCGCCATGATCCAACCCTCTTGTGTCGCTGTGTAGACGGGTGACAACGCGCCATCTGGTGTGACGATCAACGTCGTCAGTGGTCTCGATGAATATCTGACGGTCGATCTCATCAGTCCCTATCGTGTTGATATCTGTGGATAGCCGGGGTATGGACACCAACTGCCTGAACCTCCAGGGCCTGGAGGGCAGTTCCCGAGACCTGGAAACCCATTTCGACCTGGGTTCAGCTTAGGTATAAGCGAATGATAATTCGGTGCGCTAGCACACAGAGTCGCCGTACCGTGAGGCAGCGCCCCGGATGCCTGCCTGAAAGAACAACTCCGCATAAGTTGTACAGCGCACAGACCCGACCCCGAGCCCGGGCTAGTCTGGCATCATCACCCCTCGTCCACGTGGATGAAGAGTGAGGGTAAGTGCCCAGATAGATTGATACACAGGAGGTCGCTCATGAGCCGTCATCCGGTCAAGGAGAGCGTGCGAAAGGAGAAGGGAAAGGGGGGTGCCGACGGCAAGCGCAAGGAGCAGAAGGGTCAACACGATAAGCGTGGTGGCAAGGTCGGTACCGTGCTGAAAGATATCAATGACAATCACAGGAAGGACAAGAAATGAACGATACAACGATGCAGTCAAAGACCGGTCATGTTGCCATCGATGACAAGCAGCCTGGCGCGATGCTGTTGAGCGGTTCCACCATCACTGGTGATGACATCTTTAATATGAAAGATGAGAATCTCGGCAAGATACAGGACATCATGCTCGACGTGGAGGAGGGAAAAATACGCTACGTCGTCTTGGCAACGGGTGGTTTCATGGGCATGGGTGACCGTCTGTTCGCCATTCCATGGAAGGCCTTGAAGCATGACGCGACGAATCGGCGCTTCTTGCTCGATGTGGAAATCGACCGCTTGAAGAAGGCGCCGGGCTTCGACAAGGATCAATGGCCGGATATGGCGGATCCCACCTGGAACTCGACCGTCGAGACATTCTATACTCGTAATTGATTTGCTCAGGAAACTGAGCCGGAAAGGTCCGGATGGCATCGCCCATCCGGATCGACCGTGTCTGCAAGCCCTGTCTCATGGCCTGACTTTTACGATTTCACATCCTTGCGCAGGGCTTGTTCAAGTTCCTTGGTTGCCGTGATATCGAGAAGGGTGATCACTACCCCGTCAATCACATTATCCAGTCGGCGGTAGGGCATGATTCGCACCGTAAACCAGCGACCGTCTGTAGCGAGAATCTGCTTCTCGGAAAATTCCAGTGTGCTCAGGGTGGTGAGCGCATCGTCATGAAGTTCCGGATACAGAAGGCTGGTGGTGAGATCACTGAGGGGGCGTCCCACATCGCTTTCACGGATGTTGATGATCTTCGATGCCCTTTCGGTATAACGGCGAACGTGCAGGTTCTGGTCGAGAAACACGATGGCTATCTCGATGCTGTTGAGCAGGTTCCTCATGTCGCTCTGCGCGAGAGAGAGATCGTCGAGCTTGGTCTGCATCTCCGCGTTGATGGTCTGCAGCTCTTCGTTCATGGACTGCATTTCTTCCTTCGACGTGGTCAGCTCCTCGTTGGTCGACTGCAACTCCTCGTTGGTCGATTGGAGTTCCTCATTGGCCGACTGTAACTCCTCCCGGGACGCGCGGTTTTCCTCACGCAGCGCCTGGATCTCGTCCTGGTAGTGTTGAAGCTCCTTGGCATGTGACGGTGGCCTGACTGCCGCTGTCGCCGTCTTGCGGGACGGCCCGGCATGGGGCGGGGCGACGTCGCGGAACACGATCATCGTCATCCCTCGCAGGGCGGTGGGCTCCCGCAGTGCCTGTACGGTGATGTCGGCGCCCTGAAGGCCCCCGCCGGGCAGTTGGACCTCCAGGTCCTGCAGCTGCACCGCTTCGTTCTGGCTGGCGGCCTGGCGCAGGGCGCTGGCGATGGGTGCCCGCAGCTCTTCCCGCACCATGGCGTGAAAATTCCAGTTGGCCTTGCCGGCGGCGGGTTCCAGGTACTTTCCGGTGCGCCCGCTGATATAGACGATATCCCCCTCACCGTTGACCACCACGGCGGCGGGGGCATAGACCTGCAACAACACCTGGTCGGCTGCCGCCTGCAGATTATCACCGGTGCGAGCGGACGAGGGGCTGGGTGGCACGGGAAGCTCCTTGGCTATCCAGGTCAGGGGGGGGAAGGACTTGACCGGCAACCGCATATCGCGGCTTTCCGCATTGTCCTGGCGCAGGTAGATCCGCAGCTTGGAGGCAATGGGGGCAAACAGCTGTCTGTGACGCCCTACCGTCTCCGAACTCCCGAGTACCAGTACCCCGCCGGCGCGCAGGCTGTAGTGAAACAGGGGGATGAGCTTCTGCTGCAGGCTCTGGTCGAAGTAGATCAACAAGTTACGACACGAGATCAGATCGAGGCGAGTGAAGGGGGGATCCAGCACCACGTCCTGCTGGGCGAACAGCACCAGGTCGCGGATCTCCCGGTTGATCTGGTAGCCATCACCCTGAACGCTGAAAAAGCGAGCCAGGCGCTCGGCCGAGACACTGCTGCTGATGCCGGCGGGGTAATGGCCGCCGCGAGCCGTGGCAATGGCATCCGGACTCAGATCGGAGGCGAAGATCTGCAGGGTGACGTCGTGGCGATCCGGCAGCTTGTCCAATGCTTCCGTGAAGAGCATGGCCAGGGAGTAGGCCTCTTCGCCGGTCGAACAGCCGACCACCCAGGCCCGCAGGTGAGTCTCCCGGTGCGGTCTTGCCAACAGTTCCGGGAGAATGACGTCAGCCAGGTACTGCCAGACCTTGGCATCACGGAAGAAGCTGGTCACCCCGATGAGCACTTCCTTGAACAGCAGGTCGATTTCCTGGGGGTTGTATTCGAGAAAATCCGCATAGTGCGTCAGGGTGTCGATTTCATGGATCGCCATGCGACGCTCCATGCGGCGGTGCAGAGTGTTTCGCTTGTAAAGAGAGAAGTCGTGGCGGGTTCGCTGCTGAAGCAGACGGAGAATCCGCGACAGGGGCGATGATTCCGACCCGGGCTCCGCCCCTGGCTCTCCCGATGGCGTGGCGGAGGCGCCCGTGGCGGCTGCCTGGGCAATGCAGGCCAGGATTCGGGCGGGCAAGTCGCCAGGAGGGGCGATGATATCGGCACAGTGGGCGGCGATGGCGCTCTTGGGCATGGCATCGAATTGTGCGGTGTCGGGCTGTTGCACCGCCGCGAGGCCGCCCACCGCCTTGATCGCCTGCAGACCCAGGGTGCCGTCGGCGCCCATGCCGGACAGTACGACCCCGATAGCGGCTTCCCCCTGCGCGCGGGCCAGGGAAGAGAACAGCACGTTGATCGGCAGGCGCATCCCCCTGGGTTCCATGGGCCTCGCCAGGTTCAGCACACCGTCGACAACGCTGAGTTCGGTATTCGGCGGAATCACATACACGCAGTCAGGCTCGATGGGCATGCCGTGGGACGCTTGCCGAACCGACATCGGGGTGACGCGCTGGAGCAGTTCAGGGAGCAGCGCCCGATGGGTGGGGTCGAGATGCTGCACCACCACATAGGCCAGGTGGCTGTGGGGCGGAATCCGGGCAAGGAACTCTTCCAGCGGCGCCAGTCCCCCGGCGGATGCGCCGATGCCGAGGATGCGTACCCCCTTCGGGGGGACTGTGGATGACTGGGTAGGAGTCAAGGCTGTCATGGCATGGAGCGGCTAGGCGATGGGGTCCGCACCGTTGTGATCGCAGCAGGCTAACAGGATATGCTCGCGCCCTGGTGGGGTGGATGCCAGTAATCGTACGTGTCTGGAACCCGTTGCGCATCCCCCCGTCTCGGCCACGCAGCAGCCCCGGATGCCGGCCTGTGCGACACGCTGCAGCAGGCCACGCAGAAGCGGACGGCTCTCCGGGCGCAGGAAGGAATCGATGGGGTGCCGAGCAAGATCATGACGTGCCACGCCAAGGAGTTCCGCGGCGGCAAGGTTGCCCTGAATCACCTTGCCCTCGAGGTCGATGAGAAAATAGGCAAGCGGGGCGGAATCGTAGAGCGCCTGGTAAAGCCTCAACTCCTCGATGAGTGCCTGCTCGTTGCCGGCGATCGCCTCGTTCTGCAAGTCCAGTTCTACCTGGTGAACCTGGAGTTCATGAAGAAGCTTGAGGGCGTCCTGTGCGTTGTCGGGATTGCTGGACAGCCGGTGGAGAAGGCTCAGGGCGTCAACGCCCAACGACCAGTGACTCGCTGTCGGTGTCGTGCCCGCCTGTAACCCTGCTTCGGCCTTGTCCCTCAGCTGTGTGAAGGTGCTGGATTCGTCTGTGATCTTGGGCATGAGGGACTCCAATATGATCCTCGGATACAGTTGTCATGGTAGCTTATCGCTACCAGTAGTAGTACATGGATTTCTGCCATCTCCGCGGCGCATGAAGTTGTTGTTCACTGGCTGAACGGTTGGGTATATTGAGCCTTCTAATTCCGGAAGTATCCTGATTGCTAACGCGATTCTGGTGTGTGGCAGTGCGCTACCGTTGCCCCGGTGAGTAGAGTCTGAAAGGAGTCGTCATGTCCCCACCATGTCTTCTCTCGCCAGTACGTTGCAGCGATACGGATCGAAAACCAGATCGCCTGGTAGACTCCCCGGTTATGTTGGGCATCGCACAGATCATTCGCATGGCGTCGCCTATGATGAAATTCTCCCCCCGATATGTACTCGAATCAGGGTGAGAGGCAGAACCCAAGCGAAACCACCATCGGGAGATACGTTCGTGAACAAGAACCAGGTAAAAGGCCGTGCCAACGAGGTGAAGGGCAAGGTCAAGGAGGTTGCCGGCAAGGTGGCCGGCGACAAGGAACTGGAATACAAGGGTAAGGCCGAAAAGCAGGGCGGCAAGGCAGAAGCCGGGTACGGTGATCTCAAGAGCGATATCAAGAAGTCAACGAAGTGAACGGGTCAACGGCATCCTCGAGGCGCCGGTATGAACCGGCCCGGTAGCAAGCAGACGTGGATTCTCGTTGCCGGATTCGGCTGGCGCATCTCGTCGGGGCGCGCCAGCCGGTATGCTACAGGAGAGGGTCGAAATCGACCGCGTTGATATCCTGGCTCATCAGGTCATCGTCGCCTTCGGCAGCTCGCTCGTCAGGTTCTTCGGTGGGTGTCCTGGCGGGCGTCTCGCGCGGTGCTTCGGGCAAGCGTTGTGGCGAGAAGGGGTAGCCGTGCTGCTGCTCGCCGGGCTCGCGGTCGGGAAGCCGCGTGAACGTCGTGAACGTGGCGGTAGTGGGGGCGTTGTGCTGGATGGGGGTTGGCATGGTGACCTCGCGTCACTGTCCAGTCTTCACGGTATCGTGAAGTATCGGTAGGCCATGGTGACACTCTGGCAGGCTGTCGTCGGTGCGCTGGCACACCGTTGGCACCAAGGCCGCCTGGACCTGGCGTGCCCTTGAACCTGCCGTCCGCAGGCCGCATATCATCCCCATGACGCTTTTCTGACCGGGACTGGTCAATATTGCAGCGTTCTGGTCTAGAATGGTGGTGCGGGTCGACCATCGCGAAAGACGCAGCGGTTGGCCCTCTGGCGTGTTGCCCCGTGCGGAGTGCACGAGCGGCGGCACCTGGTGTAATGCAGGGGGAGCCCCTGCCTGTCACGGTGGTAGACACGATGACGATCATGACTTCCCGTGCCGATCTGCGCGAGCAGCTCGCACGCACCTACTGCCCCACCCGCATTCCCGCCGAGGACGAGGCGCGCATCGAGGAGATCAAGCGTCTGCTCGAGGCCAACAATGCCGTGCTGGTGGCCCACTACTACACCGACGATGCCATCCAGCAGCTGGCCGAGGAGACCGGTGGCTGCGTGGCCGACTCCCTGGAGATGGCGCGCTTCGGCGCCCGCCACGAGGCCGACACCCTGGTGGTGGCCGGCGTGCGCTTCATGGGCGAGACCGCCAAGATCCTCTCCCCGGAGAAGCGGGTGCTGATGCCCACCCTGGAGGCGACCTGCTCGCTGGACGTGGGTTGCCCGGCCGACGAATTCAGCGCCTTCTGCGACGCCCATCCCGACCGCACCGTGGTGGTCTATGCCAACACCTCCGCGGCGGTGAAGGCGCGCGCCGACTGGGTGGTGACCTCCTCCATCGCCGTTGACGTGATCGAGCACCTTCAGGCGCGGGGCGAGAAGATCCTCTGGGCCCCGGACAAGCACCTGGGGGGCTATATCCAGAAACAGACCGGCGCCGACATGCTGCTCTGGGACGGTGCCTGCATCGTCCACGAGGAGTTCAAGGCCCAGGGCGTCGAGGACCTCAAGGGCCTCTACCCCGAGGCGGCCGTGCTGGTGCACCCGGAGTCGCCGGCCTCGGTGGTCGAGCTGGCCGACGTGGCTGGCTCCACCTCCCAGCTGATCAAGGCGGCGAAGGAGCTGCCCCACGACAAGCTGATCGTGGCGACTGATCGCGGCATCTTCTTCAAGATGCAGCAGGCGGTCCCCGAGAAGACGCTCTTCGAGGCGCCCACCGCCGGCAATGGCGCGACCTGCAAGAGCTGCGCACACTGCCCCTGGATGGCGATGAACGCCCTGGACAACCTGGCGGGCACCCTGCGTGACGGCTCGGGCGAGATCTTTGTCGATGACGCCCTGCGCCTGGCGGCCCTCAAGCCACTCGAGCGGATGCTCAACTTCCAGAAATAACAGCGGCCAGGCCACAAGCGCCAAGCGACAAGAACCCCCCGAAGGCTGAGGCCTCCGGGGGTTCTTTTGCTGCGGGTGATTTCACGCTGTTGGCTTGCAGCTTGCAGCTTGCAGCTTGCTCCTTGCTCCTTGCTCCTTGCTCCTTGCTCCTTGCTCCTTGCTCCTTGCTCCTTGCTCCTTGTAGCTAGAACTTCTCCAGCGTCTCCCGGTAGCCGATGAAGTCCTCGCGACGCCGCTCGATATGGCTGGCGGCGGCGCCGTCACCCTCGCGCTCGGCCACCTCCTTGGCCACCTCCAGCTGGCGAATGGCGCGGTCGATGCGACCGGTGAGCTGCAGCTGTTCGGCGCGGGCCAGGTGGCCCCAGGCTTCGCGACCGCTGCGGCCGGCGGCCTCGGCGAGCAGGGTGAACGCCTGCGGGTCCTCGGGGCGGGCGTCGGCCAGCTCGCGCAGTACGTGGTAGGCCTCGTCGGGGTCACGCTGCAGCAGCGCCTCGCCCAGCAATCGGCTCGCCGGCGCGTAGTCCGGCATCAGCCGCAGCTGGCGACGGCTGCGGGCGATGGCCTCGTCGATGCGGCCGGCCTCGAAGGCGACCTGGGCCGCCGAGGCCGGCAGCATCGCCAGGTCGGGCTGTGACCGGGCCAGGGTGTCGAGCTCGTCCAGTGACCGGTCGGTACGACCGGCCTGGGCATCGATCAGCGCGGCCAGGTAGCGCCGGGCCGCCTCGGGCGCCTGGTCCTGGGCCAGCCGGGTACTGGCCTGCTGCGGGTCGCGGTCGTGGACCGTCAGCAGTGCCCGGGCCCTCACCAGCTGGTAGTGCAGGTCCCCGTCACGCGGCGCCGCCACCGAGACCTGGTTGGCGCGGGCCTGGGTATCGCTGATACGTGACTCGGTCACCGGGTGGGTGAGCAGGAACTCCGGAGGAGTGCCACCTTGCAGGCTCATCATGCGCTGCATGGCGCGGAACATCTCAACCATGGCGACCGGTTCATAGCCGGCGTCTGCCATGGCCTGCAGCCCCACGCGATCGGCCTCCTGCTCGAAGCGCCGCGAGTAGCTCAGCTGGTCCTGGATGACGGCCGCCTGGGAGCCCATGGCGGCGGCGATGCCGGCATCGCCGCCGCCCCCGGCGGCGATCAGCATGCCGGCGAGCATGGCCGCCATCGCCGGGATCTGGGTCTGCTCGGCGCGGGCCTGGCCGCGGGCATAGTGGCGCTGGGAGAGATGGCCGAGCTCGTGGGCGACCACCGAGGCCAGCTCGGCCTCACGTTCGGCGAAGGCGAACAGCCCGGCATTGACGCCGATCACCCCGCCGGGCACGGCGAAGGCATTGAGCAGGCGGCTCTCCACCAGAGTGACGGCGGTGCGGGCGTCTCCCAGGCCGCTGTGGGGCAGCAGGCGGGCCACCAGCGACTCCACGTAGTCCTGGGCGATGGCGTCCTGCCATTCGGGGGCGCGGGCGCGGAACTGGCGCAGCCAGGCGCGGCCCAGCCGGTACTCCTCGCCGCTGATGGCCTGGCTGCCCTGGCGGGTCAGGCTGGGAAGCCCGTAGTCGCCCCCGGCATCGATGGAGGGGCTTCGGGTCAGGCCGGGGGCCTCGTAGCGGCCGGGAGACTGGGCCTGGCTCGGCAGGGCGAGCACCAGGCTCAGGGCGCAGGCGGTGAGGCAGGTTCCGGTTCGACGCAGCATGGCCGTCCTCGTCAAGGGGTGACAGGTACCCAGATGTGACATTGATTCGGCTCGCAAAGTGCCTTTAAATCGCAGGGACTTGCGTGCGGGCCCACGGGCGGCACGCCCTGTTCCATCTTCCCGGGAGACACCATGGCGCTGCAACCCGATGACCTGCTCGATGCCCGCGGTCTTCCCTGCCCCCTGCCGCTGCTCAAGGCCAAGCAGGCGTTGTCGCGCCTCGCACCCGGCCAACTGCTGGAGGTCATGGCCACCGATGCGGGCTCCTGGCGCGACTTCGAGACCTTCGTGGCCCAGAGCGCGCACGATATGCCGGCCAGGGAGGAGCGCGGTGACGTCTATCACTACTGGATCCGCAAGGGCGGGGAGTCGGCTCCATGACCCTGAGGTCGGTCTTCAGGAGCTGGATGGATCACTACTTCTCGGACGAGGAGGCGGTGATCCTGCTGGTGGTGCTGGTGCTGGGCTTCACCGTGGTGATCCTGTTCGGGCGCATGCTGGCGCCCTTCCTTATCGCCCTGGTGGTCGCCTTCCTGCTGCAGGGGCCGGTGAGCTGGATGGAGCGGCGCAGGATGCCGCGCCTGTTGGCGGTGTTCGTGGTGTTCCTCGCCTTCATCGGGGTGCTGCTGGCGCTGGCCTTCATCCTGATGCCGCTGATCTGGAACCAGCTGGTGGGGCTGGTCCAGGAGGCGCCGCGCATGTTCGCCAGTGGCCAGCAGCTTCTGGATGATCTCCAGGCACGCTATCCCAACCTGGTCACCCCCGACCAGATGCAGAACTGGATCGACGTGGCCGGCCGCGAGGTGACCCAGCTCGGCCAGCGCGCCCTGACCCTGTCGCTGGCCTCGCTGGGCAACGTCCTGACGCTGATCGTCTACCTGATCCTGGTGCCGATCCTGGTGTTCTTCATGCTCAAGGACCGCGACCGCCTGGTGGGCTTCACCATCTCGCTGCTGCCCCAGCGGCGCGAGCTGATGACCCGCGTCTGGGAGGAGATGGACGACCAGATCGCCAATTACGTGCGCGGCAAGTTCATCGAGATCATCATCGTCGGCACCGTGGCCTTCTTCACCTTCGCCTACTTCGGGCTCCCCTACACGGCACTGCTGGCGGTGGTGGTGGGCCTCTCGGTGCTGGTGCCCTATATCGGGGCGGCGGTGACCACCCTGCCGGTGGCGGCGGTGGCCGGCTTCCACTTCGGCCTGACGGACGAGTTCCTCTACGTGCTGGTCGCCTATGGCGTGCTGCAGGCCCTGGACGGCAACGTCCTGTCGCCGATCCTGTTCTCCGAGGCAGTCAACATCCACCCGGTATCGATCATCCTGGCGATCCTCTTCTTCGGCGGGATCTGGGGCTTCTGGGGGGTCTTCTTCGCCATTCCCCTGGCGACCCTGCTCAAGGCCCTGGTCTACGCCTGGCCGCGGGGCATCAAGCAGCGCCACCTCAAGGAGACGGCCGAGACGCCCGCCGAGTCGTGAACGTCCCGGGGTGTGGGCGATCGCCCGCGCGGATCGACATGAAAGAAGAGCTCAGCCGGCGTGCAAGGCCTGGGCGGCATCCAGCACCTCCTGGGCATGGCCCTTGACCTTGACGCCGCGCCACTCGCGGGCGAGCTTGCCGTCGGCGTCGATCAGGAAGGTACTGCGCTCGATCCCCAGGTGCTCCTTGCCGTAGAGCTTCTTGAGCTTGATGACATCGAACAGTCGGCAGAGCGCCTCGTCCTTGTCGGAGATCAGCGCGAAGTTGAAGTCCTGCTTGGCCTTGAAGTTCTCCTGGGCGCGGATGCCGTCCCGCGAGACCCCGAGGATCACGGTGTTGGCAGCGTCGAAGGCCTCCTTGCGGTCGCGGAAGTCGCCGCCCTCGGTGGTGCACCCGGGGGTGCTGGCCTTGGGGTAGAAGAAGACCACCACCTGTTTCCCCTCCAGCGCCGAGAGGGTGACGGTGGTGTCGCCGGTGGCAGTGGCGGTGAAGTCCGGAACGGGCTCGCCGGGGCTGACGCTCATGGTCGTGCTCCTGTGGTGGATGAGGGAGGAAGCCCCGATTACACGCAACCCACGGCGAACTGTAAAGTCGCGGCTGTACAGGCTCTCGAGGCCTGAGTACCATTTGGCCCCTGGCACCGGGGCGTTGCCCGAGGTCCCCGCGACCGCGAATGCAGGCGAATCGAGAGGAATCGAGAGGATGATCACTGGCAGTATCGTCGCGCTGGCGACGCCGATGAAGGTGAACGGCGATATCGACTGGGAGGCCCTGCGCCGCCTGGTGCACTTTCATCTCGACAACGGCACCGATGCAATCGTGGCGGCCGGCACCACCGGCGAGCCGACCACCATGTCGTTCGCCGAGCATTTCGATGTCATCCGCACCGTGGTGGAGGAGGTGAACGGGCGCATCCCGGTCATCGCCGGCACCGGCTCCAACAATACCACCGAGGCGGTGGAACTGGCCCGCTATGCCAGCGAGGTCGGGGCGGACTGTTGCCTGACCGTGGCGCCCTACTACAACAAGCCCACCCAGGAAGGGCTCTATCGGCACTTCAAGGCCATCGCCGAGAGCAGCGACCTGCCGGTGATCCTCTACAACGTGCCGGGGCGCACCTGCTCGGACATCTACAACGAGACCGTGCTGCGCCTGGCCGAGGTCGACAAGATCATCGGACTCAAGGACGCCACCGGCAACCTGGAGCGTGCCGAGGACCTGATCGCGCGCCTCAAGGGCAGCGGCTTCATGCTCTACTCCGGCGATGACGCCACCGCCTGCGACTTCATGCTGATGGGCGGCCATGGCGACATCTCGGTGACGGCCAACGTGGCCCCCAAGGCCATGCACGAGCTGTGCAGCGCCGCCGTGGCCGGGGATGCCGATCGGGCCCACCAGATCAACACCCGCCTGATGCCGTTGCACACCAACCTGGGGATCGAGTCCAACCCGATCCCGGTCAAGTGGGCGCTGTACCGCATGGGCCACATCGAGCCCGGCATCCGGCTGCCGCTGACCTGGCTCTCCGAGAAGTATCATTCCACCGTCAGCGAGGCCCTGCAGCTGGCGGGCCTGATCGACGACTGAGCGGTGCCCGGCACCGCACCCTGCACAACTCTAGGCAAGGTGGACGCATGAACTCTGCGCTGAAATGGATGCCGCTGGTGGCGGTGATCGCCCTGGCCACGGCCGGCTGTGCCCGTGATGGCTTCTATCATGATCGCAACCTCGACTACGGCGAGGCCGAGGAGAATGCGCCCCTGGTGCTGCCGGAGGGCCGCGATGCCGAGCGCTACCGGGATGCCATGCCCGTCCCCGAGGTGAGTGGCACGCGGCCCGCCGAGGAGGGCGTGGTCGAGGCACCGCTCCCCCAGGCCCTGTCGCCCGGGCGCAGCATGGAGCGCGGCTATGTCGGGCGTCGCGCGGTCGGCGACGAGCGGTGGCTGGTGGTGGGCGCCGAACCGGCAACGGTCTGGCCGGAGCTCGAGCGCTTCGTGCGCAGCCGGGGCCTGACCGTCACCGCCAGCGACTCCCGCCGCGGCATCCTGGAAACCGACCAGGCCAGGCTCAGTGTCCGTCCGGCGCTGCGCAGCGGCGACAGCGAGATTCGCTGCGAGCAGGGCGGGACCACGCAGGCCGCCTGCCTGACGGCGCTGGAGCGCCACTTCGAGGCACGCAGCATGTCGCCGAGCGCCGCCTCGCTGGCCGCCCAGCGGCCCGACGCCCAGAATCGCGCCAGGTTCGAGCAGCGTGGTGACGACTGGCAGGTGATCCTGCCCTTCGCGGCGGATCGTCTGTGGGCCGAACTCAGCCACCAGCTAGAACGCGACTTCGCGGTCGAGGGTCGTCGCGAGCTGCTTGAGCGCGACCCCGCGTCGCGCAGCTTCGTGGTGGGCTACCTGACCCAGAGCGAGCGGGAGCGGGGCCTGTTGCAGTCGCTTGCG
This sequence comes from Halomonas sp. CKK8, assembly GCF_029625235.1. Lineage (NCBI taxonomy): Bacteria > Pseudomonadati > Pseudomonadota > Gammaproteobacteria > Oceanospirillales > Halomonadaceae > Halomonas > Halomonas sp. CKK8. Next base: position 3,131,127 of record NZ_CP121193.1, on the reverse strand, counting down.
ACCCTCGACCTGGGCGAGTCGACCCGGCAGGTGCGCCTGGTACTGGAGGCCCGTGGCCCCGAGGAGACCGTGCTCACGGCCCAGGGTGCCGGCGAGGAGGCACTCTCCACCGAGGACCAGCGCGAGCTGCTCGAGCGGGTGGCGGGCCTGCTGCGCTGATGAGTGGCAAGGTGCCGGGTGGGCGCGGGCGCCTCTCCTTCGCCTCCCTCGGCAGCGGCAGCAAGGGCAACGCCACGCTGGTCAGCGACGGCGAGACGCACCTGCTGGTCGACTGTGGTTTCACCTTGCGCGAGACCGAGCGCCGCCTGGCCCGGCTGGGTCTGCATCCCCGCCAGCTCGATGCGCTGCTGGTGACCCACGAGCATGGCGACCATGTGCGGGGCGTTGGCCCCCTGGCCCGCCGCCACGGACTGCCGGTCTACCTGACGCCGGGGACCTGGCTGTCGGGCCGGCTCGGCGAGCTGCCGCGCCGTCACTGGATCACTCCCCAGGCCCGGTTCACGGTCAAGGGGCTGACCATCGACCCGGTCACCGTGCCCCATGACGCCCGGGAGCCGGTGCAGTTTCGCATCGACGCCGGCGAACGGCGCCTCGGCCTGCTCACCGACCTGGGGCATCCCAGCGCGCATGTGGTCGAGGCCTTCACCGGCTGCGACGGCCTGGTGCTGGAGTGCAACCACGACCCGCGGATGCTCGCCGAGGGGCCCTATCCCGCGAGCCTCAAGCGACGCGTCGGCGGTGACTGGGGGCACCTGGCCAACGGCCAGGCGGCCTGGTTGCTGGCCCGGCTGGGGCTCGACCGCCTGCAGCGCATCGTCTGCTCCCATCTCTCCGAACACAACAACCGCCCCGAGCTGGCCCTGGAGGCCCTGGTGCCGCTGCTCGACGGCGACGAATCCCGGCTGAGGGTCGCCGCCCAGGACGCTGGCCTGGCCTGGCAGACCCTCGGCTGAACGACCATCCTGATCCGTATCCGCGCCTCTGGAGGCTCCCCATGGAAAAGCGCCAAGAACTCTATGCCGGCAAGGCCAAGTCGGTCCATGCCACCGATGACCCCGATCGCCTGATCCTGACCTTCCGCGACGACACCAGCGCCTTCGACGGCGAGCGCATGGAATCGCTGGCCCGCAAGGGCATGGTCAACAACCGCTTCAATGCCTTCATCATGGAGAAGCTGCAGGCGGCGGGCATCCCCACCCATTTCGACCGCCGCCTCTCCGACACCGAGAGCCTGGTCAAGAACCTCGAGATGATCCCGGTGGAGTGCGTGGTGCGCAATATCGCCGCCGGCGGCCTGGTCAAGCGCCTCGGCGTGGAGGAGGGCCAGGCGCTCGACCCGCCCACCTTCGAGCTGTTCCTCAAGAACGATGCCCTGCACGACCCTATGATCAACGAGTCGCTGGCCGAGACCTTCGGCTGGGCGACCCCCGAGCAGCTGGCCGAGATGAAGGCGCTCACCTTCCGCGTCAACGAGGTGCTCAAGGCGCTGTTCGCCGAGGGTGGCCTGCTGCTGGTGGACTACAAGCTGGAGTTCGGCCTGTTCAAGGGCGAGATCGTGCTGGGCGACGAGTTCTCCCCGGACGGCTGCCGCCTGTGGGACGCCAAGACCCGCGAGAAGCTCGACAAGGACCGCTTCCGCCAGGGGCTGGGCGGGGTGATCGAGGCCTACGAGGAGGTCGGTCGGCGCATCGGCATCGACTTCGACTGATGCCGTCCCTGTGATGCGAGAAGGGCCCCTCGGGGCCCTTCGTCATGTCCGGCCTTCGGCCGGCAGGACCTCGACCACCCTCAGCGTCGTGGGGCCGGCCTGTTCCTGCAGTGCCTGGAAGCGCACGTCCACGTCGCGCAGTCGCACCCCGTAGATCCGTGTCTCGGCGCCGTGGCGGTAGGCGGGGCGCGGGTCCTGGGCCAGTATCTGGAGGATCAGTTCACGCAGCGAGTCACCGTCGGGGCGCCGGGCCAGCACGCCCTCCGCCTCGGGCGAGAGGCTGACCGCCAGGGTCGGCGGCGCCTCGGGGGCGAAGCCGGCGCGGGCCTCGGGGCGGGCCTCGGCCCAGGGCAGGTAGGGCTTGATGTCGAGCACCGGAGTGCCGTCGACCAGGTCGGCGCCACGAAGCCGCAGGCGCACGCCGTGCGAGGTGTCGATCTCGACCAGTTCCACCAGCGACAGCCCCAGGCGGTTGGGCCGATGGGTGCTGCGGCTGGCGAAGACGCCCACCTTGGCGTTGCCGCCCAGGCGCGGCGGGCGCACCAGCGGGCTCCAGCGAGCCGGGCCGGCCGGTTCGGGACTGAGGTGGAAGACGAAGGTCAGCCAGAGGTGGCTGAAGGCCGTGAGGCCTCTCACCGCCAGCGGGTCGTCGAAGGGCTGGACCAGCACCAGGGACGCCCGGGCCGCCGTTGCCAGGCCCGGCTGGCGCGGGATGCCGAACTTGTCCGGGAAGTCGCTCTCGATGATGCCGATGGGCGTCAGCTGGAAGGCATCGGGTGGGGTGGGACGGTCGTTCATGGCATATCCTGAGAGTGACCACCCGCAGGGCTTGGCCCCGCGGCGTGGCTTGGGTAGTCTGCTGGGCCGGTCATCATTTCAGGAAGGTCTCACATGCGTCTTGCCGATATCGACAACGGATCCGAGCCGGCCGAGCCGCCGCCCGCCGGGCGCCGCCGTGGACCGCGAATCGTCTATCGCACGGCCCGCGCCCGGGACGCCGCGGACCAGGCCGAGGTCTTCCACCACGCCGTGATGCAGGGCGCGGCGGGTCACTATTCGCTGGTCGAGCGCGAGGCCTGGGCGACGGCGCTGCCCCGGGATGGCAGTGCCTGGGCGGCCCGCCAGGCGCTCTACACCACCCTGGTCGCCGACTGCGAGGGCCGCTGCGTGGGCTTCCTGGAACTGGACATGCCCCGCGGGCGGATCGAGACCCTTTATGTCTGGCCGTCGCTCGGACGGCGCGGGATCGGCTCGACCCTGCTGGTGCATGCCGAGCGCCTGCTCCTCGAGCAGGGCGTGACTCGGGCCGCCATCGAGGCCAGCGCCATGCTGGTCGAGGGCCTGGTGCACCGGGGCTGGCAGCGGCTGGGCGACGACTGGGTCGAGCGCGGCGGCGAGCGGCTCTACCGCCAGCGGCTCGAGAAGCGGCTGGTCGCCGTCGAGACCTGAGGGGCCGCTCAGGTCTCCTGCTCGACGATCCGCATCGACAGATCGATGGCCCTGACATCCTTGGTCAGGGCGCCGCTGGAGATGCAGTCCACGCCGGTCTCGGCGATGGCGCGCAGGGTGCCCTCGTCGACGTTGCCCGAGGCCTCAAGGGTGGCACGCCCGGCGGTACGACGCACCGCCTCGCGCATGTCGTCGAGACTGAAGTTGTCGAGCATGATCACGTCGGCCCCGGCGGCAAGCGCCAGGTCCAGCTCCTCGAAGGTCTCCACCTCCACCTCCACCGGCAGGTCGCGGGCGATGTCGCGGGCCTCTTTCACCGCCGCCGCGATGCCGCCGCAGGCCGCGATGTGGTTCTCCTTGATCAGAAAGGCGTCGTAGAGGCCGATCCGGTGGTTGTGACCGCCGCCGCAGGTCACCGCGTACTTCTGGGCGAGCCTCAGCCCGGGCAGGGTCTTGCGGGTGTCCAGCATGCGCACGCCGGTCCCCTCGAGCAGGTCCACGTAGTGGCGGGTGCGGGTCGCCGTGGCGGAGAGGGTCTGCAGCAGGTTGAGCGCGGCCCGCTCCCCGGTGAGCAGGCTGCGCGCCGGCCCCTCCAGCTCGAGGAAGGCCTGGCCGGGCGAAAGGTGGTCGCCGTCGGCGGCCTGCCAGTGCAGGGCGACCCGGGCATCGAGGCGCCGGAACAGCTCGTCGACCCAGGCCACGCCGCACAGCACCGCCGCCTCGCGGGTGATCACCCGGGCCCGGGCCATCTGCTTCTCGGGCACCAGCTGGGCGGTGATGTCACCGGGGCCGACGTCCTCGGCCAGCAGCCGGGCGGCACTGTCACGGATCTCTTCGGCAAGGGCGTCCTGGTAATGCATGGCGGGTCCATCTCTGTGCGGGGAAGCTTGAGGCGATCATTATAGGGAAACCCATGCATCGACGTCAGGGAAAAACCATGCGCATCGACGACGGCTGGCTGCCAGGCGCCCGGCACCTTTCCTCGCCCAACCAGGACGAACGCCCGGCCGGGGAAGTCTCGCTGCTGCTGCTGCACGCCATCAGCCTGCCGCCCGGGGTCTTCGGCGGAGAGCATATCGAGCGGCTCTTCACCAACCGGCTCGACCCCGAGGCACACCCCTTCTTCGCGACCATCGCCGGGCTGCGTGTCTCGGCCCACCTGCTGATCCGCCGCGACGGGGAGTGCGTGCAGTTCGTGCCCTTCCAGGCGCGAGCCTGGCATGCCGGTCGCTCGCGGTGGCGGGACGGCGCGCGCGAGCGGACGGCGCTGAACGACTTCGCCGTGGGCATCGAGCTGGAGGGGGACGAGGTCAGCCCCTACACCGGCGCCCAGTACCGGGCCCTCGCGGCCGTCACCCTTGCCCTGCTGGCGGCCTACCCGGCCCTCGACGAGACGCGCATCACCAGCCATGCCCGGGTGGCGCCGCTGCGCAAGAGCGACCCGGGGCCCGCCTTCGACTGGGCCTACTTTCGCCAGGAAGTGGAAAGAATACGTTCCCGAGGGTGCCCGGGAAGCCTTGCCGATCACGCCTGAATGGCACGCTTGCTTCATACGGTAGTTTAGCTACAACTTCCTGAGCGGGCCCGGATTCGACGCCGTGGGGTCACGTAATCCCCTGTGTTGCGGTGCAATACAGATTATGTGAAAACTATTTCCATTCTATCTTGAATTGGCAGGGCCCGGCGTTTACGGTATCTTCGCGCCAACGGCAACCGCACATCACACCACCTTGTAAAACAACTACAGGCCTGACGCGTTCGGTCTGCACGTCCGAACATGAGCGCCACTCGCCCCTCTGCGGGGCTGTAGTCCCCACCGTCATTCGGAGAGACGTCTATGAGTCTGGAATCAAGAGAAGATCTCGATCCGGTCGAAACCACGGAATGGCTGGATTCCCTGGAGTCGGTCCTGGATCGCGAGGGCGAGGATCGTGCCCGGTACCTGATGACGCGCCTGGCCGACCGCGTGCGTCGCGATGGCATGCAGGTGCCCTTCTCGGTGACCACCCCGCATCGCAACACCATTCCGGTGCACCGCGAGGCGCCGATGCCGGGTGATCTCTTCATGGAGCGTCGCATCCGTTCGCTGATCCGCTACAACGCCATCGCCCAGGTGATCCGCAACAATCGCGCGAACCCGGGGCTGGGTGGTCATATCGCCAGTTTCATGTCGGCGGCGACCCTCTATGACGTGGGCTTCAACCACTTCTTCCGCGCCCCCAACGGCGACTTCGAGGGCGACCTGGTCTACATCCAGGGCCATGTGGCGCCGGGCGTCTATGCGCGTGCCTACCTGGAGGGGCGTCTTACCGAGGACCAGATGGACAAGTACCGCCAGGAGGTGGATGGCGACGGCCTCTCGTCCTACCCGCACCCCTGGCTGATGCCGGACTTCTGGCAGTTCCCCACGGTGTCCATGGGCCTCGGCCCCATCCAGGCCATCTACCAGGCCCACGTGATGAAGTACCTGGATTCCCGTGAGCTCAAGGACATGCACGATCGCAAGATCTGGTGCTTCATGGGCGACGGCGAGTGCGACGAGCCGGAATCCCTGGGGGCCATCCACCTGGCCAGCCGCGAGAAGCTCGACAACCTGATCTTCGTCGTCAACTGCAACCTGCAGCGCCTGGACGGCCCGGTGCGCGGCAACTCGCGCATCATGGACGAGCTCGAGGGCGTGTTCCGCGGCGCCGGCTGGAACGTCCTCAAGGTCGTCTGGGGTCGCCTCTGGGACCCGCTCTTCGAGAAGGACAAGAAGGGCATCCTGCAGAAGCGCATGGACGAGGCGGTAGACGGCGAGTACCAGAACTACAAGGCCAACGGCGGCGCCTATACCAAGGAGCACTTCTTCGGCAAGTACCCGGAAACCGCCGAGATGGTCAAGGACATGTCCGACGAGGACGTGTGGAAGCTCAACCGCGGCGGCCATGACCCCTTCAAGGTGTACGCGGCCTACCACGAGGCGACCCAGAACGCCAACGGCCGGCCCACCGTGATCCTGGCGCACACCGTCAAGGGCTACGGCATGGGGGGCGGCGACGGCGAGGCCGCCAACGAGGCCCACCAGGTCAAGACCATGGAGTACGAGGCGCTGCGCACCTTCCGCGACCGCTTCGGCATCCCGCTCACCGACGAGCAGCTCAAGGAAGTGCCCTACTACAAGCCGGAAGACGATACGCCGGAGATGAAGTACATGCATCTCCAGCGCGAGCGCCTGGGTGGCTATCTGCCGGCGCGCCGCAATGACTTCGAGGCGCTGCCGATCCCGGCCCTCGAGGACAAGACCTTCGCGTCGCAGACCGGCGGCTCCAAGGGTCGCGAGGTCTCCACCACCATGGCCTTCGTGCGCATACTCAACGGCCTGGTCAAGGACAAGAAGATCGGCGAGCGCGTGGTGCCGATCATTCCCGACGAGGCGCGCACCTTCGGCATGGAGGGCATGTTCCGCCAGCTCGGCATCTACACCTCCGAGGGGCAGAAGTACGAGCCGGTGGACAAGGGTCAGATCATGTTCTACCGCGAGGATCAGAAGGGCCAGATCCTCGAGGAGGGCATCACCGAGGCCGGCGCCATGTCGGCGTGGATCGCCGCCGCGACCTCCTACTCGAACAACGCCACGACGCTGCTGCCGTTCTATGTCTACTACTCGATGTTCGGCTTCCAGCGCATCGGCGACCTGGCCTGGGCGGCCGGTGACATGCAGGCCCGCGGCTTCCTGGTCGGCGGCACTGCCGGGCGTACCACCCTGAACGGCGAGGGCCTGCAGCACCAGGATGGCCACAGCCACCTGCAGGCCTCGATGATTCCCAACTGCCGCAGCTACGATCCCACCTATGCCCATGAAGTGGCGGTGATCGTCCAGGATGGCCTGAAGCGCATGTTCGCCGACAAGGAGAACTGCTTCTACTACCTGACGGTGATGAACGAGAACTACGAGCACCCGGCCCTCGACGAGGTGCCCGCCGCCGACATCATCAAGGGCATGTACCTGCTGCGCGAGACGCAGGGCGACAAGGGCCGCGTGCAGCTGCTGGGTTGCGGCACCATCCTGCGCGAGGTCGAGGCCGCCGCCGAGATGCTCGCCGAGGAGTGGGGTGTGGGCGCCGACATCTGGAGCGTCACCAGCTTCAACGAACTGCGCCGCGAGGCCCTGGAGATCGACCGCCAGGCCTTCATCAACCCCGAGGCCGAACCGGGCAAGCCCCACGTCACTGCCTGCCTGGAAGACCGCAAGGGGCCGGCGATCGCCTCCACCGACTACATGAAGCTGTTCGCCGACCAGGTCCGCGCCTGGGTGCCGACCGACTACCATGTACTGGGGACCGACGGCTTCGGTCGCTCCGATACCCGCGAGAAGCTGCGTGCCTTCTTCGAGGTCGACCGCCGCTTCGTGACCGTGGCCGCGCTCAAGGCGCTGGCCGACCGTGGCGAACTGGATCGCAAGGTCGTCGGCGAGGCGCTCAAGAAGTACGGCATCGACCCGGCCAAGCCCAACCCGCTTGAGGTGTGAGGCGCCGACCGACTGATCCGGTGGCATGGCGGGCCCGCGAGGCCCGCCCCCGTCAAGAGTTTGAAGGAGCGCGACCTTGAGTAGCGAAATCATCAAAGTTCCGGACATCGGTGGCGATACCGATGTGGAAATCATCGAGATCGCGGTGGCCGAGGGTGATGTCATCGCCCCCGAGGACACCCTGATCACGCTGGAGTCCGACAAGGCCAGCATGGACGTGCCGGCGCCGAAGGGCGGCAAGGTGCTGAAGGTGCTGGTCAAGGAGGGCGACACCGTCTCCGAGGGCGACGACATCGTCGAGATCGAGGTCGAGGGCGGCGGCGAGGCCGAGGAGAAGCGCGAGGCCTCCGAGGCGCAGAAGGCGCCCGAGTCGGCACCCGAACCGGCCCCGGAGAAGCCTGCCGCCAGTAGCGGGGGTGGCGGCAAGCGCACCGTGGAGATTAAGGTTCCCGACCTGGGCGGCTCCTCGGATGTGGAGATCATCGAGGTGGCGGTGGCCGAGGGCGACGAGGTGGCCGCCGAGGATACGCTGATCACCCTGGAGTCCGACAAGGCCTCCATGGACGTGCCGAGCCCCCATGCCGGCAAGCTGGTCTCGCTCACCGTCAAGGAAGGGGACACCGTCTCCGAGGGCGACGTGATCGGCACCATGGAAGTCGAGGACGCGGGTACCGGCGAGGGGGGGGGCGAGGCCGAACCCGCCGCCGAGTCGGCGCCTGAGCCGGCCGAGAGCGCCGCGCAGGCGTCGGCCCCGGCCGAGGAGGAGGGTGCCGGCAGTGGTGAGCCGGAGCGCAAGGAGGTACGCGTTCCTGACCTCTCCGGTTCCGCCGACGTGCCGATCATCGAGATTGCCGCCAGCGTCGGCGACGAGGTCGACGAGGAGGACCCGCTGATCACCCTGGAGTCCGACAAGGCCTCCATGGACGTGCCCAGCCCCTACAAGGGCAAGCTGCTCGAGCTGACCGTGAAGGAGGGCGATACCGTCTCCGAGGGCGACTTGATCGGCTATATCGAGGTGGCCGGCACTCCGGTGGCCGGCAGCAAGCCCGCCGCCCAGCCGGCGGCGAAGCAGCCCGAGCAGAAGGCAGCGCCGAAGGCCGAGGCACCGATGGAAACGCCCGCCGGCTCGCCGAGTCCCGAGGCCCAGATGGCGGCCCACAAGCCCCGTGACGGCAAGCTGGTGCATGCCGGCCCGGCGGTGCGCATGCTGGCCCGGGAACTGGGCGTCGACCTGGGGCTGGTCAGGCCCAGCGGCCCCAAGGAGCGCGTCCTCAAGGAGGACGTCCACGCCTATGTCAAGCAGGTGATGGACGGCAAGGCCAGCACACCCGCGGCAGCGGCTCCGCCGGCGGCAGCCGGGGGCGGCATCCCGCCGATCCCGGACCAGGACTTCAGCCAGTTCGGCGAGGTGGAAGAGAAGCCCATGGGGCGCCTGATGAAGATGGGCGCCACCAACCTGCATCGCAGCTGGGTCAACCTGCCCCATGTCACCCAGTTCGACGAGGCGGACATCAGCGAGCTGGAGGCCTTCCGCAAGTCGATGAAGGCCGAGGCCGAGGCCCAGGGCGCCAAGCTCACGCCGCTGCCCTTCCTGATCAAGGCCTGCGCCTTCGCGCTGCAGAAGTTCCCGCAGTTCAATGTCAGCCTGAAGAGCGACGGCGAGACGGTGGTGCACAAGAAGTACGTGCATATCGGCGTCGCCGTGGACACCCCGGATGGCCTGATGGTGCCGGTGATCCGCGATGCCGACCGCAAGTCGCTGATCGAGCTGGCCAAGGAGTCCGTGGAGCTGGCCAAGAAGGCGCAGTCGAAGAAGCTCAAACGCGAGGAGATGACCGGTGGCTGCTTCACCATCTCCAGCCTGGGCTCCATCGGCGGCACCGCCTTCACGCCGATCGTCAACGCCCCGGAGGTGGCCATCCTCGGCATCTCCAAGGCGCAGATGAAGCCGGTGTGGGATGGCCAGGCCTTCCAGCCGCGGCTGATGATGCCGCTGTGCCTCTCCTATGACCACCGGGCGGTCAACGGCGCCGATGCGGCGCGCTTCACCGCCTTCCTGGGCCAGGTGCTGACGGATATCCGTCGCCTGCTGCTGTAGGGCTGCCATCCTGCCCGGTACGACGGCGCCGCAAGGCGCCGTCGTCGGTTATGGCGGGTTCGATCCCCGGGGCAGACCAAAGTGCTATTTGGCTGCCACAAGGTTGATACGCCGACCTTTTTTCCGCTTTTGGCGGCCTCTCGGCGGTCACTTCGCTTGTCTGGGCCTGACGGCACGGTTATCGTTCGGGTCTTTCCTTTCCCCGTGTACGAGATTCACACTTCAAGGAGCAGTCAGATGCGTTTGATCCTGTTGGGCGCCCCCGGTGCCGGCAAGGGCACCCAGGCCCAGTTCATCTGCGAGCGGTTCAACATCCCGCAGATCTCCACCGGCGACATGCTGCGCGCCGCGGTGAAGGCGGGCAGCGAACTGGGGCTCAAGGTCAAGGAGATCATGAACAGCGGCGGCCTGGTGTCCGACGACATCATCATCGCCCTGGTCAAGGAGCGCATCAGCCAGCCCGACTGCGCCAACGGCTTCCTGTTCGACGGCTTCCCGCGCACCATCCCCCAGGCCCAGGCCATGAAGGATGCCGAGGTGAAGATCGATCATGTGCTGGAGATCGCCGTGGATGACGAGGAGATCGTCAAGCGCCTGGCGGGTCGCCGCGTGCATCCGGGCTCTGGCCGTGTCTATCACCTCGAGTACCAGCCGCCGAAGGAAGAGGGCAAGGACGACGTCACCGGCGAGACGCTGATCCAGCGTGACGACGACCGCGAGTCCACCGTGCGCAACCGCCTGGCGGTCTACCACGAGCAGACCGCGCCGCTGGTCGACTACTACCGGCAGTGGGCCAAGGAGGACCCCGAGGCGGCGCCGGAGTACCATCGGGTCGAAGGGGTGGGCAGCATCGACGACATCACCGCCCAGGTGATCGAGGCGCTGGAAGGCTGAGCCCCACGCTACACCGCCCCTTGACGAAGGCCCGCCATGCGCGGGCCTTCGTCGTTGGCGATGGCGCGCGTATAATGCCCCGACATTTTCCGCCGCGACCTCTTGCCCATGCCGATCCTGCTGGCCCTGGATGCCTCCTCGAGCGCCTGTTCCGCCGCCCTGCTGCGCCGCCGTGAGGGCCTCGACGACGAACTGATCTCACGCTTCGCCCTGACCCCGCGGGAGCACACCCGGCGGCTGCTGCCGATGGTCGACGAGGTGCTCGCCGAGGCCGGCCTGCCAGCCTCGGCGCTGGATGCCGTGGCCTATGGCAGGGGGCCGGGCTCCTTCACCGGCCTGCGCATCGCCGCGGGGGTCGCCCAGGGGCTCGCCTTCGGCCTCGACCGACCGCTGGTCGGTGTCTCGACCCTCGAGGCGCTGGCCCTGGGCGCCCATCGTCGCCACCACTACCGCTGGCTGATCACCGCCCTGGATGCCCGCATGGGCGAGATCTACGTGGCGGCCTGGCAGTGCCGCGATGGTGCGCCGGTGGCGCTGACCGAGGAGGCGGTGATGCCGCCGGCGCGGCTGCGCCTGCCGGTCGGCCATGACGACCACGACTGGGTCGGCATCGGCACCGGCTGGCGCCTGTGGGACCAGATGCCTGCCGAGGTGCAGGCCGGCATGGGGCTCTGCCTGGTCGAGCCGGAGGCCGATGCCGCCGACATGGCCCTTCTTGCGGTGCGCGACTTCGTGGCCGGCGAGGGCCGGCCACCCCACGAGGTGCAGCCGGTCTACCTGCGCGACCGGGTCGCCTGGCAGAAGGGCCGATGAGGCAGGATGTGCCGGTGGGGGTGGCGGACCCGGCCCTCGCCACGCGCCTCGGCCTGCCCCTGGCCGGGGAGGGCGAGGCCGAGCTGCTGCTGGTCCACCAGGGCGACCGCCTGGTACTGGCCGGCGATGCGAAGCGCTACGGTCATCCGCTGGCGGTGGACTTCGTCGCGGGTCGCGCCGCCCATCGTCGTCGCTTCGGCGGGGGGCGTGGCCAGCTGGTGGCCCGCGCCTGCGGCCTGGCCAGGGGCGTCACGCCCTCGGTGGTGGATGCCACCGCCGGGCTGGGGCGCGACGCCTTCGTGCTGGCAAGCCTGGGGGCCGAGGTGCTGCTGATCGAGCGGGTCGCGGCGATCCTTGCGCTGCTGGAGGACGGCCTGGCGCGGGCACGGCGCGATCCCGAGATCGGCGAGATCGCCGCGCGCATGTCAATCGTCCACGGCGACGCGACCCTCGGGCTGGAGGCGCTGGTGGCGAGCGGCGCCGTGGCGCCCCAGGTGATCCACCTGGACCCCATGTTCCCCCACCGCGACAAGTCCGCGCTGGTCAAGAAGGAGATGCGGCTCTTCCGCACCCTGGCCGGCGATGACCCGGATGCCCCGCGGCTGCTGGAGGCGGCACTGGACGTGGCGACCCATCGGGTGGTGGTCAAGCGGCCGCGCAAGGCGCCGCCCATCGAGGGGCCCTCGCCGCACCACGTCATCGAGGACAGGACCAGTCGCTACGACCTCTACGTCCACCGCCGCCTGGAGGCCTGAACTCAGCCCGCTTCCGGGCGACTGACCAGCTGCAGGCGGTGACGCAGCGCCGGGTCGAACAGCGCGCGGCTCCGCTGGGCCGCCTCGCGCAGGCGGTCATCGAACACCAGGCGGTCCTCCTCGGTGTGAAGCCATCCCTGTGCCTCCAGGCTCTCCACCAGGCCGGAGAACAGCCGGGTATCGAAGAATTCCGGTGCATCCAGCCCCGAGAGCAGGGCCAGCCGCTCGGCGAGCTCGCGGCTGCGCGCGGTCAGCTCGTCGGCGGTGAAGTGCCCGGCGGGCTCGCTCAACAGTACCGACAGCAGCAGGTAGCCGCGCTCGAGCGACGGCTGCATCAGGCCCCCTAGCATGCCCAGCTGCTCCCCGGCCTCCAGGGACTCCCGAGGCCGGCGCCAGTTCCCGTCCTCGGCTTCCAGCAGTCCCGCCTCGACCAGTGCCGCGAGCATCCCGGCCAGGTCCTCGCGCAGCGAGGCCGGGGGAGCGATCATCAGCTCGCGGGTGAGGATCGGCCAGCCGGGGGCGAGCAGGGCCACCAGGCCATCCAGCTCATGGCAGGCCTGGTGGCGGAACGCGAAGGCGGTGAGCCCGGCGAGTGCGAAGAGGTGCAGCACGTTGTTGCGATACCAGCCCAGCAGGCCGGCCTGGCGGCCGTCGGCGACGATGATGTCGCCCAGCGGGTGCGGGCGGCGCTCGACCATTCCCAGGGCGAGAACCCGCTCGAGCCAGGTGTCGGGCGTGCCCTCCGGCAGGCTGACGTGGCGGCCGCCCGGGAGGCGTCGCTGGAGGGCCACCAGCAGCGCCAGCTGGCGCTTGAGCAGGCTGGCCTCGATGGCATGGTGGGGGGTGGCCAGCAGCACCAGGGCCACCAGGTTGACCGGGTTGAGGGCGGCGGCCGCATTGATGCGACGCGAGAGGGTCTCGCCGAGGCGGGGCACGGCCCGTGCGAGCCAGGGCGGGCGCGGGTCGTCGAGCTGTCCTCGCCAGCCGGGCACCTCCGCATCGAGGAAGGCCGGGAGCGACAGGGGGTCGCCGATGTTCACGGTGACCTGCCCGAAGGGCTGGCGCAGCCGGCCGAGCACCCGCAGCACTCCCCAGGGGCTCTCCTTGCGCTTCCTGCCGCCATGCAGCTCGCGCTGGTAGCTGCCGCTCTCGAGGATGCGCTCGTAGCCGATGTAGACCGGCACGAAGACCAGCGGCTGGCCGCCGCCGCGTGCGCCGCGCAGGTAGGAGCGCAGGGTCATCGAGAGCATGCCGGGCCGGGCAGGCAGCATGCGGCCGCTGCGCGAACGCCCTCCCTCGATGAAGTACTCCAGCGGGTGGCCGCGGGCGATCAGGCGGTGCAGGTATTCGTGGAAGACCGTGGCATAGAGGCGGTTGTCGCGGAAGCTGCGACGCATGAAGAAGGCCCCGCCGCGCCGCAGCAGCGGGCCGATCAGCGGCATGTCGAGGTTGCGTCCGGCGGCGATGTGCGGGGGCATCAGGCCGTCGCGGTAGAGCACGTAGGAGAGCAGCAGGTAGTCGATGTGGCTGCGATGGCAGGGGACGTAGACCAGGGTATGGTCACCGGCGATGGCCTTGACCCGCTCCAGGCCGTGCACCGCCACGCCGTCGTAGAGGCGGTTCCAGAGACGCCGCAGCAGGCCGTCCATGAAGCGCAGCACCGGGTAGGTCATGTTCGAGGCGATCTCGCGGCCATAGCGGCGGGCCCGGCCCTCGAGTCGCGGCACCGAGCGTTGCTCCGCGGTCGCCACCTCGCGGATGACGCGGCGCACCTCGGGGCTCTTCGCGACCCCCTCGATCAGGGTGCGCCGGTGGGAGAGATCCGGTCCCAGCACCCGGGTGCGCAGGCGGCGAAAGTGCACCCGCAGCAGCCTGGCAATCTTGCGATTGGTGAGGTCGGCCTCGCGCGCGTCGAGCAGCTCGGAGAGCCTGAGCGGCGTGCCGAGATGAACCTCCACGTCCTTGCCGTTGACCACCACCGACAGCAGGCGGCGTAGCCGTCCGGTGAGCTGCCAGCTGTCCGCGGCGAGCAGCTGCCAGAAACCGAAGCGCTTGCCCGGGGCGCGCCCCCAGAAGATGCTCACCGGCACCAGCTGGACATCACGGCCGGGGTCACGCTGGCACTGCTCGATCAGCGACAGGAAGGGGGCCGCCGGTCGCCGCGTGCGGCGCCCAAGGCGTCGGATCGGGGCGGGCAGCGCCGTGCTGGCGGGCAGGGTGACCGCGCCGATGGTGCGCCGGCCGCCGGCCGACGGCAGGCCATGGGCGCGGGTCAGCGAGGCCAGCAGCAGGGTATCGGAGAGCGCCGGGTGCGGCAGCACATAGAGGGTCGGTAGTGTCGGCTCGAGGGAAAGCGCCTCGGACTCGGGCTCGATCAGCCGGATCCGGGCCCAGCGGGCCATCAGTCGCTCGAGCGGCGCGCGCAGCGCGCCGGCCAGCATGCGTGCAAGGCCCATCCTGTCGCCTGTGCCCGGGGGTGAGCCGTCAGTATAGCGGCCCGTCTCCCGGCGGTCAGGGGGCCGGGCTTTTCCCGGGCCGGTAAACATGCGTCAATGCTGTAACGGCATGTGACAGGGATGGTGCCATGCACGGCATGTGGCGAGACGGCAATCACTTCGAACTGCTTCCCGAGGCGGCCCTCTTCCTGCCCTCGATGTTCGCGGCCGTCGACCGGGCGCGCCACTCCGTGCTGATCGAGCTCTACCTGATGGAATCCGGCCGGCTGGCCAGCGCGCTGATCGGGGCGCTGGTCCGCGCCGCCGAGCGCGGCGTGTCGGTGATGCTGCTGCTCGACGGCTATGGTGCCATGGGGCTCGCCACCGCCGATCGCCAGCGTCTCGAGGCGGGGGGCGTGGCGCTGCGCTTCTTCAATCCCCTGGGGATGCAGTCGCTGGTGCGCAACCTGACCCGGGACCACCGCAAGCTGGTGGTGGTCGACGGGGCCGAGGCCTTCACCGGTGGCTTCGGGGCCGTGGACGAGTTCCTGGATGCCTGGTATGAGGTCGCGATGCGCATCGAGGGGCCGGTGGTGGCTGACTGGGTGCGGCTGTTCTGCCGGCTCTGGGACTCCCCCATGAGTCGCGGGCCGGGCAGGGCCTCGCTGGTGCGCGGGCTGGAGCTCGCGACGCGCCAGCGCGAGGGCTATCGCGGCATGCGCGGTCGCGTGGTCTGGGGGCAGGGCTATCGCTACCAGGCGATCCGCCACTCGCTGCATCATCGGGTCGCGACCGCCGCGGAGCGGCTATGGATCTGTACCCCCTACTTCGTGCCCACCTTCACCCTGCGCATGCGCCTGGCCCGGGCGGCCCGGCGCGGCGTCGACGTGCGCCTGCTGCTGCCGGGCGAGCTCCACGACCATCCCGGCGTGCGCTATGCCGGCCAGCGCTTCTATGGCCGCCTGCTGCGGGCAGGGGTACGCATCTTCGAGTTCCAGCCCACCTTCATCCATGCCAAGTTCTCGCTGGTCGATGACTGGGTCAGCCTCGGCTCGTGCAACTTCGACCACTGGAGCCTGCAGTGGAACCTGGAGGCCAACCAGGAGGTCGATGACTCCCGTTTTGCCGCCGAGGTCGCCGGGCTCTTCGAGCGCAACTTCGCGTCGAGCACGGAGATCGACCCGGAGGCCTGGTCGCGGCGGCCACGCCTGCAGCGCTTTCGTGAGTGGCTCTATGGCACCCTGGACGGGATGCTGACACGGCTAAGATAGCGCCGGCGACGAGCTGCGCGCCGCCAAGGTGCAAGGATGGGTCAGCCTGACTCCTGGTCCCCTTGTGACTCGCTTCGCTTGGCCGCTTGGCCGCCTATCGCCGGCCCTTGCCGCGCCCGGCGGGCTGCTTGCGGCGCGGCCTGGGCTTGGGTGTCTCCGGGGGGACGCGATAGTGCAGGTAGAGGTCCAGCACCAGTTCCGGCAGCTGGGTAACGAGGCCCTCGAGGCGCGTCGCATCACCGGCGAGCTCCGCCATGTCGGGCTCGTCGTCGAACAGCCCCGAGAGCAGCATGAAGGGCAGCAGCAGGGTGGCGGCGGCCTCCTCGTCGTCGGCGAACCAGGCAGCCTCGTCGAGAAAGACCCCCTCCATGAAGCCGGCGCACCAGTCGCCGATCGGTGTCTCCTCCGGGGCGCTGCCGGCGAGCTCGAGCTCGAAGGGCAGCTCCGGGAGGCCGCCCGCCTCCAGCACCTCGATGGCGTTGTGCCTGAGCCGCTCGAGCAGCCCCAGGATGGTCTCGCGCTCGGCGTCATCCGCGAAGGCCGGATCGCCATGGAACAGCTCGGCCACCCAGGCCGCCGCGGGGGTGTCGCGTGGCGCCACGGCCAGGGCCACCAGGAAGCCATGGGCGCCGATCAGGTCCAGGGCGTCGGCGTCGACTCGCTCGGAGTCGAGGAAGTCGTCGAGCAGGTCGAGCTCCGCGTCCTCGAGCAGCGGCTGGGGGAGGGGCGTTTCGGCATCGGACATGACGGCTCTCGCAGGGAAGTCGTGGGCATGGGGAAGGCTTTACGCCTCGACACGAAGGCGCCATTCTAGCATCCCATGACCAAGCCCGCGCTTCCCGACCCCGACCCCGCCCGGCTGGATGCCCTCGACCGGGCTGCCCTGCAACGCGCGCTCCTGGCGCGGGTCGAGGCGGCCTGGCGACTGTGTCGCGAGCTGCACCCCGGGCTGCCGCGCCCGGCGGTCTGGCTCGACCTGCGCGGCAAGTGCGCCGGCCAGGCGCACTTCGGTCGCGGCGGGCTGCGCTTCAATCCGGTGCTGCTGGAGGAGAATCGCCTCGCCTTCCTGGTCGAGGTGGTGCCCCACGAGATGGCCCACTGGCTGGTGCATCACCTGGAGGATGGCCACCGCGCGCGACCCCACGGTCGCGAGTGGCAGACCGTGATGCGCCGCCTCTTCGGCGTGGCGCCCAGAACCACCCACCGCTTCGACACCGGCCGTGCGAGCCCGGCGCCCTACCGCTACCGCTGCGGCTGCCGGGAACACGGCTTCACCGCCCGGCGGCATGCCCTGGCCCGGCGGGGGCGGGGGTATCGGTGCCGGCACTGCGCTGAGACCTTGGTCTATCTCGGTCGTTCCGCTTCCTGAATTCTCTTGTAAGTCATTGTCATTAAAAAGAAAAATGTTTCTACCAATGTCTAAAGGGAAGGCCGCGTGCTGACGTATATGCTGTGGACAGGTTTTATGGGGCCGGCCCGCTCGATACGCCCTGCGGCCGGCAACATCCACCTGGAGGGTCCATCCCCCTGGACAGAGGCATATCCATGACCGAGCAGCAGAAAGTCTATCCGGTAAGCGACGAGTTTGCCGCCAAGGCCCACGCCGACAAGGCTACCTATGAGGCCATGTACCAGCAGTCGGTTGACGACCCGAAGGGGTTCTGGGGTGAGCAGGCCAAGCGCCTCGACTGGTTCAAGGCGCCGACCAAGATCAAGCACACCTCCTTCGACTCGCACAACGTGGATATCCGCTGGTTCGAGGACGGCACCCTGAACGCCAGCGTCAACTGCCTCGACCGCCATCTCGAGACCCGTGGCGACCAGCCGGCGATCATCTGGGAGGGCGACGACCCCAAGGATGACAAGACGCTTACCTACCGTGAGCTCTATGAGAAGACCTGCCAGCTGGCCAACGGACTCAAGGAGCTGGGCGTCGGCAAGGGCGACGTGGTCACGCTCTACATGCCGATGATTCCCGAGGCCGCCATGGCGATGCTCGCCTGTGCCCGCATCGGTGCCGTGCACTCGGTGGTGTTCGGTGGATTCTCCCCTGACGCCGTTGCCCAGCGCGTGATCGGCGCCAAGTCCAAGCTGATCATCACCGCCGACGAGTCCGTGCGCGGTGGCAAGCAGGTGCCGCTCAAGGACAACGTCGATGCCGCCCTGACCCGCGACGGTACCGAGGTGTGCAAGAACGTGCTGGTGGTCAAGCGCACCGGCGGCGAGATCGACTGGAAGGATGGGCGCGACGTCTGGTACGACGACATCGTCACCCAGCAGTCCACCGACTGCCCGGCCGAGGAGATGGGGGCCGAGGATCCGCTGTTCATCCTCTACACCTCCGGCTCCACCGGGGCGCCCAAGGGGCTGAAGCACACCACCGGCGGCTACCTGCTGCATGCCGCCATGACCCACCAGTACGTCTTCGACTACCAGGAGGGCGAGGTCTACTGGTGCACCGCCGACGTCGGCTGGGTCACCGGCCACAGCTACATCGTCTATGGGCCGCTGGCCAATGGCGGCACCACCCTGATGTTCGAAGGGGTGCCCAGCTACCCGACCCACGGTCGCATGGGCGAGATCGTTGACAAGCACAACGTCAACATCCTCTATACCGCACCGACGGCGGTGCGCGCCCTGATGGCCCATGGCGACAACGTCATGGACTCCAGCAAGCGCGACAGCCTGCGAGTGCTCGGCTCGGTGGGCGAGCCCATCAACCCCCAGGCCTGGGAATGGTTCTACCGGGTGATCGGCAACGGGAAGTGCCCCATCGTCGACACCTGGTGGCAGACCGAGACCGGGGGGATCATGATCGCCCCGCTGCCCGGTGCCACCGACCTCAAGCCGGGCTCCGCCACCCTGCCGTTCTTCGGTGTGGTGCCGGCACTGGTCGACAACGAGGGCACCGAGCTCAAGGGCGCCGCCGAAGGGAACCTGGTGATCCAAGACTCCTGGCCCGGCCAGGCGCGCTCCATCTGGGGCGATCACGAGCGCTACGTGCAGACCTACTTCTCGGCGTTCAAGGGTGTGTACTTCACCGGTGACGGCTGTCGTCGAGACGAGGATGGCTACTACTGGATCACCGGCCGCGTCGATGACGTGCTCAACGTCTCCGGCCACCGCATGGGCACCGCCGAGATCGAGTCCTCCCTGGTGGCCCACGAGGCCGTGGCCGAGGCGGCCGTGGTCGGCTTCCCCCACGACATCAAGGGGCAGGGCATCTACATCTACGTGACCCTGGCCGACGGCTTCGAGGAGAGCGACGAGCTCAAGAAGGAGCTGACGAAGTGGGTGCGCAAGGACATCGGTCCCATCGCCTCGCCGGACGTCATCCAGTGGGCCCCGGGCCTGCCCAAGACCCGCTCGGGCAAGATCATGCGCCGCATCCTGCGCAAGATCGCCGCCAACGAGTGTGACGGCCTGGGCGATACCAGCACCCTGGCGGACCCGTCGGTGGTCGACGAGCTGATCGAGCATCGCGCCAACCGCTGAGGGCCTGCCCGCCCTATGGCATGCCAAGCCGGCCCCTCGGGGCCGGCTTCTTTGTGCTCGGTCATGGGAATGTCGACAATATCCCGAGAGCCCTTGGGAATCGCCGCGGCCATGGGGTAACATGCGGACAACAACTGTAGAGCCCAGCGTGGCGGCCGTCGTTCCGCTGCTCGAGGAACCGGAGGAAGATCCATGGCCTTTGCCCAGAA
Organism: Halomonas sp. CKK8; assembly: GCF_029625235.1. Taxonomy (NCBI): domain Bacteria; kingdom Pseudomonadati; phylum Pseudomonadota; class Gammaproteobacteria; order Oceanospirillales; family Halomonadaceae; genus Halomonas; species Halomonas sp. CKK8. The sequence goes on along the minus strand of NZ_CP121193.1, from coordinate 3,111,490 downwards.
ATTCATCGTTGCCGATGACCATCCGCTGTTCCGTGCGGCCCTGACCCAGGCTCTGCGCCAGCTGGCGCCCCAGGCCGAGATCGTCGAATCCGACACCATGGAGGCCACCACCGAGGTGGTCACCCGCCATCCCGACGCCGACTTGATCCTGCTGGACCTGCACATGCCGGGCGCCCATGGCTTCTCGGGCCTGATCCAGCTGCGCGGCCAGACCCCGGATATCCCGGTGGCGGTGGTCTCCGGCAGTGACGAGATCCACGTGGTGCGCCGCGCCATCGACTACGGCGCCTCGGGCTTCATTCCCAAGTCCTCGTCGCTGGCGCTGATCGCCGAGGCAGTGGGCGAGATCCTCGATGGCGAGGTCTGGCTGCCGGCCGAGATGGCCGCGGCCCTGGGCGAGGCCAACGAGGAGGAGACCAAGTTCGCCGAGGCCATCGCCTCGCTGACGCCCCAGCAGTTCCGGGTGCTCAACATGCTCACCGAGGGGCTGCTCAACAAGCAGATCGCCTACGAGCTGAGCGTCTCCGAGGCCACCATCAAGGCGCATGTCACCGCCATCCTGCGCAAGCTCGGCGTGCACTCCCGCACCCAGGCGGTGATCGCCGCCCAGAAGCTCGAGGTCGAACCGCCGAAGGTGGAGTCGTAGCGCCGAGCGCTGAGCTGCAAGCGCCAAGGCGCAAGCTTCAAGGAAAAGTGAAACCCACCGTCAGGTGGGTTTCTTGTTACAGGTCTCAATGTTTTCCTGTTTTGGCAGCTTGCCAGCTTGCCAGCTTGCCAGCTTGCCAGCTTGCCAGCTTGGCAGCTTAGCCGCTTAGCCGCTTGGCGCCCGGCTGGCCTGCAGGGTGCGGGTCAGCAGGGCGCGCAGGGCGGCGGGGCGCACTGGCTTGAGCAGCAGCTGGTAGCCGGCACGCCTGACCTCCTCGGCCACCTCCTCGGTGCGGTCGGCGGTGATCACGATGCCGGGCACCGCGCCCTCCAGCCGCTCGCCGAGCGCCTCCAGGGCCATCAGGCCGGTGACCTCGTTGTCCAGGTGATAGTCCGCCAGGATCGCGTCCGGGTCGCCGTCCAGGTGGCGCAGCACCGACTTGGCGCCGCCGATGGTGGTGGCCGTGAACACCTCGCAGCCCCAGCCCGAGAGCATCGCCTTCATGCCCTCGAGGATCAGTGACTCGTTGTCGATGCAGAGGATCCGCGTGCCGGCGAGCTTGTTGCCGGCACGCTTCGGCGAGGCATCCTCGGCCTGCTCGGTCGCGGTGCGCGGCGCCACCACCGGCACGCTGACCGAGAACATGGTGCCGCAGCCCTCCTTGGAGCGCACCCGGATGGGGTGGTCGAGCACCCGCGCCATGCGATCGGCGATGGAGAGTCCCAGGCCCAGGCCCTTCTCGCTCTCCTTGTGCCGCGTGGCCTGGTCGAGGCGCCGGAACTCCTGGAAGATCTCGAGCTGCTTGGCCTCGGGGATCCCCGGGCCCGAGTCCCAGACCTCGATGGTGATGCGCTCGCCATGGCGGCGGCAGCCCAGCAGTACCCGGCCGGCCTGGGTGTAGCGAATGGCATTCGAGAGGAAGTTCTGGATGATCCGGCGCAGCATCTGGGGGTCGCTGTCGACCCACTGGCGGGTCGGTACCACCACCAGATCCAGGCCGCGCTCCTCGGCCATCACCTCGAACTCGGCACGCAGCGGCTGGATGATGTCGGCCAGGGCGAAGTGGCTGCGCCGCGGAGTGAGGGCGCCGGCATCCAGCTTGGAGATGTCGAGCAGGGTACCGAGCAGTTCCTCGGCGGCCTGCAGCGAGTTGTCGATATGGCCGATGGTGCGCTTCATGTCCTCGGCCGGCATCTCCTGGGCGAGGGCCGAGGTGAACAGCCGCGCGGCATTGAGCGGCTGCAGCAGGTCGTGGCTGGCGGCCGCCAGGAAGCGTGTCTTGGAGGCATTGGCATCCTCGGCGAGCTGCTTGGCCTGGCGCAGCGCGAGCTCGGCCTCGGCGCGCACCCGGTTCTCCTGGCGCAGGGCAGCATTGGCCTCGGAGAGCGCCTGGGTGCGCTCGCGCACCCGCTCCTCCAGGGTCTCGTTGGTCTCCTTGAGGGCGATCTCGGCCAGGCGGCGTTCGGTGATGTCCTGGTAGAGGGCGAAGAAGCCGAGTATCGCCCCGCTGTCGCCGAAGTGCGGCGTATAGGTGACCAGCATGTAGCGCCGGTCGTCGCCGATGGGCAGCGAGACCTCGAAGTTGACCCGCTCGCCGGCCAGGGCGCGCTCGATCCACGGTGCCCGCTCGCGAGCCATGTCGGGGTCCATCACCTCTTCCACTCGCTTGCCGATCACCGCGTTGCGGTCGATGCCGAAGGCCTGCTCGTAGGCGCGGTTGGTGAAGAGGTAGCGGCACTCCTTGTCGAAGTAGGCGATCAGCGCCGGCACGTTGTCGGTGTAGATGCGGATGTTGTTCTCGGAACGGATCAGCGCTTCCTCGATGCGCTTCTGCTGGGTGATGTCCTGGTAGCTGTAGACGAAGCCGCCCCCCGGCATGGGATTGCCCTGCACCTCCAGCACGCTGCCGTCCTGGCGGTAGCGCACGTAGCGGTGGGGATGGCCCTCACGGATGTTGTCGATCAGCAGCCGCACGTGCTCCTCGGGATCGCCGGGGCCATACTCGCCGTTGTGGGCGTTGTAGCGAAAGATCTTGTCCATCGGGGCGCCGACACGGATCAGGTGGTCGGGGAAGCGGAACAGCTCCAGGTAGCGCTGGTTCCAGACCACCAGGCGCAGGTTCTGGTCGACCACGCTGATCCCCTGGTTGATGTTCTCGATGGTGGCCTGCAGCAGGGCGCGGTTGAACTCCAGCACCTGGGAGGCTTCGTCGACGATGGAGATCACGTCCGAGATGCCGATGCCGCGCCCCTGGAGGGCCGAGTTGACCACGATGCGGGCCGAGGAGGCGCCGAGTACCGAGGCCAGGAAGCGCTCGGTGAACTGGATCACGTCGATGGAGGCGCGGGTGTTGTCCTCCAGCGGCTTGCCGGTGCGCCGGGCGTAGTCCTCGAAGGCGCGGCTCACCTGGCCGGCGCCCAGGAAGCGCTCGCAGAGCACCTTGAGGTCGCCCACGGTTGTGGCACCGGTCCAGGGGCGGTTCACCGAGGTCTGGCGGGTCTCGACGCTGTCGACGAACAGTGAGGCCTGGATGCGCTCGACCACCCGCTGGGGCGTCATCTGGGAGACGAAGATGTAGCAGAAGAGGTTCACGCCCAGGGAGAGCATCACGCCATGGGTGAAGCTGTCGCCGACGTTGAGTCCGAACAGCGAGGTGGGGGCCAGCCAGGCAATGCCCAGCGGGCCGCCGTCGAGCCAGTGCCCGGGCAGCACGCCAGCCCCGATCAGGGTGGGCATCAGCAGGCTGTAGGCCCAGATGGCGAAGCCGGCGTTCATGCCGGCGATCACGCCGAGGCGGTTGCCGCGCTTCCAGTAGAGGCCGCCGATCAGCGCCGGGGCGAACTGGGCCGCGGCGGCGAAGGAGAGCATGCCGGTGCTGGCCAGCGAGCTGAACTCGCCGATCAGCTGGTAGAAGCCATAGGCCATGGCCAGGATCACGGCGATGGTGATGCGCCGGGCGCGCAGCACCAGTCGCCCGTAGTCACGCGGCTTGGTATCGAACCAGCGCAGGCGGAACAGGGCGGGGATGACGATCTCGTTGGAGATCATGATCGACACCGCCACCGCGGCCACGATCACCATGCCGGTGGCCGCCGAGAAGCCGCCGATGAAGGTCAGCAGCGTCAGCCATTCGTTGCCCGCGGCCATGGGCAGGGCCAGCACATAGGTATCCGGCTCGATGCCGCTGTCGGCGAAGATGGTCAGGCCGGCCGCCGCGATGGGGATGACGAAGAAGGCGAAGGCCAGCAGGTAGAGCGGGAACAGCCAGCGGGCCTTGGTGGCGTCGTCGCGGTGGATGTTCTCCACCACCGCCACGTGGAACTGGCGGGGCAGGCAGAGGATGGCCAGCATGGCCAGCAGGGTCTGGGCCCAGAAGCTCTGGCCGAAGTCCTGGTCGGCGAGCTGACGCTGCAGCTCGAGCTGGGTCTCGGCGCGGCCCAGCAGGTCGCCCAGGCCGTCGAACATGCCCCAGGTGACGTAGGCCCCGAGGGCCAGGAAGGCGAGCAGCTTGACCAGCGACTCGAAGGCCACGGCGTGGATCAGGCCCTCGTGGTGCTCGGTGGCGTCGGTGTGGCGGGTGCCGAAGAGGATGGCGAAGGCCGCCATCACCACCGCCACGTAGAAGGCCGTGTCGCCGAACAGCGGCGCTTGGGTGATGTCGCCTGCATCGGTGATCACGCTGAAGGAGGTGGAGACCGCCTTCAGCTGCAGGGCGATGTAGGGCAGGGTGCCGATCAGCGCCACCAGGCTGGCGAAGGCCGCCAGCGACTGGGTCTTGCCGTAGCGCGAGGCGATGAAGTCGGCGATGGAGGTGACGTTCTGGTGCTTGGCGACGCGGATCATCTTGGCCAGCACCGGCCAGAACAGCAGCAGGGTGAGGATCGGCCCGACGAAGATGCTGGCGAAGGACCAGCCCGCCGTGGCCGCCTGGCCCACGGCGCCATGGAAGGTCCAGGAGGTGCAGTAGATGGCCAGTGCCAGGCTGTAGATCACCGGGCGGCGCCGGCTGGCGCCGTGCTCCCGGGCATGGCGGTCGCCCCGCCAGGCGATGGCGAACAGCACGGCGATGTAGAGCAGTGAAACGGCGATCAGCAGCCAGCCAGCGAACATGCACTCTTCTCCCTTCCGGATGCGCCCATTCTAGGGCAAGGCCAGCCCCCGGGGCAGCCGCGGGCGTGCATGCGCCGGGTCAGCCCTCCGTGCAGAGGACGCGGTAGAGCGGGCTTTCGGCCTCGACGCGGCGCATCTGCTCGGTGTGCGGGGTCCGTGATTCGCCTTCCAGGGGCAGCATTTCCCGGGTCGCGCAGTTCATCAGGTAGGCCTGGTGGCTCACCTGGTCCACGTACTCCTTCTCGAAGCGGTAGAGGATGAACTCGACCAGGCGCCCGCCATCGCCCCGGCTCACCGCCAGGTTGTCCAGGTCCACGATGGTGAAGGCCGTGGTCATGGGGAAGGCGAAGGTCCAGGGGCGCCAGAACATCTGGCCCTCCTCCACGGAGACCACCTCGGCGGATTCGGGCAATTGCTGCTGCTTGTGCTCGAACCAGGTGTATTCGGTGTAGATCTGGTAGCCGAGCATCCCCAGGCCACCGAGCGCCGGGATGATCCAGCGCGGCAGTCGCTTGCCGCTGGCCAGGCGCAGGATCAGGCCGATCCCCGCGGCGCCGAGGCCGGCGAAGACCGCAGCTATCAGGTGCCATATCATGGTTCATGCGTCCTTGAAAGCGAACGGGCTTCCCTGAGGAAGCCCGATCGGTAGTGGTTGGTCTGGCCCGGCTAGCCGGGCCAGTTGGCCATTATGGCTCAGTGCCCGGTGGCGACACCAGCACCCTTGGGATAGCGGACGCTTTCCACCAGGTCCTGGATCTCCTGCGGAGGCTCCTCGGTCGCGCTGGAGACGGCGAAGGCCACGGCGAAGTTGAAGATCGCGCCGACCGCGCCGAAGGAGAGCGGCGAGATGCCCAGGATCCAGTTGTCCGGGGTGTTGGGCAGCATGTTGGTCTCCGGAATGAAGAACCAGCCCAGGTAGGTGAAGATGTAGAGCAGGGTCAGCCCCAGGCCGGTCAGCATGCCGGCAACGGCGCCCTTGTTGTTCACCCGCTTGGAGAAGATGCCCATCATCAGCGCCGGGAACAGCGAGGCACCGGCGATACCGAAGGCGAGTGCCACCGTCTGGGCCGCGAAGCCCGGCGGGTTCAGGCCCAGGTAGGTCGCCAGCAGGATGGCACCGGCCATGGAGATCCGCGCCGCCAGCATCTCGCCCTTCTCGGTGATCTTCGGGTTGATCATGGTCTTGATCAGGTCATGGCTGATGGCCGAGGAGATGGCCAGCAGCAGGCCGGCGGCCGTGGAGAGTGCCGCGGCGATACCCCCGGCGGCGATCAGGCCGATGACCCAGCTCGGCAGGTTGGCGATCTCCGGGTTGGCGAGCACCAGGATGTCGTTGTTGACGGTAAGCTCGCTGCCTTCCCAGCCGCGCTCGGCGGCGGTGTCGGCGAAGTCCTCGTTGCCGTCGTTGTAGACCTGGATGCGGCCGTCGCCGTTCTTGTCCTCGAAGTTGATCAGGCCGGTCTCTTCCCAGGTCCGCACCCACTCGGGACGCTCCTCGTAGAGGATGGGGTTGGTGGCGGCCTCATCGTAGTTCTCGACCTGGCCGGCCATCTCCGGATAGACCGTGGTCATCAGGTTCAGGCGCGCCATGGAACCCACCGCGGGAGCGGTCAGGTAGAGCAGGGCGATGAACACCAGGGCCCAGCCGGCAGACCAGCGGGCATCGGCCACCTTCGGCACGGTGAAGAAGCGGATGATGACGTGGGGCAGGCCCGCGGTACCGACCATCAGCGACAGGGTGAACAGCACCATGTTCAGCTTGTTGTCGACGTCGGCGGTATAGTCACGGAAGCCCAACGCATTGATCACGTCATCCAGCTTGGCCAGCAGCGGCACACCGGACTCGGTATGGGTGCTGAACAGGCCCAGGCCGGGAATGGGGTTGCCGGTCAGCTCCAGCGAGATGAACACGGCCGGGATGGTGTAGGCGATGATCAGCACGATGTACTGGGCCACCTGGGTGTAGGTGATACCCTTCATGCCGCCGAAGACCGCATAGAGGAAGACGATGAAGGCCGCGATCCAGATGCCCCAGGTGTTGGAGACCTCCAGGAAGCGGGAGAAGGCCACGCCGGCACCGGTCATCTGGCCGATGACGTAGGTGATGGAGGCGACGACCAGGCAGATCACGGCGACCAGGCGGGCGGTGTTGCTGTAGAAGCGGTCACCGATGAAGTCGGGCACCGTGAACTTGCCGAACTTGCGCAGGTAGGGTGCCAGCAGCATGGCCAGGATGACGTAGCCGCCGGTCCAGCCCATCAGGAAGGTGGAGTTGGCGTAGCCCCCGGAGGCCAGCAGGCCGGCCATGGAGATGAAGGAGGCGGCGGACATCCAGTCGGCGGCGGTGGCCATGCCGTTGGTCACCGGATGCACGCCGCCGCCGGCCACGTAGAAGTCCTTGGTCGAGCCCGCTCGGGCCCAGATCGCGATGCCGATGTAGAGGGCGAAGGAGGCCCCTACGAACAGCAGGTTGATTGCAAACTGACTCATGCTGGCTTACTCCCCGAGTCCGAACTGTTTGTCGAGACGGTTCATCTTCCAGGCGTAGAAGAAGATGATGCCGATGAAGGTCAGGATCGAACCCTGCTGGGCGAACCAGAAGCCCAGGTCCGTCCCGCCGACGGGAATGCCGGCCAGCAGCGGGCGAAGAAGGATGGCGAAGCCGTAGGACACCAGGGCCCAGACGATCAGGCACCCCGTGATCAGGCGTACGTTCGCCTTCCAGTAAGCAGCGGCATTGGCTTTGTCGTCTGCCATAGTGTTGCTCTCCACTTGTTGTTCAGGTTGGGAAGTTGCCCAGAGCGTTGCGGTCACTCATCAGGACAGTCGTGTCGACGGAGCCAGCCTCGCCTGTGCAGTCTGGATCAGCCTGTCGCCAGGTTGCCCGCTCCTTGTCGAGGTGCATTGTCGACGCGGGTTTGTCCTGCATGGCTCATGGCCAATAGTGGGCAGCAATCGCCTAAAATAAATCCCAGACTTTCGTATCATGAAAAGATACCGATGGAAGAGCCTTTCGATAAGGCTTTTATTATCAGTATCTTGTGAGCGTGTCGTGCCCAAGGTTGCGAGCCGGGGAAGGCGGGCATAGGACGATGGTATAGCCCCGAAATCCAGGGCGGTTAATGCGTGCCCTCAGCTGGTCTTTGACCATGGTCTAAGGCCATCAGGATAGGACGATTGTCTAGGTTATTTACTGAAACCCGACTTTGCTATCTTGGATTCTCCCTTGAGGGAAGCGCCACCTATCCCGTGGGGTGGTGACCACCGCGCAACGAGGACGGCCCCATGGTCGATGTAGAACTCTCTCAGCCGCCTTTCACCTTCCTCGACGAGGAGGGGCGGGAGCGCGTACGCAGCGGCATCGACCTGGCCTACTTCGACCGTGACGAGATCATCCTCGATGCCGGCCAGCCCGGGGAGTACGTGTTCCTGATCCACAAGGGCGAGGTCGCCGAGCTCGACCCGACCCTGCCTGGCGCCCAGTCGCGCATCGGCCACTACACCGCCGGTGACCTCTTCGGGGCCATCAGCATCCTCAACGGCAAGAGCCGCTATCGCTTCCGTGCCGAGCAGGAGTGTCTCTGCTACCTGCTGCCCAAGGGACTGTTCAAGCAGCTCTGCGAGGCCTATCCGGCCTTCTCCGAGTTCTTCCGCCAGCGCCTCGCCCAGAAGACCCGGCTGCTCACCGAGCGCCGCGCGGAGGGCGGGGTGACCATGGCCGGCTTCATGCTCGCCCGGGTCGGCGAATGCATGCGCGACCCGCTGCTCGTCGCGGGCACGACCAGCATCGCCGAAGCGGTCCACACCCTGAACGACAGCCATGCCGACAGCCTGCTGGTGCAGGGCGAGGCAGGGCCGGGCATGGTCACCAAGACCGACCTGCTCAATGCCCTGGTGCTCGAGGGGCGGGCCCAGGAGAGCCCGGTGCAGGCGGTCGCCCACTTCGCGCTCGTGAAGGCGACGCCGGGCCAGTACCTGTTCGAGGTGCTGGTCCAGATGACCCGCTTCAAGGTGGAGCGAGTGGTGGTGATGGAGGACGACGCGCCGGTGGGGGTGGTGGAGCTCACCGACGTGCTCAGCTACTTCTCCAGCCGCAGCTACGTGGTCAGCCTGCAGGTGGAACAGGCCAACAGCCTCGAGGCGCTGGCCGCCGCCAGCCGCCGCACCCCGGAACTGGTGCGTGCGCTGATGGCCCAGGGCGTCAAGCTGCGCTTCGCCATGGGGCTGCTGGCGGCCCTCAACGGGCGCATCATGAACAAGGCCTGGGGCTTTCTGATCGACGAGCGCTACCACGCCGACAGTTGCCTGATCGTGATGGGCAGCGAGGGCCGCGGCGAGCAGATCCTCAAGACCGACCAGGACAACGGCCTGATACTGGCCGACGACCTGGAGTGGCCCGACTGCCATGAGCAGATGCAGCGCCTCACCGAGACCCTGATCGAGCTGGGCTACCCGCCCTGCCCGGGCAACATCATGGTCTCCAACCCGGAGTGGGTCGGCACCGAGACCCAGTGGCGCGGCCGCATCGCGCAGTGGGCGGCGAGCCGCGATGGCGAGAGCCTGATGCGACTGGCCATCATGCTCGATTCCCACGCCGTGGCCGGCAACCCGGCCCTGCTCGAGCGGCTGCGCGAGGAGCTCTTCGAGCGCTGCAGCCGCGACGAGATCCTGCTCTCCTACTTTGCGCGTACGGCGCTGCGCTTCTCCACGCCGCTGACGCTCTTCGGGTCGCTGAAGAAGCCGCAGCACGGCGTCGACATCAAGAAGGGCGGCATCTTTCCCATCGTCCATGGGGTGCGCACCCTGGCGCTGGAGCGTCGCATCACCGCGACCTCCACCCTGGACCGGCTCGAGGCGCTGGTGGCCGACGGCCGCCTCGAGGAGCGCTTCGCCGAGGATCTGGGGGAGGCCCTGTCACTGTTCACCGAGCTGCGCCTGCGCCAGCAGCTCGAGCGCCTCGATGACCCGGAAGGCCGGGGCGAGGAGCCCGACCGGGTGGTGGTCCAGGAGCTCTCCTCGCTGGAGCGGGACCTGCTGCGCGAGGCGCTGCATATCGTCAAGGACTTCAAGCAGCGGCTGTCGCACCGATTTCACCTCGAGTACTCGTGAGCCTCGATGCGCGCGCTCAGGGAACGACAACAACGACAGGAGGTTCATCCATGCTCAAGGCACTGCGCCGCGCCGCCGACCGTCGACGACAGGCCCACGGCGACTATGGCTGGCTCTTCTCTCCCTACACCGGGGACGAGATGGTCGCCATCGACTGCGAGACCACCGGGCTCGATACCCGCCATGCCGAGCTGGTCTCGCTGGCGGCGGTGCGTATCCGCGGCGACCGCGTCCTGACCAGCGATTCGCTGGACCTGCGCCTGGCCCGGCCGGCGAGTCTCTCTGGCGATTCGATCCGCATCCACGGGCTGCGCGGCATCGACCTGGTCGACGGCGCGGGTGTCGAGGAGGCCCTGATGCAGTTCCTGGACTTCATCGGCAATCGCCCGCTGGTCGGCTGGTGCCTGGACTTCGACCTGGCGATGCTCAACCGCTACCTGCGCCCCCTCTTCGGCTTCGACCTGCCCAATGCCGGCATCGACGTGGCCCAGATCTACCAGCGGCAGCTGCGTCGCAGCCATCCCGAGCTGGATATCCGGCCGCGTTTCGAGCAGGTGGCCGAGCGCCTGGGGGTGCCGGTCATGGGGCGGCACACCGCCCTGGGCGATGCCGTCACCACGGCCCTGCTCCATCTGCGCCTGGCGCGAGGCCCCATGCTGGCGGAGCGGCTCTGCTGATCCCCGAGTCGCTTCGCCTGGCCATGGCGAGGGTGGTAGGATGGCGGCCGTCATTTCCAGCCGCCCAGGCAGCGCCCGAGACCATGCAAGACGCCCTGATGTTCGACCCCCGTGACACCCTGGCACCCGATGCCCCGTCCCCCGCTGAGCCTGCGTCGCCCCGCGAGGGCCTCGATGCCCGGGGCAGGCGCGAGTTCAACAAGCTGCAGAAGCGCCTGCGTCGCCAGGTGGGCAATGCGATCATCGACTACGGCATGATCCACGAGGGCGATCGGGTAATGGTCTGCCTCTCCGGCGGCAAGGACAGCTACACCCTGCTGGAGATCCTGCGTAACCTGCAGCGCAACGCGCCGGTGGACTTCTCGCTGGTGGCGGTGAACCTCGACCAGAAGCAGCCCGGCTTCCCGGAGCACGTGCTGCCCGAGTACCTGGAGGGCATCGGCGTCGAGTACCACATCCTCGAGCGCGACACCTACTCAGTGGTCAAGGAGAAGACCCCCGAGGGCAAGACCACCTGTGCGCTCTGCTCGCGGCTGCGGCGGGGGTCGCTCTACGGCTTCGCCGAGGAGATCGGTGCCACCAAGGTGTCGCTGGGCCACCACCGCGAGGACATCCTCGAGACACTGTTCCTCAACATGTTCTTCGGCGGCAGCCTCAAGGCGATGCCGCCCAAGCTGCTCTCCGACGATGGTCGGAACATGGTCATCCGCCCGCTCGCCTATTGCCGCGAGGCGGACATTGCCGAGTTCGCCCGGCTGATGGCGTTCCCGATCATTCCCTGCAACCTCTGCGGCTCCCAGCCCAACCTGCAGCGCCAGGTGGTCAAGGAGATGCTGGCCGACTGGGAGAAGCGGCATCCCGGCCGCCTGGAGAGCATGTTCAAGGCGGTGACCAACGTGGCACCCTCGCAGCTGGCCGACCGCGAGCTCTTCGACTTCGCCGGCCTCGAGGAGAAGCAGGCACGGCGGCAGGCCGACCGCATCGATGTCCTCAACGAATAAGTCAGCGTCAAGCCACAGGGAACAGGCGCCAGCAAACAAGGAACCCCATCGGGCATTCGCCCGATGGGGTTCCTGCATTACGGCAAAGGGGGCGGGCCGTCTCCGGCTTGGCGGCTACTTCGCCCCTTCCTCCTCGGCTACCTCGATCAGCGCCTGCAGGTCGAGGATGTTCACCTCGCGGCCGGAGACGGCCACCAGCCCCTGTGACTGGAAGCGGCCCAGGATGCGGCTGACGGTCTCGACGGCCAGTCCCAGATAGTTGCCGATGTCGGCCCGGGACATGGAGAGCCGGAAGCTGTAGGGGGAGTAGCCGCGACGGCGGAAGCGGTCGGAGAGGCTGGTGAAGAAGGTGGCCAGCCGCTGGTCGGCGGTCTTGCGCGACAGCAGGCGCATCATGCGGCGATCGTCGCGCATCTCCTTGCTCATGCTGCGGTAGAGCTGGCCCCGGAGTTCGGGCAGCGATTCGGAGAGGGCGTCGAGACGGTCGAAGGGGATCTCGCAGACGGTGGTGGTCTCCAGGGCCACGACCGTGCCGGGATAGCGCTCCTCGTCGATGCCGTCGAGGCCGACCAGTTCGCTGGGCAGGTAGAAGTTGGTCAGCTGGTCCTCGCCGCTGCCCTCGGTGGTCACCTGCTTGAGGCTGCCGGAACGCACCGCGAAGACGCTGGTGAAGGGGCTGCCCTGGCGGAACAGCGACTCGCCCTTCTTGAGCGGCGCCCGGCGCCGGATGATGGCGTCGAACTGGTCCATGTCCTGAACCTCGAGCGCCAGGGGCAGGCAGAGCGAGCTCAGGCTGCACGTCTGGCAGCGTGTCTCGTTCAGCAGTGAACGGCGCCTGCCGGTCGCGGTGTCAGGCATGCTCTCCTCCATGAATGATGACTCAGATCACAGTATGGAGGATTGTCGTCCACCGGCAAAGCATCCCTTAGGAGGTACTCCCCGGCGCCAGGGGGCGTTACCCGTCGCCGCGCCGGTCAGGCGGCATGCGCATCGAAGGCCGCGGCCAGGCGGTGGACCAGCAGCCGTCCCGCCGGCGTGACCTCGAGACGCTGTCCGGATCGCCTCACCAGGCCGTCCCGCTCGGCCGGCGCCAGCCGCGCGAGGGCATCGCTCAGCCGTGCTGGCGCATCCAGGTCGAACTCCTGCCCGAGGGGGGCCAGGTCGAGGCGCATGTCGCACATCAAACGCTCGATGGCGCGGGCCCGCAGGCGGTCATCGTCGGTCAGTCGCAGGCCCCGCTCCACCGGCAGTCGGCCGGCATCGAGTCGCGCCTCGTAGTCGGCGAGGGCCAGGGGGTTGCGGGCGGCGATGCCGCCCAGCCGGCTGAGGGCGCCCACCCCCAGGCCCAGGTGGTCAGCGGGGGCAAGGGCACTGTAGCCGTTCAGGCTGCGCGACAGCAGGCCCCTGGCCTGGGCCGTGGCCAGCGGATCCTCGGGGCGGGCGAAGAGTTCCATGCCGATATGCACGTAGCCGGCCTCGGCAAGCATCGAGAGGGCGACGTCGAGGATGGCCAGCCGCTCGCCTGGCGGCGGCAGCTCCTCGACCCGGATCCGGCGCTGGGCCGCGAACCGTTCTGGCCGGTGCTCGTAGGGGAAGAGCGACAGGCGGGCCGGTGCCATGGCGATCACCTGCTCGAGGGTCTCGGCGACGCTCTCGCGCGTCTGACCGGGCAGGCCATAGACCAGCTCGAGGCCCAGGGAGCGGAAGCCCAGCCGGTGGGCCTCGTCGATGAGCTGCTCGGTGAGCACCCGGGGCTGGTGGCGGTTGATGGCGCGCTGGACCCGCGGGTCCAGGTCCAGCACCGACAGGCTCAGGCGGTTGAAGCCCAGCGCCTGGAGATGACGCAGGGTGAAGACGTCGGCGTCCCGCGGGTCGACCTTGATGCTGTAGTCCCGCTGGCGCGAGCCCGACAGCCCGAAGCGCGCGTCGAGCCGGTCGATCAGGTCGCTCATCTGGTCCAGGGTCAGGAAGGTCGGGGTCCCGCCGCCCCAGTGGAGCTGCGACACCTCCCGTGAGCCCTCCAGGTGGCGCGAGGTCAGCACCATCTCCCGGTCGAGCCGCGACAGGTAGGGCTCGGCGCGCCGGGTGCTCTCTTCGGTCACCCGGGTACAGGCGCAGTGGTGGCAGCTGTGGCGGCAGAAGGGCACGTGCACATAGAGCGACAGCTCGCGCCCGCTGGCATTGCTGCGTGCCAGGGCCGCCGTCAGGTCCGCGTCCGAGAACGCCGTCGTGAAGCTGTCGGCACGGGGATAGCTGGTGTAGCGCGGCCCACCCATGCCATGACGGCGCAGCACCCCCGCGTCGCGTAGCAATGCGGTGCCGCGGGGACGGTCGTCGACGACGGCTCGAGCGGACATGGAGGGCACTCCGGAAGTTGAACGTGCCTTCATGCTAGCGCCGAGCGCCGGGGACCGCGTTGAGCTGCGTCAAGCGAAGCGGGAATCACGCTGGAGGTCAGTGGCCCGCCGAGAGGGGCAGCAGCGTCCACAGCTGCCAGAGGGCGAAGCCGATGATCGACAGCGCCGCGATGCTGCGGGTGGCCGGGTGGCGGATGAGGTCACCGAGCTGGCGAGCGGCGAGGCCGGTGGCCAGCAGGGCCGGCAGGGTGCCGAGGCCGAAGGCTCCCATCAGCGCCGCGCCGCGCCAGGGCTCGGCGATGGCCAGGCTCCAGGCGAGCATGGAGTAGACCAGCCCGCAGGGCAGCCAGCCCCAGACCGCCCCCAGGGCGACCGCCTGGGGCACCCTGACCACCGGCATCAGGCGGCGCCCCAGCGGCTCGAGGTGCGTCCAGAGCCGGCGCCCCAGGGCCTCGACCCGCAGCAGTCCCTTCCACCAGTCGGCGATGTAGAGGGCCATCAGGATCAGCATCACCGCGGCCAGGACCTGGAGGGCCAGGCGTGCCTGGGGCGTGAGGGCGACCAGGGTGCCGAGTCCCGCGACCAGGGCACCGGCCACCATGTAGCTGGCGATCCGGCCCAGGTTGTAGCCCAGCAGCAGTCCGGAAAGGCGTGCCGGGCTGCGCATGCTGGGCGGGACGGCGAAGGTCAGGGCGCTCATGATGCCGCCGCACATGCCGATGCAGTGGGCGCCACCGAGCAGGCCGAAGACGAAGGCGGCGGCCAGCGGGGGAAGGTCGAGGCCGGTGGGGTCCATCAGTCGCGGCGTTCCTTGTCGTCGGAGGAGGCGTCACGCTCGGGGCTTCGCCGCTCGTCCTTGGGTCGGTCGTTGTCGTCCTCGTCGAAGAGGATGCGGTAGGCGGGCCCTTCCAGGTCCTCGAACTGGTCGTGCTTGACGGCCCAGAAGAAGGCCCAGACGGCCAGCCCCAGCAGGATCAGCGAGAGGGGGATCAGCAGGTAGAGGATGCTCATGCGTTCACCAGCCTGGGAGCGTCGCTGTCGACCGGTCGTGAGGGGGCGTCCCGGGTCAGGCGCAGGGCATTGCCGACGACCACCAGGGAGCTGGCCGACATGCCGATGGCCGCCAGCCACGGCGGCACGAAGCCCATGGCCGCCAGGGGCAGCGCCGAGACGTTGTAGACCAGCGACCAGGTCAGGTTCTGGCGGATGATGCGCCGGGTGGCCCGGCCGGTCTCGATGGCCTCGACGATACGCCCCAGGCGCGGGCCGAGCAAGACGGCGTCGGCGCGGGTGCGCGCCAGGTCGGTGGCCCCGTTCATGGCGATGGCGATGTCGGCACCGGCCAGCACCGGCACGTCGTTGATGCCGTCGCCGACCATCGCCACCCGTTCGCCGCCGGCCTGCAGGGCCTGGAGGCGGGCCAGCTTCTCCTCGGGGGTGGCCGCTGCCTGCCAGGTGTCGATGCCCAGGCGCCGCGCCATGTCCGCCACGGCCGAGGGGGTGTCGCCGGAGAGCAGCTCCACCGCCAGGCCCCGTTCCAGAAGGGCCTCGACCGTCTCCCCTGCATCTTCCCGCAGGCGGTCATGGAGGGCGAACCAGGCCCGCGGCCGTCCCTCCTCGGCCAGCAGCAGCCACTGCCCCTCGCCGGGCAGCGCCGGGGGGGCCTCGGGGGCGGCGAACTCGGGCCTGCCGAGGCGCCAGCACCGCTCGTCGATCCAGCCCTCCAGCCCCTGTCCGGGGCGGCTGAGCACGTCCCTGGCCGCGACGGTGGCCTCGCGGAAGGGGCGAAAGGCCCGCGCGATGGGGTGTTCCGACTGGGCCTCCAGGGCGGCTGCCACGCGGCGCGCACGGCCCGCATCGAGTGGGCCGTCAGGGTCGCCGATCGGGCGGGTCTCGACCAGGCTCATCTCGCCGCTGGTCAGGGTGCCGGTCTTGTCGAAGATCACCCGGTCGAGCTGTGACAGCGTCTCCAGGGCATCGGCACGGGTGATCAGCACGCCGCGGCGATGCAGGCGGCCATGGCCGGCGGTGAGGGCCGTGGGGGTGGCCAGCGCCAGGGCGCACGGGCAGGTGACCACCAGCACCGACAGGGTGACCCAGAGCATCCGGTCCGGGTCGATGAACCACCAGGCGACGGCCACCCCGACCGAGATGATCAGCACCTGCAGCACGAAGTGGTGGGCCATGCGCGCCGCCAGCTGGGCGATGCGAGGCCGGCTGGCGAAGGCGCGGTCGGTGAGGTCGACGATGCTGGCCACCCGGGCATCGGCGCCGGCATGGGTGACGCGCACCGTCAGCGGGCTCTCGATGTTCTGGCTGCCGCCGGTCACGCGGTCGCCGACCCCGCGGGTCACCGGCAGGTACTCCCCGGTGAGCATGGACTCGTCGAGGCTCGACTCGCCGGCCTCGATCACGCCGTCGGCCGGCACGCCATGGCCGGGCTTGACCAGCACCCGGTCGCCGGCGGCGAGCTCGCTGGCGGGCAGGATGCGCTCCTCGCCCGCCTCGGTGAGGCGAATCGCCGAGAGGGGCAGGGCGCCAGACAGGGCGTTGCCGCTGTGGCCGCTGCGGCGCCGGGCGCGGCCCTCCACGTAGCGACCGAAGAGCAGGAAGAAGGTAAACATGGCCACCGAGTCGAAATAGACGTCGCCGTGTCCGGCGATCACCGCATAGCCGCTGGCCAGGTAGGCGCCGCCGATGGCCAGCGATACCGTCACGTCCATGCCCAGTACCCGGGTCTGGAGGTCGCGCAGGGCATTGCGGAAGAAGGGCTGGGCCGAGAAGAGCACCACCGGGGTGGCGAGGGCGAAGGAGAGCCAGTGGAAGAGGGCCAGGAAGTCGGCGCTGATCTCGTCGGGGCCGGCCACGTAGATGGGGATCGAGAACATCATCACCTGCATCATGCCCACGGCGGCGACGATCAGGCGGCGCACGTTCATGCGCTCCTCGTGCTGCAGGCGCTGCTGGGCGGCATCGGGCTCCCAGGGCTGGGCCGGGTAGCCGATGGCGGCCATCTCGGCGAGGATCCGCGACAGGGCGACCCGTTGGGGATCCCAGCTGACCCGCAGGCGGTGATGGGTGAGGTTGACGGCGCTGGCGGCGATCCCCTCCAGGGCATTGAGGCGATGCTCGATCAGCCAGGCACAGGCCGCACAGGTGATGCCGTCCACGGCCAGGGTGGCATGCACGGTCCCGTCGTCCCCCTCGGGATGCACGAAGCGCGCCTGCAGCCCCGGGTCGTCGAAGACCGCCCAGGTCTCGGCCCGGGCCGCCTGGTGGTCGTCTGGACGCTCGGGCAGCTCGGTGCGGAAGCGGTAGTAGCTCGCCAGGCCGCCATCGACAATAGCATGGGCCACGGCCTCGCAGCCGGGGCAGCAGAGCGGATGGCGCGCCTCGTCGAGGGTGATCGACCAGGGCGCACCCGCCGGCACCCGGCTGCCGCAGTGGTAGCAGTCCGGGGCCGCGTCAGGCGTCTGGGGACTCTCGGTCATGGCGTCTCGTCGGCCGGCCCTAGAGGCCGGGAACCAGGGCGATCTCGTCGTCGCTGGGGAAGCGGGCCTCGCCGGTCAGGCGCCATTCGGCGTCCCGGCCCTCGGTGGGCTGCAGCTGCAGGTACCAGCGGTAGTTCAGCGGTTCGTCGATCATGCCCACGTAGCGCCCGCCGCGGACGTGCTCGAGGGTCAGCGAGCGGTCACGGTGGCTGTCGGTGGGAAAGACCAGGGCCAGGTGAAGGCGCTCGGGACGGCGCTCCCCCTGCAGGTCGACGACGATGTCGCCGGTGCGGGCGTCGGCGCGCATCACCGCCTCCAGGCCCAGCGCCCGGGCATGCTCCTGCTTGGCCAGCTGCTCATTGATGGCCAGGCCCTGCTTGTAGTAGTCACCGCCCACCGAGCCGTCATAGTAGCGGATCGACAGGGTCAGGTAGACCAGGCTGAAGGTCACCGAGGAGGCCAGCAGGCCGATCAGGAACCAGGGCCAGAACTGCTTGTACCAGGGCGGGATGCTCTCGTGTTCCGCGCTCATCAGCGGGTCTCTCCTATGAAGCGGCTGTCGCGCTCGATGGCGATGTCGGCATCCTGCGCTTCCAGCCGCAGGATGATCTCGGCGCTGGGCCGGTCGATGGCCCCGGGGGGCACGCTGGCCTGGATCACCAGCTGGCGAGAGTCGCCGGCCGGCACGCTGACCTCATGGGTGTCCAGGGTCAGACCGGGCAGGCCGGAGGCCTCCAGCCGGTAGACATGCGCCTGCTTGTCGAGGTTGCGCACCGTCAGGGTGTAGACGTTGCTGATGCGGCCGTCGGCGGTCGTCTGGAAGAGCCGGGTGCGCTCACGTTCCACGTCGAAGCCCAGGGGCGTGCGGTCCGCCACCGCCCAGGCGAAGACGCCGATCATCACCAGCAGGGCGGCCAGGTAGCCCATCAGGCGCGGGCGCAGGATGTGCGTCGGCTTGCCCTCCAGGGCGTTCTCGGTGGTGTAGCGGATCAGGCCGCGGGGATAGCCCATCTTGTCCATCACGCTGTCGCAGGCGTCGATGCAGGCCGCGCAGGTGATGCACTCGTACTGGAGGCCGTCGCGGATATCGATGCCGGTGGGGCAGACCTGCACGCAGAGGTCGCAGTCGATGCAGTCGCCGTGTCCGGCGGCACGGGCCTGCTCATGGCTGAGGCTCTTCTTGCGCGGTCCGCGCGGCTCGCCGCGAGCGGTGTCGTAGGAGACGATCAGGGTGTCGCGGTCGAACATCACCGACTGGAAGCGGGCATAGGGGCACATGTAGATGCACACCTGCTCGCGCAGCCAGCCGGCATTGAGGTAGGTGAAGACCACGAAGAAGCCGACCCAGAAGTAGGACCAGCCGTGGGCCTCGAGGGTCGGCAGCTCCACCACCAGGTCGCGGATGGGGGTGAAGTAGCCGACAAAGGTGACCCCGGTGGCCAGGGCGACCAGCAGCCAGATGGCGTGCTTGGCGGACTTGCGCCACAGCTTGTCGGCGGTCATCGGCTGCTTGTCGAGCTTGATGCGGCGGTTGCGCGACCCCTCCAGGCGATGCTCGACCCAGATGAACAGGAAGGTCCAGACGCTCTGCGGGCAGGTGTAGCCGCACCAGACGCGGCCGGCGAACACCGTGATGAAGAACAGCCCGAAGGCGCAGATGATCAGCAGCCAGGAGAGCAGCATGAACTCCTGGGGATAGAAGGTCGCCGAGAAGATGTGGAACTCGCGGCCCGGCAGGTCGAACCAGATCGCCGGGCGATCCCCCCAGGGCACCCAGGGCAGCAGGAAGAAGGCCAGCATCAGGGCCCAGTTGGACGTGCGGCGCAGGCGCTGGAAGACGCCCTTGATCTCGCGCACGTAGATATGGCGCCGGCTGGCGTACATCTGCTGGGTGACCGCTTCCTGGGGCGTGTGATGCTCCACGGGATCCGGGGTGACATCGCGGGTCGGGATCTTCTCGCTCATGGCAGGCTCACGGCTGGCAGGGAGGGGCAGGGCCGGGGGCCGCTGCGGGTGCGTCCATTGTATCGAGGTGGCCGCATAACGAGAAAGGGTGCGACCGGAGGCCGCACCCTTCAAAGCCCGAGGCGCTTGTCTCAGTCCTCGAAGCGCAGGCTGTAGACGTAGGCGGCGACGAGGTGGACCTTGTCCTCGCCGATATAGGCGGCCTGGGCCGGCATGTGGCCATTGCGGCCGTTGCGCAGGGTCTGGCGCACCGAGTCGCCCAGCGACTGGCCGGGTGCCTGGTAGAGCCAGGCATCGTCGGTCAGGTTGGGGGCGCCCAGCGCCTGGTTGCCGGTGCCGTCGGGCATGTGGCAGGCGGCGCACACCGAGGCGAACACCGCGGCACCCTGCTCGGCGCGCTGTTCGTCCTCGGCGTTGCCGGAGAGCGACAGCACGTGCTGGGTGACGTTCTCGATGTTCTCGCTGCCCAGCTGCTGCCAGGAGGGCATCAGGCCGTTGCGGCCGTTGGCGATGGTATGGACGATGTTCTCCGGCTCGCCACCATAGAGCCAGGCGTCATCGGTCAGGTTGGGGAAGCCATAGCCCCCCTGGGCCCCTGAGCCGTGGCAGACCGCGCAGTTGTTGAGGTAGATGCGCTCGGCGACCTGCATGGCCTCGCCGTCCTTGGCCAGTTCCGGGATCGGGACCTCCTGGTACTGGGCGAAGATCGGGGCGAAGCGCTCCTCGGCACGGGCCACCTCCTCCTCCCACTGGCTCTCCTGGCTCCAGCCCAGCAGGCCGGCGAAGTTGCCCAGGCCCGGGTAGAGCACCAGGTAGCCCAGGGCGAAGATCACCGTGCCCACATAGAGCTGGAACCACCAGCGGGGCAGAGGATTGTCGTACTCCTCGATGCCATCGGCGGCATGGCCGGTGGTATCCACGTTGCCCTCGGCATCGGGGGTCTTGTCGGTCTTGCGGTTGGCGTAGAGCAGCCAGAAGGCAATCCCGATGGAGCCCAGCGTGATGACGATGATCCAGGCGCTCCAGAAGCCGGAAAGGGAGTCACCCCAAAGATTATTCATGTGTTCCTGTCTCCCCTGTCATGGCGGGAATCGGTCTCGCGCGAGGCGCTCGTGTCACGGTTCGCTGGTGCATCATCCTCGTCGGCGAAGGGCAGGTTCTTTGCCTCGTCGAAGTCCTTCTTGCGTCGCTTCGAGTAGGCCCACAGGGTGAGCCCGATGAAGGCGATGATCAGGATGCCCGTGATGATGCCGCGAAAGGTCCCGGTATCCATAGTCAGCGTGTGCCCTCGAGCACGGTGCCAAGCTGTTGCAGATAGGCGACCAGCGCGGTGATCTCCTGCTCGCCGCGCACCTCGCGGGTGGCGTTCTCGATCTGCTCGTCGGTATAGGGCACGCCGAGGGCCCGCAGGGCGCGCATCTTCTTCGGCGTGTCCTCGCCATCCAGGGTGTTCTCGAACAGCCACGGGTAGGCGGGCATGACCGACTCCGGCACCACGTCACGCGGGTTGTAGAGGTGGGCGCGATGCCAGTCGTCGCTGTAGCGGCCGCCGACGCGGGCCAGGTCCGGCCCGGTGCGCTTGGAGCCCCACAGGAAGTTGTGGTCGTAGACCGACTCGCCGGCCACGCTGTAGTGGCCATAGCGCTCGGTCTCGGCGCGGAAGGGGCGGACCATCTGCGAGTGGCAGCCGACGCAGCCCTCCCGGCGGTAGATGTCGCGGCCCTCCAGCTCCAGTGCGGAGAGCGGCTCGAGCCCCTCGACAGGTTCGGTCGTCTGCTTCTGGAAGAACAGCGGTACGACCTCGGCCAGGCCGCCGAAACTGATCACCACCAGGATCAGTACGGCAAGCAGGCCGACGTTCTTTTCGACGATCTCGTGTCTCATTGGTGTCGGTTTCCCCGTTGGCTCAGGCAGTCTGCGGAATCGGCTGACGGGCGCCTTCACCGCGCCGGACAGTCATGAAGACGTTGAAAGCCATGATCAGCATGCCGGTGACCCAGCACAGGCCGCCGATCAGGCGCACGATGTAGCCCGGGCCGCTGGCCTCCACGGATTCGACGAAGGTGTACATCAGGGTGCCGTCGGGGTTGATGGCGCGCCACATCAGGCCCTGCAGGATGCCGTTGACCCACATGGCGGCGATGTAGAGCACGGTGCCAATGGTCGCCAGCCAGAAGTGCACGGCGATCAGGTTGACCGAGTGCATCTCGGTGCGGCCGAACAGGCGCGGGATCAGGTGGTACATGGAGCCGATGGTGATCATCGCCACCCAGCCCAGGGCGCCGGCATGCACGTGACCGATGGTCCAGTCGGTGTAGTGGGAGAGGGCGTTGACGGTCTTCACCGCCATCATCGGCCCCTCGAAGGTGGACATGCCGTAGAAGGAGAGGGCCACCACCAGGAAGCGCAGGGTCGGGTCGGTGCGCAGCTTATGCCAGGCGCCGGAGAGGGTCATCATGCCGTTGATCATGCCGCCCCAGGAGGGGGCCAGCAGGATGATCGACATGATCATGCCCAGCGACTGGGCCCAGTTGGGCAGGGCGGTGTAGTGCAGGTGGTGCGGGCCGGCCCACATGTAGACCATGATCAGCGCCCAGAAGTGGACGATGGACAGCCGGTAGGAGTAAACCGGACGCTCGGCCTGCTTGGGCACGAAGTAGTACATCATCCCCAGGAAGCCGGCGGTCAGGAAGAAGCCCACCGCGTTGTGGCCGTACCACCACTGCACCATGGCGTCGATGGCGCCGGCGTAGATGGAGGTCGAGTACATGGGGGTGACCGGGATGGCGGCGTTGTTGACGATGTGCAGCACCGCCACGGTCAGGATGAAGGCGGCGAAGAACCAGTTGGCCACGTAGATGTGGGAGGTCTTGCGCAGCTTGATGGTGCCCAGGAAGACGATGGCATAGCTGATCCAGACCACGGCGATCAGGATGTTGATCGGCCACTCCAGCTCGGCATACTCCTTGGTGGTGGTGTAGCCCAGCGGCAGCGAGACCACCGCGGAGACGATCACCGCCTGCCAGCCCCAGAAGGTGAAGGCCGCCAGCTTGTCGCCGAACAGCCGCGTCTGGCAGGTCCGCTGCACCACGTAGTAGGAGGTGGCGAACAGTGCCGAGCCGCCGAAGGCGAAGATCACGGCGTTGGTGTGAAGGGGGCGCAGGCGGCCGAAGCTCGTCCACGGCAGTCCCAGGTTCAGTTCCGGCCATACCAGCTGTGCGGCAAGGATGACACCGAGGGTCATGCCCACGATGCCCCACACCACCGTCATGATCGCGAACTGCCGAACTACCTTGTAGTTGTAGGTCGGGTGTTCAAATGCTGTGCTCATGTCAGGATCCCATCGAACGCGGTTTGGGGGTGTCCCGCGGCATTCTGCCTCGGGGCGACCTCCGCAGGATGATGCAGGTCTATAACCACCGCCGATTCTAGCGCAGGCGTGCGACAAGCTGAACACGCCAATGTGTTGATTCATGAACGCGAAGGGGCTGAAATTGTCAGACCATTTTTGTCGGGATTTGCCGCCGATCGATCGCCAGTCCCTGCACCGGTTGATGCGGGATGGCGAGCCCGGTGGCGGGAACATCGAGGGCCTCGGCCCCCTGGAAGTGCGTGGAGAGTGTCGGGTGGGCCGGCTGATGATGGCTCACGGCGCCGGTGCGGGGCAGGATTCAACCTTTCTGCAACGGTTGCGCGAGGCGCTGGCCGGAGTGGGGGTGCAGACACTGGCTTTCGAGTTCGCCTACCTGCAGCAGATGCGCCGCGAAGGCCGGCGTCGGCCGCCACCCAGGGTCGACCGACTGGTCGATGAACTGGCCCGCTGGTGCGACAGCGTGTCGCACCACGACCTTCCGCTACCCTGGCTGGGCGGCAAGTCGATGGGCGGGCGTGTCGCCAGCCTGCTCGCGGCCCGCGACGGTGCCCCCGGGCTGGTGCTGTGCGGCTACCCCTTCCATCCGCCCGGCAAGCCCGAGCGCCTGCGGCTCTCCCACTGGCCGCTGCTGGGCTGTCCGACCCTGGTGGTGCAGGGCAGTCGCGACCCCTTCGGGACGCGTGACGAGGTGGCGGGCTATGCGCTCCCCGACGCGGTGCGGCTTCACTGGCTCGAGGATGGCGACCATGACTGGAAGCCGCGGCGCGCCTCGGGCAGGACCCAGGCGCAACTGATCGACGAGGGGGCGGCGGCGATCGCCGCCTTCATGATCGCCCACGCCTGAAACTCCCGCATTGCGGGCGATGCGGGCAAGTCGATGAAAGGGCGGTGGTTCTTCGTTCATGAGGCGCGCCTCGGGGCGATGCGAAAAGCGTTGACATTGGTCGGGGCCCCTGTAGAATGCAGCGCCACGTGACCGGGGGTGGTTAGCTCAGCTGGGAGAGCACCAGCCTTACAAGCTGGGGGTCACAGGTTCGAACCCTGTACCACCCACCATCGCCTCGGCGATGCCCGATCATGTCGCAGGAAGATTGCAGCGGACCGGTAGTTCAGTTGGTTAGAATGCCGGCCTGTCACGCCGGAGGTCGCGGGTTCGAGTCCCGTCCGGTCCGCCATCGTCTTCCCCGTCGCAGGTCATCTTGCGGACCGGTAGTTCAGTTGGTTAGAATGCCGGCCTGTCACGCCGGAGGTCGCGGGTTCGAGTCCCGTCCGGTCCGCCACGATGGCATGACGACAGCAGCAAGCTTGCAGTAACGCGTGGGTGATTAGCTCAGTTGGTTAGAGCACCAGCCTCACATGCTGGGGGTCACTGGTTCGAGTCCGGTATCACCCACCACGCGGACCGGTAGTTCAGTTGGTTAGAATGCCGGCCTGTCACGCCGGAGGTCGCGGGTTCGAGTCCCGTCCGGTCCGCCATCTGCAGTCGAATTCTTCAGCCCCGAGGCCTTCCAGGCCTCGGGGCTGTCTCGTTGGTGCCAGGCTATCCCTCCCGCTCCCCGCTATCATGGGGCGATGATCCTTTGCGTCATCCGGTTCGATTATCATACAGTTGTTTGAATTCGATCGCCGTTCCGAACGTGAGGACCCTGCCGTGAGTGCTTATCCCCAGCTGTTCCGCCCCCTGAGGGTCGGCCACCTGACGCTGCCCAACCGGGTGCTGATGGGCTCCATGCACACCAACCTCGAGGAGGCGCCAGGCGGCTTCACGCGGCTGGCGGCCTTCTATGCCGAGCGGGCCCGGGAGGGGGTAGGGCTGATTGTCACCGGCGGCATCGCCCCCCTTCCGGAGGGCGCCGTCTTCGAGGGGGCAGCGACCCTCGAGCGCGCCGAGCAGGTGGCGGACCACCGTGGGGTGGTCGAGGCCGTGCACGAGGCCGGTGGACGCATCTGCCTGCAGATCCTGCACGCCGGGCGCTATGCCTACACGCCGGAGCTGGTGGCGCCCTCGGCACTCCAGGCCCCCATCAATCCCTTCCTGCCCCGGGAGCTCTCCGGCGACGAGGTCGAGGCGCGCATCGAGGCCTACGTGCGCTGCGCGACCCTGGCCCGGGAAGCCGGCTATGACGGGGTCGAGGTGATGGGGTCGGAGGGCTACCTGATCAACCAGTTCATCTGTCCGCGCACCAACCATCGCGACGATGCCTGGGGAGGCAGCCTCGAGAACCGCCTCCGCTTCCCGGTGGAGGTCGTGAAGCGCATCCGTGAGGCGGTGGGGAGCGACTTCCTGCTGATCTTCCGGCTGTCGATGATCGACCTGGTGGAGGAGGGCAGCACCTTCGAGGAGGTCGTCGCCCTGGGACGCGCCCTCGAGGCCGCCGGGGCCGACATGATCAACACCGGTATCGGCTGGCACGAGGCGCGCGTCCCGACCATCGTCACCAGCGTGCCTCGGGCCGCCTTCACCGAGGTGACGCGGCGCATGAAGGCCGAGCTCAGGGTGCCGCTGATCACCACCAACCGCATCAACATGCCGGAGGTCGCGGAGCGGGTGCTCGCCGAGGGGCACGCCGACATGGTCTCCATGGCGCGCCCCTTCCTGGCCGACCCGGCCTGGGTGAGCAAGGCCGCCGCGGGGCGCAGCGAGGAGATCAATACCTGCATCGCCTGCAACCAGGCCTGCCTGGACCAGGTCTTCCTGGGGAAGGTGACCTCCTGCCTGGTCAATCCGCGTGCCTGCCACGAGACGGAGCTGGTGGTCGCCCCGGCCACTGCGCCGCAGGCGATCGCCGTGGTGGGCGGCGGCCCCGCCGGGCTTGCCACCGCGGTCACCGCCGCCGAGCGCGGCCATGCCGTGACCCTGTTCGAGCGAGCAACGGAGCTGGGTGGCCAGTTCAACCATGCGCGGCGGATTCCCGGCAAGGAGGAGTTCGACGAGACGCTGCGCTATTACCGGGTGAGGCTCGACAGGCTGGGCGTCACGGTGCGCCTGGGAACCGAGGCGGATGTCCAGACGCTGCGCGAGTTCGATGCGGTGGTGCTGGCCACCGGCGTGCGGCCGCGCCGGCTCGCGCTGCCGGGCATCGACCACCCGAAGGTCATCGGCTACCCGACGGCGATCACCCATCCCGAACGGGTCGGCCGGCGCGTGGCGGTCATCGGCGCCGGTGGCATCGGCTTCGACGTGGCGGAACTGTTGACCCACGCCGGCGACACCTCGCCATCTGTCGCGGCCTGGTGCGACGAGTGGGGGGTGGACCTGGGGGTGGCGGGGCGCGGTGGCCTCAAGCCGGCCGAGCGTCCCGCGACGCCTCGCCAGGTCGTCCTGCTGCAGCGCAAGACCAGCAGGCCGGGCAAGGGGCTCGGCAAGACCACCGGCTGGGTGCACCGGGCCTCGCTCCGGCATCGCGGGGTCGAGACGCTGGTCGGCTGCGAGTATCTCGGCATCGACGACGAGGGGCTGCATCTCCGCCTCGATGGCGAGCCGCGCTGTCTCGAGGTCGATACCGTGGTGGTCTGCGCCGGCCAGGAGCCGGTGCGTGAGCTGCTTGCGCCGCTCCAGGCGGCCGGCATGGCCGTGCATGTCATCGGTGGTGCCGATGAGGCGGCGGAGCTCGATGCCCGCCGGGCCATCGAGCAGGGAACCCGGCTGGCCGCTCGGCTCTGACCCCGTCGCGGCCACGTTGTCGGCCGCCTGCTCCCGCCCGCTGTCCGTCGGCCCCCGCTGGCGGGCAGCGTCGTTTCAGCGTTTAATCTTTCGCGATCCCTCATGAACCCAGTGGTGCTCGCCGGGCTCTCAGTGGTGAGGGCTCGGCTGCGTTGATTGGTGAGGCAAACCGTTATCCGCTGATGCTGTCTACGCTGATGAGACCCACCCCCCGGCCTGTCGCCACCCTGTCTGAGTGGCCGGGGAACCGGGCATACAGGAGGCATCGATGAGCATCTTCGATCATGTGCAGAACCGCTTCGCTCGCGTCCAGCAGGAAGAGATGACCCTGCAGGAGTACCTGGAACTCTGCCGCCGGGAGCCCGTGGCCTATGCCACGGCGGCCGAGCGGATGCTGGAGGCCATCGGCGAGCCAGAGGTGATCGATACCGCGAAGGATCCGCGGCTGTCCCGCATCTTCTCCAACAAGGTGATCCGCCGCTATCCGGCCTTTGCCGAGTTCTACGGCATGGAAGAGGCCATCGAGCAGATCGTCGCCTACTTCCGTCATGCCGCCCAGGGCCTCGAGGAGCGCAAGCAGATCCTCTACCTGCTCGGCCCGGTGGGTGGCGGCAAGTCATCCCTGGCCGAGCGGCTCAAGCTGCTGATGGAGAAGGTCCCCTTCTATGCCATCAAGGACTCGCCCGTCTACGAGTCGCCGCTGGGCCTGTTCTCCCCGGAGGAGGATGGTGAACTGCTGGAGAAGGAGTACGGCATCCCCCAGCGCTACCTCAAGAGCGTGATGTCGCCCTGGGCCGCCAAGCGCCTCAAGGAGTATGGTGGTGATATCTCCCAGTTCCGGGTGGTGCGCCTCTACCCCTCGCGGCTCAACCAGGTCGCCATCTCCAAGACCGAGCCCGGCGACGAGAACAACCAGGACATCTCCTCGCTGGTGGGCAAGGTGGATATTCGCCAGCTCGAGCTCTACTCCCAGGACGACCCGGACGCCTACAGCTTCTCCGGCGGGCTGTGCCGGGCCAACCAAGGGCTGATGGAGTTCGTCGAGATGTTCAAGGCGCCGATCAAGGTGCTGCATCCGTTGCTGACGGCGACCCAGGAGGGCAACTACAACCCCACCGAGGGCATGGGCGCGATCCCCTTCGACGGCGTGGTGCTGGCCCACTCCAACGAGAGCGAGTGGCAGACCTTCCGCAACAACCGCAACAACGAGGCCTTCCTCGACCGGGTCTACATCGTCAAGGTGCCCTACTGCCTGCGGGTCACCGAGGAGATCAACATCTACAGGAAGCTGCTCGAGCACTCCTCGCTGGCCGAGGCGCCCTGCGCGCCGGATACCCTGCGCATGCTCGCCCAGTTCTCGGTGCTCTCGCGGCTCAAGGAGCCGGAGAACTCGAGCATCTACTCCAAGATGCGGGTCTATGATGGCGAGAACCTCAAGGATACCGACCCCAAGGCCAAGTCGATCCAGGAGTACCGCGATGCGGCCGGGGTCGACGAGGGGATGGAGGGGCTGTCGACGCGCTTCGCCTTCAAGATCCTCTCCAAAGTGTTCAACTTCGATAACCACGAGGTGGCGGCCAACCCGGTCCACCTGCTCTACGTGCTCGAGCAGCGCCTGGAGCAGGAACAGCTCCCGCGGGAGACCTTCGAGCGCTACCTGCGCTTCATCAAGGAGTTCCTGGCCCCGCGCTACGTCGACTTCATCGGCAAGGAGATCCAGACGGCCTATCTCGAGTCCTATTCCGAGTACGGCCAGAACATCTTCGACCGCTACGTCACCTACGCCGACTTCTGGATCCAGGACCAGGAGTATCGCGACCCCGAGACCGGCGAGTTCCTCGACCGCCAGGCCCTCAACGAGGAGCTGGAGAAGATCGAGAAGCCGGCCGGCATCTCCAACCCCAAGGACTTCCGCCACGAGGTGGTCAACTTCGTGCTGCGGGCGCGTGCCCAGAACAACGGCATGAACCCCAGCTGGCAGTCCTACGAGAAGCTGCGGGGGGTGATCGAGCACAAGATGTTCGCCAACACCGAGGAGCTGCTGCCGGTGATCTCCTTCAACGCCAAGGCCTCGACGGCAGACCAGAAGAAGCACGAGGACTTCGTGGCACGCATGGTCGACCGCGGCTACACCGAGAAGCAGGTGCGCCTGCTCTCCGAGTGGTACCTGCGGGTCCGCAAGTCGCAGTAGGCCGAGGAGGTCGTCATGACCTATTTCATCGATCGTCGAGCCAATGCCAAGCACAAGAGCGCGGTCAACCGCCAGCGCTTCCTCGACCGCTACCGCACCCATATCAAGCGGTCGGTCGAGGAGGCGGTGAACCGGCGCTCGATCACCGACATGGAGCGCGGCGAGAAGGTCTCGATTCCCTCCCGGGACATCTCCGAGCCGGTCTTCCAGCACGGCCCGGGGGGCAAGCGCGCCATCATCGCGCCGGGCAACAAGGAGTTCGTCGAGGGGGACCGGCTGCGCCGCCCCGGCGGCGGGGGCGGGGGTGATGGTGCCGGGGAGGGGGGCGCCTCCAACCAGGGCGAGGGCATGGACGAGTTCGCCTTCACCCTGAGTCGCGAGGAGTTCCTCGACTTCGTCTTCGACGGCCTGGAACTGCCCCACCTGGAGCGCAAGAACCTGGTGGACCTCGACGAGGTGCGCCCGGTGCGTGCCGGGGTGTCGAAGGAGGGGGTGCCGGCACGCATCAACATCGTGCGCTCCATGCGCGAGGCCCAGGCCCGGCGGATCGCCATGCGGGCGCCGATCCGTCGGGCCCTGCGCGAGGCCATGGAGGCGCTGGCCGAGGAGGAGCGCAAGGACCCGGTGCTGCGTAACCCGGCGCGCATCACCGAGCTCAAGGAGGAGATCGAGCGTCTGGAGAAGCGTCTGGAGGCGGTGCCCTTCATCGACACCTACGACCTGCGCTACAACAACCTGGTCGACCAGCCGCAGCCCTCGAGCAAGGCGGTGATGTTCTGCGTGATGGATGTCTCGGGCTCCATGACCCAGGCCCACAAGGACATCGCCAAGCGCTTCTTCCTGCTCCTCTACCTCTTCCTCGAGCGCAACTACGAGAAGGTCGAGCTGGTCTTCGTGCGCCACCATACCGCGGCCAAGGAGGTCGACGAGGAGGAGTTCTTCTACTCCCGGGAGACCGGCGGCACCATCGTCTCCAGCGCCCTGACGCTGGTCGACGAGATCATCGAGGCCCGCTACCCGCCCGGGCAGTGGAACCTCTACGTGGCGCAGGCCTCGGACGGCGACAACTGGGACGACGACTCCATCACCTGTCGCGACCTGCTCGTCGAGCGCCTGATGCCGCGGCTGCAATACTTCACCTACGTGGAGATCACTCCCCATGCCCACCAGGCGCTGTGGGAGGAGTACGAGCGGGTGGAGGCCGAGTATGCCGAGCGCTTCGCCATGCGCCAGATCGTCGAGGCCGGGGACATCTATCCGGTCTTCCGCGAGCTGTTCAAGCGCCGCATTGCCGGCACTTGACGACCAGAGCAGGCGGCCCGAGGAGGCAGCATGACCCGACGCAAGCCCATCGCCACCGGTTCCGACTGGAACTTCGAGATCCTCGACGCCTTCGAGGAGGAGATCGCACGCCTGGCGGACGAGTATCGCCTGGATACCTATCCCAATCAGATCGAGGTCATCACCACCGAGCAGATGATGGATGCCTATGCCAGCGTGGGCATGCCGGTGGGCTATCACCACTGGTCCTTCGGCAAGCAGTTCCTGGCCGTCGAGCAGGCCTATCGACGCGGCCAGATGGGGCTCGCCTATGAGCTCGTGATCAACTCCGACCCCTGTATCGCCTACCTGATGGAGGAGAACACCCTGATGATGCAGGTGCTGGTCATGGCCCACGCCTGCTATGGCCACAACTCCTTCTTCAAGGGCAACTACCTGTTCCGTACCTGGACGGATGCCTCCTCCATCGTCGACTACCTGGTGTTCGCCCGGAAGTACATCAGCGAGTGCGAGGAACGCCACGGCGTGGCCGCGGTGGAGCAGCTGCTGGATGCCTGCCACGCCCTGCAGAACTACGGCGTCGATCGCTACAAGCGCCCCTCGCCGGTCTCCGCCGCCGAGGAGGCGCGGCGCCAGAAGGAGCGCGAGGCGCACCTCCAGGCCCAGGTCAACACCCTGTGGCGCACCATCCCGGGGCGCCCGCGCGGGGATGCCCTGCCCGGCATGGCCGACGAGGAGGACCCGCTGGGCCTTCACGAGGGCGGCCGCTATCCCCCGGAGCCCCAGGAGAACCTGCTCTACTTCATCGAGAAGAACGCCCCGCTGCTGGCCCCCTGGCAGCGCGAGGTGGTGCGCATCGTGCGCAAGCTGGCCCAGTACTTCTACCCCCAGCGCCAGACCCAGGTGATGAACGAGGGCTGGGCGACCTTCTGGCACTACACCCTGATGAACCGGCTCTATGAGGAGGGCCTGGTGGATGAAGGGCTGATGCTGGAGTTCCTGCAGTCGCATACCGCGGTGGTCAACCAGCCGGCCTTCGACAGCCCCTACTTCAGCGGCATCAACCCCTACGCGCTGGGCTTCGCCATCTTCACCGACCTGCGGCGCATCTGCGAGGCGCCGACGGAGGAGGACCGGCAGTGGTTTCCCGACACCGCCGGCGGCGACTGGCGGGAGACCCTGGAGTTCGCCATGAAGAACTTCAAGGACGAATCCTTCATCCAGCAGTTCCTGTCGCCCAAGGTGATCCGCGACCTCAAGCTGTTCATGGTGGTCGACGACGACCAGGAGGAGATGCTGGAGGTGGCGGCGATCCACGATGAGCGCGGCTATCGGCGCATCCGCGAGTCCCTCGCCACCCAGTACGCCCTGGCCGTGCGTGAACCCAATATCCAGGTCTACTCGGCGGACATCCGCGGTGACCGTTCACTGACCCTGCGCCACGTCCAGGACAGTCGGCGTCCGCTGGCGCGCAGCGTCTACCCGGTCATCCGCCACCTCCACCAGCTGTGGGGCTTCCCGGTTCGGCTGGAGTCGGTGCAGGACGAGGAGGTGGTGCGCCGCTACCACTGGCCGCTGCCCGAGGAGGAGCGCCGTGACTAAGGCGTTCTAACGACGAGACCCGCGCCATGGCGCGGGTCTCGGATTCCCTCTTGCTTCCTGTGAGGGCGGGTCAGGCCTGGGCTGTCCAGGACTGGCACCAGCCGCCCGGCTCGACGCTGTTCTGCGGGAACAGCTGGCAGCCTTGGCTGTCGGCCTGATAGAACATGCAGTTGTCGCACTGCTCGCCTTCCTCGTAGGCCGGGTGGTCGCTGGCGTCGCTGGCGTTCTCGACGTAGTTCAGGGCCTGGGCCTGTTCGGCGCTCGGGTCGAGACGCGGCAGGTCCTGGGCGAAGGCGCTCTTCGACAGGATGCCGGCGCCGAGGGGCAGGGCGGCAAGGCCCAGCAGGCTGTTGCGCATGAAGTCACGACGGCTATGGTCGGCCATGGTCTCTCCTTGTCATCACGGTGGGTCTGGGGGTCACGGTGGGCATGCGGGTGCCCGTTTCTTCTTGGCGGGTGGTCGCGCCACCTCTTGATCCGACAGGCGCGTCCCTGCGGAGTTCGTCCAAACAATGGTAGTAAACTGGTGGGGGGATCGCGAACCGGCCGGGGCCTGTGCGGCAATCCGCCGCACAGGCCCCGGCCATTGAGGCGAGCCCCGGGATTCGCGGGCGGCCCCTCGGTTCAGCGACCTCGATGGCGCTGCTATACTCGCGCCAGCTGCGGCGGCCGCCCGGTCGGGTGCAGAACGAGACGTGCGCGCAAGCGCCAAGAGCAGGGAGAAGTCCGATGCAGAACGCGGTGATTCTGATCAATGCCGAGAAGGGCCAGGTGAAGGCCGTGGCCGAGCGGCTGGCCGATGTCGAGGGCATCAGCGAAGTCTATTCCACCTGTGGCCGCTATGACCTGGTGGCCATCGCGCGCACCCGTGACTTCGAGAGCCTGGCCGAGCTGGTGACCGGTCGCCTCAATGCCGTCGAGGGCATTCGCGACACCGAGACGCTCAATGCCATGCAGGTCCACTCCCGTCACGACCTGGAGACCATGTTCTCGCTGGGCTGGTGAGGGAAGGCGCGGGCCGCGTGCCCGCCGCATGATCGGACAGGGAAGGGCCAGGCATGGCAGCAAGACGAAGGCGCGTCGCCAACCGCTGGCGCCGCCAGGTGCGACGCTTCGCTATCACGGCGCTGTTCGTGGCCGTGGCCACCGGGCTCTGGCACTTCCAGGAGCGCGAGCTGCGTGACGGGCTCAGCTGGCAGGGCGTCACCACCTGGCAGGACCTCACGCCGCTGAGCTTCCATCGCGTGCTGCGCAACGACGGCTTCCTGGTGGGGTGGTCCGACGTGAGGGTCAATCCGCTGTGGGTCAGCTATGTGCTGCACCAGGTCGAGGACCCCGGCGCCGGGCCGCGCCCCGGCTTCCAGCGCGACTGGCGTGCCCTGTGGCCGATCGCCCCGGACAGCTACTTCGGCAGCGGCTATGACCGGGGGCATCTCGCCCCCAACTACGCCATCGCCTCGGTCCATGGCAGGGCGGCGCAGCGCGATACCTTCCTGATGAGCAACATGTCGCCCCAGCGGCCCGAGCTCAACCGGCGCCTCTGGCAGCGCCTGGAAGAGGTGGTGATGGATCGCTTCGTGCCACGCTTCGGTACCCTCCAGGTGATCACCGGGCCGGTCTTCCCGGCGTCGTTCCGGGACAACGTGCTCAATCGGGTCGGCCTGGTGGAGGTGCCCGAGGCCTTCTACAAGATCCTGGTGGTGCCGGGCGAGGAGCCGCGTGCCCTGGCCTTCCTCATGCCGCAGGGGGTGGCGGGCGACGAGCCGCTGGACGACTTCCTGGTCAGCATCGATCAGCTGGAGGCGCGCACCGGCCTGGACTTCTTCCCGCAGCTGCCCGAGGCGGCCGCCGCGGCACTCGAGGCCGAGGTAGAGACCGCGGGCTGGGGGCTCGAGGCCGTGGCCAGGCTGCCCGGCCGCTTCTGAACGGCGGGCACAAAAAAACCGCGAACTTGGCGTCGCGGTTTCCTGTGGGGCTGCAATGTGGACTCGTCTGCATGACGCGAGAAGTAGTGGTGCCCAGGAGAGGACTTGAACCTCCACATCCGTAAGGATACTAGCACCTGAAGCTAGCGCGTCTACCAATTCCGCCACCTGGGCGCATCATGCTGTCGTCGTGTTCGCGGCCATCGCTGCTGCGATGGTGCCCAGGAGAGGACTTGAACCTCCACGTCCGTAAGGACACTAGCACCTGAAGCTAGCGCGTCTACCAATTCCGCCACCTGGGCGAACACGAGCGATCCGAGCTGACAAAGAGCGTGGGAGCGGACTCCCTGATATCCCGCCTGACGGATATCGATGGTGCCCAGAAGAGGACTTGAACCTCCACGTCCGTAAGGACACTAGCACCTGAAGCTAGCGCGTCTACCAATTCCGCCATCTGGGCAGGCGAGGCGTATGGTACCGGATTCCTTCGGCGATGCAAGGGTCACGGGTCCCGTCGTGCAGGATTTTTTGTCGCCGGTCACGCCTCGCTGGCGCGGCCATGGTTGGGTGATGGGGGCACCGGCGCTATACTGCGCCCATGACAATCGACCCGAAATGCCAGATGCCACGCGCCGGACGTCGTCCCTGCGCCCTTTCGATCACGCTGCTCCCGATGCCGCCAAGGATGCCCACCGCATGACCCACTGGACGCTCAGCGACGATCCGCACGCCAAGCGCGAAGCCCACAAGTACGACAAGCCCGCTCCCAGTCGCGAATACCTGCTCGCCCGCCTGGAGGAGGCCGGCAAGCCGCTCACCCACGAGGCGATGAGCCAGCAGCTGGGCCTCGACGACGAGGAGCTCCAGGAGGCGGTGCGCCGGCGCCTGGCGGCGATGGAGCGCGATGGCCAGGTGCTGCGCAACCGCCGCGGGGCCTATGCGCTGATCGACAAGCTCGACCTGATCAAGGGCAAGGTGCTGGGACACCGTGACGGCTTCGGCTTCCTGCTCCGCGACGACGGCAAGAAGCCCGACCTGGTGCTGCCGCCGAGGCAGATGCGCCGGGTCTTCCACGGCGACCATGTGCTGGTGCGGGTCAGCGGGCGCGACCGCCGGGGTCGCGACGAGGCCACCATCGTCGAGGTGCTGGCACGCAACACCCAGACCATCGTCGGCGTCTATCGCCAGAACACCCCCGAGTTCGGCGTGCTGATCCCCGAGAACGCCCGCATTACCCAGGAGATCATCATTCCCCACAGCGCCTGCGGCGGGGCGCAGGATGGCCAGGTGGTCTCGGCGCATATCGTCAAGCAGCCCGAGACCCGGGTGCAGCCGGTGGGCGAGGTGGCCGAGGTGCTCGGCGAGCGCATGGATCCCGGGATGGAGATCGACATCGCCATCCGCAGCTACGAGATCCCAGCCGAGTTCCCGCCGGATGTCCACGACCAGATCGCCGGCATGTCCGCCGAGGTGGCCGAGCAGGACAAGCACCATCGCATCGACCTGCGCGACGTGCCGCTGGTGACCATCGACGACGAGAGCGCCAAGGACTTCGACGACGCCGTCTGTGCCTGGAAGACCAAGTCGGGCAGCTGGAAGCTGCTGGTGGCCATCGCCGACGTCTCCCACTACGTGCGTCCCGGCAGTGCCCTGGACCAGGAGGCGATCACCCGCGGCAACTCGGTCTACTTCCCGGGCCAGGTGGTGCCGATGTTGCCGGAGCTGCTCTCCAACGGGCTCTGCTCGCTGAACCCGGCCGTCGACCGCCTGGCGCTGGTCTGCGAGATGAACATCTCCCAGAGCGGGGCGATCAGCCGCTACCGCTTCTACGAGGCGGTGTTCCAGTCCCATGCGCGCCTCACCTACAACAAGGTGGCGGCGATCCTCGACGACCAGGGGGAGGAGGGCGACGCCCTGCGCGAGGAGTACCGCGAGCTGGTGCCGTCGCTGAAGAACCTGCACTCCCTTTACACGCTGCTGCGCGAGGCCAGGGTGGAGCGGGGCGCCATCGACTTCGAGACCACCGAGACGGCCATCATCTTCAACGAGGAGCGCAAGATCGAGAAGATCGTGCCGCGTTCGCGCAACGATGCCCACAAGATCATCGAGGAGTGCATGCTGGCTGCCAACGTGGCCACGGCGCGCTTCCTCGACAAGCACGACCTGCCGGCCCTCTATCGCATCCACGAGAAGCCCTCGCCGGAACGCCTCGACAAGCTGCGCCTGTTCCTCAACGAACTGGGCCTGTCGCTCGGCGGCGGCGATGACCCCAGCCCCCAGGATTACCGGGACCTGGCCGAGGCGATCAAGGGGCGTGACGATGCCGACGTCATCCAGACGGTGATGCTGCGCTCCATGAGCCGGGCGGTCTACTCGCCGCAGAACGACGGTCACTTCGGCCTGGCCTATCCGGCCTATGCGCACTTCACCTCGCCGATCCGGCGCTACCCGGACCTGCTGGTCCACCGCGCCATCCGCTCGGTGATCCGTGGCCCGCGCCAGACCAATACGGTGCTGCGTGCCGAGGGGGCTGGCGTGGAGCCGCCCAGCAAGTGGGCGCCCTACACCTTCGAGCAGATGCTCGAGCTCGGCGAGCACTGCTCGATGACCGAGCGGCGTGCCGACGACGCCACCCGCGACGTGGAGGACTGGCTCAAGTGCGAGTTCATGTCCGACAAGCTCGGCGAGGTCTATGACGGCAGCATCGCCTCGGTGACCCAGTTCGGCATCTTCGTGCGCCTCGACGAGGTGTACGTGGAGGGGCTGGTACACGTCACCTCGCTGCCCTCCGACTACTACCACTACGAGCCCGAGAAGCACCGCCTCAAGGGCGAGCGCAGCGGCATGAGCTATCGCCTGGGCGATGGCGTCACCGTGCAGGTGGCCCGCGTCGACCTCGACGAGCGCAAGATCGACTTCGAACTGGCCGACGACAAGCCGCGCCCCAAGCGGACGCCGCGCAAGCGCCGCGGGGGCGACAAGCCGGCCGAGTCGGGTGGCGGCAAGCCCGGTGACAAGTCGGGCAAGAGCGGGCGGCGCCGGCGTGGCCCGCGGCGCTCGAGGGCCCGCGGCTGATGGCGGCAGGTCGCAAGCCCCGACACGGCGGCGGGCCGGGACAGGAGAGCAGGGCCCGTCGACACTCGGGAAGGGAGGCGCCTCGCGCGCCGGCACCGCCCGGGGGGCTCGAGGCGGTGTTCGGCGTGCATGCGGTGCGGGCGCTGCTCGACCGCGGCGAGGTGCCCCGCGAGGTCTGGGTCCAGGAGGGCAGTGCGGGTGCGCGCCTGGCCGAGCTGGTCGAGCAGGCCCGCCTGGGAGGCGCACGTCTCCACTCGCGCCCCCGGGACGAGCTCGACCGCCTCGCCCAGGGCGCCGCCCACCAGGGCATCATCGCCTTCGCCACGCCGCTCGCCTTCGAGGGCGAGACCTCGCTGTGGCTGAGGCTCGAGGGCTGGCCGCACGAGGAGCCGCCGCTGCTGCTGGTGCTCGACGGCATCACCGACGTGCACAACTTCGGTGCCTGCCTGCGCAGCGCCGATGCCGCCGGGGTGCACGGGGTGATCGTGCCCAAGGACAGGGCGGCGCCGCTCAATGCCATGGTGCGCAAGGTGGCCTGCGGGGCCGCCGAGAGCATGCCCGTCTACCAGGTCACCAACCTGGCCCGCGCCATGGCCAGGCTCAAGGAACTCGGCGTCTGGATCACCGGCACCGCCGGCGAGGCCGAGGCGAGCCTCTTCGAGGCCGACTTCACCGGCCCCACGGCGCTGGTGATGGGGGCCGAGGGGAAGGGGATGCGGCGCCTCACCCGCGAGGCCTGCGATACCCTGGTCAAGCTGCCCATGGCCGGCAGCGTCTCCAGCCTCAACGTCTCGGTGGCCACCGGCATCGGCCTGTTCGAGGCGGTGCGCCAGCGCCAGGCGAGGGTCTGAGATACGCCCGCCTTGCCAGTCGGGCCCTGGATCATTAGAATGCTTGCGCCCGCTCGTCCTGCGAGCGGGTCTTCCTGTCTTCTGACAAGCCGTCTTTTGACAATCACTCCTTGCTTCCCCTGAGCGATACGAGTTCGCCATTGTGGAAGCTGCCAAACCGCAAGGAGATCCCATGCGTCACTACGAGATCGTCTTCATGGTCCACCCGGACCAGAGCGAGCAGGTCCCGGCCATGGTCGAGCGCTATACCGGCCTCGTCACCGAGAACGGCGGCACCGTGCATCGCCTCGAGGATTGGGGCCGTCGCCATCTGGCCTACCCGATCAACAAGATCCACAAGGCTCACTACGTGCTGATGAACGTCGAGTGCAGCGGCGAGACCCTCGATGAGATCGAGAACATCTTCCGCTTCAACGACGCCATCATCCGCAGCCTGGTGGTTCGTGCCAAGGAAGCCGTCACCGAGGCCTCACCGATGATGAAGCCGGTGGAAGAGAAGCGTGTGCGTCGCGACGAGAAGCCGCGCAGCACCGAATCCGCCTGAGCCATCCCCTCGCACCTCTGAAGGAGTCTTCCCATGGCACGCTTTTTCCGTCGCCGCAAGTTCTGCCGTTTCACCGCTGAAGGCGTGAAGCAGATCGACTACAAGGATCTGGACACGCTCAAGGCCTACGTCACCGAGACCGGCAAGATCGTTCCCAGCCGCATTACCGGGACCAAGGCCCGTTACCAGCGCCAGCTGTCCACCGCGATCAAGCGGGCACGCTACCTGGCGCTGCTGCCCTACACCGACAGCCACCAGTAAAGCACCGCGCGTGATGTTGTCCGTCGCCCGCTGGATGATGCGCGGCACGCCCCACGCCGCCGCCGGGGCGGCCGTGGCCACCGCGATTCCCTGGCTGTTCTGGCTGGGGGCCGCCGTGGCAGGCCTGGTCACCCTGCGACACGGCCTGGCCGCGTCGCTGCCGGTGATCATCGCCGCGGCCGTGCCGGCCGGCTGGTGGTGGACCCAGGGGGATGTCATCCCGCTGGCCAGTGTCCTGTTGGTCGTGCTGATGGCGGTAGTGCTGCGCGCCCGCCTGCGCTGGAGCGAGGCACTCCTCGCCGGCACCCTGGCCGGGGCAGCGATGATCCAGCTGGACATCTTCCTGCCGCCGGGCGGCGCGGGTCCGGTGCTGGAGCAGCTGCGCCAGGGCTCGCCGGACATCGCGGCGATGCTCGCCGAGCTCTCCCGCCAGGGCATGGACACCGAGCAGCTGGCCGGCCTGTTGATCAGCGGCGTGACCGCGCTGATCGTGCTGCTCGCCGCCGTGGCCTGCCTGGCCCTGGCGCGCGGCTGGCAGGCCGGGCTCTACAACCCCGGCGGGTTCCGCGAGGAGTTCCACGGCCTGCGCCTGGCGCCCCGTGAGCTCGCCGTGCTGGTGGTGCTCGGAGCGCTGGGGGCCGTGCTGGCGCTCCCGGCCCTGGGCATGCTGGCCTGGGTGCCGCTGCTGGTGGCCGGCATCGCGCTGGTGCATGGTTTTATCGGATTGAAGGGAATGAACGGGCTGTGGCTGGTCGCCTTCTATGTGCTGCTGATCACCACCTGGCCCATGATTCTCATCGTGCTGCTCGCGGCCTTCATCGACACGTTCGCGGACTTTCGCGGACGACTGGCCCGCAGCCACTGACAAGAGGTTTACGAGAATGGACGTCATTCTGCTCGACAAGATTGGCAAGCTGGGCGGTCTGGGTGACCAGGTCACCGTCAAGCCCGGCTACGGCCGCAACTACCTGGTGCCCTACGGCCTGGCCGTGCCGGCCACCAAGGACAACATCGAGGCCTTCCAGGCCCAGCGTGCCGAGCTCGAGGCCCAGGCCGCCGAGCGCAAGGCCGTGGCCGAGGCGCGTGCCGAACAGCTCAACGACATCGAACTGTCGCTGGTCTCCAAGGCCGGTGACGAGGGCAAGCTGTTCGGCTCGATCGGTCCGCGTGACCTGGCCGAGGCCATCTCCAGCGCCGGGATCGAGGTCGCCAAGAGCGAAGTGCGCATGCCGCAGGGCCCGATCCGCCAGACCGGCGAGTACGACATCGACCTGCACCTGCATGCCGAAGTCGATGCCACCGTGCGTGTGGTGGTCGTGGCCGAGTAAGGCCAGCGCGACGGCACGCCCGCCGGGCGTGCCTCGACAGGGAGGGGGCGA
This sequence comes from Halomonas sp. CKK8, assembly GCF_029625235.1. Lineage (NCBI taxonomy): Bacteria > Pseudomonadati > Pseudomonadota > Gammaproteobacteria > Oceanospirillales > Halomonadaceae > Halomonas > Halomonas sp. CKK8. The sequence goes on along the minus strand of NZ_CP121193.1, from coordinate 3,071,988 downwards.
GGAGTGAATCCTTGCCCCCTTTTCGTGTCCTGCGTCGTGCCATGAATTCGCGGCCTCGTCCTGCCTCGGCCATGGGGTCGGGGCGAGCCATCGCGTAGAATGAGCCTGCCCCTTTCCCCTGAAGGTCCGCGCACCATGAACGAACCCCTCACCCTCGACCGGGAAACCGCCGCCCTCAAGGTGCCGCCGCATTCGCTGGAGGCCGAGCAGTCCGTGCTCGGTGGCCTGATGCTCGACAACCAGGCCTGGGACAACGTGGCAGACCGCCTGGTGGCGGATGACTTCTATCGCTACGAGCACCGCCTGATCTTCAACGTCATGGCCGGCCTGGCCGAGGCGGGGCGCCCGCTGGACGTGGTGACCCTCTCCGAGGCGCTGGAGGGGCGCGATCAGCTCGATACGGTGGGGGGGCTGGCCTACCTGGCGGAGCTTGCCAGGAACACGCCCTCGGCGAGCAATATCCGTGCCTATGCCGACATCGTTCGCGAGCGCGCCACCCTGCGCAAGCTGATCCGCGCGGCCAGCCAGATCGCCGACGGCGCCTTCAGCCCCCAGGGGCGCCCCGCCGACGAGCTGGTCGACGAGGCCGAGCGGCTGGTGTTCCAGATCAGCGAGGAGCGCCCCAAGTCGGGGGGGCCGATCGGCATGAGCGAGCTGCTGACCAAGGCGGTGGATCGCATCGACGAGCTGTTCAACATGCAGGGCGAGATGACCGGACTCTCCACCGGCTTCCGCGACCTGGACGAGATGACCTCGGGGCTGCAGCCCTCGGACCTGGTGATCATCGCCGGCCGGCCCTCGATGGGCAAGACCACCTTCGCCATGAACCTGGTCGAGCATGCGGTGATCTCGAGCGACAGGCCGGTGATGGTCTTCTCCATGGAGATGCCCGCGGACTCGCTGATGCTGCGCATGCTCTCCTCGCTGGGGCGCATCGACCAGACCCGGGTGCGAACCGGCCAGCTGGAGGACGAGGACTGGCCGCGGCTGACCTCGGCGGTCAATCTGCTCAAGGACAAGCAGCTGTTCATCGACGACACCGCCGCGCTCTCGCCCAACGAGATGCGCTCGCGGATCCGCCGGGTGGTACGCGAGCACGGCAACCTGTCGCTGATCATGATCGACTACCTACAGCTGATGCAGATTCCCGGTTTCTCCGAGAACCGCACCGGCGAGATCTCCGAGATATCCCGCTCGCTCAAGGGGCTGGCCAAGGAGTTCGGCTGCCCGGTGGTGGCGCTCTCCCAGCTCAACCGCTCGCTGGAGCAGCGCCCCAACAAGCGCCCGGTGATGTCGGACCTGCGCGAGTCCGGGGCCATCGAGCAGGATGCCGACATCATCGGCTTCGTCTATCGTGACGAGGTCTACAATCCGGATAACCCCGACAACCAGGGGCTGGCCGAGGTGATCATCGGCAAGCAGCGTAACGGCCCCATCGGCACCGTGCACATGGCGTTCATCGGCAAGTACACCCGCTTCGAGGACCTGGCCCCGGACAGCTACCGCGAGGCCTTTGGCGAGTGACGGCGCCCTTGAGTCCCGCGACCGGCCCCGTATAATGCCGAGCCCTCGAATCACACAGGAAGGAGGCAGCATGGCAGGCGGATTCCGACGCGGCAATCGCCGGCGCACCCCCAAGCTCGAGGGGCGCGGCGAGCTCCAGTCGATGGAGCGTGAAGGCCCCTTCAAGGAGTGGCTTGGCATGCCCGACCTCTACCGCTACCACCTGGTGGTGGACGGCGAGGCTTACAGCTACCAGACCGAGGACGCCGAGCTGCCGGTCCAGGTCGGTGATCGGGTGGTGTTCCGCTACAAGGAGACCAAGGCCGGCAACTGGGTGGACCGCAACTCCCTGGGCAAGGCGATCGATCCTTCCGAATATCAGTAGGTCCGGAACCTGACGAAGCGGTCAGGGTCACATCAAGGTAATGTCGACGACACGATACCGTCATCGGGTGCAGTCAGGCTGTGCCCGATCGTGTATCCCGACATCATCGACCCGGACATCAGGAGGAAGGACCCATGGAATTCCAGGAGCTGAAAGCCTTCGTGGCTCGCCACGACAACTTCGAGATCCGCGTGATCGGCCATGCCGGTAGCCGGTTCTACCAGGTCGAGCTGGAGGACGTGGAGGGGCAGCGCCACATGCTGACCCGCGCCGCAAAGCCGATCCTCTTCCGCTCGCTGGATGACGTCTACCTGGAGCTCAAGCGCGCCGGCATTCATCGTGCCTACCTGGTCCAGCAGGTGCCCCACGACGAGATGATCGGGCGCGAGGCCCACTACCAGGACCCGCTGACCTCGCGCATGCCGCTGGTCTTCTGACCCTATCCCTCGTCCCTGTCCTGCCGTCGCTGCTGCAGCCAGCGCCCCAGGCGCACCCGGCGGCGGGCGAACCACCCATACCCCGCATCCATCAGCCCTGCCAGCCCCGGCAGGGTGCTGAGCCATACCAGCCGCCGGTAGCCCAGCACCGCGTAGAGCGCCCGGCTGGCATCCATGCCGATGTACCAGCGGTTGCCGGCGTCGCGGACGTGCAGTCGGCCCATCATCGCCTCGAGGCTGGTGCCGAGTGCCGCCGCGTCGAAGTCCGGTGACTGGATATCCACCAGCCTGACCCGCGCCCGGTGCGGATGGCGCGCCAGCCAGGCCACCTCGCGCTGGCAGAGCGGGCAGTGACCGTCGTGATAGAGGGTCGCCGGGGCGCGGGCCTCGAGGGTCTCGCGTGGTGTCATGGTGTCGTCTCCCGTGGGGTCTCGTAGCCCGCCCGATGAGTGCGATGAGAGCTCTGGCCATGGGTGGGTGAATAGGCGGGCACGCTGTCGAGCCGTGCCAGGAAGGCCGCGGCCTGCTCGCGCAGGGCCGCGCGCTTGTCATCGCTCATGCGCCGGAGACTGCCGTAGATCAGCTTCATGCGCGGGTTGCCGCTCAGGGTATCGGCATGGCGCTCCAGGAAGGCCCAGTAGAGGCTGTTGAAGGGGCAGGCGTCCGGGCCCGTGGCCCGCTTCGGATCATAGCGGCAGAGCCGGCAGTGGTCCGACATGCGATCGATGTACTTCCCCGAGGCGCAGTAGGGCTTGGAGCCCATCAGGCCCCCGTCGGCATGCAGCACCATCCCCAGGGTGTTGGGCAGCTCCACCCATTCGCAGGCATCGGCGTAGACCGCCAGGTACCAGTCGCAGAGCGCCTCGGGCGCCACATCGCAGAGCAGCGCGAAGTTGCCGGTGACCATCAGCCGCTGGATATGGTGGGCATAGGCATGGTCTCGGGTCATCTCGATGGCGCGCGCAAGGCAGCGCAGGTCGGTGTCGCCGCTCCAGAAGGCGGCCGGCAGGCCACGGCTCGCCCCCAGGGCGTTGCGACGCTTGTAGTCGGGCATCCGCGTCCAGTAGAGGCCGCGCACATACTCCCGCCAGCCCAGTACCTGGCGGATGAAGCCCTCCACGGAATTGAGCGGCGCGCGTCCCTCGCGGTACTCCCGTTCCACTGCCTCGCACACCTCCCGTGGCGAGAGCAGGCCCAGGTTGAGGGCCGCGGAGAACCGGGAATGGAAGAGAAAGGGCTCGGCGTCGCGGATGGCGTCCTGGTAGCGGCCGAAGTCGGGGAGCAGATGCTCGAGAAAATGGCGCAGGTCACCCAGGGCCTGGCGGCGGGTGACCGGCCAATGAAAGCTCTCCAGGTTGCCGAAATGCTCGGGGAAATGCTCCGCCACCAGCGCCAGCACGTCATCCGTAACGGCGTCATGGTGGTGGCGCGGCGGCTCGGGAACCTCCAGCGATGCGGGCAGCGGCTGGCGATTGTCATGGTCGAAGTTCCATTGGCCGCCTGCCGGCTTGCCGTCCTCCATCAGCAGGCCGGTGCGCTGGCGCATCATCCGGTAGAAGTGCTCCATCCGCGGCGCCTTGCGCTTCCGGGCCCAGGCAGCGAAATCCTCCGGCGTCGTGAAGAAGCGGTCATCTTCGATCAGGCGCCAGGGCAGGGCAGCGTCCTCGCGCTCGCGCATCGCCTGCCACAGCCGCCACTCGCCGGGGCGCACCACGCGGACCTCGTCGCAGCCGTAGAGGACGGCCAGGCGCTCCGCCTCGCCGACCATTGTCTGGGCATTGTCCGGGTCGTCCAGGGCGCTGTAGTGGAGGCGATGGCCTCTGTCGCGAAGCTCGGCGGCGAAGTGGCGCATGGCGGAGAGGATCAGGGCGATCTTCTGGGGATGGTGGGGCACATAGGTGCCCTCGGCAGCCACCTCGCACAGCGCGATCACCGTGTCGTCCGGCAGGTCGCGCAGGCTGGCCATGGCATGGCTCAGCTGGTCGCCGAGCAGCAGCACGAGCGGTCGGGGCATGATCCTTCTCTCAAGCTGTACAAATCCTGTTCATAGTACAACTTCATCCCACCCCGGGCGAGCGGGCTGATAGACTAGTTGTCACCGTCTCATCGATCCCAAGGAGCACCCGCATGACCCCCCCGAATCCGGACAAGGCCTCCCACGACCTGGATGCACCGGGCAGCGGCCGGCTGGCCCATGCCCCGGCCGACCACCCGCCGGTGGCCAGGCCGAAGGTCGGCGTGGTGCTCGCCAACCTGGGTACGCCGGATGCTACCGACTACTGGTCGATGCGCCGCTACCTGAGCGAGTTCCTCTCCGACAAGCGGGTGGTCGACTACCCGGACTGGAAGTGGCAGCCGCTGCTGCAGCTGATCATCCTCTCGCGTCGCCCCTTCAAGTCAGGTGAGGCCTATCGCGGCATCTGGAACACCGAGAAGGACGAGAGCCCGCTGCTGACCATCACCCGGGAACAGACCCGCAAGGTCGCGGCAGGGCTCCACGCGCAGTACGGCGATGACGTGGTGGTGGACTTCTGCATGCGCTACGGAAATCCCTCCACCGACAGCGTGCTGAAGCGCATGCAGGCCGCGGGCTGCGAGCGGATCCTCTTCTTCCCGCTCTATCCGCAGTACGCCTCGCCGACCACGGCCACCGCCAACGACCAGGCCTTCCGCACCCTGATGACGCTCAAGTGGCAGCCGGCGATTCGCACCGTGCCCGCCTACTTCGAGTATCCCGCCTACCTGGACGCCCTGGCGAGTTCGGTGCGTGAGGCGTACGAGGCCGCCGATCCTCCCCCCGAGGTGCTGGTGGCCTCCTACCATGGGGTGCCCAAGCGCTACCTGCTGGAGGGTGATCCCTACCACTGCCAGTGCCAGAAGACCACGCGTCTGCTGCGCGAGCGGCTGGGCTGGTCAGAGGACGCCATCCAGACCGCCTTCCAGTCCAAGTTCGGTCCCGAGGAGTGGGTGGGGCCGGCGACCGTGGAGCACGTCGCCGAGCTGGCCCGTCAGGGGAAGAAGCATATCGCGGTGGTCTCGCCGGCCTTCTCGTCGGACTGCGTGGAGACCCTCGAGGAGATCGAGGAGGAGATTCGTGACGCCTTCATCGAAGCCGGTGGCGAGACCTTTACCTACATTCCCTGCCTGAATGAGCGCGACGACCATATCGCCGCGCTGCTCTCGATCATCGACAACGAGCTGGGTGGCTGGGTGTAGTCGCCGTCGCCCCTTCCACCATGCCTCGGGCCCGTCACTGGCGGGCCCGAGTCGCGTCAGCCGTGGCCGCGGTCGGGGTGGGGCACCGGCTTCTCGCCGATCTCCTCGGGGCGCAGCTCGGGCGGGTTGCCGCGGGTCTTGTCCTCGTGTCGCAGCTGAAGGTGCAGGCCGGTCTTGGCCAGCAGGTGGGCGCTGACCGGGGCGGTGATGAACAGGAACAGCGTGATCAGCATCTCCTGGATGTCGGGCTTGCCGTCGATCACCCAGAAATAGAGCATCGAGGCGACCAGCATGCAGCCGATCCCCAGGGTAGTGGCCTTGGTGGGCCCATGCAGGCGCATGTAGAAGTCGCGCAGGTGGGCCATGCCCAGCGAGCCGATGAAGGCGAAGGCGCCCCCGGCGACCAGCAGGAAGGCAATCACGCCCTCGAGGAACACGTACAGCGTCATGGGGCCTCCTATTCGATGATGTCGCCACGCAGCAAGTACTTGCAGACTGCCACGGTGCTGATGAAGCCGAGCATGGCGATCAGCAGCGCCGACTCGAAGTAGGTCTTGGTGTTCAGCCACAGCCCCATCAGCACGATCAGCGCGATGGAATTCACGTACATGGTGTCCAGCGCCAGGATCCGGTCCGGCATGTCCGGTCCCACCGTCAGGCGATAGACGTTGAGCAGCAGGGCCGCCACCACCAGGGCCATGCTGGTCCACAGGGCAATGTCTAGCATTCGTAGATCTCCTTCAGCGGCCGCTCGTAGCGTTCGCGGATATGCGCGATCAGCGCGTCCTCGTCCTCCACGTCCAGGGCATGGATCAGCAGCGTCCGTCCGTCCAGGCGCAGGTTGGCCGATACCGTGCCCGGGGTCAGGCTGATGGTGTTGGCCAGCAGGGTGATGGTGAAGCGGTCCTCCAGCATCAGCGGGTATTCCACGAAGTGGGGGCGCATCCGGCGCCAGGGATTGATGATCAGCCAGGCCACCTCGATGTTGGCGATGAGGATGTCGCCGAGCACGCGCAGCACGAAGCGCAGCAGCTTCCAGGGCCGGGCCACATGCGGCTGGGCATCCCAGAAGCGGTGGGTGGCCAGCGGGATCACCACCGCCAGGGCGGCGCCCAGCAGGAGCTGGCCGAAGGCGGTGCTGCGCACCAGCAGCAGCCAGACCACCAGCAGCAGGATCGACAGCAGGGGCGTCGGCAGCCAGGGACGGGGCTTGATCATGGCGTGCCTCCGGCATCGTTCATCAGGGCGTTGACCAGCACCTGGGGATTGGCCAGCTGGTCGGCGGTGGCCCGGGTGTAGTCGCTCACCGGGCCGGCCAGGGCCACCAGCAGCGGCGAGGCACCCAGCAGCCAGGCGACTCCGAACCACTGGCGCCGGGGCAGGGGCAGGCCCATCGGCTCCCCCTGGCTGCGCCAGAACAGCGTGGACCCGGCCCGGGACAGGGCGACCAGCGCGCACAGGCCGGTCCCCAGCAGGAGCGGCCACAGCCAGGCGCGCTCTCCCCCCTCGGCCGAGGCCATCATCAGGGCCTTGCCAATGGCCCCCGACAGCGGGGGCACGCCGGCCACCGCCACGGCACCGACGAAGAACAGCCCGGCCAGCCAGCCGCCCTGATGCAGGGGGCGACCCCTGACCAGGCGGGTACCGGCCTTGCCCCGCTGCAGGCCGATCAGCTCGGCCAGCAGGAAGAGCCCGCCGGTGATCAGGGTGGTGTGGATCAGGTAGTAGAGCAGGGCGGAGACGGCGGCCGGCGAGCCCATGCCGATGCCGGCCAGCAGGGTGCCCACCGAGACCAGCACCAGGTAGGCCACCAGCAGGCGCAGGTCCCGGGCCGCGAGCACGCCGACCCCGGCCGCCGCCAGGGTGCCCAGCGACAGCCACCACACCCAGGCCTGCTCGAGGTCTGCCAGAGGCCCGGCATGGTCACCGAAGACCAGGGAGTAGACCCGCAGAATGGCGTAGATGCCGACCTTGGTCATGATGGCGAACAGCGCCGCCACCGGCGCCGGGGCGGCGGCGTAGGCCCGCGGGAGCCAGAAGTAGAGCGGCAGGATCGCCGCCTTGAGGCCGAACACCACCAGCAGCATCAGGCCACCGGCGGTGACCAGCCCGGCCCGCTCGGCAGGCAGCTCACCCAGGCGCACCGCCATGTCGGCCATGTTGAGGGTGCCGGTGGCGCCGTAGAGCACGCCCACGGCGATCAGGAACAGCGAGGAACCGGCCAGGTTGAGCACCACGTAGTGCACCCCGGCCTGGATGCGCGCCTTGCCGCCGCCGTGCAGCAGCAGCGCGTAGGAGGCGAGCAGCAGCACCTCGAAGAACACGAAGAGGTTGAACAGGTCGCCGGTGAGGAAGGCCCCGTTGATGCCCATCAGCTGCCACTGGAAGAGGCCGTGGAAGTTGCTGCCGCGCTCGTCGTCGCCGGCACAGGCGAACACCACCGCCCCCAGGGCGAGCACCGCGGTGAGCAGCACCATCAGCGCCGAGAGGCGGTCGAGCACCAGCACGATGCCGAAGGGCGGCTGCCAGTCGCCCAACGCATAGTAGGTGACCTCGCCGCCGGCGGCACGCGCCACCAGGGCGATGCCGACCACCACCAGCAGGGCCGTGGCCACGACCCCGACCAGGCGCTTGGCCCGGGTGGCCCCCTGGCGGCGATAGAGCAGCAGGATGCCGGCGACCAGCGGCAGCACCACGGGCAGGACGATCAGGTGCTGCATCACGGGCGGCCCTCCCCGTCTTCATGCTTGCGGCCGTCGACATGGTCGTTGCCCGCCTCGCTGCGCGCGCGCATGGCCAGGATCACCACGAAGGCGGTCATGGCGAAGCCGATCACGATGGCGGTGAGCACCAGCGCCTGGGGCAACGGGTCGGCATAGTCCGCCGGCCCGTCGAGGATGGCGGCGCCATCGGTGGTCAGCCCGCCCATGGAGAACAGGAAGAGGTTGACCGCATAGGAGAGCAGGGTGAGGCCGACCACCACCGGGAAGGTGCGGCCGCGCAGGACCAGATAGAGCCCGCAGGCGGTCAGCACGCCGGTGGTGATGGCGTAGAGGCTTTCCATCAACGTTTCTCCTTGCCGGGTCGCGAGGGGGGAGCGGTGTCGAAGCTGCTGGTGGCTTCCTTGGCCGGGCGGTGGGGCGTGGTGACCTTGCCCAGGTTGGCGAGGATCATCAGCGTGGCGCCCACCACGGCGAGGTAGACGCCGAGGTCGAAGAGCATGGCAGTGGCCAGCTCGAAGTCGCCGACCAGCGGCAGGTGGAAGTGACCGAAGGCCGAGGTCAGGAAGGGGTGGCCGAACAGCCAGCTGCCGAGCCCCGTGAGGGTGGCGACGGCCACCCCGGCGATCGCCACCGGCTGGTAGGGGAAGTCGAGGCGCTGCTGGGCCCACTCCACGCCGCGGGCCATGTAGAGCAGGATCAGCGCCACCGCGGTGACCAGGCCGGCGATGAAGCCGCCGCCGGGCTGGTTGTGGCCGCGCAGGAAGATGAAGGCGGACACCAGCAGGGCCAGCGGCAGCAGCGCCATGGAGATGGACGTGAGGATCGCCGGATAGCGGTCTGGCGACCAGAGGCGGCCCTCGCCGTCGCTGTGCGGCATGAACAGCCGCAGTCGGTTGAGCAGCTTGAAGATCGCCAGGCCCGCCAGCGCCAGCACGGTGATCTCGCCCAGGGTATCGAAGCCCCGGAAGTCCACCAGGATGACGTTGACCACGTTGTGGCCACCGCCGCCGGGCACGCTGTTCTCCAGGAAGAAGCCGGAGATGGGTGCATTGTCGCGGGTCAGCACCGCATAGTTGAGGCTGGCGACCACCATGCCCAGGGCGCCGGCCAGCACCACGTCACGCAGGCTGCGCCGATGCGAGGACTCCCGGGGGGTCTTCTGGGGCAGGAAGAACAGCGCCAGCATCAGCAGGATCATGGTCACCACTTCCACCGACAGCTGGGTTAGCGCCAGGTCCGGCGCGGAGAAGCGCGCGAAGGTGAGGGCGACCACCAGGCCCACCACCGAGAGCATCAGCAGCGAGATCAGGCGGTAGCGGTGGGTGGCGGCGGTGCCGATGCCGCCGAAGATCAGCAGGCCGGCCCCCAGCAGCAGGATGCCGTCGAGGGGCTGGTTGCCTTGGCTGCCGGTGAGCAGCGGCATGCCGGCCAGGCCCAGGCCGCCCATCAACAGGGCGGCGAGCAGCAGCCAGGTCATGTAGCGCTGTAGCGAGCCGCCATCGAAGCGGGCCAGGCCCACCTCGGCGCCGCGCCCCAGCCGCTGCACGGCGGCCTCGAACACCAGGCGGGCATCCACCGGGCGAAATCCCCTGAGAAAGCGGCGCAGGTCGGGATGGCGCCAGTAGGTCGCCACCCCGGCGACCAGCGCCACCAGGCTCATCAGCAGCGGCAGGTTGACGCCGTGCCAGATCGCCAGATGGAAGTCGAACGCCTCGCCCAGCACCGGCGCCACGGCCAGGCCCAGCAGCCCCTCGGCCAGTACCGGGGCCAGGCCCACCAGCACGCACAGCACCACCAGCAGCACTACCGGGGCGCGCATCAGCCAGGGCGGCTCGTGGGGCGACTTCGGCGGCGCCTCGCGGGCCGGCCTGAAGAAGACCGCATGCACCAGGCGCAGCGAGTAGGCCACCGAGAGGATGCCGCCCAGGGTGGCGAGTACCGGCATCAGCCAGCTCAGCCCGCCCAGTACCGGGCTCGCCAGGGTCTCGGTGAAGAACATCTCCTTGGAGAGGAAGCCGTTGAGCAGCGGTACGCCGGCCATGGCCGCGCCCGCCACGCTGGTCAGCACCGCGGTGACCGGCATGGCCCGGCGCAGGCCCCCCAGGCGGCCCAGCTCCCGGGTGCCGGTCTCGTGGTCGATGATGCCCGCGCTCATGAACAGTGCCGCCTTGAAGGTGGCGTGGTTGAGGATGTGGAAGATCGCCGCGAGCACGGCCATGGGCGTGCCGATGCCCAGCAGCACGGTGATCAGCCCCAGGTGGCTGACCGTGGAGAAGGCCAGGATGCCCTTGAGGTCGGTCTTGAGCAGGGCGAACCAGGCGCCGTAGAGCAGCGTCGCCATGCCGACCAGCGAGACGATGACCGACCACAGCTCGCTGCTGGCGATGGCCGGGTGCAGGCGCGCCATCAGGAAGATGCCGGCCTTGACCATGGTCGCCGAGTGCAGGTAGGCGGAGACCGGGGTCGGCGCGGCCATGGCATGGGGCAGCCAGAACTGGAAGGGGAACTGCGCCGACTTGGTGAAGGCGCCGAGCAGCACCAGTACCAGCATCAGGGGATAGCGCGGGTCGGCGAGGATGGCCTCGCCGCTGTCGAGCACCACGTTCATGTCGTAGCTGCCGACCATGTCCCCCAGCAGCAGCAGGCCGGCGAGCAGCGCCAGGCCGCCGGCACCGGTCACGGTCAGCGCCATGCGCGCCCCCTTGCGGGCGTCGCTGCGGTGCGACCAGAAGCCGATCAGCAGGAAGGAGGAGATGCTGGTGAGTTCCCAGAAGAGCCACAGCAGCAGCAGGTTGTCGGCCATCACGATGCCGACCATGGAGGCCATGAACAGGATCAGGTAGGCGTAGAAGCGCCCGAAGGGCTCCTCCGGCGTCAGGTAGTAATGCGCGTAGAGCAGGATCAGCAGGCCGATCCCGATGATCAACAGGTTGAACAGCAGCGACAGGCCGTCCAGCCGGAACGCCAGGTCGAGGCCCAGGGTGGGCACCCAGTCCACGGCGAAGCGCAGTGCCTCGCCGTTCGCCAGGGCCGGCAGCTGGCCGAACATCAGTACCAGCGCCAGGGCGGGCAGCAGCGCGGTGGCCAGGGAGCAGAAACGTCGCCCGCGTCGCTCGGTGAACGCGGGCACCAGCACCCCCAGCAGGGGGAGCAGGGCTATCCACAGCAATGTCATCGATCGGTCATCCTGCGCGGGTCCGTAAACGGGGAGGGCACAGCGCGGCCGCAGGACAGGATGATGCAAGCGACAGGCGGTCGCATCCCCTCCCTGGGTCGGGTCGCCCCCCCATGGCTTGGCTCCTTCCCACTCTAACGCAAAGGGAACTCGCTCGCCGCCTCCTTGCCTTTCAACACCTTGTCTCTATAGAGTTGATCGTTCGAACCGGTGGCGCGGCGGGGGGTGCCGCGAACGCCGTCACGACAGGGGAGGGCGCCTGATGCAACTGGCCGTGCTGGGAGGCTTTGTGGTGGCGGGGATGGCCCCGCTGCTGCATCACTGGTTCGGGGCCCGGACGCCGCTGGTGATGGCCCTGCTGCCCGCCTCCCTGGCGGCCTGGCTGTTCGGCCAGTGGCCAGCGGTCGCGGCCGGCGAGGTCCTGCTGCTGGAGTGGGCCTGGGTGCCGGGGCTCGACATCACCCTGACCTTCCTGATCGACGGTCTCGCCTGGCTGTTCGCCATGCTGATCACGGTGATCGGTGCCCTGGTGCTGGTCTACTCCGGGGAGTACCTGCGCGGCCATCGCGACCTGCCGCGCTTCCTGGTGGTGATCACCGCCTTCATGATGTCGATGCTCGGCCTGGTGCTGGCCGACAACCTGGTCACGCTCTTCGTGTTCTGGGAGCTGACCAGCATCACCTCCTACCTGCTGATCGGCTTCAATCACACCGACCTCGCCGCCCGCAAGGCGGCGCTCCAGGGGCTTTTCGTCACCGTGGGCGGCGGCCTGGCGCTGCTCGCCGGCTTCGCCATGCTCGCGGTGGCCGGCGACAGCTGGTCGCTGGCCGAACTCACCGGCCGCGGCGAACTGCTGCGCGAGCATGCGCTCTACACGCCGTTGCTGGTCTGCGTGCTGCTTGGCGCCTTCACCAAGTCGGCGCAGTTCCCCTTCCACTTCTGGCTGCCCAACGCCATGGCGGCGCCGACGCCGGTCTCGGCCTACCTGCACTCGGCGACCATGGTCAAGGCGGGGGTCTACCTGCTCGCCCGCCTGCATCCCGCCCTGGGCGGCACCGACGGCTGGGTGATCACCCTCTCGCTGGTGGGCGCGCTGACCATGGCCACCGGCGCCTTCCTGGCGATCCAGCACACCAACGTCAAGAAGCTGCTGGCCTACTCCACGGTGATGGCCCTGGGTACCCTGACCATGCTGCTCGGCATCGGCACCGAGGGGGCGCTGGTCGCCTTCGTGGCCTTCCTGCTGGCCCACTCGCTCTACAAGGGGGCGCTGTTCATGGTGGCCGGCATCCTCGACCACGAGGCGGGCACCAAGGACGTCACCGCCATGGGCGGGCTGCGGCGCGTCATGCCGCGCACTGCCGCCGTGGCCGGGGTCGCCGCCCTGTCGCTGGCCGGGCTGCCGCCGCTGCTGGGCTTCGTGGGCAAGGAGCTGATGTTCGCGTCGGTGCTCGAGGCCAGCGCCTGGCGCCCCCTGATCCTGCTGCTCGCCTTCACGGCAGCCTTCCTGACCCTGGCCGTGGCGGCCATCGTCGCCCTGCGCCCCTTCTTCGGTGCCCCGCGTGAGACCCCCCGGGCGCCCCATGAGGCGCCGCATGGCATGCTCGCGGGACCCGCCCTCCTGGCCCTGCTGTCGCTGACCTTCGGCCTGGCGCCGGGCCTGCTCGACCCCCTGGTGGGTGCCACCGTGGCCGGCATCGGGGCCGTGGAGGGCCACAAGGTGCACCTGGCGCTGTGGCACGGCGTCAACCTGCCGCTGCTGCTGTCGCTGGCGAGCCTGCTGCTGGGCCTGCTGGCCTACCGTCACTGGGACCGCCTGCGGGCCTGGCTGGCCCGCCTCGAGCCGCTCATGGCCCGCGGCCCGGAGGCCGGCTACGAGGCGATGATGGCCGGCCTGGTGACCGTCGCCGAGTGGCAGACCCGCATGCTGCAGAACGGGCAACTCCGCAACTACCTGGTGGTGACCCTGCTGGTGCTGGTGGGCCTGGTCGGCCATGCGCTCCTCTTCCGCCACACCCTCGAGTTCGACTTCGCCCTGTCGCTCTACTTCCACGAGGCCGTGGTCGCCGGCCTCATGATCGCCGGCGCCGTGGCGGCCTGCGTGATGCGCTCGCGGCTGGCAGCGGTGGCCGCGCTGGGCGTCATGGGCTTCTCCATCGCCCTGACCTTCGTGCTGTTCAGTGCCCCGGACCTGGCGATCACCCAGCTGCTGGTGGAGACCCTGACGGTGATCCTGCTGGTGCTGGTGCTGTTCCGCCTGCCGCGCTTCGCCACCCTCTCCACGCCTACCGAGCGGCTGCGCGACCTCGCCGTGGCGAGCCTCACCGGCGGCCTGATCACCCTGATGATGCTCGCGGTGCTGTCCGGCGAGCGGCTGCCGCGGATCTCGGACTACATGGTCGCCAACAGCCAGCCGCTGGGCCATGGCCACAACATCGTCAATGTCATCCTGGTCGACTTCCGGGCGCTGGATACCCTGGGCGAGATGTTCGTGCTGGCGCTGGCGGCCATCGGCGTCTATGCCATGCTGCGCTTCCATGCCGAGGCGTACGATGCCCGGCACCAGGCGCCGTCGCGGGAGAGAGACGATGGTTAGATCGGGCACCCTGATCCTCAACGCCGCGGCGCGGCTGCTGCTGCCGCTGCAGCTGCTCTTCTCGCTGTTCCTGCTGCTGCGCGGGCACGACGAGCCGGGGGGCGGCTTCATCGCCGGCCTGGTGGCAGCGGGGGCCTTCGCGCTCTACCTCTTTGCCCGCGGGCGCCGCGCCCTGAGCGAGATGCTCAAGGTGTCGCCCCGCGACCTGGTCGGCATGGGGCTGCTGCTCGGGGTGGCCGCGACGCTGCCCGCCTGGTGGGTCGGCGAGCCCTTCTTCACCGCCCAGTGGTGGACCATCCCGGTCATCGACTTCAAGGCCTCGACGCCGCTGATCTTCGATATCGGCGTCTATCTGGTGGTGGTGGGCTCGGTGCTCACGGCGATCACCGCCCTGGTGAAGACCGATCAGGAAGATGACGAACGCTGAGGAGGCTCCATGGAACCCTTGATGGCCATCACCATCGGCGTCCTGTTCGCCGCCGCCATCTACATGATGCTGCGCCGCTCCATCGTCAAGCTGGTGATCGGGCTGATGCTGCTCTCCAATGCCGCCAACCTGCTGATCTTCGCCACGGCGGGCATGGTGCGCGGGGCGCCGCCGCTGGTCCCGCAGGGCCTGACGGCGCCCGAGGGCGCGGTGGCCGACCCGCTGCCCCAGGCGCTGGTGCTCACCGCCATCGTCATCGCCTTCGGGGTGCTGTCGTTCGCCGTGGTCCTGGTGCGACGCGCCTGGGAGATCGTGCGTGCCGATGACCTGGACAAGATGAAGGATACCGACACGTGAACCCCCAGATCGCGCTGCCCATCCTCATCCCGCTGCTGGCAGGGGCCGTGTCGCTGGTCTTCTGGCGCTCGCGAAGCATGCAGCGCTTCGTTGCCGTGGCCGGTACCGCCGCCCTGCTGCTGACCAGCCTTTGGCTGCTGACCACGGTTAACCGCGACGGCATCCTGGTGATGCACATGGGCGGCTGGCCGGCGCCCTTCGGCATCAGCCTGGTGGCCGACCTGCTGGGGGCGATCATGGTGGTGCTCACCGGCATCATCGGCTTCGCCGTGGCGCTCTTCTCGCTGGCCACGGTAGGGCGCGGCCACGAGGCCTACGGCTACTTCCCGCTGATGCACCTGCTGCTGGCCGGGGTCGCCGGGGCCTTCCTCACCGGCGACATCTTCAACCTCTACGTCTGGTTCGAGGTGATGCTGGTGGCCTCCTTCGCGCTGCTGATCCTGGGCAGCGAGAAGCCGCAGATGGAGGGGGCGATCAAGTACGTCACCCTCAACCTGGTCTCCTCGGTGACCTTCCTGGTCGCGGTGGGGCTGCTCTACGGCATGGTGGGCACGCTCAACATGGCCGACATCGCCCGTCGCCTGGCGACCCTGGAGGACGACGGCATGGTCGATGTGCTGGCGATGATGTTCATGGTCGCCTTCGGCATCAAGGCGGCGGCCTTCCCGCTGTTCTTCTGGCTGCCGGCCTCCTACCACACCCCGCCGGTGGCCGTCTCGGCGCTGTTCGCCGGCCTGCTGACCAAGGTCGGGGTCTACGCGCTGTTCCGGGTGTTCACGCTGATCTTCCACCAGAGCCCGGGCTATACCCACGAGATCCTGCTGTGGGGGGCGGGATTCACCATGCTCTCCGGGGTGCTGGGGGCGGCGGCGCAGTTCGAGTTCCGGCGTATCCTGTCGTTCCACATCGTCAGCCAGATCGGCTACATGATCCTGGGACTGGCGTTGTTCACGCCCCTGGCGATCATCGGCGGGGTCTTCTACATCATGCATCACATCATCGTGAAGACGAACCTCTTCCTGGTCAGCGGCATCGTCCACCGGCTGCGGGGCACCTACCAGCTGAAGTCGCTGGGCGGCTTCTATCGCAGCCACCCCTGGCTGGCCGTGCTGTTCCTGATCCCGGCGCTGTCGCTGGCCGGGATGCCGCCCCTGTCCGGGTTCTTCGCCAAGTTCATCGTGATTCGTGCCGGCATCGAGGCACAGGCCTACGGGGTGACCTTCATCGCCCTGCTGGTGGGGCTGCTCACCCTCTACTCGATGATCAAGATCTGGGCCGAGGTGTTCTGGAAGTCGGCGCCGCCGGAGGGCGACGTCGACCCCTATCCGGCGGTCGCGTCGCGCGAGATGTGGCTGATGGCCGCGCCGGTGGTCGGCCTGGCACTGTGCACCCTGTTCATCGGCCTCAATGCCGAGCCCATCTACGCCCTGGCCGAGGCCTCGGCCGGCCAGCTGCTGGCGCCCGAGCGCTACATCGAGGCGGTTCTTGGATCAGGAGCAGAGCCGGGTGAGGCTGGGGAGGTGATGCCATGATCGGGGCCGCCTGGAACCTGCTGTTGGGCTTCGCCTGGGTGGTGCTCACCGGCGATTTCAGCGGCCTCAACCTGCTCGCCGGCCTGACCTTCGGCTACCTGGTGCTGGCGCTGATCCAGCCCCAGGTGCCGGCACTGGCCGGGCATGCGCAGCGGCTGCCGCGGCTGGTCCGCTTCGTCGGCTTCTTCCTCAAGGAGCTGGTGATGGCCAACCTCAAGGTCTCCTACGACATCGTCACCCCCCCCTGGTACATGAAGCCGGGGGTGATCGCCATGCCCCTCAAGGCCCGCTCCGAGTTCGAGATCGCCTTCGTCGCCAACCTGATCTCGCTGACGCCGGGCACCCTGAGCCTGGATGTCTCCGACGATCGCCGCGTGCTCTACATCCACGCCATGTTCCTGGACGACGAGCCGGAACTCAGGCGCAGCCTGGCGGAACTGGAGCGCCGGGCGCTGGAGCTTTTCCATTAGTGAAAGGAGGTGCCCCCCGTGTCGACCGTGATCCTGGTGAGCCTGGCGGTGATGGCCCTGGCGCTGTGCCTGGCCTTCGTGCGCCTGTTCCGCGGCCCCAGCCTGCCGGACAGGGTCGTGGCCCTGGAGCTCTTCTCGTCGATCCTCGTCGGGATCATCGGGGTGATCGCCATCGCCACCGACGTGCCGAGCCTGCTCGACGTGGCCATCGTCATGGCGCTGATGGCCTTCATGGCCACCATCGGCTTCGCCCGCTTCCTGGAGCGCGGGGGGCCCCGCGATGACTGAGCTGATCAAGGGCGGGTTGATCCTGGCCGGGTCGATCTTCATGTTCCTGGCGGCGCTGGGGGTGGCGCGTCTGCCCGATTTGCTGACTCGCATGCACGCCACCACCAAGGCGGCGACCCTGGGGGCCACCCTGATCATGCTGGCGGTGGCCATCCATTTCGCCCAGGTGGCGGTGGTGGCGCGGGCCCTGGGCGTGATCCTCTTCATCCTGATGACCGCTCCCGTGGCCGCCCACGTGATCGGTCGTGCCGGCTACTTCGTCGGCGCCCGGCTCTGGGGGGGCACCGTCAAGGATGAGCTCAAGCCGAACTACGACCCCCTGACCCACGAGCTGAAGAGCGGGATGGAGACCGAGGACAACGCACGTCGCGAACCCGGGGGGGCGGACGGCTCCTGAGTCGAGTCTGTCAGAGCCTGTCATGCGGGGCCGCCTTCGGGCGGCCCCTCTCGTTGGAGCTCCCGGGTTGGCGCTGTTGGGGTGGCACCAGGCGGTATTATTTGTACAAATACTGTACTATTATTTTACGCTGTCCATGTTCGAGGTTGCCCCATGCACCGCAAGCCGCATCTTCCGCACAAGGTCTGCGCGCAGTGCGCGCGTCCCTTCGCCTGGCGACGCAAGTGGGCGCGCTGCTGGGAGGAGGTTCACCACTGCAGCGAACGCTGTCGCCGGGAGTCAAGGCACCAGGAGAGAGCGTCATGAGCCGGATGCTGGTATGGCTGCGCAACGACCTGCGCCTGGCCGACAACCCCCTGTTCCACTTCTCGATGCCGCCCGAATCGCTGCTGTGCGTCTACGTGCTGGACGAGGCCTGGCTGCCCCCCTTGCCCGGCCTGGGGGCGTCGCGTATCGGACCGGCGCGCCTGCAGTTCCTCTGGCAGAGTCTGATCGCGCTGCGCGGCGAGCTGCTCAAGCGCGGCAGTGACCTGCTGGTGCGTATCGGCGATCCCGTCGATACGGTAGCGGAGCTGGTCGTCGAGCATCACATCGATGAGGTTCGGGTGCGCGCCGATGCCGGCTGGGAGGAGAAGCAGGCCTCCGTGCAACTGGCCGAGCGCCTGGGTGGTGCCGTGACCCTTTCCCGCCAGGATACCGGCACGCTGCTCGATGCAGCCTCTCTGCCCATGGCGGTGGACGACCTGCCCGCCAGCTTCTCGGCGTTTCGGCGCAGGGTGGAGCGGGCCTGGTCGGTACCCGGCGCCGTCCCGGCGCCGGTGACCCTGCCCGACTGGCCAGCGGGTGCCCCGCGCGGCTTCCCGCCGCTGGACAAGGTCTGTGGCCGGGCGGCCGCCTGGGCCCCGGACCGGCGTGGGGGCTTTGCCTTTGCCGGCGGCGAGACGGCGGGGTGGTCGCGGCTCGATCACTACCTGTGGGAGAGCGGTGCCGTGGCGCGCTACAAGCAGACCCGCAACGGCCTGGCCGGTGCCGACTTCTCCACCCGGCTCTCGCCCTGGCTGTCCCAGGGTTGCCTCTCGGCGCGCCAGGTGCATGATGCGGTGAATGCCTGGGAGACCCGACACGGCGCCAACGACTCGAGCTACTGGCTGGTCTTCGAGCTGCTGTGGCGCGACTACTTCCACTGGGCGGCGCGGCAGGAGGGCGCAGCACTGTTCGGCGGGCGTGAGCTTGCGGAGCCCGGCGAGGGCTTTCGTGCCTGGCGTGACGGGCGTACCGGCGTGCCCTTCGTCGATGCCGCCATGCGCGAGCTGGCCACCACCGGCTGGCTCTCGAACCGGGCGCGCCAGAACACGGCGAGCTACCTGGTGCATGATCTCGGCGGGGACTGGCGCCTGGGCGCGGCCTGGTTCGAGCACTGCCTGGTCGACCACGACGTGGCCAGCAACTGGGGCAACTGGCGCTACCTGGCCGGGGTGGGACGCGACACCCGGCCGCGCGCCCTGGACGTCCACGACCAGGCCGGACGCTACGACCCCGACGGCCGCTATGCGGCGCTCTGGGCGCCTGCCGTCGCTGCCCATGGGGAGGAACCGTGATGCGCGTCGTGATTCCCCCCCTTGCGCTGTGGCTCGGCCTGGCCGGCCTGCTGCCCTTCCTGGCGAGCGTGGCGGCGGCATGGTTGGCCCCGCTCGCCTGGCAGGCCGTTGCCGTGCGGGCCTTCCTGGGCTATGGCGCGGTGATCCTCTCCTTCCTTGGCGGGGTGCAGTGGGGCGTGGCGATGTGCCGGGAACGCCCCGGCGAAGCCCCCTTCCGTCGGCGCATGCTGCTCGCCATGGTGCCGAGTCTGGTCGCCTGGCCCGCGCTGCTGCTCCACCCGCTCACCGGCGCCTGGGTACTGGCCATCGGCTTCGTGCTGGTGCGCCTCCATGAGCTCTCCCGGGAGGGCGGGGCACGGCTGCCAGGCTGGTACCACGCCCTGCGCAGGCCCCTGACCCTGGTGGTGCTGGCCTGTCATGCGCTGCTGATCTGGCGGCTCTGGGGGAGCTGAACGGGCTGGCCTGGAGGCCGGTTCTGGGCGATGATCGTGCGGATCATGGAAACGTCCTGCAGGAGCGACGATGAGACGGATGCTGACCACCCCCCTGCTGCTGGCGCTGCTGGCCGGCTGCCAGGCCGTGCCTCCCAGCGAGGCAAATGTGGCCCGCGAGCCGGAGTCCGGCGAGGCGACCGATGCCGTGGCCGAGGTGGAAGCCGGCGAGCCGGCGCCTGCGGCGGACTTCGCGAGCTGGCTGGCCGACTTCCGGCGCGAGGCGCGGGCAGAGGGCATCGGCGAGGCGACCCTGGCACGGGCCCTGGACGGCCTGCGCTATCGGCCGCGGGTGATCGAGCTCGACCGCTCCCAACCCGAGTTCGTGAGGCCGATCTGGCAGTACCTGGACAGTGCCGTCTCGGCGACCCGAGTGACCACGGGTCGGGAGCGACTGGCTGCCTATCGCGCCACGGCCCGGGAGATGGAGCGGCGCTATGGGGTGCCCGCCGAGGTGATCGTCGCCATCTGGGGTATCGAGAGCAACTACGGCGGCAACTTCGGCGACTTCTCGACCCTGGAGGCCCTGGCCACCCTGGCCTATGACGGACGCCGTCGCGACTTTGCCCGCGACGAGCTGCTCGCGGCGCTGCGCATCCTGGAGGCCGGGGATATCTCGCCAGAGCGCATGCAGGGCTCCTGGGCCGGTGCCATGGGACACACCCAGTTCATTCCCTCGAGCTTCGAGGCCTATGCCGTGGATGGCGACGGTGACGGGCGGCGTGACATCTGGGGCAGCATCCCGGACGTGATGGCCTCCACCGCCAACTACCTTGACCGGGCCGGGTGGCAGGCGGGGCAGCCCTGGGGCGTGGAGGTCCGTCTCCCCGAGGGTTTCGACTACGCAGAGACCGAGCTCGCCACCCGTCGCCCCGGCCGCGACTGGGCCGAACGCGGCGTGCGCAGCCTGGACGGGGAGCCGCTGCCCGACTTCGCGGCGGCGTCGGTGATCGTGCCCGGCGGGGCGGAGGGCCCGGCCTTCCTGGTGGGCCCCAACTTCCGCGCCATCCTGCGCTACAACAACGCCACCAGCTACGCCCTGGCGGTGGGCACCCTGGCCGACGAGATCGCCGGTCGCGAGGGGGTGGTGCAGGGCTGGCCCCGGGAGGAGCAGCCGCTGAGCCGCAGCCAGGTGCGCGAGATGCAGCGCCTGCTCAACCAGCGTGGCTTCGAGGTGGGCACGCCGGACGGCATCATGGGCCCCAACACCCGCCGGGGCCTGCGCGAGTTCCAGGTCGCCATCGGTACCACCCCGGATGGCTTCGCCACCCGCAACCTGCTTGAGCGCCTGAAGCGCTGAGCCCCGGAGGAGACCATGACCCTGACATCTTTCCGCCTGCCCCTGCTGGCCGCCCTGCTGCTGAGCGCTGCCTCACCGGCCATCGCCGACGATGAGGAGAACGTCTTCGGCTGGGTGGAGAAGGCGACCCTGGAACCCTGGGGCGTGGAGGTGAAGGCCAAGCTCGACAGCGGGGCCCTGACCTCGTCGCTGGACGCCCGCGATATCGAGACCTTCGAGAAGAATGGCGAGGAGTGGGTCCGCTTTCGCCTCAGGCTCGAGGACGAGGCCAGCGGCGAGACCTTCACCGAGCGCATGGAGCTGCCGCTCTATCGGGACCTCCGGGTGCGCGGGGCCGGTGGCCGCGACGAGCGGCCGGTGGTGCTGATGAACGTCTGCCTGGGCGATACCGTCTACGAGGAGCAGTTCGGCCTGCGCGATCGTGAGGAGATGAACTACCCGCTGCTGCTCGGGCGCCGCTCCATCGGCCACCTGGGGCTGCTCGACGTGCGCGAGACCTTCCTCAGCGAGCCCGACTGCGACGAGGATTCCCCGTTCGTCGCCCACGACCCGGAGGAGGACGACTAGGCCCTCTGCGAGGGCGCGCGGTCAGAAGAGCCGGGCGAGCAGGGCCGTCACCGCGGTCTCCACCCGCAGGATGCGCGGGCCCAGGTGGATGCCCTCGCAGCCTGCCGCGAGCAGCCGTTCCACTTCCCAGGGAATGAAGCCCCCCTCCGGCCCCACCAGCAGCAGCACGGGCTCGTCGAGGCCGCGGGGGCAGTCGCCCTGCATCCCGGGGTGGGCCACCAGGCCGCGGCGCTCGGCCAGCAGGCCCGGTAGCCGCTCCTCGACGAAGGGGCGAAAGCCCTTGGCCAGGACCACCTCCGGCAGCCGGGTGTCGCGGGCCTGCTCCAGGCCGAGCACCAGGTGGCGGTGGATCTTCTCCTCGCCGAGCTCTGGCGACTGCCAGTAGCTCTTCTCCACGCGGCGGGTGTTGAGCAGGGTGATGCGCTTCACGCCGAGCGCGGTGACGTGCTCCAGGGTGCGGGCCAGCATTCGCGGGCGGGGCAGGGCGAGCACCAGGTGCACCGGCAGCGCCGGCGGCGGTGCCTGGTCCAGGGCGGCGACGTCGAACAGGGCCTCGTCGTCGTCCAGTGCCAGCAGTTCCCCGCGCCCCAGGCGTCCCCCCTCGATGCCCAGTGTCAGGATGTCGCCGGGGCTCGCCCGGTGCACCTCGCGCAGGTGGGCCAGGCGCCGCGGGTCGCGGACCCGGGCCAGGCGGTCGTTCTCGATATCGTCGGGGGAGAGCAGGATCAGGTTCATGGGCCTCGCCGCGTTGGAGACGGAATGGTGGCTATGCCTTGCATGGTGGGTGTCGCGGTGCACAATAGCCGTACAGGGGCAACCGCCCCTTCGTATAACAAGGAGCAGCGCCGTGCGCGTGATTCGCAAGTATGCCAACCGCAGGCTCTATGATACCGAACAGAGCCGCTATGTGACCCTCGAGGACCTGCGCGGCCTGATCCTCGACGAGGTGCCCTTCCGCGTGGAGGATGCCAAGAGCGGCGAGGACCTGACCCGCACCATCCTGCTGTCGATCATCATCGAGCAGGAGCAGGCCGACGGTGATGCGCAGGTGTTCTCCAACGACCTGCTCGCCCAGTTCATCCGCGTCTATGACATGGCCCAGCCACTGCCCCTGTCCCGCTACCTGGAGCAGGGCACCAAGCTGATGCTCGAGCAGCAGAAGCGCGTGCAGGACCAGTGGCAGCAGGCCATGCGGCACTCGCCCATGGAGCTGATGCGGGAGCTGGCCGAGGAGAACATGAAGTTCTGGCAGAAGACCATCAACCAGGCCGGCAGCCCGGACGAGGACGACAAGGGCAGCAACAAGCCGTGAGCGGCGTCGAGGGCGAGTTTCTGACATAATGCCGCGACGTTTCTTGCATGGTTTGAGGTAGCACAGCGGATGAAGGTCCTGATCATCGGCGGCGGTGGCCGCGAACACGCCCTGGCCTGGAAGGTCGCCCAGTCTCCACGGGTGGAGACCGTCTTCGTCGCCCCCGGCAATGCCGGCACGGCCCGCGAGCCGGGCCTCGAGAATGTCGATATCGGCGTCTCGGACCTGGCGGGCCTGGTGGCCTTCGCCCGGGCGCAGGCGGTGGCGCTGACCATCGTCGGGCCCGAGGCGCCGCTGGTCGAGGGTGTGGTCGACCGCTTCCGCGAGGCGGGCCTGGCGATCTTCGGGCCGACGGCCGGCGCGGCCCGGCTCGAGGGCTCCAAGGCCTTCTCCAAGGACTTCCTGGCCCGCCACGCCATCCCCACCGCCGACTACCGCAGCTTCACCGCGGTCGAGCCGGCGCTCGCGTACCTCGAGGAGAAGGGGGTGCCCATCGTCATCAAGGCCGACGGCCTGGCCGCCGGCAAGGGGGTCATCGTGGCCATGACCCATGGCGAGGCGGAGGCCGCGATCCGTGACATGCTCGAGGCCAATGCCTTCGGTGATGCCGGGGCCCGGGTGGTGATCGAGGCGTTCCTCGAGGGCGAGGAGGCGAGCTTCATCGTCATGGTGGATGGCGAGACCATCCTGCCCATGGCCACCAGCCAGGACCACAAGCGGGTCGGCGACGGCGACACCGGCCCCAACACCGGCGGCATGGGCGCCTACTCCCCGGCGCCGGTGGTCACCGACGAGGTCTTCGAGCGCATCATGGCGCGGGTCATCCGGCCCACGGTGCGCGGCATGGCCGAGGAGGGACACCCCTACACCGGCTTCCTCTATGCCGGCCTGATGATTGACGCCGACGGCAACCCCAGGGTCATCGAGTACAACTGCCGCTTCGGCGACCCCGAGACCCAGCCGATCATGCTGCGCCTGGCCTCCGACCTCGCCGAGCTGTGCCTGGCCGGGGCCCGCGGCGAGCTGGCCGGCCGTACCTGCGACTGGGACCCACGGGCCGCGGTGGGCGTGGTGCTGGCCGCCGGGGGCTACCCGGGCAGCTACCGCAAGGGGGATGCCATCCAGGGGTTGGAGGCCGCCGAGGCCACCGGCTGCAAGGTGTTCCATGCCGGCACCGCCGAGGATGCGCAGGGCCGGGTGGTCACCGCCGGGGGCCGGGTGCTGTGCGTCACCGCCCTGGGCGACGGCGTCGGGGCGGCACGCGACCTGGCCTACCGGGGGGTGGCCGAGATCGCCTGGCCCGACGTGCTCTTCCGCCGCGACATCGCCCACCGGGCCATCGCCCGGGAGCGCAATGACGCCTGACGGCGTGCGGACCCGCCACAACGAGAGCAGGAGCGAGGATGGAGCGTGTCAGACTGAGCTTTCCCGCGGATGACGTGGTGCACCGTCATCCGCTGACGGTGCGCATCACCGACATGAACTATGGTCGCCATCTGGGCCACGATGCGCTGGTGTCGCTGCTGCACGAGGCCCGCGTGGCGGCCCTCGCGTCGCGGGACCTTCGCGAGTGGGACCTCGGCGGCTATCCCTGCGTGGCGGCGGATCTCGCCGTGCAGTACCAGGCCGAGACGCGCTGGCCGGATGCCCTGGTGGTGGAGACGGCCATCCCCGCGCCGGGACGCAAGGCGATCGGCGTCTACCATCGCATCCTGCGCGAGGCGGATGGCGCGACGGTGGCCACGGCGCGCATCAACCTGATGCTGGTCGACCCGCAGAGCGGTCGTCCGGTGGCCATCCCCGCCGGCGTGCGGGAAGCCCTGGCAGGAGCGAGCTGATGTCCCGGGAGTATCCGATCATCGCCCTGACCGGCTCCTCCGGTGCCGGGACCACCACGGTGAAGCGCACCTTCGAGCGCATGTTCGCCCGGGAGGCCGTGCATGCCGCCTTCGTCGACGGCGATGCCTTCCACCGCTACACCCGCCAGGAGCTGGCGCGGCTCCTCCTCGACGAGCCCGAGCGCAAGGACGAGCTTTCCCACTTCGCCGTGGAGGCCAACCTGCTCGACCGGCTCGAGGCGCTGTTCCAGGAGTACGGCGAGCACGGCAACGGCACCTACCGCCACTATATCCATGCCGAAGACAAGCAGATGATCGAGGCCGGCTACCAGGTCGGCACCTTCACCGAATGGCAGCCGCTGCCCTGCGGCACGGACCTGCTGTTCTACGAGGGGCTGCACGGGGGGCTGGTCACCGCCGAGCTCGACATCGCCCGCCACGTCGACCTGCTGGTGGGGGTGGCGCCGACCATGAACCTCGAGTGGATCCAGAAGATCGATCGCGACATGCGTCATCGCGGCTACTCCCAGGAGGCGGTGATCGATACCATCCTGGGGCGCATGGATGACTACGTGCGCTACATCCAGCCGCAGTTCTCGCGCACCCATATCAACTTCCAGCGGGTGCCCACGGTGGATACCTCCAACCCCTTCGAGGTCCAGGACATCCCCACCGACGCCGAGTCCTTCGTGGTGATCCGCTTCCGCGACCCGGCCACGGTGGACTTCCCCTACCTGCTGGCGATGATCCAGGATGCCTTCATGAGCCGGCCGCACACCCTGGTGGTGCCGGGGTCGCGACTGTCGCTGGCCATGGAGCTGATCCTGGGGCCGCTGGTCCGCCACCTGCTCGCCCAGCGGCGCTTCCGCTGACCCGAGACCCGACCGAGAGGAACGACCCCCATGGATTGCCTGTTCTGCAAGATCATCGAGCGCGAGATTCCCGCCGACATCGTCTACGAGGACGATGCGGTGCTGGCCTTCAACGACATCAATCCCCAGGCGCCCACCCACATGCTGATCGTGCCCAAGCAGCATATCGCCACCCTCAACGACATCGAGGAGGGCGACCTGTCGCTGGTCGGCCGGCTGCAGTACACCGCGGCGAAGCTGGCGACGGAGAAGGGCTTTGCCGAGGAGGGCTACCGGGTGGTGATGAACTGCAATGACCAGGGTGGCCAGACCGTCTATCATATCCACATGCACCTGATGGGCGGTCGTCGCTTCACTTGGCCGGCTGGCTAGCTGGCGCTCTGCGGCTCGCGCCGCGCGCGACAGGCGTACGACGCATCAGGTGCATTCTCGAGAGACCCGCCATGACCCGTTCCCTTTCCCGCACCGACAACCTGATCCACCAAGTCGATACCGTGCTGAGGACCCTGGTCCCCCATGCCGCCGCCCCCTCGCGGCCGTCGCCGGCGACCGCGGAGATCCACGACGAGCCGCTGAGCGACGAGGAGCGGCGGCACGCCGCCGGGCTGATGCGCATCAACCACACCGGCGAGGTGTGTGCCCAGGCCCTCTACCAGGGCCAGGGGTTCACTGCCAAGCTGCCGGAGGTGCGCGACCAGATGGAGCAGGCCGCCCAGGAGGAGATCGACCACCTGGCCTGGTGCGATGCCCGTCTGCAGGAACTGCATGACCGCCCCAGCCTGCTCAACCCGCTGTTCTACGTGGCCTCCTTCGGCCTCGGCGCCACGGCCGGCGCCGTGGGTGACCGGATCAGCCTGGGCTTCGTGGCCGCCACCGAGGAGCAGGTGGGCCACCATCTGGAGGAGCACCTGGTCAAGCTACCCCCGGGGGACCAGCGCTCCCGGGCGGTGCTGCGCCAGATGGCCATCGACGAGGCCCACCACGCCCAACTGGCCCTGGAGGCCGGTGGCGCCCGCTTCCCTGCACCGGTCAAGCTGGGCATGAAGCTGATGTCGAAGGTGATGACCAAGAGCGTCTATCGTCTCTGAGCGACCCGGAGAAATCCGCGGCTGACCTGGCGACAGGCCTACGAGGGGGCGCTGTGAACCCATCCCTGGGCGCTACCGATGCCATCCCTGGCATAGGACCCCCTCTACGGCCTGTCCCCAGCGCCGCTTGCGGTTGACGTCGTCTTCCGGCGCTACTCCTCGACGATGGTGAAGGAGTGGGTGATCTCGACCCCGCCCTTGACCAGCATGATGGAGGCGCTGCAGTACTTCTCGGCCGAGAGCTCCACGGCTCGGGCCACCTGCTTCTCCTTCAGGCCCTTGCCGCTGACGGTGAAGTGCACGTGGATCCTGGTGAAGACGCTGGGGACCTCGTCGGCGCGCTCGGCCTCGAGGCTGGCCACGCAGTCGGTGACGTCGGCGCGGGCCTTGTCGAGGATATTGAGGACATCGAAGGAGGTGCAGCCGCCCATGCCCATCAGCAGCAGCTCCATGGGCCGCGGGCCGGTGTTGCGTCCGCCGTGGTCGGGCGGGCCGTCGATCACCACGCTGTGGCCGCTGCCGCTCTCGGCAACGAATTGACGCCCATCGGTCCATTTCACGCTGGCTTTCATGATAAGGGCTCCTTTTCAATTGTCGGCCAAAGGGCGCCAGCATACAGGGGTATCGTGGCTGTCCATAGCGAGAGGCGCCGGGGACAGGACGTAGAGGGGGTCCGAGGACCAGGGATGGCCGAGGTAGCGTACACGGACGTATTTACAGCGCCCCCTCGGAGACCTGTCGCCGGAATAGCCTCGAGCGATCCTGCCACCTGCGAACAGCCTACAGTTCATCCCCACAGGCGCCGGTCGAGGTCGGCCAGCCGTTCCGGCGTGCCCACATCGACCCAGGCGCCACGGTGGTGGTGGCCGCCGACGCGCCCCTCGGCCATGGCGCGCCGCAGCAGCGGCGCCAGGGCGAAGGCGCCGGGTGGCTCGTGGGCCACCAGCGCCGGGTCGAGCAGGCTGATGCCGGTGAAGGTGAGTCGTGGCTCGCCCTCGGCATGCACCCGGCCATCGGCGTCCAGGTGGAAGTCGCCCTGCGGATGGTGGTCGGGGTTGTCCACCAGCACCAGCCGGGCCAGGTCGTCGCCCAGAGCGGGCAGCTCTGCCGTGTCCAGCTCGCACCAGACATCGCCGTTGACCAGCAGGAAGGGGGCCTCGCCTAGCAGGGGCAGCGCCTGGCGGATGCCGCCACCGGTCTCCAGCGGTGCCGCTTCCCGGCTCCAGGCGATGCGCACCCCGAAGGCGGCGCCGTCTCCCAGCGCCGCGACGATCTGCTCCGCGCGGTAACTGACGTTGATGACCACCTCGCGGATGCCGCCCGCGCGCAGGCGCTCGAGGTGGTGGACGATCAGTGGCTTGCCGCCCACCTCGAGCAGCGGCTTGGGGCAGTGGTCGGTGAGCGGGCGCATGCGGGTGCCGAGCCCCGCGGCCAGGATCATCGCCCTCATGCGCCGGCCTCCAGGCGTGCCGCCAGTGCCGGGCGGAAGGTGTCGGCGAGCCAGGTCTTCAGGCCCGCGTGGCCGGGCAGGTCGTCGAGGCTGTCTTCCAGGTGCCCGAGGAAGTGCGGCAGTCGCTCCAGGTAGCCCTCGCGGGCGTCGCGCAGGGTCAGCCGGCAGAAGATGCCCAGCACCTTGAGCGCCCGTTGGGCGGCCATCGCCTGAGCCCGGCGGTGGAAGGTCGCGGGGTCGACATCGGCGGGGAGCCGGCCGTCGGCGATGGCACGCACCCGGAAGGCCTCCACCCAGGCGGCGAAGCGGGCCGGGGGGAAGCGACAGTAGCGGCCGCGCAGCAGCGAGATCAGGTCGTAGCTGAGCGGGCCGGCCACGGCGTCCTGGAAGTCGATCAGGTGCAGGGCCTCGTCCTGCACCATCAGGTTCATGGCGTCGAAGTCGCGATGCACCGCGACCACCGGCTGGGCCAGGGCCTCGGCGATCAGGGTCTCGCGCAGTGCCCCCCAGCCCGGCGGCGTGGCCATGCCGAGCCACTCCCCCAGGCACCAGTCGGGGAAGAGGTCGAGCTCGCGGCCCAGGAGGGCGGCGTCATAGGCGGGCAGTCCCTCCAAGGGGGCGCGATTCTGCAACGCGTGGATCAGCTCGAGGGCGCGCTCGTGCCAGGCCAGGGTGGCGGGGGCGTCGTCGCCCTGGAAGCACTCTTGCAGCGGCGTGTCGCCCAGGTCATCGAGCTCGATGAAGCCCCGTGCCAGGTCCACGCCATGCAGGGCCGGCACCGGCAGGCCGGCCGAGCGCCATTGCTCGGCGATGGCCACGAAGGGGCGGCTGTCCTCACGGTCGGGTGGGGCATCCATCAGCATGCGCGTGGTGCCGTCGGGCAGCTGCAGGCGGAAGTAGCGCCGGAAGCTGGCGTCGCCGGCCGCGAGCCGCACTGCGATGGCGGACGCCGGGAGCGCGTGGCGGCGGGCGGCCCACTGGCGCAGGCGTTCCGTGCGCGTGGGGTCGGTGGCCTCTGGCATCGTCGTCTGGCTCCT
The DNA here is from genome assembly GCF_029625235.1 of Halomonas sp. CKK8. Classification (NCBI taxonomy): domain Bacteria; kingdom Pseudomonadati; phylum Pseudomonadota; class Gammaproteobacteria; order Oceanospirillales; family Halomonadaceae; genus Halomonas; species Halomonas sp. CKK8. The sequence continues at coordinate 3,042,929 of NZ_CP121193.1, read as the reverse complement.
TGTATGAGAAGGCGGGTGCGGTTGACGGCCCCCGGGAGGCCCCGCATGCTGAGTTTCCGGCCGCGCCGGCAATGGCTGGGCCCATGCCGGCAGGACAGGCCGGATGCGGCCTGTATAATACCGATTCACCCCGCCAAGGACATCGTGGAGCATGGGCAAGCGACTCTCGTGGACATGGACGGCCCTGGCAGGCCTGGCCTGCACCGGCCTGGCGAACGGGCCCCTGGTGGCGGCGCCGCCCGAGCCGCTGCCGGCCGACCAGCTGGACTGGCAGCCCTGGGGCGAGGCGCGCCCGGCCAACGCGCTGTGTCGCGGCCGCTACGTGATGCCGGACTACCGGCTGCCGCCGCCCCCCGGCGAGAAGGTCGCCAGCGAGTCCGACAGCGCCGACTACGGGGAGGCGGGTGAGACGATCCTCGGTGGCGAGGTGCTGCTGCGTCGCGGCAGTGCCCAGCTCGAGGCGCCGCGGGTGCGCGTGCCCGGCAGCCGCGAGACCGCCTATGCCGAGGGGCCCCTGGCGCTGCGCGATACTGGCCTGCTGGTGCGTGGCGAGGCGGCGGAGCTCTCGCTGAACAGCGATGCCGCCCGTATCGACAGCGCCCACTACGTGGCCCACGAGCAGCGCCTGCGCGGCGATGCGGTGCGCCTGGCGCGCCTCGAGGATGGCCGCTATCGCCTCACCGAGGCGAGTTTCACCACCTGCGAGCCGGGCAGCGATCTCTGGCGCCTGGTGGGTAATGACATCCTGCTCGACCGCGAGCGCGGCGTCGGCACCGCGACCCATGCCCGGCTGGAGATGGGCAAGGTGCCGGTCTTCTACTGGCCCTGGGTGCGCTTCCCCCTCGACGAGCGCCGCCAGAGCGGTTTCCTGTGGCCGATGATCGGGCTCTCCACCGATTCGCTCGACTATGCCCAGCCCTACTACTGGAACATTGCCCCCAACCATGACGCCACGCTCACGCCGCGCTGGATCAGCGACCGCGGCCTGCTGCTGGGCGGCGAGTACCGCTACCTGTTCCGGCAGGACGCGGGACAGATCGAGGGGGCCTACATCGCCGATGACCGCGCCGCGGGAGACGAGGCCTCCGACGCCTCCGCGCTGGAGAACGGCGATGCCCGCTGGTACCTCGACTATCGCCATGCGGGCCGCTTCGATGCCCGCACCCGCTATCGGCTGCGCTACGGGGCGGCCAGCGACGGGCGCTACTTCGACGACTTCGGGCGCGGCTTCGGCGATGGCGATACCGGCAGCATGCCGCGGCTCGCCCAGCTGGACCACCGTGGCGACGTCTGGCAGCTGCAGGCCAGGGCCCAGGGCTACCAGAAGCTCGACGACCCGCTGCTCGAGCGCGACAAGCCCTTCTACCGGCTCCCCAGCCTGACCGCCAATGCCCGCTGGAGCCAGGAGAGCGGCTTCTACCAGCAGTGGCGCTCCAATGCCACCCACTTCTGGCGGGACGTGGACGAGACGAAGGTACCCATTCGCGAGGCGGCCAACGGGACCCGGCTGCACCTCTCGCCGGCCACCGGCTGGCGCTGGGACGAGAGCTGGGGCCATCTCGAGCCGCGCCTCGAGTGGCTCGCCACCGCCTACCAGCTCGACTACGGCGAGCGCGAGACCGAGCGCGACGAGGGCCTCACCCGCAGCGTGCCGGTCGCCACCTTCGACGGCGGCCTGGTATTCGAGCGGGAGCTGGACCTCGCCGGCCGCGGCTACCGCCAGACCCTGGAGCCGCGCGTCAACTACGCCTATGTGCCGGCGCGGGACCAGACCGAGTTCCCGGACTTCGACACCGCCGAACAGGCCTTCTCCTGGAACCAGCTCTGGTCACCCTACCGCTTCTCCGGGAGCGACCGGGTGGGCGACCTCAACCGCGTCTCCCTGGGGCTCGAGTCGCGGCTGCTGGCCGATGCCAGCGGGCGCGAGCGGCTCTCGGCAGGGGTCGGGCAGGCCTACTACCTGGAGGATCGCACCATCGACATGGCGGGCGACCCGGATACCCTGCCGGATCCCGACACCCGTCCCACGGACTACTATCGGGCGACGCGCGAGCGCTCGCCGCTGGTCACCCGGGTCGACTGGCGCTTTACCGATCACTGGCGCTCGCGCTGGCAGTGGCTCTACGACGACCATCGCGAGCAGACCGAGAGCACCTCGCTGGCGCTGCAGTACCGCGCCGATGCCGGCCACGTGGTGAACTTCGGCTACCGCTGGCAACTCGAAGGCTTCGACCCGTCCCTGGAGGACGAGGACGTGGTCAACTACAACCGCGAGGAGTTCGACCTCTCGTTCGCCTGGAGGGCCAGCCGCCGCCTGGACTTGATCGGCCGGCTGCTCTACGACAACACCAACGACCGCGCCCTGGAGCAGCTGGCGGGTGTCCAGTGGAACGACTGCTGCTATGGTCTGCAGCTGGTCTGGCGCGAGTGGATCGACGACAACGACACCGCCAACACCATCGAGGATGACCTCACCGATCGGGGGGTCTTCCTGCGCTTCGTGTTCAAGGGACTGGGCGGCGTCGGCGGCGAGGCCGACAGCTACTTCGAGGAGGCGGTCCCGGGGTATCGGGCCACTGCCCTCGGCCGGCCCTGAGACATTCGACAATGACGAGAGGAAAGAGAGACATGCGCAGTCGACGTATCGCCACCCTGGCGTTGGCCCTGTGCCTGGCCGCCCTGCCCCTGGCGGGGCAGGCGCAGGAAGTCGGTTCTCCGGATTCCCGGCCCCAGGGTCGTCAGGCGCTGGATCGTATCGTGGCGGTGGTCAACGATGGCGCCATCATGCAGAGCGAGCTCGAGGCGCGCGTCGCCCAGACACGCAGCCAGATCGCCCGCCAGGAGCAGGGGGCGCCGCCCGACGAGGTCCTGCGCCGTCAGGTGCTTGACCGCATGATCGTCGAGGAGATCCAGCTGCAGATGGCCCGTGACGCCAACCTGAGCGTCGACGACACCGAGCTCAACGGCCAGGTGCGGGCCATCGCCGAGAACAATGGCATGACGCTGGACCAGTTCGCCGATGCCCTCGAGGCCGACGGCCTCTCGCTGGCCGTGGTCCGGGACCAGGTCCGCCGCGAGCTGATGATGCGCCAGCTGCAGCAGCGCCAGGTCGCCAGCCGCGTCAACATCTCCGAGCGCGAGGTGGACCGCTTCGTGGAGCAGCAGGGCGCCAGCCGCGAGCAGGCCCGCCAGGCCCTGTTCCAGCGCAAGGTCAATGCCGAGATGGAGGAGTGGATCCAGGAGATTCGCAGTCGCGCCTTCGTCGACAACCGCCTCGGGGAGCGTTGATGGTCCCGGGCGATGCGCCGGTGCTGGCCCTGACCTGCGGCGAGCCGGCGGGCATCGGGCCGGAGCTGGCGGTGATGCTGGCGGCCGACGGGGTGCCCGCCGCCCGGCTGGTGGCGGTGGGGGACCCGGCCCTGCTGGACGAGCGTGCCGCCATGCTCGGCTGCCGGGTGGACATCCGGCGGCTCGCCCCCGGCGAGCCCCCGCCGGCGCCGCGGCGCGGGGTGTTGCCGGTTTGGCCCGTGGCGCTGCGGGCTCCCTCGCACCCCGGCCGGCTCGACCCGGCCAACGCCGGCCATGTGCTCGAGACCCTGAACGTGGCGATCGACGCCTGCCGCTCCGGCCGGGCCGCCGGCATGGTCACGGCCCCGTTGCACAAGGGCGTGATCCTCGATGCCGGCCATGTCGGCTTCACCGGCCACACCGAGTACCTGCGCGATGCCTGCGGGGTGCAGGAGGTGGTGATGATGCTCGCCACCGACAGCGCCCTGCATGCCCGCGAGGCGGGCTGGCGGGGCGAGACGGCCCTTAGGGTGGCGCTGGCCACCACGCACCTGCCGCTGCGCGAGGTGGCCGACGCCATCACCGTGCCTCGGCTCGAGCGCCTGCTGCGCATCCTCCACGCCGACCTGCAGCGCTGGTTCGGCATCACGGCGCCGCGCATCGCCGTCTGCGGGCTCAACCCCCACGCCGGGGAGGGCGGCCACCTGGGCCGCGAGGAGCTGGACGTGATCATTCCGGCCCTGGAGGGCCTGCGGGCCGAGGGGCTGGCCCTTGACGGCCCCTTGCCCGCCGATACCCTGTTCACCCCGCGCCACCTCGAGGGCGTGGATGCGGTGCTGGCCATGTATCATGACCAGGGGCTTCCGGTGCTCAAGTATGCCGGCTTCGGCCGCGCCGCCAACATTACCCTGGGGCTGCCGCTGGTGCGCACCTCGGTGGACCACGGCACGGCCCTCGACCTGGCCGGCACGGGGCACGCCGATCTCGGCAGCCTGCGGGTCGCGGTGGCCCTGGCCGCCGAGATGGCCGGCCGCGGGGTATAGCCGATCTGGAGGAGCGCCGGGGACAGGCTGAAGAGCAGGTCCTGCGCCATGGGTGAGGAGCACTGCTCCGAACGGGCTGGCCATGGATGGCCAGCACCGGACCTGCAAGCGGCGCAGGATGCGAGAGCGCCGCAGGGCGTCGGTAGCGTACAGGGATGACTTCACAGCGCCTGCTCGTAAGCCTGTCGCCGGAAAAGCTCCGTGCACGGAAATAGCTCAAGACCCTAGCGATAGAAGGACACCCCTTAATGGCATCCCGCTCCCCGGTTCACCGGGCCCGCAAGCGCTTCGGCCAGAACTTCCTGCGCGACCCCGGCGTCATCTCGCGCATCGTGCGGGCCATCGGGCCCCGCCCCGGCGACCGGCTGGTGGAGATCGGTCCGGGCCAGGGGGCCCTGACCGAACCGCTGCTCGAGGCGGCCGGCGGCCATCTCGAGGTGATCGAGCTCGACCGGGACCTGATTCCCGGCCTGCGCGTGCAGTTCTTTGACAAGCCCGGCTTCATCATCCACGAGGGCGACGCCCTGAAGGTGGACTTCCGGACCCTGAGAGGCGACGGGGCGGCGCTGCGAGTGGTGGGCAACCTGCCCTACAATATCTCCACGCCGCTGATCGTCCATCTGCTGGAAGCCGGCGATGCCGTGGCCGACATGCACTTCATGCTGCAGAAGGAGGTGGTGGAGCGCCTGGCCGCCGTCCCGGGCGGCCCCGACTGGGGGCGCCTCTCGGTGATGGCCCAGTACCACTGCCGGGTCGATGCGCTGTTCACGGTGCCACCGGAGGCCTTCGTGCCGCGCCCCAGGGTGGAGTCGGCCATCGTGCGCCTCACTCCCCACCACGCCCTGCCGCATCCGGCCCGTGACGAGGGACTGCTCTTCACCCTGGTGCGCGAGGCCTTCGGCCAGCGGCGCAAGACCCTGCGCAACAACCTCAAGGGCCGCATCGACGCCGAGACCCTCGAGTCACTGGAGATCGATCCGGGACGGCGGCCTCAGACGCTCAGCGTCGAGGAGTTCGTGCGCATCGCCAACCACCTGGCCGCGGCCGGGCAAGGAGAGGCCCCATGACCCTGACCACCCCGGAAGGGCTCGACCATGCCATCCGCGTTGACGTGGCGCCGGATTTCCGCATCGAGGAGTCTGCGCCCGACGAGCAGCGCTTCGTCTTCAGCTACACCGTCACGGTGCACAACACCTCACGGCACAGCGTGCAGCTGCTCGCCCGCTACTGGAAGATCACCCAGGGCAGCGGCAAGGTGCAGGAGGTGCGCGGCAAGGGCGTGGTGGGCCAGCAGCCGATGATCGGCCCCGGCCAGACCTTCCGCTACACCAGCCGGGCGATCCTCGACGGCCCGGTGGGGGTGATGGAGGGCGCCTATACCTGCGTCGACACCGCCAGCCAGCGCCCCTTCGAGGTGGCCGTCGCCCCCTTCCGGCTGGCCGGGCCCAACCAGGTGCACTGACCTCACCGAATCGACCCTATCTTACCGACCCCGGGGAGCCGCGATGACCACCTATGCCATCGGCGATCTGCAGGGCTGTCACGACGAGTTCGTCGCCCTGCTCGAACAGCTCGACTTCGACCCGCGCCGCGACCGCCTGTGGCTGGCCGGCGACCTGGTCAACCGTGGCCCCGGCTCGCTTGCCTGCCTGCGTGAGGTAATGGCGCTGGGCGAATCCGCCACCACGGTGCTCGGCAACCACGACCTGCACCTGCTGGCGGTGGCCCGCGGCGGTGCCCGGGAGAACCGCAAGGACACCCTATCGGCGATCCTTTCCGCCCCGGACCGTGAGCGCCTGCTCGACTGGCTGCAGTCGCGCCCGCTGCTGGTGCGCCGGGGCTCCGAGGTGCAAGGCGATACCGTCATGACCCACGCCGGCCTGCTGCCGCAGTGGTCGGTCGAGCAGGCCGCCGCGCTCGCTGGCGAGGCGCAGTCGCGCCTCGCCAGCGAACGGGCCGGGGCCTTCCTCGAGCAGATGTACGGCAACGCGCCGGCCTGCTGGCGCGACGACCTCGACGGCATCGACCGCCTGCGGATGATCATCAATGTTTTCACCCGCATGCGCTTCATCGATGCCGCGGGGTGTCTCGACTTCGCCGCCAAGGAGGGCCTCGACAGCGCCCCGGCGGACTTCGCCCCCTGGTTCCAGTTTCCCCGGGACGACGACCCCTGGCTGCTGTTCGGCCACTGGGCCGCGCTGCAGGGCGAGACGCCGGCCAGCCGGGTGCGCGCCGAGGCGCTGGACACCGGCTGCGTGTGGGGCAGCCGCCTGACCGCCCTCGACCTCGAGAGCGGCAGGCGTACCAGCGTGCCGAGCCGCCAAGGCTGAGTTCCCCTTTTTCCCCGAACACGAGGCTGCCATGACGACCTTCCAGCATCTCGACATCCCGACCCTGGCCGGTTGGCTCGAGGGCGACCAGGCCCTCACCCTGGTCGATATCCGCGACCCGCAGAGCTTCGCCCAGGGGCATATCCCCGGGAGCCGCCGCCTGGACAACGACACGGTGGGCGCCTTCATCGAGGAGGCGGTGCGCGAGCGGCCCCTGGTGGTGGTCTGCTACCACGGCCACTCCAGCCAGCAGGCGGCGGCCTGGCTGGCCGGCCAGGGCTTCGCCGAGGTCTACAGCCTCGATGGCGGCTTCACCGACTGGCAGCTTCGCCACCCCGGCCGGGTGGAGCGCTGAACCATGGCCGAGGCCGAGGATCCGCACCTGCAGGGGCTCGAGGTCTACCGGGTCGGTGGGGCTGTGCGCGACGCCCGGCTCGGCTGGCCGGTCAAGGACACCGACTGGGTGGTGGTGGGGGCCACCCCGGCGGAGATGCGCCGGCGCGGCTTCAAGCCGGTGGGGCGCGACTTCCCGGTCTTCCTGCATCCCGAGAGCCACGAGGAGTTCGCCCTGGCGCGCACCGAGCGCAAGTCCGGCCACGGCTACACCGGCTTCGTGGTCCATGCCAGCCCCGAGGTGACCCTGGAGGAGGACCTGGCGCGCCGCGACCTGACCATCAATGCCATGGCCGAGACCCCGGAAGGCGCGCTGGTGGACCCCCACGGCGGGCTGGCCGACCTGGAGGCGCGCCGGTTGCGCCACGTCTCGCCGGCCTTCGTCGAGGACCCGCTGCGGGTGCTGCGCACGGCGCGCTTCCTCGCCCGCTATGCCGGCCTGGGCTTCGTCATCGCCGAGGAGACGCGGCGGCTGATGCGCGAGCTGGTGGCGAGCGGCGAGCTGGCCCATCTGGTGGCCGAGCGCGTCTGGACCGAGACCGAGAAGGCGCTCTCCGAGCCCTGGCCGGAGGTCTACTTCCAGGTCCTGCACGACTGCGGTGCCCTGGCGGTGCTGATGCCGGAGCTGGCGGCCGATGCGGAGAGCCTCGATGAGGCACTCGGGCGTCTGCACCGCTTGCCGGAGGACATCGAGGCCGAGTCGCAGGCCCGCTGGCGCTGGGCGCGGCTGGTGGAGCACCTGGACGACGAGGACCGCGCCGCCCTGGCCGAGCGGCTTCGCCTGCCCCGCGCCCACCGCGAGCTGGCCAGCCAGGCGGCCCGGACCCGCCGCCTGCTGGCTCGGGTGGCGCGACACGGCCTGGATGGCGCCCGGGTGATGGCCTGGCTCGATGGCATCGACGCCTGGCGCCGCGGCGACCGGGTCGCGCCGTTGATCAGCCTGGTGAGCCTGGAGGCCCCGGCGCTGGCCGCCGACCTGGCCCTGGCCTGGCGCCTGGCCCGGCAGGTCCTGCCCAAGGCGCTGGTGGCCGAAGGCTACCGGGGGCGCGAACTGGGCGAGGAGCTGGCGCGGCGGCGCTGGGAGGCCATCGATGGCGCGCTCGCCGGTCCCGAGGGGAGGGCCTGAGGCTCACTCCGGTGTAGAGATATGCCGGCCCTGCCAGACGAACGCCACTGGCCAGAGGCGCTGTTGGCCGGCCTCGAACTCGCCCCAGTGGGCGCGATAGCACCTGCCGGTGATCGGGTGGCAGGCCTCGGGCAGCAGCTCCGCCAGCGGCTTCAGCACGAAGGCGTGGTGGAGGATCTCGTCGCGGGGCAGCTCGACGTCATCGTGGCGGCCGGTCAGGTCACCCACGGTGAGCAGGTCGATATCCAGGGTCCGGGGGCTGAACTTGGGAACGCCCTTGCGGCGGCCGTTGGCGAACTCCAGCCGCTTGCACCAGGCCTGCAGCTCGCCCACCGGGCGGTCGCTGTCGAAGGCCACCACCAGGTTGTAGAAGTTGCGACCATCCTCGAAGCCCACCGGCTCGCTCTCGAAGACCCGCGAGATGGCAAGCGGGCCGAAGGTCGCGGCCAGGGCATCCAGGCAGACGCGCACATGGTGCTCGCGCTCGATGTTGCTGCCGATGCTGACGGTGATCCGGGCCATCAGGCGCCTCCCGTCCGCTGGCCGCGCTCGATGCAGACGCCCACCGCGGCGGCGGCGGGTACGGCACCGGGCTTGCGCACGGTGAGGCGCAGCCAGGGAATGCCGAATTCGTCGCGAAGGGTCTCGGCCAGACGCTCGGCGAAGGTCTCGACCAGGGCGAAGTCATGCTCGCCGGCGAAGGCGGCGATGCGCTCGCTGATGGCGGCGTAGTTGAGGGTCAGGGCGATATCGTCGCCGGCCGCCGCGGGGCGGATGTCGGTGCCCAGCGTCAGGTCGAGCCGCAGCGTCTGGGTGATGGTGCGCTCCCAGTCATAGACGCCGATCACGGTATCCACCTCGAGCGCTTCGATCAGCACAAGATCCATCGGGGCTCCCCGGGCCATGGGTAGTCGTGGACCGGGCGATGCGCCGGGTCCGCCTGCAGGCGCTCGATTGTACGCCAGCCGGGCCTCGGGCGACACCGGCCTGTCCCGCATCGCCCATGGCTGGCAGAATCGGGGTTTCACCCCACAGGAGGCCGCCCGTGGAGGCGCCACTCGACCTCATCCTGCCGCTGATGGCGACCGGCTACCTGAGCGGCACCTGGCTCGGTGCGCTGACGGTGTGCCGCCTGGCGGGGGTGGGGGACCCGCGGCTGGTCGGTTCCTGCAATCCGGGGTTCTCCAATGTCCTGCGCCTGCATGGCTATCGCCTGGCCCTGGCCACCCTGGTGGTGGACGTGGCCAAGGGGATGCCGGTGCTGTGGCTGGCCATGTGGCTCGGCCTGCCGCCCTGGGGGCTGGGGCTGGTGGGGCTCGGCGTGCTGCTGGGCCACAGCTACCCGGCCTGGCATCGCTTCCGGGGCGGCAAGGGCGTGGCCAGCGCCTTCGGCGTGATGCTGGTGCTCACGCCCTGGGTGGCGCTCTGCTGCGCCGCGCTATGGATGCTGCTGGCCTGGCGGGTGCGCACCGCCGCCATCGCCTCCCTGGCCAGTGCCGCCATGGCGCCACTGGCCAGCCTGTGGCTGGCGCCGGAGTTCGCCGGCGTGGTGATCGTCTTCACGCTGCTGGTACTGGGGCGCCATGTGCTCAATATCCGACGCCTGGGGCGCGGCGACGAGCCGCCTCTCTAAGCTGAAAGCTTGAAGAGCGTCGCTTCGCGCCTGGACGCGGGAAGAAAACCCTTCGCCCAAGCGCCCAAGGGGCGGGATCATGCTGCCTTCCAGCTTCCAGCTTCCAGCTTCCAGCTTCCAGCTTCCAGCTTCCAGCTTCCAGCTTCCAGCTTAAGGCTCCCTTAGGGTATCCATCGGCCAGCGCGGCACCGCCTTCATGATGCCGGTCTCGTCATGTTCGCCGGCCAGCAGCCGCTGGGCGCCGACATACGCGATCATGGCCCCGTTGTCGGTGCAGAAACGCCCGCGCGGATAGTAGGCCCGGGCGTCGCGCTTGGCGCACTCCCGCTCCAGGCGTTCGCGCAACCGCACATTGGCGCTCACGCCGCCGGCCACCACCAGCCGCTTGAGGCCGGTCGCGTCCAGCGCGCGGCGGCACTTGATCACCAGGGTATCGACCACCGCCTCCTCGAAGGCGCGGGCCACGTCGGCGCGGGCCTGGTCGTCGAGGTTTCCGGCCTGCTCGAGCTGGCGGATGGCGGTCAGGGTGTGGGTCTTGAGCCCCGAGAAGCTGAAGTCGAGCCCTGGGCGGTCGGTCATCGGCCGCGGGAAGCGAAAGCGGCCCGGGTCGCCGGCCTCGGCCAGCTTCGCGACCTGGGGGCCGCCGGGGTAGTCGAGGCCCAGCATCTTGGCCGCCTTGTCGAAGGCCTCGCCGGCGGCGTCGTCCACCGACTCGCCGAGCAGGCGATACTGGCCCAGGCCACGCACCTCGACCAGCTGGGTATGTCCCCCGGAGACCAGCAGGGCGACGAAGGGGAAGTCGGGGGGGGAATCCTCCAGCATGGGGGCCAGCAGGTGGCCCTCCATGTGGTGGACGCCGAGCACCGGGATCTCCAGCGCCCGGGCCATGCCGTGGGCGGTGGCGGCCCCCACCATCAACGCGCCCACCAGGCCGGGGCCGGCGGTGTAGGCGATGGCGTCGAGTTCGCTGCGCGCCAGGCCGGCCTCGTCCAGCACCTGCTGGATGAGCGGCAGCAGTCGTCGCGTGTGGTCGCGAGAGGCGAGCTCCGGGACCACGCCGCCGTACTCGGCGTGCATGGCGATCTGGCTGTAGAGGGCGTCGGCCACGAGGCCGCGCCCGGTGTCGAAGAGGGCGACGCCGGTCTCGTCGCAGGAGGTCTCGATGCCCAGTACGCGCATGATGATGGCTCGGTATTGCGTGGAAGGCGGCATTCTACGCCTTTTGCCACGCAGGCGCAGTGCGGACGCAGTGCGGAAACGATTTGCACGCGTTCGATGTGACGACTAGAATACTGTCCGCTGCAAGACTGGGTCGTGCACCCAGGAGCGGCCTTCCGCTTGACACGCATCGTTCCGGTTCGCCTGGCGATTCCGGCGTTCGTTGCGTGATGGCGAGTGGGGCCCTCACAAGGTGTGCGTACAAACCGAACTCAAGTTACCCAAGGTAGGTGAGTGCTTAATGCCTTCTGTCAAAGTACGTGATAACGAGCCGTTTGACGTCGCGCTGCGTCGCTTCAAGCGTTCCTGTGAAAAAGCCGGTGTTCTCTCGGAAGTGCGTCGTCGCGAGCAGTACGAGAAGCCGACCGCAGAGCGCAAGCGCAAGGCGGCCGCTGCCGTCAAGCGCCATGCCAAGAAGCTTCAGCGTGAGCGCAAGCGTTTCGAACGGCTCTATTGATCCGTACTGGAGTCGGTAGGGGCATCCGGCCCCTGTCGTCTCAAGAGGGACGCCAAGCGGCCGCCTAACGGTGGCCGCTTGTTTTTCGTCGCCTCTCCCGTTCCCCCTCCCGTCTCTCGCAGGGTGCCCGAATGGCCGGTCAGATTCCCCAGCGCTTCATCGATGACCTCCTGGCCCGCGTCGATGTGGTCGAGGTGGTCGGCGAGCGCGTGACGCTGAAGAAGGCCGGGCGCAACCATTCGGGCCTCTGCCCCTTCCATCAGGAGAAGTCGCCCTCGTTCACCGTCAGCGCCGACAAGCAGTTCTATCACTGCTTCGGCTGCGGTGCCCACGGCAATGCCCTGCGCTTCCTGATGGAGTATGACAATCTGCGCTTCCCCGAGGCGGTGGAGCAGCTTGCCGCGCGCCTGGGCATGGAGGTGCCGCGTGAAGGCGCCGACGACCCGCGCGCCCAGGCCCGCGAGCGCAAGCGCAAGGAGGGGGTCAACCTGCTGGAGCTCTCGGCCAGCTACTACCGCGAGCGGCTGAAGATGCCCGAAGGGGAGGGCGCGCGGCGCTACCTGGCCGAGCGCGGGCTGTCGCCGGAGGTCCAGCAGGCCTTCGCCATCGGCTATGCCCCGGCGGGCTGGGAGGCGCTCAAGCGCCACCTCTCTGAACGCGGCATCAGTGAGGCGGTGCAGATCGAATATGGCCTGCTGGTGCATCGTGAGGAGAGCGGACGGACCTATGACCGCTTCCGCGACCGGGTGATGTTCCCGATCCGCGATATCCGTGGGCGTACCATTGCCTTCGGCGGGCGGGTGCTGGGCGACGCCAAGCCCAAGTACCTCAACTCGCCCGAGACGCCGGTGTTCCACAAGGGGCGCGAGCTCTACGGCCTCTTCGAGGCTCGGCAGGCCAACTCGCGGCTCGAGCGGCTGGTGATCGTCGAGGGCTACATGGACGTGGTGGCGCTGGCCCAGTTCGGCATCCGCAACGCCGTGGCCACCCTCGGCACTTCCACCAGCGAGGAGCACCTGGGGCGGCTGTTCCGGATGGTCGGCGAGGTGGTGTTCTGCTTCGACGGCGACCGGGCCGGTCGCCAGGCCGCTGCCCGGGCGCTGCAGACGGTACTGCCGCAGATGATCGACGGGCGCCAGGCGCGCTTCATGTTCCTGCCCGAGGGGGAGGATCCCGACAGCCTGGTGCGTCGGGAGGGGCCGGAGGCCTTCGAGGGTCGCATCACCTGCGCCAGCCCGCTGTCGGAATTCCTCTTCGATCACGCCGCCGAGGGGCGCGACCTGGCGACGATCGAGGCGCGCGAGCGCTTCGCCAGCCAGGTGCTCTCGGCGATCGGCAAGCTGCCGGAGGGGGTGCTCAAGTCGCTGTTGCTGACGGAGCTCTCGCGGCGCACCGGTGTCGACCAGTCGCGCTTCGAGGCGCTGGTCACGCCCCGTGAGGCACCGGAGGCCGAGCCGCCTCTTGCCGCGGAGCCCGGACACGACGAGGCGCCCCGGCCCGGTTCGCCGCGAGGGGGCGGCGCGGCAGGCGGGGCGCTGAGCCTGATGGGGCGTGTGCTGCAGCTGCTGGTCCACGAGCCGCGGCTGGTGGAGCGCCTGCCCGAGGAGAGCGACTGGTACCCCGGGGAGGACCCGGAGGCCCGACTGTGCCACGAGGTGGAGCGGCTGCTGCGGGCGGGACGTTATCGCAGCGCCCAGGTGCTGCTGGCACACTTCCACGGCACCCCGGAGGGCGAGCGGCTCGCCGAGCTGGCGCGCCGCGAGCTGCTTATCCCGCCGGGGGCGCGAGCCGCCGAACTGGACGGGCTGGTCGAGCACTTCCGGCGACATCGTCTCAGGCCATCGCATCAGGAGGAAGTCGACGCCCTGCTGTCAAAGCAGCAACGGGGAGAGCGGCTGTCGCAGGAAGAGCGCCAGCGCCTGATGGGGTTGCTCACCGAGCTCAAGGGGTGAGGCAAGGCCCCGCCCCGCGGAAGGAAATTGGCGGCGGGGTTGAATTTCCTCCTACTATCACCACATAGAAGGCAGTGCCCGTCAACGGCGCAACCTGACAACCTAACACACCTGAATGACCGCGCAAATACACCGAACTGGCAGAAAGGTGGTTTCACCCGCTATACTGTTCGGCTTATCGAGTTTTCACCGCCTCAGTGCTTCAGGTGCTTCATTCTTCTTCGTCGAGATAGGGTTTCTATGGCTGGAAATGCGCAGCAGCAGTCACGTCTGAAGGAGTTGATCGCGCGCGGCAAGGAACAGGGCTTCCTGACCTATGCCGAGGTCAACGACCACCTTCCCGAGGATATCGCCGACCCGGATCAGGTGGAAGACATCATCGGCATGATCAACGACATGGGCATCAGTGTCGTCGAGGAAGCCCCCGATGAAGACACTCTGATGATGTCGGATCATTCCACGGACGAGTCGGCGGCCGAGGAAGCCGTTGCCGCCCTCGCCGCCGTGGAGAGCGACGTCGGCCGCACCACCGACCCCGTGCGCATGTACATGCGCGAGATGGGGACGGTGGAGCTGCTGACCCGCGAGGGCGAGATCGAGATCGCCAAGCGGATCGAGGAGGGCACCCGCGAGGTGATGTCGGCGCTGGCCTACCTGCCCGGTGCCGTGGACTCCATCCTCGAGGCCTATGATGCCACCCAGGACGAGGAGGCGCCCGGCCGTCTCTCCGATCTCTTCTCCGGCTTCATCGATCCCGACGAGGGTATCCCCGGCGTGGCCGAGGCGGAGGTGCCCGAGGAGGAACCCCGCGACGAGGCCGAGGGCGATGCCGACGACGAGGACGCCGAGGCCGAGGAGGAGACCACCGGCGGCCCCGATCCCGAGGAGGCCCGGGCCCGCTTCGAGCAGATCCGCGAGCAGAACGCCGCGGCGCAGGCCGCCATCGAGGCCCATGGCCGCGGCTCGAAGGAGGCCCAGGAGGAGCTGGCACGTCTCGCCCAGCTGTTCTCGCCGATCAAGCTGGTGCCCAAGCACTTCGAGCGCCTGGTGGGGCAGGTGCGCATCAGTGTCGAGCAGGTGCGCGCCCAGGAAAAGGCGATCATGCAGCTGTGCGTGAAGAAGGCCAAGGTGCCGCGCAAGACCTTCATCAAGGCCTTCCCGGGCAGCGAGTCGAACCCCGAGTGGCTCGACGAGTTCAGTGCCGCCAACGCGAAGTACGCGGCACGCCTCGAGCCGCTGCGCGGCGACATCCAGCGTGCCCAGCGCAAGATCGCCTTCGAGGAGGAGATGATCCAGCTGCCGGTGACCGAGATCAAGGAGGTCAACCGTCGCCTCTCCATCGGCGAAGCCAAGGCGCGCCGGGCCAAGAAGGAGATGGTCGAGGCCAACCTGCGCCTGGTGATCTCCATCGCCAAGAAGTACACCAACCGCGGCCTGCAGTTCCTGGACCTGATCCAGGAGGGCAACATCGGCCTGATGAAGGCAGTGGACAAGTTCGAGTACCGTCGTGGCTACAAGTTCTCCACCTATGCCACCTGGTGGATCCGTCAGGCGATCACCCGCTCGATCGCCGACCAGGCGCGCACCATCCGCATCCCGGTGCACATGATCGAGACCATCAACAAGCTCAATCGTGTCTCGCGCCAGATGCTGCAGGAGATGGGCCGCGAGCCGACCCCGGAAGAGCTCGGCGAGCGCCTCGAGATGCCCGAAGACAAGGTGCGCAAGGTGCTCAAGATCGCCAAGGAGCCGATCTCCATGGAGACGCCCATCGGCGACGACGACGACTCGCACCTGGGCGACTTCATCGAGGACGGCACCATCCTGCTGCCGATCGACTCGGCGACCGGCGAGGGGCTGATCGAGGCGACCCGCAATGTGCTCGGCGGTCTCACCGCCCGCGAGGCCAAGGTGCTGCGCATGCGCTTCGGCATCGACATGAACACCGACCATACCCTCGAGGAGGTCGGCAAGCAGTTCGACGTCACCCGCGAGCGGATCCGCCAGATCGAGGCCAAGGCGCTACGCAAGC
Organism: Halomonas sp. CKK8; assembly: GCF_029625235.1. Classification (NCBI taxonomy): domain Bacteria; kingdom Pseudomonadati; phylum Pseudomonadota; class Gammaproteobacteria; order Oceanospirillales; family Halomonadaceae; genus Halomonas; species Halomonas sp. CKK8. The sequence goes on along the minus strand of NZ_CP121193.1, from coordinate 3,027,457 downwards.
TGCGCCACCCCAGCCGCTCCGAGCCGCTGCGCTCCTTCCTCGACGAGTAGTTGTCGGGAAGGACGGGAAGGGCATCATGCCCGCCCCAACCACAAGCCCCGCAGGCGATGCCTGCGGGGCTTGTTGCGTTGTTCGGGGGTACGTCAGGCGGTACGACGCGCCAGGGCCCAGCGGCGGGCCAGCAGGGCCAGTTCGATCATGGCGATAAGGATCAGCGCATAGCCGAAGAGTTCCACCACCTCCTCGGTGGCATCCTTGAAGGTGCGCGCATAGTCCTCGCGCAGGATCGCCTGCCACATCTCGCTGCGCCCATAGAGTCGCGAGAAGACATAGGTGGTCAGGAAGCCGGCGGCGAACAGGCCGAAGGAGAGGCTGTTGGCATAGCCCGCGAACTGTGCCGCGAATTCGTGGCGGTGGCGGATCACGCCGTAGAGGCTCGGCAGGATGATCAGCGCCACCAGCAGCTGCCAGGCGCCGTCGAAGACGCGGGCATCCAGCAGGGCATCCTGCTCGCGCACCAGGGAACTGGCCACGAAGGCAAGCAGCAGCAGGCTTACCTGCGGCAGCTCGCGCAGCCCGAGCCTCACATAGAGCAGCAGCAGCGTCGCGAGCGCCAGCAGACCGCTCTGGGCCAGCTCGGTGAAGCCTCGTTCCGAGAAGCGGGTCTCGGGCAGGTAGAGCGCCTCGTAGTAGACGCCCTGTATGATGCCGGCAACCAGCAGGATATAGAGGCTGGCCCTCAGGCAGGTGGCGGCGAAGCCGATCGGCATGGGGCGGTCGGGGGGCAGGCGGGGAAGCATCGTGAATCCATTCAGGCAGGTCATCCAGGGGGGCCTATTCTACCGCCACGTCCCCGGCATGCCTACTCGGCCGGCAGGCCTGCCGGCGCGGCGCGGCGTGCCTCCTCGACGATCCAGTCGTGCACCGCGGCCACCCGGCGGTCGTCCAGGGCGCCCGGGGCATGCACGATGCCGTAGCGCATGCCGGTGGGCACCCGCTGCGCGAAGGGGGCGATCAGCGCGCCGCTCTCCAGCTCGCCGCGGATCAGGGTCTGGCGGGCGATGGCGACCCCCATGCCGGCGATGGCCGCCTCCATGGTCAGATGGTTGCGGTTGAAGGTATAGCCCCGCCGCAGGTTGAGGGGCGGGGCCTCGATGGCCTCCAGGTAGCGCTCCCATTCGGCATGCTCGTGACTGCCGCGCCAGGCGGTGACGTCGTGGAGCAGCGGGTACCAGGCCAGGTCGGCGGGGTGGCGAAGGGGCGGGCGGCCCCGCAGCAGGGCCGGGGCGCAGACCGGGAAGATGTGCTCCTCCATCAGCGGCGTGATCGAGAGCCCCGGTGCCTGGCCGTCGTTGAGGTCGAGGGCCAGGTCGAAGTCACCGTCGCGCAGCGAGAGGCTGCTGTCCTCGGCCCTGACATGCAGCTCGATGTCGGGAAAGCGCGCCTGCAGCCGGGGCAGGCGCGGCATCAGCCACTTGTGCAGGAAGGAGGGCACCGAGCGCAGGCGGATCACCCCGCTCATCACCCCGCTGCGCAGTCGCCGCACCTCGAGGCCCACGGCCTGGTAGGCGTCGTCCACCACCGCGGCCAGCCGCCGTCCCTCCTCGGTCAGCTCCAGCCGCCGGGGCAGGCGGCGGAACAGCTTGAAGCCCAGGCGCTCCTCCAGTTGCTTGATCTGCTGGCTCACCGCGCCGGTGGTGACATGCAGCTCCTCCGCCGCCCGGGTGAAGGAGAGGTGGCGAGCGCTGATGGCGAAGACCTTCAGCCAGGCATGGGTCTGGGCGTGCAGGAGTCGGCTCATGGTTTAGCTGGACTATACTGTGGGCGAGATATTATGGCTTGTTGCCGGGAAGGTGCCGCACCAGCATAGAGACAACGTCAATCCAAGGCCAGAAACGTTCAGTAGCGCTGAACCGGAGGCTGCAAGGCTCCTCCCCGGCCACCCTGTCAGTCACGCGAGGTTCTTCCATGGCAATCAGCGTCTTCGACCTGTTCAAGATCGGCATCGGGCCCTCGAGCTCCCACACCGTGGGGCCGATGGCGGCGGCCCATGATTTCGTCCAGGTGCTGAAGCGTCGCGACCTGCTGGAGCGCGTGACGCGCCTCGAGATTCACCTGCATGGCTCACTCTCCGCCACCGGCAAGGGCCATGGCACCGACCGGGCGGTGGTGATGGGACTGATGGGCGAGCATCCGTCGCATATCGACCCGTCCATCGTCGCCCCGCGCATCGAGGCACTGCTCGAGTCTCGGACCCTGCAGCTCGACGGCCACCAGGCGATCCCCTTCCACTGGAGCCGGGACCTGCAGTGGCACGACGAGAGCCTGCCCTTCCATCCCAACGCCCTGACCCTGGTCGCCCACGGGCATGCGGAGACGCTCTATCGCAATGTCTACTACTCCGTGGGGGGCGGCTTCGTGGTCGACGAGGCCCAGGCGCGCTCCGGCGAGCTGGACAGCGACACCACGGCCCTGCCCTATGACTTCCATTCCGCCGCCGAGTTGATGGCGCTGTGCCGCATGCATGGCCTGCGCATCAGCGAGCTGATGATGGAGAACGAGAAGGCCTGGCGCAGCGAGGCCGAGGTACGCGCCGGCCTGTGGGAGATCTGGCAGGCCATGCAGGCCTGCGTGCAGACCGGCCTCGCCGCCGAGGGCGTGCTCCCCGGGGGGCTCGAGGTCCGGCGCCGGGCGGCCTCGCTGCACCGGCGGCTGCTGGCCATGGACGGCGATGACAGCCTGATCGCCTCGACCTTCTCGGCCATGGACTGGGTCAACGTCTTCGCCCTGGCGGTGAACGAGGAGAATGCCGCCGGCGGCCGCATGGTCACGGCGCCCACCAACGGGGCGGCGGGGATCATCCCGGCGGTGCTGCACTACTACATGAAGTTCCAGCCTGATGCCTGCGAGCGGGAGGTGGTGGACTTCCTGCTCACCGCCGGCGCCGTGGGTATCCTGTGCAAGAAGAATGCCTCCATCTCCGGCGCCGAGGTGGGCTGCCAGGGCGAAGTCGGTTCGGCCTGTGCCATGGCCGCCGCTGGCCTCGCCGAGGTGATGGGCGGCAGCGTGGGCCAGGTCGAGAATGCCGCCGAAATCGGCCTGGAGCACAACCTCGGGCTGACCTGCGACCCGATCGGCGGCCTGGTGCAGGTGCCCTGCATCGAGCGCAACGCCATCGCCTCGGTCAAGGCGATCAATGCCGCACGCATGGCCCTGCGCGGCGACGGTGAGCACTTCGTCTCCCTGGACCACGTGATCCGCACCATGCGCGACACCGGTGCCGACATGCAGGAGAAGTACAAGGAGACCTCCCGCGGCGGCCTGGCCGTCAACGCCATCGAGTGCTGACGGCTGCAGCGGCCTTGAGCCACAGCAGACGCGATGTCCCGCAGGGGGCGTCGCGTCTTTTTTTTGCCCGACATAGTTTGCAAGCTATTGATCCCGCGGGCATCTACACCATTGGTCGAGTTCGGTGCTTCTCCTGTTGCCGTGGCGCGGCCAGTCCTCTAGCTTACGTTAACGTAAAGTGCAGAGTGTTCTCCGGGGCCGCCTGTAAAGTGTCACCCAGGCCCTCGATGCCGGAACCGCCACAACCACAACAACGGCCAACAACAACGACAACAGCATCCACGGCGGATCGCCCGAGCGATCCAGAGAGGACGAACCATGACCCAGGAGTTCATACTGGAAACTCGCGGGTTGACCAAGGAGTTTCGCGGCTTCACCGCCGTGGACGACGTCAACCTGCAGGTTCAGGAGGGGCACATCCATGCCCTGATCGGCCCCAATGGGGCCGGCAAGACCACCGTCTTCAACCTGCTCACCAAGTTCCTGCCGCCCACTCGCGGCGAGATCCTCTATCGCGGCAAGCCGATTACCGGCATGAAGGCCAACGAGATCGCCCGCCTGGGCCTGGTGCGCTCCTTCCAGATCTCGGCGGTGTTCGCCCACATGACCGCCATGGAGAACGTGCGGGTGGCGCTGCAGCGCAAGCTGGGGACCTCCTTCCACTTCTGGAAATCCGAGAAGAGCCTCGAGCACCTCAACGAGCGGGCCCTGGAGCTGCTCGACGAGGTGGGCCTGCGCGAGTACGCCGACGTGCTTACCGTGGAGATGCCCTACGGGCGCAAGCGGGCGCTGGAGGTGGCCACCACCCTGGCCCTGGAGCCCACCCTGATGCTGCTCGACGAGCCCACCCAGGGCATGGGCGCCGAGGACGTCGACCGCATCGTCGAGCTGATCCGCCGGGTCTCGAAGGGCCGCACCGTGCTGATGGTGGAGCACAACCTCAGCGTGGTCAGCCGGCTGTGCGACCGCATCACCGTGCTGGCCCGCGGCAGCGTGCTGGCCGAGGGCGACTACCAGGCGGTCTCGCGCGATCCCCAGGTGCGCGAGGCCTACATGGGCAGCGATGCCGCGGCGGAAGAGGAGGCCAGCGCATGAGCCAGGCAGCCGAGAAAGTCACCGAATACCACGACCTGGACGGCGCCGAGATGCTGCGGGTCAGCGACCTGCACGCCTTCTACGGCGAGTCGCACATCCTCCACGGCGTCGACTTCGACGTGAAGCGTGGCGAGCTGGTGACCCTCTTGGGGCGCAACGGCGCCGGGCGCAGCACCACCCTCAAGGCGATCATGAACATGGTTGGCCACCGCACCGGGTCGATCGTCATCAACGGCACCGAGACCCTGGCCATGAAACCGCACCGCATCCCGCGGCTGGGCATCGGCTACTGCCCCGAGGAGCGCGGCATCTTCTCGAGCCTCGACGTCGAGGAGAACCTGCTGCTGCCGCCCACGGTGCGCAGCGGCGGGATGGGGATCGACGAGATCTACGCGATGTTCCCCAACCTCTTCGAGCGGCGCCGCAGCCAGGGCACCCGGCTCTCCGGGGGCGAGCAGCAGATGCTGGCCATGGCGCGCATCCTGCGCACCGGCGCGCGGCTGCTGCTGCTCGACGAGATCACCGAGGGGCTCGCCCCGGTCATCGTCCAGGCGCTGGGCGAGGTGCTGGTCAAGCTCAAGGAGCGCGGCATGACCATCGTGCTGGTCGAGCAGAACTTCCGCTTCGCCGCCCCGCTGGCCGACCGCCACTTCGTGATGGAGCACGGCCGCATCATCGAGGAGATCAGTGCCGCCGAGCTGCCCTCGCGGCGCGAGCACCTCAACTCCCTGCTGGGGGTGTGACGGCGTGCCGTCCTCCCGGCAGTTCATCCACCGCAATGCAACCCGCATCGACAACAACAAGCAGCCCCTCCCGGGGCCACGGAGATGAGACAATGACCTTCAACAAGAAGACGCTTGCCAGCAGCATCGCCCTCGCCGCCGCCACCCTGATGGCCACGAGTGCCCAGGCACAGATGAGCGACAACGAGGTGCGCATCGGCTATCTGGCCGACATGTCCGGCACCTACCGTGACCTGGCGGGGCCGGGCGGCCTGACCGCGCTGGAAATGGCCGTGGAGGACTTCGGCGGCGAGGTGAACGGTGCCCCGATCGAGGTCTTCAGCGCCGATGACCGCAACAGCGCCGACGTGGGCGCCAACACCGTGCGCGAGTGGTTCGACACCCGCAACGTCGACCTGGTCGCCGGCATGGTGGCCTCCTCGGTGACCATCGCCGCGACCAAGGTGATCGAGGAGAACGACGGCCTGGGCATCGTCTCCGGCTCCGCGGCCTCCAGCATCACCAACGAGCACTGCACGCCCAATCACATCCACTGGGTCTACGATACCTACCCGCTGGCCAACGGCACGGCCAAGGCGGTGGTGGAGCAGGGCGGCGACACCTGGTTCATGCTCACCGCCGACTATGCCTTCGGCCACGCCCTCGAGGGTGACGTGACCAGGGTGGTGGAGGAGAACGGCGGCGAGATCGTCGGTGGCGTGCGTCATCCCTTCCCGACCAGCGACTTCTCGTCCTACATCCTCCAGGCCCAGGGGTCCGGTGCCAAGATCGTCGGTCTGGCCAATGCCGGTGCCGATACCGTCAACGCCATCTCCACCGCCAGCCAGTTCGGCCTGACCCAGTCGGGCCAGCAACTCGCCGGCCTGCTGATCTTCCTTAACGACGTCCATGCCATGGGACTCGAGGATACCCAGAACCTGCTGCTCACCACCGGCTGGTACTGGAACATGGATGACCAGGCACGCGAGTGGGCCGATCGCTACTTCGAGCGGGTGGGCAAGCGTCCGACCATGGTCCAGGCCGGCATCTACTCCAGCACCATGCACTACCTGGAGACCGTGGCCGAGGCGGGGACTGACGACCCCGAGACCATCCGTGCGGCCATGGCCGAGCGCCCGGTGGAGGACTTCTTCTCGCGCAACGGCCGTATCCGCGAGGATGGCCGCATGGTCCACGACATGTACCTGGCCCGCGTGAAGACGCCCGAGGAGTCACAGGGCGAGTGGGACCTCTACGAGATCCTCGCCACCATCCCCGCCGAGGAGGCCTACCGCCCGCTCTCCGAGAGCCAGTGCGACCTGGTCAACAACTGAGCGGAACCGGCGGCGGCCCCGGCCGCCGCCCCTCTGACGGGAGGTCCATGACATGACAATGATTTTCGGGGTGCCGTTGATGGTGTTCATGGGCCAGCTGATGCTGGGCCTGATCAACGGCGCCTTCTATGCGCTACTCAGCCTGGGCTTGGCAGTGATCTTCGGCCTGCTGAAGATCGTCAACTTCGCCCACGGCGCCATGTACATGCTGGGGGCTTTCGCCACCCTGCTTGGCCTGCAGTACCTGGGGCTCAACTACTGGGTGGCGCTGCTGCTGGTGCCCCTCGTGGTGGGCGGGCTGGGCATGGTGATCGAGCGCCTGATCCTGCGGCGTATCGCCCACCTCGACCATCTCTACGGGCTGCTGCTCACCTTCGGTCTGGCACTGATCTTCGAGGGCACCCTGATCAACTTCTTCGGTGTCTCGGGCTCGAGCTATCCCACGCCCACGGCCCTGGAAGGCGGGATGAACCTCGGCTTCATGTTCCTGCCCACCTACCGCGCCTGGGTGCTGGTGGCGGCGCTGGTGGTCTGCCTGGGGACCTGGTTCATCATCGAGCGCACCCGTCTCGGCGCCTACCTGCGCGCCGGCACCGAGAACCCGGCGTTGATGCAGGCCTTCGGGGTCAACGTGCCCCAGCTGATCACCCTGACCTACGGCTTCGGCGTGGCCCTGGCCGCCTTCGCCGGGGTGCTGGCCGCGCCGCTCTACCCGGTGTCACCGACCATGGGCTCGAGCCTTTTGATCGTGGTCTTCGCCGTGGTGGTGATCGGCGGCATGGGCTCGATCCTCGGCGCCGTCATCACCGGCCTGGCCATGGGCCTGATCGAGGGCCTCACCAAGGTCTACTACCCCGAGGCGGCCAACACCGTGATCTTCCTGGTGATGATCCTGGTGCTGCTGCTGCGCCCCGCGGGACTCTTCGGCAAGGAGGCATGACGTGATGGCCACGACCCAACACCTGACCCCCGCCATGCAGCGTCAGCGCAATGCCCGGCTGCGCCGCAATGGCCTCTACCTGGTCCTGATCGTGATCGGCCTGCTGGCGCCGCTCGCCATCTACCCGGTGTTCCTGATGAAGGTGCTGTGCTTCGCGCTGTTCGCCTGCGCCTTCAACCTGCTGCTCGGCTATGCCGGCCTGCTCTCCTTCGGGCACGCCGCCTTCCTGGCCACCGGCGGCTACTTCACCGGCATCATGCTGGCCAGCTACCCGGGGCTGACCCCGGAGCTCGGGATCCTGATCGGCACCTTCGCCGCCGTGGTGCTCGGCACCTTCTTCGGCGTGCTGTCGATCCGCCGCCAGGGGATCTACTTCGCCATGGTGACCCTGGCCCTGGCGCAGATGATGTTCTTCTTCTTCATCCAGGCGCCCTTCACCGGCGGCGAGGATGGCCTTCACGGCGTGCCGCGGGGCGAGCTGTTCGGGCTGATCAGCCTCGCCGACAACCTCAACATGTACTACTTCGTGCTGGCGGTCTTCGTGATCGGCTTTGCCATCATCCAGCGCGCCGTGCATTCGCCCTTCGGCCAGGTGCTCAAGGCGATCCGTGAGAACGAGCCGCGGGCCGTCTCGCTGGGTTACAACGTGGATGCCTACAAGCTGGTGGCCTTCGTGCTCTCCGCGGGCCTGGCGGGCCTGGCGGGCTCGACCAAGACCGTGGTCTTCCAGCTCGCCTCGCTCACCGATGCCCACTGGCACATGTCCGGCGAGGTGATCCTGATGACCCTGCTGGGCGGCGTCGGTACCCTGTTCGGCCCCGTGGTGGGCGCCGGCCTGGTGGTCAGCCTGCAGACCCAGCTGGCCCAGTCGCCGCTGGGCAACTGGGTGAGCGTGATCCTCGGCTTGATCTTCGTGGTCTGCGTGCTGAGCTTCCGCAGCGGCATCGTCGGCGAGATCCAGAAGATGGTACGCAAGAACTTCAAGTAGGCCCGAGCGGCCAGAACGTTATCGGGCGCCCCAAGGGGCGCCCGATGGCGTTGGTGCGAGGCACGCATCGATGGCCGGCGTCACAGCACGCCCTTGGCCTTGGCCGTATGGATGGCGATGGCATCCATCAGCGGTGGCGACAGGCAGTCGTAGGGCTCCAGGCCCAGCTCCTTGAGCTTGCCGCGAACCTTGTCCATGTTGTCCGGGTCGGCGCCCGACTCGATGATGGAGGAGACGAAGGCGGCGAACTCCGGCGCCGCCCAGCCCGTGTCGTCGGATAGCTCCGTATGGATGAAGTCCAGGCCGTGGAAGGGATGGTCGGTATCCTCGATGCGGCCGAACATGTGGACGCCGCACCCCTTGCAGGCATGGCGCTGGATGGCGGCCGAAGGGTCGACGATCTCCAGCTTGTCCTCGTTGGCGGTGACGCTGAGGCTCTCGCGGGGGACCACGGCAACCATCGAGAACAGGGCCCCCTCGGGCTTCCAGCACTTGGTGCAGCCGCACACATGGTTGTGGGCGCACTGTGCCTTGACGGTCACTTCCACGGGGTTGTCGGAACAGTGGCAATGCAGGGTGCCGCCGTCGAAGCTGTCACTGCCGGCACGCACACCGCTATCCACGGCGGGATGGATCCTGATGTCGCTCATGGTGGTGGCTCCCTGGGTGGTGGCTGCTGCGGAAGAGGTCGCTGCGGGGGGCTCGGGTCGGTCACGGCCCTGCTGAGGCGTCGTCGAGGGTGTCGCCCCCTGGCCGCCGAACCAGCGCTTCAAGGTGTCCATCAGGCTCATGGGCTTCCGCTCCTCTTGTAGTCTTGTCAGCATGGCGATCACCTGCGTCGTTGTGGGCCTGGCGGCAGCGGTCGGTCACGCCGCGTCAGTAGTGCAGCCTCAATAGTGCAGCACGGTGCGGATGCTCTCGCCCCGGTGCAGCAGCTCGAAGGCCTCGTTGATCTGCTCGAAGGGCATGTCGTGGGTAATGAAGTCGTCGATGTTGATCTCGCCGTTCATGTAGCGCTCCACGTAGCCCGGCAGCTCGGTGCGCCCCTTCACTCCGCCGAAGGCGGAGCCCTTCCAGACCCGGCCGGTGACCAGCTGGAACGGCCGCGTGCTGATCTCCTCGCCGGCACCGGCCACGCCGATGATCACCGACTCGCCCCAGCCCTTGTGGCAGCACTCCAGCGCCGAGCGCATCACGTTGACGTTGCCGATGCACTCGAAGGAGTAGTCGACGCCGCCATCGGTCAGGTCGACGATCACCTGCTGGATGGGGTCGCCGTACTCCTTGGGGTTGACGAAGTCGGTGGCGCCGAACTGCTCGGCCAGCTTGAACTTCTCCGGGTTGACGTCGATGGCGATGATCCGCGAGGCCTTGGCCATCACCGCGCCCTGGATCACCGCCAGGCCGATGGCGCCCAGGCCGAAGACGGCGACGGTACTGCCCGGCTCCACCTTGGCGGTGTTCATCACCGCGCCGATGCCGGTGGTCACGCCGCAGCCCAGCAGGCAGATCTTGTCCATCGGCGCCGCCTTCGAGACCACGGCCAGCGAGACCTCGGGCAGCACCGTGTACTCGCTGAAGGTGGAGGTGCCCATGTAGTGGTGCAGCATCTTGCCGTCCAGCGAGAAGCGCGAGGTGCCATCCGGCATCACCCCCTTGCCCTGGGTGGCGCGCACCGCGCTGCACAGGTTGGTCTTGCCCGAGAGGCAGAACTTGCACTGGCCGCACTCGGCGGTATAGAGCGGGATGACGTGGTCGCCGGGCTTGACGCTGGTGACGCCCTCGCCGACCTCCTGGACGACGCCGGCCCCCTCGTGGCCCAGCACCGCCGGGAAGTTGCCCTCCGGGTCGGCCCCGGAGAGGGTATAGGCATCGGTATGGCAGACGCTGGTGGCGGCGATCTTCACCAGCACCTCGCCGGCCCTGGGGCCCTCGACGTCGATCTCGACCAGGTCCAGGGGCTTGCCGGCTTCCATGGCGACGGCGGCACGTGACTTCATGGTGACTCTCCCCTCGTTGCCGGTATGGAGACGCGGGTTAACGATAATTATTGTGATGTCAGTCTAGGTGAGCTTAGGCGAGTCGATTGTTCGACAGCAGCATTACTACGTTGCCGGTGGGCAATGCTGGGAGGCAGGAGAGCCAGGCGGGGCAGGCGCATGCGCCCACCAGCGGCTCGGCAGGGTGTCGCGTGCCAGGGCCGACGCCAGGACCTCGAGGTCGGCCGCGGTGAGCGAGTCGAGGGCCGCGCATTCTTGCTGCCAGGGGGCCAGGTGCCAGTCGGGGGGAGAGGGGGAGTCAAACGGTAACCGGCGTAATGCCTGCCAGGCCCGCTCGATGGCCTCGTCATGGGTCTCAGGCGGCCCCTGCCGGGCAAGCAAGGCATGACGCAGCCGCTCCAGTTGCGGCCCATCCAGCCGGGCCAGCCTCACGGCATCGGCATCGAGAAACGCGAGGATGGCCTGACGCAGCGTCTCGACCGAGGCCGTGGGCGACTGCACGACATAGCCCAGTCGCGGCCAGCCCGACGCCTCCCGGTAGCGCACCGCCGCGACATAGCCGAGACCCCGCCGCTGGCGCATCTCCCGATGGAAGGCGGCGTCATGGCAGTGCGCCAGCAACTGCAGCAGCCAGCGCATGCGGGGGCCGTCGTCGCCCCCCTCGACCTCCAGCATCACTGCCCGGTCGGCGCTCTGCGGGGCAAGCCATGTCATTCCCTGGTCATCGCCTTGCGGGGCGTCAGGAGGCGGGGATGCGTTCCTGGCATGGGACAGCCGCTCGGCGAAGCCCTTGGCCGTGCCCTGTGCCTCCCGGTTCCCCATCTCGCCTCTGGCCCAGCAGAGCAGGGGGGGCATGGCACCCGGAGGGCAAGGTGGGCGGCGTGTTGCCAGGCGATCCAGCAGCTGCTGGGCGAGCAGGCCGCTGGATGAGGCGGGGCCCGTCGGCGCCGTCACCGTATTCGCGGCCATCCAGCCGTCCAGGGCCTGGTCCACCAGCGAGGCAAGTCCGGCAGGGCTGCCGCGGGCCATCAGCCAGTCGCCCCTGGCGTCACTGCCCAGGGTGAGTGCCTGATCCCTTGCGCCGGCCGCCTGGCGCAGGGCCAGGGTCCGGCGTTGCCAGTCACGCAGACGCCCGCCGTTGCCGGTTGCACCGGCAGGCCACCCCAGACACCAGCCGCTCCCGGCCTCGCGGGTCGGCCAGTCCAGGCCATCCCACCATAGCGAGAGCCGGGCATCCCGGAAGAGCAGCCCGGCTGCCGGTCGGTCGTCGGACCGGGGGCCGACCGGTCGGTCCGCCAGGTCCCGGCGCGAGGGGAGGGGGGTGGCTACCTCGGGCAGGGCCGAGGCGGCAGGAGGCCACGGCAGGTCGAGGGGGCGCCAGCGGGTGGCGGTCTCTTCGATCTGCCGCCAGGTGACGGTGGCCCGTTCGGCGCCCTCTCGCCACAGCAGCCGACACTGCTCCGGGGTGAGCCAGGCCGACAGGGTGCGGTGGTCCCGATCCAGGGGCACGGAGCCCCTGGCAGGAGGGCGGCGGCTCAGTCGTCGGGCCTGCTCCCGGGGCCAGGCATCGAGGTCGACCGTTCTTGCCGGTGGCGGGGTGATGGCGTGACGCCGACAGGCCTGCCGAAGTGCTCGCTGGCAGGTGGCCACCAGCGGTGCGATATCCGCTGGCGGTTCCACGAGCTCGATTGCCAGGCACAGGGCTGGCCCGGTGCCCTCGGGGGCCGTGTCGGCCTCCAGCTCCTGGACCGCATAGCCCTGCTGCAGGGTGGCGGTCAAGGCACCATCGTTCAGCTGCGAGGCAACCGCCTGCAGTGGTGCAGCACAGGCATCGGCGAGGGCTCCCGGCAATGGCCACAGCAACTCCAGGGTGCCGGCAGCGGGCAGGGTCGACTCATTCGGGGAGTGCCAGGCCACCCCGCGTGGCGTGGCCCAGCGCCAGCGATCCGGGGACGGCGTGTCGGCGGCCGTCGCCGGGAGCCGGCGGCCATGGCGTTCGAGCAGGCCAAGCTGCTCGTCCACCGGCTGTGGGCCGAGCATCACCAGGGCCATTCGGCCGGCATGGTAGTGGCGGGCATGAAAGGCCTGGAGGCGTGCGACCAGCTCCCCACGGTCATCGCCGAGCGTGGCACGGTTCCCGGCGTGGCAGGCCGCGGCCGGATGGCTGGGGTCGAACAGGCGGCCCAGCGCGGCCAGGCGGTGCAGCGCCGGGTCGTCAAGGCGGGCCCGGAACTCGGCGTCCAGCACCTCCACCTCGTCGGCGAGGGCGCCGGGGTCGAGGCGGGGGTAGCCGAGCAGGTCGACCAGTCGAGCGAGGCCTGCCTCGGCGGCTTCGACCGGAAGGTGCAGGTGGACGTCGGTGACCCCTTCCCCGGTATGGGCATTGTAGCGTCCCCCCAGGGTGCCGACCCACCGGGCCAGCGCGCTCCGGCCGGGCCAGCGGCCACTGCCCAGGAAGAGCCCATGTTCCAGCAGGTGGGCCAGGCCCCGGCAGTCGGGCGGGTCATCGAGGTACCCCACCCCAGCCGCGCCGACCAGCCGTGACTGGCGCGCCCGGGGGACCTGTGCCGCCATGATCCACAGGCCATTGGCGAGACGCCGTGACGCCACCCGGCTGTCGGGTGGCAGGCCGGCGGAAGCCTGGTCGGACTCAGCCTCGTCCATCGCCCTGCTCCAGGAAGAACTGCATCTCGGCCGCAATCAGTCGGCAGCGGTTGTGCGGCTGACGGATGCCGTGTCCCTCGTCCTCGAACAGCATGACGCGGGCCGTGACGCCGCGGCGACGCAGTGCCTCGGCCATGGCCAGCGTCTGTTCCGGCACCACGACGGTATCGCGGTTGCCCTGGAAGAAGATGACGGGCGTGGCGAAGGCATTGAGCCGATTGATCGGGCTGCGGGCCCGCTGGGTGTGCGCATCCCCGAGCAGCCAGTCGAGGTAGCCGGACTCGAAACGGTGGGTCCGGGGAGCAAGGTGCGGGGCATCGGTGACGCCGTACAGGCTGGCACCGGCCCGGAAGAGGCGGGTGGTCGCCAGCAGGTTGAGCACGGTGAAGCCGCCGGCGCTCTGGCCCCGCGCGAACAGCCGGCCGGGGTCGGCCAGGCCACGGGCGACCAGTGACCTGGTCAGGGCGATCACGTCCTCGACATCGATGCGACCCCACTCGCCGGCCAGGCGCTCGCGGTAGGCCCGTCCGGCATTGGCGCTGCCGCGGGGGTTGATGTCGGCCACGGCAAAGCCGTGCTGCGTCCAGTAGTGGACCAGTGGATCGAACACCGGATAGCAGGCCGAGGTGGGACCGCCATGCACGCGCACGATCAGCGGCGGCGGCCGGCTCGAGGCGGGGCCGGGGTCATAGAGGAAGGCCGGGACACGCTCGCCGTCCGCCACGGTGGCCTGCAGCCTCCGTGGCAAGGGGGGATGTTCGGGGGTGGGCAGCGCGAAGAGCGTCTCCTCGGCATGGGTCGTCAGGTTCACGCGTGACAGGCGCGCCGCATGCCGAGCCCCCTGGGTAATGGCGTACAGCCAGCCATCGGCATGCGCCAGGCCCACTAGCCGACCGGCATTGCGGAGGATAGGGGCGTGTTCACGCCCCTCGCCATCGGTGACCAGGATCCGGGCCGCCCCCACCTCGAAGGCCATGATCACCCCCTGGTCGGCGGTGGGCCAGAGGTGCTGGCACTCGCCTAGTTGCCAGGGCGTGGAGGCGTGGTCGGCCTGCCGCGTGCCGAGTCGCTGGATATCCAGCGACTCGGCAGGGCCGGTCACCCGATACGGTTGCCACCAGCCCCCGTGGTCGCTGAGCACGATGAGCTCGTTGGCCGCGGTGAAGCGGGGCTGGGTGATGGCGGCGCCGGCATCCCACAGGGCCAGGTCATGCAGCGTGCCCTGGGCATCCAGCCGCGCCTGGCGCAGCCGCGAGCGCTGCCAGGGCATGTCCCCGAGGTCCCATTCGACCCAGGCGAGCCGGGTGCCGCAGGGGGAGAGCGCCGGCGCACCGTAGAAGTCGGCGCCGGCATCGAGCACCCGGCGGCATCTTCCATCCAGGGCGACCAGGCGCTGGCGGGCGTCGCGCCCCTGGCCGCTTTCCTCCACGGCAAGCAGCCGCCGGCGTTGCGGGTCGGGGGTGAGCCCGCCATAACGGCTGTCGTGCCGTGACCACCAGGGGCTGGCGTTGCCGCCGCTCAACGGCTGGCGATGGAGGGTCTGGCTGTCGGCCTCGACGAAGATGGCCTGCCCATCCAGGCAGGCCAGGGCACCGCCGCCGTAGCCGTTGACGCGACTGGCGATATCGAGGTGTTCGGGGCTCAGCGGTTGTGGTCGGCCATCCTCGAGCCGGTCGTGCCACTGCCATAGCCGCCGCCTTCCTATCTCGGGGTCGGCCGCCAGCCAGAGGACGCCTCGGGGGGTGGCGCGCAGGTCGCCCAGGCCATCGGCGGGCAGTGCCGCCCGGTGCAGCAGGTCGTCATGCGGCTCACCGGCCGGAGGAAGCGTCATGTCCGGCAGAACACCCTCGATTCGTGGACATTGCGAGGCGTCAGCTCCCGGGCCGAGCGGGCGTCGTGCTCCGCCTCGCGGCGGGCGGCCTCGACCAGGTGGTGATCCGGCGACAGGTCGCACACCGGGTCGGTGGCGGCGGGATCGCCGGTGAGCAGGTAGGCCTGGCAACGACAGCCTCCCACATCCCGGTGGCGCTCGTCACAGCTGCGGCAGGGCTCCGACATCCAGGCATCGCCACGATAGCGGTTGAAGGCCTCGCTCTGGTACCAGATCTCGCGAAGCGGGCGCTCGCGCACCGTGGGGAAGCGCATCGGCAGCATGCGCGCACTGTGGCAGGGAAGCACGGCGCCGTCCGGCGCCACGGTCATGAAGATCGACCCCCAGCCGCCCATGCAGGCCTTGGGGCGGTCGTTGTAGTAGTCGGGCACCACGAACAGCAGCCGCATGTCGCGTCCGCGCTCGGCCAGGCGTTCCCGCCAGCGTACCGTGGTGGCCTCGGCGGCCTCGAGCTGGCCCGCACTGGGCAGCAGGCCGGCGCGATTGAGGTGTGCCCAGCCATAGAGCTGGCAGTTGGCCAGCTCCACGGCATCGGCGCCGAGTTCGTCGCACAGGGCGATGACCTGATCGATCCGGTCGATATTATGGCGGTGCAGTACCACGTTGAGCACCATGGGGTAGCCGGCGGCCTTGACGGCACGCGCCATGGCCAGCTTCTTCTCGTGGGCCTTGCGCGAGCCGGCGATTGCCGCGGCAACATCGGGGTCGGAGGCCTGCAGGCTGATCTGGATGTGGTCGAGCCCCGCCTCGCGCAGCGCCTCGATGCGCGACTCGTCGAGTCCCAGGCCGGAGGTGATCAGGTTGCTGTAGAAGCCCAGTCGACGGGCCTCGGCCACCAGGGTCTCGAGGTCCCGTCGAACCAGTGGCTCGCCACCCGAGAAGCCCAGCTGCACGGCCCCCATGGCACGGGCCTGGGTCAGGGTGTCGATCCACTCCGCGGTATCCAGCTCCTCCTCGACCGCGGCGAAGTCCAGCGGATTGGAGCAGTAGGAGCACTGCAGCGGGCAGCGATAGGTCAGCTCGGCGAGCAGCCACAGCGGGGCGCCGGTCTGGCCGTCGTGGGTAACGGTGTCGGTGTGGTCAGTCATGATGGATCCAGCCTTGTTGCGCGGCGTCGACCATGAATTCGTGGACGTCCTCGGCAATGGCCGTGGCGGGGGCCTCGGGGTAGTGCGCCTGCAGGGTGGCGATCACCGCGTCCACGTCCCGTTGCCCATCTAGCTGGGCGAGGATGGCGCCGGCGGTGTCGTTGAGCTGCACCATGCCCTCGGGATAGAGCAGCACGTGACGCTGCTGGGCCTCTTCCCACTGCAGGCGCCAGCCGGGGCGCAGGCGGCAGACGCTGCGACCGTCGATGAGTACGTCGCTCATGACAGCCCCCGGTGGTAGACGCGCTGGTCGGTGACGGTATGGTAGGGCGCCCGGTCGAGCTGGTAGGCGAGGGTCATGGCGTCGAGCATCGACCAGAGCACGTCGAGCTTGAACTGCAGGATCTCCAGGGCACGTTGCTGGGCGTGGGCGGTGGTGCAGACCGCCAGCGCCACCTCCAGGCCGTGCTCTACATCGCGACGTGCCTCCGTGAGGCGCTTGCGGAAGTAGCCGTAGCCGGCCGCATCGATCCAGGGGTAGTGGGTCGGCCAGGTATCCAGGCGACTCTTGTGGGCCGCCGGGGCGAACAGCTCGGTGAGCGAGGAGATCGCCGCCTCCCGCCAGTCGGCACGACGCACGAAGTTGACGTAGGCATCCACCGCGAAGCGCACACCAGGCAGCACGTGCTCCTGTGACCAGAGCTCGTCGCGGCTCAGCCCCACCGCCTCGCCCAGGGTCAGCCAGGCCTCGATGCCGCCGCCATCCTCGCCATGACCGTCATGGTCGAGCAGCCGCTGTATCCAGCGGCGGCGTGTGGCGGCGTCGGGACAGTTGGCGAGCAGGGCGGCATCCTTCTGGGGAATGTTGATCTGGTAGTAGAAGCGGTTGGCGACCCAGCCACGCAGCTGCGCGGGGGTGGCACGCCCCTCGGCCATGTCCACCTGGTAGGGGTGGTGGATATGGTAATAGGCCCCCTTGGCCATGAGCGCCTCGCGGAAGGCCTCGGGGCTGAGGGCGTCTCCCTGCGAACTCGCCAGCGGAGATACGATGCTTGTCATTGCGGGGCTCCTCTCGATCGTCGCGTCAGGGCTCGCCCTGACGGATTCCCTGCCACCAGGATGCGGAAACCCACGCCTTCAGGGTGAGACGCTGGCATGTCGCGCGGGTTCACAGGTCCAGGTGCAAGCCGTCGAAGGCCACCTCGACCCCCTGACGGGTCAGGGTGGCACGCTCCTGCGACCCCTCGTCGAGGATCGGATTGGTGTTGTTGATATGGATCAGCACCCGACGGGTGGTGGCCGGCAGGGCCGCGAGCTCGGCCAGCAGCCCCTGTTCGCCGGACAGTGCCAGGTGGCCCATGTCGCGGCCGGTGGCCTGGCCGACGCCGGAACGCAGCAGCTCGTCGTCACGCCACAGGGTGCCGTCGACCAGCACGCAGTCGGCCCGGCGCAGGAAGGCGCGTACCCGGTCATCGACCTCGCCGAGCCCGGGGGCATAGAAGAGGGTGGTGCCGCGGCGTCGATCCTCCACCAGCAGGCCGATGTTGTCGCCCGGGGTCGGGGCGCCACGACGCGGGGAGTAGGGCGGTGCGTTGCTGGTCAGCGAGAGGGCAGTAAAGATCAGGCCCGGGCACGCCGGCACCTCGAAGGTGGCCTCCAGGTGTTCACCGTCGACCGCGATGGGATGCCAGGCCAGGCCGCCCTGCCAGTGCTCGAGCATGGTGAACAGCGGAAAGCCACTGCTCAGGTCCTGATGCACATTGGGTGTGCACCAGACGTCCAGTGGGCAACCTTCCCGCAGCGACAGCAGCCCGGTGGCGTGATCGATCTGGCCGTCCACCAGCAGGATCCCCGCGATGCCGCTGTCCCTCGGCACACGCCTGGGATGCAGCTCCGGGTTGCTGGCCAGCTGGCTACGGATGTCCGGCGAGGCATTGCACAGCAGCCATTGCACGCCGTCACTGCTGATGGCGATCGATGACTGGGTGCGCGGCGTCGCCTCGATGCTGCCCTCTCGAACACCGCGGCACAGCGTGCAGTTGCAGTTCCATTGGGGAAAGCCGCCTCCCGCCGCTGCACCGAGCACCAGTACCTGCATGGATATCGTCCTGTCCCGAAGTCTGTCCTGAAATGAAAGGGCTGACGTCCCTTGCGAGGGACGTCAGCCCGAGGTGTGTCGCCACGCCGAGCGTGGTCTCAGCGGTTGGAAATATATAGCGTCACTTCGAAGCCTAGCCGCAGATCGGTATAGGCGGGTTTGGTCCACATGAGACACCTCCATGAGACGGGTGGATGTTGTCGGGCGTCACTCCTCAGTAAAGCACAGGACAGCGGCGCCACCTTGCTACGAAGGTCGCATGCCATGCGCCGGGGGCGAACTGTCGGCGATCTTCACTGCATCAAGGCGCCTCATGTCGCGGCTGGGGCGGGCAGGTGACACGATTATTGCTGCAGGGAAACACTCTTTTGACCGCATGCGAGTGTTGAATTCCTCATGGTGAAGGTAAGCGGTATCCACAGATGTGCTAGACCTTCAAGTGTCACTGCCTGAAACAGGTCCATAACCACAACGAGATGTGCCGTAACCCCAGGCACACCTTTCAGTGCAACGGAGACAACGCCATGCTTCGCTACCCAGGTCTCGTGATGACGGCTGCCGGGTTGATGGCCGCATCCTTGGCGCATGCCAACCAGAATCAACTCGACCTCCAGCAGAACCCCGACCTCTGGGCCACTCAGCTGGGCAACTACCAAGGCAATCGCTTCAGCCAGCTGGATCAGATCAATCGCGATAACGTCCAGGACCTTCGTGCCCAGTGGCAGTTCTCTACCGGCGTGCTGCGCGGGCACGAGGGCGGGCCGCTGTATGTCGGCGATGGACGCCTCTATATCCATACCCCCTTCCCCAACAAGGTCTTCGCCCTGGACCTCGAGGACGAGGGGCGCATCGTCTGGAGCTATGAGCCGGACCAGGACTCGCGCGTCATCCCGGTGATGTGCTGCGATACCGTGAACCGCGGCCTGGCCTATGCCGACGGGAGACTATTCCTTAACCAGGCAGACAATACCGTCATCGCCCTGGATGCCGAGTCGGGCGAACTGCTGTGGGAAGCCGAGAACGGCGACCACACCCAGGGCGAGAGCATGACCATGTCACCGCTGGTGGTGCACGACAAGGTCATAGTGGGCAACAGCGGCGGCGAGTTCGGCGTACGCGGTCACCTGACCGCCTACAACGTCGAAACCGGTGAGATGGAGTGGCGGGGCTACTCCAACGGTCCCGATGACGATGTGCTGATCGATCCGGAGACCACGACCATGCTGGGCGAGCCAATCGGCGAGGCCGATCTGGGCGTGTCCACCTGGCCGGAGGGAGAGTGGGAACGCGGTGGCGGCGCCCCCTGGGGCTGGGTCACCTATGACCCGGAACTCGACCTGATCTACTACGGGACCGGCAACCCCGGCACCTGGAACCCTGAGCAGCGCACCGTCGATGGTGAGCCTGCCGACAACAAGTGGGCGATCACCGTCTTCGCCCGCGACCCCAATACGGGGGAAGCCAAGTGGGTTTACCAGAAGGTGCCCTTCGACGAGTGGGACTACGACGGCGTCAACGAGAATCAGCTGATCGACGTCGAGTTCGAGGGCGAGCAGCGCAAGGGGCTGGCCATCATCGACCGTACCGGCTTCGGTTTCCTGCTCGACCGCGAGAGTGGTGAACTGCTGGTCGCCGAGAAGTTCGCCCCGGAAACCAACTGGGCGGACAGCTATGACCTGGAGACCGGCCGGCCCAACGTCAACGAGGAGTACAGCACATTCCGGCAGGGGGTCGACGTCAATACCACCGACATCTGTCCCACCGCCATGGGCGCCAAGAACATGCAGCCCTCCGCCTACTCGCCGGAGACCGGGCTGCTCTATGCCGGCATCAACCGGATCTGCATGAACTATGAGCCCTTCGAGACCGAATATGTTGCCGGCCAGCCCTATGTGGGGGCCACCCTGACCATGATGCCCGCACCGACCCAGGAAGGGGACATGGAAGGGCGCATGGGCAGCTTCATCGCCTGGGACCCGGTTGCCGGCGAGACCGTCTGGGAGGTCGACGAGCGCTTCGCCGTGTGGAGCGGTGCCCTGGCCACGGCCGGTGACCTGGCCTTCTACGGCACCCTGGAGGGGTACCTGAAGGCGGTGGATATCGAAACCGGCGAGGAGCTTTGGCGCTTCAAGACACCCTCCGGGATCATCGGCAACGTCAACACCTTCCAGCATGAAGGCAAGCAATACATCGGCGTGCTCTCCGGGGTCGGGGGCTGGGCCGGTATCGGCCTCGCGGCGGGGCTCGAGGATCCCGAAGCGGGACTGGGGGCAGTGGGGGTCTTCTCCGCCCTCGATGACTATACCGAGCTGGGCGGGATCCTGACCGTGTTTGCCCTGCCTGATGCCTGATCGTTCACTCGCATCCCGTCGATGGCACGAGACCCGAGGTCTCGTGCCATCGATGTTCCGGTTACCGAATTCGCAGCACAGGATGGCCCCCGCGTCGCCTGAGCCCGACCGAGGCTCACCGGTGCGCTATCGGCACATCGCAAAAGGAGATCGCATGCATTTGACCAGGACCCCGCGACGGCTAGGTGTCGAGGCCCTCGGTACGCTGGGCATCATGCTGCTTGTGGCCGGCGGTATCACGGCCCAGGCCGCCGGCAGCGAAGAGGAGGAGGCCTCGTCGAAGATGGGGGAAGGCCCCGGCAACTATACCGTCATCGACGGCAAGGTCGATCAGGGCACCTACGATGGCTACATCGCCTATACCCGTTCCTGCATGGCCTGCCACGGTCCGGATGGCTTGGGGTCTACCTTCGCCCCGAGCCTCATCAAGGCCGTGGAGCGGCGCAACTTCGGGGAGTTTTCCCACACCATCGTCAGTGGCCTGGAAATCCAGCCCGGCAGGGTCATGCCCTCCTTCGCCGACGATGAGTATGTGCTGAGCAATGTCGAGAACATCTACAGTTACATGAAGGCACGCAGTGCCGGGGACCTGGGCCGGGGGCGCCCCAAGGTGATCGAGGAGGAGAGGGACGAGAAGGCAACGGAGCCGAGTAGCGAAGCGCAGGAGTGAGAGGGGCATACCCCTGGCGTCTCTGAGGAGACAACAGCTCGCCCGTGGCGGTCACGGGAAGGAAACGTGAGGAGGGAGCGAATGCGTGTCGACACCTGGTGGAGGGGACAGGCCACGGCGGGCCTGCTGGCTTGCCTCACCATGTTCGCCAGTGACGCAGGGGCCGACCTGCCCGAACAGACGCAGCGCGACCGGCTGCGTGTCTGTGCCGATGGCAACAACCTGCCCTTCACCAACGAGGCGGGCGAGGGATTCGAGAACCGCATCGCCGAGCTGCTGGCCGACGACCTGGATTTGCCCCTGGAGTACGTGTGGGCCCCCCAGGTGATGGGCTTCGTGCGCAACACCCTGGAACTGCGCCTCTGTGACGTGATCATCGGTGTCGCTGCGGGCTACGGCTTCGTGCAGAACACCAACGACTACTATCGCTCCATCTATTCGCTGGTGATGCCCGCCAACGCCGACCTGGACGTCTCCTCGCTGGATGATGAGGACTTGCAGGGCCGACGCATCGGCGTCGTCTCCGAGACCCCGCCACTTGTGCCGTTGCGTCGTACCGGCGCCAGGGTGGAAGGGTATGCGTTGCAGACCGATACCCGGGCCAGGACGCCGGCCAGGGAGGCCGTCGAGGACGTGGCGGCCGGCAGGACCGAGGCCGCGGTACTCTGGGGACCGATCGCCGGCTACTATGCAGCACGCCAGACGCCGCCGCTGGAGGTAGTGCCGCTGGTCGACGATGAGACCGGTGCCCGCCTGGAGTACCGCATCACCATGGGCGTCCGGCAGGGCGAGCCGTACTGGAAGGATACCCTCAACGACTTCATCGAACGGCGTCAGGACGCGATCAATGCCATCCTGGTCGACTACGGCGTTCCGCTGCTCGACCGGCACGGCGAGCTGGTCGATCCCCTTGCCGCCTCGGGAGGCCAGGATGACGAGTGACATTCGGCTCATGAGCCTGGCGCTGGGCCTGACGATGACGATCCTGGGGCTCGGGATCTCCGACGCGCGCGCTCAGCGTGCGGCCACCGGGCCGCCGGATTGGCCCTGCGTGCAACGCCTGGTGCCGGAGCTGGCCTGGGGCACCATCTGGACCGGCCCGTCCCCCGAGGCACTGGAGCGCTCCTGGTGGGAGGACGAGGAGGTCGGTCGCGTGGTGCGCTACGCCACGGCTCGCGAGACGCCCCGTGACGAGGCCCTCGAGCGCGTGCGCAATTTCGTCTCGCAAGTGGCGAGCCAGCCGGAGGCCGAGCGCGAGGAGCGCCTGACGCTACTGTTTGCCGGCCTCTTCGAGCGCGTCAATCGCGAACGCAGTCGTGTCATCGAGCGCATACGCAGTGCGTCCCGCGGCCAGGTCAAGCGGCTGGACCGTCTCACCGAACTGGTCGACGAGCTCGAGGCTCGACGCGCCTCGAGCGAGACCAGCGGTGACGACATCGAGCAGCTGCGCCGGGAGCTGCACTGGGAACAGCGAACCTTCCAGAAGCGCCAGCAGCTCCTGCCGGTGTTATGCGAGAAACCCGCCCTGCTCCAGGAGGAGCTGAGCCGGATGGTGAGGGCGATTCGTGCCGAGCTATAGAAGGTAGCAGCGAGCTACAGAAGGTAGAAAGAACCGCAGGATGAGCCAGGGATGAGAGGGGGAGGCCAGATGCAGACAGGCGATGACTGGACAGCAGGGCCCGGTTGCAGGCCCCGAACCACAGGGTGGCTGTTGCTGGGGCTGGCCGTGGTGGGCCTGGGGCTGCCTGCTACGGCTGGCGCTCAGCAAGGCGATCCGCAGGTCGAGACCCTCACCCTGGGTTACCTGGGGCTGGAGCCTGACGACGAGCTGGAGCCCTTGTCGGTGCTCGACCCGGTCCTCGACGACGAAGGGCGGCAGGGGGCACGCCTGGCGATCAGCGACAACAATGCCACCGGCCAGTTTCTGGGGCAGAGGTTCGAGCTGGTCGAAGCGACGGTGCCCCGCGACGGCGAGGTGCTCGAGGGCCTGGATGACCTGATCGGGCAGGGGGCCGACTGGATACTCAGTGACCTCCCCCGGGAGGCCCTGGAGGAGGTGCTGGACGCGTCGGCCCTGGGGGATCGCGTGGTCTTCAATGTTACCGCCCCCGACAATGCGCTGCGCGGCGATGCCTGTCATCCCAACCTCTTCCATACCACCCCCAGTCGCCGCATGCTGGCCGATGCCCTGGCGCAGTTCCTGGCCTACAAGCAGTGGGATCGCTGGGCCCTGGTCTATGGCAACACCGACGAGGACCGCTTGCTGGCCGAGGCCTTACGTGAGTCGGCCCGGCGGTTCGGCCACGACATCGTCGGCGAGAAGATGTGGCCCCACGATCCCATGGCAAGGCGTGCCGAGGGGGGATTCCATGCCATACAGCGCGAGATCCCGGTCTTCGTGCAGGATTTTGACGAGCATGACGTGCTGGTCATCGCCGACGAGAACGACTATTTCGGTGAATACTTTCCCTACCAGGGCTGGCTCCCCCGGCCGGTGGCCGGTACCCAGGGCCTGATCGCCACCGCCTGGCACCGTGCCCACGAGTCCTGGGGAGGGGTTCAGCTGCAGCGGCGCTTCGAGGAGCAGGCCGGGCGCTGGATGACCCCGACCGACTTCGCGGCCTGGCTGGCGGTGCGCTCGCTGGGGGAGGCCTCGGCGAGAACCGGCTCGGTGGCCCAGGGCGAGATTCTCGACTACATGCTCGGCGAGGAGTTCGAACTGGCCGGTTATCTGGGGCTGCCGGTGAGCTATCGCACCTGGAACCACCAGCTGCGCCAGCCCATCCTGGTGACCGGGCCGCGCATGGTGGCGTCCGTGTCACCCCAGGAGGGCTATCTGCATCCGCGCTCCCCGCTGGACTCCCTGGGGGCCGACGAGGGGGAATCGACATGCCGTTTCTGATCGGACGATCCGCATCCCGGGTGCGACATCCTGGCCGCCCGGCCCTCGGGCCTGCTTCCCTGGGACTTCTCCTGGGGGCTGCCCTGGTCATGTGGCCGATCCTTGCCCTGGCAGAGCGCGTCTTCGTTTCCAACGAGAAGGACAACACCGTATCGGTGATCGACGGCGAGACCCTGGAAGTGGTCGAGACCATCAAGGTGGGGCGTCGACCGCGTGCCATGGCCTTCAGCAGCGACGGCAGCGAACTCTTCGTGGCGGTGGGCGATGACGAGGCCATCGACATGATCGATCTCGAGTCATTGAAGGTGGTGCGAACCCTCTCCTCCGGCGAGGACCCCGAGGTGATCCGGGTCGACCCCAACCGCCCCTACGTCTATGTCTCCAACGAGGACGACAACATCGTCTCGGTGCTGGATTACCAGCAGCGCAGGCTGGTGACGGAGATTCCCGTGGGGGTCGAGCCCGAGGGGGTGGGGATAAGCCCGGACGGCAAGTGGCTGATCGCGACCACCGAGACCTCCAACATGGCGCATATCGTCGATCTGGAGACGATGGAGGCGGTCCATCATCGGCTGATGGGGGCGCGCCCCCGGCATGCCGAGTTCACGGCCGATGGCTCGGAGGCCTGGGTCTCCGCGGAAGTCGGGGCCACGGTGTCGATCATCGACATGCAGGAGACCTTCGATGTCAGCCACACCATCCGCTTCGATGTGCCGGGCGTGCCCCGCGAGACCGTGCAGGCAGTGGGCGTGGCACTGACCTCGGACGGGCGCTATGGCTTCGTCGCCCTGGGGCCCTCCAACCGTGTTGCGGTCATCGACCAGCAGAGCTACGAGGTGCTCGACTACCTGCTGGTGGGACAGCGAGTCTGGCACCTGGCCCTCAACGCCGACGAGAGTCGCCTTTATACCACCAACGGGGTGAGTGGCGACGTCACCGTGATCGATGTCGACGACCTCGAGGCGATCCGCTCGATACCCGTGGGCCGCTTCCCCTGGGGGGTAGTCGTCGAACCGTGACCGAGGCGATGGATTCGAGAGGCGTCCTCGAGCGAGGCGAGCGGGTCGCGTCACCCCGCGATGAACCTGCCCTGAGCGTGAAAGACCTCGGGTTCAGCTACAGTGGCGAGCCGGTGCTGGAGTCGCTCTCCTTCGACCTCCGGGCCGGGGAGTTCGCGGTGCTGCTGGGCCCCAACGGGGCCGGCAAGACCACGCTTTTCTCCCTGATCACCCGGCTCTACGCCTATCGCCAGGGGCGGATACGCATCGGCGGCCATGACCTGGGCCGGCATGCGATCCAGGCCCATGCCCGGATGGGCGTGGTGTTCCAGCAGCCCACCCTGGACCTGGACCTCACCGTCGGGCAGAACCTGACCTATCATGCCGCCCTGCACGGCATGGCGCCGGCCGAGGCGAGGCGGCGTGCCAGGCTGCAGCTTGCTCGTGTGGAGATGCCGGAGCGCCTGCGGCAGCGCGTTCGCCACCTGTCCGGCGGCCAGCGGCGACGCGTCGAGATCGCCCGGGCTCTGCTGCACGAGCCCCAGCTGTTGCTGCTGGATGAACCCACGGTGGGGCTCGACATCGCGTCACGCCGTGCCCTTGTCGACCATGTGCATCAGCTGTGTCGGGACCAGGGCGTGGCCGTGCTATGGGCCACCCACCTGATCGACGAGGTCCATCCCGGCGACCGCGTGATCGTGCTGCATCATGGCCGGATTCGCGCCGATGGCAGCGTCACCCAGGTGGCGTCACGGGTCGGCTGTGCCTCGATCGGCGAGGCCTTCGACCGGCTGACGGGTGGGGCAGAGCGATGAACCTGGCGAGCTACGGGCACTGCCTTCGCGGGGTGGTCAGCCGTGAGCTGCTGCGCTTCGTGCACCAGCGTTCGCGCTTCGTGGCCGCACTGGTCAGGCCGCTGGTCTGGCTGTTCGTGTTCGCCGCCGGTTTCCGCATGGCGCTCGGGGTGGCCATGACCGAGCCCTATCAGACCTACGTCCTCTACGAGGTCTATATCGTTCCGGGGCTGGTCGGCATGATCCAGCTCTTCAACGGCATGCAGAGTTCGTTGTCGATGGTCTACGACCGCGAGATGGGCAGCATGCGTGTCCTTCTGGTCAGTCCCTTCCCGCGCTGGTACCTGCTGGTCTGCAAGCTGCTGGCCGGCACCCTGGTGTCGATCGTGCAGGTCTACGTCTTCCTGGCCATCGCCTATCTCTACGGGGTGCAGGCGCCGCTGGCCGGCTATGTGCTGGTGCTGCCGGCACTGGTGGTGACCGGCTTCATGGTCGGGGCCCTGGGCATGCTGCTGTCCACCTTCGTGCGGCAGCTGGAGAACTTCGCCGGCATCATGAACTTCGTGATCTTCCCGATGTTCTTCCTCTCCTCGGCCCTCTACCCCCTCTGGCGGATCCGTGAGGGCAGCTACCTGGTCTACCAGATTGCCGCCCTCAATCCCTTCACCTATGCCGTGGAAATGATCCGTTTCGCGATGTACGAGCGTTTCCACGTCGTGGCCAGCTCGATCTCCCTGGTGACGGCGCTCGTGCTGCTGGGACTGGCGATTCTCGCCTACAACCCGGCGCGGGGCATGATGGCGCGCAAGGGGGGAGGGAGCGAGTGATCGATGGGAGACTACTGCTGACCGACATGCCGCAGATAGTCGATCAGCGGCCGCCGGGCGTCCTCCGGCAACCCCCAGAACACCATGCGCGTGCCGGGCAGCAGGGCGCCCGGGTCGGCCAGGAAACGGTCGAGGACCTCGGGGGTCCAGGCCAGCTGTGACTCCTGCAGGACTCGCGAGTACTCGAAGTCTGCGACCGCACCGGCGTTGCGCCCGACCACGCCATGCAGACTGGGCCCGGCGATATGCGTGCCGGGTGTCAGCGAATGACAGCCCCGGCACTGGTTGCGGAAGACCCGCTCGCCCTTGGCCAGCACGGCCTCGTCTGCCGGTATGGCGGGCGCAGGGCCAAGCGTCATCAGCAGGATCCCGAGAGACGGCAACAGGTAGGGCACAAGCGGGACAGGACGAATCATGTCACCTCAGAAGCAGCGCAGGTCGGCTTCGGCCTGCACGCTGCGGAAGTGGTTCAGGTCCTCCTGCATGCTGCGTTCCGTGCGGAACAGCATGCCCAGCTCGCCGGGCTGATCCTGCATGCTCATCACGGTCCTCGCCGCCTCGTACTCCTCATGGGGCATGAGCTCGGCGATCACGTCGATGCTGCACGAGCACTTCTGCATCATCAGGTGATCCTGGCCATTGGCGGCCATGCAGCCGAGCACGTAGTCGACGCGGGTTTCGGTGGGGTAGTCGTTGGCCTGGGCCGGGGGGGCCGCGAGCAGCGCCATCGTGAACAGGGCCAGGGTGGCAAGCGGCGCGGCGCCCCAGCGGAAGGTGACGTTATCCATCCAGTACCTCACAGGGGATGATGACGAAATGCCGGGGTCGGTCTTCCTTCAAGCTATGGCACTTTGCGGCTTTTTGCCAACGCCGCCGAGACGACGGAGACCTTGCGCCAGACTCAGCGACGCACGGGCAGCAGTTCATCGATATGCGCGATCAGGTAGTCGATGAACTGGTGCACCTTGGGGGAGCGGTGGCGATGGCGCGGATAGACGGCCCAGACCGCGGTATCGTCGTGCTGGTAGGCATCGAGTACCGAGACCAGCTCGCCGCTGGCCAGGTGGGGATCCACGTAGTAGTCGGGGAGCTGGGCCAGCCCCAGGCCCTTGAGGGCTGCGTCCAGCAGGGCCGGTCCCGAGTTGCCCTCCCAGGGTCCCTCGACCCGCACCTCGCGGCGCACCCCGTCGACATCGAAGCGCCAGTGGTCGCGTGAGCCCACCAGGCAGCGGTGGCGGGAGAGCTCCGACAGGGTGTGGGGCTGGGGCATCCGGGTGAAATAGTCCGGGGAACCGACCACGTACTCGTGGCGTTCACAGATGCGCCGGGCGATCAGCGTCGAGTCCTTGAGCGTGCCCATGCGGATGGCGATGTCATACCCCTCGTCGATGATGTCCACCTGGCGATTGGTGAAGTGCAGGCGGATTTCCAGCTGTGGGTGCTGGCAGAGGAAGTCGTTGATCAGCGGCGCGATGAAGCGCTCACCGAAGGTGGTCGCAGAGGTCAGTCTGAGCACGCCCCGCGGCCGGGCCTGCAGGTCGTTGATCGCCGCCTCGGCCTCGCGGAAGCCGTCGAACAAGTGATGGCAGTGCTCGTAGTAGAGGGCCCCGGCATCGGTGAGGCGAATCTGGCGGGTGGTCCGGTAGAGCAGGGTGGTACCCAGCTGGTTTTCCAGCTGGCTGACCAGCCGGCTGACGTGAGAGTTGGAGACCTTGAGGTGTCGGGCGGCGGCCGCGAAGGTTCCCAGGCGCACCACCTCCACGAAGGCTTCGATCCTGTCCCAGCGCTGCATCTTGACCTCTCTCCTGCGTGGACTGTTGCTCTCTGACAACAATGTCATGTGTTTGATGCAGTTTATCCCAGGGCATCGAATTGCCTAGACTGTCAGCAGGATCAACACACACCGAGCGAGGAAGATGCCATGAAGTCACGTGCCGCCGTCGCCATGGAAGCCGGCAAGCCCCTGGACCTGGTCGAGATTGACGTCGAGGGCCCCAGGGCCGGCGAGGTGCTGGTGAAGATCGCCGCCACCAGCGTCTGCCATACCGATGCCTATACCCTCTCCGGGGCCGACCCGGAGGGCAACTTCCCGGCGGTGCTGGGCCACGAGGGGGCCGGCGTCGTCCAGGAGGTCGGCGAGGGCGTCACCAGCGTCAAGCCCGGCGACCACGTCATCCCGCTCTATACCGCCGAGTGCGGCCAGTGCAAGTTCTGCCTCTCGGGCAAGACCAACCTGTGCAGCGCGGTGCGCGCCACCCAGGGCAAGGGGGTGATGCCGGATGGCACCTCGCGCTTCTCGCTGGACGGCAAGATGCTGCACCACTACATGGGCACCTCCACCTTCAGCGAGTACACGGTGCTGCCCGAGGTCTCGCTGGCCGTGGTCTCCAAGGCGGCGCCGATGGACAAGATCTGCCTGCTGGGCTGCGGCGTGACCACCGGCATCGGCGCGGTGATGAACACCGCCAAGGTGGAGCCGGGCAGTACCGTGGCCGTCTTCGGCCTGGGCGCCATCGGCCTGGCGGTGATCCAGGGCGCGGTGATGGCCAAGGCCTCGCGGATCATCGCCATCGACGTCAACCCGGAGAAGTTCAAGCTGGCCGAGCAGTTCGGCGCCACCGACTTCGTCAACCCCAAGGAGTACGGCGACCCCATCCAGCAGGTGATCGTCGACCTGACCGATGGCGGCGTCGACTACTCCTTCGAGTGCATCGGCAACGTCAACGTGATGCGCTCGGCACTGGAGTGCTGCCACAAGGGCTGGGGCGAGTCGGTGATCATCGGCGTGGCCGGTGCCGGCGAGGAGATCAGCACGCGGCCGTTCCAGCTGGTCACCGGCCGGGTCTGGAAGGGCTCCGCCTTCGGCGGGGTGAAGGGGCGCACCGAGCTGCCGGGCTACGTGGAGCGCTACATGAACGGCGAGATCAACATCGACGACTTCATTACCCACGACATGCCCTTCGAGCAGATCAACGAGGCCTTCGAGCTGCTGCACCGGGGCGAGAGCATCCGCACCGTGCTCCACTACTGATTCCCTATTGATAGGTGCATACGCGACCGACGCCGCGCGAACAGCATGCGCCTCTTCCTTAGTCGTTAACCGGAGGCCGGAACGAGCCGGCCTCCAGGAGAAAGATCCATGACCATGACCGAACACCTCGAGCTGGTCTCGGCCAACAAGAGCTTCAGTGGCTGGCACAAGCGCTATCGCCACCGCTCGCGGGCACTCGACTGCGAGATGACCTTCTCCATTTACCTGCCACCCCAGGCCGAGGCCGGGCGGGTACCGCTGCTGTGGTGGCTCTCCGGGCTGACCTGCACCGACGAGAATTTCATGCAGAAGGCCGGTGCCCATCGGGTCGCCGCCGAGCTCGGCATCGCCATCGTCTGCCCCGACACCAGCCCGCGGGGCACCGACTTGCCGGGCGAGGATGACAGCTACGACTTCGGCAGCGGGGCCGGCTTCTATGTCAATGCCACCCGCGAGCCCTGGAAGAAGCACTACCGCATGTACGACTACGTGGCCGAGGAGCTGCCCTCGGTGGTGCGCCAGCACTTCCCGGTCAACGGCCGCGAGTCGATCAGCGGTCACTCCATGGGCGGGCATGGCGCCCTGGTGATGGCGCTGCGTCGTCCCGGGCACTACCGCTCGGTGTCGGCCTTCGCGCCGGTCGTCAATCCCAGCGAGTGCCCCTGGGGGCAGAAGGCCTTCTCCGGCTACCTGGGGGAGGATCGTGGCCTCTGGACCCAGTACGATGCCTGCGAGCTGGTGGCCCGCGGGGCCTCGAGCCAGCCGCTGTTCATCGACCAGGGCGAGGCCGACGACTTCCTGGAGGAGCAGCTTTGCCCCGAGCGGCTGGAGGCGGTGTGCGCCGAGCATGATCACCCGCTGACCCTGCGGCGTCAGCCGGGCTATGACCACAGCTACTTCTTCATCGCCACCTTCATCGAGGATCACCTGCGCTACCATGGCGAACGGCTGAACAAGCGCTGAGGCGGGTGCCGGCTCGCCTCGGGATGACCGGCTGCCTCCCTTCGGGGAGGCAGCGTCGTTATACTGGCAGGCATTCACGAGGCGGCGAGGGGAGCCCATGGCCGAGCGAGACGCGCGATGAGGGAGTGGCGGCAGCAGGCCTGGCGGGTGCTGTGGCGTACCCTGCTGGGTTTCGTGGTGTGTTCCCTGGTGCTGGTGCTGCTGCTGCGCGTGGTACCGGTGTTCGGCTCCATGGTGATGGTGGAGCGCAAGGTCCAGTCCTGGATGGCCGGGGAGTCCCTCGACATCCGCCACCAGTGGCAGCCCTGGCAGCGTCTCTCCGACCACGCCAAGCTGGCGGTGATCGCCGCGGAGGACCAGCGCTTCCCGCTCCATCACGGCTTCGACTTCGGTGAGATGCGCCGCGCCTGGGAGGCCAGCCGCAATGGCGGGCGCCTGCGCGGGGCCAGCACCATCAGCCAGCAGACCGCCAAGAACCTCTTCCTGTGGACCGGGCGCAGCTGGGTGCGCAAGGGACTGGAAGCCTGGTTCACCCTGCTGATCGAGGCGCTGTGGCCCAAGCAGCGCATCCTCGAGGTCTACCTCAACATCGTCGAGTGGGACAGCGGGGTGTTTGGCCTCGAGGCCGCCTCACGCCACTACTTCGGTGTCGCCGCCGACCAGCTCAGCGAGGCCCAGGCGAGCCGCCTGGCGGCGATCCTGCCCGACCCCCGCGGCCGGGATGCGGCGCGTCCCGGCCCCCAGGTGGAGCGACGCAGCGCCTGGATCCGCCAGCAGATGCGCAACCTCGGCGGTACCGGCTATCTCGAGCGGCTCTGAGGGCCGCTTCTCACCACCAGCACCACGCCGGCGATAGCGATCGCCATCCCGACCAGCGACAGGGGCGGCAGGCGCTCGTCGAACAGCCACCACGCCTCCAGCGCCGTCACCGGCGGAACCAGGTAGAAGAGGCTGGCCACCCGGGAGGCCTCGCCGCGCCTGATCAGCGCCATCAGCAGCAGGATGGCGGAGATGGAGAGCACCAGCACCAGCCAGGCCAGGGTCAGCAGGAAGGTGGGCGCCCAGTCGATCTCCCGGGTCTCGAAGAGCAGCGCGCCCAGTCCCAGCAGCGCCCCGGCACCGAGATACTGCACCACGGTGCCGGAGAGCAGCGGCATGCCGGTGCAGAAACGCTTCTGGTAGAGGGTGCCCAGCGAGATGCCGACCAGCGCCACCATCACGCTTGCCAGCGCCCCGAGGCCGAACCCCTGGAACAGCATCTCGCCCGGGTCGAGCTTGCCGCCCAGCACCATGGCGATGCCGGCGAGCCCCATCACCAGCCCCAGCCACTGCAGGCGTCCCAGCCGCTCGCCCAGCAGGGGGCCGGCGAGCGCTGCGGTCAGCAACGGCTGCAGCCCTACCAGCAGGGCGGCCAGGCCCGCCGGCATGCCCTGATAGATGCCGTAGAAGACGCCGCCCAGGTAGGCCCCGTGGACCAGCAGGCCGGAGACGGCGATATGCCCCCACAGCCGAGGCCCCTGTGGCCAGCCACCCCGCAACAGCATGACCAGCGGGATCAGCAGCGCCAGGGTCAGCACGAAGCGCACGAACAGGAAGGTGAAGGGTTCGGCATGGGGCAGGCCGAACTTGGCGCCGATGAAGCCGGTGCTCCACAGGGCCACGAAGAGGATGGGCATGGCGGCCAGCCAGGCCTGGCGGCGACGTTCCGATGTCATGGCAAGGGACTTCCAGGGTCAGGGGGTGCGGGCATCATCGCGGCCATGGGCACGGGATGCCACTCTCGCGGCTCGTGCTTTGGTCGTAGGTGACGCCGCGGCGGAAAATTGGTCAGACCATGATTTTGCCTGAATAGACAGTGTCTTGCCACGTGTGACCGCTTGGTCTGACCAATAACCGAAGGCGGCTTGCGTTGAAAGTTGCTATTGGCCGGGAGCCGGCTTTTCGCTAGCTTTCGCCATGGAAGACGTTTCCAGATATATGGAATCTTCCCTGAGGCCCATAAGGATAGCGGGCCCTGCGTGCCGGCTGAACATCAGAGCCCGTTGGCACGCGTGATGGCGCAGGGAAGACAACAACAAGATCCCGTTGATGCCCGCCCATATGGGTGCGGGCTCGCTACCCAACCAGGAGACCATGCCATGCAAGACGACAAGCAGCCGTCAAGCATCTCATCCGTCGACAACGACAACACGAAAGTCCTGAAGGAGTTCAAGACCCCGAGCCGGCGTAACTTCCTGAAGGCCGCGGCCGTCGGGTCGGCGGCGGCCGTGGCGGCCCCCTGGGTCGGCAACGTCCAGGCTCAGGAAGGCATCCGTATCCGCATGCAGTCCTCCTGGCAGCCGGGCACCACCGGCTACCGGATCTTCGAGGAGTGGGCTGCCGGCGTCGCTGAGGCGACGGGGGGCGAGGTGCGCATCGAGCCCTTCCCCGCCGGTGCCGTGGCCGGCGCCTTCGAGGTCGCCGATGCGGTACGCAACGGCGTGCTCGATGGCCAGAACTGGTTCACCGTCTACTGGCCCGGCAAGATGCCGGCCGGCGTCTTCCTCACCGCCTATCCGATGGGGCTCTCCGTGCCGCACCAGTGGGACATGATGTTCGGCGCCTACGGTGGCTTCGGCATCGCCAAGGACCTCTACCGCAAGCAGGGCCAGGAACTGCTGGGCTATGTCCACCATGATCTCAACCTGATCCACTCCAAGAAGCCGCTGCGCAGCTTCGACGACTTCAAGGGGGTCAAGATCCGCATGCCCGGCGGCATCGTCGCCGAGACCTTTGCCTCCATCGGCGCCCAGACCACCCTGCTGCCGGGCTCCGAGGTCTATCCGGCCCTGGAGAAGGGGACCATCGATGCCGCCGACTACACCGGGGCGGCGGTCAACTATGAGCTGGGCTTCTGGCAGGTGGCCGACTACATCATCATGGGGCCGCCTTCCACGCCCTGCCTGCACCAGGCCGTCGACCTCATGGACATCTCCGTGAACCGTCGCGTCTTCGAGCGCATGTCCCCGCAGACCCAGGACCTGATGCACGACCTGGTGGCCGCCTACTCCCGCGAGCACTATGCGGCGATCCAGAAGGCCAACGCCGAGGCCTGGCCGAAGTACCGCGAGAAGGGCGTGGAGATCATCCACCTCAGCGAGGACGATGCCAGCCGCTTCCGCGATGCCGCCATCCCGCTGTGGTTCAAGTGGGCCAACAAGGACCCGGATGCCGCGCGGCTGTTCAAGGCGCACCTCGACACCATGATGGACCCCGCGGTGGCACTGATCACCGAAGAGGACATCAAGGACTACGAACTCAACGTCTGACCCGTCTGCTCGACCATTCCGGGTGTTGCGGGCCGAGGGCCGCAACACCCGGTTTGGTAGGGTAACCACTACCGATCCCGCATCCCGTCGACTCGATGATCCGTAACCATCGCCGGGAGGTGATGGTGTCGCGGAGGAGTGTCCATGAATCTTGATATCGAATTCGTTCTTCCGCACTGGCTCTACTGGTCGGTGCTGCTCTTGTTGCCACTGGTGGTGATGTTCTTCGTCGACCGCAGCTTCCGTCGTGGCGGTACCATCAGCGGCGGCAACACCGCCGAGGTGCCCGCCGGCGAGGAGGGCGAGGTCGCCTACCAGCCACCCGGGAACCTCTTCACCACCATCGTCGACCGCCTGTCCGGGTTTTCCGGCCGCTACGTGGCCTACTGGGCGCTGATCGCCCCCTTCGCCTTCGCCTACGAGGTGCTGGTGCGCTATGCCTTCAACTCGCCGACCAACTGGGTGCATGAGTCGATGACCCTGATGTTCGGCATGCAGTACCTGGTGGCCGGCGCCTATGCCCTGCGCGAGGGCGGGCACGTGCGCGTGGATATCCTCTACCAGCGCGCCCGGCCGCTCAACAAGGCGGCGCTGGACCTGGTGACCTCGGTGTTCTTCTTCATCTTCACCATCGCGCTGCTGGTGACCGGCTGGAAGTTCTTCTCCCAGTCGGTGAGCGACCAGTTCTTCTTCGGCTCCAGCTACGCCAACGAGACCTCCTTCACCGAGTGGGCCATCCAGTTCTATCCGGTGAAGTTCATGCTCTTCTTCGGCGCGCTGCTGCTGTTGCTCCAGGGCTTCGGCCAGCTGGTGCGTGACGCCCAGGCATATCGCTACCACTGGCGCCTGCACGATGGCAGCCGGACCTTTGCCCGCGTGCTGCTGGTCATTGCCGCCCTGCTGGCGGCCTGGGTGGTCTTCGAGATGATCAACATCGCGGTGACCGACTACGACAGCCTGGCGGGCAGCCTCGAGAACAGCCTCGGCTCGGTCGGCATCGGTGCCCTGACGCTGGTGATGTTCGGCTCGCTGATGGTGGTGCTGGTGGCGGGCCTGCCGCTGGCCTTCGTCACCGGCGGCCTGGGGGTGGCCTTCCTCTACCTGGTCGGCGACCAGGCCATGCTCAACCTGATGCCCTCGCGCATCTTCCCGATGATGACCAACTACCAGCTCTCGGCCATCCCGCTGTTCATCTTCATGGCCTCGGTGCTGGAGAAGGCGGGGATCATCGAGGAGCTGTTCGACGTCGTCTACAAGTGGATGGGTGGCCTCAAGGCGGGCCTGGCCATCGCGACCGTCATCGCCTCCACGCTGCTGGCCGCCATGGTCGGCGTGATCGGGGCCGCGGTGGTGACCATGGGCCTGATCGCCCTGCCGGCGATGCTCAAGCGCCACTATGACCCGGAGATCGCCATCGGCTCGATCATGGCCGGCGGGACCCTGGGCATCCTGATCCCGCCCTCGATCCTGGCGATCATCTACGGCGTCATTGCCCAGCAGTCGGTGGGCGAGCTCTACCTCGGTTCGCTGATTCCCGGCCTGCTGCTGGCCTTCATGTACGGCTTCTACTGCTGGATGCGCGGCACCCTGAACGTCAAGCTGGCGCCGCCGATGCCGGTCGAGGACCGGGTCAGCACCGGGGAGAAGCTGCGCCTGCTGCGCAACATGCTGGCGCCCATCGTCCTGGTGATCCTGGTGCTGGGCGTCATCTTCACCGGCATCGCCACCCCGGTAGAGGCGGCCGGCATCGGGACCTTCGGCGCCCTGGTGGTGGCCGCGATGCACAAGCGCCTCACCTGGCCCAACCTGCATGCCGC
The DNA here is from genome assembly GCF_029625235.1 of Halomonas sp. CKK8. NCBI lineage: Bacteria > Pseudomonadati > Pseudomonadota > Gammaproteobacteria > Oceanospirillales > Halomonadaceae > Halomonas > Halomonas sp. CKK8. Next base: position 2,991,628 of record NZ_CP121193.1, on the reverse strand, counting down.
CTGCATGACCACCCTGGTCGCCTCGGCGATGGTGATGTGGATCATCTTCGGCGCCAGCATCTTCGTCGGCTTCTACATCCTGCAGGGCGGCCAGACCTTCGTTCAGGAGCTGATCTCCGGCGCAGGCCTTGGCCCCTATGCGGTGCTGATGCTGATGATGGTGCTGCTGGTGGCGCTGGGCATGTTCCTCGACTGGGTGGGCATCCTGCTGCTGGCCGTGCCGATCTTCGTGCCGCTGATCAAGGGGCTCACCTTCGACGGCGTGTTCGGCCTGCCCGGCGTGGCCCCTGCCGATGTCTCGCTGTGGTTCGGCGTCATCTATCTGGTCAACATGCAGATGTCCTTCCTCAGCCCGCCGTTCGGCTATGCGCTCTTCTACATCAAGGGGGTCTGTCCGCCGCATATCACCATGGCGCAGATCTTCCGCTCCTCCTTCCCCTTCCTGGGGATCCAGGCGCTGGGGCTGCTGCTGGTGATTCTCTTCCCGGCGCTGGTCACCTGGCTGCCCAACCTGGCCTACGGTTGACGCCAGGTGGTCGGCCCATAGCGGCAAAGAAGGCGCTCCCTGAGGGGGGGCGCCTTCTTCGTTTGGCCGGAAAAACCTAAAAATTACATTTGGATACGCGATAGTCTGAACTCGAGGGGGCGGGGGGCGTCACAGAGGGGCACATTCATAACGCCACACCCTGGAGGTATTCATGCAACGGATGACTGCTCTGTTCTCGGCCGCACTTCTCTCGCTCGGCCTGGCCGCCACTGCCCAGGCGCAGCAGGACTCTGCAGCCAACGCAGAACAGCCGCAGGCGACTGCACCGGCCCAGGACTTCTCCGACCAGCAGCTGCAGCAGTTTGCCGACGCCTCCCAGGAGATCGCCGTCATCTCCCAGGAGTACACCCAGCAGCTGCAGTCTGCAGAGGACGAGCAGGCCCAGCAGGACGTCCGCCAGGAGGCCAACGACGAGATGGTCAAGGCTGTCCAGAACAGCGGTCTCGAGGTGGATACCTTCAACGCCATCGGCCAGGCCATCCAGCAGGATCCGGAGCTGATGCAGCGCGTCCAGGAGATGGCCAAGGCCAACGCCTCCAACGACGGTCAGAACTCGTAAGACGTCTCCACCGTCCAGGCCGTTGCTTCGGCCACCGCAAGGCCACTCCGCTCGGGGTGGCCTTTTTGCTGTCAAGGGGCTGGCCGACTCCCCGAGGGATGCCTCCTCCAGCTGGGCCCTGCTTTACAGGGCGGATGGGCCATTACAGACTGGGCACATTCACAGCGCGCGGGGAGCAAGGGCATGGACGTGGAACTGCTTGAGATCCGCCAGCACCTGGGGCGCCACCCGCCCTTCGACGGCCTCAGTGACGAGCTGCTCGACGAAGTGGCCGGCAGCGTGGAGGTGGCCTACTTCAAGGCCGGCAGCGACATCCTGGTGCTCGACCAGGAGGTCCATGAACTATGCTACATCCGCAGCGGCGCGGTGGAGGTCTATCGCCGCGGCGGCGAACTCTACAACCGCCTGGGCGAGGGCGACATCTTCGGGCACTTCAGCCTGCTGAGGAACCACCGGGCGCGCTTCCCGGCCCGGGCCATGGAAGACAGCCTGATCTACTTCATCCCCGAGCCCGCCTTCCAGCGGCTCTGCGAGGCCGACGACAACTTCGCCGACTTCGTCGAGCTCGAGCGGCCGCGCCTGGAGTCAACGGTCAAGGAGCAGAAGAAGAACAGCGACATGATGATCACCCGGGTGCGCAAGCTGCTGACCCGCTACCCGGTGATGGTCGAGGCCAGCACCACGGTGCAGGAGGCCGCCCGCCAGATCACCGAGTTCGGCGCCTCGGCGGTGCTGGTGCTCGATGCCCCCGGCGATACGCCCCGCTATACCTTCCGCGACAGCCAGGATCGCCACTGGCAGGTGCAGGGCATCCTCACCGACAGCGACTTCCGCAAGCATGTGGTGGCCGAGGGACGCTCCCCCGAGACGCCGGTGGGGGAGGTGATCGGTCCCCGCCTGATCGCCATCCAGTCCGACGAGTCGGTGCACGAGGCGATGCTGTGCATGCTGCGCAACAATATCCATCACCTGCCGGTGATGCACCGTCGCCACCCGGTAGGCATCGTGCACCTCTCCGATATCATCCGCTACGAGACCGGCAGCAGCCTCTACCTGGTGAGCAACATTTTCCACCAGTCCAGCGTCGAGGGCCTGGCGCGGCTGGCCCCCGACGTGCGCGACGCCTTCGTGCGCATGGTCGAGGAGGGGGCGGATTCACGCATGGTGGGCAGCGCGCTCTCCACCATCGGGCGCAGCTTCACGCGCCGGCTGCTGGAACTGGCCGAGGAGGAGCTGGGGCCGCCGCCGGTGGGCTACTGCTTCATGGCCCTGGGCTCCATGGCGCGCAACGAGCAGTCCATCGTCACCGACCAGGACAATGCCCTGGTGCTCGCCGACGATTTCGACCCCGAGCGCCACGATACCTACTTCCTGGCGCTGGCGCAGCGCGTCAGCGATGGCCTGGATGCCTGCGGCTACCCCTACTGCAAGGGCGACATCATGGCCACCAATGCCCGCTGGCGGCAGCCGCTGTCGGTATGGAAGCAGTACTTCCGGGAGTGGATCGACCAGCCCTCGCCGGAGCGGCTGCTGCACAGCTCGATCTTCTTCGACCTGGATGCCGTGTACGGCGAGAACCCCTTCGTCGAGCAGCTCCAGGACCTGGTGGCCACCCGGGCTCCCAAGAGCCCGCTGTTCCTGGCCGCGATGGCCCGCAATGCCCTGAACCGCACCCCGCCGCTGGGCTTCTTTCGCACCTTCGTCATGGAGAAGGACGGCAAGCACAACAACTCCATCAACCTCAAGCGCCGCGGCACCGCGCCGCTGACGGACCTGGTCCGGGTACATGCCCTGGCCTGCGGGTCGCGGGCCCAGAACAGCTTCGCGCGCCTCGACGACATCGACCGCACCCAGCTGCTGGCACCCGGGGTGAGCCAGAAGCTGCGCTATGCCCTCGAGTTCCTCTCGATGTCGCGGATCCGCCACCACGTGATCGATATCGAGCACGAGCGGAGCCCGGACAACAACATCGAGCCGGAGAACGTCTCCGACACCGAGCGCCATAATCTCAAGGATGCCTTCCAGGTGCTGAGCAACGCCCAGAAGTTCCTCAAGTTCCGCTATCCCATGCCGTCGCGCTCGCGGTCCCGCTGAGATGGCCATGGTGCGCCTGCGTCCGCGAGCCTCCCCGCCGACCCCGGGCTGGCCGGAGTACCTGGCCCGCCGCGCCGAGGCGGCGAGAGACCCGAGGCTGGCACGCTTCTTTGCCGCCGGCCTGCCGGCCCCCGAGACCCCCATCGGCGAGGCGCCGATGGTGGCCCTGGACATGGAGACCACCGGCCTGGACGAGCGGCGCCACGCCATCGTCAGTATCGGCGTGGTGCCCTTCACCCTGGGTCGCATCGCCCTGTCACGGCGCCGCTACTGGGTCGTGCGGCCCTCGCGCCCGCTCAGCGAGGAGTCGGTGACCTTCCACCACATCACCCACGCCGACATCGCCCGGGCCCCGGACCTCGACGAGATCCTCGACGAGTTGCTCGAGGCCCTGGCGGGACGCCTGGTGGTGGTCCACTACCGGCACATCGAGCGGCCCTTCCTGGACGCCGCGGTGAAGGCAAGGGTGGGGGAGGGCGTGATGTTCCCGGTCATCGATACCATGTCGCTGGAGGCGCGCATCCACCGTCAATCGCTGCTGGCCCGTTTCAAGCGCTGGATCGGCAGGCCACCGGCCTCCATCCGCCTCTACGACAGCCGTGCCCGCTACGGCCTGCCCGTCTATTCGGGGCACCACGCGCTGATCGATGCCCTGGCCACCGCCGAGCTGCTGCAGGCCCAGGTGGCCCGCCACTATAGCCCTGCGACCCCGGTGAGTGCGCTCTGGAGCTGACCCGGCCGGGAAGAGGAAACGGAAACGAGAAAGGCGGCCCGCCGGCCGCCTTTCCGTTGCTTACCGAATACTTTACGTAGCGTGTCGGGCCTACTTGGCTTTCGGCTCGCTCATCAGCCCCTTGACGATGCCGTAACAGCCCACCAGCAGCACCAGGGTGAAGGGCAACCCGGTGGTGAGGGCAGCCGTCTGCAGGGCGGCGAGGCCACCGCCGAGCAGCAGCGCGATGGCCAATGCACCCTCGATCAGCGCCCAGAAGATACGCTGGGGCTTGGGAGCATCGACCTTGCCGCCCGCTGTGATGGAGTCGATCACCAGCGACCCGGAGTCCGACGAGGTGATGAAGAACACGATCACCAGCACGATGCCGATGAAGGAGGTAATGGCACTCAGCGGCAGGTGCTCGAGCATGGTGAAGAGCTGAAGCTCCAGGGCGGCATCCTGCACCTCGGTGAGGCCTTGATTGACCACCTGGTCAATGGCCGTGGTACCGAAGGCGGTCATCCACACCACCGAGGCAAAGGTCGGCACCAGCAGCACCGAGATCAGGAACTCACGCACGGTGCGGCCACGGCTGACGCGGGCAATGAACATGCCGACGAAGGGCGACCAGGCGATCCACCAGGCCCAGTAGAAGGCCGTCCAGCCCTGGCTGAAGTTGGCGTCCTCGCGCCCGAACGGCATGGAGAGCGCTGGCAGATGGGTCGCGTAGCCCACCAGGCTATCGACGATGCCGGTGGCGATCATCAGCGTCGGGCCGACGATGATCACGAACAGCAGCAGCAGGGCGGCGAGCACCATGTTGATCTGCGAGAGGCGCTGCACGCCCTTGTCGACACCGAGCAAGATCGAGCCCAGAGCGACCAGAGTGATGCCCATGATCAGCAGCACCAGGGTGGTATCGCCGGCGGGGATGCCGAACAGATACTCGAGGCCCCCGGCCGCCTGGGTGGCGCCGATGCCCAGCGAGGTGGTCAGGCCAAACAGGGTGGCGAATACTGCCAGGATATCGATCACGTGCCCTGGCCAGCCCCAGATGCGCTCGCCCAGGATGGGGTAGAAGATCGAGCGCATGGTCAGCGGCAGGCCCTTGTTGAAGGCGAAGATCGCCAGCGACAGGCCGACGATGGCGTAGGCACCCCAGGGGTGAAAGCCCCAGTGGAAGATGGTGGCGGCCATGCTCAGGTCGATGGCGCCGGCCTGGTCTCCCGCGGCAGCCCCCAGGGGGGCCCAGTCGGTGCGTATGCCATCCTCGCCCACGCTGATACCGCCCATGGCGGTGCCGTAGTGGCCCAGCGGTTCCGAGACCCCGTAGAACATCAGCCCGATGCCCATGCCGGCGGCGAACAGCATCGAGAACCAGCCCAGGTAGCCGAAGTCCGGCGTGGCATCAGCACCGCCAATACGTACCTTGCCCAGTGGGGTGAAGATCAGCACCAGCGCCAGGAGCGCGAAGACATTGGCACCGAGCAGGAAGAACCAGCCCAGGTTGGTGGTCAGGAAGCTGAACATGCTGTTGAAGATCGGCTCCATCTGATCCTGCAGCGCCAGCGTCAGGATCACGAACAGCAGGATCACGATCGAGGAGAAGAGGAAGACCTTGCCGTGCAGGTCCACGTTGATCCCCAGGGGGGATGCGGTGATGTTGTCTTGCCCGATCACGTAGTCGGTATCGATCAGGTTCGCCGCCCCCTGCGGGGCGGGAATCCCCTCGGAACCGGCAGTTGGCTCCTGAGGTTTCTCGTCTTGGGGATCTTGAGCCACGAGACATCTCCCTTGCAGTTATGGGTGTGCTTGCGCTTGACGACCCGGCTTACTTGCCGGCGCTGGGACGCACCAGGAACACCGATGCCTTGGTATGCGTCGCCACCTTGCCGCCGTGGGACGGGATGATCGCATCCACATGCTTGGGGGGATGGGTCGGCATGACCACCAGGTCGGCACCCACCTCGTCGATGGCCTCGATCAGGTCGTCATCGAGATCGGCGATCGGGTCGGGGCTGACGATGGTATGGGTGGTGACCGGCTGGCCGTGGACCTTGTGCCGCTCCTGGGCGAAGGCCTCGAGCTTCTGCGTGTACTCCTGGGGCGTTCGCGCCACGCTGCCGGGCGTATTGGCGGTCACCCCCACGTAGCAGATCTCGGCATCATAGTGGCGAGCAAGGTCCGCCACCGCCTGAAGCGACGGCTCGATCAGCTCGAGATGTGCCAGGTCGACCGGCACCATGATCTTCTTGAACATGCCTGTATCTCCTTGTTGGCCACGAAGGTCCTGCGAATCTGTTCAGTGTGACCGTTTCGCGCCACCTTGCCAGGCGACGATTCAACGGCGCACTGCGCATCCCGAGCGGTGATGGTACCCATCCCGGCGGAGGATTGCAGTGGGCTTGTCGGTATCGGGCGACAAGGTGGCGCAACTGGGCACGCTTCCACAACGAGAAGGGGAGACACCCTGCGGTGTCTCCCCTTGCGCTCGATGCGGTCAGCCTCGCCGGACGGGCGAGGCCTGTCCTACCCTCAGGATTCGGGCAGCCACTCCTGGACCAGGTCCTGGTTCTCCTCGACCCACTGCTTGGCGTTCTCGTAGGGGTCGGCGTCCTCCTCCTGGTTCATCAGCATGACCTCGCCCATCTGCTCGGGGGTCCACTCGAAGGCGTCCAGGATGGCGTAGGCCTCCGGCATCTCCTCCTCGAGCCCCTGGCGGGCGATGGTATGGATCTGCTCGGCATCGCCGTAGACGTTCTTCGGGTCCTCGAGGTATTTGAGGTCCCAGCGGGAGAACTTCCAGTGCGGCGTCCAGCCGGTGACGACGATGTCCTGCTCGTTCTGGATGGCGCTTTCCAGGGCGGCGGTCATGGTGGCACCGCTGCCGCTCTGGATATCCATCTCCTCGAGCTCGTAGGCCTCGACCACTTCCTCGGTGAGGCCCATGATGCCGGCGCCCGGATCGATGCCGGTGATCTTGCCGTCGAAGGCGTCGGCATTCGCGTCGAGGTCGGCAATGGACTCGACGTCGGTGTACGCCGGCACCACCAGGCCCAGCCTGGTACCGTCGAGGTTGGGCCCCAGGTCGACGACCTCGTCACCCACGCGCTCCATGTAGTCGGCGTGGGTGGTCGGCAGCCAGGCGGCAACGATGGCGTCGGCATCGCCGGTGGCCACGGCCTGCCACATGGCGGCGGCGGAGAGCGAGGTCATCTCCACCTCGTAACCGGCCTGCTCCAGCACGGCGCGCACCACGTTGGTGGAGGCGACCTCGGAGGACCACTCCACGTAGGCCAGGTGCACGCTGCCCTTGTCCTGGGCCTGGGCGGAACCGGCGGCGAGCGCGGTGCCGGCGGCCATGGCCAGGCCGGCGAGACGGATGCGACGGTTCAGCGGGTGCTTCTTCATCGTGTTCCCCTTCTCTTGATGTTCAACCATTTACCTTGGAGGTGCCCCCCGACGGATTCAAGGGGTGGCCTCAACGATCAGGACTTGCGGCCCTTGCGCAGCGACTGGGTCACGCGGTCGAGCAGCATGGCCAGGATCACCACGGCGATGCCGGCCTCGAAGCCGTCGCCCGGGCGCAGGCGCTGGATGGCGCGCCACACCTCGCTGCCCAGGCCATCGGCGCCGATCATGGCGGCGATCACCACCATGGAGAGCGCCAGCATGATGGTCTGGTTGATCCCGGCCATCACCGTGGGCAGCGACATCGGCAACTGCACCTTGACCAGCTTCTGGCCGCGGGTCGCGCCGTAGGCGTCGGCGGCCTCGATCAGCTCCACCGGCACCTGACGGATGCCCAGAGTGGTGAAGCGGATCGCCGGCGGCATGGAGAAGATCACCGTGGCGAAGATCGCCGACACCGAGCCGATGCCGAAGAAGGGAATCGCCGGGATCAGGTAGACGAAGGCCGGCATGGTCTGCATGAAGTCCAGGATCGGCATGATCGTCTTGTAGAGCCGCTCGGAGAGCGCCGCGGCGATGCCCACCGGGATGGCGATCACTACCGCCACGAAGGTGGCGATCACCACCAGGGTGAGGGTCTCGATCATCGGCTCCCAGAGCCCCAGGTTCCAGATCAGCGCCAGGCCGAGGGCGGCGCCGATGCCCAGGCGAAGGTTCGCCACCCACCAGCAGAGGCCGACGATGATCGCCAGCAGGCCCCACTCGGGGAGCCACATCAGGGCGTCGTTGAGCCCGTCGATGCCGGTCTGGGTCACCCGGGAGATGGCGCGGGTGACGATGGAGTATTCGCTGGTCAGCCAGTCGAGGCCACCCTCGATCCAGTCGCCCAGCGGGATGCTCGGAATCTCGATAGCCATCATGCGTCTCCTGCCGCTGCGATGTTCTGGTTCGCGTTATCGCTCCCGTCTTCACCCACCCGGGCGGGCTCGGCGGCCTGGGCCAGCTCGTCGAGGACGGCGCCCTTGACCACCACACCCAGCAGCTTGCGGCTGTCATCCACCACGGCGATGGGGAAGCTCTTCTCGCTGAACATGGCGAAGAGATTGTGCAGCGGTTCGTCGGGGCCGACGGCACGGAAGTCCTGGGTCATGATGTCACGGATGCTCTCCTTGCCTGCCTTCGCGGCCTGCTCGACGGCGTCCACCACGACGAGACCCTGCAGCTTGCGGTCGCGGCTGGTGACGTAGATGGAGTCCAGCCCGTTCTCGCTCATCTTGCGCAGGGTGGTGCGCGGGCCGTCCTCCTCGCGGGCGGTGGCGCGCACCGGCCGCATGGCGTGCTGCGCGGTGAGGATCTTGGACATGTCCACGCCCTCGATGAAGCGCGCCACATAGTCGTCCGCGGGATGGGTGAGGATATCCTCCGGCGTGCCGATCTGAACGATCTCGCCATCCTTGAGCAGGATGATGCGGTCGGCGATGTTGATCGCCTCGTCCAGGTCGTGGGTGATGAACACCGTGGTCTTCTGCATGCGGTGCTGCAACTCGAGCAGCTCCTGCTGCATGTCGCCTCGGATCAGCGGGTCCAGCGCCGAGAAGGCCTCGTCCATCAGCAGCACCGTCGAGTCGTTGGCCAGTGCCCTGGCCAGGCCCACGCGCTGCTGCATGCCGCCGGAGAGCTGGTTGGGATAGGCATCTTCCCAGCCATCCAGACCCACCTGGTGGAGGGCGTTGCGAGCCACACGGGTCCGCTCTTCCTTCTCCACGCCGCGGATCTCGAGGCCGAACTCGGCGTTCTGCTGCACCGTGCGGTGGGGGAAGAGCGCGAAGTTCTGGAACACCATGGAGAAGTGGCGGCGGCGGCACTCCAGCAGCGCCTTGTCGCCGAGCTCGGGAATGTTCTCGCCGTCGATGACGATCTCCCCCTCGGAGGGCTCGATCAGACGATTGAGGCAACGGATCAGGGTGGACTTGCCCGAGCCGGACAGTCCCATGATCACCAGCAGCTCGCCCTCGTAGACATCGAAGTCGATGTTCGACAGGCCCAGTGTCTGGCCGGTCTTGTCGAGGATCTCTGGGCGTTTCAGTCCCTGGTCGCGCAGTTCGAGCGCCTTCTTCGGCTGGTTGCCGAAGACCTTGCTCAGGTTGCGTACCCGAATCTTGACGTTTCGGTTCTCGTTCATTGGCTCTGCCTTTTGTCGGCTCCCCGCCACTGGGCGGGAAGCGCCGAAGGGTCGAGTGTCGTGACGTAAGAAAACGACGTCATGATGCCAGGCTGCTGCGTTGACAGCGCATCGGATGACGTTGGAGTGGCCCCTACCCTAGCGGTTTTTGAATGGTCATTCAAATTAAAACCCGGGGTGTTGAAGACGTGCAGGATGGCGCAGGAGTGACCCATGTGTCGAATCTGACCACCTCCCGGCCCTCGATGCGCCGCGCCTCCTGCCTGCCGGATGTATTTCAAGATATTGTCTTAAAAGGTTTATATCGCGGATTGCAGTGCCTGGCACGCTGCCTGCTTGTTGTTGGGTGACGACCCGACGACCCAGGGAGAAAACGATGACCGACCAAGAGCTGAACCGAGACAGGCCCCGCGAGCGGCGATCGCGCCGGCTGACGACCCTCGCCGCGATCGCCGCCCTGGGGTTCGGCAGCCTGGCCCTGGCCGGATGCGGCAACGGCGAGGAGGAGCCGCCGCCGACGGAAGCGCCGGCCGGCGAGGCGTCTTCCACCATGGAGGGAGAGTCTTCAACCACGAAGGAAGAGTCTTCAACCACGGAGAAAGAGTCCTCTTCCATGGGGCAGGGGACCGACAGCGAGCAGGACACGAGCATGGAGAGCCAGGATCCCGCCAGCCAGCAGGGCCAGGTCCTGGACCAGGAGACCACCATGGATTCAAAGGCGGCGTCCGGTGATTCGGCCTCCGCCACCGCGCCGTCATCCGATGGCCCGGAGCAAGACGACGACCGTAGCGGCTCCTGACCGCCGGCGTCTCATCGGTGACCGGCCGACCGGACAACCGCCGGTCACTACGGGCAATTCCCGCCCGATCCACCCTCGATCTTCATGAAGGAAGGAGGTGCAAGATGATGTCCAAGGAAACCCTCAGGAAGCTCGGCATTCTCGGTGTCTCGTTCGGCCTGATCGCCAGCCCGCTGGCCTTCGGCGACATGCACGAGGAGCCCACCGACCCGGCTGCCCAGAGCACCGACTCCGCGGCCGACCCCATGAGCCAGCAGGCGGATCCGGCGGCCGGCGATCCGGCGGCCGGTGCCCCGTCAGCCGATCCCAATGCCCAGGGGGACCCGGTCCTGCCGGGCGACGACCCCGCGGCCCAGAGCACCGACTCCGCGGCCGACCCCTCTACCCAGCAGGCGGATCCCGCAGCGGGTGAGCCGGCCGGCGACCCCGGCTTCGGTGAAGGCACCGAGGCGATGCCCGGCGCCGAAGAGGAGTACGAGAACGAGGAACAGGAAGCGCCCTGGGACGAGGAGGGCGATAGCAGCGACGATGAGGAGCAGGGCTGGTAAGCCCTCCGAGCCGCCCCGCTTCGCGGGGCGGCGCCTGCGTGATGGACGGTTCTCCCGGTCCATGCCCTTCCCAGGCCGGTGCATCGCGTTCCCCTCTGCCCGGCCCGGCATGTGACCCCTGGCCCCTGCTGCGGCAGGGGTCCTTTTTTTTCTGGCTACTCCTCCTCGAGGCGCCGGTAGAGGGTGCGCCGGGCGATCCCCAGCACCTCGGCGGTGCGCCGCTTGTTGCCACCCGTGGCCGCCAGCACCTTGCGGATATAGCGCTTCTCCACCTCTTCCAGGCTCGGCCACTCCGCCTGGGTGGCGGCGCTTGCCAGTGTCCTTTCGGCCCGGGTCTCGCGGCAGGCGCGACGCCGGGCCTCGCCCTGGTCGCGGAGCCGCTGGGGCAGGTCGGCGTGACAGAGCTCTCCCGCCTCGGCCAGGGTCACCGCCCGCATGATGGCGTTCTCCAGCTCGCGGACGTTGCCCGGATAGTCATAGCCGAGCAGGGCCTCCAGGGCCGCCGGCTCGATGCGCGCGATGCGTTTTTCCTGCTGACCGGCATGCTTGTCGATCAGCGCCGGGATCAGCCGTTCGATGTCCCCCTCCCGTTCGCGCAGCGGCGGGATGCGCAGTGAGAAGGTCTCCAGGCGATAGAAGAGGTCGCTGCGGAAGTGCCCCGCCTCGATCTCCTGCTCCAGCTGGCGATGGGTGGCGGCAATGATGCGCACGTCCACGGCTTCCTCTCGCTCGGCGCCCACCGGGCGCACGCTCTTCTCCTGCAGGGCCCGCAGCAGCTTGGCCTGCAGCGCGACGGGCATCTCGCCGATCTCGTCGAGGAAGAGGCTGCCCCCCCGCGCAGCCTGGAAGAGCCCCTGGCGGGCGTCGTCGGCGCCGGTGAAGGCGCCCTTCACATGGCCGAAGAACTCGCTCTCCATCAGCTCGGCGGGAATACTGGCGCAGTTCACGGCGACGAAGGGGCCATCGCGACGCGGGCTCTCGGCGTGCACGGCCCGCGCCATCAGCTCCTTGCCGGTACCGCTCTCGCCGAGCAGCAGCATGGGCGCGTCGCTGTCCGCCAGCCGGGCGGCGTCATGGAACAGCGACTGCATGGCCTCGCTCTCGCCGACGATGCCGTGGAAGCTGTTCGCCGCCCCGTCGCTCGCCAGGCGAGAGGCCAGGCGGCGGCTCTCCAGCACCCGGTAGACCGCCTCGCGCAGCCCCTCCAGGTCCAGCGGCTTGGTCAGGAAGTCGTCGGCGCCCTGCTTGAGTGCCTCCACCGCCTGGTCGATGGTGCCGAAGGCGGTGATCACGATGAAGCCCACCGCGCTCCCCTCGCGGCGCAGCCGCTCGAGCAGTTGCATGCCGTCGATGCCCGGCAGTCGCACGTCACTGATCACCAGGGCCACCTCGCTGTGGCTGAGCGTGGCCAGGGCCTGCTCGGCACTGGTCGCGGCCAGGGTCGGGTAGCCGGCGTCGGCCAGCTCCTCCTCGAGCAGTTCCAGGATAGCCGGGTCGTCCTCGACGACCAGCAGGGGCAGGGCAGTCATGTCGCGTTCCGTGTCTGGCATGGCGTGTCCGTTCATGGGGTGGTGTCCTCGAGTGGCAGCACGATCTCGAAGCCGGCGCCTCCCAGCGCGCTGTCGAAGGCGCCGATGGAGCCGCCGTGGTCGTTGATGATGCGATGGACCATGGAGAGCCCGAGGCCGCTGCCCTGGCCCACGGGCTTGGTGGTGAAGAAGGGGTCGAAGACCCGGGCCCGGTCGGCCTCGGGAATGCCGCAGCCGTCGTCCTCGATGGTCAGGCAGAGGCTGTCGTCGCGGCGGCGGGCCGCCAGCCGTATCCGCCGGACGCCCTCGGCCTGGGTGGCATTGCGCAGCAGGTTGGTGAGGACCTGGACCAGCTGCTGGCCATTGGCCAGCAGCGTCAACGGCGGGTCCGGGAGGGTCGGCTCGAGGCGAATGTCGTGCGCCTCGAGGTCGGCCTCGACCAGCTGCCGGGCGTCGTGGACCAGGTCGTCCAGGGCGAGCCGCGTCTTGTCGACACTGTGCTGGCGCCCCAGGTCCATCAACTGGCGCACGATCTCGACGATGCGCTGTACCTCGCCGCGGATGCGTCCCAGGCGCCGCCGTTCGTCGTCGCCGATGCCGTCGCGGCGCTCGAGACGCTGGGCCTGGCCCTCGATGACGGTCAGCGGCGTGCCGACCTCATGGGCAACCCCCGCGGCCAGCACACCGAGCTCGGCCAGCTTGCGCGACTTGCGCAGTCGACGCTCCAGCTCGATCTCGCGGCGCTGCCGGGCCTCGATGTCGGCATCCTTCTCGGCCAGGGCGTCGAGCATGTGGTTGAGGGCCAGGCCCAGCCGGCGGAACTCGTCGAGGCCGTGGATCGTGGCTCGCTGGCGGCGTTCGCCCCGGGCGACCCGCTCCATCACCTCGAGCAGTCGGCTCAGCGGGCGCTCGATATGGCGTCGGAACATCCACCAGATGCCGAGCACGATGCCCGCGGCACCGATACCGAAGGCGACCAGGGCGAGCAGGCTGAGAAAGCCGGTGTAGTTCTCGATGCCGGTATTGAGCCGATTGACCTGGAGCACGCCGAGGATGGTGCCGTCGGGGGCGCGCAGCGGCATCAGGGTCGAGAAGTAGGTCCAGCCCCCGTCGTCGCGATAGTCGCTGCGCATCTCGCCCGCCTCCACCACGGCCTTGAGCTCCTCGGCGTCGTAGAGCGCCTCGCCGAGCCCCAGACCGTGGATCTGCTGGCCCGTGATGTCGAAGACATAGGCGCCGTAGATGCGGTTGTAGGAGAAGGCCGACTGCAGGGTCTCCTGCAGCGACTCGGGGGTCTCGCGGGTCAGGGCATAGCCCAGGGAGGTGCCGATGGCGCGGCTGATGGTCTGGACCTCGGTCTCCAGCTTGGCACGCACGTTCTCCTCCAGCGACTTGATCGCCACCAGGCTGAAGACCATCAGCACCAGGAAGAGCGGCACGATGACCGTGACGATGATCAGGTTGCGCAGGCGCATGGGGATCCCTGTGGTCGTCGGGGCCGCGTCCGGTGCGGCCCTCGTCGTGGCTAGTCGGCGGGGACCAGGCGGTAGAGGCCGCCGTCGGCGTGGTCGCTGAGCAGGTAGAGGGCGCCGTCGCGGCCCAGGCGCACGTCGCGTATGCGGCCGATCTCGCCCTCGAGGATCACCTCGCGCTCGACCACCCTGTCGCCGTCCAGGGCGAGGCGCACCAGCCGCTCGCTGGCCAGGCCCCCGGCCAGCAGGTGGCCCTGCCAGGCGGTAAAGGTGTCGCCTGTGACCTCGGCCAGCCCCGAGGGAGCGAAGCGCCCGGCGAAGACATGCACGGGGTCGCGCATGCCGGGGGCGCTGTCGCGGCCGATGGGCCGGTTGGTGGCGTAGTCGTTGCCGCGGCTCACCTCGGGCCAGCCGTAGTTGACCCCGGCCTCGAGGCGGTTGAGCTCGTCGCCGGTGCGCGGGCCGTGCTCGGTAGACCAGGCCGTGCCGTCGGCGGCCACGGTCAGGCCCTGGGGGTTGCGGTTGCCGTAGGTGAAGAGCTCGGGCCGGGCGTCATCGTCGTCGACGAAAGGGTTGTCGTCCGGCACCTCGCCCTCGGCGGTCAGGCGCAGCACGCTGCCGGCGTGGTCGCCGCGGTCCTGGGCGCGCTCGGGACTGCCGCGCTCGCCGACGCTCATCAGCAGGGTGCCGTCGGGCAGCCAGGCCAGCCGCGAGCCATAGTGGCGGCCGGGCCGGGAGAAGCGGTCCTGGACGAACAGCGTCTCCAGGTCGACCAGGGCGTCGCCCTCCAGGCGCCCGCGGGAGAGGGTGGTGGCGCTGCCGCCATTGCCGGCCTGGCTCCAGGTGAGGTAGACCCAGTCGCTGCCCTCGCCGTAGTCGGGATGCAGGACCACATCGAGCAGGCCGCCCTGGCCGCGGGTGGAGACCTTGGGCGCGCCGGAGAGACGCGTGACCTCGCCCTGGGCATCGATGCGCACCAGGCGGCCGGGCCGCTCGCTGACCAGCCACTGGCCGTCGGGCAGCTCGGCGGCCGACCAGGGATGCGTGAGGCCCGAGGCCACGCGCTCCAGGCGCAGCTCATGGTGGTCGGTGATGATGCGCTCCTCGACCACCTCGGCGGCCACGGCCGGGCCGGCGATCAGGGCACCGCCCAGCAGCAGGGCGGTCGAGAGTGCGTGACGTGGCGAGTGCATGTGGCTTCCCCCTCGTTGGCTCTACCCGCATAGGGGCCCTTCACAAGGACCCTACACAGGGACTCTGCCGGGGCGAGGGTGTTCCCCGCGGGGGCACAGGCGAGGGCGGCGCTACATCAGGATCGCCAGCAGGATCGGCAGGTAGACCAGCGACAGCAGGGTGGAGCAGAACACCAGGCTCGCCACGTACTGGGGCTCGCGGCCGGCCTTCTGGGCGAAGAGGTAGTTGAACACCGCCACCGGCATGCTCATCTGCAGCACCAGGATGGCCAGCGCCATGGGCGGTAGCGCCAGCAGGGTGCCGATGCCCCAGGCGACCCCGGCGGCCACCGGAATGCGCAGCAGGCTGAAGCCGATGCCGGAGCCGAGGTTGCGGGCATGGATGCTGGCCAGCGAGACGCCCAGGGTGATCAGCATCAGCGGCACCGTGAAGCCCGAGATCAGGTCGACGCTGTTGGCGAGCCAGCGGGGCAGGTCGGTGTCGGTGAGCAGCAGCCCCAGGGCGATCAGGATGGCGTAGACCACCGGCGTCCTGGCCAGCGCCTTCAGCGGATTGCCGCGGCTCGCCAGCAGGGTGCCCAGGGTGAACTGGAACAGCGAGACCGTGACCATCACCGTGATGCCGAACGCGAAGCCGGCGCTGCCGAAGGCGTAGAGCACCACCGGCAGGCCCATGTTGCCGGTGTTGGGGTACATGGTGGGGGCCAGCAGCACCCGCCAGTCCTTGCCCAGCAGCCGGGCCAGCAGGAAGGCCATGCCGGCCATGGCGGTGAGCACCAGCGCCGTGGCCAGCATGGTGCGCCCGAAGCTGCCGGCGTCGATCTCGGCGCCGGCAAGCGAAGCCAGCACCAGGGCCGGGGTGCCGATGTTGAACACCAGCCGGGTGACGAAGGCCACCGGGAAGTCGTGGCCCAGGCGCACCCAGAGGAAGCCGAGCCCGGCGCCGGTGAGCACGGGCGCCATCACGGCGAAGAGTTCGGCGAGCATGGGCGGCATCCTTGCGTGGCGGTAGGGAAAGGCCGCGTATTGTCGTGAATGCGGGCCCGTCGGGGCAACTCCGGTGTGCCGCCGGCATGAAAAGGCCCCGGCACGGGCCGGGGCCAAGGATCGAAACGCCAGCTTCCTCAGATTAGAACGCGTCACTGGCGAAGAGCCAGAGCCGTCGACGCCCAGCAAAAAGCCCGGTCGATGACCGGGCTTGGCGGGCAGGGGGCGAGTGAGCCGTCACTCGGCGGAGCGGTTGGCGGCCTCCTGGGTCCGTTCGCCGACGTTCTCCAGGGCCTCGCCGATGCGGTCCAGGGCGCGTGATGCCCCTTCCTGGGTGGATTCCCAGGCGCTGGCGGCGCCCTCCTTGGTGTCCTCCCAGGCCTGCTGGGCCCCTTTCCGAGCGTTCTGCCACCAGTCGTTGGTGTACTGCGGCTGCTGGGCGATCTGCTCCTCGCTCATGTCGACATTCACCCGGTACACGATCTCCTCCAGGCTGTTGCCGTTCTGGGTCTCGACGGTGAACTTCCCTGTCTCGATCACGAACTGCTGGTTGCCCTGGAAGTCGAGCAGGTTACCGGTGTCGATGACCAGGGCGCGGACCTGCATGTCGTTGTCGAGCAGGATGTCCTCGACCTCGCCGACCTGTTCGCTGCTGGAAGTGGCATACACACTGGCATCGACCAGTTCGTCGGCCGAGTAGAGGCCCTGGGGCTGGGCCAGGGCACTGCCGGTCACGGCCAGGCCGCCGGCAAGCAGCGCCCCGAGGGTGGCCTGCCTGATGGCGTGGTTCAGCGGTTTGCGTTGGGCCATGCGTTCACTCCTTGTGGTCCGTGAGGGTCCATGTGATCGATGGCGCCTGTCGACGCCTCACCCGTTTAGTGTGGCCAGCGGCTGCCGAGTTCAATGGTGCCTCTCGAGTCCGCCCGGTCAGCGGCGCCCGAGGCCCCACATGAAGTAGGCGCCGCCCAGCAGCGAGGCCACCAGGCCGGCGGGGATCTCCGCGGGGAACAGCAGCTGGCGGCCCAGCCAGTCCGCCAGCACCATCAGCAGGGCGCCGATCAGCGCGGCCCCCAGCAGGTGGGCGCGGGCCCGGGAGAAGCCCGCCAGCCGAGCCATATGAGGGGCCAGCAGGCCGACGAAGGAGAGCGGGCCCACCACCAGGGTGGCGCAGGCGGTCAGCAGCGCGACCAGCAGCAGCAACGCCAGCCGGGCCCGCTCGACCCTGACTCCCAGGGCCGCGGCCGTGGCCGCCCCCAGCGGCAGGATATCCAGCCAGCGGGCGAAGGGGCGTGCCGCCAGGGCCAGCACCACGGCGAGGCCCACCACCACGGCCGCGCCGACGGGATCGACGTAGTAGGTGGAGCCCGAGAGCCAGGCGATCACCTGCTGGCCGCGGGGGTCGCCGCCGGCGAGCACGATGGCGCGCACGGCATCGAACAGCGCGGTGATCGCCACGCCACTGAGCAGCAGCCGTTCGGGCACGAAGCCGCTGCGCCGGTTGAGCACGACCAGCACCGCCAGGCTGGCCAGTGCCCCCAGGGTGCCGGCGGCGACCAGGGTCAGGTTGCCGGGGGCGGGCAGCAGGAAGAGCGCCGCGATCAGCGCGATGGCGCTGCCGCCGCTGATGCCCAGCACCTCGGGGCTCGCCATGGGGTTGGCGGTGAGGCGCTGGATCAGGGTGCCGGCGATGGCCAGCATCACCCCGCTGCCCGCCGCGGCCAGCAGTCGCGGCCAGCGCCAGGCCAGTACCGTCTCGTCGAGGGTGGCGAACCAGCCGCCGGCCGCTTGGCCCAGCAGCAGGGCAAGCAGCAGGGCGGCGAGAAGGCCCAGGGCCAGCTCTGCGGCCAGTCGTCCGGGGGCCGGGTGGCGCGGGGCCAGGGCCGTGGCGCTGGCGGGCGGGCGGCTGGCCTCCAGGCGCAGCCGGGGGATCAGCCACAGCAGCAGCGGCGCCCCCAGGGCGGCCGTGGTGGCCCCGGTGGGAAGCAGGGTGGGCAGGCTGCCGGCGAAGCGCTGCAGCAGCAGGTCGGTGGTGGCCAGCAGCAGGGCGCCGAGCAGCGTCGACCAGACCAGCCGCGCCCCCAGGCGGCGCGCCCCGGCCAGGCGCACGATATTGGGTGCCGCCAGGCCGATGAAGCCGACCACCCCCACCACGCTGACCACGCAGCCGGTGAGGAAGACCGCCAGCCCCAGCCCCGCCAGGCGCAGGTGCTTCAGCGAGACGCCGAGGCTCCTGGCGCTGGCGTCGTCGAGTTCGAGCACCGTCAATGGCCGCAGTAGCAGCCAGGCCGCCAGGGCGCCCAGCAGCAGCCGCGGGGCCAGGAAGGCGGCGTCATGCCAGCCGTTCTGGGAAAGCGAGCCGGCGCCCCAGATCAGCAGCCCCTTGAGGGTCTCCTGGTGGAAGAGCAACAGCACCATGCCCAGCGCCCCGGCGTAGAGGTTGACCACCAGGCCGGCGAGGACCACCACCGCGGGGGAGAGCCCGCGGCGCCAGGTCAGGGCGAAGACCAGCGCCATGGCACCGGCGCCACCGGCCAGGGCCACCCATTCGCGCCCGACCAGCAGCAGGCCGGGGGCGAGCAGGGTGGCGGCCATCAGCGCCAGGTTGGCGCCGCTGGCCACCCCCAGGGTGGTGGGGGCGGCCAGCGGGTTGCGCAGCACCTGCTGCATCAGCACCCCGGCCAAGGCCAGGCCGCCGCCGGCCAGCAGCGCCATGGCCAGGCGCGGCCACCAGCTGTAGTGGCGCACCAGCGACTCCGCACTCGCCGGCGTCACCGTCGTCAGCGCGCGCAGGCCATCGAACAGCCCCTCCTCGGCGAGCGAGCCGAGTATCAGGGCCAGCAACGCCAGGCCCGGCAGCAGGCAGACCAGGGCCGGGGCGTGGCGGCGGGCGGCCTCAGTCGTCATGGGGCGCCTCCTCCAGGGCGGCCACCAGATGATCGGCGAAGCGCTGCGCCGAGGGCAGGGCGCCGAAGCTCCATACCGGGGGCAGGGTGATCAGGGATTCGTTACGCACGCTGGGCTGCTGCTGCCAGAGGCCGCTGTCGGCCAGCGCGGCCTCGACCCCCAGCGGGTAGGGTTCGACCACCACCAGCCGAGCCTCCAGGCCGGCCAGCTGCTCC
This sequence comes from Halomonas sp. CKK8, assembly GCF_029625235.1. Lineage (NCBI taxonomy): Bacteria > Pseudomonadati > Pseudomonadota > Gammaproteobacteria > Oceanospirillales > Halomonadaceae > Halomonas > Halomonas sp. CKK8. The sequence goes on along the minus strand of NZ_CP121193.1, from coordinate 2,972,473 downwards.
AGGCCCACCAGCGAGAAGCCCCAGGCGTTGGTCTCGCCGCGCCAGGCATTCTCCAGCCCCAGGCGGGCCATCACGGCCTGGTAGAGGCCGCCCTTGCCGAACACCCGGACGTGGCGCTCGTCCATGAACTGCACCACCAGCAGCGGCGCCACCCGCGCGGGTAGCCGCTGCCGCAGGGCCGCGAGGCGCGTCTCCGTCCCGGCGATCAGCCGCTCGGCGGCCGCCTCCCGGTTGGCCAGGCGACCGACCTCGCGGGTCAGCTCAAGCAGCTGGGGCCAGGTCTCGCGGCCCCGGGTGTAGAACGGCAGGGTCGTGACCGGGGCGATGCGCGACAGACGCGGCGCCAGGTTGGCGAACATCGGCGAGATCAGGATGCGGTCGGGCGCCAGGCTCGCCAGCAGCTCCAGGTTGGGCTGGCTGCGCAGGCCGAGATCGACGGTGGCCTCGGGCAGGCGCGGGGCGCCGACCCAGGCCTGGTAGGCATCGACCTGGGCGACCCCGGCCGGCGTGACGCCCAGCGCCACCAGGGTCTCGGCCAGGGTCCAGTCGAGGGTAGCGACGGCCGGCTGGGCCAGGGCGCGAGGCGTTGGCACGAGTGCCAGGGCCAGCAGCAGCGCGGCGAAAGCGCGGCGAAGCGGACAGGCCGGCATGGGCGAGGCGAACAAGAGCGTGGCCGGGCGCAAGAGGGAGAGTGTCATCAGGGGCGAGAGGCTTGGTCAGAGGGCTCGGTAGCGGGCGGACAGGCTGTCATGGGCGCATCAGGCATGGACCAGGGCGACAGGATGCTGGCCGGTGGGATGCGCCATCACCCGCATGGGGATGCCGTAGATCGCCTCCAGGGTGGCCTCGTCCATCAGCTCGGCCGGAGTGCCCCGGGTCAGCACGCGCCCGCCATGCAGGGCGACCAGGTGGTCGCAGTAGCGCGCCGCCATGTTGACGTCGTGGAGCACGATCACCACGCCGAGCCCCAGCGTCTGGCTGAGCGTGCGGATCAGCGCCAGCACCTCCACCTGGTGGGCGATGTCCAGTGCGGCGAGCGGCTCGTCGAGCAGCAGGAAGTCGCTGCCCTGAGCCAGCAGCATGGCCAGCCAGACCCGCTGGCGTTCGCCGCCCGAGAGGGTGTCGACCAGGCGGTCGGCGAAGGCCTCGGTATGGGTCGCGGCGATGGCGCGGTCGATGGCCGCCTCGTCCTCGCGGGTATGCCGGCCCAGCAGGCCGCGCCAGGGGTAGCGACCCATGCCCACCAGCTCGCGGCCGAGCAGGTTCTCGGTGGCGGGCAGCTGCTGGGGCAGGTAGGCCACCCGACGGGCGAACTCGCGATGGCCCCAGCGGGCCAGGGGGCGCCCGGCGAAGTGCAGCTCGCCCCGGCTCGCCGGCTGCTGGCGGGCCAGCAGCTTGAGCAGGGTCGACTTGCCCGAGCCGTTGTGGCCGATCAGGCCATGCACCCGGCCGCCCTCCAGGGTCAGGTCGGTGGCGGCGAGCAGCGGCCGGTCGGCGATGGCGAAACCGGCTCCGCGCAGTTCGAACATGCAGGACGCTCCTTGGGCGGGCCCCGGGCGGGGCGGGCGATGGGCGCTACCATACCTTCGGTGATAATGGTTATCAATAAGATCTGTTTCGGGCCGGCCGCCTTCCCGGTATGCTGTGGCGCTTAACCCTCCAGGACCCCCGATCCCCATGCCTGACGCCACCACCTCAAGCTTCCGGGCCCTGGCGCGCCTGCTGCGCTATGCCCGCGGCTATCGCCGCCGGATCATCGCCGCCAGCGCCTGCTCGGTCATCAACAAGCTGTTCGACATCGCCCCGGAGATCCTCATCGGCGTGGCCATCGACGTGGTGGTCAACCAGGAGCAGAGCTTCGTGGCAGGGCTCGGCTTCGAGTCCGCCCGCGAGCAGATCCTGGTCCTCGGCGCGCTGACCTTCTTCATCTGGGCCGGGGAGTCGCTGTTCGAGTACCTCTTCCAGGTGCTGTGGCGTAACCTCGCCCAGCGGCTGCAGGCCGACCTGCGCCAGGACGCCTATGAGCATGCCCAGCGGCTCGACATGGGCTTCTTCGAGTCGCGCAGTTCCGGCCAGCTGGTGGCGACCATGAACGACGACGTCAACCAGCTCGAGCGCTTCCTGGACGGCGGCGCCAACGCCATGATCCAGGTCGGCGTCACCGTGGTGGCGGTGGGGGCGGTGTTCTTCCTGCTCTCGCCGCTGATCGCGCTGCTCGCCTTCACGCCGATCCCGCTGATCGTGTGGGGCGCCTTCTACTTCCAGCGCAAGGCCGGGCCGCTCTATGCCGAGGTGCGCGAGCGGGTCGGCGACCTCTCGAGCCGGCTCTCCAACAACCTGGCCGGTATCGCCACCATCAAGAGCTTCACCGCCGAGGCCCGCGAGGCCGAGCGGCTGCGCCAGGCCAGCGAGGCCTACGTGGAGGCCAACCGCCAGGCCATCCGCATCAGCTCGGCCTTCATCCCGGTGATCCGCATGGCGATCCTGGCTGGCTTCCTGGCCACCTTCACCGTGGGCGGGATGATGGCCCTGCAGGGGGAGCTCAACGTCGGTGCCTACGGCGTGCTGGTGTTCCTCACCCAGCGGCTGCTGTGGCCGCTGACCGGCCTGGCCCAGGTGATCGACCTCTTCGAGCGCGCCATGGCCAGCACGCGGCGCATCCTCGACCTGTTGGCCACGCCGATCCATGTGCGCGACGACGGCGGGCGGGCGCTGGCCGAGCCGGTGCGCGGCGAGGTGGCCTTCGCCGACGTGAGCTTCCGCTACCCGGGCAGCGGCGAGGGCGTGAGCGATATTCAACTGGACGTGCCGGCGGGCCATACCCTGGCCCTGGTCGGCGCCACCGGTTCGGGCAAGTCGACCCTGATCAAGCTCCTGCTGCGCTTCCATGACCCCGAGGCGGGGGAAATCCGCATCGACGGCCAGCCGGTCCGCGAACTCGAGCTGGCCTCGCTGCGCCGGGCCATCGGCCTGGTCAGCCAGGACGTCTACCTGTTCGAGGGCCCGGTGCGCGACAACATCGCCTACGGCAAGCCGGATGCCCCGGAGGCCGACATCATCGCCGCGGCACAGACCGCCGAGGCCTGGGCGTTCATCCAGGCGCTGCCCCAGGGGCTCGATACTCCGGTGGGGGAGCGCGGCGTGCGCCTCTCCGGTGGCCAGCGCCAGCGTCTCTCGCTGGCCCGGGCGCTGCTCAAGGCCCCGCCGATCCTGGTGCTCGACGAGGCCACCAGCGCCGTGGACAACGAGACCGAGGCGGCCATCCAGCGATCGCTGAAGCGCATCGCCCACCAGCGCACCGTGATCATGATCGCCCACCGGCTCTCGACCATCGTCCATGCCGACCAGATCGCCGTGGTCCACGGCGGGCGGGTGGTGGAGCGCGGCACCCATGCGGAGCTGCTGGCGCGCAACGGGCGCTATGCGGCCCAGTGGCGGGTGCAGACCGGCGAGGTCGAGGCGGCGGACGCCTCATTGGCGTGACGACATCGGGGCCGGCATGGCCCCTTGGCATGAGCGGGATGAATCATTGTTGTTAAACGTGATGCGAATCATTATCATAAATATTCGAATCCATGACACGAGGCTCGTCCCCCATGCCGTTCCCATCCCGCCGCCGCGGCGCCATCCACCCGTTGACCTGCGCCATCCGTGGCTGCCTGGGCCTGACCGCCGCCGGCAGCCTGCTGCTTTCACCGGTTGCCCTGGCCCAGCAGGGAACGACCGCCCCGGAGGCGGCCACCGACCTGGAGACCCTGACCGTCGAGGCCGAGGCCCTGTCGGTGATCACCGAGGGCACGGAGCGTTACCGGGTGCCGCTCACCAGCACCGCGATCAGGCTCGACCTGACGCCCCGCGAGACCCCCCAGTCCGTCTCGACCGTGACCCGCGCCCAGATCGACGACTTCAACCTCGACACCACCAATGATGTCCTGGAGAGCACGCCCGGGGTCACGGTGGAGCGCCTCGAGACGGACCGCACCTACTACACGGCACGGGGCTTCGAGATCTCCAACTTCCAGGTCGACGGGGTGCGCGTGCCGATGCCCTACAACAACGTGCATGGGGACATGGACACCGCGATCTACGACCGGGTGGAGGTGGTGCGCGGCGCCACCGGGCTGATGTCCGGCTCGGGCAATCCCGCGGCGACGGTCAACTTCGTGCGCAAGCGGCCCACCTATGTGCCCCAGGCCTCGGTCTCGGCGAGCGTCGGCTCCTGGGACCAGCGGCGCCTGGAGGCCGATGTTGCCGGGCCGCTTGACGACGCGGGGCGCGTCCGCGGGCGCCTTGTGGCGGCAGGGATGGAGAGCGACTCCTACCTGGACCGGCTGAGCCGCGAGCGGGGGCTGTTCTATGGCGTGCTGGAGGCCGATGTCACCGACAGCACCCTGGTGACCCTCGGCCACACCTGGCAGCAGAACAATACCGACGGCAACATGTGGGGCTCGCTGCCGCTCTATGACTCGGCCGGCACCCCCACCGACTACGACGTCGAGACCTCCTCGGCCCCCGACTGGTCCTACTGGGACGTGGAGACCCACCGCAGCTTCCTCGAGGTGCAGCAGGCACTCGGCGATCGCTGGTCACTGAAGGGCACGCTCACCCATCTGGACATGCTCTCCGACACCCAGCTGTTCTATATCTACGGCACGCCCGATGCCGCCACCGGGCGCATCGCCGACAACCAGCTGACCCTCAGCCGCTACGACCGCCACCTGGAGCAGTGGGTGGCCGACCTGCATGCCAAGGGCGAGGTCGATGCCTTCGGGCGCAGCCACCAGCTGGTGATGGGCACGGACTGGAGCCAGAGCCGCAACCAGCAGCTCTCCCGCTATCCCACGGCGAGCTTCGATGCGGGCGGCCAGGGGCTGCCGCCGCTGGACGACTGGAATGGATCCTACCCCGAACCCGATGCCTGGGTGGCCTTCCCCGGCACCGACGGCGATGCCACGGTCAAGGAGCGTAGCGTCTATGGCGCGGCCAAGCTGGACCTCGCCGAGCGCTGGACCGCGGTGGCGGGTGCTCGGCTGAGCTGGGCCGACGCGGTTGGCGAGCAGTACGGCAGCTCCCAGGAGACCAACGTCGACAACGAGCTGACGCCCTATGCCGGCCTGATCTATGACGTGAGCGACTGGGCATCCCTCTATGCCAGCTACACCGAGATCTTCAAGCCGCAGACCGAGATCAATCGCGACGGCGACTTTATTGATCCCGTCGACGGCGTCAGCCAGGAGGTCGGCCTCAAGGCCGAGCTGTTCGACGGCAGCGCCGATGCGTCGCTGGCGCTGTTCCGCACCGAGCAGGACAATGTCGCGCAGCCAACGGGCGAGAAGCGCGGAACGCAAGACGTTTACAGAGGCGCCGACGGCATTACCAGCGAGGGCGTGGAGGCCACGCTCGCCGGCGAGCTGGCGCCGGGCTGGCAGGCCAGCGTCGGCTATACCTATCTGGAGGTCGAGGACGCCGAGGGTGAGGCCACCAATACCTACATTCCGCGCCATCTGGTGCGCGCCACCACCAGCTATCGGCCGGCCGCCCTGGATGCTCTCAAGGTGGGGGCGCGGCTTCGCTGGCAGGACGAGATCGAACGCGACCGCGACCTGGCGGATGGCAAGACGCGCCAGGAGGCCTATGCCCTGGTTGACCTGATGGCGAGCTACGACTTCAGCGACAGCCTGACCGCCTCGCTGAACCTCAACAACGTCACCGACGAGAAGTACCTGACCAGCCTCAAGTGGGACCAGGCCTTCCACGGCGCGCCGCGCCATGTCATGGCCAACCTGACCTGGCGCTACTGACCCTTTCCGCCGCAACAGGCATGCCACAAGGGCCCACCCCGGCAACGGGGTGGGCCCTGGCGTTGGTGAGGCGGTCAGCGCGTCTCGGCGGCACGGGCCCCGTGGCGGCAGGCCAGCGGGCAGTTGCCGCAGACGCCCAGCTCGTCGATCAGGTAGCGGATGCAGCACAGGCGACGCACCCGCCGCGGGGTGCCGTCCTCGCCCTCGACGTAGCGCACCGGCCGATGGAGCGGGTTGCGACGGCCGTCGGGAAGGGTGCGGCTCGCCAGCAGCGCCCGAGCGGGTTCGCCGACGTCCGGCGAGGCCATGGGGTGGTCGGCCAGGGCGCTGGCGAAGTGCTCGAAGTAGTTGCCGGCGTTGCTCCAGAACACCTTGGGCGAGGCCCCGCTGGCCGTGGCCAGGGCCTCGACCAGCGGCGCCAGGTGGCCGTCGAGCAGGGTCGCGAAGCGCGAGGGGGAGTCGAGCTCGGCCAGGGGGCGGCCGGCATGGCGCAGCACCAGGCCGGTGGTCTGCCCCTCGGGAGATTGCTGGAGATGGAGCTCATCGAGGCCCAGCGGCAGGTCGCGCTCGAGCAGCAGGTTGGCGGCCAGGCCGTGGGCCGCCAGGGCGCTGAAGTGCCACTTGGACCAAAGCGAGGCCACCGCCCGGCGATCGCCCTGATCGTACTGGGCGCCGAAGCGCTCGAGCAGCGTCGCCAGGCGTGTCGGATCGAGCAGCTCCCGGGCCGGCATGCCGTCGGGTGCCACCGGCGCGATCGCCGGCGGGGCGAGGTGCTGCAGGGGGCCGACGTAGAGCCGGGCCAGGGACGAGGGCATGGCGAGACCACCGGATTCGTGGAAAGCGCCATTATACAAACAATAATCATTATCGATAAGGGGCGTCGCGTCGACTCCACGGGCGGTTCCCGGCGCAGGTTTCAGCGTAGTAGGGTGAGGCATCCATCGATCCGGAGGACGACGACATGGTGAGTGCCAGGATCCTGCAGCAGGGAACCATCCACTGCTTTCCCGCCGGCCTCAAGGATGCCAAGGGGCGGCTGGTCAACGCCGAGGTTTCGGCAGTGGCCTACGATGGCGAGCGCCTGCTGATGGCCAGCGACAAGCCGATCCCCGGCGATTCGCGCTCGGCGGTGTTCGCCGTGCCCCTTACCCCGGAGGGGCCCGACGACAGCCGGTTGACCTACTTCACCCAGCCACTGGTCAAGCAGGCCGAGAAATACGAGGATTTCGCGCTGACCGCCGATGGCCGCCACGTGCTGGCGACCACCGGCTTCGATCGCATCGACGACGAGAGCCACGCCCTCAACGACTACAATCACCTGCTGATCTGGCCGCTGGGCGAGCCGGACCGGGTTCAGGTGGTGGACCCCGATCCGCGCGATGGCGTGGCGGGCTCGCTGGAATTGCGCGACAAGCTGAACGCCGCCATCGGCTTTCCCTACTACAAGATCGAGGGGCTCGCCGCGATCCCCGGCGAGCGGGGCGACGGCCTGCTGCTGTTCGGCGTGCGCGAGCAGGGCCAGGCCCATGACGACTTCGCCTACGTGAGCCGGGTGGTGGGGGCCCACTACGAGATCAGCGAGAGCGGCAACCTGGTGTTCCTCGATGCGCTGCGCGAGCACTATGCCTTCGACCCGGGCGAGCATCCCGAGGTCCGCTACGACTGCGGCCTCTCGAGCCTGGAGTACGACCCCTACCACGCGCGGCTCTACCTGCTGAACAGCTTCGAGGTGGAGGAGGCCGGCGAGGAGCGCATCGGCGGCTACCTGTGGGAGATCGGCCTGGCGGATTTCCGGGCCGGCCGGCGCCCGACCCTGGTGACCACCCCGGCAGGCCTGCCGCTGGAGTTCGAGCACAAGGCCGAGGGCCTGTCGGTGCTGGACCATGATCGCCTGTTCGTCGCCTACGACAACGACCGCCACCTGGGCCTGGGCAGCGTCGACGAGCGCGACGAGCGCCACGCCTGCGAGGCGCCCTACACGGTACTCGGGATCACCGCGAGCTAACCTTTCCCTGCCTCAGCGCCGCAGCAGCACGGCGTCGAGAAGGACCGGCACCTCGTCGCCGATCTGCTCGTAGCCGAGCAACAGCAGCACCGAGCGCAGCGTTGGGTTGGCCATCAGCTCGCGGCCATCCAGCGCCACCCGCTCGGCGTTGCTGACCCGCACCCGGCCGGGTGCCTCGCGGGTGAAGCGCACCGCCAGCGGCTCGTGGTGGGTGGTGCCGCCGGACTGCACCGAGAGCTCGAGCACCTCCACCAGCGATTCGCCCACGGCCAGAGCCTCCAGGCGCTGGGGCGGGAAGCGGGTGGTCACGGTGGCCAGGGGGTGCTCGGTAAGGCCGGAGAGCCAGGGCGGCAGGGGCCCCATGCGCTCGACCACATCGCTCTGGGCCAGTCGCAGGGGCAGGCGCAGGGTGCCGTCCGCCTCGGCGGTGCCGGCGAGGCGACGCACCTCGTGCTGATGGGCAATGGGGCCTGTCGGGGCGATCTGCACCACGGTGGCAGCCACCCGCGAGCGTTCGGGGTCCAGCTCCCAGGCGGCGGCCGCCGGCAGGGCCAGCAGCAGGGCGAACAGGGCAGTACCCAGCGCAGGGAAACGGCAAGGGGGGGAAGGTCGCACCGGTCGATCTCCAGAAGGGCAGGCCACCTGCAGACCGCGGCAGGGGGAGGAAGTGCCGCGGCGGGCGATTCGGCCAGCCAGGGGCGGCCGGCTATGGTCACCTTCATCGCCATTCGCTATCATACGGCGGCGCCGCTCGGCGCCATCCGCAGCAAGGGCCTATAGCTCAGTTGGTTAGAGCAGGGGACTCATAATCCCTTGGTCGCTGGTTCGAGTCCAGCTGGGCCCACCATCCTGATCCCGCCAGACTTCTAACTTCCCGCCTCCCGGGAGATATCTTGCTGTCCGCATTGCAAACCGCGGTTGTGCTGCTATGGTCAAGGTTTGTCTAATGTGTCGCCCAAAGTGGGACGCCAGCCGGAATCATCCACGACATTTTTACGTGGTGAAAGACTCCAGACCTTCCGCGGTGCCAGCGGTGTCCAGACAATGATCGCATTGAGGCTCTGCATCCGGTTCCCGTCATCAGAACATGCTGCTTTAGCATATAGCGTGCATGATTGTTCAATACACCTACGCGAAAAATTCTGAGCGGCTGACTGAAAAGGGACTTTCAAGGACATGCTGGTCTACAACGCCACCAAGCAGCAGTTTATCGACGATGTGCGAGCCAACGTCATCACCGAGGCCATCGAGAACGAGGTGGCACGCAGGCTGAACCGAAACTCGCCGCGCAGTGAGGTGACGTCGTGGGAGAACTCCCTTCGCTTTATGATGAGCGTGCTGCTCGATGAGGGCATTCCCGCGTCGGCAGGCGTGGCCATCGAATACAACATTCCGCTGACCAATCGCCGCGTGGACTTCATCCTGACCGGCAAGAACCACCAGCGGGACGATGCCGCGGTCATCGTGGAACTGAAACAGTGGCAGTCCGTCGAGGTAACGAAGAAGGACGCCATCGTTCGTACCCAGCTAGGCGGCGGAGTACGCGAGACCAACCATCCGTCGTATCAGGCGTGGTCCTATGGCGCGCTGATCGAGGACTACAACGAGACGGTACGCTCCGAGTCGATCCGCCTGGTGCCCTGCGCCTACCTGCACAACATGAAGCAGGGGGACGCCATCAATGATCCCTTTTACGAGCACCACACGCGTCGTGCACCGGTCTTCATTTCGCAGGATGCCTTGAAGCTCTCGAAGTTTCTGAGCCAGCACATCAAGTACGGCGACAGCAACGACATCATGTATCGCATCGAGCATGGTGTGATCAAGCCGAGCAAGAACCTGGCGGATGCCCTGGCATCGATGATGCAAGGCAATGCCGAGTTCCTGATGATCGACGATCAGAAACTGGTCTATGAAACCGCCATCGATCTTGCGCATCGCGCAGGTAGCGGAAGCAAGCAGTGCCTGATCGTCAAGGGCGGGCCGGGTACCGGCAAGTCGGTGGTGGCCATCAACCTGCTGGTGGAGCTGACGAAGCGCGAGATGATGACGCAGTACGTGTCGCGCAACTCGGCCCCTCGTGAGGTATTCAAGAAGAAGCTGACCGGCACGCGCAAGAAGACCCACATCGACAACCTGTTCAAGGGCTCGGGCAGCTACGTCAACGCAGAGCCGGATACCTTCCATGCACTGATCGTCGACGAGGCGCACCGCCTGAACGAGAAGTCGGGCATGTATCAGAACCTGGGCGAGAGCCAGATCAAGGAGGTGATCGCCGCGTCACGCTTCTCGATCTTCTTCATCGATGAGGCGCAGCGTGTGACGCTGAAGGACGTGGGCACGGTCGAGGAGATCCGGCGGCGGGCGGCCGAGGGCGGCGCCGATGTCCACGAGCTCGAGCTGGCGTCGCAGTTTCGCTGCAACGGCTCGGATGGCTATCTGGCCTGGCTCGATCACGCCCTTCAGATTCGCACCACGGCCAACACTGACCTTGAGGACATCGACTACGACTTCCAGGTGTTCGATGACCCGAGTGCCATGCGCCGGGCGATTCTCGAAAAGAATCGCAAGGCCAACAAGGCACGCATGGTGGCGGGCTACTGCTGGCCCTGGGCCAGCAAGAAGGATAAGCACGCCATGGACATCGTGTTTCCCGAACATGGCTTCGCCGCCCAGTGGAACCTCGATGACGACGGCATGCTGTGGGCGATCGCAGATGGATCAGCAGAGCAGGTCGGCTGCATCCACACCTGCCAGGGGCTCGAGTTCGACTACGTTGGCGTCATCATCGGCGACGACTTCGTGATTCGTGACGGCCGCGTGGTGACGGACGCGGCCAAGCGAGCAGGGCAGGACCGCTCGGTGCATGGCTACAAGAAGATGCTCAAGGAGCAGCCTGAGAATGCCCGTGCCCTGGCGGACCAGATCATCAAGAACACCTATCGCACGCTGATGACGCGGGGACAGAAGGGCTGTTACCTCTATGCCACGGACCCCGAGACCCGAGAGTACTTCGCGGCCTTTGCTCGCTCGCAGACAGCCACCGAGCGAGAAGCCGCGTCTGAGGGTGCCGAGATGCTGGATGGCTTGCACCTACCCATCGCGACGCGTGACCAGGCAGCGCCGTTCGAGCGCCATGCACCCGTGTATGATTTGAGCATCGCCGCTGGCGAGTTTAGTGAGATGCAGATTGCCGACGCCGAGCACTGGGTCGAGCTACCGGATCATATACGTGTAAGCCCCGACCTTTTCGTCAGCCGGGTGGTGGGGGAGTCGATGAATCGGCGCATTCCCAATGGCGCCTGGTGCCTGTTCCGCGCGAACCCAGGTGGTACACGGCAAGGCAAGGTCGTCGTGGTGCAGCATCGCGCCATCGAGGACCCAGACCATGGCGGCAGCTTCACGGTGAAGCTGTATCAGAGCGAGAAGGTCGAGGAATACGGCGAGTTCGTGAACCAGCGCATCGTGCTCAAGCCCCAGACCAACGCCTTCGGCTACAAGGACATCGTGCTCGAGGACGAGCTGGAGGACCTGAAGGTCATCGGCGAATTCCTCTCCGTGCTGTGAGCGAGTGGGCGGCCGGATGGTCGCCTATGCCGATGCTGGCTGGATAGCGAGCGGCAGAGCAGGCATGCTCACCGCTATCCGATAGCGCAGAACCAGGTGAGCCCTAGATGTCAGACCCGTTCAAGCAGCTCCGTGACGCCATGGACCAGTTCGCCACCGAGCGCAACTGGGACCAGTTCCACTCGCCCAAGAACCTGGCCATGGCGCTGACGGTGGAGGCAGCTGAACTGCAGGAGTGCTTCCAGTGGCTGACCGAGGCGCAGTCCAGGGAGCTGGATGAGCAGCAACTGGCCGCCGTGCGCGATGAAATTGCCGATGTTCAGCTCTACTTGATCCGGCTGGCGGGCAAGCTGGACGTGGATATCGAAGCGGCATGCCGGGCGAAGATGGAGAAGAATGCGGAGAAATATCCCGCCGACCAAGTGAAGGGAAGTGCGAAAAAGTACACGCACTATCAGGAGTGACGTGATGTGTGGCCGCTTTGTCCCCTGCAGCGGCCTTCTCTGCCTGGCTTCGTCCCGCTAAATTTGGGATCAAGCAGGGGCGGAGACTCAGCCTCCGGTTTAATTTATGTCATAAAAGCGGCCTTGAATGGCGATTTTGGGCTTGAAGATAAACTAACGTGGTTTATTATTTACTCTAAAGACGGAATTTAAGGCCGCTTTTTTACGTGAAAATAAACCAATTGCTGCACAAGATCCCGTATGGCGCCGTCGTGACGACCGCTTGGCTGGCGTCACACGGCGTCACATCTGATCAGGCGCGTAAGCTTGCCAGCAGTGGCTGGCTGCAACGCGTGGGGCACGGCGCCTACTGCCAAGCGGGGGAGCCTCTTACCTGGGAGAGCGCTGTTTTCGCCCTGCAGGCGAGCGACGGCTCGGGGATGCCACCATTTTGGCCGGGTGGCCAGACGGCCCTGGCACTGCATGGCTTTGCCCACTATCTGCCCATGGGGGAGAGCACGACGCACCTGTATGGCAAGGAGGCCGCTCGGCTGCCCCGGTGGTTGAATGATGCCGAGTGGGCAGGGCGGACGGTGCTCCACTCTGAAAAGGGCCTGCCGGCGCAGCTTCCCGGCAGCTTCACGGACTACGCGCCAGATGGCAGGGCCTTCAGCTTGCAGATATCGACCCCAGAGCGAGCCGTCCTGGAGTGGATCGCCGTGACGCCGAATGAGTTGCTGTTCGGCAGCGAGCTGGTGGATACCTTCAGCGGGCTCAATACGCTGCGTCCGCGCCGGCTGCAGACATTGCTGGAGGGGTGCCGTTCGGTGAGAACCAAGCGTGCCTTCCTGGTGCTGGCTCGCCACGCCGGGCATCCCTGGTACGCTCGCCTGGAACCACGCCGACTGAATCTCGGCAAAGGCAAGCGGCAGCTCTGCCAAGGCGGCAAGCTGGACAGGGAATATCACGTGACGGTGCCGGAGGCGTTCCTGCATGCCGATTGAAGCTCGCTACCATGAACAGGTCAGTCTGTTAGTCTCGCTGCTGCCATTTCTCAATGACGAGCCGTGCTTCGCCCTCAAGGGAGGCACGGCCATCAACCTCTTCGTGCAGCCATTACCTCGTCTATCGGTCGACATCGACCTGGCCTACCTGCCGCTGGAGCCCCGTGAGGAAGCCCTGCGACGCTGTCGCGAGGCGCTGCAGCGACTGACAGAGACCTTCACTGCGCGGCTGCCAGGCGTACGAGCCGAGCTTCAGGATAATCGCCGAGACGAGCTGAGAATCCTGGTGCGCAGGGGGCGTAGCCAGGTGAAGGTGGAGGTATCGCCAGTACTGCGTGGCACTCTGCACCCGCCCCAGGAGCGCGATGTCGTGGAAGCCGTGGAAGACGATTACGGCTTTGCTGCGGTGCAGGTGGTGTCACTGCCGGACCTGTATGGCGGCAAGATCTGCGCCGCGCTGGATCGCCAGCACCCCCGGGACCTTTTCGATATGAAGCTGCTGCTGAACCAGGGCGGCCTGGATCGGAGCGTATTCGAAGGCTTCCTGCTCTATCTGCTGGGGCATCCTAGGCCCTTGAACGAAGTGATCAATCCGCGCTTTAAGCCACTGGAAGATGTCTACCGACAGGAGTTTGTCGGGATGGCCAGGGCCGATATCCCATTGCAGCAGTTGGAGGACGTCCGGCACGAACTTCTGGCGCGGCTGGGCCAACTGATGACGGATGAAGACGTTCGCTTCCTTCTGTCCTTCAAGCAGGGGGCGCCAGACTGGACGCTGCTTCCGCTGCCAGGCGTCAAACGGCTGCCTGCCGTGCGCTGGAAGCTCGCCAACATCCATAAGATGCACCCGGACAAGCATCGTCAATCACTGGAGCTGTTGGAGCAAGCCTTGGGCAGGCTTCGCGAATAACGGCTGGTGCCCTGATGGTTCAGCGGCCTAAGTAGACTTCTCCTCTTATCCCTGAAGCGCTAGGCTGTTACGCATAGTTACGCCAGGCTCAGGGGATGTCATGGCGAACAGCAGGGAAGCTCTGTTCCAGCGGGACATCATCGAAGCGATGACGACCCACGGTTGGATGGCCGGTACGGCCGGCGGCTACGGCCGTAAGGGGGAGTACGTCAGCGAGTTGGAGTTGACCCACTACCGCCTCACCAAGCGCGAGGAGAAGCGCCTGGTCCTGGAAGAAACCGAGGGCGACTACTTGCTAAATTTGGCACCTAACCAGGCGGTGTTGCTGGTATGGTTTATCGATGTGCTATGAACCAGCCATAGAGCGTGGTGTTGGTCAGACGAAGGTGACTGGAGCGTATGACGTCGAAGTCAAAGAACCCCGGTGCGGGTCTAGGGGATCCTTACTGGTATGAGTGGTCCGTAGGTCTGGAATACGTCCTCGACCTTCTGGATGCCCAGAAACAAGTCCTGACCGTCACGCTCTAGAAGTCCGGGCACAAGGGGCTGGACGATGTAGTAGTCGCATTCGCGGATGGCAAGAGCCGCTTCATTCAGGTCAAGCACACGCGAGTGTCCGATTCTCTGACCTTCGGGGATATGGTCGCCAGCGGAGACAGCGAAGACTCGCTGCTCAAGCACATGGCCGCGGGCTGGGTTGCTGCCGGGGAACCTGCCGAGGTCTGGCTCCTCACCAATCGACAAGCTGGTACCCAGAAGCATACCCCAAAGGGGGCCGGTTCGATCACAAGGCCCTCACTAGCTGACTTCATTACGTGGATGAGCGCCGAGTCGAAGAGAGCAGCCACGCTGTCGGCCATGAAGGTAAAGCCGGAGTGGAAAGGGGCTTGGGATAATCTGTGGCTGCCTCAGCTCGAAGATATCAAGACCGATGCGAAGAAGCTGGCTTTTCTCAAGGCACTGGAAGTACGGCATTCTGAGCCGGAACTGCCTGAGGTGCGGAGGCGACTACTTGAGCGCATCGAGAAGCTTTTCGCCCTCAAGCCAGCCGTGTGTGACGGACTACTCGCGCGTCTCGACAGTGCACTCCGGATATGGGCGACGTCTGATCGTGGGGAAGCCGAGGCCATCACGAAGGAGGCTGCGTACGAGAAGCTTTGCTTGGAAGAAGACACCATCGTGGGCGACCACGATTTTCCACCGCCGGCACCTTTCTTCCCCTCTAGGATACCGGCTGTGGATGACGTGGTGGAGCTACTCCGGAAGCGAGACACTCCGGTCGTCTTCGTTTCCGGTGAGCCCGGCAGTGGCAAGACAGCGCTTCTGAGCCACTTGGCAAACCGGCGAGATCCTGTCATTGACGCGCGCTTCCACGCCTATCGTCCCATTACACCCGAGAACCAACTTCTGCCAGCGGACTCTGAGGTCACCAAGCCCCGAAGTCTCTGGTCGGACCTTCTGATCAAACTGCGCCCGCTAGCGCGAGGTCGCCTCTTCGAGCTTCAAGTGCCTGTCCATGCAGGATCGCTATCGGTCGAGGAACTTCGCGCACATGTTCTCCGAATCGCGAATATGCTCGGAGAGGCTGAGGGACGGCCCTTCGTGATTGCTGTCGACGGCATTGATCATGCTGCACGCGCTGGTGAAGGCCCGGATACTTTCCTCGCGTCGCTAGTTCCGCCGGACCAAATACCAGAACACGTCACTTTTCTCATCGGCGGGCAGCCAAGTGAAGCCTATCTACGACAGTACCCTGATTGGCTGAGGCATGGCGCCGCCGGTGTAGAGATGTACCGGCTCCCTCGTCTCGGGTTGGATGACGTACGGGCGTTGATTGGTGCGCGCTTGAACGTCAACAGCGACTTGGCCAACGCGGTGGCTCGGGACATTCATACCGCGTGTGAAGGGCATACGCTTTCGACGGTGTTCGCTGTGGAAGAAGCTCGATTGCTTGGCGATGAAATTGATGGTCTTTCATCGCTTCTTGCCAATCGCCGACTTACCTCAGGTGTCGAGGGCTACTACAAGGCAATTTGGTTGGCCACCACACGGGAATTCGTTAATGCATCTGCATTGCGCCTTGCAGCTTGTCTGACGCTCGCGAGGTCCCGCACGACCCCCAAGATGCTCCGCGCTGTCGTAGACCCCGACGGCACGATGCCGGTGAACTGGATGGACGTGCTCCGAGCATTGCGCCCGCTGGTGGTCGAGGAGTCGCAAGGCTTCCGCGTGTTCCATAACGACTTCCGGGTATTTCTGCATGGGGTTCTACGAGGAGACCCTGACACCTACAGGGAATCCGCGTCGCTCCTGGGTGACTTTCTTCGAGACGGGGATGATCCACTCGCGCGACATGCCGCTGTTCAGGCGTTATACGGGATTGCGGAACGTCCTCGCGACCAAGCATCGGTCTTTGAGCCGAGCTGGGTCCTAGAAGGACATGCTATAGGCCGAGGGCTCGACATCCTGACCGAGCAGGCCGTGACCGCTGCAGAGGCGCTCGCGGCCATCAAGCCAGACTGGTCGTTGGCTCATCAGGTTGCTGCCGGTCTCAAGACGCTTGAACAGCTCCGAGCGTCATTGCAGTGGCGGGATGGCCGAGAAGACATAGACTCAGCACCGTCCGGAGCGATCTCTCCCCGCGGAGTCGAGAGAGCCGTCCCAGCGAAGCCCGACTGGATTCACGATCGCGTGGTGGCTGCGATAAATGACGTACTAGAGCTTTGTGACCTTGGGGAAACGGAACGAGCTCGCGCCGCGTTCGAGAGATGGTTTGCCGGCTTGAGCCCGAAGGAGATCGCGGACTCTGCTCGGTTTGGAGCGGGTACGCACGAGCACCAACAGCAAGACGCCGCCCGTTCGCTTCTTGCTGGCCTCGGACGTGCTAGCGCCGCCACAACCACACTTCTAGAGTGCAGCCAGGGGACAGGGTGGGAGAGCGCGGAAGCGTCGTATGCTCAGGGCCTTCTCGACTCTGCCGATGGTTTCGCGGTTCGAGACCAAGACTTTGCAGAAGTTCTGCATCGTATCCAGCAGTGCTATCTGATTGATGTTGAGAAGCTACTGTGGAGGCTCATAGACAGCCGCGAGTGGTGTCGATGCGGCCTTGTGCTCCAGGCGATGAGTCCGCAGGACTGCCACCCTTGGTATTTACGCGTTTCGGGCGCCGTCGCAGCGGCAATCCTCGGTGACGGAGATCTTCAGGAGCGGTGGACGAAGCCAGTTCTCGCCGACCGGAGTAGCGCGATCGCCGCTTCCATAGAACACGTCGGAACAGGACTTGACGAACCGAGCCAGATCACGGTGATGGTAAGATTGGCGGTTCTATTTGGCATCACAGACCCGAACAGGCACGCGAGCGGACTGCGAGAGGAAATAGAGAAGGTCTACCACGCGCGCGATCGACGGGATGAACGGCATGACGCTGGTGTCAAAGAACTTCTCCATGCAGCAGCTCTTCTGGGCTCCCTCATCCGAACTACTCGTGAGGACCTGACGCCCGCGATCCATTGCGATCCAGCTACGGTGGCCCGCACCGTCAATATCCTGCTGACTGCAGTGGATAGGCATCCCTACCGTATACCGTTTGGCTATCCCCAGATCGCTGCGTTGATCGTGAAGGGGATTCTCGATTGCGCGAGCGGACATAGCGAACTGACTCGGGCGATCTGCGTGCCTCTTCTTGACCGAATAGCAGAGCGCAGGACGTTGGGGCCGATGCTCACGCCTGTTTGGCGCTTCCTCGCACAGGCGACTCATCGGCAAGAACTCCTCTCGTATGCTGACGCCTGGGTAGGCTCGCACGGGGTCGCCTGGACGTTGCCCCCCGCGGAGCGACACCAGTTCGTCACTGAGTTCGCGAGCCTCCTCCAGGAGATCGGCGAAAACGAAGCGGCCGAGCCGGCGCTCATCCGACTTCCCTGGGCGAATATCGGATATACGGGGCACAAGGACTACTCCCTGAGCCAGGCTCTTGCTTGGTTCCGTGAAGCTGCTGCGGTGAACGCGCGTGCTTGGGAAGATCAGGGACTGCGGCTCTTTTCACTTTCGCGAGAAGCCACGCGAACAGGAGACAATCGAGTCGGCGGAGCAATAGAGACGGCGGTGTTGAGCGCTGCTTGTGTGGACGGGCCGTCAGCCATCGCGCGTATCGCGCTCACTACCGAGACGGCATTGGAGGTTGGCGATGATGCGCTTGTCTATGCCCTCTTGCGAATGGTTGAGACCGAGCCCCTCCAGAGCTCCGAACTGCTTTCAATCTGGGCCTTCTGTATCGGCCAGCTCTGCTGGCGGGTCCATGCCGACCGACAGGTGCTGGCAGACGCACGGGATGCACTGCTTGCTGCAGCACAACGAGGTGGCATCGGTCACTTCGACCGCGATCTCCGACTGATGGGGGCGGCCGAGTTTGCCTGTCAGCGGGATCCGGACACTACTTCATCGCCAATCGAGCGCGACACCCCTGACTACTCATCCCTCAAGCCTGTCGACGCTATTACCCTGGCTCCGGCACACCAAGACTGGAAGCAGGTGGCCGCCAGCCTCGACGATGCGAAAGCGGAGGGGGGGGGCTCGTACGCTGAGTGCATCAAGGAGGCGTGGGCCGCGCTGGAGCGACGCGAGGAGCAGATCTGGTGGTTCGATGGGGCGAGCGATGCGTACGAGCACCTCTTCCCCTTGGTGACCCCGGAGCAGCGTTGGGACGCGGTCCGCCGTGCCGTGTTGGCCGACCATTTCCTTTCCCCGGAAGCGCGAATCAATACCATCCAGGAGAACCTGGACGCAATGTGCCTGCTCGTAGCGTCTCACGCTGGTCAGGAAGAACTCTTTGACGGTGCCAACAGGCTGCTTGATATGCACACGCTCTGGATTGAAGGGGGCGGCCGTCTTCCACCGCTCTCTCCAATCCCGGTCGACGCTTCTTCTGATCTGGCTACATGGCCGGAGGTTTTGCTGGCCAACCTTCTGCGCTCGCTGGAGTTCGACGAGCAGACGTATGCGCAGGGGGCCCTGCGGGGTGTCTTTGGCATGCTGAGGAGCACCCCCACCCTACTGAACCAACTCGTCGAGCGAGCTTCGGATTCCCACGACCATGTCGCACAAAGGCTGTTGCTCATAGCGGAGGCCGTCGTCGCGGAAGCACAAGGTGAATCGCTCAACGAGTGCTTGGCACGGTTGATGGCTGAGGCTCCACGCCTTGACACAGCGCTCAGCGCTTGGGGCGCTCTTCTAGTTGCAGCGAGGACAGCCCGAGGCGCCGATCCCTCCTGGCCGAAGCCAACCGAGAATCCTCCCTTCGTGATCGCTTCATCGGCGCCCCTGATTTCTGGGCCCTCCTCGCGGACTGGGCTGCATACGAGCGCTGGGAGGCCGAGCCTGAGCTTCCTCTCGTTCCTAAGAACCGCATGCGATGAGAGCCTGAAGGATGTCGAGTCGGACTTCGCATCTTCCGTCCGCAACGATCCTCCATCGCCCAGCCGATCCCGCAGACGGGCGAGGGGGAGCGGCGACTATGTGCTAAATCCGAAAGATGAGGCTGAGAATGCCCGCCTATTCGAGGTCCTCAGGAAGCACGACCGCCAAGGCCGATTCTCCGATGTAGATGTCGCGCGGCTGTCGCAGGCGCTCGCTCCTGCCGCCGACCCCTTCGTTTTCCTGCGAACACCGGCTCCCCACACCCAAGCATGTGGCTGGCCCATCGATGACGACTTGGATGAATGGGTGTCCGAGCCGCCAGAGAAGCTGGCGTATGAGCTTGCCGCCCTTCTGTCTTCCGATCTACCAGATAACATCCGTGTCCTAGGCGGAAGCGTAACGAGCTACTCCAGAGAGTGGGACGTCAAGGTTCACATGCATCACCGCCTGCCCAGCAGCTTAGCGGGAGACCGCGAACCGCCGCGGGTACTGAATGCTCGCACTTCACTAATGCTCCAGGACTTCGATGTTATCTTCGGGCCGGGTTCTGACGATGGCTGGCTGACGTGGGGGGTGTATGGTCTGTTTCCTTTCGTCGATGGATTAGTCGATGTCTTTCCTAGCCCTAAGTGGCGCCAGTTGGGATGGCAGCCCTCTCCCTCAGACCCAACCCGTTGGCTCCGAGAAGGAGTAATCGTCGCTTGGCATGAACGATTGCTGGGTCCCGTGCGGAGGGTCTATGGAGGTGATCTAATCTACCGGCATCCCGTCCTCACGCGGTGGGTCTGCACTTCTGACGAATGGAGCCGATTATGCGACGAACTCGGTGAGCCGGAGCCTTGCTACTATCCGGCGCGGGCCCGATGCGACCATCACTAGCGGTTAAATTGAAGAATGCTCACAAGCCGTGAACAGACAGCATGCCTTTGAAAAAGTAATCTTGCGCCCCCCATAAGTATGCTGTTCGAAAGAGGGGAGGCTCGAAAGCGGTACACCACTGGTACACACACCAGCTTCCTGTGCTGTCTTCAACCTTCGCTAAGCTACTGATTCTAAGGAATTGTACCTTTCGCTCGATTACGGTCGTTTTTCCTTTTTTGTCAGTAACTTATTGTTTTAAAGGAGAACTCATAATCCCTTGGTCGCAGGTTCGAGTCCTGCTGGGCCCACCAGAATTCAAGCATTTACGCTTGCTTTCCACCCTCCTGGCGCTGTAGCTCACTGTACCTGTCCACATTGTGTCCATCCGGAGCCCTGGCAGGCTTTCCAACGAGCACGATGAACATCGGGATGCTTACACATACATTCAATAAGGGTTAAGAACTTCTACTCCAGAGTTTTGAAGATCCTCAATCCTTTTTCCTATGTCCTCATGATCGTAAAAAGCTTCTTCAGGTTTAGAAAAAAGAAGGTTTCTGAATTTTATGGTAATGTGGCTCCCTCTAGTTTCAGAACCTTCATACTTCCATTCGCTCCCTAATCTGCTAACTTCCTTTAAGGTTCCTGCTGGAGCCACAGATAGCGAGGTGGTGTTGGAGCCAGTATTTTTCACATCAACCTTCAAGTTGACGGTTATTTCAGAAGGGACTAACCCGAAGGTGGTGTCTCTATTGCTGCGTCTGTCTTCTAACTCATTCAGTCCATTGGCAATTTGTTTCATTGCATCCTCGAATGAAACACCCTCGACTTTTTCTTGAGGGACATGGACGCATCCTTGAAAAAAAAGTATCAGAATAAGAGGTATGAGGACTCTGCACGAATACATGGCTTGCCTCCTGTCCCTTCTCTTGTTTTTCATAAATCCCAGCCTGGCCTTGTATTTCAAAGACTTAAGGTCTGAGCGGTTGTTGGCTTGTGCCAATTTAAAATTAGACTACTAGGTGAGATTTGGAAACTCTCTGAAGCTGCTAGGAAAGTGTTTAGGTTCTCCCAGGGGAGGGCGCGAACTGAACCGCTTCGCTTAGGTGATCCGGAGACAGGTGGGCATAGCGCATGGTCATCTGAATGGACTGGTGGCCCAGGATCTTCTGGAGCGTCAGCAGGTTCCCACCATTCATCATGAAGTGGCTGGCGAAGGTGATCTTGCCCACGAACAGTGGACACCACCGCCCTGACGCTCCAGGCCCATTCCCGCCCCCCACGACTGCCACCCTGCTGTTGCCGTGCCAGCCTTCGCCGCTCGCTACGTCAGGGCCACTGGACTCCAACCCCTGCATGGCTCACCCCGGTGGCAGCGCTCCCTTTCATCTGGCGCGTGCTGTCCAGCAACTGACGGCGTGAGACACCCGCTGCATACCCCCGCCAGCTGTGCCCCTCGTCCTTAGCCAAAGCCTCCATTCGTGGCGTGGATTCTTCCGAACGGATACACGCTTTGCGATACGTTCGTTTTTCCTCACGCGAACGACAGTAAATCATGATTTTTATTGACTAACGGGAGAGCCATGCTGCTGGCGTTGTTAGCAAAAACTTCAACAAGGACAACGCCATGAACTCAGCCTCATTCGGGCATGCTGCTTCCGCAGCGCCGGTTCGCGAGACGGCGCTCAACCGACACTACTGGATGCCATTCAGCGCCAACCGGGACTTCCACGCCCATCCGCGGGTGATCACCGGCGCCGAGGGGCGCTACTTCATCGACGAACATGGTCGTCGGCTGTTCGACTCGCTCTCCGGGCTGTGGACCTGCGGTGCCGGGCACAACCGCGAGGAGATCCAGCGGGCAGTGGCGCGTCAGCTGGGCAGCCTGGACTTTGCGCCGGGCTTCCAGGTGGCACATCCGCTGGCCTTCCAACTGGCCGAGAGGATTTCCCGTCTCACGCCCGCCAGCCTGGATCATGTGTTCTTCACCGACTCCGGTTCCGAGTCGGCGGATACCGCGGTGAAGATGGCCAAAGCTTACTGGCGGGCAAAGGGTCGACCGGAGAAGACCCGCCTGATCGGTCGCGCCAAGGGCTATCACGGCGTCAACGTGGGCGGCACCAGCCTCGGCGGCATCGGCGCCAATCGTAAGCACTACGGCCAGCTGATGGACGTGACCCATCTGCCGCACACCTTGCAGCCGCATCTCGCCTTCACCCGGGGTCAGGCCGAGAGTGGGGCCGAGCTTGCCGATGCGTTGCTCGACCAGATCGCGCTGCACGACGCCTCAAACATCGCGGCGGTCATCGTCGAGCCGATGTCCGGCTCCGCCGGGGTGATCGTACCCCCCAAGGGATACCTGGAGTGCCTGCGCCAGATCTGCAGCGCCCACGATATCCTGCTGATCTTCGACGAGGTTATCACCGCCTTCGGCCGCAGCGGGGCGCGCACGGGTGCCGAGGCCTTCGGGGTGGTGCCCGACATGATGACCGTGGCCAAGCAGCTCACCAACGGCGCGGTGCCCATGGGCGCGGTGATTGCTTCCGGCGAGATCTACGACACCTTCATGCACGCCGATGGCCCGCTGCACGCCATCGAATTTCCCCACGGCTACACCTACAGCGCCCACCCGGTGGCCTGTGCCGCGGGACTGGCGGCGCTTGACCTCTTCGAGCGCGAGGACTTCCCGGCTCAGGTTCGCGCCATTGCCCCCGCCTTCGAGACCAAGCTGCATGCCCTCAAGGGGTGCCCTCATGTGGCGGATATACGTAACCACGGTCTCGCCGGGGCAATACAGCTCGCCCCGCGGGATGGCGACCCCACGGTGCGCCCGCGCGATGCCCATCTGGCGCTGTGGGAGGCGGGATTCTACGTGCGCTACGGCGGCGACACCCTGCAGTTCGGCCCTCCATTCGGCACGACCGAGGCCGAGCTGGAGCGGCTCTTCGATGCGGTGGCCGAGGTACTCGACCGCCTCGCCTGACCCCTGACAACCGAATCCAACCTGGAGACATGACATGGCACAACTCTCACACCTGATCAATGGCGAGGCGGTGGGCAGCGAGCGCACTCTGCCGGTGACAAACCCCTCGACCGGCGCCGTCGCTCGTCAGGTCGCCGACGCTGATGCCGCCACCACCCGACAGGCGGTGGCTGCGGCGCAGGCTGCATTCCCTGCCTGGCGCGACACCCCGCCCGCCAAGCGCGCCCAGGTGATGTATCGCTTCAAGCAGCTGCTGGAAGCCAATGCCGAGCGTATCGTGCAGTTGGTCAGCGAAGAGCACGGCAAGACCGTGGAAGACGCCATGGGCGAGCTCAAGCGTGGGATCGAAAACGTGGAGTACGCGTGCGGCGTGCCCGAGCTGCTCAAGGGCGAGTATTCCCACAACACCGGGCCGGGCATCGATGCCTGGTCCAACCACCAGCCGCTGGGCGTGGTGGCCGGCATCACGCCGTTCAACTTCCCCGCCATGGTGCCGCTGTGGATGTACCCGATGGCCATCGCCTGCGGCAACACCTTCGTGCTCAAGCCTTCCGAGAAGGATCCTGCGTCGGCCATGGCCGTGGCCGAGCTGCTGATGGAAGCCGGCCTGCCCAAGGGTGTGATGAACGTGGTGCATGGCGGGCGCGAAGCCGTCGAGACGCTGCTGGAGGCCCCGGAGGTCAAGGCCATCTCCTTTGTGGGCTCGACGCCGGTAGCGGAAGCGATCTATGCCCGCGGCTGTGCCAACGGCAAACGCGTTCAGGCACTGGGCGGGGCCAAGAACCACGCCGTGGTGCTGCCGGATGCCGATCTCGACAATGCGGCCAACACCCTGATGGGGGCCGCCTATGGCAGTGCCGGTGAGCGCTGCATGGCCATCTCGGTGGCGGTGTGCGTTGGCGACAGCACCGCTGATCGTCTGGTCGAGTCGCTCAAGGGCAAGATCGACGAGCTGAAGATCGGCGCTGGCAATACGAAAGGGCTCGACATGGGGCCGCTGGTCACCGCCGAGCATCGCGACAAGGTACTGGGCTATATCGAGGACGGCGTGACCGCTGGGGCATCACTGGTCGCTGACGGTCGTGGCTTGAAAATACCGGGTTTCGAGGACGGTTACTTCGTTGGTGGCTGCTTGTTCGATCACGTGACACCGGAGATGCGGATCTATCAGGAAGAGATCTTCGGGCCGGTGCTGTGCGTGGTTCGCGTCAACAGCCTCGATGACGCCATGCAGCTGATCAACGACCACGAATACGGCAATGGCACCTGCCTGTTCACGCGGGATGGCGAGGCCGCTCGCCGCTTCACCGACGGCATCGAGGTTGGCATGGTCGGCGTGAACGTGCCGCTGCCGGTGCCCGTGGCCTACCACAGCTTCGGTGGCTGGAAGCGTTCGCTGTTCGGGGACCTGCATGCCTACGGGCCCGATGCGGTGCGCTTCTACACCCGCCGCAAGGCGGTATCCCAGCGCTGGCCGTCGCCGTACGAGTCAACCCAGGCCGAGTTCAACTTCCCCTCCTGAAGGGAACGCCGGGCAGGGTGGTCGCACCCTGCCTTTCCGAGTCTTCGCCAACAACACGACAACCAAGGAGAAGCGCGATGTTTGGATTGCCCACTGCCACCACCTGGCTCGTGATCGGGGTGCCCATCTTCTGGGTGCTCTACACGCTTGGCTTTCTCTGGGTGACCCGGGACTGGCCGGGTCTCAAGCGTGACGAGTCCAACAGCCGCGGATAAGGCGCGTCGTTTCTGATCCGACAATGACAATACAAGGAGACAAGTCATGGATCCCACAGTGCTGCTGTTCCTGGGCCTGTACTTTCTGGCCATGCTGGCGGTCGGGGTGATCGCCATGCGCCGTGGCGGGGCCAGCTCCATGGAGGGCTACTACCTGAGTGGCCGCAACGTGGGGCCGCTGGTCACGGCCATGACCATGCAGTCCACATCGATGAGTGGCTACATGTTCCTGGGGGCCGGCTCCCTCGGCTACACCCAGGGCTACTATGGCTTCTGGTATGCCGCGGGCGATATCGGCGGTGGGGTGGTCAACCTCTCCGTCCTCGGTCGCCGCATGCGGAAGCTTTCCCAGATCATGGGCGCGCTGACCTCGATCGAGTATCTGGAAAAGCGCTATCCCAGCAAGTGGATTCGGCTGTTCTCGGCCATTCTCTCCGTGGTGTTGCTGGGGGCATACGTGCTGGCCCAGTTCATCGCCGGCGGCAAGGGCCTCGAGCTCGTCACGGGATTGCCCTATGAAGTCGCGCTGAGTATCGCGGTGCTGGTTATCCTCGCCTACACCCTGATGGGGGGCTACGGGGCGGTCGCTTACACCGACCTGGTGCAGAGTTTCGTGATGCTGGTGGGGATCGTATGGATCCTGGCCGCGACGCTTGAGCACGTGGGGGGCTTCACCGCGGCCAACGAGGCCATCGGGAACCTGGATCCCACGATGCTCTCCGTGTGGGGCAAGGATCTGGCCTACGAGGGGCAATGGGGCATCGTCATCGGGGCGGTATTGATCTTCTCCATCGGGTACATGGGCTGGCCGCACGTGGTGACGCGTCACATGGCGATGCGCAACCCCTTCCATGCCCGGCGGGCCGGCGTCTACTCCACGCTGTGGAATCTGGTCTTCGTCAGTGCCCCATATATCCTGGGTGTGCTGGCCATCCTGGTGCTGCCCGACCTGGACGATCCGGAGCAGGCGATCTTCGCGCTGGCGCAGAACCTGCTGCCGTCCGCGGTCGTCGGCATCGTCATGGCCGCCATCATGGCCGCCATCATGTCCACGGCGGATTCCATCCTGCTGCAGACCGGTAGCATCGCTGCCCGGGACCTCTATGAACGGTTCATCAATCCGGACATGGAGGAAAAGCAGATGGTGCGGGTATCGCAGATCATCGTGCTGGCCGTGGGGCTGGTGTGTGGCTTCATTGCCCTGTTCGAGCCGCCTGCGGTATTCGCGGTGGTGGTGTTCACGACGTCCGTGCTGGGTAGCGCCTTTCTCCCGGCCTACGTGGCGGCAGTATGGTGGAAGAAGGCCAACACGCCCGGGGCACTGTCGTCCATTATCGTTGGCAGTAGCGTGGCCTTCGTCTGGCAGTACTTCGGTCTCGATGGCGTGACCGAGATCCACCCCATGCTGGCGGGTGTGGTGCTGTCCTCCTTGACCATGGTCGTGGTCAGCCTGGCAACCCAGGCGACTCACCCCGTGCCGACGCACATCCTGCAGGCCATCGACGAGACAGCGGAGCTTCGGCCACTGCCGAACCGCATGAAATCGCAGCAGGACTTCTCGCTGTCCCACGAGGCCTATAGCCTCAAGCTGTCATCCAGTGGGGGAGCGTAATGGCAGGCAGCGAACAGATCACTGCCGTAACCGAGGAGAAGGAGGCCTGGCTGGATGCCAGGCTTCCCCTTGAAGGGCTCGCAGAGCGTGTGCAGCAGATCGACAGGGGCTTTTCGATCCAGGACGTCAAACCCATTGGGTTTCCCTATCTGCTGTGCTCTTTCGGCTGGGAATACCGCAAGTTCCTGCACCAGCGCCGCGAGATCATGCACTGCTGCGTGGATCGCTGCCAGGGCGTGAGCACGACCATCGAGTCGGTAGTGCTGGGGGAGGCGCTGGAGGGGGCGTATCTGCCAGCGCCGACGCTGGATGATGCGTCGCTGGAGCGTCACGCCAAGCGCCATGTGATGCAGTCACGTCGACACGGGCTGAAACGCCGCGACTCCGCCAAGGTGGTCATCGAGAAGGTGCTGCATCTGCGCAAACCGCTATGGGAGGTCAGTGCGCACCACCCGCAGTACGGGGATCATTCACTGCTGCTGGATGGTGTCACCGGTGGCCACCTTTTCTTGAACCATTGACGTTCCCAACCTTGACCTGATGTCTGACAGCTCTTGGTCGTTGGTTTGGAGCTTGGCCACCGCGCTGACGCGCCGGGGCAGACCCTTGGCCCGCACGGCTGACGCCATGCTGCAGTAGTGCCGACCCTCACAGCTCGCGCCGACCTTGGAACACGCCGCGCCCAACCCCCGGCCCGGCGTGTCCGCGCCGGCACGTCGCTGGTGCAGTGCATGTAGCGACCTGGTCCCTCAGTCCCGCTTGCGGCCGCTTCGGCGCCTGATCGCCCAACCCCCGGCCAGCAGGGCGCCTCGCGGCCACGTCGCTGCCTGACAGCCATCCTTCACCGCTCGCTGCCTGCCTCGATTGTCTGCGATAACGGCCCCAAGCTGACCAGCAAGGCGATGTTCTTTTGGGCGCGTGAGCGGAAAGTCACGCTGGCCTTCATCCAACCGGGCAAGCCGACGCAGAATGCCTTCATCGAGAGCTTCAACGGCAAATTCCGGGATGGCTGCCTCAATCAGCACTGGTTTCTGATCCTTGCCGATGCCCGGCATGAAATTGACCAATGGAGAGCCCATTACAACCATGTTAGACCGCACAACTCGCCGGGCTATATGCTGCCCGTCGCCTATGCCCAGCGGTGTGCATGCAGGGACGGTTTCACACACTAGATCAGGGGGAGGTCAGCATGGCGCTGTCATGCCTGATTTCAAGAAAAGTAGCGCAACGCTGAGCAATCAACGGGAGGCGGCTTAGCCAAGATAGGCCAAACAGGCGTCGAAGGCGGCTTTTTGGAATTGTGCTTGGCTGTGCCAGAACGCGAGGACTTCGGTATCGAAGGTGAATGCGTTGGAATCTTGCATGGTGTGAGTCCTCCTGAGTGGGACACTTACTATGAATCGGCACGTGCTATGACAAACTGGTCTGTAGCTTTCGCGCCATGGTACGCTTGGCTTGCATAGACCGCTGCTTGAGTTCCGACTTTTCGTACAAAACCTAGGGCGACCTCTACATTGAAGTCGCTGATGGTCATATTACTTGATAAGCCGCAAGCTTGATGGTCTGACGATGCCAGAGAAAATAGCCCGTTGGGGAGCCGTCTGTGGAATGGGCTAAATCGCGATCATTGAGCTTCCCTGCTTTACTTGAGCTTTTCCAGTTGATCCAACACTGTCTCCGGAATTGCAGTTTCGGGGATGTGCGTGACGTGGAAGTCGGCGGCAGATGGCAATGGTGCTGTCCCGGTCCAGAACTCGTCGGGGATGACAGTCCCCCGCAGCTCGGTATCGTTGATGCTCACAGCGTCTTCCCTACGCATGCCGGCGATAAGCCGGTAGTGCGCGGTCACATTGGTGATGGGTGTGTACGTGCTCAGGTCGACAGTCTCTGAAGGCTGTTTCCCGGTCAGGGGCCTGTCGTCGAGCAGCACCGCGGCGAACGGTAGCGCCGCCAGTGCGCGCATCCAGTCGGCGACGTATACGGAGGAGTTCTCCGCGTCGTCCGCGTCCAGGTCCTCCACTTGCGTCGAGCCCGAGAAGTGGTGGGTGGCGCACAACCACTGCATCGGTGACGGTATCTGCAACACCACCGCGCCCGATGCCATCGAGATGAGCGTCTGCGCAAGTTCTGTCGCCTTGCCCGCCAGATCTTTATCACCGAGCATCGTGCGCAACGCGTAGCCTGTTCGCTTCTTTGCAGCCATCGCAGTCTCCAGCGCAGGCATCTGCGACAGCTGATCTTCGTAGAAGTGGCCGAGGTCGAAAATTGCGAGGTCGGGTGCCAGCAGGCCTTGTGCCTGGTTGAAGAAGCGGGCATACGCGGTTGGGTCGCCCCAAGGGACGGCTTTGTTTCGAAGGAACACGGAGTGCGCGTAGTCGTGGTGGTCCATGAGCAGCGCGGTGGTGCGCCCCGACGGGGGGTTGGCAATCACGGAGACGAGATTGGCGTTCATCGGATGTCCTCGGGAGATGGGCGATGCCGCGCGGCAGAGTTCTCCGCACGGCATCGCAGGGGTCAGGATTTGTGCTGCACTTGTTCGCCGCACTTGGTCTCAAGTTCGTCGACGCGCTTGCTGAGCTCCTCTATCTTGAGTACCCGACGGTCCGGCATCATGATCAACGGCAAGTCCTCAAGCCGTCCGCGCACCCGCTCGGGCTCGCTCTTGCCCCAGTGCGTGGCGACCAGTTCCTCAGTGTCATCACCCCAGGACCCAAAGTACAGCAGATCCTTCGGCGGCTCCGGCGTGACGAACTCCGCAACAAACTCCTTATAGGGCTTGCCCCGCTTGAGCCGGTCCTG
Organism: Halomonas sp. CKK8; assembly: GCF_029625235.1. Classification (NCBI taxonomy): domain Bacteria; kingdom Pseudomonadati; phylum Pseudomonadota; class Gammaproteobacteria; order Oceanospirillales; family Halomonadaceae; genus Halomonas; species Halomonas sp. CKK8. The sequence goes on along the minus strand of NZ_CP121193.1, from coordinate 2,943,339 downwards.
GCGCATCTGCGTCCGCAGCGCCGCGGTCTTGTCTTGGTCCACCACGAAAGTGTCCGGCTGGTACACCACTCCGTAAAGCTCGCGGGCTACCTTGTCCGAGATCCGGTCGAGCTGCAGGTCGCCCATAACGAGCTCGGGATCGCGCTCGAGGCTGTCGCCATAGCCACCGCCCGACCCCTGGCTGATCATGTACAGCTCGCCTTCTTTGGCAACGTCGAACTGTAGGCCCATGTGCGCAGTCTGGTAGTTGCCGCCTTCATAGGGCTGTTCGTTCATCACACGTTCCATCGAGAGGTCAAACTGCGTCGGGTCTTTGCGAATGATGTCGTAGATGTTGATGTTCTTGACCATCGCCAGCGGGTATGTGGGGCAGCCGTAGCCGCCGAACATGCCGGAGACTGACGAGAACTTCGCGCCGGAGGTGACGGTCATGAATCCCCAGGCCGGAGTGCCGCGGGACGCGACCATCATCTCGTAGCCCATGCCGCCGCGGTACTTGCCGAAACCCTGATTGTCGCGCACGATCCGCTTGCTGACGAGCTGCAGGAAGGGGACCTCCTCCTCCATCACTTCTTGCTCGGCGATGTCGGCCATAGCACAGAACAATGGCGCGACGCCGTCCTCGCCATCCCGGAATGCCTTGGCCCCACCCCCCATGCCGTTCAGGTCGGCGCACAAGTTGCCCACCTGCTCACCGTGCTGGGTAGTGCCGCCCCACAGAAAGTCATTGATCTGGTTGAACCAAGGAGCGATGACGTTCGAGTATTTGGTGGGCGCGGAGAACTGGATCTTGGCGTATAGGGTCTGCAGAGCCGAGAAGCCGCGGAACGAGGCTTGTAGCGACTGCCCCACCGGCGCATCGTAGCCGGCATCGGCCCAGCTATGCTCCTCGGAGATAACCTTGATGGGCGAGAGTGCGCCGGTGGTGCGCGGCAGGTCCGGCCACCAGTAAGACAGGATGGCCTGCGCAAAAAAAGCTTTCGTCGAGCCGAGCGGCGAGTTGATCGCCCGATTCAGAATCTCGGGCCCGGTGCCGGTAAGGTCGACAACCATCGAGTCGCCCTTGATGGTGATCTTGCACGCGAACTTTATTAGGATATTCTCTTTGAGTGTCGAGTCGACGAACTGGTTGAAGGAAACAGTGCCGTCAGGCAATTCCGAGATCCGGTGCCGCACCTCGGTCTCGACGTTCTCCACTGTCCTGCGCAGGGTCGCTATGAAGGCCGACTCGCCAACTTCTGCGATCAGGCGGTCAACGGTATCCATCACGCGTCGGACCGCGCCCATCTTGACCTTGATGTCGGCCAGCATCAGCTTGGGGTCCCGGGTCGAGTGTTGGAGGAATGTCAGCAAGTCGCGGCGCAGTTTGCCGCCCTCAACAATCTTGATAGGGGATGCCCGAAGGCCATCGTCGAACGGGGACTCCGAGCCCGACGGCATGCCGCCCGGCTCGCACGCGCCATTCTCCCCCTCATGAATAGTGGCGCCGACCCAGGCGATGATCCGCCCGTTCCGCATCACCGGCACCAGCATCGACTGGTCGGTGTTGTGCACCATCCCGAAGCGGGAGTCGTTGTGGAAGAAGCCATCTCCGGGGTTGATCCCAACAGTTGGCTCGTCCTTCCAGTTCTTCATAATGTAGCGGATCGGGTGGTGAAGCACCGCCGAGAAGGCGATAACGCCGCGGTTGGACATGTAGCTGACGTCGCCTTCCGCTGTGTAGACGGCAACGGAGAGGTCTGCCCATTTTGCACCGGGCGCCGCGCCCATGCTCTCGCACATCTCGAAGGCCTCGTCCAGCGCGCCGGCCAGACGCTTGCGGACACGGTCGGCCTCGATTGGGTCGGTCTGCGAGGACATGCAGTCTTCCTGGTGCGGGGTGCGCTCATGGATCCGGTGATCCCGCATGATCTCGGGGTCCGGCCCCAGGAACAGCGTCGTCTCGTCCATAAACTTGTCGACCCACTGCTGCTCTTGTTCGCTCAACTGCTGGGAGTCGCCATGCTTTGCGAACTGACCGTTGTCATTGTGCGATATTGTCATGAGCTTCGAGCTCCTTCCGAGAGAAATTTGGTTTGGTGCGCTGTGCGTCAGTCTTTGAGGTTTTGAGGAGCCAGACGGCTCCCTGGGTTGTCGGCTTCAAACGCCAACCCGGCTCGACCAGGTATGTCGTGCTCTCTGTGGTGACGATAGCGGGGCCGGGGATGACACGGTCGTGCTTGAGCGCGCTCTCGTCGTAGACGGGTGTCTGAACAGGCTCGGCGATGTCGGTGAAGTGCACCATCCTGTGCGAGACTTCCTGGGGAACCGTGCGGTCCTCGCCGATCTCGATCGAGTCGAACTTGACGACCTCCCCCTCGATGAAGGAGGCAACCCGCAGCGTCTGCACCCGGACGCCGGCCTCCGGCGCCTGCGTACCCTCGCCGTAGCGCTGGCCGAAGATCTCCGCGAAGGTCTTGATCAGATAGAGAACGTCCGCGACCCCGTCTACCCGGTTGATCTCGAAGGACACTGCTGTGGTCACGAGCTGATTGCCGTAGCGCATATCCATCTCGAGGCGATACTTGACGTCCTCAGCGTTGTAGCCCTGGCGCACCAAGTCCTCCGCGCCTTTCGCCTCGAGTTCCTCGATATAGCTGTTGAGCAGCTCATAGTCTTCATACAGGACGCGCTCGCGCGGCTCATAGAGCACGATGTACGCGCTGCGTTCGTGGATGTGCAGGGGCTTCATGTTGCCTGCACCTAGCGCGGAGAAAACCGACGCGAACGGGGGGAACAGGATCTTGCTAATCCCCGCCTTCGCCGCGATGCCGCAGGCATGTAGGGGGCCGTTGCCGCCATAGGCCAGCATCGTATAGTCCTCAACCAAGCCGCCGCGCGAGCGCAGCTCCTTCTCGATGCCAATCGCCATTTGCTCGTCGACGGTCCGCTTGATGACCTTCGCGACGTCGATAACATCTAGGTCGAGCTCGTCGCACAGCGTCTCCTCGATCGCGTGAACCGAGCGCTTTTTGTTCAACTTGATGTGGCCATTGGCGTAGTTCTCGGGGTCGAGATAGCACAGTATCAGGTCGGCGTCCGTGACGGTGACATCAAGGCCGCCGCGGTCGTAGCAGGCGGGACCGGGGTCTGAGCCGGCCGACTGTGGCCCGATCTGGACCGCGTTATGGATGCGGTCATAAGACGCGATCGAACCGCCGCCAGCGCCGAGTGTGTTGAGATGGATCATCGGCACCGAGACGAGCCAGCGGCCAATAGTGGGCTGGAAGTCGTAATGCCGGACGCCGCCCTCCGGCACGAGACCGATGTCGAATGACGTGCCGCCCATGTCCATTGAGACCACGTTGCCAATCCCAGTGGAATTGGAGAGGTGTTCCGCCCCGCCTACTCCCGCGATCGGTCCGGAGTGGATGGTCTGTAGCGCATCGGTGGAGTTCGGCTGCGCCATACCGCCGGAGTTGTGGATGACGAGCATCGGCTTCTCGTAGCCAGAGTTACGCAGGTTGTTGGCCAATTGGGTGAGGGCGTGGAACATCGTCTGGTGCAGGAAGGCATCCACGATCGTGGATGTGGCCCGTACGTACTCGCCCTTGCGTCCGGATACTTGATTACTGAGCAGCACCGGTATAGCGCCGAGCTGGTGTGAGGGATACTCCTCAAGGATGATCTCTAGGATCTGCTGCTCATGCGCAGGGTTCTCGGTGGCGTTGGTCAGCGCCACCACGATGGCCTCGGCACCGTTGTCGACCAGCTCGCGCACCTTCTTGCGCACGTCGTCTACCATGACCGGGACAAGGACCTCCCCGACGGAGTCCACCCGTTCCTTGATCGAGCGCACCAGGTGGCGTGGAACGAGTGGCTCCGGGCGCTGAGCGTCCGCCATGTCGCCCTGTTTGGTACCGTCCAGGCCCTCGCCGTAGCCGCGGCCGCGGGACAGGTGGATCGTGTCTTCGAAGCCATGTGTGACCAGTGCTGCGACTTTCGGCCCCTTACCCTCGATCAGGGCATTGGTGCCCAGGGTCGTCGCGTAGCGGACCGAATCGACCTCGTGCAGTGCCTTGTTGCGCGAGACGCCGGCCCGCTGGCACGCTAGGTCCAGGGCTTCGTTGAAGCCGAGGGCCAAGTTGTGGTGGGTGGTCAACGCCTTGGCCTCGACGTAGATGTCGTCCCAGACAAAGAAACAATCGCTAAAGGTCCCACCGATATCGACAGAAATACGTTTCATGCAAGTCTCCTCAATACCAGCCGGTCAGTGGTGGTGGTGGTGGTGGTGGCAGTGGCGGGCTTCGGAGATAGCGTTCTCACCGGGGCCGTAATTGACGAGCTCTTCGGGGTCACCTTCTCGGCTGGCCCACTGCTCACGCAGCGTGTCGATGTCCCAAAGCATATCGACGGTTGGCGGATGGCCGGGCGGTGTGTACTCGGTCTCGATCTGCGTGCCGCAGCCGGGGCAGTAGAACTCGAGGATGCGGCAGAATCTCGGATCCGGCGAAAACGTGTACTCGTACTTTTCCGGGTCCAGGATCGCCGGGTGGATCTCTCGGGGGTCTCGGTCGTACACCAAGGTCCCCTCCTTATAGTTGCCGCGGGCGTTGCCGAGATCGTGCTCGCATACCCTGCACAGCCACCGCTCGGAGGTCAGGTCAATCGCGAGGTATTCCGTCATCGGGATTCGCATGGTTTATGCACCTTCTTTTCGTCTAATTCTTTGGGGCGAACGGGCGAGCCGCTAGTGAGTGTCAGTGAGCAGGAGGTCGCCGGAGTTGGAGATTTCCAGCTCCCAGCCCGCGGGGACCCGTGCGGTGAAGAATTGGCCCTCCACGATGGCTGGACCGGCACCCGTCGCGCCAGGAACCTGTTGGTCGAGCAGATACACCGGTAGGTCCTCTACGACCTCGGCGGAAGTGCGCACTGCACGGGTTCCCGCCGACACCGCCGCTGACTTCGTCTCCGGGGATCCGCCCTTGACGATGGGGTGCGGCAGGTTTCGGGTTGCCCGCAGTGCCAGGGTCGTCTGTAGCCCACCTTCCGAGCGCACGTCCGCGGTGCTATCGAAGGCCTCCGACAACACTCGTCCGTCCGGATGATCCACCAGGTAGGACCAGTCCCGCGTACATTCGTCTATGTCGTAGCCCTCTTGGAACATGTCGCGCGTCGCCCAGCTCTCCATCTCGCCGGCAGCGGCCTCGATCTGTGTCTGGGACAGGTCAGTGACATTGCGCTCGTAGGCATGTGAGATGTTGGAGAAGCTGATGCCGAACGCTGAGAACACGGCGGCAAGCTTGGGGATCAGCACCTTTCGCACGCCTGCGATGCGCGCCGCCTCGCAGGCGCTCATCGGCCCGCCACCGCCGAACGCGGCCAGCGTCGTCGTCTCTGCGCTGTCCACCGAGGACGCGAAGGATTCCGAAACCTTGCGCGCGTATTCCGATGCCATCTCTATCAGCGCCTCCTCGACGGTGATCCCGAGTGGGTCGGCGATACTCTGCTGGATCACCGCGCGGGAGCGATCCTTGTCGAGGAACATCTCACCGTCGAGGTAGGTGTCAGGGTCGAGGACGCCGAGCAGGAGGTTGACGTCGGTGATCGTCGCCTGGGTGCCGCCGAAGCCGAAGCAAGCTGGACCTGGTGCCGCGCCGACGCTCTTCGGCCCGACGATGATCTGCCCGTCCTCCACGGCGATGATCGAGCTGCCACCCACCCCCGTGGAATGGACATCGCTCAGCTCGTAGGACACTGGGATGCCGTTAATCTCGCCGCGGCGCGCGGTCGCGATCTGGTGGTCCCGCACGATACCCACATCCGTAGTGGTTCCGCCGACGTCGATCATCAGCACGTGAGGCAATCCATAAGCCTGAGCCAGAGCCCGCGTACCCTCCAGGCCGCCGCGGGGGCCGGAGGAGTAAGTCTTGAGTGCGACAGATTTTGCGACTCTCGAGGATCCTCCGTCGTTGCGGTAGATCAGGAGCGGGTTCTTCACTTTGTGCGTGCGCAGTCGCTGCTCAGCGCTGTAGAGGAAGCGCTCCACAGTGGGATGCAGGAAGGAGTTGATGATGCCGGACCAGATTCGACGCGCCCGCACCTCATCTGCGGCGAACTCCCGGCTGAATAGCAAGGGGACGGAGCCCAGGAGGTGCCGCGGGAACCGCTCCAAGATGATACGCTTGAACATCTTCTCCCGTGCTTGGCTGCTAGCAGCGAGGACGAGCCGCTCGGCGCCTGCCGCAGTCAGACGGGTCACCTCTGCCACTAGCGCCGAGTTCAACTCGTCGCCGTCCAGCTCGCTAGGCACAATCGCGGTCCGGTCACCGACAATGTCGTCGAACAGCGACCACGACCTCGCGTCGAAGTGCAACTCGTCGAGGATGTCGGCGTCGTCCACGAGTAGGCCCAGCCTTGGCCCTTTGTGCTCGACCAGCGCGTTGGTGCCCTGCGTGGACGAGTACCGGATGTGCTGGGTCGAGTGGAGCAGCCCGGATAGGTTGGGCTCTCCGTATATGACCGTTGACGCCTTGGTCATCGCGTCGAATAGGCACTGGGACAGATCGACGGGCGTCGTCAAGGTTTTGGTAAACGCGAAGTCGGTGCCGCTGCCGACACAGATGTCGGTTAAGGTCCCGCCGTTGTCGATGTTGATTAATCGTTCCATCGAAACTCCTAAAGTTATAGTTGTAGATGGGGTTAAAGCAGAGTGATGGGGGCGCTCGATATTTTCCACAGCTTGGGACGCTTCCGACCACCCAGGACTCATTTTTACTGGAAACTTTTAGCCTATTCCTAAAATGTCTCCAGCGGGCTAAATAGTTATTATTCCTCCTCTGTTAAGTTTAATCGCATGGCGTGATATATAGCCTTCGTGTGACCCGAAGCCTGGCTATAGTTTTTCACCTCGCAGGGCCTGAAGTCTGTTAGTTGGTGTTCACTTTGCCAAAACAAAAGGCCCTTGATTCAAGGTAGTCGCGTTTCTTCCTCGCCACTATGCGTAGTACTACGTATAAGCCTAAGATATTCGTGTAGAAAGAGGTCTATGAAAGACATAATTCTTTAAAATCAGTTTTTTATTTCTCATTTAGGGCTGCGCTTTACTTCACCAAGCGGGCGGGGTTTCGATAGCGGGAGAGCCCCCCCCCCAGTGCATTGATTACTGTAACGCCCTGTAATAATTATTGAATCCTGAGATTAGCAAGGCGGGATCAGCATGGCGGACGCTTTACTATGCGTTAATCTGGATGATCTTAGAAACCAGCTCCGCCGTGTTACGGCAGCCTAGTTTTCCCATTATCTTCGCCCGATGAGCTTCCACTGTGCGATAAGATATCCCTAACACCCTTGCTACTTCCTTGCATGTATACCCATTGGCAATATACCCCGACACCTCCCGCTCCCGTATCGACAGGTTGTTTGATTTTTCCTGTTTTATACCGATCTTTGTGAACGTCCACACGGCAAGATCGAAGGGAGAGTCAAGTGTCAAGGTGTTTCCCTGGGTCCTGCACCAGAAGACCTCTCCCTCCTTGTTCTTCATGAAGCGCTCATCAATACATCGGTGCTCCTGGAGTAGATCCTTGTAGCGAAGTTCCCCGATTTTCACGTAATCCTCATAGGAGGGATATAGCATGTACGTAAGCTGCCCCAAGAGCTCGTCCTTCTCGTAGCCGAAAAGTTGGCAGAACGCGCTGTTGCACTCCATGACACGCCGATTCCTTGTCAAGACAATGGCGCAGGGGGCATTCTCAAATGCCATCGTCACCAACTTACCGGGCATCGCTATCGAGTTCATCTTTCCCTCCCACGATTTCAAGAGTGCAACATGTATACGCTACTGGCAGGTCCAGCCTGCCCTTCAATAGGAACCGCCGTGCCGATCATGTTCTCTGCCATGTCGCTGGCCAGGTGCTTGACCATCCCCGCCACTTGGCGCGGATCCACCAGCTTTCCGTAGGCTGCTTTTCCACCACGAGATCATTCACTGTTGGCTCGCGTGTCGATTCCAGCCTGGCCATCCCGGGCATTGATCTGGGCTCCCGGATGGCGTGGGCCACGATTGTGTGACCCGGGTTGGCAAAGGCCGTGCAGATCGCCTGGCCGATGCCACCGAGGGCGCCGGTGATAAGCACGGCCTGGATGCTGGCTGTGTCGTCATTGTGCTTTTAAGTTCCTGGCAAAGTGGTTGGCATTACGCGTCGCGAGTCAGGATGCTTGCATAGTTAGCGACTGCCATGCCGCCCATGTTGAAGACGGCCCCTAGCCTGGCTCCAGGGATTTGGCACCCTCCGGCTTGGTCGAGTAGCTGCCTGGCCGCCATGACATGCATGGATACCCCGGTGGCCCCAACGGGGTGTCCCTTGGCTTTGAGCCCGCCGGACGGGTTGACAGGAAGGCGGCCATCCTTCATAACCCAGCCTTCGTTGATGGCGCGCGCGCCCTCCCCATAGGCTGTCAGGCCCATGCTCTCGTAGATCATTAGCTCGGCAATAGTGAAGCAGTCGTGCACCTCCGCAAAGGAGAGGTCGTCAAGGGTGATCCCCGCTTCAACGAGGGCCTGCTGCCAAGCCCTGGATGCTCCCTCCAGCACGATGGGATCGCGCTTGCTCATAGGCATGTAGTCCGTCACCTGGGATATGCCCAGGAAGCGGACCCGCTGCGCCGCAGCCCGTGCCACATCCTCCGAGGCTAGGAGAATGGCGGCCGCGCCATCGGAAACCGGCGAACAATCAGTACGCCTCAGTGGCGCCGCCACGACGGGGTTCTTCTCCGAGATGTCATGGCAGAACTCCACTCCCAAGTCCTTCTTCAGTTGAGCATGGGGGTTATGCACGCCGTTGGCATGGTTCTTGGCGGCAACGCGCGCCAGTTCCAGCGATTTGTCGCCGTACGCCTGAAAGTAGGACTCGGCAACCTTAGCGAAAACCCCGGCGAAGCCGGCTTTCTCCCCTTGGGTCTCCGGCTGGTAGCTGGCTCCCAGCAGGCCTTTTCCGATCCGCCCTGCATCGGCATCTGTCATCTTCTCGACACCAATAACCAGTACTCTTTGTGCCCCCGCCTCGATCGAGTTGATACCCTGGTGGATAGCTGCCGATCCGCTTGCGCAGGCATTCTCCACCCGCGTGGTCGGTTTGAACCTCAAGGCCGGCTGCGAGTTGAGGATCAGCGAGGCGGGGAACTCCTGGTCACACATGCCGCTGTTGAAGTTGCCGACATAGACGGCATCAATGTCCTCTGCCGACACCCCAGACGACTCCAGTGCCTCGGCTGCGGCCTCGGCAATTAGCTCCTCGAGAGATTGTCCCAGTTTGCCGAAATGAGTGTGACCGGTACCGATAATGTGAGTCTTCACTGCTTTCTCCTCGTGGTTTATTGTTTTTCTACAACAGCTTGCGTAGCTCGGTCTTCAAGATTTTTCCATAGGCGTTTTTCGGCAGGTCATCCATGAAGACGTACTCCTTGGGCCGCTTGAACCTGGCCATGTTTTCTAAGCAAAAGCGGTCTAGATCGCCTTCAGAGACTTCTCTCGAGGCGACGACGAAGGCCACTACTACCTCACCCCAGTCCGCATCTCTCCGACCCACCACTGACACTTCTCTGACCCCCGTAAACTTCAGGAGAATCTCCTCCACTTCCCTGGGGTAGATATTGGTGCCGCCGCTGATGATCACGTCCTTCAATCGGTCGGTAAGATAGAGGAAACCATTCTCGTCAAGGTGCCCCACGTCGCCGGTATGCAGCCACCCATCGGCCAGGGCATTCCGCGAAGCTTCTTCCTTGCCCCAGTAGCCCTGCATGACGGTATCACCACGTACACAAACCTCACCATCTTGTCCTGTCGGTAGGAAACTGCTCTGCTCTCCCCTGATGGCGACCTCGAGCTGCGGATGGGGGTGACCCACCGGCAGTAATGGCGTGCTCTCTTCATCGATCTTCGTGATCTTTTCCTTCAGCGCCCTGTGTTGCTCCCTGCTAAGGTAGGTAATGGTCATGGGGCTCTCGCCCTGGCCATAGATCTGCACCAGGCGATAGCCAAACACATCGAGTGCCTCATTCAGATCCTTGGCATACATCGGACCACCGCCATAGGTGATGGTAGCGATGTTCTCGACGGTCAGGGGCTGATTATTAGCAGCCAGGTAGTCCAGCACCCGGCGCACCATAGTGGGCGCCAAGAACATTGAAATCCGCTCATATGCATTGACCGTGGCCACGAAGTTCTCAGGAGTGAACTTGACGGGGTCGGGAATCAGATTGGCCCCGCCCGCCATCAGGAAGGGCACCAGGTAGAGACCAGAGCCGTGGGACATCGGGGCAAAGTGGATGAGCTTGTGGGACTCGCTGACCGGTTCGATGCCAATGAGATAGCCGCTGGCCATGGAGGCCAGGTTGAGGTGCGTAAGCGTCGCCCCTTTGGGTTTGCCGGTCGTGCCGCTGGTATAGAAAATCCAGGCGGGATCCCGAGAATCCCGGTAACAGTGACGCTCAAGGGCATCCTGGAGTTCCCAATGGGGAACGGCCGATGACAGAGTCTCGACATCCTCAAGAAGATCGGCAACATCGGTCTGATTGGTAAAAACTACCCGAGCACCACTGTCAGACAGGATATACTGCACTTCTGATACAGTCAGTTTGTGGTTGATGGGAACCGCAACCATCCCCGCATACCAGATACCACACAAAAGCTCGATATATTCATACGAATTCGGGAGCAAAAGAGCAATACGATCGCCGGCTTCCAGGCCTTTTTTCTTCTGAAGAAAAGCCCCGAGTCTCCTTGCCTTCTCATCCAGGCTCGCATAAGTGTGGATGACTGAGAAGCCCACCTGCACTGCTGTCCTTTCGGGGAATTTTCCGGAATTTACTTCCAGATAGTTTGCCACATTCAAGGGGCCACTCCTGAATTACTTGTTATATTATATCAGGCTAGGGCGACGCCCTGCATAACGATATACGTAGTACTACTAGTACCCCTAGCCGGGTATTGCACCTGGCATGAAAGAGTTGGCTGAAAAACCCTTTATAATTCAAAGGCTTAGCCAAGAATTGGGCGGCATTGACGCCAGGGCAAAATGTGGTTTATCGCAGGCTGGCGTGATATCGAAGTGATCTTTGGAGGTGGCGAGATAGAGAAACGGCGGTAAATCCGAGTAAGCTGATATTCGCCAAAACGTCAGCCTACGGTCACCGCCGTTGCCATGGATGCTACCCGCTCCGCCTGTTCTGGAAAGGGTTCGTCGTCACCCACCACGAGTTTCTGGAACCTCAGACGCTGCGGCTCCAGCTGTGGCCCGATGAAAGGACCCTGTCTGTCTGCAGCGGCTGCGATCACGCCTGTTTCCTGGTGCATGACGTGCAACGCCGGCGTGCCCGCGAGGTGCCACTGCTGATCTACCGAGTGGTATGCGACGTCCCGGTGCGATGCTTGCGCTGCCCTGACTGCGGCCCGACACGGGAGCGCATCGACTGGTTGCCGGGACGCTCGACGGTCACCACCACGTTGCGCCAATGGGTAGAGCGTCTGGTCGCGTTGCTGCCGATCGGGCATATCGCCGACCTGGTCGGCTTTCACTGGCATACCGCCAAGGCCATCGACAAGCAGCGCCTGCAGTGCGACCTGCCGGCACCGGTCCAGACACGGCTACCCACCTGAAGGGAAGTCTTTACTGCACACGGCAAAGACTGAACACCAGCGTGTTGGAGGGCATGAACAACCGAATCATGGTCACCAAGCGGGTGGCCTACGGGTATCGTGACACGGCGTACTTCTTCGTGAAGACTCGCGCCGCCTCTCCGGGGCCGGCTCGTGCCTCGCCCGCCCCTCGACACCCGACGTGCCGGCTGACGCCCGCACGGCCATGAGCCCTTCACCTACCGGAAAGGCGTGCTGGAGCGGCTCCTGTTTCACAAGGACAGCCAGCTTCACGAACCCTTGCCGCAGTACTGGCAAACTCGCCCAGCCACGCGCCGGCGGTGTTCGACGGAGGCTTATGTTGGTTGCTGTTTGGTTGCTGATTGCGAGGAATCGGTGTGGTTAGTGGAAGCAGTGGAAATTTTCAACTGTCTGATTTTAAAAGATAACCGCATGGCAGGCGCGGTCCGTAATATTAGAAAAATTGCACTCATAATCCCTTGGTCGCTGGTTCGAGTCCAGCTGGGGCCCACCAACCTTTCCTGAGCGCATTCTGTCCATCTGCTGATAGCTCCATCAGCCTTTTGGTGTACCAGTTGTCTCTGCTGCTGGTGATCATTAGACGCCAGCGTGCCCGCGTCATGCCGACATATAGCAAGCGTGCCTCCCGTGCCTGCTTCTCCTCGTTGTTGTTCAGCGCCCCGAGATCCCAAAGCAGCACAGTGTCACATTAATCGGAGACGTACCCCCTTCCTGGCCGCGCCTTCGCCGATGCCGATATCGCCGCCTGGCGCACGCAGCAGGGTGATAGCCATGGGGGGCGGTAACGGGGCACTCACCTCCGTTACCGCCCCCCATTGCCACGCCGAATACCGTTCAGGCCAGGTCGAAGAGCAGGATCTCCGAGGCCTCAACACCAACCGCCTCGATGGTCTCTCCCGGCTGGAAGGCGGCGGCATCGCCGGCCGAGAGCCGCTGTCCGTTGATCTCGGCCTCGCCGCGTACCACGTGCAGCCAGGCGTGGCGCACCGCAGGCGTTGGCGCTCGCTCGCCGGCTTCGAACAGCCCGGCGTAGAGGTTGACGTCCTGGTTCACGCTCACCGAGCCATCACGCCCCTCCTGTGACACCACCAGCCGCCACTGCCCCTGGCGCTGCTCCGCGGGAAAGGCCTTCTGCTCGTAGTCGGGGGCGATGCCCCGCTCTTTCGGCTCGATCCAGATCTGCAGGAAGTGCAGCTCACGGTCGGGGGTGTTGTTGAACTCGCTGTGCAGCACGCCGTTGCCGGCCGACATGCGTTGCACATCGCCAGGGCGCATGACCGCGCCGTTGCCCATGCTGTCCCGATGGGCCATCTCGCCTTCCAGCACGTAGGAGAGGATCTCCATGTCCCGGTGGGGATGGGTGCCGAAGCCTTGGCCGCCCTGTACGCGATCCTCGTTGATCACCCGCAGCTTGCGAAAGCCCATGTGGTCCGGGTCGACGTAATCGGCAAACGAAAAGGTGTGACGAGACTTCAGCCAGCCGTGATCGGCGTAGCCGCGCTCGTTGGCGTGACGAATGATCATCTAAGTTTCCTCTATTGGGGGCAGCATGGCGGTGCTTTCAAGGTACCCCACCTTCATGGCACCAGCCACTGTCCCGCTCCGTCAACGGCGCGCTTGAGTCCTGCGCGGCGTTCATGCACGCCGCGAGACAGTCGTATGCAGATCTGTTGATGTGGCGATGTCGAATCCTCCGCCTAGGGGGGCGGGATGGAAACCATCGTGCGCGTCGCGTGAAGCCAACTGCTTGATCGGGATAAGGAGTGCGAGCGTTATCCCGGGCGCCGGACAGGCACCTGAGGGAGTGACCCGGCACTGGCACGGGAAAATGCTCCATGGAGCGCCTCCCGGAAAATACTGCTATCGTCAAGCTTGGCCGTGTTGGCAGCGAGGCTCGATGACGTTTCTCTTACGCCTATGCCCGTAGCGTTGCGAACTCTCGTAAACCGTCTTCATGGGAAGCGCCTGAACGATGGTAAAGTCCCAGTCCAGTACCCTGATTCGTTGCCCGGTGCCTGATGTGTATGGCTTCGTGGTGACCGACTTTGTCCGCAACTATCCGCGGTGGTCTCCTGAGGTCCAGAAGCTGACGCCCCTGAGCAGTGGGCCGCTGGCCGTCGGCTGGGCGGCCCGGCAGGTGAGAATCGACCAGGGGCGCCGTTCCGAGGCTGATTTCAGGGTTATCGCGCTCGAGCCTCAGCGCCGCGTGTGTTTCAAGGGCATCAAGGATCCATTCGTGATCAACTATTTTTTCGAACCGCAGCAGGACCAGACACGGCTGACCTTCAGTTTCGAGCTGGCGCGACTGAATTTTGCCATGCGGCCATTCGAGAAGCTCATTCGCGTGGCGGTCAAGGATGGAACGGAACGTGTCGTGCGCGACTTGAGGGCCCTGGTCGAACGGGAGCTCGGTCAGACAAGGACGGATTAATTCACCTGCATAGCGCCCTCGGCCTGGAGACACCATGCTATTCATTCCCGACAAAGACACCGGCATCATTCCGCATGTCCTGACTCAGATCCTGGACACCTGCGTGAATGGCGTAACCCTCTCCGATCCGGATCAGCCGGACTCTCCGATTGTCTATGCCAACACCATCTTTGAACAACTGACGGGCTACAGCCAGGAGGAAATCCTGGGGCGAAACTGTCGATTCCTTCAGGGTGAGGATCGCGATCAGCCGGCACTCGATGAGATCCGTGCCGCCCTCGAGGCGCATTCCCCCGTCGAGGTGACGCTGCGTAACTATCGCAAGGATGGGACACTTTTTCACAACCGGTTGTCGATTCAGCCGCTGCGTGATGCCTCGGGTCGCTTAATCTACTACCTCGGTGTGCAATACGATGTCAGTGAGCTCGTCAATGCCAGGGCCGAGATCGAGCGTCTTGAAAACATGTTGAAAGCGTCTTCAGAGGAGTGATCTCCCTCCGGTTGAGGTGCCCCTTTCGCTCTTGACGCTCCCGGATCGAACGAGTTTCGATCTCGAGGCCGGTAGTGACGCGCTAGCTGTTTCTTTGGTTGATTCCTGACTGTCCATGATGGACAACTTCCTTTCGCCCGATGGTCCGCCGAGCCTCTCGCTAGCCGGGGCCCGGCGGCTACCTGCTCGCCTCAATGTGTACGGTGATGGATGCGCTGCCGCCAGGCCTGCAGCCGGTTCTCGATGGACGCCATCAGCCCGAGTGGCGGCATGGCCGGCATGCAGAACCTCGGCATGGGCGGACGAGTGGCGCGCTCCTTGGTGGCGTCGAACTTGCGAGTAGAGTCGAGATGACGCATGGCGGTGCCTCCTCTGGCTGACCGCCAAAGAGGCGGTCAATGGGTCGGGTAAGAGGGCATGTGTAGCGACCTCGTGAACAGCATGGTTGATGGTCTTTGTTGAATCCAACGAAAAGGATTACATTGAGCTTTCAGAAATTCTGAAAGGTGTAGCCATGCCGTTCTCTTCCCCGACGGTGCATGCAGGCCCGCTGCCGCTGCTGGATCTCGAGGTGCTGCGGACCTTCTTGGCGATTGCCGAACACGGCAGCTTCACCCGTGCCGCGCGCGAGGTATCCCGCACGCCCTCTGCGCTGAGCATGCAGATCAAGCGGCTGGAAGAAACCCTGGGGCAGAGGCTGTTCGTGCGCGAGGCGCGCCAGGTGCGGCTGACCCGTGAGGGCGAGGTGCTGCTGGGCTATGCGCGGCGACTGCTCAAGCTCAACGAGGAGGCGGTGACGCGCTTCCTCGCTCCCCCGATGGAGGGCACGGTGCGCTTCGGCACCCCTGACGACCAGGGCGCGCGCATCCTGCCCGAGGTGCTGGCGCAGTTCGCTCGCACGCACCCGGCGGTGCAGGTCGATGTGATCGTCGGTGGCAGCGTGAGCATGCAACGCCGGCTGGAGGCTGGCGAGCTCGACCTCGTCCTGATGACCGCCGGAACCCCGGGGCAGATGGCGGCCGAGGGCGAGGTCGTGCATAGCGAGCCGCTGGTGTGGGCCGGTCGCGACGGTGGCGTGGCGGCCTGGCGCTCGCCGCTGCCCGTGGCCCTGGCGAGTCAGGGGTGGCCTTGGCGTGGCAGGGCGTTGTCGGCCCTCGACGCGATCGGCCGGGCGTATCGCATCGCCTACACCAGCGAGCACTGGGCCGGCCAGGAGGCCGCGATGCTCGCCGATATCGCCGTGGCACCCTTTCCCGTAAGCCTGGTGAAGTCGCCACTGCGTCAACTACCCCGCGAGGTCGGGTTGCCCGACCTGGGTGAGTACCATGTCGTGCTGGTACGCCGTGAGGGGGCGGGGGAGGCCAGCGAAGCGCTGGCCGGCCAGGTGATCAGGGCGTTTCGCGAGCTGCACCGCTAGCGTGCCCGGTGATCGGCTGGTCCGTGGCCGAGCGTCCCGTATCAGCTCCCGGTGCGTGCCAGCGGCCCGCCGTTGATCCGCGAGAGCGCTTCGTTGGTCTCGAGGATCTGTGCCTCGATGCCGGTCACTCCCATGCCTTCCAGCCGGGCGGTGTGCATCTGGCGGTAGGCCTCGGCGTCCTGCCGAGTGGCGAACAGGTAGACGCCGCCGGCCAGCTGGCGTTCGGCGTCCTCGGTCCAGATCTTCCACAGCAGGCCGGGTTCCGCGTTGATGGACTCGGCCAGCGGGGCGAGGGCCTCGGTCATCTCGTCGCCGAAGGGGCCGGGGAAGGGGAAGTGCACCTGCAGTATCACGGCCATGGGGCCTCCTGGTTGAACGTTGCGGGGTATCATCGGCGTGGCAGGCGTCCGTGCGACGGGCCGGCCATCGTCATGTGCATGCCGTCCATTCTGACAGATCAATGCGCGGGGGTGATGGTGTGGCCGACTCTCGCGGCGGTATGCGCCGCAGGTGGTACAGTGACCCGACCCGGGTTTTGACACACGCCGCTGCGGCGGGTCTGCCGGGTCGCACGGCCGGTCGGAGCTCGTCGGCTCGCGTGGCGAATCGACCGCGACGGGAATCCCCCATGTTCAGGAGAGCGCATGCCTGTCTATACCAATATCGAAGACCTGCGACGTCACTACGCCCGCCGCACCCCGAAGATGTTCTACGACTACGCCGAATCCGGCAGCTGGACGGAGCAGACGTTTCGGGAAAACAGCAGTGACTTCCAGCACATCCACCTCAAGCAGCGGGTGGCCGTCGACATGTCCGGGCGCACCACGCAAAGCCAGATGATCGGCGAAGAGGTGGCCATGCCGGTGGCGCTGGCACCGGTGGGGCTCACGGGCATGCAGTCTGCCGACGGCGAGATCAAGGCGGCACGGGCGGCCGAGGCGTTCGGCGTGCCGTTCACGCTCTCGACCATGTCGATCTGCTCGATCGAGGACGTGGCCGAGCACACCACCCGGCCGTTCTGGTTTCAGGTCTACACCCTCAAGGACGACGACTTCATGCGTCGCCTGTTCGAGCGCGCCAAGGCCGCCCAGTGTTCCGCGGTTGTCGTCACGGTCGATCTGCAGGTGCTGGGCCAACGCCACAAGGACATCAAGAACGGGCTATCCGCTCCCCCCAAGCTGACCGCGCGCTCGATCGCCAACATGGCGACCAAGATACCCTGGGGGCTGGAAATGCTGGGCACCAAGCGCCGCTCGTTCGGCAATATCGTCGGCCATGCCAAGGGTGTGAGCGATCCGTCGTCACTCTCCACCTGGACGGCGGAAGCGTTCGATGTGTCACTGGATTGGCAGCGTATCGCCCAGTTCAAGAAATGGTGGGGCGGGAAGCTGATCGTCAAGGGCATCATGACGCCGGAGGATGCACGGCGCGCGGTGGAGGTCGGGGTCGATGCGATCATCGTCTCCAACCACGGGGGGCGCCAGCTGGACGGTGCCCTCAGCTCCATCCGCATGCTGCCATCGATCATCGAGGCGGTGGGCGACCAGGTCGAGGTCCACTTCGATTCGGGCATTCGCTCCGGCCAGGATGCGCTGAAGGCGCTGGCGCTGGGGGCCAAGGGCACGTATATCGGCCGCGCCTTCACTTATGGCCTGGGTGCCGCCGGAGAGGCGGGCGTGACCAAGGCACTCGAGATCATCCACAAGGAGCTGGATACGACCATGGCTCTGTGTGGCGAGACCGATGTCAAGAACCTGGGGACGCACAACCTCTACGTACCGCAGGGCTTTGCTGATCCCACCGTCAAGCTCTGACAGCGACCGGACGGGGCGAGCGTGGCCCGCTCGGGTGAATGGCGCAAGCGCTGCACGCGGCGGGGTCACCAGTGGCGCGTTCCGGGCGCGCCCTTGATCTGGCCCCTGAGGTTGGGTGTGACCCAGCCGCCATAGAAATCCCCCGGCTGGGGAAGCACCTCGATGTCCCCGACCAGGCAGCGCTGCATGCGGGCCGCGTAAAAGGCCAGGTAGCCGGCAATCGGCGCAAAGGGTCCGCTGGGGTGTTCGTAACACCAGGCGGCGCGTCGTAC
This sequence comes from Halomonas sp. CKK8, assembly GCF_029625235.1. Lineage (NCBI taxonomy): Bacteria > Pseudomonadati > Pseudomonadota > Gammaproteobacteria > Oceanospirillales > Halomonadaceae > Halomonas > Halomonas sp. CKK8. The sequence goes on along the minus strand of NZ_CP121193.1, from coordinate 2,925,256 downwards.
TAGGTGTCGCTCGCCTTTCACGTCAAAATACCGCGCGACCCCCTTCCATTCACAAACGCTGCTGTCGGTGACCGCGTGCAGCACGTCTGCTACGTCGTCGGGCGGGAAATAGTAGCTTGGGGCGTGATGGGTTTCGAGAACGCGATAGCCCCGCGTTGTCTGGGCAATCTGCCTGTCATCCAGATAGATCGTCAGTGGCTCGGTAACCGGTTCTAGTCGCGGAGGGCGCGGATACGCCTGCACATTCTCTATTGGCAATGATGTCATGATCGGCCTCAAGGAATCGGGTCAGCACTTAGGCATTGAAGACAATGTGAGCAAGCCCGGTCACCAAGGAAAATCCAAGCTGCTTCTTGAGCCGCGGCTGGCCACAACAGTGCCCTTGCCACTGCGGCCTGCCAGCCTTCGACCCTACGCCGCGCCATGAATTCGCATGCCCGGTGATACGGGGGCCTTCGCCTGTGTCTCCGTCAGCGATCAGTATCACCTGCCATGTCGTTGTTTCGGCATGGAGGCTGAGCGGTAGAAGAGCAGGGGAGGTCGAGCATCTCCTCGGGAACCGGCCGGCCAAACAGGAAGCCCTGAAAGCCCGTGCACCCTCTGGCCCTGAGCCACTCGAACTGGGCATCGGTTGCCACGCCTTCGGCGATTACCGCCAGTCCCAGGTTCTCGGCGAGTGTCAGGGTGGTCTCGACGATGGCGGCGTCGGCCGGGCTATGCACAACGCCCGAGGTGAAGCTGCGGTCGATCTTCAGCTGGTAATAGAGAAGCAGTTCCCGACGCTCCAGGGAGCGCTACAGCTCGCCGAGGATGCCGCCTGGCGCCTGGTTCTCGTCCAGCATCAGCTTGGGGGGATTGTGATAGATGCCCACCCGTAGCGTCTCGTCTGCCTGGGCCAGTCCACAGAACAGGGTGGCGCAGAGCATCACGGGGCTGAGTCGCCAGCAACGCGGGAATCCAGGAAGGGGTATCCGTTCTCCTGTCCGGGGGCGTGTTGTAGTGCCTTTCCTTTATAGCAGAAATGAGTGCTGCACCCCGAGGCATATTCCATCTTCAGCGCCCCTGACGACGTCTCCAGCAAGGCCTGGTCAAGGTCTGGTTAATCAGGCGTTGGTGGGTTAGTGTCGCAAAATGTGGACACCGGACGGGGCTTTGGCGATAGTCGCGCCCCATCCGGGTCGCGTTCCCGGTCAGGCGAGCCGCTTGAGACGGTGGCCATCCCATATCGTCCATCCCGTCACGGGAGTTTCCATGCGTGTTATTTCCTTTCCCGGTCGTGTCTGGTGCCTGGTCGGCTGGCTGCTGATGGCTGCTTGCGCGGCGGCGCTCGCCGACGGCGCCGCCCCGGTGCTGACCCTGACCGAGGGCACCGAGTCCCGCGAGCTGACCCTCGAGCAGGTCGAGGCAACCGGCCTCGATGCGGTGGAGATGCGCCACCCGGAAGGGCCCGAGGGCACCTTCGCCGGGGTCTGGCTGGATGACTTTCTCGCCGCCCAGGGCCTCGAGGAGGCACGCCGCATCAGGTTCATCGCCCTGGACGGCTACACGACCTTCCTCACCCCGGCGCAGCGACGGGAGAAGCGCTACCTGCTGGTCACGCGCCTCGATGGCGAGCCCGTCGGCGAGGCGTCGCTGGGCCCCTTGATGCTGGTGGTGCCCGAGGACGCCGCGGCCGCGCGGGAGGGCAGCGTGCCGATGACGCGCTGGATCTGGGCGATCAGCGAGATCAGCGCGAGATGAGGGCGGCCTCCACCCGAGGCCTGGGGATGCGCCTGGTGCTGGCGTTCAGCCTAATCGCCATGCTCTGCGCCGTGGCGATCGCCTACTACGTCACCCAGGCGCGCCAGCAGCTGGGGGCCGACTACACGGCGCTGGTCACCGACGTCGTCAGGGCCCAGCAGGACCCCGCCGCCATGCGCATGACCCTGGATAGCCTGATCGACCGTCCGGACCACATCCACCTGGAGCAGATCCACGAGCTGCTGTGGCGCATTCCCCGGCGCATCGAGGGCATCCGGCTTCAGCTGCGCCGCAGCGAGCTCGCGCCCGCCAGCTATGACGCACTGCTCGACGAGCTGACCCATGTGGAGTCACGGCTGCCCGCCCTGGAAGCCGCCGTCGACGCCGCCGCCGAGGAGGGGCTCGACGCGCGGGGCGGCGAGGCCATCCTGGCCCTGGGCCTGGACATAGAGGAGGGGCTGGCCTGGGCCTACAGCGAACTCAACGAACTGCTCCACCGGGCCTCGGCCGAGCAGCGCCAGCTGATGGAGCGCCTGGCGCTGGCCGTGGCGGTACTGCTACTTCTGCTGCTGGTGGCGATCGCCGCGGTGATGCGCATGCTGTTCCATCTGCATCGCCAGCGCGAGACCATGCGCCTGCAGAGCCGGACCGATGACCTGACCGCCCTCGGCAATCGCCGCTGGCTGCGCGAGGCGGCGGGGGAGGCGTTCGAGCGGCGTCGACGCCACGGTTCACCGCTGAGCCTGATGCTGCTGGACCTGGACCACTTCAAGCGGATCAACGACGCCTACGGCCACCCGATCGGCGACGCGGTGCTGGTCGACTTTGCCCGCATCCTGGAGCGGCAGGTACGGCGGGTCGACAGGGTGGCGCGCATGGGGGGCGAGGAGTTCGCGATCCTGATGCCCGACAGCGACCTCGCGGGCGCCGAGGCCCTGGCCGAGCGGATCCTGCGTGCGACCCGGGCGATGCCGCTGCCCGGGCCGGCCGCCGAGCACCGGCTGACGGTGAGCATCGGGGTGGTCGAGGCCGAAGAGGAAAGGAGCTTCGACCGCCTCTACAGCCGGGCCGACCAGCTGCTCTACCGGGCCAAGGCGGATGGTCGCGACCGGGCCGTGGCCGGCCACGCGGCGCCCCCTCCCACTGGCAGCGGGGTGGCCGTCCACCAAGATGCAGGCATCGCGCAGCACGCCTGTGAGGGCGACTCCCGCCGCTGACCCGCTGCACGACGTGCTGCGCCGGCCCCGTCTTCTTGTCGACGGGCCGGCGCAGTTGCGTCAGGCCTGGCGGCGCTCCTCGCCGCGGCAGGCGGCCGCGGTGAACAGCACGTCGGTGGAGGAGTTCAGCGCCGTCTCGGTGGCGTCCTGCACCACGCTGATCACGAAGCCGATCGCCACCACCTGCATGGCCACCTCGGTGGAGATGCCGAAGAGGCTGGCGGCCATGGGAATCAGCAGCAGCGAGCCGCCGGCCACGCCGGAGACCCCGCAGGCCGCCAGCGCGGAGACGACGCACAGCAGCAGGGCGGTGGGGAAGTCGACGCTGATGCCCAGGGTGTGGGCGGCGGCCAGGGTGATCACCGAGATGGTGATGGCCGCCCCGGCCATGTTGACGGTGGCGCCCAGCGGGATCGAGATGGCGTAGGTGTCGGCATCCAGCTTCAGGCGCTTGCACAGCTCCAGGTTGACCGGGATGTTGGCCGCGGAGCTGCGCGTGAAGAAGGCGGTGATGGCGCTGCCGCGCAGGCAGGTGAAGACCAGCGGGTAGGGGTTCCGGCGGGTCTGCCAGTAGACGATCAGCGGGTTGGTGACCAGCGCCACGAACAGCATGCAGCCGACGATCACCGCCAGCAGGCGGCCGTAGTCGAGCAGGGCGCCCAGGCCGGATTCGGCCAGGGTGGCGGCCACCAGGCCGAAGATGCCCAGCGGCGCGAAGCGGATCACGATCCTGACGATGTTCGACACCGCCTCGGAGAGGTCGCCGAGCAGGGTGCGGGTGGTCTCGCTGGCCTGGCGCAGCATCAGGCCGAGGCCGATCGCCCAGGCCAGGATGGCGATGAAGTTGGCCTCCATCAGCGCGGTGACCGGGTTGCTGACGGCGTTGAGCAGCAGGTCGCGGAGGATCTCCACGATGCTGCCCGGCGGGTTGCCGCTGACCTCGGGCATCTCCAGCGTCAGGGTGGTGGGGAAGGCGAAGCTCGCCACCACGGCCACCAGCGCGGCGACCAGGGTGCCGATCACGTAGAGCACCAGCACCGAGCGGATATGGGTCGGCTGGCCCTGGCGATGACCGGCGATGGCCGCTGCCACCAGCACGAACACCAGGATCGGCGCGACCGCCTTGAGGGCGGAGATGAACAGCTGGCCGAGCAGCGAGACCGACTCGGCGGAGGCCGGCGAGAGGGTGGCGAGCAGGATGCCGCAGGCGATGCCGATGGCGATCTGGGGGATCAGCCCCAGGCGAAGCAGCGGGCGGCTGAGGGCGTGCACGGTGGCGAACATGGAGAGTCTCTCGGGGTTGTCATGGGCGGGCAGGCGCCACCTGCGGGGCGCTCGACGGTCTAGCCGGGGCGCGGGTGGGCGCCGGGTCGAGCCGGACGAGTCACCCCGGGCGGGTAGCCCGGGGCAGGGGCGTCTGCGGTGCGCGCGGGATTCTAGCAATGTTCGCGACCCGGTTGGATGGTTTTTCTGTCTTCTTGAGAAAAGATAGAGATCATTGCTGTTTTGATGGGCTTGCTCAGCATGCCATCCGTGCGATCAGCAGGGGCGGAGGCGTCGAGAAGGCCCGATCGCGGAGACGGGCCGAGAGCGCGAGGGGGCGCCAGGGGCGGCGCCGGTGCTCGATGCGCTATGATCAGGCAGGAACGCACGTTCAGGCGGGAAGGTGGCGGTCTCCGGCAGGCCGGAGTGCCGCACGAAGAGGACGGGAGGCGATGGACAGGAAACAGGGGAAGAAGGGCACCACCGGCAAGCTGATCGGCCTGGGGATCCTGCTGCTGGTGGCGCTGACGCTGCAGAACTGCGGGGTGATCTAGGCCCGGCCCACCGTGGTCTAACCCCGCCGCTGAATCCAGCGCATCGCGAGCCAGCACAGCGCCGCCCAGGCAGCCCCGGCCGTCCATCCGGCAAGGACATCCGTGGGCCAATGCACCCCGAGGTAGACACGGCTCATGCCCACCAGCAGCGTGAGCAGCATCGCCAGCGCCAGGATATAGGCCTTCAGCTTCAGCTCGGGCTGTACGCGGATGAGCAGTGCGGCGAGGGTGAGGTAGGTCACCGCAGACATCATCGCATGGCCGCTGGGAAAGCTGGCGGTGTAGACGATGGCCTCATGGGGAACCAGGTCGGGCCGGGGACGATCGAACCCTGCCTTCATCAGGGTGCTCAGCAGCATGCCGCCGGGCACCGCGACGGCAGCGAAGAGTGCGGCGCGGTAGTGTCGGGCGAGCAGCAGGTAGCCCAGGGCCCCGAGCGAGACCAGTACCAGCACACCGACACCGCCGAGCGCGGTAAAGTCCCGCCCCAGTTCCTCTACCCAGCCCGGGCCGAGCGGGTCGGCATGGTCGGCGGGATTGCGCAGGGAGAGCAGAAGGGCCTCGTCGATGCTCCGGGTCTCACCCTCGGCGACCTCCTCGGCCAGTTCGACGAACCCCCAGACCCCGCCGAACAGCATCAGGAGGCTCAGTAGCGCCCCTAGCTCGTAGCGAGCGAGCCGAGCCAGCGTGGAAAGGTGTTGGCGTCCTATCCGCTCGGTCTTTCCGACGTGCTTCATGGCACCCCCACGGCGGTGACTCCGCCAATGACCGGAGGGCTGGCCTGCACGGGCCGACCCGGTGGGATCTCCCGTCGACGCAAGCCCGGTGATGGGTCTCGAGCCCCTATGCCTCGCGCTCCGCCAGTGCCGCCGCGATGGTGATGAAACTCTGCCACCAACCGGCGAGATAACCGCCTCGCCACCTCAGCCCAGGCGGCTGGCCACGGCGTCGAGAAAGCCCTGCATGTCGACGATGGTCTCCGCGGCGGGATCGGTGGTCTTGCCCTTCAGGTCGCCGGTGATGATGCCGTCGGCGACGGTATCGATCAGCGCGGCCTTGAGGCGGGTAGCGTAGTCCACCAGGGCCTCGTTGCCCTCGCGCTCGCCCAGGGTCTCCAGGGCGTTGGCCACGGCGAAGATCAGCGCCGAGGAGTTGAAGTGCGCCTCCTTGCCGTCGCTCTCCAGGTACTTCAGGTAGAGGTCGTGGGCGGTGCCGTGGGGCGCCTCGAAGAGCATGGTGCCGCTCTTGCTCTCGATGATCGAGCTGGCGGTCGCCAGGCTGCCGCCCAGCGCCGCGGAGATGTCCGAGAAGATGTCGCCGTCGAGGTTCTGCGCCGGGTAGAGGGCATTGCGCGGCGGGTCGGTGATCATCTTGATGAGCTGGCTGGAGGGCCGCATGATCATGAACGAGGGCGGCGGGGTATCGGCCTTCGCCAGCTCGCGGCGCACGTCGGTAATGGCGGTACTGAAGACATCGTCATACTCCATGTACTCGCGCTTGAGGCCGAAGTAGACCTCCTTGTCCTTGCGCGAGGCGTCGCGGAACACCTGGGTGACCCAGTCCTTGATCGCCTCGTGGTCGTTGGACATCAGCAGGATGGGGTCGCCCTGCTTGACGTGGCGCGCATGCTTCTCGTCGCCGTCGACGACCACCTTGAGGATGCCGTCCTCCGTGGCGGGGGCGTTGTAGCTGCCGTACTGGTCGCCACCGCCGGCACTCATCCGTGACAGCGAGACATGGGCCTTGCGGGTGGGAATGCCGTGCACCTTGAGCTGCTCGACCAGCTTGTAGAGCTTGCGGCCGGTGGTGTTGTCCGGCACGCCCCACAGGGCGCGCTCCGGCGGGTTGGCGACGATACGCGCGGCCTGGGCGTCGATCAGCTCGTAGTGGTAGGCGAGCCCCAGCGCCTCGACCTGCGCGCGGTAGTCGCTCTCGTAGATGCCCTCGATGGCGGCCCGCATCACGCCGTCATACCCGGCGATCACGGTGTCCTTCAGGCCCAGGTAGATGTCGCGCTTTTCGTCGATGGCGCGCTGGAAGAAGCGGTGCGCCCAGGCCTTGATCTCGTCGATGTCGTTGGTGGCGAGCAGCCAGGGGTCGCCCTTCTTGACCTCGCGGCGGTGCAGCTCCACCGGGTCGCCGCTGGCGCCCACGAACATCAGCTTGACGATGCCGGTGGCGCGGGAGAGCTCGTTGAAGCTGTCCTTGCTGCCGCCGGTCGCCATGGTGTCGACCTCGATGTCGCGACCCACCCACTCCGGCTTCTTGAACTGCAGGTTGCGAAACTGGATGTCCTCGCGGGTGATGTTGCCGCCGATGCCCTTGCGGATGGCACCGTTGGGCGACTTGGTGGCCAGCGGATGCAGGGTGGTGCCGTCGAGCTCGGGATGGGCGGCCAGCAGCTCGCCCAGCTGGGTGCGGTTCACCGTCATGCCGGCATTCTTCACCCCCACGCCATGCTGCTTGAGGGCCTCGATGGCCTCGATGACCGCCTGGCCGTTGGTGACCAAGCGGTTCTCCGCGGTCAGGTCGATCTCGACCAGGTCCACGTCAAGGCGTGACGTCACGAAGGTCTCGAGGATCCGCTCGAAGGCCACCTGGGCCATCTCGTCGCCATGCAGGATGACCAGGGGGGCTGACACGTTGATCTTGCTGCTCATCACTCTATCCCTTGTTGCGATGATGGAAACCGGTGCGATGATCGAATGCGCACAGGGTACGCCTGCCGCCGGCCCTGCGCCATGCGCCCAAGGTGCCGGTCAGTGCCCCTCGGGGTCGCCGGCCCAGCGCTCGTCCGGGTGCACCTCGTTGGCGGGCAGCACCGGGTCGTAGCCCTCGGCGCGCAGCGCGGCGATCACCTCGCGGGTGTGGTCGCTGCCCAGGGTCTCGAGGGTGGCCTCGACCTCGGTGGCGCGCAGCGAGAGGTCGGTGAAGGTGCGCTGGTGGGCGATCTGGATGACGTTGGCGCGCTGCTCGGCGAGCAGGCGGGTGAGCTCGGCCAGCGAGCCGGGCACGTCGGGGATACCGACCCGCACTCGCACGATGCGCCCGGAGCGCACCAGGCCGCGCTGGATCACCGAGGAGAGCGCCAGCATGTCGATGTTGCCGCCACACAGCACCAGCCCCACCCTGCGGCCGCGGTAGCGCGCCGGGTCGGTGAGCAGGGCGGCGAGCCCCGCGGCGCCGGCGCCCTCGGCCACGCTCTTCTCGATCTCCAGCAGCATCAGGATGGCGCGCTCGATCTCGGGCTCGTCCACCAGCACGATGTCGCTGACCAGCTCGCGCACGATCTCCCGGGTCAGCTCGCCGGGCTGCTTCACGGCGATGCCCTCGGCCAGGGTGGCCAGGCCGCAGTGGACCTCCTCACCGGCCAGCGCCTGCTTCATGGCCGGGAAGCGCTTGGTCTGCACGCCGATCACCTCGATATCGGGCTTCAGCGCCTTGGCCGCCACCGCGTTGCCGCTGATCAGTCCGCCGCCGCCGATGGGGATCACCAGGCAGTCGAGGTCGGGGGCCTCCTCGAGCATCTCCAGGGCGATGGTGCCCTGCCCGGCGATGATCCGCTCGTCGTCGTAGGGGTGCACGAAGACCAGGTGGCGCTCCTCGGCCAGGCGCCGGGCATAGGCACCGGCCTCGTCGACCCCGTTACCCTCCAGGTGCACCTCGGCGCCGAAGTTGCGGGTGTTGCGCACCTTGAGGTTGGGGGTGTGGCGGGGCATGACGATGGTGGCGTGGATGCCCAGCCGCTTGGCGTGATAGGCCACCGCCTGGGCGTGGTTGCCCGCCGACATGGCGATCACGCCCCGGGCGCGCTCCTCGGGGCTGAGTGAAAGCAGGTGGTTGAGGGCGCCGCGCTCCTTGAAGGAGGCAGTGAACTGGTGGTTCTCGAACTTGATGTAGAGCTCGCAGCCGGTGAGCTGCGAGAGGGTGGTGGAGTGCAGGCAGGGGGTGCGCTCCACGCTCCCCTGGAGGCGGGCGGCGGCCTGTCGGACGTCGTCGAGGGTCACGCTCATGGGAGGGTCGTCTCCGTTGTCGAGGTGGGGTCGGGCATCAGGCGTCTGCCGGGTGGGGCAGTCGCGCTGCCAGGGCGAACACGTGGGGATCCTCCACGCCGAGCTCGCCCAGTGCCTGGGCCAGGTTGACCAGGTAGTCGCGATTGGGGCCGCTGGGGCCGTGGGCCATGGCAATCTGCTCGGCGATGGCCTCCAGCGGGGCCTCGCCGAGGAAGGCGGCGTTGTCTTCGGTGGCGAGGTACACCAGCCCCTCGGCACTCGAGGGCGGTGCATCGTCCTCGAAGTGCAGCCGGGTGACCTCGCGCAGGTAGCCGTTCTTCTCGCGCACGTCGAGCGGGCCGAGCACCTCGGGGGTGATGCGATAGGCCATGCCGTGGCAGGTCGCACCGGGTTCGCGCACCAGGGTGACCACCCGGCCCGGTGCCTCGGGGGTGCCGCGGTGGTCGTGGGAGCCCTGCCAGAAGCGGCGCACCCAGCCATGGATATGCGCCGGGCGGCGCTCGAGGAAGGGGAAGTCGGCCTTCCAGATCAGCGAACCGTAGCCGAACAGCCAGATCTCGTCGTGGCCGTCGAAGTGGGTCATCTGCCGGTTGCGGTGGGTCGTGTCGAGTGTCATCCCTGAATGATGCGTCGACCGGCGGCGAATGTCGAAGGCTGGCGGCGGGTGCTGGTCGATTCCGCCATCGACCTTCGTCGGGCCGCCGGGTATCTTGGCCGCTGCTCGGCCGATACCGGCCGCAGGCGGGGCGCCAGGCGGTTGCCCCGCGCCATCCATCGCGCAGGGGGCAAGGACATGGAGTATGCACTGATGTGGCTGGCCACCGGCCTCGGTACGGGGCTTTCGCCCTGGGCCTCGGGCACGGTCGGCTCGCTGCTGGGGCTGCCGCTGGCCTGGTGGCTGCTGGGCCGACCCCGCCGCCTGCAGCTCGCCGTGGTGGCGGCGCTGCTGCTGGCGGCGGTGCCGGTCTGCCACCTGGCCGCGGAGGAACTGGGCCTCAAGGACGACGGGCGCATCGTGCTCGACGAGATCGTCGCCTTCCCGGTGGCGGTGCTGGGCCAGTCGGCGGCGCGCCATCCCGCGGCCCTGGCCGGGGCCTTCGTGGTCTACCGGGTCTTCGATGCCACCAAGCCGCCGCCGGTCTCGTACGCCGAGGCGGTGCCTGGCGGCGTCGGCATCGTGCTCGATGACAGCGTGGCGGCGGCCCTCAGCTGGCTGGTGGTGGCCGGCGGCCTGATGCTGTGTCGGCGTCGCCGGCCCGCCTGATACAGGAGGACGCATTTCGTTACGTCACCAGGGGTTGTGCTTGCGGGCCACTACCCCGAGGTCGTGGGGTGTCGCAGCTGGCCCGTCCATGCGGGTCAGCCGATTATCCGCCAACAAGGAGGTCATCATGAGCCAACAGGTCGACGGCAAGCGTGTCGCCATCCTGGCCACCCACGGTTTCGAGGAGTCGGAACTGGCCGTACCCAAGGCCAAGCTCGATGCCCAGGGCATCACGGTGGACGTGGTCTCGCCCGAGACCCGCGGCATTCGTGCCTGGGCCGAGAGCGACTGGGGCGAGACCTATGAGGTCGACAAGTCCCTCGATGAGGTCAGCTCCACGGACTACCACGCCCTGGTGTTGCCCGGCGGGCTGTTCAATCCGGATGCCCTGCGCCAGGACGAGCGAGCCCTGGCCCTGGTGAGGCACTTCTTCGAGGCCGGCAAGCCAGTGGGCGCCATCTGCCATGCGCCCTGGATCCTGATCAACGCCGAGGTCGTCGAAGGGCGCACCCTGACCTCCTATCCCTCGGTGAGGAAGGATCTCGAGAACGCCGGGGCGCACTGGGTCGACGAGCGGGTCGTGGTCGACAACGGCCTGGTCACCAGTCGCACGCCGAAGGACCTGGATGCCTTCTGTCACACCCTGGTCGAGGAGATCCATGAGGGGCGTCATGCCGGTCAGACGGCCTGAGGCAGCTGCCTCGTGACGCGGCGAGGTCACGGGCCCCGGCCAATGTGAGCGCCTCGCGTCGCAAGCCGCACAACGCCTGTCCGTCACCGGGCAGGCGTTGTGCTGTCGGGCTACGGTGCCCGCTGTCCGGCGGACGACTTGCCGGAGCGTCGGTCGCCCGGGGCCTCCGGCGGCGGAAACACCACGTCGAAGCCGCGGGCATCGAGCTGGCGGATGTCACTCGGGCGGCCCTGGTCGTCGAGCTCCACCAGGCCGATGCCGGTGCCGTTCCAGAGCCGCTCGCCGGCCTTGGCGCGGTCCGGGTCCCGCGGCGTGATCATCATGCGCCGGCGCTGGGTGAACCAGTTGAGCGGCGAGCGGGGGGCGTAGAGCCAGCGGTTCAGGCGATCGAACCAGTCGAGCAGGGTGTCGGGAAAGGCGTTCTTGATGCCGCTGGAGGTGATCTGCCAGATCCTCGGTCCCTCGCGGCGCTGGCGGATGTGGATGTCGTAGGCGAAGGAGTAGTGCACGTCGCCGGAGAGGATCACGTAGTGCCCCGGGGTACGCGAATGGCGGAAGATGTTGAGCATCACGCTGGCCGCGCCGCGATGGGCCATCCAGTTCTCGGCATCGACCAGCAGGGGCTTGCCGGCCAGGGTAAAGAGCCGCTGGATGGTTTCGATGAGCTTGACGCCGAACATCGGGGCCGGCGAGACGATCACCACCGATGTCGCCCCGAGGATCTGCTGCTGCAGTTCCGACAGCGCTTCCCAGTCCATGAGGCCGGAGGGGCGCTTCGGGCTGCGTTCGCTGCGCCAGCGCCGGGTGCGGGTGTCCAGCACCACGAGCTTCGGCTCGCCCTCGACCTCCACCTCCCAGCCCTGGAAGCGCAGCAGCCGTTCGATCACGGCGTCCTGCTCCTCGGCGGGCAGCCAGCCCTCGCGGCTGGCTGCCAGGTCGAGCAGTTCGGCGGCCTCGCCCAGCGGCTCGGCCAGGCGGTCCGGGTCGTTGCCCCAGCCCTGGCAGAGCAGGTAGGCGAGCAGGGCGTTGCCGATGATCCGCCGCGAGAAGGGGTGCCCGTAGGCGGTGCGCTCCCAGTCCGCGGTGAGGTTCCAATCGTCGGTGATGTCGTGGTCGTCGAAGATCATCAGCGAGGGCAGGTGGGCCATCACCCGGGCGGCGGCGGGCAGCCCGTCGGCGAAGCGCTCGATGACCGCCCGTTCCTCGCCGAAGCGCGCCGCGTGCGTCTCGTCCAGCGTCGGCTCGGAGATCTCGACCAGCCGCCAGGGCACCGGCGACCAGACCAGCAGGTACATGGCGATGACCTCGGCGAAGCTCATCAGGTGGTTGTGGGCATTGGCCGAGGTGAAGACCGGCTTGCGTACCCCGCCGAAGAAGCGCTCGCGCAGGTCCTCGCTGCTTTCGATATCCGGCAGCAGCGCCTCGCGTCGGTAGTAGGTGGCGGCGTCCGTGTAGAGGGCCAGGCTGTCGGCCACGGTGGCCCCCTCCAGGGTCTCGTCGAACAGGTCCAGGCAGCGGATCAGTGCGTGGACGGCCACCAGCATCGGGCCGGCGACGTCGTCGGCGTAGACCTGGTCGCCGGTCATCAGCAGCCAGGCGGGCCAGGCCTCGGGGGTCTCCCGGCGCTCGGCCAGCCAGGCATCGGCACGCATCAGGCCGTCGGGGCCATCGTGGTGGGGCCGGCGGCAGGAGCCATGCAGCAGGCGGCGGTGGCTGTCGGCCAGCACGAAGGCGGGATGCGTGGCGCCCTCGTGCAGCAGGTGGGGCGCCCAGTCGGCGATGCCACGCTCGCCCCCGCCCTCGCTCCCGTCCGGGGCGATCTTCAGGTCGTAGTCGATGCGCACGCCGCGGGGCAGGGGCGTGTCGAGGGGCACGTCGATCAGGTGCAGCCAGGCATGCCGGCCCAGCGGCAACCGCTGCAGACGGCGCGCGTTGAGCGTCAGGCGGCGCGGCGGGTGTCCGGCAGGGTGCAGCATCAGGCCGAGTTCGAGGGGCCGCGAGCCCACCAGCCAGAGCACCAGGCGCTCCGCGCTCAGGCGCCGCAGGAGGGGGCCGGCGAGGACCTCGGGCAGGGGGGCGGTGTCTCGTGACATGGCAATCCTTTGCGTCGCGGGTGCCGTGTCGGGCGACGGCACTGGTCGTGAACAGGTCAACAGACTAGGCTGGCGGCGGTTTCGTTCCACTTTGCCCTTTCCCTGATGGAGACTTCCACCATGACCGTGATGCTGCTCGGCCTGTTGATCTTTCTCGGCGTGCACTCGGTGCGCATCCTGGCCGACGACTGGCGAACCGCCCAGATCCAGCGAATGGGCGAATTGCCCTGGAAGGCGGCCTATTCGGTGGTCTCGGTCATCGGCCTGGCGCTGGCGATCTGGGGCTACGGCCAGATGCGCCTGGACCCGGTGTGGGTCTGGCAGCCCCCGGTGGGCCTGCGCCATGCCGTCTCGCTGCTGATGATCCCCGCCTTCGTGCTGCTGGTGGCGGCCTATGTGCCGGGCAACCACTTCAAGGCCAGGCTGGGTCACCCGATGATCCTGGCAGTGAAGCTCTGGGCCTTCGCCCACCTGCTGGCCAACGGCCGGCTGGGCGACATCGTCTTCTTCGGGGCCTTCCTGGTATGGGCCGTGTTCGACTTCCGCGCGGCTCGTCGTCGTCCCCGGCCGGAGAGCGCCGCCCCGGGCATGGCCGGCACCGTCGCCACCGTGGTGATCGGCCTGGTGGCCTACTACCTCTTCGCCTTCCACCTGCACGTCTGGGTCACCGGCGTGCCGGTGATGTGACCCCGGCGCGGCGACGGGGCCTTCCTCCCGGCTGGGCCTTTCCCTATATGGTGCTACGCTGATTGAGTCGACGCTGAACCGTCATCGGCGGGTCATGGCGTCGTCACCTCGCCGCGCGATAACGGGGTGCGTCCCAGCCACCATGGAGAGCTCGTCATGTCGTTCACACGTCGCCGTTTCCTCAAGGGCAGCCTGGCCGCCGGGGCCGTGGCCAGCGTGCCGTCCTTCTACGTCAACACGCTGCTGGCCCAGGAGCAGACCCTGCGCATCTACGCCTGGGCGGGCTACTTCAACGACCGGATGCTGGCGGACTTCACCGAGAAGACCGGCATCAAGGCCACCTTCACGCCCTACGGCACCAACGACGAGCTGATGAACTCGCTGCGCGCCAGCGACGGCAGCGGCTTCGACGTGATCATGCCCACCGTGGACCGTGTCCCCGGCTATCTCGACTATGACCTGATCCAGCCGCTGGACACCTCGCGCATCAACTGGAGCGGCGCCCTGGACAGTGCAATCGAGGGCTCCGAGACCGGCGGCGTGGTCGACGGCAAGCGCTACTTCGCACCCAGCGACTGGGGTACCGAGGCCATCACCTGGCACCGCCGCTTCGCCGACGTCGACCGTGCCAATCTGAGCTACGCCGACCTGTGGAACCCGGAGCATGGCCAGGGCGTCACCGTGCGCGGCCACTCGGCGCTGGTCGGCATCGGCCTGTGGCTGGAGCGCGAGGGCCGGCTGCCGCACCCGCTGCTCGACTCCTACCAGAGCGAGGAGGCGATGCGTGCCAACTTCGACGTCATCCTCGAGGAGGCGGTCAAGCACAAGTCCATGCTGGTGCAGTTCTGGAACACCGAGAACGAGGCCCAGGCCGCCTTCCGCACCAACGGCGCGATCATCGGCCAGACCTGGGACTCTACCGCCTTCCGCCTGCAGCAGGAGGGCGAGGAGATCGCCTACGGCGCGCCGAAGGAGGGGGCGCTGGCCTGGATGGAGGGCTTCGTGATTCCCAGGAACGCCCAGAACCCGGATGCCGTCTACGAGCTGATCAACTGGTACTACACCCCCGAGGCGGGTGCCATGTTCGTCGAGGCCACCGGCTACAACTCCACCTCCAAGGGCGCCACCGAGCTCCTGCCCGAGGCGACGCGCAACTTCTTCACCGAGTCCTACACCGAGGAGGACCTGGCCAACCTCTGGTGGTGGCCGATCCAGGAACCCTGGTACGTGGCGCTGCGCAACGAGTACCAGGACCGCTACCTCTCTGCCTGACGCAGATGCCCGACCGCGAGGTGACCATGGACGGCAGCGTCCGCCTGGAGGAGGTAGTGATGCGCTTCGGCGACTTCACCGCCATCGACAAGACGACGCTCGAGATCGGCTCGGGGGAGTTCTTCAGCTTCCTCGGCCCCTCGGGCTGCGGCAAGACCACCCTGCTCAACATGATCAGCGGCTTTCTGACCCCCAGCGAGGGGCAGGTGCTGATCGGCGGCGAGCCCATGGCTGGGGTGCCGGTAAATCGCCGTCCCACGGCGATGATCTTCCAGAACCTGGCGCTCTTTCCGCTGATGACGGTCTACGAGAACATCGAGTTCGGCCTGGAGGTGCGCGGGGTCGACCGCAAGGCGCGACGCGAGGCATCCGAGCGGCTGCTGGCGCTGGTGGCGCTGGAGGGCAGTGGGCCGAAGCGGATCGGTGAGCTCTCCGGGGGCCAGAAGCAGCGGGTGGCCATCGCCCGGGCACTGGCCGTGGAGCCGCGGGTGCTGCTGCTCGACGAGCCGCTCTCGGCGCTGGACCTCAAGCTTCGCCAGCACATGCGCGCCGAGCTCAAGGCGATCCAGCGCAAGACCGGCATCACCTTCATCTACATCACCCACGACCAGGGCGAGGCGTTGACCATGTCCGACCGGGTGGCGGTGATGTCGGCGGGCCGCATCCAGCAGGTGGCCGACCCGGTGACCCTCTACCGTTCGCCGGCCACCGGCTTCGTGGCGGCCTTCGTCGGCGAGAACAACCGGCTGCGGACGACGCTGATCGAACGCCAGGGCGAGCGGGTGCGCCTGGACGGCGGAGCCCTGGGCGAGCTGGCCGGCCGAGTCGCGGCCGCTTCCCGGCTGGCGCGCGGCGACCCGGCGGCGCTCTACATCCGCCCCGAGCACCTGCGCCCGGTCGAGGAGGGGAGCGCCGGGCCGACCCTCGCGGCCACCCTCGAGGCGGTGCACTTCGAGGGTGCCTGGGTGGTGCTGGAGGCGCGCCTGGACGCCTCCGGCGAACTGCTCAGGGTGCAGCTGGGCCACGAGATCTCCCGGCAGTACACGGATGCCCTGGTCGCGGGGCGTCGCATGAGGTTCGGCTACGACCCCGACGATGCGGTGGTGCTGCCCGAGGATGGCAGCCCGCGGGTCGACGAGGCGACCGGCGAGGTGGTGGAGGCCGGCCATGTTTAGGCAGCTCGCCGCGCGTTTCGGCGGCCCGCTGGCCATGACGATCCTCGGCCTGCTGGGTATCTGGCTGATCGTGATGGTCACCCTGCCGCAGCTGCAGATGATCGACTACTCGCTGCGTCCCAACCTGCTGCCGGCCCAGCGCGGCGGGCCAGAAGACGGCTGGACGCTGACCAACTACGCCACCCTGTTCGCCAACGACATCCACCGGGCGATCTTCTTCAAGACGCTGTGGTCCAGCGTGCTGGTGACCCTGCTGACGCTTGCCGTGAGCTATCCGCTGGCCTGGTACCTGGCCAAGGTGGCCACCCCGCGGCAGGCGGCGCTATGCATCCTGTTGCTGATCATTCCCTTCTGGATCAACGAGATCCTGCGTACCTACTCGTGGTTCATCATTCTCGCCTTCCGCGGGCCACTCAACGAGGTGCTGATGATGCTGGGGCTGATCGACCGGCCGATCCGTTTCCTCAGCGGTGACGCCGGGGTGATGGTGGGCATGGTCTACGCCTATATCCTGTTCATGGTGTTCCCGGTCTACAACGCCATCGAGAGCCTCGACGACAACCAGGTGCGGGCCGCGAGGGACCTGGGGGCGGGGACGCTGCGCACCCATCGGCGCATCGTCATTCCCCACGCCAAGCCGGGAATCGCCACCGGCTGCATCATGACCTTCATGCTGGCGGCGGGCAGCTATGCGGTGCCGGCGCTGCTCGGCTCGCCCGGCAGCCGCTGGTTCACCCAGATCATCTACAACTGGTTCTTCGAGGGCGGCAACTGGAACCAGGGGGCGGCCTATGCCTTCCTGCTGCTGGTGCTGTGCATCGGCTTCATGTCGCTGGTCATGAAGGTGTTCAAGGTGGGCCTGGGGGATATCGCCAAGTGATGGACTGGGACAAATGAGGATCTGGGCCAAATGAGGGTCTGGGCAAAGTGACGGGGGGCCGTGCGTGAGCTCACAGCGACTGATGACCCTGGGCCTGCGTTTCTACGTGGTGGTGTTCTTCGCCTACCTCTTTCTGCCGCTGCTGGTGATGGCGGCGGCCACCTTCAACGACAGCCGCTTCCCCACCGTGACCCCCTGGGACGGCACCACCCTGAAGTGGTTCGGCGAGCTCGCCGCCGACGGCGGCATGTGGCAGGCACTGGGCAACAGCGCCATCGTCGCCGTCGGGGTGCTCTGTCTGGCGGTGCCCATCGGCATCGCCACCGCGCTGTTCCTCAATACGGTGCAGAGCCGCGCCAAGCCCTTCCTCTATGCGCTGATCCTCTCGCCACTGCTCACGCCGGGCGTGATCATCGGCATCTCGACGCTGATCTTCTGGCGCCAGCTCGGGGTTGGCGGCGGCATCTTCCTCACCG
Source organism: Halomonas sp. CKK8 (assembly GCF_029625235.1). NCBI lineage: Bacteria > Pseudomonadati > Pseudomonadota > Gammaproteobacteria > Oceanospirillales > Halomonadaceae > Halomonas > Halomonas sp. CKK8. The sequence goes on along the minus strand of NZ_CP121193.1, from coordinate 2,907,931 downwards.
TGCTCGGCCAGGCCACCTTCATCGCCGCCTACGTGATGCTGATGGTCACCGCGCGGCTGCAGCGCTTCGACCGCACCATGGAGCGCGCCGCCCTGGACCTGGGCGCCAGCCAGTGGCAGATGTTCCGGCGCATCCTGCTGCCCTACCTGAAGCCGGCGATCCTCTCGGCGGCGGTGATCGCCTTCCTGCAGTCCTTCGAGAACTACAACACCTCGCTGTTCGTGGTGGGCTATGACACCACCCTGACGGTCTACATCGCCTCCAAGGTGCGTACCGGCCTCACGCCGGCAGTCAACGCCCTGGGGCTGATCCTGATACTCGTCACCGTGCTGCTGGCCGTGGCCTACGAGCTCAAACGGCGCCGCGAGGCCGCTCGCCTCGTGAAGGGGGTGTGACCCCTGCGGTATGCTGGGAGCCTGGCAAGGGAGGGCTCATGGCTCACGATCACGACCATTCGCATCACGCCGGGCAGGACAGCCAGCGCCGGCTGGCCTGGGCGATCCTGCTCACCGGCGGCTTCATGGTCGCTGAGGTGGTGGGCGGCATCCTCTCCGGCTCGCTGGCGCTGCTGGCCGATGCTGGCCACATGCTCACCGACACCGCGGCCCTGGCGCTGGCCTGGTTCGCCGCACGCATCAGCCGCCGCCCGGCGGACGAGAAGCGCAGCTTCGGCTATCACCGGGTGCAGATCCTGGCCGCCTTCGTCAACGGCCTGACGCTGATCGCCATCGTGGTGTGGATCTTCATCGAGGCGATTCGCCGGCTGCTCTCGCCGGTGGAGGTGATGGGCACCCCCATGCTGGCGATCGCCGCCCTGGGGCTTCTGGTCAACCTGGTGGTGTTCATCATCCTGCACGCCGGCGACCGCGACAACCTCAACATCCGCGGGGCCGCCCTGCACGTGCTGGGGGACCTGCTGGGTTCGGTGGCCGCCATCGTCGCGGCCCTGGTGATACTCGCCACTGGCTGGATGCCCATCGACCCGCTGCTCTCGATGCTGGTGGCGCTGCTGATCCTGCGCAGCGCCTGGAAGCTGACCCGGGAGTCCGGCCATATCCTGCTGGAGGGCGCCCCGGACGAGCTGGACGCGGCGACCCTGCGCCGCGAGATTCCCGAGCAGCTCGAGGCAGTCTGCAACGTGCACCACGTGCATGTCTGGTCGCTGACCCCGGGACGCCACCTGGTCTCGCTGCATGCGGCCATCGAGGAGGGCGAGGATCGCCAGGCCGCCCTGGTGGCGATCCGCAGTCTGCTGGTCGAGCGCTATGGCCTGGACCATGCCACCATCCAGCTGGAGAGCCGGCACCAGTGTGCCGACGAGCCCGAGGAAGGCGCAGGCCACCAGGGCTGAGCCGGGTCAGTCGGCGGGCTGGAAGGGGCGGTCGGGCAGCCAGACGCGCACCGCCAGGCCGCCGAGGCGCGCGCGGGCGAGCTCCAGCCGGCCGCCATTGAGCTTCACCAGGTCGGCCACGATGGCCAGGCCCAGGCCGTTGCCCGGTCGCTGCTCGTCGAGCCGGGCGCCACGGGCCAGGGCGGCCTGGCGCTGGGCCTCGTCCATGCCCGGCCCGTCATCCTCGACCTCCAGCCAGCCCCCCCCGGCATCGCTGCCGCCACGTATCTCGACCCGGCCCTCGGCCCAGCGCAGGGCGTTGTCCAGCAGGTTGCCGACCAGCTCCTGCAGGTCCTGGGCCTCCATGCGCACGCGCATCCCGGCCGGCAGGTCGTGGCGGAGGGTGATGCCGCGTCGTTCGGCGAGGCGGCCAAGCCCCGCGAGGATGGGGCTGAGCACCTCACTTGCGGCGACCCGCGGGGCCAGGCCGGCGTCCCCGGCCGCCGAGGCGCGGGCCAGGTGGTGGCGAACCGCGGCATCGATGCGCGCCAGTTCGTCACGGAGGCGCGTGCGTCGTGGCTCCTCGATGCCGTCGGCCAGGGTGGTCAGCACGCTCACCGGGGTCTTCAGCGCGTGGGCCAGGTTGCCCGCGGCGTGGCGCGCATGGGTCATCAGTCGCCGGTCGCGGTCCAGCACCCCGTTCATGGCCCGGGCCAGGCGCGCGAGCTCCGGCGACAGGCGGGTATCGAGGCGCTCGGCCTCGCCGCTCTCCACCTGCTGCAGGTCGGCCTGTACCCGGCGCAGCGGGGCCAGGCCCCAGCGCACCTGCAGGGCCAGGGTGGCCAGCAGCAGCAGCCCCAGGCCGACCAGGAAGAGCGTGACCAGCCGGGTGAAGCGGGCGAGCTCCGCGTCCAGCGCTTCCCGGGAGACGGCCACGCTGACGTGCAGCGGACCGTCGAGGGGGGCCAGGCGGATATCGCGCTCGATGACGCGCAGCGGGGTCCCGCGCGGGCCTGCCAGGTCACGGATCATCACCTGGCGGTGGGAGCGCACCGGCAGGCGCTGGTCCCACAGCGAGCGGGAGGTCAGCACCCGCTCGCCGCCGTCGCTGATCTGCCAGTACCAGCCGGAGAGGGCCTGCTCGAAGCGCGGGTCGCCCAGCGAGCGCTCATGCACCAGCCGCTGCTGCGTCGGCTCCCAGGCGAGGCCGGCGACCACCACGTTGAGCAGGGCCTCCAGGCGCTCGTCGAAGGCGCCCGTCGCGGTGGTGCGGAAGTAGTGGGAGAGTCCTGCGCCGGCCAGCGGCAGGGCGATCGCCAGGGTCAGCAGGGTCGCCAGCAGCAGGCGACTGGCCAGCGACAGCCGCCGCACTCGACTCATGATGCCTCGTCACCCCCGGCCAGGCGATACCCCTGGCCACGGTGGGTCTGGATACGCGCGGCGCCCAGCTTGCGGCGCAGCCGGCTGATCTGGACGTCGATGACGTTCGAGTCCGGCTCGTGGTCGCGGTCGTAGACGTGCTCGGCCAGCTCGCTGCGGCTCACCACCCGGGGCGCGGCATGGGCCAGGTAGGCCAGCAGGCGCGACTCCTGGGCGGTGAGGCTCACCGGGCGACCGGCCAGGGTGACGCTGCCGCTGTGGGTATCGAAGGCGAGCTCGCCGATCTTCAGCACCGGGTGGGCATGGCCATGGCTGCGCCGCACCAGGGCGCGCAGCCGGAACAGCACCTCGGCGGTCTCGAAGGGCTTGGTGACGTAGTCATCGGCGCCGGCCGAGAAGCCGGCGGCCTTGTCGGCCCAGCGGGTGCGGGCGGTGAGCACCAGCACCGGCGTGTCGATGGCGTCCTCGCGCCACTGGGCGAGCCAGCGGCTGCCATCGCCATCGGGCAGGCCCAGGTCGAGGATCACCGCGTCGTAGGCCTCGGTGCGCACCAGGAAGTCCGCCTCGCCGCCGGTGGTGGCGGTCTCCAGCAGCATGCCGGCGTCACCCAGCGCCTCCTCCAGGGCCTCGGCGAGCGCCCGGTCATCCTCCACCAGCAGCACCTTCATTCCGCGCCATCCTCGCGTCGCATCCCGTTGATGTTCACCCCCTCCATACCGATCAGCTCGCCACTGGCGGCATCGAACTCGAACTCCACCACCTGGCCCTGGGGACCGAGCATCTCGACCTCGTAGAGCATCCGGCCATCGTCACGCTCGAGTTCCACCTCGAGTACCTGGCCCGCATAGCGCTCCTCCAGCCAGTCGAGGATCTCGGGCAGGGGCACGACCCTGCCTTCGCGCACCGCCTGGTGGAGGTCGCGCCACGCCTCGTCCGCCGGCGTGGGGGAGGCGGCCAGCAGGGTGAGCAGGGCGGCCAGCGCCGGCAGGCGCAGGCGGGACAGCAGGCGTCGATTCGTCATGGCCACAGGGTGCCAGGGGCGACATGAACAGAGCATGAACGCTGGCGTCACCTTGGGGCAAGGTCGCATGGCGTGTAATGGCCTGGCACCCACAGAACGAGGAATGACCCATGCAACGCAAGATGATCCTGACCGCTTCCCTGGCCGCCCTGCTGGGCGCCGCCACCCTGGCCCAGGCCGATAGCGATCGCCTGGCCCCCGAGCGCCTCGACGAGGTGCTGGCCCAGGCCGGCGAGTTCGGCTTCCAGACCTATGAGGAGATCGAGGTCAAGAGTCGAGATCGCGTTGAGGTCGAGGGCTGGCTCGACGACGAGTGGCAGGCCGAGGTGAGTTTCGACCTGGCCAGCGGTGAGAGCCTCGAGGAGGAGCGCAAGCGTCGCGACGACGGCGCCTGGGGCCTCTCCGAGGCCGAGGTGCGCGACGCCATGGCGCTGGCCGTGGCCGAGGGCATGACCGAGTTCGGGGAGCTCCAGGTCGACCGCGGTGGCCGCGTCGAGATCGAGGGGGTTGACGCCGACGGCCGCGAGCTCGAGGTCAGGAGCCGGGGCGGCGAGCTGCTCGAGGTGGAGCACGACTGACCCGCTGCCGGGGCTTCGCCCCGGCGATACTCTTATACCGCATGACGCCGTCATGGAGAGGGCCCGGCGCGATTGATTCGCGCCGCGCCCTCGACGTGTGCGGTTACCCCGCCGAACTGACGAGCCCCATCACGCTGACCAGGATGAGCACCCCGCCGAGCACCCGGAAATAGAGGTTGGTGTGGCTGGCGAGCATGTGCCGGTGGGCGCGCTCGCCCAGCAGGTGGCCGACCAGGGCGCAGGGCAGCAGCCACAGGTGGTGGATGAGCTGCAGGTCGACGCCGGCGATCACGAAGGAGACCATCTTGATCAGCACCAGGATGAACCACAGCACGAAGAGGGTATCGCGCAGCTGATGGGCAGCGACGTGGGTGGCGAAGACCGCGACGATCAGCGGAGCGCCGATCAGCGAGGTGCCGCTGACATAGCCGCCCAGCGCCAGCAGCACCGCGTCCACTACCCGGTTGTGGCTGCGAAAGGGCTTGTCGAGCAGGTAGCCGGCCGCATAGACCATCACGATCACGAAGATGATGCTGGTCAGGACGTTGCCCGGCAGGGTCAGCAGGCCGACCACCCCGATCAGCTTGGGGATGATCATCACCTTCATCGCCTTGAGCAGGTAGCTCCAGTCGATGTTGCTCTCGGCTGGCGCCTGGCCGCCGTTGTCGGCCACCAGCTGCCGGTGGCCGCGCCAGGCGATCCAGCTGGAGAAGATCATCAGGTGCACGGCGATGATCGGCAGGAAGACCAGCGGCTCGTCGAGCACCAGCAGCAGGAAGGGGAGCGACAGCAAGGCGCCTCCGAAGCCCAGGCTGGTACGCACGAACCCGCTCCAGACGAAGATGAGCCCGATCAGGACGAGCTGGGGCATCTCGAGGTCGGCCATCAGGGCGCTCCTTTCCCGTGGTGTGGTGTCATGGTGCCAGCGCCCCCCAGACGCCGGTGAGCACCTCCAGCGCCTCGGTGATCACCGCCTCCTCGCCGCGGTCACGGCGCCAGACGAAGCTGAGCGCGCAGGGCAGGCGCACGCCCTCGGCGACCACCAGGCCGCGCTCCTGGCGCTCGGCCATGGCCAGGGCGTCGCGGGCCAGGCTGAGGCCCACGCCGGCGCGCACCAGGTCGAGCATGCAGGCCTCCTGGTCCACCTGGGCCACGCCATTGGGCACGATGCCCAGTGGGTCGAGCACGCCGTGCAGGAGGCGGTGATGGGCCGACTCTTCGGGGGTGGTGATCCACGGCAGGGTGGCGAGCCGGGGCCAGTCGGCGCCGGCCAGGCGGCTGCCCCAGCCGGCCGGGGCGATCACGTGGTAGTCGAAGTGGGTGAGCTCGCAGTGGGCAATCTCCGCAACACCCGGCCCCTCGCCGGGCGGCGCCAGGAAGAAGCCGACGTCCAGCTCGCCGCGCCGCACCCACTCCAGCACGGTGCCGCTCATGCCGTGGTGCAGTTCGGTCTCGAGCTGCGGGGCGCGCTCCACCAGGCGTCGCAGGAAGGCCCCCAGGCGGATGAACTCCGGGTCGACGATGGTGCCGATCTTCAGTCGGCCACGCAGCGTGCTGTGCAGGGCCCGGGCGTTCTGCTCGAAGGCGGCCATGGCCGCCAGCGCCTTCTCGGCGGCGGGAAGCAGCGCGCGACCGTCGGCGCTGAGCTCCAGCCCCTGGGGGCGGCGCTGGAACAGCGTGAGGCCGAGGCCCGCCTGGAACTGCTTGAGCTTCAGGCTCACCGCGGGCTGGGTCAGGTGCAGGCGCTCGGCGGCGCGGGAGACGCTGCCTTCCCGGGCCACGGTGACGAAGGCTCGCAGGGTCTGGAGGTCCTGCACGGTGTCGTCTCCTCGGTGGAGTGATATCAGCCAAACTTATATGCTGGTTTTGAATTACTCAATTGATCCTGGTGACGATGGGGCTAGTCTAGGTGGCAATGGGGTCGCTTCTGTCACGCCCCACCCCCGACAACGGACGTCCCTCCCCGATTACGACAACGACGAGACGAGGCCGCCATGAGCACCACCAGCATCCAGCATTATATCAACGGGCAAATGTCAGCCGGCGAGTCAGGCCAGCACCAGGCCGTGACCAACCCGGCTACCGGCCAGGTGACCGGCCAGGTGGCCCTGGCCTCCCAGGCCGATGTGGCCACGGCCGTCGATGCCGCCAAGGCCGCCTTCCCGGCCTGGGCCGATACTCCGCCGATCCGCCGCGCCCGGGTGATGTTCAAGTTTCTCCAGCTGCTTAATGAGCACAAGGATGACCTGGCGCGGGCGATCACCCTGGAGCATGGCAAGGTGTTCACCGATGCCCAGGGCGAGGTGGCGCGCGGCATCGACATCGTCGAGTTCGCCTGCGGCATCCCGCAGCTGCTCAAGGGCGACTATACCGAGCAGGTCAGCACCGGCATCGACAACTGGACCCTGCGCCAGCCGCTGGGCGTGGTCGCCGGCGTCACCCCCTTCAACTTCCCGGCCATGGTGCCGATGTGGATGTTCCCGGTGGCCATCGCCTGCGGCAACAGCTTCATCCTCAAGCCGAGCCCGCTGGACCCCAGCGCCTCGCTGCTGATTGCCGACCTGCTCAAGCAGGCGGGGCTGCCGGATGGTGTCTTCAACGTGGTGCAGGGCGACAAGGAGAGCGTCGAGGCGCTCCTCGACCACCCCGACGTCAAGGCGCTCTCCTTTGTCGGCTCCACGCCGATCGCCAACCTGATCTACGAGCGGGGTGCCCGCCACGGCAAGCGCGTCCAGGCCCTGGGCGGCGCCAAGAACCACATGGTGGTGATGCCCGATGCCGACCTCGACAAGGCCGTGGATGCGCTGATCGGCGCCGCCTACGGCAGTGCCGGCGAGCGCTGCATGGCGATCAGCGTGGCGGTGCTGGTGGGTGACGTGGCCGACGAGCTGGTGCCGCGCCTGGCCGAGCGGGCGCGCAGCCTGAAGGTCAAGAACGGCCTGGAGCTGGATGCCGAGATGGGGCCCATCGTCACCGCCCAGGCTCACCAGCGCATCACCGGCTATATCGAGAAGGGTGTGAGCGAGGGGGCCGAGCTGGTCGTCGACGGCCGTGACTTCGATGTTGCCGCGACCGGCGACGATTGCGCCGAGGGCTTCTGGATGGGCGGCTCGCTGTTCGACCACGTCACCCCGGAGATGACCATCTACAAGGAGGAGATCTTCGGCCCGGTGCTGGCCTGCGTGCGGGTGCCCGACATCGCCACCGCCATCCAGCTGATCAACGACCACGAGTTCGGCAACGGCGTGAGCTGCTTCACCGAAAGCGGCAGCGTGGCCCGCGAGTTCGGGCGTCGCATCCAGGTCGGCATGGTGGGCATCAACGTGCCGATCCCGGTGCCCATGGCCTGGCACGGCTTCGGTGGCTGGAAGCGCTCGCTGTTCGGCGACACCCACGCCTACGGCGAGGAGGGCGTGCGCTTCTACACCAAGCAGAAGTCGATCATGCAGCGCTGGTCGGACTCCATACATGGTGGCTCAGAATTCGCCATGCCGACGCATAAATAAGACTGACTACCATCGCGCGGGCGAGAGACGCCGTCGACAGCGTTGCGAGGGGGCGCTGTCGACGGGTAAGCCGCGCGCCTCTTGCGACTTGAGAGCACGCCATGGCTGAACAAGAATTCGACTATATCGTGGTGGGCGCCGGCACCGCCGGCTGCCTGCTGGCCAACCGCCTGAGCGCGGACCCGGCCAACCGGGTGCTGCTGATCGAGGCGGGCGGGCGCGACAACTACCACTGGATCCACATCCCGGTGGGCTACCTCTACTGCATCAACAACCCGCGGACCGACTGGTGCTTCCGCACCGAGGCCGACCCCGGCCTCAACGGCCGGTCGCTGATCTATCCCCGCGGCAAGACCCTGGGCGGCTGCTCCAGCATCAACGGCATGCTCTATATCCGCGGCCAGTCACGCGACTACGACGGCTGGGCCGAGGCCACCGGCGACGACGCCTGGCGCTGGGAGAACTGCCTGCCCGACTTCATGAAGCACGAGGACCACCACCGCCTGGATGCCGGCGGCGATGCCGACGCTGCCCACCGCGACTACCATGGCCACGGCGGCGAGTGGCGGGTGGAAAAGCAGCGCCTCAAGTGGCAGGTGCTCGACGACTTCGCCACCGCGGCCGTGGAGGCCGGCATCCCGCGGACCCGCGACTTCAACCGCGGCGACAACGAGGGAGTCGACTACTTCGAGGTCAACCAGCGTTCGGGCTGGCGCTGGAACACCTCCAAGGCCTTCCTGCGCGGGGCCGAGAAGCGCGACAACCTGACCCTGTGGCACTCCACCCAGGTGCTGGGGCTCGAGCTGGAGCGAGGAGGCGAGGCCGGGGGCGGCCAGCCGCGTTGCACCGGCGTGCGCGTCGAGCGCGGCGGGAAGGCGATCACGGTACAGGCCGGCCGCGAGGTGATCCTCTCCGCCGGCGCCATCGGCTCGCCCCAGCTGCTGCAGCTCTCCGGCATCGGCCCGGGCGACCTGCTGCGCGAGCGCGACATCCCGGTGGTCCATGACCTGCCGGGGGTCGGCGAAAACCTGCAGGACCACCTGCAGATCCGTTCGGTGTATCGGGTGAAGGGCGCCAGGACCCTCAACACCATGGCCAACTCGCTGGTCGGCAAGGCGGGCATCGGGCTCGAGTACCTGCTCAAGCGCTCCGGCCCCATGAGCATGGCGCCCTCGCAGCTGTGTGCCTTCACGCGCAGCTCCGACGAGTACGCGCACCCCAACATCGAGTACCACGTCCAGCCGCTGAGCCTGGAGGCCTTCGGCCAGCCGCTGCACGACTTCCCCGCGATCACGGCGAGCGTGTGCAACCTCAACCCGACTAGCCGCGGCACGGTGCGTATCAAGAGCGCCGACCCGCGCCAGGCCCCGGCCATCGCCCCCAACTACCTGAGCACCCCCGAGGATCGCAAGGTGGCGGCGGACTCGCTGCGGGTCACGCGGCGCATCGCCGAGCAGCCGGCCTTCGCGAGGTATTCGCCCGAGGAGGTCAAGCCCGGCCTGGCGTACCAGAGCGACGATGACCTGGCCCGCCTGGCGGGGGATATCGGCACCACCATCTTCCACCCGGTGGGCACCACCAAGATGGGCCGCGATGACGACCCCATGGCGGTGGTGGACGCTCACCTGCGGGTGCGCGGGGTGGCGGGGCTGCGCGTGGTGGACGCAGGCGTCATGCCCACCATTACCAGCGGCAATACCAACTCGCCGACGTTGATGATCGCCGAGAAGGCCGCGGGCTGGATCCTCGGCGGGGCGTAACGGGCGCTTCCCCTCTCGTGTCACGACAATGGCAGGCCAAGGCCTGCCATTGTCGTGACGGGGCAGGTGTTGCCGATGCGGCTTCCCTTGCTGTCGATGGCGACATGGAGATGGGCATTCGGACGTAACGGTGATCCGGCCAGCCGGGTCGGGCGTGTCCAGGCGCTTTCTGGTGGACGGTCACATGGGTGGCAATATTCCTGTCATCCACGGTAAATAGTGTTTGACCTGCGTCCGGCAACGGCGCACTATGCTCGCAGTTGGTTAGCAAGTGGAACATCGCAGGTGGTCATCGAAAGCTCATGGCGTCGATTTCCCGGTGAAAGTTTCTTGTTTTACCCACTGCAACTCGGGTATTTCCCGGCACAATCTAACGCTATTCGAGGAATTCGATAATGGCTACCGGTACCGTCAAGTGGTTCAACGACACCAAGGGCTTCGGCTTCATTTCTCCGGACGACAACGGTGACGACCTGTTCGCTCACTTCTCCGAGATCAAGGCCGAAGGCTTCAAGTCCCTGCAGGACGGTCAGAAGGTCTCCTTCGACGTCACCCAGGGCAAGAAAGGCCTCCAGGCTTCCAACATCCAGGTCATCGGCTGAACGTCGACCGACCCTGATGTGACTGCCTCACGGCAGGTGAGAAAGGCCCGCGAAAGCGGGCTTTTCTCGTTGTGGGGCCACTGGCTCCAATATTCCAATTAAGTATAGTAAGATTTCTAAAAATAACTTTTTAGAATAACCGGTGGCGGTCACAATGGGGCCTTTCCCTGTCGTTACCGGATCTGCCCATGCCGCTGGATGCCTGGCTCTCTCTCGCCGTCGTCATCGCCGTCTTCCCGCTGATGGCCTTCTCGCGCGTGGGTCCCGACATCGTGCTGCTCGGGGCGGTGATCCTGCTGCTGACACTGGGGGTGATCGACCCCGGCCAGGCGCTGGCGGGCTTCTCCAGCACGGGCCTGTTCACCGTGGCCTTCATGTATGTGTTGGTCACCAGCATCCGCGAGACCGGCGGCATCGACCTGATCATCCGCCATGTGCTGGGGCGTCCCCGCAGCGAGGGGCGGGCGCTGGTGCGCCTGCTGCTGCCGGTGGCCTCGTTGAGCGGCTTTCTCAACAACACCCCCGTGGTGGCGACCTTCATCCCGGCCGTGCTGAGCTGGAGCCGGCGCGTCTCCGTGCCGGCGCATCGCCTGCTGATGCCGCTCAGTTTCGCCTCGATCCTCGGCGGCACCATCACCCTATTCGGCACCAGCACCAACCTGGTCGTGCATGGCCTGCTGATCGATCGCGACCCGTCCCTGGCCATGGGGCTGTTCGACATCGCCTGGGTGGGCGTGCCGGTGGCGATGGTGGGCCTGGCCTACCTGGTCCTGCTGGGGCCGCGGCTGCTGCCGGCGCGGCGCGGGGCGGAGGCGGCCTTCGAGAACCCCCGCGAGTTCACCATCGAGATGGAGGTGGACGCCGGCGGCCCGCTGGTCGATCGCACCGTGGAGGAGGCCGGGCTGCGCCACCTCCAGGAGCTGTTCCTGGTGGAAATCGAGCGCGAGGGCAACATCGTCAGCGTGGTGGGGCCGGGCGAGCGACTCAAGGGTGGCGACCGGCTGGTCTTCGCCGGTACCAGCGAGGGGGCCGTGGAGCTGCAGCAGATCCGCGGCCTGGTGCCGACGCGTCAGGGCGCGTCGAGCCTCGAGAAGGACTTCAAGGAGCGCCGCCTGGTGGAGGCTGTGGTCTCCGACCAGTGCCAGTTCATCGGCCGGCGCATTCGCGACGGCCACTTCCGGACCCTTTATGGTGCCGCCGTGCTGGCGGTGTGCCGCGGCGGCGAGCGGGTCGCCGGCAACCTCGGCCAGATCCGCCTGCAGCCCGCCGACGTGCTGCTGCTGGAGGCGCGCCCGCCCTTCATCGAGCGGCATCGCCAGTCGCGCGACTTCCTGCTGATCAGCAAGGTCAACGGCTCGGCCCGCCCGGTCCACGAGAAGGCCGGGCTGGCCTGGGGCATCCTGGCCGGCGTGGTGCTGCTGGCCACCCTGGGCGTGATGAGCATGATGAACGCCGCCATGCTGGGCGCGGCCCTGGCGCTGGGTACCGGCTGCTGCACGGTGGGGGCGGCCAAGCGGGGGCTGGACACCCAGGTGCTGCTGACCATCGCCGCCTCCTTCGGCCTCGGTGCGGCGCTGGAAAGCTCGGGGGCAGCGGCCAGCCTGGCCGACCTGGCCCTGGGGCTCGCCGACGGCAATCCCTGGCTGCTGCTGGTCGCGGTCTATGTGCTGGTGACCCTGCTGACCTCGCTGGTCACCAACAACGCCGCCGCGGTGATCACCTTCCCGGTGGTCATGGCCAGCGCCGAGAACCTTGGCGTGAGCCCCATGCCCTATGTGGTCGTGGTGATGTTCGCCGCCTCGGCCAGCTTCCTGACGCCCATCGGCTACCAGACCAACCTGATGGTCTTCGGCCCCGGTGGCTACCGCTTCGGTGACTTCCTGCGCCTCGGCGGGCTCCTGAATCTGCTGACCGCCGCGGTGGCCCTGGCCCTGATCCCGCTGATCTGGCCCTTCTGAGCGCGGTCGCCGCCGGGCGGCGTTTGCGGTAGGGTATCGACCTTTGAGCGAACCCCTGAGCGGCCCTGGAGACGATCCCATGAATCACCCCGGCGAACTGATCATCGAGCCGAGAAACGGCAAGTCCGCGGACGCCTGCGTCTTCATCCTCCATGGCCTGGGCGCCGACGGCCATGACTTCGAACCGCTGGTGCCGGCGCTGCCCCTGCCCGACGATGCCGGCGTGCGCTTCATCCTGCCCCATGCGCCACGCCTGCCGGTGACCATCAACGGCGGCATGGTCATGCCGGCCTGGTACGACATCAAGGAGATGAGCCTCGACCGCCAGATCGACGAGCCCCAGCTGATGGCCTCCGCCGAGCGCATCCAGGCCCTGGTGCGGGAACAGATCGAGCACGGCATCGACAGTCGTCGCATCATCCTGGCGGGCTTCTCCCAGGGCGGGGCGGTGGCCTACCAGGCGGCCCTCTCCTTCGAGGCACCGCTGGGCGGCCTGCTGGCCCTCTCCACCTACTTCGCCACGGCCGACAGCATCACGCTCTCCGAGGCCAACCGTGGCCTGCCCGTCGAGGTGCACCACGGCAGCTTCGATCCGGTGGTCCCCGAGTCGTTGGGCAAGGCGGGCTACGAGAAGGTCGAATCGCTGGGCTATCCGGCGCATTATCGCCGCTATCCCATGGCCCACGCGCTCTGTCCGCAGCAGATCGGTGATATCGGGCGCTGGCTCGCCGAGCGGCTCGCCCGCTGAACCGGGTCGCCCGCCCCATGACGGCCACCACGTCCCCGACCTCCGGGCTGCTCGCCTGCTGGCGGAGTGCGCGCCCGAACTTCCTGGTGCTCTCGCCGCTCTGTGCGGGCCTGGCGGTGACCACCGCCTGGCAGGATGGCCACGCCCCGGAAGGGCAGGCGATCCTGCTGGTACTGCTCGCCGCCCTGCTGGCCCACGCCGCGGTGAACCTGTTCAACGAGCATCACGACTTCGTCAGCGGCCTGGATGCCACCACCGTTCGCACGCCCTTCTCGGGTGGCAGCGGCTCGCTGCCCCGGCACCCCGCGGTGGCGGAGGCAGTGCGGCGCGCCGCTTTCGCCTGCCTGGCCGGGGTGGTGGCCATCGGCGCCTGGTGCCTGTGGCGCTCGGGCCCGGTCATGCTGCTCTACGGGCTGCTCGGCATGGCGCTGGTGGTGGCCTACACCGGCTGGCTGACCCGTCGCCCCTGGCTCTGCCTGGCCGCGCCGGGGGTCGGTTTCGGCACCCTGATGGTGGTGGGCGCAAACCAGGCGCTCACCGGGGCCTTCTCCGTCACGGCCCTGGCCGCCTCGCTGGTGCCGACCCTGATGGTCAGCGCCCTGCTGCTGGCCAACCAGCTGCCGGATATCGAGCCTGACCGCCGGGCTGGGCGCCACCATCTGGCCATCGTGCTGGGGCCGAAGCGTGCGGCGCGTCTGGTGGCGCTCCTGGTGCTCGCCGCCTTCGCGGTGGTCCCGCTGGCCTGGCTGGTTGGTTGGCTGCCCGCCTGGGCCATGCTGATGTGGCTGGCCGCCCCCGCGGCGCTGCGACTGGCGGTGGGGCTCTGGCGGCTGCCTGCCGAGGTGTCGCCCGGTGACCCCGCGCCGCTGCTGCCGTGGCTGGGGCTCAATGTCGCCCTGCTGCTGGGCAGCCTGGCACTGCTCAACCTCGGGCTCTGGCTGGCGGCCTGAGGCTTCGGCGAAGGTCGCCTCGACAGCGTCGGGAGGGCGGGGCAGGATGGCAAATCGTTATTCTGCATGCCGTCAGGACCGAGACCATGAGCACTTCCCCCTTCGCCAACCTCCCCGATGCCCAGGGCTATTTCGGCCGTTTCGGCGGCCAGCTGATCCCGCCCGAGCTCAAGGCGGTGATGGACGAGATCGACGCCGCCTATGAGGAGATTCGCGTCCGCGAGGATTTCCGCACCGAACTGGCCAGCCTCTTCGCCGACTATGTGGGCCGCCCCAGCCCGATCTTCCATGCCCGGCGGCTCTCCGAGCAGCTGGGCGGCGCCCAGATCCATCTCAAGCGCGAGGACCTCAACCACACCGGCGCACACAAGATCAATCACTGCCTGGGCGAAGCGCTGCTGGCCAAGTTCATGGGCAAAACCAAGGTGATCGCCGAGACCGGCGCCGGCCAGCACGGCGTGGCCCTGGCCACCGCCTGTGCCCTGGTGGGCATCCCCTGCGAGATCCATATGGGGCAGGTGGACATCGAGAAGGAGCACCCCAACGTCACCAAGATGAAGATCCTGGGGGCCACCCTGATCCCGGTGACCCGCGGCACGGCGACCCTCAAGGATGCCGTGGACAGCGCCTTCGAGGAATACCTCAAGGACCCGCAGCACTTCATCTATGCCATCGGCTCGGTGGTGGGGCCGCATCCCTTCCCGAAGATGGTTCGTGACTTCCAGTCGATCATCGGCCGCGAGGCCCGCGAGCAGTTCCTGGGGCGCCACGGTCGGCTGCCCGACCATGTCACCGCCTGCGTGGGGGGCGGCTCCAACGCCATCGGCATGTTCACCGCCTTCCTGGAGGATGAAGACGTGCACCTGGTGGGCGTGGAGCCCGCCGGCGAGGGGCTCGACACCCCGCGTCACTCGGCGACCCTGACCCTGGGCAGGCCCGGCGAGATCCACGGCATGGCCTGCTACGTGCTGGAGGACGAGGCCGGCCACCCCATGCCGGTGCACTCCATCGCCTCGGGGCTCGACTACCCGGGGGTGGGGCCCCAGCACAGCTACCTCAAGGAGCTGGGCCGGGTGGACTACCAGAGCGCCGGCGACGACGCGTGCCTGGAGGCTTTCCTGACGCTGTCGCGGGTCGAGGGCATCATCCCGGCCCTGGAGAGTGCCCACGCCGTGGCCTGGGCCATGCGCGTGGCACCGACCCTCCCGGCCGACCAGCATATCCTGGTCAACCTCTCGGGCCGTGGCGACAAGGACGCCGATTACGTGGCGGATCGATTGAAACTCTAGACGGATCCCGACATCGTCATTTTTCCATGTGCCATTTGCCATCCTGGGGTAGGGTAGGGGGATGGGGCAGGAGGCCCCCCTTCCGAAACCGATGCGGGGATCCCCAGGGTGCGGGGCATGGCAATAATCAGGGACAAGTGGCGAACATGGAGATCGCACTGGGGGGAGCAGACGCCGCTGGCCGATGTGCTGCTGGGCTGCTTCCCGGGCCTCGTCGTGCTCACCGATGCCCACGGGGTCATCCTGCGCGTCAATCCGGGCTTCGAGGAGCATAGCGGCCATCCGGCCGATGCCCTGGTCGGTCGCCGCATCACCTGCCTGGACGTGGACCCGCTGCACGGCGACATCAGCCATGCGCTAGCCCACTGTGTCGCGCGCCGCCGTTCCTGGCGGGGCGTGCTGATGTGTCGCCGGGCCGACGGCCGGCTGATCCACCAGGATGGTGTCTTCCAGCCCCTTGAGGGGGGGCGGGGCGAGCCTCTTCGGCTGCTGGTGACCCTCCACGACATCACGGAACTGCGTCAGAAGGCCCTTCATGACCATGCCCTGCTGGAGCGTCTCCAGGGGACACTGTCGCGGCTCCCGGGAGTGGTCTTCCAGCTCCGCCAGGAAGCCCGGGGTGGGCTCGACTTCCTCTATATCGGCGACGGGCTCCGCGCGCTGGCGGGCCTGCCACCAAGCGCGGTGATGGAGCGCGCCGACACGCTGCTGGAGCGGATCCAGCCCGAGGACCGGGAAGCCCTGACCACCTCCCTGGCCCAGTCGGCGGTGAGCCAGGAGGCCTGGTGGCTGGAGTTTCGCCTCGAGACGGCCGACGGCGTCCGCTGGATCGAGGGCCGGGCCAGCCCCTCGCGCCGGCGTGACGGCACCACCCTGTGGGACGGCCTGCTGATCGACATCACCCCGCGCAAGCAGGAGGAGCAGCGCACCCAGCGGCTGGTCAGCACCGACATGCTCACCGGGGCGCTCAATCGCCGGGCCTTCTTCGACTTCGGCGAGGCCGTGCGCGCCCATGCCGCTCGCCAGGGCCGCTCGGTGCCCATGGCGATGCTCGATATCGACCACTTCAAGCGCCTCAACGACACCCATGGCCATGCCGTCGGTGACCTGGCCCTGCAGACCTTCGCCATGACCTGTCGTGACAGTCTGCGTCCCTATGACCTTTTCGCCCGCATCGGCGGCGAGGAGTTTGCCGTCATGCTGGTGGACAGCTCGCCCGAGGAGGCCTGGGGAGTGCTCGACCGCCTGCGCGCCGCGGTGGAGGCGATCGAGCTCGAGGTGGCGGACACCACGCTGCGGATCACGGTGAGCCTGGGGCTGGCGGTGCTGCCACCGGAGGGCAGCGTGGACCTGGCACTCTCCCAGGCCGACCAGGCGCTCTACCGGGCCAAGCACGAGGGACGCAACCGACTGGCCGAATCGCCGGGCTACCCCCGGAGCCGCGAGGATGCCCCGCGATGAGGGGCGGGCGGCTGGCGAATCGCGCTCGATAACGGCAGGATGGACACCATCCACCATCCACCATCCACCATCCACCATGCAACACGAGGAGCATTGCCATGTCCCTGTCGGAAGACTTTCGCCTGCCGGTCGCCTGTCCGAGCTGCGGCAGCCACCTGATGCGGGTCTCCCAGGTGAAGAACCCCGATGACCAGGTGCACTGCGCCTCCTGCCACCGCTTCATCTGCCTCTGGCACGAGGCCCAGACCGTGCTCAAGAAGGGCCCCGGCAGCGAGAGCGAGGCGCTGATCGAGAAGGCCGTCAACCGCGGCTCCTGACGCCACAAGGCAAGCCGGGAAGGAGCGAAGGGCCGGGGCGTGAGGCACCGGCCCTTTGACGTCTGCTAGAGCAGTTCTTCGCCGGCCAGGGCGAGTCGCGAGCGCTCCACGCTCTTGAGGGTCACATGCCCGGCATGGGGCCAGTCGCGGAAGTGCTGGACCACCGCCGCCATGCCGCAGGTGTTGGCGGTCAGATACGGTGTGTCGATCTGGCCGACGTTGCCCAGGCAGACGATCTTGGTGTTGCGGCCGGCCCGGGTGATCAGGGACTTGAGCTGCTTGGGCGTGAAGTTCTGCGCCTCGTCGATGATCAGGAAGGTGTCGTTCAGCGTGCGCCCGCGCATGAAGCCGGGCGCGCGGATCTGCACCCGCGAGCCGAGCAGCTGGCGGGTGGCGTCCTGGTTCCAGGTGCTGCTGCCGTCGTGCTCGTCCCGCAGCAGGTTGTCCATGTTGTCATGAAAGGCCCCCATCCAGGGCGACATCTTCTCCTCCTCGGTGCCCGGCAGGAAGCCGATATCCTCGCTCATGGTGATCGGCGCCCGGGTGAAGACGATGCGCTCGAAGCGCTTGGTGTCCAGGGTCTGCTGGAAGGCCGCGGCCAGGGTCATGAAGGTCTTGCCGGTGCCTGCGCTGCCGGCGATGGTCACCAGGTCGATGTCGTCGTCCATCAGCAGGTTAAGGGTGAAGTTCTGCCGGCTGTCGTGGGCGTGGACCCCCCAGACGCTGGTGCCGTGACGGTAGTTGGTGAGCAGCTCTAGGTGGGCGTGTTTCGGCCCCGCCTCGCGTACGATGGCCTCGAAGCTGGCACCGTTGTCGCTGTCGGAGACCAGCATGCCGAGGTGCCATTCGCGGGGGATGTCGCCGGCCAGGCGGTAGACGACCCTGTGGTCCTGGCGCTCGACCTTGACGTCCACCGCCAGGCTGTCCCAGAGCCCGCTGCCGTCGTGGCCGGCATCGGGGTAGATGCGGGCGCCGTCGATCATGGCGTCGCTGTCGTCGAAGGCGCGATCGGTGAGGTAGTCCTCCACCGGGACGCCCAGCGCGGCCGCCTTGACCCGCAGGTTGATGTCCTTGGTTACCAGGATCACCGAGGCGTCCGGTCGCTCGTCGCGCAGTCGACAGGTCTCGGCCAGGAGACGGTTGTCGGGGCTCTCCTCTAGCGGATCCAGCGCTTTCAGGTCGGTGTAGCAGAGCAGGCGCAGTCGACCCTCGGGGCCGGTGAGGCGGGGGATGGGAATGCCGTCGCGGATCTGGTCGATATCGACGTTGGCGGTGAGTTCGGACAGGGTGCGGCTGACCTGGCGGGCGGTGCGGGCGATCTCGCGAATGCCGTTCTTGTGCTTGTCGAGCTCCTCGAGCACGGTCATGGGAATGACCACCTCGTGCTCGTCGAACTGGTAGAGGGCGGCGGGGTCGTGGATCAGGACATTGGTGTCCAGCACGTAGAGCCGGGTGGCCTTCTTGTCGATGCGTACCATCGGCGCAGTTCTCCTTGTCGTCATAGTGTCGACACTGCCGGCGCTCGATGTCAGCGACGTGACAGGAGCCCCGCGGTGTCGTCCCGCTCGATGCGACGTTCACCTCCTCTGCTGTGGCCCTGCCTGGTTGGATACCTTCGGGACGGCAAGGTGCCCTCCTGTTCCGAGCATGGACGGTGCCCGGGCATGCGGCAACGCAATGTTGCGGTGGACCCTCAACGCTGACTCAGCGAGTCGCCTCGACCTCCTGGAAGATGCGTTCCACGTCCAGGGTGGAGCGCTGGCCAAGATCGTCGAAGTGCTCCGCGAGCCAGGCCTCGGTGGTCTCGCGCCCCAGCTCATGCAGGTGGCAGAGGAAGGCCCACTCGGCGTTGAGCTTGCTGGAGACGGAGAGGTGCGACAGGGGCTCGTCGCCGCTGAGGTGGTGGAGCCGGGCTTGCCCGTAGCAGCCGATGTCGATGTCATGCTCGCCGAGAAGCTTCTGTAGCATCACGATCGTGCGCACCTCCTTGATCAGGGCGGCATTGAAGGTGATCTCGTTGAGGCGGTTCAGGATGTCCGCGGCGCTGGTCGGTAGCTCCTGGCGATGCATGGGAGTGATCTGTACCACCAGGATGTCCCCCGCCGTGCAGTCGTGCAGCAACGGCGAGAGCGAGGGATTGCCCATGTAACCGCCATCCCAGTAGGCCTCGCCGTCGATCTCCACCGCCTGGAAGACCGTGGGCAGGCAGGCCGAGGCCATGACCGCATCGAGGCTCATCTCCTCGCGGGAGAAGATCCGCTGCTTGCCGCTGCGCACGTTGGTGGCGGTGACGAAGAGCTTTAGGTCCTCGCAGGCTCGGACCCGCTCGAAGTCGACCCGTTCGTCGACGATATCGCGCAACGGATTGAAGTTGAAGGGATTGAAGTGATACGGCGAGACCAGCCGACTCATCAGGTCCAGCGCGATGTAGCCCGGGGAGTAGTCGAGGCTCCAGTTCCCGGTAAGCACGTCCAGCGGGGTGCGGCGCACGGGGCTCGTCATGCCCGCCCGGCTGACCGCCCGCCAGAAGTCAAGCAGGGCCACGCGAGCGGTGGATTCGTCGCCGCGGGTCAGGGCATCAGCCATCACCACGCCGTTCATGGCGCCGGCACTGGTCCCGCTGATGCCCTCGATCTCGATGCGCTCGTCCTCGAGCAGGCGGTCCATCACCCCCCAGGTGAAGGCGCCGTGTGCCCCCCCGCCCTGCAGGGCCAGGTCGATCCGTCGTCTCACGCTCATCTTTGCTCCTCGGCACGGTTGGCTGCTGCAGTGCACCAACTCCAGCATAACGGCAGCAATGGGGAGCGGCCAGCCGGCTGCCAGTCGGTCTGGTGCTGTTATCGATGCCTGACTGTAACGCTGCCGATTCACTTCACGTGCTATCGGTAATGCTCTGTTTCTGAATTGAATTTCCGGCATGCCAGGCTTTCTTGCCAGTTTAATGTTTCATAAATGAGGCACTAACCGTTCAGTTACAAAACGACATGACGATGTCTCTACCCTATGGTAAGTATCCGGCTTTTATAAATTTCCCGCTTTTACAGTCGATTACATCCAGTGGTTTCTCAACTGGCATGGATCATGCTCATTGGTTGGTGACTGCGAGCAGGATGCGTCATTCAAGGGTCCAGAATGAACGCTTAGGACGATGGCGCGAGTTCGCAGGCTGCAGCAGACACAACAAATGGAGACATGATCATGAAAAAGTATCTTGTAGTAGCGGGTACCCCTCTGCTGGCCATGGTAATGGCCATCTCCACGGCGCATGCCAACCCGAGCGCAGGCTTCGCCGATGAAGTCGACCAGCAAGTGGATTCCAACGCCACGGCGGTCGGCGGCAACAGCGGTAATGCCAATGGTGGTGCTGGTACCGGCTGGGGCTTTGGTGGAAATGCCAATGGAGGCACTAACAACGACGACTCCAACGATGACGAATCCATCGGGGCCAATGGTGGCACCGGCGGCTATGGTGCCGGGACCGGCACCGGTGGCAACGGCGGCTCGGTTGGCCGTGGCGGCGATGCCTGGGCCATGAGCGAGTCCTATAACACCTCTACCAGCGTCATCTCTCTGCAGGAAATGAACTCCAACATCACTGGTTCTTCCATCAATATCAGTGGTGGTGGCGGTGCTGCTGGTGCTAACGGTGGACAAGGAGGCGGTGCACTTTCCGCCAATGTGGGAATCGGTGTTGGTGGCGCCGGCGGCAACGGGAACGGTGGCACCGGCGGTGGTGCTACCGCTTCCACCGGAACTGATGCCTCGGGCGGCGATGCCGGCGGTATCGGTCTTGGAGCTGGCATGGGGACTGGTGCCGGCCAAGGCGGAAGCTCTAGCGCAGGTGCTGGTTCTTCGTCAGGGGCTGGCGCCGGTAACATGGCGGGTATCGGAGCCATCGATGATGACTTCTCCGATGATGACTCCACGGGGAGCTTCGATTCCACGCAGGACGCTGCGGCCGACTCTGCCGCCACCGCCACTGCAAGCGCCGGTGACGGAGGTGCTGGAACCGGCACTGGTACTGGTGATGGTACTGGTACTGGTTCGGCCACAGCCGGAGCCGGGGGTTCCGGTGGCGATGCTGGCGCCATGGCCGGCAACGGCGGCAACGGCAATGGCGGCGGCGGCGGCGGTGGCACTGCCACCACCGGTGATGCCTATGCCTATGCCGGCAACGGCGGAGCAGGCGGCAACGGCGGCAACGGTGGGGCAGCCAGCCTGGCTACCGGTGCGGCCAACGTCTCCGTTGGCGCCGGGGTGTTCGGTGGCATCAACAACATGAACGTGTCCACCGGCCTCTACAACTCCCAGGTGGCTGGCACCAACGTCGCGGCCCACAGCAACGTGAGCATCGGCAACTGATGATCTAGAGCGCATGACGCGCTCGCGTGAGCCGGGAGCTGGTGGGGGCAACTCCACCGGCTCCCTTGGTGAACTGTCCCTATGGACAAGAGACCGGGAGTCAAGGCCATGAAGGTGTCATCAGTCAGACCAGTTTGTTCCACTCAGTCTCGCCCTCTTCAGTCGTTGATCGCGATCACGTTCTCCATGGTGCTGCTGACCCTCGGGACGTCACAGAGCCAAGCAGAGGAGCGCAACTTGCACCAAGCGGAAGGCTTTGCCGCGATGGAAAGGATGGACCCGGAGGAGATGGGCAAGGCGCGAGCCAGGGAAGGGGAAGCGATCGTCAACCTTACGTCGGTAAAAAGCGTTCAGAACATGAAAGCCTCGGTAACGGATACCTCCTTCGATATCGGTGGGGATATGGTCTCGGGCAACATCAGCTTCGCCCCCGACGCGCTGGGAAGCTATAGCGGTACGGGAATCTTCAGCGCGGTGACAGGCAACGGGAATTCCATCAACAATGCCGTAGGTATCAGCGTGTTCATCGCCAATTGAGCCTTGAAAGGTTCGGATCCGCAATTTTCCAGCCAGGGGAAGACTTGCCATGAAACTGACCAGGCAACTCTGCTGCGGCATGGCGTCACTCGTTCTCATGGGTAGCATCGGGGTCGCCCATGCTGGTCAGGTGGCCATTGCCAATCGTTTCGGCAGCTTTCAGGTCGAGGCCAAGAGCCTGCAGGAGAAGGGCTGGGACAGGGTGATCCGGCAGCAGTATGACTTCAGCTGTGGCTCCGCGTCCGTCGCAACCCTGCTGACCTTCCACTATCAGCGTGAGACCACCGAGGCAGAGGTCTTCGAGAGCATGATCCGTGCCGGGGATGCCGAACAGATTCAGCGCCATGGTTTCTCCATGCTGGACATGAAGCGTTACCTGGATGCCCAGGGGCTCAATGCCGATGGGTTCAGGATCAGCCTGGATGACTTTATCCGAATCGGGGTGCCAGCCATCACCATGGTGGACACCGGGGGATACAAGCATTTCGTCGTCGTCAAGGGCATCGATGACGACAATATTCTGGTGGGCGACCCCGCGGCAGGCACCCAGGTGGTGCCGAGGGAGCATTTCGAGTCCCTGTGGAACGGCACGGTTCTGGGGGCACGTGAGGAGATCGAGATTGCCCGTAACCACTTCAACCACGAGCAGGATTGGGCCGTACGCCCCGATTCACCGCTGGCGAGAGGCGTGAACCGCTCCAGTATCGGTGCCAGCCTGCTGACCCTGCCCGCCAGGAATGAGATGGGCCGGTGATGAGGAGATATGAAGATGCCATCTCGAGCCAGGATGATGCGTAGGCAAGGCAGCGTGCGCTGGGTCGGCGCTATGCTGGTGCTGGTAACTGCCGGAACTCAGGCGGCCTCCGTGGCAGAATACGACCCACCGCTCAATGGCCAATGGGGACAGTACGTGAGCGCTCAGGAACCAGCGAGGCTCTATCCGTCGGTGTCGTTACCGTCTTCGACTAGGGATGACTTCCATCGAGGAACCGTTATCGCCGAGGCGGAACTCGATCAGATGCGGGCGGGCTTCAATATCGGTGGGCTCGATGTGGATTTCGGCGCCAGGCTGCAGACGATGATCGACAACAGTATCGAACTGGTGTCGGTGGTGAACTTCACGAAGGCGGGAACGGATATCGTTTCCCAGACATTCCAGAACCCAGCGGGCGCGGCCACTCAGGTTGGGGCAGGTACTGGGTTATCGGTCACCGACATGACTCCTGGCAGTGTCGATCTCTCGGGCCTGGCTGACTTTTCCGGCGTGACACTGAGCGATACCAAGGGGTTCACGGCAGCCCTGCACAATATCACGCGAAACGCGATCGTCAGTGGTGTGGTGAGCAACGCCTCCGGGCGGGATATCCAGCAGCGGATCGATATCGACGTTCGGCTCAACAATGTCGGGGCACTGAGGGCAGCCAAGCAGCGGGCAGCCATTGTTGATTCCTTCTCGGGTATCCTGCGCTGATATAACTCAGGCTGTTTGAAATTTTTATGGAAACTAAGTAAGACGGCTGCCGATTTGGCAGCCGTCGTAGTTTATGGGCTTGGTTTAGAATAAGGCTTGGTTAGAAGACATCCATGCCGATGGGCATGCGAAGGGTCAGGGTCGTGTCCGGGGCGTCATCGGTAATGCCGAGTTCCAGCCCCAGGTTGACTGAGACATCCTGATTCAGCTGGTAGGACCAGCCCAGCAGCAGGGAGCCGACGTTCAGGGTATTGGAACTGACGCGAGTGATAGTGCCGTCACTGTTGTTGACATATTCGGTATCGGTCTTTCCAATGAAGTCGTTCTTGTACCCCAGCGTGAAGGAGGTTCTCGGGTTGATGGAATAGGCCATGCCGAAGCTCAGTCGCACGGCATCCCCAGGATCCACATCTCCGATGAACAGGTCTTCATCATCTTGGGTCACTTGCTGGTTGACATCATCCTCCAAGTGGAAGACATAGCCCAGGTTGGCAAAGTAGACGGCCGGCGCGGAGGGAAGCAGCATGGTGATGCTGGGCTCGATGGAGTGGAAGCCGGTGCCGGTGGAGAGTTCCAGTGGCGTACCGGCGCTGTTGCGGCGGATATCGAAGGGCCCTTCCCCGGTGGTGCTCTTGTAGCGAAGGTTGCCGATGAAGTAGGGCATGCCATCAAGGCCACGGTTAAACTGGTAGTGAGCGGCCAGTTCGACATCGCCTAGCGCATCGTTGGATAACTCGCGATCCAGGGTGAAGTCGGGGTCGACTTCGGAGACTGTGACCCGGTTCGACTCGTCCCGATAGACATAGGGCACCTTCATCTCGAGTTCCAGGCGATCGGTAAAGCCCAGCCGGCCGGTCAGCGAGGCCGTATAGTTGTCCCGGTCGACATCCTGTGCAGTGAACACCCCGATCAGCAGTGTGCTCAATACCTCCACACCCTCGAACGTCATGCGGTTGATGCTCTCGTGGGAGTACTGGAATTCCGGCTCCAGTACCAGCCTGCCCTTGGGTGTCAGGACGCCGCCATATTCGGCGATGGACTGTATCTCTGGTCGGGCTTCCTGCTCCTCGGGCTCCTGGCCAACCGGTTGGATCTGCGTATCCTGTGCCGTCTGCTGGGCCAGAACGGGCGTGCAGCCGATCACCGATAGCATGCCGGTCGTGTAGAGGATCTTCTTGGCTCTTGAGCTCATGGTTCCCTTCCTGTTCTTCTTGCTGGAGTAGTGCCTCGTCCGCCCCGGAGAGGCATGTACCTGTTCAACCTCCTGATATGAATGGGGCTTATCAGTAGGCCGCTGCGCGCCCCATCCATCATGTTGAGGTTAGTTGAACGAATCTGGATGTCGATGGATCAACCGCTTTTCCATCAACCGTACCTCCGTTCTTGTCGATGCCGTGCTTCTCGAGGAGTCGGTACAGGGTGACCCGTGAAACGCCCAGTTCCCGCGCTGCATGCAGCACTTTGTGCTTGTTGCGTGCCAGGGCGGCCCGGATGGCGTCGGACTCTGCCATGTCGCGGACCTGCTGCAGGGTATCGGCATCCCGGGAAAGGCATTGGCGTCGTTCCAGCCCCATGTCGGAGGGTATGATCAGCCGATTTTCGCACATGACCATGGAGCGCCGGACCCGGTTGACCAGTTCGCGTATGTTCCCCGTCCAGGGGTGCTGCCGCATCACCACCGCACAGTCGCGGCTGAACCCACGGACCCGAGATGGCTTTTCCGCAGAGAACTTCTGGAAGAAGAAGCGGGCAAGTGGCTCGATGTCTTCTGGATGCTCCCTCAGCGCCGGTGTCCTGACTTGAAGCACATTGAGCCGGTGATAAAGATCCTCGCGGAACTCTCCCCTTTCCACTGCCCTCTCGAGGTCGACATGGGTGGCGGCCAGGACTCTGACATCGACGGGAATCTCCTGGAGTCCACCGACGCGGAATACCTTGAGGTTTTCCAGGAAGCGAAGCAGGTTCACTTGCATGTCCAGAGGCAGGTCGCCGATCTCGTCGAGAAAGAGCGTGCCTTCCTGTGAGCTCTCGATGATGCCTATCTTGCGTTGGCTTGCGCCGGTGAAGGCTCCCTTCTCATGGCCGAAGAGTTCGGACTGGATGAGGCCGGAAGGTAGAGCCCCACAATTGACGACGTTGAAGGGGCCATGGCATCGCGATGAATGGGCGTGGATGGCACGGGCCGTGAGCTCCTTCCCCGTACCGGACTCCCCGGTGATCAGTACGGGCGCCTCGGCAGCGGCCACCTTGTGGATGGTTCGGTAGAGCTGTTGCATCACCGGGCTCTCGCCGACCATGTGGTAGTCGTCGTCCGGACAGGAAAGCGTCGGGATGGCGGGAGCTTCATGGAGGCTCTCAATGCCCAGTGCACTCTCCAGCAGGATATCGAGTCGTCTCGCATCGAGGGGGTGGGCCTGGTAGGCATAGCAGGCGCCGTAGATCAGGTCGCGAGCCTTGTCGTGCTGCAACAGATCCCGCTCGATGATCGCCACCCACTGGACCTGCGACAAGCCGGGCCTGGTATCGGCCTCCAGGGGAAGCGAGGATGTTGAAGCGTCGATGGCGGCCAACCCGACCCTGCAGGCTTTCCTGTTCAATAACTCCATCGCTTCCTGCGTATTATCGGCATGGTGGATCGACCAGCCATATCCTGATAGCTGCTTAAGCGTGTCCTGAAGAGCGGTAATGTTCCCTACTGTCATGAGTTGCCTGGATGGCTCCATCATCTCGTTCCCTCATGGTTGCGGGCAACCATTGCTGATGGTGATCAGGCCCTGCGAAAGGCGAGTCCTGCCCACGGGGCTTGGCCCGCGAGTATGATTATTGGTGTTTCTCACAGGCACTAGTCATTTTCCTGGCCTACTGGCCTACTGGCCTACTGGCCTACTGGCCTACTGGCCGGAAGATGAACTGGTCCTACCCCCTGAGCACGGCGGCAATATGGTGCTGGGAGCGACCCGGTAAGTGTTGGTCGGCCCTGAGCGATTGTAAAGTGATGTTACAGAACCGGTGGATGCCCCATGGAGAGTATGAGCCTTCTCAGCTTTTCCGAAAAAATTTCGATTAAACAGAGGGCTGCATTCTTTTTTTTGTGGCTCGGGGGGAAGGAGGGGCTGACAGGCTATCAGGAAAATGGTACTCGAACGTCAGGACCTGGCTGCCGTAACGGGCGGGGAGCAGCCAGGCCATGAGACAGGTGGCAGGAGGAATCTAGCCAAGCCTGTCGAGGATCGTCTCGGCACTGCTCTTGTCCACCACGCCCTTCTCGGTATCGACGCCGAGATACTCCACCACGCCGTCATAGGCGATCAAGGCATAGCGGTGGCTGCGGATGCCCATGCCGCCGGCCGTGGCATCCTTGTCCATGCCGATGGCACGGGTGAATTCGGCGTTGCCGTCGGCGAGCATGGTGATCGCCTCGGCATTCTGGTCCTTCTGCCAGGCGCCCATCACGAAGGCGTCGTTCACCGAGAGGCAGGCGAGGGCATCGGCGCCCCTGGCGAGGATGTCATCGGCGCGCACCACGAAGCCGGGCATGTGGGTGTTGGAGCAGCCGGGGGTGAAGGCGCCGGGCACGGCGAAGAGCACCACGCGCCGGTCGGCGAAGAACTCGCCGGTTGAGAGGTCCTGTGGCCCATCGGGGCCATTGGTCTTGAGGGTGATGTCCGGAATCCTGTCACCGATCGAGAGTGTCATGGGGTAGGCCTCTGGTTGGGGGTAGGCGTTATTCGTGTGCTTTGCTGCGGATCATTCCAGCGGCGGCGTGGGACGAATCAGGATCTCGTTGACATCCACGTGCTCCGGCTGCCCCAGGGCATAGGTCACCGCATTGGCGATGTCACGGTCTTCCAGGGCGTGCTCCGGGGGCTCGTCGAAGAAGGGGGTATTGACCATCCCCGGCTCGATCAGGGTCACGCGGATGCCGCTGCCGCGTAGCTCCTCGCGCAGGTTGTAGCCGATCCCGCTCACTGCCCACTTGGTGGCGCCGTACATGGAGCCGGGGATGGTGGCACGGCCGGCGGCCGACCCGGTCAGCAGCACGTGACCACGGCTGCGACGCAGTGCCGGCAGGGTGGCCTGCAGGGTCAGCCCGACGCCGTAGATGTTGGTCAGGATCATCTCGCGCCAGGCCTCGTGGTCGGCGCCACTGAAGCCTCCCGGCGAGCCGCCGCGTCCCGCGTTGGCGAACACGGCATCGAGACGACCGAAGCGTTCCATGGCCTGCTCGACCATGGCCTGCTGGTCATCCATGGAGGTGACGTCACAGCCGATGGCGAGCACGTTCTCCGGGCCCAGCTCCTCGGCCAGTGCCGTGAGCTTCTCCCGGGAGCGGGCGGCCAGCACCAGCTTGTAGCCCTCCCGCGAGGCGGCCCTGGCCGTGGCGGCGCCGATCCCGCTCGACGCCCCGGTAATCAGTAATACGCGATGCTGCATCGTCCTCTCCTGTGCCGGTGACCCGTGAATTTCCAGCATGGCCCACTCCTCGACATGGCTGCAATTCTGGCGCTCAACGCAACACTGGCTCCCCCGGCATTGCCGTCGCTATCGAGGATGTCGCGCGCCGTTTGCCATTCCCTGGGCCTCGTTGGAGGGCGCCATGCCAAACAGACCATCCTGAGCATGGCAGATAAATTAAAATCAGGAGTTTACGAGCAGGAACGATGTGAGGTGCAGTGGTCGCTGCCGCGAGAGGGCAGGAGAGGTCGGTGTGCCCTGCCATGGTGCCGCCGGCGGTGGCACCATGGCAGGACGCGGGTCAGTTCAGGGCCAGTTGCGCCTCGTCACGATCACAGTGGAAGAAGTCCGAGCTCGCCAGCCATTCCGGATCGGGGTAGTAGGTGAAGAGGTACTGGTCCTCCTTGATGCTGTCGATCAGCGGCGCGGCGACCTCCTGGCGAACCGCCGGGCAGCCATGGCTGCGGCCGAGGCGGCCAGTCTGCTCGATGAAGGCCTCGCTGACATAGTCGGCACCATGGATGACGATGGCGCGCTCGTAGGCCAGGTGGTTGACGCCGGGCTCGAGGCCCTCCAGGCGGAGCGAGTAGCCGTTGCGGCCCTGGTAGCTGTTCATGGTGCGGAACAGGCCGATGCTGGACTGGTGGCTTTCCGGGACGTTGGAGAAGGTCTCGGCCATGGCATTGCCGGAGCCCTGGCCGTGGGAAACCAGTTCCTCGAACAGCAACTGGCGGCGCTGCAGGTCGAAGACCCATAGGCGCGGCTCGGTGGAGGGCAGCGAGAAGTCGATCACCGCCAGGCGTTCGGCGTCGGGGTCGGCGCAGGAGAGCGCGCGGGCCGCCAGGCGCAGGACCCGGGGGTCGGCGTCGGGTGCCAGCCGGGTGAGGGTCTGGTCCAGGAGTCGCTGGTGCAGCGTGTCGGGCGTGTAGGCCTGGGCCAGGAAGTCGTCGCCGGCCAGTGCGGGCGGCGTGCCCAGCAGCAGCGCGCCACAAAGGGCGGTGCCGGGAAGCCATCGATTCGGGAAGGAGATCGGCATTCGGGAAACCTGTCGTGTGGCATGCTGGGCCCGGTCGTCGGCCATTCCCGATGGCAGGCGTTCAGGCGCGAGAGGGGTCGGCTTCCCTGCGGCCCCATGTCGGGCACTATTATGACCAAGGAAAACATGATGACCAGACCCCATTCTCAACGCAGGAGCCAGGCCCCATGCCATCAGCCAAAGGATTGACGCCACTGATTCTCGTGGTGGGGATGCTGTTCTCGATGAGTGGCTGGGCCCTTGCCGAGGAGGGGGAGGCCACCGTGGCCGATGCCCTCGCCGAGCAACTGGCCGAGGAGGGGGGTGGCTTGCAGGACTTCTACGCCGCGCGAGAGGGGCGGCCCGCCTGGCAGGAGGCCGAGACCGTCACCGGCTTTGCCGCGGCCCTGCGCAGCCTGGAGGCCGATGGCCTGACCCCGCAGGACTACCGACCGGATGCGCTGGTGGCGGGACACCGCCAGGTGCAGGCCGAGGGGCAGACGCCGGCCTCCAGGGCGCGCTTCGACCTGCAGGCCAGCCGCGTCCTGCTGACGGCCCTGCGCCACCTCCAGCGCGGCAAGGTGGATCCGCAGCGCATCGACCCGGACTGGGAGGTGCCCATCGACGCGCCGCCCCTGGACCTGGCCGCGGTGTCGCGGGCGGTGGATGTACAGCGCTTCGAGCAGGCCTTTGCCCTGGCACGTCCCTCGGCGGCCCCCTACGAGCGCCTGCGCGCGGGACTGGCCCGCTACCGCCATATCGAGCGGCAGGGCGGCTGGCCAAGGCTGCCGCAACGACAGCAGTCGCTGCGCCCGGGGGAACTCCACGAGGATGTGCCTCTGCTGCGCGAGCGCCTGGCGATCATCGGCGAGCTGGAGGTGATGGTGGCCGACCTCTTTGCCGGGGTCGAGTCGGGCGACGCGGAGCCGCGCCGCTACGATGATGCCCTGGTGGAAGCCGTGAAGCGTTTCCAGCGCCGCCACCTGCTCGAGGTGGACGGCATCGTCGGCCCCCGGACCCGGGAGGCCCTGAACGTGCCGGTGGTCGAGCGCATCGACCAGATCCGCGTCAATCTGGAGCGTGCCCGCTGGCTGCTCCACGGCCTGCCGGACTCCTTCGTCCTGGTCGACATCGCCGGCTACCGGATCAGCTACTTCCGTCCCGATGGTCGGGTGTGGCGCTCGCGCATCGTGGTGGGACGCCCCTATCGCCGCACCCCCTCGCTGCGCTCGGCGATCACCCACCTGACCCTCAACCCTACCTGGACGGTGCCGCCGACCATCCTGCGCGAGGACGTGCTGCCCAAGGTGCGCCGCGACCTCGGCTACCTGTGGCGGGAGGAGCTCATGGTGCTGGGACCCTCCGGTCAGCGTCTCGACCCCCGTGAGGTCGACTGGTCCCGGCCGGGCAATATCATGCTTCGCCAGCGGCCCGGCCCGCAGAATGCCCTGGGCCGCGTCGTGCTGCGCTTTCCCAACGAGCATCTCGTCTACCTTCACGACACCCCCGCCCAGGGCCTCTTCGCCAGCGAGCAGCGGGCCTTCAGCTCCGGCTGCATCCGCGTGCAGGGGGTGCTCGAACTGGCCCAGCACCTCTTCGACGATACCGGCACCCCCGCCCATGTGGCCTCGCTGGTCGCCGAGGGCGCGACCCGCAACATTCATCTCGAGCGTCCCGTACCGGTAATCCTGCACTACTGGACGGTGCACCCCGGCGAGGATGGCGAACTGGTCTTCCGGCCGGACGTCTATCGGCGCGACGCCGCCCTGCTGCTGGCCCTGGATCGCCCCCTGAGCGGGTAGCGAGCCCTCCGCCGGGAGCGGTTGGCCCCATGACCGGCTCAGCGGTAGCCCCGGGCCTGGAGCCGGAACAGCCGGGCATAGCGGCCGTTGGCGGCCATCAGGTGTTCATGGTCGCCCTGCTCGAGGATCTCGCCGCCGTCGATCACCAGGATCCAGTCGGCGGCGCGCACCGTCGAGAAGCGGTGCGAGATCAGGATGGTCATGCGATCGCGGCTGTGCTCGCGGAAGTCGGCATAGACGGCCGCCTCGGCCGCGGCGTCCATGGCCGCCGTCGGCTCGTCGAGCACCAGGATGTCGGCGCCCTCGCGCATGTAGGCCCGGGAGAGGGCGATCTTCTGCCACTGGCCCCCCGAGAGCTCCTGGCCGCCCTTGAACCAGCGCCCCAACTGGGTGTGGTAGCCGCCGGGCATCCCGGCGATGAACTCGTCGGCCAGGCCGCGGCGGGCGGCCGCCTGCCAGCGGGCCTCGTCGGTGAAGGCGGCGACGTCCCCGGCCCCGAGGTTCTCGCCCACCTTCATCTGGTAGCGCACGAAGTCCTGGAAGATCACCCCGATGCGCCGGCGCAGCGCTTGGACCTCCCAGTCGCGCAGGTCACTGCCATCGAGCAGGATGCGCCCTTCGGTGGGCTCGTAGAGGCGGGTCAACAGCTTGATCAGGGTGGTCTTGCCCGAGCCGTTGGCCCCCACCAGGGCGAGGCTCCCGCCCGGGCGCAGGTGCAGCGAGATGCGCGAGAGGGCCGGCGACTCGGCCCCGGGATAGGTGAAGCCCACGTCCTTGAAGCGGATGCCTTCGCCGGGGCGCGCTCCCGCGGTCAGGGTTCCGCGCTCGGCGGGTACCGGCTGTTCCAGGTACTCGTAGAGGTTCGAGAGGTAGAGGTTGTCCTCGTACATGCCGCCGATCGCCGTGAGGCTCGCCGAGAGCGCCGCCTGGCCCTGCTTGAAGACCATCAGGTACATGGTCATCTCGCCCAGGGTCAGTCGCCCGGTGACGGTCTCCGCCACCACCCAGGCGTAGGCGGCGTAGAAGGCCAGGGTGCCCAGCAGCCCGAGCAGGAAGCCCCAGGTCTCTCGGCGCAGCGTCAGGCGACGATCCTCGTCGTAGAGGGTCTCGAAGATGCTCCGGTAGCGCTCCAGCAGCAGCGGCTCCAGGCCGAACAGCTTGACCTCCTTGATGCTGTCCTCCCGGGCCAGCACCGTCTCCAGGTACATCTGCATGCGGGTCTGTGGCGAGCGCCAGCGGAACAGCCGGAAGGCATCGCCGGAGAACTTGGCCTCCGAGACGAACACCGGCAGGGCGCCGATCACCAGCACGAGCAGCGCCCAGGGCGAGAATTGCACCAGCAGCACGCCGAAACTGGCCAGCGAGATGGCGTTCTGGGCGAGGCCAAAGGTCTTGTTGACCAGGCCCAGGGGGCGCGTCGAGGCCTCGCGGCGGGCCCGGGTCAGCTTGTCATAGAACTCGGAGTCCTCGAACTGCTCGAGGGAGAGGGTGCCGGCCTTCTCGAGGATCATCACGTTGACCTTCTGGCCGAGCAGGGCGCGCAGCAGCGACTGCTGGGCCGATAGGCCGCGCTGGGCCATGGCGATGATGGCGATCACCCCCGCCTCGGCCAGCACGTAGCGCAGCACCCCCCACCAGTCGACTTCACCGGTCTCGGCATGGTGGGCCATGGCCGCCACCACCGAGTCGACGATCAGCTGGCCGAGCCAGGCCGCCACCGCGGGCAGTACGCCGGCGACCAGGGTGCAGAGCGCCAGCCCCAGGGTAAGGGGGCGGGAGGTCTGCCAGACCAGCGCCAGGGCACGGTGGCTGTAGCGGAAGACGCCGAGGAAGCTGGCCAGGCGACGCTCGGGCGGCGCGGCTGGCCGGGGGTGGGCATGGGGTGAGGACACGCCGAGGCTCTCCGATCCTTGGGGGCGCCAGTGTACCCCGGGCGTCCCGCCGGCAGTAGGCGCCCCCCCGAACGACCGCGCCCCGCTCGAGGGCGGGGCGCGGAAAGGTGGTGGCGGCGGGGCTTAGCCCTCGTCGTCGGTCGCGTCCACCTCGCCGGTGCTGGCGACCACGGTGCCGGTCTCGCCGCTCTGCAGGGCGGCCAGCACGGGTTCTGCCTGGCGCTGGAAGGCGACCAGCCGCTCGCCCTGGAGGCTCTGGTTCTCGGGCAGCGCCACCTTCATGGCATTCACCTGGCTGTTGTTGACCAGGACCTCGTAGTGCAAGTGAGGGCCGGTGCTGCGCCCGGTGTTGCCGGACAGCGCAATGCGCTCGCCCATGGCGACGCGCTGGCCATTGCTGACCAGCGGCTTGGAGAGGTGCAGGTAGCGGGTCTTGTAGCCGTTGTCGTGGCGGATCACCACGTAGCGGCCGGCCGCCGGATGGTTGCCGACCTTCTCCACGCGGCCATTGGCGGGGGCCTGGACGGCGCTGCCGATCGGCATGGCGAAGTCGGTGCCCTTGTGGGGGCTGATGCGGCCGGTGACCGGGTGCTTGCGGCGCGGGTTGAAGTGCGAGCTGAGCCGGTAGCGACCCTCGAAGGGGTAGCGGTTGAAGGCCGGGTCGAGGCTCTTGCCGTCCGGGGTGTAGAAGCGGTTGTCCTCCGGGTTGCGCACCAGGGTGAGGTCCATGCGCTCGCCTTGGTACTGTACCGCCAGCACCCGCGGGTCGAGGCTCTCGCCGTCGATGATGTCGGACTCCACGAGCACCTGAAAGCGATCGCCGCGACGGGTGTCGCGGCGGAAGTCGAGTTTCTTTTCCAGGACCCGGGAAAGTTCCGAGACCTCGGCGCTGGTCAGGCCGGTGGCCTTGGCCGAGCGTGCGAAGCTGCCGCTGATGCTGCCGGCGAAGAGGCGCTGGGTGGCCTCGCCGGCGCGTTCGATGGTGGCGACCTCGAAGCCGTCATCCTGGCGCTCGACCAGAAAGCCGTCCCGGGCGTTCTTCATCAGGCGCAGGGAGAGCAGGCGCCCTTCCTCGTCGAGCTGGTACTCGAAGCGGTTGCCCTGCCGCCAGTGGGTCAGGAGCCGCGGCTCGGGCAGGCGCTCCAGCAGGTTCATCACCTCGCTGTAGCCCATGCCGAGATGGTTCTGCGCCATGATCGCGAAGGTGTCGCCCGCCTGGACTTCGTAGGTGTTCCACTCCGGCACGTAGGGCTCGTTGGCGGCGATCTCCTCCTCCAGCTGGATCGGGCCCTCGTCGAAGAGTGCCAGCTCGTCCTCGGAGACCTCCTCGTAGGAGGTGGCATCGGCAACCAGCGCGCCGTCATGATCGAGCATGCCGCCAGCGATGGTCCCGATGACCACCGCCATGTGCAGGGCGCCATCATCGAGACCGTCGCCGCCGTCCGCCAGCAGCCCGCTATCGCCGCCCGCGGTCTCCTCATGCCGGGCGGGCAGGGCAAGGGTCTCGGGAATCTCGCGTTCGGCACGACTGGCCTTGGCCGAGGTGACGAGGTCGATATCGACGATCTCCGAGGCGGTGAGCTCGGAGAGCGGGACATGGCCGCGAGTGGCGTCGAGGGCTCGGGTGGCCATCTCGATGGCGTCGGCGAACGGGGTTCGCTCCGTGCGCAGCGAAGGCAGGCCGGGGCTGGCATCGGCATCGAGGGGAACGAGGACGGTGTCGAGCGTCTGGCTCTCACGCTGGACATCTTCGAAGGAGGTGACGATCTTCTGTGCGCCCAGCACGGTGACCATGGTGGCAACAGGTAACAGTAGCAGCTTGTGGGTGCGGGGCAGCGAATGGAGGATTCGCATCATGGGTAACGGGCCGTGACAGATGAAAAGGAAATAAAAAAATGGCATCTGAACCATACCCCATGATGTATGGGATGCCTAGTCTGTACGGGCATACAGGAGCGGCCTACCATCCGCCCCCACGTGGCGAGGAGGTATCGGAGCAGGGGCGCGAACGCTGTTTGTTAAGTGGACATTGGACACGCCGGACCGGGGAATTTCAACCCCGGCCCGGGTGAGATGTCATTCAGTGGGTGTCGATCAGCCGGTGAGGGTGCCGTCGCGGTAGTCCCCGAGCGCCTGCTCAAGCTCTTCGTGTGCGTTCATCACGAAGGGGCCGTAATGGGCAATCGGCTCGCCATGAGGTTCCCCGGCCAGCAGCAGGGCTTCGGCGCCTTCTCGGCTGGTCAGTGCGAGCCGCTCGCCGCTGCCGAGGCGGGCGAGCCGGCCCTGGGCCACCGGGGTGCCGGCGATCTCGAGGCTGCCCTTGAAAACGTATACCAGCAGTGTGCTGGCCTCGGCGGCTAGCCTGAGCTCGCCCCCGGTCGCCAGCCGGGCATGAGCCACCGCGCCCTGGCCGGCCAGGGCCTCCAGGGGGCCCGTGACGCTCTCGCCGGCGGTGTCCTGCCAGCGCCCGCCCAGGGCGACGAGACTGGCGTCCTGGCCGCTCAGCGTCGGCATCTCTGCGCCGCGCACGTCGCGGTAGGTGGCCGGGCTCAGCTTGTCCCGGGCCGCCAGGTTCAGCCACAGCTGGAAGGCGTGGAGGCCCTGCTGGTCGGTCAGCGGCATCTCCGAGTGGATGATGCCGCGGCCGGTGTGCATCCACTGGGCATCGCCGGCCCGGATGGTGCTCGAGTGGCCCATGTGGTCCTCATGGGTCAGCCCGCCGTGGATCACGTAGGTCAGGGTCTGGATGCCGCGGTGGGGGTGGGGCGGGAAGCCGCCGATATAGTCATCCGGCCGGTCGGAACCCAGCTCGTCGAGCATCAGGAAGGGGTCGAGCCCTCCACCGAAGTCGTGGATGCGCTGGATCCTGACGCCGTCACCGTCCTGGCTCGGCTGGCTGTTCACTATCCGGTCGACCTGTCGGGTAGACGGGGTGGGGGCCATGGGGTGTCTCCGGTCTTGTAAGGTTTGACTGGCATTTTAGGTCGGATTTTTCGAAAATTAAGCGCAACGTTTTGCTCTATTGATTCGAGGAATTCGAAATGTCCCGTGTCACCCTGGCCCAATGGCAGATGCTGGCGGCCGTGGTCGACCATGGCGGCTTTGCCCGTGCCGCCGAGGCGATCCACAAGAGCCCCTCGACCCTGAACCACGCCGTGCACAAGCTCGAGGAACAGCTCGGGGTGGCGGTGATGGAGCCGGTGGGCCGGCAGGTGCGTCTTACCGAGGCCGGTGAGCTGCTGCTGCGCCGCGCCCGTCAGCTGCTCGAGAATGCCGCCTCGCTGGAGGATGTGGCGAATCGCCTGGCCGAAGGGCTCGAGGCGGAGGTGGTGCTCGCCGTCGACCAGATCTTTCCTCCCGACGCCCTGGCCCGGGCGCTGGAGGTCTTCTCGGCGTCCTACCCCCATGTGCGCGTGCAGCTCCATGAGACGGTGCTCAACGGCGGCATCGAGATGCTCTATGACGGCAGCGCCGACCTGGTGGTCTCGGGCATCTCGGCCCAGGGCTTCCTGGGCGAGCCGCTGGTCAGGGTGCACTTCGTGGCCGTGGCCCATCCCGATCACCCGCTGCACCGCCTGGGGCGCCCGCTCGACCTGCGCGACCTCGAGCAGCACCGGCAGCTGGTGGTGCGCGACTCCGCCCTGCGCCAGTCCATGGATGCCGGCTGGCTCAAGGCGGAGCAGCGCTGGACGGTGAGCCACCTGCAGACCTCCATCGACATGCTCGAGCGCGGCCTGGGTTTCGCCTGGGTTCCCGAGACCCGCCTGCGCCAGGCGCTGGCCGAGGGGCGCCTCGCGCGGTTGCCGCTGGCCGCCGGGGGTAGCCGCGAGTATCCGGTGCAGCTGATCCACCGCGACCGGGACCGGGCAGGACCGGCGACCCACGCCCTGGCCGAGGCCCTGAAGGCGGCGGTGGCGGCCTGCGCGCCGGAGCAACCATTCGAAGCCGTCGAATGATGAGGCGCAAAACCTGCGCTTGAGCGTCGACGGTTTCGCCTTATGCTGGGGGCATCCTCGTTATCGAGCACTCGCTCACCGGCATTCAAGGAGATGACCCATGGGGCTTCTGATCGACGGCACCTGGCATGACCAGTGGTATGACACCGGCAAGCACGGCGGCGAATTCGTGCGTGAATCCGCCAAGCTGCGCGACTGGATCACCCCGGATGGCAGCCCGGGGCCCGACGGCCAGCCGGGCCTGGCCGCCGAGGCGGGCCGCTACCACCTCTATGTGTCGCTGGCCTGTCCCTGGGCGCATCGCGTGCTGATCATGCGCCGGCTCAAGGGGCTCGAGGCGTCCATCGGGGTCTCCCACGTCAGCCCGCTGATGCTGGATCAGGGCTGGACCTATCGCGAGGACGAGGGCTCGAGCGGAGACCCGGTCAACGGCGTGGACTTCCACCACCAGCTCTACACCCTGACCGATCCCCATTACACGGGACGCGTCACCGTGCCGGCGCTCTGGGACAAGTCCTCGGGGCGCATCGTCAACAACGAGTCCGCGGACCTGCTGAGGATGCTCAACGGTGCCTTCGACGGGCTGACCGGCAACCACCTGGACCTCTATCCCGAGGACTTGCGCGAGACCATCGATGACGTCAACGCCGACGTCTACGACCACATCAACAATGGCGTCTACAAGTCCGGCTTCGCCACCGAGCAGGCGGTCTACGAGAAGCATGTGGTGGCGCTCTTCGAGGCGCTCGACCGCATGGAGGCTCGCCTGGCGGAGCACCGCTACCTGGCCGGCGAGTGGTTCACCGAGGCCGACATTCGGCTGTTCACTACCCTGATACGCTTCGATGCCGTCTATCACGGCCACTTCAAGTGCAACCTGAGGCGCATTGAGGACTACCCGAACCTCGCCAACTACGTGCGCGAGCTCTACCAGTGGCCAGCCATTGCCGAGACTGTGGACTTCGACCAGATCAAGCGCCACTACTACGCCAGCCACGCCACCATCAATCCGACCGGCATCGTGCCCTACGGCCCGCTGCTCGAGCTGGACCGGCCGCATGACCGCGAGCGTCTGCCGGGCAAGGGGATCCGGGAAAAGGGGTAAGCTGCAAGCGCCGAGCACCGAGCGCCGAGCGCCAAGGTCCAAGGGCGGTCCTCAGCGCACGCCAATCGCTTTGCGAGCAAAGCTCCTACGACAACCTGTCCAGAGGCTCCGCACCCTTTAGGAGCGCTGCTTGCAGCGCGATCCGCCGCGAAGCGGCGGCCTCAATGTCGGGAATTCTTTGCCAACCACCGATCCAGCGCATTGGCGAACTCCCGGCGGTCGGCATCGGAGTAGCCGCTGGGGCCGCCGGTATGCTGGCCGCTGGCTCTTAAGGTCTCCATGAAATCCCTCATCTGCACCCGGGCGCGGATATTGTTGGCATCCAGCGACTCGCCGCGGGTAGTCATCACCCTGGCGCCGCGCTCGATGGCCTCCAGGGCCAGCGGCAGGTCCGAGGTGATCAGCAGGTCGCCCGACTGGAGGCGCTCGACGATCTCGTTGTCCGCGGCATCGAAGCCCTGGCTCACTGCCAGGCCCTTGACCCATCGCGAGGGCGGCAGCGGCACCGCATGGTTGGCCACGAACCAGGTCGGCGTGGCGGTACGTTCGGCGGCGCGCACGATGATCTCGCGCGCCACCCTGGGGCAGGCATCGGCATCGACCCACAGATTCGGCATGCAGCACTCCCGGTGGGGTAGGGGCCTCGAAAAGGCTGGTCAGTAGCAGTCGACGATGGTAGCATGCGCGCTCCTCGCATGTGTTGACCCCACCATCATGACGACGCCACGCTGCCCCAGGCAGGTGGGCGCCGAAACGCCGGGCCCAGTGACAAGCACTGACCCACACGCGTTCGAATTGTGTAGATGGAGCGCCGCCGAGATCACGCCACCCGGGCGAGATCGGCGCAAACGGTCGCCACAGCGGTTCACCGGCCATCCCCGATGGCGTGGATCGAATGCCAGGTGCGACCGGCGTCCCCGACTCCGATTTCCTCATCTGACGCTCCGTTGGACGGAACCCAGATGCCTGAGCGTATTGCACGCGTCAGGGACGCCACTGAATTTCTGCCGGCCCCGTCGGCCTACCAAGGTGTGATTAATGACCTCGACTTCTGTCGCCTCGCCGAGCTTCGGCGATCTGGCCCTGCTGCCCGCCGTGCTCTCTGCCGTGGAATCCCAGGGCTACGAGACCCCGTCACCGATCCAGGCGCAGACCATCCCTGCGCTGCTGGAAGGACGTGACATGCTGGGCCAGGCCCAGACCGGCACCGGCAAGACCGCTGCCTTCGCCCTGCCGCTGCTGTCTCGCCTCGAGCTGACCCGCCGCGAGCCCCAGGTGCTGGTGCTGGCGCCGACCCGTGAGCTGGCCCAGCAGGTGGCCGTCTCCTTCAGCAAGTACGGCCAGAATCTCAAGGGCCTGGAAGTCGCGACCCTGTGCGGCGGCCAGGAGTACCGCGAGCAGCTCTCCGCGCTGCGCCGTGGCGCCCAGGTGGTGGTGGGGACCCCGGGCCGGGTCATCGATCACCTGGATCGCGGCAGCCTCAAGCTCGACGGCCTCTCCGCCCTGGTGCTCGACGAGGCCGACGAGATGCTGCGCATGGGCTTCATCGACGACGTCAAGCGCGTGGTGGCCGACACCCCGAAGGACGCCCAGCGGGTGTTCTTCTCCGCCACCCTGCCGGCCGAGATCGAGCGTATCGTCAACCGCTACCTGGTCGACCCGGTCAAGGTGGCCATCGAGTCCAAGGTCGGGACCGCCGCCAGCATCGAACAGCGCATGGTGCGGGTCGACGGTGGCGCCAAGCAGGAGGCGCTGGCGCGCATCCTCGAGGTCGAGCCGGTCGACGGGGCCATCGTCTTCGTGCGCACCCGTGCCGCCTGCACCACCCTGATGGAGCAGCTCTCCGCCCGTGGCATGAACGTCGCCAGCCTCTCCGGTGACCTGGACCAGAGCCTGCGCGAGCGCACCATCACGCGCCTCAAGCGTGGCAAGATCGACATACTGATCGCCACCGACGTGGCCGCCCGCGGCCTGGATGTGTCGCGCCTGACCCACATCATCAACTACGACCTGCCCCAGGACGCCGAGGCCTATACCCACCGCATCGGCCGTACCGGTCGTGCCGGGCGCACCGGCATCGCCATCACCTTCGTCGGCTTCCGCGAGGGTCGCAAGGTGGGCTGGCTTGAGCAGGCTACCGGCCAGAAGATGACCGAGATGGCCGTGCCCGACGAGGCCGCCATCCGCGCCCATCGTGATGAGATCTTCCACCAGCGCGTGGTCGCCGCCCTGACCGCCGGTGCCGACGAGCAGCGTGCCCTGGTCGAGCGGATGATCGAGGAGGGACATGATCCCATCGAGCTGGCCTGTGCCTTCGCGCGCATGGCGCGTGCCGACGAGGCCCCGATCGGTCGCCTGCAGGCACCGCGTGCCGAGCGCAATGATCGCAACCCGCGCGATGCCAAGCCGAAGCGTCGCGACAGCACGCCGCGCGAGGGCATGACCCGCTATCGCGTCGCCGTGGGCCACCAGGATGGCGTCAAGCCCGGCCAGCTGGTCGGGGCACTCGCCAACGAGGGCGGCATCGAGGGCAGCCGCATCGGCCGCATCGACATCCGCACCGCCTTCTCGGTGGTCGAACTGCCGAGCTCGCTGCCGGAGAGTATCCTGAGCAAGATGGCCCGCGCCCGCGTCGCCGGTCGCCCGCTGGAGATCAGCGAGGACAAGGGTGCGCCCGAGCGTGCCCCGCGTCGTCGCCAGGACGGTGACGCGCCGATTCGCCGCCGCACCAGCGCCTGAGCCAACGGTAGCCGCCCGCCGGGCGGTTCCCCGCTGCCTCATCGACAGGCCGGAGCTTGCTCCGGCCTGTCGTCGTTGGTGCTCCTGACACCTCCGCCATGAAAGGAGGATCCCCCATGTGGAAGCGGCTGCCGTTTCGGCTGCGCGGCTACCTGATCACCATGACCGGCGTGCTGCTGCTCTCGCCGGATGCGCTGCTGGTCAAGGACACCTCGGTGGACGTGGCCACCTTCATGTTCTGGCGCGGGCTGATGCTTGGCCTGGTGCTGTTGCTGATTGCCGCCGCGCGCTACCGCCAGCGCCTGGGCCAGGCGGTGCGTGCCTGCGGCCCGGCCGCGCTGTGGTGTCCGTTGGCGTTCGCTGCGAGCGCCTGGGCCTTCGTCGGGGCCACCCGCCTGACCTCGGCGGGCAACGTGCTGGTGATGATCAACCTGGCACCGCTGGTGGCGGGGCTGATCGGCATGCTGTTCTTCGGCCAGCGGCTGCGGCGCCAGACCTGGGTGGTGATCGCTATATGCGTCACCGGGGCCAGCCTGATGGCTGCCGGGGAGGTGGGGCAGGGGAGCCTGCTGGGCCTGGCGGTGGCGCTGATCATTCCGGTGTCCATCGCGGTCAATACCACGGTGGCCAGTGCCCAGCGCGGCAGTCGTCAGCGCGGTGTCGACACCACCGTGGTGCTGCCGCTGGGCTGCCTGGCGATGCTGGTGCCCGCCGCACTGTTGGGCGGCGTCCAGTTGCCCGGGGGCGAGGACATGCAGCGCCTGGCGCTGATGGGGCTGCTACTGCCGCTCGCCTATTTCCTGATCCAGACCGGTGCTCGCTATCTGCCCGGCGCCGAGGTCAGCCTGGTGATGCTGGTCGAGACCCTGGCGGGTACCTTGCTGGTGTGGTGGTGGGTCGGTGAGGTACCGGCCACCCTGGCGTTCGTGGGCGGAGGCATGATCGTCGCCGCCATGCTGGTCAGCAGCCTGCGTGACCTCTACCGCCAGCGCCGCAAGGCCGCCGAGGGGGCTCCGGACACCCGGCGCCTGCGCGACGTTGCCGCCGAGCGCAGCATCGAGCGAGGCGATCCTGCACCGCCGGTGGGCGAGCGCCACTGACGAGCGCGCGATGGACACGCGACAGCGCCCCGCCGTGTTTCTCCGGCGGGGCGCTGTCGTGTCTGGCGGGGGAAGGTGTCCTCCCGGGCCTGGGGTCAGGCGCG
Source organism: Halomonas sp. CKK8 (assembly GCF_029625235.1). NCBI lineage: Bacteria > Pseudomonadati > Pseudomonadota > Gammaproteobacteria > Oceanospirillales > Halomonadaceae > Halomonas > Halomonas sp. CKK8. The sequence continues at coordinate 2,866,493 of NZ_CP121193.1, read as the reverse complement.
CTCGAGCCTCGTGTCAGCGGATACGAGCTCGGCGAAGCGCAACAGCAGGCCGGTCGCCTCCGGCGTGGCGGTCACCTCGGCGATCAGGCGTTCCGGCGCCTCACCTTGGTCCTGCAGGGCCTGCCGCTGGTGGGCGAGATAGGCGCGCATCACCGCCGGGGTGAACTCGGGATGGAACTGCACGCTCCACTGGCGGGGGCCATGGCGCAGCGCCTGGTGCGGGTCGTGGTCGTTGGCGGCCAGCACGCAGGCCTCGGGCGGTGCCGCGAGGACCGTCTGGGCGTGGCTCAGGTGGGCGCGGAACCGGGTCGGCAGGCCGCCCAGCAGCGGATCCCGGCGACCGGCCTCGGTCAGGGTGACCTCCCGGGTGCCGGACTCCCGGCCGGCGGGATGGAGGTCGCTGGTGCCACCGAAGGCCGCGGCCATCAGCTGATGGCCGTAGCAGACGCCGAGCATGGCGATGTCGCGGGCACGCGCCTCCACCAGCCACGGCTTGAGCGCCTCGCTCCAGGGCTCGGCGTGGCTGACCATGGCATGGGAGCCGGTGATCAGCAGGCCGTCGATGTCATCCAGCGGCGGCAGGGCCGCGGCGCGTGGGGCATCGAGGACCGCCACCTGGATGTCGGCCGGCGCTGTTGCGAGGGCGCGCCGGAAGAGGGTCTCGAAGTCGCCGTGGTCGCGGGCCACGTCGGCAAAGCTGTCTCCGGTCTTGACGATCAGCAGGCGGGGCATGGGGGCTCCAGGCAGCGATGGACAGGGAGCCGGCATTCTACTTTCGTTGCAGCCGCTCGCCCAGTGCCGCCATGAAGGCCGCGCCCGCCTCGAGCTGCTCGATGTCGATATACTCGTCGGGCTGGTGGGCCTGGCCGATGCTCCCCGGCCCGCAGATCACCGTGGGCAGTCCCTCGCGCTGGAACTGCCCGGCCTCGGTGGCATAGGCCACGGCACCGGCGGGGCGCTCGTCGAGCAGGTCGCGGCACAGGGCGAGCACCTCGGCGTTGTTGTCGTCGGCGAGTGCCGGCACCGTGGTGTTCAGCGCCTCGGTGACGATGGCGGCGTCCGGCGCACGCTTTCGCATCTCGGCCTCCAGCCCGGCCGCGGTATCGTTCACGCGCGCGAGCAGCTCCTCGAAGCGATCCGAGGGAAGGTGGCGGATCTCCCACTCGAAGCTGCACTCCCGGGCCATGATGTTGATGGCCGTGCCGCCGGCGATCTTGCCGACGTGCAGGCTCGAGTGCACCACGTTGAAGGCCTCGTCCACGCGCCCCTCGGCCCTGAGTTCGGCCATCACGTCCTCGATGCGCGTCACCAGGCGGGCGGCCGCGTGGATTGCCGAGACCCCCTGGTTCACCTGGCTGGAGTGGGCGGCACGGCCGGTCACGGTGGTGCGCAGGTTGGTCGCCCCCTTGTGGGCCACCACCGGGTGCATCATGGTCGGCTCCCCGACGATCACCGCCGCGGGGCGAGGGTGGTCGGCCAGCAGCCGCTCGATCATCCGCGGGGCGCCGATGCAGCCCACCTCCTCGTCGTAGGAGAACGCCAGCCAGATGGGCGTCGCCAGTGCCTGCTCCACCCAGCGGGGGACCTCCGCCAGGGCGCAGGCGATGAAACCCTTCATGTCGCAGGTGCCGCGGCCATAGAGCCGACCGTCGCCCTTGTCGACCAGGGTGAAGGGGGCGGTGGACCAGGGCTGTCCGTCCACCGGCACCACATCGGTATGGCCGGAGAGCACCACGCCGCCGGCCACGGCGGGGCCGATGCGCGCCAGCAGGTTGGCCTTGCGGCCGTCGTCGCTCTCCACCCGCCAGTGCGCCACGCCGTGGTCGTCGAGCCAACCCTCGACCCACTCGATCAGGGCCAGGTTGGAGTCCCGCGAGACGGTGGCGAAGCCCACCAGGCGGTCGAGTATCTCGGCGGCGGTCATGATCAGGCTCCCGGGTAGCTAGTGTTGGCCAAGCCTAACACGGCTGGTCGGCCGGCTGGACGCTCCTCAGCGGGCGAGGGGTGGCTTATGCTGTGGGAAAGCCGCAGGGGACGACCATGGATTCACGGGTGGAGAAACGCGCCTCCGACGAGGCGCTGAGCGGCGAGCCAGGCCGCAAGGGAGAAAAGCTCAGCGATCGCGTCTACGGCGACATCATCGATCGCATCATCAACCGCGACTTCGCGGAGGGCGAGCGCCTCCCCTCGGAGGAGCAGCTGGCGAACCGCTACGGCGTGTCCCGCCCGATCGTGCGCGAGGCCCTGGCCCGGCTGCGGGACGATGGCCTGGTGCGCTCGCATCGCGGCTCCGGCAGTTTCGTCCAGCGTCGCCCCGATCGTGCCATGCTGGAGTTCGCCCCGCTGGAGAGCCTGGCGGACATCCAGCGCTGCTTCGAGTTCCGGATTGCCGTCGAGTCCGAGGCCGCCCGCCTGGCGGCGCTCAAGGCCACACGCGAGGACCGGGCGGCGCTCACGCGGGCGCTGGCGCTGCTCGAGCAGCGCATCCGCGACAACGCCCTGGGGGTGGATGCCGACTTCGGCTTCCACCTTGCCATCGCCCGGGCCACCCACAACCGCTTCTTCTCCGACACCCTGCTCTCGCTCGAAGCGGCGATCACCTATGGCCAGAACCTGGCACGCGGGCTGGGCCTCAGGCGCCCGGAGCACCATGTCCCGGAGGTCCAGCAGGAGCATCGCGACATCCACGACAGCATCCTGGCCGGCGACGACGAGCGGGCCGACCGGTGCATGCAGCGGCATTTGCGCAATTCACGGCGGCGGGTGTTCGAGGGGTGACAATCTTGACAACTTTTACAACTCGGCTAGCTTCAGGACAGGCCATCAGCGACGGGTGTTGAGACGCTGGGGCCCGGTAGCCGGGCGAGACAACACGCACAACGATACGACTCGGCTGCCAGGAGACGATCACGACACAACAACGTCTGGAGCATGCCATGAAGTTCACGTACAAGAAGCTGGTGCTCGCCATGACGGCCGTCGCCGCCGTGGGGCTGGCCGGCGCCGCCCATGCCGAATACCCGGAAGAGGACATCACCTACATCATCCCCTTCGATCCGGGTGGTGAATCGGACGTCACGGCCCGCTTCCAGGAGCCGATACTGGAAGAGGAACTGGGCGTCTCGGTGAACGTGACCCACCGGCCGGGCGGCGGCGGGGCCGTGGCCTGGAGTGAGTTCCAGAACAGCGCCGAGCCGGATGGCTACGAGATCATCGGCGTCAACATCCCGCATATCATCGGCCAGCCGATCCAGCGCAACAACGCGGGCTACGAGACCGACAACTGGCGGATCGTCACCTTTTTCCACTCCACGCCCAACGCCCTGATCGTGCACAACGACAGTCCCTACGACACCCTCGAGGACCTCGTCGAGGACGCCAAGGAGAACCCCGAGGCGATCACCCTGGGCGGCAGCGGTACCTACAGCGCCAACCACCTCGACATGCTGCGCTTCGAGAAGGAAGCCGGCATCGACCTGACCTACATTCCCTTCTCCGGCACCGGTCCACTCAAGGGGGCGCTGGAGGGCGGCCATGTCGCCGGCATCTTCAACTACACCATGCTTGGCACCGAGATGGCCGACAGCGTCAAGGTACTGGCGGTGGCCTCGGAGGAGCGCGTCAAGGCGCTGCCCGATGCGCCCACCTTCAAGGAGCAGGGCTATGACATCGTCGGCGGCGCCTATCGCGGCGTGGCGGTGCCCAAGGGGACCCCGGACGAGGTGGTCGAGACTCTCGAGGAGGCCTTCGCCGAGGCCAATCGCCAGATTGCCGAGAAGCAGGAGCCGCTTGGCTTCGTGATGGAAGACATCACCGGTGACGAGATCGACGAGGTGATCGGCATGCTCCGCGACGCCTACGGCCCGATCCTCGAGGACGCCGAGTAACCCTTCCTCCTGTGCCGCGGGGGCCACTGGCCCCCTTCCTCTCCAGTCAAAACGGGGCCATGCGCGCATGGCCCCAGGTGGAGTGATGCATGGACATGCTCCTCGAGGCGCTGGCCTCCCTGTTGACCTTCGAGAGCGTCATCACCGTGCTGGTGGGCGTATCGGCGGGCCTCTTCATCGGGGCGATGCCCGGACTCACGGCCACCATGGCACTGGCGGTGCTGCTGCCCTTCACCTTCTCCATGGAGGCCCTGCAGGGACTGATGGCCCTGGGCGGCGTCTACATGGGCTCCATCTACGGCGGCGCCTTCACGGCCATCCTGATCAACACCCCTGGCACTCCCTCGTCGATCGCCACCACCTTCGACGGCTATCCCATGGCCCGCCAGGGCCGGGCCTATGAAGCCATTGCCGCGGCGACCATCGCCTCGGTGGCTGGGGGGATCGTCGGGGTCATCTTCCTGCTGGTGCTGGCGCCCCCGCTGGCGCGGTGGGCCGTGGCCTTCGGGCCGTCGGAGATGTTCTGGGTGGCGATGCTGGGGCTGACCCTGGTCGCGAGCCTCTCCAGCGACTCCCTGCTCAAGGGGTTGCTGGGCGGCTGCATCGGGATCCTGCTGAGCACCATCGGCGTGTCGCCCGTGGGTGGCGAGTCCCGCTTCATCTTCGGCTATCCGCCCCTGCAGGGCGGCATCGAGCTGATCGTGGCGCTGATCGGCCTGTTCGTGATTCCCGAGCTGCTGACCATGGCCGCCGAGGGGCGGGGGGCGCTGCCCGGGCAGACGGAGCTGCGCAAGAAGGAAGTCTCCATCTTGAGCATCGCCCGGCGTATCTTCGGCAAGCCGGTCAACCTGATCCGCTCCTGCCTGATCGGCCAGATCATCGCCATCATTCCCGGTGCCGGCGGCAACGTCACCAGCCTGGTGGCCTACAACGAGGCCCGGCGCTTCTCCAAGGACCCCAGGAGTTTCGGCAAGGGTAACGTCGACGGCGTGGTGGCCTCGGAGTCGAGCAACAACGTGATGGTGGCAGGCAGCATGGTGCCGCTGCTGACCCTGGGCATTCCCGGCGCGCCGCCGGATGCCATCATCCTCGGCGTGCTGCTGATGCACGGCCTGCGCCCGGGACTCGACCTGTTCACCGAGTCCGGAGTGCTGACCAACGGCTTCATCCTCTCCATGGGGATGGCGGCCTTGCTGCTGCTGCCGGTCGGGCTGCTCGGCGGACGGCTGATCCACCGCGTGGTGATCCGCACGCCCTATTATTTCCTGGTGCCGAGCATCGCCATGGTGACCATCCTCGGGACCTTTGCCCTGCGCAACAGCCTGCTGGATGTCGGCATCATGCTGATCCTGGGCACCGCCGGCTACTTCCTGCGCCTGATCGGCATCCAGCCCGCGCCCATCGTGCTGGGCCTGATCCTCGGCGGGATCGCCGAGGAGGGCTACGTGCAGACCCTGATGGCGGCAGTCGTCGATCCCATCCCCTGGCTGAGGTTGCTGCACAATCCGCTTTCCATGGTGCTCGCCGGCATGGTGCTGCTGGGGGCCGCGACCACGCTGGTGCCCATGTGGCTGGCGCGCAAGGGGCTGCTGGACAGGGTCGACGAGGACGACGGGAGGTCGCCATGATCCTGCGCCTCAACACCGATATCGCCGCGGGCACCGTCGGCCTGGTGTTCGCCGCTGTGCTCTGGCTGCCCCGCGAGGAGATCGGCCGGCTGAGCATCATCTTCCCCCGGGCCATCCTGGTGCTGCTGTGCCTGATCGCGGTCGCGCTGATCGTCAAGGGTGTGATCCGCCCCGGCGGTCGCGAGGTCGAGATCACCGGCAGCCCCCGGCGGTTGTTCACCGTGATCGCCGGGTTCTTCCTCTGGTGGGGGCTGGTCGAGGTGCTGGGGTTCCTCGTGACCACGCTGATCGCCTTCTTCGCCCTCACCTGGTACCTGGCCCGGGTCGAGACACGGGTGACCTGGCAGCGCCTGCTGAGATGGACCCCGGTGATCCTGGGGCTGGTCATCGTCTTCTATCTGACCTTCAAGGAAGTGCTCAATGTACGCCTGCCGACGGGCCTGCTGTTCTAGGAGTCATCCATGAGAATCACCGATATCCGCGAGGCCCGCGTGTCGATCGCCTCGGACATCGCCAACGCCTATATCTCGTTTGCCACCATGGACGTCTCCATCCTGGCCCTCTATACCGATGCGCGGGTCGATGGCCGCCAGGTGGTGGGCTACGGCTTCAATTCCAACGGCCGCTACGCCCAGAGCGGGCTGCTGCGCGAGCGCTTCCTGCCGCGCCTGGGCGACGCTGAGCCGGGCGCGCTGCTCGACGACAGCGGCCACAACCTGGACCCCTTCAAGGTCTGGTCGGTGCTGATGGCCAACGAGAAGCCGGGAGGGCACGGCGAGCGCAGCGTGGCGGTGGGCATCATCGACATGGCGATCTGGGACATCGTTGCCAAGGTCGAGGACGTGCCCCTGGCGCAGCTGCTGGCCGAGCGCCACGGCGACGGCCAGCCCGACGAGCGCGTCGCCGTCTATGCGGCGGGCGGCTACTACCATCCGGGCAAGCAGATCCAGGGCCTGCAGGACGAGATGCGCGACTACCTCGACCTGGGCTACACCTGCACCAAGATGAAGATTGGCGCCGTGCCGCTGGCCGAGGATCTCGAGCGGGTCGAGGCTGCCATCGACATCGTGGGAGACGCGGGGCGCCTGGCGGTGGACGCCAATGGCCGCTTCGACCTGCGCACCGCGCTGGCCTTCGCCGATGGTCTGGCCCCCTATGGCGTGCGCTGGTACGAGGAGGCCGGCGACCCCCTGGACTACGCCCTCCAGCAGCAGCTGAGTGAGCACTATGCGCCGCCCACCGCCACCGGCGAGAACCTCTTCTCCCATCAGGACGTGCACAACCTGCTGCGCTACGGCGGCATGCGTCCCGACCGCGACATCCTGCAGATGGACCCGGTGCTCGGCTATGGCCTGGTGGAGTACCTGCGCATGCTCGAGGTGCTGCGCGCCCACGGCTGGTCTTCGCGGCAGTGCATCCCCCATGGCGGCCACCAGTTCGCCCTCAACATCGCCGCCGGCCTCAAGCTGGGCGGCAACGAGTCCTATCCGCGGGTCTTCGCCCCCTTCGGTGGCTTCGCCGACTCCACGCCCATTGAGGAAGGACAGGTGGCCTTGCCGCAGGTACCGGGAATCGGCTTCGAGGACAAGCGCGAGCTGATGAAGGTGTTCGAGGGGCACCTGGGGCGTTGAGGTTTGGTCATGCCTTGTTCCATTGGCGGCCAGGATGCGCCTGCGGGGACTGGTCGCCGCGTGCCGTGGTGCAGGCGAGACCCGGCGGCGAGGCTCCGTGACACCCGCACAGGGGCACTGGTGAGAGTCAGCGGACCCTCACGACTCCGCTGGTACCAACGAAGACACCACATGGTATCCCTGGGCGGTCAGGCGCTCGGCCAGGGCGGCGATATGCACCGGGCTGACCTCGCAGCAGCCGCCGACGATGGTCGCGCCCTGTTCGACCCAGCGACAGGCATGCTCGGCGTAGCCCGCGGGGTCCAGGTCCTCGCGGGTCTCCAGCGCCTCCACCGTGCCGCCGGGGGCGAGATCCGCCGCCGCCGTGAAGCCGTTGGCGTAGCCGCCGAACGGCACGCCGAGATCGGCCAGCGCCGCCATGGCGGTGGTCACCGCCTCTGGCACCGAACAGTTGACCAGCACCGCCGCGGCGCCGGCCGCCACCACCGCCCGGGCGGCCTCGGCCAGCGGCTCGCCGGAGCGCAGGCGCGTGCCGTCGCTGTCGTCCACCGTGAAGGCGACCCACACCGGCACGCCGTGCTCCACCGCCGCGCGGGTCGCGGTCAGCGCCTCGCGGGTCAGCGTCATTGTCTCGCAGATGAAGAGGTCGACCCCCTCGGCCTGGGCCTGGACCAGCCGGCGATAGTCGCGCAGGCAGATGGCGTCGTCCGGCACGACCTCGGAGTGATAGCTCGCGACCAGCGGGGGCAGGCAGCCGGCGATGCGCACCGCCTGGCCGCTCTGCTCGCGGGCCTGGCGGGCGGCATCCAGCGCGGTGGCCTGCAGCGGCGCGAACAGGGCGGGATCGCCGTCGCGCGCCAGGCGCTGGGGCGTCGCGCTGTAGTTGTTGGTGGTGATGATCCGGGCGCCGGCGTCGATGAAGTCGCGGTGGACGTCGGTGACCAGCTGCGGTTCGTCCAGCATGACCTGCGCGGACCACAGCGGCGTGGCAGGGCGATCGCTGCGCCTCCTGAGCTCCTGTCCCATGCCCCCATCCAGCAGCACTATGCGGTGTTGTTCAGCGCTCATCGGGTCACTGTCCTTCTTCGGAATAGCTAGGGCGTCGCCCGTCTTGGGTCGGCAAGTGGACCCTAGCCGTTAATGACGAGCCGCTCAAGGAGCCACCGGGGCGTCATGCCCTGCGCTGGTGCAGGCGGCGGCGGAAAAGCGCCAAGGGGGTGAGCTCGCCGCGCAGCCACGGCCCCAGCAGGCGCATGGAGAGGGGGATGAACACGAACACCATCACCGGGGTGAGCATCAGGGTGGCGATCAGCACGCGCGGCAGCAGCGGCAGGGGCGCGAGCACCTCGCCGAACAGCGCCTGGAACACCAGCGAGATCGGGAAGAAGGCCAGCCAGATGGCGATCGCCTGCTTCCAGCGCGGCGGCGCCTGGCCGGTGGCGTCCTGGAACCAGCCCTCCAGGCCGCTGGCGCGGTGCTCGTGGGGCGCCTCGAAGAGCCCCTCGCCGCGGGCCAGCCAGGCCCGGCGCGAGGCGGAGTGCTCCCAGGCGGCCAGGGTGTCGGCGTCGCGGAAGCGGAAGATGATCTGGTACTCGTCCTCGCCGGGCGGCGGGGCCAGCACGCCGGAGCCCAGGTAGCCGGTAAAGTCGCAGGCGAGCTCGCGGCCCTCTTCGAGCCAGGTGCTGAAGTCCTGGTAGCGGCCGCGGGCCACGCGGCGCGCCACCATCAGGGTCACCGGATCGGATGACATCGGGTTTCTCCTCGTTCGTTCGGTTCCCGGGTAGGGCGCCGTGATCACTCGGGCCGGGTAGGCCCTCGTGATGTGATAAGCAAGGAGTATACCAGTTGGCGGTCATCTCATAGTGATACAGCCTGCAAGTCAGGCCTGTATGTGGCATTTTGCTCTGCCTTTATGGCCGAGCATGGCGAGCCGAGCGGGTTCTGTGTCTCGAGCGGGCGTGCCGAGGTGCCGTCGGCAGTACTGCGCGCCGCCAAAATTGCATTCCTGCTGTCGCAAGGCATCATGAGGGAACCAAGCCCCCACGCTTCTCCTTCCAGCCTTTTATCAATTCAGGTCAGGATCCGATGACATCAGCGCTTAAGCCCCGCCATGGGCGACTCATCGAGCCGGATAGCCACGTTCAGGGCTTTCGCAAGGCGCGCGATGCACGGCGTACCGAGCTGGCGGAGGACTACGTCGAGCTGATCTCGGACCTGATCGCCGACAGCGGCGAGGCCCGGCAGATCGATATCGCGCGTCGCCTCGGCGTCGCCCAGCCCACCGTGGCCAAGATGCTCAAGCGCCTGGCGGAGGAGGGGCTGATCGTCAAGCGGCCCTACCGGGGGATCTCCATGACCGAGGCGGGGGAGCGCCTCGCCGCCGAGAGCCGGCGGCGCCATCGCCTCGTCGAGGCCTGCCTGCGCAAGCTGGGGGTCAGCGCCGAGACCGCCCGCCTCGATGCCGAGGGCATCGAGCACCACGTCAGCGGCGAGACCCTCGCGGCCTTCGAGCGCTTTCTCGACGACGGCTGAACGACCTCGATGCCGCGTCGGGCGGGCCGCCGCCGCCGAGCCACACCGATCGACCCACGTCGGGACGCCATCACTAGAGACCTTCGAGAACGCTGTATGCGCGGGAGCACTCCCGCGTTACCCTGTCGTATAGCAAAGGCTATACTTGACCGCATTTGGCCACGTTAATGGGGAAAGGCAGATGACACGCTGGAAGAGGATGCTGGGCCTGCTGGTGCCGCTGGCGCTGAGCGGCCAGACGATGGCGGCCGAGCCGCCGGTGACCACCGTGACCACCATCGGCATGATCGCCGACGTGGCAAGCGAAGTGGGCGGTGAGTGCGCCGACGTCTCGGCGATCATGGGGCCAGGGGTCGACCCCCACCTCTACCAGGCGAGCGCCCGGGACGTGGAGACCCTGCAACAGGCCGAGCAGATCTTCTACTCCGGCTACTCCCTGGAGGGCCAGCTCGGCAACGTGCTGGAACGCTTCGCCGAGATCACCCCCACCGTGGCGGTGGCGCCGTCCTCCATCGACACGGGAAGCCTGATCACCGTGCAGGACGTCTACGGCATCGACCCGCACCTGTGGATGGACGTCTCGCTCTGGTCGCGGATCATTCCGACCCTGGCCGACGCCTTCGCCGAGGCACGCCCCGACTGCGAGGCCGACATCCGCGACAACGCCGACGCCTACGCCAGCCAGCTCGAGGCGCTGCACGGCTGGATCGAGGCGAGCATCGCGACGATTCCCGAGGCGCAGCGTATCCTGGTCACCGCCCACGACGCCTTCAACTACTATGGCCGCGCCTACGGCATCGAGGTCGCCGGCATCCAGGGCATCAGCACCGAGACCGAGACCGGCGTGGCGGACATCCGCCGCATGACCCAGGTGGTGATCGAGCGTGAGGTGCCGGCCGTGTTCATCGAGAGCACCATCAACCCGCGCACCGTGCAGGCGGTGATCGACGCCGCCCGCGAGAAGGGCCACGAGGTCGAGATCGGCGGCCAGCTCTACTCCGATGCCATGGGCGAGGCGGGCACCGCCGGCGGCACCTACATCGGCATGCTCCACGCCAACACCCGGCACATCGTCGAGGCGCTCGGTGGCGAGCTGGCCGCGCTGCCCGAGGCCCTCGAAGGCTGGGCCGAGCGCTGGGAGATCCCGGCCAGCTGATCGCCTGCTGCCGACGAGCCCCTCGTCCTGACCGCCACCTTTAGAGCCGCCATCCCGCGGGAGAGCCCCATGTCGACCACGCTACACGAACCGGATCTGGCCCTGCACGTCGAGGACCTGACCGTCAGCTACCACAGCAAGCCGGTGCTGTGGGACATCGACTTCGACGTGCCGCCCGGGGTGATGGCCGCCATCGTCGGCCCCAACGGCGCCGGCAAGAGTACCCTGATCAAGAGCGTGCTGGGGCTGGTGCCCACGGTGGCGGGGCACGTCACCCTGCACGGGCGCCCCTACAAGGCACAGCGCCGCCGGGTCGGCTACGTGCCCCAGCGCTCCAGCGTCGACTGGGACTTCCCCACCACCGCGCTCGACGTCGTCACCATGGGGCTCTACGGCCGGCTGGGCTGGCTGCGCCGTCCCGGGCGCCGCGAGCGTGACGAGGCGATGGCGGCACTGGAGCTGGTGGGCATGGCCGACTTCGCCCGTCGCCAGATTAGCCAGCTTTCCGGCGGCCAGCAGCAGCGGGTGTTCCTGGCCCGCGCGCTGGTGCAGAAGGCCGACGTCTACTTCCTCGACGAGCCCATGGCCGGGGTCGACGCCACCACCGAGCGGGCCATCGTCGACATCCTTCGCCGCCTGCGCGACGAGGGCAAGACGGTGATCGTGGTGCATCACGACCTGCAGACGGTGCGCAGCTACTTCGACTGGCTGCTGATCCTCAACGTGCGGGTCATCGCCCAGGGGCCAGTCGCCGAAGTCTACACCGCCGACCACCTGCGCCAGGCCTACGGCGGCCAGATCGCCCTGCTCGACCAGGATACATTCCTCTCCGGGGAGGAGACCGTCGAGCCCGCGGAGCGGGTCGAATGAGCGTCGTCGAGCTGCTCTCCGACTACACCATCCAGAACGTCGTCGCCGGGGCGGCCCTGCTGGGCCTGGTCAGCGGTGTGCTCGGCACCTTCGCGGTGCTGCGTCAGCAAAGCCTGCTCGGCGACACCATGTCCCACGCGGCGCTGCCCGGAGTCTGCCTGGGCTTCATCATCGCCGGCACCCGGGAGATCGGCAGCATCCTGCTCGGGGCGCTGGCCACCGGCGCGCTGGCCGCCCTGGTGATGCTGCTGCTGACCCGCATGAGCCGTCTCAAGACCGACGCCGGTCTCGGCATCACCCTGAGCGTCTTCTTCGCCATGGGCGTGGTGCTGCTGACCCACATCCAGGGCATGAACAACGCCTCCCAAGGCGGGATCGACGCCTTCCTGTTCGGCCAGGCGGCGGCGACCCTGCGCTCCGACCTGTGGATCATGGGCGGCATTACCGCCGTGGCGCTGGCGCTGGTGGCGGCGCTGTGGAAGGAGTTCAAGCTGGTCTCCTTCGACCCCGAGTTCGCCACCTCCTTGGGCATGCCGGTGGCCTGGCTCGAGGTGCTGCTCACGGTGATGGTGGCGCTGGCCGTGGTGGTCGGGCTGCAGATGGTCGGGGTGGTGCTGATGGCGGCGATGATCATCGCCCCGGCGGTGGCCGCCCGCCAGTGGAGCCGCCGGCTTGAGGACATGGTGCTGTTGGCCGCGCTGATCGGCGTGGCCGGCGGGATCTTCGGCGCGCTGTTAAGCGCGCTCTCCCGCGGACTCGCCACCGGGCCGCTGATCATCCTGAGCGTCTCCGGCGTGGTGCTGGTGTCGCTGACCCTGGCGCCTGAGCGCGGTTTCCTGTGGGAGGCGATCCGGCGCCTGCGCGCCCGGCGCCGGCTGCGCCACCAGCAGGTGCTGACCACCCTCTACCGACTCGCCGTGCACCACGATGACCCGGTCTACCGCTCGGAGCAGGGCATGCTCGACACCTACCACGGCCTGCGCACCCGCGCCGTGCTGCGCCAGCTGATGCGCCGGGGCCTCGCCGAATGGCAGGCCTCGCCGCCCGGTGAGCCGGGCCCAGCCCGGCGCTGGGTGCTGACCCCGGCGGGCATCGCCGAGGCCGAGCGGGTACTGGAATCCCTCGGCCGGGAGGACGCCTGATGCTGACCGCCCTGCTCGACAACGTGGCCCTGCAGATCATGCTGGTGGGCGCCCTGGTGGGCATCGCCTCCACCCTGGTGGGCACCTTCCTGGTACTGCGCGGCACCAGCATGCTCTCCGACGCCATCGGCCACTCCATCGTCTTCGGCATCGTCATCGTCTGGCTGATCACCCATCAGCAGAGCGGCCCGGTGCAGATCCTCGGCGCCGCCCTGGCCGGCGTGCTCACGGTGTTTCTCACCGAGCTTCTGGTCAGCACCCGGCGCGTCAAGAAGGACGCCGCCATCGGCCTGGTCTTCCCGGTGCTGTTCTCGATCGGCGTGCTGCTGCTCAACCTCTACGCCCGGGACGTGCACATCGACACCCACACCGTGCTGCTCGGCGAGATCGGCTTCGTGTGGCTCGATACCGTGACCCTCGGCGACTACCGGGTGCCGCGCTCGCTGCTCTCCATGGGGGCCATGACGCTGCTCAACGCCGCCTTCGTGGTGCTGTTCTTCAAGGAGCTCAAACTCGCCACCTTCGACGAGGCGCTGGCCCGGGCGCTGGGGCTGGCACCGGGTCTGCTCTTCTACGGGCTGCTGCTGCTGACCAGTGGCACCGCCGTGGCGGCCTTCGACGCGGTGGGGGCGGTGCTTTTCGTTGCCTTCGTGATCGTGCCGCCCTCGACCGCCTACCTGCTCACCGACCGGCTGTGGCTGATGTTCCTCTATGGCATCGCCGTCTCCATTGCCTCGAGCGTCAGCGGCTACGCCCTGGCGGTGGCCTGGGACGTCTCGATCGGCGGCATGATGGCGGTGATGACCGGCGTCTTCCTGATGCTGGCCTTCCTCGCCGGGCCGCGCTACGGCGTGGTCGCCCAGCTGCTGCGCCGCCGCGGCCAGCGCCGCCACAACGAGATCCGCACCCTCGCCGTGCACCTCTACAATCACGAGGGGGGGCCGGAGCAGGGCGAGGAGAACGTCATCCGCGCCCTGCGCGACCACCTGCGCTGGGATGCCGCCAAGGCCGGCCGGGTAGTACAGCGCAGTAGCGACCAGCGGCTGATCGTGCGCGAGGGCGAGGCCCTGCGCCTCACTTCCCAGGGGCGCGAGATGGCCCGGGAGATTCTCGACCCCAGCGGCCGCCGATCCGCCTAGGCCCACTCGCCCTTCCTCCCTGCGACCATTTGCATGGCTGGCCCTCAGGCCGCTTTGGTGTCAGGCTGACCGGTAACGAAATGTTGCAACGCGTCAGCGATGGCCCGGCAACTGGGCCGACATGCAGGGACAAGCCCATGATCCTTAAGGAAAAGGATGCCTACCCCAGCGGGGAGGGCCGTGGCGGCGACGAGCGCGCCTACTACGGTCACAAGCAGGAGCAGGACGTCGCCTTCCAGCTGCGCCGAGAATTCGGCGAGCACAAGCAGATCCACGTCATCAACGACCTGCGCCTCGAGCACCGCGGCGAGCGGGCGCAGATCGACCACCTGATCCTCCACCCCTACGGCTTCATCATTGTCGAGTCCAAGAGCATTGTCGGCGAGGTCACGGTCAATGCCGCCGGCGAGTGGTCGCGCAGCTACCAGGGCAACTGGATGGGGATCCCGTCGCCGATCCGCCAGGGAGAGTTACAGAAGCAGCTCTTGCATCATTTGCTCAGAGATAACATCGAGAAAATGCTTGGCAAGGTGCTGGGTATACAGACCAAGGTAGGCGGGCGCGATTGGCAGGTGCTATGTGCCATTTCCAGTACGGCCATCCTGCATCGCGACAAGATGCCCAAGGATGTCGCCGATAGGGTGGTCAAGACAGAATTTCTAGCCAAGAAGGTTCGAGAGGTGGTGGGCAATATCCTCACGGAGTATCTGAAGGCCAAGCCCAAGTTTTCGAAACAAGAGCTCTCCAATATCGCCAGCTTCCTGCTCGAGCATACTGCCCAGGTGAGCATCGCCTCGGCGGGCAGCGATAGCCAAACCGCCACGCCAGAACCGGCCGCCCCCGTTGCCGAGTCTGCTCCACACTACTCGGCTTCACCGGCGCCGGAAAACGTTTCCTTCCAGACCGAGCCTACCGTTCAGGCCAAAAGCTTGGTGGCCTGCAAGCAGTGCGGCGAGGCCCATCAGCTCACCGGCATGTATGGCCAGTACGGCTTCTATGTGAAGTGTGGCCGCTGCAGCACCAATACCTCCATGAAGCAGCCATGCCCTGCCTGCGGCTGGAAGAGCGTTCTTGTGTCCAAGGGTGGCCGGGAATACACCGGAACCTGCCGGAAATGCCAACAAGTTTTTCTAATCTACTCGCAGGAATAGGTGTGCTCGCCTTATTCATGAGGCAGGCTGAACCGGCGCGGCTCAGGCGAGCCCATGCGGCTATGCTGAAGGCACTCAGGGCGTTCTCATCCTCCACGATCCAGGGAGATCACCATGTTGGAGTTCATCACCCACCCGGCGGATCACGTTGTGGCCATGAAGATCGGCGGCGTGGTCTCGGCCCGGGAGCTGCAGCAGGCCATCGACGCCATCGAGGCCGCCAAGCGCAATCATCCCCGCATCAGCCTGTTGGCCGAACTCGATGGCCTGCGCTGGATGACCCTGACGGCTCTGCTCAAGGACGTCGGCTACGGCCTGACCCAGCTCGGCGACCTCGAGCGCTACCATCGTGTCGCCGTGATCACCGACAAGGAGTGGATCAAGCACCTCGCCCATCTGGAGGATCACCTGTTCAAGGTGCTGGACATCCACACCTTTCCTCACCGGGAGTATGCCGGCGCCCTCTCGTGGGTCGGCAAGCTTCCCCGGGGTGAGCACGAGAACCCCGAGGAGGATGGCTACCACGGCGCGTGATGCCGAGAGTGGCCGTTGAGTCGCCAGCTCGGGGCCAGCCTGGCAAAGCGTCCCTAATTCAGCGAGGGACAATCTGAGAATTACAGTGATTCTTGACCCCGTCGGGGAGGGAGTGCACTGAGCGGCATTCGTCTCCCATGTCGTGGTCCATCACCAGCAGCGCCAAGCGTCTGGATATTGTGTGCTCAACCCCCCAGCAGTTGATGGCCGCCTCGCATCGCGAAGCCTTATCTTAACTTCGGCCATAAATTAAAATAAGGCCCGACCCTATTCTAATCGGGCACGCTCTCGAGCGGTGAGATGGAGCCACATTGAGAACAAAAGGAAAGCGGCAGTCACAAGGAGACGCTGGCACCGGCGAAGACACGGCGGGGCGGCAGAAAGGCCATGGGGACGACATGATGCGACAGGATGAGAAGGAGCTCCTTTCCGATCGGCAGCTGGTCATGCTCGCCGGCGAGGCTGCGTTCGGCCGTGGCGTGGAGTATTACCGCGAGGGCATGGTGGTTGGCTGGAACCGGAAGGGGTCTACCATCACCGCCGATGTGGAGGGCAGCGAGCGCTATCGGGTGGTGCTGAAGCTGAGCAAGCGGGGCCTGGAGGGCGGCTGCGACTGCCCGGCCTCAGAGGGCATCGACTTCTGCAAGCACTGCGTGGCGACCGCCCTGGCATACCGTGCGGACCAGGCCGAGCAGACGCGGTTGACGGAGGGCGATGCCTCGGACCGGATTCGCGCCTATCTGCAGCAGATGGACAAGGCCTCTCTCGTCGAGGCGCTCGAATCCCTCATCGACAATGACCCGGTGCTGCGCCAGCAGTGGTCGCTGCGGGCCGATGCGGTGCTTGGCGTGCTGGATCACAAGGCGCTGAAGAAGCGCATCACCGCGGCGTTCCCCCTCAACCGCGACCTCTACCGCTACGGCCAGGTGAGTGCCTACTTCGCCAGGGCGGAGGCCGTCGTCGAACAGCTCGCTGAGCAGGCGCCGCAGTTTCCCGCGGAGCAGTGCCTGACGCTGGTCGATTATGCCCTCTCACGCCTGGGCCGCGCGCTGGAGACCATCGACGACTCCGGCGGCTTTCGCTTCCACTGCGAGGCGACGCTGCAGACGCTGCATGTCCAGACCGCGACGCGGCTCGACTGGTCGCCCGAGAAACTGGCGAATTATCTCTATGACAAGGCCTTTGGTGGCAGCGAGGATAGCTATCCGTCGATTCCCGACGCCTATGCCCAGGCGCTGGGTGAGGCGGGCATGGCGGCCTATCACGCCCGCCTGCAACAGGCCTGGGACGCCCTGCCGGCGCTGCCGGCAGAGGCGGGCTGGTCGCAGCAGTATCGCTACATTCGCCTGCGTCGCCCCCTGTTCGAGCGTGCCAAGGCCGCCGGCGACCTGTCGGCGATGCTGGCGCTCTACCAGAAGACCGCCAGCAAGGAGCGCGACTGCCTGGATGCCGCCGAGCTGTGCATCGAACATGGGGGCTGGGACGAGCTTGAGACATGGCTGGCGCGAGCGAAACGGACGGCGTCCCATCAGTTTCCTCACCAGCAGGTGGAACGCCAGCGGCTCGAGGTGCGCCTGCACCTGCAGCGTGGTGAGGTAGACGCCGCGGCGGCACTGCAGTGGGACATCTACCAGCAGACGCGGCAGCTAGCCGATTACCGCCAACTGGCGGCCCTGGCGGACGAGCACAACTTGGCCATCGATTATCGCCAGCGCGCTCACGACTGGCTGGTGGAAGGGCTCGATCAGACGCCTCAGCTACCCTTCGGCTGGGGCCCGCGGATGGTCGACAGCCTGCTGGAGCTCTACCTGTTCGAGGGGCGCCTGGCCGAGGCCCAGGCGCTGTGCGCCGAGCGGGCGGTGGGTCCGGGGCTGCTGCACCAGCTGGCCAAGGCGCTGAAGGACCCCGACGAGAGCCTGCCGATGTACCTGCGCCTGGTGCGCCATAGCGTTTGCCAGACCAACAACCGGGCCTATCGCGAGGGCATCGCCCTGCTGCAGGAGCTGAAGGGCTCGCTTGTCACCCCGGTCCAGGAAGAAGCGTTCGAGCAGACGCTGACCCAGCTTCGCACGGAGTTCAAGCAGAAGCGCAACTTCATCAAGTGGCTTAACGAGGCTTTCCCGACCTGACTGGTGGCCGGTAGAGGCAGCAGGCTTCCCGGGAGCTCATTCACTCTCTCGCGCTTCGCCTATCCGCTGACCAGCCTCGCCCGGCTGGTGCCGTTGCCCAGTGGTTCCACCTGGATCTGCACCGGAATGCGCTCGTGCATCTCCTGCACATGGGAGATCACGCCGACGCGTCGGCCCAATGCCTGCAGGCCGTCCAGCGCCTCCATGGCCAGCGCCAGGGATTGCGGGTCCAGGCTGCCGAAGCCCTCGTCGATGAACAGCGACTCGATGGTGAGCTCGCCGGAGGCCATGGAGGCGAGCCCCAGGGCGAGCGCCAGCGAGACCAGGAAGGTCTCGCCGCCCGAGAGGGAGTGCACCGAGCGGCGCTCGTCGCCCATGTCGACGTCCACCACCAGCAGGCCCAGGGGGCTGCCGCCTCGCACCAGCCGGTAGCGGCGGGTGAGGCCGCTCAGGTGAGCGTTGGCGTGCTCCAGCAGCTGCTCCAGGTTGTAGGCCTGGGCGATGCGCCGGAAGGCCTTGCCGTCGGCGGAGCCGATCAGCTCGCTGATCTGGCCCCAGCGGCGGAACTCGGCCTGGGCGGCTTCCAGTTCGGCCTGGCCGGCCTTGCGGCGTGCCCGCTTGCGATCGTCATCGCTCAGGGCGAAGGCGGCGGCGTCGCGTTCCTGCTGGGCCTCCTCGAGGCGCGGGGCCAGGTCGGCCTGGGCCGCCTCCAGTGCCTCCCGGCGGCGGCGCAGCGCTTCGGCCACGGCGTCGCCGAGCAGCGCCTCGTCGCGCTCTTCCTCTTCCGTTTCCTCGATCAGGTCCTGGTCGCGGCGGTGGTGCAGCAGGGCGTCGCGCCGCTCTGCCAGGGTGGCGGCGGCGCGCTGGCGGGCCTGGTCGGCGGCCTCGATCTGCCGCTCCTCGTCGCGGGCCGTCTCTTCGGTCTGGGCGAGCAGCCGGGTGAGGGTGGCGTCGGTCAGCTCGGGGTGCGCCGCTCGCCAGTCGGCGAGCTCGCGGGCGAGGGTATCGTGCTCCCGGCGCAGCCCCTCGAGCCGCTCGGCCTCGTGCTCGACCCGCTGGGAGAGGCGCTGCTGCTCCTGCTGGGCGGCGTGCCAGCGCGCCTGGGCCTGGTCGCGCGCCTGGCGGGCCTGCTCCTGTTGCGTATCGAGCTGCTGCTGCCAGGCGTCCGGCGAGGCGTGCTCGCCGAGCCGGGCGGCGAGCCCAAGGGAAAGCCGCTCGCGCTCGTCGCGCAGCGGCGGCAGCCGCTCGTCCAGCTCGGCCAGCGCCGTGTCGGCGTGCTGCTTCTCGGCCTCCAGGCGCGCCAGGGCGACATGGCCCTCCTGCAGCGCCTGCTCCAGCGGGGCCAGTTCGGCCTCGGCCCGGGCCAGCTCGTCCAGCTGTTGCCTCGCCTGCCGGCGGCGGGCCTCGCTCGCCTCGCGCTCGGCCTGAAGCCAGGTGTCGCGCTCGCTCGCCTCAATGGCGGCAAGCTCCTGCTGCAGGGGATGCGCCTCCAGGGCCTCGCGGGCAGCGTCGCGTTGCCGCTCGGCCGTTTCATGATCCTGCCGGTGGCGGGTGAGGGCGGCCTCCACGGCGCGGTACTCGCCGAAAAGCTCGTCGCGCCGCCGCTGGGCCGTGTCGCGCGCCTCGCGGGCTGTGTCGAGCTGGCGGGTTTCCTCCGCCTCCTGGGCCTCGAGCTGGGCGGCCTCCGGCGTGGCCGGGGGGTGCTGCCGCCAGGGGTGATCGTGGCCGCCGCACACCGGGCAGGGCTCGCCCTCGGCGAGGGTCTCTCGCAGTCGCGCCACGCTCTCGCTGCGCACGGCGCGGCTGCGATCGATCAGCGCGCCGACGCTGTCGAGATGCGCCTGGGCGCGGTCGAGCTGCTGGCGAGCGTTCTGGCCCTCGGTCAGCAAGCTGTTCTTGCGGGTCTCGTCGTCGCCGAGCCGGCGGGCGAGCTGGGCGAGGGCCTGCTCCGCGAGACCGAGCTCCTGCCAGCGGCTGGCGAGCTCCCCCAGCGCCAGGTGGCGCTGGGCCGCCTGGTCGTGCTCCTGCTGAGCGGCCTGGCGAGCGGCATCGAGGCGAGGGTGAGTGCCCACCAACCGCTCGAGGGTCGCCTGCCAGTCGTCGCGCTGTCGCTGCCGCGCCTGCTGGGCCTCGCTGGCCGTGCGGTGCTCCCGGGCCAGCCGCGTGGCCTCGGCCTGCTGCCGGGTGCGGGCCGTTTCCAGGTCGGCGAGCTGCTTCTCGTGGGTGGCGAGGCGCTGGGCCTCGTCGCGGGCTTCCCGCAGGGCAGGCTCGGCCTCGCGGCGCGCCTCACTGGCCTCGGCCAGGGCGCGCTCGCTGGCCTCGGCGGCCTCGCGGGCCTGCTCGTGCGCGCGCTCGGCGTCGGTGAGCGCTCGCGTCGTCTCGGCGTGGCTCGCCTCCAGGGCGGCGATCTCGTCGGGCAGGGCGGCCCGGCGGGCGAGGGTGTGGCGCTGCGGGGCGATCAGCCGGCGCCACTCGCGGTCGTCGCGCGCCTCGGAAAGCGCCTGCCAGTCGGCCTCGGCGCCCTGCTGCCGGGTCAGGCCCTGGCGATAGGCCTCTTGCAGCCGGGCATCGTCGTCGTGCCAGCGGCGCCGGGCCTGGAGCGATGCCGCCTGGTTCTGCAGGTCAGTGAGCGCTCGCTGGGTGGCCTCGGCCGCCTGCTCCAGTTCGGCGCGGGCCTCGGCGTCGGCGGGCCGGTCGTCGGCGAGCCTGGCTTCCAGGGCCTCCACGGCCTTCCTGGCGTTGCTGGCACGCTGGTAGGCGGCCATGGAGATCGCCGAGTACTCGGCGGTGCCGGTAAGGCGCTCGAGCAGGTCGCTGCGCTCGTTGTCGTCGGCCTGGAGGAAGGCGGCGAACTCGCTCTGGGCGAGCAGCACGGCGCGGGTGAACTGGTCGAAGGTGAGCCCCAGACGCTCCGGCAGCAGGCGGTCGAACTCGCGTTTCTGGGTAGTGAGCAGGCGGTCGTCGTCGAGGTCGCGCAGCGACTGCTCGGCCTTCTGCAGCTTGCCGCCGACCTTCTCCCGGGCGCGGCGCACCGCCCAGCGGGCGCGGTAGCGGCGTCCGTCGCGGCCCACGAAGTCCACCTCGGCGTAGCCGCTCGCCGTGCCGCGGCGCAGCAGGGTGCGCGGGTCGCTGGTGGTCAGGGTGGAGCCCGGGGTGTCGTCGATCTGGCTGTCCCGGGCCGGCGCCTGGCGCAGCCGCGGCGTGCCGCCGTAGAGCGCCAGGCACAGGGCATCGAGCAGGGTGCTCTTGCCGGCCCCGGTGGGGCCGGTGATGGCGAAGAGCCCGGCATCGCTCAGCGGGGCGGCGGTGAAGTCGAGTTCGAGTGGGCCGGGCAGCGAGGCCAGGTTCTCCAGGCGCAGGGCGAGGATCCTCATGACGACACCTCCTGGTTACCTGCCGCGCCGGCGTCGTCGCCCTCGGCGTCGAGCACGTCCTGGCAGAGCCGGTCGAAGTCGGCGAGCACCTCCGCCTCCGGCGGCTCCCCCCAGCGCGCCGCCCAGGTGCGCTCGAAGAGCTTGCGCGGGCCGAGGCTCTCCAGGTCGACTCGCGCCGGGGCGTCCTCGCCCTCGATCCGGGGCAGGCGACGTTCGAGGCGCAGCAGGCGCAGCGCCTTGCCCTCGAGGGCCGCCTCCACTCGGGCGCGCAGGTCGGGGATCGGGGCCTCGAGTTCGACGCGTACCTCCAGCCAGGGCCAGCGTTCCCTTGAAAGCTCCCGCCCCCGAGCTTGGGGGTGCGCGGGATCGCTCTCCAGGGCCTCGAGTTCGGCCAGCACTTCATCGAGGGGCGCGGGGCCGACGCGGTGCATGGCCACCGGGCGGGGTACGGGGAGCGCCTCGGTGGCGGCCAGGGCCTCGCCATCGAGCACCACCTCCACCACCTGGTGGGGATAGGCCACCTCGCTGAAGTCCAGCGGCAGGGGGCTGCCGCTGTAGCGGATCCGCTCCTCGCCGACTTGCTGGGCGCGGTGCAGGTGGCCGAGCGCCACGTAGGCGATGTCGTCCGGGAAGAGGGCGGCGGAGATCGACTCCTCGCCGCCGATCACGATGGGCCGCTCGCTGGCCTCGGAGACGGCGGCGCCGTGCAGGTGGGCGTGGCTCATCGCCACCAGCGCCTGGCCGGGTTCGCGCCGGGCACGGGCGGCCTCGATCAGCCGGGTGTGCACGCGGCCGATGCCGGCGACGTAGTCGTTGGGCGCGTCGTCCTCGCTTGCCCGTGGCGCGCCGGTGACCTCGGCGGGGCGCAGGAAGGGCAGCGCCAGGCACCAGGCGCGGGTCGCGCCGTCGGCATCGGTGAGCGGCACCAGCAGCCGCTCGGCGTCGAGGTCGCCGTCGTCCTGCCAGTAGACCCGGCCGAGGGCGTGGGTGTTGAGCCTTCGCATCAGCGGGGCGGGCAGCTCGATGCGGTTGCCGCTGTCGTGGTTGCCGGCGATCAGCACGATCTCAAGGCTCGGCAGGCGCTGGTGGGCGTCGACGATGAAGTCGTAGAGCAGCGCCTGGGCGGCCAGCGACGGGTTGACCACGTCGAAGATATCGCCGGCCACCAGCAGGGCATCGGCCTGGCGCGCCACCAGGGTGTCGAGCAGCCAGGCGAGGAAGGCGCGGTGCTCGACGTGGCGCTCCTGGCCGTGGAAGCTCTGGCCCAGGTGCCAGTCGGCGGTGTGGATCAGTCTCAAGGTCGGCTCCCCGGTGGTCCGTCACGCGGCAAAAGCCGTAGTCTAACCCGAGCGACGCCGTCACTTCAGGGAGCCCCGATGCCCGTTACCCCCTTGCACGACTGGAACCTCGCCCCGAGAGACGCCATTGAGCTGCAGAAGCGCCTGGCGGGGCGCGTGGAGCGCGAGGATCGCCTGGACCCGGTGCACCACCTCGCCGGCGTGGATATCGGCTTCGAGCAGAATGGTGCAATCACCCGGGCGGCGGTGGTGGTGCTGGCCTGGCCGCCGGTTGCATCAGGCGAGTTCAAGCCGGCAACCCTTGAGATAGTGGAGCGGGTGGTGCATCGCGAGCCGACGCGCATGCCCTATGTGCCGGGGCTCTTGTCGTTTCGCGAGGTGCCGGCGGCGCTCGGCGCCTTCGAGCAGCTCACCACTTGGCCGCAGCTCGCCATGGTCGACGGCCAGGGCATCGCCCATCCGCGGCGGATCGGGGTCGCCAGCCACCTGGGGCTGTGGCTCGACCTGCCGACCATCGGCGTGGCCAAGACGCGGCTCTGCGGTCGCCACGACGAACCCGGTCCCGCGCGGGGTGACTGGACGCCGCTGGTCGATGGCCCGGACGACGAGGTGATCGGCGCGGTGCTGCGCTCGAGGGTGACGGTGAAGCCGATCTTCGTCTCGCCGGGGCATCGGGTGTCGCTTGCCACGGCGCTCGACTGGGTGATCCGCTGTCTTGGGCGCACCAAGCTACCGGAGCCGACGCGGCTGGCCGATCGCCTGGCCTCGCGGCGGGGACGATAGGGCAGGGTGGCCGCCTGGGCTATACTGCCGCCCCTTCTCGTGCCTTTCTCTTACCCCTCATCTTTCGCTCACTTCCCTGATCGAGGCGTCCATGACCGTACCCACTGATCCTCTTGCCGCCACCCGTGCCTGGGTGGAGACCTTCGTGGTCGCCCATGACGTCTGCCCCTTCGCCGTCCGCGAGGTGGCCCGCGACAGCATTCGCAGCGTGGCGGTGCCGGCCCGCGACCGGGAAGCGGCGCTGCTGGCGCTGTTCGACGAGTGCCGCCACCTGGAGGCGACACCCGAGGTGGAGACGACCCTGCTGGTGCTCACCGAGGGGCTGGAGGACTTCGACGACTACCTGGATCTGCTGGAGATCGCCGAGGAGCTGCTGGACGATCAGGGCTTTGATGGCACCTTCCAGCTGGCGAGCTTCCACCCGGACTACGTCTTCGCCGATGCCGAGCCGGACGATCCCGCCAACTTCACCAACCGCTCGCCCTATCCGATGTGGCACCTGCTGCGTGAGGCGGGCCTGGAGCGGGCCCTCGAGCATCATCCCGACCCCGAGGGCATTCCCGCGCGCAATATCGCGGCGATGCGCGAGCTGGGCCATGAGGCGCTCGCCGCGGCGCTGGCCAGGCTGCGCGGCTAGGCTTTCCCCGCTCGCCGCTAGACGATATCCAGCGCTGTCTTGCGGCTCGGCGCCGGGAAGGCGGCGTCCAGGCGGGCCAGGCTCGCGGCATCCAGCTCGACCGCCAGCGCGGCAGCGTTCTGTTCCACGTGCTCGAGCTGGGTGGCCTTGGGAATGGCGATCACGTCGCGAGCGGCGTCGCCGCTGTGGCCCTGGTCAGGACGGATCGTCCAGGCCAGCAGCAGCTGAGTGGGCGTGATGCCGAGCCCCGCGGCGACCGCCTTCACCTCGGGGTGGCCGAGCAGGTCGCGGCGCAGCGTGCCGGCCTGGGCCAGCGGGCAGTAGGCCATGGTGGGAATGCCCTGTGTGCGCTGCCAGGGCAGCAGGGAGTGCTCGATGCCCCGCGAACCCAGGTGGTAGAGCACCTGGTTGACCGCGCAGGCCGCGCCGCCGGGCCGGGCGGTCAGCGCCGCCATCTCGTCCACGTCGAAGTTGGAGACGCCGAAGCGGCGGATCTTGCCCGCCTCGCGCAGCCGCTCGAAGGCTTCCAGGGTCTCCTCCAGTGGGATGTCGCCCGGCCAGTGCAGCAGGTAGAGGTCGAGGTGGTCGGTGCGCAGGCGCCTGAGGCTCGCCTCGCAGGCGGCGATGGCGCTGTCGCGCCCGGCGTTCCAGGGGTAGACCTTGGAGACCAGGAAGGCCTCGTCGCGGCACCCCGCGAGCGCCTCGCCCACCACCTCCTCGGCGCCGCCGTCGCCGTACATCTCGGCGGTGTCGATCAGGGTGAGGCCGAGCGCCAGGCCATGCTGCAGGGCACGCACCTCGTCCTCTCGCGGGGCCAGCCCCTCGCCCAGATACCAGGTGCCCTGGCCGATGGCCGGCAGGTCGATGGCCGGCTCATGGGCGGTGGCGGCGAGTCGCACGCGGGGCATTGTCGGCATGGGAACCTCCCTTCTGCATATGTTTAGAAATATTTTCCATTTTTTCTGGTCGCTGGCGGCCCCGATGCAATCGACCTTGCCTCAGGAGGAGAGCATCCCCATGGTGTATGGTGAAGAGGCAACGGTTCATCCCTGACAACGAGTAAGGAGTCGACATGAGCATCAAGAAATCCGGCAGCGCCGTCTGGCAGGGCGGCCTCAAGGACGGCAAGGGGACGGTATCCACCCAGAGCGGCGTGCTCCAGGACGTTCCCTACAGCTTCGCCAAGCGCTTCGAGGGCGAGGCGGGCTCCAACCCGGAGGAGCTGATCGGTGCCGCCCATGCGAGCTGCTACTCCATGGCCCTGTCGCTGATCCTGGGCGAGGCCGGCCTCACCGCCGAGCGCATCGCCACCGAGGCCAAGGTCTCCCTGGAGGAGGTCGAGGGCGGTTTCGCCATCTCCGCCATTCACCTCGACACCGTGGCGAAGATTCCGGGCGCCGACGAGGCGGCCTTCCAGGACGCGGCCGACAAGGCCAAGGAAGGGTGCCCTGTCTCCAAGCTGTTCAACGCCGAGATCAGCCTGTCGGCGAAGCTGGAAAACTGAGCCCGGCACCGGCCTGATCGGTCGCGCAGGTATCATCGCGCCGGGGCCACCGTGAGGTGGCCCCGGCGCTTTGTATAGAGCGACGCGCTGTCCAAGACACTGCGTCTGTCTCGGGTCGAGCTACGCCGAGGCGATACCGCGCTGGGCGGCCTCCACCAGGGCGCGGATCAGCCGCTGTTGGGGGCGATTGAAGACCAGCCACTCCGGGTGCCACTGCACGCCGAGCAGGAACTCGTGGTCGCGGGATTCGATGCCCTGCACCAGCCCATCGCGGTCCCGGGCGACGATCTCGATGCCCTTCCCCGTCCGCTGCACCGCCTGGTGGTGGAGGCTGTTGATGCGACACCAGCTCACCTCGAGGATGCGGTGCAGCTGGCTGTCGGCGACGATGTCTACGGTCTTGCGCGGCAGCACGGTGCGCCGGCGCTTGAGCCCCTCATGGGTGGTGTAGATGTCCGGGTCCAGGGTGCCGCCCTGGTAGACGTTGATCAGCTGGGCGCCGCGGCAGATGCCCAGCACCGGCTTGCCCAGCGGAATGAAGCGTTCCAGCAGCTCGAGCTCGAGCTCGTCGCGCTGCGGGTCGACGCGCACGTCCAGGCGCACCTCGTCGTCGTAGAGGTGGGCCTGGATGTCGTCGCCGCCGCCGATGATCAGGCCGTCGAGGTGCTCGGGGAAGGGGCGCGAGGGCGACAGGCGCTGCGGCCGGCCGCCGTGGCGCCACACGGCGAACCAGTCGAACCACCAGGCGATCCGGCTCTTGGCATCGGAGGTGGTGATACCGATCAGTGGGCGCGCCTGACTCATTGCCGGGTCACCCAGCGGCGCAGGCGAATCAGCCAGCGGCGGGGCGCCGAGGGCCGGTGGCGGGCGAGGAACTGGGCGCCGCGCTCGGCCAGGGTCTCGGGAGTGGCGGCCAGCCGCTCGACCTCGAGCCAGCGGTTCCACTCGGTCACCGCGCCCCAGCCCGGCTCCGAGAGCTGGGCGTTGGGCAGGCGGTAGTGGAAGGTCGGCCGCGGCTTGACCAGCCGGTTCTGCAGCAGCTCATGGGGGAAGTCGGGCGCGAGATGGGCGAACAGCGGCAACATGTCGAGCTCCCGGTTGCGGGTCGGGTTGTCCTCCAGGTAGTCGGCGATCAGCGTCTCGAGATCCGGGGCGTAGTCCGGGTCGAGGATCTTGAGGGCATAGGCCCGGGGGAAGGGGTTGGCGTGGGGCAGCACCTCCCGGGTGATGTCCACGTGGATCTGCTCGCGCAGCCAGGCGGCGGTGAGCATGTAGGCGCGCAGGTAGGCCAGCAGGTGCTCGACCTCGAGGCTCGGTACCTCGGGGTTCAGGTGCAGGCCGAAGCCGTAGAGCAGGCTGGCGTCGGTGCCCTTGGCACCGTGGGTGCGCAGCGCCTCGAAGAGGGCGTCGAGCTCCTCCAGCTCGTCCCAGGGCACCGGCGGGCAGACGATCTCGGTGGGCACCAGGCCGGTGACCACGTCGCCGATCAGCTCCCGGGTCCGGGCGTGGAAGTCCAGGCGCATGCGCTCCCATTCGCTGTCGCCGGCGGCCTCGGCATCCACCACGGTCTGGTCGGGGTGGGCGTACTGGGTGTCGAGCTCGATGCCGAACTCGCCCCAGCGGGTGCCGCTGACCTTGAGGCGATGGGGACTGAGCACCTCGACCTCGCCGCCGAACAGCTCGCGCACCAGCTCGGCCGTCTCCCGGGGAGGCAGGCCGGCGAACTCGATCTCGACGCCGACGCGACGCATCTCGCCGTCGGCGTTGCGGGGTTCGGGTGGCGGTTGCGGCGTCATGACGGCATCCTGTAGGGCATGGTGTCGGCAGCCTATCACACTGCCTCGGCCATCATGGATGGCGGTCGGTCCGTCATCCGTTCACCAAAGACGAGAGACCAGGGAGACAAGATGCCAGGGAGTCGAGAGAGTGCCTGACGCGTACCGCCTGTTCGTTGTCGTGCGCGGCCTGCTGACGTGGCTGCTGCTGACGCTGCTGCTGGCGACGGCGGCCTCGGCCCAGACCACGCCCCTTTCCGCTCTGACGCCGGGGAGCGGGGACGAACCGGCCTCCCACGATCCCCAGGCCTTCCAGGCCTCGCTGGATGAGGTGATCGCGACCCTCGAGGATGCCGACCAGCGCCAGGCCCTGCTGGAGAGCCTGCGCCAACTGCAGCAGGCCCATGACCCGGCCGCCGAGGAGTCGGGCATCACGCGCCCCCAGGGCCTGCTGGGCGCCCTGGCGGAGACTATCAGTGACCTCGGCGCGCAGGCCGAGGCCGGCCGCTCGCCGGTGGACGAGTGGCTGCGCCAGCTGCGGCAGGGCGGGTCCGACCTGGTGGACCTGGTGGTCCAGACCGGCAACGCCGAGCTGCTGCGCTTCGTCATCGAGCTGACCGTGCTGCTGGTGATCTGGGCCGGGCTGCTGGTGATCCTGATCGCCCTCGGGCGGCTGCTGGCCAGGCGCCGGGGCTGGCCCCTGGACCTGCCCCGCGAGCCTCGGGCCTGGCTGCTGGTGGTGCATTTCCTGCGCCGCATGCTGCCCTGGGCGCTGGCCTTTGCGCTGGTGCTGGGCATCGCCCAGCTGGTGCCGGAGAGCTCGGGTCGCACCGCGACCCTGGTGATCGCCTATGTGGCGCTGTGCGGGCGCACCCTCTCGGTGGTGGTGGAGACGGTGATCTCGGTCTTCACCAGCGGCCATCGCTTCATCGCCGTGCAGATCCTGCAGCAGCAGAGCCTCAGGCCGCTGTTCATCATCGGCGCCCTGATCGCGCTGGGCGATGCCTTCAACTCCACCCGCCTCTCGGGGATCATGGGCAGCGACCTGGCGAGCCTGATGTCGGTGCTGGCCAACGTGCTGGCGGCGATGATCAGCGGGCGCTTCATCATCCGCTTCAAGCGCCCGATCAAGCACCTGATCCGCAACCGCCCCTATTCCCTGCGGCGCGACAGCGGCGGCGCCTCCGAGGTGGTCCGGCTGGTGGGCGGCCTGTGGCACGTGCCGGCCCTGCTGCTGGTGGGGGGCTCGCTGCTGGCGATCTTCATCACCGTGGGCGACGTGGGCACGGCCCTGGCCCGCTCGATCATCTCGGCCTCGCTGCTGGTGCTGACCCTGGTGGTCACCGGCCTGATTCGCCGCCATGGCGAGCGTCGCTCGAAGCGTCGACGGCTGAGTGACTACCGTCGGCGCCTGGAGCGCTTCGGCTATGCCCTGGCCCACGTGCTCGCCTGGATCGCCTTCGCCGAGCTCTCGCTGCAGGTGTGGGGGGGCTCGCTGATCGGTATCGGCCAGCAGGGGGTGGCCAGCGTGCGCATCGGTCAGGCCCTGCTGGCCATCGGCTTCACCGTGCTGCTGGCCTGGCTGATCTGGATCTTCGCCGACACTGCCATCCAGCGCGCCCTGACCAGCCCGGCGCGGGCTCGGGGGCGGCGGGTCAACCTGGCCCGGGCGCAGACCATCACACCGATGATCCGCAACATCATCTTCGCGACCATCGTGATCATCGCCTCCATCGTCGGCCTGGCCAACCTGGGGGTGAACGTCACGCCGCTGCTGGCCGGTGCCGGTGTGATCGGCCTGGCCATCGGTTTCGGTGCCCAGACCCTGGTGCAGGACCTGATCACCGGCATCTTCATCCTCATCGAGGATTCTCTGGCGGTGGATGATTTCGTCAAGATCAACGGCCACATGGGCACCGTCGAGGGGCTGACCCTGCGCACCGTGCGTCTGCGCGACCTGGACGGCATCGTGCACATCATCACCTTCAGCCGCATCGACTCGATCCACAACATGTCGCGCCAGTTCGGCATTGCCCTGATGCGGGTCCGCATCCCCTTCGACATGAAGATCGACGATGCCACCACCCTGATGCAGGAGACCGCCCTGGAGCTGCGCCAGGACCCGATGATGCGCCACTACATCTGGTCGCCGCTGGAGATGCAGGGCATCGACAGCTTCGAGGATGGCTGCGCCATCCTGCGCATGCGCTTTCGCACCGCCCCGGAGATGCAGTGGGACGTGGCGCGGGCCTTCAACCTGCTGCTCAAGCAGCGCATGGAGACGCTGTCCGTCGACCTCGGCGTGCCGCGGCTCAGCGTGAGCATGGAAGGGCAGGGCGGGGGCCGCCTGGACGGGACCGGCGAGGGTGCCGAGGCCCGCGACGCCAGCGGCCGTCGACCCGGCGAGGCCGGGGTCGCCGACCCCGCCGGCGACACCAGCGCCCGGGGCGGTTCCCCGGATCCCGCCTAACCTCATGGCGACCCACCCGATCACGGTAGAGCGCCGGGACAGCCTGCATATCAAGGTTTCCCGGGTGCTCCGCGAGGAGACCTCCCACCGGCTGGACCTCTTCCTCTTCGTGCCCGCCGAGTTCGGCCTGAACCCCCACGTGCTCTCGGAGGAGGCGTTCTACCACGGCGCCATCCACGTCAAGCGCACCTACTACAGCGACCGCCACCGGCTGCCGCTGGTGATGAGCCGCCTGGCGGGCAAGCGCCTCGACGCCGGTCAGTACCGTCTGGGGCTGAGCCTCTACGCCTACCAGTATGTGGTGGCCCTGGAGCGCTCCGCCCAGTCGCTGCTGGAGCTCTCTCGACGCGCCCAAAGGGCGGAGAAGCGGAGTGACGACCAGGCCGCGAAGGGCCAGGCACCCGCCAGGAGCCGCACGGCGAAGGACGACGAGGGGGTCGAGCGGCTGCGCACCCAGCTCGAGGAGACCGCCGACCTGGCCCGGGGCATCCTCAGGCGGCTGCGCCGCCAGGAGCCTGTCGACGAGAGCCTGCATCGCTACTACGCCAACATCGACAACTACCTCTCCTGGTTCACCGAACAGAACCTGCTGGCGCTGGTGGCCCACCTGCCGCGGGGTAATGACTTTCGGGCGATCCGCGAGCGCCTGCTGACCATCTGCCGCGACGAGATCGAGCATCGCCGAGCCCGGGAGTACAACTCCGAGCGGGTCACCCGGGACCCCACCCGGATGTCCAACAAGATGCGCCTGCTGAGGCGGCTGATCGAGTATCCCGTGACCCTCAAGCAGCGCAGCCAGGAGCTGGGCGGCGGCGAGCAGAAGGCGGTGAAGGCCTTCGCCACGGCGGTGGTCATGATCTTCGTCTCCCTGGGCCTGGTGCAGGCCCGCGAGTCACTGGGCGACATCACCGCGCTCTTCGTGCTGACCCTGGCGGTGATCTATGCGCTGCGCGAGGTGTTCAAGGATGACCTGCGCATCACCCTGTGGCGCTGGCTGCGCCGGGGCCGTCCCAAGTGGCGACGCCAGTACCTGGACCCCACCAGCAATACCGTCCTGGGGCGCCAGCTCGAGTGGTTCGACTATCAGCGCTATGCCCGGCTCGACGAGCAGATCCGCCGGGTGCGCAAGCGCAACCTGGCCCAGCGCGAGGAGGTGGTGCTGCACTACCGTTCCAGCTCGCGCATGTCGCCGACCCGCTTTCTCAGCGGCTATGACCGCACCCGCGAGACCCTGACCCTCGACCTCTCGTCGCTGGCGCGGCTGATGGACAAGGGCAGCCACCATGTCTATCGGCTGGAGGAGAAGGGGCAGGTGGTGCGCGAGGCGGTGGAGAAGCGCCACCTGATCAACCTGGTGATCCGAGAGCTGGAGGGCGACGGCGCACCGCTGCTGCAGCGCTGGAAGATCGTCATGAGCCGCTCGCGGATCGTCGACGTGGAGCTGGTCCATGAGGAGGGGCCGGGGCTCGAGGCCAAGCCGGGGGGCTGAGCCGCCGCACGCCGAGGCCGGACCCATCCCACCCTCGGCCCTCTTGATGAATCCATCGTGGGGGATGGTCGTCTATGGGTCGTCTACAGCGCCACACTTTATCATTGGGGACACTGACGAGTTATGACTGGGGCCACTGACGAGGGCCGCCGAGACAGAGCGCAGCCTATGTTCAGCATGTCAGAACGGGCAGAGAGCATGGGGCTATCGCGGATGGCGCCGCGCTACTTCGAGAAGATCGACCTGCTCAAGGGGCGGAGGCAGGCGAATGGCTGGTCAGTGCGTGCGTGCAGCGCTGCGGACCTGGCGAGAAGGCGCTCAGGGTCGGGATGTTCGTTCTGCAGCGACCCTGACGAACTGGCCCGCGTCACCCCGGCATCATCGAGGCTGGCCTGTGCCGTCCCAACCAGGAGAACCCCCTATGGAATGGTCGAATGCCTTCAAGGGGCGTGAACAACCCATCATCGACCTCTTTGCCGCTACCTTCACCGACTCCGAGGGCGCGGAAGAAGGCGCGGTGATCGGTGACCTGGTCCGCCACCAGCTGACCGGCACGCCGGCACCGGACCTGGATGTCTTCGTCGCCGAGGAGGAGGGGGCGATTGTCGCCGGGGCGGTCTTTTCGCGGCTGACCTACGATAGGGATGACCGGAGCGTGTTCGTCCTGGGTCCCGTGGCGGTAGTGACCGCACGCCAGGGGGAGGGCATCGGGCAGCAGCTCCTGCAGCATGCTCTCGACACACTGCGTCGGAAGGGCGTCGAGGTCGTGGTGACCTACGGTGACCCGGCCTACTACTCGCGGGTTGGCTTCAAGCCAGTCACTGAGTCGCTCATACCGGCGCCCTACAGGCTCCAGCACCCTGAAGGCTGGCTGGCACAGTCGTTGACGGAAGCCGAGCTGACCCCCCTGATGGGCAAGGCGCGGTGTGTCGAAGCGTTCAACAACCCCGTTTTCTGGTAGAGGCAGGTCGCCAAGGTGCGTGATTACTCCTCCTTTCTTCCGGGTAAAGGCAAACGCCAGGCCATGCGCGAGCCTACCCCACTCGAGCGGCTGGGCTGGGGTTCCTTCTTCGCCCAACAGGTTGACGTGGATGCATTGAGCATTACGCCCCCGGTGCGCGTCGTGGCGGTGCATCGCAGCGGGCTTCAGGTGACTGGCGACGGCATCGACGAGACCCTTCCGCCACGCTCGGACGCCACGGTAGGCGACTGGCTGCTGCTGGACCGCGCCCAGCCCCGGGCGAGTCGCGTTCTGTCCCGAGCGAGCCTCATCAAGCGTCGGGCACCCGGCACGGACCGTCAGGTGCAGCTGATTGCTGCCAATATCGATACGGTCTTCGTTGTCACTTCCTGCAACCAGGATTTCAACATCGCCCGGCTCGAGCGCTACGTGGCTCTCGCCTTCGAGGCGGGGATCGAGCCCGTCATCGTGCTGACCAAGACGGATCTGGTGGATGACGTGCAGCCCTGGATCGAGGCCGCCCGCGCCGTCTCGGACCGGGTGGCAGTGGTTGCCCTCGATGCCCGCAGCGAAGCGCCCCCCAACGCACTATCGGCGTGGTGCAGGCCAGGCCGGACCGTGGCGTTTCTCGGGTCCTCGGGCGTCGGCAAGTCCACCCTGACGAACGCCCTGGCTCGGACGCAGGCCATCGCTACCCAGCCCATCCGTGAAGAGGATGCCAAGGGCCGCCATACGACGACCCGACGGGAACTCCATCTGATACCTGGCGGCTGCCTTGTGCTCGACACGCCAGGAATGCGCGAACTGCAGCTGACCGATGCTGCATCGGGTATCGCCGACGTTTATCCGGAGGTCGAAGCGCTTGCAGCCCAGTGCCGTTTCAGCGACTGCCAGCATGAGAGTGAGCCTGGTTGCGCAGTGCAGGAAGCTGTCCAGGAGGGCCGGCTTGACGCTGGACGCCTCGTTCGGTGGCGCAAGTTACACGCCGAGGACGCGTTCAACTCCGCTAGCCTCGCCGAGCGCCGGCAGAGGGAACGTGAATTCGGCAAGATGGTGAGAAGGGCAACCAGGGCCAAGCCACACCGCAAGACGTGAGCCTGGTGATGCCAGGCAGTGACGCTCAGTAGTCCTTGCCTGGCATAGAGGAGCCGCGTCCTGAGGTCTTCCGCAGTTGTCGTCGAATGCTTGGCATAGCCCTCGATACCGCAGGTGCTACGCTTATTGCTTGCATTCAGGCCTGCAGTCGCGGTGGCCAGAGAGACGTCAGCAGGACTGATCCAATCCCGTGGGGCCATCACGGACCAAGCCTGCTCCTGGCTGGAAAGGTCGTGCTACAACGCCTCCTTCAGAAGCATGGCGAGTCGCTTGTGATGCAGGGCATCGGCGGCCGCGTCGTAGGAAGGCGCATCCTTGGCGGTGAAGCCGTGGGCCGCGCCCCTGTAGAGCTCCGTGGTGAAGTGCACGCCGGCCTGGGCCAGTGCCTCGTCTATGCGGGCGATCTGCTCGGGTGGCAGCAGCGCATCCTGGTCGGCATGGCCGAGATAGACCCGCGCCTCGATGGTATCGACCCCATGCACGGGACTGTCGAGGTCGTCGGCCTCTGCCAGGCGAGCCGAGTGAAAGCCGGCTGCGGCGGCCACGCGGTCGGGGTGTTGCGCCGCCATGCGCAGTGCGAAGCCGCCGGTCATGCAGTAGCCGACCACGCCCACCTTGCCATGCGCGAAGTCGGCTTCGCTGTCGAGGCAGTTCAGCAGGGCGGCGAAGTCTCGGGTCTGTGCTTCGGGTGTCAGGCGGGCGGCATACTCGAACAGGGTCGCTCGCACGTCCGGGTCGCGAAAGGACTTGCCTTCCGGCACCACGGTCCCCGCAGCGTCGCGGTAGTAGAGATTGGGCATCAGCACGGCATAGCCGTGGTCCGCCACCTGCTGGGCCTTCTCGTGATAGCAGGGGCGCAGGCCGCCGATATCGGTAAACAGCACCACGGCCGGCAGCGGGCCGGCGGCGTCATCGGGCGTGACGATATGGGCATCGATGGTGCCGTCGGCGGCGGGAATGTCGATGGTGCGAGACATGAGCAGGCTCCGACGTTTCCAGAGTGAGAGACGAAAGCATAGCCGCTGTCACGAGTCGTGCAGGGCCTAGGGGCTCAGGTTCTCGGGCCCGAAGGAATCCGGCAGCAGCGCCTCCATGTCGTACTCCTTGAGCAGCCGGCCCTCGGCATCCACCACCCGGATGCGGGTCTCGGGGGTGGCGAACTCGCGGATGCGCTGGCGGCAGTCGCCGCAGGGCGTGCAGAGGTGCCGGCCGGGTCCGATCACCCAGACCTCGCGCAGCTGGCGTTCGCCGGCGCTGGCCATGGCGGCGATCGCCGAGGCCTCGGCGCAGATCCCTTTGTAGTGGGCCACCTCGACATTGGCGCCGGCATAGTGGGTGCCGCTCTCGCTGACCACCAGGGCTCCCACCGGGTGACGGGAGTAGGGCGCATAGGCGCGCTTGCGCACCGCCAGCAGCGCGGTGACGATGGCGGGCTCGATGGAATCGTTCATGGCGTTGCTCCCTTTGCGGCATCATCGCGCAGCACGGCATCCAGCGCGATGCGCATCATGTCGTCGAAGCTGCGCTCGCGCGCGGTGCTGTCCAGGGAGTCCCCCCTGAGGATATGGTCCGAGACGGTACAGACGGTGGCCGCGCGGGCGCCGAACTCGGCAGCGACGCCGTAGAGGCCGGCGGCCTCCATCTCCACGCCGACGATGCCGTAGCGCCTTAGCAGCTCGGCGGTCTCGGGGCGCGGGTCGTAGAACAGATCCGCCGAGAAGAGGTTGCCGATCTTCGTCGCCACGCCGAGGCCATGGGCGGCGTCGGCCAGGGCGCGCGTCAGGGCGAAGTCGGCGGTGGCGGCGAAGTCCATGCCGCCGAATCGCGTGCGGTTGACCCCGGAGTCGGTGCAGGCGCCCAGGCCGATCACCACGTCGCGCACCGCCACGTCGTCGCGCACCGCACCGCAGGAGCCGACACGGATCAGCGTGTGGATATCATACTCGGTGATCAGCTCCTTGGCGTAGATGGAGACCGAGGGGATGCCCATGCCGTGGCCCATCACCGAGATCTCGCGGCCCTTGTAACGCCCGGTGTAGCCGGCCATGCTGCGCACCGTGTTGACCTGGCGGACCTCGTCGAGAAAGGTCTCGGCGATGTAGCGGGCGCGCAGCGGGTCGCCGGGCATCAGCACGGTGTCGGCGAAGTCGCCGCGTTCGGCGTTTATATGGGGCGTTGCCATCAGTGGCCTCCCGTAGCGTTGGATAGCGGGGTGGACGACGAGGCAGACGGAAGGAAGCTGGTACCGTCGTCCATGGGCGCGAGACTGAGGTGCGTGGCCAGGCTCTGGCCGATGTCGGCAAAGGTCTCGCGGGCTCCCAGCGTGCCCGGGGCGAGGCCCGCGCCCAGCGCCAGCACCGGGATATGCTCGCGGGTATGGTCGGTGCCCGACCAGGTGGGGTCGCAGCCATGGTCGGCGGTGAGGACCAGCAGGTCGTCGTCCTTGAGCCTGCCCAGCAGCTCGGGCAGGCGGGCGTCGAAGGCCTCCAGGGCCGCGGCATAGCCCGCCACGTCGCGGCGGTGGCCGTGGACCATGTCGAAGTCGACGAAGTTGGTCATGATCAGGCTGCGCTCGCCGGCATCCCTCAGGGCCTCGAGGGTCGCATCCATCAGGGCCTCGTGGCCGCTGGCCTTCACCGTGCGCGTGATGCCGCAGTGGGCGTAGATGTCGGCGATCTTGCCGATCGCTACCACCGTGCCGCCGTCGTCATGCAGCTTCTGGAGCACCGTGGGGGCGGGCGGCTCGACGCTGTAGTCGCGGCGGTTGGCGGTGCGGGTGAAGCTGACCGCGTCCGCGCCGAGAAAGGGGCGGGCGATCACCCGGCCGATGTTGTAGGGCTCGAGCAGGCGGCGGGCAACCTCGCAGAGCGCGTAGAGCCGCTCCAGGCCGAAGGCCTCCTCGTGGGCGGCGATCTGGAACACCGAGTCCGCCGAGGTGTAGACGATGGGCTTGCCGCTCGCCATATGCGCCTCGCCGAGCCGGGCGATGATCTCGGTACCGGAGGCGTGGCAGTCGCCGAGCACTCCGGGCAGCTCCGCCTCCTCCACCAGCGCCTCGAGCAGCTCGGCGGGGAAGCTGTTCTCTTGCTCGAGGAAGTAGCCCCAGTGTGAGCGCACCGGCACGCCGGCGATCTCCCAGTGGCCGGAGGGGGTGTCCTTGCCGGAGGAGAGCTCCCGGGCGTGGCCCCAGGCACCGATGGTCGACTCGGGCACCGCAACGCCCTCGGCCCAGCTTCCGGTGCTGGCCTGGTGGGCATGGAAGAGCCCCAGCCGGGCCAGGTGGGGCAGGTGAAGCGGCCCTTGGCGCCCCGCGCCCGGGCCTGTTTCGGGGCCCTGAGCTAGCCCGGTTTCGGGGGCCTGTGGAAGGTCGCATTCCCCGCGGGCACAGGCGGCGGCGATATGGCCCAGGGTGTCGGCGCCGGCATCATTGAAGCTTGCGGCGTCTGGCGCCGCCCCGATGCCGAAGGAGTCGAGCACGAGCACGATGGCGCGGGTCATGGGGCCTCCCGACGGATGACGTCATGGATCAGGGGTGGGGGCGTGGCGGGGCCGTCGCCGACCCGGATGGCCTCGCGGACCTGCCGGGCGGCCCGGTCGGCGTCCGCGGCGCTGGCGGCGTGGACCAGTGCCAGCGGGCGCTCGGCGTCCACCGCCTCGCCCAGGGAGGCGATGCGCGACAGCCCGACGGCGGGGTCGATGGCCTCGCCGGGGACGCGGCGGCCGCCGCCCAGGGCCACCACGGCCAGGCCCAGGGCGCGGGTGTCCATGGCCTGGACCCGGCCCCGGTACTCGGCATGCACCGCGCGGGTCACCGGCGCCTCGGGCAGGTGGTGGCCAGGGTGTTCGAGCAGATCATTGGGGCCGCCGAGGCCCGCCACCATGCGCGCGAAGCGCTCGGCGGCCGCCCCCGACGACAGGGCCGCGTCGAGCCGCGCCACGGCCGCGTCCCGGGAATCGGCCAGTCGGCCGGCCAGCAGCAGTTCGGCGGCCAGGTCGCGGGTCACCGCCAGCAGGCGGCCATGGCGCTTCTCGCCGCCGAGCAGGCGCAGCGCCTCGCGCACCTCGAGGGCATTGCCGGCAGAGGGGGCCAGCGGCTGGCTCATGTCGGTGACCAGCGCCGTCGTGGGGGTGCCGGCCTGGCTTGCCACCTCGGCGATGGTTTGCGCCAACTCTCGGGAGGCTTCCGCTGTGGGCATAAAGGCCCCGCTGCCGCTCTTGACGTCCATCACCAGGGCATCCAGCCCGCAGGCCAGCTTCTTGCCGAGGATCGAGCTGACGATCAGCGGCAGCGACTCCACGGTGGCGGTGACGTCGCGCACTGCATAGAGGCGCCGGTCGGCCGGTGCCAGGTCGGCGGTCTGGCCGATGATCGCCACGCCCAGCTCCTTGACCAGGCGGCGGAAGGTGGCGGTGTCCGGGGTGACGGAGTAGCCAGGGATCGCCTCGAGCTTGTCCAGGGTGCCGCCGGTGTGGCCGAGGCCCCGCCCGGAGACCATCGGCACGTGCCCGCCGCAGGCGGCGATCCAGGGGCCGAGCACCAGCGAGACGAGATCGCCCACGCCGCCGGTGGAGTGCTTGTCGAGCACCGGCCCGGGCAGGTCGAGGCAGGACCAGTCGAGCACCTCGCCGGAGTCGCGGATCGCCTCGGTCAATGCCACCGTCTCCTCGGCCGCCATGCCCCGCAGGAAGACCGCCATGGCCAGGGCGCCCACCTGGGCATCCGAGAGGCTGCCGTCGGCGATGCCCGCGACCAGCTCCCGGATCGCCTCGCGACCGAGCGAGCGGCCGTCACGCTTGGCGCGGATCAGCTCCTGGGGGAGGGCCCGGGCGTCCATCAGTAGCCCCCGGACGCCGCGCCGTCGACGGCGTCGACCCGCAGGGTCTGCAGCAGGTTGCCGAGCAGTCCCGAGGCGCCGAAGCGCATGTGGGCCGGGGTGATCCACGCCACGCCCATCAGGCGTTCGGCGAGCTGCAGGTAGGCCAGGGCGTCCTCGACGGTGCGCACGCCGCCGGCGGCCTTGAAGCCCACGTCGCGGCCGCTGTCGCGGATCACGCTCAGCAGGATCTCGGCCGCTTCCAGGGTGGCATTGACCGCCACCTTGCCGGTGGAGGTCTTGAGGAAGTCGGCGCCGCCCTCCAGAGCCAGCTCGCCGGCGCGGCGGATCAGGGCCGGGTCCTTCAGCTCGCCGGTCTCGAGGATCACCTTGAGCAGCGCGTCGCCGGCGGCCTGCCTGCAGGCCGCGACCAGCTCGCGGCCGGTCTCCTCGTCGCCGGCCATCAGGGCGCGCCAGGGGAAGACCACGTCGACCTCATCGGCGCCGGAGGCCGCGGCTGCCCGGGTCTCGCGGGCGGCGGCCATGATGTCGTCGCCGCCGTGGGGGAAGTTGGTGACCGTGGCCACCTTGACGATGCCCTCGAGGCCATGGGCCTTCAGCGCCCGCCGTGCGGTGACCACGAAGGCCGGGTAGACGCAGACCGCCGCCGGTGTGCCGGCGGGCGTCTTCGCCTGCTGGCAGAGCGCCTCGATGGTGGCGTCGCTGTCATCGTCGTTGAGGCTGGTGAGGTCCATCAGCGCCAGGGCCTGGCGCGCGGCCTGCTGCAGTTCGGTCATGGAACGTCCATTGGTTGCGTGTAAAGAGAGGGCCGGCACCATGCCCGAGGCAATGGTGTCGGCGCTTGAAGTCTAGGCCAGGGCCAGGAAGAAACCGGCGATGGAGGCCGACATCAGGTTGGAGAGGGTGCCAGCCAGCACCGCCTTGAGGCCGAAGCGGGCGATCTCGTGGCGGCGGCTCGGGGCGATGCTGCCCAGCCCCCCGAGCAGGATGGCAATGGAGGATAAGTTGGCGAAGCCGCACAGAGCAAACGACAGGATCGCCATGGTATGGGGCGTCATCGCCTGGCCGGTGGCGGCCACCAGCTCCTCGCCGCTCAGGTAGGGGCCGAGATTGATGAAGGCCACGAACTCGTTGACCACGATCTTCTGGCCGATGAAGGAGCCGGCCAGGGTCGCCTCCTCCCAGGGCACGCCGAGCAGGAAGGCAAGGGGCGCAAAGAGCCAGCCGAGCAGCCACTCCAGGCTCAGCTGCTCGAGGCCGAACCAGCCGCCGATGCCCCCCAGCATGCCGTTGATCAGCGCGATCAGGCCGATAAAGGCGAGCAGCATGGCGCCGATGTTGGCCGCCAGCATCAGTCCCGAGGAGGCCCCGGCGGCGGCGGCATCGATGACGTTGCTGGGCTTGTCGGCGTCCTCCTCGCGCTCCTCCTCGATCTTCGAGACGCTGTCCTCGGGCTCGCGGGTCTCGGGCATGATCAGCTTGGCGAACAGCAGCCCGCCCGGTGCGGCCATGAAGGAGGCGGCTACCAGGTACTCCATGGGCACCCCCATGGCGGCGTAGCCGGCCAGCACCGAGCCCGCCACCGAGGCCAGCCCGCCGCACATCACCGCGAACAGCTGCGAGGGCGTCATGCGGGCGATGAAGGGACGCACCACCAGCGGTGCCTCGGTCTGGCCGACGAAGATGTTGGCGGTGGCGGAGAGCGACTCGGTGCGTGAGGTGCCCAGCGCCTTCTGCAGGGCGCCCCCGAGGATGCGGATCACCCACTGCATGATCCCCAGGTAGTAGAGCACGGCGATCAGCGAGGAGAAGAAGATGATCACCGGCAGCACCTTGATGGCGAAGATGAAGCCGGCGCTGTCCACCTCGGCCAGGCCGCCGAAGACGAAGCCGATGCCGTCGTTGGCGTAGAGCACTACCTGGCTCACGCCGTCGGAGATGGTCTTGAGTACCGTCTGGCCGAAGGGCACGTAGAGCACGAAGGCGCCGATGCCGGCCTGGATGGCGAAGGCACCGACCACGGTCCTCAGACGGATCGCCTTGCGGTCGTAGGAGAAGATGAGGGCGATGGCCACGAGGGTCACCATCCCCACCAGGCTCATTAGGAGGGTCATGGGGCACCTATCTGACTGGGCGGCCTGGGGCGGCAGGCATCTGGATGAGTGTAAGGTGAAATCTATAACATCCAGTGTTATTTTTCTAACATATTTCCACCATCTGGCCGTCAGGAGCGCCGCAGGAGATGAACGAACGCACTGCCCGACGTCTCGCCCGGCTGAGTGATGCCCTGGCCCGTGGCGGGAGCCTGCGCCTGCAGGATGCCGCGGCGCTTTGCGGGGTCTCGGAGATGACCATTCGCCGCGACCTGGTCGCCGGTGAGGGCG
Organism: Halomonas sp. CKK8; assembly: GCF_029625235.1. Lineage (NCBI taxonomy): Bacteria > Pseudomonadati > Pseudomonadota > Gammaproteobacteria > Oceanospirillales > Halomonadaceae > Halomonas > Halomonas sp. CKK8. The sequence continues at coordinate 2,826,089 of NZ_CP121193.1, read as the reverse complement.
TGCTGCGGCTGATGGGGGGTCACCTGGTGCGCAGTGACGACCCGCGCTATGCACCGGTCTACGACCTGGCGACCCAGCAGGATCGCCATGCCGAGGCCAAGCGCCGGCTCTGCGAGCGGGCGGCCCGCCGCATCGAGCCCGGTGACACCCTGTTCATCGACTGCGGCACGACGCTGGTGCCGCTGGCCGCCGGATTGCCGGCCGACCAGTCGCTGACCGTGGTGACCTATGCGCTGAACGTGGCCGATGCGGTGAGCGCGCTGCCCGGGGTCCGCCTGATCCTGCTGGGCGGGGTCTACCATGGCTCGTCGCGCTCCTTCGCCAGCGAGGCGATGGGTGATGCCATCCGGCGGCTCGGCATCAACAAGGCGTTCCTCTCCGCGGCGGGCGTGCACCGGCAGAAGGGACTGAGCTGCTTCCACTTCCACGAGGTGGTCCCCAAGCAGGCGGCGATCGCCACGGCGGCGCATCGCCTGCTGGTGGTGGACGAGAGCAAGCTGGGGGTGATTCGCCCGGCGCGCTTCGCCGGGCTCGAGGAGGTCGACGAGGTGATCACCGACGGCACGCTCGCCGCGGAGGGTGAGCCGGCATGACGCGCGCCGCCGAAACCTGTCCGGAATCAAGGCAGGACGGAGAAAGTGTTGCTAACTTGTAAAGCACGAGACACACAATAACGCCTGCTTATCGTCTGGAGACCGCATCCCATGCAAGCCGCAGATGTCATGACCCCCAACGTGATCACCGTCAGCCCCGACAGCGAAGTCAGCGAGATCGCCAGCCTGCTGCTGGAACACGGCATCAGCGCCGTGCCGGTGGTGGATGCCGACGACAAGGTGCTCGGCATCGTCAGCGAGGGGGACCTGATGCGCCGGGTCGAGAACGACACCGACCAGCACAAGTCCTGGTGGCTGAAGCTCTTCAGTGGCGGCGGCAATGCCGTGGACTACGTCAAGAGCCACGGCCGCAAGGCCAGCGAGATCATGACGCCGCATCCGCTCACCATCTCCGAGGACGAGCCGCTGCACCACATCGCCTCGCTGCTCGAGAAGCGCCGCATCAAGCGGGTGCCGGTGGTGCGGGATGGCAGGCTGGTGGGCATCGTCAGCCGTTCCAACCTGCTGCGCGGCTTCTCGGTGAGCCGCCAGCCTGCCGCGGGCGGTGACGACCGGGCGATCCGTGACGCCATCCTCAAGGAGGTCGACCAGAACACCGGGGTCGTGGTCGACCGGCTCAACATCATCGTGGCCGATGGCAAGGTGCAGCTCTGGGGGCTCGTGGACAGCAAGGAGCAGCGCCAGGCCGTGCAGGTGGCGGCGGAGAACATCGACGGCGTGACGGAGGTGGAGAACAACCTGGGCTTCATGCCCCGGGGCATGGGCGGCTACTGAGGCCGCGGCCTCGAGGCGTACGCGACAGCGGGGCGGCCAGATGGCCGCCCCGCTTTCCTTGATGATCAGCTTTGATGGTCAGTCATGGTCAGGCGTGAAGCCCGCGCCCTGAAGGGGCTGGCGACTCAGTCGTCGGCGCCCTGCACCTTGGCCAGGGCCGCTTCCAGGCTCTCGAGGGTGCGCTCCGGATGGTGGAGCTTGTCGAGGCCGAACAGGCCGATGCGGAAGGCACGGTAGTCGTTACCCTCGTCGCACATCAGCGGGACCCCTGCCGCCACCTGGACACCGGCTGCCAGGAACTTGCCGACGATACCCTCGTCCGCGGTGTAGCAGACCACCACGCCGGGCGCCTCGAAGCCGGGAGCCGCCACACTGCGAAAGCCGTGCTCGGCGAGCATGCCGCGCACCCGGCGCCCGACCTCCCACTGCTCGTCACGCACCTTGTCGAAGCCGTATTGCCGGGTCTCGTGCATCACGTCGCGCAGCTGGCGCAGGCCGTCGGTGGGCAGGGTGGCGTGATAGGCGTGGCTACCGCCCTCGTAGGTTTCCATGATCGTCAGCCACTTCTTCAGGTCGCAGGCGAAGCTGGTGCTGGTGGTTTCCTCGATGATCTCCCGGGCCTGGCGGGAGAGCATGACCATCCCGCAACAGGGGCTGGCGCTCCAGCCCTTCTGCGGGGCACTGACCAGCACGTCGACGCCGATGTCCTGCATGTCGACCCACAGGGTGCCGGAGGCGATGCAGTCGAGCACGAAGAGCCCGCCCTGCTCGTGGATGGCATCGGCGATCTGACGCAGGTAGTCGTCGGGCAGCAGCATGCCCGAAGCGGTTTCCACGTGGGGGGCGAAGACGATATCGGGCTGCTGGTCATGGATCGACTCGATCACGTCCTCGATGGGAGGCGGGGCGAAGGGCGAGGTGGGGTCATCCTCGTCGAGGCGACGCGCCTTGAGGACGTTGACCTCGGAGGGGATCTGGCCCATCTCGAGGATCTGGCTCCAGCGATAGCTGAACCAGCCGTTGCGGATCACCAGGCAGCGACGCTCCTTGGCGAACTGGCGGGCCACGGCCTCCATGCCGAAGGTCCCGCTGCCGGGAACGATCACCGTCGAATGGGCGTTGTATACCTCCTTCAGCGTGGAGGAAACGTCGCGCATCACGCCCTGGAAGCTCTTCGACATGTGGTTCAGTGCGCGGTCGGTGTAGACCACCGAGTACTCGAGCAGTCCATCCGGGTCGACATCGGGTAGCAAGCCGGCCATTTCGTTCTCCGTGTTGGTGTTCAGGGCCTGTCGTGAGCAGGCCGCTCGTCTCCAGAGGATATTCCGATTCCCGGTGTCGGGCCAGCGACGCGGTCAACCCTGGGATCACCGGGCCGCGGGTCGAGGGTGAGACGTGCGCTCAGCCCTGCTGCGCGGCCTGGATGGCGGTCAGAGCGATGGTGTAGACGATGTCGTCGACCAGGGCGCCTCGGGAGAGGTCGTTCACCGGCTTGTTGAGGCCCTGCAGCATGGGGCCGACGCTGACCACCCCGGCGCTGCGCTGGACCGCCTTGTAGGTGGTGTTGCCGGTGTTGAGGTCGGGGAAGACGAACACCGTGGCGCGACCCGCCACCGGGGAGTCGGGGGCCTTCTGGCGGCCGACGCTCTCGATGGCCGCGGCGTCGTACTGCAGGGGGCCGTCGATGCACAGCGTGGGCTCGCGCTCCCGGGCGATGCGGGTGGCCTGGCGCACCTTCTCCACGTCGGCGCCGCTGCCTGACTCGCCGGTGGAGTAGCTGATCATCGCCACCCGGGGTTCGATGCCGAAGGCCGCGGCGGAGCGGGCGCTCTGGATGGCGATCTCGGCCAGGGCCTCGGCGTCGGGGTCGGGATTCACGGCGCAGTCGCCATAGACCACCACCTGCTCGGGCAGCAGCATGAAGAAGATCGACGACACCTGCCGGTAGCCGGGCGCCGTCTTGATCAGCTGGAAGGCCGGACGCACGGTGTTGGCGGTGGTGTGGATGGCTCCGGAGACGAGGCCGTCCACCTCGCCCTCGGCCAGCATCATGGTGCCGAGCACCACGTTGTCCTGGAGCTGGTCCGCGGCCGTCAGTGCGTTGAGCCTGTCGGGGCGTCGTTCGACCATCGGCGCCACGTAGTCCCGGCGGATGCCGGCGGGGTCGAGGATCTCGAGCCCCTCGGGCAGCTCGATGCCGCGCTGGCGGGCCACCTCCTCGACCTCCTCGCGCCTGGCCAGCAGCACGCAGCGGGCGATGCCGCGCTGCTGGCAGATCACCGCGGCCTCCACGGTGCGCGGCTCGCTGCCCTCGGGCAGCACGATGCGCTTGCTGGCCTGCTGGGCCAGCTTGACCAGCTGGTGGCGGAAGGCGGCAGGGGAGAGCCGGCTCGGATAGCCGCGGCTGAGGTTCTCCTTGAGCCACGCCAGGTCGAGGTGGCCGGCGACGAAGCGGGTCACCTGCTCGGCCCGCTCCGGGTCGTCGATGGGGATGTCGTTGGCCATGCGGTCGAGGCGCTGGGCCGTGGCGAAGCTGTCGGAATCCACCGCCATCACCGGCAGCCCGCTGCGCAGCGCGGGGCGGCAGAACTCGATCATGGCCTCATCCGGCAGCTCATCGTGGGTCAGCAGGATGCCCGCCAGGGGTACGCCGTTCATGGTCGAGAGCGCCGCGGCGAGCAGGATGTCGTCGCGGTCGCCGGGGGTGACCAGCAGGCGGCCGGGGCGGAACACGTGCAGGGCATGGGAGGCGCTGCGCGCACACAGACTGGTGCCCAGCACGCGGCGGCTGGCGGCCTCGCCCTCGTGCAGGAAGCGAGCCTCCAGGGCCCGGGCGACGTCCAGTACCCGCGGTGCCGAGAGGGCCGCATGCCAGGGCACGGCGCCGATCAACTGGAAGCGCTCGCCGCCCAGGGCCGGCAGGTAGCGACGCAGGCGGGCGACCAGTTCCTCGTCACGCCGAGCGGTGAGTTCGGGGGCCGCCAGGGGCGCGGGGGCATCGCCATCCGGCAGCGGGCGCAGCCGCATCAGGATGCAGCCCAGGGTGCGCGGCGACTCCACGCCATCGAAGGCCTGGGCATGCATGTCGAGCCGTTCCGCCAGGTCCTGGGGGTCGCTAAGGTCCCCGTCGGCGACCAGGATGGTGCGCGCATTGAGGGCATGGGCCAGCTGGGCATTGAGCCGGGTCGCATAGCTGCTGTGCGGGCTGGGTGCGAGTCCCTCGATCACCACTAGCTCGGGGGCTTCGCCGGCCTCAGGGGAGGCGACCCGGGCATGGCGCTCCACGGCCTCTTCCATCAGCTCGTCGCTGCGGTCCTCGCGCAGCAGGCGCTCCAGCCGGGCCTGGGGGAGTGGTGCCGGTGGCGCCAGGCCCAGGGTGCTGGCCGCCAGGGCACAGGAGCGGTCCGGCCCGTTGCCGTTCAGCTCGTCCTGGCGGAACGGCTTGAGAAAGCCGGCCTTGAGCCCGAGGGTGTCCAGGGCGCGGATCAGGCCGAGGCAGGCCGAGGTCAGGCCCACGCCGCTGTCGGTGGGCACCAGCAGCAGGTTGCGAGGCTCGGAACGGTGATCAAGTGGCGTCATGGTGGCCCTCTTGCAGCAGCTGGCGGGTTTCTTCGGCGATGCGCCCCTCCTCGTCGGTGGGGATGACCCACAGCTCGGGACCGCCCGCGTCGCGATCGATGCGGCCCTCATGGCCACCGAAGGTGGCGGCGTTGGCCACGGCATCCGGCCGCAGGCCGAAGTGGGGCAGCTGCTCGACCACCCGCGCGCGTACGGCGCTGGCATTCTCGCCGATGCCCCCGGTGAAGGCGATACCATCCAGGCGGGGCAGGGCGCAGGAGAGGGCGGCCAGCGACTTGGCGATGCGGTAGCAGAACACCTCGATGGCCAGTTCGGCGCCCGCGTGGTGCTCGGCGGCAGCCTGCTCGAGGCGGCGCATGTCGTTGGAGAGGCCGGAGAGCCCCAGCAGGCCGCTCTCCTTGTTGAGCAGGGTGTCGATGCGCTCGATCGACCAGCCCAGCTGCCGGGCCAGGTGGGCATGCAGGCCCGGGTCCACGTCGCCGCTGCGGGTGCCCATCACCAGCCCCTCCAGGGGCGTCAGTCCCATGCTGGTATCGACGCTCTTACCCTGCCAGACCGCGCAGGTGGAGCAGCCATTGCCCAGGTGGGCGATGAGCCAGCCGCCATGGACGCGTTCGCTCAGGGCATCCAGCCGGGCGCTCACATAGGCGTGGCTGCTGCCATGGAAGCCGTAGCGGCGGATGCCGTGGTTGCGATAGAGCCCTTCCGGCAGCGCATAGCGATAGGCACGGGGGGGCAGGGTCTGGTGGAAGGCGGTATCGAAGACCGCCACCTGAGGCAGGTCGGGGAAGAGTGCCAGGGTCGCCTCGACACCCGCCAGGTTGGCCGGGTTGTGCAGCGGGGCCAGGGCCACGGTGGCCTCGATCGCGCGCCGCACGTCGGCATCGATGCGGGTGGCACGGGTGAAGCGCTCGCCGCCATGGACGATCCGATGCCCCACCGCCACGGGATGCTGTCCTTCGAGGCGCTCGAGGATGGCCGCCATGGCCTCGGCGTGGTCGGCGCCGTGCAGGGGGCATGAGAACTCACGGCCGGTGCCGTCTATGCCCGTGAGGCGCGCATCCACCCCGCCCAGCCGCTCGGCCAGGCCGGCCAGGCGAGGCTGGTCGGGAGCCGCGGGAACGAGGGCGTACTTGATCGACGAGGAGCCGCAGTTGATTACCAGTACCGGGTCGTTCATGGCGCATCCTGTTCTGGGGTATCGGGGGCGCGTGCGGTGTGGCCAGGGGGTTGCCTGGCGAGTGGCCTCGGGCAGGGCGAATCTAGCATGTTGCAGTGCGGAATGCAGTGACCCCGGCCGCTTGACGCCGGACACCCTGTCGTCCGCATCGCTTCCGGCGGGGCGTCGGGAGCGGAACATCTTGCACTTTCGTCTAGGCTGTACCAGAATGATCCTTGCATAGGGAAACACTGTTTCCTAACTGGGAGGTTCACCATGAAGACCATCACGATTTCCGCCGTTTCCGCCGCTTTGCTGCTGGCCGGGGCCACTGCCCATGCCCAGGGCAGCCCGATGAACTACCAGCCGAGCCCGTACCTCGGTGGCGACGTCATGTTCTGGGAGCTCGACCCCGACGGACGTGGCAACTTCGACAGCACCGGCCTGCGCCTGCGCGGTGGCGTGGCATTCAACGACTATTTCGGTCTCGAGGGCCATCTCGGTACCGGCGGCTCCGACGGCCCGGCCGAGCTGGATTACCTGGCCGGCGCCTATGCCAAGGGGGTCCTGCCGATCGCCCCGGAATTCCGCCTCTATGGCCTGGCGGGTTTCACCGAGGTGGACTTCGACGCGGATACCGAGAGCGGCTTCTCCTACGGCGCCGGCGGTGAGTTCGACGTGACGCATAACCTCGCCGTGGGCGCCGACTACATGCGCTACCTGGATGAGTCGAACTACACCTTCGACGCCGCCAGCGTCGGGGTGACGTTCCGCTTCTGATCTGACGGCGGGTCCCACACCGCTAGACCATGCAACGCGCCCCCGCCGTGAGACCGGCGGGGGCGCGTTGCATGGTGGGTGGGCCGGCGGCGGTCAGACCTCCCGGTAGAGCTCCGCCCCCTGTTCCCGGAACTTCTCGGCCTGTTCCTCCATGCCCTGCATCACGGCGTCACGGTCGCCATCGAGGCCCTTGTCCTTGGCCCTGCCCTTGAAGACCGAATCGCGGACCTCCTGGCTGATCTTCATCGAGCAGAACTTCGGCCCACACATGGAGCAGAAGTGCGCCACCTTGGCCGAGTCCTTGGGCAGGGTTTCGTCGTGGTACTCGCGGGCGGTGTCCGGGTCGAGCCCCAGGTTGAACTGGTCCTCCCAGCGGAACTCGAAGCGCGCCTTGGAGAGGGCGTTGTCACGGCGCTGGGCTGCCGGATGACCCTTGGCCAGGTCCGCGGCGTGGGCGGCGATCTTGTAGGTGATGATGCCGGTCTTGACGTCGTCCTTGTTGGGCAGCCCCAGGTGCTCCTTGGGCGTGACGTAGCAGAGCATGGCGCAGCCGTACCAGCCGATCATCGCCGCGCCGATGCCGGAGGTGATGTGGTCATAGCCCGGGGCGATGTCGGTGGTCAGCGGCCCCAGGGTGTAGAAGGGCGCCTCGTCGCACTCGGCGAGCTGCTTGTCCATGTTCTCCTTGATCAGGTGCATGGGCACGTGGCCCGGCCCCTCGATCATCACCTGGACGTCGTGCTGCCAGGCGATCCTGGTCAGCTCGCCCAGGGTCTCGAGTTCGGCGAACTGGGCCGCGTCGTTGGCGTCGGCCACCGAGCCCGGGCGCAGGCCGTCGCCCAGCGAGAAGGCCACGTCGTAGCGCTGGCAGATCTCGCAGATCTCCTCGAAGTGGGTGTAGAGGAAGCTCTCCCGGTGATGGAAGAGGCACCACTTGGCCATGATCGAGCCGCCCCGGGAGACGATGCCGGTGACCCGCTTGGCGGTCAGCGGCACATAGCGCAGCAGCACGCCGGCATGGATGGTGAAGTAGTCCACGCCCTGCTCGGCCTGCTCGATCAGGGTGTCGCGGAACACCTCCCAGGTCAGGTCCTCGGCGACGCCGTTCACCTTCTCCAGCGCCTGGTAGATCGGCACGGTGCCGATCGGCACCGGGGCGTTGCGAATGATCCACTCGCGGGTCTCGTGGATGTTCTGCCCGGTGGAGAGGTCCATGACGGTGTCCGAGCCCCAGCGGATGCCCCAGGTCATCTTGTCGACCTCGTCCTCGATGGAGGAGGTCACCGCCGAGTTGCCCAGGTTGCCGTTGATCTTCACCAGGAAATTGCGGCCGATGATCATCGGCTCGGATTCCGGGTGGTTGATGTTGCAGGGGATGATGGCCCGGCCGGCTGCCACTTCCTGGCGGACGAACTCCGGGGTGATTTCCTCGGGGAGCTTGGCGCCGAAGCCCTGGCCCGGGTGCTGGTGGCCGAGGATACGCTCGACCTCCTCGGTTCCCAGGGCTTGTCGACGCTGATTTTCCCGGATGGCGATAAATTCCATCTCCGGGGTGATGATCCCCTGGCGGGCATAATGGAGCTGGGTGACGTTGTGGCCCTCCTTGGCGCGCCGCGGCGAGCGGGTCAGGTCGAAGCGCAACTGGGCGAGCGTGGGGTCATTGGCGCGGCGCCGGCCGTACTCGGAGCTGGGCCCATCGAGGAACTCGGTGTCGTCGCGCGCCTCGATCCAGGCGCGGCGCAGCTCGGGCAGGCCCTTTCGCAGGTCGACCTCGGCATCCGGGTCGGTGTAGGGGCCGGAGGTGTCGTAGACCAGCAGCGGCGGGTTCTGCTCATCGGCGCCGGAGGTCCTGGTGGGCGAGAGCGATATCTCGCGGAAGGGCACGCGGATGTCCGGGCGCGAGCCCTCGACGTAGACCTTGCGCGAGCCGGGCAACGGCTGGACGGCGGCCGCGTCGACGCGGGCGGTCTCGGCGAGGAAGTGGGCGGTCTTGCTCATGGTGTTCTCCCTTGGATTGTCGGGGTCTTGTCAGGGAGGACACAGGCGGGAAGGACAGGGGCTGCGGCGTCAGGGGGCACACGGCCTGTCGCTTGATCCCTACGCTGGTCCTAGCCAGTTCAGGTTCAACGGGATCCATGCTCGAATGCGCATGATCTCAGCCGTCTTCAACGGCACCCCGTCAAGCGAGTGGTCGGGCGACCTTTCGGTCACCAGTGTGGTGCTGCCCGCTGGCATGACCAGATCCAGCGGGCGGGTGGCAATGGGGGCCAGTGCCTCAGCTGGCGAGCTCCAGCCCCATCTGCCAGAAGTCGATCTCCAGTCGCGTGGCATCGCGGAACACGCTGCAGAGCTCCGCGAAGCGGCGCGGTGTCACCTCCGCCAGGCGGGTATCGAGCCACTCGAGCTCGGCATGCATGGCGGCCTGGAAGTCGTCGCTCTCGTACATGGCGATCCAGGCGTCATAGGGGTTGGCGTCGCCTCGCACGGTGAAGGACTGGGCATTCAACCAGTTGGCGATCTCGCCGTAGCCCACCAGGCAGGGGGCCAGCGCCACGTGCAGGTCGAGCAGGTCGCCGCGGTGGCCGGTGTCGAGCACGTAGCGGGTGTAGGCGAGGGTCGCGCGGGCCTCGGGCAGGGCGGCGAGGTCGGCCTCGCTGATGCCCCATTCCCGGCAGTAGCCCACGTGCAGGTCGAGCTCCACGTCGAGGATCGCCCTGAGCCCCTCGTGGGCCTGGCGCAGGTCCTCCAGGGTGCGACTCTTGTAGCCGGCCAGCGCATAGGCGCGGGCGAAGTGTATCAGGAAGAGGTAGTCCTGCTGCAGGTAGTGGCGGAAGGCGCGCTCGTCGAGGGTGGCGTCGCCCAGGCCGCATACGAACGGGTGCTCGATATAGGCGCGCCAGTCGTCCTGGCAGGCGGTGGTGAGATCACTGAAGCGGTAGCCCATCTTGCCTCCGGTAGCGGTATCGATCCGGAGCATGGGCGAGGGAGGGGTGGCCGGACAGCGGCGCCGAGTCGGCGCTGGCTCACCGCTTGATTCCTACGCCGGTATGAGCCGGATCAGGTTCCACGGGACCAGCGCTCGGCGTCTCTCGACACCCTGCGCCATCTCAGCCGGATTCACCGGCACCCCGTCAAGCGTCGGGCCAGTCTAGCAGGCTGGCCGTGTCTTGCCAGCCCGCCTATTTCTTCCTGGCGGGATCGGCTATTGCCTGATCGCCTCCAGCTCGAGGATCAGTTCCACCTCGTCGCCGACCAGGCCGTTGTCGACCCCGTAGGTCATCCCCCAGTCGCTGCGGTTGATGGTCGTGCGTGCCGACAGTCCCAGGGTGTGCTGCCCGTGGCCGAAGGGATAGGCCTCGGCCTTGTTGAGCGTGACCGCCAGGGTCACGGGGCGGGTCTCGCCGAGCAGGGTCAACTCGCCTTCCAGGATGCCCTCGCTGTCGCTGTGTGCCTCGAAGCCGGTGGCCTCGAAGACGATCGTCGCGTGACGGCTGGCGTCGAGGAAGTCGCCGCTGCGCAGGTGGTTGTCGCGCTCCTCGTGATTGGTGAACACGCTGTCGGTGGCGATCTCGACCGTTCCGGAGTGCAGCTGTCGAGTCTGCTCGTCGTAGACGAACTCGCCCTGGCCCTCCAGGAACATGCCGAGCGTGTCCGCGTAGCCGACGTGTTCGGTCAGAAAGCCGATGGAGAAGTGCTCGGGGTCGATCTCGTAGGTGCGTGGCTCGGCACTGGCGCTCTGCGTCGAGAGCATGCCCAGCGCCAGGGCAAGCCCCGTGGCGAGCGTCAGGGAGGCGCGTGGGGCCGGGGTGTGAGGATGAGACACAGGCATCAGGGTGTCCTTCGGTTCATGAGTGGCTGCCGGCTCGATAGTCCTCTGGAGGTCTTGCCGCGGCATGGCGATACAGCCAGCGGATATCGACGAGGAACGACCAGGTCAGGCCGAACAGTGCGCTACCTGCCAGCCAGGTCGTCGCGGTGGCACCGACGGCGGGCAGCAGGGCGATCATCAGCGCGGTCACCTGCCAGACGCAGACGGCCTTGCGGCGACGACTCTCCGGCAGGGCAGCGGTCAGCCAGGAGAGCTTGAGCCCGGCGATAACGAAAGCGTAGCGCATGGCCCCGATGGCCAACACCCAGGGACCGACCTTGCCGAGCGACAGCAGTGCCAGGCAGAGCACCAGGATCAGGAAGGCATCGAGCTCCATGTCGAAGCGTGCTCCGAAATCGCTCTGGGTCGCGGTGCGGCGCGCGACGGCGCCATCCACCCCGTCCAGCACCAGCGCCAGCAGGGCCAGGGCGGCGAGGGGAACGGCGTATTGCGTCAGCAGGCCCGGATCGGCCAGGGTGCCGGCCAGCAGGGCGATCAGCGTCCCGCGCCACAGCGTGATGCGGTTGGCCAGGCCCAGTCCTCCCCAGTGGCGGGGCACGCCTGTCAGGATCAGCCCGGCCATGACCAGGTAGGCGACGGCCGCCAGCAGGGGCACCCATGGGCTTGCGCCGAGCCATGACCACAGCAGTGCCGTCGCGGCCAGCAGGCCCAGGGCGCCTGCCCCAAGGTCACGGGCGATCGGGAGGGGCTGGCCTCCGGCGCCCCTCGTCATGCCCAATGGCGGTTGTCCTGGCATGATGCGGTGTTCGATTGACAGTGTTGCATTGTGCATCCCAATATTGATGTATCAATATTGTAGAAGAATGAGCGTGCCGCCAACAGCGTTGTCATACCGGGCCGAGGGTCACGATGTTGCCCACTGCCTCGTCACGGCCCTTACTGACGGCTGATACTCACGATACGGATCCTGCCATGTCCCATGCTACCGCTACCGCCTTCTGGACGCTGGCCCCGGGCCAGGGCGCCCTGCGACAGGCGCCAGTGGCCATGCCAGGCCAAGGCGAGGTAGCCGTTCGAACCCTCTACAGCGGCATCAGTCGCGGTACCGAATCGCTGGTCTTCGAGGGCCGGGTGCCGCAAAGCGAGTGGCAACGCATGCGGGCGCCCTTCCAGGAGGGCGACTTCCCTGGCCCGGTCAAGTACGGCTATGTCAGCGTCGGCGTCGTGGAGACCGGTGAGCCCTCGCTGGTCGGACGGGAGGTGTTCTGCCTCTATCCGCACCAGGATCGCTACGTGGTGCCGGTGGCCGCCGTGACGCCGTTACCGGACGGCCTGCCAGCGGCGCGTGCCGTGCTGGCGGCCAACATGGAGACGGCCATCAACGGGGTCTGGGACGCGGCCCCCGGGGTGGGCGACCATATCAGCGTGGTCGGCGCCGGTGTGGTCGGCGCCCTGGTGGCCTGGCTTTGCGCAGCGATTCCCGGGACCCGGGTAGAGCTGGTGGACGTGGCCTCGCGCCGCTCGGCGCTGGCCAAGGCCCTGGGGCTCGACTTCTCCCTCCCGGCGGCTGCCCGGCAAGAGAATGACCTGGTGGTCCATGCCAGCGGCAACCCCGAGGGACTGCGCCTGGCACTGGCGCTGGCCGGTGACGAGGCGCGGGTGGTGGAGATGAGCTGGTTCGGCAGTGGTGAGGTGACCCTGCCCCTGGGCGAGGCCTTCCACTCGCGTCGCCTGACCCTGCAGGCCAGCCAGGTCGGGCACATGGCGGCCGGCCGCACGACACGCTGGGATTTCCGCCGTCGCCTGGCGCTGGCCCTGGACCTACTGCGCGCGCCCTGCCTCGACGCCTTGATCAGCGGCGAGAGCGACTTCCGGGAGCTGCCGGCATTGATGCCCCGCCTGGCCGCTGGCGAGGGCGACGTGCTCTGCCATCGACTGCGTTATCCCACCCCTTCCTGACGCGAGGTGCCTGCCGCATGTACCGCCTGAACGTACGCGACCATTTCATGATCGCCCACAGCTTCCGGGGCGAGGTCTTCGGTCCCGCCCAGCGCACGCACGGTGCCACCTATGTGGTCGACGTGACCTTCCAGCGCCGCGAACTCGATGATGACGGCCTGGTCGTGGACATCGGCCTGGCCGGTGAAGCCCTCAAGCGGGTGCTCGCCGAGTTCAATTTCCACAACCTCGATGAGGTGGAGGAGTTCCAGGGCCGCAACACCACCACCGAGTTCATGGCGCGGGTCATCTTCGAGCGACTCGCCACGGCCATACAGCTCGGTCACCTCAGCGAGGCCGCCATGGGGCTCGAGTCCCTCTGCGTGACGCTGCATGAATCGCATGTCGCCTGGGCCAGCTATGAGGGCGAGCTTTGATGTCTCGGGACGCGATGCCCGAGCTGACCCTGATCGTCGCCGGTGATCCCGACCAGTGGACCGGAGGCTATATCTACGATGCCCGCATGGTGGCGGAACTGCGCAGCCAGGCGTGGCGGGTCGAGGTGGTGGGGCTCGAGGGGCGCTTTCCGCTGGCCGACCAGCAGGCACGCCACAGCCTGGCACAGGTCCTGGCGAGGCTGCCCGACAATGCCCGCGTGGTCATCGATGGCCTGGCCATGGGCGGACTGCCCGAGGAGGTCGAGCGGCATGCCGAGCGTCTGCGGATCATCGCCCTCGTCCATCACCCCCTGGCCGACGAGACTGGACTCGACCCCGCCCAGCAGAGGGCGTTTCGCGACAGCGAGGCTCGGGCGCTGACCGCGGCCCGCCGGGTGGTTGTCACCAGCCACCACACCGCACGTGCCCTGCGGGATTACGGCGTCCCCGATGGCCGACTCCGGGTGGCCGAGCCCGGCGTCGAGCCGGCCCCGCTTGCGGCCAGCGCCCTGGACGACAGGGTAGCGACGCCTCCCTGGCGGCTGCTCTGCGTGGCGACCCTGACGCCCCGCAAGGGGCATGACGGCCTGCTGAAGGCGCTGGCTGGGCTGCAGGACCGCGACTGGACCCTCGAGGTCATCGGCAGCCACTCGCGAGACCCCGCCCATGCCACCCGCCTGCTCGAGATCACGCGTCGGCATGGCCTGACCTCGCGCATCGTCTGGGCCGGTGAGCGGGATGCCGCGGAACTGGCAGCGGCCTACCACCGGGCCGACCTCTTCGTGTTGCCCTCCCTCTACGAGGGCTACGGCATGGTCGTGACCGAGGCACTGTCCCGGGGTCTGCCGGTGATCACCACCACCGGTGGCGCCCTGGCCGATACCCTGCCCCCCGAGGCGGGCATCGCCGTGCCCCCTGGTGATGCCCGCGCCCTGCGCGAGGCGCTGCGCCGCTGGATGGACGACCCCGAGGTCAGGTGCCGCCTGCGCCGCGGTGCCGTTCGGGCCAGGCAGGGGCTGGTGGATTGGCAACGGGCGGGGCAAGCGTTCATGGCCGCCCTGGAAGCCCCTCCCGAGGCGCCGATCGGCGACCTGGCCCGCCCCGAGCGGGGGCTGTCCTCATGAGTGCCTCCACCTCCCACGACCTCTTCTCCGCGTCGTGGCTGGCGTTGCGGGAGGGGTTGGATGGCCGGTCGCGCAGCCATCGCCTGACAGGGCTCGCCACAGAGTGGCTGAAAGCACGCCCCGCCCCCCATGGCATCGTCGATCTGGGCAGCGGCAGCGGCAGCAACCTGTGCTTCCTGGCCTCACGCCTGCCAGGCCCCCAGCGCTGGCGGCTGGTCGATCACGATGCTGGCCTGCTGTCCCATGCCCGCCGGCGAGGTGGTCGGCTGCGCGACCGCGCCGGCGCCCCGGTCGCCCTGACGACCCGCTGCCGTGGCCTCTCGCCGATCGATGGGGCGCTGCTCGCCGAGGCCGACCTGGTGGTCGCCTCGGCGCTGTTCGACCTGATGCCCCGTGCCTGGGTGGAATCGCTGGTGGCGGCCTGCGCGGCCCGTGGCCAGGCGCTGCTGCTGACCCTCAGCGTGGACGGCGACTGGGCCTTCCTGGACCGCCAGGGCGTGCGCGTCGAGGATCACGAGGACATCGCCGTGCGCACCCTCTTCCAGGCCCATCAGTGCCGCGACAAGGGCCTGGGGCCCGCGCTGGGCGGCGAGGCGCCCGCGGTGCTGGCCAGCACCCTGGCAGGCGCCGGTTTCCGGGTAGAGAGCGATGCCAGCCCGTGGCACCTGGCGGCCGGGGACGCCACCCAGCAACCTCTGGCCGAGGCCCTGGTGACCGGCTGGCACGATGCCGCCCTCGAGCAGGCGCCGTTGGAGGCGACGCGCCTCGGCGCCTGGCGAGACCGCCGCCTGGCGGCCATCTGCGCCGGGGAGCTGGGCGTGACGGTGGGGCATCGCGACCTCTTCGCCCGGCCGGCGGCGGGTCGAGGGTGACCATGATGCTGGCTCGACCCTCCCGCCTGTGGCGGCCACTGGCCAGCCTGCTGCTGCTGGGCGGGCTCTGGGTGTGGCTCGAGCCGGGGGAGGTGATCGATGCGGTCGGTCCCCTGGCGCCGGGCTGGATCCTGCTGGCGTTGGCCCTGACGCTGCCCCAGGTGCTGCTTTCCGCCTGGCGATGGCGGCTGACCGCGTGCCGTCTCGGCCTGTCGCTGGGCTGGGGGCGGGCGCTTCGGGAGTACTACCTGGCCCTGTTCCTCAACCAGGTGCTGCCCGGCGGGGTGGCGGGGGATGCCGCCCGGGCCTGGCGGCACTCCCGGGCCAGCGGACGCCGGGGCAGCGCCTGGCGGGCGGTGATCATCGAACGCGCCTCCGGCCAGCTGGCCCTGCTGCTGCTGACCCTGCTGGTGGTGGCCCTGTCGCCGTGGTGGCAGGGGCTGCTCGGCGAGGCGCTGGCCGGGCTTTCCTCGCCGGGCTGGCTGGTGGTCGCCGCGCTGCTGGCCGTGCTCGGTGTGCCGATGACGCGCCGTCTCCTGCGCCAGCCACCGGCGGCACTGGCCGGGCTGGGGGGAGACCTGCGGCGCAGCCTGCTGGCGTCCTCTGTCTGGCCACGGCAGCTTGCCGGCTCCCTGCTGCTGGTCTTGAGCTACGTCCTGGTGTTCGTCTGTGCGGCCCGGGCGATCGGGGTCACGCTGCCCCTGGGGACGTTGCTGTCGCTGGTGCCCCCGGTCCTGATGGCGATGTTGATTCCGCTATCGCTGGCGGGCTGGGGGGTTCGCGAGGGGGCAGCGGCGCTGGTCTGGGGACTGGCCGGCCTGCCACCGGCCGAGGGGGTGGCGGTCTCCCTGGCCTATGGCCTGCTGGTGCTGCTGGCGAGCTTGCCTGGCGCGCTGTGTCTGCCGGGTCTGCTCCGCCGCCGCGCCGGTGGCGTGCCGTCGGGTTCGGTTCCCGAGGGATCAGGACCGGGTGAGGTCGAGGTCGAAGAGGGTGTCGTCCCCGCAGCGGAAGGTCCGCGCGGCGGGGCGACGCGCCTGCTCCAGGGTGGCAATGGGCGACATGGCCAGTCCCGGCCGGCCGGAACCGATCAGCAGTGGGGCCACCAGCAGGTGCAGGCGGTCGAGCACGCCGGCCTCCAGGAACCTCGACACCGTGATGCCGCCGCCCTCGATCAGCACGCGCCTGAGCCCCCGGGCGGCAAGCGCATCGAGCACGGCTGCGGGGGCGAAGCCCTCGCTGTCCAACGGCAGCCGCAGGCGGGTGACATGAGCGGCCGCTGCAGGGGCGATGTCGGCTTGCTCGCCGACCAGGTGGAGGCAGGGGGCCTGGCCCTCGCGCAGCAGGCGCAGCGTCGCCGGCACTCGGCCGCGGGGGTCGAGGATCACCCGCACCGGCTGGCGCCCGCTGACATGGCGCACCGTGAGCAGGGGGTCGTCCTCGCAGGCGGTGCCAGCGCCGACCACCACGGCATCCACCAGGGCCCTCAGCCGGTGCAGGTGCATCAGGCTCTCGGGACCATTGATGTAGTGGGAGTGTCCGCTCTCGGTGGCAATGCGCCCATCCAGACTCTGGCCGAGCTGGGCCAGGGCCAGGCGGCCGGGGTGCATCGCCAGCGGGGCCAGGTTGTCGAGCAGTTCCTGGGCCGCCTCGCTGGACGGGATATCCGACGTCCAGCCGCTGGCCGTCAGGTGAAGCGGGCCGTCCCGATGCACCGGCGCTGCGCTGCGGGTCACGGTCTCGCGGGCGCGGCAGAGGGCCTGCCAGGCCGTCTCGTGGTCCAGGGTCGGGGGCATGAGAGCTCCGGGCCAGGGGAAAGACTTCATCATGCGCAGTCCGCCTCGGCGGGACAAGGCGTGCAAGGAGGGCACCATGCATCAGGTTGAACGGGCCATCTTCGATCTGCGACGGGGGCTGCCGGTGGTCGTCATCGCCGGCGACACTCGCGTGCTGGTCCAGGCCATCGAGGGGGCGAGTGAGGCGACGGTCTCGGGGTTGGCCGGTCATGCGGGCGGCACGCCCGCGCTGGTCCTGAGCCGCCACCGCCTGGCGATTCTGGGTGAGCCGGAGGCCCGAGGCGCGGCCCGTCTGCCACTGCCCGAGGGGACCGGCCGGCGGCGGCTGGTCGACCTGGCCTTCGGCATCGCGCCGGAGGTGGCGATGGAACGGGAGGCGCTGGCCGGCTGGCGCCGGTCGCTGGAGCCCGCCCAGGCGGCCGACCGGGCGGCCCTGGCGCTGATGCGTCGGGCGCTGCTGATTCCGGCCGCGCTGGTGGCCCGGGTCAGTGAGGCGCAGCGGTCGGCCGTGGAGGCCCGGGTGGCGGAGGGCACCTGGCTCGCGGTCGGGGCGGAGCAGGCCGAGCTCTGCCTTGAGGGGAGCGTCGGCATGCTCCAGCGCGTCAGCGAGGCGCAGATTCCCCTGGCGGATGCCTCCGACTGCCGCTTCATCCTGTTTCGTGAACCCGACGGCCTGCGCGAGCACGTGGCGGTGGTGATCGGCGAGCCCCGCAGCGGCGATGCGGCGGTGCCGCTGCGCCTGCATTCTGCCTGCCTGACCGGCGATCTCTTCGGCAGCCTGCGCTGCGACTGCGGTGAGCAGCTGCGCAATGCCGTGGCCGATATCCAGGCGCTGGGCGGCGGCGTGCTGCTCTACCTGGCCCAGGAGGGGCGTGGCATCGGGCTGGCCAACAAGCTGCGGGCCTATACCCTCCAGGACAGCGGCCTGGACACCCTGGACGCCGACCAGATCCTGGGCTTCGGCGAGGACGAGCGGCGCTATGGGGTCGCGGTGGACATGCTGGACGCCCTGGGCATCCGTCGCGTGCAGCTGCTGACCAACAACCCGGGCAAGATGGCAGCCCTGGCCGAGGGCGGTATCGAGGTGGTCGAGCGCCAGGCGCTCTATGGCAGCCTCAACGATCACAATCGGCGCTACCTCAGCGCCAAGTCGGAACGCGCCGGCCACCTGCTCGATGCCGTATTCGACGGCGATCAGGGGCCGACCGCCCGGTCGTGAGGGAGCTCAGAGCGACGAACGCTAGCGACGGCGGAAGGTATCGACCGCCATGTCCCGGGTCTCGCGCAGGATGCGGGCGATTCGCTTGCCGTAGTGGGCCACCAGCCGCTGGCCGAGCTCGGCCGTGGCGAGGCGGGCATTGCCTACCACCCCCGCGGGATGCAGGTCCTCGGCCAGCCAGGCGAAGGCGGCCTCTCCCTCCGGGTCCAGCAGCAGTCCCTGCTCCGCCATGGCCTCGCCCCTCGAGGGCGGGTGGTCCAGCTGGTCGAGGCGCACCTTGTCCGGGGCCAGGTGGCGCATCATGGCGGTTTCCAGCGCGCCCCCGTGGAGCCCGTGGCGCAGCTCCTCGGCAGGCAGTCCGCCGGCGGGCAGGGTGCCCGGCGGCGGCATTCGCGTGTAGTGGACCTTGACCACCAGCATGCCGTGCCGGCGGCGCAGCCGCAGGGCGGCCAGGTCCATCACGGCCTTGTTGCCGCCATGGCTGTTGATCAGCACCAGCCGCTGCAGCCCGGCCCGAGCCACGGCGTCGCCATGAGCCTCCAGGGTGGCGATGGCAAGCTCCGGTGGCAGGCTGAGGGTCCCGGGGAAGCTCAGGTGCTCGTCGCTGGCCCCCACCGCCATCGGCGGCAGGATCACCAGGGGGAAGCGCTCGGGCAGGTGGGTCAGGGCCTCCTGCAGAAGCCCCTCACCGATATCGAGGTCGGTGGAGAGTGGCAGGTGGGCGCCGTGCTGCTCGATGGCGCCCACTGCCATCACCGCTACGGTCGTGCGCGGCAGGGTCGATATCTCGAGGCTGGTGAGATCCTGCCAGCGGGGACAGGGGGGAAGATCACTCATGGGCCAGTGCGCTCCGTGTCGTGTCGATCATCGGTATGCCGTGCGTAGAGGTCGCCCGAGGCCAGGCCGTCGGCGCCCTCGGCCAGCCACTCACGCGTGGCCGCCGCCGAGCGCCACATCGTCCACGCGAAACGTCGACCCTCGCCGGCGATGGCGTTGAAGCGATAGTCGCCCAGCCCGGCCAGCCGCACCACGCAGCGGTCGGCCACGTCCAGGGCACCGGCGACGAACTCTACCGAGATCCCCTCGATGGGCCGGGTCAGCCCGGCCAGGACCTCGGCCTCGAAGCCCTCCACGTCGATCTTGCAGAAGCGCGGCAGCCCATGCTCGGCGATCAGCCTGTCGAGGGTGGTCACGGGGACGCGCTGGCGGCCTTCCCAGCGTACCTTGCGAAAGCCGGGGTTGCGTTCGCCGATTGCCCGGCGCCACTCATGGGCCAGGGTGGAGACGGTCGGTGTCGCCTCGCTCACCGCCAGCTCGGCCTCCCCGGGAGCCGCCCCGGCGGCGCTGGGCAGCAGGGTGACCCCTCGGCGCCGTCCCACCAGGCGCGTCAGCCAGGGAAAGAGGGCCGGCTGGGGCTCCAGCGCGACGACCCTGGCGCCCAGCCCCTGGAAGGCGGCGGTGCGATCGCCGAGATGCGCGCCGATGTCGAACGCCAGGTCGCCGGGCCCGACGAAGTCGGCATAGAGTCGCTTCAGGGCTCGCTGGCGTCCCGGCCGCCAGTAGATGACCAGCGAGCGCGCCAGTCCCAGGCGGCGTGACACTCGACGGGTCGCCGCAACCAGCGGCGCGGGCATGCCAGGGCCTACGGTGTGCTTCATTCGCGCTCCCTCCTGGTCGCAGGCGTGATCCCCGCGATGAGCAGGCTGGTGGCCAGCCACCCTGATGGGGACATGGCATGATCCTCCTTGAATTGCATCTCCCGTCGAGGTCACAACAGGATCGGTGGCAAGTTGCAATGATGTCTTTATACAAAGATTATACAATGAGAGTTTGGTGGTCCATCTAACCCGGGTGATTGCCCATGCCGTTTCGCCCCCGCCTCCGCTGGTTCCTGGCCCTTGCGCTGCTCAATGGCGTGTTGCTGGCGCCAGTGTGGCTGTTGTACGGCGAGCTGACATCCCGCTGGATTGCGCTGGAGGCCATCCTGCTGGCGGGGTTGCTGTCGCTGCTGCCGTCGGCTGGCCGGCTTGCCGGGCTTCGTTGGCTGCTGGTGGCACTGATCCTGGGGTTCCTGCTGGTCGGCCTCGGTGACGTGGCGACCCATCTGGCGTTCGGGCGCTCCCTGAACCTCTACCTGGACCTTCCCCTGCTGCGTTCCGTCTTCCACCTGCTCGAGGGCAATCTGGGGTTTCCGGTGGCAGGCCTGCTAACCCTGCTGGCCATGGTCCTGCTGGCATTGGCGACCTGGCTGCTGGCGAGGGTGGCCGCGAGCCTGCAGGGCACCGCGCGCAGCGGCCTTGCGGCGACCGGTGCCCTGGGGGTGCTGGTGGCAAGCGGCGTGCTGATCGCCATCGAGTTTCCGCAGAGTCGCTTGCTACCGGTGGCGCGCACGCCCTTGCTCGACACCCTGCATTTCCAAGCGCGGCAACTGGTCGAGACGCATCGCGCCCACCGTGACTTTGCCGAGCGGATGGCGGCCGGGGCCGATCCGGTCGCCGCCTTGCCGGGGCTCGCCGGACGCGATGTGGTGCTGGTCTTCGTGGAGTCCTACGGCATATCGGCACTGCTCGATGACCGCTATGCCCGGGTGCTGGGGCCGCGCCTCGATGACATGGCCCAGCGGTTCGCTGCCGCCGACCTGTCGGTGGCGTCCGGCATCCTCGACTCGCCGATCCGAGGCGGCCAGTCCTGGCTGGCCCATGCCACGGCGCTGAGTGGCCTGCGGATCGACAATTCGCTCTGGTACCGGTTGATGCTGGGCAGCGAGCGCACCACCCTGGTGGACGATTTTCGGGCTACCGGCCACCGCACCCTCGCGGTGATGCCGGCCATCACCATGGCCTGGCCGGAGGGTCGCGCCTACGGGTTCGACGAGATTCACGCCGCCGAGGACCTCGACTATGCCGGACCGCCCCTGAACTGGGTGACCATGCCCGACCAGTATACCCTGCACCATTTCCAGGCGCGGATCCGCCAGGACGCCGAGCCGTCGCCGCTCTTCGCCCAGATCGCGCTGATCAGCAGCCATGCGCCCTGGACCCCGATTCTCCCCGTGCTCGATGACTGGGATGCCGTCGGCGATGGCCGCGTCTTCGCACGCTGGGAAGACGCCGGCGAGTCACCCGACGAACTCTGGCAGGACCTGGAACGGGTGCGCGATCACTATGCCAGGTCACTGGACTATGCTCTGGGGGCCAGCATCCACTGGGCCGAGGACTTCGTGGACGACCAGACCCTGGTGATCCTGCTGGGGGATCACCAGGCGGCGCCCCTGATCACCGGCGACAACGCCAGCGGCGGTGTCCCGGTCCACGTGATCAGCGGCGATGCCCGCCTGCTCGACCCCTTCCTCGTGCGGGGCTTCGTGTCCGGTACCCGGCCGCCACGGCTTGAGAGCTATCCCGATGGCGAGCCGCCCGGCCAGGAGGCGCTGCGCGGCTGGCTCCATGAGGCGTTCGGCGCCGAGAACGCGCCGGGTGCCTCTGTCACGACCCCCTGACCGCAGGGCCGGATGGCCCGGGAGGCAAGATGCCACGACCGACTCCGAGGATAGCGCGACCCGCAACGGCAGCCCTGCTGATGGGCCTTGCCGGGCTGATGGCCGTTGCCACGGCCGGGGCCTGGGAACTGGATCGGGAGGCGAGCCGTATCGAGCTGATCGGCACCGCCGATGGCCGCGAGGCGGTGACCCGTGTCGAGGAGTTCGAGGTCGACCTTGAAGGGGATCTGGACCAGCCGGCCGGGGGGAAGCTGGTGCTGACCCTCCAGTCGGACAGCATCACGGGCGGCAACGACATCGTCGACGGCATGCTGCACGGGCGAAACTGGTTCGATGTCGAGACCTACCCCGAGATCGTCTTCCGCAGCACCGAGATCGAGGCACCGGCCGAGGGCGAACTGCGCATCGAGGGTGAGCTCGAGCTGCTGGGCGACACCTATCCGCTGATGGTGCCGGCGAGCTGGACGCGGCAGGGCGAGCGAGTCAGCGTGGACGGCCGCCTGACCCTGGACCGTACCGATTTCGATATGGGACGCGGCGCCTGGCGCACCGAGGGCACGGTGCAGCATGAGGTCCATGTCGACTTCTCCCTCGAACTGCTGGCGCCATCGCGGTCCTGATTCCTGGAGGAGACTTGCCCTTGTTCACCCCCGTGATCCTGGCTGGCGGCAATGGCGTGCGGCTCTGGCCGCTGTCGCGCCGGCAGCGGCCCAAGCAGTTCCTCTCCCTGGAAGGCGAGGGCAGCCTGCTGGCCAACACCCTGGCCCGTCTCGAGGGGCTCGGCATGGCCGCGCCCATCGTCATCTGCCACGAGGCGCACCGCTTCCTCGCCGCCGAGCAGCTCCGCCAGGCGGGTGTCGAGGAGGCGACCCTGCTGCTCGAGCCCGAGGGGCGCGGCACGGCCCCGGCCATCGCGCTGGCCGCCCTGCTGGCGCGCCGCCAGGAGCGCGGGGCGCCGCTGCTGGTCCTGCCGTCGGACCATCACCTGGCAGACGATGAGGCCTTCCGTGCGGCCCTGGGGCCGGCGGCACGGCTGGCCGGCGCGGGCCACCTGGTGACCTTCGGGGTGGTGCCGACCCGTGCCGAAACCGGCTATGGCTATCTCCAGGCCGGTGAGGCGCTGGGCGAGGCGGGCCATGCCGTGGCGCGTTTCGTGGAGAAGCCTGACCTCGCCACCGCCGAGCGCTTCCTGGCGGCCGGCGACCATTTCTGGAACAGCGGCATCTTCGTGCTGCGTCCCGAGGACTACCTGGACGCCCTGGCGGCCATCGCCCCCGCCATCCTGGCCGCCTGTCGGGGCGCCATGGAGGGGGCGGTGATCGACCTCGATTTCCTGCGCCCCGCGGCGCGGGCCTTCCGGGGAAGTCCCGCCGGCTCCATCGACGTGGCGGTGATGGAGCGTACCGATCGAGCGGCCATGGTGCCGCTGGCCGCCGGCTGGAGCGACATCGGCTCCTGGCAGGCCCTCTGGGAGGCACTGCCCCGTGATGCCGACGGCAACGCCCTGCGCGGTGACGTGGTCTGTGAGCAGAGCCGGGGTCTGCTGGTGCATGCCGATTCACGGCTGGTGGCCACCCTGGGGGTAGAGGACCTGGTGATCGTCGAGACCGACGATGCCGTGCTGGTGGCGAAGCGCGCCCAGAGCCAGCAGCTGCGGGGCCTGGTCGAGCGGCTGGAGGCCGAGGGTCGGACAGAAACCCGATCCACCACCACCGTGCATCGCCCCTGGGGCCACTACCAGGCCGTCGACGCCGGGCCGCGCCACCAGGTCAAGCGCATCACGGTGCGCCCGGGTGCGCGGCTCTCCCGGCAGCTCCACCACCACCGGGCCGAGCACTGGGTGGTGGTCAGCGGCACGGCCCGGGTCACCCTGGACGATGAGGTCTTTCTGGTGGGCGAGAACGCCTCGACCTTCATCCCGGTAGGGCGGGTCCACTGCCTGGAGAACCCCGGCCTGATTCCGCTGGAACTGATCGAGGTGCAGTCCGGCAGCTATCTGGGCGAGGACGACATCGTGCGCCTCGATGATTGCTATGGGCGGGAGTAGGTGCCCTCGTCGCCTGGCTCCCCCCTGCCGGGAGTTCGCTGTCTGCCGCTACCGGCCCTCCGGCGACAGGGGGTGATGGCGGGGTGCCGAGAAGGACTGCACCGGCATCTCGCCGGGAAGTTCCGCGGGGAGCGGCAGGGGAGAAGCCTGGCCGGTCGCCGCCGGTCGCCTGGCCAGTTCCCGAAGGACCGCAGGCGGCCGCGTCTCGCTGGGTACCAGCAGCAGGCCGGCACACCGCAGGGCGCGGCCCAGGGCCAGGCTGCTGCTCCAACGCACCAGCGGCGCGGATAGCAGCAGCCCCAGCCAGACCGGGGTCAGCCACCAGAAGAATACGGGGGTGACCCACCAGGTGATGACCGCCCAGAGCAGCCCGACCAGGGTCGCCTGCCAGGTATGCCGCCAGGCCTCCTGCCAGGGGACCGCGCGTCCCTCGCGAGACTGGGGGTCCCAGGAGACGGTACGCCCGCTCACCACGCCGATGACGAACAGGCTGTGGAACACCATCATCAGGGGCGCGATCAGCATGGCGAACAGCGCCTCCAGCAGCACGCTTGCCACCAGGCGCAGCCGTCCGCCGAAATCCGCGGGGCGCTGCGTCAGTGCCAGTGCCAGTCCCAGCACCTTGGGCATCAGCAGCATCGCCAGGGTGCCGGCCAGCAGCGGCATGATCAGCGGCGGAGGGGCGAGTGGCCAGTCGGGGAAGAGCTGGGCATCGGAGATGAAGAAGTTCGGTTCGGTGAGGGCGCGGGCCAGGGCGTCTGCCGTGCTGACCATCAGGATCCCCAGCCAGATCAGCGAGGCGAGGTAGGCCAGGGCGCCGAACAGGAAGTGCAGCCGGCTCATGGCGTGCAGGCCGCGCCCGGTGAGCAGGCGCAGGTGCTGAAGGTTGCCTTGGACCCAGCGCCGATCGCGCTTGGCGAAGTCGAGCAGGTGGCTCGGCATCTCCTCGTAGCTGCCACCGAGGTCGGTCTGCATCTGGACCTGCCAGCCGGCCCGGCGCAGCAGGGCCGCCTCGACGAAGTCGTGGCTGAGGATCTCGCCGCCCAGCGGCGGGCCGCCCGGCAGGTCCGGCAGGCCGCAGTGCTCCATGAAGGCGCGGGTCCGCAGGATGGCATTGTGGCCGAAGTAGTTGGCCGCATCGGCATGCCAGAAGCTCAGCCCCGCCGCCAGCATGGGCGAATAGAGGGAGGCGGCCAATTGGTTGGCGCGACCGAACAGGCTCTCCTGGCGCACCGGGATCGGCACCGTCTGCAGCAGCCCGAGACGCGGGTTGGCCTGCATGGCATCGATCAGCGAGGCGATGGTGGTGCCGCTCATCAGGCTGTCGGCATCCAGCACCAGCAGGAAGTCGTAGTGACGACCCCAACGGCGACAGAACTCGGCGAGGTTGCCGGCCTTGCGGCCGGCGTTGCTGTCGCGGTGGCGATAGTGCACGCGGCAGCGCCCCGCCAGTCGCGCCTGGAGGGCACCCACCTGGGCCGACTCCTCGGCGACGATGGCCTCATCGGTGCTGTCGCTGAGCACGAAGGCCTCGATCCGCCGCTCCGGGGTGTCCTCGGGCAGGTCGCGGCAGGTGGCCTCCAGGCCGGCGATCACCCGGGCCACGTCCTCGTTGTGGATCGGCATGGCCAGGGCGGTTCGCGAGCGGGCGTCCGCGGGCGGGGGCGACGGCCTGCTGCTCGACAGCGTCACCGGGTCGCGACGGGTGAGCGTCAGCACGAAGCCGATCACCGCACTCCAGAAGGCGATGGTGATCCAGCCGAAGGTGATCGAGAACAGCCCCAGGATGAAGAGCTCCAGCGGCGAGATCCCGCCCACGATGAGGATCCGGAACATGGCCCAGACCCCCAGGGCGACGGTCCCCGCGACCAACAGGGCGAAGAGCAGGCGGCGCGTCCTGCGCCATGGCGGCCGGACCAGGCGCGCAGGGGCGCAGGCGTCAGCGGAAGGCATCGGGATACCAGACATAGTTCCAGGTTTCCGTGAGGCGACGGTCGTTCAGGGTCAGGAACAGGCGCATGTCGGCCGGCTGGCCATTCTCGGGGGCCAGGCGGAAGGTGGCGCGCCACGTCTCGCCATCCGGGAGGCGCTGCACCCCTGGCTCGAGGATCTCGCCACTCGAGCTTTCCAGTGACAGCTCGACCGGATGAGTCTCATCGAGGCTCGACAGCTCGCCGCCGTGGAAGTCGACCACGAACTGTCGACGGCTGGCGGGGGGCGGGTTCTCCTCTCCCGGGACCGCGCCCCAGCCCTGGCGGGTGCGGAGCACCCGCGCCATCTCCTGCCCGGGCGGCACGGCGCCGAAGGTGTGGGTGCGATAGCGGTAGGTGCGCGCCTCGCCGGCGGCGAGCGGCTGGTCGGGTAGCCAGTAGGCGGTGATGTTGTCGTTGGTCTCGCTCTGGCTCGGAATCTCCACCAGCTCCACGCTGCCGGAGCCCCACTCGTCCAGCGGCTGTACCCACTGGCTGGGGCGGCGCTCGTAGTGCGCCTCGGCGTCCAGGAAGGCCTGGAAGTCGCGGGGACGCTGGGTGAGCCCGAAGCCTCCTGGTGCCTGGTCCTGGAGGCGGGAAAGCCTGAGCTCCTCCGGATTGCTCAGCGGTCGCCAGATCCACTCGCCGTCGCCGGTCTGCATGGAGAGGCCCTGGGAGTCGTGGACCCGGGGGCGGTAGTCGTCGGCGGGGTGGCGGCCGATCTCGCCATGCAGGTACATGCTGGTGAGCGGGGCGATGCCGAGCTTGCCGATCTCCTCGCGGGCGAACAGCCGTGCCTCGGTGTCGACTGTGGTGTGTTCCCCGGGGCGGATGTCGAAGCGGTAGGCGCCGGCCACCGAGGGGCTGTCGAGCAGGGCGAGGACGGTCATGCGGGTCTCGCCCGGGCCCGGCTTGACCAGCCAGAACTCGCGGAAGGCCGGGAACTCCTCGCCATGGGGCTCAGCGGTATCGATGGCCAGGCCGCGCGTGGAGAGCCCGTAGCCCTGCTGGCGTCCCACCAGGCGGAAGTAGCTGGCGCCGAGGAACACCGCGAACTCGTCGCGGTAGTCGCCACTGTTGAGCGGGTAGTGCAGCCGGAACCCGGCATGGCCGATATCGTCGAGCGCGAGCTCGGCGAGAGCGGAGGCGTCGCCGTCGTAGCGGAATCGCTCCTGGCGGAAGGGCAGGGGGCTTACCTCGCCCTGCTCGTCGACCAGGTTCAGGCGTACCGGCTGGGTGTAGAGGAAGCCGGGATGGAACAGCTGGACCTCGAAGAGGCCCTCGTCCTTCCAGATCGCTTCCTCGGGGCGGAAGCGGATCTCCCGATACTGGTCGTACGCCATATTCGCCAGCTCGGACGGCAGGGGCGATTCGGGTGCCTGGTAGGTCTGGGTGGCAAGCTGTCGGGCGCGGTCGGTGACACGGTCGAACAGCTCATCCGGGGTCGTTGCCGAGGCATCCATTGCCAGGGTCAGCGACCATGCAAGACTGAAGCGTCTCAGCGCGGTCTTCATGTGCAACTCTCTCTCTGTGGTCCCGCCGGCACTCCCTGCGCAGCCGGGCCAGGAGAAGATGTGTTCCTCAAGGGCGTGTCGTTGTTGTATCGCCTCGAACTTCCAAGACTAGACCAGACTCCCGTCACCCTGAAGAGTTCCACGGTGCCCAGGTGAAGGCCGGGCGGCGCCGCGGCGCTTCATTCCGGCACGGCGTCCAGCAGGTCGATCCACTCCGTCCGGTCGGGCAGGGTCAGCTCGCTGGCGGGCCGGCCGCTGGCATACCACTCGCGGACGTTGCGCAGCTGCCATCGACGGTGTTCGCCGTCCAGCTCGATGCCCAGCTGAAAGGGCCCGTAGCGGGCGAGGGCGCGGCCCGCCAGATGTGAGTCACGCAGGGCGATGTTGGCCAGCAGCTCCAGGCGACTACCGCCCTGCACGGCCAGGTCCTCCAGGCGCAGGGTGTCGTCGTCGAACATCACGCGCACCTGGCCGCGCACCTCGCCGAGCGTCAGCCTGTCGCGCAGCCAGCCCCGCTCCCGCGCCGAGTCGACGAACAGGTTGACCAGCAGGCCGCTGTCGCGCATGGCCAGGTCGAGCCGGGCGTCGAGCGCCAGCGGTGCCACCCAGCGCATGTGTCCCTCGGGGACCTCGAGGCGCGCCCACCAGCCGCGGGTCAGGCCGCCGGCGGCATTCTCCAGGCGCACGTCGCTCATGCTCAGCTGCGAGCCGGAGACGTCAAAGCGCAGCGTCTCCAGGTCGCCATCGGAAAGGCGAGCCTCCAGCGCCAGGGTGCCCTCCAGGATCTGCTCATCGAAGGCGAGCCGGGCGTCGGAGGCGTTCAGCGCGAGGCTGCCTTCGGCCCCCAGGCCCTCGAGCCGTAGATGGGTGGCCATCGTCGCCTGGCCCGACAGGAAGGCGATGCCGGCATCCTTGGGCAGGTAGTCATTGAAGGCGGCGAGGTTCGGTATCGCCACATTGGGCATGTCGATGCGCGTGCTGAGTGCCCCCAGGCCCTCGCTCGGGTCCAGCTGCTGCGCCCGGCTGCGGATCTCCAGCAGGCGGCCGTCGATCAGCGAGTCGCTTCCCTCCTGGCGACGCAGGCCGAAGCGGGGCAAGGAGAGGTGCAGCTGGGCGCCGGGGTCGCTGGTCTCCAGCACCAGCGAGCCGTCGCCGAAGGCCTCGTAGTGCAGGAAGCGCACGGCGAGCCTGTCGGAGTGCACGCGCAGCTGGCTGTCGGGCATCACCTCGCCGTTTGCCAGGCCGAGGTCGAGAGTCAGGCGTCCGCCTCCCTGGACGGCCAGGCCATGCTCGTCAGGCAGGAAGGCATTGAGGAAGCCGAGACGGTCGAGCTGGCCATTCAGCTGCAGGATGCCGGCCAGAGGGCGGCGTGGCGCCGCCCGGCCGGGCCAGTCGAAGCCCCCCTCGAGGCTCGCCCTGGGCAGCACCAGCAGGGTGTGAAGCGCCTCCCCGCGATTCGACGAGGCGGTCAGTTCCAGCCGGCTGCCGGACAGGTCGACCCGCTGGCGGTCGGGATCGATCTCGCGCAGTGCCAGGGTCACGTCCAGTTCGCCCTGGAAATCCTCCTCCAGCAGGCGGCCCCTGATCGCGTCGCCTGCCAGGGTGATCCGCCCTCGGCCTCGGTCGTCCTCCAGCATGATGCGCCCGCCGCTGTCGGCCCATCCGGCCTCCAGCCGCAGCGGCGCCGCCTCCGGCAGGTAGGCGTTGAGCACCGCCACATCGGGAATGCGCGCGCCGTGCCACTCCACCGCCAGTGAGCGGGAGCGCGGGAGCGTCGGTCCTGCACTCGCCGTGCCGGTGAGGGACAGCTGCTCGGCCTGGAAGAGCCGACGGCCATCCGCGAGCCGGGTGAGGGCCACGTCGTCGAAGACGAGCTCGACGTCGGCCTGCGGATCGGGGCCGTCGTGCCGCAGGGCGAGCAGCGCCCGACCATCGCCGCGGGCCTGGACACCGAGGAAGCGCGCCCCCAGCGCCTCGGAGCGCACCTCCAGCTGGCTGCCCTCCCGCGGCTGCCCATCCCGGATGCGCAGGGTCCCGTCGAGCCGACCGCCGCCTTCCAGGGCCAGTCCGATGTCACCGAAACGTTCGGCGAGGAAGGGGGCGAGCATGCCGAGATGGGCCACCCGGCCATGCAGTTCCATGTCTGCCGACCAGGGGGTGGCGCCGTCGGGCGGGGGGGCGTCATCCTGCGTTCGCCAGGCCGGCGGCGACTGGAAACTTGCCGTGGGCAGTTGCAGCTCGGTGGTGAGCGGCTGCGCCTCGCCCGGGGCGGCGGCGTTGAGGTCGAGTCGCGTGCCGGAGATGTCCACCAGGCCGCGTTCGACGTCGAGCTCGGCAATGGGTAGGTGCAGGCCGAGTCGTCCCCTCACCGGCTGCTCGCCGAGGCGCAGGGCCAGCCCCTCGCCGGACAGGTCGAACCCCCCGCTCAGGCGCTCGCCGTCGTAGGCCAGCTCGCCCTGCAGCGTTGCCACGCCGCCCTCCAGGGTCAATGGCACACCGGCAGGCAGGTAGTGGTCGAGGGCGGCAATGTCGCCCACCTCGGTGTTCCGCCAGTGCAGCCGGGCCCGGACATGACGCGCCTCGAGGCGCGGGTCGGCGGGTGACTGAAGGCGAAGGGGCGGCGCAGTAAGGCCGAGCTGGAAGCCGTCGCCGCGCAGCAGGGGCGCAGACCCGGGGGAGGCGGCGACATCGGCCATCTCGATGCCGTCGAGTTCGACGGCGAGGCGGGCGCGCTCTGTCATCTCGGCCTCCACCGAACCGGCGCCATCGATATGGTAGCGCTTCCCCTCCTCCAGCCAGTGGCTCTCGTCGAGACGCACGCTCAGCCGCGGGGAGTCGAGGCGCAGGCGGCTGCCTGGCTGTACCTCACCGCCCTCGATCAAGACCTCGCCCCGCAGGTCGCCGCGGCCTCCGATCTCCAGCCAGCCGAGTGAGGCGAGGTAGGGGTTGAAGACGGTGTACGCATCGCTGCGCCCGGCCAGGGCGACGGTGCCCGAGACGGCGCGTCCCGCCGCGCTGCCGGTGGCCTCGGCCAGCGCCAGCGGAGCGAGGGCCAAGTCGGCCTCCAGGGTGACGCCCTCCACCAGCCGCGTGTCGTCCCTCAGCACGGTGCCGTCGTCCAGCGTCAGCCGCACCGCCTTCGCGGCCAGCGTGCCGGCGCCCCAGTGGAGGCCGGCCAGGTTCAGGCTGCCGCTGCCCTGCAGGCGGTACGCATCCAGGCCGACGTGGCGGATGCCCTCGGCATCGAGGCGGTGAAGCCGGACCTCGCCGCTGAGCAGCGGGGCCAGGGCGACGCCCAGCGTGGCGCTCTCCGCCTCCAGCGCGACCTGGTGCCCGGCGGCCGTGCCGGCAAGGCGCAGCCCGGATACCCGCAGGTGCCCGGGATAGGCCGTCCAGGCCCGTTCCCAGTCCAGCGTGACCTGCGGCGCGCGGTCGAGCTGGCGGCGTCCCCAGTCGCTGTTGAGCAGGGTATTGGCGGTGACGAGGTAGAGCGCATGGAGGGCCGCCAGGAGGAGGGCGAGCCGGGCCAGCATCCTTAGCGGCATGGAGCGAATCATGGAAGGCGCGTGCGTGCCGGGTGCATAGGGCCACCTTCAGGTCGAGCGGCAAGGGCCGCGCTCAGTAGAGCCGGAAACGCTTGAAGTCCGGGCGACCCTCGGCCTCCTGCAGGGTCTTGCGGAAGCGCTTGTACTCCCACTGGTACTGGGTCGGGTCCAGGGCGATGGCGGCCTCCACGCTGGCATTGACGCCGGTGGCCGAGGTGACCTCGTCGGGGGCGTAGACCCGCGCGTCGGCGGCCAGGAAGTGCAGCGCAAAGCCGCGGCCGGGCAGGCGCAGCGCCACCCCGGTGACGACCCTGGCCTCGGTGCGGGCCACCAGCTTGGGCAGCAGGGTGGCGGTGTAGGCGGGGCGGTCGAAGAAGGGCGCGAAGACACCACTGCCCCAGTCGGGCTCCTGGTCGGGCAGGATGCCCACGGCCTCGGAGCGCTTGAGCGCCTTGAGCAGGGCGGCCACGCCGCGCGGATTGGTGGGTACCAGGTGCGCGTCCCGGCGTTCGCGGCCCTGGCGGATGATCGGGTCCAGCGGGGCGAGCTTGGGGGGCTCGTACATGGCGGTGAAGGGGAAGTGGCCGGAGAGCCAGAAGTTGAGCACTTCCCAGTTGCCGAAGTGGGGGGCCAGCACGATGACACCGCGCCCCTCGGCCCGTGCCCCGTCCAGCAGCTCGCGGCCATGGACCTCGAGGATCGCGGCCTCGACCCGCTCGGGCTCGCCCATCCAGGCGAATCCCAGCTCGAGCATGGTGGCGGTGGAATGCGTCAGGCTCCGACGGGCCAGCTGGCGACGATCGGCGTCGCTTCGCGAGGGGTAGACCTCGGCCAGGTTGGCGCGGGTGACCCGTCGCTCCCGGCGACTCAGCCGCTCCACCAGCGGGCCGACCAGCCGGGCCAGCCGCCACAGGGTGGCGAGCCGGCGCCCGGCGAGGCTGCGCCACAGGGTGGCGATGGCCCGGGCCTGGATGACGTTCGAGCGGGATTCACCTCCGGCCATGGATCAGACCCACCAGCTGTCCACGTTGTCCGGCGCGCGATGCTCGTTGAGGGCCTTTAGCCCCTTCACGCAGCGGATCACCAGCCACACCACCGCGGCCAGCCAGGTGAGAAAGCCGATGAGCACCAGGGTCAGCAGGCCGGAAATGCCGAAGTAGAGCAGGGCGATCCAGAAGGTGCGAATCTGGTAGCGATAGTGCTCGTCGAGCCAGGCCGGCCCGTTGCCGCGATAGACATAGGCGATCACCACGCCGACCAGCGAGGTGAGGCCGCCGGTGACCATGCCGGCCAGGTGCAGCACGTAGACCACGATGGGAATGGTCGTGTCGGGGGCGGAGCCCCGTTCGGCGAGGGCACGGTCGTCGTCCTGTGGCAGCTGGTCGTTCATGGCGCGTCCTTGTAGAGCGTATCGCTGACGCCAATCATACCGGTCGAGGACGACAATGCCACCTGGCCTCAGACGGCCCGGGGCTTCACGGGGCGGCTGAGTTCCAGCAGGTTGCCGTCCGGGTCGCGCAGGTAGAGCGAGGTGATCTCGCCGGTGGCGCCCTGGCGGGTCACCGGGCCGAGTTCCACCTCGACCTCCAGCGCCTCCAGGTGGCGCTGCACCTCGTCGAGCGGCAGCAGGCTGCGCAGGCAGAGGTCCAGGCTGCCAGGCGTGGGCGTGGCGGCCCGGGGGGTGACATCGGTGGCGGTCCAGTGCAGGCGCAGGGCGACGTCGCCCAGCATCAGGTCGACGCGCTCGCGGTCGCGGTAGCGAACTTCCAGTCCCAGCACCCGGGAGTAGAAGTCCACGGCACGGGAAATGTCGGTCACGGTGATGACCAGGTGGTCCAGACCTGACAGCATTCGGGTCTCCTTGCGGGGTTCTGGAGAGAGCAGGGGAATCCTGGGAGAGCTTGTTCTGGCACAGAGGATACGATGATGCTGACCTGTCCGCTATGTGCGTCCACCGACACCGGACACTTTCACCGCGATAGCCGGCGCGACTACCAGCGCTGCCGGCGCTGCGCGCTGGTGTTCGTGCCACCCGACCAGCGGCCCGAGCCGGCAGCGGAGAGGGCAGTCTATGACCAGCACGAGAACTCTCCCGACGACCCCGGCTATCGCCGCTTCCTGTCGCGGCTCTTCGATCCCCTGCGCGAGCGCCTCGCCGGCGGGGCCCGCGGGCTCGACTTCGGCTCGGGTCCGGGGCCGACCCTGTCGGTGATGTTCGAGGAGGCGGGCCACCCAATGGCGATCTACTACCCCTTCTATGCGCCTGACGTGTCGGTGCTCGACCAGACCTACGACTTCATCACCGCCAGCGAGGTCGCCGAGCACCTCTTCGCGCCGGGGGAGGAGCTTGCACGGCTGGCGGGCCTGCTCCCTTCCGGCGGCTGGCTGGGATTGATGACCAAGCGCGTCACCGACCAGGCGGCCTTCGCGCGCTGGCACTACATCCTCGACCCCACCCATGTGGTCTTCTTCAGCGAGGCGACCTTCGTGTGGCTGGCGAGTCACCTGGACATGCGGGTCGAGTTTCCCGCGGCCGACGTGGCCCTGCTGCAGAAGCACTGAGAGGACAGGGTCAGCAACATCGCCCGACATCCTTGGGCCCGATGAAGGATACGCCCGGCAGGCGGGTCCAGGGGCAACAAATCGATTGACTCGCCGCCGGCCGGGAGTATGATTCGCGCGCTCACGATGCCGCGAGCGCAGTAACCGATGCCGAGAGCAGGCGCTCCACGGCACTCTCTGCCACCCTTCTCCCTTTCACCTGCTGCTGTGAGGCCCTTCATGTCGCGGCAACTGCTGGCCATGGCCCTGGCCCCCCTGCTGGGGCTCTTCATCCTCGGGATCGGCAACGGTTTCCTGGCCACGGTGATCACCCTGCGCCTGGACGCCGCCGGCGAATCCGCGGTGGTGATCGGCTGGGTCTCCTCGGCCTACTTCATCGGCCTGGCCCTGGGCGCCATGCTCAATGACCGCCTGCTGCTGCGCATCGGCCATATCCGCGCCTACGGCAGCTTCGCCTCGCTGGTGGCGGTGACCGTGCTGCTGCAGGGGCTGGTGGCCGAGCCCTGGGCCTGGTTCGCCCTGCGCCTGATCGGTGGCTGGGCCACGGTGGGCGTCTACCTGGTGATCGAGAGCTGGCTGCTGGCCTCCGGCGATGCCAGGGTGCGCGGCCGCCTGCTGGCGCTCTACATGATCTCGCTCTACGCTGCCGGCGTGCTCGGCCAGCTGCTGCTCGGGGTCACCGAGGCCATGGGCGGGGCGGCGTCGTTCATGGTGATCGGCATGCTGGCCTCGCTCTCGGTGCTGCCCATGGCGATGATCCCCCGGGTCTCGCCGCTGATCGAGAAGGCCGAGCCGCTCTCGCCGCTGCGCCTGATCACCCTGACCCCCACCGGGGTGATGGGCAGCTTCGGCTCGGGGCTGATGGTGGCGGCGGTCTACTCCCTGCTGCCGCTATACCTGCAGCGCACCGGCCTGACGGTGGATCGGATCGGCCAGATGATGGCGGTGGTGGTGCTCGGCGCCATGCTGCTGCAGTACCCGGTGGGACGCTGGTCGGATCGCCATGATCGGCAGCTGGTGCTGATCCTGATCGGCGCCTTCTGCACCCTCATCTCCGCGGCGGTGCTGTGGCTGCCGATGAATGCATGGATCCTGGCCGGGCTGCTGTTCCTGCTGGGCGGTGGCGTCTTCTCGCTCTACCCGGTGGCGGTGGGCCACGCCGCCGACCGCGCCCCGGCGGGCGCCCTGGTGCGCATGAGCCAGGGCCTGCTGCTGATCAACGCCATCGGCTCGGCGCTCAGCCCGCCGCTGGTCTCGCCGGTGATGGCGGTACTGGGAGATGCCGGCCTGTTCTGGAGCTTCGGCGCCATGGGCTTGATCCTGGTGGCCTTCTTCGGCTGGCGGCGCAGCGTGCGTCCGGCGCCGGTACCGGTGGCACCCTTCTCGCCCAGCACGCCGATGTCGGCGGCGGGGGCCGAGCTCGCCGTCACCGAGGAACTGATGCAGGGCGCCATCGAGCACGAGCACGTCGAGGACCTTTCCGGGGCCGTGCCCGAGGTGGCGGTGGCCGAGCCGCTGGTCGGCCCGCCACCACCCGACGAGCCGCACATCGCCTACTTCGACGATGAGCAGACGCCCGAGGAGGCCGCCCTGGGCAATATCTCGCGCCCCTGATCTCCCCTCCACTTGCCATCCTCCACGAGCCCGCTGCCCGGCAGCGGGCTCGTTCGCGTCCGGGGTCGACTTAGGGCTAATGGTTAACGAAAAGTAGTGAATCTACTATCGTGGCTATCATTTTTCCCGAGGTGACCCATGACCCCCTATGCCGCCCCCGTCCGTGACGTCCGCTTCGTGCTGGAGGAGATGCTCGAGCATGGCTCGCTCGCATTGCCCGGCTTCGAGGAAGCCAGCCCTGACCTGGTGGAGGCCGTGCTGGAAGAGGCCGCGAGGCTCGCCGGCGAGGTCTGGGCGCCGCTCAACGCCAGCGGCGACCGCCAGGGCTGCACCCGCCGAGACGACGGCGGCGTGAGCGTCCCCGACGGCTTCGCCGAGGCCTACCGCGCCTACGCCGAGGGCGGCTGGAACGGCATCGGGGTCTCCGAGGCGCTGGGCGGCCAGGGGCTTCCCGAGGTGGTGGCCAGCGCCGTGCAGGAGATGCTCCACGGTGCCAACATGGCGCTGGGCCTTTGCCCGATGCTCACCGCCGGCGCCATCGAGGCGCTGGCCCACCACGGCAGCGACGAGCAGCAGGCCACCTACCTGCCCAAGCTGGTCGAGGGCACCTGGACCGGCACCATGAACCTCACCGAGCCCCAGGCGGGCTCGGATCTCTCCAAGGTGCGCACCCGCGCCGTGCCCCAGGAGGACGGCAGCTACCGGCTGTTCGGCCAGAAGATCTACATCACCTGGGGCGAGCATGATGCCGCCGAGAACATCATCCACCTGGTGCTGGCGCGCAAGCCGGACGCCCCGGAAGGCAACAAGGGCATCTCGCTGTTCCTGGTGCCCAAGTTCCTGGTCAATCAGGACGGGAGCCTGGGCGAGCGCAACGACGTCACCTGTGCGGCTATCGAGCACAAGCTGGGCATCCACGGCTCGCCCACCTGCACCCTGAGCTTCGGCGAGAACGACGGCGCCATCGGCTATCTGGTGGGCGAGGAGGGCCGCGGCCTCAACCACATGTTCACCATGATGAACGAGGCGCGCCACAAGGTGGGGATCCAGGGCATCGGCGTGGCCGAACGTGCCTGCCAGCACGCCTTCGCCTATGCCCTGGATCGTGTCCAGGGGCGCAGCCCGCGCTCCGGGCGTAATGATTGCACGATCAGCGACCACCTCGACGTGCGCCGCATGCTGCTCTCCATGCGCGCCCGTACCGACGCCCTGCGGGCCCTGGCGCTCTTCTGCGCCGCCCAGCTCGACGTGGCCCGACACGCCGCCGACGAGAGCGAGCGGGGCGCCGCCCAGGCGCGGGTCGACGTGCTGATCCCGGTGGTCAAGGCCTTCTCCACCGACCAGGCGGTGGAGATCGCCTCCCTGGGGGTGCAGGTCCACGGCGGCATGGGCTACATCGAGGAGACCGGCGCCGCCCAGCTGCTGCGCGATGCCCGCATCGCCCCCATCTACGAGGGCACCAACGGCATCCAGGCCCTGGACCTGGCCGGGCGCAAGCTGCAGCGCGACGGCGGTGCGGCCCTGGCCCAATTGATCGACGAGGTGGAAGGTACCGCCCGGGCACTTTCGGCGACCACCGAGCTGGCACCTCTCGGCGAGGCGCTCGCCGGCGGGGCCGCCGACCTGCGCGCCGCCATGGCCTTAGTGCTCGAGGCGGGCGCCGACCCCGAGCGCGGTGCCGATGCCGTCCAGGCCTACGCCACCCCCTTCCTGAGCCTGGCCGGCCATGTGCTGTGCGCATGGCAGATGGGCCGTGCGTCGCTGGCCGCCACCGCGGCCCTCCAGGCCGGCCGCGAAGTATCCGGACAGCCGGACCCCTTCTATACCGCCAAGCGCCAGGGCGCCGACTACGCCATCCGCCAGTGGCTGCCGGTGGGCCGCGCCCAGCGTGCGGTAATCGAGGCCGGCATGGCGAGCCTCGCCGCCTTCGACGCCGCCGCCCACTGACGCCTTCGCTGCCGGCCACGTGCCGGCGGCATGCTTTCCGGACCACCTCACGGAGCCTTCCCATGAGCCAGAGCATCTTCGAGCAGGGCCTGCCCAGGACCCCCGCCAACTTCGTGGCGCTCTCGCCACTGACCTTCATCGAGCGCACCGCCTCGGTCTACCCCGATTACCCGGCGGTGATCCACGGCGAGGTCCGCCGTGACTGGGGTACCACCTGGGAGCGCTGCCGGCGGCTCGCCTCGGCGCTGGAACGGCGCGGCATCCGGCCCGGCGAGACGGTGGCCGCGATGCTGCCCAACGTGCCGGCGATGTTCGAGGCCCACTTCGGCGTGCCGCTGGCGGGCTGCGTGCTCAATACCCTGAACATCCGCCTGGATGCTGAGGCCATCGCCTACATGCTGGAGCACGGCGAGGCGAAGGCGATCCTGGTCGACCCGGAGTTCTCGGACGTGATCGAGGCGGCGGTGAGCAAGCTCGAGCACAAGCCGCTGGTCATCGACGTGGCGGACCCCGAGTTCCTGCCCGAGGGGCGGGCCATCGGCGAGCTCGAGTACGAGGCGCTGCTCGCCGAGGGCGACCCGGCCCATCCCTACCGGCTGCCCGAGGACGAGTGGCAGGCGATCTCGCTCAACTACACCTCCGGCACCACCGGCAAGCCCAAGGGCGTGGTCTATCACCACCGCGGCGCCTACCTGAACGCCACCAGCAATATCCTGGTATGGGCGATGCCCCACCACCCGGTCTATCTCTGGACCCTGCCGATGTTCCACTGCAACGGCTGGTGCTTCCCCTGGACCATCGCCGCCGCCGCCGGCACCAACGTCTGCCTGCGCAAGGTGGAAGCGAAGAAGGTGATGGACCTGATCGCCGACGAGGGGGTGACCCACTTCAGCGGCGCGCCCATCGTGCTCAACGGCCTGGTCAACCTGCCGGACGGCGACAAGCGCGACTTCGACCACCCGGTGAAGGTCACCACCGCCGGCGCCGCGCCGCCCGCGTCGGTGATCGCCGGCGTCGAGCGGCTTGGCATCGACGTCACCCACGTCTACGGCCTGACCGAGGTCTACGGCCCGGTGACCTCCTGTGCCTGGCGCGCCGCCTGGGACGAACTGCCCATGGAAGAGCGAGCAAAGCTCAAGTCCCGCCAGGGGGTGCGCTACCACATGCTCGAGGCGCTCTGCGTGGCCGACCCCAACACCCTGGAGCCGGTGCCCAAGGACGGCGAGACCATCGGCGAGATCCTGATGCGCGGCAACAACGTGATGAAGGGCTACCTGAAGAACGAAGCGGCCACCGAGCAGGCCCTGGAGGGCGGCTGGTACCATACCGGCGACCTGGCCGTGTGGCATGCCGACGGCTACATCGAGATCAAGGACCGCTCCAAGGACATCATCATCTCCGGCGGCGAGAACATCTCCACCATCGAGGTGGAGGACTGCATCTACTCGCACCCGGCGGTGGAGGAGGCCGCGGTGGTGGCCAAGCCCGATGAGAAGTGGGGCGAGACGCCTTGCGCCTTCGTCAAGCTGAAGGTGGGTTATGGCGAGGTCACCGAACAGGAGATCATCGACCACTGCCGGGCGCACCTGGCGCACTTCAAGGCGCCGAAGACGGTGATCTTCAGCGAGCTGCCCAAGACCTCCACCGGCAAGATCCAGAAGTTCGTGCTGCGCGAAGAAGCGCGCAAGCAGTGATTCTTACGATATCGAGGAGAGTGCAATGAGTGAGCAACCGATCGGCGTGGTGGGTGCCGGCACCATGGGCCAGGGCATCGCCCAGGTCCTGGCCACCAGCGGCTTCGCCGTCAAGCTATATGACGTGGCCGACGAGCAGCTCGGGCGTGCCCGGGCGGCCATCGACAAGGGGCTGGGCAAGCTGGTGGCCAAGGAGAAGCTCGTCGCCGACGATCAGCAGGCCGCCATGGCGCGGCTCGACACCACCACCGACCTCGACGCCCTGCGCGATTGCGAGGTGATCATCGAGGCCGCCCCCGAGCAGCCGGCACTCAAGGAGAAGCTGTTCCGCGACCTGAGTCGCCTGACCCACGACGCGATACTGGCCTCCAACACCTCCTCGCTGTCGCTGACCCGGCTCGCCGCGGTGTGCGAGCGCCCGGAGCGGGTGGTGGGGATGCACTTCTTCAACCCGGTGCCGGTGTTGAAGCTGGTCGAGGTGATCCGCGCCGAGCAGACCAGTGACGCCACCGTAGCACGCATCGAGAAGCTGGCCGCCGACCTCGGCAAGACTGCCGTACCGGTGGGCGACTCGCCCGGCTTCGCGGTCAACCGCCTGCTGGTGCCGATGATCAACGAGGCGGCCTTCCTGGTGCAGGAGGGCGCCGCCACCCCCGAGGCGGTGGACGAGGCCATGAAGCTGGGCGCCGCCCACCCGATGGGGCCGCTGGCCCTGGCCGACCTGATCGGCCTGGACGTCTGCCTGGCGATCATGGAGGTGCTGCAGGAGGGCTTCGGCGATCCCAAGTATCGCCCCTGCCCGCTGCTCAAGCGCATGGTGGCCGCCGGCTACCTGGGACGGAAGACGGGCCGTGGCTTCCACGTCTACAGCTGATCCCGACAAAAGAGGGGATTGCCGCCCAACCAAGCGTTCGCTAGGGTTGGGCGGTCTGCCCTTAGAGAACAACACCAGGAGCCCCTAATGAGCGAGACCCTGATCGAGGTGGTCGAGAACGCCGGCATCGTGCGTCTGACCATCAGTCGTCCCAAGGCGCTGAACGCCCTGAACAGCGCCGTGCTGGCCGAGCTGGAGAGCGTGCTGGCTGGCCTGGAAGGCCGCGATGACCTGCGCGCGGTGCTGATCACCGGCGCCGGCGAGAAGTCCTTCGTGGCCGGCGCCGACATCGCCGAGATGCGCGAGAAGACGCCCGCGGAAGCCCGCGACTTCGCCCGTCAGGCGCTGGATACCTTCAAGCGCC
Organism: Halomonas sp. CKK8; assembly: GCF_029625235.1. Taxonomy (NCBI): domain Bacteria; kingdom Pseudomonadati; phylum Pseudomonadota; class Gammaproteobacteria; order Oceanospirillales; family Halomonadaceae; genus Halomonas; species Halomonas sp. CKK8. The sequence goes on along the minus strand of NZ_CP121193.1, from coordinate 2,786,341 downwards.
TGGAGACCCTGCCGGTGCCCACCGTGGCACTGGTCAATGGCTTCTGCCTGGGCGGCGGCTGCGAGCTGGCGCTGGCCTGCGACTGGGCGGTGGCCAGTGACAACGCCATCTTCGGCCAGCCCGAGGTGCTGCTGGGCGTGATCCCCGGCTTCGGTGGGACCCAGCGCCTGCCGCGCCGGGTCGGCCCGGCCATGGCCCTGGACCTCTGCACCACCGGGCGCAAGATCGACGCCAGCGAGGCGCTGCGCATCGGCCTGGTCAACCGCGTGATGCCCCAGGCCGAGCTCGAGGGCTACGTCGAGGAACTCGCCAAGCAGCTTGGCGGCAACGGCCCGCAGTCGGTGCGTGCCGCCAAGCAGGCGATCCACGATGGCATGGACCAGGAGTTGGACAGCGCCCTGGCGCTGGAGAACGCCCTGTTCGCCTTCTGTTTCGCCGGCGACGAGCAGAGCGAGGGCATGAGCGCCTTCGTCGAGAAGCGCAAGCCTGACTTCTGAGCCTGACGGGCCCCAGCGACAACGGCCGTGGCGGAGACGCCACGGCCGTTGTCGTGTGCGGGTGGGACGGCATGACGCCCGACACGCCTCAGCGCAGCGGGTCGACGCCCTGCCCGGAGAGCTCCGGGAAGTCGTCATGCATCGTCAGCGGCTCGATGTCGCCGCGCGTGGCCAGGAACTCGGGCCGCCGCGATGGTGCCGCATAGGGCTCCTCCAGGGCGTTGTCCACGCTGTTGTAGACGAAGAACAGGTTGGAGCGCGGCCAGGGTGACATGTTCTCGTTCGAGGCGTGCAGGGTGTTGCACTCGAACAGCAGCAGCGAGCCTGCCGGCCCCTTGGGCGCCTGGATGCCGCCGCGCTCGGCCAGGCTGGCCAGGGCCCCCTGGTCGGGCACCCCGACCTTCTGGGCCTTGAGGGACTCCCGCCAGTTCGCCTCGGGCGTCTCGCCCATGCAGGGCACGAACTGGCGGTGGGAACCGGGAATCAGCATCAGCGGGCCATTGAACTCGCTGTTGTCGGTGAGCATCAGCGAGGCACTCACCGCCCGCATGCGTGGCATGCCATCCTCGGCGTGCCAGGTCTCGAAGTCCGAATGCCAGTCGAAGCCGCTGCCCTGGAAGCCGTACTTGTCGTTGATGCGCGACTGGTGGATATAGACCTCGCTGCCCAGCAGCTGTCGCACCATGCCCAGGATACGGGGGTCGCGGGTCAGGCGGTCGAAGTGCTCCGAGAGCTGGTGCATGCCGAACACGGAGCGGATGGCGCCGCTGGCCGGGTCCTGGATGACCTGTTCGGAGCGCATCAGCGATTCGTCGTTGGCCATCTCCTTGAGTTCCTCGAAGAATGGCTCGATGCGGTCCCGGGAGAAGAACCCATCGAACCACAGGAAGCCGTCCCGTTCGTAGCGCGAGAGGGCGACTTCATCCAGCGGGCCTTCCCAGCGGCGCTGGTTGCGGGCATGCACTACCGGGTCCCGGCGGGGGAGCGGCGCGCGATACTCGGTCAGGCGAGTGGGATAGGGGTCGAGATGATCCACCATGGGGAAACCTCCTCGTGATTCCAGTAACGCGAATCCCGAATGTCCCAGGGGGAAACGGGGGGAACAGTGCCGGGCCGATCCGCTGCTTCGCCAGTGGGTAGGGGGTCCGGCATGCGTTTCACTCCTCAGTACTCTCGGGTCGAGATCGCGAGAGTTCAACCCACGAGTCAGTATGGCCGGGTGGTTTATCCCGGAGGGTGTGCCAGCGTCAGCCGCAGTCGCGCCACCCGTTGCTGCATGCGCGAGACATGGCTGCCGTGCCAATAGAGCCGGCCGCACACCTCGCACTGCAGGAAGTCGTCCACGTACTGCCGCGTCAGGGGCTCGAGCCGGTCGATTACCGCCTCCTTGGCCACTGAGACGAGACGGCCATTGCAATGCGTGCAGCGGGTGAAGGGCGCGAAGGCAGGGAGGAGGTCGAACTCCCGGCACACCTCCTCGACCTGCTGCCAGGGGGCGTCGGCGCGCACGTAGTGGGCGAGGCGGATGCGCTTGCGCTTGAGCAGCCGGCGGTCGCGGGTCAGTACCACGCGTTGCGTTTCCTCGGCCCGGGCGGCCAGTTCGGCGTCGCCGATGTCGTTGCGATAGTCGCAGTCGAAGCCGAGCAGGCGCAGGTAGCGGGCCAGCCGGCCCAGCTGGGCATCCAGCAGGAAGCGTGGGCATGCCGGTGGGCGAGGGCGCAGGTGGCGGGCCACCGGCGGGGCTACCGTCCAGGGATAGACCTCCACCCGCTCACCGCCGGCGAGGATGTGCTCGAAGCCCACCGGCGCGCCGTCGACCAGGATGACGTCCACCTCGGTATGCGGCACCCCCAGCGACTCGATCACGTCCTTGATGGCGGCCCGACGCGACACGTCACGGGAGAGGGGCTTGCCGCACGCGGCCGTCGGCAGGAAGTCGTTCAGCCGGTCATGGAACCGGAACTCGGCATGGGGCATGGCGTTTCCCCCATAGGGCACGTTCGGGTTCAGTCTAGGCGACACGGCCCCTGCGTCGCCGGATCATGCGGGTGGCGATGGCGGTGCCCGCGAGGGTGATCGCCATGCCGGCCAGTATCTGCAGGCTGAGACGCTCGCCCAGCAGCAGGTAGCCCCACACCAGGGCACTGACCGGCACCAGGAAGGTCACCGTGGAAGTGGCCGTGGCCCCGGCACTGGCGATCAGCCCGAAGTAGAGCAGGAAGGCCACCGTGGTGCTGAGTATCGCCAGCGCCAGGCCATTGGCCCAGGCCAGGCCGCTGATCGGCTCCGCGGGCCAGAGCAGCAGCCCCGGGACCAGCAGGATCAATGCCGACATGGCCGTGCTGCCGGCCGCCAGCACCCGCACCGGCAGGTGAACGAGATAGGTCTTCGAGTAGTTTCCCGCCACCCCGTAGCAGAAGGTCGCCCCCAGCACGGCGAGGATGAACCAGCCGTCGCCGCCCAGGGCGAAGTCCAGCCGGTCGGCCGAGAGCACGTAGACCCCGAACAGCGCCATGGCCAGTCCCAGGTACTGCTGGCGCTGGATGGGCGTGGCGAAGAACAGTGCCCCGAGCAGGGCCGTGAAGATCGGTGTGGTGGCATTGATCAGCGAGGTGAAGCCCGCTTCCAGGCGGGTAGTGGCGAGCGCCAGCAGCGAGAAGGGTAGCACATGGTTGATCAAGCCCAGCAGGAAGAGCCTGCCGGCATTCTCTCGCACCAGCCTGAGGTAGCGAACGCTGAGCAGCAAGGGGACCAGCAGCGCCGCGCCCACCCCCATGCGCACCAGGACCAGCGGCACCGGGCCGAACTCTGGGGAGGCCACCCGCATGAAGATGAACGACAGGCCCCACAGCGAGGAGAGCAGCAGCAGGCGCAGGGTATCGGCGGGGGACATTCCAGTTCCTTTGGATGACGAGGCGAGGGTGAGTGAGCCGCCAGGTTACGGCGGGCGGTGTGTGCTGGGAAGGGGAACGGCGGAGGCGACTCCCTTCGCGGCATTGCAACATGATATTCATGCGGGTTGAGGGCGCGCGCGCCCGACGCCTGCTATAAATGAAAGGTACCTTATATTCCCTGCGCCAGGAGCCTGCGCCATGCCCGCCATGATGAAAGCCGCCATCTTCGTCGAACCCGGTCGCATCGAGATCGACGATCGCCCGATTCCCGACATCGGCCCCAACGATGCCCTGATCCGGGTGACCACCACCACCATCTGCGGCACCGACGTGCATATCCTCAAGGGCGAGTACCCGGTGGAGAAGGGGCTGATCGTGGGCCACGAGCCGGTGGGGGTGATCGAGAAGCTCGGCGCCAACGTGCAGGGCTACCAGGAAGGGCAACGGGTGATCGCCGGCGCCATCTGCCCCAGCTTCACCTCCTACGCCTGCCAGGATGGCTGCAGTGCCCAGGACGGCGGCCACCACGCCCACGGCTACAAGCCCATGGGCGGCTGGCGCTTCGGCAACACCATCGACGGCGCCCAGGCCGAGTACCTGCGCGTGCCGGATGCCCAGGCCAACCTCTCGCCGGTGCCCGACGGCCTGACCGACGACCAGGTGCTGATGTGCCCGGATATCATGTCTACCGGCTTCGCCGGCGCCGAGTCGGCCAACATCAGGATCGGCGACAGCGTGGCAGTCTTCGCCCAGGGGCCCATTGGCCTGTGTGCCACCGCCGGCGCCCGGCTGCGTGGCGCGGGGCTGATCATCGCCGTGGATGGCGTCGACGAGCGCCTCGAGATGGCCCGCAAGATGGGCGCCGACGTGACGCTCAACTTCCGTCAGGTGGACGTGGTCGCCGAGATCCTCAAGATCACCGGTGGGCGGGGCGTGGACGCTTCCATCGAGGCCCTGGGGCTGCAGCAGACCTTCGAGCAGGCGCTACGGGTTATCAAGCCCGGTGGCACCCTGTCGAGCCTTGGCGTCTACTCCGAGAACCTCACCATTCCGCTCGACGCCTTCTGCGCGGGCCTGGGGGATCACCGCATCGTCACCTCGCTCTGCCCCGGCGGCAAGGAGCGCATGCGCCGGCTGATGCAGATCATCGACAGCGGCCGCCTGGACCTCGGCCCCATGGTCACCCACCGCTACCCGCTGGAGAAGATCGTCGACGCCTACGACCTCTTCTCCCACCAGCGCGACGGCGTGCTCAAGGTCGCCCTCGAGGTCTCGTGAGGGGCAGCCAGCCCGGGGCAGGCGCCATGGGGGCGGGATTTCGTGGGGGCACGGCCCCGCCGAGAGTTCTGGTACACTCGGTTCGACCCTGTGGTTGACGGAGACACGATGGAAACGGAACTGAGCGAATTCGAGCAGCAGATGCGTCGCGAGATCAACGCCTTCATGGACAACGAGCAGGAGACCCGGCGCAAGGCGGCAACCTCGCCCCCCGAATGGCCCGCCGACGAGAACCCTGCCCCCAAGGCGACGCGCAGCAAGCCCTCCGGCGCGCCGAAGACCGGCCACCTGGTGAAGCTGGCGGTGCGCACCAAGCCGCTGGAGCTGGATAGCGTCTTCGAGCATATCTCCTCCAGCATCTCCAAGGTCGAGGCCCAGCTGGAAGCCGAGAAGGCCGCCCGCAAGGCGGGCTATCCGATCATCGGCTACGTGGTCGAGACTCGCCGGCTGTAGGGTCTCGCCCGCCCGCGACCCCTGAGAGGCGAGTGAGAGGAGAGAGACCATGGCCGAGATCATCCGCGAATCGACCCTCACCTGCCCCGAATGCGGGCACACCAGGACCGAGACCATGCCCACCGATGCCTGCCAGTACTTCTACGAGTGCGAGGCGTGTCATCGCCTGCTCAGGCCCCGGCCCGGCGACTGCTGCGTGTTCTGTTCCTATGGCAGCGTGCCCTGCCCGCCCATCCAGCAGGGGCAGGAGTGCGGCTGAGGTTACCTGCGCCGGCGACAGGAGAATCCCGTGAAGATTACCCGGCTCAATATCTACCCGGTGAAGTCGCTGGGCGGCATTCCCCTCGACCAGGCCGAACTGGGCGTTCGCGGCCTGGCCCATGACCGCCAATGGATGGTGGTCGACGATATCGGCCGCTTCGTCACCCAGCGCCAGCTGCCGCACATGGCGCGGATCGTGGTACGCCTCGACGATGAGGCCCTGGAGCTGTCGCATCCGGGAACGGCGCCCCTGCGTATCCCGCTTCAGCGCGATGACCAGCCCCGGCTGCCCGTCTATGTCTGGGACGACCAGTGTCAGGCACTGGACGAGGGAGAGGAGGCCGCCGCGTGGCTCGGGGCCGTGCTGGGCGACTACAAGGGCAGCGGGCTGCGGCTGGTGCGCTTCGCCCCGGACCAGCGTCGTAACGTCGAGCCCCACTTCCTGGCGCCCGGCGAGCAGGCCCACACGGCCTTCGCCGATGGCTATCCCTTCCTGGTGGTCTCCGAGGCCTCGCTGGCCGAGGTCAACCGGGTGCTCGAGACCAAGGGGCTCGCCCCGGTGCCCATGGAGCGCTTCCGACCCAGCATCGTGGTCGACGCCGCCGAGCCCTTCGTCGAGAACGGCTGGGGCGAGCTCTCCCTCCACGAGGGCGCGGTCCGGCTGGGCTTGCGCAAGCCCTGCCAGCGCTGCAAGATCACCACCGTCGACCAGGTGACCGGCGAGATCGCCGTGCCCGGCGAGCCGCTGCGCACCCTGGTGCAGATGAACACCCGACTGGCGCCCGGCGGCTACTTCGGCCAGAACGCCATCCTGCTGGCGGGCGAGGGCCGGACGATCGCCGTCGGCGAGGCGCTGGCACCGAGACCGCGCTGATCTCCTGATCCCCCAGCCCCTGCCGTGCCCCCGCACGCTCCCCCGGCTTAGTGCCGGACTATACTGCGGGAGAGGGCGGGGAACGGGGGCGCTGACCTGTCGACGCGCTCTCCCTCACGCTCCCCTCAGCGCCATGGCCCGCCTGATCCCGCTCTCCTCGGGTGAACCCTCTCACCCCATGTCCCGCCGCTATTGTTGTCGCCGTGCCGCATGGGGTCACCCGAGGAGGGTCGACGACAGCGGAGGTGTGTGATGAACGATCATGCGTTGGCTCAGGAGGTCGAGGCGGCCCGCGCCTACGAGTCGCTCTTCGTGCCCTCGCTGTTCCGGCAGTGGGCGCCGCAGCTGCTCGACGTGGCAAGGGTCGCGACCGGGGACCGCGTCCTCGATGTGGCCTGCGGCACGGGGGTGCTCGCCCGAGAGGCGCTGCCCCGGGTTCAGCCCGCCGGCCTGGTGGTCGGCCTGGATGCGATGGCGGGGATGCTCGAGGTGGCACGGGAACTCGCCCCGGCGGTGGTGTGGCGCCAGGGCGACGCGCAGCAGTTGCCCTTCGATTCGCAGGCGTTCGAAGTGGTGGTGAGCCAGTTCGGCCTGATGTTCTTCCCGGACAAGCCGGGGGCGCTGCGCGAGATGCATCGCGTGCTGGTGCCCTCGGGGCGACTGGCGGTGGCGGTGTTCGACGTCCTGGAACGCAACCCCACCTACGCCCGCGAGGTGGCCCTGCTGGCGCGAACCGCCGGCGAGGCCGCGGCGGAGGCGCTCAAGGCCCCCTTCGTCCTCGGCGACGCGGAAGCGCTGGCGCGCATGACCCGCGAGGCGGGCATGGAGGCGGTCGAGGTGACTACCCTGAGGGGGACGGCCGACTTTCCCGGCATCGGCAACCTGCTCGAGGCGGATCTGCGCGGCTGGCTGCCGGTCATGGGGGTGAACCTCGACGAGGCCACCATCCAGGAGGTGCTCGCCCGGGCCCAGGAGGAACTGGCCGACGTCATCGACCCGCGCGGCCGGGCGGTGTTCGAGGTGTCGGTCCACCTGGTCAGCGGCCGTCGCGGCTGAGGGCTCGCATCGGGGATCGGAGGCACTGGACGACGGAGGTGACGCATGCTGGGAGCCATCGCCGGCGACATCATCGGCTCGGTCCATGAAGCGGCGGGGACCAAGACCCGCGACTTCCCCCTGTTCACGCCCGAGAGCACCTTCACCGACGATTCCGTGCTGAGCGTGGCGGTGGCCGAGGTGCTGCTCGAGGGCGGCGACTTCGCCGAGGCCTTCCACGCCTACTACCACCGCTACCCGGAGGCCGGTTTCGGCGGCCATTTCCGCCAGTGGGCGATGAGCGGCGAGCGCCGCCCCTATCACAGCCTCGCCAATGGCTCGGCCATGCGGGTCAGCCCGGTGGGGTTCGCGGCCGGCTCCCTGGACGAGGCGCTGACGCTGGCCCGGCGCAGCGCCGAGGTCACCCACGACCACCCCGAGGGTATCCGCGGCGCCCAGGCCGTGGCGGCCGTCATCTTCCTGGCCCGTCACGGCGCCTCGCGGCTCGAGATCCTCACCGAGATCGAGCAGCGCTTCGACTACGACCTCGCGCCGCGCCTCGACGATATCCGCCCCGGCTACCGTTTCGACGTGACCTGCCGGGGCTCGGTACCCCAGGCCATCATCGCCTTCCTGGAGGCGGAGGGCGTCGAGGAGGCCATCCGCAATGCCGTCTCGCTGGGCGGCGATGCCGATACCCTGGCCTGCATGGCGGGTGGCATGGGGGAAGCCTTCCACGGCGGCGTGCCGGCCGTGATCGCCGAGGAGACCCTGGCGAGGCTCGACCCCGAGCTGCGCTCTGTCGTCCAGGCCTTCCGGGCACGCCACGGCCTCGACTGAGCCCTTCCCGGGCCCGATGCCGGTTGATTCGCATGGCCTGCTTCAAGCAGGCCATCTCCCCATGACCTCAGCAGCTTCGCCTCGAGACCTATCGACTGCCAGAGGCCGGCCAGCCATTGGCACCAGAAACCTACGACCTTATCATCAGACTCCGGTGATACAACCCGAAGCAATCTTTGCTAACGTGAAGTGATTCGATGTTCGCAGAGATGGCGACGCTGATATCCCGCGACGGCCAGGATGGCAACTCCTTGCGCGCCTTCCAGGCGGTAGCGTGACACGAGATCGGGGACGTAGGCCCACACTCGTCAGTTCGCGGCCGAGGGATTGTAGTGTCTATGTATTGGTCGAAGGGAAGCACTCTACCCAAAGCGACCGTGCTGGACGTACCTCGGTCGGTTTTATTCAGTAGACACAGTGATTGGTTGATTGCTGCTGATCTATAATGAAAGACGTGGTTTTAATGTTTTAGGGAGGAGATCTGCCCAAGTTATGGTATTGTGGAATCCGTATGCGTTTATCCCGTATGTAAGCTAGCGGCCTAATTATTATTAGGAAATAAATTAATGGGACGGAGATGAAATGAATCAGGCGAAAAATGTTTCTGATTTTATAGGGCGTGCAGTATATGGGGTTATCAGTTTGAGCCTTGGAGTTATCAGTCTCACAATGATGGGCGTTGCTTTATGGGATATATGGCTATCGGTACACGAAAGAACCTTGCTTATTGCAGCGCTTCTTAATGCCATCGGCTTGATCGTGATTGGAATGGCTGTTTTTGATGTAGCTAAATTTTTGCTGGAGGAAGAGGTTTTTAGCAGTAGTGCGAAAAAGTCACCTGCCAAACAGAGAGAGGCCTTGTTGAAATTTCTCGTCATAATTGCTATTGCAGTAAGCTTGGAGTCTCTGGTTTTCATGTTTGACGCTGGGTCAAAAGATATTTCCACTCTAGTTTATCCTACATTTTTGTTGATTTCAGCTGTCCTGTTGGTAGTTGGTCTTGGTGTATATCAGAGGTTGACTCGTGACGAAGCCAAGTAATCATCATGCCAAGATTTGTCACGATTTTCAGCACATGCTGCGTTATCATGGTTTGTTGGTGATAGCACACTCATGGCGATAAAGAATAAACGTATGACTACGAGTGGCCGGTTAAGTTTGAAGTCTTCATCGTTGTTTCAGGAGCTTTTTTTGCGTCGTTTGGTAAGCGTGCATTAGGACTTACAACATAATAAATTTCTTTATTTATGTTTAGAAAATTGCATTTCTAGCCGACAGGTAAGCGTTGGTCTATACTATGAATTAAATTGGCCTCTGCATGACGAAAGTCTACTATATCTCATGTATAAATCGGCAAATATTGCATGTCCAGTAAAGTTGTTTATCTTGGCCCAATGGTGTTGTAAAGGGTCTGCATGTAATCGGCTGGTGTGTTAGATATATAATTAACGTTAAGCAATCCAGCCGATCGCCGGAAAAATTGCGTGCGGTATGGTTGCTGGGCATTATATTGCATCGATAATTAATATGTACATGCACGTATTGTAATTTCTGTCGGGCGCATAATGGTTCGTTAAAACAGGTTGGGGAAATCCGGAGTTATGAGGAAAATCAGGCGGGAGTTAACTCATCAAGAGCCTTCGGTTGGTGTCACTGCCAGGCAGTTGCTGGCACGTCACTCTATTGTGGTTGGATGCGTAGTGTTCTCTGCAGTGATGATGATTGCAACTTTTCCTGCTTTCGTCTTAGCACAGCCATCATGCCACGGAATTCATGTAACAATCCCGAATGTTCGGAACAGCGCTGGGAATGTAGCTTGTGCGCTTTTTGAATCGCCAGCGGGATATCCTACAGAATTTCTTCACTCAGCAACCAACATAGTGATGATGAAAGCTCGGGATTCGCAGGAGCGTTGCCATTTTCTGGACATATCCCCGGGTACGTATGCATTGGCCGTCATTCATGATGAAAATGTAGATGGTAAGCTTGCCACTAACTTTCTGGGGATCCCTACGGAAGGCTATGGTTTTTCAAGCGGAGCAAAAGCCACGATGAGTGCGCCTTCGTTCGAGGCAGCTCGCTTTTCGTACAATGGGCAAAGTTTAGATTTGACAATTAAATTAAATTACTAGCTAATATCCATGTTCATGGAAAGATTTTCTTTAAGCTTTTTCAAGCCGCCGTAATGAGGTAGTAAGAGGCGTATTATCTCATAGGCTTCTTCGAGGCTGTCCGTCTATTGGTGTTTTCCACTTTGGATGGTGATTGCGGTAGATAGCTGACGATTGATGCTTAGGTATCAGCCAGGCGCTGTGTAGCTGTCGGAGGCTTCAGGTATACGCGGGCGCCGATCTGGCCTGATGCGTGACCCCCTTGCGACAAGCGCATGAGGAAGTTAGGGTAACCTCGGGGGAGGGTGAGCTGAGTTCACTTTTATAGCGGCTAACCCCATGAGAGAGTAGTGAATATATAAAATATAATAAGGTAAAAGGCTTTTGGATACGCTGGGGGGCTGGTTTGTATTCAAGCGGTTTCACTGTCAGAGATGTTCAATGATGATACACTGTACCGTACAAGCAGCTTTCTGCCAGCTCCTTTATCGCGCTGGCTGTGAGGTTGGGTAGTAGTACGGCAATGCGCCAAGATGGCCTTGGCAGGTGATATTCTGTTTTTGTTGATATCGGAGAAATACATGCAAGATATAAGACGTCTTGAGGTTGGCATGACCACAAAGATTGGCACGGATCAGGTGAAGGAGCCTGAGGTGGGTAAGGAGTATGTTCGGGCCCTCGATTCCAATACCTGGATCTTGTTCACTGAAGACCCGGCCGAGGATCGGCCAGTTGTTGTTCGCATTGATAGCATCAACGGCGATGTGTGCCACTGCACAGTCACTAGAAAGCTAAGTTGACCCTGGCGCGATCACCTTTTTCCCTCTCTTGCTTTGGTTGACTACGACAGCGTGCGGGTCGACGAAAGGGTCCTTGTTGGCGATACCTTTCTCGCTCACGATCAACGACTGGCCGTCCGCTATCGGCAAGCGGGGAGCGCTTAATCGCAGTGTGCTTCATGCTGGTGGCCCATGTATAGCTTGATGACCGCTGAACAATTCGTTTCTGGTCGGCTGACCCGATCACGTGGCCAGGTCATCGTCTCAGTCGTCACTACCTGACCACTTCAATTGCCCGCTTTCCCGGCTGCCGGAGTTTTTCCCGCTGCAGAACTAGGTACAAGCCATGCTGGCCCCGTCGACATGGCCTTGGTAGCGTACTGTCGGCACCTGATTGACGAGGGCGAACAGAGTGAACCGCTGCGCTGGGTTCTTTGCCAGCCCGCTTCTAGCGAACCTTCCGGTAGTCGAAGAGGTTATGGATGACATGAAATGAGGGCTCCATCTTGGCGCGGATGCTGGCCGTGGCCTTCTTGATCTCGGTCAGCAGCATTTTTGGGGGCTGTCTTCCTCCAGCTTGATGGTGCCTCGCTTGGCGCCGACACAGCACCCAGGATCCGGGGTATCCTTTTATTCGCCTAGATGCTTCCACATGCCGAACTAACCGCATTGCCGAATACCCCTTGTCGTCAGCCCGCATCAGATGACCAGTCATGATGACCCCGGCTACCCTGGCCGAGGTGGCAGCCAAAATATAGGTCAATCCAGTGGGCGCATCGACGCGGGTATGAGTCTTCATACCGAAACACCACTGGCGCCCTTCTTAGTCTGCTTCATCTCCGGATCGGGCTGCTTGGGCTGGTTCTTGGTGGGGAGATAGACTGGGTTAAGAGGGCTTGTCCGGACCAGTTCACGTGGGGACAAACACTGAACTTGCCCAGCTTAGATTTGCCCGGTTTAAGATGGAAGGTTGCTTTTGACTCACTTCGAAAAGCCCTTGGGCTCAGCGCCACCGCGCATAACGCCAAGCCCACGGAGGCAAGGAATATTTGCGCGATAGGCGAATCCTGAGCGGTGGTAGACAAGAGCAAAACGATCGTTCCAAGCGCCAGGGAAAAGAGGGGTTTCATAACACTTCCTGATTGCGAATATTTGTCGCCTATCATCTCGCCTTGGAGATTTGATAGGTTCATATTAGAGGTCAAGCATTTTGCCTTGGCTCGAAATCATATCTAGCTACTCACTGGCATTCTTCGAATGGCACGCTTCGGAACCGCAGTGCCGGATGGTTCTCCCAAGGCATCGCTGGCCCAAGGGATTCCCCTACTCCGAATGCGGCAATACTACCGGTCACTAGCCCGCTCGCTGGAGTGTGCCAGTAAATCATCAGGCCTCTCGCTCACCGCCGGAGCGATCCCCCAAACCGCTGATCCACTGCGCAACTGATAGCTGGCCATCTATCAGACGGCCGGTATATCGATCTCGACAAAGCCGACGCGATTTGTGCTGGAAGTAAAGTGAACTTCGAAAATGCTGACGAAGACTACCGACGCTTCGCCTAGCTGGTAGACCATGAGGAACCATGATTTTTCATCGATCCAAGGCAGAGGGCACCCAAAAAAGTTGGCTGCTGGAATCCAGTGTCGAAATCCTTGGCAACCACCGTTTTTCGAGTCAGATACTTCATGGTGTCAACAACTTTCTATTGGCAGAAACGATTATTTCTGGCGCAGCAGTGGTGCGTTGCAGTAGGTCAACGATGCTTTCATGTGGCCGTGAGGATCAGTCAAGGTAGGCGGCAATCGCGTTCATATAAGACAGTTGGGGCCGCGCCCTTTCGTCCCAGAACTCCAGAGCTTCTTCATTAAATGGATTTGGCTTGATTGTTTTATATGATTTATATTTTATTTTCGTGTTCTTCATTGAAATACACTCTATATTGGGTTGAGTTATCAGGCCTGAAGCGAAGTGCACAACGTCCTGTTTCGGCATTTCCTTTTTTATGCTTATCCTGAGGATGAACCTTGCAGAATGAACTCACCGTGCGCTGGCGAACACAGCGTTTCGGGATCGACAGAAGCGCAGGTTGCCGTTGGATACTCAAAGCCCCTCAGCCGGCGCGCTGGCCATGACCTCTCCCCAGAAACCGGTCCACCGTCAATGTGGGATTTCCGCTACGTTTACCCTGATAGCCGGAGATCTCGCGATGAAGCGTAATCGACACACCGAAGAGCAGGTCATCACCATCCTCAAGGCCCATGAGCGCGGCGTCTCGGTGGCCGAGCTGGCTCGGCAGAATGGTGTCACCGAGAAGACCATCTATTGCTGGAAGGCCAAGTACGGCGGTATGGAGGTATCGGAGGCCAAGCATCTGCGGGAGCTGGAGGCAGAGAATGCCCGCCTGAAGAAGCTGCTGGCGGAAAGCGCTCTCGACAATGCCGCGCTCAAGGAGATCGTCTCGGGAAAGTGGTGACGCCCGAAGCGAAGCGGCGGGCGGTAACGCACCTGGTGACAGGCGGCTGGCTCAGCCAGCGACATGCCTGTCGATTGCTGGGCCTGCCACGATCGGTGGCCCGCTACCAAGCGATGCCGCGTGACGATGAGCCGCTTTGGGCGCGACTGAACGCCTTGGCGACCTGCTACCCCCGTTACGGCTACCTGTTGCTGCACGCTCTGTTGCGTCAGGAGGGCCTGGTGGTGAATCGCAAGCGAACTTACCGGCTGTACCGTGAGGCTGGGCTTCAGGTCCGCACCCGGCGGCGCAAGCGACTGGTGCGGCCAAGAGCGCCAATGCCGTGTCCAGACAGGCCCAACCAGCGCTGGTCGATGGACTTCGTCTCGGATCAGCTGGCCTCGGGGCGCCGATTCCGCGTGCTGAACATAGTGGACGACTTCAGCAGAGAGTGTGTTGGTCAGCTGGTGGACACGTCCATTTCCGGGCGTCGCTTGGCCAGGCTCCTGGACGAGGTCGCGCAACAGCGCTCGCTGCCTGCCTCGATTGTCTGCGATAACGGCTCCGAGCTGACCAGCAAGGCGATGTTCTTCTGGGCGCGTGAGCGGAAGGTCACGCTGGCCTTCATCCAACCGGGCAAGCCGACACAGAATGCCTTCATCGAGAGCTTCAACGGCAAGTTCCGGGATGGCTGTCTCAATCAGCACTGGTATCTGAGCCTGACCGATGCCCGACATGAAATCGACCAATGGAGAGCCCACTACAACCATGTCAGACCGCACAGCTCGCTGGGCTATATGCCGCCCGTCGCCTATGCCCAGCGGTGTGCATGAAGGGGCGGTTTCTCACATTGTGGCTGGACCTAGATCAGGGGGGAAGGTCACGCTTTTGGCCGATAGCTGATGTGCAGCATAAGGTGTCTACCTTCGGATTGGGCAGGCAGGCGAAGGTGATCGGAGTGTCCTAGACTCGCTGGTATGGCGGGGCCGCCGGCAAGCGTGGCCGTTTTTCGGCGCTGCTCGCCGGCAGCGCCTACAGGCGTGCGGCCGCCTCGGTGGAGCGATCCAGGGACTGCGGTGGTCTTGTGAACGACGCAGGTGAATTTCCTGTCCTTTCCAAGGGAGGGCACCATGACTTTTCGACCCGACCCGACATTCCACGCAACGGCGCAGCTGGCCATGCAGGCGCCCGTGGAGAACTATGGCTTCACCGTGATGCTCAGTCCGGACGGCGCGCAACCGGACGCGCTCGCCGTGGTCGATCTGAATCCGGACTCCGACCGCTATGGCACCATCGTGAACACCCTGGCCATGCCCTATACAGGCGACGAGTTCCATCATTTCGGCTGGAACGCCTGTTCCTCGTCGCTGTCGCCTATGTCCGGCCATGCCTTCCTCGAGCGCCGCTACCTGATCGTGCCGGGGATCCGGTCCTCGCGCATCTACGTGATCGACGTGAAAGACCCGCTCGACGCGAAGATCCACAAGATCATCGAGCCCGAAGAGGTTTTCGAGAAGACCGGTTATTCGCGCCCCCACACCGTCCATTGCGGGCCCGAGGGCATCTATATCTCGACACTCGGTGGCGGCGGCGCGGACGGCACGGACGGACCGCCCGGCGTCTTCATCATGGATTGCGAGACCTTCGAGATCCTCGGCCGTTACGAGATGGACCGGGGCAAGCAGGACAAGCATTACGATTTCTGGTGGAACCTGCCGCAGGACTACATGGTCAGCTCCGAATGGGGGCTGCCGCCGCAATTCGAGAATGGCATCGTCGCCGAGGATCTTCTGGCGAACAAGTACGGCCATTCGATCCACTTCTGGGATCTGCGCCGGCGCAAGAATATCCAGACGATGGATTTCGGCGAGAACTACCAGATGGCGCTGGAGATCCGGCCCGCGCACGACCCGAAGAAATCCTACGGTTTTTGCGGCATTGTCGTGGACACCACTAACCTGCAAGGCGCGATCTTCACCTGGTGGCGCGGTGACGATGGCACTTGGCAGTCCAAAAAGACCATCACCATCGATCCGCGCCCCGAGGCGGCGGACAACCTGCCGCCGCTCCTGGAGGGGTTCGAGGCGGTGCCACCGCTGGTCACCGATATCGATCTCAGTCTCGACGACAAGTACCTGTACGTGGCCTGTTGGGGCCTGGGCGAGATGCACCAGTATGACGTGTCGGACCCCATGAACCCGGTCCTGACCGGAAAGGTGGAACTGGGCGGCATCGCCCGAGGCACGCCCCATCCAGGCGGCGGGGCCTTCGTCTTTGGCCCGCAGATGGTCGAGATCAGTCGCAACGGCAAACGGGTCTACTGGACCAACTCGCTCTATTCCTCATGGGACAACCAGTTCTATCCCGGGCAGGAGGGCGGCCAGATGGTCATGGCCCGTGTCGGTGACAATGGCGGTCTGACGCTCGATCCCGATTTCTACGTCGATTTCCCCAAGGGCTATCGCGCCCACCAGATCCGGCTTGAGGGCGGCGATTGCTCGACCGACAGTTTCTGCTATCCCAACCTCTGAATGGGGCTCGACGACGCGGTCACGGTGACGGCCCTTTGGGGGGCCGTCCTGCTTTCCGGGTTCTATCACGGCGTCAATCCCGGGATGGGGTGGCCGCTTGCCGTATCGTCCGGCTTGATGGACGGGCGGGGCCAGGCCATGGTCAAGGCGCTCGGGGCGCTGGCCGCCGGCCACCTTCTGGCGATGCTGGCGATCCTGCTGCCCTTTTCCATGATGACCGTACTGCTCGACTGGCAGACCGAAATCCGCGTCGGCGCCGCAGCACTGGTGATCGCCGCAGGTGCCTACCTGCTGATCAACCGCCGGCATCCGAGGATTCTTGCCCGGGTGCATCCCTCGCGCCTGGTGCTCTGGTCGTTTCTCGCCGCGATGGCGCACGGTGCGGGCTTGATGCTGCTGCCGATCTACCTGGGCATTTCCGGAACTGAGCCAGGTGAGGCCGGCCACGCGGCCGCGCGCGAACTGATGGGGCGCAACATCGGCTCGGCGTTCGTCGTGGCGCTGGCACATACCGCTGCCATGACGGTGGCCGGCGGCGTGATCGCCGCAGGGACCTATTACTACCTCGGGCTCAGGTTTCTGAAGCGCACATGGTTCAACCTCGATCTGGTCTGGGCGTTGAGCCTGATCCTCGTCGGTCTCTCGGGGCTGTATCTGGCCATCAACGGGCACTGACGCAGGCGTGGACACGATCGCGGGCCTGTTCCGTCCAACCAGTGGCGTTATATCAGCGCTGACTCAAAGACCGCTTCTGGACGGTTGCTGTCCTTCTTCCACGCTGACCTCTGCATTCCTTCGATAGCGACACCTTGGCACACGGCTAGGCGTTCAGCGGGCAACTCGCCACCTCATCGGGTCGATGACCCCCCCCGCCCACGAAATGGCCCGTGAGAGATCGCGGGTCATTTTCGTTGCGGGGGTGAGCATCCTGTTCGGTGCCGCCCGCCTGATGGTGACCGTCAGGCGGGGGCGTCACTCGAAGATATCCGGCCAGTGGGCATCGGCGGCCTCGATAAAGCCGGGAATGTCGCGCTCCCATCGCCACTGGATGAAGCGGCTGTAGTTCAGGTAGAGCTTGTCGTCGACGACCTTCCACGCCTCGGGCACGGTCGAGGCGGCCTCACCGCGGGCCGCCGCCCAGGCGCACCAGCCGCCGTACTGCGGGGCGTAGGCTTCGGGGTCGGCCTCGAAGCGGTCGCGATGCGCGGCCGAGGCGAACTGCCAGGTGGCCTCGTGCCACTCCAGTTGATAGTCGGGCGAGCCCGCCACCGGCCGGCCCTCGGTGAAGTAAGCCACCGGATCCGTGCCGCCGATGGCCAGGCCGTCGCGCGTGAAGATGCGCCCGTCGGCCGCCGCCCCCAGCGACCAGGCCAGGCCAGCCACCAGGACGGCGGCCCTCCACCCATGCGTGCGTTTCATGATCTGCCTCCTCTCGACCCTGCGGTCACAGGGCTCTGTCGGGCAACGGTCCCCGGCCTTACAGGCGTCATGGCCGGCCTCGCGGGGGCACGAGAGGGCACCTGTGTAAAATGGAATGTATTTCCAATAAATGGCCTTCTGGGCTACCATGGCAGTTCGATTCCCTGTCCTGGAGCCCTGCATGAGCTTTCACGTCTATCTTTCCGGCGAGATCCACACCGATTGGCGCGATGAGATCCGGCGCGGCGCCGAGGCTGCGGGCCTTGACGTAGTGTTTTCCGCGCCGGTGACCGACCATGACGCCAGCGATGCGGCCGGCGATCACCTGGGCGAGACACCCAGTCAGTTCTGGCGCGACCACCAGTCCTCCAAGGTCAACGCCATCCGCACCCGCACCCTGATCGAGAAGAGCGATCTCGTGGTGGTGCGCTTCGGCGACAAGTACAAGCAGTGGAACGCCGCCTTCGATGCCGGCTACTGCGCCGCCCTGGGCAAGCCCTACGTCACCCTGCACGGCGAGGAGATTGTCCATCCGCTCAAGGAGGTCGACGCCGAGGCCCAGGCCTGGTGCACCACCACCGACCAGGTCGTGGAGATCCTGCGCCACGTGCTCGAGGCCTGAGTCGGCACTTGGTTACACTGGGGGATATTCGCCGCCAGGAGGTCCTCCATGAGCATCGAGCTGAAGCGTGCCTTCGAGGCACCGAGTCGAGACGATGGCTACCGGGTGCTGGTCGACCGGCTCTGGCCCCGCGGGGTGGCGAAGGCCGATGCGCGGATCGACGAATGGCGCAGGGAGGTTGCCCCCAGCGACGAGCTGCGCAAGGCGTTCCATGACGGGGCCCTCGGCTGGGGCGAGTTTCGTCGGCGCTACCTGGCGGAACTCAAGGCGCATCGCGAGACGCTGAGAGACCTGGCCGTGCGGGCCGCCAGCGACACCGTCACCCTGGTCTTCGCCGCCAGGGACGTTCGCCACAACAATGCCGTGGTCCTCAGGCAGTACCTGGCGATGCTGGGCAGGTGAGCCGCGTGGCCGGTGACCGGGGGCTGACGTGGCCGTGACCTGGCCGCCGGGGGAGGCTGTGCTAGCTTCAAGTGGAATGGCAGTGTCTCTGCCGTCCACTCCTCGAGGTGGCTCATCATGCTGTTCATCACCAACCGGTTCCCCACCCAGAGCATCCGTACCCGGGCGAATCGACCCTTCGACTTCGACCTCAAGAACAACGCCGCCAGCAACTCGGTCTTCTACTGCGAGGAAGTCGCGGCGGGGCAGTACCAGGAACTCGGCAGCACGGCGTTCCTGCGGCGTCTGAAGGAGTCCGATGCTCACCAGGTGGTGATCTACATCCATGGCTTTTCCAACCTGCCGACGGACGTCTTCTCGGCGGCGCGGGAGTTCCAGGAACTCTGCGATGCCAGCCAGCCCGGCGAGGTGCTGGTGGTGCCCCTGGTCTGGCCCTGCGACAACGACATGGGCATCGTCACTGACTACTGGGATGACCAGGAGTCGGCGGACCTCAGTGCCTTCTCCTTCGCCCGTGTGCTGCAGCGCTTTCTGGAGTGGCGCGAGAGCGACCAGTTCGAGGTGGCCCCGACCCCATGCCTCAAGCGCATCAACATTCTGGCTCACTCCATGGGCAACCGGGTGCTGCGCGAGACACTGCGCGTATGGCGCAAGTACTCCCTGCCGGGTGGGGTGCCGATGCTGTTCCGCAATACCTTCCTGATCGCCGCGGATATCGTCAACGAGTCGCTGGAGGAGGGGCACAGCGGCGAGCTGATCGTCCATGCCTCACGCAATGTCACGGTCTACTTCGCCTCGGATGACCTGGCGCTGCGCGCCAGCAAGGCCTCGAACCTGAAGAACCGCATCGCCTCCCGGCGCCTTGGCCACTCCGGCCCGGAGGACATGAGCCGAGTGGCGCGCAATGTCTTCGCCGTCGACTGCGACGACGTCAATACCCGCTATGACTACCCCAAGGGGCACTCCTACTTCCGTTCCGGCGAGGTGTTCGGCGAGCCGGGCGTGGTGTTCCTTCACCTGTTCGCCGCCCTGCGCAGCGGGCGCGTCTTCCCCGAGGACGAGACGCGTCGCATGACCATCCTGCGTGACTGAGGTGCCTGGCGTCACAGCTTGGCGGCCTGCACGTGCATCCAGTCGAAGTTTCGCGTGCGCCCCAGGCTGACCCATCCCTCTTCCTCCCAGAGGCGCCACCAGGTGTCGTATTCCGGCCGGGCCAGCCGTGCCCGGTCGCGCCCCCACTTGAGCTTGTTGTGGGCCGGGTCCCAGTCGATGGCCAGGCCCCAGGCATGGGTCGACCAGCGGGTGCCGCCACGCTTGCGCCGCTTGTTGTAGCAGCCGCCATAGCGGTGAAGCCCCAGTTCCTTGAGGCGTTGCGGCCCGTAGTGGTCATGCACGCGGTCCAGGATGCGGGCCAGGCTGTCGGCGACCTGCTCGTGGCAGCCGATGCCGCTGGGGCAGGTGTTGAGGTCCCAGGCCAGCGCCAGTTTCCAGGGGCAGGGCACCACCACCATCGGCGGCTTGCGGGTCGGCGAGCCCAGCGTCTGTTCGAGCTCGGCCTCCCGACACCAGCCGTTGGGGTTGGCGTCCAGTGGTGCCTGGTCGCGCCAGGGGGTGGGCTTGCTGCCGGTCTCCTGGAGCGTGGCCAGGACGTCCACCGCATACTCGGTCTGGGGGCCCCACAGGCCGTCGATGGGGCCGACCTCGATGCGTTTCTCGCGGCAGGCGAGCTGCATGCAGGCGATGGCGCGACGCCGGTCACTCCAGCGCTCGGCACCGTCCGGCAGGCGGTCGGCCTGGGTCTGGAGGCTGGCATTCACGGCGGCGAGGGTCTTCGGCCCGCGAATGCCGTCGATCTTGCCGCGGTAGCGGTCATTGTCCGCGAGGAACCGCTGTAGGGTCCGGATGGCGGTCCTGTTCATGGCGTGATCTCCCCCTGCACAGGTTGCTGGCGCGGCCGTCGATGCGGCCGTGTTTCCCCACCTGCAGTCTAGAGGCTTCGGAGGGCACTGCCAGGCGCCCGGGAGCGGTCAACGCTCAGCCAGGGGAGGTCCCGTCGGGCAGCGTCTCTACCAGCCCCAGCGCCACGCAGAGCCGCACCAGTTCGGCGAGGTTGGCGGCCCCCAGGGCCTTCATGGCGCGCAGCCGGTAGACCTCCACCGTCTTGGCGCTGATCCCCAGCTGTTCGGCGATCTGTCGGCTGGTCATCCCCTCGGCCACGTGGACCAGGATCTGCTGCTCCTTGGGACGCAGGGCCGCGTAGCGTGCCTGCAGCTCGGCCAGGCGACGCCCGGCTTCCCGGCGGCGCTGGTGCTCGGCGAGGGCCTGCTGGACGGTGTCGATCAGCTGCTGGGGGTTGAAGGGCTTCTCGATGAAGTCGAAGGCGCCGGCCTTCAGCGCCGAGACCGCCATGGGCACATCGCCATGGCCGGTCATGAAGATCACCGGTGGTGCGTGCTCGAGCTCGTTGAGACGCTGCTGCACCTGCAGGCCTGAGAGGCCCGGCATGCGCACGTCCAGCAGCAGGGCATCACAGCCCTCGGGGTCGGCGGACAGGAAGGCCTCGCCATCGGCATAGGCGCAGGTGGCCAGGCCCACGGAATCAAGCAGCCAGGCCAGCGAGTCGCGCAGGGCCTGGTCGTCGTCGACGATGGCGATGCAGGAGGAGGGGGGCTCGGTCACGGGCGCCTCGATGTGCGGCCGAAAAGGGGGCCAGGGTGGATCCTGCCCGCAGTGTAGCGGCAAAGGGGGCGCCCTCGGAACCGTCGTCGACTCCCGCCGCGAGGCCTCGGTTCGCCCGCATCCGCGCTAGAGGGTCTTGAGGTACTCGACCAGCGCATCGCGGTCTTGTGCCGGGAGGTCGGTGCCGTACTCGTGGCCGGCATTGCCGTTGCCCGGCTGGCGGGTATCGTAGCGGAAGCCCTGCCGCTCGGCGGCCTCGCCCTCGTGGATGAAGCCCAGGCGGTCGGGATGATAGACGTCGTAGCCGCGATGGAAGACCACGGGGCGCTCCTCGGCGGGACGCAGCAGGTCCTCCACCGTGGGCACCGAGCCGTTGTGCAGGTAGGGCGCGCGCAGCCAGATGCCGGTCAGCGGCTTGGCCACGTAGCCGTCGGTCTTGACGAAGGCGTCGAAGTCCCAGGGGTACTCCTCGGCATAGGCGTTGTAGCGCTCGGCGGCCTCGGCGGTCCACATCGCCAGGCGGTGGCGGTCGGTGCCCACCTCCGGCTGCGGGATCACCGTGCCGGTGCGCGCGCCCTCGGGGCCATGGCAGCCCGCGCAGGTCTCCTCGAAGAGCACCTTGCCCCGCGCGGCCATCTGGTCGTCCCGGGTGTCGAAGGGGTAGGGCGGCGGCGCCAGTTCGCGCAGGTAGGCTTCCAGTTCGCCCAGCGCCTCCACCGGCAGGGAGTCGGGGCGGGCGCCGTCGCCGATGGCGCCGCTGAGCACGACTTCGGTGATGGCGTCGTTGAGCCCGTCCCAGTGCAGGGCGTAGCCCTCCTGCTCGTCCAGCGCCCATAGCGGCATGATGTCGGAGTTGCCGATGGTGTCGTCCTCGGCGGGGTCCAGGGCGAGCAGGTCGGGGTGGAACTTCACCGGGTTGAAGGGATCGATGCGCCCCGGTCCCCAGCGTGGCCGCTCCTCGGTCCAGCGGAAACGCTCGGCCTGCTCCAGCAGCCCGTCGCGGGTGCGCGGGATGATCAGGAAACGGTAGAGCAGGCGGTCGAGCCAGGAGAGCTCGGTCTCCTCCCGGATGGCCGCCAGCAGGGTGTCGGCGGTGAAGTCCGGGTCGGCGGCGGCATCGCCCAGGAAGCGCAGGTAGGCCTGGGGATCGAAGGTCTGTTGGGGGCCGGCGGCCACGATACGGCGTTCGCCGTCCACCGAGGTGCGGTAGGTGGCGGTGTGGCAGGCCGCGCAGTTGATGCCGATGCGCGGGAAGCCGAGGGTCTTCAGCGAGAACCCCACCGGCGTGGGTTCGCCCTCTTCCCAGACCACGCCCAGGGCGGCGTAGCCCGCGTCCTCCCCATCGCCCGGCAGGTGTTGCGGGAACACCTCCGGCAGCACGCGCCAGACCCAGTAGGGCAGCCCCTCCTCCGGTTCGGTGCCGATGGAGCCGTAGCGGTAGTAGGCCTCGACGCTATCGAAGTGCTGGGGCACCTCGCGGAACAGCTTGAACCAGCCGATCGTCGCCACCACGGCGCCCAGTGCCAACAGCAGCGCCAGCCAGATGAGCCAGTGACGGGCCCTGGCGTGGGCGTGATCCTTGCGAGCCATGACCGCTTCCTCCCGAAAGAGTCGAAGACACCGCTCAGCGTCGGCCGAGCGCCAGCAGCAGCATGCCCTGAGTGACGCCGAAGAACAGGTCGAACAGAGCGAGCAGCAGGAATTGTGGATACAGCAGCGTGAAGAAGGTGACCCCGGCGAAGCGCGCCAGCACCGTCAGCACGGCGACGACCCGGTAACGCTCGGGATCGACGGCTGCCGGCAGGTAGAACAGGCTGAGCAGGATCAGCAGCCAGCCGGCAAAGGCGGGCCACACCGTCTCGGCCACCGGTGTCCCGCCCACCAGCGCGATCACCGCATTGGGGGCGAAGACCGCGGGTACCGCCAGGGCCAGGTTGGCCGCCACGCCCAGCAGTACCATGAGGCGGAATCCCGTCGCGTAGCCACCCTTGGTCAAGCGTCCTCCTGGGCCCCGTGAGGCGGGGCGTGAGTTTCATTGAGGGGGGAGAGACCCTGTGCTAAAGGTTAGTTGTCACTTGCAGTAGGGTCACGTTCAGCCTGAGGGGTTGAGGTATCTCATGCCTCGGCGAGGCGAAAACCGGCAAGGGGCAATGCCCGCGTCCTGATCTCAGCGACGACGTCTACCGGGGAGGATTCCCATGTTCGGACAACGCGGCAGCGGCCTGCTCGGTCGCCTCTTCCGGCGCATCAACCGGCGCCGCCAGTGGCATCAGTTTCCCTTCCCCATCGCCGTGCTCAACCTCGTCGCCCTGCGCGGCAACCTGCGCTGGCACAATCTCCACGACACCGAACGCGAACGACCGCCCGACCCCGACAAGGGCAGCTTCGACGTGCGCGGCTGTCGCACCGCCGACGGCAGCTACAACGACCTGGCGGCCCCCTGCATGGGCAAGGCGCATACCCGCTTCGGGCGAAACGTGCCCATTGCCGAGACGTTCCCCGAGACCGGCGAGGCGTTGATGACGCCGAGCCCGCGGGTGGTGAGCCGCCGGCTGATGACCCGGGAGACCTTCACGCCGGCCACCACCCTGAACGTCCTGGTGCCCGCCTGGCTGCAGTTCATGGTCCATGACTGGTTCAGCCACGGCAGCAACGACGCCGAGGCGACACCCCACGAGGTTCCCCTCGACGCGGACGACGACTGGCCCTGGGAGCGCATGACGGTGCTTCGCTCGCGCCGAGATTCGACCCGCGGCGATGCCGACGAGGGCTTCCCGGCGACCTTCCTCAACACCGAGACCCAGTGGTGGGACGGCTCGCAGATCTACGGCAGCAGCCTCAAGCGCCAGCGCCTGGTGCGCAGCGACCCGGAGAGCGGCGAGCTGCTCCCCGACGGCAAGCTCTACCTGCGCCCCGACGGCCACCTGCCCCGTGACGAGCACGGCATAGAGCTGGCGGGGGTCAACGGCAACTGGTGGGTCGGGCTGTCGCTGATGCACACCCTCTTCGCCCGGGAGCACAACGCCATCGTCGACCGGCTGCGCATCGATCATCCGGATCGCGACGGCGAATGGCTGTTCCAGAAGGCGCGCCTGATCAATGCCGCCCTGATCGCCAAGATCCACACCGTGGAATGGACGCCGGCCCTGCTCGACACCCCGGAGCTGCGCCTGGGCATGCGCGCCAACTGGTGGGGCATCCTCGACGAGCACTTCTACCGCAGCCGTGGCCGGGTCAGCGACAGCGAACTGTTCAGCGGGATCGTCGGCTCGCCGGTGGACCACCATGCCGCGCCCTATGCCATCACCGAGGAATTCAGTGCCGTCTACCGCATGCACCCGCTGGTGCCCGACGACTTCGACTTCCGTCGCCAGGCCGATGACGCCCCGCTCAAGGCCTGCGGCCTGACCGAGGTCGCCGGCTCGCGCACCCAGGCGCTCTATGACGAGGTGCCGCTGGCTGACGCGCTCTATTCGCTGGCCACCAGCCACCCCGGCGCGCTGGTGCTGCACAACTTCCCGCGCCACCTGCAGCAGCATGACAAGCAGGCCCCCCACGAGCGCACCATCGACCTGGCCACCATCGACGTGCTGCGCGACCGCGAGCGCGGGGTGCCGCGCTACTGCCGCTTCCGCCGGCTGATCGACATGCCGGCCCCGGCGAGCTTCGCCGAGCTCACCGACGATCCCGAGTGGCAGCGCGAGCTGGAGGCGGTCTACGGCGACGTGGAGCAGGTCGACCTGCTCACCGGCTGCCTTGCCGAGACCCCGCCGCCCGGCTTCGCCTTCAGCGACACCGCCTTTCGCATCTTCATCCTGATGGCCTCCCGGCGCCTCAAGAGCGATCGCTTCTTCACCGACGACTACACCCCCGAGGTCTATACCCGGGCCGGCATGGCCTGGATCGACGACAACGGCCTGCGCACCGTCATCGCCCGCCATTTCCCGGAGCTGGCACCGCGGATGGAGGGCGTGCGCAACGTCTTCTTCCCCTGGTCGCGTAACTAGGTTTCGTAGATAGGGCCCGTGGCTAGCGTCGCGAGGCTAGTGCGGAGAGATAGGGAGGTACCATGGCCAGGCGCCTGAGCATTCCCGGCCTCCTCAACCTGCTGGAGGTGAGCGACGCCAGGGAGATCCGCCAGCTGGATGCCGAGCCTCGGCTGGACCGCCATCTGGCGCCCGCCGGCGGGCTGATCAATCGATGGCGCCTGGCCCGCCTGCGCCAGGCCTTCGTCTTCGACGGCGAGCCGCTGCCCGCCCTGCTGGCCCGCGAGGCGCAGGGGCGCGCGTCTCGCCACGCCGAGCTGGGGCGGCGTCTCGATGCGTATGCCGAGGCCTCGGCCTGGCACCGGGACCCGGCCTTCAAGACGCTGGTGGAGGCGGTGGCCGGCCAGGCCGAGGCCGAGGCGCTGGGACCCGCCGCCCAGGGACTGCTGGGCCGGCTGTTCCGCGACGAGTACCGCGCCGACGAGGCGAGCTATGCGGCCGCCCGGCTGCTCGACGCCTATCCCCGCATCAACGTCCTGCGCGCCCTGGGCCAACGGCTCACGGGGCGCCTGCGCCATGCCCGGCGGCTGCTGGCCGCGCGTGCCGGCGGCGAGCCGCTGGCTCTGCATGCCACCGGCATCGCCGTGCACAACCTGGTGGCCTCGCTGGCGGCGATGCGCGAGCTGTACGCCACGCCGCAGGCCCGCGGTCTCTCCCTGTCGGCGGTGCTGGGCCGCACCCTGGCGCCGCCGGAGACGCTGCTGCGCCGGGTAAGGAGGCCGCTGTCGACGCCCTGCGCGCCGCGCCGGCTCGAGCCCGGCGACCTGGTGGTGCTGCGCCTGGCGGCTGCCGCCCGGGGCAGCGGTGATCGCGAGCTGGCCTTCATGGGCGAGAGCTGGGCGCGCTGCCCGGCCCAGGGCTTCATCCTGGCGCTGCTGGCGGCGGTCTGGGAGCAGGCCATGGCGGTGCGGCAAGGAGGGCAAGGCGCATGAGCGAGGACGTCATCTTCACGCCGCTCAAGTGGCGCAACATCACGATCAAGAACCGCCTGCTGCGTTCCAACGTCTCCGGGCGCTTCGACAACGAGGACGGCAGCCTGACCCAGACCCGCATCAACTGGGAATGCCGCTTCGCCCGCGGCGGGGTGGGGGCCATCCTCTCCTCCTTCGTGCCGGTGCAGATGGAGGGGCGCATCGTTGCCGGCTACGCCACCATCCACCGCGACGACTTCATTCCCCTCTGGCAGCGCCTCGGCGAGGCGGTGCACCGCCTCGACTGCAAGTACATCCTGCAACTCAGCCACTCCGGCCGGCAGCGGGACCTGCCCGGGGTGCACAACCAGCATCGGCGGGCGCCCAGCGCCACCGATCGCAAGGAGTCGCTGCACGGCTTCCTGTGCCGCGCGATGAGCGGCCACGAGGTCGAGCGCATCGTCGAGGCCTTCGCGCGGGGCGCCTGGCGCGCCCGGGAGGCGGGGCTCGACGGCGTGGAGCTGCACGCCGCCAACGGCTACCTCTTCACCCAGTTCCTGAGTTCGGCGATCAACGACCGGCGTGACCGCTACGGCGGCTCGCTGATGAACCGGGCGCGCTTCCTGCTGGAGGTGATCGAGGCGGTCCGCGACCGGGTGGGGCCGGACTTCCACCTGCAGGTGAAGATCAGCGCCGTGGACCATAACGACGTGCTGCCCTGGGAGGGCAAGGGCAACAGCCTGGCGGAGACCGTCCAGGTCTGCCGCTGGGCCGAGACGGCCGGGGCCGACGCCCTGCACGTCTCGCTGGGCAGCCTCTTCCCCCATCCCCTGAACCCGCCCGGGGACTTCTCCTTCGAGACCATCGCCAGCACCTACGACACCATGCTCTCCGCCGGGGTCGACACCTTCCGCAACTACCTGCTGTTTCGCTACCCGGCGCTGCGCTGGATCTTCCGCTGGCTGTGGTTCCGCCACCGGCGCGGCCGCGAGGTGGAGGGGATCGGCCTGGACGAGGCGCGCGCCATCCGCGAGGCGGTGACCATCCCGGTGATCAGCACCGGCGGCTACCAGCGTGCCGCCCTGGTGCGCGAGGCCATCGCCTCGGGGGCCTGTGACGCCGTCTCCAGCGCCCGGGCGCTGATCGCCAACCCCGACCTGCCGCGCCAGTGGCAGGCGGGCCACGATGTGCCGGAGAACCCCTGCACCTTCTGCAACAAGTGCCTGCTCAACGCGCCCAAGAACCCGCTGGGCTGCTATGAGCTCGAGCGCTTCGACGGCGACCACGAGCGCATGCTCGAGTCCCTGATGGCCATCTACGAGACCCGGCCCGAGCTGCAGCTGCCGCCGGTACCGCCCGCTCGAGACACCAAGGCGCATACCCCGTGAGGCCGCCATGAGACGCCAGGAGCCCCCCGTCACCGCCGTGCAGGACGCGTCCCGCCGTCGCCGCCGGCGACGCCTGCCGCTGACCCTGCTGGCGCTGGCCGTGGTGGTGGCCGGTGTGCTGGTCCTGGCGATCGGCGTCCCCACCCTATGGCGCTACAGTGGCGAGTCGGTGCGCCACTATGCCGACCCGGAGGCGCACTTCCGCCACGGCTCCATCGGCAGCGAGCCGGAAAGCGGCCTGCCGGTCCGGCTGTGGCGGGTGTTGCCCGAGCTCTTCCCCGAGACGCTGGGCGAGGAGGGCTACGAGGCCTTCGGCTTCCTCTTCGCCCCGGGCGACAGCCTGGACGCGGGCGACCTGCCCATCGGCGTGGGCACCCGCGAGGTGCGCGGCGTTAAGCTGGGCTGGTTCAACTGCGCGGTGTGCCATACCGGCACGGTGCGCGAGTCCCCCGAGGCCGAGCCGCGGCTGGTCTCGGGCATGCCCGCCAACAACCTGGACCTCAACGGCTTCATCGCCTTCCTGCTGGAGATCGCCGATGACCCGCGGCTGGCGCCGGACAGCGTGCTCGGCGCCATGGAGGCGCAGGGCCAGGAGCTGGGCTGGGTCGAGCGCCTGGTGTGGCGTCATGCGGTGCTGCCCCGGGTGCGCGAGGGGCTGCTGGCGACCCGCGCGCGGCTCGCCCCGCTGCTGGCGGAGCAGCCGGCCTGGGGGCCGGGGCGGGTCGACACCTTCAATCCCTACAAGCTGATCCAGTTCGACATGACCCTCGCCGACCTGACGGCGGGCGAGCGGGTCGGCACCGCGGACTACCCGTCGATCTTCCTGCAGCGTCCCCGCCAGGGCATGGACCTTCACTGGGACGGCAACAACACCTCGCTGCAGGAGCGCAACCTGAGTGCCGCGCTCGGCGCCGGGGTCACCGAGCAGAGCGTCGACCACGCCGCCATCGAGCGGGTCGCCGACTGGCTGCTCGATCTCGAGCCGCCGCCGAGCCCCCACGACCCCGATGCCGAGGACGTGGCGGCCGGCAAGGCGCTCTACATGCGCCACTGCGCCGACTGCCACGGCTACCAGGAGGGCGAGCGCTACGTCTTCGAGGGCGAGCGGCTCGGCGAGGTGGTGCCCAACGCCACGCTCGGCGCCGACCCGGCGCGTCTGGACAGCTACACCGAGACGCTGCGTCGCTATCAGCTCACCCTGTTCGCCGATGACGAGCGCTACCGCTTCCGCCACTTCCGCAAGACCGACGGCTACGCCAACCAGCCCCTCGACGGGCTCTGGCTGCGCGCCCCCTACCTGCACAACGGTTCGGTGCCGACCCTGCACGACCTGCTGCTGCCGCCGGAAGCGCGTCCCACGGCCTTCGTCCGTGGCCTGGACGTGCTGGACGGCGACAAGGGCGGCTTCGTGGCCCCCGGCTGCACACCGGGGGCCTCCCTGGACGAGGGTTTCTGCTTCGACACCCGCCTGCCCGGCAACGGCAACCAGGGCCATGACTATGGCACCGGGCTGGCGGCGGGGGAGCGGACGGCCCTGATCGACTATCTGCTCACCTTCTAGCGGCCCACCGGCCAGGGAGCCTCGCTATGCAGACCTCAAACGACACGTTCCGGACCTTTCGACGGGTGATGCTGGCGGGCATCGCCCTCAACGTGCTGCTCGGCCTGTGGCTGTGGTGGTGGCCCGAGAGCTTCCTGGCGCTGATCCGCGCCGACCTGGCGGCCCCCCTCACCTGGCCCCGTTACGCCGGCCTGGCCATGCTGGCGCTGGGACTGCTCTACCTGCCGGCCGCCCTGGCGCCGCTGCACAACCGCCTGGTAGCGCTGCTGTCGATCCTGTTCCGGGGGGGCTTCGCGCTGTTCTTCCTGTTCGCCTCGGGGCTGCTGTGGCTACCGGCGCTCTACGAGGGGGGGCTGGCCGTGCTGCAGGGCGTGAGCTTCTGGCGGGGTTGGCGGGCGGACCTGATGGCCAAGCCCTAGGCTCTGTCCGAAAACTGGCTGCGCTCGGTCATACGGCGTTAAAAATCGACTCAAAGTACTCATTTACACCCCGTAAACTCCGTCTTTTCGCCGCTTTTTGCCTTGTCTGACCTTCGCTCGCCGACTTTTCAAACACAACCTGAGCCAACGCGAAGGGCCCGCGAACATTCGCGGGCCCTGCATCGCTATCGGGTGGCGGCACCCGGGCATTCATTGACCCTGGCGGCGATCACGCCGAGTCCGCCTCCCGGAAGTGCTCCCAGGCATGGTGGTAGAGCACGCCGGCATAGCCGTTGCGCTGCAGGATCTTGAGGATCTTTGCCGGGTCGCCGCCATCCAGGGCCTTGTGCAGTTTCGCCCGCTGCTCGTCATCGAGCTCCTCGTACCAGTGGAAAGGCTCGCCCTGAGCGTTGCCGTCCTCGGCCCTGCGCATCAGGTCGATCTCGATGCGCCCACCATGCCGATACAGGATGTCGTAGCCCTCCTGCAGGTGGGACGTCGGCACATCGCTCGGCTTCTCGAGGCCTTCCAGCACGTTGTAGTAGTAGTAGCTCAGCGGTTGCATATGGCTCCTCCAACGGTATGCCGTGGCTCATCCCTACTGGCCTGCTTCCCTGTTCTCCATCCTGCCTGAAGCGGGCCGGCCAGCTCAACGAAAAAATACACGCCATCCCGTACTCGAACTCCCCCGTCGCGACCCGGCAGCCGCGCGGGGCGACTTGCCGGAAAAACCTCCGGAAAGCTGCTCGGCTGGGGCCTGTTGGCCGCCTCGAGGGCGCCTCTCGCCGTGGGGGGGAAGGGAGCATTACCTGCTAGACTGGATCTTAGCCAGGGGATGCAGCGGGCGCTGTCCATGACCGGGTCATCGAAGAGCATGATCGGGTCATCGATGAGAGGGCCCACGGCAGAGCAGGATGGGGAAAAGGGGGGACTCGGCGGCTGATCTCTTGGCCGAGCTAAGGCGCCTGGCAGATTCCATCGAGAAGGAGGAGCTCCTCGAGATTCAGGTCGTGTGCAGAAGAGGTCCATTCGCCAGCATGGCAGAGGGACCTTATCAGCAGGGACCGGTCTATCCCCGTTACTCGGATGCCGTGTTTCTGAGTGGATGAATGCTTACCTGACGAGACACCTATGACAACTGCTACCTGGTTTATCCTGATCGGATCGCTGCTTCTGGTAGTAGGGTTCACATTTTCATATATCAAAAGTGTCCCGGTCACCTCTGCCATCGTGTATCTTGTTATCGGATGCATGGTTGGCCCAATGGGCTTCAGTCTTTTTCATTTCAACCCTCTGGAAGAGTCGGCGTTACTTGAACTCCTTACCGAAATTGCCGTCCTGATTTCCCTGTATTGTGCCGGCGTGAAAATGCCGGCGCCGGTGACCCTGAAGCGTTGGCGAAATCCCGTTCAGCTGGCGGTGGTTTCGATGGCGCTCACCGTCGGATTGGTGACACTCTTCGGCTACTACTGGCTCTCTTTACCGCTGGGAGCCGCGGTGTTGCTGGGTGCCGTCGTCGCACCGACGGATCCTGTCCTGGCCACCGAGGTTCAGGTTCGTCACGCGGATGACCCTGACGACCTGCGTTTTGCATTGACCTGCGAAGCCGGAATGAACGACGGCAGCGCCTTCCCTTTCGTGATGCTCGGCCTGGGGTTGCTGGGTCTGCACGATCTGGGCGATGCCGGCTGGCGGTGGCTGGCAGTGGATGTGCTCTGGGCAAGCGGCGCTGGTATCGGCATCGGTATCTTGGCGGGTGTTGGTGTCGGTTGGCTGGTGAACAAGATACGTGCCAGCGTGATGGGGACTACCTTTCTGGAAAGTTTTCTCGGCCTGGGCCTGATCGCATTCGCTTATGGCATCAGCTTGATAGTGGATGCCTGGGGCTTCTTGGCCGTGTTTAGTGCAGCGGTGGCTCTGCGCCATACCGAATTGAAGTTATCCGGCCTTCAACAAGAATACTCGGCACCTGCCGACACGCACCTTAATGGTGAGCCGCAAGCCGTTGCGCACGTTCATGTGAGCGAAAGCTCGCTGATCTTCAACGAACACCTCGAGCGGCTGGCGGAAATCGTGCTGGTGTTACTGATTGGGGGGGCGCTCTTCTGGGACTCCTGGAGTTGGCGGGCCGTGGGCTTCGCCGCCTTTCTGTTCTTTGTCGCCCGCCCGGTCAGTGTCCATCTGGGAATGCTGAGGAGCAGAGCCCCCGGGCGCTTGCGCCACCTTGCCGGCTGGTTTGGCGTTCGTGGCATTGGCTCGCTGTATTATCTGATGTATGCCATCCAACACGGATTACCAGAAGAGGTGGCACTGGAGTTGATACACCTGACCCTGGTGGTAGTTGCCTTGTCGATTCTGGTTCACGGGATCAGCGTAAAGCCGGCTATTTCACGATTTTGGCGTCCGCGAAAGCTTCGGCATTAGCGATCCCCCAATGCCAATGCCGTTGCACCGAGTCACGGGCTAACGAACCTGGCCGTTGACTGGCCTGCAAGCCTCGGCGAAGGAGACCAGGCGACGCTGTTCCTCGTCCCACAGCACGAGGCGTACCGACGCCAGGCTTTGCCGCAGGCTGACACGGCCTATATGGCGGAGTTCGGGATGGTCGTGCAGCACGTCGGACAGCCGGTAGGAGGGGATGCGGCTGCAGAGATGATGAACATGGTGGATCCCGATATTGGCCGTGAACCAGCGCAGGGGGGCCGGCAGGTCATAGTGGGAACTGCCGTGCAGTGCCGCCTCGTGGAACGTCCAGTCGTCGTCGTGCTCCCACAGGGTGTCCTCGAACTGGTGCTGGACATAGAACAGCCAGACGCCGATCGATGAGGCGAGCAGCGTGATGGGGAGTTGCACGAGCAGGAAGGGGATCATGCCGACCAGCCAGATCATGGTGGTGACGAGCAGCGCGATCGCCGCATTGGTGCTCATGGTGCTCAGCCAGGGCATCCAGCCTGCGCGCATGAAACCCACTGGCAGTCGATGGTCCAGGAGAAACAGGTACGTCGGGCCGACACCGAACAGCACCAGCGGGTGCCGGTACAAGCGATAGAGGAGCCGCTGCGTTCGCGGCAAGCCTCGGAACTCGCGCACGGTCAGGGTGTCGATGCCGCCGACACGCGGACGATCGAGATTGCCGGAGTGGGCATGATGGAGGGCATGGCTGTGTCGCCAGAGATCGTAGGGCGTCAGGGTCAAGACGCCGATGGCGCGGCCGACCCAATCATTGGCAGTTCGGGAACGAAAGAATGACCCGTGGCTGCAGTCGTGCTGGATCATGAACAGGCGCACGAGAAACCCCGCGGCGGGCACGGCGAACAACAGGCCAAGCCAGTAGCCGGCGCTCAGGGTGCCCCACATCAGGAGCCAGAGGGCGGCTAAAGGGATCACCGTGACCGTGAGTTCCAGGACGCTGCGCGCCAGGCGTGGCGTGCGGTACTCACCCAGGGCGCGCTTCAATGCCCGTGGCTCGGCGGTGATGTCGATAGTCGGGGCTTGGGAATCCATGTGCAGGCTCCTGACCGGACCCGACACGCCATTCTGGGCTCACTGCGGGACGCGTGTCTGGGGCTTGGGGAAGGGCGCTGCGACCCGCTCCCGCCTCGCCAACGGATCTGCATGCCCTGAGGCCGTAGGTTGGCATCCCTCACGCATGCTTTCTGTACGGTACCGCACGCATGTCGGGGCGTTCATCGACGTGGCTCGGCATGATCGCCTCTTGCGCACTGGCCATGGGCGCCATCATGGCCTTGGCCCGTCGAGCATCAGCGTATCGATGGCCCGGGCTCGCAGAGCAGTGTTCCGGCAAAGGTGGCACCGTCGGCGCTGTCGTCGGACAGCAGTTGCAGGTCACCGCCCATGGCCTCCATCAGCGAATGGCTGATGGCCAGGCCCATCCCCAGCCCCTCGGGACGGCTGGTGTGGAAGGGGGTGAAGATCAGCTCGCGAGCCGCGGTCGGCACGCCGGGGCCGCGGTCAGTGACCGTAAAGACGACCTCCCGCGAGCCCGTGCGCCGGGCGCGGATCGTCACCCGGTCGTCGTCGGGCCGGCCGCGGCTCGCCTCCAGGGCGTTGAGCAGGAGGTTGACCAGCACCTGCTCCAGGGCCACCGGGTCGGCCAGGACCCGGGGCAGGCCATCCTGGAGGTCGTGCTCCAGTGCCACGCCGGTCTGCTGGTACTGCCACTCGCAGAGCCGGCAGGCGGCGTCGATGACCTCATGCAGCATCACCGGCCGGGGTCGCGTCTGCCCCTTGCGCACGAAGGTGCGGATGTGGCGTAGCCGCTCGGCCAGGCGCTGGACCTGCTCGTTGATGCGCGTGAGGGGCAGGCGTAGCTCGTCGGCGGAGCGGGGCGGGTCGGCGGCGAGCTGCATCAGTGCCCCGCTGGCATAGTTGGCGATCGCCCCCAGCGGCTGGTTCAGCTCGTGGGCAATGTTGGACGCGAGCTCGCCGGTGGTGGCCAGGCGGTTGGCATGGGCGATCTGTTCCTGATGGCGGCGCTCCTGGGCCTCGGCGGCCTTGCGCAGGCCGATGTCGCGATTGAGCAGCGAGAGGTGGTCGGGTTCGGCGCCGGGCGCCGAGTGGGCCATCACCACGCTGAGCACCGGCACGGGCCCGTTCGGGCCGTGCATCTCGAGCTCGCCGCTCCAGGAGCCGTAGCGCGCCACGGCGGGCAGCACGACCTCGCGCAGTATCGCCAGGGCCTCCGGCGTGTAGGCCTGATCGAGGGGCGCCTCGCTGTCTTCCCGGAAGCGTCGTGACGGCCGCGAGAGCAGCCGGCGAGCGGCCTCGTTGGAATAGAAGATGCGCTCATGGCCGTCGACGAACAGCACATAGTCGGTGGTCGATTCCACGACCCGGGCCAGGCGCTCGCGGTGGGCCTCGATGCGGATGCGCCGACTCACGTCCCGGGAGACACAGAGGATATCGATCAGCTCGCCGGTGGCCGGGTCGCGGCGCGTGCGGCTGGTGGTCTCGAACCAGACATAGTGGCCATCCCTGGCCCTGAAGCGGTAGGTCTGCTGGTAGAAACCGTCGTGGTAGTAGACCCGCGGTGACTTGTTGAGCAGGTCGCTGAGGTCCGCGGGGTGGAAGAGGTCGTAGGCGCAGACGCCGATCAGCGCGTCGGGCTCGTAGCCGAGCAGGGCCCGGGCGGCCTGGGAGGCGTAGAGGAAGGTGCCGTCCCGGGCGTGGCGGGAGATCAGGTCGGTGGTGCTGTCGGCCAGCCAGCGGTAGTGGGCCTTCTCGGCCTCGAGGGCCGCATTGCGCGCTTCCAGCTCGGCGACGCGTGCCTGCAGCCGCAGTGTCTCGTCCATCGCCGCCTCGTCCGCCATCAGCGCGCCGGGTCCACCAGGCCGCCCAGCGAGGCGTTGCGCCGGAACCAGCCGGCGATGCTGGCCCGCGGCAGGCGGGTGGGCAGCACCTCATGGGGCACGCTGTCGGAGAGGAAGCAGGCGAAGGTGCCGGCCTCGGGGCGTACCCGGGCCACTTCACGCGCCGAGTCGTCCGCGGCGAAGATCACCATCTCGCCGCCGGCGTCGGCGGGCCATCCGGGGTTGAGGTAGCCCACCGTGGAGACCACCCGGTTGGCACGGCCACGGAAGCTGTCGAGATGTCGCCGGTAGAAGGCACCGGGCGGATAGTGGGCGAAGTGCGCCTCGTACTCGAAGAGGCCCAGGAAGAGCGCCCGGTTGAGCTCCTGCTGCAGCTCGCCCATGGCCTCGAGGTAGCGGCGGCGGGCCCGGCTCTCGCGGTCCAGCCAGCGAATGGCATCACCGCGGATGTCCCGGCGCAAGGCATGCTCCTGGCCGCGGCCGATGCCGGCGGCGTCCAGGGCCTCCTGCTCGGCCATGGCGCCGAGCTCCTGGTACAGTTCGGCGCACAGGTCGGCGGGGATGAAGGCCTCGCCGACGTACCAGCCCTTCTCCACCAGGGCATCGACCAGTTCGGCCAGCCGTCCGCGGGGCAGGTCGGTGGCGAAGGCGTTGCGCTGCATCATGGCCGGGTGACTCCGCGCTCGGGGAGATAGAGCAGCTCGCCCGGTGGGCGCTCGAAGAGGTTGATCGGCATGGCAAAGCCCTCGGCGAGCAGTTCCACCAGCATCATCGCGGAGAGCCCCCAGATCACGTGGCCATCGATGCGGTAGCTGGGCACGTAGTAGTCGCGGCCATCCACCCGGATCACGTCGGTGTGGGTGCGCTGGTCCTCGAGGAAGTGCGACAGCGGCACCTCGAAGATGGCGTCGAGCTCGCCGGGATCGGGGACGAGTGACAGGTCGGGCGGGATCAGCCCCACCCAGGGGGTGACGCGCAGGCCATGCAGCGAGACCACGTCCGAGAGCCGGCCGAGCAGTTCCACGCGCTCCGGCGGCAGGGCGATCTCTTCCCGGGACTCACGCAGCGCGGTGGCCAGCAGGTCGCTGTCCTGCGACTCGCGCTTGCCGCCGGGGAAGGCCACCTGGCCGCTATGGGTATTGAGATGGTCGGCACGGCGGGTGAACAGCAGGGTCGGCTCGGGGCGGTCGACGATGGGCAGCAGCACCGCGGCCTCGGGCAGGCGCAGGCCGACCCGGCGTGGCCGGTGTGCTTGCAGGCGTTCGCGAAGGTTCTCTAACATGGGGTTTCCATCGGGTTTGATTCCTTCTACTCGGCCGCCTTGAGCGGCGTCAAGCCCTGACCGGGTGGCCGTCATGCCACCCGCCAGCCTGCCAGGGAGCGCCATGAACTTCTGCAGTCACTGTGGCCATACCGTGCGCTTCGCGATTCCCGACGGGGACGACCGGCCGCGCTACTTCTGCGACGAGTGCGGCACCATCCACTACCAGAACCCGCGGATCGTCGCCGGCACCCTGCCGGTGAGCGGCAGCCGGGTGCTGCTGTGCCGCCGCGCCATTTCCCCGCGCAAGGGCTACTGGACCCTGCCGGCGGGCTTCATGGAGAACGCCGAGACCACCGTCGAGGCGGCCGCCCGCGAGACCCGCGAGGAGGCCTGTGCCGAGGTCGCGATCCATGGGCTCTATACCCTGATCAACCTGCCGCACATCGACCAGGTCTACATGATCTTCCGTGCCGATCTCGCCGGCGGCTTCGAGGCGGGGCCCGAGAGCCTCGAGGTGGCGCTGTTCGAGGAGCACGAGATCCCCTGGGATGAGCTCGCCTTCCCCACCATCGAGCGCACCCTGCGCCACTTCTATGACGACCGGCGGGATGCCACCTTCCCGCTGCATGTCAGCGACATCACCGCCGAGGATCGCGAGCGCTACTTCGGCAGCGCCTAACCCCCCTCAATCCCGGTCGATGGTGAAGGGCGACCAGGTCTGGCGCGTCGGCATCACCTCCAGCCGGTTGATGTTGATGTGGTCCGGCAGCGTCGCCACATGGAAGATCTGCTCGGCGATGTCCTCGGCCTGCAGCGGCGTGGTGCCCTGGTAGAGGGCATCCGAGGCGGCCTGGTCGCCCTTGGTGCGCACCAGGGTGAACTCGGTCTCGGCCATCCCCGGCGAGATGTCGGTGACCCTGACCCCGGTACCCTTCAGGTCACAGCGCAGGTTGTAGCCGAACTGCTCGACGAAGGCCTTGGTGGCGCCGTAGACGTGGCCGCCGGGGTAGGGCCAGTTGCCGGCCACCGAGCCGATGTTGATGATGCTCGCCCCGGCGCCGGTGGCGATCAGGCGCGGCAGCATGGCATGGGTGACGTTGACCAGCCCGGTGACGTTGGTGTCGATCATGGTATGCCAGTCGGCGAGGTCCACCTCCTGGGCCGGCTTGGGGGCCAGTGCCAGGCCCGCATTGTTGACCAGGCAGGTGACCTCGCGAAACTCGGCGGGCAGTGTCTCGACCGCGCGGGCTACCGCCTCGGCATCCCGCACGTCCAGGGTGAGGGTCAGCACCTCCACGCTGTCGCTGAGCTCCTGCTCGAGTGCCTCCAGGCGCTCGCTGCGGCGGCCGGTGAGAATCAGTGACCAGCCATCGGCGGCGAAGCGGCGGGCGGCGGCGCGGCCGAAGCCGGACGTGGCACCGGTGATCATGGCGATGGGCATGGGGACTCCTCCTCGAAGAATGGTGTCTCGAACCCCGCATCATAGGCCGGGCGGCCAGGCGTCTCCAGTGGTCGGGCGTCCCGGCGCATGCTCCGACACCTGGCATTGTGCCGGGAGGCGGCCCCGGTATCATGGAAGCCGGACCCGGGCGGAACCAGGAGACCAAGGTCATGGACAAGTTCGAACGCAAGCTGGACCAGGCCGCACGCGCCGCCTGGATGTCCTATGTGGGGGGCATCACCCAGGACGAGATCGCCCAGCAGCTGGGGGTCTCCCGCCCCGGGGTCCAGCGCCTGCTTGCCCTGGCACGCCAGGAGGGGCTGATCAAGGTACGCATCGATCATCCGATCTCGGCCTGCATGGCCCTGGCCGCGGCGATCCGCGACCGCTATGGCCTCGACTACTGCGATGTGGTGCCGGCCGAGCCGGACGCGCCCGACGGCGCCGCCTACTACCTCGCGGCAGCCGGCGCGGAGCGCATCTCCCGCCTGGTGGAGCGCAGCGAACCCCTGACCCTGTCGCTGGGCACCGGGCGTTCGGTGCGCGCCACCGTGGAGGCCATGAGCCGCCATGACCGCCCGCAGCACCGTTTCGTCTCGCTGGTCGGCAACGTGGCACGTGACGGCTCCGCCAACCGCTATGACGGCGTGGTGGTGCTGGCCGACAAGACCGGCGGCGAGCGCTTCCTGCTGCCGACCCCGGTGGTGGCCGACTCGGTGGAGGAGAAGCAGGCCATGCTCGGCCAGCGACTCTTCCAGGCCATCACGGAGGTGGCCAGGCAGGCGGAGGCGGCCTTCATCGGCGTGGGGCGCATCGACCGACAGGCGACCCTCTTCCAGGACCACTTCATCGGCCAGAGCGACCTCGAGGAGCTGCTGCGGCTCGAGGCCGTGGGCGAGCTGCTGGGCTGGCCACTGGACCGCGAGGGTCGGGTCATCGACTGCTCCATCACCCGTCGGGTCACCAGCCTGCCGCTGGAGATGCTGCGCGACCAGCCCCTGGTGGCCCTGGCCGGTGGCCGGGAGAAGGCGCCGGCGTTGCTCGCCGCGCTGCGGGGTGGCTGGCTGAAGGGTCTGGTTACCGACGAGACGGCGGCGCGCTGCATCATCGAGCCGTCGTGATGCGGTGCATCATCCTTAACCACTGATTCTTTGGGCCAAAGTCTAAGAGCGAATCTTTGCTTTTTGTGGCGTCGTGATCGATCATTTGTTCGGAGTTTGATCAATATGATCAGTATAACAATGCCAAGACGTCCCTAGAGGATCCCGCTATGAGAGTCATCCGCCATCTCCCCCTGACGACCCTGACCGCGGCCATCGCCGTCGCCGGCCAGGCCCAGGCGCAGACCGAGATCACCGTAGGTACCGTCAACAACAACGACATGGTGATCATGCAGAGCCTGACCGAGGCCTTCGAGCAGGCGCATCCCGACATCACGCTGGACTGGGTGGTGCTCGAGGAGAACGTGCTGCGTCAGCGCCTGACCACCGATATCGCCACCCAGGGCGGCCAGTTCGACGTCATGACCATCGGCACCTACGAGGTGCCCATCTGGGCCGAGCGCGGCTGGCTGACGCCCCTCGACGAGCTGCCCGCGGACTATCAGGTCGATGACCTGCTGCAGACGGTCCGCGATGGCCTCTCCCACGAGGGCACGCTGCATGCGCTGCCGTTCTATGGCGAAAGTTCGATGATGTATTACCGCACTGACCTGTTCGACGAGGCGGGCATCGAGGTGCCCGAGCAGCCGAGCTGGGAGCAGGTGCGCGAGTGGGCCGGCCAGCTCCACGACCCCGACAACGAGGTCGCCGGGATCTGCCTGCGCGGCAAGCCAGGCTGGGGCGAGAACATGGCCTTCGTCTCGACCCTGGTGAACACCTTCGGCGGGCGCTGGTTCGACATGGACTGGAATCCCGAGCTCGACTCGCCCGAGTGGCAGGAGGCGATCGGCTTCTATGTCGACCTGCTGAACGACTATGGGCCGCCCGGGGCCAGCTCCAACGGCTTCAACGAGAACCAGGCGCTGTTCTCCAGCGGCAAGTGTGCCATCTGGGTCGATGCGACCTCGGCAGCGGGGCGCATCTACAACCCGTCGGAATCCCAGGTGGCCGACAGGCTGGGGTTCGCCCAGGCACCGGTGGCCGAGACGCCCAAGGGCTCCCACTGGCTGTGGTCCTGGGCGCTGGCCATCCCGGCCTCCTCGGAGAAGCAGGACGCGGCCAGGGAGTTCATCACCTGGGCGACCTCCCGTGAGTACATCGAACTGGTCGGCGAGACAGAGGGCTGGACCAGCGTGCCGCCGGGGACACGGGAGTCCACCTATGCCAACGAGAACTACCAGGAAGCGGCGCCCTTCGCCGACTTCGCTCTCGAGGCGATGCGGAGCGCCGATCCCACCGACTCGACGCTGGAACCCAGCCCCTACATCGGTGTGCAGTTCGTCGGCATTCCCGAGTTCCAGTCCATCGGCACCCAGGTGGGCCAGATGGTGGCCGCGGCCCTGACCGGCGACATGACGGTCGAGCAGGCGCTGCAGAGCGCACAGCGCGCCACGGAGCGCACCATGCAGCGCGCTGGCTATCTCGACTGACCGATGCCAGCCGCTCCCGGCCGGGGCATCCCGGCCGGGTCCATTCCCCTACCTGGTCTCGCGGGTACTCCCATGAACAAGACACGCGCTTCCGGCCGCACCGTCGGGGGTCTGAGGACCCTGTCGCTGCAGGCGCCGGCCGTCACCCTGCTACTGATGTGGATGCTGGTCCCCCTGGGGATGACCCTGTGGTTCTCCTTCCAGCGCTACAACCTCCTGATGCCAGGCATGACCGGCTTCGCCGGGCTGGAAAACTACCAATACCTGTTCACCGATCCCGCCCTCTGGTCGGCCATGGGCACGACCCTGCTGCTGGTCGG
Source organism: Halomonas sp. CKK8 (assembly GCF_029625235.1). Lineage (NCBI taxonomy): Bacteria > Pseudomonadati > Pseudomonadota > Gammaproteobacteria > Oceanospirillales > Halomonadaceae > Halomonas > Halomonas sp. CKK8. The sequence goes on along the minus strand of NZ_CP121193.1, from coordinate 2,745,944 downwards.
CTGGGTACTGGCGATCACCGTGGTGGGTGGCACCCTGCTGGCGGTGCTCTTCCAGCAGGAGTTCGCCGGTCGCGGCATCGCCCGGGTGCTGGCCATCTCGCCGTTCTTCGTCATGCCCACGGTCAGCGCCCTGGTGTGGAAGAACATGATGATGCACCCCTCCAACGGGGTACTCTCCTGGGTCGCCGAGTCCTTCGGCCTGCCGGCCGTCGACTGGTTCTCCTCGCTGCCGTTGACCTCGATCATCATCATCGTGGCCTGGCAGTGGCTGCCCTTCGCCCTGCTGATCCTGCTAACCGCCATGCAGTCGCTGGACGAGGACCAGGTGGAAGCGGCACGCATGGATGGTGCCGGTCCGGTCGCCATCTTCTTCTTCATCACCCTGCCGCATCTCAAGCGCGCGATCAGCGTGGTGATCATGATCGAGATGATCTTCCTGCTGACCATCTTCGCCGAGATCTTCGTCACCACCTCGGGAGGACCGGGGCTCGCCACCACCAACCTGGCCTACCTGATCTATATCCGTGCCCTGCTCGACTTCGACGTCGGCATGGCCTCCGCGGGCGGGGTGGTCGCCATCGTCCTCGCCAACATCGTCGCCATCTTCCTGGTCCGCATGGTGGCCAGGAACCTGGAAGACTAGGGCAAGGGGAGCACCTCATGACCACTGCAAGAACCAAGCAACCCGGTATCCAGAGCGCCGCGGTCCCGCTGGCGACCCGGCCCTCCCTGCTGGCCTCGGCCGGTGTCAGGAAGCTCGGCCTGACCGTGCTCGGCTGGACCGTCGCCTGCGTGATCTTCTTCCCGATCTTCTGGATGGTGCTGACCGGCTTCAAGACCGAGGCGGCGGCCATCGCCGACCCCAGCCTGATCTTCTCGCCGACCCTGGAGAGCTACCAGGCGGTCCATGATCGTACGGGCTATGCCAGCTTCGCGATCAACAGCGTGGTGGTGGCCTTCGGCTCGACCCTGCTGGCGCTGCTGATCGCCATTCCCTCCGCCTACTCGATGGCCTTCCTGCCCACCCGGCGCACCAAGGGCACCCTGCTGTGGATGCTCTCCACCAAGATGCTGCCGCCGGTCGGGGTGCTGGTGCCGATCTACCTGATCTTCCGCGACGTGGGCCTGCTCGATACCCGCACCGGCCTGATCATCGTCTACACCCTGATGAACCTGCCGATCGTGGTGTGGATGCTCTACACCTTCTTCAAGGACATGCCCAAGGACATCCTCGAGGCGGGGCGCATGGATGGGGCGAGCACCCTGCAGGAAGTCCTCTACCTGCTGATGCCGCTGACCCTTCCCGGGATTGCCTCCACCGGTCTGCTGTCGGTGATCCTGAGCTGGAACGAGGCCTTCTGGAGCCTCAACCTCACCTCATCGAATGCGGCACCGCTGACCGCCTATATCGCCTCCTTCTCCAGTCCCGAGGGGCTGTTCTGGGCCAAGCTCTCCGCGGCCTCGACCATGGCCATCGCCCCGATCCTCGTCCTTGGTTGGATGACCCAGAAGCAGATGGTGCGCGGCCTGACCTTCGGCGCGGTGAAATAGGTTTTCGACGCTGCCGATCGGCAGGTCCTCGGCTGGTGCTCTCGATACCTACAGAAGCAGATGGTGCGCGGCCTGACCTTCGGCGCCGTCAAGTAAAGGGATACTCAGATGTCAACATTACAACTCAAGCAGATCACCAAGAGCTTCGGCGAGACCGACGTCATCCGTGGCGTGGATCTGGAGGTCAACGACCGGGAATTCGTGGTCTTCGTCGGTCCCTCCGGCTGCGGCAAGTCGACCCTGATGCGCATGATCGCCGGCCTGGAGAGTGCCACCTCGGGCGATATCCTCATCGATGGCCAGCGCATGAACGACGTGGGGCCCGCCGATCGCGGGCTGGCCATGGTGTTCCAGAGCTACGCGCTCTATCCGCACATGACCGTCGAGGACAACATGGGCTTCAGCATGCGGCTGGCCAGGGTGCCCAAGGAGCAGCGCCGCCAGAAGGTCCTCGAGGCGGCCAGGATCCTGCAGCTCGAGCCCCTGCTGGACCGCAAGCCCAAGGCACTCTCCGGTGGCCAGCGCCAGCGCGTGGCCATCGGTCGGGCCATCGTCCGCAATCCCAGCATCTTCCTCTTCGACGAGCCGCTCTCCAACCTCGACGCGGCCCTGCGCGTGCAGATGCGCATCGAGCTGGCGCGGCTCCACGAGGCACTCGACGCCACCATGATCTACGTCACCCACGACCAGATCGAGGCCATGACCATGGCCGACAAGATCGTGGTGCTGCATGACGGCGAGGTGGAGCAGGTGGGCTCGCCCATGGAGCTCTATCACCACCCCCGCAACCGCTTCGTGGCCGGCTTCATCGGGTCGCCGAAGATGAACTTCCTGGAGGTCGGGCTCGAGCGGGCGGATGCCGAGGGCGTCGGTATCCGGCTGCCCGGCGGCGGCACCTGCAGCGTGCCGGCGGATGGCAGCGAGCTGGCGGCCGATTCTGCCCTGGAGCTCGGCATCCGTCCCGAGCACCTGCTGCTCGATGACCAGGGGCCGCTGGAAGGGGAGATCCAGGTCCTCGAGCGGCTGGGTGGCCAGACCTCCCTGTACGTCCAGATGGGCGAGTCGATGGTCACCATCATGGCCGATGGCGACGTGGCGCATCGCGTCCACGAGACGGTGCGTTTCGGTTTCGAGCCGGGGCGTGCGCATCTCTTCGATGCCCGCGGCCTGGCCCTGCCCAGCCTGGAGCAGCACCCCCTCGCCGGCCTGACACGCCGTGACAACCGCGTTGCCTCCGACGCCGACAGCCAGTGACGGATGCGCCCATGGAGACCCTGATCTTCGACTGTGACGGCGTGCTGGTGGACAGCGAGGCGATCGCCGAGGCGACGCTGATGGAGCTGCTGGGCGAGTGGCTGCCGGACCTGGACGCCGACACCGTGCTCCGCCAGGCACTGGGCATGACGACCGCCAACATCCTGCGTCACCTGGAAGGCCTGAGCGGGTATCGCCTGCCGCCGGCGGCCACCGAGCGGGTGGACGAGACCATCGAGGCGCGGCTGGTTCGCGAGCTCCAGGCCATGCCGGGGGTGGCCGAGGCGATCGCTACCATCGACCTGCCCAAGGCGGTGGTCTCCAACAGCCGCCGGCAGCGGGTGCTGGCCTCCCTGGCGACCACCGGGCTGGATCGGCTGCTGGGGGAGTCGCCGGTGTTCACGGCGGACCAGGTGGCCCGTCCCAAGCCCGCCCCCGATCTCTACCACCTGGCGGCCGGTGAGCTGGCACGCCTGCCCGGGGACTGCCTGGTGGTGGAGGACAGCGTCTCCGGCGTGACTGCGGCCCGCGGCGCCGGCATGACGGTGATCGGCTTCATCGGGGCCAGCCATGTCGACCCCGGGCAGGAGCACCGACTGATGGCCGCGGGTGCCTGGCGGATTCTCGAGCACATGCACGGGCTGGCGCCGCTGGTCGACGACTGGCGGCAGAGCCGCCTGCGTGCCACGACCCGATGACAGGGTTGACCCCACGGACAGAACAACAGGACGACACGATGAAACTCGACAACAAGACCAGCGTCATCACCGGCGGGGCCCGAGGCATCGGCCTGGCCATCGCCCGGCGCTACCTGGCCGAAGGCGCGAATGTCGTGGTGGCCGATATCGACCCGGTCGCCATCGACGAGGCCCTGGCCATGCTGCGGGGGGAGGGGCATGACGATGCGCGGCTGATGGGCGTGCGCCTGGACGTCTGCGACCGGGCCTCGGTCGACGCCATGGTGGAAGGCGTCAACGCCCGTTTCGGCGGCATCGACATCCTGGTCAACAACGCCGCCGTCTTCGGCATGGAGCCGGTGCTGGAGGTGACCGAAGCCAGCTACGACAGGCAGTTTGCCGTCAACGTCAAGGGGCTGTTCTTCACCCTCCAGGCCGTGGCCAGGGCGATGGTGGCGCGGGGCCAGGGCGGCAAGATCATCAACATGGCCTCCCAGGCGGGGCGCCGTGGCGAGGCCCTGGTGAGCACCTACTGCGCGACCAAGGCGGCGGTGATCAGCCTTACCCAATCCTGTGCCCTGGATCTGATCCGCCATGGCATCCGCGTCAACGGCATCGCCCCCGGCGTGGTGGACACCCCGATGTGGGAGGAGGTGGATGCGCTCTTCGCCCGCTACGAGAAGCGCCCCCTCGGCGAGAAGAAGCGCCTGGTGGGCGAGGCGGTACCGGCCGGGCGCATGGGGCGACCCAGCGACTACGGCGGCGCCGCGCTCTTCCTGGCCAGCGACGACAGCGACTACGTGGTCGCCCAGACCCTCAACGTCGACGGCGGCAACTGGATGAGCTGAACCATGTGCGAACTCGCGACCCATGGCGCGCTCAGCGCTGAGCCGTGCGACCGATGCGACAGACGAGGATCGATGCCATGACCTCCACTCCCCGCGCCGACTCCCTCGCCGAGGTGACCCGGCGAATCCTCGCCGCCGCCGAGGGACGCCAACGCCTGCTGGTGGCCCTGGCCGGGCCGCCCGGCGCCGGCAAGTCCTATCGCTCTGAACAGTTGCTGCAGGCGATCGATGACGCCCTCCCGGGGCAGGGGGTGGTGGTCCCCATGGACGGCTACCACTTCGACAACGCGGTGCTCGGCGAGGCCCTGCTGCCGATGAAGGGCGCGCCCCACACCTTCGACGCCGAAGGCCTGAGGGTCGACCTGGAACGCATTCGCCGCGCGGATGCCGCGGTGGCGGTGCCGGTGTTCGACCGGCCCCTGGACCTGGCCCGTGCCGGGGGCCGGCTGGTCACCTGCGAGCACCGAATCGTCATCGTCGAGGGCAACTACCTGCTGCTCGACCAGGAGCCCTGGCGCGCCCTGCATGGCCTCTTCGACCTGAGCGTGATGCTCGAGGTGGACGACGCGACCCTGGAGCAGCGCCTGATCGAGCGCTGGCTGGCCATGGGCCGCGACGCCGAGGCCGCCCGTCGCAAGGCCCTCGACAAGGACATGCCCAACGCCCGACTGATCCAGACCACATCCATCCCGCCCGACCTGGTGTGGCGCTGACGCCGTGCCGTGGTCGGTCGCGCCGAGCACGACTCGGCAGGAGACCCCGCATGATCCGACTCAACAACGACAATCTCGCCAGGCTCCCCGCCGAGGTCCCCGTGCCATGCCTGGACCGCAAGGCCATCACCGCCGGCATCGTCCACTTCGGCGTCGGCGGCTTCCATCGCGCTCACCAGGCCATGTACCTCGATGCGCTGATGAATCGTGGCGAGGCCCTGGACTGGGGCATCGTCGGCGTCGGCGTGATGCCGGGCGATCGCCGCATGCGCGACGCCCTGGCCGCCCAGGACCACCTCTACACCCTGGTGGTCAAGCATCCCGACGGCCGCCGCGAGCCGCGGGTCATCGCCAGCATGGTCGACTACCTCTTCGCCCCCGACGACCCGTCGGCGGTGGTGGAGCGCCTGGCCGACCCGGCGATCCGTATCGTCTCGCTGACCGTCACCGAGGGGGGCTACAACTTCCACCCGGTGAGCGGGGCGTTCGACCTGGAGGCCCTCGACATCCGCCACGACCTGGCGCACCCCGAGACGCCGCGCACCACCTTCGGGCTGATCGTCGAGGGCCTGGCGCGGCGCCGCGAGCGTGGCATCGCCCCCTTCACCCTGATGTCCTGCGACAACATCCAGGGCAACGGCGACGTGGCCAGGGAGACCTTCACCGCCTTCGCCCGCGCCCGGGACCCGCAACTGGCCGCCTGGATCGAGGCCTCGGTGGCCTTCCCCAATGCCATGGTGGACCGCATCACCCCGGTCACCAGCGAGGCCGACGTTGCCGAGCTTGGCGAGCGGTTCGGCGTCGAGGACGCCTGGCCGGTGGTCTGCGAGCCCTTCACCCAGTGGGTGCTGGAGGACCACTTCGTCGCCGGTCGCCCGCCGCTGGAGCGGGTCGGCGTGCAGCTGGTGGACGACGTGGTGCCCTACGAGATGATGAAGCTGCGCCTGCTCAACGCCAGCCACCAGGCACTGGCCTACCTGGGCTATCTCGCCGGCTACCGCTATGCCCATGAGGTGTGCCAGGACCCGCTGTTCGTGGACTTCCTGCTCGGCTACATGCGCCACGAGGCCTCGCCGACCCTGGCCCCGGTACCGGGTATCGACCTCGAGGATTACCGCCGGACCCTGATCGAGCGCTTCGCCAACCCCGAGGTCAGGGACACCCTGGCGCGGCTATGTGCCGAGAGCTCGGATCGCATTCCCAAGTGGCTGGTCCCGGTGATCCGCGAGCAGATCGCGCGCGGCGGCGAGATGCATCGCAGTGCCGCGGTGGTAGCCAGCTGGGCGCGCTACGCCGAGGGCGTCGACGAGCAGGGCGAGCCCATCGAGGTGGTGGACCGGCTCAGGGAGGAGCTGATGGCGTTGGCGAAACGCCACCACGAGCGGCCCACGGCCTTTGTCGAGAACCGCGAGCTGTTCGGCGACCTGGCCGAGCAGGTGCGCTTCCGCGACGCCTACGTCGCGGCCCTGACCTCGCTGCACGAGAAGGGCGCGCGTGCCTCCCTGGAGCGCCTGGCGGCGACAGGAGGAGCGTCCTGATGTACGTCGGTGTGGACTGCGGGACCCAGAGCACCAAGGTGGTGGTGCTGGACCCGGAAGGCGAGCGGATCCTCGGCGAGGCGAGTCGTCCCCACCGCCTGGACGAGGGGGAGGGCGGTCGACGCGAGCAGGCGCCTGCCGATTGGGTCGCGGCCTTCTACGGCGCGTTCGGGGAGGCCGTGGCGAAGTCCGGCGTCGACGCCGGGGCGATCCGTGCCCTGGGCGTCTCCGGTCAGCAGCACGGGCTGGTGGCGCTGGATGCCGCGGGGGAGCCGGTGCACCCGGCCAAGCTGTGGTGCGATACCGAGACCGCACCCTGGAACGCCGCCCTGGTCGAGCGCCTGGGCGGCGAGGCGGGCTGCCTCGAGAAACTGGGCCTGGTGCTGCAGACCGGCTACACCGCCTCCAAGCTCGCCTGGCTGCGGGAGGTCCATCCCGAGGCCTATGCGCGCATCGCCACCCTGATGCTGCCCCATGACTACCTCAACTTCTGGCTCACCGGCGAGCGGGTGGCCGAGGCCGGCGATGCCTCCGGTACCGGCTACTTCGATACCCGCACCCGGCGCTGGCGGCACGACGTGCTGGCCGAGATCGCCCCGGAGCTCGATCCCGAACGGGTGCTGCCGCGGCTGATCGCCTCCCGGGAGCCGGCCGGCACGGTGCGCCCCGCGTTGGCCCGCGAGCTGGGGCTGGCCGACGACGTCCTGGTGGCCAGCGGCGGCGGCGACAACATGCTCGGCGCCATCGGCACCGGCAACATCCGCCCGGGGCTGGTGACCCTGAGCCTCGGCACCTCGGGCACCATCTGCGCCCATTCCCCCGACCCCGTGGTGGCCGACAGCGCCATGGTAGCCAACTTCTGCGCCAGCCATGGCGGCTGGTTGCCGCTGGTCTGCACCATGAACGTCACCTCGGCCACCACCCGGATCCGCGAGCTGCTCGGCCTCGACCTCGCCGGCTTCGGCGAGCGGGTGGCGGCCGCCCCCATCGGCGCCGAGGGGGTGACGATGCTGCCCTTCTTCAATGGCGAGCGGGTACCCATGCTGCCCGAGGCCAGCGCCAGCCTGGACGGACTCACCAGCGTCAACACCACCCCGGCCAACCTCTGCCGGGCGGTGGTGGAGGGCGCCACCCTGGGCCTGCGCTATGGCCTCGAGCAGTTCGGCCAGCTGGCCGAGGGGGTGAGCGAGATCCGCCTGATCGGTGGCGGCTCGCGCAGCCCGGTGTGGCGCCAGATGCTGGCCGACATCACCGCCAGCCGGGTGGTGTGTCCCGAGGTCACCGATGCCGCGGCCCTGGGCGCCGCCCTGCAGGCGGCCTGGTGTCATCGCGCGGGGGGCGGAGACGGCGAGCTGGCCGAGCTCTGCACGCGCCTGGTGCATCTCGACGAGAGCTCGCGGGCCGAGCCCGACCCGGCGAATGTCGCCGCCTTTGATGAGGTCCATGCCCGCTATCGCCGGTGCCTGGCCGAGCGTCACTCCATTACCTGATCGCATTGCATGATGCATTGCACTACAAGAGAGGAGTCCCTCATGACGACCCGACTCGACAGCCTCAAGACCCACTCCCTGGTGGTCGCCGACACCGGTGACCTGGACGCCATCAAGCGCTACCGGCCCCACGACGCCACCACCAATCCCTCGCTGCTGCTCAAGGCCTTCGACCTGCCGGGCTACCAGACGCTGATCGACGAGGAACTCGCCGCCATCAAGGCGGAGGTCGCCGACCCCGAGGCGCGCCTGGAGCAGGCGGTGGATCGCCTCGCCGTGGCCAAGGGGGCCGAGATCGCCCGGCACATTCCCGGGCGGATCTCCACCGAGGTGGCCGCGCGCCTCTCCTTCGACGAGGAGGCCAGCGTGCGCAAGGCCCATGAGCTGGTCGAGCGTTACGACCGGCGCGGCGTGGGCCGTGATCGCGTGCTGATCAAGCTGGCCTCCACCTGGGAGGGCATCCGCGCCGCCGAGCGCCTCGAGCGCGAGGGCATCCAGTGCAACCTGACCCTGCTGTTCAGCGAGGCCCAGGCCCAGGCCTGCTTCGATGCCGGGGTCTTCCTGGTCTCGCCCTTCGTGGGCCGGGTCACCGACTGGTACAAGAAGGAGACCGGCAAGGAGTATGCGCCCGACGAGGACCCGGGCGTGCTGTTCGTGCGCGGCGTCTGCGAGCGGGCCGGCCGAGGCGGCTATGACACCGTGGTGATGGGGGCGAGCTTCCGCACCGTCGGCCAGGTGCTGGCGCTGGCCGGTTGCCCGCGACTGACCATCTCCCCGGCGCTGCTCGAGGAGCTGGCGGCGGAGGAGGGCGAGGTGACCCCGGCGGTGACGATCCCCGCCGCCGGCGAGCGCCCCGCGCCCCTCGACGAGCCCGCCTTCCGCTGGGGCCACAACCAGGACGCCATGGCCAATGACAAGCTGGCCGAGGGCATCCGCCGCTTCGACGAGGACCAGCGCACCCTGGAGGCACGCCTCGCCGAACGGCTCGGGTAATCGCGGAAGGGCAAGCGCCGCGCCGGGGTGCGCCGTCGGCCGGATGTGCGGATAATGACAGCGACCGACGTCGCCCGGCCCGCTGCAGGGTCAGGAGGAGATCCCATGGCGCTGCCACTCTCGCAGCAGACCCTTGCCACCCTCGGCCAGGACGTCGGGGTGCCGGCCTATGACCGTCGCCGGCTGCGCCCCGGGGTCCTGCATATCGGCCTGGGCAACTTCCACCGCTCGCACATGGCGTCCTATCTGGATCGCCTCTTCACGCGGGGCGAGGCCCTCGACTGGGCGGTCATCGGCGCCGGCGTGATGCCGGCCGATGTGCGGATGCGCCGACGCCTGCACAGACAGGAGTGGCTCTCCACGGTGGTCGACCTCCACCCCGAGGGGAGCTCGGCGCGGGTGGTGGGGGCCATGGTCGACTTCGTGCCCGTGGCCTCGGCGGCCATCGTCAGGGCCCTGGTCGACCCCGGCGTGCGCATCGTCTCGCTGACCATCACCGAGGGGGGCTACTTCCTCGATCCCGCCACCGGCCGCTTCGACGCGACCCATCCGCGGATCCTCGCTGACGCCTCTGAACCGCGGCGCCCCGGCACCCTCTTCGGCATGCTGGTCAAGGCGCTGGCCGAGCGTCGGGCCAGGGGGCTTGGGCCCTTCACGGTGCTCTCCTGCGACAACCTGCCCGGCAACGGCCAGGTGACGCGCAGCGTGGTGGTCGGCCTCGCTGAGCGGGTCGACCGCGACCTCGCCACCTGGATCCGGCGGGAGGTGAGCTTTCCCAACGCCATGGTCGACTGCATCACGCCGCGCACCACCGCCCGCGAGCGCGAGCTGGTCAGCCGCCGCTTCGGCATCGAGGATGCCGCCCCGGTGGTGTGCGAGCCCTTTCGCCAGTGGGTGGTGGAGGATCGGTTCTGTGCCGGTCGCCCGCCCTTGGAGCGAGTCGGCGTCGAGTTCGTCGACGAGGTCTCGGGCCATGAGACGATGAAGCTGCGCCTCCTCAACGCCGGTCACGCCAGCATCGCCTATGTCGCGGCCCTGCTGGGCTACCGGCAGGTGCATGCCGCCATGGGCGACCCGGACATCCACGACTGGCTGGGCGCGCTTCAGGAGCGCGAGATCCTCCCAGTGCTCCGGCCGGTCGAGGGCCTGGACTACCGCGCGTACCGCACGCGGATCGTCGAGCGTCTGGGCAACCCCGAGATCGGTGACACCGTCTCGCGGCTCTGTGCCAACGGGTCGGCGCGACAGCCCAAGTTCATCCTGCCGGCACTCCGCGACGCCCTCGGCCGTGGCCTGCCCGTGGCGGGCCTGGCCCTCGAGCTGGCGCTGTGGTGCCACTATTGCCAAGTGGCCGACGACTCGCCGGGGATGCCGCCGCTCGCCGACCCCCTGTCGTCACGCCTAAGGGCGGGGGCACGGGAGGCCGCCAGGGCGCCCTGGGCCTTTCTGGGGATCCGGGAGGTGTTCCATGACCTGGCCGAGTCCCCCGGGCTGCGGAGGGCCTTCGCCGACTGGCTGGCAGTGATCGAGGCCCGTGGGCCGCGGGCGGCGATCCGGCGCTATATCGACCAGGGCGATCACAGCGTCGATAGCCGCCGGGCATCGAAGGCCGGCTCCTCCTAGGGAGGGGCCGCCTTCCGGGTGGCCGGCCCCGCCGCACCGGTCCGCGGATCCTCGCAGACACGCGCCACCTCGTGCTCCTTGCCCCGCTGGTCCCCGGAACCGGCCTGAGCTGCAGGACGGGGACAATGTCCATGAGCCGGGACAGGCGTTTCGCCTCTCTTGGGCCGTCCGGAGTTCTCGTGCCCCGTTGCGACCTCCAGGCGCGCTGCGGCGACATGCGCGGAATACGGCTGCCAGGGGAGGCATCCGGCACAGGGCTCAAATGATGGTGGAATATGTCGAGAAAATCTCTTCATTTGAAAAAGTAATCGTGATTTCCCTTTTTGTCTGGGTAGAAGTACTGAAATGCCTCTTCTGAAGGGGCGATTGACCGGGTGTCGGGCGGACGGTAAACAGTTCCTGCCAATCACAACAACCCGCGAGATTCCGTCATGACGCCTCAGCAGAAGGGAACGTTCCTTCCCGCCCTTACCGCTCTCTCCGCCGCCTTCCTGCTTGCCGGTGCCTCCTTCGCCGCCGAGGCCGCGACCCTTCGCCTGGCCACCGACTCGGGAACCCAGGGCTCTCCGGCGGGCGATACCCTCGACGAGTGGCGTCGGCTGGTCGAGGAGAAGTCGGGCGGCGACCTCGAGGTCGAGGTCTACTACCAGAACGAGTTGGGCGGGCAGCAGGAGGTCTTCGACCTGCTGGTGGCGGGCGGTGTCGACATGATGCTCAGCTGGCCGATGACCTCCTACGACAAGCGTATCGGGGTCATCTATACTCCCTACATGACGCTCTCCTGGGATGAGGCCGTCCAGGCCTACAGCCCGGGTGGCTGGGTCAACGAACTGCTCGGCGGCATCTTCGCCGACATCGGCCTGAAGTTCTTCGGCCCCTGGCCCGAGGGGTTCAATGGCGTGGCGTCGCGCGACCAGTATGCGCTCGACATCGAGAGCGCCGAGGGGCTGACCGTGCGCACCATGCCGGTATTCCCGGCGCCACAGACCATGCAGGCCCTGGGGTACCAGACCGCCGCCATCGACTGGGGCGAGGTCTATACCGCGCTGCAGACCGGCGTGGTGGATGGCGAGGCGGGCAACGTCATCTATTGGCCCTATGAATACTTCCGCGACACCCTGGACTACTACGTCCACACCAAGCACTTCTTCATGACCGGCATCCTGACCATGAACATGGACAGCTTTGATCGCCTGAGCGAGGCGCACCAGCAGGTGGTCAGCGAGGCGGCTCACGAGATCATGGAGCAGCAGTTCGTCGATGCCCGAGCGCGGGACGAGCACTACATCGCCAAGGCTCAGGAAGACGGCATGGAGTACTTTGCCCTGCCCGAGGAAACCCTCGACACCTTCGCCCGCCGCGCCCGCGAGCAGGTCTGGCCGCTGATGGAGGAAGAGCTGGGCGCCGAAATCATGGACACCATCCGCGCCAACGCCACGCCGCTGTGACGCTTTCCTCCTGAACCCTGGCGCCGGCCCGCTGTCGGGCCGGCGCCCGTTGCGAGGGCCTCCTCATGCAACCCTTTCTCAAGGCCCTGGACGAGAAGGTCGGCTGGCTGCTCAACGCCGTCGCCTTCGTGACGAGCCTGCTCGTCATGGGGCTGATGCTCTTCCTGATCCTGGCGCGCTACGTCTTCGGCTGGTCGCTGGTGGGCGTCCTCGAACTGGTGATGCTCGCCGGCATGTGGCTCTACATGACCGGGGCACTGATCGCGAGCCGTCGCCATGAACACCTGGTAGTGGACTTCCTCGAACTGCAGCTGCGCGATGCCCGCCTCAAGGCGCTGCACAAGACCCTGGTGGCGGTGATCGTGACGATCATCAGTGCCTGCTTCGTCTACTGGGCCCTGCGCATGCTGGCCTGGGGCGTGCAGCGGCCCCAGCACACCCCGGAGCTGTCGATTCCGCTATGGGTATCCCAGGCGGCCATCATGTTCGCCAGCATCGGCTGCTTCGCTTACGCGCTGCGTGATGTCTGGCAGGGAGTTGCGGAACTGCGCGCTGCCCGTTCCCGCTATTCGCTGGCCAGGGAGGAGTCCTGATGGAAGGCCTGTTCGCGATCCTGCTGCTGCTGGTGCTCATGGGGCTGGGCGTGCCCGTTGCCTGGTCCTTCGCCGGGGTGCTGACCTACCTGGCGGTAGCCTACGATGCCAACCTCGATACCCTGATGATGCAGGGCTTCCGCTCGGTGGACTCGGTGATCCTGATTGCCTTGCCGCTGTTCGTGCTGACCGGCTACCTGATGCAGAGCGGCGGCATCGCCAGTCGCCTGGTGACCTTCATCGAGACACTGGTCGGCAAGCGGCGCGGCGGCATGGGCGCCTCCATGGTGCTGGCCTCCGGCGTGTTCGGGGCCATCGCCGGCACCGCCACGGCGGCGGTGGCTTCCATCGGCACCATCATGATCGGCCCGCTCGAGCAGCGCGGCTATCCCCGCGGCTATGCCTCGGCGCTGCTCGGCATCTCCTCGCTGCTGGGCATCCTGATCCCGCCCTCCATCACCATGATCCTCTTCGCGGTCGTGACGCGGCAGTCGGTCGCGGCGCTGTTCGCGGCCACGGTGGGGCCGGCGCTGCTGCTGATCGTGGGGCTCATCCTGGCCAACCGCCTGGCCTGCGGGCGGCTCTTCCAGGAGGTGGCCGGCGAGACCATGACCACCGGCAAGCCGCTCTCCAAGGGGCTGGCCACCTGGCGGGCACTGCCGGCACTGAGCCTGCCGTTCATCATCCTCGGCGGGATCTACGGTGGGGTCTTCACCCCCACGGAAGCGGCGGCGGTGGCGGCCTTCGCGGCCATCGTCATCGGCTTCCTGGTCTATCGCGACCAGTCGCTCAGGCACTTCTCGCGCAGCGTCATCGCCGCCGCGGAGACCACCGGGTCGATCATCCTGATCCTGCTCTTCTCCTTCATGATCGGCCGCATCCTGGCCTTCGAGCGCGTGCCGCAGGACCTCACCGAGCTGATCACCACCCTGATCCAGAACCCCTTGCTGATCCTGATCGCGGTGAACGTCTTCCTGATCCTGGCCGGCGCCATCCTCGACGACGTCTCGGTGACGGTGGTGGTGGCGCCGCTGTTCCTGCCGCTGATGGTGGACACCGGCATTCATCCGGTGCATTTCGGTGCCATCGTGGCCTGCTCGGTGGTGATCGGAGCCAACAGTCCGCCCGTCGCGCCGATCCTCTACATGGCCTGCCGCATCGGCCGGGTGTCGATCCACAAGACCTTCGCGCCGGCGCTGCAGCTGATCGCCTTCGTGGGCATCCCGGTCATGCTGATCACCACCTTCGTGCCCGAACTGTCGCTCTTCCTGCCGCGCCTGCTGGGCTTCATCTAGGGGCCTGCCCGGTGGCAGGCGCCACGGCCCTGCCGGCCCGTGGCGCCCCTGTTCACAGGTCCGCCAGTCGCCAGACGTCGAAGGCCGGCTCCTCGTAGGGGTGGGCGCTCTTCAGGGCGGCCAGCGCCTCATGGATCAGCGCATCCTCGCAGACCAGCTCCACCTTCAGCTCCTCCACCTGCTCCAGGTCGCCGACCCGCCCGATGTGCGGGTCGGCGCCCGCCAGCGGCCGGAACTGTCCGGTGCCCCGGGTCTGGAAGCAGCACGCCTCGTAGTCGCCGATGCGTCCCGCCCCGGTGGCGAAGACCGCTTCCTTGACGGCCTCGGCCTCTGCCACGGGTACGAAGAAGGCCAACTTGTACATGGTCTCGACTCCTCTCACCTGAATGAACGTCCTGCCGTTGTGCCATATCACGACGCCGAGGTCAGCCCGTGACGCTGCCTTTCCCGCTCGGCGCATGCGGCGGGTGGAGGCGCCCGGAGACGATGGGAAAAATAATACTTGTCCAATAGCTGTACAGAGTCTAGCGTGTGTATAGGTCGAGGCCGAGAAGGTCACAGACCTGAAGCTACGCAACCCACCGGTCGCTCCGCGGCCGGGGTCAGCCAAAGAGGAAGAGTGCCCCATGAAGACCTTCACCACTCCCGTTTCCCAGTTCATCGGCGCCGGCATGCTGGGCCTGATGTTCGCCGGCAGCGTCCAGGCCGACAACCACGGCATGAAGAAGGACATCGTCGACACCGCAGCGGGTGCGGGCCAGTTCGAGACCCTGGTGGCCGCGGTCGAGGCGGCTGGCCTGGTCGAGACCCTCAAGGGCGAGGGTCCCTTCACCGTCTTCGCCCCGACCGACGAGGCCTTCGCCGCGCTGCCGGATGGCACCGTGGAGTCCCTGCTCGAGCCGGAGAACCAGGAGCAGCTCCAGGCGATCCTCACCTACCACGTGGTGCCCGGCAAGATCATGGCCGAGGACGCCATGGCGGCCGACAGCGCCACCACCGTGCAGGGCCAGGACATCACCATCACCACCATGGACGGCAGCGTGATGATCAATGATGCCACCGTGGTCCAGGCCGACATCGAGGCCAGCAATGGCGTCATCCACGTGATCGACGGCGTGCTGATGCCCGAGTGATCCCGGCACCCCGACCGGGGTCACCACCCTGTCACTTGCTTGAATGCCCCCTTCTGGCCGCCTCCGGGCGGTCTTTTTTTGTCGCGGTTTTGACAGTGCCGAGCGGACTGGCGACCCTCATGGCAGTGAATCAAGGGAGCCTTGCCACATGTCGATCGACGAGACGCTTGCCTCGCTGCTGTCGGCTGCCGGACTGACGCCGCGGGGCGAGCCGCAGCCACTCGGGGGCGGCGATATCGCCGAGGTCTTCCGCCTGGCGACCGACCAGGGCGAGATGGTGGTCAAGCAGGACGCCCCCGAGCGGCTGGCCGGCGAGGCCGACGGTCTGCGGGCGTTGCGCGGGGCCGGCAGCGGGCTGGTCGTGCCCGAGGTGCTGGCCGAGGGGGAGGGCTGGCTGGTGATGGAGGCGCTGGAGACGGGGCGTTCACGCCGCGACGAGGCGAGCCTGGGGGAGGGGCTGCGCCGGCTCCATGCGGTGACCGGGGACGCCCACGGCTGGCCGCGCGACAATGCCTGCGGGCGCACGCCCCAGCCCAACGCGCCGCTGCCCGACGGCCGCGCCTTCCAGCGCGAGCGCCGCCTGCTGCCTCTGGTGGATGCCTGCCAGGCGCGCGGCCTGATGGATGCTCGGCTGCGCGCTCGAGTGGAGGCCATCGCCCATGGCCTGGAGGCCTGGCTGCCGGATGCGCCGGCGAGCCTGGTGCATGGTGACCTGTGGTCGGGCAATCTGCTCTTCACCCCGCGGGGGCCGGCGATCATCGACCCGGCGGTCTATCGCCACTTCCCGGAGGTGGACCTGGCCATGCTGACGCTGTTCGGCTCGCCGGGCGAGGCGTTCTTCGAGGCCTACTGGAACGGACACCGCCCCGGCGATTGGCCGAGGCGGGAAGCCCTGTTCCAGCTGTATCCGCTGCTGAACCACCTGCTGATGTTCGGCGGCGGCTACCGGGGTGCCGTGGAGCGGACGCTGGGAAGGCTCGAGGCGGAAGCCGGCTGACTCACCAGGCCTTGTAGGGCAGGAACTTGCCGTTGAGGGTCAGCAGGACGCGATCGCCCTTGGGGTCCTCGACCTTGTCGACCTCCATGGTGAAGTCGATGGCGCTCATGATGCCGTCGCCGAACTTCTCCTGGATCACGTCCTTGAGGGTCTCGCCGTAGACGCCCACCACCTCGTAGAGGCGGTAGATCAGCGGGTCCTGGGGGATGGCCTCGTCCCAGGCCTTGGTGGGGAAGGCCTCCAGGGCGGCGGCGACGTCCGGCTCGGCGTCCAGCACCTGGCAGATCCTCTGGGCGGCGTCCGGGGTGGCGCTGTTCATGCCGTAGCAGGCCGACGCCACCCACACCGGCGACATGCCGATCTGCTTGCCGATCTCTTCCCAGGTCAGTTGCTTGCGGGCCTTGGCGGCGAGCAGGGTATGGCGCATCTCGAGCTTATCCATGATGGGTCTCCTTGGGAGTGAAGTTCACCAGTTTGGGGTTGGCAGGGTCGCCCTCGTCGGGCGTCGAGGAGTCGGCGTCCGACGTGGCGGGATTGATGGACTGGGGATAGGACAGCCCACGCCCGTCGATGTCGGCGGTGCGCAGCGTGCTTGACCGATTCACCAGGAAGTCGATCAGGTAGTTGCGGATCCTGTAGTAGTGGGGATGCTTGACGACCTCGGCGCGGCTGCGCGGGCGGGGCAGGTCGATCTCCACCGCCTCGGCGATGCGGGCCTCGGGCCCGTTGGTCATCAGCAGGATGCGGTCGGCCAGCAGGATGGCCTCGTCGACGTCATGGGTAATCATGAACACCGTCTGGCGGTCGCGGCCCCAGATCTTGATCAGCTCGTCCTGGATCACCCCGCGGGTCAGGGCGTCCAGCGCCCCGAAGGGCTCGTCGAGCAGCAGCAGCTTGGGCTTGGTGGCGAAGGTCCGCGCGATGCTGACGCGCTGGCGCATGCCGCCCGAGAGCTGCGAGGGCTTGCGGTCGATGACGTCGTCGAGGCCGACCATGCTCAGGTAGTCCCGGCTGTGCTCGTCCACCTGGGCAGGGGTCCACTCCTTCCAGCGCGCGCGCACGCCGAACTTGACGTTCTCCAGGGCGGTGAGCCAGGGCAGCAGGCTGTAGTTCTGGAAGACCACCCCGCGCTCGAGTCCGGGACCGGTGACCTCGTGGCCCTCCATGATCAGCCCGCCATCGGTGAACTGGTCGAGGCCGGCCAGGGCATTGAGGATGGTCGACTTGCCGCATCCCGAGTGGCCGATGATGCACACGAACTCGCCCTTCTCGAGATTGAAGTTGACGTTCTCGAAGACGGTCAGGTCGTCCTGGCCACGCCCCTGGGGGAAGCGCTTGCTGGCCTGCTGGACTTGTACGAAATGTTGGCTCATGGGGCGATTCCTCCGGGGTTACTCCTCATAGGTCACCAGGCGCGAGACCGTGGCCAGGCACATGTCGAGCAGCATGCCGACCACCCCGATCATCAGGATCGAGAAGATCACGCTGGTCAGGTCCAGGTTGTTCCACTCGTTCCAGACGTAGTAGCCGATGCCGGTGCCGCCGACGAGCATCTCGGCGGCGACGATCACCAGCCAGGCGATGCCGATCGAGATGCGCATGCCGGTGAGGATGGTCGGGGCCGCGGCGGGCAGGATGACCTTGAAGGCGGTCTTCATTGGCGAGAGCTCGTGGGTGCGGGCGACATTGACCCAGTCCTCACGCACCCCGGCCACGCCGAAGGCGGTGTTGATCAGCATCGGCCAGATCGAGCAGATAAAGATCACGAAGATCGCCGATGCCTCGGAGTCGCGGATGATGAAGAGCGCCAGGGGCATCCAGGCCAGGGGCGAGATCGGTTTCAGCACCTGGATGAAGGGGTTCAGCGCCCGATACATCAGCGGCGACATGCCGATCAGGAAGCCTACCGGGATGGCGACGGCGGCCGCCAGCAGGTAGCCGGCGAGCACCCGGTAGAGGGAGTATCCCAGCTGGATGCCGATGCCCTTGTCGTTGGGGCCGGCGTCGTAGAAGGGATTGGAGAGCTCCTGCCAGGCGCGCTCGATGACGTCCGAGGGCGGGGGCACCCGGGCGGTGTCCTCGACGCCGCCCATCAGTTTCTCGTACTCGGTCATCTCGGCGGTGTTGCCACCGCTGGGGACCTGGTTGAGTCCCTCCCAGAGCCCCAGCCCGACGACCAGCAGCACCAGGGCTACCAGGGCGGCCCGCATGTTGAGACTGAGATTCCACTCGGTGGTCGTGCGGTCCATGTCACCCCCTCCCGATCGCGAAGCTCTTCACGTAGGCTTCGGGCTGGGTGTAGTCGAAGGTCTTGCCCATGATCTCGTAGTTGCGGCTGGCCTCGTCGGGGGCGTCGTAACCCAGCTTCCTCATGACCTTCCCGGCATCGCTCGCCAGGTAGACCTGCTCGGCGATCTGCTGGTAGTTGACGTCGCCCTCGATGTAGCCCCAGCGCTTCATCTGGGTAAGGATCCACACCGCCATCGAGTGCCAGGGGAAGGGGTCGAAGTCGATGCGATCCGGGACCCTCTGGACCCCGCCCAGGCCATCGGCGTAGGTGCCGGTCAGCACCTGCTCGATCACCGTCACCGGCTGGTTCAGGTAGTTGGTCGGGGCGATCGCGGCGGCGATCTCCTTGCGGTTCTCGTGCTTGGACGAGTACTGGGTTGCATCGATGATGGAACGCAGCAGGGCCCCGTAGGTGTTGGGATTCTCGGTGGCGAACGCCTGGCTGGTGGCGAAGGCGCAGCACGGGTGGCCCTCCCAGATCTCCTTGGTGAGCAGGTGGATGAAGCCGATGCGCTCGTAGACGGCGCGCTGGTTGAAGGGGTCGGGCGACAGGAAACCGTCGATGTTGCCGGCGCGCAGGTTGGCGACCATCTCGGGGGGCGGGATCACCCGGATCTGGATGTCCTGGTCGGGATCGAGGCCGTGCTCGGCGACGTAGTAGCGCAGCAGGAAGTTGTGCATCGAGTACTCGAACGGCACGCCGAAGATGAAGCCCTTCCACTGCTGGGGATCGCGCTTCTCCTTGTGGTCATTGTGCAGCACGATCGCCTGGCCGTTGATGTTCTCGACGGCTGGCATGATGTAGGGCTCGGGGGTCGAGCCGGCGCCCAGGGTCATGGCCAGGGGCATCGGGGTCAGCATGTGGGCCGCGTCATACTCGCGGTTCAATGACTTGTCGCGGGCCACGGCCCAGCCGGCGGTCTTGATCACCGAGACATCCAGGCCATAGCGCTCATAGAAGCCCATGGGATGCGCCATGATGATCGGGGTCGCACAGGTGATCGGCACGAAGCCGACGTTGAGCCTGGTCTTCTCCAGGGGCCCCATGTCCTCCTTGACCGCCGCCTTGATTGCCTCCATGGGCAGGAAGCTCGCCAGGGCCGCGGCCGCGGTGCCGCCGCCGACCAGCTTCATGAACTGGCGACGATGCATGTCGCTGTGGCCGAAGATGCCGCGCACCAGGGCGCTCTCCACGGCGCGATCGAGCATCGACTCACTGTCCGGCAGGGGGGGCTGCTCGGTCCTCGCATGGGCCGCATCGGCACGGTGCGCGTGGTCCTCGCTTGAGGCGGCATCGTGGCTCGCCGTGGCCGTGCAGTCATGGCAGTCGCAGGCGCTGCCATGGATCAGGGATTGGCGATGGTCGAAGGGGTTACCCAGGCTGTTGTGATCGTTCATTGTATTGTCACCTCAGGGATGCTGCGGGATGGGAGCGGATCGGTGCATCGGCGTTGTGACGATTGCCCAGCGCGACCGCTGGGCCTGGTATTCATCTGCGAGCGTCGTGCCAGATCCTCAGAGGCGGGGGAAAAAGATTTGGCGTCAGGGGGTTGCCGGTGGGCATGTGCGGCACGCCGCGCCCAAGAGCTCTCACGAAATGTCGTAATTCCCGAAATGTCGTGAGCAAATTGACGAAATCTCGGGGCGAGGATCAGGCCGTGTGGTACACAGGGGAGT
The DNA here is from genome assembly GCF_029625235.1 of Halomonas sp. CKK8. Lineage (NCBI taxonomy): Bacteria > Pseudomonadati > Pseudomonadota > Gammaproteobacteria > Oceanospirillales > Halomonadaceae > Halomonas > Halomonas sp. CKK8. The sequence continues at coordinate 2,725,825 of NZ_CP121193.1, read as the reverse complement.
CCCCCCGCGAGTCGCCGTCATGCCCCTCTCCGATCAGGCCTTCCAGGTCGCGCCCTACGCCATGCTGATCGTCGATCCCTTCCGGGATCGGGTCGTGAAGGTCAACCCCGCCGCCGAGGCGCTGATAGGGGGCGGCGCGGAGGCGCTCAACGACCGGCCGTTCAGCCACTGCCTGAGCGCCTCGCTCCCGCTCTGGGTGAGCTTCACCGACGAGGCCCTGACGTCGCCGCCGGCCTGGTCGGATGACCTGGTGCTGCTCGACCTCGGCCGCCAGCCGCACAGGGTCGAGGTCTCCGCCGTGGCCCTGCCGGGAGGCGCCGAGCTGCTGCTCACCCTGAACGAGCGCGACCAGGTCGAGCGCCGTCGCGCCCAGGCGGAGCTGGGCCGCCAGCATCGCAGTGGGGAGGTCGGCTGGCAGCGCATCGAGCAGATCTTCGAGCGCATCGAGGGGCAGAACCAGCTCATCCTGGGGGCGGCGGGCGAGGGCATCTACGGGCTCGACGCCAGGGGCCAGACCACCTTCGTCAACCCGGCCGCCGAGCGCATCCTCGGCTGGAGCGCCGCCGACATGGTGGGGCACGACGCCCACCGGCTGTTCCACCACACGCGCGGTGACGGCAGCGAATACCCGGTGCAGCAGTGCCCGATCCATGCTGCCTTCAGCGATGGCCAGGTGCACCGCGTCGATGACGAGGTGTTCTGGCACAAGAACGGCCATCCGGTCCCGGTCGAGTACACCAGCACGCCGATCTTCGAGATGGGTCGTCTGGTCGGCGCCGTGGTACTGTTTCGCGACATCAGCGAGCGCAAGCTGAGCGATCAGCGCCTGCACGAGGCCCTGGAGGAGGTCCGCTCGTTGAAGCGCCGCCTGGAGCTCGAGAACCAGTATCTCCAGGAGGAGATCACCGCCGAACTCAACCACAGCGAGATCGTCGGCGAGAGCCCGGCGGTGGCCCAGCTGATCCATCAGATCGCCCTGGTGGCGCCCACCGATGCCAACGTGCTGATCCACGGCGAGTCGGGCACCGGCAAGGAGCTGATCGCCCGCGCCATCCATGCCGACAGCACGCGAAGCGACCGCCCGTTGATTCGGGTCAACTGCGCGGCGATCCCCCGGGACCTGTTCGAGAGCGAGTTCTTCGGCCATGTGAAAGGGGCCTTCACCGGGGCGACCAGCGACCGCCTGGGACGCTTCGAGCTGGCCGACGGCGGCACCCTGTTCCTGGACGAGGTCGGGGAGATTCCCCTGGAGCTGCAGGGCAAGCTGCTGAGGGTGCTGCAGGACCAGCAGTTCGAGCGGGTCGGCGAGAACCGCACCCGCGAGGTCAATGTGCGCGTGATCGCCGCGACCAACCGCGACCTGCATGAGATGGTGGCCGCCGGCACCTTTCGCGAGGACCTGTTCTTCCGCCTCAATGTCTTTCCGATCGCCTCGGTGCCCCTGCGCCAGCGCATCGAGGACGTGCCGCTGCTCGCCCAGCACTTCCTCAAGCGTGCCTGCCAGAAGTTCAACAAGCCCGGCGAGCGCATCCCGTTGGCGCAGCTGGAAATCCTCAAGGGCTATGCCTGGCCTGGCAACATCCGCGAGCTGGAGAACGTCATCGAACGCCAGGTCATCGTCTCCCAGGACCGCCGACTGGTCTTCGACGACCTGCTGTCGATGCCTCGGACGCCCGCCGTGCCGGCCGCGCCGACCACCGCCGACCCGACCCCCGGGGCCCCTCTCCGAGCAGGAGCTGGCGCGTCGCCAGCGCGACAATGCCATCGCCGCCCTCCGGCAGAGCGCCGGCAAGGTGTCCGGGGCCGGCGGGGCCGCGGAGCGGCTCGGCATCAAGCCGACGACGCTGTTCTCGCGGCTTCGCAAGTGGGGCGTCGCGCCCGCCGACTACCGGGGGAAGGGCGGGAAGGAGTAACCCCATGCGCGGAGCACGCAGACGACGACGCCCCGGCCGTCGCCCTCGCTTACCATCACCGTCGCGATAGCGGACGTGGAAGGCCCACAGGTTTCTGCCAGACGCCCCGTTGAGCCTGGTGCATGGCGACCTATAGTCGGGCAATGTGCTCTTCACCCCGCGGGGGCCGGCGATCATCGACCCGGCAGTCTATCGCCACTTCCCGGAGTTGGACCCGGCCATGCTGACGCTGTTCGGCTCACCGGGGGAGGCGTTCTTCGAGGCCTACTGGAACGGACACCGCCCCGGCGATTGGCCGAGGCGGGAAGCCCTGTTCCAGCTGTATCCTGAACCACCTGCTGATGTTCGGCGGCAGCTATCGGGGTGCCGTGGAGCGGACGGTATCCCAGCTTGAGTCTAAAATGCGCTGAACGCTACTGCAGCGATCGCCGCAGACGTGATAGCGCTAGCAGGAAGACGGTACCGCCGATGGCGGCCAGCGCCAGCAGTTGCGGCCAGATCACCGCGATACCGGCACCGCGGAACAGTACCGCCTGGGCCAGTTGGATGAAGTGGGTCGTGGGTGCGACCAGCATGATCTGCTGCACCAGCTCTGGCATGCTCTCCCGCGGGGTCATGCCGCCGGAGAGGATCTGCAGGGGAATCAACACCAGAATGATCAGCAGCCCCAACTGGGGCATGGAACGCGCGATGGTGCCGAACAGTATGCCCATCGAGGTGGTGGCGAAGAGGTGCAGGGTGGCGCCGAACAGGAATAGCGCTACCGAGCCGCGCACGGGTACCTCGAGCCAGCCCTGGACCACCAGGTACAAGGCCAGTGCCGAAGCTACCAGCACGACCAGCGCCATCGACCACACCTTGGCCAGCATGATCTGCAGAGGGGTAACCGGCATCACCAGCAGGTGCTCTATGGTCCCGTGTTCTCGTTCGCGTATCAGGGCAGCACCGGTCAGGATGATCGACAGCATGGTGATCTGATCGATCACCGCGTTGATGGCCCCGAACCAGGCTCGCTCCAGATTGGGGTTATAGGCGGATCGCACGACGGCTTCGACCGGCATGGCGGGTTCGGCGCGATGTCGGGTCAGAAATTCCCTCACTTCGCTGGCGATGATCTGCTGGATATGAGCGGCGCCCGTAAAGGCCTGGGAGACCTGGGTGGCATCGACATTCAACTGTATCTCGGCGCCCCGGCCGCCGAGTAAGTCGCGCTGGAAGTCGGGAGGAATATCCAGGGTGAAGGTGAATCGTCCGCTATCCATGCCGCTGTCCAGTTGCTCCCGAGTGATCGGCTCAGGGGGCAGGAAATAGGGCAGCTGGAAGGCGTCTATCAGTCGCCAGGAGAGCGTTGAGGCATCCTCGTTCACCACGCCGATGGTGGCGCGATGAGGTGACTCGGGAACCGCCGTGGCGCTGATATGGATGCTCAGGCTGAACGCATAGAGGATCAGCAGCAGCATGCCCGGATCTTGAGCCAAGCTACGCAGTTCCTTGATTCCCAATTGCAGGATTTTCCCCAGTGATGACATCTCAACGCTCCTGATCACGGAGTCCGGCCACGCTGGCCAGGGTCAACAGCGGAGTAGCCACCAGCAGCGGCAAGAAGTAGGTCCAGAGGTCGGCGAAGCCCAGGGCCTTGGAGAACACGCCACGTGTGATGATCAGGAAGTGCGAGGTGGGATAGATGTGTCCAATCAGGGCGCTGACGCCTTCCATGGCAGAAACCGGGTGCAGCATGCCCGAGAACTGCACTGCGGGAACCAGGGTGATTACCGCGGTGCCGAAGATGGCGGCGATCTGGCTGCGCAGCAGGGAGGAGATCAGCAGCCCCATGCCGGTGGCGCACAGCAGGTAGAGCAGGGCGGCCAGGCTCAGGGTCATCAGGCTGCCGCTGACCGGCACCCCGAAGACCCACACCGAGAGCGCGACCAGGGTGGCGAAGTTGATCATGCCCATGGCCACATAGGGCAACTGCTTGCCGAGCAGGAACTCGGTGCGCGTCACCGGTGTGACATAAAAGTTGGTGATCGAGCCCATCTCCTTCTCGCGCACGACGCCCAGTGCCGTCAGCATGGCGGGAATCATCATCAGCAGCAGCGGGATGACGGCCGGGACCATGGCGGGCAGGCTCTGGACATCGGGGTTGTAGCGATAGCGCAGGGCGACTTCCACCCCCGGGGGGCGCTCGGAAGCCCCCGACTCCCGGGCCAGGTTCATCAGGTAGTGGAGGTGCATCCCCTGTACATAGCCCTTGATGGTATCGGCCCGGGTGGGCATGGCGCCATCGATCCAGAAGGCGATCTCGGGCGTGGCACCGCGCTTGAGGTCGCGCCCGAAGCCGGGAGGAATTTCCACGGCCAGGCTGATGTCGCCGCTGCGCATCTGTTCTTCCATCTCGGCCTGGCTGGAGAGCGGCGGGCGTTCGGTGAAGTAGCGCGAGCCGGCCAGGTTGAGGCTGTAGGCCTGGCTGGTGGTGGTCTGGTCGTGGTCGAGTACGGCATAGCGCAGGTTCTCCACGTCGAGACTGATCCCGTAGCCGATGATGAACATCAGGATCACGCTGCCCAGTAGCGCAAGGGTCCCGCGCAGTGGGTCGCGGCGAAGTTCCGTGGCTTCACGTCGGGTATAGCTCATCAGTCGCTTGAGACTGAAGGCGGGCGGCTTGCGATACGGGATATTGTCGGTGGTTTCCGGCTGACTGGGAGCATCTGCATCGACCGGCGGTTCGTCGGCGGCTTCCTCCAGCCAGGCGATAAAGGCCTGCTCGAGGGTGTCGGTGTCGCGACGTTCGCGCAGGGTAGCGGGGCTGTCGCAGGCCAGCACCCGCCCGGCATGCATCAGCGAGATGCGGTCGCAGCGCTGGGCCTCATTCATGAAGTGGGTGGAGATGAAGATGGTCACCTCTTCTTCCCTGGAAAGCCTGACCAGTTCGCGCCAGAAGGCATCCCGGGCCACCGGGTCGACGCCGGAGGTGGGCTCGTCGAGGATCAGGATCTCGGGGCGATGCAGCACTGCCACCGCCAGGGAAAGACGCTGGCGGATGCCTAGCGGCAGCCCGCCTGACAGGCTGTCCGCCACCGTTTTCAGGTCGAAGCGGTCGAGCATCTCCTCGATGCGCGCCTGCTGCTCGGTTTGGGGGAGCTGGAAGAGGCGTGCATGGAGGGCAAGGTTCTGGCGTACGCTGAGCTCGCCATAGAGAGAGAAGGCCTGGGACATGTACCCCACCCGGCGTCGGGTCGCCAGGTCTCGCGGATCGATCGGCTGACCGAACAGTTCGGCTTCGCCTTCGCTGGCCGGCAGCAGGCCGGTCAGCATCTTCATGGTGGTACTCTTGCCGCAGCCGTTGGAGCCCAGAAAGCCAAATATTTCACCGCGGGCGATACGGAAGTCGACTCGGTCGACGGCGGTGAAGTCGCCGAAGCGCTTGGTCAGGCCGCGCGCCTCAATGGCGATGGTATCGCTTTGCCTTCGCGGCGGGATGGTCACGGGCCGGTGCTGGCGCTGCCTGGCGTCGGGCAGCAGTCGGATGAAGGCGCTCTCCAGATCATCGGTCCCGGTGCGTTCCAGCAGCTCTGCGGGCGAGCCGCTGGCCAGCTTCTGTCCGGCATCCATGGCCACCAGGAAGTCGAACTGCTGAGCCTCGTCCATGTAGGCGGTGGCCACGATTACGCTCATTCCGGGGCGTGTGGCCCGTATACGCGAGATAAGGGTCCAGAACTGGCTGCGCGACAGCGGATCGACCCCGGTAGTGGGTTCATCCAGAATCAACAGGTCCGGGTCGTGGATCAGCGCGCAACAGAGTCCCAGCTTCTGCTTCATGCCGCCGGACAGCTTTCCCGCCGGGCGCTCGGTAAAACGGCCAAGCCCGGTCGCGCGGGTCAGAGCGTCAATGCGCCTTGCTCGCTCGGCACTGCTCTGGCCGAACAGCCGTCCGAAGAACTCGAGGTTCTCGCGTACCGAGAGGGTCGGGTAGAGGTTTCTGCCCAGTCCCTGGGGCATGTAGGCGATGCGTGGGCAGCTTATCCGGCGGTGGTGGGCGTCGCTCATGTCGCCGCCCAGAACTTCCACTCGACCCTCTTGCACGCGTCGCGCACCGGCGAGCAGTGCCAGCAGACTCGACTTGCCTACCCCATCCGGGCCGATCAGGCCGACCATCTGCCCGGCAGGAAGTGTCAAGGTGACGCCATCCAGGGCGAGGGTGTCAGCGTAGCGCAGCGTGACATCACGGATGAGGGCGATCGACGACGTGGCAGACTGGCTCATGGCGTGATCCGGATCTCGAGATGCTCTGGCCAGGTGGTCTCGGGGTCGAGTTTGAGATAGGCCATGCCCGGCAGCCCGGTCTTGACCTGCTCGATATGGCGGCGCAGCAGCTCGGGCTCAATCCTGGCGCGAATGCGGAACATCAGCTTCTCGCGCTCACTCTCGGTCTCTACGCTCTTGGGCGTGAACTGGGCGACGCTGGCCACGTAGTTGACGTAGGCGGGAATCACATAATCAGGAACAGCATCCAGTACCAGCCGGACTTCGTCGCCGATGGCTACGCGGCCCGCTTCCCGGGTGGGGAGGAAAAAGGTCATGTAGACGTTGGTGAGGTCGACCAGGTTGAGTACCTTGCCTCCGGCACCCAGTACTTCCCCCGGCTCTGTTATCCGGTACTGTACCCGAGCAAGGCGATCTGCAGTGAGTTCGCTGTCGTCCAGGTCGGCCTGGATGCGGCCCAACGTCGCCACGGCCGCCTCCACCTCTGACTCCGCCTCGGTGATCTGAGACTCGGCCGCACGGATAGCGGCCCGCGCGGAGAGTACATGAGCGTTGGCCGAGGCCAGGGCAGCTTGCTGGCTCTGCCACGCAGCCAGGCTGTCATCGAACTGCTGACGCGAAATGGCATTGCGTTCCACCAGGCTGGCGGCACGCTCATAGCGCTTGCGAGCCGCCTCGAGTTCGGCCTGGCGCTGGTCGACCACGGCCTCGGCGGCGGTCAGTTCGCTTTCTCGCAGGGCCACCATGGCGCGTGCAGTCTCCAGGGCATTTTCGGCTCGATGCCGTTGCGCCCGGGCCTGAGCCATGTCCGCCTTCAGGGTGGCGGTATCCATGCGGGCCACGACCTGGCCGGCTTCGACAAACTCGCCTTCATCGACTGTTACCTCCATGAGGCGGCCGGGAATGCGCGTGGACACATCGATCTCAGTGGCCTCGATACGGCCATTTCCCACGGTCAGGCCTGGATGTTCCGCTTCCGGCCTCAGGGCCTGCCAGCCGAACCAGGCCAGCAATATGACAACCGCCACAATCACGATCATCTTGAGTCGGCGATTGACGACGCTCTTGTCCATGTATGTTCTCCCGATAGAAAACGTTCCCATTGTTTACGGGAAGGGCGGTGGCTGAGTTGAGCAATATCAAGCAGTGATGACATTTGCTTGTATTGCCATTAATCAAGCGTCGACAGTGTCCAGTCGACCAGCTCGACGGCGAGTCGGTCGGCGGCGCGAGTGAAGGCCGCGATCACGGCATCGAGGCTATCGCCGTCGCTTGCCACCACCACCTCGAGGCGGCGGCTGGCCAGTACCTCGCGGCTGGCCTCGTCGAGCAGCTGGACCTCTAGGCGCAGCACCACCTCGGGCGCGCCCTCGCGGTAGCGGCTGTGGAAGCCGCTCAGGTGACTCGTCAGAGTGGCATCGCTGCGTGCCCGGCTGGCGTCGTCTACCACCGCGGCCAGGCGGCCGTCGCGACGCAAGGCCGCGATCAGGTGGTCGCGCAGCAGCCGCGGGGCATCGTCGCTCCAGCGTGCCCCGGCATAGGCCTGGAACTCCCCAGGGGAGGGCATGACCAGCAGGCGTCGGCCATCCAGCGGCGCCACGGCGCTGGGGGTGTCGACCCGCAGGGTGAGGTCGCGGGTGACCTCATGAGACGCCGACAGCGACGGTTCGGGCAGCGTGAAGAGGCGCACCGGCTCCTGGTCGGGAAGCAGGCTGCAGCCCGCGAGCAGCATGGCCATCAGCAGGGCCGGCAGGGCCCTGGCAAGGCGTGGCGGGAACCGCAGGGTCATGGGGTGAACTCCTGGATTTCGTCGCGCCCCAGCAGGGCATCGGCCGGGTTTTCCTCGATGCGGCGCACCAGCCGGTTCAGGGCGCGCAGCGCGGCGTGCAGTTCGCGCATGGCCGGGTCGAGCTCGCCCACACCCTGCAGGCCCCGCGCCAGGGAACCCTCGTGGCGGGCGGTCAGGCCGTCCAGCCGTGCGGTGGTGGCCTCCAGCGACTGCATGGCGCGTCGGGCACTCTCCAGGGTTGCGCGCCCCTCCTCGTCGAGCAGCACGTTGGCCGTCTCGCCCAGGCGGCTGAAGCCCTGCAGGGCGGCATCGAGCTGCTCCCCGGCCTCGCCGAAGCGCGCCATGGCATCGCCGAGGGCTTCGCGCTGGTCGACAAGCGCCCCCGAGACGACCTCCAGGTTGCCCAGGGTGCGCGTCAGGCTCTCGGCGTTCTCCTCCGAGAGCAGCCGGTTGGCGTTGGTCAGCAACCGGTCCACCTGGGCGAAGAGTTCCTCGCTGTTGGAGAGCAGCGAGCTCAGCGGCGAGGGTTCGGCCTGGATCAGCGGGGGATCCGCGCGGTCACCCTCCAGGAGAGGGCTCTGTGGGGTGCCGCCGAGCAGCTGGATGTTCATGGTGCCGGTGATGTTGGCCAGCGCCAGGCTGGCGCGGGTGTCCTGCTTGATCGGGACATCGCTGTAGACGCGGATCAGCGCCCGCACCTGGCGCGGGTCCCGGGGGTCGAGGCGCAGCCTGACCACGTCCCCGACCTCGATGCCGCTGTACTGGACTGCATTGCCCTCGGAGAGCCCGCTGACGGCCCGGTTGAAGCCGATCTCGTACCAGGCATAGTCGCGGTCGACGCTGGACTTGCCGAGCCAGAGGGCGAACAGCAGTGCGCTGCCCAGGGTGATCACCGTGAACAGCCCGATCAGCACATGGTGGGCGCGGGGTTCCATCGTCAGGGCTCCTCCACCGGGTGGGCCGCCTCATGGGCGGCGCGGCCTCGGGGGCCATGGAAATAGTCGTGGATCCAGTCATCGTCGGTGGCCGCGACGACGTCGAGGCGGTCGGCGACCAGCACCCGGCCTTGCGACAGCACGGCCACCCGGTCGCAGGCGGTATAGAGGGTGTCCAGGTCGTGGGTGACCAGGAAGACGCTCAGCCCCAGGGCGTCGCGCAGGGTCAGGATCAGGCGGTCGAAGGCCGCCGCGCCGATCGGGTCCAGGCCCGCCGTCGGCTCGTCGAGGAACAGCACCTCCGGGTCGAGCGCCAGGGCGCGCGCCAGGGCGGCTCGCTTGATCATGCCACCGGAGAGCTCGGCGGGATACTTGATCGCGGCCTCCCCGGGCAGTCCGGCGAGCGCCAGCTTGACCCGGGCCAGGGCCTCGGCGTCGGCGCGGGAGAGTCCGATGTGCTCGATCAGCGGCAGGGCGACATTCTCCTGCAGGGTCAGCGAGGTGAAGAGCGCCCCGCGCTGGAAGAGCACCCCGAAGCGGCGCTCCACGCGTGAGCGGTCCCCGGCCGAGAGACCCAGGAGCTCCTCGCCGAACACCTCGATCTGCCCGGCGCTGGGCCGCAGCAGGCCGACGATGCTGCGCAGCAGGACCGACTTGCCGGTGCCCGAGCCGCCGACCACGCCGAGGATCTCGCCCGGAAAGAGGTCCAGGTCGAGGTCCTCGTGGACGCTGTGCGCACCGAAGCGGTTGGCCAGCCCGCGGACCCGGATCAGCGGCGCGTCGTTCCTCGAGGCCTGTGCCGCGCTCACCAGCCCATCTCCATGAAGAACAGGGCCGCCACGGCATCCAGCAGGATCACCACGAAGATCGACTGTACCACGCTCGAGGTGGTGTGCTCGCCCACCGACTGGGCGCTGCCGCTGACCTTGAAGCCCTCCAGGCAGCCGATCACCGCGACCAGGAAGGCGAAAATTGGCGCCTTGGAGAGGCCCACCAGGAAGTGCTCGAGCGGGATGTCGCGCTGCAGGATGGCCAGGAACTGGATGAGCGAGATGTCCAGGGCCAGCAGGCAGACCAGGGCCCCGCCGAGGATGCCGCTGAGCATGCCCACGAAGGTGAGGATCGGCAGGGTCAGCATCATCGCCAGCACTCGCGGCAGCACCAGCAGCTCGATGGGGTCGAGGCCGAGGGTGCGCACGGCGTCGAGCTCCTCGTTGGCCTTCATGGCACCAAGCTGGGCCGTGAAGGCGCTGGCGGTACGGCCGGCGAGCAGGATGGCGGCGAGCAGTACCCCGAACTCGCGCAGGAAGGCGAAGGCGACCAGGTTGACCGTGTAGATGGTGGCGCCGAAGTCGCGCAGCACCGTGGCGCCGAGGAAGGCCACCACCGCACCCACCAGGAAGGTCAGCAGGGCGACGATGGGCAGGGCGTTGAGGCCCGTCTGGTGCAGCTGGGCCACCACCGAGGTGAGGCGCCAGCGGCCCGGCCGCCAGGCGGTGGCGGCGAGGGTGGCGAGCACCTGGCCGATGAAGCCGAGCAGCTGGCGCTGTTGCTGCCAGAGCCCCTCGACGAGCTGGCCGGTCCGCGCCAGGCTGTCCCTCAGCGGCCGGACGGGTTGTGCCGGGGGCGGCCGGTTGTCGGCCATGGCCTCGCCCAGGGTGCGCAGCAGGGCACGGCGGGTCGCCGGCAGGTCGGGGGCCCAGTCGTCGATCGCGGCGAGCGGCCCGGCGCCGACCAGCTCCATCAGCAGCACGGCGCCGGCGGTATCCAGGGCGGCGAGCCGCTCGAGGTCGACCCCCTCGGGGGAGGGCTCGCGGGCCTTCGCCAGGCGCTCGACCTGGCGCTTCAGGGTCGCGTAGTGCGCCAGGGTCCAGTCCCCGGCGATGGCCAGGCGGCCGTCCTGCTGGTCGATGTGGCCCGGCTCGGTCATGGGCAATGGCGTCTCGGGTGCGTCATGGTGGCCGATGGTATCAGCCCGCGTGCCTTTACATTAGCTCAACCTGCGCCGGCCCCCTTCAGCCAGCGCAGCCCCCGCTGCCACCAGGCCAGGGCGCCGCCGACGGCGCCCGGCAACACGCGCCGGCGTGGCCGGTCGAGGAAGTCGGCGATGGGGCGGACCTGGCTTCTCCGGTCGAGCATCGGCGCATGGCCGCAGCCAGGCACCTCGAGGCTGACCAGGCCGGGCTGCGCCTCGGCCATGCGGGTCACGCTCTCGGCCTTGAGCAGCGGCGAGTCCACGCCACGTACGACCATCAGCGGGCAGCGGATCGCCGCCCAGTCGGCCCAGGTGTCGCGGGGGGTATCGTGGACGAATTGCTCGCCGATGCGCGGATCGTAGTGGTAGGTCCAGCTGCCGTCCGGCAGGCGCCGGGCGCTGCCCAGGGCGAGGCGTCGCCAGGCATCGTCGCCCTCAATGCCGAAGCCCGTGTAGTGACGCCTGAGCTCGGCCTCGAGCTCGCCGAAGCGGCAGAAGCGGTGGGGCGCCCCGAAGTAGCTGGCCAGGCTCGCCAGGCCCTCGGGGTCGAGTTCCGGGCCCACGTCGTTGAGCACCAGCCGCTCGATGCGCGATGCCGTCTCGGGCTCGGCGGCCATCAGCATGCCGATCAGTCCGCCCATGGAGGTGCCCACCCAGGGCACCTGCGCGAGCTCGAAGTGGTCGAGCACCGCCACTGCTACCTTCATGTAGTGGGCGTAGAGGTAGTCGTGGGCGGGGTAGAGCGACCAGCTCGACAGGCCGCGTCCTGGCGTGTCCGGGGCCAGGACCCGCCAGCCGGGGCCCAGCACGCGGGCGAAGTCCTCGAAGTCCCCGCCGTGGCGGGCCAGGCCGTGCCAGGCGATGACGGTGCGCGGTGCTTCGGGGTGCCAGATGCGCACGGCGACCTCCAGCTCCCTCACCCTGACGAGTTCCAGAGCGTCCATGGGCGTTCTCCCTCAGTGGGCTATGCTGCATGGCAGCATAGCGGAATTTCTCTGAACTTTCGGCAAGGATCCACATTTGCCGCCGGCACGGCAGTGGATTCATCACCGAAACATGCGACAATGTATGTAAAACTGTCTGACCAGAAACCGAGGATGACCCGATGACCCGTCACCGCACCCTTCGTCGTGCCCTGCTGCCGGCACTGATCGCATCGGCCTTCGCCGCGCCCCTGCAGGCGGCCGACCTGTTGACCATCACCCGGGACGCGCTGGAGAACAATGCCGAGCTGGCCTCCGCCCGGTCACAGACCGGCAGCGTCGAGGCTGGGCGGGACGTGGAGCGTGCTGACCTGCTGCCCCAGGTCAATACCTCGGCGAACGTATCTCATAACCGTCAGTATGAATCCCAGACACAGACAGGCGGTTTTCCGACAGGAGGCACGGGCGGCGGTGACGACAACTACAACAGCGCCGGCCTGACGCTGGAGGCCACCCAGGCACTGTTCGATGCCCGCAACTCGCGCGAGGTCGAGCAGGCCGAGCGCCAGATCGACCAGCAGACCTACCAGCTGGCTGCCACCGAGCAGCAGGTGCTGATCGACGTCTCCGCGGCCTACTTCGAGATCCTGCGGGCCTACGAGGTGCTGGAAGCGCGGCGCGCCCAGGAGCGGGCCATCGGCCGCCAGCTGGAACAGGCCCGCGAGCAGTTCGAGGTGGGGCTGATTGCCATCACCGAGGTGGAGGAGGCCAAGGCGGCCTTCGACCAGGCCCGGGCGGTGCGCATTGCCGCCGAGAGCGACCTGCAGGTGCGTTTCGAGGTCCTGGAGCGCCTGACCGGCCAGCGCTATTCCAGCATCGATGCGCTGGGGGAAGAGGTGCCCATCCAGCCGCCCACTCCGGACGACCGTGGCCACTGGGTCGAGCTGGCCATGGAGAACAACCCCCTGGTGCTGGCCAGCGAGGCCGGCGTCGAGGTCTCGCGCTCGAGCGTCGAGATCGCCCGCGCCCAGCGCCTGCCGACGGTCAACGCCTTCGCCAACTACAACTATGCCGATGACGATCGCGACGGCGTGGAGGGCCACAACTCCGCCAGCCAGGTCGGCCTGCGCGCCACCCTGCCGCTCTTTACCGGCGGCCGGACCCAGGCGAGCATCCGCCAGAACACCTACCGGCTGGAGGCCAGCCAGTACGACTTCGAGGCCCAGCGCCGAGATACCGTGCAGCAGGTACGCTCTCGGTTCACCCAGCTCAGCAACGACGTTTCCACCGTTGAGGCCCGCGCCCAGGCCATCGTCTCCAACCAGAGCGCCCTGGACGCCACCCGAGCCGGCTACGAGGTGGGCACCCGCAACATCGTCGATGTGCTCAATGCCGAGCAGAACCTCTACAACGCCGTCGCCGACCATGCCAGTGCCCGCTACGACTACGTGATCAACCTGCTCAGCCTGCGCCAGCAGTCGGGCACCCTGGACGTGCCGGCGGTGGAGGAGGTCAACGCCTGGCTGGACGGCGGCAGCGTCTCCTTCACCCTGCCCGAAGAGCGCGATCCGACCGATGCGGCCATGCAGATCGGTGAGCCGCCACGTCCCCGGGAGTGATGGGTAGCGGGCTAACATTTACATCCATACAAGCATGAATGTAAGATTCGTCCATCTCTGACGACGCCAACGGGAACGACCGACACCATGAAAAAGCTCTTCCGACACGGCCGGACGACCCTGCTCGTCCTGGCCGCGGGCCTGTTGCTGGCCGCCTGTGGCCAGGACGACGCCCCCCAGCAGGCCGCCGGCAACCAGGAGCGGCCGCCGCACCCGGTGGAAGTGACGGCCATCGCCCGTCAGGACATTCCCCTGGAGAAGTCCTACCCGTCGCTGCTGCGCAGCGACAACGAGGTCACCCTGGTGGCCCGCGTCACTGGCTTCCTCGAGCAGCGTCACTTCGAGCCCGGTCAGCTGGTGGAGCAGGGACAGACGCTCTACAGCATCGAGCCGGACGTCTACCAGGCCGCGGTCAACCAGCGCGAGGCCGACCTGCAGAGTGCCCGCGCAGAGCTCGCCCGGGCCCAGCGCGATGCCGACCGCTTCGAGCGGCTGCTGAGCCAGAACTCGGTGAGCCGCCAGCAGTATGACCAGGCGCGGGCCGAGCTGGGCGTCGCCCAGGCCGGTGTCGCCCAGGCAGAGGCGGCACTCGCCAGCGCGCGGATCGATCTGGGCTATGCGGAGGTCACCGCGCCCGTGTCCGGAATGATCAGCCTCAGCCAGGTCAACATCGGCAACCTGGTGAGCAGCGGCACCGAACTCGCCACCATCACCCCGCTGGATCCCCTGGAGGTGCGCTTCCAGCTGCCCCAGCAGGATGCCTTCGCGCTTCGCCGCCAGCTGGATGACCAGCAGATCACGTCGATCATCACGCGCCTTCAGACCCCCGGGGTATCCGGCAGCGAAGATGCCGATCTGGAAGGGCGCCTGGATTTCCTGGGCTCGCGCGTCGACCGGGATACCAGCACGGTGCAGGCCAGTGCGACCTTTCCCAATCCGGGGGCACAGGTGCTGCCCGGTCAGTTTGCCCGTGTGAGCCTCGAGGGGCTGAAACGTTTCGACGTTCTGGCGGTGCCCGAGATTGCCATCGGCCAGGGCCTGATGGGTCCCCAGGTGTTCGTGCTCGACGAGGAGAGCGTGGCCCGGGCCCGCACCGTGGAGCTGGGCGAAGTGGCGGGTCCCTGGCAGATCATCCGCGGCGGCCTGGAGGTCGGCGAGCGGGTGGTGGTCGGCGACCCCTCCGGCATCGAGCCGGGGACGGCCATCGACCCCCAGCCCTTCGATGGCGAGGCCGGCGAGATCGTCGAGCAGGCCGAGCAGGAAGCCGACGAGGAGATGCCGCAGGAGGCCGGCACGCCGCCTGCCGGTGAGCAGGAAGGCGAGGCGGGCGAGGACGACGCCTCATGAGCTTCTCCAACTTCTTCATCAAGCGGCCGATCTTCGCCACGGTGCTGGCGATCATCCTGACGCTCATCGGGGTGATGAGCATGCGGGTCCTGCCGGTCGAGCAGTATCCCAGCGTGGTGCCGCCCACGGTCTCGGTTCGCGCCCAGTTCCCCGGCGCCGATGCCGAGACGGTGGCCCAGACGGTGGCGGCCCCCCTGGCCGAGGCGATCAACGGCGTCGAGGACATGCTCTACATGACCTCGACCAGCGCCGACAACGGCACCATGAGCCTAAACGTGGCCTTCAACATCGGCACCGACGGCGACATCAACACCATCAACGTCAATAACCGCGTGCAGGGGGCGCTGTCGCAGCTGCCCGAGGCGGTGCAGGCCCAGGGCGTCACCGTGGAGCTGCAATCCAGCTCGATCCTGATGCTGGTGGCGCTGATCTCGCCGGAGGGTGACTACGACCGCACCTACATGCAGAACTACGCCACCCTCAACATCCTCGACGAGCTGCGCCAGGTCCCCGGCGTCGGCAATGCCGAGGTGCTGGGTGGCGGCGAGTTCGCCATGCGCATCTGGATGGACCCGGACAAGCTGGCCCAGTACGACCTGACCCCCACCGAGGTGGCCGCGGCCATCCGTGCCCAGAACACCGAGGTGCCGGCGGGCAACCTGGCGGCCACGCCTCAGAGCGAGCCGCGGGCCTTCAGCTACACCATCACCGCGGGCGGGCGGCTCAGCGACGTCGACGACTTCCGAGAGATCTTCCTGCGCACCAACCCGGATGGCTCCTCGCTGCGCTTGCAGGACGTGGCGCGCATCGAGCTGGGTGCCTCCTTCTACGGCGTGGATGCCCGTCTGAACGGCGCCGCCATGTCGCCAATCATCATCAACCAGCAGCCGGGGGCCAACGCCCTGGAGACGGCCGAGGCGGTCAAGGCGACCATGGCCGAGCTGGAGGGGCGTTTCCCGCCCGGCCTCGAGCAGGTGGTGCCCTACGACACCACCCTGTTCATCGATGCCTCCGTCAGCACCGTGACCAAGGTGTTCATCGAGGCCTTCCTGATCGTCGGCGTGATCCTGTTCATCTTCCTGCAGAACTGGCGCTTCACGGTGATCGCCATGTCGGTGGTGCCGGTCTCGGTGCTGGCCACCTTTGCCGGTTTCTACATGTTCGGCTTCTCCATCAACCTGCTGACGCTGTTCGCCCTGGTGCTCTCGATCGGCATCGTGGTGGATGACGCCATCCTGGTGGTGGAGAACGTCGAGCGGGTGCTCAGCGAGGACGAGGAGATCACCGTCACCCAGGCCACCATCCGCGCCATGAAGGAGGTGGGCGGCCCGGTCATCGCCACCTCGCTGATCATGGCCGCGGTGTTCGTGCCGGTGGCCTTCCTGGGCGGCTTCACCGGCCAGATCTACCAGCAGTTCGCGCTGACCGTGGCGATCTCGGTGGCCTTCTCGGCGCTGATGGCGCTGACCTTCACCCCGGCCCTGTCGGCGATCTTCATCAAGCACAAGGCGCCGATGGGCGAGTCGAAGCTGGCGCGGGCGATCCATACCCCGCTGCGCCTCTTCGATCGGCTCTTCGCCGCCATCACCGCCGTCTACATGTGGGTGGTCAAGGTGCTGGTGCGCTTCTGGGGCCTGGCGCTGCTGCTCACCGCCCTGGTGATCGGCGGCTCCTGGTGGCTCTACCAGACCACGCCCTCGACCCTGGTGCCGGAGACCGACCAGGGCATCGTGCTGGCCAGCGTGCAGCTGCCGGACTCCGCCTCCCTGGCGCGCACCCAGGACTACATGGGCGAGCTGAGCTCGCGTATCGAGGAGATCCCGGGGGTCAGCTACGTGGCGGCGGTCGCCGGCTACGACATCCTCTCCAGCGCGGTGAACACCGCGCGGGGCGTCATGTTCATCAACATGGCGCCCTGGGCGGAGCGCGAGCTCACCGCCGAGGGGCTGGTGGGGCAGGTGATGCAACTGGGCGCCCAGGTGCCTGGCGGCTCGGCCATGGCCTTCAACATGCCGCCGATCATGGGGCTCTCCACCACCGGCGGCTTCACCGGCTACCTGCAGTCCTTCGAGGGTGCCTCCCCCCAGGAGCTCTTCCAGGCCTCGGTGCAGGTGATGCAGGCGGCGGGCGAGCACCCGGCCCTGCAGCGGGTGTTCACCACCTTCAACGTCAACGTGCCGGGCTACCGGGCCGAGATCGACCAGCAGAAGGCGCTCAGCTACGGCGTGGCGCTGCAGGACCTCAACGCCACCCTGTCGAACACCTTCGGCAACGGCTTCGTCAACTACTTCAGCTACCAGAACCGCAACTTCCAGGTCTACCTGCAGAACGAGGACGAGTTCCGCCGGACCCCGGACGACATCAACAACGTCTACGTGCGTGGCGGCAACGGCGAGCGGATCCCGCTCTCCGAGTTCGTGACCCTCGAGCGCCAGGCCAAGCCGGCGGTGGTGTCGCGCTTCGGGGTCTACCTGGGCGCCCAGTTCCAGGGCGGCCCGGCACCGGGCTACAGTTCCGGCCAGGCGGTGGCGGCCATGGAGGAGATCGTCCAGGAGACCCTGGGCGACGACTGGGGCATGGGCTGGACCGGCACCGCCTACCAGGAGACCCAGATGGGCAGCACCGCCACCCTGGCCATCGTCTTCGGCCTGCTGATGGTGTTCCTGATCCTGGCGGCCCAGTACGAGAGCTGGTCGCTGCCGCTGGCGGTACTCACCGCGACCCCGTTCGCCTTCCTCGGCGGCATCGGCGGCATCGTGCTGCGTGGGCTCGACACCAGCGTCTACGTGGAGATCGGCATGCTGGTAGTCGTGGGGCTGGCGGCCAAGAACGCCATCCTGATCGTCGAGTTCGCTGAGCTGCAGCGCAAGGAGCAGGGCAAGACGATCCGCGAGGCGGCCATCACCGCGGCCCGGCTGCGCTTCAGGCCCATCGTGATGACCTCGCTGGCATTCATCTTCGGCACCCTGCCGCTGGCGCTGGCCACCGGGGCGAGCGACACCAGCAGCCACCATATCGGCACCACGGTGGCGGTGGGCATGGCCACGGTGGCGGTGCTGGGCAGCTTCTTCGTGCCGAGCTTCTACGCCATGATCGCGGCGGTCTCCGACTGGCTGCGGCGCAGGGTGCTGGGAGGTGGCGCCGAGCATCGCCGGTCGGCAGGCGCCAGCCAGCCCTGAGGCCCGGGGCCAGCGCCTGGCGCTGGCCCCATGACCGGTACGCCACAGAAGGGGCGCCCCCACCGGGGCGCCCCTTTCCTTATCAAGGGCCGGTCGGGGCGCTTGCGGGCGGTCCATGACCCCCATCAGGGATATGCTGTCCAATCCCTTGCCCCGATGGTCTACGCTGAGGCAAGAGACTCATTCGTTGGCTAAGTATTGCCGGGAGGTGCCCCATGGAAACCGTACGCCAGATTGCCCTGAGCTTCCCGGTGGTGGTGTTCAGCGCGCTGCTGGCCCTCGCCGCCCTCTACTGGCTGCTGGTGGCGCTGCGCCTGGCGCCGGTGGAGTGCTTCGAGCACGACAGCCTCAAGGGCGACCACCTGGCCAGCACCCTGGTGGCGCTGGGTTTTGCCGGGGTGCCGGCCTCCTTCGCGCTGACGGTGCTGCTGGTGCTGGCGGGGGCGATCACCCTGGGGGTGGAGCTTGCCGTGCTGCGCTGGCTGCCGCTGGGGCTGTTCCGTATCCCGGTCGGGGTGGCGGTGCTGTGGGGGGCCTTCGCGCTCGCCTCGCCGCTGGCCGCAGGGCTGTGCCATGGCCTGCATCGCTGGTTCCATCGCCATGCCCCGCAGCAACGGCGCTGCCTGCTCGGCGAGAAGGTGGAGGTGAGGGATGAAGCGGATGCCGAAGGCCGGGCCGCGGCGGTGCTGGTCGACGACCCGGCATGGCCGGTGCGCCTGCACGGCAAGCCCGGCAACCTGCCGCAGGTCGGCGAGCGTCGGGTGCTGGTCAAGTATGTCGCCGGGGAGGACGCCTACCGCAGCGTGCCGGAGGTCGAGTATCGCGAGGCTCGGGCCCACCTCAGCCGGCTGCGCCTGCGCCAGGGACGCGGCGGCCAGGGGCGGGGTGGTGCCGCGGCCTCATCCTGACGCCGGGGCGCGCATCAGTTCCAGCTGGGTGTCCAGCAGCAGGGTGCCGCGCTCGAGGATCGAGAACCGCTCGTGGTTGCGCAGCCAGTCGTGGAAGAGCCCGCCGAGCATCGCCTGCAGCAGCTCGCCGGCCACCCCGGGGTCGAGCCCCGGGCGCAGGTGGCCCAGGCGCGCCGCACAGCCGCAGTAGTCGATCAGCGCGCCGCACGCCTCCTCGGCCATCTCGTTCTGCATGGCCAGCGGGTCGATATCGCCGAAGACCTCGCAGTGATGGATGAGGATGGCATGCACGCGCCGGTAGCGGGGCTGCTCGAGGCGCTCGAAGCCCTTGAGGCAGGCCAGGCGGATCGCCTCGAGGGGACGCTCGGTGACGCTGGGGTCGCCGATCTCCTCCACCAGTTCCTGGAAGGGCATGCGCACGCGCTGCAGCATGGCCTGGAAGAGGTCGGCCTTGTTGCGGAAGTGCCAGTAGATGGCGCCGCGGGTCATGTCGGCATGACGGGCGATCTGTTCCAGGGAGGTGCGTGCCACGCCCTTCTCGAGGAAGACCTCCTCGGCGGCGTCCAGCAGGGCTTCCCGGGTAGCGGCGGCCTCGGCCTTGGTGCGTCTGGCCATGTAAGCAGGCTCTCCAGCGTTCTGGTGATGGTCCTATTCTACCCGAGTCGCCTCGTCATTTACATACACCATTGTATGGATAGCGGCATGCCCATCACGCCGGTCGGGCTCGTCATCGATGCGGCAGAGGCGTATAAGGAAGCCATGAAAAACACCGTTTCATGACGCAAGGAGCGCCCATGGCCCGTGCCCCCTTCGAACTCGCCGGTACCCGCGTGGCGGCGGGCTCACGGACCCAGATCGACGTGCCGGTGGCGCGCCTCTATACCCATGCCCCGCTCTACATTCCCGTGGAGGTGGTGCACGGTCGCCAGTCCGGGCCGGTGCTGCTGGTCTGTGGCGGGATCCACGGCGACGAGATCAACGGCGTGGAGATCGTGCGCCGCCTGCTGCGCTCGAAGCAGCTCCAGGGGCTGCGCGGCACCCTGATCGCCGTGCCCATCGTCAACGTCTTCGGCTTCGTGCAGCACAGCCGCTACCTGCCGGACCGCCGCGACCTCAACCGTTGCTTCCCGGGCAGTGAGTCGGGCTCGCTGGGCGGGCGAGTGGCGGCGCTGTTCCGCGAGCAGATCGTCGACCACGCCACCCACATCATCGACCTGCACACCGGCGCCATCCATCGCACCAACCTGCCGCAGATCCGCGCCCAGCTGACGCCCGGGGGCGAGACCGAGCGCATGGCCAACGCCTTCGGGGCGCCGGTGATCCTCAACGCCGAGCTGCGCGAGGGCAGCCTGCGCCACTACGCGCAGAACCGCGGCATCCCGGTACTGACCTATGAGGCCGGCGAGGCGCTGCGCTTCGACCAGTGGGCGATCACTCCCGGGGTGCGGGGCGTGCTGCGGGTGATGCGCCGGCTGGGCATGCTGACCGGGGAGCATCGCCGTCGCCCGGTGCCGGCCGCGGAGGTGGCCAACGGCTCGAGCTGGGCGCGGGCGCCCATCGACGGCATCCTGCGCCCCCAGGTGCGGCTCGGGGCCCGGGTGGCCCGGGGCGAGCTGCTGGGGCGCGTGGCGGACCCCTTCGGCAACGCCGAGGGCGAGGTACGCTCGGTGGCCGATGGCATCGTGATCGGCATGAGCCGGCTGCCGCTGGCCAACGAGGGCGAGGCGCTCTTCCATATCGCCCGCTTCGACGCCATCGAGGAGGCCGAGAGTGCCATCGAGGACTTCCACTCCAGCCTGGAGCCGCCCCCCGACGCGCTCTACTGAGCCGTGCCCGAAACGCACACGGCGCCGATTTCTCGGCGCCGT
This sequence comes from Halomonas sp. CKK8, assembly GCF_029625235.1. NCBI lineage: Bacteria > Pseudomonadati > Pseudomonadota > Gammaproteobacteria > Oceanospirillales > Halomonadaceae > Halomonas > Halomonas sp. CKK8. The sequence continues at coordinate 2,705,106 of NZ_CP121193.1, read as the reverse complement.
GTGCGTTTCGATATCCTTCGGCCTCAGGCCACGGCGGCGGCCTCGCGCGCGGGGACCAGGCCCAGGGCGTCATCGAAGACCGTCAGGCTCGCGCCCTCGCGGTGGGCGTGCTCGGAGAGGTGGCGGCGGAACTTGCGCCCCCCCGGCTGGCCCTGGAAGAGCCCCAGCAGGTGGCGGGTGACGTGATTGAGCTTGGCGCCCTCATCGAGGCGGCGGGCGATATAGGGGCGCAGCGCGCGGGCCGCCGCGTGGCGGCTCCCGGCCGGGCCCGTCACGCCGTAGAGGGCCTCGTCGACGCCGGCCAGCAGCCAGGGGTTCTGGTAGGCCTCGCGGCCGACCATCACGCTGTCCACGAGATCGAGCTGTTCCCGGCAGGCATCGAGGGTCTTCAGGCCGCCGTTGAGGCCGATATGCAGCTCGGGATGGCTCGCCTTGAGCCGATGGACGCGACCGTAGTTGAGCGGCGGGATATCGCGGTTCTCCCTGGGGGAGAGCCCCTCGAGCCACGCCTTGCGCGCGTGCACGATGAAGGTGTCGCAGCCGGCCTGCGCCACGGTGGCGATGAAGCGCTCGAGGTCGGCGTCCTCGTCCTGGTCGTCGATGCCGATGCGGCACTTGACCGTCACCGGGATCGACACCGCCTCGCGCATGGCGCGCACGGCGGTGGCCACCTTCTCCGGGTGGCCCATCAGGCAGGCGCCGATCAGGTTGTTCTGCACCCGGTCGCTGGGGCAGCCGACGTTGAGGTTGACCTCGTCATAGCCCCACGCCTCGGCGATGGCCGCGCACTCGGCGAGTTCACCGGCGTCGCTGCCGCCCAGCTGCAGGGCGAGCGGATGCTCGACGTCGTCATGGCCCAGGAATCGGCTGCGCGGACTGCCGTGCAGGATAGCGCCGGTAGTCACCATCTCGGTATAGAGCAGGGCGCGCCGGGTCAGGGTCCGGGCGAACGCGCGGTAGTCGCGGGTCGTCCAGTCCATCATGGGGGCCACGGAGAAGGTACGGTCGAGCTGGGGCATCGGCATCACGGGGGTGTGGGTCGGGAAGGCGGCTATTCTACCAGTACGGGTCAATTTCTGGCCAACTCGGAGGCCGGCAGGCACTGCCGTCGCAAAGCCCCGGTATTTCCCGGGAAGATCCAGATCTACAGTGGCAGTTGTCGCTGGCGTGGTGAGGCATGTGCGGACGTTTCGCGCTCTATAGCTCCTACCCCAGGCTCTCCCGGGCCCTGCTCCTGCCGCTGGAGCAGGGCGGGGAGGTGACGCCGCGATACAACGTGGCGCCGGGGACCTGGATCACCGTGGTGCGACATCGTGGCGATGAGGCGCCCCTGGTGATGGACGAGGCGTGGTGGGGCTATCGGCCGCACTGGGCGAAGAAGGCGGCACCCGAGCCGATCAACGCCACCGTCGAGAAGGTGGCCACGTCACGCTATTTCAAGGGGGCCTTCGCCCATTATCGCTGCCTGGTGCCGGCGGATGGCTGGTACGAGTGGCGGCCGCTGGGCGGCAAGAAGCAGCCGTACTTCCTGTGTCGCGAGGATCGCGAGCCGCTCTGGCTGGCAGGCATCTGGAGCGAGCGGCCTGACGGCAGGCCGGGCTGCGCGATCCTGACCGAGCCGGCCCGGGGCGTGGCACGCGAGATCCACGAGCGCATGCCGCTGGCCCTGGACGAGCAGAGCCTCGCGCCCTGGCTCGATCCGCAGCTGACCGAGCGCGAGACGCTGCGCCAGCGGGTGCATCACCTGCCCGCCGGGAGGCTCACCCACTGGCCGGTGAGCACGCGGGTGAGCCGGCCGGCGAATGAGGGTGCCGAGCTGCTGGAACCTGCCCCTGAGTGAGAAGAGGGCGTCGCTCTTCGTCGCCGATGCGGGAAAACTAGACACGCAGAAACACCAAGGCCCGCATCGGCGGGCCTTGGTGCTCGGCGTCTTGCGACGCGATAGGTCTGTCTGATCGGCGATCAGATGACTTCGATGTTCGAAGCCTGCAGGCCTTTCTTGCCCTGAACCACATCGAAGGAGACCTGCTGGCCGTCCTGGAGGGACTTGAAGCCGTCTGCCTTGATTTCGGAGAAGTGGGCGAAGAGGTCATCGCCACCGTCGGTCGGGGTGATGAAGCCGAAGCCTTTTGCGTCGTTGAACCACTTGACTGTGCCAGTAGACATGTTGTGTCTCCTTTCGCGCTATGCGCTCTTTACGAATTACCGGGTATTGCCCCGAGTGCTAGTGGGTCAAACAAGGGGATATAACCAGACAACCGAAAGGATTCGACTACTACTGACAATATGCATCTTGCTTACCAACTGCGCACACAGTGTCACGGTTGGAGGCTGGCGTCAATGCCTTGTGTGGCGTCGCCTTCATCCCGACATGGCAGGAGGGGAAGGCCGACTGGCGTTCCTCGTCCATACTGACCGATATCCATCCCCAACAGGAGAAGCAGACCATGAGCGGCGATCTCACCGAACACCAGATGGAGCTGCTGGCCCGCGTGCTCCAGCACGGCGGGGCGCTGTCCTCGCCCTTTGGCCACCCGGGCGAGGACAGCCTGCTGGAGGAGGTGCTGGAGGACATCGACACCCTGGAGGCCAGGGGGCTGCTCACCGTCGACCGCACCCGGGGCAGCGACGAGCCCGAGCGCATCTCCCTGACCCAGGAGGGCTATGATGCCCTGGGCATGGCCTGAGCCCAGGTCCAGCGCATCGGGAATGCCCTGGCGCGCATTGCGGGCTCGCCGCGGCATGGGAGCGATGGCGTGACCTCCATCACCGTGGGGCAGGGCGCGATGTGCTATCTAGAAGGAAGCAGGGTGGTGCCCCCTCGGCACTGCCGGCCATCACAGGAGGCGACGTCATGGCGGATCGGAAGCAGGAACTGGAAGCGCTGCGCGACGAGCTGGTCGACCGGTTCGACCGCTACAAGGCCCACAAGGAGCAGCGGGGCGGTCCGCTGGACAAGGACATGGAGGACCAGTCCATCGAGCTGCAGAACGATGACGTGATCGAGGCCCTGCAGCAGGAGGCCGAGGACGAGCTTCGCCAGGTGATGCATGCGCTCAAGCGTATCGGCGACGGCGAGGGCGATCGTTGCGAGCAGTGTGGCGAGCCTATCGACGCTCGCCGGTTGGCGGCCTTGCCCTACACCACGCTCTGTCGCGACTGTGCCGAGCTGCGCTGAGCGCAGGCGCCGTGGCCGGGAATGATGGTAGTCTGGCCTCTCATCGACGTGGCGGGAGGCGTGCATGACGGCGTGGTATCGAGCAATGGGGGCCAGCCTGCTGCTGGTGTGGCTGGCCGGCTGCAGCGGTGGCGAGGAGGAGACGGCGTCCGAGCCCGAGGAGACGACCACCGCCGCCGAGACCCGCGAGTCGCCGCCGGAGGCGACGCCCGAGGCCCCCGAGGTGCCTCCCTTCGACCAGCCGGTGATGATCGACCTCTCCTCCCGCCTGGGCAGCGACCGGCGCCTGACGGTGGAGGGGGAGACCAACCTGCCCGAGGCGACTCGCCTGCAGGTCATCGTGGAGCGCGAACTCAGCGGGGTGCGCTGGCGCGAGCGCGTGTCGGTAGAGGAGGGCGGCTTCGTGGCCGGCCCCTTCGGTCCCGGCAGCGGGCTACCCGATGGCGGCTATCGCGTCACCGTCGACGTTCAGGAGGGCAGTGTGCAGCCGCGCGCGGTGCGTGACCGCCTCGGCGAGGAGAACGAGCACCTCAGCGGCCCCCTGGTCCAGCAGTCACGCCATGGCCTGGGACAGGTAGCCAGCTACAGCCAGCGCTTCCTGGTGGGCAGCGAGACGCGCCGTACCCTCGATCACGTCGAGGTGCAGGAAGTGGAATGACCCCTCAGAGCGGCTGGACGCGCCAGTGGGCCACCAGCTTGCCGATCAGGCGGCAGGCCGGGGTCCAGGGCATGGCCTCGTCGCTGCTCTCGCGATGGAACAGCAACTCCCCGGTGGGGCCCTGCTCGACCCGGCGGATGGCCAGGGTGCCGTCGTCGTCGATGAGGTAGAGCCCGGGCTGGCGGAAGATGTCGCTGGGGGCGATGGCGACCAGGTCCCCGGCGGCGAGGAAGTCGAAGCGCTCCCCCGGGGCGGGGGTGACCAGGTGGCAGTCGCCGTCCCAGCGCTGGCCGGGCACCATCTCGATAGGCAGGTCGATGCCCTTCTGGCGGCCGTCCTGCCAGGGCAGGGGCGGGCGGTTGCGCAGGTAGAGCGGTGCGGCCTGGGTGCCCGTTTCCTCGAGCAGCCGCGACAGCGGGCAGTTCAGGGCCTGGGCCAGGGCTACCAGCCGCTCGTGGCCGATCTGCCGGATGGCACCGGATTCCCAGTAGGAAATGGTCACATCGGACACCCCGACCCGGCGTGCCAGGGCCGCCTTGTTGAGCTTGGCCTCCAGCCGAAGTTCCTTGATCCGAGGACCGAGTGTATCCATTGCAGCGTCCTGTGGGGAAATGGGTTGGGCGATCTTCTGCGATCGATTCCTGGCGTGCAAGAACACGCATCAACGTTAATTCTGCCCTAATCCCGGCCGGGCCGGCATGCGTCATGCGGGGTCACCACGCCACGGGATCGCCGGCCCAGTCGAGGAAGGCCCCGCTCTGCTCGGGGTCGCAATCGTCCAGTACCGCCAGCAGCCGCTCGGCCACGAACCCTGCCGTGAACAGCTTGTTCGCCGGGACCCGCGCCTGGAAGGGTTTCGACAGCGCGGTATCGGTGGTGCCGGGGTGCAGGCAGGCGACGCAGATCCGGGGGTTGAGGCGGCGCAGCTCCACGGCCGCGGTCTTCATCAGCATGTTGTGGGCGGCCTTGCTGGCCCGGTAGGCGTACCAGCCGCCCAGCCGGTTGTCGCCGATGGAGCCGACCCGGGCCGAGAGGCTCGCGACCAGCGCCGGATGGCGACCCTTGAGGCCGGGCTGCAGGGCCTTGAGCAGCAGTGCCGGGGTGACCGCATTGACATGGTAGAGCCGGCTCATGGCCTCGGCGTCCAGGTCGTCGAGCTTCTTCTCGGGGCCGATACCGAACCGCTCGTCGTGCAGCATGCCGATGGCATTGAACACCAGGTGCAGCGGGGTGGCATCCAGGGCCTGCGCCAGGGCCGCGAGGCCCTCCGGCTCGCTGACGTCCAGGGCGAGGGATTCGAAGCGCGGGTCGGGGTGCGAGTGACCGGCGCGACTGACGCCGACCACCCTGCCGGGGCGGTCGCTTTCCAGCAGGGTATCGACCACGGCGCGGCCGATGCCGCCGGAGGCGCCGGTGACCAGGGCCGTGAAGCCATCAGGGAGTCGCGAGAGCATGGGGATCCTTGCGTCGGGATTTCGGGCTCAAGCATGGACCACGCGGCGGGGGAATGATTCCCGGCCACGGCTGCCCGGCGCCGGCCAGGTGCGTATAATGCGGGGCATTCGCCCGCCCGGCAGGGCAAGCCCCACACCATCGACAGGACCAAGGACGACATGACCGTACGTACTCGTATCGCGCCGTCACCCACCGGCGACCCCCATGTGGGCACCGCCTATATCGCCCTGTTCAACCTCTGCTTCGCCCGCCAGCACGGCGGCCAGTTCATCCTGCGCATCGAGGACACCGACCGGGTGCGCTCGACCCCCGAGTCCGAGCAGATGATCCTCGATTCGCTGCGCTGGCTGGGGCTGGAGTGGGACGAGGGCCCCGACGTGGGTGGCCCCCATGGCCCCTATCGCCAGAGCGAGCGCGGCGACATCTACGGGGAATACGCCCGCCAGCTGGTCGAGGCCGGGCATGCCTTCAGGTGCTACCGCACCAGCGAGGAGCTCGACGAGCTGCGCGAGGCGCGCAAGGCCGCCGGCATGCACCTGGCCCTCAAGCCTTCCGACCTCGCCCTGCCCGCCGAGGAGCAGGCGCGTCGCGAGAAGGAGGGCTGGCCTTACGTGGTGCGCATGAAGGTGCCCGCCACCGGCAGCTGCGTGATCGACGACATGCTGCGCGGCGTGATCGAGGTCGACTGGGCCCAGGTGGATGCCCAGATCCTGCTCAAGTCGGACGGCATGCCCACCTACCACCTGGCCAACGTGGTGGACGACCACCTGATGGGCATCACTCACGTGCTGCGCGGCGAGGAGTGGATCAACTCGGCGCCCAAGCACCAGCTGCTCTACGAGTACCTGGGCTGGGAGATGCCGCAGCTCTGCCACATGCCGCTGCTGCGCAATCCCGACAAGTCCAAGCTCTCCAAGCGCAAGAACCCGACCTCCATCAACTACTACCGGCGCATGGGCTTCCTGCCCCAGGCGGTGATCAACTACCTGGGGCGCATGGGCTGGTCGATGCCCGACGAGCGCGAGAAGTTCAGCCTCGACGAGATGATGAGCCACTTCGATGTCCAGCGCGTGTCGCTGGGCGGCCCGGTGTTCGACCTGGAGAAACTGACCTGGCTGAACGGCGTCTACATCCGCGAGGAGCTCGACGACAGGGCCTTCCTCAAGGCGCTGATGGAGTGGGCCTTCAACGAGGAGTATGTCAGCCAGATCCTGCCCCAGGTGCGCCCGCGGGTGGAGACGCTCTCCCAGGTGGTGCCCCTGGCGGGCCACTTCTTCTCGGGGCTGCCGGCCATCGAGGAGGAGAGCTTCGACGAGGTCAAGCTCTCCCGCGAGGAGCTGCTCAAGCTGCTGCAGTTCCTGGTGTGGCGCTTCGAGGGCGTACCGGCCTGGCACAAGGCGGCGCTGCTCGAGGAGGTCAAGACGCTGGCCGGCCACTTCGAGCTGAAGATGAAGGCCTTCCTGGCCCCGGTGTTCATCGCCATCACCGGCTCCAGTTCGAGCACCTCGGTAATGGATGCCATGGCGATCCTGGGCTCCGACATGACCCGGGCGCGCCTGCGCCACGCCATCGAGGTGCTGGGCGGCGTCTCCAAGAAGCAGGCCAAGCGCTTCGAGAAGGAATTTCGCGAGCTCGCTTGATATCCTGTTGACGAAGGCGGGGCTTATCAGTAACATACGCCCCGTCCTCAAGAGATACGGGGCCTTAGCTCAGCTGGGAGAGCGCGACACTGGCAGTGTCGAGGTCAGCGGTTCGATCCCGCTAGGCTCCACCAACATCTTGCATCGAGGATGCTGCGTCCCATTCGTCTAGTGGTCCAGGACACCGCCCTTTCACGGCGGTAACAGGGGTTCGAACCCCCTATGGGACGCCACCTTCTACCGTTCTACCTTCCTCATGCTTTTTCATTATCAGCCGGCCAGTTCGTTCGCCCGGCGATTTGTCTCGTCCGCTTGGCCCGCCGCTGCGGCCCTGCCATCCGGGGCGATATCGGCTTGACAATCCCCTTGACTTGTCCACTTTCCCGCGCCTCTCGGGTCGACCTGTGCACAGTCTCGCCGCGAACCCGCATGGTTGCTGGCCTCCCAATTTATTCCTTTAATTTCAGCAGCTTAAGATAGGTCAAAAATTGACCAATCTGAGCCGGCCCCGCTTCTCATGGCGATTCTGCGACCTTTTCGAGAGGTTTTGAACAGGCTTATCCACAGAATGTGTGGAAAACGGTTGGCGCCGGAGGGGAGGGCGTTGGCGTAATAAAGTCAACCTGAATAGAGGACGATTCTAGTGCTTCGGTACTAAGCCGCTAAGGAGCCGCCGGGCGGCCTCCGTGGCCCACCGTGCCCCCCAACGCGGAAGGCCGCCCGAGGGCGGCCTTCCTGGTGGTGTCGGCGGGGGTGCGCCGCCGTGACGGCTTACTTGGCCGGATAGTCGCGCTGGGCGTGACCGGTGTAGAGCTGGCGCGGACGACCGATCTTGTAGCTGTCGCTGAGCATCTCGTTCCAGTGGGAGATCCAGCCGATGGTGCGGGACACGGCGAAGATCACCGTGAACATGTTCTTGGGGATGCCCATGGCCTTGAGGATGATGCCGGAGTAGAAGTCGACGTTCGGGTAGAGCTTGCGCTCGATGAAGTACTCGTCCTCCAGGGCGATCTGCTCCAGGCGCTTGGCGATCTTCAGCTGCGGGTCGTCGGCGAGGCCCAGCTCGGCCAGCACCTCGTCGCAGGTCTCCTTCATCACCTTGGCGCGCGGGTCGAAGTTGCGATAGACCCGGTGGCCGAAGCCCATCAGCTTGAACGGGTCGTCCTTGTCCTTGGCCTTGTCGACGAAGCGCTGGATGTTCTCCTCGGAGTCGTCGCCGATCTCGTCGAGCATGTTCAGCACCGCCTCGTTGGCGCCGCCGTGGGCCGGACCCCACAGGGCCGCGATGCCGGCGCTGATGCAGGCGAAGGGGTTGGCGCCGGTGGAGCCTGCCAGTCGCACCGTGGAGGTGGAGGCGTTCTGCTCATGGTCCGCATGCAGCATGAAGATGCGGTCCATGGCCTTGGCGTAGACCGGGTTGATCCGATACTCCTCGCAGGGATTGCTGAACATCATGTAGAGGAAGTTCTCTGCATAGTTCAGGTCGTTGCGCGGGTAGTTGAACGGCTGGCCGATGTTGTACTTGTAGGACATCGCGGCGATGGTCGGCATCTTGGCGATCAGGCGGATGGCGCTGATCTCGCGGTCCTCCTGGATGCTGATGTCCAGGTGGTCGTGGTAGAAGGCGGCCAGACCTCCGACCACGCCGCACAGGATCGACATCGGGTGGGCGTCGCGGCGGAATCCCTTGAAGAAGTTGTTGATCTGGTCATGGACCATGGTGTGGTTGCTGATCCGCGACTCGAAGTCGGCGTACTGGGCATCGTCGGGTAGCTCGCCGAACATCAGCAGGTAGCAGAGCTCGACGAAGTTGGACTCCTTCGCCAGCTGGTCGATCGGGTAGCCGCGATGCAGCAGCACCCCCTTGCCGCCGTCGATATAGGTGATCGCGGACTGGCAGGAGGAGGTCGCCATGAAGCCGGGGTCGTAGGTGAAGAGGCCTTCAGCACCGAGGCCGCGGACGTCGATGACGTCGGGGCCCAGGGTGCCGGAGTAGATCGGCAGGTCGATCGGCTTTTCCAGACCGTCTACCGTCAATGTCGCTTTCCTGTCAGCCATGCTGGCCTCCTCTCGAGTTCATGGTGGGACGATAAGTCGTTATTCCGCTGATGGTGCCGGCGAAAAGGTTCGCCCACTATAGAAGCGTGCCAGCGATTGTCAATTCCACCATTGGGCGGCCAGTATTGTACATTAGCATGTTAAATGGATGGTTTTTGTATAGGAAATGGTGCTCCGCACCATGGCGGTGCGCCACGGGCCCGGTCAACGTCTCCGGATGCCCGGCTAGACGCCGCCAGCGCCGAGAAATCGGCCTTCCACCATGGTCGAGTACGCTCTGTGTCCATTTGTCATGACAGGGCGATGTCCCTATAATCTCAGCGCGCGACTGGCAGGAACCGGTGGTCGTGTCCAACTCGGCCACGATCGTGTCCCTTCCCGAAACCACCGCCCGCTCGGGCCTTGTCCGACGACCGAACAGCGGGCCAAGAGAGTGTGTAGAGCCGTGAATAGCAAACGACCCGTAAATCTGGATCTGTCCACGATACAGTTCCCCCTTCCCGCCCTGACGTCGATCGCTCACCGCATCACCGGCGTCATCCTCTTCATCGGCCTGATCTTCGCCTTCTGGGCGCTCGACACGTCGCTCTCCTCGCCGGCCGGCTTCGCCGCCGTGAGTGACGCCCTGGCCCACAACTTCCTGGCCAAGCTGATTGCCTGGGGGCTGCTGTCGGCCCTGGCCTTCCACTTCGTGGCCGGCATCAAGCACCTGCTGATGGACATGGATATCGGCGTGACCCTCGAGGGGGGCGTCAAGAAGGCGCAGATCACCGTGGTGGTGAGCGTGGTCCTGATCATTCTGGCTGGAGTCTGGGTATGGTAACCAACATCACGAATCTCGGGCGCAGCGGTCTCTCCGACTGGCTGCTCCAGCGCGTCTCCGCCGTCATCCTGGCGCTCTACACTCTCTTCATCGTCGGCTTCCTGCTGCTCAGCCCCGGCCTGGACTACGCGGCCTGGAGCGGCCTCTTCTCCGCGACCTGGATGCGCATCTTCTCGCTGCTGGCCTTCATCTCCCTGGCGGCCCACGCCTGGGTCGGCCTGTGGACCGTGACCACCGACTACCTCAAGTCGACCGGCGTTCGCGTCGCCGTCCAGCTCATCATCATCCTGGCCATCTTCGTGTTCCTGGTCTGGGGCATCACCGTTCTGTGGGGAGCCTGATTCATGTCCACCATGCGTAGCCTGTCTTTTGACGCCATCATCATCGGCGGTGGCGGTGCCGGCCTGCGGGCCGCCCTGGAACTGGCCAAGTCCGGCAAGAAGACCGCCGTCCTGTCCAAGGTCTTCCCGACCCGTTCGCACACCGTCTCCGCCCAGGGCGGCATCACCTGCGCCATCGCCTCCGCGGACCCCAACGACGACTGGCGCTGGCACATGTACGACACCGTCAAGGGCGGCGACTACATCGCCGACCAGGACGCCTCCGAGTACATGTGCTCCGAGGGCCCCAAGGCGGTGTTCGAGCTCGAGCACATGGGCCTGCCGTTCTCCCGCTTCGACAACGGCCGCATCTACCAGCGCCCGTTCGGCGGCCAGTCCAAGGACTTCGGCAAGGGCGGCCAGGCGGCGCGGACCTGTGCCGCCGCCGACCGTACCGGCCACGCCCTGCTGCACACGCTCTATCAGAACAACCTGAAGAACAACACCACCTTCCTCAACGAGTGGTACGCCGTCGACCTGGTCAAGAACGCCAACGGCGACGTGGTGGGCTGCATCGCCATGGATATCGAGACCGGCGAAGTGGTGCATGTGAAGTCCAAGGCCACCGTCATGGCCACCGGCGGTGCGGGCCGCATCTTCGCCTCCACCACCAATGCCCTGATCAACACCGGTGACGGCATCGGCATGGCGCTGCGCGCCGGCTTCCCGATGCAGGACATGGAGATGTGGCAGTTCCACCCCACCGGCATCTACGGCGCGGGCACCCTGGTGACCGAGGGCTGCCGCGGCGAGGGTGGCTACCTGATCAACAAGGACGGCGAGCGCTTCATGGAGCGCTATGCCCCCAACGCCAAGGACCTGGCGGGCCGCGACGTGGTCGCGCGCTCCATGGTCATGGAGATCCTCGAGGGCCGCGGCTGCGGCGAGAAGGGCGACCACGTCTTCCTCAAGCTGGATCACCTGGGCGAGGAAGTCCTCGGCAAGCGCCTGCCCGGCATCGTCGAGCTGTCCAAGACCTTCGCCCACGTGGATCCGGCCAAGGAGCCGATCCCGGTCGTCCCGACCTGCCACTACATGATGGGCGGGATCCCGACCAACGTGCACGGCCAGGCGATCATGCAGGACGCCGACGGCAACGACCAGATCGTCAACGGCCTGTTCGCCTGCGGCGAGGCGGCCTGCGTGTCGGTCCACGGCGCCAACCGCCTGGGCGGCAACTCGCTGCTCGACCTGGTGGTGTTCGGGCGTGCGGCCGGCATGTTCATCGAGGGCGCGCTCAACGAGGGCATCGAGTACCTCGACGCTTCCGCGTCCGACGTCGAGTCCGCCATGAAGCGCATCACCCGCTGGAACGAGTCCGAGGGCGGCGAGACCGTGCCCGAGCTCAAGCGCGAGCTGCAGGACATCATGCAGACCTCCTTCGGCGTATTCCGCGAGGAGAAGAACATGGTCGAGGGCGTCAAGCGCCTCGAGGAGCTGCGCGGCCGGATCGCCAACGCCTACCTGCCGGACAAGTCCAACACCTTCAACACCGCGCGCGTCGAGGCGCTGGAGCTGGACAACCTGATGGAAGTGGCCGAGGCCACCGCCATCGCGGCCCTGGAGCGCAAGGAGAGCCGCGGCGCCCACTCCCGCTACGACTACCCGGACCGCGACGACGTCAACTGGCTGAAGCACTCGCTCTACTTCCCGGCCGAGAAGCGACTGGGCAAGCGCGATGTGAACTTCGCACCCAAGACCGTCGACATGTTCGAGCCGAAAGTCCGCACCTACTAAGGGGGAGTCACGATGTCCAAGCTTCAGGTATCCCTGTACCGCTACAACCCGGAAACCGACTCCGCGCCCTACATGCAGGAGTTCCAGGTCGACACCCAGGGCCGCGACCTGATGGTGCTCGACGTCCTGCACCTGGCCAAGGAGCAGGACAACGGCCTGGCCTATCGCCGCAGCTGCCGCGAGGGCGTGTGCGGGTCCGATGGCATGAACATGAACGGCAAGAACGGCCTGGCCTGCATCACCCCGCTCTCCGAGGTGGTCAAGGGCAACAAGCTGACCCTGCGCCCGCTGCCGGGCCTGCCGGTGATCCGTGACCTGGTGGTCGACATGGGGCTGTTCTACCAGCAGTACGAGCGCATCCAGCCCTACCTGCAGAACGACGAGCCGGCGCCGGCCATCGAGCGCCTGCAGTCGCCGGAGGAGCGCGACAAGCTCGACGGCCTCTACGAGTGCATCCTGTGTGCCTGCTGCTCGACCTCCTGCCCGTCGTTCTGGTGGAACCCGGACAAGTTCGTCGGCCCGGCCGGTCTGCTGCAGTCCTACCGGTTCCTCGCCGACTCCCGTGACACGGCCACCCGCGACCGCCTGGCCGAGCTCGAGGACCCGTTCTCGGTGTTCCGCTGCCGCGGGATCATGAACTGCGTTGCGGTCTGCCCCAAGGGGCTCAACCCGACGCGGGCGATCGGCAAGATCCGCGAGATGCTGCTGGCCAATGCCACTTAAATCGTGGCGTCCAGCTTGTTATCATGTCCACCGCTCTCGGGCTGCGGCGAGAGGTCGCAGCCGAGTCCGGTGCGGAGCATGATGCATAGAGCCGGTGCCCTGGGCACCGGCTCTTGACCATGGAATTCAGGATGCCCTTCCTCCGGCAGGGCACCACCGATGTCGATGCGGTCGAGTCGTGTCGGCGCCGATACCACCCCATCAGTGCAGGGTGACCAAGAGATGCAACAAGGCATAATGGAGTTGATGTGGCGCTCCTCCCACGTGAGTGGCGGCAATGCCCACTATGTGGAAGCGCTCTACGAACAGTACCTCGATGATCCCTCCGCCGTTCCCGACGAATGGCGCCAGTACTTCGACCAGTTGCCGCGACCCGAGGGCGGGGCCAGTCACGATGTCCCGCTCTCGCCGATCCGCGAGCAGTTCTACCAGCTGGGCCAGCACCGGCGTACTGCCCAGGCCGTTGCCGACAGTGGCGAGAACAAGAAGCAGGTCAAGGTTCTCCAGCTGATCAACGCCTATCGCTTCCGCGGGCACCAGAAGGCCGACATCGACCCGCTTGGCCTGCGCAGCCCCACTCCCGTCCCCGATCTCGACCTCTCCTTCCATCAGCTCTCGAAGGCCGACCTGGATACCGAGTTCCAGACCGGCTCCTTCTTCATGGGCCTGGACAAGGCGCCACTCAAGGAGATCGTCAGCGCGCTTGAGCAGACCTACTGCCGCTCCATTGGCTGCGAGGTCATGCATATCGTCGACACCGAGGAGAAGCGCTGGCTGCAGCAGCGCTTCGAGTCGGTGCGCTCGGCGCCCAGGTTCAGCCCCGAGGTGCGCAAGCACGTACTGGAGCGCCTGACGGCCGCCGAGGGCCTGGAGAGCTACCTGGCCTCCAAGTACCCAGGCACCAAGCGCTTCGGCCTCGAGGGTGGCGAAGCCTTCATCCCGATGATGGACGAGCTGATCCAGCGTGCCGGCGGCTACGGCACCAAGGAAGTGGTCATCGGCATGGCCCACCGCGGTCGCCTCAACCTGCTGGTCAACATCCTCGGCAAGAACCCATCGGACCTGATCGACGAGTTCGATGGCAAGAAGGTCATCGAGCGTGGCTCGGGTGACGTCAAGTACCACCAGGGCTTCAGCTCCAACGTCATGACGCCGGGCGGCGAGGTGCACCTGGCGCTGTCCTTCAACCCCTCCCACCTTGAGATCGTCGCTCCGGTGGTCGTGGGCTCGGTGCGGGCCCGACAGGACCGTCGGGACGACCCGGTCGGCAACAAGGTGCTGCCGATCAACGTCCACGGCGATGCGGCCTTCGCCGGCCAGGGCGTGGTCATGGAGACCTTTCAGATGTCTCAGACCCGTGCCTACAAGACCGGCGGCACGGTGCACATCGTCATCAACAACCAGGTGGGCTTCACCACCTCGCATCCCCAGGACTCGCGCTCCACCGAGTACTGCACCGACATCGCCAAGATGGTCCAGGCGCCCATCTTCCACGTCAACGGCGACGACCCCGACGCCGTGCTGCATGCCACCCAGGTGGCGCTGGACTATCGCCAGCAGTTCAATCGCGACGTGGTCATCGACCTGGTGTGCTACCGCCGCCGCGGCCACAACGAGGCCGACGAGCCCTCCGGCACCCAGCCGATGATGTACAGCAAGATCAGGGAACATCCGTCATCGCGGGCCCGCTACATCGAGCGGCTGGTCGGTGAGGGGCTGCTCAGCGACGACGACGCCAAGGCGATGATGGAGAAGTACCGCGACGACCTGATGGCCGGCAACCACGTGGCCAACGCCCTGGTGCAGGAGCCCAACAAGTCGCTGTTCGTCGACTGGACCCCCTACCTGGGCCATGAATGGACCGGCCATGCCGACACCACCGTGGACATGAAGCGTCTGCAGCGCCTCGCCGGCAGGATGTGCGAGATTCCCGACGGGATCGAGGTGCAGCGCCAGGTGGCCAAGATCTACGACGACCGGCGCAAGATGCAGGCCGGCGGCCTGGCGGTCAACTGGGGCTTCGCAGAGACCCTGGCCTACGCCACGCTGCTCGACCAGGGTCATCCGGTGCGCATCACCGGCCAGGACGTCGGTCGCGGCACCTTCTCCCACCGCCATGCGGTGGTGCACAACCAGAAGGACGGCAGTGCCTACGTGCCGCTGCAGCACATGGCCGATGGCCAGCCGCGTTTCACCATCCACGACTCCTTCCTCTCGGAAGAGGCGGTGCTGGCCTTCGAGTACGGCTACGCCACGACCATGCCCAACGCCCTGATCGTCTGGGAAGCCCAGTTCGGCGACTTCTTCAACGGCGCCCAGGTGGTGGTCGACCAGTTCATCTCCTCCGGCGAGACCAAGTGGGAGCGGCTGTGTGGCCTGACCATGCTGCTGCCCCACGGCTACGAGGGGCAGGGGCCGGAGCACTCCTCGGCGCGTCTCGAGCGCTTCCTGCAGCTGTGTGCCGAGCACAACATGCAGGTCTGCGTGCCGACCACCCCGGCGCAGATCTTCCACCTGCTGCGCCGCCAGGTGATCCGCCCGCTGCGCAAGCCGCTGGTGGTGATGTCGCCCAAGAGCCTGCTGCGCCATAAGTCAGCGACCTCGACCATCGAGGAGCTGGCCCATGGCGGCTTCCAGATGGTGCTGCCCGACCAGGGCAACCTCGAGGCCGGCAAGGTCGAGCGCATCATCCTCTGCGCCGGCAAGGTCTACTATGACCTGGCCAACTGGCGCGAGGAGAACGCCCGCGACGACGTGGCGATCCTGCGCATCGAGCAGCTCTACCCCTTCCCCAAGGAGGAACTGCTGGAGGCCATCAAGGACTACACCAACGTCACCGACGTGGTGTGGTGCCAGGAGGAGCCGCTCAACCAGGGCGCCTGGTATTCGAGCCAGCACCACATGCGGGCCGTGGCTGACATGCTGCGTGACGGCTTGGGCGGCAAGCTCAAGTTCGCCGGTCGCCCGGCATCCGCGGCACCCGCGGCGGGCTACATGTCCGTGCATACCGAACAGCAGCGCCAGCTGGTGGAAGACGCCTTCAACCTCTGAGGCGCCCACCGGGACGAGAGAGAACAGACAAGGGATACGACATGGCTACCGATATCAAGGCACCCACCTTTCCGGAATCCGTCGCCGAGGGCAGCGTGGCGGCCTGGCACAAGAAGCCCGGCGACAGCGTCGAGCGTGACGAGCTGATCGTCGAGATCGAGACCGACAAGGTGGTGCTCGAGGTCGTGGCCCCCGAGGCCGGCACCCTCAGCGAGGTGCTGGTGGAAGAGGGCGACACCGTGGAGTCCGAGCAGGTGCTGGGCAGGATCGGCGAGGGCAAGGCCGAGGGCGGCGACAAGCCGGCGGCCAAGAACGACGCCAAGGCCGAGAAGAAGGACGACGCCAAGGCCGAGAAGCAGGACGACGCCGAGGCCAAGCCGGCGGCCAGCGGCAAGACCCACGAGGTCAAGGCGCCGACCTTCCCCGAGTCGATCCAGGAAGGCACCGTGGCCAGCTGGAACAAGCAGGTCGGTGAGGCGGTCAAGCGCGACGAGGTGCTGGCCGAGATCGAGACCGACAAGGTGGTGCTGGAGGTCGTCGCCCCGGCCGACGGGGCGCTCGCCGAGATCAAGGCCGAAGAGGGTAGCCAGGTGACCTCCGAGCAGGTGCTGGCGACCTTCAGCGAAGGTGCCGGCGGCGGTGCCGGGCCTGAGGTCGGCGAAGGCAAGGCTGCGGCCTCCGCCGACGACGGCGCGAGCGACGAGACGGTGGGCGACAAGATCCTCGCCCCTGCCGCGCGCAAGCTGGTTGCCGAGCATGACCTCGACGTCAATGCCATCGAGGGCACCGGCAAGGGTGGCCGCATCCTCAAGGAGGACGTGCAGCGCGCGGTGAAGGAAGGTTCTGCCAGGAAATCTGCCAAGCCGTCCGGCAAGCCCTCCGGTGGCGCCCAGGCGGCCGCCGCCGCGGCCCCGGCCGTGGAGGGCGAGCGCCCCGAGAAGCGCGTGCCGATGAGCCGCCTGCGCCAGACCATCGCCAAGCGCCTGGTCCAGGCCCAGCAGACCGCTGCCATGCTCACCACCTACAACGAGGTGGACATGGGCGCGGTGATGGACCTGCGGGCCCAGTACAAGGACACCTTCCTCAAGGCGCACGACGTCAAGCTCGGCTTCATGGGCTTCTTCGTCAAGGCGGCCAGCGAGGCCCTCAAGCGCTTCCCGGACGTCAACGCCTCCATCGACGGCACCGATATCGTCTACCACGGCTACCAGGACATCGGCGTCGCCGTCTCCACCGACCGTGGCCTGGTGGTGCCGGTGCTGCGCGACACCGACAGCATGAAGATCGCCGACGTCGAGAAGGGCATCGTCGACTTCGGCAAGCGGGCCCGTGACGGCAAGCTGGGCATCGACGAGATGCAGGGCGGCACCTTCACCATCACCAACGGCGGCATCTTCGGCTCGCTGATGTCCACGCCGATCCTCAACCCGCCGCAGACCGCGATCCTGGGCATGCACAAGATCCAGGAGCGGCCCATGGCGGTGAACGGCAAGGTCGAGATCCGTCCGATGATGTACCTGGCGGTCTCCTACGACCACCGCATGATCGACGGCAAGGATGCGGTACAGTTCCTGGTCACCATCAAGGAGCTGCTCGAGGATCCGGCACGCCTGCTGCTGGACATCTGAGCCGCGGGACCCACTACGTTCTTCAGCGACAAGCAACGAAGGAGCCAACATGGCTGACAAGTTTGATGTGATCGTGATCGGTGCGGGCCCCGGCGGCTACGTCTCCGCCATTCGCGCTGCCCAGATGGGGCTCAAGGCCGCTGTCGTCGAGAAGTGGATCAGCGAGGACGGCAAGCCCGTGTTCGGTGGCACCTGCCTGAACGTGGGCTGCATCCCCTCCAAGGCGCTGCTCGAGGCCTCCCACAAGTTCGTCGAGGCCAAGCACGATTTCGACGACATGGGCATCCAGGCGGGTGACGTCAGCATGGACGTCAAGAAGATGATGGCCCGCAAGGACACCATCGTGAAGAACCTGACCGGTGGCGTGGCTGGCCTGCTCAAGGGCAATGGCGTCACGGCCATCCAGGGTACCGGCAAGGTGGTCTCCTCCAAGCAGGTCGAGGTGACCGACCAGGACGGCAAGACCACCACCTATGATGCCGACAACATCGTCGTCGCGGCCGGCTCCGTGCCGGTGGAGATCCCGCCGACCCCGCTGAAGGAAGGCCTGGTGGTCGATTCCACCGGCGCCCTGGAGTTCCAGGAGACCCCTAAGCGCCTGGGCGTGATCGGTGCCGGCATCATCGGCCTGGAGCTCGGCAGCGTATGGAGCCGCCTGGGCAGCGAGGTCACCGTGCTCGAGGCCATGGATGACTTCTTGCCGATGGTCGACGGGGCCATCGCCAAGGAGACCCAGAAGCTGCTCAAGAAGCAGGGCCTGGACATCCGGCTGGGCGCGCGGGTCACCGGCTCCGAGGTCAAGGGCGAGGAGGTGGTCGTCAAGTACACCGACGCCAAGGGCGAGCAGGAGATGACCTTCGACAAGCTGATCGTCTGCGTCGGCCGCAAGCCCTACACCCAGGGCGTGATCGCCGACGGTGTGGGCATCGAGACCGACGAGCGCGGTTTCATTCACGTCGACGACCAGTGCCGCACCAGCGTGCCGAGCGTCTACGCCATCGGCGACTGCGTGCGCGGCCCGATGCTGGCCCACAAGGCCTCGGAAGAGGGCGTGATGGTCGCCGACATCATCGCCGGCCACAAGGCCGAGATGAACTACGACGCCATCCCCAACGTCATCTACACCTTCCCGGAAGTGGCCTGGGTGGGCCTGACCGAGCAGGAGGCCAAGTCCAAGGGGATCGAGGTCAAGACGGGTTCCTTCCCGTTCGCCGCCAGCGGCCGCGCCATGGCCAACAACGCCACCGAAGGGCAGGCCAAGATCATCGCCGACGCCGAGACCGACCGCGTGCTGGGCATGCATATCGTCGGCCAGCACGCCGGCGAGATGGTCGCCCAGGGCGTGATAGCCCTGGAGTTCGGCTCCAGCGCCGAGGACCTGGCGCTGACCTGCTACGCCCACCCGACCATGTCGGAGGCGGTGCACGAGGCCGCCCTGGCGGTGGAGGGCCATGCCATCCACATGGTCAACCGCAAGAAGAAGAAGTAAGGACAACAAGCGCCACCGGCAGGTGGCGCATCGCTTCCGGCCAAGTATCGGAGGCGAACGGTGGTGACACGGCGACCGCTGCCCAGAGGCCGCGAGCCGTGTCATCGTTCGAGTCACATGCAACCAATGGCATGAATCGATGAACCTTCACGAGTATCAGAGCAAGCAGCTGTTTGCCGACTATGGCCTGCCGGTCTCCAAGGGCTTCGCCGTCGACACCCCCGAGGAGGCCGCGGAAGCCTGCAAGAAGATCGGTGGCGACAAGTGGGTGGTCAAGGCCCAGGTCCACGCCGGCGGCCGCGGCAAGGCCGGTGGCGTCAAGCTGATCAAGAGCCCGGAGGAGGCCCAGGCCTTCGCCGAGTCCTGGCTGGGCAAGAACCTGGTGACCTTCCAGACCGACGAGAACGGTCAGCCGGTCACCAAGATCCTGGTCGAGACCTGCACCGACATCGCCAACGAGCTCTACCTGGGCGCCGTGGTCGATCGTGGCACCCGTCGCGTGGTGTTCATGGCCTCCACCGAGGGTGGCGTGGAGATCGAGAAGGTCGCGGAAGAGACCCCCGAGAAGATCCTCAAGGCCGAGATCGACCCGCTGGTCGGCGCCCAGCCCTACCAGGCACGTGAGCTGGCCTTCGCCCTGGGCCTCACCGGCAACCAGGTCAAGCAGTTCACCAAGATCTTCCTGGGCCTGTCCAAGCTGTTCCACGACAAGGACCTGGCGCTGCTCGAGATCAACCCGCTGGTGGTGACCGACGAGGGCAACCTCCACTGCCTCGACGCCAAGATCAACCTGGACGGCAACGCCCTCTATCGCCACCCGGACCTGCAGGCGATGCGCGACCCGTCCCAGGAAGACGAGCGCGAGGCCGAGGCGGCCGCCTGGGAGCTCAACTACGTGGCCCTGGAAGGCAACATCGGCTGCATGGTCAACGGCGCCGGCCTGGCCATGGGCACCATGGACATCATCAAGCTCAACGGCGGCCAGCCGGCCAACTTCCTCGACGTGGGCGGCGGTGCCACCAAGGAGCGCGTGGCCGAGGCCTTCAAGCTCATCCTCTCCGACGATTCCGTGAAGGCCGTACTGGTCAACATCTTCGGCGGCATCGTGCGCTGCGACATGATCGCCGAGGGCATCATCGGTGCCGTCGAGCAGGTCGGTGTCAACGTGCCGGTGGTGGTGCGTCTGGAAGGTAACAACGCCGAGCTGGGTGCCGAGAAGCTGGCGTCCAGCGGTCTGAACATCATCGCTGCTACCAGCCTGACCGATGCGGCTCAGCAGGTCGTCAAGGCAGCGGAGGGCAAGTAATGAGCATCCTGATCGACAAGAACACCAAGGTCATCTGCCAGGGCTTCACCGGCGGACAGGGGACCTTCCACTCCGAGCAGGCGATCGCCTACGGCACCCAGATGGTCGGCGGCGTGACCCCGGGCAAGGGCGGCCAGGAGCACCTGGGCCTGCCGGTGTTCAACACCGTCAAGGAAGCCGTGGCCGAGACCGGCGCCGAGGCCAGCGTGATCTACGTACCGGCCCCGTTCTGCAAGGACTCCATCCTCGAGGCCGCCAACGCCGGCATCAAGCTGATCGTCTGCATCACCGAGGGCATCCCGACCCTGGACATGCTCGACGTCAAGGTGAAGTGCGACGAGCTGGGCGTGCGCCTGATCGGCCCTAACTGCCCCGGCGTGATCACCCCGGGCGAGTGCAAGATCGGCATCATGCCGGGCCATATCCACAAGCCGGGCAAGGTCGGCATCGTGTCGCGCTCCGGCACCCTGACCTATGAAGCCGTCAAGCAGACGACCGACCACGGCTTCGGCCAGTCCACCTGCGTGGGCATCGGCGGCGACCCGATCCCGGGCTCCAACTTCATCGACATCCTCGAGCAGTTCGAGAAGGATCCGGCCACCGAGGCGATCGTGATGATCGGCGAGATCGGCGGCACCGCCGAGGAAGAGGCGGCGGCCTACATCAAGGCCAACGTCTCCAAGCCGGTGGTCTCCTATATCGCCGGCGTCACCGCACCTCCCGGCAAGCGCATGGGCCACGCCGGTGCCATCATCGCCGGCGGCAAGGGCACCGCGGACGAGAAGTTCGCTGCCCTGGAAGCCGCGGGCGTGAAGACCGTGCGTTCGCTGGCCGAGATCGGCGATGCGCTGAAGGAAGCGACCGGCTGGTAAGCCGTTCACCTGCAGCAGGCGACAACGCGAGAGGGCACCTTCGGGTGCCCTCTTCGCGTATGGGGCCGGCCGACATCTCGGCTCAGCCGAGCACCTCCTCGACCGGGCTGTCGCCGATACCCAGCAGTTGGACCTGAAGGCTGTTGCCATTGGCTTCGGCCTGAAGGGTATCCGGCAGGGACTGGTCGTCGCCGTAGGCCTTGAAGGCGAAGCGCCAGGCCTCGCCAGGCTCCAGGGTGCCGGGATCATCGTCACGCACACTATAGCCGCCGTCGGCGCTCTCGACGCGACCGTTCCACAGCGTGTCGATCTCGGCGGGCAGGTCAAAGCGTACCCGAGGGTCGACGATCTCCTCGTCGGAGAGGTTCTGGACGAAGAGCTCCGCCACATAGCCCGAGGACCAGCTGCTGGTGGTGTTGCCCGTGACCAGCAGCTCGGTGCCTTCGTCGACCACCCCCGGCAGCAGACCATCGCCCTCCAGCACGGCATCCGGCTCGGGGCGCTCGAGGGGCTCGCCGTGGAAGGCGTTGCCCGAGGCCAGGTGCAGGGTGGTGCCGTCCCCGAACACCGCAAACTCCATGTCGACCAGGGTGTCCTGGCTGCCCTGGCCGAGGATGACGGTCTCCTCCTCGCCGACGAACACCTGGTGGTCGTCGTAGTCCTCGGTATAGCGGGCGGTATCCACGCCCGCGCCGCCATCGAGGAGGTCGGTGCCGTCGTACCAGTCGTTGCCGGGGCCGCCCTGAAGGATGTCATTGCCGGCACCGCCGGTGAGGCTGTCGTGGCCCGAGCCGCCATTCAGGTAGACGCCGTCGTCTGACCCCTCGATCTCATCCGAGCGGCGGGAGCCGATCAGGTAGTCGAAGATCACCTCGTTGGCCTCGGCGTCGGTGATGGCGCCAAAGCTCTCGCCGCCCTGGTTGATCCACAGCGAGGGGGAGAGGTCGTCCGTCTCGGGGTCGCGGATGGATTGTTCGACGCGCACGCGGTTGTCGTGATCCTGGCCGCCGTGGAAGTTGATATCGCGATCGGTGAAGGCCACCTCGATATCGTTGCCCACCGAGGAGCGCCAGGAGGCGAAGGTCAGGCCGTGACGCATGCCGGAATCCTCGAGACCGGTGAAGGTGCCGTCATAGCTCTCGTGGAGTTCCACGGCATAGCCGTTGCCGCCGCTGCCCTTGTTGAAGGCGCCATGGGCCCCGAGCTCCTCGACCACGGGGTCCAGGGTCTTGGAGAAGCGAAAGGCGGTGGAGGGGCCATCGCGGACCTCGAGGTCGGCCAGTTGCGTGCCCACGGTGCCCTCCAGCAGCACGGCATCATAGCCGCTCAGCGCATCCAGGGTGTTGTTGAAGAGCCCCGCATCGGGCTCGCCCAGCTCGAAGGCGACGCTGAAGCCTTCCAGCCTGACGTCGTCGACGCTATCCAGGCGGGACAGTCGGGTCTCGCCTGCCTCCAAGGCGAAGTGCACCCCGCGATCCAGCACGACGTCGTTGCCCTCCACGGCCTCGACCCGGGCCATGCTGGTGCGCAGCTCCGCGTACTCCACCCGCCGCCAGGACGTGTCGCCAATGGCATCGAAGAAGGCGTCGTCGTTGTCCTGCCAGAGCCTCACGGTGTCACCCGGGGCCAGTCCATGGTCGCGATCCAGCGAGAGGCGCCGGTCCCCCTCGTCGAGATCGGCCTCGAGCCGGCCCTGGAAGCGAGTGCGGAAACCGTCCAGGTGGATGGCGTGGTCATCGTTTCGCTCCAGGGCGCGGTCGCTGAAGGTCAGGGTGGTGTCGCCGGAGCCGGCTCCCACCAGGGCGATGTCCGAGCGCTCGACCCGCAGCGCATCGTCGAGGAGGTGGTTGCCGGCGGCGAATTTCAGGGTCGACCCCGGCTCGGCGTCACGGATCAATTCATTGATCTTCTCGGCCGAGGTTCCGGTATCGATATCGTGGATGGAGGCCATGTTAATGCTCCTGTTTGTCGCGATTAAGAGACGGATTATATCCCGAATGCTTCAGTCACCTGCAGGATCATCCCCTTGCCAATCAGCCTGTTGTGTCTCTATTTAGGGACAGTTCATTAAAGGAAATGGACGCTTCAAGTCATGATGACGTTGAGGTATTGTCACCCGTTAATGTAGAAATGATGGTGTCAAAATCCAATGATTCATCGTCAACTTATGCGCCGAAAAACATGAAAGGAGTGACGCGATCGTCCCTGCCATGGGTGTTGCGTGCCTGTCGCTCTTCCCTGCTGTGGGTAGGAGGATTCAGCCTGGTGATCAACCTGCTGATGCTGACCCCGGCGCTCTACATGTTGCAGGTCTACGATCGTGTCATCACCACGGGGAGCCGCGAGACGCTGCTGCTGCTGACCCTGGTGGTGCTCTTCCTCTTCATCGTGATGGGCCTGCTGGAGGGGGTGCGGGCTCGGGTACTGGTCCGGGTGGGCAACCGTCTCGAGACCCGACTGGACGAAGGGCTCCACCAGACCATGGTAGCGCGCGCCCTGCGGCAGGCCACGCCCTCCGCCTGGCCGCTCGATGACCTCGCTGCCCTGCGTCAGGCGCTGGCCGGCGGTGGTCTCGTCGCGTTGTTCGATATCCTCTGGGTGCCGCTCTACCTGGCGTTGCTGTTCCTGTTCCACCCCTGGCTCGGTACCTTCGCCCTGCTCTCGGGAAGCGTGTTGCTGCTCCTGCTGCTGCTCGCCGAGCGACTCACCCGCGGGCTGCTCCAGGCGGCCGGCAACGAGCAGGCCACGGCGAGAGGCAGGGTGGAGACCCACCTGCGCCATGCCGAGGTACTGCAGGGCATGGGGATGGGCCCCGCCCTCGGCCGGCGCTGGCGGGGCGACCAGCGGCGCTGGCAGGCGGCCCAGTCGCGTGCCAGCGACCGGGCCGGGCTCCTCTCCGGGCTGACCCGCGTGCTGCGGCTGCTCTTCCAGTCCCTGATCCTGGGCCTTGGGGCCCTGCTGGTGCTCGATGAGCAGATCACGCCCGGCATGATGATTGCGGCATCCATCCTGATGGGGCGTGCCCTGGCCCCGGTGGACCAGATGGCCTCCCACTGGCGCGACCTGATGAACGCTCGGTCGGCCTACCATCGCCTCCAGAGGCTGCTTGCCGACGGCGAGCCGGAAGGGGAGCGGATGGCCTTGCCGAGACCGGCCGGCCGCCTGGTGGCCGAGGCCGTCACGGCAGGTCCACCGGGCAGTCGGGAACCGGTCGTGCGAGGCGTGAGCCTCGTCATCGCTCCGGGCGAGCAACTCGGGGTGATCGGGCCCAGCGCGTCGGGCAAGTCGACCCTGGTACGCGTCCTGCTCGGCATCTGGCCCGCCCAGGTGGGGACCGTACGCCTGGATGGCGCCGACATCGCCCGCTGGGACCGGGAGGCGCTCGGTCCCCACATCGGCTACCTGCCCCAGGACATCGAGCTCTTCGACGGCACCATCGCCGAGAACATCGCCCGGTTCGGAGAGGTCAGGTCCGAGCGGGTGATTGCGGCGGCCCGGCGCGCCGGCTTGCACGAGACGGTCCTGCGCCTGTCCGATGGCTACGATACCCGGCTCTCGGCCGCGGGGAGCGAACTCTCCACCGGCCAGCGCCAGCGCCTCGGCCTGGCCCGGGCACTGCATGGCGACCCGGTGCTGGTGGTGCTCGACGAGCCCAATGCCAACCTGGACCTGGAGGGCGAGCGAGCCCTGTCCCGGAGCCTGCAGCGACTCCGGGAGGAGGGCGTCAGCCTGGTGGTGGTCAGTCACCGCACGGGCGTATTACGCCAGGTGGATACGCTGCTGGTAATGGAAGACGGTCGCGTCGCCCTCAACGGTTCCAGGGATCGGGTACTGGCGCGTCTCGCCGCGTCGCGCCAGCGAGCGCCGGGGGGGGACGCCCCATGAGTCGGGATCACGACGTCGCCGGCGTGCCGTCGCCGCCGGTCGATGACCACTGGACGCGCCGCTTTGGCCTGCTCGTGCTGCTGCTCTGCCTCGGGGGCGTCGGCGGCTGGGCGGTAACGGCCGACCTGGCGGTGGCGGTCATCGCGCCCGGCCAGCTGGTGGCCGCCTCCTCCAACAAGGCCGTGAAGCATCCCTCCGGCGGTGTTGTAGACCGCATCGTCGTGGCGGAGGGCGACCGCGTGGCGCAGGGCGAGCCGCTGGTGGTGCTGGAGACAGCCCTGCTCGAGCGGCGGCTGGAGGTCGCCCGCACCCGCCATCGCCTGGCCCTGGCCGCCGAGGCGCGGCTGGCGGCCGAGCAGGGCGGCGAGGCGCGGCCGAGCTTTCCCTCGGCACTGGTCGATGCCGGGGACCCGGAGGCCAGCCGGATTATGGCGGTGCAGCTCGGGCTCTTCCATGTTCGACGCCTCTCCCAGGCGAAGGAGCGGGAGGCCCTGACGCAGCAGAACAACCGGCTGCGGGAGCGTATCGCGGGGCTCGCCACACAGGCGGATATCGCTGCACGCCGGCTCGATAACCTGCGCGAGGAGGTCGAGGCGCTGGGCTCGCTGTACCGGGACGGGCTGAGTGACCGGCAGCGGCTCAACGAGCTGGAGCGGGAGCTGCTGGAGGAGCAGGGGCGCGTCGAGGGTTACCGTCTCGAGCGGATTCGCCTCGCCTCACGCATCACGGAGAATGCCCGGGAGACGGAGCGGCGCCGCGAGGCCTTCCGGGAAGAGGTCGGCGAGGCCCTCCATGCGGCGCGCCGGCGCGTCGCCGATGCCGAGGAGCGCCTGGCCCGCCTCCAGGAGCAACGGCGGCGGGCGGTGATCACGGCCCCGGTCTCGGGGATCGTGGTCGGCCTCGCGGTGCATGCGCCGGGTGCGGTCATCGAGCCGGGGGCCATGGTGCTGGAACTGGTGCCCGAGTCGGACCCCCTGGTGGTCGAGGCGCGGGTTGCCGACCACGACATCGACCGGGTGGCCGTGGGGCAGCCCACCGAGATACGTTTCACGGCCTACAACCGGCGTCGTACCCGGAGCATCGAGGGGCGGGTCGTACGGGTCTCCGCGGACAGCGAGCGGGATGAGGCCTCGGGGCGTCGTTTCTACCGGGCCCGGGTCCGGCTCGCGTCGCAAGCGGCCGGGGCGGGCCTCGAGGCCATGCCGCTGAGGGCCGGGATGCCGGTGGAGGTGAGGCTGCAGGCCGGCGAGCGCACCCTGGCCGGCTACCTGCTCAGGCCGCTGGAGGACATGCTCTCGCGTGCCTTGCGCGCCAACTAGTCCGGCGCTGGGTGCTACCGGGGCATGCGCCTGTCCGGTGCGGGCACGCGGCCCTGGACTGGGCCGTTGAGGTTGAGTAGCGGCGTCGCCTCGACAGCCGGGAAGGCCCTCAGGTGCCCCCGGGGGACGGAGGACGCACCAGCCGGTAGGCCGAGAGCAGAAACAGCGGGGCACCGGCGACCAGGTAAAGGTGGTAGGAGACCAGTCGCCAGACCAGCACGGCGGCGGCGGCCTGCTCGCGCTCCATCAGCGGCAGCAGCAGCCCGCCGACGCCCAGTTCGGCCGCCCCCGCGCCGCCGGGCAAAAAGCTGAACTGGCTCGCGGCCATGGCCAGCATCTGGGTCAGGAAGGTCCATATCCAGTCGACGTTTCCCCCGGCGCCCAGCACCGCCAGGTAGAGCAGGCTGTAACGGAGCAGCCAGTGCGCCGTGGTAAGTCCCAGCATCGCCAGCAGGGTCGCGATGGGGAGCCGCAGGGTGGCCTGCAATGCCTGCCGACACGTCAGCAGGCGGCGGACGAGCCAGCGGCGCCGATAGCCGCTCAGCCAGCGTGCGCCCGGCGACGCGGTATAGCGCAGTAGCCCAGGCAGGTAGCCTATCGCCAGGGTAACGCCCACGGCCATCAGG
Source organism: Halomonas sp. CKK8 (assembly GCF_029625235.1). Lineage (NCBI taxonomy): Bacteria > Pseudomonadati > Pseudomonadota > Gammaproteobacteria > Oceanospirillales > Halomonadaceae > Halomonas > Halomonas sp. CKK8. The sequence goes on along the minus strand of NZ_CP121193.1, from coordinate 2,678,278 downwards.
GCCAGCGCTGCCAGGGCGGCCTGGATCAGCACCTGGTGGGGCCACTGGGTCTCGCCCAGCAGGGAGTAGGCCACCAGCCCCGAGAGCATGCCGAGGAAGAACAGCAGGTCGCAGCCCTGGTCGACCAGGAAGACGGCGGCCCCCCTGGAGGCCGGCAGGCCGCGCTGCGCCAGCAGGACCAGCAGCGTGGCCGGCCCACCAGTGCCCCCGGGCGTGGCACAGAGGGCGAACTTGGACGCCAGTTCGATGCCCAGCGCTCCACGCTGCCCAAGCCGGCCGGCCCGGCCATCCAGCATCAAGCGCAGCCGGGCGGCGTTGAGGTTCCAGCAGGCGAATGCCATCAGCAGCATCAGGGCCAATACCCCTGGCGGGAAGCGCGTGACCGCTGCCAGGGCACCCGGGCCGCCCAGCCAGGCCGTGACCAGGAGAGGTGCAGCGAGCGCCATCACGACCAGCAGGCCGTGCAGCGGCCGCCACCGCGGCAGTGGCCCGCGACGGTCAGCCGTTCCGGGTGATGGCATGGCGCTCGCTACCCTGACGCAGTTGCCGGTAGTGTCCCAGCAGGTCATCGATGACCCGCTCCCAGTCGAAGTGGCGCTCGACGTGCCGGCGGGCGTGGCGGCCCATGGCATCCGGGTCATTGAGGAAGAGCTCGCGCACGGCGCGGGCCATGTCGTCGGGGTCCCGGGGTCGACAGAGCACGCCGGCCCCCAGCGGCACATACTCCTTCAGGGCGCCCGCCCGGGCCGCGACCACCGGCAGCCCGCAGGCCATGGCCTCCTGGGCCACCAGGCCGAAGGTCTCCCGGGTGCCGGCATGCAACATGGCATCGGCGCTGGCCAGGGCGGTGGCGACCTCGGCGGGCGGGCCGTAGCGGGGCACCACGCTGACATTGTCGGCGACCCGGGTAGGCATGCCGGGGCCCATCAGCAGCAGGTGATACGCGGGGCCCAGGCGGGCCATGGTCGCCAGCAGCACGTCGACGTGCTTCTCCGGGGAGTGGCGGCCGGCGAAGACCAGCAGGCGCTGGTGGTCGCCCAGTCCCAGGCGTCGGCGTAGTCCAGGGTCACGATGCCGTGGGTGGAAGACCTCCAGATCGACCCCCAGCGGCTGGACGCGCACCTTCTCCACACCCCAGTCGGCCAGCCGCTCGGCCATGGCGGTGCAGGGCGCCAGCACGCTGTCGAAGTGGCCATAGAGGTCGCCCACGTAGCGCTGCAGGCGCTGGCGGACGCCGGCGCCGAACCGGTCACCCATCAGCCTCGGCAGGTCGGAGTGGAAGAAGCCCACCGTGGGCACCCCCAGGGCCTGGCCGGCCTCCGCGGCGGCCCAGGCGGTGACATAGGGGTCGCCGGCCTCGATCAGGTCGGGGGCCATCGTCATCAGGGCATCGCGCCAGGGACCGCGGCGCAGCGGGAAGCGGTAGCCCTGGCCAAGCGGAATCCGCGGAGCGGGGAGGGTATGTACCCCACCCAGCGAGCCGCGCTCGGCGCCGGGCACCAGCAGGCTGGTACACAGTCCCGGCCGGGCGGCCAGCACGCGATGCTTGGCCTCGAGGTAGGTGCGCACCCCGCCGCTGGCAGGCGCGTGGAACATGGTGACGTCGACGATATGCAAGGCGCCCTCCTGGCGTGGATGTGCCCTGCCAGCCTAGGGCGGCCATGCGACAGTTTTGCGACAGCCGCAACGCGAGACGGCGACCCGAGGGTCGCCGTCCTGTGCTGCCTGTGGTTGCCGAGCGGTCAGTCCGCGGGGCGACCCACCAGCGAGCGGGTCTCCTCGCGGGCCTCGGTCAGCGCCACGCGGATGACGTCGCCGAGCTTGAAGCGCTCCTCGCCCTCGACCTGGACGCGCCCCTCCTTGTCGTCGATCGCCACCTTGGTGCGGTCGCTGTGCATCAGCGGGGCCGGGATGAAGGCGGTGGCGCCGTTGGCGGTCAGGCGTACCCGCATGCCGCCGCGGTTGACGGCGATGACCTCGGCCTCGAAGGTCTCCTGGGCCTCGGCGGCCGGGCTCAGGTAGCGCACGTAGAGCCAGTCCTTGACGTCGCGTTCGGCCATGCGGTTCAGGCGGCGACGCTCGGTGAGCTGCTCGGTGAGCTGCTGGCTGGCCTCGGCCGGGGCCTGCTCGCCCTTGAGGACGCGCTTGATCAGCCGATGGTTGACCATGTCCCCGTACTTGCGGATCGGCGAGGTCCAGGTGGCATAGGCGGCCAGTCCCAGGCCGAAGTGCGGGCCGGGCTGGGCGGACATGCTGGTGAAGCCCTGGAAGCGGCGCAGGCGGGCATCCAGCCAGGCGTCGTCGCGGCCCTCGAGCTCGCGCTTGAGCTCGGTGTAGCGGGGCAGCTCGGTGAGCTGCTCCTGCTCTACCTGGATGTCCTGGCTGGCCAGGAACTCCTGGGCGGCCTCGGCCTTCTCCGGCTCGAAGGCGCGGTGCACATTGAAGATGCCGTGGCCGACGTGCTCGGCGAGCAGATGCGCGCAGCAGGCGTTGGCGGCGATCATCGACTCCTCGATCATGCGGTTGGCGATACGCCGATGCTCGGTGCGAATGTCCAGCACGTTGCCGGCCTCGTCCAGGTCGAAGACGAAGTCGGGCCGGTCCTTGAACACCAGGGCGTGGGCCGCCCGCCAGGCGCTGCGGGCCTCGGTCATGGCTTCGAGTGCCTTGAGCTGTTCGCCGATCGCATCAACCGGCGCCCAGTCGCCCTGACCCTCGAGCCAGTCGGAGACCCGGTCATAGGCGAGCTTGGCATGGGAGCGCGCGGTAGCGGCGAAGAAACGGTAGTCGCCGAGGCTGCCATCGGCGCCGACCTCCAGAGTGCAGGCCAGCACCGGGCGATCCTTGTCTTCCCACAGCGAGCAGAGGTCGTCGGCCAGCTGCTCGGGGAGCATAGTGACGTTCTGGCCCGGCAGGTAGACGGTGAAGGCGCGGGTGCGGGCCTCCAGGTCGGCGGCATGCCCCTCTTCCACGTAGGCGGTGGGGTCGGCGATGGCCACGGTCAGCGACCAGCCGCCATCCTCGCGGGGACGGATGCGCAGGGCGTCATCCATGTCGCGGGTCTTCTCGCCGTCGATGGTGAAGAAGGGCTCGGCGGTCAGGTCCTCGCGTTCGAGGCCCTCGTCGCGCAGTGGCCAGTCGTCGCCGGCGTCCGGGCACTCCTGCTCCAGGGCATGGCGAGCCAGGGTCACGCGCCACGGCACGGCCGGGTCGTCGGTCTTGGCCACCAGCTCGTCGATCTGGGTGAAGAAGGCGCGGTCATCGGGCTTGAGGGGATGGCGCACCAGGCGGGCCACCACCCAGTCGCCGTCGGCGATGCTCGCCTCATCGAGGCTGCGCTTGATGCGCGCCTTGAGGGCGGTCTTGATCGAAGGATGATCGGGAATCACCGCCAGGCGACCGTCGCGCTTCTGCACCCGGGCGATGAAGCGCTGCATGCCGGTCTCGATCAGGGTGTCGGGCTCGACCGAGGTCTTGTCACCCTCCTCGTGGAGGATGGCCTCGACGCGGTCACCATGCAGCACCAGCTTCATGGCGGGGGGCGGCACGAAGTAGGAGTTGCCGTCGTCGGTCTCGAGGAAACCGAAGCCCCTGTCGGTGGCCTTGATCACGCCCTCGACGCGAGGGGTGTTGGAGCGGATCTGTTGCTTGAGCTGGGCAAGCGCCGAGTTGTTCTGCAGCATGGTCACGATCGGTTGGCGGGTAGGGGGCTCACTATACGGATTCGCGACCCCGGCGCCAAACGCCGCGCCGGGGCACCACGCGGAATCAGTCGCTTGCGGTGGGATCTCGGTCAGAGGGCGGGTGTGGCTACCCGTTGAACGCCTCGCGAGCGGCCGTCGGTACTCGTCAGGGAAGACAGCCGGGTTCGCCTTCGGTAGCCTTTCCGGGTTCACGGCACGCGGAAGGCTCCATGACCCCACGACTGATCGTCTCCGACCTCGACGGCACCCTGCTCGGGGCCGACCATGACCTGCCCCCTGAGACCGTCGACACCCTGCGGGCCCTGGCGGGACAGGGCCACCACCTGGCCTTCGCTTCGGGGCGCCATTTCCGGGACATGCAGCGCTTCCGCGAGCGCCTGGGCGTGCCGGTGCACGTGATCAGCACCAACGGCGCCTATCTCCACGATACCGAGGACCGTCTGGTCAGCGCCCGCCACCTGGAGGCCTCGCTGGCCCGGGAGCTGATCGCCCTGCCGCGCCCCCCCGCGGTGCGCCTCAACCTCTACCAGGAGCACGAGTGGTTGATCGATGCCGAGGCGCCCGGCCTGCTGGCACTGCATGCCCACACCGGCTTCGGCTACCGGGTCGCCGACCCCGGCGAGCTCGACGGCGAGGGGGTCGGCAAGGTGCTCTATATCGGTGACCCGGGCGAGGTCGGGCGGCTGGCGGCGACGATTCGCGCCCGCCATGGCGAGCGGTTGCACCTGACCTGGTCGATGGCCACGTCACTGGAGATCATGGCAGAAGGCGTGAACAAGGGCACTGCCCTCGCCGCGCTGCTCGAGCGCCTGGGGCTCGGCCCCGAGGCGTGCCTGGCCTTCGGCGACAACCTCAACGACGTCGAGATGCTCGCCCTGGCCGGCGAGGCCCACGTCATGGCCAATGCCCATCCCGACCTGGCCGGCCGGCTTCCCGCGGCCGAGCGCATCGGCCATCACGATGAGAAGGCCGTGGCCGTGCGGCTGCGCGAGCGCTTCGGCCTGTCATGAATGCATGACGGCGCCCGCGGGCGCCGTCGATGGGTGGGTTCGTTGCCATTCAGCGCACGGTGATCACGGTGCAGTCGGCGGCGTGGCTGACCTTGTGGGAGACACTGCCGACCACCAACCCCTTGAGGTCGCTCAGGCCGCGACTGCCCATGACGATGGCGTCGACGCCACGGCGGCGGGCCTCGCTGATGATGGTGCGGGCCGGGTCGCCCTGGCCGATGACCGTCTCGAGGTTGGTGGCGCCGAGTTCCCGGGCCGCCTCGGCGGCGCGGTCCACGACCTGCTTGCCGGCCGCCTCGCGCTCCTCCCGCGAGGCCTCGACGGCGATGGCGCCGATGCCCCAGACCAGGGTGGTCTCGTGGGCGAGTTCCTCGGGGATGTGCAGCAGGTGCAGGGCGGCATTCTCCTGTCGGGCCAGTTGGCAGGCCACGGAGAGGGCCTTCTTGGCGTGCTCGGAGCCGTCGACGGGAACCAGGATGGAGTGGAACATGGTGGCATCCTTCAGGGGTGATGGTAGGGGTACCTACCGAGGAGCCTAACTCCCCGCTTGCGCGGTGTCATGATCCGCATCAAGGATGGCGCGCCTTCGCCTTTTCCTCGCCGGCCTCCAGGCGGCGCAACTGCTGCCAGAGGTCGCGGCGCAGGTCGGCCATGCGGGGGGCCTCCTCCGCGGCGAAGTCCAGCGGCCGGGCCAGGCGCTGGGTGCGCAGTCCCAGGCGCGCGCCCAGCAGTCCGACGCCGAGGCCCTGGGCGGCACGCGTCGAGAGCTTGCCGGCCAGGTCCATGGACAGCATCTGCATGCTCGCCTCGCTGGCGATCTCGCTGGCCCCTGCGAAGGCCATCTGGTAGAGCACGCTGCGCAGCAGCCGCAGGCGTGCCGCATAGCCCAGTTCCAGCCCATAGAGGCGGCACAGGCGGTCGACCATCGCCAGGTGGCGCCAGGCGACCAGCGCCATGTCGACCAGGGTCAATGGGCTCACCGCCACCATCACCGCCGTCTCGCCGGACATCCGCGAGATCAGCCGGCGGGCCTCCCGGTCGCGGGGGGCGAGCAGGTGATGGGTGAGCAGCGCCCGGGTGTCGCGCCCGTCATGGTGGGGCTCGCGGGCGGCCAGGAAGGCCTGCCAGTGGGGGTGGTCGTCGTCCAGGCCGAGGTCGCGGCGCAGCTGCCCGGCCAGCGACTGTGCCCGGGCGGGGGTGGCCTCGGGCAGGGCGGCGAGGCGCTCGCGCAGCCGCGCGTGGCGGGCCAGGCGGCGCAGGCGCCACAGCTCGCGCAGCAGGGCCGAACCGCCGAGCCCCAGGGCCAGCAGCAGCAGCAGGCTCCAGCCGCCGGCCAGCCAGTCGCCGCCGAGGCTGGCGGCCTGTAGGGTCCGGCCGGCCTCCATCGCGCCCAGGCCCAGGCTGCCGCCGAGCAGGGCGAGCAGTCCCCAGCGCCGCTTGCGTGGGCGCATCAGGCTATCCCCCAGCGCCTTTTCGCCGGGGGCCGCATCGGCCTGGGGGTCGTCCAGCGGCTGGCTCGGCAGTCTGGCCTCGAAGTGCCGCCCGGGCCGGGGATCCCGGGCGTCGGCCTCCGGGGCCGGCGCGTCATCGAGGGTGAAGCGCTCGCCCGGGCGAGGGTCCTGTTCGCGGGAAGGGGTCATGACAGCTTGTCTCCGATCAACCAGTCCAGGGCGGCATCCATGCGGATGTGGGGCAGCGGTGCCCCCTTCTCGCGGGGCAGGGGGCGGAAGGCCGTGAAGTCGAAGCCCTGGCGGGTCCAGAAGTCCGCCCCCGGCAGCCGGTCGGGAACCTCGCCGGGGAACAGCAGCAGCGACTCGCCGGCCAGGGTGGTGCCGCGCAGGGCTGGGGTACGTCGCCCCTGCTGGTTCACCTCGCGGCTCTGGGTGGCGCGGATCGCCGCCAGCGACAGGGCCCGGACCGGCACGTCGGCGAAGCGCAGGTCCTTCAGGGGGTCGGCGAGCAGCGCCTCGAGCAGGGCGACCAGGCGGCCGTGCTGCTCGGGGGTGACGTGGTCGGCCTTGGTGGCGGCGATGGCCAGGCGGTCGATGCGCGGGGCGAACAGCCTCGTCAGCAGGCTGCGTCGGCCGTAGTCGAAGCTCTGCATCAGGTTCGACAGGGCGCGGGAGAGGTCCTCGAAGCGCTCCGGCCCGGCGTTGAGGGCGCCGAGCACGTCGACCAGCACGATCTGGCGGTCGAAGCGGCGGAAGTGTTCGCGATAGAAGGGCTTGACGATGTGCTGCTGGTAGTGGCGAAAGCGTCGGGCGAGGGTGGCGTAGAGGCTCTCGGCCGGCAGGGCGGCGAGCGCGTCGCGGTCGGCCTCCCTGATGCCCGGCAGGGGGAAGAACTGCAGCACCGGGGCCCCCTCGAGCTCCCCGGGCAGCAGGAAGCGTCCCGGCTGCAGGTCGGCGAAGCCGGCCTCCCGGGCGGCCCGCAGTCCCCTGGCATACAGCTCGGCGATCTCGGCCAGGCGCGTCTCGTCGACCTCCTCGGCGGGGTCGAGGTCGGCCACCGCGCGGTGCCAGCCGGCGAACAGGTCGGCGCGCTCGCTGCCGCCGTCATGCCGCTGGGCCTGGCTCCAGCTCAGGTAGTCGTGCCCCAGCAGCGGCAGGTCGAGCAGCCACTCCCCGGGGTAGTCGAAGAGGTCCAGGGTCAGCTGGCGTGTCTCGCCACCGAGCAGACCACGCCGTGACGGCCGGTAGCGGATCGCCAGGCGCAGCTCGCTGATGCCGCGGGTCGGCTCGGGCCAGCGTGGGGGCTGGTCATCCAGCGCCAGCATCGCCTGGTCGTAGGGGAAGCGCGGCACGGCGAGGTCCTGCTGCTGCACGCGTCGGGCACCGAGCAGGCGCCCCTCGCGGGCGGCCGGCAGCAGGTCGAGTCGCGCCTCGAGGCCGGCATGGCGCAACTGGTTGACCAGCGAGGTGAGGAAGGCCGTCTTGCCCGAGCGCGACAGGCCGGTCACCGCCAGGCGCAGCTGGCGGTCGCGGCCGCGCTCGAGCAGGTCATGGAGTTCACGGGTCAGCGGGGTGCGCATGAGGCATCCTTGCGGGGTCGTATGCTGCCCTAATGTGAGCGTCGGACGCGCGCCTGACAAGGCGTGGAATCATGAAACGACGCTGCCCCGCGCGAGGCGGGGCAGCGAGGCGCAGGCCTGACGGCGTCAGCCGGCGAAGGCCGCGTAGATGGCGATCACCAGGATCACCAGCACGATGCCGGCGGGGATGGCGCCGCGCCAGGGGGTCAGGTCGACGGCGCCACTGTCCTCGTGCACCCAGGCGGTCTTGCGTGGCATCAGCCGGCCGATCAGCAGCATCACCGCCACCAGCAGCACGAAGACGCTGGCCACGAAGTGGAACTCGTGCATCACCACCGGCAGCCTGTCGAAGGGCGGGATGAAGTAGCCGGCGAAGATCAGCAGACAGCCGCCCACCAGGGCCACCTTGGCCGCCAGGGCCGGCACGCGACGGGTCAGCAGGCCCACCAGCACCACGGCCAGGATGGGGATGAAGTAGATGGCGTTCATCTTCTGCAGGTAGCCGAACAGGCTATCCTGTCCGGCCAGCAGCGGGGCGATGGTCATGGCGGCGATGGCCATGATCCAGCCGAAGACCTTGCTCGAGCGCACCACCTGCGCCTCGCTGGCGTCCTTGTTGAGGACCACCTTGTAGAAGCCGAGGCTGAACAGGGTGGTGGTGCTGTTGAGCGCGGAGTTGAACGACGACAGGATGGCGCCGACCATCACCGCGGCGAAGAAGCCGGTGAGCGGCGCGGGCAGCACGTTGAACACCAGGTGGCCGTAGGCCTCGTCGGCGACGATGCCCTGGTCGGCATAGAGGTGGTAGGCGATGATGCCGGGCAGCACCAGGTAGAGGGGGCCGAGCAGCTTGAAGAAGCCGGTCAGCAGCACGCCCTTCTGGCCCTCGGCGAGGGTCTTGGCGGCGAAGGTCCGCTGGATGATCTGCTGGTTGGTGGTCCAGTAGAAGAGGTTGATCAGGAAGACCCCGGTGAAGAGGGTCGCGAAGGGCACCTGCTGCTCGCTGCTCCCGATGGAGTTGAGCTTTTCGGGATCACTCTCCTTGAGGATCGCCCAGCCCTCCAGGACGCCGCCGTCGCCGCTCACCGCCTGCAGGCCGAAGTAGACGATCACGAAGCCGCCGACCAGCAGCCCCACGCCGTTGAGGGTGTCGGAGACGGCGACGGTGCGCAGGCCGCCGAACAGGGCATAGACGGAACCGATCAGCCCCACCAGCCAGACCGTCAGCCACAGCAGCGTGGTGGGCGACTCGATGCCGGTGAGCCCCTGCAGGTCGAGCATGCCCTGCAGGCCCATGGCGCCGGAGTAGAGGATGATCGGCAGCAGGATCACCGCATAGGCGATCAGGAAGATGATGTTGGTGATCAGCTGGGTGGTCTTGTCGAAGCGCAGCTCCAGCAGCTGGGGCAGGGTGGCGATGCCGCTCCTCAGGAAGCGCGGCAGGAAGAACAGCGCCAGCGCCACCAGGGCGATGACCGCCACCACCTCCCAGGCCATCACCGAGAGGCCGTCGCTGAAGGCCGCGCCGTTGAGCCCCACCATCTGCTCGGTGGAGAGGTTGGTCATCAAGAGCGACCCTGCGATCAGCGGGAAGGTCAGGCTGCGCCCGGCCAGGAAGAAGCCGCTGGAGGTCGAGTGGTCGTCGCGGCGCGTGATGCGCCAGGTGATGAAGGCGACCAGCCCCGTGAAGAAGAGGAAGGACGCCAGGGTCAGGGCGTGCATGTCGGAAACATCCTTGTGAGGGGTGGATTCGGCCGCATAGGCATCGGCAGCGGCAGGAATGTAAGTAAACTTACTAGGATGGTGGGCGAGTCTAGTCCCGTGACTCGGCACCGCCATTCACCTTTCGTCTAATTGTCCGACATTGGTGGGGCACTGTCATCCGGGCTAGCGGGGCGGCAGGGCATTCACCGGCACGGGCTCGACCAGGCCGAGGAGCTGCACCAGCACGGGGGCCGCGGCGATCACGAACCCCAGCACCGCGAGGCTGCGGCCGAGCAGGCGGCGGTCGGGACGACGGGCCAGAGTCAGGCCGCCGATGCAGACCAGCAGGCCGAGGATGTTGAAGACGTAACCCAGCATCTGCAGCAGGTCGTAGGTGGTCATGGGGCTCCCTTCGGTGGTGGGCAGGGTTTGGGGCGGCTACCCTGTGATGGTATCAGCTCCACCCCGGGGCGAAGAGGAGGCCAGCATGGAAGAGCGTCGCCCCGAGGTGGTGATCGACTTCTGGTTCAGGGAGCTCGCGCCCGCCCAGTGGTTCCGCAAGGACCCGGCCCTGGATGCCGAGATCGCACGGCGCTTCGGCGACTGGCTCGCGGCCGCGGGGCGTGGCGAGTTCTGGCAGTGGCGGGCGTCGGCCCGCGGCCGGCTGGCCGAGGTGATCCTGCTCGACCAGTTCCCGCGCAACATCCATCGCGGGGCGTCCCTCGCCTTCGCCTGGGACCCGGTGGCCCTGGTGCTGGCCCAGGAGGCGGTCGCCCAGCGCGCGGACCGGCTGCTGGACGTGCCCTGGCGGGCCTTCCTCTTCATGCCCTACATGCACAGCGAGTCGCTGGCGATCCATGACGAGGCGATGCGCCTGTTCGCCCAGCCGGGGCTGGAGGAGAACCTGCGCCACGAGCACCGCCACCGCGAGGTGATCGAGCGCTTCGGCCGCTACCCCCATCGCAATGCCGTGCTGGGGCGGGACTCCACCCGCGAGGAGCAGGCCTTTCTCGCCCAGCCCGGTTCGGCGTTCTGAGGCTTTTCTCCTGGCGCCCGGCAAGGCACCATCGAACCCCCTTCACCAAGGAAAAGGAGCGTATGCCATGGGAATCATTGCCTGGTTGATCATCGGTGGCCTGGCCGGCTGGATTGCCGGCCATATCATGCGCGGCGGCGGCTTCGGCATCCTCGGCAATATCGGGGTCGGCGTGGTGGGGGCCCTCGTTGGAGGTGGCCTGTTCAATCTGCTGGGTCTGCAGGCCGGTGGCTTCATCGGCTCGCTGGTCACCGCCATCGTCGGGGCCGTGGTGCTGCTTTGGATAATCGCCAAGGTCAAGAAGGCCTGACGCGCCGCGACGAATCGAAGCGCCTTCGCTCCGGCCTTGGGCCGGGGCGAGGGCGTTTTTTCTGTCGCCTCGCCATCGGGCATGGCCAGGCCGTATCAAGGGAAACCCATGTATGTACTGAAACGACTCGGCGCGGTGCTGGTCCGTGGCGTGGCCGACATGGGCTGGGGGGTGCTTGGCCTGCTGCTGCTCGCCTACCTGCTGCTCGCCTGGCTCGGCCTGACGCTGACCAACGAGACGGCCCTGGTCGACTCGCCGACCACCTTTCTCTACTACATGATCGTCACCACCTCCACCGTCGGCTACGGGGACTACTCCCCCGTGACGCGGGGCGGGCAGCTGATGGTCGTGTTCTTTATCGTTCCGGTGGGCATCGGCCTGTTCGCCACCCTGCTGGGCAAGGCCTCCGCCCTGGTGATCTCGCAGTTCACCCGGCGCCTCAACGGGGAGCAATCGATCGTGCAGAAGGACCATATCGTCATCGTCGGCTTCAATGCCTACACCGAGTCCCTGGTCGGGCAGGTCCGCGAGGAGGCGCGGCCCGGGCAAGTGGTGGCGCTCTGCGTGGATGCGAACGCCCCAACGCGCAACCCCTTCCTCGAACAGGGGGTGGAGTACTTCCGGGCCGCCTCCCTGTCGGACGAGACGCTCTATGAGCGTGCCTCGGCAAGGGACGCCTCCCTGGTGGTGGTCGACGTCGAGGACGACAGCGAGACCAACCTGGTCTGCATGCACCTCTCCGCCCTCGTCGAGGAGCGCTGCCGGATCACCGCCTACGTGAAGAACCAGATGGTGGGGCGCCTGCTCGAGACCCACTGTCCCAAGGTGAACGTGATTCCCTCCCTGCACCAGAAGATGCTGGTCAAGGCCGCCCTGGACCCCGGCAGCGAGGAGGTCATGCGCCTGCTCGTCGATGCCGACCAGGCGCAGACCCAGTACTCGACCCGCCTCTCGGGGTCGTCGCTTCCGCTCACCGTCGAACGGCTGTCGAGGCGCCTGCGCCGCCAGTGCCGGGCCTCGCTGATCGCGATCCGCCAGGCCGGTGAAGCGCACCCGGTGCTCAACCCAGACGACGAGCGCCTGCTGGCGGCGGGTGACGAGGTCTTCTACATCGCCGGGCGTCGGATCCCCCCCGACGAGATGGCCCGCCACCTGGCCGCGGAGGGCGACTAGCGTCCGGCCATTGGCGGTTCAGCCGGCCGGGGTCGGCAGGATGCGCCGGTAGCGATCCAGGCTGGCGTCCAGCCAGGCACCGTTCGGTGAGCCCTCGGGGGGCTGGGCGGGCACCTTGAGGGTCAGCAGGAAGAGGCCGTGGCGCTCGGCATCGCCGTCGGTCAGGCGGCGGCCGAGTTGCCGGGCGAGGTCGGGCGGCAGGGTGCCCGAGCGCCGCCAGGTGAGCCGCAGGGCCTGCTGGTCGAGCAGGTACTGGAAGCGTGCCGCGTCCTTCAATATGGCCATGCCACCCTGGGCCAGCCCCTGGGAGAGGCTCTCCAGCTTGCGGTAGCCCGGGGCCCCGGCGGCCCGGCAGGCGTGGGCCCCCTCCACGAAGCAGCGCTCCCGCTCGTCGGGGTCCTGTGGCCAGCGGCCCCCGCGGCGCCGTGCCGGGGTGGCCACGAAGGGCAGCACCACCGACACGGCGGGGGTGCCGTCGGCCAGCGAGCCCTGCCGGGCAGCGACCACCCCGTGGCCCAGCTGTCGCCGCAGCCAGCGGTAGTCGCAGGCCTGCTGGATGCGGGCCTGGGCATCGGTGACCGTGTGATGAGCGCCCTGCAGGGAGCGCAGCAGGGAGAGCGTGCGAAGGATCATGGCGCCATTCCGATGTGCGAGCGAGTAGCGAGGGGCCGAGCGGCAGGTAGCGACCATAGCAGGGTTTCGGCCTCATGGCGTCAACGCCCCGGGGTGCCAACGCGAACCGCCCGGCTGTCTCCAGCCGGGCGGTAGGGGCGTTTGCCGTTTCCGGTCGAGCCCGGTCAGGCGGTGGCGGCGCTCTTGCTGCCGACCAGCTCCTTGAGGGACTCCTCGACGATGGCGAGGCCTTCCTCGAGCACCTCGTCCTCGATGGTGACCGGCATCAGGAAGCGGATGGTGTTGCCGTAGAGGCCGCAGGAGAGCAGGATCAGCCCCTTTTCGCGGGCCTTCTTGCACAGCGCGCCAGCCAGGTCGGCGTCCGGGGTGTGGTTGGCCTTGTCGGAGACAAGGTCGATGGCCGCCATGGCGCCCATGTTGCGGCCGTTGTCGACGCAGTCGAACGTCTGTTGCCACTGGGCGAAGCGCTTGGCCAGCTTGTCGCCGAGCGCCTGGCTCTTCTCGAGGATGTTCTCCTGCTCGAAGACCTCGAGCACCGCCAGGGTGGCCGCGCAGGAGACCGGGCTGCCGGTGTAGGTGCCGCCCAGGGAGTTGGCGCCGGAGGCGTCCATGTGCTTGTCGGTGCCGACCACCGCGGAGATCGGCATGCCATCGGCCATGCTCTTGGCCATGGTGATGATGTCGGGCTCGACGCCGCTGTGCTCGATGGCGAACAGCTTGCCGGTGCGCCCGAAGCCGGACTGCACCTCGTCGATGATCATCAGCATGCCGTGCTCGTCACAGATCTCGCGGATCGCCTTGAGGAAGCTGGCCGGCGCCGGATAGAAGCCGCCCTCGCCGAGCACCGGCTCCAGCACGATGGCCGCGGTGTCGCGCGGGTTGGCATCGGTCTTCAGCGCCATCTTCAGGCCGCGCAGCGCCTCGTCCTCGCTGACCCCGTGGTAGGGCACGGGGTAGGGGGCGCGGAAGACGTTGCCCGGCATGGAGCCGAAGTCGGTGGCGTAGGGCGCGACCTTGCCGTTCATGGCCATGGTCATGAAGGTGCGGCCGTGGTAGCCGCCGTCGAAGCAGATCACGTTGTTCTTGCCGGTGGCGGCGCGGGCGACCTTGACGGCGTTCTCCAGCGCCTCGGCCCCGGAGTTGGCCAGCATCACCTTGGCGTGGCCGCGCACCGGGGTGACCTGGCTGAGCTTCTCGGCCACCTTCACGTAGCCCTCATAGGGCATCACGGTCTGGCAGGTGTGCATCACCTTGTCGAGCTGGTCCTTGACCGCCTGGACCACCTTGGGATGACGGTGGCCGATGTTGAGCACGCCGATGCCGCCGGCGAAATCGATGATGCGATTGCCGTCGGCGTCCCACACCAGGGCGTTCTCGGCGCGGTCGGCAAACTGGGTGGCCGGGCTGGCTGCGCCGCTGGCCACGTAGCGCTGCTTGAGTTCGTTGAGTTCTGCGTTGTTCATGGGTCCTGTCTCCTTGGTAAGAGGCTGCGGGCGATCACAGGCCGCCGACACAGACGTATTTTAGTTCAGTGTACTCATCCAGGCCGTGGCGCGACCCCTCGCGTCCCAGCCCCGACTCCTTGACCCCACCGAAGGGCGCCAGCTCGGTGGAGAGAATGCCTTCGTTCACTGCCACCATGCCATATTCCAGCCCTTCCATGACATGCCAGATACGACGATAGTCGCGGGCATAGAAATAGGCGGCAAGACCGAACTCGGTGGCGTTGGCCATGGCGATGGCCTCCTCCTCCGTCTCGAAGCGGAACACCGGCGCCAGGGGGCCGAAGGTCTCCTCGGTGGCCACCTTCATCTCCTCGGTCACATCGGCGATGATCGTCGGCTGGAAGAAGGTGCCCCCCAGCGCATGGGCTTCGCCGCCGCAGACCAGCCGGCCGCCCTTGTCCAGGGCGTCGCGTACGTGGCTCTGTACCTTCTCCACGGCGGCGGCGTTGATCAGCGGGCCCTGCACCACGCCCTCGTCGAGGCCGTTGCCGACCTGGAGCTGGGCCACTCGGGCGGCCAGCTTCTCCAGGAAGGCCTCGTAGACACCGGCCTGCACCAGCAGGCGGTTGGTGCAGACGCAGGTCTGGCCGGAGTTTCGGTACTTGGAGGCCACCGCCCCCTCGACGGCGGCATCCAGGTCGGCATCGTCGAAGACGATGAAGGGGGCGTTGCCGCCCAGCTCCATGGAGGCCTTCTTGACGGTGCCGGCGCACTGGGCCAGCAGTCGCTTGCCCACCGGAGTGGAGCCGGTGAAGGAGATCTTGCGCACCCGCGGGTCGGTGGTCAGCACCTCGCCGATCTCGGCCGGCCGGGAGGCGGTGACGACGTTGATCACCCCGGCCGGGAAGCCGACCTCCTCTGCGAGCTTCACCAGGGCCAGGGCGGTGAGCGGGGTGGCCTCGGCGGGCTTGATCACCACCGGGCAGCCGGCGGCCAGGGCCGGGGCGCACTTGCGGGTGATCATCGCCAGCGGGAAGTTCCAGGGGGTGATGGCCGCCACCACGCCGATCGGCTCGCGGAACACCAGGATGCGCTTGTCCACGCCGTGGCTGGGCAGGGTCTCGCCGGCGACGCGCTTGGCCTCCTCGGCGTAGTACTCCACGAAGGAGGCGCCGTAGGCCACCTCGCCGCGGGCCTCGGCCAGCGGCTTGCCCTGCTCCAGGGTCATCAGCCGCGCCAGGGCTTCCTGGTGGGCCATGATGGCCTCGTACCAGGCGCGCAGCAGGGCGGCGCGCTCCTTGGCGGTACGCCGCTTCCAGGCTGGCCAGGCGTCCGCCGCGGCAGCGACGGCCTCGCGGGCCTCCTCGGCATCGAGGTCCGGGACCTCGGCCAGGGTCTCGCCGGTGGCGGGGTTGGTCACGGCGAAGCGGCGAGCGCCTTCGCGCCACTGGCCGGCCACATAGGCCTTGTCGATCAGCAGCTGGGGTTCCGCGGACATGGGGACTCCTCGTCGGGGGTGGTCATCTTGTTGGACGAGTGTGCATTATTTAAAACAAGTCGCCAAGCCCCGGTGCTGCCCGTTTTTCGCGGCCGCTGGCTACTCGGCCATCGGCGCCGGCAACGCTTTCCGCTACACTATGGCGCCGACTCGCCGCGGTGCGCGGCGCGGCACGTTCCTGTTCCGGTTTTATGGCGAGGTGAGCCTTGGTCGATCCCCTGAATGCCTGGTGGGCCCAGCAGCTGGTGCTGTGTGACTGGGCCTTCACCCCCGATCCCCTGACGGTGGAGGCCGATACGGCCGTCGAGCGTCTGGCCGCCCTCGGGGTGGCCGACCGTGGCGAGCTGGGCTGGTGCCTGCTGGAAGCCCTGGGTACCGGGGGCGCCAGCGTTGATCCGGCCAGGCTGCTGGCCGGGCTGGAGGTCATCGCCCTGGGCGGTGCGGCGGGCTGGCTCGGGGAGTCGCGCGCCCGTGCCTGGGCCCAGCGGCTGGCCGAGGAGATCAGCGCCCACCACGCGAGCCTCGATGCCTGGCTGGAGGCGCTGCTGCATGCCCGCAGTGCCGAGGGCTGGGTGCGTGGCGATGACGGCTTCTTCGATGCCTGCGAGGCCCTCTCTGTCCTGGAGCACGACGGGGAGGGGGTGACCTGGGACATGCTGCAGGAGTGGCTGGCCACCCATGCCACGTCGCTCGCGCTCTGGCCGACGGCCCCCGAGGATCAGGTCTGGCGGCTGCGCGCCGCCTTCTCGCCGGTCGTCGAGCTGCCCGCCGGCCCCCACGACTGGCAGGGGCTGGCGGTCTGGCTGGAGGAGGCCTGGGAGATCCGCAGCCGCGAGGACCTGGTGCGCAGCCTGCTGTGGCTGGCCTCCCAGGGTGATCGCCAGGCCTGGGACCTGGATGCCGGACGCCTGCTCGAGGCGGATGCCGGGGTGCGCCGGCAGTGGCAGGAAGCCTTGTCCGGCGGAGAGCGGGACTACGGCCGGGTGCTGCTGGGCTTCCTCGATCAGGGCGAGCCGCTGGAGTGGGCCGCCTGGGACTGGCTGCGGCTGATCGACCTGGCCTGGGCCGGCGCCTGCCTGGGCTGGCTCGAGGCGCGGGAGGCCCGCGATTTCGCCGTCCACGGCGCCGACCTGGCGCTGCGCCGCTACAGCGACTGGGCGGCCCTGGCCCGGGCCTACCAGCGCGGGCGCAGCCTGTTCGAGGGGCGCAACCTGCTGCCCACCCTCCAGGCGGACTGGGCGCTGCTGTTGCACTCGCCGGTGAGTCCATGGCGCCCGGCCCTGCAGGGGCTGGTGACGGAGGAGCTCATCGCGGCCTCGCGTGATGCCCTGCGGGCCTGGCGTGGTGACCCCCGTCACTGGACGCTGGCGCTGGCCGCGGTGCGCGAGCCCGAGTTCACCGCCCGCCAGGGGCCGCTGGCCGAGCTGCCGGTTGCGCGGCGCGAGGAGGCGCGCCACTAC
Organism: Halomonas sp. CKK8; assembly: GCF_029625235.1. Taxonomy (NCBI): domain Bacteria; kingdom Pseudomonadati; phylum Pseudomonadota; class Gammaproteobacteria; order Oceanospirillales; family Halomonadaceae; genus Halomonas; species Halomonas sp. CKK8. The sequence goes on along the minus strand of NZ_CP121193.1, from coordinate 2,661,274 downwards.
CTGGTCGAGACCCTCGACCTGCATGCCGACGAGGGCGTCGAGGCGCTCTCCCGCTACTGGCTGCCGGCCCAGGCTCACCACCTCAACCAGCTGGCGGCGGATGCCGCCCACGCTGCCCTGCCGCCGGCCGAGACCCCCTTCGGCCACCCGGTCCCGGACGAGCTGGCGAGCCGCGATGCCCTCCGGCAGGCCAGCCGCCACGCCGCGACCATCCACATGGCCGAGAAGTTCGCCTTCCACCTGCAGATGGCCATGGACAGCGGAGACTTCGACGCGTCCCGCCTGGCCGGCCTGGCCGAGGCCCTGCAGGGCTCGCTGTGCCGCTTCTATCCCGATGCCCGTCGCCTGCTGCAGGCCTGGGCCCACTGGGAGAGCCTGCTGCCCGAGCCGGAGCAGCCCCCCATGCTGGCCGAGATCCGCTGGCATCTGGAGGATCCCGGGAGCCTCTTCCACTGGCTCGACTGGCGCGTCGGGGCGTGGCAGGAGCCTGGGCCGCGACCGACGCTGGCCCACTTCACCGCCATGGCGCTGGTCGGGCCGCTCAACAGTCCGGCCTGGAGCCTGCCGCAGCCGGAGAGCGAGCGCGAGTGCGCGGCCATCCGCGACTGGGTCGATGGGCACTATGCCCTCCACGGGGAGGCGGAGCTGGGCGAGTTCCTCGAGTACCTGATCGAGGCCGGCGATCGCCAGGAGTACCAGATCAACTATGCTCCCTACACGCTCAATCACGGGCGGCTGGCTTCGGAGATCGCCACCCTCGAGAGCGGCGAGTGCAGCGAGGAGGAGGGCGCCCACCTGTTGCGCCTGCAGCGGGTCAGGGACAACGAGGACGGCTGCAACGAGGTCGATCTGGCGGCCTGGGACATCGCCCAGGCCGTGGACTTGGCCATCGCCGGCCGCCAGCTGGGCTGGCTCGACGAGGCGGCGTTCCTGGGGCTGCTCGAGCGTGCCCATGGGCTGGCCGGCGAGCACTATGCGGGCTGGGAGGAGTATGCCCGCGGCCTGCACGCCGGCTTCTCGTTCTTCATGGGCGAGACGCCAGAGCGCGAGAGCTTCCTGGCCGGCTTCCGCCAGGCCCTGGTGGCCTGGCTCTCGGGGGCGCCGCCGCTGGCGGGGGCCTGGGCCAGCCTCGACTTTCCCGGGGCGCGGCCGCGCCACTGGGCGCCGCTGCACATCGATACGCTGCCGGGCGACAGCCGTACCCTCCACTGAGGGCTCGCCGTGATAAGAAAATATGGTTTATAGTCAACGATATTGATGACATGGCTCCTCCTGTCGGGAGCCTTCGCCAGGCAGCGAGCCGCCGACAGGCCGCTCTGGCAGTGATACCGGGCCGCTCCCGGCAGCACTGCCACAGCGACACTATCCGCAGACCGGACGACGCAGGGCGTCGAAGGCGCGGGTGCGGCTCAGGGAACGAGGTCGTCGCAGGATGCTGGTCAAACGCGTGTGTCGCATCACCGTCATCGGGGGAGCCCTGGCGCTGCTGGCGGGCTGTGCCGCCTCGGGCGGCGTCGAGGAGGAGGCCGTCGGCGGCTACTTCGCCCGGGACCTGCCGGGGATGCCCGCCGACCCCCGGATGTCCCCCGTGGACAATCCCATCCTGGAGGCCCGCGGCCTGCACAACCCGCCCCCGACGGTGATCCGCCGGGCCCTGCTGGCCCAGCACGAGCGCTGGGCCGGTACCCCCTACCGGCTGGGCGGCAGCTCCTTTCGCGGGATCGACTGCTCGGCCCTGGTGCAGAACGTCTTCAGCGACACCTTCCGCTTCGACCTGCCGCGCACCACCGAGGAGCAGGTGCGCGCCGGCCTCGAGGTGGAGCGGGATGCCCTGCGCCCCGGCGACCTGGTGTTCTTCCGTCCCCCGGGTGCCTATCGCCATGTGGGCATCTACGTCGGCGAGGGTCGCTTCCTGCACGCCTCCACCTCACGGGGCGTGATGATCTCAGAGCTTGACAACCGCTACTGGCAGCGCCACTTCTGGCAGGCGAGGCGCACCCTGGAGCCGACCCTGTTGGTCCGGCGCCTGGGCGAGACCGGCGAGGGCTGAGGGCCGACTAGAGCACCTCGCGGTGGGCCAGCACGAAGTCCAGGAAGGCCTGCTCGGCCCGCGACAGGTAGGCACCGCGCCCCCAGGCCAGTGACAGGTCCAGCCAGGCGGGCGGGTCGAAGGAGACCGCCTGGAGCTCCGGCTCCTCCACCACCCGCCGCAGGAAGGTGGTGATGCCGAACCCCTGACGGACGATCGCCTTGGTCAGCGGTATCAGGTTCGACTGGAAGGCGATGTCGGCCGTGGTGCCGGTCTCGCGCGCCAGGGCATCGACGAACTCGCGGTGAAAGTAGCCATCCTGGAACAGCACCAGGGTCTCGCCGAAGAAGGCCTCGGCGGAGACGCTTTCGCGCCGGGCGAAGGGGTGCTCCCGCGGCACGCAGACCACCATCTCCTCGCGCACCAGGCGGCGCCGTTCCAGGTGACGGCTGCTGTCGTCGTCGATTACCACGCCCAGATCCAGCTCGCCGTCGGCGATCATCTGCTGCAGGCGTCGCGCACCGGCCTCCACCACGGTCAGCCGGATGCCGGGATGGCGGGTCTTGAAGCCCATCAGCAGCGGCGGGAAATAGTAGGAACCGAGCATCGAGGGGATGCCGATGCGCACCTCACCCTTGACCAGGCCATGCAGCTCGCGCATGGCGAGGTGCGCGGCCTCGGCGCGGTCGAGCAGCGCCCGGGCATGGGGAACCAGGGCCTCGCCCTCCGGGGTCAGGGCGATGCGTCGCTCGTGGCGGTGGAAGAGCGGCAACTCCAGGCCCTTCTCGAGACCGGCGATGGTCTGGCTGACCGCCGACTGCGCCACATGGAGCGTCCGGGCGGCAGCCGTGAAGCCTCCCTGGTCGGCCACGGACAGGAAGACCCTGAGGGTGCGCAGGTCGAAGGGCAGGCTCATCGGCGTTCCGGGATTCGAGGCATAAGCAAACCAGATGATAATGATCTGGATATTCTGTTTGGCTTATCATTCTCGCCGATGGATCATGGCCTGCCAAGTCGGAGGACACCATGATCACCGCACATACCCGCGCCTGGTGGCGCGCCACCCTGGCCCTGTGCCTGGGCTCCTTTCTGGTCTTCATCAACCTCTATGCCCCACAGCCGCTGCTGCCGGCGCTGCGCGAGGCCTTCGGGGTCTCGACGCTGGGCATCAGCCTGGTGATGTCGGTTGCCACCCTGGCGCTGGCCGCCTCGCTGCTGGTGTTCGGCCCGCTCTCGGATGCCATCGGCCGGGACGCCATCATGCGCCTGACCCTGCTGGCGGCCGGGCTGCTCTCGCTGGGGCTGGCGTTCGCGCCGAACTTCGAGACGCTGCTGGCGCTGCGTGCCCTGCAGGGCTTCGTGCTGGGCGGGCTGCCGGCGGTGGCGATCGCCTGGATGGGCGACGAGTTCGAGCGACCGGCCCTGCTCTCGGCGGTGGGACTCTATATCGGCGCCAACTCCCTGGGCGGCATCAGCGGTCGGGTGGTGGGTGGCGCCGTGGCCGAGGTTGGCGGGGCACCGGCCAGCTTCCTGGCGGTGGGGACGATGACGCTGGTCGGGCTGGCGCTGTTCTGGAAGCTGCTGCCCGCCGCCCGCGCCTTCACGCCGCGGCGTTTCGAGCTGCGCGGTGCCCTGGCCGACCTCGGCGGCCATCTGCGCAATCCGTTGCTGCTTGGCGCCTACCTGCTCGGCGGGCTCAACTTCCTGATCTTCATCAACCAGTACAGCTACATCACCTTCCGGCTGGCCGATGCTCCCTTCGGGCTGGGTACCCGGGTGCTGGGGCTGATCTTCCTGACCTACCTGGGCGGTACCCTTGGCTCGTCGCTCTCCGGCCGGCTGGCTGCGCGCTGGTCGCAGCCGCCCTGCATGATGCTGGGGGTCCTGATTCTGGTCGTCGGCACCGCGGTAACCCTGGCCGGGTCGCTGTGGTGGATCATCGCCGGGCTGACCATCAACGCCTTCGGGTTCTTCCTGGCCCACTCCATGGCCTCGAGCTGGGTGGGGCGCCGGGCTCGCTCGGCACGGGGCAGCGCCTCGGCGCTCTACCTGGTGTTCTACTACAGCGGCGCCAGCCTGGGTGGCTTCTGGCTGGAGCCTTTCTGGCGGGCCGCCGGCTGGCCGGGCGTGGCATTGGCCTCCTGGCTGATGCTGGCGGTGACACTGGGGCTGGCCGGTTGGCTGTGGCGGCGCGAACGCCGCGAGGATCAGGAGGCCGCGCTGGCGCCGGCCTCGTCGCCCCAGACCTCCTCGAGGCGCTCGACGCGGCCGCAGGCCGACTTGTAGAAGCGATAGCGCACCGGATTCTCGATGTAGTAGTCCTGGTGGTAGGCCTCGGCGGGGTAGAAGGCCTCGAAGTCATTGACCTCGGTGGCAATGGGCTGGTCGAAGCGCTCGGCGACGGCGTCCCGGCTGGCCTCGGCCAGCGCGCGCTGCTCCGCGTCCATGGGGAAGATGGCGCTGCGGTAGGAGGCGCCCTGGTCGCAGAACTGGCGATCCACGGTGAAGGGGTCGATATTGCGCCAGAACACGTGCAGCAGGGTCTCGTAGTCCACCTGGTCGGGGTCGTAGTCGACCTTGACCACCTCGGCATGGCCGGTGCCGCCGGCCGTTACCTGGTTATAGGTCGGGTCCTCGGTGTGGCCGCCACTGTAGCCGGAGGTGGTGGCCCTGACCCCTTCGACCTTGTCGTAGGCTTCTTCCATGCACCAGAAGCAGCCGCCGGCGAAGACGGCACTGGCGCTCTCGCCATCGGCCTGGGACGTGCCGGAGAGGGCGATGGCGGTCGGCAGGGCAAGCAGGGCGAGATGGCGAAAATTGGGGCGGGGCAGCAGGCGCATCGTATGGCTCCATGGGGCAAGGGTGATAGATTAGAGGCTGTTTCTGGCCAGGGGTTCCGTACAACTCCTGTCCAATCATGCCCCCACTGTAAGGGACGCTATCCCGTCACGACAGAGCGGCGTTCCCCTTCGCCCTGACGACCTTTCGACCCTTCACCATCGGAGTTTCCCTTGACCCGACGACGCTTGATACTCGCGGCCGTTATCGCCCTGCTGGTCGCGGCCTACTTCCTCAGCGGGGCCCACCAGGCCCTGACCCTCGACAACCTGCAGGCCGAGCAGGCGCAATTCCAGGCCTGGCTGGCCGCCGAACCGCTGACCGTCGCCGGCGGCTTCTTCCTGATCTACGTGGCCATCACGGCGGTCTCGCTGCCCGGGGCGACCCTGCTGACCCTGCTCGGCGGCGCGCTGTTCGGCTTCGGCTGGGGGCTGCTGCTGATCTCCTTCGCCAGTGCCTTCGGCGCCACGCTGGCCGCGCTGATCGCCCGCACCCTGGCGCGCGGGCCCCTGGAGCGGCGCTTTGCCACCCAGCTCGCCCGCATCAATGCCGGCATCGAGCGCGAGGGGGCCTTCTACCTCTTCACCCTGCGACTGATCCCGCTCTTTCCCTTCTTCGTCATCAACCTGGTGATGGGGCTGACCCGCATGCGCTTGCGGACCTTCTACTGGGTCAGCCAGGTCGGCATGCTGCCGGGCACGGCGGTGTTCGTGAACGCGGGGCGCGAGCTCGGCCAGCTGGAATCGCTCTCCGGGGTCCTCTCCCCGGGGCTGATCGGTTCCTTCGTGCTGATCGGCCTCTTTCCCTGGCTGGCCCGTGCCCTGGTGGCCATCGGCAAGCGGCGCCAGCTGGCCCGTCGCTTCGATCGCCCGCGCCACTTCGACCAGGACATCGTGGTGATCGGTGGCGGATCGGCCGGTCTGGTCGCCAGCTATATCGCCGCGGCGGTCAAGGCCCGGGTCGCGCTGGTGGAGCGCGACCGCCTGGGTGGGGACTGCCTCAACACCGGCTGCGTCCCCTCCAAGGCGCTGATCCGGGCCGCGCGTGTCGCCAGCGAGATCCGCGAGGCCCCACGCTACGGGGTCTCTGCCGGGGCGCCCGAGGTGGACTTCGCCGCGGTGATGGGCCATGTTCACCGCGCCATCCGCGAGGTGGAGCCCCACGACAGTCGCGAGCGTTACGAGGGGCTCGGCGTGGAGGTGATCGCCGGGGAGGCCGTGCTCGAGGATCCCTGGCGAGTGCGTATCCGCGAGGCCTCGGGCGAGCGGGTGGTGACCACACGCCATGTGATCATCGCCAGCGGGGCGCGGCCGCGCGTGCCGTCGCTGCCCGGCCTGGAGGCGATCGAGGTGCTCACCTCCGATAACCTCTGGCGGCTCGAGACTCTGCCGGAGCGCCTGGTGGTGCTGGGCGGGGGGCCCATCGGCTGCGAGCTGGGCCAGAGCTTCGCCCGGCTGGGCAGCCGAGTGGCGCTGGTGGAGATGGGTGGCCAGCTGCTGCCCCGGGAAGACCGTGAGGTGGCCGCCGAGGTCGAGGCCCGGCTGGGAGAGGAGGGCCTGGCATTGCATCTCGCCACCCGGGCGCTGCGGGTGGTGGCCGAGGAGGGCGGTGGCCATGCCCTGGAGGTCGAGCGGCATGACGCCCGGGGCGAGGCGGTGATCGATCGGCTGCCCTTCTCCCACCTGCTGGTGGCAGTGGGGCGCCAGGCCAACGTCGAGGGGCTGGGCCTCGAGGCCCTCGGTGTCGAGACCCGTCCCGACGGCACCCTGGCCGTGGACGAGGCCCTGCAGAGCGTGCTGCCCAATGTCTGGGCCTGCGGCGACGTGGCGGGCCCCTATCAGCTGACCCATGCCAGCGCCCACCAGGCCTGGCATGCCACGGTGAATGCGCTGTTCGGCGAGCTCAAGCGCTTCCGGGTGAGCTATCGGGCCCTGCCGGCAGTCACCTTCACCGACCCCGAGGTGGCGCGGGTCGGGCTCAACGAGCGTGAGGCCCTCGCGGCGGGCGTCGAGGTCGAGGTCACCCGCTACGCCCTGAGCGAGCTGGATCGCGCCATCGCCGAGGGCAGTACCCGCGGCTTCGTGAAGGTGCTGACCGTGCCCGGTCGCGACCGGATCCTCGGGGCCACCATCGTCGGCCAGGGGGCGGGGGAGATGCTCGCCGAGTTCACTCTGGCGATGACCCGCGGCATCGGGCTCAACAAGCTGCTGGGCACCATCCATCCCTATCCGACCCACAGCGAGGCGGTCAAGGCCACGGCCGGGATATGGAAGAATGCCCATAAGCCCGAACGGCTGCTGGGCTGGCTTAAGCGCTACTTCGCCTGGCGGCGGGGTGTCGAGGGGTCCGAGGAGAGGGGGAGATAGCATGCTCGATCGCTGGACCATGCCGCTGACCCAGGGGCCGCTGTCGGCGCTGGCCCGTGGCCTCGCCAGGCGCCAGGTGCGTCCCGATCAGGTGACGGTCGCTGCCTTCCTGGTGGGGATGCTGGCCCTGCCACTGCTGGCCCTGGGGTGGTACCTGCCGGCGCTGGTGGCCATCCTGATCAATCGCCTGGGCGACGGGCTGGATGGCGCCCTGGCCAGGCTGACGCGGCGGGCGAGCGATGCCGGGGGCTTTCTCGACATCGGCCTGGACTTCGTCTTCTACGCGGCGGTGGTGCTGGGCTTCGCCCTGGCCGAGCCGGCGACCAATGCCCTGGCGGCGGCCTTCCTGCTGTTCGCCTTCATCGGCACCGGGACCTCCTTCCTGGCCTTCGCCATCATGGCCACGCGCCACGGCCTGGAGCGGCCGCGCTTCCAGCAGAAGGCCTTCTACTACCTGCACGGCCTGACCGAGGGCACGGAGACCGTGCTGGCCTTCGTGCTCTTCTGCCTGTTTCCCGGTCACTTCCCGCAGCTGGCGTGGATCTTCGGCGCGGCCTGCCTGGTGACCACCGCCACCCGGCTATGGGGTGGGCACCGCACCCTGCGGGCCTTCGAGCAGGCCAGCCAGAAAGGCTCTCATCCCTGAACGACGAGGGGGCAGCCCCTGGCTGCCCCCTCGTGAACCCGGCGGCGCCTCTCGGCGGCCGTTGTGGTCGGACGAGCGTTCAGTGCTCGTGGCCGCCCTCGCCGTGCACGTGGCCGTGCTCGACCTCTTCCTCGCTGGCCTCGCGGACCTCGGCGATCTCCACGTCGAAGTTCAGGGACTGGCCGGCGAGCGGATGGTTGCCGTCGACGGTGACGGTGTCGCCCTCGACCTGGGTCACGGTGACCATCAGCGGGCCACCCTGGGTCTGGGCCTGGAACTGCATGCCCGGCTCGACGCTGTCGACGCCCTGGAAGGCGTCACGCGGCACTTCCTGCACCAGCTGAGGCTGGACTTCGCCGTAGCCTTCTTCCGGGGAAACCTTGGCCTGGAGCTTGTCGCCGGTGGCGCGACCTTCCAGCTGCTTCTCGAGGCCCGGAATGATGTTGCCGGCGCCGTGGAGGTAGGTCAGCGGCTCGCGGCCTTCCGAGCTGTCCAGCACTTCACCTGCATCGTTGGTCAGGGTGTAGTGGAACGCGACAACGGAATTCTGCGCAATCTGCATTGATGAACCTTTCGGTGAGTGCATGTAGCGCGACATGGTAACGCGGCAGTCAAGCCACTGTCAGGGGCATGGAGGAAATTCAGGATGTGGGGACCGAGCCTGAGCCGCATTCACGCCTTAACGTGCCCGCGCGCGGGGGGACTTTCGGACGGTTGCGTGGCCTACCGGGCAGGGATACCCTTGCCGGAGTCCGATTTCCCGATTCCCTTCGAACGTCCCTTCCATGGAGAGTGCCATGACCCTGACCCTGATCTGGCTGATCGCCTTCGCCGTCTTTCTGTATCTGTTCCTCAAGCGCTGGGAGGCCTCCGTCAGCGGCATTCTCGATGCGCTGCTGCCTGCCGTGCTGCGCAGCGAGGATGATCGCTGGGTCTGGTGTCCGGCCCTGGCGGTGCTGGGCGCCACCTTCATTGTGCGTCCCGTGGACCTGCTGTTCACGGTGATCGTGATCGGCGTGGTGGCGCTGGTCGCCACCAAGCTGGCCGGCTGGGCGATGAACAAGGTCGACCTTCACTGAGGGAGTGCCCCGGTCACCCCTGGTCACGACCGAAACGAAGAAGGCCCGCGGAGCACTCCGCGGGCCTTCTTCATGGGCGGCTTTCCTGACGGGCGGCGCCGCCCTCAGTAGGGGGCCACGCTGACGCTGCTACCACTGCCGATCAGGCGGACGCGCTGGCCGACCTGGAAGTTCTGGTCCGCCTTCTGGACCACGACCACGTTGCGGCCATTGTCCTGGCGGATCTCCATTTCCCAGGCGGTGATGCGGTTGGTCGCCTCTTCGACCTTGGTGCCGGCCACGGCGCCGCCGATGGCGCCGGCCACGGTGGCCAGCTGGCGTCCGGTGCCGCCGCCCACCTGGTTACCGAGGATGCCGCCGATCACGGCGCCACCGCCGGAGCCGAGCAGGCCGCCGGCGCGGCTGTCGGCCTGGATCTGCACCTGGCGCAGGGCGGTGATGGTGCCAAAGGTCACGGTCTGGGCCGACTTGGCCTGGTTGCCGCTGTAGACGTTGCCCGAATAGGGGGCGGTGTTGGCGCAGCCGGCCAGGGTCAGGACACTGATGGCCAGAACGGGAAGAAGGCGTTTCATGCAGGATCTCCTTGATGTCCGTGACGAACACTCGGTCCCCGGAGGGTGACCAAAGGTTAATGGACAGTGTTCTTTAACGAGTCTACCCATTGCGAACCGGCTTGGCCAGCGCGTCGGGCTTCCTGCCACGAGTGTAGCGCCGCCAGGTGGCCAACAATATGAAAAAAGGGAGGCCAATCGGCCTCCCCAATGGGTCCAGTGAGTGTTGCCAGCGGCCTCAGCCGAACTGGTTCATGGTGTTGTCCTTGCCGCCGGCCTTGAGTGCCGCCTCGCCGTGGAAGAACTCCTTGTGGTCGTCACCGATGTTGGAGCCGGCCATATCCTGGTGCTTGACGGTGGCGATGCCCTCGCGGATCTCCTTGCGCTGCACGCCGGCCACATAGGCCAGCATGCCCTCGTCGCCGAAGTAGCCCTTGGCCAGGTTGTCGGTGGAGAGGGCCGCGGTGTGGTAGGTCGGCAGGGTGATCAGGTGGTGGAAGATGCCGGCCTCGCGAGCGGCGTCGCGCTGGAAGTTCTGGGTCCACTCGTCGGCCAGCCGGCCGAGTTCGCTGTCGTCGTACTTCGCGTTCATCAGGTCGGCACGGTCGTACTCGGAAACATCCTTGCCTTCCTGTTCCCAGGCATCGAATACCTGCTGGCGGAAGTTCAGCGTCCAGTTGAAGGACGGCGAGTTGTTGTAGACCAGCTTGGCGTCCGGGCAGACCTCGCGGATGCGGTTGACCATGCCGGCGATCTGGCCGACGTGGGGCTTCTCGGTCTCGATCCACAGCAGGTCGGCACCGTTCTGCAGGCTGGTGATGCAGTCCAGCACCACGCGGTCCTCGCCGGTGCCCGGCTTGAACTCGTAGAGGCCGGAGGCCAGGCGCTTGACCTTGACCAGCTTGCCGTTCTGCTTGATCACCACGTCGCCGTTGTTGATGTCGGAGGCCGAGGCGATCTCGTCGCCGTCGAGGAAGCTGTTGTACTGGTCGCCCAGGTCGCCCGGCTCGTTGGTCACGGCGATCTTCTGGGTCAGGCCGGCGCCCAGGGAGTCGGTGCGGGCCACGATCACGCCATCATCCACGCCGAGTTCCAGGAAGGCATAGCGCACGGCGTTGATCTTGGCGATGAAGTCCTCGTGGGGCACGGTGACCTTGCCGGCCTGGTGGCCGCACTGCTTCTCGTCGGAGACCTGGTTCTCGATCTGGATGCAGCAGGCGCCGGCCTCGATCATCTTCTTGGCCAGCAGGTAGGTGGCCTCGGCGTTGCCGAACCCGGCATCGATGTCGGCGATGATCGGCACGACGTGGGTCTCGAAGCCGTCGATCTTCGCCATGGCCTCGTCGGCCTTCGCCTGGTCACCGGCCTTCTTGGCCTCGTCCAGGTCACGGAAGAGGTGGTTGAGCTCCCAGGCATCGGCCTGGCGCAGGAAGGTGTAGAGCTCCTCGATCAGGCCCGGCACGGTGGTCTTCTCGTGCATGGACTGGTCGGGCAGGGGGCCGAACTCGGAGCGCAGGGCGGCGACCATCCAGCCGGAGAGGTAGAGGTAGGAGCGCTTGGTGGTGCCGAAGTGCTTCTTGATGGAGATCATCTTCTGCTGGCCGATGAAACCGTGCCAGCAGCCCAGCGACTGGGTGTACTGCGAGGTGTCGGCGTCATACTCGGCCATGTCCTCGCGCATGATCCGGGCGGTGTAGCGGGCGATGTCCAGGCCGGTCTGGAAACGGTTCTGCACGCGCATGCGGGCGGCATGCTCGGGGTTGATGTTGTCCCACTTGCCCTGCTGGGCTTCGCGCAGTTGAGCCAGAGCCTTGAGTTCGTCTTTGAATGTCGTCATGGGGCCATCCTTCGGGTCAGGAGTGGAATCTCGTGATCGCGATGTCGGGAAAAACCGGTGTCGCGGCCGCTGGAATCGCCTGCTGCACCATTCGGCAATGCCTTATGCTGCATCTGCGAAGTACTGTCAGGTTCGACCAGATGCCGGGGCTTGTCTCTACGGCCTTGGTCGAACCTCGGGGAGGGCATGCCAGTTGATGTGCCTGACCCCTTCGGACCGTTGGCAAACAGCTGTTTTACCCTCGCCATGGCAGCCACTATGGCTCCTGAGGACGGGCTTCAACAATTGACACTTGGGGGGAGAGGGCGTTGTAACTCGACTACAGGACGGTGCCTTGATGGACCTTTCCTGTAGTCGGGTTTCCGCGGAGCCAGCGGGGTAATCGTGCCTCAATGGTCAAGGTCAAGGCGCATATTGCGGTGCGGAATGCCGGCATCGAGGAATTCGTCCCCGAAGGCCATGAAGCCCAGGTGCTCGTAGAACGCCAGGGCGTGGGTCTGGGCGGCGAGCTCCACGCTGGCATGGCCGTCACGGCGGGCGGCCTCGATGGCGGCCCGCATCAGGGCGGCACCGATCCCCAGGCCGCGGGCCTGGGTGAGCACGGCCACCCGCCCGATATGGGCATCGGGCAGCAGCCGGGCGGTGCCCAGGGGGAGGTTGTCGTGCAGGGCCAGGAAGTGGCGGCACTCGGGGTCGCGGCCGTCCCACTCCTCCTCCTGAGGTACCTGCTGCTCCTCGATGAACACGAGCCGGCGGATCTCCGAGGCGGCCTCGCCGAGTGCCGTCCAGTCGCCTTCGCATATCTCGATGGTGGCATTCATGGGCTCACTCCTCCGCGAAGTCCCCGGCCCAGCCCAGGCTGCCGATATCGAGCAGGCGGGCGAGCAGCGCGGCGGCGCCGGGCAGGGCGAGCGCCTCGGCGTCCAGCGGGGCGTCGGAGGCCAGATGCCGGGCCAGGGGCAGGGCGCAGTTCAGCCCGTCGCCATCGGCGAAGAGGGTCGCGCGGTCGTCGTCCAGGGCCCGCCAGGCGAAACGCGAGCCGGGGCTGCGTACCAGTTCCTCGCCCTCCTGTAGTGCGGCGACAAGCGCCTCGACCTCGGTCGGGGTCTCGGTGGGGACCAGCTGATCGACGTACTTGGGCTGCGTCATCACGCGGCCGAACCACTGGGCCAGCTGGGCCGGATCGTCCAGGGTCTCGAGGATCAGGCGGCGCATGCGTGCCACGGCGGCGTCGTCGAGCTCGGTGGGGTCCTGGGGAGGCACCATGCCGGCATCGGCGTAGCGTCGTGAGGCCGGCAGCTGCTCGCCGAGATAGTCGGCAAACGAGGTGATCGCCTCGTCCGCGGAGGGGGCGCGAAAGCCCACCGAGAGCGTCAGGCAGTCGTCGGACTGGCTGACGCCATGGTGGGCCCAGGCCGGCGGCAGGTAGAGCATGTCGCCCGGCTCGAGCACCCAGTCATCGCCCGGGGCGACCTCGAAGCGCTCGAGGATGCGCAGGTCGATGCCGTCGAGGATGGGGGCGTCGTCGTCGACCTGCCCGCCCAGCTGCCAGCGTCGCTGGCCACTGCCCTGGAGCAGGAAGACGTCGTACTGGTCGACGTGGGGACCGACGCTGCCGCCCGGGGGAGCATAGCTGATCATGATGTCATCGAGCCGCCAGCGGGGCAGGAAGTCGAAGGCCTCGAGCAGCTCGGCCACCTCGGGCACGTAGTGGTCCACGGCCTGCACCAGCAGGGTCCAGTCGCGCTCGGGAAGCCGGGCGAAGGTGGCCTCGTCGAAGGGCCCGTGGTGGACCTGCCAGGGACCCTGGACACCGTGCTCCTCCACCAGGCGGGCCTCGACGCCCTCTTCGCAGGCGAGTCCCGCCAGCTCGTTCGGGTCCAGCGGGCACTGGAAGTCGGGGAAGGCGCCACGGATCAGCAGCGGCTTCTGCTGCCAGATGTCGCGCAGGAACTCGGCGGCGGTCAGGCCGCCCAGCATGGGCAGCGGCGCATCGGAGTTCATAGCTTCCTCGCCTGCTCTGCGGCGTTGCCGATATAGGTTGCCGGACTCAGGGCCTTGAGCTCGGCCTTCACCTCGGCGGGCAGTTCTAGGGTGTCGATGAAGGCGGCGAAGCCGGTCTGGTCGATGCGCTTGCCGCGGGTCAGCTCCTTGAGCTTCTCGTAGGGCTTCTCGATGCCATAGCGGCGCATCACCGTCTGGATCGGCTCGGCGAGCACCTCCCAGCTGGCGTCGAGGTCCTCGGCGATGCGCGCCGGGTTGGCCTCGAGCTTGCCGATGCCCTTGAGCGAGGCCTCGTAGGCGATCAGGCCATAGGCCAGGCCGACGCCCAGGTTGCGCAGCACCGTGGAGTCGGTGAGGTCGCGCTGCCAGCGGGAGATCGGCAGCTTCTGGGCCAGGTGACCGAGGATGGCGTTGGCAAGCCCCAGGTTGCCCTCGGAGTTCTCGAAGTCGATGGGGTTGACCTTGTGGGGCATGGTCGAGGAGCCGATCTCGCCCTCGACGGTCTTCTGCTTGAAGTAGCCCAGCGAGATGTAGCCCCAGACGTCGCGATCGAAGTCGACGAGGATGGTGTTGAAGCGGCACACCGCATCGAACAGCTCGGCGATATAGTCATGGGGCTCGATCTGGGTGGTAAAGGGGTTGAAGGTCAGCCCCAGGCCCTCGACGAAGGTGCGGGCGTTGGCTTCCCAGTCCACCTCCGGGTAGGTGGCGAGATGCGCATTGTAGTTGCCCACCGCGCCGTTGATCTTGCCCAGTATCTCGACGCCCTCGATCTGTGTGAGCTGGCGGCGCAGGCGATAGGCGACGTTGGCCATTTCCTTGCCCAGGGTGGTGGGGCTCGCCGTCTGGCCGTGGGTGCGCGAGAGCATCGGTTGGGCGGCATGATCAAAGGCAAGCCGGGCGATCTCGTCTGCCACCCGGTGCATCACCGGCAGCAGGCTCTTCAGGCCGTCGGTCAGCATCACGCCGTGGGAGAGGTTGTTGATGTCCTCGCTGGTGCAGGCGAAGTGCACGAACTCGGTGACGGCGTGCAGCTCCGGCTGGCCGGCGATCTTCTCCTTGATGAAGTACTCCACCGCCTTGACGTCGTGGTTGGTGGTGCGCTCGATCTCCTTGATGCGCTCGGCGTCTTCCAGCGAGAAGTCGCGCAGCAGCTCCTCGAGGAAGGCGGTGGCCTCGGCGGAGAGCCTGGGCACCTCGGTGATCTGCGGGTGCTCGGCGAGGCGCTGCAGCCAGCGGATCTCGACGATGACCCGGGCGCGGATCAGGCCGAACTCGCTGAAGTGCTCGCGCAGGGCCTCGGCCTTGCCGGCGTAGCGGCCGTCGACGGGGGAGAGGGCGGTCAGGGCGGAGAGGGGCAGGGAAGCGGCTTGCATGGTCGGGTTCCGGTCAAGGGAAGTGGAAGGGTCAGCCCAGCTGGTCGAGGGTCTTCTTCAGGGCGCCGCGCTGGAAGACCAGCTTCCAGCGCCGCCCCCCCTGCTGGTGCCAGAGCAGGGCGAAACGGATACCGGCGAGCAGGATGGCGCGTACCCGCTCGGGCATCATGCGGCTCTGCAGCAGCGAGGGGTCGCCCTGGACGACGATGCGGGTCTTGAGGGTCGAGAGGGTTTCCTGATAGGCCTCGCCGAGGCTGGCGATGACGTTCTCGTGGGTCTCGCCGAAGTGCTCGGCCTGGCCCTGGATGCGGGCCAGGCGCGTACCGAGGGCATCCAGCATGGCATCGTTGCCGCGCAGCTTGTTCATCAGCATCAGCAGCGAGAAGCCGTAGCGCAGCACCACCGGGTTGGCCTGCTGGCGGCCGACCACGCCCTCGAGCACCTCGAGGCCGCGACGCAGGTTGTTGGGATGGCCGCCGTAGATCGCCTCGAAGCTCTCGGGGTCGGTGTCGAGGGTGGCGCGGATCAGGGTCTCCCAGGCGCGCTGGTCGACCTGGCCGGTGCGGGCGAGCTCGTCGACCAGGCTGGCCGCCTGGAAGACCCCGGCGAGTGCCAGGGCCTGGCGGGCCGTCGGGGTGTCCGGGGCGCGGTGGATCGGGGTCGAGGCGGTCATCAGGCAGGCTCCGTGGCGTTCCAGGTCTCGCGGATCACCCCGCCGCCGAGGCAGATCTCGCCATCGTAGAGGACCAGCGACTGACCGGGGGTGACGGCGCGCTGGGGGTCATCGAAACGCACCGCCACCCCGCCGTCGGCGGTGACGCGCATCCGGCAGGGCACGTCGGCCTGGCGGTAGCGGGTCTTGGCGGTGTAGCGGCCCTCGGCGGCGGGGGGCGTGCCGGCCACCCAGTCCATGGCCTCCGTGGCCAGGGCGTCGGTGTAGAGCAGCGGGTGATGCTTGCCCTGCACGGCGACGAGCACGTTGCGCTCGAGGTCCTTGGCGGCCACGTACCAGGGTGCGTCCGGATGGTTGGCAAGGCCGCCGATACCCAGTCCCTGGCGCTGGCCCAGGGTGTAGTACATCAGACCCATGTGTTCGCCGATCACCTCTCCCTCGGGGGTCTCGATCACGCCGGGCTGCGCCGGCAGGTACTGCTTGAGGAAGTCGCGGAAGCGACGCTCGCCGATGAAGCAGATCCCTGTGGAGTCCTTCTTGCGCGCGGTGACCAGGTCATGGCGCTCGGCAATGGCGCGCACCTCGGGCTTCTCCAGCTCGCCCACCGGGAAGAGGGTGCGGGCGATGGCGGCCTCGGGGACGGCGTGCAGGAAGTAGCTCTGGTCCTTGTTGGGGTCGAGCCCCTTGAGCAGGCGTGGCCTGCCGTCGCGGGTGCCCTGGCGCACGTAGTGGCCGGTGGCGATCTTCTCGGCGCCCAGCATCTCGGCGTACTCGAGGAACACCTTGAACTTGATCTCGCGGTTGCAGAGGATGTCCGGGTTCGGCGTGCGCCCGGCCTGGTACTCGGCCAGGAAGTGCTCGAAGACGTTGTCCCAGTATTCGGCGGCGAAGTTGGCGGTATGCAGCCGGATGCCCAGCTTCTCGCACACCGCCTCGGCGTCGGCCAGGTCGGCCTTGGCGGTGCAGTACTCCGTGCCGTCGTCCTCGTCCCAGTTCTTCATGAACAGGCCTTCGACGTCGAACCCCTGCTCCAGCAGCAGCAGGGCAGACACGGAGGAGTCGACGCCGCCGGACATGCCGACGATCACCTTGCCTGTGGTGGCGGTCATGGGCGCCCTCGGAATCGGTGTGTCATAAATGGGGCGCGATTATACATGATACGAGTGCCGAGCGCCGAGCCGCCAAGGAGCAAGGGGGCTCGTTACGTCTTGCTTTCTACTTGAGCCTCGGCTTGGCCGCTCAGCGCTCGTGGATCACGTCCATGGGGTAGAAGCGGCTCGCCAGGGCGTCGCGGACACGCCGCAGCACCAGCGGGCTGCGCAGGCGGCCTTCCCGGTCCAGCGCCTCGAGCTCGTCGAGGGTCAGCCAGTGCACGGCGAGGATGGCCGGGTCCAGCTCGTTGCCCAGGTGGGCCAGGGCCATGCCGAAGAAGCCGTGGCTGTGGAAGGTCAGGCCATCCGGAGTGCGGTAGATGTACATGCCCAGGTAGTCCGTGATGCCCACCTGCCAGGCGGTCTCCTCGCGGAGCTCGCGAAGGGCGGCCTCCTGGATGCGCTCGCCGGGCTCCAGGTGGCCGGCGGGCTGGTTGAAGAGGGTCTCGTCCCCGCCGCGGTCCTCCTCGACCATCAGGAAGCGCCCGGCCCGTTCCACCACGGTGGCCACGCTGATATAGGGTTGCCAGCGACTCATCGGCGGCCTCCTCTTGCTCGGCCCCGGCGAGCGCCTGCCGGCGGCCTGCGCGGGGCGTGAAGGGTCTCCCGTCGCCACTCGCCCGGGGCCAGGCCATCCAGGCGCCAGGGGCCGATGGCCACCCGCACCAGCCGCAGGGTGGGGTGGCCGACATGGGCGGTCATGCGGCGGACCTGGCGGTTGCGGCCCTCGGTGATGGTCAGCTCGAGCCAGGTGGTGCGCGGGTGGCGTCGCGTGTCCAGGGGCGGGTCGCGCTCGGGCAGCCCGCTTTCGGCCAGGCGCCGCACCTTCGCGGGCCGGGTCCTGCCGTCCTTGAGCGCGACGCCGTCGCGCAGTGCCTGCAGGGCAGCCTCACCGGGCTCGCCCTCTACCTGCACGCGGTAGGTCTTGGGCTGCTTGTGGCGGGGGTCGCTGATGCGGTGGATCAGCTCGCCGGCGTCGCTGAGCAGCAGCAGACCCTCGGAGTCATGGTCCAGGCGCCCGGCAGCATAGATCCCCGGCACGTCGATGACATCGGCCAGGGTGGCGCGGCGCTCCGATTCGTCGACACGACGGTCGGTGAACTGGGAGAGCATGCGGTAGGGCTTGTGCAGCAGGTAGAGGTTCATCGTGTCCTTCCACTATACCGGGTGCCTGACGCCAATCAACGCCCGATGCCATAACGCAACGGCTCCCCTCCGCCAGGGGGCGGACGGGAGCCGGAAGGGCCGCCCGCAGAGGGCGGCAGGTCGCCTCGCGCGATACGTCAGTCCTGGGCGACCAGGGCCAGGGCGTCGTTCAGGGTCTTGCTGGGGCGCATGACGGCATGCGCCAGCTCAGGGTCGGCATGGTAGTACCCCCCGATGTCCACCGGTTGCCCCTGCACGCCGTTCAACTCGTCGAGAATGATCGCCTCGTTGGCCGTCAACGTCTCGGCCAGGCGGGTGAAGAGTCGCTTGAGCTCGGCATCCTCGTCCTGGGCAGCCAGGGCCTGGGCCCAATAGAGGGCGAGGTAGAAGTGGCTGCCGCGGTTGTCCAGCTCTCCCGCCTTGCGGGAGGGCGACTTGTTGTGCTCGAGGAACTCACCGGTGGCCTTGTCCAGTGCATCGGCCAGCAGGGTCGCGCGGGCGTTGCCGAACTGCTTGGCGAGATGCTCCAGGGAGGCCCCCATGGCAAGGAACTCGCCGAGGCTGTCCCAGCGCAGGTGGTTCTCCTCGAGGAGCTGCTGGACGTGCTTGGGTGCCGAGCCGCCAGCCCCGGTCTCGAACATGCCGCCCCCGGCCATCAGGGGCACGATGGAGAGCATCTTGGCGCTGGTGCCCAGCTCCAGGATCGGAAACAGGTCGGTGAGGTAGTCGCGCAGGATGTTGCCGGTCACCGAGATGGTGTCGAGGCCGCGGACCACGCGTTCGAGGGTGTAGCGCATGGCCCGGACCTGGGACATGATCTGGATGTCGAGCCCGTCGGTGTCATGCTCCTCGAGGTAGGCCCTGACCTTCTTGATCAGTTCATTCTCGTGGGGGCGGTAGGGGTCGAGCCAGAATACGGCCGGCATGCCGGAGTCACGGCAACGCGCCACCGCCAGCTTCACCCAGTCGCGGATCGGCGCATCCTTGACCTGGCACATCCGCCAGATATCGCCTTCCTCGACGGTCTGGGAGAGCAGCACCTCGCCGGTCTCCAGGTCGGTGATGTTGGCCACACCGGCCACCGGGACCTCGAAGGTCTTGTCGTGGGAGCCGTACTCCTCGGCCTTCTGGGCCATCAGGCCGACGTTGGGCACGGTGCCCATGGTGGCGGGATCGAAGGCGCCATTCCATTTGCAGAAGTTGATCATCTCCTGGTAGATGCGGGCGAAGGTCGACTCCGGCATCACCGCCTTGACGTCCTTGAGGCGGCCGTCGGCGCCGTACATCTTGCCGCCGGCACGAATCATGGCAGGCATCGAGGCGTCCACGATCACATCGCTGGGCGAGTGGAAGTTGGTGATGCCGCGCGCCGAGTCCACCATGGCCAGTTCCGGTCGCTGGTCGTGGCAGGCGTGCAGGTCGCGGATGACCTCCTCGCGCTGGGTCTCGGGCAGCGTGTCGATCTTCTCGTACAGGTTCGCCATGCCGTTGTTGACGTCGACGCCCAGCTCATCGAACAGCGCACCGTGCTTCTCGAAGGCATCCTTGTAGAAGATCTTCACGCAGTGGCCGAACACGATCGGGTGCGAGACCTTCATCATCGTCGCCTTGACGTGCAGGGAGAACATGACGCCGGTCTTGCGCGCATCCTCGATCTCCCGCTCGTAGAACTCGAGCAGCGCCTTCTTGCTCATGAACATGCTGTCGATGACCTCGCCTTCCTGCAGCGAGACCTCGGGCTTGAGCACGTGTGCCTGGCCGCTCTCGGGGATCAGCTCCATCTTCACCTTGCGGGGGCGATCCAGGGTCATCGACTTCTCGCCGTGGTAGAAGTCGCCGCCGTGCATGTGCGAGACGTGGCTGCGCGAGGCCTGGCTCCACTCGCCCATGTGATGCGGGTACTTGCGGGCATAGGCCTTGACGGCCTTGGGCGCACGGCGGTCGGAGTTCCCTTCACGCAGCACCGGGTTGACGGCACTCCCCCTGACCTTGTCGTAGCGGGCCTGGATGTCCTTCTCTTCGTCGCTCTGCGGCTCGTAAGGATAGTCCGGCAGGGGATAGCCCTGTCCCTGCAGCTCCTTGATGGCCTCATGAAGCTGCGGCATGGACGCGCTGATGTTGGGCAGCTTGATGATGTTGGCTTCCGGCGTCTTGGCCAGGGCGCCCAGTTCGGCCAGGTGGTCCTCGACACGCTGGTCGTCTGCCAGGTAGTCGGGAAACTGCGAGAGAATCCGTGCCGCCAGGGAGATGTCACGCGTTTCCACGTCGATGCCCGCAGCGTCGGTGAAGGCGTCGATGATCGGTAGCAGCGAGTGGGTCGCCAGCGCAGGCGCCTCGTCGGTAAAGGTGTAGATAATCTTCGGCGTGTGGGGCATGGGGCGTGGATCTCTCTGGTCTCTGCGGTGGCATGGGATTGGGGTGCCATGCGCGGGCGCCCCGGCGGACGTGTGGACAAGCCTACCAAGATTGTCGACAAGTGTCCCGCGCAGCTTACCCCTGCTGGGGGGGAGTGGTACACTCCGGGCTCCACTCAATAGACCAAAAGGGGAGTTCGCCATGGGGTTCAACAAGATCGTCGTTCCTGAGAGTGGCCAGAAGATCACCGCCAACGCCGACAACACCCTGAACGTGCCGAACAATCCGATCATCCCGTACATCGAGGGTGACGGCATCGGTGTCGACGTGACGCCGGCGATGATGATCGCCATCGATGCCGCCGTGCAGAAGGCCTATAACGGCGAGCGCAAGATCCACTGGATGGAGGTCTACGCCGGCGAGAAGGCCACTCACGTCTATGATGCCGACACCTGGATGCCGGAAGAGACCCTCGAGGCGGTCAAGGACTACGTGGTGTCCATCAAGGGCCCGCTGACCACGCCGGTGGGCGGTGGCATCCGCTCCCTGAACGTCGCCCTGCGCCAGAAGCTCGACCTCTACGTCTGCCAGCGCCCGGTGCGCTGGTTCGAGGGCGTGCCGAGCCCGGTCAAGAAGCCCGGCGACGTCGACATGGTGATCTTCCGCGAGAACTCCGAGGACATCTACGCCGGCATCGAGTGGAAGGCCGGTACCCCGGAGGCCGACAAGGTCATCAAGTTCCTGCGCGAGGAGATGGGTGTCCAGAACATCCGCTTCCCCGAGAACTGCGGCATCGGCGTCAAGCCGGTCTCCGTCGAGGGCACCAAGCGTCTGGTGCGCCAGGCCCTGCAGTACACCATCGACAACGACCGCAAGTCGCTGACCCTGGTGCACAAGGGCAATATCATGAAGTTCACCGAGGGGGCCTTCAAGGACTGGGGCTACGAGCTCGCCAAGGAGGAGTTCGGTGCCGAACTGCTCGACGGCGGCCCCTGGATGACCATGAAGAACCCGAAGACCGGCAAGGAGATCGTCATCAAGGACGTCATCGCCGACGCCATGCTGCAGCAGATCCTGCTGCGTCCGGCCGAGTACGACGTCATCGCCACGCTGAACCTCAACGGCGACTACCTCTCCGATGCCCTGGCGGCCGAGGTGGGCGGCATCGGCATCGCGCCGGGCGCCAACATCTCCGACACCACCGCCATGTTCGAGGCGACCCACGGCACCGCGCCCAAGTACGCCGGGCAGGACAAGGTCAACCCCGGCTCGCTGATCCTCTCCGCGGAAATGATGCTGCGCCACATGGGCTGGGTCGAGGCGGCCGACCTGGTGCTCAAGGGCATGGAGAAGGCCATCTCCAAGGGCGAGGTCACCTATGACTTCCATCGCCTGATGGACGATGCCAAGCTTCTCAAGTGCTCCGAGTTCGGCCAGGCCGTCGCCGACAACATGTAAGTCGCGATGACGGACCCGGGGCCCCCGTCCGCCATCTGGCGGTCGGGGGCCCTTTGCGTTGAGACGTCCTGGTATCGAATCCAGGCGGTGAACCCTGCCGGCCCTGCGGCGTCCAATCACGGTTGAGATGATGGACGGCCTCCGGCTTGTCGAGATGGATAGTGGCTCTTATGTTCAGTAGAGACGATGAGGTGGCGCGACGAGTGGCCATGGTGTCCCCACGAGGGGGCATGACCCGGCCGCCGGGCCCCGAGGAGGACGGCGACCTGGCGGTGCAGAATGCCGACCCGGAGGTGGCGCGTCCACCCCTGTACAAGGTGGTGCTGCACAACGATGACTTCACGCCCATGGAGTTCGTGGTCGAGGTGCTGCAGACCTTCTTCCACATGGACAGCGAGACCGCGGTGCAGGTGATGCTGACCGTGCACACTCGTGGCAAGGCCACCTGTGGTGTCTTCACCCGCGATATCGCGGAAACCAAAAGCCATCAGGTCAATCAATATGCAAGAGAGTGTCAGCATCCGCTGCTGTGCGACATCGAGGCGGCGGACTGAGCGGCATGGTCGAAGAGGGACAGCGACGGTCCTGCGTTGAAGGGAGACTTGCAACGGCGCCGTTTGTACCCGATGTTGATGATGCCGGACCATGAATGATCCGACGCGAAGCCCTGGGCGGCGAGAAGGGGACTGCCATGCTGAGTAAAGAACTTGAACTGACCCTGAACACGGCCTTCACCGTGGCCCGCTCCAAGCGCCACGAGTTCATGACCGTGGAGCACCTGCTGCTGGCGCTGCTGGACAACGCCTCGGCGGCGGACGTGCTGCGTGCCTGCGGGGCCAACCTCGACAAGCTGCGGTCCGACCTGCAGGATTTCATCAATTCCACCACGCCGCTGATCCCCGAGGACCAGTCGGATCGGGAGACCCAGCCGACTCTGGGCTTCCAGCGCGTGCTCCAGCGCGCCGTCTTCCATGTCCAGTCCTCCGGCAAGAGCGAGGTCACCGGCGCCAACGTGCTGGTGGCGATCTTCTCCGAGCAGGAGAGCCAGGCGGTCTACTTCCTCAAGCAGCAGAATGTGGCCCGGGTCGATGCCGTCAACTATATCGCCCACGGCATCTCCAAGGTGGCCGGGCACGGCCAGAGCCAGTCGTCTCCCTCGCCGGAGGCCGAGGAGGCCGAGGAGGGCGGTGCCGAGACCGGCTCCAATCCGCTCACCAGCTATGCCACCAACCTCAACGAGCAGGCGCGACTGGGCAAGATCGATCCGCTGATCGGCCGCGACCATGAGCTCGAGCGGGTGGTGCAGATCCTCGCGCGCCGGCGCAAGAACAACCCGCTGCTGGTCGGCGAGGCCGGCGTGGGCAAGACCGCCATTGCCGAGGGGCTGGCCAAGCGGGTCGTCGAGGAGGACGTGCCCGATGTCATCAACGATGCGGTGGTCTATTCCCTGGACATGGGCGCCTTGCTCGCCGGCACCAAGTATCGCGGCGACTTCGAGAAGCGGTTGAAGAACCTGCTGGCCGAGCTGCGCAAGCAGCCCAACGCCATCCTGTTCATCGATGAGATCCATACCGTGATCGGCGCCGGCGCGGCCTCCGGGGGGGTGATGGATGCCTCCAACCTGCTCAAGCCGCTGCTCTCGTCCGGCGAGTTGCGCTGCATCGGCTCGACCACCTTCCAGGAGTATCGCGGCATCTTCGAGAAGGATCGCGCGCTGGCGCGCCGCTTCCAGAAGGTCGACGTCATGGCGCCCTCGGTGGAGGACACTACCCGCATCCTCAAGGGGCTGCGCTCGCGCTTCGAGGAGCACCACCAGCTGAAGTACACCGATGCGGCCCTGGAGAGTGCCGCCCGGCTGTCGGACCGCTACATCAACGACCGCCACCTGCCCGACAAGGCGATCGACGTGATCGATGAGGCCGGCGCCCACCAGCGGCTGCTGCCGCCGGAGGTGCGCGTGGATACCATCGACGTCGACCAGGTCGAGGCGGTGGTGGCCTCCATCGCGCGCATCCCGCCGAAGAGCGTCTCCAGCTCCGACCGCAAGCTGCTGGCCAACATCGATCGCGACCTGAAGATGCTGGTGTTCGGCCAGGACGAGGCGATCGACAGCCTCGCCGCGGCGATCAAGCTGTCACGGGCCGGTCTCAAGGCGCCGGACAAGCCGGTGGGCAGCTTCCTGTTCGCCGGTCCCACCGGGGTGGGCAAGACCGAGGTGGCCCGGCAGCTGTCCCATATCATGGGCATCGAGCTGGTGCGCTTCGACATGTCCGAGTACATGGAGCGCCACACCGTGTCGCGGCTGATCGGCGCGCCTCCCGGCTACGTCGGCTATGACCAGGGCGGCCTGCTGACCGAGGCGATCACCAAGCAGCCCCACTGCGTGCTGCTGCTCGACGAGATCGAGAAGGCGCATCCCGAGGTCTTCAACCTGCTGCTGCAGGTGATGGACCACGGCCGCCTGACCGACAACAACGGCCGCGAGGCGGACTTCCGCCACGTGATCCTGATCATGACCTCCAACGCCGGGGTCGAGCAGGCCACGCGGCGCTCCATCGGCTTCCAGACCCAGGACCACTCCACGGATGCCATGGAGGTGATCCGCAAGACCTTCTCGCCGGAGTTCCGCAACCGCCTGGATGGCATCATCCAGTTCCATTCGCTGCCCACCTCGGTGGTGCGCAACGTGGTGGACAAGTTCCTGGTGGAGCTGCAGGCGCAGCTCGACGAGAAGCGGGTCCAGCTCGACGTGGACGAGGCCGCCCGGGACTGGCTGGCCGAGAAGGGCTACGACCCCGACATGGGCGCACGCCCGATGGCCCGCCTGATCCAGGAGAAGCTCAAGAAGCCGCTGGCCGAGCTGATCCTGTTCGGCGAGCTGGCCGAGCACGGCGGGGTGGTGCACGTCAGCGTGGAGGATGGCGAGCTCCACCTTTCCACGGAGTCGGAGCTGGCCGACGCCCCTTGACGGGGCTCAGGCGGCCACCAACCTACAGCGCCCTGTCTGCGGACGGGGCGTTGTTCGTTCGGGCCTTGAAACGGGGGAGGCGGCGGACGCAGGGTGCGGCCGGCGCTCTAGCGCGGGACGGGCGTTGCGGCGTGCCCGGCCGGGGCTCAGCGGGCGCGGTAGACGATGCGGCCCTTGGACAGGTCGTAGGGGGTCAGCTCGACCTTGACCTTGTCGCCGGTGAGGATGCGGATGTAGTGCTTGCGCATCTTGCCCGAGATGTGGGCGGTGACCACGTGGCCGTTCTCCAGCTCGACGCGGAACATGGTGTTGGGAAGGGTATCGACGACGACGCCTTCCATTTCGATATGGTCTTCACGTGCCATATAGGCGGTTCCTCGCTGATGGTGACGAAATAAGGCGGCACGGTCTCACGGCCTTGCCGCCCGTGCCGACAGGATAGCGCGATATTGTGCCGCATGCCGCTCGTCAAGGCAAAGGAACCCGCCCCCTGGAGCCCTTACAGGGCGATCATGCGGCGCCAGTGGCGGCCGTCGAGCATCTCCAGCGGCCGGAAGGACTGCTTGTAGTTCATCTTGCGGCACTCGCGGATCCAGTAGCCCAGATAGACGTGGGGCAGTCCCTCGTCCCGGGCGCGCTGGATCAGCGAGAGCACGGCGAAGGTGCCCAGGGAGCGGCGCTCCAGGTCCGGCGCGGGGTCGAAGAAGGTGTAGATGGCCGAGAGGCCGTGCTCGAGCTGGTCGAAGGCCGAGACGGCCACCAGCCGGCCATCGAGGCGGAACTCCAGCAGCCGGGCGTAGGCCTGGTCGAGGGTCAGGAAAGTACGGTACTGCTCGTGGCTCGGGGGGTACATGTCACCGTCGGCGTGGCGAGTCCGGACGTAGTGGGCATAGAGCGCATAGTGCTCGGCATCGAAGAGGGCCGGACGCACGTGGAGCGTCAGGTCGGCATTGCGATTGGCCAGCTTGCGCTGGGTACGACTCGGCGCGAACTCGGCCACCGGGATGCGCACCGAGATGCAGGCGTTGCAGGCATCGCAGTGGGGGCGGTAGAGGTGACGGCCGCTGCGGCGAAAGCCGAGCAGGGCCAGGGCGTCGTAGACCCCCTGGCCGGGCGACTCCTGGGGGTCAAGGAACAGGGTAGTCGCCTCGCGGCCTTCCAGGTAGCTGCAGGCATGGGGGACGGTCAGGAAGAAGCGCAGGTCCCTGACCGGCTGCCGGGGGGCGTTGCTGCTCAAGGCTGCCATCTCCTCTGAATCGGTGGCCCGGTCATGCACTGGTGTCGATCGCATCGAAGGACCAGGTCGGTGCCGAGATGTCGTCGAGCGTCTCTCGGCGGCCACTGCCGGCATCGCCCAGCCACTGATCAAGATAGCCGATGAACTCGCTGCGGGCGATGTCCCTGGCCCCCAGGCTGGCCAGGTGGCCGGTATGCATCTGGCAGTCGATCAGCCGGCCATCGCCGGCGCTCATGGCGCGGGCCAGGTGCACCAGGGCCACCTTCGAGGCATCCGGCGCGCGCGAGAACATCGACTCGCCGAAGAACACCGGTCCCATGGCCACCCCGTAGAGGCCACCCACCAGCTCGCCGGCGCGCCAGACCTCCACCGAACGGGCCGCGCCGAGCCGGTGCAGTCGCCCGTAGGCCGCCTGCATCTCGGCGGTGATCCAGGTGCCGGGCTGGCCGTCGCGGGGGGCCGCGCATGCCGCCACCACCCGCTCGAAGGCGGTGTCGGCCGTGACCGAAAAGCCGCCGTTGCGCAGCCGCTTGGCGAGGCTGCGCCGCACCCGGATATCGTCCGGGAACAGCACCATGCGCGGGTCCGGGCTCCACCACAGCACCGGCTGGTCATCGCTGAACCACGGGAAGATGCCGCGGCGGTAGGCGGCCAGCAGCCATTCCGGGGTCAGGGCCCCGCCGGCGGCCAGCAGGCCGTCGGGGTCGCGCAGGGCCGACGCGACGGGCGGGAAGCCCACGGGGCGGTCAGGGAGCCAGGGGAGCATGGGCAGCGTCTTCCTCGATGACGACCCGTCCAGTCTGCCGCGCGGCGCGATGGGGCTCAAGGCATGCAGGCCCCTGTGATGGTGAGCACTTGCTCGGTATGATTGAGCGCAGTGAAATCCAGAAGACGCCATGTTGGCGCAAGGGGGATGGCCGCTTGAGTGTCAAGAAGAGGACCTCGTCACGTCGGGTGACGGCGGCGAATGCCAGGGAGACGGCGAAGCGCTTCGGCCTGCGACTGCAGGGGTCGGCGCGCGAGGGCGTGGTGATCCTGCTGCTGGCCGCCTGTGTGTTCCTGCTGCTGGCGCTCTACAGCTTCCGCGCCCAGGATCCCGGATGGTCGCGCAGCGGCCCCGAGACCGAGGTCGCCAACTGGATGGGGCCCATCGGGGCCTGGCTTGCCGATGTGCTCTACTCGTTGTTCGGTGTCAGTGCCCTGTGGTGGCCCGGCATGCTGGGGTTCGCCGCCTGGTGGCTGATCCGCTCGCGGCAGGTGCGCTTCGAGTGGGATGCTACTGCCCTGGCGGTGCGCTGCGGGGGGCTCGTGCTGCTGCTGCTGGGCTCCACCACCCTGGGGGCGCTGCACTTCTACCGCCCCGATGGCCCCTTGCCCTATTCCACGGGGGGCATCCTCGGCGAGGGGCTGGTCGGCGCCCTTATCCCCCTGGTGGGGACGGGCGGGACCGGTTTACTCGCCGTGGCTGCTCTGCTGTGTGGCTTCCCCCTGTTCACCGGACTCTCCTGGCTGACGGTGATGGACGAACTGGGCCACCGCAGCCTGGTGCTGTGGCGCTGGGTGGCCGACCGTTTCGGCCTGGTGCGTGAACGACGCGCCGAACGGCGTGACCAGGCCCGGGAGGAGAGCGAGCCCTCGGTCGCCGAGGCCGATGAGCGAGGCGCCGACGAGGCCTTGCCCGGGGACGATCGACGGCCCCGCTGGTGGCAGCGTCTGGGGGGCGGTCGTCGTCGCGAGGCCGAACCGGTGCTGGCCGCCGACGGGGTCTCGCGCCGCGAACCCGGTTTCGGCAACGACGGCGAGACCGACATTCCGTGGGAAGTGCCCGAGCGCACGCCCTCGGCCAAGAAGCCCGAGGCGGCCTACACCGCCCGGGCCTCCCGTGAGGCCGTGGAGCCGCGGGTGGCCATCACCCCGCCGGGGGAGCAGCGGATGCCTGCCGCCTCGCCCCGCACCGAGGCGATGTCCGCTGACGCCAGGGTCCCCCAGGCCGCACCCGAGCCGACGCCGCAGGCTCGCCAAACCGTTCCTCCCGTGCCTGGCGAGACGTCGCGCACCGGGCAGGAGGGTCGCGACAAGGACAGCGCACGCCGGGTCCCGGAGACGGTGCCAGAACCGGTGCTGCCCGATGACGACGAGGTGATGCCGGCCTGGCATGGCCCCGCCCTGCGCGCGGATCGTGACGAGGCCCGCCTCGGCGGGGCTGTCGAGGCCTCCTCCGGCGGCGCCAAGGGCGACGAGGAGGACGCTGCGCCGCCCCCCGCCCGGGCCTCCTCGGGTGCCTCGCCGCACTCGCCTGCCCGCAAGGGGCGGCGCCGTGAGCCGGGTCTGGTCGACTGGCAAGACGCCGACTGGGAGGAACCCGACGACGCGGGCGAGCCCCACCTGGCCTGGGAACCGGCGAGCGAAGACGCCATGGGTGACCGGGAGGCGGCGACCAGCCAGCGTGAGCCGGAGATTGCCCCGCCGGAGCCGGCGCCTGAGGCAGCGCCGCGGGTGGCAACCGCCGAGCAGGGGCGCGAGGCCGCCGACGAGCCAGAGGGGCCGGCACTGTGGACCGTGGAGCACCTGCAGAACCAGCGACCGGTGCTCGACCAGCTGCCCGAGCCCGATGGCGACCTGCCCAGCCTGCGGCTGCTGACGCCGCCGCAGCCCCAGCAGCGTAACTACTCCGAACAGCAGCTGGCCGAGATGGCCGAACTGCTCGAGACGCGGCTGCGCGAGTACGGGGTCAAGGCCGAAGTGGTCGATACCTGGCCGGGCCCGGTGATCACCCGCTTCGAGATCAAGCCGGCGGCCGGCGTGAAGGTCTCCAAGATCAGCAACCTGGCCAAGGACCTGGCGCGCTCGCTGATGGTCAAGAGCGTGCGCGTGGTGGAGGTGATTCCCGGCCGCCCGACCGTGGGCATCGAGATTCCCAACCCGCATCGCGCCATGATCCGTCTGCGCGAGGTGATCGACTCCGACCGCTACCAGCAGGAGGCCTCGGCGCTGACCCTGGCGCTGGGCCAGGACATCGGCGGCGGCCCGGTGGTGGCCAACCTCGGCAAGATGCCCCACCTGCTGGTGGCCGGCACCACCGGCTCGGGCAAGTCGGTGGGGGTCAATGCCATGCTGATCTCCATGCTGCTCAAGGCGACACCCGACGAGCTGCGCATGATCATGGTCGACCCCAAGATGCTGGAGCTGTCCGTCTACGACGGCATCCCGCACCTGCTGGCGCCGGTGGTCACCGACATGAAGGAGGCCGCCAATGCGCTGCGCTGGTGCGTGGCCGAGATGGAGCGTCGCTACAAGCTGATGGCCTCCATGGGCGTGCGCAACATCGCCGGCTTCAACGGCAAGCTCGACGAGGCCGAGCGGGCCGGCGCCCAGGTGGCCGACCCGCTCTGGGAGCCCCAGCCCTGGGAGATGCACCAGTCGCCGCCGGTGCTCGAGAAGCTGCCCTACATCGTGGTGGTGATCGACGAGTTCGCCGACATGTTCATGATCGTCGGCAAGAAGGTCGAGGAGCTGATCGCGCGGCTGGCCCAGAAGGCCCGCGCCGCCGGCATCCACCTGATACTGGCCACCCAGCGGCCCTCGGTGGACGTGGTCACCGGCCTGATCAAGGCCAACATTCCCACCCGCATGGCCTTCCAGGTCTCGTCCCGGGTCGATTCGCGCACCATCCTCGACCAGGGGGGCGCCGAGAACCTGCTCGGCCATGGCGACATGCTCTACCTGCCGGCTGGGTCGGGCATGCCGACCCGCGTCCATGGTGCCTTCGTCGACGACGACGAGGTGCATCGGGTGGTCGAGGACTGGAAGCGTCGCGGCGAGCCGGAGTACATCGACGAGATCCTCTCCGGCGGCGTCTCCGCCGAGGCCCTCACCGGCCTGGAGGCCGAGGGTGGCGGTGACGACGACGCCGAGCAGGATGCCCTCTACGACGAGGCGGTGGCCTTCGTCACCGAGAGTCGCCGCGCCTCCATCTCGGCGGTTCAGCGTCGCTTCAAGATCGGCTACAACCGGGCCGCGCGCCTGGTCGAGTCCATGGAGATGGCCGGCGTGGTCTCCACCATGGGCACCAACGGCGCGCGAGAAGTGCTGGCCCCGCCACCGGTGGGCGACTGACGCGCGCCAACCTTGCAGCAATGATGGAAGCCCCGGCGGCAATGCAACCCGCCGGGGTGTCCCGGGTCCGAGTGACAGGATGCCATGATGGACCCGTCCAGGGAGACAGAGACGATGACAGTGAAGAAGACCCTCGCCGCGCTGACCATGACCCTCGCCGTGCCGATGTCGGCCCTGGCCAGCGAGGGCGCCGAGCGCCTGGCGGACATTCTCGAGCCGCTCGAGACCTACGTCGCGGACTTCGAGCAGCAGATCCTCGATGGCAGCGGTCAGCGCCTGCAGGAGGCCCGGGGCCGCATGTGGCTGTCGCGTCCCGGCAAGTTCCGCTGGGAGGTGGACGCCCCCTACGAGCAGCTGGTGGTCTCCGCGGGCGAGGAGGTCACCCTCTATGACCCGGACCTGGAACAGGCCACGGTGCAGGCGCTGGACCAGCGGGTGACCCACACCCCGGCCCTGCTGCTCTCCGGCAGCGCCGACGAGCTGACCGGCAGCTATGACGTCACCCGTCGCCAGCAGGGCAGCAGCGAGACCTTCACCCTGGTGCCCAAGGACCCCGATACCCTCTTCGAGGAGCTGCAGATGACCTTCCGCGGCGAGGCACTGGACCTGCTGCAGATGACCGACAGTACCGGGCAGCGCACCGCCATCGAGTTCGACAACGTGCGCATGAACGAGTCGCTGGACGACAGCCGCTTTACCTTCGAGATCCCCGAGGGCACCGACGTGATCCGCGATACGCAGTAAAGCGCCGAGCTGAAAGCGTCGAGCCGCCAAGCTGTTCGGTGGCGGGTGGTAGGCGTTGAGGCAATGAATGAGAGCCCCTGTAAGATTTCAGGTCCGGCGGGGGCTTTTTGGGTCTAGGTTATCCTGCTTGGCGGCTTGGCGGCTTGGCGGCTTGGCGGCTTGGCGGCTACGCGCCAGCGTCGTCCGCCTCGGCATCGAGTTGCCCCCGCCAGGCCATCAGCTGGCCGTAGCGCTTCTCCTGGCCGTATTCCGTCGGCATGTAGAAGTGCCGGTGGGGGACGGCAGCCGGCCAGCAGTCATGGGCGCTGCCGGCCGGGTAGCCGTGGGGCTCGTTGTGCGCGTAGCGGTAGCCCTGGCCGTGGCCCAGGGACTCCATCAGCTTCGTCGGGGCATTGCGCAGGTAGGTCGGCACCTCCAGCTGTGGCTGCTCCGCCACGAAGGCCTTGGCCTGCTTCCAGGCCTGGTCGATGGCGTTGCTCTTGGGGGCCACCGCCAGGTGGATGGCAGCGTGGGCGATGGCGCGTTGGCCCTCGTAGTCGCCCAGGCGCAGGTAGGCGTCCCAGGCGGCCATCACCAGGGGCAGGGCCCGCGGGTCGGCGTTGCCGACGTCCTCCGAGGCGATGGCCGCGAGACGGCGGATCACGTCGAGCGGGTCACCCCCGCCCTGCAGGAAGCGGGCGATGTAGAGGAGGGCGGCGTCGGGGCGTGAGGATCGCACCGACTTGTGGATCGCCGAGAGCAGATCGTAGAAGTGGTCGCCCTGCTTGTCGAAGGCGCTGGCCTGGTGCCCGATGACGTCTTCCAGTGCCTCGCGGGGCAGGCGCTCGCCGTCGCCCTCGGACACGGTGAAGTCGCAGGCGGTCTCCAGCAGGCCCAGGGCGCGGCGGGCGTCGCCGGCGGCGGCCCGGGCCAGCAGCGCCAGTACCCCGTCGTCCACGCGGATCCGCCGGGTGCCCAGGCCACGCGCCTCGTCGGCCAGCGCCCGCTGCATCACCTCGACGAGTTCCTCCTCGGTGAGCGACTTCAGCACGTGCACCCGGGCCCGGGAGAGCAGCGCCGAGTTGACCTCGAAGGAGGGATTCTCCGTGGTGGCGCCGATCAGCGTCAGCAGCCCCGACTCCACGTGGGGCAGCAGGGCGTCCTGCTGGCTCTTGTTGAGGCGGTGGATCTCGTCGAGGAACAGCAGGGTGGGGCGCTGACGGGCCTGCATGTCCCGTGCGCGATCGACGGCGGCCCGGATCTCCTTCACCCCGGCCATCACCGCCGAGAGGTGCTCCAGGTGGGCGCCGGAGACCTCGGCGAGGATCTCGGCCAGGGTGGTCTTGCCGGTCCCGGGGGGGCCCCAGAGGATCATCGAGCGCACCACGCCGCTCTCGGCCATGCGCGCCAGCGGCTTGCCAGGGCCGACCAGCGCCTGCTGCCCCACGTAGTCCTCGAGGCGGCGTGGACGCATGCGGAAGGCGAGCGGCGCGGCATCGTCGGGGGTGTTGCCCTGGAAGAGATCCATTTCTGACTCCTTGGCTCGCGACTGCTAGAGTGGATGTGTCGTCGCAGGCAATACGACCTTGGGCGACAGGCACAATTCCCCCCGAGCGGCTAGCTTGAGACAGGTCGGCCTTGCCGGGGTGTCACGGCGCGGTGAACCCGACCTGCCGCGGCGAATCCAACCTAGACAGCCTTCTGTTCCACATCGCCACAGAGGAGACTCCCGTCATGCCCATGCTGAAGCAGTTGCGTCAGGATCATGCCAACATGGCGCGCATGTTGCACGTCCTGCAGCTCAAGCAGAAGTCCCTGGCGTGCGGCGAGCGTCCCAACTTCCAGCTGGTCCGGGAGGTCGTCGACTACATCCTCGATTACCAGGAAGGCTTCACCCAGCCCCTCGAGAAGGTCTGCACCGAGCGCCTCAAGGAGCTCGACCCCTCGAGTGTCGAGGTCACCGAGCGCCTCTCCCGGGACTATCGGTCGCTGAAGTCCCGGCTAAAGCGCCTCTCCAACGACCTCGACATGATCCTGATGGATGCCGTGGTGCCCATGGACCGCTTCGCCGAGGACCTCAAGTCCTACCTGGAGAGCCACCGGGCCTACCTGCGTGACGAGCGCGAACTGCTGTTCCCGCTGATCCAGAAGAACTTCAACGACCAGGACCTCGAGGCCCTGGCGGCGGCCCTGCCGGAGGGCGCCCAGGCGCAGCTCGAGCGGCTGCAGGAGGCCTACCCCGAGCTCTATGCCGAACTGCGAGATGCTCCCGAGCCGGTGACCTGATGAGGTCGAGCCGGCGTTTCGGCTCTGCCCCGGGTCTGGGGTAGAATGGCCGGCATTCTCAGCGGCCACCCTCTACGTCATGCCCAACCTGCCTGGTCTTGCCCTGCCATCGTCCTGCTTGTGTGACTCGGCCCTTAGGCGTCGAGGGGCAGGATGATGGCGGGTCCGGTCCTGGTCTTCGATTCCGGCGTCGGCGGGCTCTCGGTGGTCCGGGCACTGCGTCAGTGCCTGCCCGAGGCCGCCCTGGCCTATGCCTGCGACAATGCCATGCTGCCCTACGGCCAGCGGGAGGATGCCTGGCTGGTCCAGCGCATCCGGGCCGTCTGCGAGGCAGCCGTGGCGGCGAGTGGCTGCAGCGCCCTGGTGGTGGCCTGCAATACCGCCAGCACCCTGGCGCTGGAGGTCCTGCGCGCTTCCCTGGCGATTCCGGTGGTCGGCACCGTGCCTGCCATCAAGCCGGCGGCCCGGATCAGCCGGACGCGGCATATCGGCCTGCTGGCGACCACTGCCACGGTGTCGCGTCCCTACACCCTGCAGCTGATCCGGGACTTCGCCGCCGACTGCCGGGTGACGCGGGTCGCCGCGGACGCCCTGGTCAGCGAAGCGGAGCGCCTGGTGGCCGGGGAGCCCCCCCACCGGGCGATCCTGCACCGGGCCCTCGCCCCGCTGTGGGAGGATCCTCACCTGGATACCGTGGTGCTCGGCTGCACCCACTTTCCGCTGTTGGCCCCGTGGCTCGCCGAGGCCGCGCCGCGGCAGGTGAACTGGATCGACTCCGGCGAGGCCATCGCTCGCCGGGTGGCCCAGGTGGTGACGACGCTCGCCCCCCGCGAGGGTGGCGAGCCGAGCTTCGTCACCGCCCCCGACGAACGCCTGGGCAGGGGGCTGGCCACCTTCGGCTTCGCCCCACCGAGGCTGCTGCACCCGGCCTGAGCCGACCGTTAGGGTCGGTACCATCATTATCCCCTCAATCTCGTCATCTTCACCCAGGAGCCGCCGTGGCCATTCCCGTCGTCGACCCCGCCCGCTATGACCAGCAGCTCGAGGCCAAGCGCGAGCGCATCACCCGTGACTTCGCGCGCTTCTCCCCGCCGACGCTCGAGGTGTTTCCCTCGCCGCCGAGCCACTTTCGCCAGCGCTGCGAATTTCGCCTCTGGCACGAGGGGGACGACCTCTTCTATGCCATGTTCGAGGTGGACCCCGAGGACCCGAAACGCAAGACGGTGGTACGCCTGGACGACTATCCGGTGGCCGGCCGGCAGATCAACGACCTCATGCCGCGCCTGCTCGATGCCATCCGCGACAACGACCTGCTGCGCCTCCGGCTGTTTCAGGTGGAGTTCCTCACCACCCTTTCCGGCGAGGCACTGGTGACCCTGATCTACCATCGTCGGCTCGACGAGGCCTGGGAGGCCGAGGCCCGTGCCCTCCAGCAGGCGCTGGGCATCATGGTCATCGGCCGCGCCCGCAAGCAGCGCCTGGTGCTGGCGCGTGACCATGTGTGGGAGCGCCTCGCGGTGGACGGTGACGAGCTGGTCTACCAGCAGGTGGAGAACAGTTTCACCCAGCCCAATGCCGAGATCTGCCGCGCGATGCTGGCCTGGGCCCGGGACGTCACCCGGGAGAGCCAGGACGGCGACCTGGTGGAGCTCTATTGCGGCAATGGCAACTTCACCGTGGCGCTGGCCGGCAACTTCCGGCGGGTGCTGGCCACCGAGATATCGCGGACCTCGGTGGCCAGTGCCCGGGTCAACCTGGAGGCCAACGGTATCGCCAATGCCGAGGTCGGTCGCATGTCCGCCGAGGAGTTCTCCCAGGCCCTGAAGGGCGACAAGGGCGGGCGCCGGGTGGCCGAGATGGCCCTCGACGACTACGCCTTCTCCACGGTGCTGGTCGACCCGCCACGGGCAGGGCTCGATGAGGAGAGCTGTCGCCAGCTCAGCGAATATGCGCGTATCGTCTATATTTCATGCAACCCCGAGACCCTGGCCGACAACCTCGAGGTGCTGACCCGCACCCACGAGATCCGGCGTTTCGCGCTCTTCGACCAGTTCCCCTGGACGCACCACTGCGAATGCGGGGTCCTGCTGGAGCGGCGTGGCTGAGGGGGCGGCGTGCCCGGCTCCCTGTCAAGCGGCGATGCGCAACCGACATGCTCCATGAGCGAAGGGGCATGTGGCTGGGGTGGGCTCGGGAAGTGACGTAAGCTGGAAGGCGATGCGGCCAGGAGGCCGCCACGTCAAGTTCTCCCGGCCGCCTCCGGCGGCCGCAGGCAGCCGAGGTGATGGATGCAACACGTCGCACACGAGGAGACCCGCCAGGATCTGCTCAAGCAACTCAAGGAGCGGCTGCAAGGCCGTCTGGACGAGGACAAGGCCGCACAGGTCGCGGACTTCGCCCGCCACTTCTATGCCACGGTACCGTTCGATGACCTGGCCGACCGTCGTCTCGACGACCTCTATGGTGCCACCCTCTCCGTGTGGCACTTCCTGCAGCAGTTCGACCCCGCCGACCCCAAGGTGCGGGTGTTCAATCCCGACTTCGAGCAGCATGGCTGGCAGTCCACCCACACCTTCATCGCCGTGCTTCACGAGGACATGCCCTTCCTGGTCGACTCGGTACGTATCGAACTCAACCGGCGGGGCATGACCGTCCATGCCATCCACAATGCCGTGCTGGCGACGGAGCGCGACGACCAACACCGGCTCACGCGGGTCACCCCGACGCGGCAGGCCGACGCCCCCCAGCGCCGGGAGTCGCTGATCGCGATCGAGGTCGACCGCCACTCGGACCCGGCGCTGCTCGAGGACATCGAGGCAAGCCTGCAGGAGGTGCTGCGCGATGTGCGCACCGCGGTGGCCGACTTCGAGCCGATGCGCGAGCAGGCCAGGGCGGCCGTCGACGAGCTCAAGGCCTCGCGCCCCGATCAGGTCGATGCCGACGACCACAAGGAGGCCATTGCCTTCCTCGAATGGCTGCTGCATGACAACTTCACCTTCCTCGGCTATGACGAGTATGTCGTCCACGAGACCGAGGAACGGCAGCGGCTTGACCGGGTCGACGAGAGCAAGCTGGGCGTGTTCCGCCTCGACCAGCCCCGCTACCAGGAGCGTATCCGCACCGACCAGGGGGTCGAGGGGGACCGCTACGTGCTGGTTCCCCAGCTGCTGTCGTTCGCCAAGAGTGCCCACCATGCGCGGATCCATCGGCCGACCTATCCCGACTACATCTCGATCGATCGCTATGACGACCAGGGGCGGGTGATCGGCGAGCGCCGCTTCCTCGGGCTGTTCACCGCCACCGTCTACAACGAGTCGCCGCGCAACGTGCCGATCCTGCGTCGCAAGCTCGCGACGGTCATGGAGAAGTCCGGTTTCAACCCCAAGGGGCACAACGGCAAGCACCTGCTGCACATCCTTGAGGTCTATCCCCGTGACGACCTCTTCCAGATCGATACCGACGAGCTGACCCAGACGGCCCTGGGCATCCTCGACATGCGCGAGCGACGCCGGGTGCGGCTGTTCATCCGCGAGGACCGCTCCGGCAAGTTCTACTCCTGTCTGGCCTTCGTGCCGCGCGATGTCTTCTCCACCGAGCTGCGTCTGCGCATCCAGGACATGCTCTGCGAGGAGCTCGACGCCACTTTCGGCGACTTCAACACCTACCTCTCTGAGTCGGTGCTGGCGCGCATCCAGTTCATCCTGCGCTTCAAGGGGGATCAACCGGCGGCCTACGACCTGCGACGCCTGGAAGCCAAGCTGGCGACGCTGGCCCGCAACTGGCGTGACGACCTCCAGGGCGCCGCCATCGAGGGGTTCGGCGAGGAGCAGGCCAACCTGCTCATGGACCGCTTCCGCGATGCCTTCCCGGCCAGCTATCGCGACGACTTCTCGGCGCGTACCGCGGTCTACGATCTGCAGCACATCAGCGAGCTGGATGATGGCTGCCCGCTGGCGCTCTCCCTGTACCGACTGGTCGAGGAGGAGGGCAGCGGGGTCAATCTCAAGCTGTTCCACCGTGAAAAGCCCATCCCGCTTTCCGATGTACTGCCGATGATGGAAAACCTCGGCCTGCGGGTGATCGGCGAGCGTCCTTACGAGCTGCAGGCTCGCGACGGCATTTACTGGATCCACGACTTCGACCTGGAGCACCACACCAGCACCGAGGTCAACCTCCAGGAGATGCGCGAGCCCTTTGTCGAGGCCTTCCAGCGCATCTGGAACGCGGAAGCCGACAACGACCCCTTCAACCGCTTGATCATCGGCGCCAACCTGGACTGGCGCGAGGTGGCCATGCTGCGGGGCTATGCGCGCTACCTCAAGCAGATCCGCTTCGGTGTTTCCCAGGACTACATGGCCACCACCCTGGTCAACCATCCGGAGATCACTCGTGAGTTGGTGACTCTCTTCGAGCTGCGCTTCGATCCGGCCGAGCGCCCGCCGGAAGGCGAGATCGAGGCCTGCACGGCGCGCATCATCCGGCTGCTCGACGATGTCGCCAGCCTCAATGATGACCAGCTGCTGCGCCGTTACATGGAGCTGATCCAGGCGACCCAGCGCACCAACTACTACCAGCGGGGAGACGATGGCCGCCACAAGGACTACATGTCCTTCAAGATGCAGCCTTCTCGGGTCACCGGCATGCCCAAGCCGCGCCCGGCCTTCGAGATATTCGTCTGCTCGCCGCGCGTGGAGGGCGTGCACCTGCGCGGTGGCAAGGTCGCGCGGGGCGGGCTGCGCTGGTCCGACCGTTTCGAGGACTTCCGCACCGAGGTGCTCGGCCTGGTCAAGGCGCAGCAGGTAAAGAACGCGGTGATCGTGCCGGTGGGCGCCAAGGGCGGTTTCGTCTGCAAGCGACTTCCCGAGGGCGGCGACCGCGATGCCATCCAGCAGGAGGGCATCGCCTGCTACAAGACCTTCATCCGTGCCCTGCTCGACGTCACCGACAACCGCGTGGGGGGCGAGATCGTGCCGCCTCGTGACGTGGTGCGCCACGACGACGACGACGCCTACCTGGTGGTGGCGGCCGACAAGGGCACCGCGACCTTCTCCGACATCGCCAACGAGATCTCGGCCGAGTACGGGCACTGGCTGGGCGATGCCTTCGCCTCGGGCGGCGCCAACGGCTACGACCACAAGAAGATGGGCATCACCGCCAAGGGCGGCTGGGAGTCGGTCAAGCGCCACTTCCGCGGCCTGGGGCTGAATACCCAGCAGGACGAGTTCACGGTGCTCGGCATCGGTGACATGGCGGGCGATGTCTTCGGCAACGGCATGCTGCTGTCCGACAAGATTCGCCTGGTGGGAGCCTTCAACCATCTGCATATCTTCGTCGATCCGAGCCCGGACGTGGCGGCGAGCTTCGCCGAGCGCCAGCGCCTGTTCGCCCTGCCGCGCTCCAGCTGGGAGGACTACAATGCTGAGCTGATCTCCGAGGGCGGCGGGGTGTTCAAGCGCTCGGCCAAGACCGTCCCCATCTCCAAGCAGATGAAGACGCTGTTCGGCATCAAGGAGGACAAGCTAGCGCCCAACGAGCTGATCCGCGCCATGCTCAAGTCCCGGGTGGATCTGCTCTGGAACGGCGGCATCGGCACCTACGTCAAGGGCAGCGAGG
Source organism: Halomonas sp. CKK8 (assembly GCF_029625235.1). Lineage (NCBI taxonomy): Bacteria > Pseudomonadati > Pseudomonadota > Gammaproteobacteria > Oceanospirillales > Halomonadaceae > Halomonas > Halomonas sp. CKK8. The sequence continues at coordinate 2,622,822 of NZ_CP121193.1, read as the reverse complement.
AGACCGACGCCCAGGTGGGTGACAAGGCCAACGACGGCCTGCGCATCGATGGCCGCGAGCTGCAGTGCCGTGTGGTCGGCGAGGGCGGCAATCTCGGCCTCACCCAGCGCGGGCGCATGGAAGCGGCCGCCCGAGGCGTCCGCGTCAATACCGACTTCATCGACAATGCCGGCGGGGTGAACTGCTCCGACCATGAGGTCAACATCAAGATCCTCATCGACGAGGTGGTCAAGCGTGGCGACATGACGGAGAAGCAGCGCAACCAGCTGCTCGCCGACATGACCGGTGAGGTCTCGGACCTGGTGCTGCTGGACAACTACCGCCAGACCCAGGCGCTGGATCTCGCCGAGCTCCTGTCCCGGCAGGGCATCGGCCCCTTCCGGCGCTTCATCAGCGAGCTCGAGGCCGCCGGCCAGATCGACCGCGAGCTGGAGTTCCTGCCCGACGACGAGATACTCAACGAGCGCGCCGCCAACGAGCAGGGGATGTTGCTGCCGGAGCTCTCGGTGCTGATCTCCTACGCCAAGAGCGTGCTCAAGGGCGACCTGATCGCCTCGGACGTGCCTGACGACCCGACCATCGTCAAGTTCGTCGAGCGGATCTTCCCCGGGGTGCTGGTCGAGCGCTACAAGGAGGAGATGTACGACCACCGCCTGAAGCGCGAGATCGTCGCTACCCAGGTGGCCAACGACCTGGTCGACCATATGGGCATCGTCTTCGTTCGCCGGCTGATCGACTCCACTGGCGCCGACCGCGCCACCATTGCTCGCTCTTACGTGGTCGCGCGTGACAGCTTCCAGCTCCCGCGCCTCTGGGAGCAGATCGAGGCGCTGGACAACCAGGTGCCAAGTGCCGTGCAGTACGCGATGATGCTCGACCTGATGCGCATGCTGCGGCGCGCCACCCGCTGGTTCCTGCGCAACCGTACCGGCATGAGCACCCGGGATGCCATCGACTTCTTCGCGCCGCGCCTGGCACAGCTGCAGGAGAACATCGGCAAGCGCCTGCGCGGCGAGGAGCACGAGGCCTGGGAGGCCCGCCGCAACGAGCTCACCGAGGCGGGCGTGCCGGAGGCCCTGGCCGGCACGGTGGCGGCCGCCGGCAGCCTCTATGCGGCGCTCGGCATCATCCAGGCGGCCCGCCAGACCAACGAGAAGCCCCAGCGCGTCGCCGAGGTGTTCTACGAGATCGGCGATCGCCTGGAGCTGCCGTGGATGATCCAGCAGATCACCGAGCTCAAGGTGCGTGACAGCTGGCAGGCCCAGGCCCGCGAGACCTTCCGCGACGACATCGACCGCCAGCAGCTGGCGCTGACCATCAGCGTGCTGGGCATGGAAGGTGGACCACGGGACTGCACGGAGCGGGTGGAGCAGTGGCTCTCGCTCCACCAGGGCATGCACCAGCGCTGGTGCCGCCTGCTCGAGGAGGTAGGCACCGGCACCCATGGCGGCTTCCCGCTCTTCGCGGTGGCTGTGCGCGAGCTGGTCGACCTGGCCGAGAGCAATCGCGAGACCTGACCGGCCGCCATGTCCAAGGCCAGAGACACGAACCCCCGCCGGTGGCGGGGGTTCGTGTTTTCGGGGGGGCGGACAAGGCAGCGGTCAGAGCAGGAACAGCGTGGCCAGTCCCAGGAAGGCCATGAAGCCCACCACGTCGGTCACCGTGGTCAGGATCACCGACCCCGAGAGGGCGGGATCGATACCCGAGCGCTTGAGCATCAGCGGGATGACGATGCCGGCGATGCCGGCCGCCAGCATGTTGATCACGAGTGCCGCGGCGATGATGACGCCGATGGCGATGCTGCCGAACCAGAGCACCGCGAGCACGGCCACGACCAGTGACCAGAGCACGCCGTTGAGGGCGGCGATGCCGATCTCCTTGCGCAGCAGCCAGCTGCTGTTGGTGCGGCTGATCTGGCCCAGGGCCAGGCCGCGGATCGCCAGGGTCAGGGTCTGGCTGCCGGCGATGCCGCCCATGCTGGCGACGATGGGCATCAACACCGCCAGCGCCACGATCTTGTCCAGGGCATCCTCGAAGCGGCCGATCACCCAGGCGGCCAGGAAGGCGGTGACCAGGTTGATGCCGAGCCACACGGCGCGTCGCTTGGCGCTGGGCATCACCGGCGCGAAGAGGTCTTCCTCCTCGTCCAGGCCGGCCATGTTCATCAGCGCCTGCTCGGAGTTCTCGCGGATCACGTCGACAATGTCGTCGATGACGATGCGACCGAGCAGCAGGCCCTCCTCGTCGACCACCGGCGCGGAGGCCAGGTCGTGGGTCTGGAAGAGGGTGGCCACCTCGCGGGAGTGCATGGTCACCTGGATGCTGTCCACGTCGCGGTCCATCAGGTCGGCGACGGCCATCTCGGGGTCATGGGAGACCAGGCGCGCCAACGGCAGCACCCCCACGAAGAAGCCATTGCGGTCGACCACCATCAGCGCATGGGTGTTGTCGGGCACCGCCTCCTTCCAGCGCAGGAAGCGCTTGACCGTCTCCAGGCTGACGTCGGCGCGCACGGCGATGGTGTCGGTGCGCATCAGGCGGCCGGCGCTGTCCTCCTCGAAGGAGAGCGTCTCCTGCAGCCGGCTGCGCTGCAGCTCGTCCATCGAGCGCAGCATGTCCTCGGCCACCTGCTGGGGCAGGTCCTCGAAGATCTCGGCGAGGTCCGTGGTGTCGAGACCCGAGGTGGCGGCTACGATCTCGGCATGGTCCATGTCATCGAGCAGGGTACTGCGCACCTCGTCGTGCACGTGAAGCAGGACCTCACCGTCGACCTCGCCCGGAACCCGCTCCCACAGCTTGATGCGCGCCGCCGGGGGCAGTGACTCGAGCAGCAGGGCGACCTCCGCCGGCTCCAGGTCGGCCAGGACGTCGTCGACGGCATCGAGCCGCTCGTCGCCCAGCGCCCGGTGAATGCGCGACAGGCGGTCCTCGAGGGTTTCGGTGGTATCGGCCATATGGATCTCCCTGGCTTGTTAGGCTGCACGGCCCACCCGGCCGTGATCGCCGCGACGTTGCCTACAGTAGATCACAGAACACCCCCTGGCTGTCGCCGCGGGGACGGTCGTCAGGCGCCTGGCAAGGCGTCGGCGTCGTGTCCGGCCCCCGGCACTGCTATACTCTGCGGCCCCCGCCCGCCCCCTTGACCGGAGTCGCCATGTATTCGCTTGCCCGTTCGCTGCTGTTTCGCCTGGACGCCGAGACCGCCCACGGCGTCGCCCTGAAGGGGCTCGACCTGGCCGGTCGCCTGGGCCTGGCGGAGCGACTCGGCGGCGGGCGGGTCGAGGACCCGGTGGAGCTGATGGGGCTGCGCTTTCCCAACCGGGTGGGCCTGGCCGCCGGGCTGGACAAGAATGCCGACCACTTGGATGCCCTGGGCGCGCTGGGCTTCGGCTTCGTCGAGGTGGGCACCGTGACGCCCCGGCCCCAGGACGGCAATCCCCGGCCGCGGCTGTTCCGCCTGCCGGAGGCCGGCGCCATCATCAATCGCATGGGCTTCAACAATGCCGGGGTGGATCACCTGGTCGAGCGTGTGAGGGCGAGCCGCTACGACGGGGTGATCGGCATCAACATCGGCAAGAACCTCACCACCCCGGTGGAGCAGGCGGTGGACGACTACCTGACCTGCCTGCGCAAGGTGCATGGCCATGCGCACTACATCACGGTGAACATCTCCTCGCCCAATACCCCGGGGCTGCGCAACCTCCAGTTCGGCGAGCACCTGGATGCGCTGCTCGGTGCCCTGCGCGCGGAGGGAAGCCGGCTCGACCGGGAGGCCGGTCGCCGCGTCCCCCTGGCGGTGAAGATCGCCCCGGACATGAGCGACGAGGAGGTCGGCCTGGTGGCGCGCACCTTCGAGGCCAATGGCATCGACGCGGTGATCGCCACCAATACCACCGTCTCTCGCGAGGCGGTGGCGGGGCTTGCGCATGCAGACGAGCAGGGGGGGCTCTCCGGTCGGCCGGTATTCGAACCCTCGAACACGGTCATCCGCGAACTGCGCCGCCGGCTTCCCGGCATGCCGATCATCGGCGTGGGCGGCATCGACAGCGGCGAGGCGGCGCGGGCCAAGGTGGCGGCCGGCGCCGACCTGGTGCAGCTCTATTCGGGCTTCATCTATCGCGGGCCGGCGCTGGTGGGGGAGTGTGCCCGGGCACTTCAGGCCCGCTTCGCCGGGCAGTGAGGGCCCGGCGGGCGGCCACTAAAAAGCCCATGGCATGGCCATGGGCTTGATATGTTCGTCAACACCTCTGACGATGGGCTGATGACCCGGTGAATGCGGGGGTCACATCACCATGGGGTTCTTGTGAATGCCGGAGACTCCCGTCATGCCGGACCATTGATCCCCACGACCTTCACGCCAACCGCTCATCCAGTACTCGCGTAGATTGATATCCTGACTTGGACAGTCATCGCGGGAACGACCTGAGAGACCCGCCTTGTACCCATGAACATAGGCACGCTGGAAGCGATCACGTTTCTGTCGTTTCATTGGACTACCTCTTGATGAAGGTACCGACGAGAACCCGGCCTCGAGACCGGATTCATGTTGCCCGGGCGACATCGGTCTCTGCGGCAACTCCGTGCTGCACGACGACTCGAGGCCCGCTGACAGAACGCATGCGTCATTCAGTAGCTACTCAGTCATTGATAGCCCAGGATGACGACGATTGTCGACCGATGATTTGTAACAAGGCGTTTACCTGCCTGTCACACCTTCACCCCGGCCAGGCGCCACGCCGATGGATATGTCATGACTGAACTGCACTCCCCTGATTCACTGGATCTTCTGGCCACCTGCCCGCGGGGCATCGAGCTGCTGCTGGCCGATGAGCTGGCCGCCCTGGGTGCCGTGCCCGGCAAGACCACGGTGGCCGGGGTTCACCTGCGCGCGAGCCTCGAGAGCGCCTACCGCATCTGCCTGTGGTCGCGGCTGGCCAACCGGCTGGTGCTGTGCCTGGCGCAGGGGGAGGGCATCGAGACCCCCGAGGCGCTGCGGGCCGCCGCCGCGGCCGTCGACTGGCGGGACCATCTTGCACCGGGCGCGACCCTGGCGGTGGACTTCCATGGCCGCGCCGAGGCGATCCGCCACACCCGCTTCGGTGCCCAGACCGTCAAGGACGGGGTGGTCGACCGCCTCCACGCCGAGGGTCGGCCGCGGCCCGACGTCGATACCCGGCAGCCGGACCTGCGCCTCTATGCCCACCTGCACCGTGGGCGGCTGACCCTGGGCGTGGACCTCGCGGGCGACAGCCTCCACCGCCGTGGCTATCGCCGCGACGTGGGCCATGCGCCGCTCAAGGAGAACCTGGCCGCCGCCCTGCTGGTGCGCGCCGGCTGGCCGGCGATGGCCCGGGAGGGGGCGCCGCTGGTCGACCCGCTGTGTGGTGCCGGTACCCTGCTGATCGAGGCGGCCCTGATGGCCGCCGACATCGCCCCCGGTCTGGCCAGGGAACGCTTCGGCTTCCACGGCTGGGCCGGCCACGACGAGCGCTGCTGGCGGGAGCTCAAGCGCGAGGCCGAGGCACGGGCCAGCATCGGGCGCAAGCGCTGCCGCTTGCGGCTTTACGGCTTCGACGAGAGCCCCCCGGCGCTGGCTGCGGCGAAGGCCAACGCCATGCGCGCCGGCGTGCCGGCGCTGATCGAGCTCGAAGGGGCCTCCCTGGCCGGGCTCGCGCGCCCCGCGGGGCTGCCCGACACCCCCCGCGGGCTGGTGATCACCAACCCGCCCTACGGCGAGCGCCTCGGCGAGCTTCCCGAACTGGTGCGCCTCTACGGCCAGCTCGGCGAGCGGGTCAAGGCGGCGTTCCCCGGCTGGCAGCTGGCGGTCTTTACCGCCAATCCTGACCTCGGGCATCGCATCGGGCTGCGGGCCCGCAAGCAGTACGCGCTGCGCAACGGCCCCCTGGAAGCCAAGTTGTTGCTGATGGCGATCCCCGAGGCGGAGGCGTCGTCCTCCGGGGAGGCCGCCCCCGCGCGCTCCGAGGGGGCGCAGATGTTCGCCAACCGCCTGGAGAAGAACCGCCGGCGGTTGAAGAAGTGGCTCAAGAAGAGCGGCGAGAGCTGCTACCGGCTCTATGATGCCGACATGCCCGAGTACGCCCTGGCTATCGACCTCTACGGCGACCGGGTACATGTCCAGGAGTATGCGGCGCCGAGATCCGTTGATGCGGCCCAGGCCCAGAAGCGGCTGCACGAGGCGCTGGGCGTGATTCCCGACGCGCTCGGCGTCGATGCCGGGAAGGTCGTGGTCAAGCGCCGCGAGCGGCAGAGCGGCAAGGCACAGTACCGCAAGCAGGCGGCCAGCGGTGAGCGCTTCGAGGTGCGCGAGGGCCGGGCGCGGCTGTGGGTCAACCTGCGCGACTACCTGGATACCGGCCTCTTCCTCGACCATCGCCCGGTGCGCCGGCTGCTCGGCGAGATGGCCTCCGGCAAGCGTTTCCTCAACCTCTTCTGCTATACCGGGGCCGCCACGGTCCAGGCCGTTCTCGGAGCGCAGGAAGAGGGCACGGAGACGGCCGGCGGGGCCAGCGAGAGCGTCAGCGTCGACCTTTCCAACACCTACCTGGAGTGGGCCCGGGACAACTTCGCCCTAAACCGGCTCGACCCCGGGCGTCATCGGGTGGTGCGTGACGATTGCCTGCGTTGGTTGGCGACCGCCGGCGGCGAGTTCGACCTGATCTTCCTGGACCCGCCCACCTTCTCCAATTCCAAGAAGATGGCCGATACCCTGGATGTCCAGCGAGACCACGGCCAACTGGTGCGCCTGGCCATGGCACGCCTGGCGCCGGGGGGGACCCTGGTGTTCTCCAACAACCAGCGGCGCTTCAAGCTGGATGCGGACCTCGCCGAGCAGTTCCGGGTGGAGGATATCTCCTCGCGCACCTTCGATCCCGATTTCTCGAGAAACCCCGACCTGCACCATGTGTTCCTGATTCGCCATCGGGAGGGCGCATGATCCGTCTGAGGCTCTATACCACCCTGGGCTGTCATCTCTGCGAGCAGCTGGAGGCGGTGCTGGCGACCCTGTGTGCCGAGTGCTACCGGCTGGAGCAGGTCGAGATCAGCGAGGACGAGGGGCTGGTCGCACACTACGGGGTGCGCATCCCGGTGCTGGTGGACGAGGTGGGGCAGGAGCTGGACCGCGGCATGGAACCCGACCGCCTGGCCGCCTGGTTGGCGGCTCGGGGCTGGCTGGACGAGACGGCCTGGCAGCAGCTGCAGCAGCAGCTGAGTGGCGAGCCGTCGCCCGGGGTGACGAAGAGGGCGGCGAAGGGGGCAACCCTGCGTGGCGGGCGGCGCTATCTGGGCTGATGGCCCTCGACGCCTAGAGCGAGTCCAGCAGCGAGAGCTGGCTGACGGCGTCGCGTCCCTCGGTGCTCTCGGCCTCCACCTCCAGCACCTTGCGAAAGCCCCGCGAGGACAGGATGGTGGTCTCGTCAGCCAGCCACATCATCGCCTGGTCGTGGTCATCGGCCAGGCGATGCTTCAGGCCGCCGAACTGGGTGCCGATCTGCCCCCAGGCGCGGCTGAAGATCCAGTCGCCGAACATGTCCTGATGGACATGCACTAGCACATAGTCATGGTCGGTTTCCCAGCGGACGATCACGGCAGCTCCCGAGGTGGAGGGCGCCGCAGGCCTGCGACGCGCGAGTGGCAATGGCGGTATTGTAAGGGCTTGGGCACACTGAACAAGTCGTATCACCAGCCGGAAGGGAACCAGCCATGAGAATCGTCGTCGATGCCAACGTGCCCGCCGCCGAGAAATGTTTCGGGGAACTGGGCGAGATGGTCCGCCTGCCGGGACGCGAGATCGATGCCGACGCGCTGCAGGAGGCCGACGCCCTGGTGGTGCGCTCCATCACCCGCGTCGACGAGGCCCTGCTGGCCCGAACTTCCCGGCTGCGCTTCGTCGGGACCTGCACCATCGGCACCGACCACGTGGACGAGCGGGCCCTGGCCGAGCGCGGCGTCGCCTTCGCCAGCGCCCCGGGCTGCAACGCCGAGGCGGTGGTGGACTACGTGCTGGGCAGCCTCTCGACCCTGGCAGAGCGTCAGGGATGGCGGTTGACCGAGCGTCGCGTCGGCATCGTCGGCGTGGGCAACGTGGGCGGACGGCTGCTCGCGCGTCTCACGGCCATGGGCATCGGCTGCCTGGCCTGCGACCCGCCCCGCGTGGCGGCGGAAGGCGCCGAGGGGCTGGCCGGCTTCATGGAGCTGGACACCCTGATCGACGAATGCGACGTGCTGTGCCTGCACACGCCGCTGGTGACCGAGGGGCCCTATCCGACGCACCATCTGCTCGATGCCCAGCGCATTGCGGCCCTGGCCCCGGGCACGGTGCTGCTCAACGCCGGTCGCGGGGACTGCGTGGATGGCCAAGCGCTGCGACAGCGGCTGGCGGGGCAGGGCGATGTCAGCGCAGTGCTCGATGTCTGGGAGCACGAACCTGCCATCGACAGCGGCCTGGCGGATCTCGCCGCCATTGCCACGCCGCATGTCGCCGGCTACAGCCTGGACGGCAAGCTGCGCGGCACCCACCGGATCTACCGCGCCCTGGCCCAGCATGTCGGCCTGCCTGCTCGCCTGACGATGGATGACCTGGCGCCGCCGCCTCCCGTGGCGCGGCTCGTCCTGGACGGTGGCCTCTCGCCCGAGGAGGCGCTTCGCCTTTGCCTGCGCGCCGTCCATGACGTGCGGCGTGACCATGACAGCCTGCACCGCGAAGCCCGTCGCCAGGGCATGGCCAAGGGCTTCGATGCCTGTCGAGCGGCCTATCCGCTGCGTCGTGAGTTCGCGACCCTCGCCATCGAGCTTCTCGAAGGGGCCCGGGAACTCGCACCGCTGCTGTCAGGCGCAGGCTTTTCGGTCGATACCGCCACTGCCTGATGCCGATGGGCGGCAAACGACAGCGGGCCCGCCAACTGGCGGGCCCACTCTTAGGTATTGGCTGGCAGGGGGGTACTGCCGGTAGGCCGCTTCTTTCAGCGCATGGATGCGGCCTGTGCAGAGAGCCGCGGCGGGTGGCCTCGCCGCGGGTCGCTGTTACTGCCGGTAGGCCGCTTCCTTCAACGCACGGATGCGATCATCCAGCGGCGGGTGGCTGGCGAACAGCTTCTCCATCAGCGAGCGCGTCTGGCCCTTGGTGATTGCCATGGCCCGCAGGGTGTCCGGCATCTGGTCGGGCATCTCGGTCTCGGCCTTGAGGCGGGCGAGGGCGTTGATCATGGCGCCGCTGCCGGCGAGGTGTGCGCCGGCGCTGTCCGCGCGATACTCCCGGAAGCGCGAGAACCAGGCGACGATGGCCGAGGCGATCAGACCGAAGACGATCTCGGCGACGATCACCACCGCGAAGTAGCCCATGAAGCCCAAGCCGCCGCCATCGTCGCGACGCAGGAAGCTATCCACGAGCTGAGCCACCACACGGGCGAAGAACATCACGAAGGTGTTGAGAACGCCCTGGATCAGGGCCAGGGTGACCATGTCGCCGTTGGCCACGTGGCCGATCTCGTGGGCCAGCACCGCGCGTACCTCCTCCGGGCGCATGCGGTTGAGCAGGCCGGCGGAGACCGCCACCAGGGCGTCATCCTTGTTCCAGCCGGTGGCGAAGGCGTTGGACTGCTGGGCCGGAAAGATGCCCACCTCGGGGGTCTTGATGCCGGCGTCACGGGCCAGTTCCGCCACGGTATCCACCAGCCACTTCTCGGTGGCATTCGACGGCGTCTCGATGATCACGGTGCCGGTGCTGCGCTTGGCCATCCACTTGGAGATGAACAGCGATACCATCGAGCCGGCCATGCCGAAGATGAAACAGAAGATCAGCAGGGCATTGAAGTTCATGCCCTGTTCGGTCAGGTAGCCCTCCACCCCCAGCAGGCGCAGGGTGATGCTGGCCACCACGATCACGGCCAGGTTGGTGCCCAGGAAGAGCAGGATTCTCATCATTGCCGGAAATCTCCAGTCGTCGGGAAGGGGGCGCCCCACGTTGCGGGCTGCAAAAGCTGTTGCTTAGATACGTGCTTCCCCGCCGGGTTTCAAGCGGCGGGAAGAAAGGTATCCCCGATCTACTGGCGGTAACGCGACAGGAAACGGGCAAAGCGGTCCAGGGCGTCCTCGAGCTGGTCGGCCCAGGGCAGCGTGACGATGCGCACATGGTCGGGGTCGGGCCAGTTGAAGGCGGTGCCCTGCACCAGCAGGATCTTCTCCTGCAACAGCAGGTCGAGCACCAGCTGCTGGTCGTCGCGGATGTTGAAGACCTTGGGGTCGAGCTTCGGGAAGGCGTAGAGCGCCCCCTTGGGTCGGGTGCAGCTGACCCCGGGGATGGCGTTGAGTTTCTCGACGGTGATGTCGCGCTGGGCGAGCAGGCGGCCGCCGGGCAGGATCAGGTCGTTGATCGACTGGTAGCCCCCCAGCGCCGTCTGGATGGCATGCTGGGCCGGCACGTTGGCACACAGGCGCATCGAGGCCAGCATGGTCAGCCCCTGGATGAAGTCGGCCGCGCGCTGCTTGGCGATGTTGCCGGAGAGGATCATCCAGCCGCTGCGGAAACCGGCGCAGCGATAGCTCTTGGAGAGCCCGTTCATGGTCACCACCAGCTGGTCCTCGCCGGCCAGGGCCCCGGTGGAGACATGCTCGACCCCATCGTAGAGGATCTTGTCGTAGATCTCGTCGGAGAACACCACCAGGTCGTGTTCCCGGGCGATCTCCAGCAGTTCGCGCACCACCGCTGGCGGGTAGACCGCCCCGGTGGGGTTGTTGGGGTTGATGATCACGATCGCCCGGGTGTGGGCGGTGACCTTGGCGCGGATGTCGGCCATATCCGGCGCCCAGTCGGCCTGCTCGTCGCACAGGTAGTGCACGGCATGGCCGCCCGAGAGGTTGGCCGCCGCGGTCCACAGCGGGTAGTCCGGGGCGGGGATCAGCACCTCGTCGCCGTCGTTGAGCAGCGCCTGCATGGCCATCACGATCAGCTCGGAGACACCGTTGCCGATGTAGATGTCCTCGATGCCGACGCCGGGTATCTCCTTGCGCTGGCACTCCTGCATGATCGCCTTGCGCGCCGAATAGAGCCCCTTGGAGTCGCAGTAGCCCTGGGCGGTGGGCAGGTTGCGCATCACGTCCTGGAGGATCTCCTCCGGTGCCTCGAAGCCGAAGGGGGCGGGGTTGCCGATGTTCAGCTTGAGGACGCGCTGGCCTTCCTCTTCCAGCCGCTTGGCGTGCTCGAGCACCGGGCCGCGGATGTCGTAGCAGACGTTCTCGAGCTTGTGCGATTTCCTGATCGGGGGAGTGTCCATGGGCGCTGAGATCCAGTGGTGTCGGTGTGCCGCCTCTGCCGGGGCGGGCGGCGTCTCGGGGCAGTGTTGCCGGTGATTATGCGGGCTCGGCACCGTCGCCACCAACCATGTCGGCGGCGTCGGGTTCGGGCGGGATGTCCGCCGGGGTCTCCAGGGTCAGCCGGCCCAGCTTGCCGTCACGCAGCTCGTGGAGCAGCACCTCGGCACCGCGGTGCAGGTCGACCTCGCCACCGGGGCGCAGCCCACCGCGCTTGGAGGCGATCTCGGCAAGGATCGCATGGCCATCGAAGCCGGCCAGCGCGAGAAGATCGACCCGCTCCGGGCCATCGGCCTCGACCAGCCCGGCCTCGGGGTGGGGGGCGTACTCGGGCAGGGACTTGAGCTTGTAGCGCGCCTTGAGGGCCTCGGGGTAGCGCCTGGCCAGTTCGGCGGCGGCGACCACGGCGACCTCCACGTAGTCGATGGCCGTGTCGCGGATGGCGCCACTGGCGGCCAGGCGGTGGGCGCTGGCCTGGTCCTCGATCTTGGGCCACAGCACCCCGGGGGTATCGATCAGCGCCACGCGGCCGCCGATGCGCACCTTCTGCTGGCGCTTGGTCACCGCCGGCTCGTTGCCGGTCTTGGCGATGGTGCGCCCGGCCAGGCCGTTGATCAGGGTCGACTTGCCGACGTTGGGAATGCCCATGACCATCACCCGCACGTCGCGGTCGGCACGCACCTGACCGGCCAGCTCGTGGCACAGCTTCGGGATGCGTTTCAGTTCGCGCGCCTGGGTGGTGGTCACCGCCAGGGCCCGCATGTCGTCCTGGGCGTCGAAGAAGCTGACCCACTCGCGGGTCCGCTCGGGGTCGGCGAGGTCGGCCCGGGAAAGGACCTTCAACACCGGCTTGTGGCGGGTGAGCTCGGCCAGCATGGGATTGGCGCTGGAGTAGGGCAGGCGGGCGTCGAGCACCTCGATCACCACGTCGATCTCCGGCAGCGCCTCGAGGATCTGCCGGCGCGCCTTGTTCATGTGTCCCGGGTACCAGCCGAGCATCGAGCCTCTCCTGCATGCGCATGAATGAAAATGGCCGCCCATCATAGCAGATGGGCGGCCGTGTCAGGGGAGGGCGGTGACGGGCCGGGACTACTCCCCGGCGTGGAACTGGATCGCCACCGAATTGATGCAGTAGCGCAGCCCGGTGGTCTCCTGAGGGCCATCGGGGAACACGTGCCCGAGATGGGCATCGCAGCGGGCACAGGTCACCTCGGTGCGCTGCATGCCGTGGCTGGTGTCGGTCTGCTCCGCCACGCAGCTCGGCGTGAAGGGACGGTCGAAGCTGGGCCAGCCGCAGCCGGCGTCGAACTTGTGCTCGTTCTCGAACAGCGGGGCGTTGCAACAGACACAGTGGTAGATGCCGTGCTCGTCACTCACGTGGTAGTGGCCGCTGAAGGGTGGCTCGGTGCCTTTCTCGCGGGTGACGCGGTACTGCTCTGGCGTCAGCTGCTGCTGCCATTCGGCATCGCTCTTCTGGATCTTGCTGCGCATGGCCTCTACTCCTTGTCATGGCGCCGGGGCGGGCCCGGTGCGTGTCACGTCCATTCTGACATCAACAGGGGCGGGTGTTTCCAGTCATCGGGGAGGTTCGGTCACGGGATATCAACGTCCGGCGAGACCCGCTTGACAGCTTCCCGGGTGCTGGGTAATATTCGCCGCACCTCGACGAGGCGAGACATTGCGTCCCATTCGTCTAGTGGTCCAGGACACCGCCCTTTCACGGCGGTAACAGGGGTTCGAACCCCCTATGGGACGCCACTCGACTCATCAGGTACCGGAGTGCGGGAATAGCTCAGTGGTAGAGCATCGCCTTGCCAAGGCGAGGGTCGCGAGTTCGAATCTCGTTTCCCGCTCCATTTGGTTTGGGTAGCGCATTTGATCAGGCCAAGGCTCAGCTCACGAGCTGGAGCGCCAGCCCGGTCGAATCTCGTTTCCTGCTCCATGCGTCCCATTCGTCTAGTGGTCCAGGACACCGCCCTTTCACGGCGGTAACAGGGGTTCGAACCCCCTATGGGACGCCACTTCCGGTATTGACAGTGTGAGACCTGCGGGAATAGCTCAGTGGTAGAGCATCGCCTTGCCAAGGCGAGGGTCGCGAGTTCGAATCTCGTTTCCCGCTCCATCTTCCTCCGGGTAGATGGGCCAAGAGTTGGAAAGTGAGGGTCGCGAGCTGGAACGCCAGCCCGGTCGAATCTCGTTTGCCGCTCCATGCGTCCCATTCGTCTAGTGGCCTAGGACACCGCCCTTTCACGGCGGTAACAGGGGTTCGAACCCCCTATGGGACGCCACCTCGCTCGCATGTCACTCCTTCCAGGCGGGAATAGCTCAGTGGTAGAGCATCGCCTTGCCAAGGCGAGGGTCGCGAGTTCGAATCTCGTTTCCCGCTCCATTCGGTTTTCTAGCATATTCGGTCAGGCCAAGGCTCGGGTCACGACCCGGAGTGCCGGCCCAGCTGACGGCAGCCCCGTCGAATCTCGTTTCACGCTCCAATCGATTTCTTCTTATTCTTCGCTCCGTCCGGCATCCTTGCTGCCTCTCCAGGTTGGCGGATCAGTATGCCCAGACCACGGCCATCAGCACGCCCCACGCCAGCACGCCGGCCGCCATGATGGTATAGGTCGCCGACTGGGCCACCATGTCGTCATCGCCCCGCCGGCACAGCCCCTGCAGGCCGTGGTAGATCAGGCTGCACGAGATCCCCAGCGCCACCAGCACGGCCAGGGCGTTGAGCAGCAGGCTGGGCACGAACAGCACCAGCGAGGCGCTCCACAGCGGCAGCGGGGCCATGGCGGCCAACAGGTAGGCATCGTGGTAGTCGATCGACAGTTCCTCCTGGCCGTTGACCACGGCGTGGATCAGCCAGCCCATGACGAAGAAGGTCAGCAGTTCGGCCAGGAAGAGGATGGTGGTGATGAAGCGCCAGGGACGATCGGCGAAGCCGGTGACGAAGTCGTCACCGTAGTGGGTGCCGGCATAGTAGAGCATCAGCGGGGGGAGCAACGACATCGGCAGGACCACCAGCCAGGCCAGGCTCGGGATCGGGATGCGCCGCTGCTGGAGCTCCTTCCAGCCCGCAGTGCGCGAGAAGGGCAGGCGGAAGAGGGTCATGGCGTTCATGGGGCACCTCGTGGTCAGGCTCGCTGTTTTATATCATGTTATGATACGTATTAGTCCCCGTGTCGTCCGCTGTCAAGGAGTCCACCATGCCCCGAGACCTCGATCCGAGCCCCGAGTCCCTGACCAAGCAGGACTTCGAGCGCCTGTCGCACTTCCGCTACCGGCTGCGTTGCTTCCTGCGCCAGAGCGAGGACATCTGTCGTGACCACGGCCTCACCCCCCTGCAGTACCAGCTGCTGCTGCACCTGAAGGGCTTCGCGGGGCGCGAGTGGGCGAGTGTCGGTGAGCTGGCCGAGCGGCTGCAGGCCAAGCACCACGGCACCGTGGCGCTGATCGGGCGCTGCGAGGAGGCCGGCCTGGTGGAGCGCCGGCCCGGGCGGGCCGATCGTCGCCGCATGGAGGTGCACCTGCTCGCCAGGGGCGCCGACCTGGCCGAGCGCATTGCGGCCCTGCACCAGCCCGAGCTCCGCCACCTGCAGGAGGAGTTCTCGCTGCCGGGCTGGGAGGGGGAACCTTGAAGTTTCCAGGGCCATCCCCATCTCATCGGGTTCTCTCGACGACTTCCATTTCTCTGACGGGATCGCACATGGCCGAACCGGCACTGTCCATCCGTGGCCTGACCAAGGTCTACGGCAATGGCTTCCAGGCCCTGAAGGGCATCGACCTCGACGTCGCCGAGGGCGACTTCTATGCCCTGCTGGGGCCCAACGGCGCAGGCAAGTCCACCACCCTGGGCGTGGTCTGCTCGCTGGTCCAGAAGACGGCGGGCCAGGTCTCGATCTTCGGCATCGACATCGACCGGGACTTCGCCCGTGCCAAGTACCACCTCGGCGTGGTGCCCCAGGAGTTCAACTTCAACCAGTTCGAGAAGGTCATCGACATCGTGCTGGCCCAGGCCGGCTACTACGGCATGTCGCGTCGCGAGGCGCTGCCCCGGGCCGAGGAGCTGCTGCGCGACCTTGGCCTGTGGGACAAGCGCAACGGCAGCGCGCGGATGCTCTCCGGCGGCATGAAGCGTCGGCTGATGATCGCCCGGGCCCTGATGCACCGGCCACGGCTGCTGATCCTCGACGAGCCCACCGCCGGCGTGGATATCGAGTTGCGCCGCAGCATGTGGGAATACATGCGCCGCATCAATCGCGACGAGGGCACCACCATCATCCTCACCACCCACTACCTGGAAGAGGCAGAGAGCCTGTGCCGCAACGTCGGGATCATCAACCATGGCGAGATCATCCGGAACACCAGCGTACGTGAGCTGCTTGCCGAGTTGGATACCGAGACCTTCCTGCTGGACCTGGCGCACCCGATCGAGGCTGCCCCCGAGGTGGCGGGCTTCGAGGTGAGCCGGGTCGATGCCGCCCAGCTGGCGGTGGTGGTGCACCGCGGCCAGCGCCTCAACGATGTCTTCGAGGCGCTCAGCGCCCAGGGGCTGCAGGTAATGTCGATGCGCAACCGCGCCAACCGGCTAGAGGAGATGTTCGTCGCCATGGTGGAGCAGGGCAACAGCGACAAGGCGGCGGCGGATAAGGCGGAGGCGCGCGCATGAACCCGACCCAGATCGCCATCGCCCTCTGGACCCTGGTGCACAAGGAGGTCAAGCGCTTCACGCGGATCTGGCCGCAGACCCTGCTGCCCCCCTCGATCACCATGACCATGTACTTCATCATCTTCGGCAACCTGATCGGCTCGCGGATCGGCGAGATGGATGGTTACAGCTACATGGACTTCATCGTCCCGGGGCTGATCATGATGGCGGTGATCACCAACAGCTATTCCAACGTTGCCTCGAGCTTCTTCTCGAACAAGTTCCAGCGCTCCATCGAGGAGATGATGGTCTCGCCCATGCCCAACTGGGTGATCCTCACCGGCTTCGTGCTGGGCGGCATGGCCCGCGGCCTCGGCGTGGGGTTGATCGTCACCGGGGTGTCGCTGTTCTTCACCCGCATCGAGGTTGCGCACCCGCTGCTGACGGTGTTCGTGGTGGTGCTGACCGCGGCGCTGTTCGCCATCGGCGGCTTCATCAACGCCCTGCTGGGCAAGAAGTTCGATGACATCTCCATCGTGCCGACCTTCGTGCTCACGCCGCTGACCTACCTGGGCGGCGTCTTCTACTCGATCTCGCTGCTGCCGGCCTTCTGGCAGGGCGTCTCGATGCTCAACCCCATCCTCTACATGGTCAACGTCTTCCGCTACGGCTTCCTCGGCGTCTCCGACATCCCCGTGGGCTGGGCGCTGGCCGCCATCCTGGCCTTCATCAGCGTGCTCTTCGGGGTAGCGCTGTGGATGCTGAATCGCGGCAAGGGCATCAGGAGCTGACATGGCACATCACCGACCCGATACCCTCATGCATGCCCCCCTGGGGCGCGAGGCCGCCTACCCGGAGCACTACGATGCCGGGCTGCTCTTTGCCATCTCCCGCGCTGCCAACCGGGCGCCGCTAAGCATCGAGGAGGGCGCCTTGCCCTTCATCGGCGAGGACGAGTGGCACGCCTTCGAGGTCTCCTGGCTCAACACCCGGGGCAAGCCGCTGGTCGCCGTGGCGCGCTTCCGCCTGCCGGCGGATTCGCCAAACCTGATCGAGTCCAAGTCCTGGAAGCTCTACCTCAACGGCTTCAACCAGACCCGCTTCGAGAGTCGCCAGGCGGTCATCGACACCCTGGAGCACGACCTGTCGGCGGCCGCCGGTGCGCCGGTGGCCGTCGAGCTCTTCCACGTGGACGACGAGGCGCTGGCGGTGACGCCTCTGCCGGGTGAGTGCCTGGACGATCTCGAAATCGCCATCGATGACTACACCCCCAGTGCCGAGCACCTGCGGGCAGGGGAGGAGGTGGTGGAGGAGACGCTGCACTCCCACCTGCTCAAGTCCAACTGCCCGGTCACCGGCCAGCCCGACTGGGGCAGCGTGCTGATCCGCTACCGGGGCCCGCGACTCGATCGCGAGGGGCTCTTGCGCTACCTGATCGGTTATCGCCAGCACCAGGACTTCCACGAGCACTGCGTGGAGCACATTTTCATGGACCTGATGGACCGCACCCGCCCGGAGCGACTGCTGGTGCTGGCGCGCTATGTGCGCCGCGGCGGGCTGGATATCAGCCCCTGGCGCGCCACCCCCGGCGAGCGCCCGCCCGCGCCGCTGCGGCTGGCACGCCAGTAGCCGCTTGGGTAGAGTGCCGACAGAACTTGAACAGGAGTGCGATATGGATGCGATGACGCTGCTGCACGAACGCAGCTCCATGGGCAAGCTGATGGGGCCGCCGCCGAGCCCCGAGCAGCTGGAGGCGATCTACCGGGCGGCCCTGCGCGCGCCGGATCACAAGGAGCTGCGCCCCTGGCGCTTCATTGAGTTCTCCGGCGAGGGCCTCTCGCGGCTCGGAGAGCTGTTCGCCGAGGCGGAGTTCCGCGAGGATCCCCACGTGGGTGACGCGGCCCTCGACGCTGCACGCAAGAAGCCGCGGCGTGCCCCGATGATCATCGCGGTGATCGCCAAGGTCACGCCCGACATCCCCAAGGTGCCGAAGATCGAGCAGGTGATCTCCGCTGGCTGCGCGGCCCACGGCATCCTGCTCGCGGCCCACGCCCAGGGGCTCGGCGCCATGTGGCGCAGCGGCAAGTACGCCTTCGACCCCACGGTGCGCAAGGGCCTGGGGCTCGGCGAGGAGGACGAGGTGGTGGCCTTCCTCTACCTGGGCACTCCGGGTGGGCGCCACAAGCCACTCCCCGAACACGATATCGAGACCTTCGTGGAGCGCTGGGACTGAGATGCGACAGATCGGCATTCCCCACCCGCGTCTGCCGCTGCCCGCTGCCGGCGGCGAGGACGACATGGCCGACTTCCTCGCCTGGCTGGGCGAGGCGATCCCCCTGGTCCCCTCGCTGGGTATCCGCGAGATGACGCGCGACGACGACTGCCTGGCCTGGTCGCTCTCGCTCACGCCCAGTCTGAATGACAAGGGCACCGGCTTCGGCGGCGCCCTCACCGCCCAGACGACTCTGCTGGGCTGGTGCTGGACCACCCTCTGGCTGCGTCGCCGCGGACTCGCCCGGGACGTGGTGGTGGCCGAGGCCACCCAGCGTTTCCTGGCCCCGGTGACCGGCGACTATCGCCTGACCTGTGAGCCCGAGGCCGGCGATGGACCCTCGGCCCTGGCCGAGCGGTTGGCGCAGCGCGGCAAGGGGCGCATCGCCTTGGTCCAGCGGCTCTGGTGCGGCGATACCCTCTGCCTGGAGGCCCGCGGCGACTATGCCGTGCTGCCCGCCGGATGAGCGGGCGGCCAAGGGAAAACGGCTTGCAATCGCGAACTTAAGTCGATAACATGTGCGCCGTTCTGGAGGAGAAGGCGCGGCACAGCCGAGGTCGCTCGACTCGAGAACCACAACGTGGAGGGGTGTCCGAGTGGTCGAAGGAGCACGCCTGGAAAGTGTGTAGGTCGAAAGGCCTCGAGGGTTCGAATCCCTCCCCCTCCGCCACGAATATCGGAAAGAGCCGCTGATTTCGTCAGCGGCTTTTTTTTCTTGTCAGGTAGCGATCGTCCGGCCTCGATGCCTCATGCCGTTCTCGGGCTGCGCGCGGGAAGGACCTCGAGCACTCCCGCGACAAGCACGATGGCGCCGCCCGCCATCTCGACCCCGGTCAGGGTCTCATCGGCGAAGAGCGCCGCGGAGACCGCCCCCACCAGCACCTCCGTCATCAGCAGGATGCTGACGCGTGCAGGCTCCAGCCGGACCGCCGCCCACATCAGCCCCACCAGGGTCAGGCCCCACCATAGGCCACCCGTCAGCAGTGCCAGCCCCGTCATCGTGACGACTTGAGGCGAGGTGAGGGTCGGCAGCGGCTCAAGCGCCGGGGCGAGGACGAGCGCCGTCACGGCCGCGCCGAGGGCGAAGACGAAGGTGGAGGGAAGGGCCGTGAGGGTGGATCTGGCGCGGATGCCGGTGGTGGAGAATGACCAGAGGATGCCGCCTATCAACGACATCCACTCTCCTGTCCCCCGGGGAAGCGGGAGCGTGCCGTCGGCGCCCAGCATGATGGTCAGTCCCGCCAGCCCCAGCACGATCGCGACGATGCGAAGGCCGGGTGTCGGCCATCCCATCAGGTAGCGGCCGATCAGTGTGCTCCACACCGGGCTGAGAAACCACAGCAGGATGATGATCGCGACCCGCCCGTAGAGGAAGCCGATCGAATAGAGCGCGAAGGCCGCGCCGCCAAGGGCGATCGAGACCAGGACGACAGGCGGGGTGCGGGCCAGTTGACGGCGATCTCGCACCGCAGCGGGCAGCAGAATCGCCATCGTGGCAGCGGTGATGGCGGCCGTTCCCCAGGCCCCCGCCAGGCCCATCTCCCCGAGGGCGCGAACCGGCAGCCAGTAGACCCCCCAGAGGACTCCCGTCGCGAGCACGATGGCGGAGGCGAGCAGCGTGTGGTGATCGCGGTGCATGGACATGACCTCGTTCGTGCGTGACGGCGGGTGGGGGCGGGGGAGCGAGTGCTCGCCATTGTCCCGATCAATGCGTGTCATGCAATGCCCTTGTTCTACCCGGAGAGGCTGGCAAGGCCAGCTTCCCATGGCACATGCCCTGCCTTTGCTCTACGTGCCTCATTCCTGGTCCTGATCGAAGATGTCGCCCAGGTTCTCGTCGATGCCGGCCAGCCCGAAGGTGGCGCGTGGCGGGTCGAAGTCCTCCCGCTCGCCGATCACCTCGCCCGTTGTCGAGATGACGATGCTGCGCTTCTCCGCGAAGCAGTAGTGGTAGCGCTTGATCTCGCCCCAGGTGACCAGCTTGCCGCTGCTCTCCTGCATATGGTCGCAGGTCTTCTGGCAGGCGGCCGCCAGGCGCTCCTCCCAGGGCAGGCGCCAGAAGCCGAGCGGAAACTTCAGCCGCCGGAAGTGCTCGGTGAAGGCCATGGCGAAGATCGGCGTGCCGGGGCCGCGCACATAGTCGGTGTCGGCGAACAGCCAGTGACGAAAGGCCGCGCGGTCCTCGGCGAGTCGTTCGGCCAGGTTGTCGATGGCGGCCAGGGAGTCGGCCTCGTCGAGCCCGGCACAGTGGCATAGTGCCTCGAGAAAGCCGCGCTCGCCGTAGCGGGCGTCGCGATGCGTCTTCTCCAGGCCGAGATAGGGGCTCCTCCGGATGGCGTGCAGATGCGCCAGTGCCGTCTCGTCGGCTGTCCTGTAGCCCATGCCATGTAGCACATCGGCGTCCGCCAGATGCTGGGTCCTGAGCAGCAGAGCCTGTTGCAGGTTCATGGTCACGACCTCCCCGACAGCGTGTGGGACGTGCGGGAAGCAGGGCGGGAGCCCCGTGATGCCTGCTGCGCCCCGAGGATGGCGGCATTGCGAAACTCCGGACGCACGATGTCGTCCTGAGCGAGCAGGGCGGCCAGGGTATCGCGACGCGACACCGATGAGGCGGCGACGTCGTCAACGGCGGCTTGGTCGTGAGAGGTGGTGGTGCGGTGTGTCATGATCGTCTCCATTTCCCCTGGGGTGCCCTGGAAAGCGTGGTTCGGCAAGCGCCGACCCAGGGGAGTGGAGTCGCACGCCGCTTTAGCTGCATTTCTATCCCGCCCGCAAGTTGGTGCTTAAATCGGCGGAGACCCGAGGGCCAGACAACAAGAAACCCGCTTTGCATGTGCTAAAGCGGGCCTCTGGCGTCGCTTTAGCGGCATTTGTAGAGCGCCCGCAAGCTGAGATTCAAATCGGCGCTAAGAACTAAGCTGCCAGAGAGAGTGAGCCGTGTCAATAGCGTTGTCCTGATGATCTACACCGTATGTGGTTCGCTGACCTTCCCACTCGTTTTGGGTTTTGGGCCGCCTTCCATTAGGCCAGTTGGATAGGCCTGGCCGACCAGAAGCCGCATACGAAGGTTGAGCCAACAGGCTTGGCAACTGGTGCGCGAGGGAAACATCCACTGCTGATCTTGATGTTCTGAATCTTAAGCCCCCTTAGGTATTGCCCCCAACATGCACGACTTGATGGGGTGGAGACCCCTGCAGAGCGTCAGTCATGGCAAGGCGGCACCACGACTACTGGAACCCGAGAACGCTTGATCACGCCCTTGGTGATCTTGCCGGCATAGGTGGCCGAGAAGTTACGCTTGTTGGCCGCGAGCACGATCATGTCACTGCCGGCGCGCGTAGCGAAGTCCGTGATCACCGAAGCGGGATAGCCTTCCAGTACGCTGCGTGTCATTTCCCCATCCCCGAACTCCTCACGCAGGTCGGGATGTCGTGACCAGAAGGTCTCGATCTGTTCATCAAGTACCTCGCGGGCCTCCTTGAGGCGTCGTTCCCTTAGGCTCTCGAGTATTCCCCGGTCCGGAATGTTATCCCTGAGGGTGTTCACGACATCATCGGACAGGGACTTGACTGCATGCAGGACGTCAAGCTTGGCTCCGGTGGCAACGGCAAGTCCCACGGCGTGTGCCAGCACCTTATCGCTGTCGGTTCTCAGTCCCACGCAGCATAAGATACGACGGATACCATGGCTCATAATGCTTCCTCCGTAGGCACGGCAGCGGTGTTCCGCGCAGTGGTATCAGTGGTGATTGGTGAGATCTAGCTTAGCGTACACGGCAATCCGTGCCGACCGTCGTAGGTAGTCGGGGCCATCAGCGAGATGTTCTCGGTCATACCATCGGTGGTCGATCATGTATCAGCTTCCATAGCGTATCCACTGATGTCGTATCGACGTCGGGCTGCCGGTAACAGGCGACGACCAGCCTGGGACCTCCCAGCATATCCACCAGGGAGATCAGTTTGCCCGCTATCAGGTCCTCCTCGATCAGACCGTTTGGCAGCCAGCCGATACCCAGACCGGCAAGGGTCAGCTCGCGTATGCCAAGCGTGAAGGAGGTCTCGCAGACCAGTTCGGTATCGTAACGACGTTGGAGATTGTGCAGGTAAGGGCTGGCCAGGACGCTGCCCAGGAAGCTGTCCACGTCATACCCGATCAGCGGCAGGTGTGTCCCGTTCTCGAGATCGAACAGGGGACGCCCCAGCCGGTCAGTGGCACATACGGGAATCAGCTGCTCCGTCCCCAGCGGAACGCGCTCTATCTCCTCGCGATCAAGGAACAGCTGAGAGCCCTCCAGTTCACTGCATAACAGCAAGTCAGCCTCACCTCGCTGGAAGTTGCGGATACAGTCACTGCGATCCGATGAACGGACCTGCAGGCGCGCTTCGGGGGCGCGTTGGCGGAAATAGCGCAACAGCCGGGGGAGATAGCTAACAGTGAGCGTGTGCTGTGTGGTGAGGATTGCTCGTGGACCATGTATTGCATCCGCTCGGATGCGACTGCGCATGGCGTAGAGACTAGCCAGCCAATCTCGCATGGTTGCTTCATAGGCTTGTGCATGGGACGTAAGCGACAGTCGTGCCGAGTGGCGATCGATCAGTTCAACGCCCAGCCACTCCTCCAACTGCCGGATACGACGGGAGAAAGCCGGCTGGGTGACGTGCCGCAACTCGGCGGCCTGGGAAAACGTGCCTGCCTCAATCAGCGCAAGAAAGTCTTCAATCCACTCGATTTTCATCTGAATCTTCCGGAGGAGCCTGTTGCGGAAGTGGTATCTGCGGAATATGCAATAATTTAATCGCCGCTGAGTATCTTGGCATTGGTTCGTACCGGGCGCCCCGTACTAATGTTGAGCCAGACCGGTCAGAGGCGGACGGGGTTGTTCGCCAGACTATCAACGACGGTCATTCCGAGAGCACGCTTATGCAACAAATTACTCGCCTGGAGGCTCGTATGCACCTTTCCCGCTTTCCCCGTGTCCGGCTCGGCCACATGCCGACTCCTCTTGAGCCCATGGACAACCTGAGCCGTCTTCTGGGTGGTCCGCGTCTCTGGATCAAGCGTGACGATTGTACGGGGCTCTCCACCGGCGGCAACAAGACTCGCAAGCTCGAGTTCCTGATGGCCGATGCCCTCGAGAAAGGTGCAGACACGATCATCACTCAAGGTGCGACCCAGTCAAATCATGCCCGTCAGACCGTGGCGGCAGCCTGCAAGCTGGGTCTGGGGTGCCACATCCTTCTCGAGGATCGCACCGGAAGCCACGACCCCGCCTACAACTACAACGGCAACGTCTTCCTTGACCAGCTGCACGGTGCCACCGTCGAGAAGCGCCCCGGCGGTGCCGACATGGCGGCCGAGATGGAAACCCTGGCCGAGCAGCTGAAGGGCGAGGGCAAGACCCCTTACATCATTCCCGGTGGCGGCTCCAACGAGATCGGCGCCCTGGGCTATGTCAATGCGGCCCTGGAATTGCTGGCCCAGGCCAATGACATGGGCCTGCAGATCGACCACCTGGTGCACGCGACCGGCAGCGCCGGCACCCAGGCCGGCCTCGTGACCGGCCTGGCCGCCTGCAACTCTGGCATCCCGGTGCTCGGCGTTGGTGTCCGAGCACCCAGGGACAAGCAGGAGGCCAATGTCTTCGCGCTGGCCCAGAAGACGGAAGCCAAGCTAGGCCTCAGTGGTGTGGTGTCACGCGAGCACGTGGTAGCCAACTGCGACTACGTCGGTGAGGGCTACGGCATCCCCACTGAGAGCATGGTCGAGGCCGTCACGCTGATGGCCCGTCATGAGGGCATCCTGCTCGACCCGGTCTACTCCGGCAAGGGCATGGCGGGCCTGATCGATCTGATCCGCAAGGGCCAGTTCAAGGAGGGCGAGAACGTGGTGTTCCTCCACACCGGGGGCAGTGTTGCGCTGTTCGGATACCCCGATGCCTTCGGGTTCCCCGACTACCAGGCGTGACGATCGGCCTATGCCGCGAGATGGTTCCTACCTCCGGGCCCCCACCCCCGGAGGATTCCAAGAGTATCCCAAGCCGTTAGCTCCATTGCGGAGAACACAATGACAATTCGACATCTCAAGTCTGCCGAGGGCGCCGAGGGCGTCGCCGCCGAGGATCAACGTGTCACCACCGCGGTGCGTCAGATGCTCGACGATATTCGCGAGCGTGGCGAGCAGGCCGTGCGCGAGTACGCCGAGAAGTTCGACGGTTGGACCGACGATTTCGTCCTGAGCGACGAGAAGCGTCAGCGTCTCATCGACAGCGTTCCCCAGTCGGTTAAGGACGACATCGACTTCGCCCACCGCCAGATTCGCCGATTCGCCGAGGCGCAGCGCGATAGCCTGACCTCCTTCGAGATCGAGACCGAGCCCGGCGTATTGCTCGGGCAGCGGGTACTGCCGGTCGGCTGTGCCGGCTGCTACATCCCGGGGGGGCGCTATGCGCATGCGGCCTCGGCGTTGATGAGTGTCGCAACCGCCAAGGCGGCCGGTGTCCCCCACGTGGTGGCCTGCTCACCGCCCCGGGGTGAGAGCATCAACCCGGCTGTGGTGTATGCCCTGCATGTTGCCGGCGCCGACATGATCCTCGAGATGGGCGGCGTTCACGCCATGGCGAGCATGGCCTTCGGCCTGTTCGGTGGGCGTGAGGCCGATATCCTGGTTGGCCCGGGTAATGCCTATGTGGCCGAAGCGAAACGCCTGCTGTTTGGGCAGGTCGGCATCGACGTCTTTGCCGGTCCGACCGAATCGGCTGTCATCGCCGACGACACGGCGGATCCCATGTCCATTGCCGTCGATCTGGTCTCGCAGGCCGAGCATGGCACCAATTCGCCGGTGTGGCTGTTCACCACCAGTGAAGCCCTGGGGCGCAAGGTCATGGAACTGGTGCCCAAAGTTGCCGACGACATGCCCAATGCCGACGTGATCCATGCCGCGTGGCGCGATCATGGCGAGGTGATCCTGGGGGACTCGCGCGAAGAGATTGTCGAAGTCAGTGATCATTACGCCTGCGAGCACCTGCAGGTACTGTGCGAGGACCTCGGCTGGTGGAAGGAGCACCTGAGCAACTACGGCTCGCTGTTTCTCGGCGAGGGTAGCACCGTGACCCATGGCGACAAGTGCTCGGGCACGAACCACATCCTGCCGACCAAGCGCGCCGGTCGCTACAGCGGTGGCCTGAACGTGCACAAGTTCATGAAGGTGCTGACCACCCAGCAGCTGAGCGAGGAAGCCAATCGCACCTTCAGTGCCGTGGGCTCACGCATTTCCCGGGTCGAGGGGATGGAAGGTCATGCTCGCGCCTGCGACTGGCGCCTGACCAAGTACTTCCCCGACGAGCAGTGGGATTTCCCCGTCCACCACCAGCAGCGCTACTGAGGCAGGTCACATGCGCCGTTTCTCGAAATCCTTTACCCAGCAGGAGCCGATCTCCGAGGCCGCAATCGCAGCCGCGGTGGCAGTGATGCGCACCGGGCGACTGCATCGCTATAACCTGGTTGAAGGGGAGAAAGGAGAGACCGCCCTGCTGGAGCAGGAGTTTGCCGGTAGCCTGGGAGTTCCCTACGTCCTGGCCTGCGCTTCCGGGGGCTATGCCCTCCAGCTTGCGCTGCGCGCCTGTGGGCTCCACCGCGGGGATGCAGTGCTGTGCAACGCCTTCACGCTGTCACCGGTGCCGGGCAGCATCCATGCGGCAGGTGGCGAGGCCGTGCTGGTGGACATACTCGAGGATACCACCGTCGATCCCGATGACCTCGCTGCTGCGGCGAAGGAAACAGGAGCCCGCTTTTTCATGCTCTCGCACATGCGCGGCCACATCGGGGACATGGACGCCATCATGGCCGTGTGCGAAGCCCATGGGATCACCCTGATCGAGGACTGT
Source organism: Halomonas sp. CKK8 (assembly GCF_029625235.1). Lineage (NCBI taxonomy): Bacteria > Pseudomonadati > Pseudomonadota > Gammaproteobacteria > Oceanospirillales > Halomonadaceae > Halomonas > Halomonas sp. CKK8. Next base: position 2,596,695 of record NZ_CP121193.1, on the reverse strand, counting down.
GCCCACACCATGGGAGCCACCTTCGACGGCAGGCCGAGCGGTACCTTTGGCAAGGTGGGTTGCTTCAGCACCCAGACCTACAAGCATCTCAACTCCGGCGAGGGCGGCCTGCTGAGCACGGAGGATCCCGAGGTGATGCGGCGGGCCGTGATCATGTCAGGGTCCTACATGCTCTACGACCGTCACCTGGCGGCACCGGATGCCGAGACCTTCAGCGAGACGCGAATGGTGACGCCGAACATGAGCGGACGGATGGACAATCTGCGGGCGGCGATCCTGCGCCCGCAGCTGGCCGAGCTCGAGTCTCGGAGGCAGCGCTGGAATACGCTCTATCGTCGCTTGGAAGCGGGCCTTACCGAAATGGCTCCGGTCCGGACCATTTCACGGCACGAGAAGGAGGGCTTCGTCGGCAGTTCGATCCAGTTCAATCTGCCCTCCCTTGCCCACGAGGAGATAGCACGGTTCATCTCCGGCTGTGAGGCCCGTGGCATTCCACTCAAGTGGTACGGCAAGGCGCTACCGGAAGATTACACCAGCCGATACGACAGCTGGGGCTATCTCTCCGCAGCCCGTCCTCTGCCGAATGCCGATCGAATACTGGCCACGCTATGTGACCTTAGACTTCCGTTGACGTTTGATGAAGGGGACTGTGACGACATCGTCCAGTTGATGGGCGACGCCATGGATCAGGCAACCGACAAGACTACCACCGCGTAGTACCAACCCGATGAAGATTGGAGTGACAACAATGTTCAAGAAAACTCTCTTGGCCTCCGCTGTTCTTGCCACCCTGACTGCGCATGCCGCCCAGGCAGAGACCACCTTCAAGGTCGGCATGGGGGACCCGATGGATTCTGACCAAGGGGCGCTGGCACAGCGTTTCGAGGAGTTGGTCGAAGAGCTCTCCGGGGGCGAGATGCAGGTCGAGCTGTTCCCCGGTGGGCAACTCGGTTCCGAGACGGGCATGATCCAGGATACTCGCATCGGCAAGCTCGACTTCGCCCTGATCGGCGTGGGGAACTTGACCCCCTATGCCCCTCGGCTCGGTGCCTTGACCATGCCCTACGCGATCCGCAGCCACGCCGATGCGGTGAAGGCTACCACGGGGCCGCTGGCTGACCGCTGGAATGCAATCGCCGAAGAGGAAGCCGGCGTACATATCGTCAGCTGGCTATATTCCAACTTCCGCTACCTCACCAACTCCGAAAGGCCCGTGACCACCCTGGAGGATATCGAGGGGCTCAAGATCAGGGTGCCGCAGAACGAGCTGATGTTGGCCACTTACGAGGCCTGGGGCGCCAGCCCGATCAGCATGTCCTGGCCCGAGGTGTTCACCGGCTTGCAGCAAGGCGTGATCGATGGCCAGGACAATCCTTACATCGTCAACTACACGATGAAGTTCCACGAAGTGCAGGATTACCTCACTGAGGTCCACTACCAGTACTCCCTCCAGCCGATCGTGATGGGTGTCAGGACCTACGAGAAGCTCAGCGACGAAGAGCGCGCAATCATCGATCGTGCCGGACTCGAAGCCCAGCTGTATGCGCTGCAGTTCCAGCTGACCGAAGCCTCCAAGGCCCGCGCCGGCATGGAGGCAGAAGGTGTCGAGGTATCGACCCTGGAAGATGAGGATGAGTGGGTTCGAATTGCCAAGGAAGAGGTCTGGCCTGAGTTTTACGACGAGATCGGTGGTAAGGAAGCCTTCGAGGAAATGCAGAAGGCATTGGGCCACTGAGTGAGGCTGGGCCGGGCGACGATAGGTCGCCTGGCCTGGCTCCCTCCTCGCACTCCCACAGGGGAAGGAGGCTTTCGTGTTAGCAAAGCTCAATCATATCGAAGACTACGTCTGCCGCTTCCTGCTCGGTGTTTTCGTAGTGCTGTTGTTCGTTCAGGTGGTTATGCGGGTGACGCTCGGCATCGGCATGGCATGGATCGAGGAACTTGCTCGCTACGCCTTCATCTGGTTCGTCTTTCTGGGCGCCGCTCATGCGGCGCACCTCAGTGCGCATAACCGATTGCAGACGCACATCAAGATGATGCCGAAGCGTATCGCTAACACCTTGCTGCTGCTGGTTGACCTGATCTGGGTAGCGTTCTGTCTGGTCCTGGCGTGGAAGAGCCTGGATCTGATCGGGCTGTTGCTGGAGTTTCCGTACAACTCTCCAGCCCTAGGCTGGTCCTTGGCTTATGTCTACTTCGTCTTTCCCATCGCCTTCGTACTGATGGCATTTCGTGTCCTTCAGGTTCAGTACCTGAAACTGGTCAAGGGAATCGAGCCTGGTGATGTGGAGCAGAAGGAAGTGAGCAAGATCACCGACGGGGATTCCAATGCTACCGGGAACTCCTCCTCCAAAGGCAAGGGGTAAGCACCATGGCCGCAACAGTACTGTTTTCGATGTTCGGGGCGCTGCTGTTTTTCGGCGCACCCATAGTGGTGGCCCTCGGGGTTGCCTCCATGGCGGTCTATGTCCTTAACGGTGATGACATCAGTTCGTTGATCGAGCTGGCCTTTTCCGCCATCAATTCGTTCCCCCTCATGGCACTACCCTCTTTCATTCTGGCCGGTGCCCTGATGGGCGATGCCGGGATTGCTCGTCGCTTGATCTATATAGCGGAAGAGCTGGCCGGGCCGGCTGCTGGCGGGCTGGGCGCAGCCGCGGTGATGGCCTGCATGTTCTTCGGGGCTATTTCTGGTTCTGGACCAGCAACCACGGCCGCAGTCGGTATGTTGGTGATCCCGGCGATGATCGAGCGGGGATACGGCAAGAGCTACCCTGCAGCTATCACCGCCACGGCCGGTGGGCTAGGAGTCGTAATTCCTCCCAGCATGCCGCTCGTTATCTATGGCGTCACTGCCAATGAATCAATCTCAGCGCTGTTTATGGCTGGAGTGATTCCCGGGGTAATGCTTGGAATGGGCTTGATAATAGCCAACTATATTACTGCAAAAAGAAACGGATATCAGACAGAAGGCACGAAATACGACAGAAAGCGAATTGCCAAGGTGCTCAAGGATGGGTTCTGGTCAATTATGGCACCAGTGGTGATCCTGGGTGGCATCTATTCCGGGATGTTCACGCCCACGGAAGCCGCGGTAGTCTCCATCTTCTATGCCCTTTTCGTCGGAGTCTTCATCCACAAGGAGTCGTCGCTTCGTGGTCTCAACGAAGCCTTCCAGAGCACTACCTGGCTGACCGGGCGAGTGCTCATCATCATGTTTACTGCCACCGCCTTCGGGAGGATCCTGGTCGAGAATCACATCCCAGCCATGATCGCCCAAGGAATCCTTCAGATCACCGACAGCCTTTGGCTGGTCTGGGTGCTGGTGATCGGCTTCCTGCTGATCGTGGGAATGTTCATAGAGATCCTTGCCACCATCATGATCGTCACTCCGGTGTTGCTGCCCGTGATGGTGGAATTGGGCGTCGATCCGATTCACTTCGGTATCGTCCTAGTGGTCAGCCTCGGTATCGGCTTTTCCACACCGCCTCTCGGGGAAAACATGTTCATCAGCTCCAGTATTGCCAACGTGTCCATTGAGCGCATCTCGGTCCGTGCCATTCCGTTGGTCGGCTCGATGGTGATAATTGATCTCCTGTTGGCATTCTTCCCCCAGATCACCCTGTGGCTGCCAACTCTGCTTGGCTTCTGACAATCAAGGGATAGAAGACCGATGACAATTCACGATCGCGATGTTGAGCCTTCTCCTTCTCAACGACATACCATTGTCGGGGTTCTGGGGGGGATGGGTCCCGATGCCACCGTGACTTTCATGCAGCGGGTCATCGAAGTCACACCCGCTGAGGATGATATCGACCACGTCCATCTTCTTGTGGACAACAACCCAAAGGTGCCGTCACGCATTAAGGCATTGATCGATGGAGATGGAGAGAACCCGGGCCCGGTCATTGCCGACATGGCGCGTCGACTCGAGCAGGGCGGTGCGGACTTTCTGGTGATGCCGTGCAACACCGCTCACCATTATTGGCAGTACGCTCAGGACGCCGTCGATATCCCGGTCTGGCACATTGTCGAGCGGACGCTGGATACCATCTCCCGTCGGATCCCTGGCGCTAAAGTCGGCATGCTCTGCTCGCCAGCACTTCGCAAGATCGGTCTCTACGAGGGGTTCACTGAAGCACGTGGACTCTCCCTGGTGTATCCCGATGACGAAGCCGCGGTGCTTGAGGTGATTCGTGCCGTCAAACGGGGGCAGGGGCGACATCCTGACACACTTGCTGTCTTCGCACGTGCTGCCGATGACCTCAAGGCCCGCGGAGCGGATGTGCTGGTGCTGGCCTGTACCGAGCTTTCGGTCATCCAGGATGCGCTCGATGTCTCGTTACCGGTCGTGGATACCGTCCAGGTCTTGGCCGAGCAGGTGGTGGCTGCTGCCGCGGGAGCAGACATCCCTGACCCCTAGGTGTCATCCGAGAAGTCCAGTCAACTGGGCATGGTGACCCGGGACCGCAACCCATTCTTTCTCGCTTCGTTGAGTCTCCTTTCAGCCCGTCTGACGTCTGTCGGACCAGGGGTGATGCGCTCGTCCATCGAACGGGATCAGGAGAGCAGGCAAATGAAACCCCAGATCTTCAACATGTCGACCGCGGAATGGCGATCTCGTCTCGTCCTGCGGCTTGGCAGCTTCCGCGCCATCGGCCGTGGCCTGCTGGTGTGCGTTACCATTGCTCTGGCCACTACCTTCATCGCCGATCACTATGGCGGTCCGACACTGCTCTATGCCCTGCTGTTCGGGATGTCGCTGCACTTCCTGAGCGAAGAGGGGCGTTGTCGTGAGGGCATCGAGTTTGCCGCTCGGACCGTGTTGCGGTTGGGGGTGGCGTTGTTGGGAGCAAGAATGACGCTGGAGCAGGTCGGGGATTTGGGGCTTGGTCCTGTGCTCACTGTTGTTGCGGCAGTAGGCCTGGTCATCGTCTGTGGAACAGTGCTAGCCAGGATCCTGGGACTCCCTCGAGATCTCGGTCTATTGACGGGTGGTGCGGTAGCGATTTGTGGTGCGTCGGCGGCCCTAGCCCTGTCGGCGGTGATGCCACGCCATGAGACCAGCGAGCGAAATACCATCCTCACGGTGGTCGGGGTGACCACGCTCTCCACCATGGCGATGGTGACCTATCCGCTGATCGCCGGGGCCCTTGAACTCGCCAATGCTCAGGCAGGAATCTTCCTGGGGGGCACGATCCACGACGTGGCCCAGGTGGTGGGTGCCGGCTACATGATCTCCGAACAGACCGGCGATATCTCGACACTGGTCAAGTTGGTGAGAGTTGCCATGCTGGTGCCGGCGGTCATGGTTTTCATGTGGCTGTTTCGTGCGTCACGCCAGGAGGAGGGGGCGGCAACAAAGGTGCCGATGCTGCCGGGCTTCCTGGTAGGCTTCGTGGTGCTGGTGGTGATCAACAGCCTGGGACTCATCCCGGAGACAGTGAACGAGGGGATGTCGACCCTGTCTCGCTGGTGCCTTGTCACCGCCATTGCGGCGCTGGGCATCAAGACGTCGTTCCAGAAGCTGGCCGTCGTGGGGTGGAAGCCGGTGATCCTGATGGCGTTGGAGACCGTGCTTCTGCTGGTCGTGGTGCTGGGCGTGGTGATGTTGGGGGGGCTAGGTACCTGATGCTCGCCCGAGCTGTCGAACGCCTGCTGCAGGCGTTGGCATCGACCTGGCCGTTGGCACGCAGGGACACCACGTGAGGCGCGGCCCCGGGTATGAGTTCGAGCACCGTCATCCCCCTGAAAATTACCTCTTCCAGCATAGCCTGCCTCCGCTTCTCCGGCCGTTGGCGGGGCGGTATGGCGCTGGCGGGAACGGCCCATGGTGGCCAGACTGTAGCGGGGGAGGGCCGTCGGACAAGAGCGCCGGGGCCCGAGTTCTCGTTTCCACTCCAGGGGGAGAAGCCGATGCGTGACGATGTCGAGAAGGTTGTCGTGCCGCTGGACCGGGTACGCCGTTACCTCGAGCCCGGCCCCATCGTGCTGGTCTCCTCGGCCTGGCAGGGCGAGCGCAACATCATGACCCTGGGCTGGCTACCGTGATGGCCTTCTCACCCTCCCTGATCGGCTGCGTCATCTCCTCCGGCAATCACAGTTTCGACCTCGTTCGCCGCAGCGGAACGTGCGTCATCAACCTGTCGACCACCGCCTTGACCGACCAGGTGATCGGGATCGGCAACAGCAGCGGCGCCGAGATCGACAAGTTCGACCATTTCGGCCTGACGGCGTCGCCGGCGACGGCCGTGGAGGCGCCGCTGATCGAGGAGTGCCATGCGCACTTCGAGTGCCGGCTCGTCGATGACAGCCTGGTCGACCGCCATGACTTCTTCATCTGGGAGGTGGTGGCGGCCCGGGCCCGGGCGACCCCCGCCTATCCCGAGACGCTGCACTACACGGGCGACGGCGTCTTCATGGTCGCCGGCAAGATCATCGACCGACGCAGCCAGTTCCTGCCGCAGATGCTGTGAGGCCACTCGGGCGTTGGCAGGTTTCTCCTCGGCATGGGATAACGGTCTCGCGCCATTGACTGCTCCGAGCGAGCCGGATTGGGGACGAGCGTCGATTGGGCTATGCTGGGCCCCATGCCGAGGGCGTGGCATACCACCTATCACCAGGGAGAGTTCCCGCATGTCGTTCCGTCCCCTTCTCGCCGGCCTGCTGCTGGCGCTGCCGCTGGCGGCCGTAGCCGAATCCCCCAACATCGAGCCGGGTCATTGGGAGTTCACCAGCACCACCTCGGTGCAGGGTGACTTGCCGATCCCCGACCAGACCGAGACCCACCAGGAGTGCATCGCCCAGGGCGATATCGACGACGAGGAGTTCAGCTTCATCGAGGAGGAGGAGGGCTGCGAGCTGCTCGAGCACGCGGTCACGGTCGACGGCCTGGACTACCGCATGGTCTGCCGGGCCGAGGGCGGCGAGGCCGATATCGTCGGCCGCATGGACTTCCTCGGCGAGCGCGTCGAGGGCAACGTCGACATCCTGGTCGACTCGCCCGCGGGCCAGCTCAACATGACCACGCGCATGGAGGGACGGCGCATCGGCGACTGCTGACGCCTCATCCCGATTCCATCTCGAAGGCCACCCCCGCGGGTGGCCTTCGTCGTTGCCGTGGCCCAGGTCAGTAGCCGGCGGGCGTGTCGCCCATCTCACGTTCCAGGCGGCGTGCCACGTCACCCGGCGAGCCAGTTTTACGCGCGAGCAGGTCGTAGGCCACCGGGACCACGAAGAGCGTGAAGAGGGTGGCGGCGGCCAGGCCGCAGAGGATCACGGTGCCGATCACCAGCCGGGTCTCGGCGCCGGCGCCGCTGGAGACGATCAGCGGTACCGCACCGGCCATGGTGGTCACCGCGGTCATCACGATGGGGCGCAGGCGCGTCACCGCGGCGTCCACCAGCGCCTCGTGGAAGGCCACGCCCTGGTCGCGCAGCTGGTTGGCGAACTCCACGATCAGGATGCCGTTCTTGGCCGCGAGCCCCACCAGCATCACCAGCCCCACCTGGCTGTAGATGTTCAGCGACTGCCCGGTGAGGTAGAGCCCCAGCAGGGCACCACAGATCGCCAGGGGCACGGTGAGCATGATCACGAAGGGGTGCACGAAGCTCTCGAACTGCCCGGCCAGCACCAGGAAGACCACCAGGATACCCAGCCCCAGCAGGAAGCCGGTGGCGCCGCTGGCCTCCTGGTAGTCCCGGGAGGCGCCCTTGAGGTCGGTCTGGGCCTCGGCTGGCAGGATCTCGTCCACCGTGGCCTCCAGGTACGCCAGGGCCTCGCCGAGCGGGTAGCCGCCTTCCAGGTCGGCCTGCAGGGTGATGGCGCGGACGCGGTTGAAGCGGTTGAGGGTGCTGGGCCCGGCGAAGTCCTCGAGGGTCACCAGGTTGCTCAGGGGGATGAGCTCGCCGCTGCGCTGCGAACGGACCCGGATGCTCTCCAGGGCGGAGGGGCTGGGTCGGGCACCGGGTTCCCCCTCGAGAATCACGTCGTACTCCTCGCCGTCGTCCACGTAGCGGGTCACGCTGCGCCCGCCCAGCAGCGTCTCCAGGGTCCGGCCGATCTCCGTGACGGTGACCCCCAGGGCGGCGGCGCGGGTGTAGTCGATGTCCACGCGCAGTTGGGGCTGGTTCTCCTCGTAGTCGCTGTCCAGTCCGGTCAGGCGCGGATTGTCGTCGCGGATGTGTGCCATCAGGGTATCGCGCCACTCGGCCAGCCGCTCATAGGTGCCGCCGCCCAGCACGAACTGCACGGGCTTCTCGACGCTGGACCCGAAGCCCTGGCGCATCACCGGGAAGGCACGCACGCCGGGCAGGTCGCCGACCGCCTGGCGGACCTCGTCCATGATCGCCCAGGCCGAGCGCCGACTGCCCCAGTCGGCCAGGTTGACGATCACGAAGCCGCTGTTGAAGTTCTCGATGTTGCCCCAGCCGCGCGGTGCGCGAACCACCACGCGCTCGATCTCGCCGGCCTCCACCATGGGCAGCAGCCGGGCCTCGATCTCGTCCATGTAGTCGAGCATGTAGTCGTAGGTGGCACCGGGCGGGCCGTTGACCAGCACCCAGAAGTTGCCGCGATCCTCCCGGGGGGTGTACTCGTTGGGCAACTGGCCGTTCAACCACACCATGCCGCCGACGATGCCGAGGAACAGCGCCAGCACCAGCAGGCGCAACCTGAGGACCCGCTCTAGCAGCCGGCGATAGACACAGCGCGAGTGTTCCAGCACCCACTGCACGCCGTGGGCCAGGCGCCCCTCGTGCATGTCGGCCTTGAGGATCTTGGAGGCCATCATCGGCGTCAGGGTCAGCGCCAGCAGGCTGGAGATGGCCACGGCCGCGGCCAGGGTCAGGGCAAACTCCGAGAACAGCCGGCCGATGTCGCCCTGCAGGAAGCTCAGCGGCACGAACACCGCGATCAGCACCAGGGTGGTGGCGATCACCGCGAAGGCGATCTGGCGGGTGCCGCGGAAGGCGGCGACCAGCGGGGTCTCGCCATGGTCGTGCATGCGCCGGTGGATGTTCTCCAGCACCACGATGGCATCGTCGACGATCAGTCCGATGGCCAGCACCAGTGCAAGCAGGGTCAGCAGGTTGATGGTGAAGCCCATCGCCGCCAGGGCGGCGAAGGTGCCGATCAGGGCGATGGGTACCGTGACCGCCGGGATCAGGGTGGTGCGCAGGTTGCCGAGGAACAGGAAGATCGCCACCACCACCAGGCCCATGGCAATGAACAGGGTCTGCACCACCTGGGCGATGGCGCCGGAGACGAAGACCGAGGAGTCGAAGTTCAGCGACAGCGACATGCCCTCGGGGAGGCTGTCCTGTACGCGCGCCATCTCGGCCTGGACCCCCTCGGAGATCTCCAGCACGTTGGCGGTGGACTGCTTCATCATGCCCAGCCCCACCATCGGCGTGCCGTTGCCGCGGAAGATGGTGCGCTCTTCCACGGCGCCGATCTCCACCCGGGCCACGTCGCCCAGGCGCACCAGGTAGCCGTCACTGCCCTGGTCGAGCACCAAGGATCGGAAGTCCGCGGGGGTCGCGAAGTTGCGCGGCAGGCGCACGATGAACTGTCGCTCCCGGGACTCGATGGCTCCGCCAGGCAGTTCGACGTTCTCGGCGCGCAGGGCATCCTCCACGTCGCCGGCGGTAAGGTCACGGGCCGCCAGGGAATCGGCATTCAGCCACACCCGCATGGCGTACTCGCGTCCCCCGCCGACCCGGACCTGGGAGACCCCGGGGAGCACCGAGAAGCGGTCCACCAGGTAGCGGTTGGCGTAGTCGGTAAGCTCGGCCATGGAGAAGCCCTCGCCGGAGAGCGACAGCCAGATCACCACGTCGGAGCTGGTATCGGCCTTCTGCACCTCCGGCGGGTCCGCTTCCTCGGGCAGGTTGTCCAGCGAGCCCGAGATGCGGTCGCGGATGTCGTTGGCGGCCGCGTCGATGTCCATGTCCAGGCCGAACTCCACGCTGATGCTGGAGCGGCCGTCCTCGCTGGAGGAGGAGATCACCTCGATGCCGGAGACGCCGGAGATGCGATCCTCCAGCACCTGGGTGATGCGCGTCTCGACCACGCTGGCCGAAGCGCCGGGATAGCGTGTGTCGATGCCGACCACCGGCGGGTCGATGGAGGGGTACTCCTGCAGCGGCAGGCGCTGCAGGGCGAGCAGCCCGAAGGCCACGATCAGGGCCGCCAGCACCACCGCCAGGACCGGCCGCTGGACGGAGACGTCGGAGAGGTGCATCAGCCGTTCGCCTCCGCCTCATCACGCCCGCGGCGCAGCAGCTCGGGGATGCTGGTGTCGTCGTCGAGCACACCCAACAGGCGGGTCGGCTGGCCGTCGCGCACCCGCTCGGTGCCGTGAGCCACCACCAGCTCACCGGCCTCGAGTCCCTCGAGCACTTCCACCTCGCCCTCACGACGGGCACCGATCACCACCTCGCGCCGCTCGACGCGGTACTGGTCCGCCTCGTCCAGCACCAGCACGAACTGGCGCTCGCCCTGGGGGATCAGGGCCGACTCGGGCATCACCAGGGTCTCCCGCGGGGCGCGCTCGACCACGACCCGCATCAGCATGCCGGGGCGCAGGCGGTGATCGGGATTCTCGAGCGCGGCGCGGACCGTGACGCTGCGGCTGACCGGGTCGACGCGGGCGCCGATGGTGGCGACTTCCCCCGCGAAGGTGGCGTCGGGAAAGGCGCCGCTGACCGCGGTCAAGGGCAGGCCGGGCGCCACCTGGCCGAGGGCGAGCTCGGGCAGGGTGAAGTCGAGCTTCATGACGTCCAGCTTGTCGAGGGTGACCAGTTCCGTGCCCGGGGAGACGAGGGCACCGACGCTGACGTTGCGAAAGCCCACCACGCCGTCGAAGGGGGCGAGGATGCGGTAGTCGGCCAGCCGGGCCTCCAGGGCCTGGATCTCCGCCTCGGCCTGGCGAAGCCGCGCCCGGGCATCCTCCACGTCGGCTCGCGGCGCCAGGTTGCGATTCTGCAGCTGCGCCAGGCGGTTCACCGCATTGCGGCGCTCGTCACGCAGCGCCTGGGCCGCCCGCAGGTCGGCCTGGGCCTCGTCATCGGCCAGTCGCACCAGCAGCTGGCCGGCCTCGACGGTGTCGCCATCGCGGAAGTTCAGCTCGCGGATGGTGTCGGTGACGGTAGCCGAGAGCGTCACGCTCTCGTCGGCGTGCAGGGTACCCAGGGCCTCGAGGGGATCGGACCAGGCGGCCATGCTGGCGCGGGCGGCGATCACGGCCGTGGGCTGCTGGGCGGCGAGCATCGGGGAGAGCATCAAGGCTGCCAGGCCGAGCAGCAGGAGCAGGCGGGGTCGCGATGGGATCATGGAGTGGTCGTTCTGGTCGGTGAGCGATGAGCGGGCGCCCGGTCCGTCGGGTCGCTTCCCTGAAGCCTAACCGCCTGGCAGTGAAAGAGTGTGACAACAATGCACAAGCGCTCGGGCGCCCCTTAACTGTACAAGACATGTACAGATATGGGAAATGTGACAGGCGGCCTGTCACCGCCGGGACAGCGGTCGGCGAGGCGGCGGGGGGCTGCTAGAATGCGCGATCTGGATCGATTCGGCGCGGGAGAGCAAGGCCGTGACATACGATGTGGTGGTGATCGGCGCCGGTGCCGCCGGGCTGATGTGTGCGCTCACCGCCGGCTACGCCGGACGGCGGGTGCTGGTGGTCGACCATGCCAACAAGGCGGGCAGGAAGATCCTGATGTCGGGCGGGGGGCGCTGCAACTTCACCCACCTGGCCTCGGGGCCGGCGAACTTCTATTCGGGGAATCCCTCGTTCTGCATCTCGGCGCTCAAGCGCTATCGTCCCGAGCACTTCGTCGAACTGGTGGAGCGCCACGGCGTGGAGTACGTGGAAAAGACCCCGGGGCAGCTGTTCTGCGCCGACTCCTCGAAGGAGATCCTTCGGGTGCTGCTCACCGAGTGCGACTGGGCCGGTGTCGAGGTGCGCCTGAAGACCGCGGTCGAGGGCGTCGAACGGCGCGGGGAGGGCATGCGGCTGGCGACCTCGCTGGGGCCCATCGACTGCGGGGCCCTGGTAGTGGCGACCGGGGGGCTGTCGATCCCCACCATGGGGGCCAGCGGCTTCGGCTACGATATCGCCCGGCAGTTCGACCTGGCGGTCACCGAGACCCGGGCCGCCCTGGTGCCCTTCACCCTGACCTCGCAGTGGAAGGCGCGGGCCGAGGCGCTGGCCGGGGTCAGTTGCGAGGTGGCCGTGACCTGCCGCGGGAAGCGCTACCGCGAGCCGATGCTGTTCACCCATCGCGGGCTCTCGGGGCCCGCCATGCTGCAGATCTCCAGCGTCTGGGAGCCCGGGGATACCCTCTCCATCGACCTGCTGCCGGGGCGAGATGCCTTCGAGGCGCTGTGCCGCGCCCGCCGCGAGACGCCCAGGCGGCGGCTTTCCACCTGGCTGGGAGAGCAGCTGCCGAAGCGACTGGCCCAGGCGCTGGTCGAGTGGCACGACGACGACGGGGTGCTCGCGGAGTACGGCAACGCCCGCTTGCAGGCCTGGTCAGATGCCCTCCAGGCCTGGCGCGTCAAGCCTGCCGGCACGGAGGGCTGGCGGACCGCCGAGGTGACGATGGGCGGCGTCGATACCCGGGCCCTCTCGTCGAAGACCTTCGCCGTCACGTCACTCCCCCAGCTGCGCTTCATCGGCGAGGTGCTGGACGTCACCGGCGAGCTCGGTGGCCACAACTTCCAGTGGGCCTGGGCCTCCGGCGTGGCCTGCGGCAACGCGCTCTAGCGTCACCGCTTCCCGTTCCAGGGCTATGCTGCACTCAGGCCCAGGTAACCGGGGGAGAGTGACATGAGCATGATGTCCGTTCACCGCGACGCGCGGGGCGACGAGACGCCCCTCGCCGAGCGCATCATGAGCGAGGCGGTGCGCCAGGGGGAGGTCCTGGGCTGGCAATCGGTGCGCCTGACCGAGGTGGCTACCCACCTCGAGCTGCCGATGAGCGCGGTGCTGGCCGAGTATCGGGATCTCGATGCGGTCGCCAATGCCTGGTTCCTGAGGGGCTGGCAGGCGATGCTGGACGAGTCTCCCGAGGGGTTCGCCGATTGGCCCGAACGCGCGCGCCTCGAGCACTGCCTGCTGGCCTGGTTCGGGGCCTTTTCGGCCCATCGGCGCGTCACCGTGGAGATGCTGTGCCACAAGGCACACCCGCCGCACCTGCATACCTGGGTGCCGATGCTCTTCGACCTCTCACGGACCATCCAGTGGCTGCGTGAGGCGGCCAGGCTGCAGGCCCGTTACGGCAGCCGACGCGCCCAGGTCGAGGAGGTGGCCCTGACCGCCCTGTTCCTGGCCACCCTGGCGGTGTGGGCGCGTGACGACAGCCACGATCAGACCTCTACGCGGCGCTTCCTGGCGAAGCGGCTGAGCGGGGGCGAGGGCTTCATGAAGTGGGTGCCGGGTGGTCCGGTCTCGACGCGAGCCGAGGCAATGATCTAGAGCCCCATCGCGATCAGAGAAAGCGTCCACTGGAGGCGATGGCCACGGTGGCCAGGCCCAGGATCAGGTTGATGCCGATCAGCCGACGGATCTGGCCCAGCTGCCGGCCGCCCTCGGGCCACTCCTCGGCGGACACGGCCTTGCCCAGCCGAGGGTAGGGTGCGAACCAGATGTGCAGGAAGATCGCCATCATCGCCAGCCCCGACACCAGCATCAGGTGGACATGCCAGCCGGCGCCGCCCATGCCGCCGAACACCCCGAACAGCATCCACAGCCCCGTGGCGAGCAGCACCACCACCGCGCCCCAGACCCAGGGGAAGAAGCGCTGGAAGGCACGGTACCAGAGGGCCAGGCGCTGGGGAGGCTCCAGCAGCTCCACGGCCACCGGCCGCAGGATCATCCAGGCGAAGAACATGCCGCCGACCCAGATCGTGGCGGCCAGCAGGTGCAGCGTGATGGCAAGGGACATGGCAGGGTTCCTTCGGGCGGAGATAGGGGCGGCGCGTCGCCGGTCAGGCCGCCGGGATCAGCGCAGCAGTCGGCGCGCCTTCTTGACGAGCAGTGCCCCCGTGGTCAGGCGGCCGGCGAGGCGCACGACGCCACCGGGGCGCCGAGCGGTGCGATAGAGCACCGTCCCCCCCATTAGGAGTAACGGAACCCTGTAGCGCAACAAGGTCTGCCACCCCCGGTCGATGGAGCGGCTCGCCGATTGCCAGCGGCTGGCGGCCACCAGCAGGTCGATGCGCTGCTGCTCGATGGCGTGTTCGAGCTCGGCCTTGCGGGCCCGGCGATCAGCGCGATTCACGTGACGCCTCCACCAACTCCCGGTCGCTGGCCAGGTGGCGCAGGGTGCCGGCCAGCAGGGTGCGGCGGCGCGCCAGCTGCATCACCCTCAAGGCGAGTAGGCTCCCGCTGCCCAGCAGCACCAGCGCACTCACGCCGATGGCGGCCAGGCGGTGGGTCTCCCAGAAGACAACGATCACCAGCGTGGTGAGCACGCCGATGCCCAGCAGCAGCAGGACGAGGCTCAACCCGGCCAGCATCAGCAGGCCGACCAGCCGGGCGCGTTCCTCCTCTAGCTCGAGGACGGCGAGGCGCAGGCGCGTCTCGCCGATGGCGAGCAGGCTGCCCAGTAGCCGCTTGCCGGCAGCGAACAGCCGTTGAGCCGGTCCCTGGCTCGCCGACATCAGCGCCGCCCGATGAGCATGCCGATGACCACCCCGACGCCGGCGCCGATGCCGATGCTGGTCCAGGGGTTGTCGTGGACATAGCGGTCGCAGGCATCGGCCTGCTGGGTGACGTTGTCGCGGGCCTCGCCGTAGAGGCGCTCACCGCGGCTCTCCAGGCGTTCGCGGGTCTCCTTCAGGCGTTTCTCGGCGCGGTCGCGCAGCTCCTTGATGTTGCTGCGGGAGTCATCGGCGGTGGCGTTGACCAGCTCCTCGATGGTCTGGGTGAGGTGGTGCAGGTCTTCCTTGAGCTGCTGGGTGGATTCACTGGTACGCGGGGTGTGACTGGCCATCGGGGTCTTCCTCTGACGGTGAATGACAGGCTCAGCATAGCAGTCGGCGGGGCGACTTCAATGCACCCGACCTTGATTCGGGTCAGGGCTGGGTCTCCAGGCCGCCGGCGGAGAACAGCGGGTTGAGACTGAACCCCAGGCTCAGGCGGTGGCTGCGCTGGTCGTAGTCGATCAGGCTCTCCCCGTAGCCGTAGTAGTACTGCACATGGCCGCGGATACTGCCGAACAAGGGCCAGGAGTAGTCCACCTCGGTGCCGATATTCCCCTCGTGCGGGTTGCCACGCAGCATCCAGCTGAGCTCGTTGTCGCCGTTGAGGCGATGGGCCAGGGTGATGTCGCCGTAGCCGAGGTACTTGTGGATGTCGGGATTGTCGTCCTCCTCCTCCGACTCGGGGATGCGCCAGTGGGGCGCCAGGCTCAGGGCCCAGTCGTCGTTGACGAAGGTGGACTCGAGGATCAGCCGGTTCCAGCTACGTGACAGCGGGTCGGAGCGGCCGTTGGACTGGTGGTTGAACGCCAGCCGATTGTTGATGTTGGTCCAGCCCAGCAGTGACATGCGGTTCTCGAAGTCGATGAAGACTTCCGGCTCGTAGTTGGTCTCGCGAAAGGGCGAGGAGGCATCCGCGTTGAAGGCCTGCCACCAGCTGCGCTGGGTGTAGGCGAAGTGCAGGTCGCCGCCATAGTCGCCGAACAGGTCCTCCACCAGGCTGAACTTGGCACTGAACTGGAACTTCATCTCCGCCCGGTCGGGCGCGTTGCGGTCGCTGATGTCGCGGAACACCTCGTCGTTGGGATTGGCGTTGTAGCTCAGCGGGAACCAGTAGTTGCGCCGGTGGGTGGTGATGGCGAAGGGGTTCTGGGCGGACTCGCGTTCGAGCTGGCGACGCTCGTCCACGGCCTCCTCGAGCTCCTGGTCGGCGGCCTGTTCGACGATCGCGGCGGCCTGGGTAGGCTGGGCGTCGGCCAGTTGCTGACGCAACTCCCCCATCTCCTGCTGCAGGGCCGCGATGCGGGCCTCGATGGCCTCGCGCTCGGCCTCGCTTATCGGCTGGGCGGCCATGGCCGTCATGTTCAGGCCCGCCATCGTCAGCGCGGCGGCAAGCAGGGAGAATCGGGCAGACATCATCGTCAGGCACCTGGTCAGGGTCAAAAAGCCGTTTCTAACACGCAGAGGCGGCAAGTCAACTGTGCCCCCGGAGCGACAGGGCAGCATTGCCATGCCGGCGCGGGGGGTCGAGAATCGTGCACGGGTCCATCATAACCGAGGCCGCCCCTTGAATGCCCTTGAAGATCACTGCCGCATGCGTGTTGCCTTCCGGCGTGTCCTGATGCTTGTGCTCCTTGGCGGGCTGGGGGGGCTGGCGCTCGCCACCCCCACGCTGGCCCAGGAGGTCGCATCGCAACGGGAGACACCCCGGGAGCTGCCCTCGCGCGAGGAGATCGAGTCCCGCCTGGAGGAGCGCCAGCCGGCCGAGGGCGAGACCGCCGGGGAGGAGGCGCAGCGTGACATCGAGACACTGAATGCAGCCCTCGAGGCACTGCAGCGCCTCGAGGCGGTCAGGGAGGAGCTGTCCCGCCTCGAGACACGCGTCCAGGAGGCGCCCCAGGAACTCGAGCGCCTGCAGCGAGAGCTTCGCGAGATGGAGCGGGCGGACCAGGAAGAGACCTTCGATGAGCTGGAAGCCCTCTCCCTGGAGGCGCTGGAGGAGCGTCGCAAGGAGGCCGAGGAGGCCCTGGCTGGCTTCCAGGACCGTCTTGCCGAGGTCTCAACACGGCTGCTGAGTGCCCAGACCCTGCCGGATCGGGCCCAGCAGGCCATCGGCGAGGCGATGCAGCAGGCCGAGGAGAGCCGGCGCCGGCTGGAGGAGCTGGACGATAGCCAGGTTGCCGAGGATGATCCGCGGCGCTGGCAGCTGCGCATCGAACGCGAGCTGGCCGAGCAGACCCTGCAGCTGCATCAGCGTCAGCTGGCCACCAATACCCGCCTGCGGGAGCTGGACCAGGAGCATCGCGACCTTCTCGAGCGCCAGGTGGCCAGCCAGGAGGCCCGGCTGGCCATGCTCCAGGGCATCATCGACCGGCGCCGTCGCGCGGAGTCGGAGCAGGCCATCGCCGAGGCGGTCAGCGATGAGGATGAGGGTGTCATCGGCCATCCCGTGGTTCGCCAGGCCCGGGAGGTCAACCGCACCATGAGCCTGGAACTGCTGCGGGCCACCGACCGTGCCAATCGCCTGGTCCGGGAGGGCCTGGAGGTGCGCCGCCAGTTCGACCGGGTACGCCAGCTGCAGCGCAGCCTCAACGAGCAGATCGACGCCATCCGCGGCAGCATGTTGCTGTCGCGGATCCTGCGCGAGCAGCGCCAGACGCTGCCCCGGGTGGAGGAGCGGCGCGGCCTGCAGGACGAGATCGCCGATCTCCGGCTCAAGCAGTTTGAGCTGGGCCGGCAGCGTGAACGGCTGCGCGAGGGCGAGCAGCTGGCGCGCCAGCGAATCGAGGAGGCGGACGCCGAAGCCTCGCCGGCCCTGGTCGATTCGTTGCTCGGGCTCTATCAGGCCCGCCGTGAACTGGTCGACCAGCTGGAGCAGGCCTATGGCGAAATGCTCAGCGCCGCCATCGACCTGCAGCTCAACCAGCAGCAGCTGCTGGCCACCAGCCAGGAGCTGCGTGCCACCATCGATGAGCAGCTGTTCTGGATCGCCAACAGCCGGCCCCTGGGGCTTGCCTGGCTGGGCAACCTGCCGGAGAACCTCGCCATGGAGTGGCGCGAGGGGGAGTGGCGCGCGGCACTGCCGGTGAACTGGCGGCTGCCGGATGCCCGTGCACTGCTTGGCCTGCCGGTGCTGCTGGTGGCGCTGGGGCTGGTCGCGGGCCGGCGGCGGATCCGCGCCCGCCTGGCACGCCTGCATCAGGAGGTCGGCCATCTCAAGAGTGACTCCCAGGGGCATACCCCCCAGGCGGTGGCCCTCAATGCCCTGCTGGCCCTGATCGGGCCGCTGTGTGTGCTGGCCCTGGGCCTGGCGCTACTGATGGGCAGCGAGGGGGTGGCCCGGGGCGCAGGGCTCGCGCTGCTCCACCTGGCCCTGGCCTGGGCCGTGATTGGCTGGGCGCGCAACCTGCTGTTCCAGGGCGGGGTGGCCACCCGCCACTTCTACTGGCCTCCCAGCTATGCGGCGGCCCTGCGCCGGTGGCTGCGGTGGCTGGGGGTGGCCCTGGTGCCGGTGCTGCTGGTCGGCCCCCTGGCCCGAGATGCGGGGGTCGACCTGAACCAGCGGCCGCTGGCCTTGGGCCTGCTGCTGAGCGGTTTGCTGGCCATGAGCCTGGTGCTCACCAAGCTGATCCTTGCGCATGTGCCCTTCTTCGGGGTCAAGCTGTTCCGACTGGTGCTGGGGCTTGCCATCGCGCTGGTGCCGCTGGTGCTGGCCGGGCTGGTCGTCTATGGCTTCGAATACACCGCACTCAGCCTGCTGGGGCGCTTCGTGATCACCCTCTACCTGCTGGGACTGTGGATCCTGGTAGAAGCCACAGTGATCCGTGGCCTGGCCGTGGCGGCCCGCCGCCTGGCCTATCGCCGGGCCCTGGCGCGGCGGCGGGCCCAGGCCCAGGAGAGCGCAGAGGGCAGCCTGGAGGTGGTCGAGGAGCCGCCCCTGGACATGGAGCAGGTCAACCAGCAGTCGCTGCGCCTCTCCAAGCTGATCCTGCTGATCGGCTTCATCCTGGTGCTTTACCTGGTGTGGTCCGACCTGCTCACCGTCTTCAGCTACCTGGAGCAGGTCACCCTCATCGAGCCGGGAGAGGGCCAGGCGGCCGAGGCGGTGGCGAGCATGGTCTCGGTGGCCGATATCATCACCGCCCTGCTGGTGGTGGTGCTGACCCTGATGATGGCGCGCAACCTGCCGGGCCTGCTGGAGGTCAGCGTGCTCTCCCGCCTGGAGCTCAAGCAGGGCAGCGCCTACGCCATCAGTTCGCTGCTCGCCTACACTATCGTCGGCGGGGGGGTGGTGACCGCCCTGGGGACCCTGGGCGTTTCCTGGAGCAAGCTGCAGTGGCTGGTCGCGGCGCTGGGGGTGGGCCTGGGCTTCGGCCTGCAGGAGATCTTCGCCAATTTCGTCTCGGGGCTGATCATCCTCTTCGAGCGGCCGGTGCGCATCGGCGACACCATCACCCTGGGCAACCTCACGGGCACGGTGAGCAA
The DNA here is from genome assembly GCF_029625235.1 of Halomonas sp. CKK8. Taxonomy (NCBI): domain Bacteria; kingdom Pseudomonadati; phylum Pseudomonadota; class Gammaproteobacteria; order Oceanospirillales; family Halomonadaceae; genus Halomonas; species Halomonas sp. CKK8. Next base: position 2,577,507 of record NZ_CP121193.1, on the reverse strand, counting down.
GATCCGCATCCGGGCCACCACGGTGACCGACTTCGACCGCAAGGAGATCATCATCCCCAACAAGACTTTCATCACCGACCAGCTGATCAACTGGTCGCTCTCCGACACGGTCACCCGGGTCGTGCTCAGCTACGGGGTCGCCTACGGCTCGGATCATCGCCTGGTGCATCGCCTGTTGAGGCAGGCCGCCGACGAGAACCCGCGGGTCCTGGCGGATCCCGAGCCCCAGGTCTTCTTCATGAGCTATGGCGAGAGCACCCTGGACTTCGAGCTGCGTATCTTCGTCAACAGCCTCGGCGACCGGCTCTTCGCGACCGACGAGATCAACTGCCGGGTCGGCGAGCTGTTCGCCGAGCACGGCATCGACATCGCCTTCAACCAGCTCGATGTCTGGCTGCACCGCGCCGGCGGCGAGGCGGCGCGGGTTCAGCATGTCTCCAGCGGCCCGTCGATTCCTCCCGAGCATCCGCCCCCCGGCGCCGGGGGGGATCCAGGCGACTTCGAGGGCGGTGACGGCGGCGATGCCGGGCGTTAAGTTGGGGCTATGGGCATGAAGGGCGCACACCGAGCCCCGTGCCGTCAGCGACTCACGGCGTGGAGCAGGAACTCCCGGTTGCCGTCACCACCGAGAATCGGGCTCGGTTGCCAGTGCAGGACCTCGAAGCCGAGCCCGGCGCAGCAGTCGCGCAGTCGCGTCTCCACCTCGGCATAGCGGGCGGAATCGATCACCAGGCCGCGGGCGTTGACGCCGCCTGGCCCCAGCTCGAACTGGGGCTTGACCAGGCTCAGCAGCTCGCCGCCTGCCGGCAGCAGGGCGGCGAGCTCGGGCAGGATCAGCGTCTGGGAGATGAAGGAGACATCCATCACGGCCAGGTCGGGGCCTGCAGCCGCCAGGGCATCGAAGGCCGACCTCAGCCGCGGCTCGCCGGCCATGGCGCGCGCGTTGAGCCCCTCCAGGCAGGTCACGCGAGGGTCGGCGCGCAGGATCGGGTCGAGCTGGTCATGGCCGACCTCCACGCCGACCACATGGCGGGCCCCGAAGCGCAGGGCGCAGTCGGTGAAGCCACCGGTAGACTGGCCCACGTCAAGCACCAGGCGGCCCGAGAGCGTCAGGCCGAGCGCCTCGACCAGCGCTTCCAGCTTAAGGCCCGCCCGGGAGACATAGCGCTCCTCGGGGTCTTCCTCGACGATCAGTCGGGTATCGTCGGGCAGCTTCTCGCCGGGCTTCCTGAGTGGCGTACCGCCATCGGCCAGCCGGACCCGGCCATGGTGGATCAGCCGCTGGGCGCGGGTACGGGAGCGGGCCAGGCCCTGGGAGAGGAGCAACTGGTCGAGACGCTGCATGGGCGGTTGTCAGTGGGGGCCTTACGGCCCCTCGTCGGCCTGCAGCTCGGCTGGGGGAACCCGGTCAGCCCCCCAGCTGCGGTGGATGTAGCCGGTCACCCGGTCGAGCTCCTCCTGGGTGATCTTGGCCAGCTCACCACGCTCCAGGGGGTCGTAGTGGAAGATGTAGAGGCGCGAGGCGAACTGCTCGAAGGGCAGCGAGGACTCGCCGAAGCGCTCGCCGTTGCCGGCGGTGCTGACCTCGATGCCGTCGCCCCAGTCCTGGCCGCTGTCGTTGTTGGGGTTGTAGAAGTAGACCCGCATGGTATCGCTGGGATCGAGCGTGACGCGCAGCAGGGTGATGGCGTGCCAGCCGATGAAGCGGGCCGCGCTGTCGGTCACGGCAATGCCGGCCGGCTGGGGATGAATCAGCGGCTGGTTGCCGTTGTAGTAGGGGTGATAGCTGGCATAGAAGTGGCGCAGGAAGTCGTCCAGCTCGTGCAGCTTGCCGGTGGCCACGTCGACGTTGATGCGAAAGCCGCGGCCCGACCACCAGCCGTGGAATTCCGGGTTGACCCAGCGGTGCGGGTCGCCCTCGCGTCCGAGGCAGCGCCGCCCCATCTCGGCATAGATGCGGTCCAGGTGCGGCACGACCAGCAGCGAGACCGGGTCCAGGTCCATCGGCAACTCCTTGGCCACCCCGGAGAGGCTGGCCATGGAGGAGAGGGGCATGCCCTCGAAGTGCATGATGATCTCGTCGTCCCGCGCCGCCCAGGTGACCATCTGCAGCAGGTAGTCCGGGTCGTTGTAGGCCCACATGGAGAGCGCCCGGGCGGACTGGCAGGTCGGGTTGTTGCCCTGCCCGACGCCCAGTGGCAGGCCGAGCATGCACAGCACCCCTTCCAGCAGGCGGGCCCGCGGCGAGGCGCTGTCGCCGAAGGCCAGGTTGAGGCGTGCCTCGGACCAGTCCGACAGCCTCAGCCCCAGCTGTCGCCACATGGCCGGGGCCACCGGAGGCTGGTAGAGGATGCCGCGCTCGAGCATCAGGGCCAGCCCGTAGACCGCCTGGGGCGTGGTCGGGTAGACCGCGCCGCGGATCAGCGCATGGACCAGCTCGCGATAGCAGAGCAGGCAGTCCCTTCCGGTGGACGACAGCCCAAGGGCCTCGGCGAGGAGGTGGTCGCTGTGGTCGAGCAGGTAGCGCAACAGTACGGCGTGGTAGGGCGAGACCAGGCTGGTGTCGTGCATGGCGCGGGCGAAGCCGGTGGCCTCGTACTGCAGGGCGCCGCTGTCCATGCTCGACAGGCGCTCGCGGTAGGTGTCGATGCCGGGGTCCTCGCGGCACGCATGCGTGGGGCCGAACAGGGAGCTGACCAGGCGGTCGGCTCCCTGGCCGCTGGTTCCCAGGTCGATCTCCGGATTGGCCTGGCAGATGGCGATCTGGGTGATCATCTGCTTGATGGTGTCCACCTGGATCGGCCGCTGCTGCAGGATGCGCCAGATCTCGGCGATCAGCCGGTCGATCACGTGCTCATAGCCGATGCGCTCGGCCAGGTGATGGAACAGGTGGCGGGGAATCTGTGCCAGGCGTCCCTGGGTCTCCCGTTCGGCCTCGGTGGGCGCGCCGAACAGCAGCCAGAGATTCAGCGCCATCACCTGGGTCAGGTAATGGTGGGCCTGCTCCTCGGAGAGCAGGGGATGCAGGAAGTCCCCCTTGGCCACGGCGAGGATGCGCAGCTCGCTGATCGCCTCGATCACCACGATATTGGGGTCGGCGCTCTTCAGCGCATGGGTGGTGAGGGACGGCACCAGGTATTGGGGGGTCTCCCAGTCGGAGCCGAGAAAGACCCCTGCCTCCTCGAGGATTTGGGCACGCCGCTCGATGGCGTCACAGCCGCCTTCCTGCAGCATGACCCGTCGGGCGGTATCGAGCACCCTGGGCAGCTTGCCCGGCTTGGCGAACTCGCGTGCCTGGGCGAGCAGGGTGATGGCTTCATCGAGCTTCTTGAGCAAGCCAGCGAGCTTGTCGCTGGCCTGTGGCGGCGTACTGGCGTCTTGCATATGTCGAGGCGTGGTCACGCCGACTCCTTGTCGTCAGGCTGTCACAATTTCCATGACGCCTGTGTCAGACATAGAAATCAAGCTCTTCCATGTGCTTGAGCAGTTCCTTCATGCGTGCCGCCTCGTCGCCCTTGAAGTAGACCAGGCCCCAGTGGGTACCGAAGGCGGTCCGCTTGGTGACGGTCTCCTCCACGGGCGGCGTCAGCTCGTGGGACTCGAAGTAGGGGTCGTCCTCGACCTCCTCGGGAATCTCCAGCTTGCTGACGACCCGGCGGCGCGGATAGACCCCGAAGCAGCCGGCGTAGCCATCGGCATCCACCACCTCCTTCGGGAAGAAGGCCTTGACCTCCTCGTCGGTGGCCTTGGGATCGAATACCAGCATGGAGGCCTGGTAGGCATTGAAGCCGTAGACCCGCTCGAGCAGTTCGAAGACCTTGAAGCCCGGCGGACGGTAGGCGACCTCGCCGAAGTACATCTCGCCGTCATTGGTGACGAAGTACTCGGGGTGGATCAGGCCGAACTCGATGTCGAAGGCCTTGATCAGCTTCTCGATCTGGGCGGTGATCTGGGGACGGTACTTCTCCAGCTCCGGCGAGGCCGGCACGAACACCGAGTAGCCCAGGGTCACGTATTCGGAGATGTTGAGAAAGACGATCTTGCCGTTATGGATCCAGGCCTCCACGGCGAATTCCCAGCCATCGAGGTGCGACTCCATCAGCACCGGGAACTCCTCGTCGGGGATGGTATCGACCTCGTCCGGGGTACGGATCACCCGGTGGCCCAGGCAGCCGGCCTTGTCGAACGCCTTGAGGTGGATGGGGTCGTTGGGGTCGCCATCGAGCTTGAGCAGGGTCTGGTTGACCCGCTTGAGGAAGCGCACGACATCCTCCTTGTCGTGGGCCTCCTCGAAGATGCCCACGCGGATGCCGCCGAGCTGGGCACGACGCTTCATCAGCGCCTTGTCGCGCAGCAGCAGCGACTGGCCATAGAGGCGCGGATTGTCGAGCAGCACCGAGTTGATGGCGCCGGCCCACTCCACGGTTTCCTCGAACAGCGGGATGGATACGTCGACACCCATCTCCTGAAGGGTGTGGGCGATCTCCATGGAGCGGTCGTTCAAGCGCTCGAAGTTCCAGGGCACATAGGGAATGTCGTGCTTCTGGCAGTACTCCTCCGCCCAGTCAGGGGCGACCACGACATAGCGTCGATCGAAGTTCTCGGCGGCTTCGATGGCATTCAGGCTCCAGCCCAGCAGGGCGATATAGCCCTTGTTCGGATCCTTCTTCATGGTGCGCCTCCGTGATAGGTATTGGCGTAAATTGTTCATTCACCATACACGAGCAAAGCGATTTCCTCATCCTTGTGGCGTCGGCCAGCCGGACTGAACAGCTCGGCCCTTGTGGCCGGGGCCGGGCATTGATATAGTGCGCCCCGCTCGATGCCGGCCTGAGCCGACCTCGAGAGAGATGCCTTTGGCATCCTGCTGTGGTGGCCCCGTCGGTCCTCCCGCAACGCTAAACCGCAAACCCCGCCAGGCCCGGAAGGGAGCAACGGTAGTGGTGGACGCGTGTGCCGGGATGTGGCTGTCGGGGCCGCCTCCATTTCTGGGCATGTCATCGATTCAAGGGCGTTTAACGCCACCGGCTTGGTCGACAGCATGATCCGGTGCTCCAAGCCCCCCCCTCCTCCTTGCGACATTCGAACCCCTCAGGGGCTATTCCATCTCGGTATCATCCCTTCCGCCTGTCTCCCCGGGCTGATGGGGCGCGTCGACCGCTGCGCTGCCTATCGCACGGATGGCCATGTGCATAGCCCCTTGCGCTGTCTGGTGGACGCGAGCTGCTGCTTCCTGCCTTGCGACGCGGGGTGCTAATCTCGTTCCCCTGAAGGCATAGCGCCCTCCGTGGGGCCTTTTCCTGCCTGTCATCGGGAGCGAACCACCATGAATGCGAGCCGTATCCTCGAACAGATCATGAAGCAGGCCGGCAGTGGCCGGCAGGGCAGCGGCCAGTCGGGCGGCGGCCTGGATGTCCAGGGGATGGTCGATAGCCTCTCCTCGCAACTTGGCGGCGGCCGGAAGTCGGGGCAGGGCGGCGGGGTCGACGTGAAGAGCCTGCTCGGCGGCGGTGCCTTGGGCCTGCTGGTCGGCTCGAAGCGTGGCCGCAAGCTGGGCGGCAAGGCCATCAAGTACGGGGCCATCGCCGGCGTCGGGATGCTGGCCTGGAAGGCCTGGCAGAATTCACGCGGCGGTGACCAGGCCGACACCGTCCGGGAGGGCCATGCCGTGGAGCAACTGCAAGGTGTTGCGCGGGAGCAGCGCAGCCTGGAGCTGCTTCAGGCGGTGATCATGGCGGCGCGGGCCGATGGCCATATCGATGACCGCGAGCGCGCCCTGATCACCGAGCAGATCGATGGCCTGGGCGCGGATGCCGAGCTGCACGGCTGGGTGCAGCGCCAGCTCGAGGCGCCACTGGATGCCGAGGCACTGGCTCGGCAGGCGGACTCCCCGCAGGCTGGCCGCGAGATGTACCTGGTCAGCGTGGCGGTGGTCGACGACCAGAACCCCATGGAACGGGCCTGGCTCGACCAGCTGGGTGGCGCGCTGGGGCTGGACGACGGCATGAGGCAGGAGCTCGAGCGCCAGGCGCTGGGGGCCTGAGCCGTGTCGACAGAACATCGAGGTCGCACTCGACATCCAGCGTAAAAGACGCGACGGTCTCGAAGTCGCGGACCTGCCCACGCTCCTCGAGCAGGCCCGGCGAGAGGGTTGGCGGCATTTGCTGCTGCGGGAACAGGCATCTCCTCAGGCCTGTGCGCCCAGGTGCTTGCGCAGGAAGTGCTGGGTGCGTTCCTGGTCGGGATGGCTGAACAGGTGGTCTGGGGTGTTGGCCTCGACCACCACGCCGCCGTCCATGAACATCGCCCAGTCGGAGACGTCACGCGCGAAGCCCATCTCGTGGGTGACGATCAGCATGGTCATATGCTCCTCGGCCAGGCCCTTCATCACCTGGTTCACCTCTTCCACGAGCTCCGGGTCAAGGGCCGAGGTGGCCTCGTCGAACAGCATCACCTTGGGGCGCATGGCCAGCGCCCGGGCGATCGCCACCCGCTGCTTCTGCCCGCCGGAGAGCGAGCTCGGGTAGGCCTGGGCCTTGTCCGCCAGCCCCACCCGTTCGAGCAGCTCCATGCCCAGCTCCCGGGCGTGCTTCGTCTCCATGCCCTTCAGCTTGCGCGGTGCCAGGGTCACATTGTCCAGCGTCGACATGTGCGGGAAGAGATTGAAGTGCTGGAACACCATGCCCATGTTCTGGCGGATATGGTTGATATGCCGCTCGAAGGCCATCCCCTTGAGGTCGGGGCGGTTCACCTGCACGCCATCGAGCAGGATCTGCCCCTCGTCGATCACCTCCAGGTTGTTGATGGAGCGCAGCAAGGTGCTCTTGCCCGAGCCCGACGGGCCGATGATGGAGATGATCTTGCCGCGGTCCACCCTGAGGTCGATGCCCTTGAGCACCTCGAGGTCACCGAAGCGCTTCTTGACCCCCTTGAGCTCGACCATCGGCGTGTCTGTCGTCTGTGTCATGCGTAAACCTCGTCGGTAGGGGTTAGCGGCGGTAGGCGGCGCGGCGTTCGATCCACGACTGGCCGGCCTCCATCATCAGGTTGATCAGGTAGTAGATCACGGCGATGGTGATGTAGAACTCGAAGGGCCGGAAGGTGATGCTGATCGCGTACTGCGAGACGTACACCAGTTCGCCGATGCCGATGGCGGAGAGCACCGCGATATCCTTCACCATGATGATCATGTTGTTGCTGAGCTGCGGCAGGGCGCGATAGAAGGCCTGGGGCAGGATGATGTAGAGCAGTGTCCTCAGGTGGCCAAAGCCCAGCGAGCGCGACGCCTCGTACTGGCCGCTCGAGACCGAGCGGATGGTGGCCATGAAGATGTCGGCGTTGTAGGCCATGTAGTGGAAGCCGAGCCCCAGGATCCCCACCACGATGGCCGGGATCAGGATCAGCTCGCCGAGGCCGAAGTAGAGGAAGTAGAGCTGCAGCAGCAGCGGGGTGGTCATGAACAGCCAGATGAAGAAGCGCAGCGGCCAGTTCACCACCTTGCGGGTGTAGAGCGAGATCACCGCCACCAGCTGACCGCCGAGGATCGACAGCAGGGCGACCGTCAGGCCGATCAGCAGGGTGACGCCCACCCCCTTGAGCAGGGTGGGGAAGTAGTCGATGACGGGGGTGAAGTCGAATTCCATGAGAGTGTCCTGATGGTGGTCAAGCCTTACCGGAAGGTGTAGCGAGTGGCCCGGCGATAGAGGAGCTCGACCATGCCCATGACGGCGTAGATGATCACGATGTACATCAGCGCGCTGAGCGTGAAGACCTCCAGGGGCTTGTAGGTGGAGCCGATCAGGCGCTGCGCCTGGTAGGTCAGCTCGACCACCGAGATGATCGAGACCAGCGAGGAGTTCTTGACCAGGATGATGGCGAGCACCCCGATGGAGCGGATCATCAGGCCGGCCGCCTGGGGCAGGATGATGTAGCGCAGCGTGGTCAGGCGCCCGAAGCCCAGGGATCGCGAGGCCTCGTTCTGGCCGCTCTCCACCGAATCGATGGCGCCGCGCATGGCCTCGCTCATGTAGGCCCCGATGTTGAAGGCGCCCACCACCACCCCGCAGGTGAAGGGGTCCAGGCGCAGGCCGATCGCCGGGCCGCCGTAGAAGACCAGCAGCAGCTGCACGAAATAGGGGGTGCCGCGCACCACGCTGATATAGGCGCGGGCCAGCCAGCGCAGCGGCGGCAGGCGGGCAGTCCTCATGACCACCAGCGCCGCGGCAATGAAGAAGCCGAAGAACAGCGCGCGGGCGGAAATGTCGACGGTGACCCACGCCGCCTTCACCAGCAGCGGCGTGATGTCGATCATCAGGTTGAAGTCCATGGTCCTGTGACCCTGCGTTGTGATTATCGTGGCGAGTCGAGACGGTCTGGCCCCGGCCGGGCGCCGGCCGGGGCCGCGGGCCTCAGTTGAAGTCGACGCCTTCACCGATCCAGGTGTTGACGATCTCCTGGTAGGTGCCGTCCGCCCGGATCTCGGCCAGCGCCGTGTTGAGCGCCGCCTTGAGTTCCGGTGAGCCCTTCTGGACCGCGATGGCGGCCGGGAAGCGCGGCAGCTCGCCGACGTCGACCTGCTTGATGGGGAGGTCGTCCTCGTTGAGCGCCACGTAGACTGGGATGTCATCGGCCACCATCACATCGATGCGCCCGGTGGTGAGGGCGTTGAGCATGTCCGGCAGCCCCTGGAAGGTCTGGTTGCGCCAGCGGCCCTCGGCCTTCTCGGTGGCCCACTGGTTGCCCGTCTCGCCAAGCGTCGAGCCGACCCGCTTGCCCTCGAAGTCGGCGATGCTCGAGACGTCGTCGGTCTCCTCCCGCACCCAGATGGAGAGGCCGGAGCTGTAGTAGGGATCGGTGAAGTCGACCGCCTTCTGGCGCTCCTCGGTGGCGCTCATGCTGCAGATGCAGGCGTCGAAGCGACCGCCGGCCAGGGCGGCGACGATGCCGTTCCAGGGCGAGGTCTGGATGTTGACCTCGACGCCCATCTTCTCGGCCAGGGCCTCGGCGATATCCACATCGAAGCCGACCACCTCACCGTCGGTGTTCACGAAGCTGAAGGGAGGGTAGGCGCCGGAGTTGGCGACCTGGAACACATCCTCCTGGATCTCCGGGAGGTCCCGCGCCTGGGCGGGGAGGGTGGCGAGGGTGACGGCGCCCAGCAGTGCCAGGGTGCCAATGAGGGGGCGAACAAAGGGTTTCTTGTGCATTGTCATGTCAGTGCCTGCTTGTTGTTGGTGATGGTGGTGTGTCGATGGTGTCGTGCTGACCGAAGCCGGCTCGAAAGCCTCGCCTCTCGGTCGTGACGCCGGGGCGCCAGGGAACGCATCGCGCGGCTTGCGGGGGTGTCACCTCCTGTTCGTCTACCTGGATATTCGAAACTAGCAGGCGCCAGTGGCACCTGTCATACGCGCTCGAGGATCACGGCGATGCCCTGGCCGCCACCGATGCAGGCGGCCGCACAGCCGTAGCGCCTGCCTTCGACTAGCAAAATGCGTGCCAGGGTGCCGGCAAGCCGGATGCCGGTGGCGCCAAGCGGATGACCGAGCGCCAGGGCGCCGCCCCAGACATTGACGCGCTCGGGGTCCAGTGCCAGCTCACCCATGGCGTGCAGCGGCACGGCGGCGAAGGCCTCGTTGATCTCCCAGATATCGATATCCTCGACGTGGAGGCCGGTCTGTTGCAGCACGCGGCGAATGGCGGCGGCCGCTCCGGCACCCATTCGCTCCGGGGCGACCCCGCAATCGGCCACGCCCACCACCCGGGCCAGGGGTGTGGCGTCATGGCGCGCCAGGGCGTGCTCGGACATCAGCAGGGCGGCGGCGGCCCCGGAGGTGAGCGGCGAACTGTTGCCGGCGGTGACCTTGCCGCCTTCCAGAAATACCGGGTCGAGGCCGGCCAACCGCTCGGCACTGGTGTCGGCGCGGATATTGGCGTCCCGGGCGACCGGTTCGCCCTCGGCGTTGGCCAGGACCAGGCGCTCGCCGTCGAAGCGTCCCGCGGCTTCGGCCGCCGCGGCCCGTCGGTGGGAGGCCAGGGCGAAGGCGTCCATGGTCTCGCGATCGATGCCCGCGGAATCGGCCAGGCGCTCGGCGGTCAGGCCCATGTTCAGGGCCACGTCGAGCTCGAGCCAGGGGGCCTTGTGCAGCACGGTCGGGCTGGTCAGCACGCCCTCCTTGAAGAGTGCCGGCCCCATGGGGACCCGGGTCATGTTCTCGAAGCCGCCGGCGATGCCCACCTCGGTGGCGCCGGCCTGGATCTCCCGTGCAGTGCTGCGCAGGGCGGCCAGCCCCGACCCGCACTGCTGGTCGATCTGGCGGCTGGCGCAGCCGCGGCCCCGCTCGCCCAGGCGCTCGGCGAGCCACAGCGGATAGCGGCCGCCGAAGCCCCACTGCTCCTTCACCGGCAGGGCACAGCCCACACTCAGGTCTTCTATGGCAGCGCCGTCGAGGTCCTGGCGTTCGAGCAGGGCGTCGATCACGCCGGCCAGCAGGGCGTCGCCGCGGGTATCGGCCCAGGCGTCCACCTCCGGCTTGCGGGGATGGGCGCGGGTAAAGGCGCTGCGGGCGTAGTCGGCCAGATAGGCGTCTCTCATTCGCTCGGCTCCTCTTGTGTGGCCTGCTGTCCCCAGCGGTGGAGGAAGAGCGCATAGGTGGTCAGCACGTGGCGGATGGAGGCGATCTCCACGCATTCGTCCACGCCGTGGATGCGCTGTGCCACCGGGCCATAGCAGGTGCCGTTGATCTTCCCGGAGACATGAAAGGCGCGCAGGTCGGTGGTGCAGGTGGAGAGGTAGTGGGCCGGCGGCTCCCCGAGCAGCGCCTCGTGGCATGCCGAGAGCAGCCGGATGCCGGGGGTGTCCAGGTCGACCAGGTGCCCTTCGGAGCGGAAGCCGTGGAAGCTCACCCGGGGGGGCGGGGTGGCGTCGTCGAGTTCGGCGTGGCGCGTCGCGATCGCCTCGCGCACCCGTTCCATGGCGTCGTCCGGGGACATGCCCGGGGGGAAGCCGACACGCCCCTCGAGCACGGCATGGGCCGGCACGCTGGAGGCCCAGTTGCCCCCCTCGATCCTGCCGATGCTGAGGTTGAAGGGGTGGGGGTGGCCTTCGTAGGGCGTCGGGCGCGGCAGGGCATTGATCTCCGCCTCCAGCGCCTTGAGTGCCGGCAGGTACGCCTGCAGGGTCTCGATGGCATTGCGGCCGGCGGCGGTGTCGAGCACGTGGGCCGGCACCCCGTCGAGGCGCATGCGGAACCACAGCACGCCCACCTGGCCGCTGTAGATCTGCGCGCCGAAGGGTTCGGGGATCAGCACGAAGTCGCCGCCGTAACCCTGATGCAGGCAGGCCAGGGCGCCGTTGCCGGTGCACTCCTCCTCGATCACCGTCTGCAGGGTCAAGGGGAAGTCGATGGTCGCCCCGGCGCGGCGCACCGCCGCCACCGCCATCACCATGGCGGCGATGCCGGCCTTCATGTCGCCGGCGCCGCGGCCGTAGAGCCAGCCGTCCCGCTCCCAGGGTTCCCAGGGCGGATGGGTCCACATGTCGGTAGGCTCGGCGGGCACCACGTCCAGGTGGCCGTTGAACACCAGGTGTGGGCCCTCGGCCTCGGGGTTGAGCCGCGAAACCAGGTTGTAGCGCCCGGCGCTGTCCCACTCGGTCGGCGCCCGATGGGGGTGCTCGGCAAAGCCCGGGGCGTCCAGCGGCACCCGGGTTGCCGGCAGGCCGAGTCGCTCGAGGCAGGCCTCCATGGTGTCCAGTGCCCCATGCTCCTGGCCCAGCACGCTGTAGCCGCGCACCAGGTCGCGGGTCAGCGCCAGGGTGTCGTCCATCAGCGCCTCGCAGGCGGCGACGATGCGTTTCTCGGTGGCATCCAGCATCAGAACCTCCCCAGCCGCGACTCGTCGATGATCAATGCCGCCCCGGTGGCCGCCTGCAGGTCCGCGGGGTCGAGCCCCTCGGCGATGTCCACCACGGCAAGCCCTTCCGGGGTCACGTCCATCACCGCCTTGTCGGTGATGATGCGCGACACGCAGCTACGGGCGGTGAGCGGCAGGCGGCAGCGCTCGAGGATCTTGGGGTTGCCGTGCTTGTCGTTGTGGGAGCAGAGCACCACCAGCCGCCTGACCTTCTGGGCCAGTTCCATGGCGCCGCCGATGCCTGGTGAGAACTTGCCGGGGATCTTCCAGTTGGCCAGGTTACCCGCGGCGTCGACCTCGAAGGCGCCCATGAAGGTCAGGTCGACCCGGCTGCGACGGATCATGGCGAAGGAGGTGGCGCTGTCGAAGACGCTGGCCCCGGGGCGGGTGGTGATGTAGGCCCCGCCGGAGTCGATCATGTCGTGGTCCGGTGCCTCGCCCTCGCGACGCGGGCGGCAGCCCAGCACGCCGTTCTCCGAGTGCACCAGCACCTCCATCTCGTCGGGCAGGTAGTGGAAGAGGCGGGTCGGCAGGCCGATGCCGAGGTTGACGATCTGGCCGGGGATCACCTCCTGGGCGGCCCGGGCCAGAATGCGCTGGGTATCAGAGGCCATGGGGGCGCACTCCCTGTTCGCTGGTGGCACGGTCGACCTGCACCACCTGGCTGACGAAGGCGCAGGGGGTGTGGATGGCATCGATGGGCAGCTCGCCAGGTGCGTCGAGGCGGTAGGCCTGGGCGATCACCCGCTCGGCGGCCATGGCCATCAGCGGGTTGAAGTTGCTGGCGGTGGCGCGATAGATCAGGTTGCCGTAGCGGTCGGCCCGCTCGGCGTGCACCAGGGCGACATCGGCGTGCAGGGCGGGCTCGATGCCCCAGGGGCGGCCGTCGATCTCGACCTCCCGGCGGCCCGCGGCGATCTCGGTGCCCTGGCCGATATCGGTGAGAAAGCCGCCGTGGCCGGCCCCGGCACAGCGGATCTTCTCGGCGAGCAGCCCCTGGGGGTGGAAGCTCACCTCGAGCCGCCCGGCATTCATCGCCTCGATGGCGGTGCGGTTGAGCCCCAGGTGGGAGGTGATCAGCCGCCTGACGCGGCCCGCCTCGATCAGCTTGCCGATGCCGATGCCGGGCTCGTTGGCGTCGTTCTTGATCAGGGTGAGGCCGCCCTGCCCGCAGGCGAGCAGGGCATCGAGCAAGGCGAAGGGGGTGCCGGGCGAGCCGAAGCCGCCCACCATGATCGTCGCCCCCTCGGGGATGGCGGCCACCGCCGCCTCGATGTCGCGGACCTTCTCGGTGAGCAGCGTCATGACGGGTGGCCCTCCGTCGGCCGGGCGGTGGGGGCACCGGCCTCGTCGACCAGCGCCTCGTCGAAGCGTGCCATGGCACGCGCCAGCCGCTCGAGCAGCACCTCCACCTCCCCGGCGGTGATGGTCAGCGGCGGGGTGACCAGGAAGTGGTCCCCGGCGACGCCATCCAGGGTGCGGCGGGGATAGACCAGCAGGCCTTCCTCCCGGGCCAGGGCGGTGATCTGGGCGAAGCGGTTCTGCTCGGCGGGGAAGGGCTCGTGGGTCGCCGGGTCGGCCACCAGTTCCACCCCCCACAGCAGGCCGAGGCCGCGCACGTGGCCGACCCAGGCATGGCGTTCGGCGAGCGCCCGAAGGCCGGTGCCGAGCTGCTCGCCACGCGCCCGGACGTTCTCCAGCAGCCCCTCGCGGCGGATCGCCTCGATGACGGCGAGGCCGGTGGCGCAGGCCAGCGGGTTGCCGGCGTAGGTGTGGCCGTGCTGGAAGCCGCCGCTGGCCATGACCTCGGCGACGATGTCGCGGCGAGTCAGCAGCGCCCCCACCGGGTAGTAGCCGGCGCCCAGCCCCTTGGCGGTGACCAGCAGGTCGGGCGTCACGCCGTAGTGCTGGTAAGCGAACCAGGTACCGGTGCGGCCCACGCCGGTGAGCACCTCGTCGAGGATCAACAGGCAGCCGAACTCGTCGCACAGCGCCCGTACCCCCTTGAGGTAGCGCTCGCCCAGCAGCCGGCCGCCGGTGCTGGCGCCGCCCACCGGTTCCAGCACGAAGGCGATGATCGACTCGGGCCCGGCGGCCTCGATGGTCGCACGGGTCTCGGCCAGCACGCGGTCGACATGGGCGTCGTCGTCGGCGTCCCGGTGGCGGTAGAAGTCCGGCCCCGGGACCTTGAGCGAGGCGTGGGTAAGCGTGGTGAAGGGGGCCTCCAGGGGCTGGTAGCCGGTGACCCCCAGCGCGCCCAGGGTGCTGCCGTGGTAGGAGGGGCGCAGGGAGACGAAGCGGCGGCGCTGCGGTGCCCCGGTGGCAACGAAGTACTGCCGGGCCAGCTTGAGGGCCGACTCCACGGCCTCCGAGCCGCTGGAGACGAAGAACACCTTGTCGAGCGCGCCGTCGGTGAGCCCGGCCAGGGCATGGCCCAGGGCCAGGGCGGGGGCGCTCTCGAACTGGGTGCGGTAGGTGAAGGCGACCCTGTCGAGCTGGGCCAGCATGGCATTGCGGATATCCTGCCGGCCGTGGCCGAGGTTGCAGGAGATGGCGCCGGAGCAGCCGTCGAGGTATTCCTTGCCTTGGGTGTCCCAGAGGGTGACGCCTTCGGCATGGCTGACTTCCGGCAGGGCGGGGCCGGCCTGGTAGAACAGCGGAGAGTCGGTCATCGAGGCATCCGTTTGTCGTTGTGGTGATGAGGGGAGGCTCAATGCAGTCTAGGTAGCGTCACTAGCATATTTCAATATATGATGTTTCTTTCGTATTCAATGAGTTTGAGTCATGGCAAGCGTGACCATTCACTCCCTCAAGGCGCTGGCGATCTTCAAGACGCTGTACGAGGCGGGCAGCGCATCGCAGGCGGCGCGGACCCTGGGCATCACCCAGTCCGGGGTCAGCCGGTCGCTGTCCCAGCTCGAGGAGAACCTCGGGATCCAGCTGTTCCTGCGCGAGAAGAACCGCCTGGTGGCCACCCCCGAGGCCGGTGAGCTCTACGACGAGATCCTGCGGCTGATGGGCAATATCGAGGAGCTGCGCCACAGCGTGCTGGCGCTCAAGGAGTTCGGCACCTCGCGGCTGCGGATCGCCTCGATTCCCGGTCTCTCCTTCGGCTTCGTGCCTCGCCTGGTGGCGGCCCTGCTCGAGGAGAACCGTCGCTTCAGCGTCAGTCTCGACATGATGTCCAGCCACGAGGTCCAGCTGGCCGTGGAGTCGAGCCACGCCGATATCGGCTTCGTCACCCTGCCGGTGGCCTCGCGAGTGCTGGAGGTGGAGCCCTGGTTCACCACCGAGGCGGTCTGCCTGATGCCCGCGGCCAACCCCCTGTCGGCCAAGGCGCAGATCGGCGTCGAGGATTTGCGCGACCAGCACCTGGTGATCAGCAACCAGCCGAGCATCAGCACCAACCCGCTGCTCGAGCTGACCACCCGCCACGGTATCCGGATCGCCGGCAAGACCGAGGCCAATATCGGCACCATCGCGTCGCTGGTGGCCAACGGCGTGGGGATCACGGTGATGAATCCGGTGACCGCCAGGGACCAGCTCTCGTCCCGTGACGAGGTGGTGGTGAGACCGTTCCATCCGGCCATGGCGTTCGGCTTCGGCCTGGTCTATCGGGGGGAGTGGAAGCGTGCCCGCGCCCTGGGGTTCCTGCGCGAACGGGGGCGGGAGCTGGTGGCGGACTACACCGGGGAGCCGGTGGCCTGACACGACGAGCGGGGCCGGTCCCTGTCGGCTCGTCGGGCATGGCGCGCTTGCCTGGCGCATGGCATGGTCAGGCGATGACCCTATACAGGATGGCAGGATGATCACCTTTCACAGCGAGACCACCAAGCTGCGCCGGGCGCGCACCGAACTGGACGGCGGCCAGCTGGTAACCCCCTACGAGTGTCCCGAACGCGTCGACCTGGTGCTGCAGCGGGTCCGGGAGAGCGGCCTCGGCGAAGTCCGTGAGCCGGTCGTCCACGGGCTGCAGCCCGTGCTGGCCGTCCATGACCCGGGCTATGTCGAGTTCCTCGAACACTGCTGGGCGGACTGGGTCGCCGCCGGTCGCAAGGGCGAAGCGATCGCCTGGATCTGGCCCACCCGGACCATGCCGGGAAGGCTCATCCCCGACCACATCGACGGCCGGCTGGGCCACTATGCGCTGGGGGCCGACACCTCCATCTGCGAGGGCACCTTCGAGGCGGCCATGGCCAGCAAGGATATCGCGCTCTCCGCGGTGGACCACGTGCTGGCGACCGGCGAGCCGGCCTTCGGCCTGTGCCGTCCACCGGGCCACCATGCCGCCACCGACCAGTTCGGCGGCTACTGCTTCTTCAACAACGCCGCCATTGCCGCCCAGCGAGCGCTGGACGCCGGCCGTACGCGAGTGGCGGTGCTGGACGTTGACTTCCACCACGGCAACGGCACCCAGCAGATCTTCTATGCACGCGACGACGTGCTCTTCCTCTCCCTGCACGGCGACCCGCGGCACTGCTTCCCGCATTTCCTGGGGCACGCCGACGAGACCGGGGAAGGGGCCGGGGAGGGCTTCAACGTCAACTACCCCATGGCGCCCGGGACCGACTATGCCGCCTGGGTGAAGGCGCTGGAGGATGCCAAGGCGCGTATCCTCGGCGCCGGTTGCGAGCTGCTGGTGGTCTCCCTGGGCGTGGATGCCTTCGAGCATGACCCCATCAGTGCCTTCCAGCTGGCCAGCGACGACTTCACCGACGTGGGACGTCGGCTGGGGCAGCTGGGTCTGCCCACCGTCTTCCTGCTCGAGGGCGGCTACGCCGTGGCGGAGATCGGCCTCAATGCGGTGAACGTGCTGAGCGGATTCGAGGGGGCTTGAGCCACTCCGGCCTACACTGATGGCATGCCCAACCCGACGAGGAAGCCCCATGCCACGCATCTATGAGGACAACTCCCGATCGATCGGCAACACCCCGCTGGTCAGGCTCAATCGGGTCAACGAGGGGGCGACGATCTGGGCCAAGGTCGAGGGCCGCAATCCGGCCTACTCGGTCAAGTGTCGCATCGGGGCGGCGATGATCTGGGATGCCGAGGCTCGTGGCGTGCTCACGCCGGGCATGACGATCATCGAGCCCACCAGCGGCAACACCGGCATCGCGCTCGCCTTCGTGGCCGCCGCCCGCGGCTACCCGCTGGTGCTGACCATGCCGGCCTCCATGAGCCTGGAGCGGCGCAAGGTGCTCAAGGCCCTCGGCGCCGAGATCGTGCTGACCGAGCCAGCCAGCGGGATGCCCGGCGCGATCGCCCGGGCCGAGGAGCTCGCCGCCGCCGACCCCGGCCGCTACTTCCTGCCCCAGCAGTTCGAGAATCCCGCCAACCCCGGCATCCACGAGACCACCACGGGGCCCGAGATCTGGGCCGACACCGAGGGCCAGGTGGATATCTTCGTGGCCGGCGTGGGGACCGGCGGTACCCTGACCGGGGTGGCCCGCTACCTCAAGCAGGGCCAGGACAAGGCGGTCATCACCGTGGCGGTGGAGCCCAGCGACTCACCGGTGATCACCCAGGCAATCAACGGCGAGGCGGCGACGCCGATGCCCCACAAGATCCAGGGCATCGGTGCTGGCTTCGTGCCGGCCAACCTCGACCTGTCGCTGGTCGACCGGGTCGAGACGGTCACCAACGAGGCGGCGATGGCCATGGCGCATCGGCTGATGCAGGAGGAGGGCATCCTCTGCGGTATCTCCTGCGGTGCCGCCGTGGCGGCCGCGGTGCGCCTCGGCCGCCTGCCGGAGTATCAGGGCATGAACATCGTCGTCATCCTGCCCGACAGCGCCGAACGCTATCTCTCCTCGGCCCTCTTCGAGGGGCGCTTCGGCGAGCAGGAGAGCGTGCAGTAGCGTGCCATCGGCCCTGGCGGGACCTGACAGTCGTCGGCGGGCTTGGCGTTTAACGAGCGTGAGGCCACACTAGGGCTGCGAGGGCCGGGGGCGAAGCATGCACAACACTCCAGGGGATGACGAAGCCGTTCGGATGTGGCGCGATGCCGGCATGCGGTTTGCGCGCATTGCGATCAGCACGCTCTCGGGTGGCTCGCAGTGATGCGACGATCGCAGCGGCGCATCGTGTTGCTGGCCATGCTCGGCATCCTGGTCACCGGGGCCCTGGTCGGCCTCGCCACGGCCTGGCCCCTGTTCCAGGCCCATCGCCAGGCGCTGGAGACCAATACCCTGATCAGTGCCTCCGCCCAGGCGGAATCACTGGAGCACCTGCTGGCGCGCTACCGGGACCTGGCCCGGCAGTTCACCAGCCGCACCGAGATCCGCCGCCGCCTGGCGCGCTATGCCGAGCAGGCCCTGGATCGTCAGTCGCTGGTCGCCTTCACCACGCCGCGGCTGGTGGATGCCATGCTGCAGTCCCCCGACTTGGTAGGGCTGGTACGGCTCGGACCGGCGGGCCAACCGCTGGTGACGATCGGTCGCACGCCCTGGCCATCACCGGGCGCTGGGCGGGCGGAGGCCCCCCGGCCTGGCAGCATGCATCTGGTCCGTCATGATGATCAGCTGCTTATCGAGGTGGCGGCGCCGATCATCTCCATGGACAGCGAGCGCATCGGCACCGACGTGCTCTATTTCAACCCGTCGGGCATCACGGCGTTGCTCGCCGATGCCACGCGCTTCGCCGGTGACTCCCGGCAGTGGTTGTTGGGTCCCTCCGGCGAGAACCTGCAGGCGGTGGATGAGGAGGGGACGTTGACGCGGGCCAACTCCTCGCCACTGATGCCCGACCGGGTCCGCGAGGCCCTGGAGCGGGGGCAGGCCGGGCTGTTCCGTGAGGGCGGCTGGCGGGGCGAGCGCGTGCTGGTATACGTGCCCCTGGCTTCCCGCGGCTGGGGGCTGCTGGTGCAGATTCCCGCCCGGGCGTTCTATGGCTCGGCCTACCACGAACTTCGCTGGCCCGCCATCCTGGTGCTGGTGCTGATGGCCCTGGGCGCCTTCGTCACGGCACGCACCATCAGTCCATTGCTGTCGCGCATCACCGATCAGGCCGGGCGGCTGCGCATCTCGGCCAACTATGATCCCTTGACCGGCCTGTCCAACCGGGCGCACCTCAATGAGCGACTCGGCATGGCCCTGGAGCGTGCGGAAGCGGCGCATGGGCAGCTGGCGGTGCTGTTTCTCGACCTCGACCACTTCAAGGGCATCAACGACAGCCTGGGCCATCCGCTGGGGGATCGCCTGCTCCAGGCGGTGGGCCAGCGACTGGGCCGGGTGGTGCGCGACGAGGACGCGCTGGGGCGGCTGGGAGGGGACGAGTTCCTGCTGGTGATGCAGAACCTGCACGAGCCTGCCGATGCCGGCCGGGTGGCACAGAAGCTGATCGATGCCCTGGTGCAGCCCTTCGATATAGATGAGCATGAGATCTTCATCGGAGCCTCCATCGGCATCAGCGTCTATCCGCGCGACGGGCGCAGTGCCGAGGAGCTGATCCAGCATGCCGATACCGCCATGTACGGCGCCAAGGCCCTCAAGCGCAACACCTGGCAGTTCTTTACCCCCGAACTGGGTGAGGCGAGCCGCGAACGCTTCGCCATGGATACCGGGCTGCGCCGTGCCCTGGAGCGTGACGAGCTGGTGCTGCACTTCCAGCCCCAGGCGAGGGTGGCCGGCGACCAGGTATTCGGGGCCGAGGCCCTGGTGCGCTGGACGACCCCCGAGGGCCAGCTGATCGGCCCCGGGCGTTTCATCGCCCTGGCCGAAGAGGCCGGCCTGATCCATGCGATTGGCCGCTGGGTGCTGCACGAGGCTTGTCGCCAGGCGCGGCAGTGGGAACTGAGGGGCCTGCCATTGCGGGTCTCGGTCAATCTCTCGGGACTGCAGGTGGTGCAAGGGGATATCGTGGGTGATGTGCGGACCGCGCTGCACGAGAGCGGGCTCTCGCCCTCGCGACTGGAGCTCGAGATCACCGAGGGCTTCGTGATCGGCCATGCCGACGAGGGGCTCGAGCGGCTTCACGGCCTGCGTCAGCTGGGTGTCGAGCTGGCGGTGGACGACTTCGGTACCGGCTACTCCTCGCTCTCCTACCTCAAGCGCCTGCCGGTGCAGTGCCTCAAGATCGACCAGTCCTTCGTTGCCGACGTCCCGGGTGACCCCGATGACGAGACGATCGTCGCCGCTATCCTGTCGATCGCCGAGCGCCTGGGGCTGGACGTGATCGCCGAGGGGGTGGAGACTGCCGAACAGCTGGCCTTTCTGAAGGCCCTGGGCTGTCCCGCCTATCAGGGCGACTACCTGAGTCCGCCGCTCACCGCCGAGCAGTTCGAGCACCGTTGGGGCGGCGGAGGGCTGGTTCGCGAGGCCTGAGCCGGGCGCCGCTTCCCGCAGGGCGCCCCGGTCGCTAGAATGTCCGGTCCCAGTCGGACATCGTGCCCGGTCCATGCAGGCCCCGGCGTCCGTCACCCCACAGCTGCTGTTCGCTTTACCGCAAGGATCCCGCGCTGCATGAGCTATCAGGTTCTGGCCCGCAAGTGGCGACCGCGTACCTTCCATGAACTGGTCGGCCAGGAGCATGTCCAGCGCGCGCTGGTCAATGCCCTGGACCAGGGGCGCCTGCACCATGCCTACCTGTTCACCGGGACCCGCGGGGTGGGCAAGACCACCCTGGCACGGATCCTGGCCAAGTGCCTGAACTGCACGGCGAACGGCCAGGGCGACGCGGGGGTGACCTCGACACCCTGCGGCGAGTGTGACAGCTGCCGCTCCATCGACGAGGGGCGCTTCGTCGACCTGATCGAGGTCGACGCCGCCTCGCGCACCAAGGTGGAGGATACCCGCGAACTGCTCGACAACGTCCAGTACGCGCCGACCCAGGGGCGCTACAAGGTGTACCTCATCGACGAGGTGCACATGCTCTCCACCAGCAGCTTCAATGCCCTGCTGAAGACCCTGGAGGAGCCACCCCCTCACGTGAAGTTCCTGCTGGCGACCACCGACCCGCAGAAGCTCCCCCCTACGGTGCTGTCGCGCTGCCTGCAGTTCACCCTCAAGCACATGCCGCCCGAGCGCATCGTCGGCCACCTGGCCAAGGTGCTCGAGGCCGAGGAGGTGCCCTTCGAAGAGAGTGCCCTGTGGCTGCTCGGCAAGGCCGCCGAGGGCTCCATGCGCGATGCCATGAGCCTCACCGACCAGGCGATCGCCTTCGGCCAGGGCGAGGTGCACCATGCCGACGTGGCGGCGATGCTCGGAACCCTCGACCATCGCCATGTCCTGGCGCTGGTCGAGGCCCTGGCGGCGGTGGATGCTCCCCGGCTGCTCGCCGAGGTGGCCGCCCTGGCCGAGCAGGGCCCGGACTTCGCCGCGGTGCTGGACGACGTCACCGGCGTGCTCCACCGCCTGGCCATCGCCCAGATGGTCCCCGATGCCGTGGACAACGGCCATGGCGACCGCGAGGCGTTGCTCCAGCTTGCCGCGCGCTTCACCGCCGAGGACATCCAGCTCTACTACCAGATCGGCATCCAGGGCCGTGGCGACATGGAACATGCCCCGGACCTGCGCACCGCCCTGGAGATGACCCTGCTGCGCATGCTGGCCTTCCGCCCCCAGGGCGTGCCGCGTCCCGCGCAGACGCCGCTGCCCATGCGGGGCCAGGGCGAGCCCGGCGGCGCAGAGGCGGGTGGCAAAACGCCCCCGCAGGACGGGGAGGCCCCCGAGCCCCCCCCCTCACCCCGGCCCGCCCAGGCTGCGCCCGAGCCGCCCGCCGAGACCCCGGCGGCCAGTCCGCCTGCCGACATTCCCCCACCGGCGCCGGCCGCCGAGGCTGAGTCGGCCCCGTCGCCGGACGACACGCCTCCCCCCTGGGTCGAACGGGAAGAGGAAGGCGCGGCCGCGTCGGCACCCGCAGCGCCAGGGGGCGAGCCCGAGCCAGGCATGGCAGCGCCATCCGCGTCGCATGACCCCGTGGCAACGGAACGCCCGGCACAGCAGGCGATGGCGGCACCGGCGGCTGCCGAGCCTCAGGCGCCCGACACCCAGGCGGCCCCCGTGCCCGTTGCGGAAGGGCACTTCGGCCATGCCGACTGGCTGGCCTGCTTCGACTCCCTGGGGCTGGGCGGGCTGACCCGCAACCTGGCCGCCCACTGCGTGGTCGAGGCCGACGACGGCGAACAGCTCACGCTGCGCCTCGACCCCTCCCAGGAGGCGATGCAGGCCGAGGTCCACGTGACGCGCATTCGCGAGGCGCTGGCGGCGATCGGGGTCGAGCGCCGCCTGGCACTGGCGCCGGGCGCGCTGCCACCCGAGGTCGAGACCCCCAGGCAGCAGGCCGACCGTCTGGCTGCCCAGCGACATGCCGAGGCGATTGAAGCCTTGAGCCGTGACCCCCATGTACAGAAACTGCAGCAGGCCTTCGGTGCGCGGTTGATCGAATCCACGGTCAAGCCCGCCGATGCCGAGGCTCGCGGTTGAGCCGCGCCGCTGCCAACGGACACACCAACGACGAGAGGAATCCGCCATGATGAAGGGTGGAATGGGCAACCTGATGAAGCAGGCCCAGGAGATGCAGGAGAAGATGCAGCGCGTCCAGGAGGAGGTCGCCAAGGCCGAGGTCCTGGGCGAGGCCGGGGCCGGCATGGTCAAGGTGACCATGAACGGACGCCATGACGTGAGCAAGGTCGATATCGACCAGAGTGTCATGGAGGAGGACAAGGAGCTGCTCGAGGACCTGCTGGCCGCGGCGGTGAACGACGCGGTGCGCAAGGTGGAGGCCAGTTCCAAGGCCAAGATGGAGGAGGCCACGGCCGGCCTCAACCTGCCGCCGGGCTTCAAGATGCCCTTCTGAGCGACGCCGAGACGGACTGCCGATGAGCTTTTCCCCGCTGGTCGAGAGACTGATGGAGTCGCTGCGAGTGCTGCCGGGTGTCGGGCCCAAGACGGCCCAGCGCATGGCCATGCATCTGCTCGAGCGCGACCGCGACGGTGGCCGGCGTCTGGTGGAGGCGCTGGACGTGGCGCTGGAGCAGGTCGGCTACTGTCGACGCTGCCGGACCCTCACCGAGGAGGACGTCTGCGGCATCTGCACGAGCGCACGACGTGACGATGACGTGCTCTGCGTGGTGGAATCTCCCGCCGACCAGCTCGCCATCGAGGAGGCCGGCGGCTACCGCGGTCGCTACTTCGTGCTGCATGGCCACCTCTCGCCGCTGGACGGCATCGGCCCCGAGGACATCGGCCTCGACCAGCTCGAGGCGCGCGTCGCCGAGGGCGGCGTGGAGGAGGTGGTGCTCGCCACCAACCCCACCGTGGAGGGTGAGGCGACCGCCCACTACATCGCCGCCCAGCTCTCGCCACTGGGCGTCTCGCTCTCGCGGCTGGCCTATGGTGTCCCCATGGGCGGTGAGCTCGAGTACGTCGACGGTGGCACCCTGAGCCGCGCCTTCAATGGTCGCCTGCCCTTCCGGGGCGAGTGACACCCCTTTCCCTGCCGGAATCCCGCATGCCACTGACCCCCGAGATTCGCTGGATCGATACCCCCCAGGCCCTGGATGCCGCCTGTGCCGAGGTGGCGACGGCCGACGTCATCGCCCTGGACACCGAGTTCTTCCGCGAGAGCACCTTCCACCCGGTGCCGGCGCTGATCCAGTTCACTGCGGGCGGCCCCGCCTTCCTGGTGGACCCCCTGGAGGTGGCCTGTACCGAGGCCTTCCGGCGCCTGCTCTCGTCGGGACCGCTCAAGCTGCTGCATGCTTCCAGCGAGGACCTCGAGGTCTTCGCCCACTGGGCCGGGGTGCCGGTCGCGCCGCTGGTGGATACCCAGATCGCCCAGTCGCTGCTCGGCGAGGTGCCCTCCATGGGCTACCAGCGGCTGGTGGAGTATTGGGTCGGCGAGACATTGCCCAAGGACGAGACCCGCTCCGATTGGCTCAAGCGCCCGCTCAGCGAGACCCAGCGGCTCTATGCCGCCCTCGACGTCGTCTACCTGCTTGAAGTTTGGCATCACCAGCGCGAGGCGCTGGAGCGCCAGGGCCGTCGGGCCTGGGTCGAGGCGGACTGTGCCGACCTGGTGGCCCAGTCGGCCCGCAGCGACGCCGCCGATGGCCAGTGGTACCTGCGCCATCGCCAGCTGTGGCGGCTTTCGCCGCGTCAGGTTGAGGCCTACCGACGCCTGACCCGCTGGCGTGAGGGGGAAGCCCGGCGTCGTGATGTGCCACGGGGGTGGCTGGTGCCCGATCGGCTGCTCTATGCCATCGCCGAACAGCTGCCGGAGAACCGCTTCGAGCTGGCCCGGGTCGAGGGCCTCAAACCGCCCCTGATCAAGCGTGAGGGCGATGAGCTTCTTGGGTTGGTACGCGAGGCCTTGAACATCGACGAACACGAGCTGCCGCCGGCGCCTCTCTCGCCCATGGCCCCCGAGTTCAAGCAGCGCCTCAAGGCACTGAAGAAAGTGGTGAATGCCGAGGCGGAGGCGCTCGGCGTGGCGCCGGAGGTGCTGCTGAAACGGCGTGACCTGGAGGCCCTGGTGGGCGCCGACCTCACGGGCCAGCCGCTACCGCTGCCCGGCGGCTGGCGCGGCGACCGACTGAATGCGGGCCTGACGGCGGCCCTGGAGGAGGTATCCCGATGAGCGATGACCGCATGCGGGGTGACAAGCTGCTGTGCGAGGTCTTCAAGAGCGCGCGCAAGGAGCAGATGTATCTCTACGTGGACAAGCGCCAGGGCCTCGTGGACGTGCCCGAGGCGCTGCTCGAGCAGTTCGGCAAGCCGCTGTCGGCCATGACCCTGATCCTCACTCCCGAGAAATCGCTGGGGCGAGCCAGGGCCACTGACGTCATGGCTGCCATCCGCGACAAGGGCTACTACCTGCAGATGCCGCCGGCCAAGGAGGACTACCTGCTGGACCTCTACCGCACCCCCACCGAGGCACGGTATTAGCTTCGCTCGGGGTCGGGCGCGTTAAACTAGTACCGTGCCCGACGCCGCGCGAAATTCGCTTTTCCGCGCCCGAAGCTGCGTGCAACCCGTTCATCGCGCCTGACGCCGCGGAGGAAAGATCATGAGAGAGCGGTTCTGGGAGCGCTTCGATCTGGCGGAGCTCACCGACGAGGAGTGGGAGGCGCTCTGCGACGGCTGCGGCCAGTGCTGCCTGCTCAAGTTCCAGGATGAGGAGAGCGGCGACCTGGCGGTGCTCAACGTCGCCTGCGAACTGCTGGATATCGCGAGCTGTCGCTGCGGCGACTATGACAATCGTTTTGCCAAGGTGCCGGACTGCACGCAGCTGACGCCCGAGCGCATCGACGACTTTCGCTGGCTGCCCAAGTCCTGTGCCTACCGTCGGGTCGCGGAGGGTCGCAAGCTGGCCGCCTGGCACCCGCTGATCGCCGGCGGGCCCGAACGGATGCACCGCAAGGGCGTCAGTGTGCGCAGCTTCGCCGTCTCCCAACGCGAGGTGCCCGAGGAGGAGCTCGAGGAGCACATCATCGCTATCCTGCCCATCGACGCCTGATCCACGCCCTGCATCGGGGCGCCCTCCGCTCCATGTCTGAGACGCCTCATACGCGGTAGGCGTCCACGCTCATACCCCAGCGCCCCTTGTTTCATGGCTTCGTCCTATGGCGCCGATCACCGGCGAGGACGATGCTTTGCTGTGTGTAACAGTTTGTTGTCCAGCGTGAACGTGAGCATGGCGTGTCACGTCCGGGGGCATGGGATAACGACGAGGGGATGCATCATGAAAGGTTTCAGCAAGTTAGCGCTTGCCTTGGCGATGGGTGCCCTGGCCTCTTCCGGTGTGGCGGCGCAGTCGTCCTCGTGGAGTGGACAGACTCTCAGCGACGACGAAATGGCGGCGATGTTCAACGACCTCATGAACGAGGGCCGGGTACTCGACGACCAGGAGATGGCGCAGCTGCAGTCATGGCTGCCGACGCGGCAAAGCCCCGAACAGCTGCTGCTGCTCTACCCGCCGAGCGCCGGAGACCGGGGAACGGCCCTGTCCAGCGCACGCGACGGAAGTGACGTCGTGCTGGCCGCCAGCGATGGCGGCGCCGACGACGATACGAGTGGCGGCACGGACGATGGTACCGATGTTGGCACGAACGACGGCACCGATGACGGCACCGACGACGGCACCGATGACGGCACCGACGACGGCAGCGATGACGGCACGGACGACGGCACCGACGACGGCACCGACGACGGCACCGATGACGGCACCGACGACGGCACCGATGACGGCACCGACGACGGCAGCGATGACGGCACCGACGACGGCAGCGATGACGGCACGGATGACGGCACCGACGATGGCAGTGGTGACAACGGCCTGATTCATTCCGGTGGTGGGGGTGGCGGTTCCGGCGGCGGCTCGGGTGGCGGCTCCGGCGGTGGTTCCGGTGGCGGCTCCGGCGGTGGTTCCGGTGGCGGCTCCGGCGGTGGTTCCGGCGGCGGCTCCGGTGGTGGTTCCGGCGGCGGCTCCGGTGGTGGTTCCGGCGGCGGCTCCGGTGGTGGTTCCGGCGGCGGCTCTGGCGGTGGTTCCGGCGGTGGTGCCGGTGGCGGTGCCGGCGGTGGCAGCTGACGCCACTGCAGCCTGATCGGTATGCAAGAGACCCGGCCTCGGCCGGGTCCCTTGCGATCTGGACAACAGGATCAGGCGTCCCGGCCCTCGAGCCCCAGTGCCCAGAGAAGGAAGGCATCCTGGCGGGCGTTGTCGTGCCAGGCCTTGAAGCGTCCCGAGGCCCCGCCGTGGCCAGCGGCCATGTCGGTGCGCAGCAGGATGGGGCGGCGATCCGCGGGGCGGCGGTCGCTTGAAGCGTGACCCTCACTGCCCTGGTTGCGGCCCAGTTCCCTGAGGCGAGCATAGAGCTTTGCGGGTTCCCAGTAGGGCACCCGGGTGTCGTGCCAGCTGCCCTGCAGGAAGACCGCCGGCCAGGGTTGTGCCGAGAGGTTGTCCAGCGGTGAGTAGTTGCCGATGCGGCGTCGTGCCTCGGGCTCGCGGGGATCGCCCCATTCGGTGTACTCCGCGGTGGTAAGTGGCAGGTCGGGGTTCTCCATGGTGCGCAGCACGTCGACGAAGGGGACGTCGAGGACCGCGGCGCAGAAGGCTTCCGGGGCCAGGTTGAGGCTCGCGCTGACCAGCAGCCCCCCGGCACTGGCGCCGTAGGCCGCAACGCGCTCGCCGTCGCTGAAGCCTTTCTCGACCAGGGCGTCGCGGGCGGCGAGGAAGTCGTGGAAGCTGTTCGCCTTGTGCTCGAGCTTGCCGGCCAGGTACCAGGGCTCGCCGCGATCGCCACCGCCGCGCACATGCGCCACGGCAAAGGCCACACCGCGTGCCAGCAGCTCGAGCCGGGCAACCGAGAACCAGGGATCGAGCACCTCGCCATAGGCGCCGTAGCCGTAGAGCAGGGTGGGTAAGGGGTGGCCGGCGAGGTCCGCTCGCATCACCACCGAGACGGGGACCCGCTCGCCGTCGTGGGAGGTCGCCCAGAGCCGCTCACAGACCAACTGCTCGGGTCTCAGGTCGCCATGGATGGGCTGCTGCTTGAGGAGTCGCCGCTGGCCGCTGTCGAGGTCATGCTCGAGCCAGGTCACCGGCAGGGTGAAGGACTCCTCCCGCAGGCGCAGGCGACGGCTATCGAAGTGGGGCGCGTCGCCCAGAGCCAGGCTGCAGGGCAGCTCCGGCAGGGGTAGCCGCTCGTCGCGGGTGATGGCGTGGTCGGCATCCAGTTCGAGGATGCGGAGGTGCACCTGGGCCTCGTGGTGGTCGCGCTCGGCGACCACCAGCCCCCAGTCGAAGGCATCGACGCCCTCCAGGGTGTCATCGTCGCGATGGGCGATCAGCGGCTGCCAGTCGCTGGCGGGGTCGGCCTCGCCCAGTCGCTGCTCGGCGAGCACGTCCAGCCGGAAGTGGGTGGCCTCGCGGTTGTGAAGCACATAGAAGTGGCCCGGGCGGTGGTCCAGGGCGTACTCCACCCCGCTTTCCCTGGCTCGGAAGCAGCGTGGCACGGTGGCCGGCGCCCGGGCGGGGATCAGGTGACTCTCGCTGGTGTCCTTGGAGGCGCTTTCCAGGATGAGCCACTCGCGGGAGCGGGTCTTGCCGAGGCCCAGCCAGAATTCCGGGTCCTCCTCGCGCAGCACCAGTGCCGGCTCGCCGGCCCTGCCGGCCTCCAGCGGCAGGCGCCAGATGCTCTCGGGGCGCTGGGTGGCGTCATAGCGGGTGAAGAGCAGGGTGGCATTGTCCTCGGCCCAGCCGATCTCGGGGCCGATCTCCTCGAGCAGCACCCTGGGCTCACCGTCGGGCAGGTGCTTGAGATAGAGCGTATAGGTCTCGTCGCCGCGGGTGTCCTCGCTCCAGGCCAGCCAGGCCTCGTCCGGGGAGAGGGCCATGTCCCCCACCTCGAGGAAGTCGTGCTCGCTGGCCCGGGCCTCGAGGTCGAGGAAGCACTCCGCGGCATCGGGGTCGCCATTGGGGTGGCGCCACCAGACCGGGTAGTCGGCGTCCACCGCCGTCTCGCTCCACACCGTGTAGTGGTCAAGCGGCGTCCTCAGCCCGTGCACGGCCAGTTCGCGGCGCGCCAGGTGGCCGTGGTAGAGGCGCTCGACCAGATCGTCGAGGGGGGCGAACCAGCGGCGCGACTCCCCGTTGGCCGCCTCCAGGAAGTCGGTGACCGCCGGGTCGTCGCGGTTCTCCAGCCAGTGCCACCCCGGGTCGTCGGCGTGGCGGAAGCGGGTGACGGGGTCGTCGGCAGGCGTCTCGGTGGCCTGGTCACGTGGCGGCTGTGCTTTCATTGCGCGAGATGTACCATACTCAGTGTATTTTCAAGAACGTGCGTCGTGGACGCACAGGTCGCGAGGGCGTGATGCTGATTTCGGATTCGATATCCCTACTATGGCTGGTCTATGTCGTATTGTCGCTGGTGGTGCTGCTGACCGGCTACCTGGGGCTGGCCTTCCTGCCGCGGTTGCCGCGTCTGGTGATCACCTGGCTGGTGGCCGGCGTGATGTGGACGCCGGCCCATTTCCGCCTGCCGCTGCTGGAGGAGGGCGAGTTCTACACCGGCTTCGCCCCGGCGGTGGTGGTGACGGCAGTGGCCTTCCTCGAAGGCAACGGCGCGGCCCTCATGCCGGCCGCCGTGCTGGTCGCGGTAGGCGCCGGGCTGGGTGTGGTGGTGGGGCTGCTGCTGTGGTGGCGTGGCCGCCATCGCCACACCCTCGACGACGGTGACTACGTGGACATGGATGACGACGTGCCTGCCGGCCCCCGCCGGGGTGGCCGGGGCGAGCGCCAGGAGCCGATGATCGGCTAAGGAGCCCTTATGGGCGGGTGTGGCATGGAAACGCGCTGTGGCCGGCTGACCTGGATACTGGCCATCGGCTGTGCCCTGTGGCTGTGGGCGAGCCAGGTGCCGGCGCAGGTCGGCACGGAGGAACGACCGGATGTCCGGGTGGTGGTCGATGTCTCCGGCAGCATGAAGGAGAATGACCCCGACCGCCTGGCGCTCAGTGCCCTGGACATGCTGGTAGCCCTGTTGCCCAACGGCGCCACGGCGGGCGTCTGGACCTTCGGTGAGACGGTCGACAACCCCCTGCCGCTGGGAGAGGTGGATGCGGCCTGGCGCGAGCGCGCCCTGGCCCTGCCGCCGGCCCTTCAGGATTACCAGCAGTACACCGATATCGAGGTGGCGCTTCGTGAGGCGGCAAGCGCCGAAGCCAATGGCTGGCGCCACCTGGTGCTGCTCACCGATGGGGTGATCGACCTGTCACCGGCACGAGGCGCCAAGCCCGAGGTCGACGATGCTTCGCGTCGTCGGCTGGTGGATGAACTCGCCGCCGAACTGGCCGGCCAGGGCGTCTCCATCCATGCCATCGCCTTCTCCGACCAGGCCGACCTGGCCCTGGTGGAGCGTCTGGCCCAGTCCACCGGCGGGCTGGCGGCACTCGCGGAGAATCCCGAGAGCCTGCTGGGCGCCTTCCTCGACATCGTCGAGCGTATCTTCCCCGCCGACCAGGTGCCGCTGGAAGAGGGGCGCTTCGTCATCGACGACGGTGTGGAAACCTTCTCGGCGCTGGTCTTCCACGAGCCCGACGACGCCCCCTTGACCCTGGTCGCGCCGGACGGCACCCGCTACCGGGCCGACGAGGCGCCGGACGATATCCGCTGGCAGGTGGAGCCACGCTTCGACCTGATCCGGGTGCCCGATCCCCAGGTCGGCGAGTGGCGTCTGGAGGGGTCGGTGGGCGAGGGCAGTCGCATCAATGTCGCCTCCCCGCTCCACCTGCGGATCGCCGATCTCCCGACCACCCTCTATCTCGGCTTCGAGGTGCCGGTGGAGGCCTGGGTGGAGCGGGATGGTGCCCCCCTTGGCGATGAGGTCGAGGCACCCACCCTCTCGGTATCGCTGCAGGACGCCGAGGGCGAGGTACAATCCCTGGTCACCCTGCAGGCCGAGGCGGGGCGCTTCCGTGGCCGCCTGCCGGCACCGGCCCTGACTGGCAATGCGCGTCTGGTGTTCCGGGCCGAGGGGGAGGCATTCCATCGCCAGCGGGTGCAGGCGGTGAACGTGCTGCCGGCCATCGGAGCGGTGCACCGTCCCAAGGAGGGCCGGGTGGTCCTGGCCGCCGAGCATCCCCGGCTGAATCGCGACAATACCGAGATCCATGGCGAGCTGCAGGGAGAACGTCTCGAGGCTCGGGCCGTCGGGGCGGCGCGCTGGCACCTCGACCTGCCCGAACTCGACGAGGAGCTGAGTCAGCCGCTGCTGCTCACGGCCACCCTCGAACTGGAAGGCGAGACCCGAGAGCTGGCCCTGCCGCGACTGATGCTCAACCCCGAAGGCCGGGTCGGCATCGACCTGGCGGACGTGGCCGGGCCGACCCTCGGCACCGAGCGCGTCGAGGACGGGGAGCGCAGCGACACCTCATTGCCGCCCCCCGAGACCTCGGCCGAACTCGCCGCCGACCGCTTCGTCGCCTGGGTCAATCGCCTGCCCGAGGCTGCGCGTGACCTGTGGCAGGCGGGCGCACCGGGCCTGCATCAGTGGTGGGCGGCACACCGCCGCGACCCGCGCCTGTGGGGCGCCGTGGCGCTGGTGGTGCTTGTGTGGCTGGTGGTCAGCCTGATCCGGCGTCGCCGTGCGCGACGCCCCATGCGCCGGGAGGAACCCCATGTGTGAGCTGCTTGGCATGAGCGCCAACGTGCCCACCGACATCTGCTTCAGCTTCACCGGCTTCCTGCACCGTGGCGGGGGGACCGGGCCTCACCGCGACGGCTGGGGCATCGCCTTCTATGAGGAGGGCGGCTACCGGGACTTCCGGGATCCGCACCCCTCGGTGCACTCCCCCATCGCCCGGCTGATCTGCGATTACCCCATCAAGTCGAACATCGTCATCAGCCATATCCGCCAGGCCAACGTCGGCCAGGTGCGGCTGGCCAACACTCACCCCTTCGTGCGCGAGATGTGGGGACGTCCCTGGTGTTATGCGCACAATGGCCAGCTGGCCGACTGGCAGGCCCTGTCGCACTCCTTCTACCGCCCGGTGGGCAGCACCGACAGCGAGCACGCCTTCTGCTGGCTGCTCGGCGAGCTTCGCGGGGCCTTCCCCGAGCCGCCCGCCGACGACCGGCAGCGCAAGGCCCTCTGGTCGATGCTGCACGAGCTCTGCGAACGGCTGCGCGGCCTGGGGGTCTTCAACCTGCTGCTGGCCGACGGCGACTACCTCTACACCTTCTGCTCCACCAAGCTGGCGCACATTACCCGCCGGGCGCCCTTCGGGCGGGCGAGCCTGTCGGATGCCGAGCTGACGGTCAACTTCGCCGAGCACACCACCGCCGACGACGTGGTCTCGGTGATCGCCACCGAGCCGCTCACCGACAACGAGGAGTGGGTGCGCATGGTGCCCGGCGAGCTGCTGGTCTGGCAGGGTGGCGTGATCCAGGCACGGTTTAAAACGTAAGTTTCAATCGAGTGTTTTACAGCCGCGAAACCGCTGGTATAAGGTAGGCGCACAGAACAACAAGCCGGCTGATGACATCAGCCGCAGCATGGAGACTGCCCATGAGCGAGAATGACAAGCCCGCCATCCTGACCGGACAGCCCCTGGAGGGACTCGACGCCTATGCCTCGGTGATGGATGTCTTCCACTCCTCCGTGGCGCGCTTCGCCGACAAGCCGGCGTTCAGCTGCATGGGACGAGTCCTGACCTATGCCGAACTCGACCGCCTCTCCGGCGATTTCGCCGCCTGGCTGCAGCAGGAGACCACGCTTCAGCCGGGGGATCGCATCGCCATCCAGCTGCCCAACGTGCTGCAGTTCCCGGTGGCGGTCTTCGGTGCCCTGCGTGCGGGGCTGGTGGTGGTCAATACCAACCCGCTCTATACCGAGCGGGAGATGGCCCACCAGTTCAAGGATTCCGGGGTCCGGGCCATCGTCATCCTGGCCAACATGGCCGACAAGCTCGAACGGGTCCTCGAGCGCACCGATATCCAGCATGTGGTGGTGACGGAACTGGGGGATCTGCATGGCTTCCCCAAGCGCCAGCTGATCAATGCCGTGGTCAAGCACGTCAAGAGGATGGTGCCGGCCTACTCGCTGCCCGGTGCCACGCCCCTGCGCCAGGCGCTACGGGCAGGTGCCGGTCGTCGCCATCAGGAGGTGTCGCGCGGCGCCGACGACATCGCCGCGCTGCAGTACACCGGCGGTACCACCGGGCTGGCCAAGGGCGCCATGCTCACCCATCGCAACCTGGTGGCGAACATGCTCCAGGCCCGCCAGGCCATCGGCCCGGCGCTGACCGACGGCGCCGAGACCATCATCGCGCCGCTGCCCGTCTACCATATCTACACCTTCACGGTGAACTGCCTGTTCATGATGGAGACCGGCAACCACTCGGTGCTGATCACCAATCCCCGTGACCTGGACACCTTCGTCAAGACCCTCAAGGGCATCTCCTTCACCGGCTTCATCGGGCTCAACACCCTCTTCAATGCCCTGTGCAACCGCGAGGACTTCCGCCGTCTCGACTTCTCCCGGCTGCACCTGACCATCTCCGGCGGGATGGCCCTGACCCGGGCGGCCGCGCAGCGCTGGGAGGAGGTCACCGGCTGCCCGGTGGCCGAGGGCTATGGCCTGACCGAGACCTCGCCCATCGTCAGCTTCAACCCCGTGGATGCCATCCAGCTCGGTACCATCGGCAAGCCGGTGGCGGGGACCGAGGTGAAGGTGGTCGATGCCGATGGCCGCGATGCGCCCCTCGACGCCGCAGGCGAGCTCTGTGTCAGGGGGCCCCAGGTGATGAAGGGCTACTGGAGCCGGGACGAGGAGACTGCGAGGGTGATCGACGACCAGGGCTGGTTTCATACCGGCGACATTGCCGTGCTCCAGGCGGATGGCTACATCCGCATCGTCGACCGCAAGAAGGACATGATCCTGGTCTCCGGCTTCAACGTGTATCCCAACGAGATCGAGGACGTGGTGGCCGCCCACCCGGGGGTGATCGAGTCCGCGGCCGTGGGGGTGCCAGACGAGACCAGCGGTGAGGCGATCAAGCTGTTCGTCGTCGCCCGGGATGAGACCCTGGATGCCGAGACCCTGCGGGCCTGGTGCAAGAAGGACCTCTCCGGCTACAAGGTCCCGAGGTACGTGGAGTTCCGCGACGAGTTGCCCAAGACGAACGTGGGAAAGGTCCTGCGTCGGCAGTTACGCGATGAGGAGCGTGAGAAGGCAGAGGGGTGATCCGGTAGCCTGAGTTGCCCAAGACGCTGTCATGTTCAGGAAGGTCCTGCGTCGCCAGTTACGCGATGAGGAACGTGAGAAGGCAGAGGGGTGACCCGTAGCCTGAGTTGCCCAAGACGCTGTCATGTTCAGGAAGGTCCTGCGTCGCCAGTTACGCGACGAGGAACGCGAGAAGGCGAATGGGTGACCCGCTAGCCTGAGCCGCCCAGTACGCTGCCACGGCAATTACCGGCAAGGCGATAGCTTCCTTACTTGCCGCCCGATAGCCACGCTTGATGGTACCGATTAGGCGCCGCTGCTGCCTCGGCGTTACAATGCACTGCCCGCTCCGGACGTCCCGGGCGGGCCGTTTTTTGATGACCGTGACCCGGAGACGACCGTCGAGACCGTGACCACCGAGACCCGCCAGGACACCGCCACGAACACCCGGGATGCCGCCGAGCTCGACGCCCTGAGCCGCGAGCTCGATGATGCCCTGCGGCGCGACGTCCCGACCCTGGAAAAGCGCCTGCGCGGCCTGCGCCGGCGGCTCAGGGAGGGCAAGCCCGTGGATCGCGGCCTCGCCGAGGTCCGGCGTTCGCTCGAGCGTTCGCGGCAGCAGGTGGAGCGTCGCCGGGCGCGCCCGGTGGCCCTCGAGTACCCGGCGTCGCTGCCGGTAGCGGAACGCCGGGAGGACATCCTCGCGGCCCTGCGTGACCACCAGGTGGTGGTGGTGGCCGGCGAGACCGGCTCGGGCAAGACCACCCAGCTGCCCAAGCTCTGCCTGGAGCTGGGCCTGGGGCGGCGCGGGCTGATCGGCCACACCCAGCCGCGGCGCCTGGCGGCTCGCTCGGTGGCCAGTCGCCTCGCCGAGGAGCTCCAGGTGCCGCTGGGCGAGCAGGTGGGCTATCAGGTGCGCTTCACCGACCAGAGCAGGGACGACACCCTGGTCAAGCTGATGACCGACGGCATCCTGCTCGCCGAGACCCGCCACGACCCGGACCTCATGCGCTATGAGGCCATCATCATCGATGAGGCCCACGAGCGCAGCCTCAACATCGACTTCCTGCTCGGCTATCTCAAGCGCCTTACCGCGCGGCGTCCCGATCTCAAGGTGATCATCACCTCGGCGACCATCGACGTGACCCGCTTCGCCGAGCATTTCGGGCGCCAGGATCCGCAGGGGCGGGTCCAGCCGGCGCCGGTGGTGGAGGTCTCCGGGCGCACCTACCCGGTGGAGGTGCGCTACCGGCCGCTGGTGCGCGATGACGACGACGAGGAGGATCGTACCCTGCAGGAGGGAATTCTCCACGCCGTCGAGGAGATCGAGCGGGTCGAGCGGGAGAAGGGCTGGTTCCATGGGCCCCGCGACATCCTGGTGTTCCTGCCCGGCGAGCGCGAGATCCGCGAGACCGCCGACACCCTGCGCCGCGCCGATCTCAAGGGCACCGAGATCCTGCCGCTCTACGCGCGGCTCTCCAATGCCGAGCAGAATCGCGTCTTCGCCCTCCATGCGGGACGGCGCATCGTGCTCTCCACCAACGTGGCAGAGACCTCGCTCACCGTGCCGGGCATCCGCTACGTCATCGACCCGGGCCTGGTACGCCTCAGCCGCTACAGCTACAAGGCCAAGATCCAGCGCCTGCCGGTGGAGCCGGTCAGCCAGGCCAGCGCCAACCAGCGCAAGGGGCGCTGCGGGCGCCTCGCCGAGGGCGTCTGCATCCGCCTCTACGACGAGGAGGACTTCCTCGCCCGGCCCGAGTTCACCGACCCCGAGATCCGCCGTACCAACCTCGCCTCGGTGATCCTCTCGATGCTGTCGCTCAAGCTCGGTGACATCGAGGCGTTCCCCTTCGTAGACCCGCCGGATTCGCGCTTTGTCACCGATGGCTTCCGGCTGCTCTTCGAACTGGGCGCGGTGGATGCCGGCAACCGCCTGACCCCGCTGGGGCGCAAGCTGGCGCGGCTGCCCATCGACCCGCGCCTGGCGCGCATGGTGCTGGCCGGCGCCGAGCAGGGCGGGCTGCGCGAGGTGCTGATCGTGGTCGCCGGCCTGGCGGTGCAGGATCCCCGCGACCGGCCGGCCGACAAGCGCCAGGCCGCCGACCAGGCCCATCGCCGCTGGCAGGACCCGGATTCCGACTTCGTGGCCCTGCTCAACCTCTGGAACGGCTTCGATGCCGCCCGGGAGGAGCTCTCGGGCAACCGGCTGCGGCGCTGGTGCAAGGAGCACTACCTCAACTACCTGCGCCTGCGCGAGTGGCATGACACCTTCCGCCAGCTTCGCCAGCTGCTGCGCGACATGGAGATCGAGGTGCCGCCGCCGGCCCCGCGGCCTCCCGCCGATGCCCCGGACATGGACGACAAGGCGCGTCGAGAGGCCCGTCGAGAGGGTGCCGTGGCCCTGCACAAGGCCCTGCTCACCGGGCTGCTCTCGCACCTGGGACTGCTCACGGAGAATCGCGAGTACCTGGGGGCACGCAACCGCAAGTTCCTGATCCATCCCGGGTCCGGGCTAGCCAAGAAGTCCCCCAAGTGGGTGATGGCCTTCGAGCTCGTCGAGACCAGCAGGCTCTTCGCGCGCACCGTCGCCAGGATCGAGCCGCAGTGGATCGAGCCGCTGGCCGGCCACCTGGTGAAGCGCTCCCATGCCGAGCCGCACTGGGAGATGAAGCGAGCCCAGGTGGTCGCCACCGAACAGGTCACGCTGTTCGGCCTGCCGATCGTCACCGGACGCAAGGTCCACTATGGCCCCATCGCCCCACAGGAGTCCCGGGAGCTCTTTATCCGCCGGGCGCTGGTGGAAGGCGAGTTCAAGACCCGGGGTGACTTCTTCGCCCACAACCGGTCGCTGGTGGAAGAGGTCGAGGACCTGGAGGATCGGGCCCGCAGGCGCGATATCCTGGTCGACGAGGAGACCCTGTTCGCCTTCTACGACGAGCGCCTCCCCGCGGAGATCATCAACGGCAAGGGCTTCGAGGCCTGGCGCCGCAAGGCCGAGCGCGACAATCCCGACATCCTCAAGTTCGACCGTGCGGCCCTGCTGGCGCGGGAGGCCGGGGAGGTCACCGAGGCCGACTACCCCGACGAGCTGGTGCTCGGGGGCGTGCGCTATCCGCTTTCCTACCACTTCCAGCCCGGGGCCGCAGATGACGGGGTGACGCTGACCGTGCCGGCGGCCATGCTGCCCCAGCTCCCCCTGGCGCGGCTCGAGTGGCTGGTACCGGGCCTGCTGCGCGAGAAGTGCATCGCGCTGATGAAGTCGCTGCCCAAGGCGGTGCGCCGCCAGGTGGTGCCGATTCCCGACTGGGTCGACGCCGCCCTCGAGGCCATGACGCCGGACGACGTGCCGCTCACCGAGGCGCTGGGCGAGTTCCTGCGCCGCAAGACCGGTGTACGGCTGCATCCCGACGACTGGCGCCTCGACCAGCTGGAACCGCACCTGGTGATGAACCTGCGGGTGGTGGACCACCAGGGCCGGACCCTGGGACAGGGCCGAGACGCTCGCGAACTGGAGCGCCGCTTCGAGGCCGCCGCCGGGGAGGGCGCCCGGGCCCTCGCCGAACAGGCCAGCAGCGAAGGCGAGCTCGAGGCCCTGCCCGAGACGCCCCTGCCCGAGTCCCGGGTCACCACCCAGGCCGGTATCCGGGTGGAGGCCTACCCGGCCCTGGTGCCCGCCAAGGAGGCCTTCCGGGTCGAGCTCTTCGACCATCCCGACAAGGCCCGCGAGGCCCATCGCCGGGGCGTGGTCAGGGCGGCCATGCAATGCCTGCCCGACCAGGTGCGGGCCATCGAACGCCTCAAGGGGCTGGAGACCTGTGCGCTGCTGTTCGCCAAGGTCGGCAGCAAGCGACAGCTCATCGATGACGTGGTGGCCGGAGTGTTCCGTCAGGTGGTGGCCAGCGACCCGCTGCCGCGCTCGCGGGGCGAGCTCGAGCAGCGCCTCGCGGCGACGCGCAATGCGCTGCTGCCGCGGGCGGAGCTCTTGGTGGCCAGCCTGGAGCAGGCGCTCAAGGGGCACCTGGCTGTGACCAAGGCACTCAAGGGGCAACTGAACCTGGCCCTGGCGCTGGTCTACAGTGACCTCAAGGCCCAGATGCAGCGGCTGGTGCATCCCGGCTTCGTCAGCGAGGCCGGGGAGTGGCTCGAGGAGTACCCCCGCTACATGGAAGCGGCGCTGATCCGCCTGGAGAAGGCGCCGCGGGAGCGCATGCGCGACCAGATGCACATGCAGGAGGTCCAGGACTTCGAGGCCCGCCTGGCCGCGCGCCGCGACAGCGAGCGACGCGGCGGCGTGGAGGACCCGGCGCTGGTGGAGTTCGGCTGGTGGATCGAGGAGCTGCGGGTCTCGCTCTTCGCCCAGCAGCTGGGCACGAGGTTTCCGGTCTCCACCAAGCGCCTCGAGAAGCGCTGGGCAGAACTCACAGGGAGAACAGCATGAGCCAAGTGGTGATCACCGGGACGGGCCTCTTCACCCCGCCGCACGCCATCGATAATGCGGCCCTGGTGGCCTCGTTCAACGCCTGGGTGGACGCCGAGAATGCGCGCCATGCCGATGCCATCGCCGCCGGCGAGCGGGAGCCGCTGCCTCACTCCAGCACCGAGTTCATCGTCAAGGCCTCGGGCATCCACAGCCGCTACGTGCTCGATGCCGAGGGCATCCTCGACCCCGCGCGAATGCGTCCCCGGCTGCCGGAGCGCGCCAACGACGAGCCTTCGATCCAGTGCGAGATGGGCCTGGCCGCGGCGCGCGAGGCCCTCGAGACGGCGGGGGTCGAGGCGGCCGACATCGAGCTGGTCATTGTCGCCTGTTCCAACCTGGAGCGTCCCTACCCGGCCGTCGCGGTGGAACTCCAGAACGCCCTCGGCGCGGGCGGCTACGCCTTCGACATGAACGTCGCCTGCAGCTCGGCGACCTTCGCCATCGAGACCGCCGCCAACGCCATCCGCGCCGGCAGCGTCAAGCGGGCGCTGGTGGTCGACCCCGAGATCTGCTCGGCGCACCTCAACTTCCGGGACCGCGACAGCCACTTCATCTTCGGTGATGCCTGTACCGCCATCGTGCTAGAGAGCGACGAGGTCGCCAGCGCCGAGGAGCGCTTCGAGATCCTCGGCACCCGCCTGGTGACGCGCTTCTCCAATGCCATCCGCAACAATGCCGGCTTCCTCAACCGGATCACCGACAGCGATCCGCAGGCCGTCGACAAGCTCTTCGTCCAGGAGGGGCGGCGGGTGTTCAAGGAGGTCTGCCCGCTGGTGGCCGCGCTGATCACCGACCACCTGGCGAGCCTCGAGCTTACGGGCGGCGACCTGTCGCGGCTATGGCTGCACCAGGCCAACCGCCACATGAACGATCTCATCGCCCGGCGCGTGCTGGGCCACGATCCGAGCCCCGAACAGGCGCCGATCATCCTCGATCGCTATGCCAATACCAGCTCGGCGGGCTCGATCATCGCCTTCCACCTGCACCGGCGTGACCTGCCGGCCGGTGCGCTCGGGGTGGTCTGTTCCTTCGGCGCGGGATACAGTGCCGGCAGCGTGGTGGTGCGTCGCCAATGAGCGTCATGACAAGGAACCGCTGGGAGGCGAGCAAGCCAATGAGACAGGGGCTGACGAGATGGGTCGGGCGAGGAACACTGGCGCTGTTGCTGGTGGCCAGCGCGGGGTGCGCCACCAGCGGGGAGGTGCGGGAGCGCCACCCCGACGATCCCTGGGAGGGCTTCAACCGCAAGGTGTTCGCCTTCAATGACGTGGTCGACCGATACGCGCTCAAGCCCGCCGCCCGGGGCTACCGCTTCATCACCCCGGACCCGGTGGAGACCGGGGTGGGCAACGTCTTCTCCAACCTGGGCGAGCCGCGCACCGTCCTCAATAGCCTGCTGCAGGGCAAGGTGCGCAACGCCAGCATCGCCACCTCGCGCTTCCTGATCAATACCACGGTAGGGATCGGCGGGCTCTGGGACGTGGCCAGCCGCATGGAGATCACTGGCCAGGAGGAGGACTTCGGCCAGACCCTGGGCACCTGGGGATGGGAAGAGTCCCGCTACCTGGTGCTGCCGCTGCTGGGGCCGAGCACCCTGCGTGATACCGGCGGCCTGCCGGTGGACATGTACGCGTATCCGACCACCTACGTCGAGGACGACGAGGTGCGCATGGGCCTTACCGCCCTGAGGGTGATCGATGCCCGGGCCGGCCTGCTCGACCAGGAGGCGCTGATCCGTGGCGACCGCTACAGCTTCATCCGCGATACCTGGCTGCAGCAGCGCCGCTTCGAGGTCAACGATGGCGAGCAGGGCGAGGATCCCTTCGCCAGCGAGGAATTCGACTTCGATGATGCGGACTTCGATGATGCCTTCGCCGAATGAGGCCATGACAGCATGCCACCAGCCAAGCAACTGATCGGGGTGATCGACGTGCCGGGGCCGGAGCGTGATGCCCTGGCCGAGACCATCGCCCGTGACGGCCTGGCGGTGTATGCCGCCGACAGCATCGAGGGACTCCCGCCGGAAACCGCCCTCATCGTGGCCCATGCCCGGGCGGTGCCCAGCGGCGAGTGGACGCGGCTCGCCGAAGGCCTGCCGACCCTGGTGGTCAGCGACGAACGCCAGGATACCGACCTGCTGCGCGCGGTCGATGCCGGCCTGGTGGACTACATCGTCGACCCGCTGCGCCATGGCTCCCTGCTGCGGCGCATGATCGGCAAGGCCATCGAGGTGCATCGCCTGGCCGCGGAACGAGAGCATGATCGCGCCCGCCTGGCCCAGCTCAACGAGCACCTCGAGGAGCTCAACGAGAGCCTCGAGACCCACCTGGCGATGCTGCGCCTCGACCAGCAGGCCGGCGGGCAGATCCAGCGAAAGCTGCTGCCGCCGCGGCCGCAGACCCTGAATGACGTGACCTTCGACTACTGGCTGGCGCCCTCGCTCTACCTGTCCGGGGACTTCCTCGATTTCCAGGCCTTCAACGAGCGCTACAGCCTGTTCTACTTTGCCGATGTCTCGGGCCACGGGGCCTCCTCGGCCTTCGTCACCGTGCTGCTGAAGTATCTCTCCAATCACTGGCAGCACGAGTGGGACGGCGAGCATCCCGAGGCCCTGGCGCCGCGCTGGCTGGCGGCGCTCAATCGCGAACTGCTGGATGCCGGCATCGGCAAGCATGCGACCCTGCTCGTCGGGGTCATTGACCATCAACGTCGTTATCTCCACTATTCGCTGGGCGCGCAGCTGCCCATGCCCCTGCTGGTGTCCGATGGCAAGGTGACGCCGCTGCCCGGCGAAGGCATGCCGGTCGGCCTCTTCCCGGGGATCGACTACCCGATGCTGGGCTGCGAGTTGCCGGAGAACTTCCGGCTGTGGCTATGTTCGGATGGGATACTGGAGTGTCTGCCTGGCGACACCCTCGATCTGCGGCTCAGGGAACTCGAGCGACGGGTCCTGGCCAGCGAGACGCTGGAGGACCTACGTGGCAGCCTTGCACTGGGGGCATTGGCGGACGATGATGAAGGCGTCGCCGAGAGCGCCCCGGGACACGAGGAACTGCCAGACGACCTGACGATCATGATGGTGAGCGGATTTGGCAATGATAAACCATGAAGGCCGCATCAAGGCGGCGTTCGACTCCGGGGTCTTCGTCCTCAAGCTGTGCGGGGACGTGCGCCTGACGCTCTGTGCCACCCTGGACCGCCAGGCCCGGCAGCTGGCCGAGACACCGGGCCTCGAGACGCTGATCATCGACCTGCGCGACACCACCAACGTGGATTCCACCGCCCTCGGGTTCCTCGCCAAGGTGGCGATGGCCGTGCAGGGGCGCGTCACCGAGCGACCGACCATCATCGCCGACAATCCCGATGTCCGGCGGATGCTCGACGTCATGGGCTTCTCGCGCATCTTCACCCTGGTGGAGACGCCGATCACCGAGACCTGTGAGCTCTGCGACCTTCCCGAGATTCCCACCGACGTCGAGGAAACCCGCCAGCGGGTCCTCGAGGCGCACCGCATCCTGATGCGCCTCAACGAGCATAATCGCGAGGAGTTCCAGCCGCTGGTCGAGATGCTCGAGGCCCAGGAAGCCGCCTCGCACGGCCACTGACCGGGCCCCGGCGGTCGCGGGTCACTCCCTCCTCAGCTCTCCCAGCAGCGCCTCCAGCTTGCGCTGGTCGGCCATGAACTTGCGGATCCCCTCCGCCAGCTTCTCGGTGGCCATGGCATCCTCGTTCATCTCCCAGCGGAACTCGGCCTCGTCCTGGGGCTCGGGGGCCCGGGTCTCGGCATCCAGCGGCGTGAGCCGCCGCTCCAGGCCGCCGGTGGTGCCGGCCAGCTCTTCCAGCAGCTTGGGCGAGATGGTCAGCCGGTCGCAGCCGGCCAGGGCGACGATCTCGCCGGCATTGCGGAAGCTCGCCCCCATCACGATGGTGTCGTAGCCATGCCCCTTGAAGTGCTCGTAGATGCGCCTGACGGACTGCACGCCCGGGTCGCGGTCGCCGCTGAAGTCGGCATCGGGGTCCTGTGCCTTGTGCCAGTCCAGTATCCGGCCGACGAAGGGCGAGACCAGGGTGACGCCGGCATCCGCGCAGGCCCGGGCCTGGGCGAAGCTGAACAGCAGGGTGAGGTTGGTATGGATGCCTTCGCGCTGGAGGATCCGGGCGGCACGGATCCCCTCCCAGGTGGCGGCCACCTTGATCAGGATGCGCTCGGGACCGACGCCGTGACGCCCGTAGCGCTCGATCAGCGAGCGGGCCCGTGCCAGGGTGGCGTCGGTGTCGAAGGAGAGGCGGGCGCTGACCTCGGTGGAGACGTAGCCCGGGATCAGGGCGCTGACCTCGCTGCCGATCTCCACGGCCACCGCGTCCAGGGCATCGTCGATGTCGGTGGCATGGCGGGCGATCTCGGCCAGCCGCGCGCGGCGCGCCTGCTGCTGGGCCGCCTGCAGGATCAGCGACGGGTTGGTGGTGGCGTCGGTGGGCTCGAAGCGGCGAATCGCCTCGAGGTCGCCGGTGTCGGCGACCACGGTGGTCATGGTCTTGAGTTGTGAGAGCAGGTCATCTGCCATGGCGGGATCCCTCCGGTTGTCGTGGCAGTCACTCTAGCAAGGCGAGGGGGGCGAATATAGACGGGCGAGGCCAGGGACCGGGGTTTCGGGTATCATTAGCCCTCTACCTTTTACCTTGTGCCGCCATGGAGGCGCCTTGACCCTGAACTCGCGACGCGTGGCGCTGCTGGTGGCCGCCAACACGGCCCTGGCGCCCTTCGCCATCGATGCCTACCTGCCGGCCATGTCGGCGATCGCCGAGCATATCGGCGCCAGCATCCATCACACGGAGCTCTCGCTCTCCACCTTCCTGGCCGGCTTCGCCCTGGGGCAGCTGGTGTTCGGCCCGGTGTCCGACCGGGTGGGGCGCAAGCCGGTGCTACTGGGTGGCCTGGTGGTCTTCCTGCTGGCCAGCCTGGTGATCACCACGGTGGGCTCGCTTGGCGAGTTGCTGGCCTGGCGGTTCGTCCAGGCGCTGGGCGGTGGTGCGACCGTGGTCAACTCGGCGGCCATCGTGCGCGACTGCTTCAAGGGCCGCGAGGCCGCCAAGGTGATGTCGACCATGGCCATCATCATGCTGATGGCGCCGCTGGTGGCACCGGTGGTGGGCAGCGGGCTGCTCTACCTTGCCGACTGGTGGCTGATCTTCGTCTTCCTGGCCGGCTACGCCGGCTTCCTGATGTGGCTGCTGGGCACCCGGCTGCCCGAGACGCGTCCCCCCGGCCGGTCGGCGGCAACGCCGGCGAAGGTGCTGGCCAACTACGCCAGCGTGCTTGGCGATCGTCGTGCCATGGGCTTCATCGCCGCCGCCTCCATGTCCTTCGCCGGGCTGTTCGCCTTCGTCACTGCCTCGCCGTTCCTCTACCTCGAGCACTTCGCCCTGACGCCATCCCTCTATCCCCTGGTGTTCGGCGTCAACGTGGTGGCCATGGTCGCCTCCAACCGACTCAATATCCGCCTGCTGAGGTGGCGCACCCCCCTGCAGAACCTGCGCCTGGGGCTGGGTATCCAGCTCGCCGCCGCCATGGGGCTGGCGCTGGTGGTGATCACCGGGCAGGAGTCGCTTGCCACCATGGTGCCGCTGATCATGCTGTTCGCCGGCACCATCG
Organism: Halomonas sp. CKK8; assembly: GCF_029625235.1. NCBI lineage: Bacteria > Pseudomonadati > Pseudomonadota > Gammaproteobacteria > Oceanospirillales > Halomonadaceae > Halomonas > Halomonas sp. CKK8. The sequence goes on along the minus strand of NZ_CP121193.1, from coordinate 2,533,803 downwards.
GCCTGATCGCCCCTAACGCCATCACCTCGCTGCTCGACCGCTTTCACCACATGAGCGCCACCGCCGCCGCCCTGCAGGGCAGCCTGCAGTTCTCCAGCGGCGCGCTGGCCGGCGTGCTGGTGGGCGCCTTCGAGGTGGACAGCGCCTGGCCGATGGTGGGCACCATGCTCGGCGCCTCGCTCGCGGCCAACGTCGGCATTCGCGTGCTGGCGGGGCGGGAAGCGCATGATTGAGCCGTCGTGGGTGGCCTGGCTCGACATGGCGCTCTCCACCTGGCTGGGCTGCGCCCTGGTGCTGGCTCTGGGGGCCTTCGTGCAGCGTGCCACCGGCTTCGGCCTGGCGGTGGTGGGGGCGCCGCTGCTGTTGATGCTGGAGCCGCGGCTGGTGCCGGTGGTGCTGGTGCTGTTCGGCTTTACCGTCTCGCTGCTGACCCTGCGCCACTATCGCCGCGAGGTGCGCCTGAGCGAGATCGGCATGGCCCTGGCCGGCCGCCTGCCCGGTAACGCCCTGGGCGCCTGGCTGCTGCTCGCAGCGCCCATGGTCGTGCTCGAGAAGCTGATTGCCGGTAGCGTGCTCTTCGCGGTGGCCGTGACCCTCTTCCGGCTGCGGCTGCCGGTCAATCGCGCCACCCTGTTCTCGGCCGGCATCTTCTCCGGCATCTTCGGCACCGTGGCCGCCATTGGCGGGCCGCCCCTGGTGCTGCTGATGCATGGGTTCTCCCCCGACCGCCTGCGCGGCAACCTGGCGGCCTTCTTCATTGTCACCTCCTTGCTGACCCTCGCCACCCTGGCGCTGGTCGGCCGGATAGGCGCCTGGCACCTGGGCATGGCAGCGAGCTTCGCGCCGGCGGTGCTGGCCGGCACCTGGCTGGCCAACCGCATCGCCCACCGTCTCGATCGTCGCCTGCTGCAGGGTGCGTCACTTTCGCTGTGTACCCTGGCGGCGCTGGGGCTGCTACTCTGAACGGGGCCTTGTCGCGACCGTGACAGGGCGATGTCACGCCGCTGTCATCTCCCTGGGGCAGGGTGTGCGGCGTAGCGGGCGCATCCTGCTTCCGGTCGGCACTGTCATGAAGCTGTCATCTGACTGGGGCAAGGTGTCTCCCGTGAAGGTTGCACACTGTCCTCATCAGGAGATCGCTCCATGAATCGCATCCTCAAGACTACCGCTATCGCCGCCGCCGTCATGGGCGTGGCCACCGTGGCCCACGCTCGCGACCAGATCCGCATCGTCGGCTCCAGCACCGTCTACCCGTTCGCCAGCTACGTGACCGAGGAGTTCGGCGCGGTGACCGAGTATCCGACGCCGGTCATCGAGTCCACCGGTTCCGGCGGCGGCCTGCGCCTGTTCTGCAACGGCGTGGGCGAGGATACCCCGGACATCACCAACGCCTCGCGTCGCATCAAGGTCTCAGAGCTGGAGCGCTGCATCGAGAACGGCGTGACCGACGTGACCGAGGTCAAGATCGGTTCCGACGGCATCGTCTTCGCCCAGTCCAGCACCAACGAGGCCATCGAGCTGACCCTCGAGCAGCTGTTCCTGGCCGTAGCCGCCAAGGTGCCGGTCGATGGCGAGCTGGTCGACAACCCCTACACCAACTGGAGCGAGATCGACGCCTCGCTGCCGGATCGCGAGATCTCCATCTACGGCCCGCCCAGCACCTCCGGCACCCGTGACGCCTTCGAAGAGCTCGCCATGGAGGTTCCGTCGGAGGAGATGGAGGCCTACGGCGGCGAGGGCTACACGGACATTCGCTCCGACGGCGTCTACATCGACGCCGGCGAGAACGACAACCTGATCGTCCAGCGCCTGAGCGAGGACACCGATGCCTTCGGTATCTTCGGCTACTCCTTCCTCGAAGAGAATCCCGACGCCCTGATTGGCACGACCATCGATGGCGTGGCGCCGGAGCCCGAGGCGATCAGCGCCGGCGACTACCCGATCGCCCGTTCGCTGTGGTTCTACGTCAAGAACCAGCACGCCGAGGCCGTGCCGCCGCTGTACGACTACGTCGACATGTTCGTGTCCGAGACCATGATCGGCAAGGGGGGCTACCTCGGTGACCTGGGCCTGATCCCGCTGCCGGAAGCCGAGCGTGAGCAGACCCGTGAAAAGGTCGAGAACCGCGCTCAGCTCGAGGTCAGCGACCTGAAGTAACTCCCGAGTAGGCAGGGACGCCTGATCCGGCCGGCAGCCCACGGCTGCCGGCCGTCGCACGTTCCGGCAGGCACGCTGCCGTCGTTATCCACCGAGAGAGACCTATGCAGACCAACCAACTCCTCGCCATGTTCAGCGGCGTCCTGCTGCTGCTGGGTCTGATAGCCTTCTTCCTGGGCCGTGCCAAGGCTGCGCGCGTGCGCGCCACCGGCACGGCCATGTATGCACAACCCGATCAGTACGCCTGGTTTGCGGTGGTCGCCACCGCCGGTCCGGCGATCACCGTGGGGGCCGTCGGGGCCTTGCTGATGCTGCTGCTGGGCGCCGACATTCCCACCCTCTACCTGCTGGCCGGTAGCCTGGTGGTGGCTGCCGTGGGCCTGCTGGTGGGGATGAGCCAGGTGAAGCCCGACTTCCACGCCCGCCAGGCCATCGAGCGGGTGATTCGCTGGGTGCTGGTCGCCGCGGCGTTGATCTCGATCTTCACCACCTTCGGCATCCTCTTCTCCATCGTCTTCGAGGCGCTACGCTTCTTCCAGATGCACAGCTTCTGGGACTTCGTCACCGGCACCGTCTGGAACCCCGGCGCCAGCTTCCTGGCCGCCGCGGGGCGCGGCGATGAGGCGGGCAGCGCGGCCCAGTTCGGCTCGGTGCCGCTGTTCGCCGGCACCTTCATGATCACCGCCATCGCCATGCTGGTGGCCATCCCCGTGGGCCTGCTTTCGGCCATCTACATGGCGGAATTCGCCCCCCAGCGGGTACGCACCCTGGCCAAGCCCACCCTCGAGGTGCTGGCCGGCGTGCCCACCGTGGTCTACGGCTTCTTCGCCGCCATCACGGTGGCACCGATCATCGTCGACGTGGCCGGCTTCTTCGGCCTGGACGCCTCCTTCAACAACGCCGTGGCGCCCGGGGTGGTGATGGGCATCATGATCATCCCCTTCATCTCCTCGCTCTCCGACGACGTGATCAATGCGGTACCCGACAGCATGCGTCAGGGCTCCCTGGCGCTGGGCATGACCAAGGGCGAGACCATCCGCGACGTGGTCATTCCCGCGGCCCTGCCGGGGATCATCTCCGCCTCGCTGCTGGCGGTATCGCGGGCGCTGGGCGAGACCATGATCGTGGTCATGGCGGCGGGCATGCGGCCCAACCTCACCGCCAATCCGCTGGAGGACATGACCACGGTGACGGTGCGCATCGTCGCGGCGCTGACCGGGGACCTGGAGTTCGAGAGTGCCGAGACCCTCTCCGCCTTTGCCCTGGGCCTGGTGCTGTTCGCCGTCACCCTCAGCCTGAACCTGGTGTCGGTGCTCATGATCCGCCGCTTCCGCGAGAAGTATCGCGTCAACAACCTGTAACGCCGAGGAATCGCCGACATGAGTCAATCCTTCGACGACATCAGCGCCCAGCTGCGCCGCCGCCATCGCCAGTCGTCGCGGCTGAAGTGGATCTCCATGGGCGCCCTAGGGCTCGCCGGCCTGTTCCTGGTGCTGTTCTTCGCCGACATGCTCTCCAAGGGCCTGCCGGCCTTCCAGCAGGCCCAGGTCCAGGTGGAGATCGACTATAACGAGGACGCCCAACGCATGGGGCGTGCCGCCCTGGACCCCGAGGTGTCACGCCTGGTGAGCCGTACCTTCGAGCGCCTGATCCCGGTGCGGATGCGCGACAATCCCGAGCTGCTGGGCACCACCGAGACTCGCTGGGTGCTCGCCGACAGCGAGGTGGATCAATACCTGAAAGGGAACCGCCATGAGCTCAATCCGGCGCAGCAGGCGTTGGTCGATAAACTCGTTGAACAGGGGCGCTTGAAGCTCAAGTTCAACACCACCTTCTTCACCAGCGGCGACTCCAAGATGCCCGAGGCTTCGGGGATCCTGGCCGCCGCGGTGGGCACGGTGATGACCATGCTGGTGACGCTGGCCATCGCCTTCCCCATCGGCGTGATGACGGCGGTCTACCTGGAGGAGTTCGCCCCGGACAACCGCCTGACCCAGATCATCGAGATCAACATCAACAACCTGGCGGCGATCCCCTCGATCCTGTTCGGCCTGCTGGGGCTGGCGATCTTCATCAACTTCTTCGGGGTGCCGCGCTCCTCGCCGCTGGTGGGTGGCATGACGCTGGCGCTGATGACCCTGCCGGTGATCATCATCGCCACCCGCACGGCGCTGCGCAGCGTGCCGGACTCGATCCGCCACGCCGCCTTCGGGGTCGGCTGCTCGCGCTGGCAGGTGGTGCGTGACCACGTGCTGCCGCTGGCCATGCCGGGCATCATGACCGGTTCGATCATCGGCCTGGCCCAGGCCATGGGCGAGACCGCACCGCTGATCATCGTCGGCATGGTGGCCTTCATCCCCGATGTGGGGGCCTCCTTCACCCAGGCCGCCACGGTGCTGCCGGCACAGGTCTTCACCTGGGCGGGTGAGCCGGAACAGGCCTTCGTCGAGAAGACCGCCGGGGGGATCCTGGTGCTGCTGGCGATCCTGATCTTCCTCAACGCCACCGCCGTTATCCTGCGCAAGAAGTTCGAGCGCCGCTGGTAGGCCACGCTACGTTACAGGGTATCCACAGATGAACATTCACGTTGCCGAGCGGAGTACCGCGCCCATGTCAGGTCACGAAAGGTCACGTCACGAAAGCGCCCGTCCCGAACCCGGCCAGCCGGTGACCCGCAACACCGACGCCCACCACGAGCTGAGCATCCGCGTCCGCGACCTCAACCTCTGGTACGGCCAGAGTCAGGCGTTGAAGAACATCAATATCGATGTCTACCAGAAGAACATCACGGCCCTGATCGGGCCCTCGGGCTGCGGCAAGTCCACCTTCCTGCGCTGCCTGAATCGCATGAACGACCTGATCCCCAGCGTGCGCCTCGAGGGGCTGGTGGAGATGGATGGCCGCGATGTGAACGCCGCCAAGATGGACGAGGTGGCCCTGCGCCGCCGGGTGGGCATGGTCTTCCAGAAACCCAATCCCTTTCCCAAGTCGATCTACGACAATGTCGTCTATGCGCCGCGTATGCACGACCTGGTGAGCCGCAAGGCCGAACAGGATGAACTGGTGGAGAAGGCGCTGCGCGACGCCGGCCTGTGGGAGGAGGTCAAGGACAAGCTGCAACAGCCGGGTACCTCGCTCTCCGGTGGCCAGCAGCAGCGCCTGTGCATCGCCCGTGCCATCGCCGTGCAGCCCGACGTGATCCTGATGGACGAGCCCACCTCGGCACTCGACCCCATCTCCACGGCGACCATCGAGGACCTGATGGACAAGCTCAAGCAGCAGTTCACCATCATCACCGTGACCCACAACATGCAGCAGGCGGCGCGGGTGGCCGACTACACGGCCTTCTTCCACCTCGGCGAGATCATCGAGTACAACGACACCCGGACGATGTTCGCCAACCCGGCCACCAAGAAGGCTGAGGACTACATTACCGGCCGCTACGGCTGAACATGGGTGAGCCTATCGGCGCTTGCCCGGCATGAGTCGCTCGTCCGGCCAGGGGGGCCGGCGCCGGGAGGTCTTCCAGGCCTTCCTGCTGCTGGGCGTGACCTCGTTCGGTGGTCCCGTCGCGCACCTGGGCTACTTTCGCCACGAGTTCGTGACGCGTCGGCAATGGCTCGGCGAGCGTGACTATGCCGATCTGGTGGCGCTCTGCCAGTTCCTGCCCGGGCCGGCCAGCAGCCAGGTGGGGTTCGCCCTTGGGCTGCTGCGGGCCGGCCCCTGGGGGGCCGCCCTGGCCTGGCTGGCCTTCACCCTCCCTTCGGCACTGCTGCTGGTCGCCTTCGCCCTGGGCGCGAGCCTGTTCGAGGGTACCATCGGCGCCGGTCTGGTCCACGGTCTCAAGCTGGCGGCGGTGGCCATTGTTGCCCAGGCCGTATGGGGAATGGCGCGGGGGCTCTGTCCGGACCGGCGTCGTGCCGGCATCGCGCTGGCCGCGGTCTTCACCGTGGTGCTGGTGGGCGGCCCCCTCGGCCAGGTGATGGCGATCCTGGCGGGGGCGCTGGCCGGCCTGGCGCTGTGTCGCGACGGTTACGACGACGCCCCCCGAGCGCCGCTGGCGCTGCCGGTGTCCCATCGGGCGGGCGGCCTCGCCCTGGTGGCCTTCCTGTTGCTGCTGGGTGGCCTGCCGCTGCTGGCCCTCGCCACTGCCTCGCCGATCCTCGACCTGCTGGATGCCTTCTATCGGGCCGGGGCCCTGGTGTTCGGCGGCGGTCACGTGGTGCTGCCGCTGCTCGAGGCCGAGGTGGTCCAGTCCGGCTGGGTCTCGTCTGACGCGTTTCTGGCCGGCTACGGTGCCGCCCAGGCGGTGCCCGGTCCGCTTTTCACCTTCGCGGCCTACCTCGGCAGCGTGCTGGACATCGGGCCTGGCGGGGTCCAGGGGGCGGTCCTGGCGCTGGTGGCCATCTTCGCGCCGGGACTGCTGTTGCTGGTGGCCGTGATGCCATTCTGGAATCCCCTGCGCCACCGGGCGGGTGCCCAGTCGGCGATGCGCGGTGCCAATGCCGCCGTGGTGGGCATCCTGGGCGTCGCGCTCTACGACCCGGTCTGGACCGGCGTCGCATCGGGCCCGAGCCGTTCGCCCTGGCCCTGACCGGCTTCCTGCTGCTGGAGCGCTGGCAGTTACCCGCCTGGGCCGTGGTGGGGCTGCTGGCCGTGTCGGGCATCCTGATTGCCCCCTGATGGCTGTCACCAGATTGACATCTGGCTTTGTTATATATGATGTTCCATATATCGTCAGGAGCCTCCCATGACGAAACAGCGTGTGCTCTTCCTGTGCAATGCCAACTCCGCCCGCTCGCTGATGGGTGAGGCGCTGCTGCGCCACCTGGCCGGGGACAGGTTCGAGGCCTACAGCGCGGGCAGCGAACCGGATGAACCCGCTGCGATGACCCTGGCGGCATTGAAGAAGCAGGGCATTTCCACCGAGGGACTGGCCAGCAAATCACTGGATGATTTCGCTGGCGAACATTTCAATGCCGTCATCGTGCTGTGCGACAAGGCCCAGCAGGCATGCCGCGACTGGCCGGGAGGGAGCGACGAGCACCTCTACTGGGATATTCGCGACCCGCGCCTGATCGGTCGTACCGACGCCTACGAGCAGGCCCTCAACGAGATTCGCCACCGCCTCTCGCTGTGGCTGCAGATCAAGGCGCGGGATGATATCCAACTCTAACCACTCAACGACTCAACACGAGGATCCCCATGACAGTCCGTATCGGCATCAACGGTTTAGGGCGCATCGGCCGCCTGGTCCTGCGTAGCCTCTGGGCGCGCGTCGAGGCGGGCGAGGTGGCACTTTCCCGCATCAACGACCCGGGCGGCGATGCCGCGACCTTCGCCCACCTGCTGGAGTTTGACTCGGTCCACGGCCACTGGTCGCCGGGGCAGGGCATCGTCGCCGAGGCCGATGCCATCGTCATCGACGGTCACCGCATCCCCTTCAGCGCCAACAAGGCCCTGGAGGAGAGCGACTGGTCCGGCTGTCAGGTCGCCATCGAGTGTTCCGGCAAGATGAAGACCACCGGTAAGCTTCAGGCCTATCTCGACCAGGGGGTCGAAAGGGTGGTGGTCAGCGCGCCGATTAATGAGGAGGGCGTGCTCAACGTGGTGGTGGGGGTCAACGACGACAAGTACGAACCCGAGGTCCATCGCATCGTCACCGCGGCGAGCTGCACCACCAACTGCCTGGCGCCGGTGGTCAAGGTGATCCACGAGACATACGGCATCCGCCACGGCTCCATGACCACGGTGCATGACATCACCAACACCCAGACCATCCTAGATGCTCCCCACAAGGATCTGCGCCGGGCCCGCGCCTGCGGAATGAGCCTGATTCCCACCACCACCGGCTCGGCCAAGGCGATCACCGCCATCTTTCCGGAGCTGACCGGCAAGCTGAACGGCCATGCCATCCGCGTGCCGCTGGCCAACGCCTCGCTCACCGACATGGTCTTCGAGCTCGAGCGCGAGGTGACGGTGGAGGAGGTCAATGCGGCGCTCAAGGCCGCCGCCGAGGGCGAACTCGCCGGCATCCTGGGCTATGAGGAGCGCCCGCTGGTCTCCATCGACTACCGCACCGACCCGCGCAGCTCGATCATCGATGCGCTCTCCACCATGGTGATCAACGGTACCCAGCTCAAGCTCTACGCCTGGTACGACAACGAGTGGGGCTACGCTAACCGCACCGCCGAGCTGGCCATGAAGGTGGGTAGTGAGAAGGTGGAGAGCGAGCAGGTGGGGCGTGGCTGAATCGCTCGTCGCCCGTCTCAGGGGGCTGCCCTTCGAGGTACGCCAGTACCTGCTGATCACCGGCAACTACTGGGCCTTCACCCTCACCGATGGCGCCCTGCGTATGCTGGTGGTGCTGCACTTCCACCAGCTGGGCTACTCGCCCCTGGAAGTGGCCATGCTGTTCCTCTTCTACGAGGCCTTCGGGGTGGTCACCAACCTGGTGGGGGGCTGGCTGGGGGCCCGCCTGGGGCTCAACCGTACCATGAACGTCGGGCTCGGGTTGCAGATCGTGGCGCTGGCCATGCTGATGGTGCCCGCCACGGCGCTGACCGTGCCCTGGGTGATGGCCGCCCAGGCGCTCTCGGGGATCGCCAAGGACCTCAACAAGATGAGCGCTAAGAGCGCGGTCAAGGTGCTGGTCCCGAAGGACAACCCCGGTGCCGGCAGCGCCCTCTACCGCTGGGTGGCGATCCTCACCGGCTCCAAGAACGCCCTCAAGGGGGCAGGCTTCTTCCTCGGTGGTGTGCTGCTCACGCTGATCGGCTTCCGCGGCGCCATGCTGGTCATGGCATCCATGCTCGCCGCGGTGCTGCTCATGTCGCTGGTCCGCCTCAAGGCCGATCTGGGTCGCCAGAAGCGCAAGCCCAAGTTTGCCGAGGTGTTCTCCAAGTCGCGGGCCATCAACGTGCTCTCGGCGGCGCGGCTCTGCCTGTTCGCCTCCCGGGATGTCTGGTTCGTGGTGGCCCTGCCGGTGTTCCTCTATGACCAGCATGGCTGGAGCCACTGGACGGTAGGCGGCCTGCTGGCCATCTGGGTGATCGGCTACGGCGGCGTGCAGACCCAGGCGCCGCGCCTCACCGGCCTGATCAAGGGCGGGGCACGAGGCGTCACGGCCTTCTGGGCCCTGATGCTGGCCGGACTGCCGGCACTGCTGGCCCTGCTGCCCTTGGCCGAGGTGGGTTGGCTGGTGGTAGGGCTGCTGGCCTTCGGCGTGCTGTTCGCCGTGAACTCCAGCTGGCACAGCTACCTGATCGTCCACTATGCTCGTGCCGACGGCGTCTCCATGGACGTGGGCTTCTACTACATGGCCAACGCCATGGGGCGCCTGCTGGGGACCTTGCTCTCCGGCTGGGTCTATCAGGTCTACGGCCTTGCCGCCTGCCTGTGGATCTCCGCGGCCCTGGTGGCGGCCAGCGCGCTGATGGCCCTGGCGTTGCCGCGCGAAGCCTCGGAGCGATGAGTCGTCGCTACCCCCGGCTCGGGTTGACCCTGACGCTGGGCACCACCCAGACGCTGGCCTGGGCCTCCAGCTATTATCTCCCGGCGATCCTTGCCGTGCCCATGGCGGCTGAACTTGGCGTCTCGAGCGTCTGGGTGTTTGGCGCCTTCTCGTTGGCCCTGGTGATCTCGGCCGCCCTGGGACCCTTCGTCGGGCGCTGCATCGATCGCCGGGGGGGTCGTGACATGCTGCTGGCCTCCAATCTGGTGCTGGCCGCGGGGCTGGGCTCGATGGCCCTGGCTCAGGGCCTGCCCAGCCTGCTGCTGGCCTGGGTAATCACCGGTATCGGCATGGCCATGGGGCTCTATGATGCGGCCTTCGCCACCCTGGGGCGACTGCTGGGGCGCGAGGCCAGGGCCGCGATCACCGGGGTGACGCTACTGGCGGGCTTTGCCAGCACCATCGGCTGGCCGCTCACCACCTGGTTGGACGTCCAACTGGGCTGGCGCGCTACCTGCCTGGTATGGGCGGGGTTGCATCTGGCAGTGGGTCTCCCCCTCAACTGGCGTCTGCCGCAGGCAGGCTCATTGGAGGCGCTGGAGAGAAATGAAGGTATTGAGCCACCGCCGCCCGACAAGCCCCGCCTGGCCATGGGGCTGCTGGCCTTCGTGTTCGCGGTCGGCTGGTTCGTCTCCACGGCCATGGCGGCGCATCTGCCGAGGCTGCTTCACGAGACGGGGGCGTCCCTGGCGGCTGCGGTGGCGGCGGCCGCCCTGGTTGGACCCGCCCAGGTCGCGGCACGCCTGGGCGAGTTTGCCCTGCTGCGGCACCTGCATCCCCTGGTCTCGGGGCGTCTGGCGACGATTCTGCACCCGCTGGGGGCCGGCCTGCTGACGATAGGGGGCCTTCCGGCAGCGGGCTTCGCGGTACTGCACGGTGCCGGCAATGGCATGCTGACGATCGCCTCGGGCACGCTGCCTCTGACGCTGTTCGGGCCACGGGGGTTCGGGCGTCGTCAGGGGCTGATTATCGCCCCGGCGCGGATCCTGCAGGCCGGGGCACCCCTGCTTTTCGGTCTGCTGCTCGAGGCTGTCGGCGGTGCGGCCCTGTGGCTTACCTCGGCATTGATGCTGTCTGCCTTCGTGGCCCTGATGGCAATTCGGAGGCCGGCTTGATGCCTTGTCACTGTCGATGGAAGGCACTTTGTCGTAGCATGATGTCCGCTCCGACCATGAAGGATACTTGCCTTGCTCCCGCTTGATCCGACTCGACTCTTCAAGTGCCTGGGTGATGAGACTCGCCTGATGCTGATGCTGCTCGTGCTGCGTGAGCAGGAGCTCTGTGTCTGCGAGATGACACACGCCCTTGAGGAGTCTCAGCCCAAGGTCTCGCGACACCTGGCGCAGCTGCGTCGGTGTGGCCTGCTCAACGATCGGCGTGAGGGGCAGTGGGTCTATTACGGGCTCGAGCCGAGCCTGCCCGCCTGGGTGATGACCACCCTGGAGGCCGCGGCGACAGGGTGTGGCCCCAGGCTTGCACAGCTACGCGAGCGACTCTCGGGCATGGGCAACCGTCCTGAGCGCCGCGCCGCGCTCTGCTAAGCCAGGGGATAGCGGAATCAAGTCTTCAGCAGGCGCTGGATCTCTTCCGCGCTGGCCACCTTGCCCTCGATGATCACCTCGCCGTCGACCCCGAGTGCCGGGGTGCGCATCACCCCCTTGTCGATGATGGCGTTCATGTCGGTGACCTTCTCGATCTCGACCGTGAGGCCCAGCGCCTCCGCGGCCTGCTGGGCGTTGGCGGTGAGCTGGTCGCACTTCTTGCAGCCCTTGCCGTAGATGCTCAGTTTCATGGCGTTCTCCTCGTGGACGTGCGGTTTGGGGAAAGGCAGGGTCACGGCCACAGCTGGCCGTAGAGATAGCCGGTGAAGGTCGCCATGACCACCACCAGCGCGCAGTAGATAAGGGTCTTCCGGGTTCCCATGATGGTGCGGATCACCAGCATGTTGGGCAGCGAGAGCGCCGGGCCGGCGAGCAGCAGCGCCAGGGCCGGGCCCTTGCCCATGCCGTTGCCGATCAGGCCCTGGACGATGGGCACCTCGGTGAGGGTGGAGAAGTACATGAAGCCGCCCAGCAGCGAGGCCAGGAAGGTGGACTGGAAACCGTTGTCGCCCACCGCCAGCACCACCCACTCTGAGGGAATCAGGCCCTCCTCGCCGGGACGGCCCAGCAGCAGTCCGGCGACGAACACCCCGACCAGCAGCAGCGGCATGATCTGCTTGGTGAAGTCCCAGCTCTGCTCGGCCCACTCGCGGTCGGAGTCACGCAGGGTGGCGATCAGCATGATGCCGATGATGCCTACGGCGAAGGCCAGTTCCGGCACCCCCGGGACCAGCAGGGCGGCCAGCGTCACGGCGCCAGCCAGCATCGCCACCTGGCGCAGCGGCCAACCCCAGCGACGCATCAGCAGCAGGGCGAACAGGCCGCCGAGCACCGCGGTGATCTGCCACTTCCAGGCGTGGATGGCCATCCACGCCGGGCTGTCGGCGGCGGCCCAGTTGGCGAACACCAGGATGCCCACCATCAGGCCGAAGAAGGCCACCACTTGGCCCAGCGGGCGTCCGTCGTCGTCGGCGGCGAAGCCGCGAGCATTTTCCTGGCTGCGTGCCAGCTCCTCGCGGCGATAGATCAGGTGCATGATCACGCCGATCACCACGGCGAAGACGATGGCGCCGATGGCCCGTGCCAGGCCCAGCTCCAGCCCCAGCACCTTGGCGGTGACCACCACCGCCATGACGTTGATCGCCGGGCCCGAGTAGAGAAAGGCCACCGCCGGTCCCAGGCCGGCGCCACGCTTGTAGATGCCGCCGAACAGCGGCAGCACGGTACAGGAGCATACCGCCAGCAGCATGCCGGAGATCGATGCCATGCCGAAGGCTACCGGCTTGGGGGCCGAGGGCCCCAGGTAGCGCATCACCGCGCCCTGGCTCAGGTAGGCGGCCATGGCGCCGGCGATCAGGAAGGCCGGCAGCAGGCAGAGGATGACGTGCTCCTGGGCGTACCAGTGGGTCAGCCGGATACCCTCCAGCACGGCGTTGTCGAAGCGCGACGTGCCGGCGGGCAGGAAGTAGATCAGCAGGAAGATGCCCACCACGGCGCCGATCCAGCGCACCTGGTCGGGATTCTCCCGGGCCAGGGTCAGCAGCCGAGAGGTGAAGGGAGCGGTGCTATTGGTGGGGGGCGGCATGAGTGCCTCGTATCGGGACGCGTCGAGAGGGTCTGGTCATGATATATGCTTATGCATATATTTTCCAGGGCGACCCGTGGCGACCTTGATCGACGTCAATCCCCGGCGGCACCGGACTGCGGGGGGGCGGTGGCCGGCAAGTCGGCGGCCACGCCGCGCATGACCCAGAGTCCCAGCAAGGGGCCGGGCAGCAGCCACCAGACGACCCAGGCGTCCTGCCACTCCCACAGGGTGGTGGTGAGCGAGATGGCGGGGATGGTCAGGGCGAAGCCCACCGCGTTCATCACCGCCAGCGTGGAGCCGACGCGTTCCCGGGGCGCTGTCGCGGCGGCGAGGGCCGAGAACTGCGGCGAGTCGGCGATCACGGTCAGCCCCCAGGCGGCCAGCAAGCCCAGCAGCAGCCCCGGCGGCAACCAGGTCAGCAGCGGATAGGCCAGGCAGATCAGTCCCGAGGCGGCCAGCGCCCGTCGGGCGACCCACAGGCTGCCCAGCCGGCGACTCAGGGCCCCGCCCCCCACGCAACCGGCCAGCCCCAGGGCAATCACGCCGAATGACAGCCAGGGCACCCAGGCCTCCGGAGCCCCGAGCCGACCTACCTCGCGGGCGACCAGGAAGGGGGTGAGCGTCCACAGGGCGTAGAGCTCCCAGCAGTGGCCGAAGTAGCCGCCGGCCACGGCGCGAAAGCGTGCCTCGCGCAGCGCGGCCAGGCCGTCGAGCAACCTGGCCCTGCCGCTGTAGGGCGGCAGGTGCGGGCCGTCACCCAAGGCAAGGATCAGGCCACCCCCCGCCAGCGCCAGCGCCGAGGCGCCGATCAGCGGCCACTCCCAGGGGAGCCCCAGGGTAGTGCCGCGCAGCAGGTGGGGCAGGGCGGTACCCAGGGTCAGCATACCCACCAGCCAGGCCAGTGCGGCCCCGGTGTGCTTCGGCGTCCAGCCGATGACGAGCTTCATGCCCAGCGGATAGATCCCGGCCAGGCACAGCCCCGTGGCGAAGCGCAGCAGCAGGTCCAGCGGCGGATACGAGGCGGCCATCACGAAGCCGGCATTGGTCAGGGCGCCGGCCAGGCAGGAGGCCGCGAAAATGCGGCTGGCGCGGAAGCGGTCGGCCAGCCCCGTGGTGGCGATGAACAGGGTGCCGACGATGAAGCCTGCCTGGACGGTCAGGGTGAGTCGGCCCAGGTCGGCCTCGGAGAGCCCGAGGTCGCGCGATAGCGCGAGCCCCACGCCGTTGACGGAGAACCATAGTGAGGTGCCGCACAGCTGGCCCAGCACGATAATCAGGAGCGGATGGCGTCTCAGGAGATCGGTCATCACTGCATCGTCGCCGGCCCGCCCTCGGCTGGCAAGGTCGACCTTTGGCCCGGTTCGAGTCGAAGGCGGTGGCTGACATGGGCCCGTCATCTCCCGCCGGATAGTATGGCGCGCTGGACTGTTCGATTCGGGAGATCACCGCATGACCGAGGTCACTCGCCCGCCGGGGCGTATCCTGGAGGTATTTCGCGCCTTCCTGTTGCTGGGGCTGACCTCCTTCGGCGGACCCATTGCGCACCTGGGGTATTTTCGCGCCGAGTTCGTGACGCGGCGTGCCTGGCTCTCGGAGCGCGACTATGCCGACCTGGTGGCGCTCTGCCAGTTCCTGCCGGGGCCGGCCAGCAGCCAGGTAGGCTTCGCCCTGGGCCTGATGCGGGGCGGCCCCTGGGGCGCGGCAGCCGCCTGGGCCGCCTTCACATTACCTTCGGCCCTGCTGCTGGTGCTCTTCGCCCTGGGCGCCGCGGCGTTCGAGGGGCCGCTCGGCCAGGGGCTGATCCACGGCCTCAAGGTGGTGGCAGTGGCCATCGTCGCCCATGCCGTGTGGGGCATGGCGCGCAACCTTTGCCCTGATCGGGTGCGCGCCGGCATTGCCCTGGCCGCGGTGCTCACCGCGGTGCTGGTCGTCGGCCCCCTGGGGCAGGTGGCCGCCATCCTGGTCGGCGTCGTCGCCGGCCTGCTGCTGTGCCGCGCCCACACCGAGCCCGACCGGGGTACGATGCACTTCCCCGTCTCGTCCTGGGCGGGGCGGCTCGCGGGTCTGGGTGTCGCGGGGCTTCTGGTCGGCCTGCCGCTGCTGGCCTGGCTCACACCCTCCACCACCCTGGCGGTGATGGACGCCTTCTACCGCGCCGGTGCCCTGGTGTTCGGCGGTGGCCATGTGGTGCTGCCGCTGCTGGAGGCGGAGGTGGTGCAATCGGGCTGGGTCGGGCCCGATGCCTTCCTGGCCGGCTACGGCGCCGCCCAGGCGGTGCCGGGGCCGCTGTTCACCTTTGCGGCCTACCTGGGGGCGGTGATGGCGCCGCTCGGCCTGCCCTTGGTCGGCGCCGCCCTGGCCCTGGTGATGATCTTCCTGCCCGGCCTGCTGCTGCTGGTCGCCGTGCTGCCGTTCTGGAACCGCCTCAGGCGCTGGGACAGCGCCCAGTCGCTGATGCGCGGGGCCAATGCGGCCGTGGTGGGTATCCTCGGTGCTGCTCTCTACCAGCCGGTGTGGACCAGCGCCATCCTCGGCCCGCGGGAGTTCGCCCTGGCCCTGACCGGTTTCCTGCTGCTCAGCGTATGGAAGTTGCCTGCCTGGGCAGTGGTCACCCTGTTGGCAGGCGGTGGGGTGCTGGTCAGCCTCTAGGAGCGGGTGGGGGAGACGCCCTCCACGAAGAGATGCCCCATTCCCAGGAAGCCCGCGACGTTGACCCGCAGGCCCTGGCCGACCAGTGTCGGGTCGATGTAGAGCGACAGCCCCTCGAACTCGACGCGTGTATAGCACGCTGGATCATCCGGGGCTCTGGCCTCGGCCACCGCGATGTCGGCCCCGCCGCCGCAGCAACCGTGGCGGGGCGAGAGGCGTACCGTGGCCACGCCACCCTTGCGCTTGAGCCATTCGCGGGCGCTGTCGCTGACCTCGATGGCCATGGCTCTCAGCCCCTGGCCTCGGCCGTGGCCTTCGTCTCGGTCTCGGGGAAGTGGTGGCGGGTGTTGTTGGCGATGCGCACCAGGGCGAGCATCAGCGGCACCTCCACCAGCACGCCCACCACCGTGGCCAGGGCCGCGCCGGACTGCAGACCGAAGAGCGCGATGGCGGCCGCCACCGCCAGCTCGAAGAAGTTGCTGGCGCCGATCATCGCCCCGGGAGCGGCCACGTTGTGGGGCACCTTCCACGCCTTGGCCCAGCCGTAGGCGATGAAGAAGATCAGGAAGGTCTGGAGGATCAGCGGGATGGCGATCAGCACGATATGCAGCGGCGCCTCGAGGATCACCTCACCCTGGAAGGCGAACAGCAGCACCAGGGTGATGATCAGCCCGACGGGGGTTACCGGGCCCACCTTCTTCATGAAGACGTTGTCGTACCACTCGCTGCCGCGGCGGGCGATCAGGGCGCGCCGGGTCAGATACCCCGCGGTGAGCGGGATGACGATATACAGCAAGACCGACAGGGCCACCGTGTCCCAGGGCACCTGGATGTTGGAGACGCCGAGCAGGAAGACCACGATGGGGGCGAAGGCGAACAGCATGATCAGGTCGTTGAGGGCCACCTGCACCAGGGTGTAGGCGGCATCGCCCCGGGTCAGGTAGCTCCACACGAAGACCATGGCCGTACAGGGGGCGGCGCCCAGCAGGATGGCCCCGGCCAGGTACTGGCTGGCGCGCTCGGCGGGAATCAAGGGGGCGAACACCACGGTCAGGAAGAACCAGGCGATGGCGAACATGGTGAAGGGCTTGATCAGCCAGTTCACGGTGGTGGTGATGATCAGCCCCCTGGGCTGGCGGCGCACGCCGAGGATGGCAGTGAAGTCGATCTGCGCCATCATGGGGAAGATCATCGCCCAGATCAGCACCGCCACCGGGATCGACACCTGGGCGTACTCGAAGCGCGAGAGGGTCTCGGGGATCGCCGGGGCGAACTGGCCGAGCAGCACGCCGGCGACGATGGCCAGCGCCACCCAGACCGAGAGAAAACGCTCGAAGAGCCCCATGCCCTCCGACGTGCTGGGAGACTGGGATTCCTGATGTGCGGTCATGGTGTGACTCCTGTCAGATGGCGCGCTGGTTGACCCGGGCGGAGAGCTGCTCGGCCGATTCCTTGCGCTCCGAATAGCGGTCGGTGAGCGCCTCGCTGCGGCCACGCACCATCAGCGTGAACTTCACCAGCTCCTCCATGACGTCGACGATGCGGTCATATAAGGGCGAGGGCTTCATGCGGTCGTTGTCGTCGAACTCCATGAAGGCCCTGGGCACCGAGGACTGGTTGGGGATGGTCACCATGCGCATCCAGCGGCCAAGCACGCGCAGCTGGTTGACCGTGTTGAATGACTGGGAGCCGCCGCACACCTGCATCACCGCCAGGGTCTTGCCCTGGGTGGGGCGCACCGCGCCCAGCGCGAGCGGGATCCAGTCGATCTGGGCCTTCATGATGCCGGTCATGGCGCCGTGGCGTTCCGGCGAGCACCACACCATGCCCTCGGCCCACTCGGCCAGCTCGCGAAGTTCCACCACCTTGGGATGGGTCGCCTCCTCGGTGTCGGGCAGCGGCAGCCCCCTCGGGTCGAAGATGCGAGTCTCGGCGCCCATGGCGCGCAGCAGCCGGGCGGCCTCTTCCACCGCCAGGCGGCTGAAGGATCGACTGCGCAGCGAGCCGTAAAGCAGCAGGATGCGCGGAGGATGTTCGCGGTCCACGGGGATGCCCAGGCTGGCAGCATCCGGCACCCGGAAGATCGTGCGGTCGATATTGGGCAGGTCGTTCGGCGATGTGTTTGTCACGGGATGTCCGGTAAGACGGTTCAATGGATCGGGCGTGTCGCCACTTAAGATATGTGGAAGAACGTATATGATCAATGCCACTGGGCATTGCACCGCCTGCTCCGGTGGTGCGGAGGACTCGGGGCGCGTTGCGCTGGTCCGGGGCGCGCTGGAAGACCGGCGAGACCTCGCTGGGGTCCTGGATGGGGCGATGCCTTGCGGTGGCCTCCGCGGAATGGCGGGCCTGCTATCATGCAGCCCCCTGGTGAAGAAAGGTGCCCCGTGACCGCAAGCCCGACCCTGCGACTCGACGGCGTGACCAACGGTTCGCTCTCGTGCGTGTCGTTGGCCGTCGCCCCCGGCGAGATCCATTGCCTTTCCGGCCCCAGCGGGTCCGGCAAGAGCCGCCTGCTGCGTGCCGTGGCCGACCTCGAGCCCCACGGTGGCGAGGTGTGGCTGGGCGATATCTCCCAGGCGGCGCTGCCGGCGCATGTGTGGCGGGCGCGGGTGATGCTGGTGCCGGCCGAGAGCCAGTGGTGGGCGGATAGCGTGGGCGAGCATATGCCGCAGGCCGCTCCCGCGGATCTCGAAGCGCTGGGCTTCACCTCCGAGGTGCTGGCGTGGCAGGTCTCGCGGCTATCGTCGGGGGAGAAGCAGCGCCTGGCCCTGCTGCGGGCGATCAGCCGCGAGCCCATGGCACTGCTGCTCGACGAGCCCACCGCCAACCTGGATGACGCCACCACCCGCCGGGTGGAGGCCTGGCTCGTCGCGAGCATTCGCGAGCGCGGTTGGCCGGTGCTGTGGGTCGCCCACGACCCCGCCCAGATCCAGCGGGTGGCAGAGCGCCACTGGCGAATCGAGGGAAGCGAACTCGTGGAGGCGGCGTCATGGACGTGATCGCGCTGACCTGGTGGCAGCTGGCCCTGGCGGCGCTGATGGTGGTGGCGCTGGCGGGCAGCACCGCCGCCCTGCGCTTAGGGATGGGCCGCAGCCTGCTGGTCGCCGCGGCGCGCACGGTGGTCCAGCTTGCCCTGGTGGGGCTGGTGCTGGAGGCGCTGTTTGCCGCCGAGCGGCTGATGTGGGTGGCGCTGATGGCGCTGGGCATGCTGCTGATTGCCGGGCGCGAGGTGATGGCGCGGCAGAAGCGTCGGCTGATCGGCGGCTGGGCCTTCGGCATCGGCACCGTGGCGATGTTTCTCTCCTCGTTCACGGTGACGGTGCTGACGCTCACCGTGATCATCGGCCCCGAGCCCTGGTACCTCCCCCAGTACGCCATCCCGCTGCTGGGCATGATGCTCGGCAACACCATGACCGGGGTCGCCCTGGCCCTGGACCGCCTGACCGACACCGCCTGGCGCCAGCGCGCGGTGATCGAGAACCGGCTGATGCTCGGCCAGCACTGGCAGGAGGCGGTCGGCGACATTCGCCGCGAGGCGATGCGCAGCGGCCTGATGCCGATGATCAATGCCATGGCGGCGGCGGGGGTAGTCAGCCTGCCGGGCATGATGACCGGCCAGATTCTCGCCGGGAGCCCGCCGGCGCTGGCGGTGAAGTACCAGATACTGGTGATGTTCACCATCACCCTGGGAACCGGCTTCGGCACCCTCGCCGCGGTGGCCGCGGGCAGCCGGCGGCTGTTCGATGGTCGCCAGCGATTGCGACTGGATCGCCTGGCGGCCCCGCGACACTAGACGCGCCCATCGGCCTGTCAATATTCCGGGCAGGCGAGGGCGGACGCCTGTCGAGGGGGCAAGCCTACCGGCTTTCATGAGGCGCTTGCGGCGGTCGTCAGCCGCTGGGAGGCTCCGGAATCAGCTTGCCCGGCACCCAGCTCAGGTAGGCCACCATGCCGAACAGCTCGACCAGCGACTGGAAGACGATGACCACCACGGCGGCCTGCAAGGCGTCCGGCAGCGTCAGGGCCAGCGGCAGCATCACGAAGGAGTTGCGAGTACCGAAGCTGAACGCCAGGGTACGGGCCCGAGATGCCTCGATCCGAAACAGCCGGCCGAGAAGCTTGCCCAGGCAGGCCGCGAAGAGCAGGTAGGCGATGAATACCGCCAGGACCTGAGGCAGCACATCGGAGAGTTCGACCACGGTGGTGATCTGCGAGGCCGCAATCACCAGCACCACCAGGGCCAGAAGCGGGACCGGCAGGACGCCCAGGCCATGGATCAGTTGCCCCGCCTGGCGGTGTCGCGTGGCCAGGCGTTCGGTGACCCATGCCAGCAGCAGGGGGGCGAGGATGAGGCCGGCGAAGGCGCTGATCAGGTGGGAGCCGACGGCGAGGCGCAGCCAGGCTTCGCCGAGGAACAGCCACAGGTAGAGCGGCAGGGCAAGCAGCTGCACCAGCAGCAGCAGGGGCGCGGCGGTGATGGCCCGGGCCGTATCCCCCTTGCCGAGATGGGTGAAGCTGATGAACCAGTCGGTACAGGGCACCAGCAGCACCAGCAATATCCCGGCCTGAATGGCCGGCGTCAGCGGCAGTCCCGCTACCGCCCAGCCCACCGTCAGCGGGATCACCAGGAAGTTGCCGATCAGCAGGGCGCAGAGGAAACGCCAGTCCCGGAAGCCATCCGCTATGCGGACCAGGGGAATCTGGGTGAAGGTTGCATACAGCAGCCCTCCCAGCAGCGGCCAGAGGCCTCCCTCGAGCACGCTGGCCAGGCCGGGGCTGGCCAGGCCGAGTCCCAGGCCCGCCATGATGCACAGCAGGTAGATCCAGGACTGGTAGCGCTCCATCCCCTCGCGCATGGTAGGTCTCCTCCTCGCGCCATGACCGTCATGGGCAGTGCAAGGGCATTGTCTCGAGCAGACAGGCTGGACGCTATCATCGCAATGACGGAGCCGGCCGGCGGCGCTGAGCGTCAGTTCGAGGTGGGAGCCGCCAGGAAGGGCAGCAGGGCGGCGATCAGCCGTTCCGGGCATTCGCGGTGGGGTACATGGCCGCAGTCGGCCAGGATATGGGGCGCTCTCGGCCCGGGGGTGAGCGAGGCAATGCGCTCGGGCTGGGCCCGAGAGCCATACTCGTCGTGCTCGCCATGGAGGGCGAGTGTCGGGCAGGTCACCCGGCGCAGTGCGCCGTCCAGTGTCCAGTCGGCGAAGGTCTCGGAGTGCCAGTTGTCGACCCAGCTTCTCAACACCCACTCGGCCTTGTCGCCGTGGTACTTCGCCAGGCGCGCCATGGCGGCAGGATGCTGGAAGGCCTGCTCCGCCTCGCGGATGCCGGCCAGGGTGCATGGCTCGTTGAAGGCCTGGGCCGCCACGGTGATCAGCGCCTCGCAGCCGTCGGCATGCTGGCCGGCGATCTCGGCCGCCATGCACCCGCCCACGCTATGGCCGAGGAGCACGAAGCGCGCGAGCCCGAAGCGCTCGCGCAGCGCATGGAAGGCCTCCGCCTCGTCGGCGATGAAACTGGGGGGTTGCGGGCCCGGACAGGGCGCCGACTTGCCGTAGCCCTGGCGGTCGTAGGCGATCACCTCCCGGCCGCTGGCCTCGGCGAGCCCGGCGGGAAAGTCCCGCCATAGCGCCACGCAGCCCAGGGAGTCGTGCAGCAGCACGATGGGGCTGCGCGTCGCCTCTGTTGTGTCCGGCCGCCAGCGGGCGGCATGCAGCCCACCCGCCGGCGTGTCGAGCGTGACGCTCCCCATCAGTCGACCAGTTCGACCGCCACCGCGGTGGCCTCGCCGCCGCCGATGCACAGGCTGGCGATGCCGCGCTTGCCGCCCTTGGTGCGCAGGGCATGGATCAGGGTGGCGATGATCCGCGAGCCGGTGGAACCAATGGGATGGCCTTGAGCGCAGGCGCCGCCGAAGACGTTGACCTTGTCGTGGGGCAGGCCCAGGTCGTCCATGGCCATCAGGGTCACCACGGCGAAGGCCTCGTTGATCTCGAAGAGGTCGACATCATCCACGCCCCAGTCGAGCTTCTTCATCAGCTTGTCGATGGCACCCACCGGGGCGATGGTGAACTCGCTGGGGTGGCGCGAATGGGTACTGTGGCCCAGCATCCGCGCGATCGGCCTGGCGCCCAGGCGGTCGGCCGCCGCCTGGCTGGCCAGGATCAGCGCCGAGGCGCCATCGGAGATGGAACTGGAGTTGGCGGCGGTGATGGTGCCGTCCTTGGCGAAGGCGGGGCGCAGCGAGCGGATCTTGTCGAGCTTGGCCTGGAAGGGCTGCTCGTCGTGGTCCACCACGCTTTCCCCGTGGCGGCTGGTTACGGTGACCGGTGCCATCTCGGCCTTCAGGTGGCCGGCGTTGGTGGCCTCCATGGCGCGCTCCAGCGAGGCGATGGCGAAGTCGTCCAGGCGCTCGCGGCCGTAGCTGCGCCCGCTGGCGACGTCCTGGGCGAAGACGCCCATCAGCTTGCCGGTCTCGGCGTCCTCCAGGCCGTCAAGGAACATGTGGTCCTTGAGCTCGCCATGGCCCAGGCGATAGCCGGCACGGGCCTTGGTCAGCACATGGGGCGCGTTGGACATGGACTCCATGCCGCCGGCCAGTATCACCTCGCCGCTGCCGGCGCGGATCAGGTCGTGGGCCAGCATGGTGGCCTTCATGCCCGAGCCGCACAGCTTGTTGATGGTAGTGGCGCCGATGGTGTCGGGAATGCCGGCCTGGCGCATGGCCTGGCGGGCCGGGCCCTGCTTGACGCCGGCGGGCAGCACGCAGCCCATGATGCCCTCGTCGATGCTGTCGGCACTGATGCCGGCGCGCTCGATGGCGGCCTGGATTGCCGTGGCCCCCAGCTGCGGGGCGGTAAGGCTCGAAAGACTGCCCAGCATGCCGCCCATGGGCGTGCGTGCGGCAGAGAGGAAGACGATATCGCTGGACTGGCTCATGGTAGGTACTCCCGGTGTGGCGTGATGGCCCCGGCTGGGGCCGCATTGTCATTGTGGCCGTGATCTCGGACGGCGCCGCGTTGACCCGTCCGCGGGGCTGTGGTTTTCTCAGGGTCAACCAAGCAAGCGCTAGTGTAAATCTCGATGAATGTAATGAATGACTCACCGCGTCGCAAGGAGCTGACCCGCCAGGCCGCCCAGCTGTTCGTCCAGGAGGGCTTCGACCGGACCACGGTGCGCATGCTCGCCCAGGAGATGGGCATCAAGTCCGGCAGCCTCTTCCATCACTTCCGCGACAAGCAGGAGATCCTGGCGGCGGTGATCGAGGAGGGGACCCAGAACGCCCTGGTCATCGCGAAGGCGGCCCTCGAGGAATGCGACAACTCTGCCGAGGCACGGTTGCAGGCCATGGCGCGCGCGCACCTCGAGACCCTGCTCACCGACCGCAACGCCCACGTGGTGGCCCTCTACGAGTGGCGCCGTCTCGATCCCGAGGCCCGGGACCACCTGAGCCATCTGCGCGATGCCTACGAGGCGCTGTGGGAAGCGGTGATCGACGCGGCCCTGGCCGAGGGGCTGATCCATGGCGACCGCTTCCTGGTGGCCCGCTTCGTGATGGGGGCGCTCAACTGGACGGTGCGCTGGTACGACCCCGCCGGTCCGCGCTCCCCGGATGACCTGGCCCACGAGCTGGTCGCCATGATCACCCATCGAGTCTGACCTCCCGGGCGCCGCCGGCCCGCTACGCTCGACCATCGTCTAGTCCCGTCCTGCCGTTCAGGGGTTGCCCCGTTCCCCGGGAGCCTCTAGCTTGTACCTAGCGCTTGATAGGTTGACGCTTACGTCAACTGCATCTAATCAGAAGGTGGGCGTGCACGCCAGCGCCGGCGCTTGCCATTTCCTTCGTCGCCAGCATCAGTCGCCACAAACCTTGCTTGCCGCCACAACAAGCACAAACCGCGAGAGGGCAGTACATGAGCACCCTTCCCGACTACCAGAGCTACCTCGAGACCTTTTCCATCGACGACGTCATCGCGCGCCTCGATGACCACCGCGACGGCAAGGCCAACGCCTTCGAGTCCAGCTGCGGGCGCCACCTGCGTGCCGGCCGCGGCGACGTGCTGGCCCTGGTGCACGAGGACACCCAGGGCCAGGTCAACACCCTGACCTACGCCGAGCTCGATGCCGAGAGCGCCAGGCTCGCCGGCTGGTTCGCCGAGCGCGGCCTGGGCGTGGGCGACCGGATCGCCTGCATGCTGCCGCGCTCGCCACAGCTGCTGGTGGCGGTGCTGGCCACCTGGCGCATCGGTGCCGTCTACCAGCCGCTGTTCACCGCCTTCGGTCCGGACGCCGTGGACTACCGCCTGGGCCGCGCCGACACCAGGCTGGTGATCACCGATCACGCCAACCGCTTCAAGTTCGATGGCCTCACCCAGTGCCCGCCGGTGCTTGCCGTGGGTGGCCCCGATGCCGACCACGCCGACGACCTGGACTGGCATGATGCCCTGGCGCATGCACCGGGCGAGACCACGCCGCCGCGCCTCTCCCGTGACGAGCCCTTCCTGCAGATGTTCACCTCCGGCACCGTGGGCAAGCCCAAGGGGGTTGCCGTGCCGCTGGCCGCCATGCCGGCCTTCGCCCTCTACATGGAGCTGGCCGTCGACCTGCGCGACACCGACCGTTTCTGGAACATGGCCGACCCGGGCTGGGCCTATGGCCTCTACTACGCCATTGCCGGGCCGCTGCTGCTGGGGGTGACCACCCATTTCTGCGAGGCGGGCTTTTCCGCCGAGGGGGCGCTGGCCTTCATGAAGCGCCACCGCATCACCAACTTCGCCGCCGCGCCCACCGCCTACCGCCTGATGAAGGCCTCCGGCCTCTTCGACGACGCCCACCAGACCCTCGAGCTGCGCGCGGCGAGCTCCGCCGGCGAGCCGCTCAACACCGAGGTGGTGACCTGGGTGGAGCGTTCCCTGGGCTGCCCGGTCATGGACCACTACGGCCAGACCGAGACCGGCATGACCTGCAACAACCACCATGCCCTGGACCATCCCAAGCATGTCGGCGCCATGGGCGTGCCGATGCCCGGCTACCGCCTGGCAATCCTCGACGCCGAGTACAGGGAACTGCCCCCGGGCGAGCCGGGCGTGCTGGCGGTGGACATCGAGAACTCCCCGGCGCACTTCTTCGCCGGCTACACCTGGCAGGAGAAGCACCCCTTCGCCGAAGGGTACTACCTGACCGGTGACGTGGTGATCCGCAACGAGGACGGCACCTTCCAGTTCGCCGGTCGCGACGACGACATCATCACCACCGCCGGCTACCGGGTGGGCCCCACCGACGTGGAGAACAGCGTGATGACCCACCCGGCCGTCGCCGAGTCCGCCGCCGTGGGCCAGCCCGACGAGATCCGCGGCGAGATCATCAAGTCCTACGTGGTGCTGCGCGAGGGCTTCGAGCCCAGCGACGAACTGGCCGACGAGATCCGCAAGCAGGTGCGCGAGCGGCTCTCCACCCACGCCTTCCCGCGGGTGATCGAGTTCGTCGAGGAACTGCCCAAGACCCCGAGCGGCAAGATCCAGCGCTTCAAGCTGCGCGCCGATGCCGTCGACAAGGCCGAAGAGGCCCCGGCCAAATGACTTCGAGGATCCTGACATGCAACTGAAGGACAATACCTTTCTGATTACCGGGGCCGCCTCCGGGCTGGGGGCGGCCACCGCCGAGCGCCTGGTTGCCGCCGGCGGCCGGGTGGTGCTCTGCGACCTCAGCGACGCCGTCGACGCCCACGCCAAGCGCCTGGGCGGTGCCGCCCGGGCGGTGCGTGGCGACGTCACCTCTGGCGAGGATATCCAGGCGGCCGTCGATGTGGCGGTGGAACTCAGCGAAGGTCGCGGCCTCGCCGGCGTGGTGCACTGCGCCGGGGTGGTCAGCGTGGGCAAGCTAGTCGATCGCGAGGGCAACCCCGCCGACCTCGAGGCCTACAATCGCACCATCCAGATCAACCTGGTGGGCACCTTCAACGTGATGCGCCTGGCCGCCGCGGCCATGGCGAAGAACGCCCCGGCTGAGGACGGCGAGCGCGGGGTGATCATCAACACCGCCTCCATCGCCGCCATGGATGGCCAGGTGGGGCAGTGCGCCTACAGCGCCTCCAAGGCCGGTGTGGTGGGCATGAGCCTGCCCGCGGCCCGCGAGCTCTCGCGCCACGGCGTGCGGGTGATGGCCATCGCCCCCGGGGTGTTCGAGACCCCCATGATGAGCGAGATCCCCGACGAGGCCGCCCAGGCCCTGGCCGCCGCCGTGCCCTTCCCCAAGCGGCTCGGCAAGCCCGATGAGTTCGCCCGCCTGGCGGAGCAGATCATCACCAACGCCATGCTCAACGGCGAGGTGATCCGCCTGGACGGCGGGATTCGCATGCAGTAAGGGCTTCGGCCAGTCACAAGGGGTCAAGGAGCAAGGGGAGGTGTCCCTTGACTCCTTGACCCCTTGATCCTTTCCGCCTCTTCAAACGAACGCTTGACTGCATCCAGGATGAGGGATAATTTCAAACACATGTTTGAAAGCGGCCCTCGCCGCCTTCGTGACCCTATGACTTGGCGACCGCTTGCGGCCCAGCCATGGAACTGGAGAGATCGAGATGCCCGACTATCAGGCCCCCCTGCGCGATATCCGCTTCGTCATGGACGAGATGCTGGACTACCCGGCCCACTACGCCCGCCTGCCCGGCGGCGAGGAGGCGAGCCCCGATGTGGTCGCTGCCATCCTGGAGGAGGGCGCGCGCTTCGCTCGCGAGGTGCTGCTGCCGCTGAACCAGAGTGGCGATCGCGAGGGCTGCCTGCTGGAGGGCGGCGAGGTGAAGGCGCCGAAAGGCTTCAAGGAGGCCTACGCCCAGTACGTGGAGGGCGGCTGGCCGAGCCTCGCCGCCGAGCCCGCCCACGGCGGCCAGGGCCTGCCGCACTCGCTGGCCATGGTGCTCAACGAGATGATCTGCTCCACCAACCTGGCCTGGGGCATGTACCCGGGGCTCTCCCACGGCGCCGCCGACGCCCTGCGCCACCACGGCACCGAGGAGCAGCAGGCCACCTACCTGACCAGGCTGGTGGAGGGCACCTGGACCGGCACCATGTGCCTCACCGAGCCCCACTGCGGCACCGACCTCGGCCTGATCAAGACCCGGGCCGTGCCGACAGATGACGGTGCCTTCGAGGTCACCGGCACCAAGATCTTTATCTCCGCCGGCGAGCACGACCTGGCCGAGAACATCGTCCACCTGGTGCTGGCCAAGCTGCCGGACGCCCCGGAGAGCTCGAAAGGCATCTCGCTCTTTGTGGTACCCAAGTTCCTGCCGGATGCCGAGGGCAACCCGGGCGAGCGGAACGGCGTGGTGTGCGGCTCGCTGGAGCACAAGATGGGCATCCACGGCAACGCCACCTGCGTGATGAACTTCGATGCGGCGAAAGGCTTCCTTGTGGGGGCGCCCAACAAGGGCCTGGCCTGCATGTTCACCATGATGAACGCCGCGCGCATCGGCGTCGGCATCCAGGGCCTGGGCCTCACCGAGGCGAGCTTCCAGAACGCCCTGGCCTATGCCCGCGACCGCCTGCAGATGCGCGCGCTCGCCGGTGCCAAGGCGCCGGAGAGACCCGCCGACCCGATCATCGTCCACCCGGACGTGCGCCGCATGCTGCTCACCCAGAAGGCCTTCGCCGAGGGCGGCCGGATGCTGACGCTCTATACCGCGCAGATGATCGATATCGTCGAGCACGGCACGGATGCCGACGAGAAAGAGCGCGCCGAGACCCTGCTGGGCCTGCTGACCCCCATCGTCAAGGCCTTCCTCACCGAGGTGGGCTTCGAGGCGACCAACGAGGGCGTGCAGGTCTTCGGCGGCCACGGCTTCATCCAGGAGTGGGGCATGGAGCAACTGGTGCGCGACGCGCGCATCACTCGCCTCTACGAGGGCACCACCGGAATCCAGGCCCTCGACCTGCTGGGTCGCAAGGTGCTGATGAGCCAGGGCGAGAGCCTCAAGGTATTCACCAAGGAGATCCACAAGTTCTGCCAGGCCGAGGAGGGCAACAGCGAGCTCGCCGAGTTCGTGCGCCCGCTGGCCAAGCTCAACGCCGAGTGGGGCGAGATGACCATGGCCATTGGCATGAAGGCCATGAGCGACCGCGAGGAGGTAGGCGCGGCCAGCGTCGACTACCTGATGTACTCGGGCTACGTGACCCTCGCCTACCTCTTCGCCCGTGCGGCGAAACAGGCCCGGGTGGCGCTTTCCGAGTGCACCGAGGAAGCCGCCTTCTACCGTGCCAAGCTCGACACCGCGCGCTTCTTCTACCAGCGCCTGGTACCGCGCACCCGCTCCCACAAGGCGGCCCTGGAAGCCGGTGCCGAGCCGTTGATGGCGATCAGCGCCGAGGACTTCGGCCTGGGTTTCGAGATCTGATTCGAGATCTGATGGCTTAACGACATACTAGCGGGCTCTCTCTCGATCGGTAACGACCGATGTTTGGCGGCGGGGACTCCCTCGCCGTTTTTTTTCATGTTGGGCCCTGGGTTCCAGCTTCTCGGACATGGCGGGCAGGTCCCGGGAGGTCAACCGAGACGATGGTGGAGTCGTGTTGGCCTCACATTTGCATATAATTAGCTGGATTTTCTGTATGCAACCCTTTCAATTACCCAGTTTCAGCACAAGTCTTCGTATTCTCGGGCAAAACAACCGGTGTGGCTGACCGTAAGGTAAAGGGGTCTACCGCAGCGTTGAAGAGTGCTGCTGGCACCAAAATGGACCATGAGGAGAGAGAACAATGCACAAGATGACTCGTATTGCCCTATCCGTGGGTGTGGCCGCTGGCCTGACGGCGAGCTCGGTGGCCGCCGAGGCTGCGGAAAGCTGGCGTATGGCCACGCCATGGAGCGGTGGTCCCTGGCTGGAACGCGATGCGGAAACCTTCGCCAGCTACGTCAACCAGCTCACCGGCGGCGAGATCGAGATCGAGGTCTTCCCGGGCGGCACCCTGGGTGGCGCGCTGCGCGTGACCAACACGGTGAAATCCGGGGTCGCCGAGGTGAGCCACAACTACATCAACTATGACTATGGCACCGACCCCACCGCGGCCCTGCTGGCCGGGCACTCCAGCGGCCTGACACCCGAGGAATTCATGCTGTGGATGTACGAGGGCGGCGGCGTGGAACTCTACGAGGAGTTCCGCCGCGAGGTCTTCGACGTGGTGGCCTTCCCCTGCTCCATCCTGGGGACCGAGATCTTCCTCCACTCCAACAAGAAGGTCGAAACCCTCGAGGACTTTCAGGGCCTGCGCCTGCGCACTTCCGGTGCCTGGGCCGAGATCGCCTCCCGCCTGGGCGCCTCAACCGTGGTGATGGCCGGTGGCGAGATCTACAGCGCCCTTGAGCGTGGCGTGATCGATGCCGCCGAGTGGGGCAGCCCCGAGATGAACCGGCCCACCGGCTTCCAGGAGGTGGCCCAGTACGTGATTCTGCCGGGTGTCCATCAGTCCGGCGGCTTCCTGGAGTGTCAGGTCAACCAGGAGGCCTGGGACGGGCTGAGCGTGGAGCAGCAGGAGCTGCTGCGTCTGGCCGGCAAGCTGAGCGTCTACGACTCCTGGCTGGCCAGCTCCTTCGCCGACCTGGATGCCTACCAGGAGCTGATCGACGGGCCCAACGAGATGGTCCAGCTCGACGACTCCTTCATCCAGGCCATCTATGACGAGACGGAGGCCTGGGAGAACGAGTACGCCGAGGAGAACGAGTGGTTCGCCCGCGTGCTGGAGTCCCAGCGCAGCTTCAAGGAGGCCATGAACCGCTGGCCCGAGTATCGCCTGCCCATCGGCGGCGCCAACAACTGAGCCACGACCGGCTGGCAACAAGGGAAGAGAGGCCGCCTGGCCTCTCTTCTGCTGTCTGGGTAAGGTCAACGGGAATCAATGACATGAGAGTCATCAACCTAATCGAGAGCCTGACTCGCCGAGCCGGCTGGGTCGGTGCGGTGCTGATCTTTCCCCTGATCGGCGCCCTGGTCTACGAGGTGTTCAGCCGCTATGTGCTGGGTCAACCGACCCTGTGGGCCTTCGAGATCAGCTACATGGTGATGGGGGCCATCTTCATGCTGGGAATGGCGAACGCACTGCGCGTTGGCCAGCACGTCAGCGTGGATATCCTCAGCCTGCAGCTGGGGCAGCGCAGCAATGCGCTGGTGCGGCTGGTGGGCTATGTGCTCTTCCTGCCGATCCTGGTGTGGCTGGTATGGGAGCTGTCGAAGTATGCCCTGGCCGCCTTCGAGTCCAACGAGCGCTCAGGGCGTTCGGCCTGGAATCCGGTGATCTGGCCGGTGTTTACCGTCTGGTTCGTCGGCTTCCTGCTGCTGGCGCTGCAGGTGCTGGCCGAGCTGCTGAAGTCCCTCGCCATCCTGATGGGGCGGCCAGTGGACGGGGAGGGCAAGGCATGAGTGATTACCTGGCGCTGCTGATGTTCCCGGCGCTGATGGCCTTCATCATCGCCGGCTTTCCGATCGCCTTCTCCATGATCGTGGTGGCCACGATCTTTGGCATCATGCAGTTCGGTGACGCCGCGGCCTATCAGCTTCTCACCAAGATCGAGGACACGGCCTCCAACTCCATCCTGGCGGCGGTACCGTTGTTCATCTTCATGGGCGCGGTGCTGGAGCGTTCCGGCATCGCCGAGCGCCTGTTCGGCGCCATCCATCTCTGGACCACACGCCTGCCCGGCGGACTGGGTGTCGGCGCGATCATCATGGGCACCCTGTTTGCCGCCTCCAGCGGCGTGGTGGGCGCCACCGAGGCGGTGATCGGCATGCTGGCCGTGCCGGTCATGCTAAAGCACCACTACGACAAGCGGCTGCTCTCCGGCACCATCTGCGCGAGCGGGTCGCTCGGCACGGCCATCCCGCCCTCCATAACAGTGGTGGTACTGGGCCCGGTGGCAGGGGTATCGGTGGGCTCGCTGTTCAGCGGGCTGCTGCTTCCGGGCTTCCTGATGGCGCTCTTCTTCCTGCTCTACATCATCGGGGTGGCCTACCTGAAGCCGGAGATGGCGCCGCGGATCAAGGAGAGCGAAGAGGTGGCGCTGTTCGAGAAGCTGCGCATCACGCTCGTGGCCCTGCTGCCCACCATGGCGCTGATCTTCGTGGTGCTGGGCACCATCCTGATGGGGGTGGCCACACCGACGGAGGCGGCGGCCTGCGGTGCCCTGGGGGCCGTCGTGCTGGCGATGGCCTATCGCAACCTCACCCTGACGGTGCTCTGGCAGGCGGCGATACGCACCATGAACATCTCCGCCATGATCCTGTTGATCGTGATGGGCGGCAGCATGTTCGCCGGGGTGTTCTTCGCCGCCGGTGGCATGGCCACCGTACAGTCGCTGTTGATGGGGACCGGGCTCGAACCCTGGATGATCCTGGCGCTGATCCTGCTGATCGCCTTCATCGCCGGCTTCATTCTTGATCTGATTTCGGTGGTGCTGATCATCATCCCGGTGGCGATGCCCATCGTCCGGGCGCTGGGATTCGACGAGATCTGGTTCTGTGTGGCGTTCCTGGTGGTGCTTCAGACCAGCTACCTGACGCCACCCCTGGCGCCGGCCATCTTCTACCTGAGAGCTATCACGCCCCCCGAGGTGACGCTGCGGCACATGTATGCCGGCGTGGTCCCCTTCATCCTCGCCCAGCTGGTGGTGCTGGCGCTGGTCCTGGCTTTCCCGGCCCTGGCCATGTGGCTGCCGGATGCCATGAGCGGCCCCTCCTGGAAATAGGCGAGTTGGTTGACCTTGCGGCGGGCTTTGGCCCGCCGCATGCATTTCTGCCCTTGTGTGACCGGCGTGAGCCGTTCGCGCCCAATCTTCCGCATCACGCCACGGTAGTGCCTGCTTAAGCAAATACTGTTGACAGCAACGATTTGATTTGAGGTGACGCCAACCCTTATCGAGCCTAGTCGGGCAATTGATAAGCGGAAATGAAAAGAGCAGGATGCAGCGTAGAGCGTCGGGCCTTCTGCCTTGCGGTAACTGCGGAGTGATTGCCTCATGCGTGTCTTTGCCAACCCGGTCGGTGCCGGGTCCCTCTGGTTCGATAACCTCGCCACCGCCGAGGGAACGCCCGTCGCCTATGACCCCCAGGCCAGGGCCTTCCTGCCCATGCCGCCGTTCTGCGTGAATCGCGACGTCATCGGCTGCAACTGGATCGCTCCCGAGCAGGGGGCCTTCTGTCGATCCTGCGCCATGACCGCGCTGGCGCCGGATCCTTCTATCCCCGCTGCCATGCCCAACTGGGCAAAGACTGAGGCCGCCAAGCGCTGGGTGCTCGACAACCTGGGGCGCTGGCACTGGTTCCGCCCCGAGGATCCGGGCGCTCGTCCGGTGTTTCACATGCTGGCGGAGGGCCATACCCCGGTGCCCATGGGCCATGTCGGGGGCGTGGTGACGATCAGCGTGGCGGAGGCGGACCCGGTTCTGCGTACCACCCGTCGGGAAGCGCTCGAGGAGCCCTATCGCACCATGATCGGCCACATGCGCCACGAGATCTCGCACATGCTCTGGTGGCGCCTCAGCCTGCGCGAGGACTTCCTCGACGCCTTCCGGGCCATGTTCGGCGACGAGCGCGCGGATTACCCCGCCGCGCTCCAGCGGTACTTCCATGACGGCCCGCCGCCCGACTGGAGGCTACGCTTCCTGACGACCTACGCATCCGCGCATCCCCACGAGGACTGGGCCGAGACCGCCGCCCACCTGCTGCACCTGACGGACATCACCGACAGCTTCGTCGCGACGGGTCTCTCCTCGCCGGAGCTGCCGAGCCCCGGCTGGGACCCTTACATGGAACCCGACGCCGACCGCCTGATCCATGTTGCGGCCAGCCTGGTGGCGGGTGTCAACCACGTCAATCGCTCCATGGGGCTCTCCGATCTCTACCCCTTCGTGCTCTCGGATGCCGCACGCCAGAAGCTTGCCTTCGTGCATGACTGGCTGCGCCGGGGTGCCCAGGGACTCTGAGCCGGCCCGGCTCGGTGGCATGTCGACCCCTGGCCGTGTGACTGGTACCGCCGCCGTGTCGGAGGCATGATGATCGCCTCGCCGCCTCGGGGCGTCGAGTCACTGCCACGCGCACGAGGAATCGTCCATGTCACGAACGACGCGCCTGCAAGACCTGATCCGGGAACTGCGCCACCACAACGGCCCGCTTGGCGGGCCCGAGCTTGCCGAGCGGCTGGGGATCACGCTGCGCACCCTCTACCAGGATGTTGCCGCGCTGCGGGCGGTGGGGGTCGAGGTGGTCAATGCGCCCGGCCAGGGCTATGTGCTGCCGCCCGAGGTCGTGCTGCCGCCCGCGGCACTGGCCGAACCCTCCCCGCGTGAGCCGGCCGAGCTCACCTTCTACACCAACCCGCTCTCCCGGGGCGGGATCGTCCACTGGATGCTCGAGGAGCTTGGCGTGCCCTATCGCACGGTGACCCTCGAGTACGGTGCCGCCATGAAGTCGCCGGACTACCTGGCCCTCAATCCAATGGGCAAGGTGCCGGCGATCCGCCACGGGGACGTGGTGGTCACCGAGGCCGCCGCCATCTGTGCCTACCTCGCCGATGCCTTCCCGGAGGCAGGCCTGGCGCCGCCGCCCGCCGCCCGGGGCGACTACTACCGCTGGCTGTTCTTCGCAGCCGGGCCCCTGGAATCCGCCCTCTCGCTGAACAATCTCGGTGTTCAGCCTACGGCGGAGCAGCAGAGGCAGCTCGGCTGCGGCGACTACTGGTCGGTCATCGAGACCTTGGCGGGCGCCCTCGAGGGAAGGCGTCATATCGCCGGCACGGCCTTCAGCGCGGCCGATGTCTATGTCGGCTCGCACCTCGGCTGGGGCATGCACTTCGGCACCATTCCCCGCCGGCCCGAGTTCGAGGCCTACTGGGAAGGGCTGCAGGAGCGGCCGGCGAGGCTGCGCTGCCAGGCATTCGTCGAACAGGCCCTCTCGCCGCTCGCCTGATGGCCGGGCGCTGGCAGCGAGTCGCGCCGCTCTGGCGCCATGCCCACCTGATCCTGACGGTGCTGGTGCTGCTGGTCTGGTCGCTGTCGGGCGGGGCGCTTGCCGGCGTGCTGTTCCTGCCGGTCTGGGTGCTGGCCACCCAGCTGATCGTGGCCGGCAGCCTGGAGGCTGCCCGGCTGCGGCGCCGTGCCTGGCTGGAGCAGTACCTGCGCGATGACTCGCCCTGGCACGGCTGGCTGCGCGGTGGGGCGATGATGGTGGTGCGCCACCAGCTCATGGGCGCGCTGCTGGCGCTGGTGCTGCTGGTCAAGCTGCGGCTGCTGGCGCCGGTCCTCTGGCCGCTGATGCTGGCCGGGGTGCCGGGGCTGGTGGTGGCGCAGCACCTGCTGCGTCGACGCCTGGCCCGCCATGTCATCACCGAGCACCTGTCGGCGGTGACCCGTCGCCTGGTGGTCGTGCCGGCCGCCGCCCTGCTGACCCTGCTGCTGGTGGTGGCCGCCCTCTGGCTGCCCCAGCCGTGGCTGGTCGGGCTCGGCTGGGAGGAGGCCATCGCGCGTCATTTCCCGGATTCCTCGGGGGGCGCCGTGCTGGGGTTCTTCGAGCGACTGGCCACCGTAGCCGAGATCACCCAGCACTGGAGCATGCAGAATGCCGTGGAGCGGTTCCGGCTCGCCACCCCCGTGGCGATGCTGGGCTGGCTGCTGTTGCTGCTCATCCAGAGCACCTTCGCCTGGGCCTATGTGCGCCTGCTGGTCGGCGCCGAGGCGCTGCGTCGGGGAGGGCCTCGGCCGCACCGCGAGGCCGCCTGCACCGGCCGAGAGGAAGACCCGTCATGACGCATGTCGTCCGATCGTCGATCGATCGACTGGCCATTGTGCTGCGCGCCTGGCGCAGCTGGTGGCCGTCGCTCCTGGTGGTCATGGCACTGCTGCTGCTGTTAGAGCTTGGCCACGGCTGGCTGGCGTCGCAGAGCCAGGCGCCGCTTTACCGGGTGATCGTGGCCGGCGAGTCCCTGACCCTGGATGCCGAGACCCACGCCGAATTCTCTCGGGAACTCACGGCCCTGGCCATGGAGACGGAAGAGAGACTCCAGGCACGAATGCGCCCCTGGCTGGACGAGCGGCTAGACAGCGCCTTTGCCCCCCTCGAGTCGGCGGTGCCGGACTACCTGGACTGGTACTACTCGCCCGTTGGCAGCTACACGCGACTCGGCGTGGCGCTCATTGGTGACCTCGATGCCTGGCTGGACGAGCAGCTCCACAGGCGGCTGGTCGAGAGGAGCGGGCTCGAGTCCGCCATGGCGGACCTCCAGGCGGCCTATCCCCGTCGCCTGGTCAGCGAACAGCAGGCCCTGGCCGACCAGATGCTGGCCACACTTCAGGCGCGCTACGCCCTGCGACAGGTGAGGCCGGAACGTGAGGGAGCGCGCCGCGTCCATGAACTCGACCTGGACGGTGTCCTGCAGGGGGCCCTGCGGGATGGCCTGGATACGGCACGCTGGAGCATCGCTGCGGTGGGGGGCAGCAGTGCCAGCCTGCTGGCGGGGCGTGCCCTGGCCCGGCGCTTCGGCGCGACCGCCGCCGCACAGGGCAGCCGCCTGGCCCTGCGCAGCCTGGTGTCACGCCTCGGGGCGGGTGGCATGCGTTCACTGGTCGCGGGTGGCGCCGCCTCGGCGGTTGCTGCCCCTGCCGGCCCGGGAGCACTTGTCGCGGGCACGGTGGCTGCGGCCGTGAGCCTGGCCGGCATGGCGGGAAGCGAATACGCGATGCTCAAGGTGCAGGAAGCGCTCCATCGGCCGGCGAAGCAGACCCAGCTGATCGAGGCCATCGGCGAGACCCGAAGGGCCTTGCGGGCCTCCCTCGAAGCCTCGGCCTCCGCCGGTGCCGCTACCCTGAAGGGCCAGATCGAGGCTCAGGCGACCCGGGCCGATGATGACGACAGGATGCCCCGCGCCTACCGGATCCTCGGCCGGCGCAGCGAATAGCGGTGTCAGGCACCGTGCAGACGGCGATGCAGGTCGCGGATGCGGTCGGCGAATTCCGGTACCGGGCCCTCGACCACCGCGTCCGGCACCACCTCCCGAATCGGCAGTGGGCGCACCCGGGGCGGGGCGACGCCCAGCTCCTGCAGCCAGTCCACCAGCTGCTCGGACGAGCTGGCATAGACGATTCGCCCCAGCCCCACCCAGCCGTGGGCCGCCGCACACATGGGGCAGTGCTCACCGGAAGTGTAGACGGTGGCCCGCCCGCGCTCCTCGGGCGTCAGGTTCTCCGCGGCCCAGCGGGCCAGGAAGAATTCGGGATGCTGGGTGGCATCCCCGCCGGCCACATGGTTGTGGTCCTCCACCAGCACCGCGCCATCGCCACTCACCAGCACCGAGCCGAACGGCTCGTCACCGGCCTCCAGCGCCTCTTCCGCCAGTTCCACGCAGCGCTCAAGGTGTTGTCGGTCTGTCTCGGTGATCATCGTATGGCCTCCCTGGGGTTGGGTTGCCTTCCAGCATAGGGGCGAGGCACGAAGATTTCATCGGGCAGGCGCAGAGCCCTTGCTGTTGGCACCCGAAGCCGACTGAGCTGGGCTGGGGCCATTACAAACGGAAACAGCTCGGTAACAGGGCTGCTCCAGGGAGCGGGGAAGCGACAAGGCAGCGCGACTCACCGAAGGAATGCCGGTTTTTCTATAGCGGCTTTCGACCCAAAACTGACATGCCGACAAAGGCCAGCCGCTGCTGTTCCAGAAGCACCAGGTGCGCCTGGCTGTCGAAGTCGCTGCAGGATCGGTTGCTCGGTCAGGCCTTTGGCGCGAGGCAGTGCCCGCTCCAGGAAGGCGTTACTCTCCTTCATGGTGTGCTGCTTGCCGAGACGCAGCTCCAGGCCCAGGCACCACCCTTCGTTGTCCAGATACGCGGCGATCGGGGTGGGGCTGTCGACCTTCTGGTAGGTCCGCGAGACGCCTTCCTTCTTCGAGTTGCTGTTGTCCATGACGAAGGTGTCGATGTCCAGGCAGATGTGTGTCGTCTCGGCAGTGATCGGTGCCTCGACCAGTGACAGCAGGGTCGTGGACCAGATGGCGGTGCGTGCCTGCAGGTCGTTGGCGGCAAGTTTCTCCAGCCGCTGTCGCAGCGTCGCCGTGCTCGGCACCTTTTGCAGGGTCAGCAGCTGCTGGAAGGGCTTGTCGCGGCGGAAGTTTTCGATGGCGTCATAGTCGCTCATGCTCAGACACAGCAGACCCAGGTAGCTCTTGACCACGTCGCTGGTGCGCATGCCCAGCGTGGTGGGGAAGCGGCTATCGATGCTGTCGACGCCGGTGATCTCAAAGCACGGCCCAATGATCGACAGGCCGGCATCGCTGGTGAGGGTGCGGCGACTGGCGCGGAATTTGACATTCGGCATAGTACTGTCTGGATGAATGGCGATATCCGCCATATTGCCATGCAGGTCAGTGGGTTAGATGCATTCCAGGGGGCCGGCCTCACGGATTCAGGTAGAGGGTTAGGTCAGTCGAATTACACTATACTGTTACACAGCAGGTATAAAAGGTTTGTCCGGATGATTCTTGCGGGGTTGCTACTAGGAGCAGGTCATGAACAAAATGAAAATCATTGGTGCCATTTTGTTGATGCTGGGTCTGACGGGCGATGCCCTCGCAGAGAATGGCTTCTATGGTGGAGCGGGCATCGGGCAGGCGACCATCGATGCGTGTGATGGTGTCACCAATTGCAACGATAAGGATACCAGCTGGAAGATCTTCGGCGGTTGGGAGATGAATTCGAATATCGCCTTCGAGGCCGCCTGGGTAGATTTTGGTGAGATCAGTGGATCCGAAGACGGTTCGGCAGTCAGCGCCGAAACGGACGGCTGGACGCTCGCTGCGAAAGGCATTCTGCCGCTCAACGAGCAGTTCGGCGTGTTCGGCAAGTTCGGCATGATTATGTGGGATGTTAAAGGGGGCGGTGCTGCTTCCGGCATGAACGACGATGGCACCGACCTCATGTATGGCCTCGGCGGTCAATATATGTTCACTGACCAGCTCGGTATTGTCGGTGAGTGGGAGTGGTATGATATTGACAATGACATTGATCTGTTTTCCATCGGTGCATTGTTCAAGTTCTAAACTGCTCGATCACGCACCGAGTAGGAGGGGGAGTTGCCTCCCCCGTCCTCTTACACCACCGGGAAAGATTGACATCTGAAATCAGCACCTGTCATTTCCGACGCCGGGTTCTGGGACACTTCTACTGTCGCCTTATCACGCAATCTTCCAGAAGGCAGCATCGACCAGAATGAAGTAGCTGGCTCGTCCACGTAGGACTGGCCCCAACCCTTCGATTAACCGTGGAATTTGACTCCCCTTCCCATGCTTCAGGATTTCACGGACACACGACATCAATCCTGACAACAGAGGGGGCTTGGCAACCTTGCTGTTTTCCTGCATGTACTGAATGAAGAAGGTGAGCTGCTCGGGGAGGAGTGATTTTCTTAATTGCTCTTTAAGTCGACACGTCCTTACGACGCCCGATAGCTCAAGCGTTATATTAGCTTTGATCAATCGTCCGCTTCTGGCCGAATCCGCCTGTCACGGCGTCGTCGGTTACCAGAAATGTTCCATCAGCAAAAGCAGGATGATCACAACGGCAATCAGGATCAGGGCATTGCGTAGCCAGCCGACCCCCCTGGCCAGGCGCGTAAGCCATACCGCGGCGCCGGATTGGGTCTCGACCGTTTCCCCCGTCCCTTCCGTCGTCGTCGGGTGCTCCGGCTGCCGCCAGCCTCTCAGCCAGCGGATAAGTTCTCTGGCGCTTGCGATCACCGCGGGCAGGTGGTTCAGCATGCCGACCACGGCCGTCAACAGCACGGCGAAATAGAACAGCAAGCCGATGCCCATCATGAGGGTCTCGCCCGACCGCCAGCCCGACGCTCCCTCCCCAAGGCCCAGCACGCCGAACCAGAGGGCCGCAATGAGCGCACTGATGGCCACCAGGGCCTCCTGGAGGTGGGAGAGCAGCCCGAGCAGCAGCAGGACGAGCCCCGCCATGGCCCGCCACCCGCGCCTGGCCTCTTCACCGAGCCACAGGCCGGCACGGC
The DNA here is from genome assembly GCF_029625235.1 of Halomonas sp. CKK8. NCBI lineage: Bacteria > Pseudomonadati > Pseudomonadota > Gammaproteobacteria > Oceanospirillales > Halomonadaceae > Halomonas > Halomonas sp. CKK8. Next base: position 2,495,258 of record NZ_CP121193.1, on the reverse strand, counting down.
GCAAGGCCAACCCGAGGAAGGCAGGGAGGACGAGGAGGGCCACCACGCCCAGGGCCAGGACCAGCAGGTCACGCCCCTTGTCGAACTGCAGCCCCAGGATCAGCGGCAGGCTCACCGCACCGACCAGGGCAAGGCCCAGTCCGCTTGCGGAAGGCCATGGGGTGCGTGTGCCTTCCCGGTGGTCGCGCAGCGCGCCGAAGGCGGCGGCAACCAGCAGGATGCCGAGGTTGGCACCACCCCAGTGAAGGATCACACCTGAGGCTTCCACGACGGCGGCGATGGCCACGATGCCAACCACCCCGCGCCAGCTGTAGCGCCATCCTGCCAGCAGGGCCGCCAGGGGCAGGGCCAGGGCGCTGCCCAGGGGAGCGAACTGCTCGACCAGGGCAGCGTGCTCTCCTGTAAACATGACGAGGGTCTGCCAGAGCGGATACCCGCCCCACAGCAGCAGCAGGAGCGCGATGGTCGTCAACGGCCAGCGTGGGCCGAGGTTATCGGAAGCCCGCTCGATGACGAGGTCGTGCGCGTATCGCCCAGCATGGAAGAAGGCCAGGCCGGTCAGGAAGTCCGCGGGCGTATCGAGCGCATAGTGGAGCCGCGAGGGACTCTCGATCATCGCCAGGCCGATCCCGGCGGCGGTGGCCAGGGCCAGGGGCCCGAGCACCGCGAGGGGCGGGGCCCGTGCCCATCCCAGCAGGAACAGCAGGAAATGGAGCAGCGGGAGCAGGCTGACGATGACCACGACATCGAACCCGCTGTCGAGACCTTCCCTGGCGACCAACACGTGAACCGGCAGCAGGGCGAGAGCGGCGAGGAAGCCGAAACTCGAACGAAAGCGGCGAGCGAGCGGCGGCATCGGCCACCGAATCGCCATCAGCGTGGCCGCGGAAACCGAGGCCAGGAAGATGTCCAGGCGGGCGGGAAAGCCGCCGAGGGGCGTGAAGAGGCCGAAGGGGAGCAGCAGCCCGCCGACCACGACCATGCCGACGCCTCGCCAGCCATGGCGGTCACCGGCGAACACCGCCAAGGGTACGCAGGCGAGGGCGGCATGGAAGCCCAGGGTGTCGGTCAGTTGCACCTGGTACGAGAGCAGCAGGAAGGCCGGCAGCAGCCAGTAGGGGCTCGTCATCGCAGCATCTCCCAGGGCCCGGCCGGCGTGCTGCCGGAACGTCCTCGGAAGCCGGCAAGCGCTGCAAGGCGAGCGGCCGGGGGGCGCACCACCTCACGCCTTGTGATGCCGGCAGTTCATCGACGGCTGAAGGGCTCGAGGTTGCCGTAGGCACCCCGAAACTGACCAGGCTCGTCAGGAGAAATGTAATGTCAGAGGCGTCCCCCTGCCATAGGCGTGGTCGACGTTGACCGTTAGTCTGGATGCCTCAGTCATCCTCACCCTCCATCGACAGGGAGCTCGCCATGAGCAACGGACCCTACGGGCAAATCGCGTGTCGCTGCGGCACCGTAACGCTGCTTGTGTGCGGCTCACCCCTTGGCCGCGGGCAAGGTACGGGAGACGAGCCCGTCACCTTCTGGCCGCTGGAGGCCATCCAGGTCGGCGGGGGAGCCGATGAACTCGACATCGCGCCGGATGGCCGCGGCGTTGATGCCTGGGGATGCCGGCGATGCGACGAGTGCCTGCTGCATGCCCATGACGAGGCAGGCGTGGCAGTGCTGGCCGGTGACCTGGAGGATACCGATGACCTGTCGATGGCACTGACGTTATCGCAGCGACGCTGCCTCGAGGCGCTGGGCTATCGGGTCGTGGCGGGAGAGTAGCGGTTAACCCCATGGGCACCAGGTCTGGCAAGCTGACCCGGTGCGGGCGGCGCGCCGCGTCAGCTGTGGCCGGGGAAAGGGGGCGGTCCTCTGTTGGGGCTCCCTCGCATCCTCAAGCGTTCCAGGAGTTGCAGGTCACCGACGGGTTGAAGGGCTCGAGGTTGCCGTTGGGGTTGTCGCGGAACCAGACGTGCTGGTCGTAGTGCGGCTCGAAGTGGTGGGCTTCCTCGGCAGGGGTATCCGGGTCGTCGACCATGTAGTCCCAGCGGCGACCCGCGAGGGTCGGAGGTGCGCCATGGCCCGCGGCCTCCCAGGCCTTGCGGAACACCAGATTCTCGACCCCGACCAGCACCAGAGAGCCATCCGCCTGGGGCTCGTAGAGCAGGATGGCGGGGTTCATGAAGTCGGTGTGGGTACCGGTGCCGTCGACCCGGGGAGCGGTGACCGTGAGGCCGAGCAGGTCCGGGCGCAGGTAGTGGATGCCCATGCCGCCCAGCTCGGCAGGCAGGCCATGGGCCGCGGCACTCACGCACTCGCCGGAAGGGTCCGGCACATACCCCTCCGCGAGGGCTGCGTTCACATCCTCGAAGCGTACCGTGGCCGCCTTGATCGACGCGACCAGCGCCTCGACGTCATCGGCCTGGGCACTGCCGGCGGGCAGGCCGGCCGAGGCCAGCCCCGCGGCGATGACGCCACCCCACAGGATGCCGTGCATGGGTTTTTCCTCCAGGAAACGTTGTGTCATGCGCCTGCAGGCGTATGACACGACATGCGCCCCAATGCTCGCCGCAGGGGCGCGAATCGGCTTGGACCATCCCCCAAACTATAGCGTCGAGGCGAGCCGCGACCGGCTGATTTTGCCGTGATACCGAGGTAACAGGCGGCCTGAGCCGAGGGCACGAGCCAATTTCGGCGGGCGGGAGCGGAACGAGGGCAGCGAGAAACGCTTCTCGCCGGAATCAGTAGAGGCGGCGCCAGCCCTCGCGGAGGTGGCGGGTGGCGCTGCGCCAGAGGCCGGTCGGGGCGCTGGCAGGCGGGGGAGCCAGCGACACCAGAGCGTGCTGCAGGCCGACGAGGATGGCATCCAGATGACGATGGCAGAGGGTGCTGTCCAGCCCGCCCGGGCAGTGGCCGAGCAACTCCTCGCACTGGGTACAGGCGGCCTCCAGGGCGCGATGGGCCTCCTCATGGGCCACGGCCTCGTTGCGACAGGCTCTGAGATCGCGACACAGCATCCGCAGCATCCGGCCGTCGAGCCAGCAGGGCAGGCCGTCGCTCGCCTTGCCGGCCATGGAGTGCTTGATGGCCTGGAAGGAGACCTGCAGGAAGACGACGGTGGTGGTGATCCTGGGACGTTCGGGATTCATGTCGGCCAACCCGGCAACAGCCTGCTGATGAGAATAATTATCGATAGTAGGCGTGGCCAGCGGCGCCTGTCAATGTGGCGCAACGGGTGAGGCTGGCGGGAAGGGCCCGGCCGGTGGCGCTCGGATGGGTGCCGCGCAGGGGGCTGATCCTTGATGGACTTGAATTTATAGACGAGCGGTCTATATTTAAGGCATGACGCAGACGACCGCTTCTCCCAAGCCACGCCGTGGGCGACCCCCCAGGGTCTCCCGCGATGACCCGGATACCCGCGCGGCCCTGATCCGCAGTGGACTCGAGGTGCTGACCGAACAGGGCTTCACCGCATCCGGCATCGACGGCATCCTGCGACGCGTGGGGGTGCCCAAGGGCTCCTTCTACTACTATTTCGACAGCAAGGAGGCCTTCGGGCGCGCCGTCATGGAGCATTACGGCGCCTACTTTGCCAACAAGCTCGACCAGCACCTGCGGGACGGCTCACGCCCGCCCCTGGAGCGCCTCGCGGCCTTCGTCGCCGATGCCAGGGCCGGCATGGAACGTCACCACTTTCGCCGGGGTTGCCTGGTGGGCAACCTTGGCCAGGAGGCCGGTCGGCTGCCGGAAAGTTACCGGCAGTGGCTGCGGGCGACCCTCGCCGACTGGCAGCAGCGGGTGGCGCGATGCCTGCGCGAGGCCCAGGTGGCCGGTGAGCTCGGTGGCCAGGCGGATTGCGACAGGCTCGCCGAGGCCTTCTGGATCGGCTGGGAAGGGGCGGTGATGCGCGCCCGGCTGGAGGTGAGCGCCCATCCCCTGGAAACCTTCATCACGACGTACATGGAAGGGCTGCCCCGCTAGGCCGGGGTGTTTTCATGTTTTCACGTAGACGATCGGTCTATAAATGGACACATCAACGAGGTACACGATGTTCAAGGCAATCCTGATCGACAAGCAAGACGACGGCCAGCACGTGTCGCTGGAGGAGCTCGACGAGTCGCGACTCCCCGAGGGTGACGTCACGGTGCGAGTCGACTGCAGCACGCTCAACTACAAGGACGCCCTGGCCATCACCGGCAAGGGGCCGGTGGTGCGCGCCTTTCCCATGGTGCCGGGGATCGACCTGGCAGGCACGGTCGAGAGCTCGTCGACCGACGCCTACCGGCCCGGCGACGCCGTGCTGCTCAACGGCTGGGGCGTCGGCGAGAAGCACTGGGGTGGGCTGGCCGAGAAGGCCCGGCTGGACAGTCGCTGGCTGATCCCTCATCCCTCGGCCTTCAGTGCCCGGCAATCCATGGCCATCGGCACGGCTGGGTATACCGCCATGCTCTCGGTGATGGCGCTCGAGAAACAAGGCGTCACGCCGGACCAGGGCGATGTGCTGGTGACCGGCGCTAACGGCGGCGTCGGCAGCTACGCCATCGCGCTCCTGGCGCGGCTAGGCTATCGGGTCTTGGCCTCCACCGGGCGCCTGGAGGAAGCCGACTACCTCAAGGGGCTAGGGGCCCAGGAGGTGATCGACCGGGCGGAGCTCTCCGAACCGGGTCGCCCCTTGGCGAAGGAGCGCTGGGCGGCGGCCATCGACTCGGTGGGCAGCCACACCCTGGCCAACGTCCTTGCCGGGACCCGCTATGGCGGTACCGTCGCGGCCTGCGGCCTGGCCCAGGGCATGGACCTGCCGAGCAGTGTTGCCCCCTTCATCCTGAGAGGTGTGACCCTGGCGGGGATCGACAGCGTGATGCGCCCCTACGAAGATCGCGTCGAGGCCTGGCGCCGGCTCGGTGAGCTGCTGGCCCCCGACCAGCTCGACGCCATCACCCGCACGATCGGCCTGGAGGAGGCCATCGACACGGCGGGCGAGCTGCTCGCCGGTCGGGTGCGTGGGCGCGTGGTGGTCGACATGGCACGCTAGTCAGGCGATCGGATCGTGGATCGACATGCATGAAAAAGGCAGGGCGCAGGCCCTGCCCTTGCTCATTTACTGCCTCGAAAAGAGGCGGCTTCAAGGGGCTATCAGACGTAGAAGTCCAGCTCCTCCTGTGCCTTGAGCAGGTCCCGCATCCTGATCGGGTCGTCACCGAAGAAGAACACCAGGCCCCAGTGCGTGCCGAATGCCGAGCGGTCCGGCACCGTCTCCTCGGTGGGCGCCACCAGCTCGTGGGACTCGAAGTAGGGGTGCTCGATGGTCTCCTTGGGCATCTCCAGCTTGCTGACGACACGCCGCCGCGGGTAGACGCCGAAGCAGCCCGCATAGCCCTTGGCATCGACCACCTCGCGGGGGAAGAAGGCCTCGACCTCCTCCTTGGTGCTCTTGGGGTCGAAGACCAGCATCGATGCCTGGTAGGGGCTGAAGCCGTAGGCGCGCTCGATGAGCTCGAAGGCCTTGAAGCCGGGTGGGCGATAGGCGACCTCGCCGAAGTACATCTCGCCGTCCGCCGCCACGAAGTACTCGGGATGGATCAGGCCGAACCGGATGTCGAACGTCTTGATCAACTTCTCGATCTGCTTGGTGATGGCATCGCGCCAGCTCTCGAGCTCCCGGGTGGCCGGAACGAACACCGAATAGCCCAGGGTCACGTACTCGGAGATGTTGAGGAACTTGATCTTGCCATCATGGATCCAGGCCTCGACGGCAAACTCCCAGCCATCGAGGTGGCTTTCCATCAGCAAGGGATACTCTTCCGCCGGTATGCTGTCGATCTCGTCGATCTTGCGGATCATGCGGTGCCCGAGACAGCCGGCCTTGTCGAAGGCCTTGACGTGAATCGGGTCATCGGGGTCACCGTCGAGCTTGAGCAGCGTCTGGTTGACGCGCTTCATGAAGCGGATGATGTCATCCTTCTCGTGGGCTTCCTCGAAGATCCCCACGCGAATGCCGCCCAGCTGGGCACGGCGCTTCATCAGTGCCTTGTCGCGAAACAGGATGGACTGCCCGTACATGCGGGGGCTGTCCATGAGCACCGAGTTGATCGCACCCGACCATTCGACGGTTTCCTCGAACAGCGGAATGGCCACATCCACGCCTTCTTCCTTGAGCCGCTCCGCAATCTCCATGGAGCGGTCGTTCAGGCGCACGAAATCCCATTGAATGTACGGAATCTTGTTGGCTTCGCAGAAGTCGGCGGCCCAGTCCGGCGCCACCACCACATAGCGGCGGTCAAACTTCTGCGCGGCCTTGATGGCATTGACGCTCCAGCCCAGCAGCGCGATGTAGCCCTTGTTGGGGTCCTTGGGGGTTTCCGTTCCCTTGACCGAATCCAGTGTCGGGTCGGTCCAGCTTGAGACGTCCTTGGCGGCCGGGGTTTCCGATACGGTCGACATGTGCTGCTCTCCTTCTGCCTGTGGCAGGGTATTGACGCTCGATTTATTGCGTTCTTGTCGAGCTTAAGTGCCAGGCATCGTTGGGCTATCGCCCCGACGCCCAGCTATCGCGGGCCAGACCCATGGCCCGATACACTTCATCGTCTGGTACATCGGCCGGCTCACCCTTCTCGAGCGGGTCGTAGTGAAAGACGTAGAGTCGCGAGGTGAACTCGGCAACCGGTAGCGAGGCCTCACCGAAGCGTTCGCCATGGCCCTGGGTCGAGGTGACGATGTCCTGCCCCCAGTCCTGCCCACTGTCGTTGTTGGGGTTGAAGAAGTACACCCGCATGACCTGGCTGGGGTCGAGCGCCAGGCGCTGGATCGTGATCGCGTGCCAGCCGAGGAACCGCGTGGCGCTGTCGGTCACGGCAATGCCTGCCGGCTGCGGATTGATCACCGGAATGTTGCCGTTGTAGAAGGGGTGATAGGCGGCATAGAAGTCACGGATAAACCCCTCGAAGTCCTTCAGGCCGCCGGTAAACACATCGACCGCGATGCGGAAGCCATGGCCCACATGATCACCATGGAATTCGGCATTGACCCACTTGTGGGGATCCTCGCCGCGCCCGGCGCTGCGGCGACCCATCTCGAAGTAGATGCGATCGAGGTGCGGCACGGTGAGCAGGGAGACAGCGTCCACATCCACGGGAGGCTCGGCGGCCAGGCCCGCGCCAAGGTCGCGGGAGGAAATGCTGTGACCTTCGAAGCGCATCACGATCTCGTCATCTCGCGCCGCCCAGGCGACGACCCGGAGCAGGTCGGCCGGTGTGTTGAAGGCCCACATGGACAGGGCGCGTGTCGACTGGCAGGTGGGGTAATTCCCCTGACCCACGCCCAGCGGGCGGCCGAGCACATTGAGAACGTCGGCGAGCAGAAAGCATTCCGGCGAGCGACGATCCCCGAAGACAGCAGTGACCTTCTCTGCCGCGGCATCGCACAGCGTCATTCTCAGCTGTCGCCATAGCGACGGTGCCACCGGCGGCGAGTAGAGGATGCCGCGTTCGAGCATCATGGCAAGACCGTAGGCGGCCTGGCTGGTCTCGGCAAACAGGGCCTCATCGATCAGGGTGTGGATCAGCGCCGGGTAGCAGTGAAAGGCGTCGGCTCCCGTATAACTCAGGCCCAGTGCCGTGGGGATCAGTGCATTCCAGCGCCCGCGCAGGTAACGGATGAACCCCGGCATGTAGGGCGAGACCAGGCCGGTGCTGTGCATGGCCTGGGCAAAGGCAATGGCCTCCTGCAGCAGGGCCGCGTCGTCCATGCTCGCCAGTCGCTCGGCATACGTCTCGAAGCCGGGGTCTTCGCGGCAGCCCTCGGTGGGGCTGAACACGGCGTTGATCAGTTGCAGGGCGTCGTCCCCGACCTCGCCGGCCATGGCATTTGGGTCGTGCAGGCAGGTGGCGATCTGGGTCACCATCTGTTTCACGCCCTCCACCTGGACCGGGCGTTGCGCCAGGATGCGCCAGACCTCGGCCACCAGATGCTCCAGCAGGTTCTCGTACCCCAGGTGCCGCAGCAGGTAGCGATACAGGGCCTGGACGGCGTACCCGAGCCGGTCCGGACGTAGCCGGTCGCCCTCGTGCAGGTCGCCGACCACGAGATCGAGGTTCATGGCCATCACCTGGGCGAGAAAGTGATGCGCATGCTCCGCCGAGAGGGAAGGGTGGGAATAGTCGCCCTTGGCGACGGCCAGCAGGCGAATCTGGCTCAGACTCTCGACCAGGGTGGCGACCGGGTCACCATGACGCACGGTACGCACGGCGAGGGATGGCACCAGTGTCTGGGGGTAGTCCCAGTCGCTGCCGCCGAAGAACCCGGCGGCCTCGATCGCCGGCACACGCGCATACAGGACCTCGAGCCCTTGGTCGTTGAACATCAGGGGGCGTGCCGCCTCGATGACCTCGAAGACGGGAGACACTCCGGCAATGGCATTGGCGGCGGCGAGCCGTGCGATGGCGGCATCAAGCTGCATCACCCGCTCGCTCGACCCGTCGTCGTCGTGGTGGGCGGATTCGTCAGTCTCTTCGCTCATGTACCCAAGGTCCGCCCTGTCCCGAGTGATGTCAATCACATTCGGGCACGCCAGGCGCAGAAGCCGACGTCGCCCGGCTCAGTCGCAGAGGGTGTCGCGCGCCTGGTCTCGGGTCCGCTCGTGGCCGGAGGGCAGGGGAGCCGCGGGGTCGGCGAGCCAGGCCGCAATGTCCGCCTCGGTCCGCTCGCGCTTCGTGTAGCGGGTGAGCATATGGTAGCCCTGTGGGTAGAGCGCCAGGCGAATGCCCTCCTTCTCGGGCAGTCGTGCGAGCAGGGCGCAGATCGCCTCCGGTGGAATGATGTGGTCCTCGGTGCCATAGAGGATCAGTGCCGGGGCAGGCAGCCATCGGGCGGCCTCCAGGCTCGCGTCCATGGCCAGGCTCACGCCGTGCAGGGTATCGACCCGCGCGCGGCGCAGGATGAGCGGATCCTCGGCCAGCTGGCGCTTCATCTCGGGGTCGTCGGTGGGCTCGATGCCGAGGTGCTGGACCGTGCTCGAGGTGAAGCTCAGCGCAGGGAAGAGGCGCACGCCGAGCCACAGGCCCAGGCGCTGGTACCAGGGCATGGCCTCGAAGCCCCACACCGCCGGCGCGATCAGCACGCTGCCCGCCACCGGCGGCGGGGTGTCGCTGTTCAGGGCGAGGATCGCCACGGCACCGCCCATGCTGTGGCCGACCAGGTAGAGCGGGGTCTCGGGATGGCGTTCGCTCAGCAGGTCGGCGAGCAGGGTGACGTCGTCGGCCAGCCGCTCGTGGCCGGGCCAGAGGCGCCGCTGGGCGGTGGTGCCGAAGCCGCGCTGGTCATGGGCATAGAGGGTGATGCCGCGGGGTGCCAGGGCCTCGGCGAGGACCTGGAAGGTGCCGCCATGTTCGTTGAAGCCGTGGATGCCGAGCACGATGGCTTGCGGTTCGCCCTCGGCAGGCCAGTGGCGTAACGGCAGCCGGTAGCCATCCTCGGCGATCACCTGGCCCGCCGCCAGCCGCGCCTCGCCGCCGCCCGGCCCTGGCGACTGGCGGACGGCTCCCGCGCCGCAGCCGGCCAGCAGGAGCAGGATAACCAGCGTTGCACGCCGTCGGGCCATCCCGGTCGTCAACCGAGCCCGAGCCTTCACCCTTCCCCTCACGGTTGATGCGGATAGCCCAGGGCGACGCGTAGCCGTTCGACGTGGGCCGCCACCCACACCGGGTCGATCGGGCCCCAGTCGCGGATCACGTAGGCGCCGATGTTGTGGCGCTCGCCGGCCTGGTGCTCGAACTCGCAGAGGATGTCCAGCTCGCCCAGCGCTCCCAGCGTGTCCTGGGCGGTGCGCCGGGGCATTCCGGTGGCGGCGGTGATGGCCGGCACGCTGGCGGTGCCGTTGGCCACCAGATGGGCCACGTAGAGGCGGCGATAGAAGCTGGTGCGGGTCTTGCTCAGGGTCATGTGGGCATCCTTCGCGCTACAGGGTGACGCGGTCGATATGGCGGCGGAAGTACATCTCCAGGCGCAGGGTCAGCGCCCAGCGCGGGTCGCGGTCGGCCTCCCGGGGGAAATGCAGCGAGGGGGCGACGTCCAGGAAGGTGAAGCCCTTGTGGACGTCACGGCGAAAGCGCACCTCGAGGTAGCTGTCCTCGATGACGGGGCGGGAACCACTTTCACCGATCACGCCGCCGGAGGTGCGCAGCACGCTGCGGCGGTTGAGGCGGCGGTTGAGTTCCACCGCCTGGCTGAACTCGAGGTGGCCGACCTCCTCGCGCCACTGGGCGTTGGTGAGAAAGCGCAGGTGGCGCTGCTCATCCAGCGGCCTGCCCAGGTCCCAGCGGGTGCGGGCGGAGTAGCCGTCGCCGTTGAACCAGGAGAGGCGATTGTCGCTGTGCAACTGCCAGGGGCCGTCCTGCAGGGTCCAGAGCCGCTGGCTGGTCAGTCGTAGGTAGAGTTCCAGCGGCAGGCGCAGCTTGATGCCGGCGCCGACCCGGGTGTTCCAGTGGCGGGACTTGTCCTTGTCGCCGAGGCGGTTCAGGCCCACCAGCAGGTCGCCGAGGCTGTCAGCGCGGTCATCGGTCAGTGCCGACTCCCGTTCCGCCAGGGTGCCGCGGGTCTCGTCGGGCTCACTCTCGATGATCAATCGCAGCCGCTCTTCGGTGGTGGGCAGGTCGAGGCGGAAACGGGCGCCCAGGTCCTGGTCGAAAGGTTCGCCCTCGCGCCAGTCCCACTCCTGGCTGAGGCGCAGGTAGGAGTCGGTATTCACGGTCAGCGCATCGGTGGTGCCGAAGAAGCCGTCGATGCCGCGGGAGGTGCTCTCCACCCAGCGCGAGAGGCGCGCATGGAAGGGCCCGATCTGCTTCTCGGCCCACGCCGGCAGATCGCTGTCATCGTCGACCGCCGGGGTGTTGGCATGGGCGGCGAGGCCGAGGGTGACCAGCCACATGGCCACCAGTGTGCGCAAACCCTTCATTTCCGAATCCCTTGCCCTTTTTCGGGGAAGTCTACCGGCTTCTCCATCCTCGGCACCATCATCGTGCGCCGACAGGGCTCGTCGTGTCGGGTGCGGAAGTTCGTCGGGACTACATTGACCAATATCAAGGCAGGCTGACAGATAGCTGCCATCCTTAAGGACGTGGGGAGTTGCTGGGACATGCCGGCATTGTCCGCGCCATCCGTAGTGGGCATGTCGGAGGAGGTCTCATGAGCTGGAATGTCTTCATCATCGGCCACGATGCGCTGAGCAAGCGGATGCTGCCGAACCTGCGCCACGTCGAGGACTATGCCTTCCACGAGCTGCTGTCGCTCGACGAGGTGGTGCACGCCGAGGAGTATCCCTTCGCGCGACTGGTGGATGATGCCCTCGCCCAGCTCGAGCGCTTCCCCGGCCCGGTAGACGCCATCGTGGGGTACTGGGACTTCCCCACCAGCGGGCTGCTGCCGGTCCTGCGCCGGGAGCGGGGCTTGCCCGGGCCGTCGCTTGAGGCCTTCCTCAAGTGCGAGCACAAGTACTGGAGCCGCCTGGAGCAGGCCCGGGTCGTGCCGGAGTGCGTGCCGGACTTCCAGGCGCTCGACCCCTTCGACGAGCGCGCCGTCGAGGCGGTCGAGATCGACTACCCGTTCTGGATCAAGCCGGTGAAGGCCCACTCCTCACATCTTGGCTTTCGCATCGAGAATGCTGACCAACTGCGTGAGGTGTTGCCGGTGATCCGTCGGGGGATCGGACGCTTCGGCCGGCCCTTCGACGAGATCACTGCCCTGGCCGAGCTGCCCGCGGAGGTGGCGGCGGTCACCGGGCATCACTGCATCGCCGAGGCGATCATCTCCTCCGGTCGCCAGTGCACCCTGGAGGGCTACGTCCAGAACGGAGAGGTCCACCTGGTGGGCCTCGTCGACAGCCTGCGCGACGCCACGCACCCCTCCGTGCTGCTGCGCTACGAGTACCCCTCCTCGCTGCCCGATGCGATGCAGGAGAGGATGCTGGCGACCACCCGGCGCTTCCTGGCGCGGATCGGCTACGACGACGCGCCGTTCAACATCGAGTTCTTCCTCGACGAGCAGGCCGACCGCATCTGGCTGCTGGAGATCAATGCCCGCATCTCGCGCTCCCATGCGGCGATCTTCCAGCTGGTCGACGGGGCGCCGCACTTCCAGGTGATGGTGGACGTGGCGCTGGGAATCCCGCCGCGCATGCCGCACCGCGAGGGCCGCTATCCCGTTGCCGCCAAGCAGATGCTGCGGGTCTTCGAGGATGGCTGGGTGCGCCGGGTGCCGTCGGACGAGGAGATCCGCCGCGTCGAGGCAGCATTCCCAGGCACCCTGGTGCATCTCAACGTGCACGAGGGCATGCGCCTCTCGGATCTCAAGCACCAGGACTCCTTCTCCTGGGAGCTCGGCGTGTTGTTCACCGGGGCCGAGACCCGCGAGGCGCTGACGGAGCGGATCGAGCAGTGCCGGCGGATGCTGCCCTTCGAGATCGAACCGCTCGCCTCGCAGGCGCCGGTTTGAGCCATCACCGTCCCTGAAGGAGGCCGCCATGCGTGTCGTGACCGACTTTCCCCACCCGGTCGAGTGCCATGATCCCGTCTGGATTCCCATGGACGACGGGGTCGAGCTCTGTGCCCGGCTCTGGCTGCCCCAGGGCGCCGAAGAGGCCCCGGTGCCGGCCATCCTCGAGTACATCCCCTACCGGCTGCGCGATGGCTCCGCGCGGCGCGATGTCATGCACCACCACTACTTTGCCGGGTACGGCTATGCCGCGCTGCGGGTCGATATCCGTGGCAGCGGCGACTCCGGCGGCGTGCTGACCGACGAGTACCTGGAGCAGGAGCTGGTGGACGGCGAGGCGATCCTGCGCTGGATCGCCGCCCAGCCCTGGTGCGACGGCAAGGTCGGCATGATCGGCATCTCCTGGGGCGGCTTCAACGGCCTGCAACTGGCCGCCCGGCGGCCCCCCGAGCTGCGCGCGGTGGTCAGCGTCTGCTCCACGGACGACCGCTACGCGGACGACGTGCACTACATGGGGGGCTGCCTGCTGGGAGACAACCTCTCCTGGGCCTCCACCATGTTCGCCTACAACTCGCTGCCGCCGGACCCCGGCGTGGTTGGCGAGGCCTGGCGCGACATCTGGCACCAGCGACTCGAGGGCAGCGGCCTGTGGCTCGCGACCTGGCTTGCGCATCCGTACCGGGACGCCTATTGGCAGCACGGTTCCATCTGCGAGGACTTCTCTCGGGTCCAGGTGCCGGTGCTGGCCGCCAGCGGCTGGGCGGACGGCTACTCCAACGCGGTCAAGCGGCTGGTGGCGAACCTGCCCGATCGCTGCAAGGGGCTGATCGGCCCCTGGAGCCACAAGTATCCCCACCTGGGGGAACCGGGCCCGGCCATCGGCTTCCTGCAGGAGTGCCTGCGCTGGTGGGACCAGTGGCTGAAGGGCGTGGACAGGGGCGTGGAGCAGGATCCCGTGCTCCGCGTGTGGATGCAGGACAGCATGCCGCCGACCACTCGCTACGGCTGCCGACCGGGCCGCTGGGTGGCGGAGCCCAGCTGGCCATCGCCCAATATCCACCACTGGCGTCTGCCGCTGGCGCCGGGGCGGTTGGCCCTGGACGGAGCGCGCAGCGAGGAGGAGAGTGCCCTCACGGTGCAGTCGCCGCTGACCTGCGGCCTGTTCGCCGGCAAGTGGTGTTCCTATGCCGCCGGCCCCGACCTGGCCCATGACCAGCGCGAGGAGGACGGCGGCGCCATGACCTTCGACACGCCACCGCTCGAGGAGGCCCTGGAGATGATGGGGGCGCCGGAGCTGGAACTGGAGCTGGCTGCCGACCGGCCCGTGGCCATGGTGGCGGTGCGCCTCTCCGACGTGGCGCCCGACGACAAGGCCACCCGGGTGACCTATGGCCTGCTCAACCTGACCCACCGCGAGAGCCACGAGGCGCCGACCCCCCTGGAGCCGGGGCGCCGCTACCGGGTACGCGTGCAGCTCAACGACGTGGCCCAGGTGTTTCCCCGCGGCCACCGACTGAGGCTCTCGCTATCCACCTCCTACTGGCCGCTGGCCTGGGCGCCTCCCGAGCCCGTGCGCCTGACGGTCTTCGACAGGGAGAGCGCGCTGCACCTGCCGGTGCGGCCGCCGCGCGACGAGGATGACCGCCTGGCCCCGTTCGCCGAGGCCGAGGCCGCCCCGTCCATCGCCACCACGCGACTCGAGCCCGGCCACCATAACTGGTACGTGCATCGCGACCTCGCCGAGGATGTCTCGACCCTCGAGGTGATCAACGACAATGGCCGGATCCGCCTGGAGGATAGCGGCATCGAGGTGGCGACCCGCGCGGTGGAGACCTATCGCTCCCGGGACGACGACGTCGACTCCCTGGAGGGCACGACCCTCTGGGAGCGCGCCTTGAAGCGGGATGACTGGGAGGTCAGCACGGTGACCCGTACCGTGCTGACCTCGACGTCAGGGGAGTTCCGGCTGCATGCCACCCTGGATGCCTACGAGGGCGAGCGGCGTGTCTGCAGTCGCAACTGGGATCTCGCCATCCCGCGCCGGCTGGTTTAGGAGCCTGTCGGACTTAACGCTAATCTACTGCGAAATCCGGTTTTTCGGCCAACTTCATGCGATCTGCTTCGTTAAATAGCGTGCTATTCGCCTCAACAGATCGATAAACTTGTCTCGAAACCCGAATCTCTCGCTACGATCGGTCAAGCCCGACAGGCTCCTAGCCTTCTGCGTGATCAGCGTGCCAGGAACCAGCCCTTCATGACGTCGGTGATGCGCCGCAGGTCGGCCTCGGAGGTGATGTAGGCCGGCATGGTGTAGAGCCAGCGGCCGATGGGGCGCAGCCAGATCCCCTGCTCGCGGGCCCAGCCGGCCACCCCGGCAAGGTCAGAGGTGTCATGGGCCTCGATCACCGCGGTGGCCCCCAGCACTCGAATGTCCGCTACCGCCGGGTGCGCGGCCAGCACCTCGTCATCCAGCAGCGCCTCGCGCAGCACACGGTTGAGCGCGGCGATCCTGCCGAGGTAATCCTCCTCCTCGAACACCGCCAGGCTCTCCAGCGCCACCCGGCAGGCCAGCGGGTTGCCCATGAAGGTGGGGCCGTGCATAAAGGCGTGCTCGGGGGAGTCCCCCACGAAGGCGTCATGCACCCGGTCGGTGGCGAGTGTCGCCGCATGGCCGAGATACCCCCCGGTGAGCCCCTTGGAGAGCACCATGATATCGGGCGTGACGTCGGCATGGTCGGCGGCGAACATCCGTCCGGTGCGGCCAAAGCCGGTGGCGACCTCGTCGAACACCAGCAGCACGTCGAACTCGTCGCACAGCGCACGGGCGCCTCGCAGGTAGTGGGGCGAGGTCATGTTGAGGCCGCCGGCGGCCTGCAGCAGCGGTTCCATCAGGAGTGCGGCGATCTCGTGGTGGTGGCGCTCGAGCACCTCGCGCAGGGCGTCGAGGTCCGACGACACCGCCTCGGGCTCGGCATCGAAGGGGGCGGTGGGTGCCGGGGCGAAAGGGTGGCGGGGCAGGTAGCCGGCGAACAGCGAGTGCATGCCCTCCTCGGGGTCGCAGACCGCCATGCAGCCGGCGGTGTCACCATGGTAGGCCTTCATCAGCGAGAGCAGGCGGTGCTTGCCGGGATTGCCGCGCAGCTGGTGGTACTGCACGGCCATCTTCATCGCGACTTCCATGCCCACCGAGCCGCTGTCCGAGTAGAAGACGTGGTTCAGCCCTTCGGGAGTGATGCGCACCAGCTCACGGGCCAGGCGGTCGGCGGGTTCGTGGGTCAGTCCACCGAGCATCACGTGGCACAGCTCGCCGGCCTGCTCGCGGATCGCCGCCACCAGCCGCGGATGGGCGTAGCCGTGGATCATGCACCACCAGGAGCAGGTGGCGTCGAGCAGCGTCTCGCCGCCTTCCAGGGTGAAGCGCGGCCCCTCGCCGCCGACCACCTTGGGCGCCGGGCGCTGGGTCTTGAGATGGGCATAGGGGTGCCAGACGGGGGATGAGGACATCAAGAGTCTCCATTCCTGTTGTGGTGATTCGTGGAAAAATTGCCCGTTGTAAGCTAGCTGGTGGAATTCGGGTTTACTGAAGATTTGGATATCTATTTGCTAGCGTTGTGGGCTTATCGGTCTTGCGGTCTTTTGCGCTCGCTGGCAAGATATTGCTCCTGCTGAGGTGGCCATACCTCGAATGCGTCGGTGGTGGAATTGGTAGACACGCGAGGTTTAGGTCCTCGTGCCTCCGGGTGTGTGGGTTCGAGTCCCACCCGACGCACCATTCAAGCTCTTGCTCTTGCCCCACGTCCTAGTTTGTTGATGACAGTTGGGGCATAGAAATCGCAAGTTCTCCCTTCTATTGTCGTTATTGATTCCATTGATGTGATCAATGTGAAGAGTGAGCGGACATCCCATCCAGAAGGGGGGATGACCGTTCGCACAGCGGTACTCAAACCCTTCTTCGATCATCAATCGTCGAAGCACTTTCGCCTGAGAAGCCCCAGAAAAATTTACGATGAAGACATCTTCGGGTAGATAGGCTGCACGCTGCGACTGTGCTCGAATGATTTCATTGGTGTGCTTTGTTTGGCCCGTGCGCCACCCCCTGCCAGTAAAATGATCCGTTGATAGGCCATGGTGCCTAACCATGGACTGGATATGGCGGTAATTGCCCCCAGTAGGTTTCAAGCCAAGCGAAATCAATAGTTTG
Source organism: Halomonas sp. CKK8 (assembly GCF_029625235.1). Taxonomy (NCBI): domain Bacteria; kingdom Pseudomonadati; phylum Pseudomonadota; class Gammaproteobacteria; order Oceanospirillales; family Halomonadaceae; genus Halomonas; species Halomonas sp. CKK8. Next base: position 2,478,583 of record NZ_CP121193.1, on the reverse strand, counting down.
GCCCAGGATTGTGCGTTGGCCACGAGAGGAGCAAGTCTATCTCGCGTGTACTTTGATGAGCGTCCCATGTATTCATCATCTTCTACCGGCGGATACGGTAAAGTTAGCCAAAGCTGTATTTTTATCCAGAATTGGCTGCCGGCAGCTCCAGATGGTCCGCGGCGGCCGCGGCCATGGCCGCGGGAGACTCCGCCGCCAGCCGCGGCACCACGCCCAGGCAGGGGGCGGGTAGCGTGGCCGCGAGGGTCGTCAGGTTCTCGCGGTAGAGGGCGTCGTCCTCGGCGAAAGCGGTGTTCACCAGGCTGCCGACCCAGCCCGCCAGGCGCAGGCCGTCTGCCCGGATCGCATCACAGGTGAGCCGAGCATGGCTGATGCAGCCCAGGCGGAGGCCCACCACCAGGATCACCGGCAGCCCGAGCCGTACCGCCAGGTCGGCGAGGTCCTCGTCGCCGTTGAGGGGGACTCGCCAGCCGCCGGCGCCCTCGACCAGGCTCAGGTCGCGCTGCTCGGCCAGCAGCGGGCGGGCATGGTCGACCAGGGCATCGAGGGCCAGCCTTACGCCGGCTCGGCGGGCGGCCAGGTGCGGGGCGATGGCCGGGGCGAAGGCGAAGGGGTTGATCGTCGCGTAGGGCAGCGGAGGCCGGGTCTGGGCCTGGAGGGCCAGGGCATCGGCATTGCGCAGGCCCTGGGGCGTGGCCTCGCAGCCCGAGGCCACGGGCTTGAGTCCCAGGGTGGTCAGGCCGCGACGGCGCGCCAGGGTCAGCAGACCGCTGGTGACCAAGGTCTTGCCGGCGTCGGTGTCGGTACCGGTGACGAAGAAGGCGCTCATCTCAGGCGTGAAGCTCCAGGGTCAGCAGGCGATAGGTGACGGGCAGCCCCTCGGGCTCGCGCTGCGTCTCGTAGCGGCGCGCCGCCCGTGCCACGTCGGCGCGGGTGAGTCGGCCCCCGGGTCGCGATGGTTGGGCGCCGATGCCCTTGATGGAGGCCATCACCGCGGCGAGATCGGGATAGTGGAAGCGCAGCGCCCGCTCTCGGCAGTCGAGGCGGCAAAAGCCCGCCCCCTGGGCGGCTTGCCGGTGGTGGGCGGCATCGCGAAAGCTGAGCAGGCCGGCAGGCTGGTCGGGGCGCGACCAGGCACGGCCCACCTCGGCCAGAGTGCCGGGGGCCAGGGTGTTGACCAGTGCCCGGCCCCCCGGGCGCAGCACGCGGTGAAGCTCGGCCATCACGGCGTCGAGGTCCGGGCACCACTGGATCGCCAGGTTGGAGACCACCAGATCCTGGCTGGCATCCCCCAGCGGCAGGGCGGCGGCATCGCCGCACAGCCAGCGGGCCGTGTCCCCGTGGGTCCGGCGGGCCACCTCGAGCATGCCCGGGGCGAGGTCCAGGCCGCTGACCGTGCAGCCGCGACCGAAGTGCCTGGCCAGGCTCGCGGCCATCTCGCCCGGCCCGCAGCCCAGGTCGAGCACCCTCTCGGCTCGCGCGGGCAGGCGGGAAAGCAGCGGCTCGGCCATGATCCGCTGGGCGACGGCGCGCTCGGCATAGCGTGGGGCCGCGCGGGAAAAGGCGCGGGCCACACGGGTCCGCCAGTCATCAGCCGGGGCGGCGCTGCTGGAGGCCGGCGTGGCGAGCGGCAGGGCGCTCATGGCGCGCTCCCCCCGGCGATGCCGGCGAGGCAGGCGGCCAGCGAGGTGGGTTGGCTGAGCATCGGGCAGTGGCCGGCACCGGCCAGGCGATGATCGGCGCGCTCGCGAAGCCGTGGGGCGAGCAGCGGGTCCCGCTCCCCTGCGACGCGCCATACCGGGCAGGGCGCGCTGGCCAGGCGGCCAGCGTTATCGAGCCCGGCGAGCTGGTCCAGCCCCGCGGCCAGGGTGGCGGGGTCGGCGCCGCTGTCATCGCCGAGCAAGTCACGCAATTGCCGGTGGGCGGCGCGTGGATCGGGCTCGCCGGTGAGTTGCCAGCACAGGAAGTGGCGGTGGGTCGCCTGCGGGGCACGCGCGAAGGCCTGGCGGAAGGCGGTCAGCTCCGTCGGGGGGATGCCCTCGTCATGGCAGAAGCGCTCCCCCATGCCGAGCAGCACCAGGGCCCGGGGCGCGGGTAATTGGTCGAGCAGGGAGGCGGCGAGCAGCCCGCCCAGCGACCAGCCCACCCAGATGGCGTTCGGCGACAGGTCGTCGCCCATGGCATCGGCCAGCTCGGCCAGGCTGCCGGGGTCCGAGAGCGGGGGACGGGCCCCGTAGCCGGGCCAGTCCGGGGTGGTGGCCGTCATGCCACTCGGCCAGTGCTCGGCCAGCAGCTGCCAGAGCCGCGCGTCGCAGCCCCAGCCGGAGAGCAGCACCAGTGGCGTCATGGGGTGAGCTCCCGTCGGCTGGCGGTGTCTCGGGCCTGACAGCCCGCCAGCCCTTCGAGCAGGGCCTCCAGGTCGGCATCGGTATGGGCGGCGCTCAGGGTGATGCGCAGCCGTGCCTGGCCGCGGGGCACCGTGGGCTCGCGGATCGCGCCGACCAGGATGCCGCGCTCGCCCAGCCGCGCCGCCCATTCCATGACCCGCTGGCAGTCCCCCAGCACCAGTGGCTGGATCGGCGTGGTGGAGGCGGCCAGCGGTAGTCCGAGCAGGGTGGCCTCGTGGCGGAAGCGCCTGATCAGGGTCGCCAGGCGGGTGCGCCGTTCGGGCTCGGCCTCGAGCAGCGCCAGCGCCTCGAGGGTGGCGGCGGCCACCCCGGGCGGCTGTGCGGTGGTATAGACGTAGGGGCGGGCGAACTGGATCAGGTGCTCGACCAGCGCCTGGCTGCCGGCCACGAAGGCGCCGGCGGAGCCCAGCGCCTTGCCGAGCGTGCCGACCAGCACCGGCACCTCGTCGACGCCATGGGCACGGCCCACGCAGCCATCGCCGGCCTCGCCCAGCACGCCCAGGCCATGGGCGTCGTCGACCATCAGCCAGGCCCCATGGCGAGAGCAGGTCGCGGCGAGTCCGGCGATATCGGCCACATCGCCATCCATGCTGAATACCCCGTCGCTGACCACCAGCCGGCGCCCGTCGTTCGGGGTGCGGGCGAGCAGCCGCTCGAGGTCGTCCAGATCACTATGGTGGAAGCGCCGCGAGCGGGCACCGGCGAGCCTGGCGCCATCCAGCAGCGAGGCGTGGTTCAGGCGGTCCTGGAAGACCCGGGTGTCGGGGTCACAGAGCGCCTGCAGGGTGCCGAGGTTGGCCATGTAACCGGTGGAGAAGAGCAGCGCCGCCGGTCGGCCGGTGAGTGCGGCCAGGCGCTGTTCCAGGGCCTCGTGAACCTCGAGGTGGCCGCTGACCAGGTGCGAGGCCCGGGCGCCGGCGCCAAGGCGCCGGGCCCCCTCGGCCTGGGCCTCGGCAATGCGCGGGTCGCGGGCCAGGCCCAGGTAGTCGTTGCCGGCGAAGTCACGGCAGCCGTCGCTCCAGCGCCGAGTGCGGCGCTGTCGCCAGCGCCCGGCGTGGCGCTGCCTTGCGGCCTGCTCGGCGAGATGTGTGCTCCAGGCATCCGGCATGGCGGGTCAGGCCTGGGCGGCGTCGTAGGCGAGTTCGGTGGCCCTCGCATCGAGCGCCGCCGCCGAACGGCGAACCAGCGCGGCCTCCAGTTCGGCCTGCTGACGGGCATCGTCGGTGCAGGTCTCTCGTGCGCTCTTTTCTACCACTTCCGGATGCAGCCCCAGCTTGGCGAACAGCGCGCGGTCCTGTTCCGCCTGGGGGTTGGACGTGGTCAGCAGCTGGTCGCCGTAGAAGATCGAGTTGGCCCCGGCCAGGAAGGCCAGTGCCTGGGTGGATTCATTCATCTGCTCGCGGCCGGCGGAGAGCCGCACGTGGCTCGCCGGCATCAGGATGCGGGCCACGGCGATGGCGCGGATGAACTCGATGGGGTCGAGGTCTTCCACCTCCTCGAGCGGCGTGCCGGGCACCTTGACCAGCATGTTGATCGGCACCGACTCCGGGTGCGGCTCGAGGCGTGCCAGCTGCTGGAGCAGGGCGGCGCGGTCGCGGGGCGCCTCGCCCATGCCGAGGATGCCCCCCGAGCAGACCTTCATGCCGGCCTCGCGCACGTTACCCAGGGTCTCCAGTCGGTCGGCGTAGGTGCGGGTGGTGATGATCTCGCCGTAGTACTCGGGCGAGGTGTCGAGGTTGTGGTTGTAGTAGTCGAGCCCCGCCTCGGCCAGGCGGCCGGCCTGGTCGGTGTCGACCATCCCCAGGGTCATGCAGGTCTCCAGGCCCAGCGCCTTGACCCGGCGGACCATCTCCAGCACCACGTCGAGGTCCTTCTCGCGGGGGCTTTTCCAGGCCGCGCCCATGCAGAAGCGGCTGGCGCCGGCCTCGCGGGCGGCCCGGGCCTGCTCGACCACTTTCTCGACCTCCAGCAGCTTCTCCTTGCCCAGGCCGGTGTTGTAGTGCCCCGACTGCGGGCAGTACTTGCAGTCCTCGGGGCAGGCGCCGGTCTTGATGGAGAGCAGGGTGGAGACCTGCACGGCATTGGGATCGAAGTGGGCACGGTGGACCTGCTGGGCGTGAAACAGCAGGTCGTTGAAGGGCAGGGCGAAGAGCGCCTCGATCTCCTCGACTGTCCAGTCGTGGCGGACTTCGCCCCGCGCGGCTAGGGTCAGGGAAGCGGCGCGGGATTCGTGGGACGCAGGGGGCATGGTGGGCTCGCTTATGGTCAACTTGTCGGTCATATCCAGGTTGACGGATAGCCTAAGGCCTGCGGCCGTCATGTCAACCGTCAGGAGAATCAAGGTTGACGGCTGGCTGGGACGGGCCCTGCCCGGACGCTGCGTCTTCTGCCTGACCCCCCTGCCGGGGGAGCGCCCCTGGTGCGAGGCCTGCTTCTCGGAACTGCCCTGGAACCTGAGTGCCTGTCCCGGCTGCGCCGAGCCCCAACCGGTGGCCGCGCGGGGACGTCGCTGCGGTCACTGCCTGCGTCGTCCGCCAGGGTTCGACCGCGCCTGGGTGCCGCTGCGCTACGATGCCGAGGTGGCCGGCCTGGTGCAGCGCTTCAAGTTCGATGCCTCGCCACGTGCCGGCCGGGTGCTGCTGGAGCTGATGGCGGTCGGGCTGCCAGCGGAGGCTCGAGGCTGGCCCGAGGCGCTGGTACCGGTTCCCCTGCATCCCCGGCGAGCCCGCGAGCGGGGCTTCGACCAGGCGCGCTGGCTCTCCGAACGCCTCGGACGACTGCTGGGCTGCCCCCGGGTGCTGGCACAGCGTACCCGCGACACCCGGACCCAGCGCGGCCTGGACCGTGGCGAGAGGCGCCGCAACCTGCGCGGAGCCTTTCGCCTCCCGCCAGGCCTGCCAGGGCGGGTGGCGCTGGTGGATGACGTCATGACCACCGGGGCGACGCTGGACGCGCTGGCCGTGGCCTGTCGCCAGGCCGGTGCCGAGGAGGTGCAGGCCTGGGCGGTGGCCCGGACGCCGGCAGGGCGACATTAACGACCGGCAGGGTCGCCGCCTGACACCAGGGCAATCGCAGCTACCCGAAGCGAGAGGCGCCGGGGACAGGTCGAAGGGGAGGTCCTATGCCAGGGGTGAGGAGCACTGCTCCGAACGGGTTGGCCATGGATGGCCAGCACCGGACCTGCAAGCGGAGCGGGACGCGAGAGCGCAGCAGGGCATCGGTAGCGCCCAGGGAGGGGTTCACAGCGCCTCCTCGATGGTCCGACACTTCGGGACCTGTCGCCGGAACAGCTTCGAGCGTTACTTACATCTGCGATAGACCTGCGCCTGTCAGGCCTCCTGCGACACAGGCGGACGCTTCCCTGTTAGCATGTGGACCTCGTTGACCCGGGAGCCCCCATGGACACCACCCCTCATCCCTTCGCCCAGCTCTCGCCCGCCCGGGTGGTGGCGGCCGTGGAGTCGCTCGGCTTCTGGTTGCCCGGTGAGCCCTTTGCCCTCAACAGCTACGAGAATCGGGTCTTTCTGGTGCATGACGAGGAGCGCCGCCGCTGGGTGGTGAAGTTCTACCGCCCCGAGCGCTGGACGGATGCCCAGATTCGCGAGGAGCATGACTTCCTGGCCGAGCTCGCCGCGGCCGAGGTGGCCGTGGCCGCGCCCTGGCGGGACGCGGCGGGTGAGAGCCTGCACCGCGCCGAGGGCTTTCGCTTCACGCTCTTTCCCCACCTGCCGGGGCAGGCACCGGAGCTGGAGAACCCGGCCCACCTGTTCGCCCTGGGCGAGCTGATCGGCGCGGTGCATGCGGTGGGCGAGCAGGGGCGCTTCGTTCATCGTCGCACCCTGGACCTGGATGGCATGGTGCTCGAGGCCCGCGACAAGGTGCTGGCCAGCCGCTGGCTGGGCCGTCGCCAGCGACAGGCCTACGAGCGCATCACCGCGAACCTGCATCGCCGCCTGGCCCCCCAGGCCTGGAGCGCGGATCAGGCGATACGGGTGCAGGGCGACTGCCATATCGGCAACATCCTCGGCCGCGACGAGCACTTTGCACTGGTCGACTTCGACGACTGCCTGATGGCCCCGGCCATCCAAGACCTGTGGATGTTGTTCACCGCTCAGGAGGAGGGCGAGCGCCAGATGCAGCTCTCCGAAGTGGCCGAAGGCTACGAGCAGCACCGCGACTTCGACCGCCGGGAGCTCGCCCTGGTGGAGCCGCTGCGCACCCTGCGCCTGCTGCGCCACAGCGCCTGGCTGGTGGATCGCTGGGAGGATCCGGCCTTTCCTTTGGCGTTTCCCTGGCTGGCCGATGCCGGCTACTGGGACGGGCACCTGCGCATGCTGGAGCAGCAGCGCCAGGCACTGGAGGCCCGGCCTCGCTGGCTGGCCTGAGGCGTCCGACGGCTTGCCCGGCAGCAACAAAGACGCACCCCCATGGGGTGCGTCGCGTCGTCAACGGGGGTGGGAGCTTCAGTCGTCGTCGGGATCCGGTGCCTCGGCCTCGCGGCGCTGCTCGTTGATCCTGGCGGCGGGGTTGTCCTGCTGTTCGATGGCCAGGTCGCTGGCCAGGCGCAACTGGAAGGTCTGCTCCGGGAGCAGGCGGCAGTTGCCGTCCTGACAGGCGGCGAGTCCGAAATTGCCGTCCGCATCGTAGGCGGCAGCGGAGATCTCGCCGCTGTAGATCTCGCTCTCGCTGCCCTCGGTCTCGATGCAGGTCAGCGACTGGGTGGTCAGGCGGATGCGCTCGCCGTTGAGCCGGGCGTCGCCGATCAGCACGCAGTATTCCGGCAGGGCATGGGAGGCGTCGCCATCGGCCACCGGGTGGAGCACCACGTCGTTGCGTTCCGGCGCCTGTGCGGAGAGCGTCAGCACGTCGATGACCTGGACATCGACGGTCGCATCGGCCGGCAGTTCGAGGGTATCGCTCATGGCCAGGGTCGGCATCGCCAGCATGGCGGCCATCAGCAGAGAGGCATGGGTCTTGATCATGTCGGGCTCTCGAGGGTGACTTGGGCACAGCATGAAGCTGTCGCTACCTTATCACAGGCCGGGCTGACCGGCAGCCGGCCGGTGGCGGTGAAGACGCGACACGATGTCACTCTCCGGCAATGCCCGCCGCTGCGTTGTCAGGCGTCATGCGCTAGACTAACGAGTCCCGAGACTCTCTTATTGTACAAGATTAAAAACTTGTATATCTTCTGTACATGTTGTGATGGCCAGGCCATCCACCAACGACCCATCGGACACCGACATTGCCACGGGGCCTGACCATGACCGAAGAACTCGCCAACCACTATCGCCGGATCATCCACGAACTGGGGGAGGACCCCGACCGTGAGGGGCTGCGCGACACCCCGAAGCGGGCCGCCAAGGCGATGCAGTTCCTCAACCGGGGCTATACCCAGTCGCTGGAGGAGATCGTCAACGGCGCGGTGTTCGAGTCGGAGACCGACGAGATGGTGCTGGTCAAGGACATCGAGCTCTACTCCATGTGCGAGCACCACCTGCTGCCCTTCATCGGCAAGTGCCATATCGCCTACCTGCCCAGCGGCAAGGTGCTGGGGCTCTCCAAGTTCGCTCGTATCGTCGACATGTACGCCAGGCGCATGCAGATCCAGGAGAACCTGACCCGCCAGATCGCCGAGGCGGTGCTGCAGGTCACCGAGGCCCGCGGGGTGGCGGTGGTGATCGAGGCGCGCCACCTGTGCATGATGATGCGCGGGGTGGAGAAGCAGAACTCCAGCATGACCTCCTCGGTGATGCTCGGTGCCTTCCGCGAGAAGCAGAGCACGCGCCAGGAATTCCTCACCCTGGTGAACGGCCGCTGATTCCCCCGCAAGGAGCCCCCCATGCCGATGCATGCCCTGGACGACCAGCATTTCGACCATGATCTCGCCACGATCCGCATCAAGAACCTGCGGCTGCGGACCCACATCGGCATCAAGGATGACGAGATCAAGAACCGCCAGGACGTGGTCATCAATGCCGTGATCCGCTATCGCGCCGACAAGGCCGTCGAGTTCAACCATATCGAGCAGGCGCTCAACTACCGCACCATCACCAAGCAGGTGATCGCCCTGGTGGAGGACCACCGCTTCCTGCTGCTCGAGCGCATGACCCGCGAGGTGCTGGACCTGATCATGGGTCACGACCAGGTGCTGACCGCCCAGGTGGAGATCGACAAGCCCCATGCGCTGCGCTTCGCCGACTCCGTCTCCATCACACTATCCGACTCGCGGGAGCCGCGCCGGCCACGCTGAGCCTTGGCCCGCGTCGATGACAGATAAAGGACCCCGGTGCTTGGTGCACCGGGGTCTTTCGCTTAGCATGGGGGCAAACCGACAAGAGGCCGCCTTTGCGGCAGGAGACGATCATGCAAGCCCTCAAGGAAACGCAGCTCTACTGTCCCTTCGCCTATATCGACGGCAGCTGGGTCGCCGCCGACAGCGGCGAGCAGATCAACGTCCTCAATCCGGCCACCGGCGAGGCCATGGGGGATGTGCCGCGCCTGGGGCGGGCCGAGACCGAGCGGGCCATCGCCGCGGCGGATGCCGCCCTGCCGGCATGGCGTGCGATGACCGCCCAGGAGCGCGCCGATATCCTGATGAAGTGGCACGACCTGATGCTCGAGCATCAGGACGACCTGGCCATGATCATGACCTTCGAGCAGGGCAAGCCGCTCAAGGAGGCCGCCGGCGAGATTGCCTATGCGGCGAGCTTCCTGCGCTGGTTCGCCGAGGAAGCGCGGCGCATCTACGGCGAGACCGTGCCCGCCGCCAAGCCCAACCAGCGCATCGTGGTCACCAAGCAGCCCATCGGCGTGGTGGGGGCCATCACCCCCTGGAACTTCCCCGCGGCGATGATCACCCGCAAGGCGGGTGCCGCCCTGGCCGCGGGCTGCACCATCGTGGTCAAGCCGGCCAGCCAGACACCGTTCTCCGCCACCGCCCTGGCCAAGCTGGCCGAGCGGGCTGGGGTGCCGCGCGGGGTGTTCAACGTGGTGCCGGGCCGCGCTTCCGAGATCGCCGCGGCGATGACCGAGTCGCCGCTGGTGCGCAAGATCACCTTCACCGGCTCCACCGAGGTGGGTCGCCAGCTGATGGCCCAGGCCTCCCAGCACATCCAGAAGATCTCCCTGGAACTGGGCGGCAACGCCCCCTTCATCGTCTTCGAGGATGCCGACCTGGACGCCGCGGTGGAGGGGGCCATGGCCGCCAAGTTCCGCAACGCCGGCCAGACCTGCGTCTGCACCAATCGCTTCCTGGTCCAGTCCAGCGTGGTCAACGCCTTCTGCGAGAAGCTGGCGGTCGCCATGAACAGCGAGCTCAAGGTCGGTGACGGCACCCAGGACGGGATCAACATCGGCCCGCTGATCGACGACAAGGCGGTGGCCAAGGTCAGCGAGCATGTCCATGACGCCGTGGACCAGGGCGCCGAGCTCTTGCTGGGTGGCCATCCGCACCCGCTTGGCGGCAACTTCTTCACGCCGACCCTGATCAGCTTCGCCAACACCAGCATGAAGGTGGCCCACGAGGAGACCTTCGGTCCGCTGGCGGCGGTCTTCCCCTTCGATGACGAGGAGGACGCCGTCAACATGGCCAACGACACCGAGTACGGCCTGGCCTCCTACTTCTACTCCCGGGACCTGGGGCGCGTCTGGCGCGTCGCCGATGCCCTGGAGTACGGCATGGTGGGCATCAACACCGGGCTGATCTCCAATGCCGCCGCGCCCTTCGGCGGGGTCAAGGCCTCGGGCTTGGGTCGCGAGGGTGGCCACCAGGGGCTGGAGGAGTTCCTGGAGACCAAGTACCTCTGCATCGATCTGGGCTGATAGCGACAAGCTGAAAGCGCCGAGCGCCGAGCTACAAGCAAGCCCCGAAGGCCGCGACCTTCGGGGCTTGCTTTTGCGCAGTCGAAAATCAGCTTGGCTGCTTGGCTGCTTGGCTGCTCAGTGCCGGAAGTGGCGCATCCCGGTGAACACCATGGCGATGCCCGCCTCGTTGGCGGCGTCGATCACCTCCTGGTCGCGCATCGAGCCGCCGGGCTGGATCACCGCGGCGATGCCGGCGGCGGCCGCGGCATCGATGCCGTCGCGGAAGGGGAAGAAGGCGTCGCTGGCCATCACCGAGCCGGGCACCGAGAGACCCTCGTCGGCAGCCTTGATGCCGGCGATCTTCGCCGAGTAGACCCGGCTCATCTGTCCGGCGCCCACGCCGATGGTCTGGCCGTCCTTGGCGTAGACGATGGCGTTGGACTTGACGTACTTGGCCACCTTCCAGGCGAAGGCCAGGTCGCGCATCTCCTGCTCGCTGGGCACCCGCTCGGTGACCACGGTCAGCTCGTCGCGGCCGACCATGCCCAGGTCGCGGTCCTGAACCAGCAGGCCACCGGTGACGCGCTTGAAGTCATGGGCGTGCTCGCGCTCGCCGGGCCACTTCGCACCGACATCGAGCAGGCGCACGTTCTTCTTCTCGGCGACGATGGCGAGCGCCGCCTCCTCGACCCCCGGGGCGATGATCACCTCGACGAACTGGCGGTCGACGATGGCCCGGGCGGTCTCTTCGTCCAGCGGCACGTTGAAGGCGATGATGCCGCCGAAGGCGCTGGTCGGGTCGGTGGCGAAGGCCTTCTCGTAGGCCTCTCGGGGGCTTGCGCCCACGGCCACGCCGCACGGGTTGGCGTGCTTGACGATCACGCAGGCGGTGTCGGTGAAGGCCTTGACGCACTCGAAGGCGGCATCGGTGTCGGCGACGTTGTTGAAGGAGAGCGCCTTGCCCTGCAACTGGGTCGCGGTGGCCACGCTGGCCTCGCTGGCGTCGGCCTCGACGTAGAAGGCGGCATTCTGGTGAGGGTTCTCGCCGTAGCGCATGGCCTGCTTCTTCTCGAACTGCAGGTTGTAGGTGCGCGGGAAGCCGTCCTCGCCACCGGGTACCCGCTGGCCCAGGTAGTCGGCGATGGCGGCATCGTAGCCGGCGGTGTGCTCGAAGGCCTTGACTGCCAGGTCGAAGCGGGTGGCATCGGACACGGCGCCGTCCCCGGCGGCGATCTCGCCCAGCACCCGGGCGTAGTCGCCGGCATCCACCACGATGGTGGTGTGGGCATGGTTCTTGGCGCAGGCCCGCACCATGGTCGGGCCGCCGATGTCGATATTCTCGATGGCGTCCTCCAGGGTGCAGTCCGGCCGCGCCACGGTGGCCGAGAAGGGGTAGAGGTTGACCACCACCATGTCGATGGGGTCGATGCCGTGTTCCGCCATCACCGCATCGTCCTGGCCGCGGCGCCCCAGGATGCCGCCGTGGATCTTCGGATGCAGCGTCTTGACCCGGCCGTCCATGATCTCCGGGAAGCCGGTGTGCTCGGAGACCTCGGTCACGTCGATGCCGTTCTCCTGGAGCAGGCGGAAGGTGCCGCCGGTGGAGAGCAATGCGACGCCCTGCTCGACGAGGCCGCGGGCGAAGTCGACGATGCCGGTCTTGTCGGAGACGCTGATCAGGGCGCGGCGAACCGCGGCGGAGGAGGCTTGGGCCATGGGGGTCACTCTTCTGTCGATGGTGGTGAATGGGGCGGCGGGAAAGCTAAGGGAGTGCCACGGACTCCCTCGGGGGAGCGGTCAGATCAGGCCATAGTGCTTGAGCTTCTTGCGCAGGGTGCCGCGGTTAAGGCCGAGCATCTCGGCGGCGCGGGTCTGGTTGCCCTGGGTATGGTCGAGGACCGAGGAGAGCAGCGGGGCCTCGACCTCGGCCATCACCATGGCGTAGAGGTCGCTGACGCTGCTGCCGTCGAGATGGTCAAAGTAGCGGGCCAGCGAGGCCTCTACTGCCTCGCGCAGGGGCCGGTCATCCGACGGGCCCGGTCGCGCGCCCTCGCTCAGCATGGCGAGATCATGGGAGGCCCGGGCATCCAGCTCGGGCAGCGCGGCATTCTGGTCAAAGGATTGGCTGCTGGTCATGCGGCACAGATTCCATCCGGTGCCACGGCCCGAGCAATGCGACCCGGGGTCGCGGCGGGGTCGTGACGAAAGAGTTCATCGATGAAGCGGCGCTGGGCATGGCGACTCTCCAGGCCATTGAAGGTGGCCCGCAGGGCACGCCGCCCGGCGTCGTCGAAACGTGCATCTCCGGCCAGGTACCAGCCGAGATGCTTGCGCGCGATGCGCACCCCTAGATGCTCACCATAGAAGCCATGCAGGGCCGCCATGTGGTCGCGAAGGACCTCGGCGCGCTCCTGATCCCCCGGTGCAGCACGTTGCTGGCCATGGCGCAGGTAGTGGTCGATCTCGCGGAAGATCCAGGGGTTGCCCTGGGCGGCGCGGCCGACCATCACCGCATCCGCACCAGTATAGTCGAGGACGCGAGCGGCCTTGGCGGGAGAATCGATATCGCCGTTGGCGAACACCGGAATCGACACCGCAGCCTTGATGGCGGCGATGGTGTCGTACTCGGCCTCGCCGCCGTAGCGCTGCTGGCGATGGCGGCCATGCACGGCCAGGGCCTGGATGCCGGCGTCCTCGGCGATGCGCGCGACCCGTACGCCGTTGTTGCTGTCGGCGCACCAGCCGGTGCGGATCTTCAGCGTCACCGGCACGTCCACCGCGTCGACCACCGCCGTGAGGATCTCGGCCACCAGGGCCTCGTCGCGCAGCAGGGCGGAGCCGGCCGCCTTGTTGCAGACCTTCTTGGCCGGGCAGCCCATGTTGATGTCGATGATCTCGGCGCCCATCCTGGCATTGAGGCGCGCCGCCTCGGCGAGCATCTGTGCATCGCCACCGGCGATCTGCACGCTGCGCGGGCCCGGCTCGCCGCGGTGGTCCATGCGCAGCCGGGACTTGCGGGTATGCCAGAGGCTGGGGTCCGAGGTGACCATCTCGCCCACCACCAGGCCGGCCCCGAGACGCCGACAGAGCGTCCGGAAGGGGCGGTCGGTAACCCCGGCCATGGGCGCCAGGACCACCCGGTTGGGGAGCTGGTGGCGGCCGATGCGGGGCAGGGGGCGAGAGTCGGACATGGTCGGGGTCGCTGGCGTCAGGGGCTGCATATCATACGCCCCCGGTTGGCGTTGGTGAACCGCTACTCAAGGCGAATGCCCGTCAGGGGCGGCGCCCGGCGGATCGCCGCCCGGAAAGTCGCACCCAGCCCTCGCGGAGCTCCGGCTCGTCCATGACCAGGCCCTGTCCGCGGTAGGCCTCGAGGACCGCCTCGGCCTGGCCCTCGAGGATGCCCGAGAGGGCCAGCCGGCCCCCCGGTGCCACGCGGCCGGCGATCTCCTCGGCGAGCTCCACCAGGGGCCCGGCGAGGATATTGGCGACCACCAGCGGGAAGTCGCCCGGCTCGAGCTGCTCGGGATAGCAGAGCCGGAAGTCGGCATCAACCACGCCATTGCGCTCGGCATTGTCACGGCTGGCCTGCAGCGCCTGGGGGTCGATATCGGTGCCGGTGGCCTGTCGTGCCCCGAGCTTGAGGGCGGCGATGGCGAGTATCCCTGAGCCGCAGCCCACGTCGAGCACTGCCAGGCCCTGCAGTTCGCCGGCCACCGACAGGCCGTCGAGCCAGGCCAGGCAGAGTGCCGTGGTGGGGTGAGTGCCGGTGCCGAAGGCCAGCCCCGGGTCCAGGTGGAGGTTGACGGCGTCGGGCGCCGGCGGGGCGTGCCAGCTGGGGACGATCCACAGCTTCTCGCCCATCTGCAGGGGGTGGAAGTCGTCCATCCACTCGCGTTCCCAGTCGCGGTCGGCCAGCAGCTCGACCTCGACCTCGGGGCAGGGCTCCTCGGGAAACTCGGCGGCCCAGGCCTGGCGCACCCGGTCGAGCATCGCCTCAATGCCCTCCAGGTCGTCGTAGAGGCCGGTGAGCACCGTCTCGTCCCACAACGGGGTGGTGCCCCGCTCCGGCTCGAAGACCGGGTCGTCGAAGGCGTCCTGCAGGGTGATGGCGGTCGCGCCCTCGGCGAGCAGCAGCTCCTCGAGGAGCTCGGCGTGCTCGGGGGCGATGCGGGCCTTGAGTTGCATCCAGGGCATGGGCGTTCCGTGGTCGCTAGGAGAGTTGAAACCAGCGGTGGGGTGATGTCGTCGCTTTGGCTGGCAGCGAGGGGCGCCGGGGACAGGCCGAAGAGGGGGTCCTATGCCAGGGATGGCATCGGTAGCGCCCAAGGACGGGTTCACAGCGCCCCCTCGATGGTCCGACACTTCGGGGCCTGTCGACGGATCAGCCCCGAGCACTTCCGCACACGGGGCTGAATCACATTGGCAGGAAGCGGGGGAGTTACAACCCCAGCTTCTTCTCCAGGTAGTGGATGTTGACGCCGCCCTGCTGGAAGTAGCCGTCGCGCACCAGGTCCTTGTGCAGGTCGGTGTTGGTCTTGATGCCTTCCACCAGTAGCTCGTCCAGGGCGTTGCGCATGCGGATCAGCGCCGTCTCCCGGTCCACGCCCCAGGTGATCAGCTTGCCGATCAGGGAGTCGTAGTGGGGCGGCACGGTGTAGCCCGTGTAGACATGGGAGTCCATGCGCACGCCGAGACCGCCGGGCGGGTGGTAGAGGGTCACCTTGCCCGGCGAGGGCATGAAGGTCCTGGCATCCTCGGCGTTGATGCGGCACTCGAAGGCGTGGCCGGCGAGCTTGACGTCCTCCTGGCGCACCGACAGCGGCAGGCCCGAGGCGATGCGCAGCTGCTCGCGGACGATGTCCACGCCGGTGACCATCTCGGTCACAGGGTGCTCCACCTGGACCCGGGTGTTCATCTCGATGAAGAAGAACTGGCCGTCCTCGTAGAGGAACTCGAAGGTGCCGGCGCCCCGGTAGCCGATGGTGATGCACGCCTCCCGGCACGCCTCGAGGACCTCGGCGCGGGCGGTCTCGTCGATTCCCGGGGCGGGGGCCTCCTCGATCACCTTCTGGTGACGGCGTTGCAGCGAGCAGTCACGGTCATAGAGGTGAATGGCGTTGCCCTGGCCATCGGCCAGCACCTGCACCTCCACGTGGCGCGGGTTCTCGAGGAACTTCTCCATGTAGACGGTGCCGTCGCCAAAGGAGGAATAGGCCTCGGTGCGGGTGACGTTGACCGCCGAGAGCAGGTGCGCCTCGGTGTGTACCACGCGCATGCCGCGCCCGCCGCCCCCGGCGGCGGCCTTGATGATCACCGGGTAGCCGATGCGCCGGGCCACGGCGAGGATCTCCCCCTCGTCATCACCCAGGGGGCCGTCGGAGCCGGGCACCGTCGGCACGCCGGCCTTCTTCATCGACTCGATGGCGCTGACCTTGTCGCCCATCAGGCGAATGGTCTCGGCACGGGGACCGATGAAGATAAAGCCGGAGCGTTCGACCTGCTCGGCGAAGTTGGCATTCTCGGAGAGGAAGCCGTAACCGGGGTGGATGGCACTGGAGTCGGTGACTTCCGCGGCGCTGATCAGCGACGGGATGTTCAGGTAGGAGTTCGCCGAGGAAGCCGGCCCGATGCATACGGCCTCGTCCGCCAGGCGCACATGCATGAGCTCTCGGTCGGCCGTCGAGTGGACCGCCACCGTCTTGATGCCCAGTTCCTTGCAGGCGCGCAGGATGCGCAGGGCTATCTCGCCACGATTGGCGATGAGGACCTTGTCCAGCATGAGGAATCCGCCAGTTGGTGAATGATGAGGACGGGGAGCGTCAGGCGATGACGAGCATCGGCTGGTCGAACTCGACCGGTTCGCCATCCTCGACCAGGAAGGCCTCGATCACGCCGTCCCGATCGGCCTCGATCTGGTTCATCATCTTCATCGCTTCGACGATGCAGATGGTCTCGCCCTTCTTGACGCTCGAGCCGATCTCGACGAAGGCCTTGGAGCCGGGTGCCGGCGAACGGTAGAAGGTGCCGACCATCGGCGAGTTGACGGTATGTCCCTGGTAGGCCGGGGCGGCATCGGCGGCGGGCTCGGCAGCCGGTGCCGGCGCCTGGGGGGCCGCTGCAGCCGGTGCCTCATAGGGCTGAGGCATGGGCGTCTGCCAGTTCGTGCCGTTGGGGTGGCGGCTGATGCGAACCGATTCCTCCCCTTCCTGGATCTCGATCTCGCTGATGTTGGACTCTTCGAGCAGCTCGATCAGCTTCTTGACCTTGCGGATATCCATGACGTTGTCTCGACCGGTGGGGTTGGGGGGTGACCCGGGGTGCTGTCAACCCCGGCCAACTTGCAATAGATCGCGGCAAGATAGCGTGTCTTGATGCATCTATTGACCATGAAAGAGCAATGAGGCCGGAGTCTGCCGAAAATCGGCAAGGATGTCCAGCCGTGCAGGAACACTGTTCGAGCGGGCGTCCTGGATGGTGCGGGTTCACCCTTGCCGGCTCTCCAGCCAGTCCAGCACACCCTCCAGGTGGCTGGCCAGCTGGGGGGCGTCCACCTCGCCCTGAACGCGGGCATCGCGCAGTTCCTTGCCGCCGTCGAAGAACAGCAGGCTGGGCGGGCCGAACAGCTGGAAGTGGTCCAGCACCTCGCGGCTGGTGGCGCCGCTGTCGGTGACGTCGACGTTGATGCGCCGGAAGTTGGCCAGCTGTCCCGCCACCTCGGGTGCCGGGTAGACGTCACGCTCCATCACCTTGCAGGAGATGCACCAGTCGGCGGTGAAGTTGACGAAGGCCGGTTCGTCGCTCTCTGCCAGCGAGGCCTGCAAGGCGTCGAGGTCCTCCACGGTGGTGATCTCACGGGCAACGTCGGTTGACTCTCCGGTCGAGGTGCCGGCCACCGGGTTGGCGGGCGCCAGGGGGCGCAGCGGGTCCTCCCCGCCGCGGGAGGCGCCGATCACCAGGGCGATGCCCCAGACCAGCAGCATCAGCCCCGCGGCCTGGCGGACCCGTGGCCAGCCCTGGGCCTGGTTGACGCTTAGGGCGCCCAGCGCCAGGGCGCTGCCGATGGCCAGCCCGGCCCACAGCAGCAGGGCGATGCTGCCCGGCAGCAGGCGCTCCACCAGCCAGATCGCGACCCCCAGCAGCAGGATGCCGAAGGCGGCCTTGATGCCGTTCATCCAGGCACCGGAGCGGGGCAGCAGGGTGGTGCCGAAGGTACCCACCAGCAGCAGTGGCACGCCCATGCCCAGGGCCAGCGCGAACAGCGCGGCCCCGCCCATCAGTGCATCGCCGGTGGTGGAGATGAACACCAGGGCGCCGGCCAGCGGCGCTGAGACGCAGGGCGAGACCACCAGCACCGACAGCGCCCCCGCCAGGGCCAGGCCCGCGGGGCCGCTGCGCTGGGCGCGGGCCTGCCAGCCGTCGATGCGTCCGGCCAGCCTCGGCGAGAGGCGCAGGTCGAAGGCGCCGAACATGGCCAGGGCGAAAAGGGTAAAGAGCGCGGCGAAGGTGATCAGCACCGGGGCCGACTGCAGGCGGGCCTGGAGGTTGAGGCCGGCCCCGAACAGGCCCATCAGTACCCCCACGGCGGCATAGGTGAGCGCCATCCCCCCCACGTAACTGGTCGAGAGGACGAAGGCCCGGGAGCGGGTCGGATGCTGGCCGACGATGATCGAGGAGAGGATCGGCACCATGGGCAGCACGCAGGGCGTGAAGGTCAGTCCCAGGCCGGCGAGGAAGAAGAGCCCGAGCACCAGCGGCAGGCTGGCCTCGGCCATCAGGGTGCGGAAGCGGCCATCCTCGCTCCGAGGGGCGCCACCCGGGGCATCACCGCCAGTCGCGGCGAGGTCGCCGCGTCCGGACGCCTGGTCGGCGGAAGGCATATCGCCGCCCGACGTGTCGCGGCCGGAGCTGCCCGCCTCGTCGTTCGGTGTCCAGCCGGCGAAGGTGGCCGGTGCCTCGCCCTCCGGGGCGGTCAGCTCGAGGCGTTCCGGCGGGTAGCAGAGGCCGGCATCGGCACACCCCTGGAAGGTCAGGGTGATGTCCAGCGGCCCCTGGTGGCCTGGCTCGAGGGGTACCTCGAGGACCACGCTGTCATAGAAGACATTGACGTCGCCCAGGAACTCGTCGCTCTTGGCCAGTCCCGGCGGAAGCTCGGGCTCGCCCAGCGAGAGGCCTTCCACGTCGGACTCGACGGCGAACTGGTGGCGATAGAGATAGTAGCCCTCGGCGTTCTCGAAGCCCACATGGAGGGTCTCGCCATCGTGCCAGGTACTGGCCTGGAAGGCCTCCAGCACCGGCAGGAACGTCTCGTCGTCATTCTGGGAGAACCACTGGGCCTGGGCCCCCAGCGGCAGCAGCAGCGTGATCAGCAGGGCGAGTCGCAGGGCGGTCGGCACGGCACTTCCTTATTGCGGTGGACGTGTTGATGTCATGGCGCAGATTTGACCCCTTGGCTCGCGACCGGGTTCCTGCCCATCGGCGGCGAGCCCAAGGTCCTGCTAGGATATCGCAGTAGCAGGGGGCTGTTGATGGCATCCCGCCTGGGAGGCTGCGCCGTATTGTCGCGTCGCCGCACGCTTTCATCTTCATAGGGAACCTGACCATGGCGTTGTCGCATAAGGGTGCCGCCAGGCGCCGCAGTCGCACCGAGGTACTCGAGCGTCCGGAGTATGGCTGGATCTGGAAGCCGTTGCTGGTACTGCTGGTCATCTACCTGGTGGTGTGCCTGGGGCTGGGGATCTGGTGGAGCCGGACACCGGCAGGCTTCAACGTGGAGCAGGCCGTCGCCGAGCAGCGCGGCGCGGCGTCGGGCAGCCCGGCGTCCCGCGGTGCCGTGACCACCGCCGGCCTGATGACCCTGGTCGAGACCCTGCTCGAGAAGCCGGGCGGCTACCTGCGCAACGATGTTGCCCCGCCCGGGCTATGGCTCGACAACATGCCGGCCTGGGAGCTGGGCGTGCTTGAACAGGCCCGCCGCCTCGCAAGGTCCTTGCCCGCCATGGAACAGTCGTCGGCCCCGGTGCTGGAGGGCGTGCAGGAGCGACTGATGGGGGATAGCCGCGACTGGCTCTACCCCTCCACCGAGAAGCGCCTGGAGCAGGCCCTGGATGGGCTGGACGGCTACCTTGCTGCGCTCGGCGAGGGCGGTGAGGCCGGCTTCGGTGACCAGGGGCAGGGCCTGGCGGCCTGGCTCGAGGCGATCACCGGGTCGCTGGACGACCTGGGGTTGCGGCTCTCGGCGAGCATCGGCAGCCGCGATGAGCTGCGCGACCTGGACATCGATGCCGAGGCCCTGCCCACCCGAACGCCCTGGTACCGGGTCGATGACGTCTTCTTCGAGGCCCGTGGCCAGGCCTGGGCGCTGATGCACCTGCTCGAGGCGGTACAGCGCGACCAGGCCGACGTGCTGGCCACTGCCGGGGTCACCGAGCGCTGGGAACAGCTGGTGGCCGTGCTCCAGCGCAGCCAGCGTCGGCTGTGGAGCCCGCTGGTCCTCAATGGCTCGGGCTTCGGCATCTTCGCCAACCATTCGCTGGTGCTGGCCAACCACATGGTGCGTGCCCGGGACCTGGCGAGGCAGGTCACCGAGGGTCTGGACGAGGTGACGCCCACCCCGGCCCCTACGGCCAGCGAGCCGCCGGTGGTGGAAGTGGAGCGCAGCGAGGATGCTGCCGAGGAAGCGCAGGCTGCGCCGACCGGGGAGGAAGCCACCGTTGAACCGGTCGTCGATCAGCAGGCCCCCGATACTGGCGAGGGCGAAATGGCCTCCTCCGGCAGCGAGCCGGCGCCTGCCGAGGCGGGAGAGGAGGGCAGCGACGAGGCCTCGGCCAACGGTGCCGCCGCGTCCGACGGTGACGCGGGCGAGGGTGAGCAGGTGCCCACCGATACCTCTGAGGAGGGGGGCGACGAGGCCTCGGCCGACGACGGTGCCACCGCCGAAGGTGATCAGCCGGCGAGCTGAAGACCGAGGATGTCGCGTAACGTTAACGGGCCGCCCCTTGGGCGGCCCGTTATCACGTCAGGCGGTGCTGCCATGGGCAGCTGACCTCGAGGCTCAGGCCTTCTCGTGGGCGGCCACGGCCTTCTCGATGGCCTTGCAGGCCGCCTCGGAGCCTTCCCAGGACTCCACCTTGACCCACTTGCCCTTCTCGAGGTCCTTGTAGTTCTCGAAGAAGTGGGCGATCTGCTGGCGCAGCAGCTCGGGCAGGTCGGTGACCTCATGGACGTCGTCATAGAGGCTGGAGAGCTTGGGGTGCGGGACACACACCAGCTTGGCGTCCTCGCCGGCCTCGTCGGTCATGTTGAGGATGCCCACCGGGCGGGCGCGGATCACGGCGCCGGGCTGGACCGGATAGGGCGTCACCACCAGCGCATCCAGGGCGTCGCCATCGTCGGCCAGGGTGTGGGGGATGAAGCCGTAGTTGGCCGGGTAGAACATCGGGGTGGCCATGAAACGGTCGACCAGCAGTGCCCCCATGTCCTTGTCGATCTCGTACTTGATCGGCGCGTGGTTGGCCGGGATCTCGATCGCGACGTAGACGTCGTTGGGGAGGTCCTTGCCGGCGGGGATGTTGTCGAAGTTCATCGTCGCTTCCTTGGGTTGGCAATAATGAGGCTTGGCGAATCGGGCAGGCGCAAAATCCGCCGAATTATACGAAGCCGAGGCGGGGATTACCAATGGGCCTTAGGTTGGAGGCCTTGCCTTTGGTCGATGGGCGAGCCGGCGGGGCAGGGTGTATCATGGGTCTCCGATGGAAGGCGCCGGCCACCGGCCGGTGCATCGCGTCGACTCCGAGGAGACTGCCTTGACACCCGTGCAACTGTCACTGAGCTACGGACAGGCGTTCGTCGCGCCTGAACGGCGGCGGCATCGCAGCTCGATGTCGGTGCGCTTCCCTGAGCCCCCCCTGCTCGCGGCGAAGGGCGCCTGCGCCCTGATCAGTGACTCCACCCTGCGCAACAACCTGGCCAAGCAGGCGGGGGATCTCAGCGTCAAGGGCTTCCTGGCCGACTATTTCTCCACCCCCGACCACTGGGACGTCAAGACCTCGGCGACCCGCGTGCTGCGGGCGCTGAACGCCTGGTGTTTCAGCCAGAACCGCCAGATGTCGGACGGCAGCTATGTCTCCTCGCTCTCCGCCATGGTCTACCGGGGGCGCGAGGCACACCTCTTCCATATGGGGGATACCCTGGTGTTCCGCCTGCGCGGTGCCGAGTTCGAGCAGCTCTCCCGGGATCATGTCACCGATCTGGGCGGCTACCGCTACCCCTCCCGGGCCATGGGCATGGACAGTGGCCTGGAGATCGATTACGCCAGCATGCCGCTCAAGCAGGGGGACATCTTCCTGTTCACCACCCAGGCGGTACAGGGCACCCTGATGCCCTCGGACTATGTGCGGCTGATCCGCGAGGATGCCAGTGACCTGGATGCCGCCTGCGAGCGGCTGGGCACGGCGGCACGTGAGCGGGCCCAAGAGCGGGGGTATGGTGGCGACCAGTTCTGCTTCCAGCTGGTACGCATCGATGCCTTGCCCGATGAGGCCTCGGAGGACAAGCCCGGCCGTGTCTATGGTGACCTGCCGATCCCCCCGGAGCTCTCGCCCGGTGATCGCCTCGACGGCCTCGAGGTGCTGTCGGTGCTCTCGCGCACGGCCCAGTCGCGGGTCTATCACGTGCGCGACCTGCACAGCGGCCGCGAGATGGTGATGAAGGCGCCGAGTCCCGAACTCTCCAGCCGCAATGCCTATCTGGAGCACTTCCTGCTGCAGCAGTGGGTGGTGGAGCGCGTCAAGTCGCCCTTCGTGGTGCGCATCATGGAGCCCTCGCGGCCGCGGCGCTTCCTCTACTACCTGATGGCCCACGTCAAGGGCGAGACCCTGGCCGAATGGGCCAGGCGTCACCCCCAGGCGAGCCTCGAGCAGCGCCTCGACATTGCCAACCAGCTGGGCAAGGCGGTGCAGGCGCTGCACCACCGCGATCTGCTGCACCAGCGGATCCACCCCGACAACGTGCTGATCGATGCCCACGGTCAGGTGGTGCTGGCCGATTTCAGCGCCTGCCACCTGCGTGACGTGGACGGTCACCGCCGCTCACGGGGGCTGGTTCGACAGCTCGGGCTGACCGAGCACAGTGCGCCGGAGTATGCGCTGGAGGATGATGTCGGCCGTCGCAGCGACCAGTACTCCCTGGCCTCGACCATCTACTGGCTGCTCACCGGCGAGCTGCCTTATGCCCTGGCGCCGAACCGGCTGCGCAGCCACACCGACCTGGAGCAGTTGGCCTATCGCAGTGCCCGCACCCTCAACCCCGAGGTGCCCGTGGCCCTGGACGATGCCCTGCGCCGGGCCCTGGACCCTCAGCGTGCACTGCGCTTCCGGCGCATGTCGGAGTTCCGTCGCGCGCTGCGTCCGCTGCGGGATCCAGCCCGTGATTCGGGAGAAGGCGGCTCTCGCAGGCCGGGGGAGCCAAACCGCTTCTGGCAGGGGGTGGCGGGCATCCTGCTGCTGCTGCTGGTGCTCTCCTGGTTGTTGCGATAAGGCCCTTCGGGCAGCTCCAAGCGACAAGCACCGAGCGCCGAGCAGTCTGGTGACGGGCGGTAAGCAGCGAGATCGAGCCGGGAACGAAAAGACCCCGCCGGACTTGATACCTGGCGGGGACTCGTTGGCATCGGTGCTAGCGCCGATCTTTCATAGTTGGCCGCTTGGCCGCTTGGCCGCTTGGCCGCTTGGCCGTATATGGACTCCTCCTCGTTTGCAAACACGATGGTCGGTGGCGAGAAGGTACGACTGCCAGCGTATATCCGGTCTCGTTGATGGTGCCGTCCGGCACCGGACCTTGATGGGCTATGCGCACGTTGGGTTCCATGACGCTTGGACGAGCTTTGCTGGCTCTGGGCCAAGCACGGAATGACCCCACGTCGGTTCGACCTGTTCGCCATCTCTCAGCGTGTCTTGCAATCGTGGCAGGTGGGACGAGTGGCCACGGCGGTGTGACGGTCCGCTGGCCAGGAGCAGGCGGCGTTAGCCAGCCGCCAGAGCCGGATTATAGGGCGTCTGGTGGCGCGTCATGGCCCAGGCCAATCGTGCCATCTTGTTCGCCAAGGCCACGATGACCACGTTGGGATGCTTGCGTAACGCCAGCGTATTGAGCCACTGGCTGAGCGGGTCGCTCTTCTTGGCGGCATGCTGCAGTACCGCGCGGGCACCATGTACCAACAGCTTGCGCAGGTACCCATCCCCGCGCTTGGTGATCCCTAGCAATCGCTGACGGCCCCCGGTGCTGTGCTGCCGGGGGACCAGCCCCAGGGAGGCGGCAAAGTCGCGCCCCCGCGAGAAGGCTTGGCCATCGCCGAGGGCACTGGCCAGGGCACTGGCGGTGAGCGGCCCGATACCGCACACCGCCAGCAGGCGTCGCGCGACCGGATCGTGCTGAAGGTGCTGGGTGATGTGGGCATCGAGCGCGGCAATCCGTGCATCGAGATGGCGCAGGTCCTCAGCCAGACCGGCGAGCAGTCCCCGGAAGGCCTCGGTCAGACCGTTGTCGGCGTCTTCCAGCCACTGTGGCAGGGCGGCGCGTAGCTGGGCCAGGCCGGTGGGCGCGACCAGGCCGTACTCACCGACCAATCCACGGATCTGATTGGCCTTGGCCGTGCGCTGGCCGACCAGTTCCTCGCGGATACGGTGGCTGGCTTGGGTATCCTGTTGGGCGACCGTCTTGACCGGCACGAAGCGCATTTGTGGTCGGCTCATGGCTTCACAGATCGCTTCGGCATCGACACGATCGTTCTTGTGGCTCTTCACGTAGGGTTTGACGAACTGGGCAGCGATCAGTCTGACAGGATAGCCGTATTGCTGAAGGGCTCGGGCCCAGTAATGGGCGGAGGCACAGGCCTCCATGCCGATCGGGGTTCCCTTGGGGACTCGCGTGAGCAGGGCCTTCAGCCACCGGTGACGGGGATACTGGCCACGCCATTGCACTTGGCCATGGCGGTCCACGCCATGCACATGGAAGACGGATTTTGCGAGATCGACACCTACCCGACTAATGTTCATTTGGGCTCCTCCTCATCCACAGGCTGGTGGAAGTAGCTAACCCCTCCAGTGTGGCGCATTGACGCCGGGAGTAGGGTGAGGAGGAGTCCATCCCATTGCTTGGCCGCTTGGCCGCTTGGCCGCCTAGATCTTGAACTCGGGCAGCTTGCGCTCGACCCGCGCCAGCTTGAGGTGCGCCACCTTCGGCAGGCCGTTCTCGAAGGGCGGGAAATCCTCGCCCTGGATCAGCGGCGACAGGTACCGGCGGCAGGCCTCGGTGATGCCGAAGCCATCCTCGCGGATGAACTCCCGCGGCATGAACTTCTCGCGATTGGCGACCTCGGCCAGCGGGGCGGCCTCGATGCGCCACTCGTAGGGGGTCTCGCTGACGCGCTTGATCGCCGGCATCATGGAGTTCTTGCCTTCGATGGCCAGCTCCACGGCCTTCTCGCCCACCGCGTAGGCCTGCTCGACGTCGGTCCTCGAGGCCAGGTGGCGGGCGGCCCGCTGCAGGTAGTCGGCCACGGCCCAGTGGTACTTGTAGCCCAGGTCCTGCTTGACCATGCCGGCCAGGGTCGGCGCCACGCCGCCCAGCTGGCGGTGACCGAAGGCGTCGGTGTTGCCGGAGTCGGCGAGGAAGGTGCCGTCCTCGTAGCGCGCCCCTTCGGAGACCACGATCACGCAGTAGCCGTATTTCTTGACCGATTCCTCTACCCGGGCCATCACCCTGGCGCGGTCGAAGTGCACCTCGGGGAAGATCACCAGGTGGGGCGGCTCTCCCTCGCCCTGGCCGGCCAGCGCCCCGGCGGCGGCGATCCAGCCAGCGTGGCGTCCCATCACCTCGAGCACGAAGACCTTGGTGGAGGTGGCGCACATCGAGGCGATGTCCAGCGAGGCCTCCAGGGTGGAGGTGGCGATATATTTGGCCACGCTACCGAAGCCCGGCGAGTTGTCGGTGATCGGCAGGTCGTTGTCCACAGTCTTGGGCACGTGGATGGCCGTCAGCGGATAGCCGAGCTTCTCGGAGAGCTGCGAGACCTTGAGGCAGGTATCGGCGCTGTCACCGCCGCCGTTGTAGAAGAAGTAGCGAATGTCGTGGGCCTTGAAGACCTCGATCAGCCGCTCGTACTGGGCGCGGTGGGACTCGATGTCCTTGAGCTTGTAGCGGCAGGAGCCGAAGGCGCCGCCGGGCGTGTGGCGCAGGGCGGCGATGGTCTCGTCCGATTCCTGGCTGACGTCGATCAGGTCCTCGGTGAGGGCGCCGATGATGCCGTTGTGGCCGGCATAGACCTTGCCGATCTGGTCCGGATGGCGGCGGCAGGCTTCGATCACGCCGCAGGCGCTGGCGTTGATCACGGCGGTGACGCCGCCGGACTGGGCGTAGAAGGCGTTGTGCTGGGCCATGGGGCTTACCTGTTCCTGGTCACGTCGAGGGTTCCGAAAGCCCGTGAGTCTAGCCGAAAGTGGCATTGGCTGCACCTGCGTGCCTGCCAGGCCCAAGTCGCCTTGGGCGCAGCGGGCGACGGTGGCGGCTGGAGCGCGCCGAGGGCGCCATGCTAGTCTCGCGCAGGTCGCGCCGCGGCTGGCGGCGAAAAGATTCCCGGAGAGCGCATGCACCTTCATATC
Organism: Halomonas sp. CKK8; assembly: GCF_029625235.1. Classification (NCBI taxonomy): domain Bacteria; kingdom Pseudomonadati; phylum Pseudomonadota; class Gammaproteobacteria; order Oceanospirillales; family Halomonadaceae; genus Halomonas; species Halomonas sp. CKK8. The sequence goes on along the minus strand of NZ_CP121193.1, from coordinate 2,452,713 downwards.
CTCGGTATCTGCGGTACCTTCATGGGCAGCCTGGCCCTGCTGGCCCGAGAGCTGGGCCTCACCGTCAGCGGCTCGGATGCCAACGTCTACCCGCCCATGAGCACCCAGCTCGAGGAGGCGGGCATCGCGCTGTGCGAGGGGTACTCGGCGGACAACCTCTCGCCGCGGCCGGACCGGGTGGTGATCGGCAATGCCCTCTCCCGGGGCAATCCCGAGGTCGAGGCGGTCCTGGACCTGGGGCTGCCCTACGTCTCGGGGCCCGAGTGGCTGGCCGAGGAGGTCCTGCCGGGGCGGCGGGTGATCGCCGTGGCCGGTACCCACGGCAAGACCACCACGGCGAGCCTGCTGGCCTGGCTGCTGGAATCCGGCGGCCAGACGCCGGGCTTCCTGATCGGCGGGGTGCCGCGCAACTTCGGCGTGTCGGCGCGGCTCGGCGCAAACGATGCCCCCTTCGTGGTGGAGGCCGACGAGTACGATACGGCCTTCTTCGACAAGCGTTCCAAGTTCGTCCACTACCGCCCCGAGATCGCCATCCTCGGTAACCTGGAGTTCGACCACGCCGATATCTTCGACGACCTGGGCGCCATCGAGCGGCAGTTCCACCATCTAGTGCGGACCGTGCCCGGGCGGGGCCGCCTGCTGGTGGCCGATGGCGAGCCGGCCCTGGACCGGGTGCTCGAGATGGGGGCCTGGACCCCGGTGGAGCGCTTCGGCACCCAGCCGACAAGTCCCTGGCGGCTGGAGCTCGAGCGCGAGGATGCCTCACGCTTCCGGGTCATCCACGAGTGCCATGACGCGGGTGCCGAGGTGAACGAGGACGCGGTGGTCGACTGGGCGCTGACCGGGGCCCACAACGCACGCAATGCCCTGGCCGCCCTGGCGGCGGCCAGCGCCTGCGGAGTCGACCTGCCGCGCGCCGCCGCCGCACTGTCGCGCTTCGCGACCCCGCGGCGTCGCCAGGAGCTGCGCGGCGAGGTGGCGGGCATCGAGGTGATCGACGACTTCGCCCACCACCCCACGGCGATCGCCGCCACCCTGGAGGGGCTGCGGGCCGCGACCCCGCGCGGGCGCCTGCTGGCGGTGATCGAGCCGCGCTCCAACACCATGCGGCTGGGGACGCTGCGCGACAGGCTGGCGGCAAGCGTCGCCGCCGCCGATGCCGCCTTCTGGTTCCAGCCGCCGGGGCTCGACTGGTCGCTGTCGCCGGTGCTCGAGGCAAGCCCGGTACCGGCCCGGCTGCTCGACGACCTCGATGCCCTGGTGGCGGCCCTGGTCGCCGAGGCACGACCGCTGGATCGCATCGTGGTGATGTCCAACGGTGGCTTCGGCGGCATCCACGAGAAGCTGCTGGCGGCGCTGGAGGTGGCCCATGCCGACTGAGCTGCGTGACCCGGTCACGGTGGCCCTGACCGGCGCCTCCGGGGCGCAGTACGGCCTGCGACTGATCGAGGCGCTGGTGGCGGCCGACCACCAGGTCTGGGTGTTGATCTCCAAGGCCGCCCACCTGGTGATCGCCACCGAGACCGACCATGACCTGCCGGCGCGCCCCGCCCGGTTGGCCGAGGTCCTGACCGAGCGCAGCGGGGCAGCGCCCGGCCAGATCCGCTGCTTTGCCCGCGAGGACTGGATGGCGCCGGTCGCCTCGGGGTCCGGGGCGCCCTCGGCCATGGTGATCTGCCCCTGCAGTACCGGGACCCTCTCGGCGGTCGCCACCGGGGCCAGCAACAACCTGATCGAGCGCGCCGCCGACGTGGCGCTCAAGGAGCGGCGCAAGCTGATCCTGGTGCCCCGCGAGACCCCGTTCTCGGCGATCCACCTGGAGCACATGCTCGCCCTGACCCGCATGGGGGCGGTGATCCTGCCCGCTGCGCCGGGCTTTTACCACCAGCCGACCTCGGTGGACGACCTGGTCGACTTCATCGTGGCGCGGATCCTCAACCAGCTGGGGGTCGCGCATCGCCTGATGCCCCGCTGGGGCGAGGCATGATCTCGCTGTCGGTGCTGACGGTCTTCGTGCCGACCTTCCTGCTGGTCTCGCTCACCCCCGGCATGTGCATGACCCTGGCCATGGTGCTGGGCATGACCCAGGGCGTGAGGCGCACCCTGTGGATGATGATCGGCGAGCTAGTGGGCGTGGGCCTGGTGGCCTTCGCCGCCGGTGCCGGGGTGGCGGCCCTGATGCTTCGCCAGCCCGAGCTCTTTGCGCTGTTCAAGTGGCTGGGCGGTGCCTACCTCGGCTATCTGGGGGTGATGATGTGGCGTTCCCGGGGACGCATGGCGATACCCCAGACCCTGGAGGCGGGGCCGCCCGCCGCCCGGGGCCAGCTGGCCCTGCAGGGGCTGGTCACCGCGGTGGCCAACCCCAAGGGCTGGGCCTTCTTCATGGCCCTGCTGCCGCCCTTCCTGGATGCCTCGCGCCCGCTGGTCGGCCAGCTGCTGGCGCTGATCGCGGTGATCCTCTCCATCGAATTCCTCTGCCTGCTGCTCTATGCCACCGGTGGGCGCACCCTGCGCCGGCTGCTCGGCGAGAGCGGCAATGTGCGGCTGCTCAATCGCGTCGCCGGGAGCCTGATGGTCGGCGTGGGACTCTGGCTGGCGCTGGGGTAATCCAATGCCCGTCGGGCGGGGCCAAGCAGCCAAGCAGCCAGGCAGCCAGGCAGCCAAGAAAAAATCTCCAGCAGATTACTCTGCTGGAGATTTTCCCTTGTTGCCATAGTGGTGCGCGAGCACCATCCTGCTCGGCGCTCGGCGCTCGGCGCTCGGCGCTCGGCGCTCGGCGCTCGGCGCTCGGCGCTCGGCGCTCGGCGCTCGGCGCTCGGCGCTCGGCGCTCGGCGCTCGGCGCTAGACCAGCGGCAGCCAGGCGATGCGGGCCGCGACCAGCACCACTGACGCCACGCCCAGCAGGTGCCAGGGACAGGGGCCGAGGCGCGGGCGCGGATGTCGTTGCCAGGCCAGCTGCACCAGGGCACAGACCACCAGGCCGAGCAGGGCGCCGCCGATCAGGTCGCTTAGCCAGTGCATTCCGACCAGCAGGCGTGACAGGGTCATCGGCAGGATCACCGCAATGGCGGCCCAGTAGGCCAGGAAGCGCCTGCCGTGGGGCAGCTCCCGGCTGGCGAAGGCCGCGGCCATGCCGAACAGCACCACGGCGGTGGAAGTGTGGGCGCTGGGGTAGGAGAGCGAGTCGGCCAGGTGGGCGGGCGTGTCCGGCCGCGCCCGGCCGATGGTCGCCTTGAGCAGGGTGTTGAGCAGCGCGATGCCGGCGAGCCCGCCGGCGATGTGCCAGAAGGCCGCCCGGTGGCGGCGCCACAGCAGCCAGGCTGCCCAGGGCAGGGTCAGGGCGAGCACGCCCAGCAGGTCGCCGGCCCTGGCCGTTACCTCCCCGAAGGCGTCCAGTCCAGGCAGTGCAAGGCGCTCCAGCGGTCCCGCGAGACGCAGGTCCATGGCCAACGGCCCCTGGTGGTGGATCACTACCAGGGTCCAGGCCGAGAAGGCCGCCAGGGAGAGGATCAGCAGCAGCCAGGAGGCCAGGGGCGGCTCCTCCTCGTGGGGTGGGGCGAGCAGCCGCCAAAGGCGCCGGCCCAGGGGGGTGCGCCGCGACAGCCAGGCGAGGCCGCGGTAGGCCAGCCCGTCGCGGGTCACCAGGTGGCGGCACCACGAGAACACCACGGCAAGAATGACCACCAGCACGCCCAGGGCGACCAGCCAGGGCTTGAGGCCCTCGGGCAGGTCCAGCAGCTGCTGCCAGGTGCGCCCCAGCAGGAAGCCCGGCAGCACGTAGGCCGGTGCCCAGAGCAGTGCCGAGCCCAGGTTGGCCCAGGTGAAGGTGCGGGGCGACATTCTCAGCATGCCGGCGATCAGCGGCACCACGGGCCGCACCGGCCCCACGAAGCGGCCCAGGAAGACCGACAGCGGGCCGTGGTGCTGGAAGAAGCGGGCGCCCCGCGCGAGCCATTCGGGATGTCGCGACAGCGGCCACAGGGTGGTCACCCGCTCGCGCTGGGTATAGCCGAGCAGGAAGCTCAGGCCGTCGCCGGCCACCGCGCCGAGGAAGGCGGCAATGAGCACCGGCCCCACGGCCAGGTCCTGGTGGCCGGCCAGGGAGGTGGCGGCGGTCATCAGGACCACCCCCGGCACCAGCAGTCCCACCAGCGCCAGGGATTCCACCAGGGCGATGACGGCGATGATCAGCAGCAGCAGCCCCGGAGGTGGCGCCAGCTGGAAGAGGGTGTCGGCGATGCTCAAGAGGTGCTCCGTTGCCGTACCGTGCGCTCGCGGTGTCGCGGCTCAGCCATCGGCCAGCGACTGGCCGACGGCCTGCAGGCGTTGCTCGAATCGTTGCCGGGACTCTCCCGGGCGCGGCCGGCAGAGGCGCAGCCGCGCCTCCAGCGGGCCGGTCTCCATCAGGGTGGTCTGCTCGAGGGCCTGGTCGAGCCGCTGCTGCACCAGCAGGGCGCCGCTCTCGGTGGTGTCCGGCAGTACCAGCCAGAAATCCGCCGGGCCCTCCCGGCCCAGGATATCCTGGTCGCGGCAGCGGCTGGCGACGGCCTGGCAGAGGCCGTCCAGCAGGGCCTGTCGCGCCCGCGGGCCGAACTGCTCCTCCGCCATCTCCAGCTGGTGCAGGTGGACCAGCAGCACGGCCAGCGGCTGGCCGAGCAGTGCGGCGCGTTCGGCCTCGCTGGCCAGCCGCTCGTGCAGGGTCTCGCGTCCCACCGCCGGGCACTCGGGATCGCGAGGGTCGGTGGCCCGCAGCAGGGCATGCTGGCGGACCTGCTCCCAGGGGACCAGGGCCGCCACCACCACCAGCGTCAGGTAGCCCAGCAGCATGTTGCGGTCGAGCTCGCCATTGCCGAGCAGGGCCAGCCAGACCGGCGTCAGCGCCACGTTGAGCAGCATGGCCGGGCCCAGCGGCAGCAGCAGCAGGGTGAGGACCGGCGGCACTCCCACCCACAGCGACGGCAACCCCGACTGCCGGGGCAGTTCCACGGCGATCAGCAGGTAACCGCAGATCAGCACCAGGTAGGCGGCCAGCCGCGAGTGATCCTCGCGCGTCACGCTCAGCAGGGTAGCCACCAACATCAGCAGGAAGAGGGCGGCGGGGAGGGGAAGGCGCTCGTACTCGCCCATCAGGTAGAGCCACAGGGCCATGCCCAGCAGCAGCAGCGCGCCGCTGGCGTACCAGGCCGCGAACAGCTGCAGGAAGCGGAATCGGCGTTCAGGCATCGGCGGCTTCCCCGGTGACCTGGAGCCCTGCTGCCTGTCGCGCCAGCGTCTGCTGTTCGTCTGCCAGGGATGCCAGCTCGTGCAGGGGGATCACCCGGGCCGGGCCTCGAGTGTCGAGATGGCGCCACAGTGCCTCGCGGCGCTCCCCGGCCTCGCGGCGGTTGCGGCTGGTCAGGATCACCGCCAGGGTCCGTGGGCCGAGGCGGTAGCAGGGCTCGAAGCTGTGGGTCAGTCGGCAGAGCCGGTGGGCCAGAGACCAGCAACGGTGTCGCGGGGCGTGCAGCAGCAGCAGTTCGGCATGTACCCCCTCGCGATGGCTGCGGCGCCGCTCGAGGTCGAGGTCCTGGCTCAGCCTGGCGCCGGGCCAGAGCGGCAGGCCGGGCACCAGTCGGGCCCGGCGCAGGGTGCTCTGGCGCAGCGCGCGAAGGTCGAGGGCCCGGGAGAGCCCCAGCAGCATCAGGGCGGCGAGCAGCAGGCCGGCCAGGGCCCACTGCTCGAGCCCCAACAATTCGCGCAGTGGCCACCAGGTGGCCAGGGCCAGCACGGTCTCGAGCAGCAGGATCCAGCGGGGCTGGGGCAGCATCAGCAGCACCGCCCAGGCCCACAGCCAGGTGACGTGGCGCTCGGGATCCACCCACAGCAGGGCGGCCAGCAGCAGGCCGGGCAGCAGCTGCCAGGGCACTGTGGCGGGGCGACGGTGGTTGAAGGCGAGCAGCAGCGCCGTGACGGCTAGCCAGCTCGCGGCCAGCCACAGCAGCAGGGCCTCGGTCAGGGTCGTCGTGGCGACGGCCAGCAGCGCCAGCAGCAGCGCCGCGACCAGCAGGTTGCCGCGCAGCAGTCCGACTTTGTACTTGGTCTGCATGGTGGCTTAGTATGATTCCCTTCCCGGTTTACGGCACAGTATAACGCCGGCAGCGCCCTTGTCGCGGCGTCGCCGGCCCCAGGAGACACGCAACGGCATGACAGCTCAAGCCTCCCGCTCGGATCACGACCCCGCGACCCCCGACATCGGCGATGTCGAGGCCTACATGCAGCGCCTGGGGCAGGGCGCCCGCGAGGCGGCCACCCGAATGCGCCGCGTCGACACCGCGGCCAAGAACGCCGCTCTGCTGGCCATGGCCGAGCTGCTCGAGCAGGCCCGCGGGGAGGTGCTGGACGCCAATGCCCGCGACCTTGCCCGGGGGCGCGAGAACGGCCTGGAGGCGGCGCTGCTCGACCGATTGGCGCTCGACGACACGCGCCTCGATGCCATGATCGACGGGCTCGCCCAGGTCGCTGCCCTGCCGGACCCGGTCGGCGAGATCGACGGACTGCGCTCGCGGCCCAGCGGCATCCAGGTGGGCCAGATGCGCGTGCCCCTCGGGGTGATCGGCATCATCTACGAGTCGCGTCCCAACGTCACCCTGGAGGCGGCGAGCCTGTGCCTGAAGTCCGGCAACGCGGCCATCCTGCGAGGCGGGTCCGAGGCGCGCGACTCCAACGCCGCCATCGCCGCCTGTATCCGCGCCGGGCTGGCGCGCGCCGGCCTTCCCGAGGGGGCCGTCCAGGTGGTGGCCACCACCGACCGGGCCGCCGTGGGCCGCCTGATCAGCATGCCGGAGTACGTCGACGTGATCATCCCGCGTGGCGGCAAGTCGTTGATCGAGCGCATCACCCGGGAGGCGCGGGTGCCGGTGATCAAGCACCTCGATGGCGTCTGCCACGTCTATATCGATGCCAGTGCCGACCCCGACAAGGCCCTGGCCATCGCAGTCAATGCCAAGACCCATCGCTACGGCACCTGCAACACCATGGAGACCCTGCTGGTCGATGCGCCGGTGGCCGAGACCCTGCTGCCGACCCTGGCGCGCGCCTATGGCGAGCATGGCGTCGAACTGCGCGGCTGCGAGCGGACCCGGGCGATCCTCGGCGACATTGCCGAGGCCAGCGAGGCGGACTGGCATGCGGAGTACCTGGCCCCGGTGCTGGCCATCCGCGTGGTCGACGGGATCGATGCCGCGATGGCGCATATCGAGCGCTATGGCTCGCGCCATACCGACGCCATCGTCACCGAGCACTATGGCCTGGCGCGTCGCTTCCTCGCCGAGGTGGACTCGAGCTCGGTGATGGTCAACGCCTCGACCCGCTTCGCCGACGGCTTCGAGTACGGGCTGGGCGCCGAGATCGGCATCTCCACCGACCGCCTGCATGCCCGGGGCCCCGTGGGGCTCGAGGGGCTGACCACCCGCAAGTACGTGGTGCTCGGTGACGGCCAGGTGCGCCGGTGAGCCAGACTGGCCTGCCCGTCAGGGCCGAGCATGGCGACCCGCCGAGACCGCCCCGGGTTGCCATGCTCGGCGGTACCTTCGATCCGGTGCACCTGGGCCACCTGCGCAGTGCCGTGGAGCTTCGCGAGGCGCTGGCCCTGGACCGGGTGCATATGGTGCCCGCCGCCATGCCGCCGCTGCGCGGCGAGCCCCGGATCTCGGCCGCCGACCGCCTTGCCCTCCTGCGGCTGGGGATCGGCGACACGCCGGGCCTGGTCGCCGATCCCCGCGAGCTCGAACGTGAGGGTCCCTCCTACAGTGCCGACACCCTGGCCTCGTTGCGCCGTGAACTGGGCGATGATGCACGCCTGGTGATGGCGCTGGGTCATGATGCCTTCCTGCGGCTGGCCGACTGGCACGAGCCGGAGAGACTCTTCACGCTGGCCCACGTGGTGGTGATCGATCGACCGGACCACCAGGCGGCGCTGCCCGAGGCGCTGGTTGACCTGCTGGCGGGGCGTGAGGTCGAGGAGAGCGCGGCGCTGATGGCCCGTCCCGCCGGGCGGCTGCTGCGCCTTCGGCTGCCATCGCGCATGGCGATCTCCGCCACCGAGGTACGCCGGCGCCTGGCGTCGGGCCGCAGCGTGCGCTACCTGCTGCCGGAGGCCGTGGAGGTCCAACTGCTGTCGCGGGGCCTCTATCGGCATGGGTGAGTGCTGCCCACACGGGCGTCGAGCCGGTACAATGGGAGTGAGGATTTCCCGCTGACCAAGGGCTGACACGAAGGGGCTGACACGAAGGGCTATGCATATCGACGCACTCAAGACTCTGGTGATTGACGCACTGGAGGACCTCAAGGCTCAGGACATTGCCGTCCTGGACGTCTCAGGACTGACCAGCGTGACCGACCTGATGGTGGTGGCCAGCGGTACCTCCAGTCGGCACGTAGCGGCGCTCGCCGACAATGTGGTCCAGGCCGCCAAGGAGCAGGGCATTCCACCGCTGGGTATCGAGGGGGAGAACGGCGCCGACTGGGTGCTGGTCGACCTGGGCAACCTGGTGGTACACGTGATGCTGCCCGAGACCCGGCAGCTCTATGACCTGGAGCGGCTCTGGGCCGACTTGCCAAGCGATACGGAATCCCGTCTCGAGGAAGGGGTGCCGGGTTCATGAGGCTCCGCCTGCTGGCGGTGGGCACGCGCATGCCCGACTGGGTGTCGCGGGGTGTCGAGGAGTATCGCAAGCGTCTGCCCCGGGACTTCGCCCTGGAGGTGGAGGAGATCGCGCCGGGGCAGCGCGGCAAGAATGCCGATGTGACCCGGGCCATGGCCCTGGAGGCCGAGCGCATCCGGGGGCGCCTCAAGGGCGGGGAGCACCTGGTCGCCCTGGAGGTCGGGGGCAAGGCCTGGAGCACCGAGCAGCTGGCCCGGGAGGCTGACGCCTGGCGCCTCGAGGGGCGTGACGTGGTGCTGCTGGTAGGGGGCCCGGATGGGCTGGAGCCGTCGCTCTCGGCGAGTGCCGACCAGCACTGGTCGCTGTCGCCGCTGACACTGCCCCATCCGCTGGTGCGCATCCTGCTGGCCGAGCAGCTCTACCGCGCCTGGACCCTGCTGGTCGGCCATCCCTATCATCGCTGAAGTTCGTTTTCCGCTCTGGCAGCGCTCAAGGCCCTTTCCGTGCAGGGCCGCTGAAGGCTCTTCTTTTCAGGGCCGCTGAAGGCTCTTCTTTTCAGGGCCGCTGAAGGCTCTTCTGCTCCATCATACCGAGGTCATCACCGAGCATGCGTCGGCGCCGCGAAACCCTGAAGAACCCGGAACAGGAGCTGCGTGTCTTCCGCATGCGCTCGCTGCTGGCCGTGCTGGTGGTGGTGTGCCTGACCGGGCTGTTGGGCGGGCGGCTGTTCTACCTGCAGGTGGTTCAGCACGAGGTTTACAGCACCCGCTCCGAGAAGAACCGGGTGCGGGTCGAGCCGCTGCCGCCCACGCGCGGCCTGATCTACGATCGCAACGGCGTGCTGCTGGCCGAGAACCGTCCTACCTACAATCTCACCCTGGTCCGCGAGCGGGTCGAGGACCTCGATGCCACCCTGTCGCTGCTGGTCGACCTGCTGGAGATTCCCGAGGAGGAAGTCGAGGCCTTCCGGGTGCGGTCCCGCCAGCGCCAGCGTCCCTTTCAGCCGGCATTGCTGATGAGCGACCTCGAGGAGGAGCAGATCGCCCGGCTCGCGGTCAATCGCCATCGCCTGCCCGGCGTCGAGGTCCAGGCCCAGCTGCTGCGCTACTATCCCGATGCCGAGACCATGGTGCACGCGCTGGGCTATGTGGGGCGGATCAACGCCGAGGAACTCGCGGGCCTGGATTCGGGCAACTATGCCGGCACCCACTTCATCGGCAAGACAGGGGTGGAGCGCTTCTACGAGGACGAACTGCACGGCCAGGCGGGGCTGCGCAAGGTGGAGACCAATGCCCGCGGCCGAGTGCTGCGCGAGCTCGGTCACACCGACCCGGTCCCGGGCAAGGACCTGACCCTGACGCTGGACAGCGGGCTGCAGAAGCTCGCCGTGGAGCTGCTCGACGGCCGTCGTGGCTCCATCGTGGCGATCGCCCCGCCGAGCGGCGAGATCCTCGCCCTGGCGTCGGTGCCGGGCTTCGACAGCAACCAGTTCGTCACCGGCATTGACGTCGCCTCCTACCGGGCGCTGCAGGAAGACCTGGACCTGCCGCTCTACAACCGGGCGATCCGCGGTCACTATCCGCCGGGCTCCACCATCAAGCCTTTCCTGGCCCTGGCGGGGCTGGCCGAGGGCAAGATCACCCCCGACACCACCATTCGCGACCCCGGCTACTACCAGCTGCCCAACGACTCCCGGCGCTACCGCAACTGGCTTCGCTGGGGGCATGGCCGTGTCGATCTGGAACGTGCCATCGCCGTCTCCAACAACACCTATTTCTATTCTCTGGCCCATGACCTGGGCATCGATCGTATCCACGAGAACATGTCGGCCTTCGGCTTCGGCCAGCGGGTCGCCCATGACGTCCAGGGCGAGAGCGATGCGCTGATGCCCTCTCGGGACTGGAAGCGCGGGCGCTTCAACCAGCCCTGGTACCCCGGCGAGACCCTCTCGGTGGGTATCGGTCAGGGCTACTGGCAGCTCACCCCACTGCAGCTGGCCACCGCCACGGCGGTGCTGGCCAACCGCGGCCAGTGGGTCAAGCCGCGCCTGGCCCAGCGGGTCGGTGACGAGGAGGTGCCCGTCGAGCTGCCGGATACCCCGCCCGATATCACGCTCGACAACGAGGGGTGGTGGGACCGCGTCTTCTCCGGCATGGAGAAGGTGGTCTCGGGCCATGAGGGGACCGCGCGGCGCATCGGCAAGGACCTGGAGTACCGCATGGCCGGCAAGTCCGGTACCGCCCAGGTCTTCTCCCTGGGCCAGGACCAGAAGTACAACGCCGACGAGCTCAAGGAGCGGCTGCGCGACCATGCGCTGTTCATGGCCTTCGCCCCGGTGGAGGATCCCCAGATTGCCGTGGCGGTGATCGTCGAGAATGCCGGCGGAGGCAGCACTCACGCCGCCCACCTGGCCAAGGCGATGACCGATGCCTGGCTGCTCGAGGACGAGGCTCCGGATACCGAGGAGGTCCGCGAGGTGCTCGAACGCGAGGACGACCGGGTGGCGGGGAACTGACGATGAGCTGGAGCGAGCTGACCCGTGGCCTGCGGGCCCATCCCGTGAAGCCCTCGCTGAGCGGTATCGCCCGGCGGCGCAGCCTGTGGGAGCGGATCCACATGGACCCCTGGCTGCTCGGCATGCTGCTGGTGCTGATGCTGGCCGGGCTGGTGGTGCTCTACAGCGCCAGCGGCCAGCGTATGGCAGTGGTGAACGCCCAGGCCATCCGCTTCGGTGTGGCCCTGGGGGTGATGGCCGGGCTCGCCCAGCTTTCGCCGACGACCCTGTTGCGCTGGACGCCACCGGTCTACGTGGCCGGCGTGTTGATGCTGGTGGCCGTGGAGCTGATCGGCGACATGGGCATGGGCGCCCAGCGCTGGCTGGTGATTCCCGGAGTGATCCGCTTCCAGCCCTCGGAGCTGATGAAGCTGGCCATGCCGATGATGGTCGCCGCCTGGCTGAGCCGCCAGCCGCTTCCACCGCGCTGGCGCGACCTGCTGGTCTGCGCGTCGATCATCGGCCTGCCGGTGGTGCTGATCGCCAAGCAGCCCGACCTTGGCACCTCGCTACTGGTCACCATCGCCGGCGTCTTCGTGATCCTGCTGGCGGGGCTCTCCTGGCGTTTCATCCTGTTCTGCGGCGCGCTGGCGGCGGCCGCGCTGCCGCTGCTGTGGATGAACATGCACAACTACCAGCGCCAGCGGGTTCTGACCTTCCTCGACCCCGAGAGCGACCCGCTTGGCGCGGGCTGGAATATCATCCAGTCGACCACCGCCATCGGCAGCGGAGGCTTCTGGGGCAAGGGCTGGCTGCAGGGCACCCAGTCGCAGCTGGAGTTCCTGCCCGAGCGCCATACCGACTTCATCGTCGCGGTGCTCGGCGAGGAGTTCGGACTGGTGGGGATGCTGGCCTTCCTGCTGCTGTACCTGCTGATCGTGGGGCGCGGACTCTGGCTGGCCGGCGCCGCCCAGGAGACCTTCGGGCGCCTGGTGGCGGGCAGCATCATCCTGACCTTCTTCATCTATGTCTTCGTCAACGTGGGCATGGTTAGCGGCATCCTGCCAGTGGTCGGCGTGCCGCTCCCGCTGGTCAGCTACGGGGGGACCTCCAGCGTGACCTTGATGGCGGGTTTCGGTATTCTCATGGCCATTCATGCCCACCGCCGCCTGCTGCCGCGCTAGGCAGCAGTCAGCATTCAGCTTTCAGGGAGAGCAACGATGACGGTGTCGTCACCATGGAGAAAGCGCTGGATGGCCTGGCTCGCGGGCGGGCTGCTGGCATGGGGGGCGACGACCGGCCTGGCGGCGGACTTCGATCCGCAGCGCCATTCCGAGGCGCGGCGCCTTATGGAGGAACTGGCCGACAAGGGCGTCGCCCGCGACTGGCTCCAGGCGGCCCTGGCGGAGGCCGAGTTCCGCCAGCCGGTGCTGGATGCCATGGCCGGCGCCGCCGAACGCCGCCTCACCTGGCACGAGTATCGTGCCATCTTCCTGGACGCCCCGCGCATCGCCAACGGGGTCGCCTTCATCGAGGCCCATCCCGCGGCCTTCGAGCGGGCCGAGAAGGAATATGGCGTGCCACCGGCGGTCATCGCCGCCATCATCGGCGTGGAGACCCGCTACGGCGGCGTTACCGGCAATCATCGCGTCCTCGACTCCCTGGCGACCCTGGCCTTTCATCACCCCAGCCGGGGGGGCTTCTTCCGCGGCGAACTGGCCGCCTTCCTGGAGATCGCCTACGAGGAGGAGCGGGCTCCCGGCAGCCTGACCGGCTCCTACGCGGGGGCCATGGGCTATCCGCAGTTCATTCCCACCAGCTACCGGGCCTACGCCGTGGACTTCGACGGCGACGGGGTCCGTGACCTCTGGACCAACCCGGGGGACGCCATCGGCAGCGTGGCCAACTACTTCGCCGAACATGGCTGGCGAGCCGACGAGCCGATCTACCACGAGGCCGAGGGCCCCGCCATGCCTCCCGAGGAGATTGACTTCAATCGTGCCGCCCGCCCCCCCGCGGTGCCGGCAGCGGACCTCGCCGCGGCGGGTCTCGAGGTCCCGGATGCGCTGGCCGACGATCATCGCCTGCTGCCGGTGGCGCTGGAGGTTGGCGAGGACGCCTGGCGCTACGTGCTCGGCGAGCACAATTTCTACGTGATCACCCGCTATAACCACAGCCATCTCTATGCCATGGCGGTGACCGAGCTGGCCGAGGCGATTGCCGAGGCGCGGGGCCTGGAGGCCCACTGGCTCGACGCCACCGACACCACCCCGGAGGAGGCCTCATGAGACGCACCTGTGCCGCCCTGAGCGTGATGCTGCTGCTGGCCGGCTGTGCCGGGGGCGGTGGCGGTTCCCGTCCTTCTTCCGGTGAGGCGTCCAGCCAGGCGCCGGCCACGTCGGGAAGCGGCGAACGCTATGCCCTGGCCGGTGACGCCTATCCCGAGGATCCACCCGATGTCGCCGAGGTGCCCGACGCGGTGCCGCGTCGCGAGGCGCGTTCCAGGGGAGGCAACAAGTCGCCCTACGAGGTATGGGGCAAGCGCTACGAGGTGATGGCGGATGCCAGTGGCTATAGCCGCCGGGGCAGGGCCTCCTGGTACGGCGAGAAGTTCCATGGCTATGCAACCTCCAATGGCGAGATCTACGACATGTACAAGATGAGCGCCGCCCACCGCTCCCTGCCCCTGCCGAGCTTCGTGCGTGTCACCAGCCTGGAAAACGGCCGCTCGGCGATCGTGCGGGTCAACGACCGAGGCCCCTTCCACAGCGACCGCGAGATCGACCTCTCCTACGCGGCGGCGGCCCGCCTGGGTATCCTCGAGCAGGGGACCGGACGGGTGAAGGTCGAGGCCATCGACGTGGAGCGCTGGATTGCCGACAACGGCGATGCGTACCGGGCGGCAAGGGCCCCCTCGACCCGCAGCGAAGCGGTGGCACCGGCCCCCGCCGCGCCAGCGGCCGCGCGCGACAGGCCCATGACCGGCAGTGGCGTCTTCCTGCAGGTCGCGGCCCTGGGCTCCGCCGACAGTGCCCGGCAGCTCAAGTCGCGCCTGGAAGGCGAGATCGACCGCCCCGTGCGCGTCGCCAGTGCCACCGGCCTCCATCGGGTCCAGGTCGGCCCGCTGGAAGATGCCGACCAGGTGGACCCTGTCCGCGAGCAGCTGCGTCGGGCGGGCTTTGCCCAGGCCTTTGTCGTCAACGATGCCGACTGAGTCGGTGCCCCTTTTTTCGAACCACCCCGCGATGCCCTTGATGAGAACTCCTGCCATGAGATTCACGCCTTTCTTCCGCCGCTGCCGGCTGTTGCCGCTGCTGATCAGCCTGCTGCTGGTCGTGTCACAGGCCACGGCCCAGGTGATCCCGACGCCGCAGACCATGATCCCCTCGCCGCCGCAACTGGCAGCCAGCTCCTGGATCCTGATGGATGCCGACAGCGGGCGGGTGCTGGTGGAGCACAACGCCGACGAGCGCCTGCCGCCGGCCAGCCTGACCAAGCTGATGACGGCCTACCTCGTGGAGCGCGAGCTCGACCGGGGCAACATCGCGCCGGAGGACCTGGTGCCCATCAGCGAGAAGGCCTGGCGCACCGGGGGCTCCAAGATGTTCATCGAGGTCGACACCCTGGTGGCGGTCGACGAGCTGCTCAAGGGCATCATCATCGTCTCGGGCAACGATGCCAGCGTGGCCATGGCCGAACACCTGGCCGGTGGCGAGCGTCCCTTCGCCGACCTGATGAACCAGCACGCCACCCGGCTGGGCATGCACAACACCAACTTCGTCAATGCCACCGGCCTGCCCGACGACAACCACTACTCCTCGGCCCGAGACCTGGCGCTGCTCTCCCAGCACATCATCAATGACTATCCGGAACACTACGCCAACTACGCCAGCAAGCAGTTCAGCTACGGCGGCATCGAGCAGCCCAACCGCAACCGGCTGTTGTGGCGCGACAGCAGCGTCGACGGCCTGAAGACCGGCTGGACCGAGGCCGCGGGCTACTGCCTGGTGGCCTCGGCCGAGCGCGACGACATGCGTCTGATCTCGGTGGTGATGGGCACCGCGTCCGATGAGGCTCGCGCCCAGGAGACCCAGAAGCTGCTCAGCTACGGCTTCCGCTACTACGAGACCCTCAAGCTCTATGACGCCGGCGCCGTGCTCAATACGCCACGGGTCTGGGGCGGCGACAAGAACGAGCTGCGCGTCGGCGTCGATCGCAACGTGGTCATGACCGTCCCGCGTGCCCGCAGCGAGGAACTCACCGCCAAGCTCGACATCCAGGCCGACCTCACCGCCCCCATCGCGGCCGGCGATCGGGTGGGGACCATGGAGGTGCGCCAGGGCGAGGAGGTGGTCGGTGAACGTCCCCTGGTCGCCCTCGAGAGCGTCGAGGAGGGGGGGCTGTTCAAGCGCTTCTTCGACCAGGTCCGGCGCTTCTTCACCAACCTGATCGGTGGCTGGTTCGACTAAGGCCTTCGGCCAGCCGCTAGGCACAAGGATCAAGGAGCAAGCAAACCCCTTGGCTTGCTTCTTGTTCCCATGTTCTCTTGACCCCTTGACCCCTTGACCCCTTGACCCCTTGACCCCTTGACCCCTTGACCTCTCGGCGTTGGTCTCCCCACGCCAGGTTGAGTAAAATGCTCGGATATCCACGACCCGCCGGAAGGCTTCATGAACGACAACTCCCTGCGTGACCTTCGCAAGCCCCGTCGCCAGGCGGGTGGCAAGCCGCCGAAGATCACCTTTCCCTGCGACTACCCGATCAAGGTCGTCGGCGACGCTGCCGAGGATTTCGCCGCCACGGTCTGCCAGATCGTCATCCGGCATGATCCGGGCTTCGACGCGAGTGCTATCCAGGTGGTGCCCAGCCGCCGCGGTCGCTTCCAGTCGGTGCGCCTGACGATCCGCGCCACCGGCGAGGCGCAGCTCAAGGCGCTCTTCGATGAGCTCAAGGCCACCGGCCGCGTGCACATGGTCGTCTGATGGCAGGCGAGAGCGTGCTGTCACCGATCCTCTTGCATCGCCTCGGTCGTCGGCCCTATACGCCCGTCTGGCAGGCCATGCGTGACCTCACCGACGGCCGCGATGCGCAGACACCCGATCAGTTCTGGCTGGTCGAGCACGATCCGGTGTTCACCCAGGGGCAGGCCGGCAAGCCCGAACACCTGCTCATGCCCGGCGACATTCCGGTGGTGGCCACCGACCGCGGCGGTCAGGTGACCTACCACGGGCCCGGGCAGGTCGTGCTCTACCCGCTGCTCGACGTGCGGCGCTCGCGGCTGGGGGTACGCGAGCTGGTCAGCGCCCTGGAGAATGCGGTGATTGCCTTGCTGGCAGAGCATGGCGTGGTGGCCCACGCGCGTCCCGATGCGCCCGGCGTCTATGTGGGGGAGGCCAAGATCGCCTCGCTGGGACTGAGGATCCGTCGTGGCGCCAGCTTCCACGGGGTAGCCCTCAACGTGAACGGCGACCTCTCGCCGTTCTCGCGGATCAATCCCTGTGGCTATGCCGGCATGGCCATGACGCGGCTGGCGGACCTGAGCGACGACTGCCCAGGCGTCGAGGCGGTGGGCGAGCGCCTGGCCGAGTGCCTGGCGCGGGAGCTTGGTCGCGAGTTGACAGCGCCGAGCCGCCAAGCTGACCCGTGATGGGCGGCAGGTGCTGAGGTAGCAAACGAGAAGCCCCGCCGAGTCGAATCCGGCGGGGTTATTTTAGTTCTTCTTAATATGGAATGAGGGAGGCGAAGCACTCCTGTGGGAGCGAAGCTTGCTTCGCGATGGTGGAGCCACATCCTTCAATAGCATCTGGGTGCTCTTGTGGGGGCGGACGGCTCGACTTGTTTCGCGATTCTTGCCGGATTCCATCGCGATCTGAAGATCGCTCCCACAACAGGGGTGCTTAGCCCACGTTGACGGCGTCGATGCGGTTCGGGTCGGCCGACTGGCCGGGCACCTCGGCGGGGGCCGCCAGACCCAGGTTGTTCTTCTCGAAAACCCGGTCGGCCCGGTAACTGGAGCGCACCAGGGGGCCGGACGGCACCTCCATGAAGCCCTTCTCGAGGCCCAGCACGCGATAGCGCTCGAACTCCTCCGGGGTGACCCAGCGCTCCACCGGCAGGTGGTTGCGGGTGGGGCGCAGGTACTGGCCCAGGGTCACGATGTCGACGCCGATGGCCCGCAGGTCGTCGAAGGTCGCCAGGATCTCCTCCTCGGTCTCGCCGAGGCCGAGCATCAGGCTGGTCTTGGTGATCACCTGCGGCCGGTGACGCTTTGCGTGGGCCAGCACGTCCAGGGTCTTGCGGTAACCGGCTCGGGGGTCGCGGACGCGTCCGGTGAGCCGCTCGACCGTCTCGACGTTCTGGGCGAAGACCTCCAGTCCCGAGTCGACCACCCGCTCGATTGCCTCGGGCGCGGCGTCGAAGTCCGGCGTGAGCGCCTCGACCACCACCTCGGGCGTGCGGGCCTTGATGGCACGGATGCAGTCGGCGTAGTGGGTAGCGCCGCCATCGGGGAGGTCGTCACGGTCCACGGAGGTCAGCACGATATAGCGCAGCCCCATCAGCTCGACCGAGCGTGCGGTGTTCTCCGGCTCCTCCGGATCCAGCCAGCCCCGGGGATTGCCGGTATCCACCGCGCAGAAGCGGCAGGCCCGAGTGCATACCGAGCCCATCAGCATGATGGTCGCGGTGCCGTTGCTCCAGCACTCGCCCTGGTTGGGACAGTGCGACTCGGCACAGACGGTGCTGAGGCGGTGGGTGGCCACGTTCTTCTTGACCGCCTCGAAGCGCTCGCCGCCGGGAATCTGGGCACGCAGCCACTTCGGCTTGCGTCCGTCGGCACCGCCGTCCTCGACCTGGCGACGCGCCTTCATGCCATCCTTGATGGCGGCCGTGCCATGGTCGTTGCGGTACTTCTCGCCGCTGGAAACGCGTGGGGAGGGGGTGTCGCTCATAGCTGTGAGCCTCTCTGCTCGCCGGCTGTCGACGCCATGAGGGCGCTGCCGCGGGGTCTCCGGGAGTGCGCCGATCGGCGGTTCCAGGCAGCCTGGCACGTCGAATGATACGTGGGTCGCAAGCTGATAAAATACCACAGGATTCGCCATGCTGGACAGCCGGGCCCGCGACGCTCGTGACCTGGGTCAGTGGCATTGCCGGTCAGTAGGCGGTCACCGGCAGGCAGTCGACGCCATGGCTCGGCAGTGGGCTCGGCGGCGCACTGAAGTGGGTGTGCAGCTCGGCCAGGTGCTCGCGCACGAAGTGTAGGAACAGCTCGGTGACCGGCGTCGGGAAGCGGTCCCTGGGATGCACGGTGCACCAGGAGTGGCGCAGTGGAAAACCGGGCAGGGCGAGCGGCGCCAGCAGGCCCGCCGCCACCTCCAGGCGAACCGCGAGCCGTGGCAGCACCGAGACCCCGAGCTGTGCCATCACGCCCTGCTTGACGGCCTCGTTGCTGCCCAGCTCGATGGCATGGGGCAGCCGGACGTCCTGGTCGGCGGCGAGCTCCTCGAAGGCGCTGCGCACGCCGGAGCCGGGCTCGCGCATCAGCACATAGTGGCGGGCGAAGTCCTCCAGGGTAGGGGCCTCGGCCTCGAGCAGCGGGTGACCCGGCCACACCACGGGGATCATCTCGTTGTCGAGGATCGGCATGAAGGCCAGGGCCTCGTCCTCGGGTACCCGCGCCATGATCACCAGGTCGTCGCAACGCTTGGCCAGCCGTTCCAGTGCCTGGCTGCGGTTGCAGACGCGCAGGCGCACCCGGACGCTGGGATAACGGGCGCGAAAGCGGGCCAGCAGGTAGGGCACCACATACTGGGCCGTGGAGACAGCCGCCAGGTTGAGCTCGCCGCGGATGGTCCCGGCCATGTCGGAGAGGGTCATCTGCAGGCGCGAGACCTGACCGAAGATGGCCCTTGCCGAGGCCGCCAGGGCATCGGCGGCGGGGAGCAGGTGGAGGGTGCGCCCGGCGTACTTGAACAGTGGCTGTCCCAGGGCCTGCTCGAGCTGGCGGATCTGGGCACTGACCGCGGGCTGGGTCAGTCCCAGGGTCTCGGCCGCCCGCGAATAGGAGTGCTGGTCATAGACGGCACGAAACACCTGCAGCTGGCGAAAGGTCAGCCGGTTGAGCAACTGGGGTGAGGTCATGGTTCGTTTGCCGGCGGCACGCCTTCCGGTTCCTGAGGGACTCACACACATGCTAGCACCGCCGAGGCGCTTCCTGAAATTGCCCACCTGGCCCACGGAGCGCCCGCTTGTCTTGGCGGACTGACCGCGACTTCTCGCGCCTGCTGGTCGTGGCCCAGGGGCTGGCGGCACTGCGCCTGATCGCCCCGGGCGAGGTCATGCTCGAGGCCATGGCCGACCGTGCCGCCATGCGGCGGCTGATGCGCGAGGCCGGCCTGCCGCTGGCGCCCGCGGACGGGGAGGGGCACCGGGTGAGGGTGCCGGTACTGGCCGACGGACAGGGTCGGGTGGTGCACCTGGCGGTACGCCATGCGCCCCGGTCAGGGCCGGCGCTTGCGCCCGTGCCCTGGCTGACGCCGGAGCAGCGCAGCTACCTGGGACAACTTGCGGTGCAGGGGGTGGCCAGCCTGGGGCCGGTCGGGCTGGTCGTCGCCACCTTCCGGGTGGCTGGCAACGTCATCGGCTTCGAGGCCATGTCGCCGGGGCTTTCCGGCGACGAGGCCCTCGACGAGGCGCTGATCGGCATCGATCCGGTGGTCGAGCAGCTGAGGCTCGCCGCGGGCGAGCCCCTGCGCCATCGCCAGTCGAGGCTCGAGGCGAGAGGACATGCCCTGCTGTGGCAGTTACCCCTCGCTCCGGCGGTGCACTTCGGTGGCGGCCCCGGCCTGCGGCTGGACCGCTCCGCGGGAGGAGGAATGGCTCGCCTGGTGGCCTGGGGGCGGCGTCCCGAGGTGGCCTGGCGGCGGGGGCGCCGCGCCCTGGACGAGCTGTTGGGCGAGGCCGCGGCGGCAGCATGGATGCCCTGAATGCTGCTTAGGACTGCGGCATCCGGCGCTCGCAGCGGCAACGCTCATGCGCTATATTGCACTGCAACAAAGCCCAATTTCATGCATCGTCGCCGGGCACATCCCGGCATCGAGCAACCCTGGAGCTCAAGATGAATCCCCTGATACCGACTCCTGCAGCCAGCGTGCTGCCCTTCGTGGATCCGTTCGGTTTCGGACGCGCGGCCTGCGACTACTGGCGGGACACCCTGGAGCGCAGCGTGCTCTTCATGGATGTCATGCGACAGCGCGGCAACCAGTACCTCGAGCATATCGAGAAGACCAAGCCCAACGTGCTGGGCTTTGATGCCGAGGTGCTGGTGGACGGACGTCAGCTGTCTCGCCCGGTCAACTACGAGCTGCTGCGCATCCTGCCACCCCAGGGCGTGGAGACCGACCTGCAGATGCGCCCCTTCGTGGTGGTGGACCCGCGTGCCGGCCATGGCCCGGGCATCGGCGGCTTCAAGCCCGACAGCGAGATCGGCGTGGCCCTGCGGGCGGGGCATCCCTGCTACTTCATCGGCTTCCTGCCCTATCCGGTCCAGGGGCAGACCGTCGAGGACGTGGTGGAGGCCGAGGTCGCCTTCCTGCGTCACGTCATCGAGCGCCACCCGGAGACCTCCGAGAAACCCATGGTGGTCGGCAACTGCCAGGCCGGCTGGCAGATCATGATGGCCGCGGCCCTCGAGCCCCAGCTCTTCGGCCCGATCCTGATCGCCGGCGCGCCGCTCTCCTACTGGGCTGGCGAGCGTGGCAAGGCGCCGATGCGCTATACCGGGGGGCTGACCGGCGGCAGCTGGATGACGGCGCTGTTCAGCGACCTCGGGGCGGGGCTTTTCGACGGTGCCTGGCTGGTCCAGAACTTCGAGCGCCTGAATCCGGCCAACACCTGGTGGAGCAAGCAGTACCAGCTCTACTCCAAGGTCGATACCGAGGCGGATCGCTACCTGGAGTTCGAACGCTGGTGGGGCGGTCATGTGGTGCTGGGCGGTGACGAGATCCAGTACATCGTCGACAACCTCTTCGTCGGCAACCGCCTCTCGACGGCCCAGCTGGTGACCTCCGACGGGCGTCGCATCGACCTGCGCAACGTGCGTTCACCGGTGGTGGTGTTCTGCTCGAAGGGCGATGACATCACCCCGCCGCCACAGGCCCTGGGCTGGGTGCGCGACCTCTACGAGGGGGTCGAGGACGTCATCGCTAACGAGCAGACCATCGTCTACTGCGTCCATGACACCACCGGCCACCTCGGTATCTTCGTGTCCGGCAGCGTCTCCCGCAAGGAGCATGCCGAGTTCACCGCCAACATGGACTACATCGACGTCCTGCCGCCCGGGCTCTACGAGACCACGGTCTCCAGTGCCGCCGAGCGCGAGGATGCCGAGCTGATCGAGCGCGACTACCTGCTGGAGTTCTCGCCGCGGACCATCGAGGAGCTCGACCAGGAGGTCCAGCACCGCCCCGATGACGATACCCGTTTCGCTACCGTGGCCCGGATCTCCGAGATCAACCTGGGGTTCTACCGGTTCTTCATGCAGCCCTGGATCCAGGCCCTGGCCACGCCCGAGTCGGCCAAGTGGATGCGCCGCATGCACCCCAACCGCATGGGGTACCGTCTGCTCTCCGATCGCAACCCCTTGATGACCGCGGTACCGGTGCTGGCCGAGAAGGTGCGCGCCGACCGCCACCCGGTGCACGAGGACAACGTCTTCCGTGCGGTGGAAGGCATCCTGTCCGACCAGGTCACCCGCAGCCTGAATGCCTGGCGAGACCTGCGCGACAGCAGCAGCGAGCGTTTCTTCCTCGACTTCTACGGCCAGCCGATGCTGCAGGCCATGGTGGGCCTGGGCGGTGACGCCCATGTGCACCGTCGTCGCCCGGGGGCCGAACCCGAGCACCGCCGCTTCATCGAGCGTCGCCGTGAGGAGGTCCACCACGCGATCACCGAGGGAGGCAGCCACGAGGCGGTCATGCGTTCGGTGATCCATGTGCTGGGCGGCGCCCCGGCGACCGACGAGCGCAACTTCAAGCGGCTGCGGGCCTCGCGCGCCGAGCTCGAGCCGGGCATCCAGCTGGCCGACTTCAAGCATATGGTGCGTGAGCAGTTCTTCACCCTCCAGCAGGACCATGAGGCAGCCCTTGAGGCTATCCCGACCCTGCTCAAGGGGCAGACGGCCAGCCAGATCGATGGCCACCTGGCGCATATCGAGCATGTCCTGGCGGCCAGTGGTGAGTTGAGCGAGCACGCGGCGGACCGCTTCGAACGCATCAAGGGGCTGTTCCACCAGGCCATCCAGCATGCCCCTGAGGAGGAGCAGGAGGCGCTTCGCGATGCCCAGGCCAGGGTGGCCAGCGAGGCGATGGCCGGTGAGGCGGCCCGCCGTGAGGTGGAAAGCCTGATGGAGTCGCTCCCCGTTGCCGAGCGGGCACCGGCAGAACCCGCCGAGCAGGCCGCAGTGAAGGAGGCCGTGGGCAAGGCAACCGGCGATATCCCGGCGGCCGAGACCGTCGCCGAAGAGGCCGTCGCAGAAGAGACCGTCGCGGAAGAGACCGTCGCGGAAGAGACCGTCGCCGAACAGACCTCTGTCGAGGCATCGGCGCGGGAGCCGGCCGAGGAGACCACTCCCGCGGCCCCGGAGCCGTCCCGTGAGTCTGTCGCCGAGGCCCCGGCGCCATCGCCCAGCAGTGAGTCCGCTGCCGAAGCTCCGGCGCAAGCGCCGGGCAGTGAGGCCGGCGCCGAGGCGCCCGTGGAAAGCGCCCCCGGCAAGTCGGCCAGCGAGGCCTCGTCTGCCGCCGAGCCCAGTGCCAACGAGGCATCGCCGGCGAACCAGGGTGCCGCTGCTGGCACCAAGGCACCGGCCAAGCGCAAGCCGGCCAGCCGCGCCACGCCGCGTCGGCGGACGCCACGCAAGCCCCGCAAGGGCTGATCGCCCGCCCTCTGGCACCTGCGCCCCCGCCGCTCTTCGGCGGGGGCGCCGTCGTTGAGGAGGGCGCCTCCGCCGGCTTGGCGTGATGGTGCACAGGGAGCTAGTTTCAAGAGGCCGCCTACCCCCGGGTGGCCGCGATTGCCTGACCGGGGGTTCCGGCGGCGACTGGCGTGACGGCGACCGCTGGGGTAGGGTAAGCGCATTTTTCACCCGCCGGACAGGGCGGGCCGAAACCGTCTGGCGCCAGCGTTGCAGCTGGCGCCATCAGCACAGTGGAGCACTATGGGCAAGTCACTGGTCATCGTCGAGTCGCCCGCCAAGGCCAAGACGATCAACAAGTATCTCGGCAACGACTTCATCGTGAAGTCGAGCGTGGGGCACATCCGTGACCTGCCGACCAGCGGCTCGGGCAAGGCAGCCACGGATCCCAAGGAGCGTGCGCGCCAGGCCGCGGAGACCCGCAAGATGTCCGCGGAGGAGAAGGCCGAGCATCGCAAGCGCAAGGCCCATGACCAGTTGATCCGGCGCATGGGCATCGACCCCGAGCACGGCTGGAAGGCGCACTACGAGATCCTGCCGGGCAAGGAGAAGGTGGTTGCCGAGCTCCAGAAGCTCGCCGAGAAGGCCGATGCGGTCTATCTCGCCACCGACCTTGACCGCGAGGGGGAGGCCATCGCCTGGCACTTGCGCGAGACGATCGGTGGCGACGAGTCCCGCTACCGGCGGGTGGTGTTCAACGAGATCACCAAGAACGCCATCCGCGAGGCCTTCCAGGATCCCGGCAACCTGAACATCCCCCGCGTCGAGGCGCAGCAGGCCCGTCGCTTCCTCGATCGCGTGGTCGGCTTCATGCTCTCGCCGCTGCTGTGGGCCAAGATTGCCCGTGGCCTCTCCGCCGGCCGGGTCCAGTCGGTGGCCACTCGCCTGATCGTCGAGCGCGAGCGCGAGATCCACGCCTTCATCCCCGAGGAGTTCTGGGACGTCCATGCCGACCTGAAGCCTGCCGGCGACGACCCGGCGACGGTGCGCTTCGAGCTGGTGCGCCAGGATGGCAAGGCGTTCCGGCCGACCTCCGAGGCCGAGACGCTGGAGCGCATCGCGGCGCTCAGGAAGGCGAGCCTGGCGATCACCGCGCGGGAAGACAAGCCCACGCGCTCCAAGCCCAATGCGCCCTTCATCACCTCGACGCTGCAGCAGGCGGCCAGTGGCCGGCTGGGCTTCTCGGTGAAGAAGACCATGACCCTGGCCCAGCGTCTCTACGAGGCCGGCTACATCACCTACATGCGGACCGATTCCACCAACCTCTCGAAGGATGCTGTGGAGAACGTGCGCGAGTTCATCGGCACCGAATTCGGCCAGCGTTACCTGCCCGAGGCGCCCAATCGCTACTCCAGCAAGGAGGGCGCCCAGGAAGCCCACGAGGCTATCCGTCCCTCCGACGTGGCCCGCCGCGCCACCGACCTGGCCGGCATGGAGCGCGACGCCGAGCGTCTCTATGAGCTGATCTGGCGCCAGTTCGTGGCCTGCCAGATGACGCCCGCCGAATACCTCTCCAGCACCCTGACCGTGGAGGTCGATGGCTACGAGCTGCGTGCCAAGGGGCGGGTGCTGAAGTTCGACGGCTACACCCGGGTCATGAAGCCGATGGGGCGCAAGGAGGAGGACCAGTCGCTGCCGGACCTCGCCGAGGGGACCCCGATGACCCTGGAGGCGCTCGATCCCCAGCAGCACTTCACCAAGCCGCCGGCCCGCTATACCGAGGCGAGCCTGGTCAAGGAGCTCGAGAAGCGCGGCATTGGTCGTCCCTCCACCTATGCCTCGATCATCTCCACCATCCAGGATCGCGGCTACGTCACGCTGGAGAACCGGCGCTTCTATGCCGAGAAGCTCGGCGACATCGTCACCGAGCGCCTCAAGGAGTCCTTCCCCGACCTGATGGACTACTCCTTCACCGCCCGCATGGAGGATGGCCTCGACGAGGTGGCCGAGGGCGAGCGCAACTGGCAGGCGCTGCTCGATGCCTTCTACGCCGAGTTCAAGAAGGAGCTCGCCGTCGCCGAGAGCGAGGAGGGCATGCGGCCCAACCAGCCGGTGCCCACCGACATCGACTGCCCGACCTGCGGACGCAAGATGCAGATCCGCACCGCCTCCACGGGGGTCTTCCTGGGCTGCTCCGGCTACAACCTGCCGCCCAAGGAGCGCTGCAAGACCACCATCGACCTGCTGCCCGGCGACGAGGCGGTGGCCGCCGATGCCGGCGAGGACGCCGAGACCGACGCGCTGCGGGCCAAGCATCGCTGTCCGAAGTGCGGCACCGCCATGGACAGCTACCTGATCGACGAGACCCGCAAGCTGCATATCTGTGGCAACAGCCCGGATTGCGACGGCCACGAGGTCGAGCACGGCAAGTTCCGCATCAAGGGCTATGACGGTCCGACCATCGAGTGCGACAAGTGCGGCAGCGAGATGCAGCTCAAGACCGGGCGTTTCGGCAAGTACTTCGGCTGCACCAACAGCGAGTGCAAGAACACCCGCAAGCTGCTGCGCAGCGGCGAGGTGGCGCCGCCCAAGATGGATCCGATCGATATGCCGGAGCTCGCCTGCCAGAAGGTCGAGGACCACTACGTGCTGCGTGATGGCGCCAGCGGCCTCTTCCTGGCGGCCAGCAAGTTCCCCAAGAACCGTGAGACCCGCCCGCCGCTGGTCAAGGAGCTCAAGGCCCACGCCGAGGAGCTGCCCGACAAGTATCGCTACCTGCTCGACGCCCCCAGCGAGGATCCGGACGGCCGTCCGGCGCAGATCCGCTACTCGCGCAAGGCCAGGGAGCAGTTCGTGATGACCGACGAGGGTGGCAAGGCCACTGGCTGGCGCGCGACCTTCGATGGCTACAAGTGGCAGGTGGAGGACAAGCGCAAGTGACCCCGAGATCCCGCACCAACCAGCTGCTCTACCAGGCGGCGCTGCTGCTCGACGTGCCGGCCGGCGACGACGAGCATGCCGAGGCCCGGCGCATGGCCGCGGAGGAGGGCAGCCTGGCGCTGGCCGAGCTGGCGCTGCAGTCGCTGCTGCGCGAGGTCACCGAGCACGCCCACCTGGAGCGCCACGACTGGCGCGAATTGCTCGGCCCCGAGGGCGCCGGCATCGCCGAGCTGCACCGCCTGCGTGAGCTGGCCATGCGCCCCGACAGTTGGCTGGCCTGGCTGGTCGGCAAGCTCGAGGCCCTGCACGGCAGCGACGGCGTGGCCCGGCGCGCCACCGGCGCTGCCCGTGGGTTGATCGCCGTGGGCAGCGGTGCGGCGCTGGGGGAGGAGTTGCGTTGGTGCCTCGCCGAGGCCAAGGCCGAGATCGCCGCCCTGCGCGAGACCAGCGAGGAGTGGTAGCGAGGACGCGCCAGGCGGACCGGGAGCGCGTCGCCATCCTGGTCGACGTCCAGAACGTCTACTACACCACCCGCGAGGCCTTCGGCCGGCACTTCGACTACAACGCCTTCTGGGCGCGCTTCGCGGCTGGTCGCGAGGTGGTGCTGGCCAATGCCTATGCGGTGGACCGCGGTGACCCCCGGCAGCGCCAGTTCCAGGCCATCCTGCGCGGCATCGGCTTTGCCGTGAAGCTCAAGCCCTACATCCAGCGCCGTGACGGCTCTGCCAAGGGCGACTGGGACGTGGGCATCGCCCTGGATGCCATCGAGGCCGCGCCCCGCGTCGACCGGGTGGTGCTGGTCTCGGGCGATGGCGACTTCGACCTGCTGGTCGAGCGGATGCGCGAGCGTTACGGGGTGGTGGTGGAGGTGGTCGGCGTGGAACGGCTTACCGCCGATTCGTTGGTCCGCGCGGCCAGCCACTTCGTGCCCATCGAGGGGGAGCTGCTGCTCTAGGCTTGGGCGGATGCGTCTCGGGCGCCTGACGGCGCCATCGTCGAGGCGTCGAACCGGATCTGAAGGTCGCTCCCACAACTCGATGTTGGCTCTGTGCGCTTGTGGGAGCGCAGCTCCGCTGCGCGATGGCCGATGCCCCCGGGCCTCTATTGCCACCAGGGCTCCTGTTGGCGTAATCGCGCAATGAATTGCGCTCCCACAACCCGCCACAGACTCTGTGCTTTCCAGGGAGCATAGCTTGCTGTGCGTCCCGTCGCGCGGCCCCGGGTGTGGGCGGCGGCGATAACCGGTACAATCGCGCCCCTTTCACGCACTGACCTGGACCCCTCATTGATCTCCACCGCCAATATCACCATGCAGTTCGGCGCCAAGCCGCTGTTCGAGAATGTCTCCATCAAGTTCGGCAACGGTCACCGCTACGGCCTGATCGGTGCCAACGGCTGCGGCAAGTCCACCTTCATGAAGATCCTCGGCGGTGACCTGGAACCCTCCTCGGGACAGGTGATGGTCGAGTCCGGGGCCCGGCTCGGCAAGCTGCGCCAGGACCAGTTCGCCTTCGAGGACGAGCGGGTCATCGACACCGTGATCATGGGCAATGCCGAGCTGTGGCAGGTGGCCGCCGAGCGCGAGCGCATCTACTCGCTGCCCGAGATGAGCGAGGCGGACGGCATGGCCGTGGCCGACCTCGAGGTGCGCTTCGCCGAGCTCGATGGCTATACCGCCGAGGCCCGGGCCGGGGAGCTGCTGCTGGGGCTCGGCATCCCGCTGCACCAGCACACGGGCCCCATGAGCGAGATCGCGCCGGGCTGGAAGCTGCGCGTGCTGCTCGCCCAGGCGCTGTTCGCCGACCCCGACGTGCTGCTGCTCGACGAGCCCACCAACCACCTGGACATCAACACCATCCGCTGGCTGGAAGGGATGCTCACGGCGCGCAACAGCACCATGATCATCATTTCCCACGACCGCCACTTCCTCAACAGCGTCTGCACCCACATGGCCGACCTGGACTATGGCGAGATCACGCTGTTCCCCGGCAACTACGACGACTACATGACCGCCGCCACCGCCGTGCGCGAACGCCAGCATGCCGACAACGCCAAGAAGAAGGCGCAGATCGCCGAGCTGCAGGCCTTCGTCAGCCGCTTCTCGGCCAACGCCTCGAAGGCCAAGCAGGCGACCTCCCGCGCGCGGCAGATCGACAAGATCAAGCTCGAGGAGATCAAGCCCTCCAGCCGGGTCAGCCCCTTCATCCGCTTCGAGCAGGCCAGGAAGATCCATCGCAACGCGGTCAACGTCGAGGCGATCACCAAGGGGTTCGCCGAGGAGGCACCGCTCTTCGAGCGCTTCTCGATGACCGTGGAAGCCGGCGAGCGCATCGCCATCATCGGCCCCAACGGCATCGGCAAGACGACCCTGCTGCGCACCCTGGCCGGCGAGCTGCATCCCGATACCGGTGCCGTGCGCTGGACCGACAGTGCCGAGCTCGGGGTCTTCGCCCAGGACCACGCCGACGACTTCGCCTTTGATGCCACGCTCTTCGAGTGGATGGCCCAGTGGACGAAGGGCGGCGAGCAGGAGGTGCGCGGCGCCCTGGGCAGGATGCTCTTCTCCAGCGACGACATCGGCAAGTCGGTCAAGGTGATCTCCGGTGGCGAGCAGGGCCGCATGCTGTTCGGCAAGCTGGCCCTGACCCGACCCAACGTGCTGTTGATGGACGAGCCCACCAACCACCTGGACATGGAGTCCATCGAGGCACTCAACCTGGCACTGGAGAACTATCCCGGCACCCTGATCTTCGTCAGCCACGACCGCGAGTTCGTCTCCTCCCTGGCGACCCGTATCCTGGACATGAGCGAGCAGGGGGTCACCGACTTCAGCGGCAGCTACGACGACTACCTGCGCAGCCAGGGGCTGTTCGGCTGATGCGCGATGCCCTCCATTGCGCCTCCAGGGCTTCCCTCGGCATGCCAGTATCTCCTTGAGTTGATATGCATCAAGCGTGATGGACACGGCTTGGCTAGGATGAAGGCATGGACTATCCGCCCGTCTCAGGGCATCAGTAGGAGGAGTCGCAATGCGCTTTCATCAGGTCAAGGAACTGGTCGCCTGGGCGGCCGACTACCACCGGGGGCTGGCGGAGCAGTACGACCAGCTGGCGGCCGGTGACGTGAGCGATCGGGTTCGCATGGCCCTGGAGTACCTCGCCGAGCACGAGCGCAAGATGCAGACCGAGCTGGCCAACTACCTCGAGGAAGGTAGCGACCATCGCAAGGTGCTCGAGACCTGGTTCGACGACCCTGCCGACTTTCCCCATGCACCCACCCTCGATCGTCTCACCGAGTGTGTATCGTGCGACAGCGTGCAGGATGTGCTCTCTACGGCGCTGACCATGCACAGGACGCTTCAGGACCTGTATGCTCATCGTGTCGAGCGGGCAACCGCGGAGGCCGAGCGCGAGTTCTTCGCCTCGCTCTCCAGCGGACACGAGGCCGAGGTGCGTCGCCTGGCCCGCGACATGCAACGACTCGAGGACTACTGAGGAGAAAGCGATGTCGGATCAGATCCTGTCACTCAAGCTGCTGGGCTACTGGACGGACGAGCAGCTTGGCGAGATTCCTGACATATCGGGGATCTTCTGTGTCTATGCCGGTACGGCCGCAGACGCTGGCGAGCCCGGCATCGAGCGACTGCTCTATATCGGCGAGTCCGGCGATGTGCGCCAACGCATTCGTCACCACGAGCTTCGCGAGGAGTGGGCCAGCCGGCTCGAAGTCGGGGAGGTGCTCTGCTATAGCGTGGCGGCCGCGACCTATGTCTACCGCGAGCGGCTCGAGGCGGCGCTGGTGCATGTCCACAAGCCGCCCGTAAACCGTGACTACATCGATCGCTTTCCCTTCGACACCACCGAGATGCACCTGCGCGGCCGTACCGACAAGCTGATGTCCCAGTTCATCGTCGAGCGTCACGACTGATGGCCGAGGAACGCCAGCCGGCGGGGCGTCGACTCCTGTCGCGGCTCGAGGCCCTGCTGGCCGACCCGCCAGGGCCCGAGGATGACACCCTGATGGCCCATGAGCTGCTCGAGGATGCCATCCGCGCGCGGGCCAGCGACATCCACCTCGATCCTTCCCGCGAACGATGGCGCATCCGTCTTCGCATCGACGGTCGGGTTATTGAAGTGCTGGACCTCGATGTCGGCGATGGCCTCCAGTTGGCCAACCAGTTCAAGGTGCTCGCCAGGCTCGATCCCATGCCCTCGCGGGTCGCCAGCGAAGGAAGCTTCAGCTGGCCCCCTGCCGAGGAGGGGGGTGAGGAGATCTTCCTGCGTGTCACTGCCGTGAACTGTGTGGCCGGGGAGAAGCTGGCCATCCGCTTTCTTGCGCCCCCTCGGACCTTCCATGACACCCTCTCGCTGGGGATCGGTGAGCAGGGGGCTCGAGGCATTCGTCGCTGGATGGACGCGACCGGCGGCATGCTGCTGGTGGCGGGGCCCACCGGTGCCGGCAAGACCACCACCCTCTATACCCTGCTGAACCAGCTGCGCCTCACCGAGAGTCACGTGGTGACGCTGGAGGACCCGGTGGAGTATGCCATTCCCGGCATCAACCAGATCCAGGTGGATGCCGAGAACGGGCTGGACTTCGCCACTGGTACCCGCTCCATGCTGCGCCTGGACCCGGACTACGTGCTGATCGGCGAGATCCGGGATCCCGGCTCCGCCGCGGCGGCGGTCAGCGTGGCCGGCAGCGGGCGGTCGCTGATGGGCACACTGCACAGTCGCGATGCCGTCGGGGCTGTCTCCACACTGCGACAGCTGGGGTTGGAGGATGCCGAGATCAGCGCCAGCCTTGGCCTGGTGATCGCCCAGCGTCTGGTGCGCCGGCTCTGCGAGCACTGCCGTGAGCAGCGGCCGACACCGTCCCAGGATGCCCAGTGGCTCGAGGCGGTGGGGCTCGAGGTGCCCGAGCAGGCCTGGATCCCAGTGGGGTGTGTACACTGCGATGGCCTGGGCTACCGCGAGCGTACCGGGGTATTCGAGATCTGGCAGCCCACCCCGGAGGATCACGGCCTGTTGCTGCGCCATGCCGATGACGCCGTTCTGCGACGCACCCTGCTGGAGCGGGGCGAGACCCTGATGTTTGCCGATGGCCTGGCCAAGGCCGATGCCGGCATCACCAGTCTGCGTGAGGTCTTCCGGATGGGCGCCATCCTGCCCGCCTGATCCATCGGAGACGGCACAGCATCGCGCTGTTGTCATCCCCCTGACAGGCGGGTGCCAATCCGGTATAACGGCGGTCAGTCCGCTGCCTTTCATTTCCTGAATGCCCCAGAGACGTCACCGATGAAGCACCTCTCCCGTCGCCGCTTCGGCCTGCTGGCGCTGAGCTCACCCCTGCTGCTGCTGGCGCCGAATGCGTCTGCCAACCTGATGGACAGCCTGCTGTCCCGGGCCATCGTCCCCCGCCATGACGGCGAGCTGTGGGTGCTGGTCGAGGACCGGGAGGCGGCGCTGAGCGTCTACCGCGGCAATCGGCTTGTCGAGCGCTTCGAGCCGATCTCGCTGGGCCGTGGGGGGGCCAGGCCGCAGCGCAAGCGGGGTGACCGGGCCACGCCACTTGGCGAGTTCCGGGTCAATCGTTTCAACCGTCGCAGCAAGTTCCACATCTTCATCGGGCTCGATTACCCCACGCCGACCCATGCCCGCATGGCGCTGGAGGCCGGGGTCTACAGCCAGCAGGACTATGACGACTATTTTTCCTATTACCGTCGACACGGCTACCCGCCACAGGATACGGTGCTTGGTGGCTTTATCGGCATCCATGGCGTCGGTGAGGGGGATCCCGACATCCACCAGCGGTTCCACTGGACGGACGGCTGTGTGGCGGTGACCGACCCCCAGGTCGAGCGCCTGTCGTCGTTGATCGACATTGGCACGCGCGTCGTGATCCGCTAGGCTTTACATGCGCAAGGGACGTTCTAAGCTATGGACAAGCGCCGTTTCTTATTATAAAACAGCGTTTGACTCCTGTGCTTCGCAGCAGAAGTCGCTGCACGTAGGCCTGCTTCCGCAGGAAGCCTGATGTTCAGGCAACACCAACGCAGTATCCAAGGAAGACTCAAGGAGAACACCATGACTCTGAAGACTACCCTGAAGCTGACCGCCGCTGCCGCCTCTCTGGCCGTTCTGGCCGGTTGTGCATCCAACAGCGCCCTGGAAGAAGTCCGCATGACCGCCGAGTCTGCCCAGGCCGACGCTGCCGAAGCACGCAGCATCGCCACCCAGGCGCAGAACACTGCCAACCAGGCACAGCGTGACGCTCAGGCGGCCCTGCAGATGTCCGAGCAGAACCGCGAAGAGATGAACCGCATGTTCGAGCGTTCCATGCGCAAGTGATTGTTCTCCGCCGCCCGCCAGGGCGGTAGCAGAACCTTCAAGACAGGGGCCTCGCCGTTTTCGGCGAGGCCCCTGTTGTTGGTGGTTGTCGCCCCCACCACATGCCATGTTGATGGCACCGTGCCCTTGTGGGAGCGCAGCTTGCTGCGCGATGGGGGGCTATTTCTTCGCGATCTGAAGATCGCTCCCACAACAGGCCGATGGCAGTGTGCCCTTGTGGGAGCGATGCTTGCATCGCGATGGGTGGCTGCTTCTGCGCGATCAGGCCTGCAGAGCTCAGCCTTCCTCGGCCTGGCTATCGCGGGATTCGGTATCGGCGGCGATAAGCTCCAGGCGGTCCCAGAGCGTTTCAGGCGCGGGCTCCGGGGCAGTCACCTCCAGGGCCACGGGCATGCCTTGTGGCACCTCCACGACTTTGCGAAGGCGGGCGTAGTCCACCGCGTAGTCGAGCCCGTCGGTCGCCGTATCCACCTGGTCGAGGGCCTCGGTGATGCGCTGGATGGTGGTGCCATCCTCCTCGTCCAGGTAGGGGTAGGCCTGGACATGCAGGGTGCCGTCCGCCCAGCCGAGCTTGAGCGTCTCGTTGATCAGCTTGACCTGGGTGCCGATGGGCAGGCGCGGGAAGAGGGCCTCGATGTCCTCGGGCAGCATGCGGATGCAGCCGTGGGTCACGCGCATCCCCACGCCCTCGGGGCGATTGGTGCCATGGATCAGGTAGCCGGGGATGCCCAGGCGCATCTTGCGCGTGCCCATCGGGTTGTCGGGGCCGGGTGGCACTACGCTGGGGAGCGGGTCGCCGGCCTCGGCATGCTCGCGGCGGATCGATGCCGGCGGGTACCAGGCCGGGTCCTTGACCTTCTCGGTGATGCGCGTGGTCCCCAGGGGGGTCTTCCAGTCCATGCGCCCGACGGCGATGGGATAGGTCTCGACGCGGGGCGTCTCGCCCTCGTCGGCCGGCGGATAGAAGTAGAGGCGCATCTCCGCCACGTTGACCACCACTCCCTCGCGGGGGCCCTCGGGGAGGATGAAGCGGCCGGGAATCACGACCTCGGTGCCCTCGAAGGGCGCCCAGATACTGACCTCCGGATTGGCGCGCACCATTTCCTCGTAGCCGATGCCGTGCTCGTGGCCGATATCGATCAGGGTGTCGCCGCTCTCGGCGACGACGGTATAGACCTCACCGACCAGGTCGCCCTCCTCGGGTAGCGGGTAGTAGCCACGTGGCCACTCCTCGGTGCTGGCCTGGAGCGGTGCGGCCATCGTGACGCAGATACCCAGCGCCGTGGCGAATCGGGCAGCATGCCCGAGCGGGAAAGAGTGCTTCATCGACGTCATGTTCTCGTGGTTGCCGTGGGTCGGGGGCTGCGATGGGCCCATCCTGGGCGTCCTGACCCTATAGTATCGCCCGAGCAGGTAGATATCCGCCAGCCGGGCGACGCGGAAGGGGCAAGGAGCAAGGAGGTGCTCGCCTCGGCCCTCGGCCCTCGGTCCTGATTCCCGTCATGCCGCCTCGGCCTTGCGGTTGAGCGTGTCGAGGAGCTGCTCCACCGTCCGGAAGCGCTCCTCCGCCTGCTCCATCGCCGCCTCGAAGCGCAGCGTGTCGGCGCCATCCAGGCGATAGCGGTCCGGCGCCCGCTGGATCAGCTCCACGAGCACCAGCGGGTCCACGGGGGTCTGGGCGGCGAAGATCACCCGGCCCTTCTCGGGGGCGGCCTCCAGGCGGGTGATGCCCAGGCGTTCGGCGCGCTGGCGCAACCGGGTCTGGCGCAACAGGGTCTTGACCGGCTCCGGCAGCAGGCCGAAGCGGTCGATCATCTCGACCCTGAGTTCGTCGAGCTCGGCCTCATCGGCGGCGCTGGCGATGCGCTTGTACATCACCAGGCGCTGCTGGATGTCGTGGAGGTAGTCGTCGGGGATCAGGGCCGGCAGGTTGAGGCTGAGCTCGACCCCCTGGTCCAGCGGCGCCTCGATGTTGGGCGTGCGCCCCTCGCGGATCGCCGTCACCGCCCGGTCGAGCATCTGCATGTAGAGGCCATAGCCGATGGCCTCCATCTGGCCGCTCTGCTCCTCGCCGAGCAGTTCGCCCGCGCCGCGAATCTCCATGTCGTGGCTGGCCAGGGTGAAGCCTGCGCCCAGGTCCTCGGCGCCGGCGATGGCCTCCAGCCGCTTGACGGCGTCCTTGCTCATCACCCGGGGCGGTGGGGCGAGCAGGTAGGCGTAGGCCTGGTGGTGGCTGCGCCCGACGCGGCCGCGCAGCTGGTGGAGCTGGGCCAGGCCGAACTTGTCGGCCCGCTCGATGACGATGGTGTTGGCGCTGGGCACGTCGATGCCGGTCTCGATGATGGTCGAGCAGACCAGCACGTTGAAGCGCTTGTGGTAGAAGTCGGACATCACCCGCTCCAGGGAGCGCTCCGGCAGCTGGCCATGGGCGACCCCGACCCGGGCGTCGGGCACCAGTTCGCGCACCTTCTCGGCGGCGGTCTCGATGGTCTTGACCTCGTTGTGGAGGAAGTAGACCTGGCCGCCGCGCAGGATCTCGCGCAGGATCGCCTCCTTGATCACCGCCTCGTCACGCTGCTGGACGAAGGTCTTCACCGACAGGCGCCGGGCCGGGGGGGTGGCGATGATCGACAGGTCGCGGATCCCGCTCATCGCCATGTTCAGTGTGCGCGGGATGGGGGTAGCGGTCATGGTCAGGATGTCCACCTCGGCCCGCAGGCTCTTGAGGCGCTCCTTCTGGGCCACACCGAAACGGTGCTCCTCGTCGATGATCAGAAGCCCCATGTGGGGAAGCTTGGTGCTCTTCGACAGCAGCTTGTGGGTACCGATGACGATATCCGCCTGGCCCTCCTCGATGCGCTTGAGGGAGGCGGCCTGGCCCTTGCCCGCGGTGAAGCGCGAGATCAGCTCGATGTTCACCGCGGTGTCGGCGAAGCGGTCGCGGAAGTTCTCGTAATGCTGGCGGGCGAGCAGGGTGGTGGGCACCAGCACCACCACCTGGCGGCCGGAGTGCACGGCCAGGAAGGCCGCGCGCATGGCCACTTCCGTCTTGCCGAAGCCCACGTCGCCGCAGACGACTCGGTCCATGGGGCGCGGGGCGGTCATGTCGCCGATCACGGCCTGGATGGCGGCGCGCTGGTCGGGAGTCTCCTCGAACGGGAAGCTGCCGGCGAAGCGGGCGTATTCCGCATCGGGCGGGGCGCAGGCAAAGCCCTCGCGGGCCTCGCGGCGGGCGTAGATATCGAGCAGCTCGGCGGCGGTATCGCGGATCTTCTCGGCGGCACGCCGACGGGCCTTCTCCCACTGGTCCGAGCCGAGCCGATGCAGCGGCGCCAGCTCGTCGTCGGCGCCGGCATAGCGCGAGATCAGGTGCAGGCTGTCCACCGGCACATAGAGGCGCGCCCCATCGGCGTACTCCAGGGTCACGAACTCGGCGGCCTGGCCACCGGCCTCGATCGTCTCGAGTCCCTTGTAGCGGCCCACGCCATGGGCCTGGTGGACCACCGGGGCGCCGGGGCGCAGCTCCGAGAGGTGGCGGATCGCCATCTCGTTGTCGTCGGTGGCCCGCTCGCGGCGGCGGCTCTGGCGGACCACCTCGCCGAAGAGCTCGGTCTCGCTGATCACCACCAGGTCCGGATCGGTCAGCCACAGGCCGGCATCGATCTCGCCCTCGGTGATCGCCAGGCGCGCGTCGCTGGCCAGGAAGGCGGGAAAGTCCTCCACGTGGCGCAACTCGAGCCTCAGCGGCCCCAGGGTCTCCTCCAGGGCCTCGCGGCGGCCCCGCGACTCGGCAACGAACAGCACCCGCGTGGACGGGTGGTCGCTGAGGAAGTCCTCCAGGGCGGCCAGCGGCTGCTTCGCCCGGGCATTCACCGTTACCGTCGGCGGTGTCCGGGTGGCCGGCGCCACGGCATGCCGGTGATCGGCATCGCCGGTCAGGGCCACCCGAGGGTGGCGCTTGATGGCACCGAACGCCTCGGCGACAGGCACGAAGGCGCGGTGGGGAGGCAGCAGCGGCCGGGTGGGGTCGACCCCGAGGTTCTCGAAGCGGCTCTCTATGGCCGCCCAGTGGTGCTCCGCCGCCTCGAACACCCCGGGCAGCATGGCCACCCGTGTGCCCTCGGCCAGGTGCTCGAAGAGCGTGGCAGTCTGTTCGAAGAACAGCGGCAGGTACTGTTCCAGGCCGGGGGAGGGAATGCCCTTCAGGGCATCCACGTAGAGGGGGCACTGGCGTGGGTCGACGTCGAACAGGGTCTCGAAACCCTCGCGGAAGCAGGCGATGGCGCTGCGCGACAGCGAGTACTCGTGGGCCGGCAGCAGCTCCACCCGTGCGACCCGGTCGCGGCTACGCTGGGTGTCCGGGTCGAAGTGGCGCAGGGTATCGATCTCGTCGTCGAACAGGTCGATGCGCAGCGGTGCCTCGGCGCCCATGGGGAAGAGGTCGATCAGGGCCCCGCGCAGGGCGTACTCGCCGGGTTCATAGACCGTCTCCACGGCCCGGTAGCCGGCCCGCGACAGGGCGTCGCGGAACCCCTCACGGTCAAGGGTCTGGCCGGTTTCCAGCGTCATCACGCGCCCGGCGATGTACTCGACCGGCGGCAGGCGCTGCATGAGGGTGTTCATGGCCGCCAGCACGATGCCGTGCTCGCCGTCCTGCAGCCGGCGCAGGGTGCGCAGCCGCTCGGAGACGATGTCCTGGTGCGGCGAGAAGCTGTCGTAGGGCAGCGTCTCCCAGTCGGGGAAGGGCAGCACCGGCAGGTGGCCATAGAAGCCCAGGTCACTCTCAAGGCGCTGTGCCGAGGCGGTGTCGGGGGTGATCACCAGCAGCGGGGCGTCTTCGGCCAGGTGGGCCAGGGCCAGGGCGGTGGCGCTGCCTGGCGGCGTCTGCCAGTAGAGAATGTCGCGCAGCCCCTGGGGGCGAGGCGGGTCGAGCGGCGAGAAGTTCGGCATGCTATCGGTTACCCAACCGTGGTCGTGAGCGGCGTGCAGAGGAAGGGGCATGATACCAGCCTCGCGGCCGGCCTGTAGTCAGCGCGGGATTCCTGTAAAACGCCTACAGCGGCTGCGACCATCCTGCGATTGCCCCGGCAGGTGTCGCCCCGGATAATAGCCGCGTATCCCTATCCCACTGTTATTACCAAGGAGAGGTGACCCGTGAGTCAGCAACCCCTCGATACCGTCTTCCAGGAATGGCACGACAACCAGGCGATCGCCGAGCAGATGATCCCGATGATCGGCAGCCTCTACCGCCGCAACAACGTGGTGGTGACCATGTTCGGGCGGTCGCTGTTCAACCGCAGCGTGATCCGCATCCTCAAGGATCACCGCTACGTGCGCAAGATCGAGGGGACCGAGCTCTCCGTGCAGGACACCTACCCGCTGGTCAAGGCGATGACCGAGCTCAACCTGGGCCCGGCCCATGTCGACGTGGGCAAGCTCGGCGTGGCCTACAAGGCCCGCGGCGGCGACCCGGTGGCCTTCCTGCGTGACGAACTGGCCGAGATCGTCGATGCCCACGACCCTGCCGGCAACAATGGGCAGCCCAAGGACGTGGTGCTCTACGGCTTCGGTCGCATCGGGCGGATCCTGGCGCGCGTGCTGGTCGAGAAGGCCGGCGGCGGCAACCTGCTGCGCCTGCGCGCCATCGTGGTGCGCGGCCGTGGCGACATCGCCAAGGACCTCGAGAAGCGTGCCAGCCTGCTGCGTCGCGATTCGGTGCACGGTCCCTTCAACGGCACCATCAGCGTGGATGCCGAGGCGCGCACCATCACCGCCAACGGCAACGTCATCCGGGTGATCTACGCCGACTCGCCCGCCGAGATCGACTATACCGACTACGGCATCGACAACGCCGTGGTGGTCGACAACACCGGCATCTGGCGCGACGAGGCGGGCCTGGGCCAGCATATCCAGTGCAAGGGGGTAGCGAAGGCAATCCTCACCGCCCCGGGCAAGGGCGACATCGCCAACATCGTCTACGGCATCAACCACCAGGACATCGGCGAGGAGGACCGCATCCTCTCCGCGGCCTCGTGCACCACCAATGCCATCGTGCCGGTGCTCAAGGTGCTCAACGACGAGTTCGGCGTCGAGCATGGCCACGTCGAGACCGTGCACTCCTACACCAACGACCAGAACCTGATCGACAACTACCACAAGGGCGACCGCCGCGGTCGCAGCGCCCCGCTCAACATGGTGCTGACCGAGACCGGCGCCGCCAAGGCGGTGGCCAAGGCCCTGCCGGAATTTGCCGGCAAGCTGACCGGCAACGCCATCCGCGTGCCGACGCCCAACGTCTCCATGGCGATCCTCAACCTGCGCCTGGAGAAGGAGACCGATGCCGAGGCGCTCAACGACTTCCTGCGCCGCATGTCGCTGGATTCGCCCTACCAGAAGCAGATCGACTACGTCGACTCGCCCGAGGTGGTCTCCACCGACTTCGTCGGCAACCGCCATGCCGGCATCGTCGACGCCAAGGCGACCATTGCCAACGGCAAGAACGCCGTGGTCTACGTCTGGTACGACAACGAGTTCGGCTACAGCTGCCAGGTGATCCGCATCCTGCAGCACGTCTCCAACGTGCACTTCCTCAAGCTGCCGCGCGCCAGGGGCTGACGCCCTTCGGGCAACACTAAGCAGCCAAGCAGCCAAGCAGCCAAGCAGCCAAGCAGCCAAGCAGCCAAGCAGCCAAGCAGCCAAGCAGCCAAGCAGCCAAGCAGCCAAGAAAAAGCCTCCAGCAGATTGCTCTGCTGGAGGCTTTTCCTTGTTGCCCGGTTGTTGCGCGATCATCATCCTGCTCGGCGCTCGGCGCTCGGCGCTCGGCGCTCGGCGCTCGGCGCTCGGCGCTCGGCGCCCGCCTGTGCGACAATTTTACCCTTGCCTCAGGTCACCCCTTGCGACCATAGGGCAGGTGGTCATCCCCCACGCTTCTCTTTATAATACGGTGGATTTTTCGGGGTGGTTCGAGCGAGCCTCGGGCCTGACTGGTAACGTACTGAAAACAGAAGAATTCGAATCCATTCGAACCCCTTTCTTCATCTATCCGATCCATCAACTGGGCGAGACTATGATCGAAGTCAAGAAAGGCCTGGATCTCCCCATCGCGGGGACGCCGGAGGCGCGAATCGAGGAAGCGCGACCGGTGCGCCATGTGGCTGTCCTGGGCACCGACTATGTCGGCATGAAGCCGACCATGGAGGTCAGTGAGGGGGACAGGGTCAAGCTGGGCCAGCTGCTCTTCACCGACAAGAAGATCGACGGGGTGCGCTTCACGGCCCCGGCCGCCGGCGAGATCGTCGCCATCCACCGCGGCGAGAAGCGCAAGCTGCTCTCGGTGGTCATCAAGGTCGACGAGACCGAGGAGGCGGTCGAGTTCACCGCCCACGGGCGCGACAAGCTCGAGGCCCTCGAGCGCCAGGCCGTCGTCGACCAGCTGGTCGAGTCGGGACTGTGGACCGCGCTGCGCACCCGGCCCTACTCGCGTACCCCGGCCGTCGATAGCTCGCCGACCGACATCTTCGTTACCGCCATCGATACCCACCCGCTGGCCGCGAACCCCGCCGACATCGTCAACGAGCAGGCCGAGGCCTTCGAGGACGGCCTCAAGGTGCTGGCCCACCTCACCGAGGGCAAGGTCTATCTCTGCACGGCGCCGGATGCCCGCATCCCGGGAACCGACGTCAAGGGCGTGCAGCACGAGACCTTCGCTGGCCCGCATCCCGCCGGTCTGGTGGGGACCCATATCCACCATCTCTCGCCCGTGGCCCTGCACAAGCGTGTCTGGCATATCGGCTACCAGGACGTCATCGCCTTCGGCAAGCTCTTCGCCGAAGGCAAGCTGGACGTCCAGCGCGTGATCGCCGTGGGTGGCCCGCGTGCCGAGAACCCGCGCCTGCTGCGTACCCGCATCGGCGCCAGCACCGACGAACTGCTGGCCGGCGAAGTTGTCGACCCGGAAGGCACGCGCGTCATCTCCGGCTCGGTGTTCGCCGGTGCCATCTGCGAGGGCAGCCTGCGTTACTTGGGGCGTTTCCATAACCAGGTGAGCCTGCTCGAGGAGGGCAACAAGCGCGTGTTCATGGGCTGGATGTCGCCCGGCAAGAACCGCCACTCCGTGATGGGCATCTACCTGTCGAAGATCACCGGCCTGCACAACTATGCGCCGACCACCTCGACCAACGGCTCCGAGCGCGCCATGGTGCCGGTAGGGGCCTACGAGCAGGTGATGCCGCTGGATATCCTGCCCACCCAGCTGCTGCGCTCGCTGATCGTCGGCGACATCGAGACAGCGATGCAGCTCGGCTGCCTGGAGCTGGATGAAGAGGACCTGGCGCTGTGCACCTACGTGTGCCCCGGCAAGTACGAGTACGGTCCCATCCTGCGCGATAACCTCACCTTGATCGAGAAAGAGGCCTGATGATGGGTATCCGACAGACACTCGACAATCTCGAACCCCACTTCCACAAGGGGGGCAAGTACGAGAAGTTCTATCCCCTCTACGAGGCGGTGGACACCATCTTCTACGCCCCGCCGGATGTGGCCAAGACCACGGCCCACGTGCGTGACGGTGTCGACCTCAAGCGCATCATGATCACCGTCTGGTTGTGTACCTTCCCGGCGATGTTCTTCGGCATGTGGAACGCCGGCTGGCAGGCCAACATGGCCATCGCCGAGGGCTTCAACTCCATGGGCAGCTGGCGCGAGGCGATCATGATGACGCTGGCCGGCGGCCATGATCCCGGCAGCCTGTGGGCCAACTTCGTGCTCGGCGCCACCTACTTCCTGCCGATCTACCTGGTGACCTTCGTGGTCGGGGGTTTCTGGGAAGTACTGTTCGCGATCAAGCGCGGCCACGAGGTCAACGAGGGCTTCTTCGTTACCTCCGTGCTCTATGCCCTGATCCTGCCCGCTACCATCCCGCTCTGGCAGGTGGCACTGGGTATCACTTTCGGCGTGGTGATCGGCAAGGAGATCTTCGGCGGCACCGGCAAGAACTTCCTCAACCCGGCACTGACCGGTCGTGCCTTCCTCTACTTCGCCTATCCGGCACAGATCTCCGGTGACGCGATCTGGGTGGCGGCCGACGGCTACACCGGGGCGACCGCGCTCTCCATCGCCTTCCAGGATGGCATGGCAGCCCTCTCCAGCCAGTTCAGCTGGTGGGACGCCTTCCTCGGCTTCGTTCCCGGCTCCGTGGGCGAGACCTCGACCCTGGCGATCCTGATCGGTGCGGTCGTGTTGCTGTGGACCAAGATCGCCTCCTGGCGCATCGTGCTCGGCGTCTTCCTGGGCATGGTCGCGACCAGTGCGCTCTTCAACCTGATCGGCTCCGACAGCAACCCGATGTTCGCCATGCCCTGGTACTGGCACCTGGTGGTGGGCGGCTTCGCCTTCGGCATGGTGTTCATGGCGACCGACCCGGTCTCTGCCTCCATGACCAACCAAGGCCGCCTGATCTTCGGCGCGCTGATCGGTGTCATGACGGTGCTGATCCGCGTGGTCAACCCGGCGTTCCCGGAAGGCATCATGCTGGCGATCCTGTTCGCTAACCTGTTCGCCCCGCTGATCGACAACTTCTTTGTACAGGCCAACATCAAGCGCCGCTTGCAGCGCACCGGTGTGCCGGCCGAGGAGACTGCCTGATGGCACAGAGCAACAACTCCATCAAGAAGATCCTGACGGTGGCGTTCGCACTTTGTATCGTGTGTTCGATCATCGTCTCCACCGCGGCAGTGGCGTTGCGCTCCAAGCAGGAGTTCAACCAGGAGCTCGACCGCAAGACCAACATCCTCAATGTGGCCCAGCTCTACGAGCCCGACATGGACGTGAACGAGACCTTCGAGTCGAAGATCACGCCACGGGTGGTTGACCTGCGCACCGGCGAGTACTCCGAGGAGCATGACCCTTCGACCTACGAGGGCTTCCAGGCGCGCCGTGATCCGGCCTCTTCCCGCACCCTCTCGGGGGAGAAGGACATCGCCGGCCTCTCGCGTCAGGAGAACTACAGCACCGTCTACCTGGTGGGCAACCCGGACGACCCCGAGCAGATCATCCTGCCGATCCGTGGCCAGGGCCTGTGGGGGCTGATGCGTGGCTTCCTCTCCGTGGAAGGCGACGGCAACACCATTGTCGGCATCACCTACTACGAGCACAGCGAGACCCCCGGGCTGGGCGCCGAGGTCAACAACCCGCGCTGGCAGGCCCAGTGGGAAGGCAAGGAGATCTTCGACGAGCAAGGTGAGCTCGCCCCGGCCATCAGCCTGGTCAAGGGCGGTGCCAGTGGCGAGAACGAGGTCGATGCCCTCTCCGGTGCCACCCTGACCAGCAAGGGCGTGACCAACATGCTGCAGTTCTGGCTCAGCCCCGAAGGCTTCGGTAACTACCTTGCCAAGTTCCGCAGCTCGGTGGATCCGGCCGAGGCCGAGGCTGCCGACGTCGAACTCGAAAGTGAAGGAGCCTGATCATGTCTGCTGCCAACGCAAAGAACGTCCTGACGACGCCGATCTTCAAGAACAATCCCATCGCCCTGCAGATACTGGGTATCTGTTCGGCGCTGGCGGTGACCACCAGCATGAGCGTCTCGCTGGTCATGACGATGGCGGTGATCTTCGTGACGGCCTTCTCGAACCTCTTCGTGTCGCTGATCCGTCACCATATCCCGTCCTCCATCCGCATCATCGTGCAGATGACCATCATCGCCTCCCTGGTGATCGTGGTTGACCAGATCCTCAAGGC
Source organism: Halomonas sp. CKK8 (assembly GCF_029625235.1). Classification (NCBI taxonomy): domain Bacteria; kingdom Pseudomonadati; phylum Pseudomonadota; class Gammaproteobacteria; order Oceanospirillales; family Halomonadaceae; genus Halomonas; species Halomonas sp. CKK8. The sequence goes on along the minus strand of NZ_CP121193.1, from coordinate 2,409,644 downwards.
CTACGCCTACGAGATGTCCAAGCAGCTCTCGGTGTTCGTCGGGCTGATCATCACCAACTGCATCGTGATGGGGCGTGCCGAAGGCTTCGCCATGACCAATACCCCGGGAATGTCCTTCCTGGACGGCATCGGCAACGGCCTGGGCTACGGCTTCATCCTGATGACCGTGGGCTTCTTCCGCGAGCTGCTCGGTGCCGGCAGCGTGTTCGGCTTTACCGTGCTGCAGCCGGTGCAGGATGGCGGCTGGTACGTGCCTAACGGCCTGCTGCTGCTGCCGCCGTCGGCGTTCTTCATCATCGGACTGATCATCTGGGTCCTGCGCTCCGTCAACCCGGAGCAGGTCGAGGAGAACGAATTCAAGATGAAGGAAAACACCCAGCCGAAGGAGGCCGTGTAACATGGAACACTATCTGAGCCTGTTCGTCGCCTCGGTCTTCGTCGAGAACATGGCCCTGGCCTTCTTCCTGGGCATGTGTACCTTCCTGGCGGTCTCCAAGAAGGTCTCCTCGGCCTTCGGCCTGGGTATCGCCGTGATCGTGGTGCTGACCGTCACCGTGCCGGTCAATAACCTGGTCTACTCCCTGCTGCTGCAGGAAGGGGCCCTGACCTGGACCGGCATCAGCGGGGCCGAGAACATCGACCTCTCCTTCCTGGGTCTGCTCTCCTACATCGGCGTCATCGCCGCCCTGGTGCAGATCATGGAGATGTTCCTCGACAAGTACGTGCCCGCGCTCTACAACGCGCTGGGCGTGTTCCTGCCGTTGATCACCGTGAACTGCGCCATCCTCGGTGGCGTGCTGTTCATGGTCGAGCGTAACTACAACTTCGGCGAGTCCGTGGTCTATGGCTTCGGCGCCGGTACCGGCTGGGCGCTGGCCATCACCGCGCTGGCCGGCATCCGCGAGAAGCTCAAGTACAGCGACGTCCCCGACTCCCTCCAGGGGCTGGGCATCACCTTCATCACGGTGGGGCTGATGTCGCTGGGCTTCATGTCCTTCTCCGGCATCCAGCTCTGAGGCAGGTCGTGCTCTCCCGGCGGCCGCACGTGCCGCCGGGGTCCAGGCAACGTCAAGCAATAGGAACCCGACATGGTTGATACAACAGTCATCTTGCTCGGTGTGGTCATGTTCACCCTGGTCGTCATCGGCCTGGTTCTGGTGATCCTGGCTGCCCGCAGCAGGCTCGTCAGCACCGGGGATGTGACCATCGAGGTCAACGGCGACCCCGAGCACACCCTCACCACCCAGGCCGGCGGCAAGCTGCTCAATACCCTGGCCGCCAACGGCATCTTCCTCTCCTCCGCCTGCGGCGGCGGTGGCTCCTGCGCCCAGTGCAAGTGCCGCGTGGAGGAGGGTGGCGGCGCCATCCTGCCCACCGAGGAATCCCATTTCACCCTGCGCGAGAAGAAGGAGGGCTGGCGCCTCTCCTGCCAGGTGCCGGTGAAGCAGGACATGAAGATCGAGGTCCCCGAGGAGGTCTTCGGCGTCAAGCAGTGGGAATGCGAGGTCATCGAGAACCCCAACGTCGCCACCTTCATCAAGGAGCTCAACCTCAAGCTGCCCGAGGGCGAGGAAGTGGCCTTCCGCGCCGGCGGCTACGTGCAGCTGGTGGCACCGCCCTACGACATCGCCTTCAAGGATTTCGACATCGAGGAGGAGTACCGGGGCGACTGGGAGAAGTTCGGGCTGTTCGACATCTCCCACAAGAACAACGAGGAAATCATCCGCGCCTACTCCATGGCGAACTATCCGGACGAGAAGGGCATCCTCAAGTTCAACATCCGTATCGCCACGCCGCCGCCCAATACCAACCACCCGCCGGGGCTGATGTCCACCTACGTCTTCGCGCTGAAGCCGGGTGACAAGGTCACGGTGATGGGGCCCTTCGGCGAGTTCTTCGCCAAGGACACCGATGCCGAGATGATCTTCATCGGTGGCGGTGCCGGCATGGCGCCGATGCGTAGCCACATCTTCGACCAGCTCAAGCGACTCAAGACCGACCGCAAGATCTCGTTCTGGTACGGTGCGCGCTCCTGGCGCGAGACCTTCTACAACGAGGAGTACGACCAGCTGGCCGAGGAGTTCCCCAACTTCGAGTGGCACCTGGCGCTCTCCGACCCGCAGCCCGAGGACAACTGGGAGGGGCCGACCGGCTTCATCCATAACGTCCTCTACGAGAACTACCTCAAGGACCACCCGGCCCCCGAGGACTGCGAGTACTACATGTGCGGGCCGCCCATGATGAACGCCTCCGTGATCAAGCTGTTGATCGACCTGGGCGTGGAACCCGAGAACATCCTGCTGGACGACTTCGGCGGCTGATCTCGATCGCCGCAAGGCGAACCCCGGACCGGCCGAGAGGCCGGTCCCTTCCATTCTGCTGCCCGACATGCCGATCGCTGCGCGTAACGCCACCTGTCGGCATCTCAGGCACCAGACCCTCCCGCACTGTGGACCTCGAGCGCTAGCGTGTTGTCACACAGACAGGATGGCCAACCCTTTCCGATACCGAGGAGCATTGCAATGACCCTTTACCTGATGGCATTCGCCTTCATGCTGCTGATCGTGGCCGCCATGGCCGTCGGCGTGATCATGGGACGCAAGCCCATCGCCGGGACCTGTGGTGGCCTCAATCGCCTGGGCCTCAAGGAGGGCTGCGACGTCTGCGGCGGCAAGGACGAGGTCTGCGAGGAAGAGAACCGCAAGCAGCAGGCCAGCGCGCGTCGCCGCAGTGACGAGAGCCGCGGCGCCGACCTGGGGTACGACGCCACCCGCCGCTGAAGGCCGATACACTAACGACGAGGATCAAGGGCCGGCGGCTCTTGATCCTTTTTTACGTACCGCTGACGGACACCCGGGCAGAAGGAGCAGCGAGAGACGATGGCAGTGCACAATTATGACGTGGTGGTGATCGGTACCGGGCCGGCAGGGGAGAGCGCGGCCATCAATGCCGCCAAGCATGGCAAGCGGGTCGCGGTGGTCGAGAAGCAGGCACAGGTCGGGGGCAACTGCACCCACTGGGGCACCATCCCGTCGAAGGCGCTGCGTCACCAGGTCAAGCAGATCCTCTCGTTCAACACCAACCCGATGTTCCGCGACATCGGCGAGCCGCGCTGGTTCTCCTTCTCCCGGGTGATGGCGCGCTCCCGCGTCACCATCGACCAGCAGGTGGCGATGCGCACCAACTTCTATGCCCGCAACCGCATCGACCTGTTTCGCGGCGTGGCCCGCTTCAAGGACGTGCATACGCTGCTGGTACGTGACGACCACGAGGGCATGGAGGAACTGGTTGCCGCCAAGGTCATCATCGCCACCGGCTCGCGCCCCTACCGTCCGGCCGACATCGATTTCCGCCATCCGCGCATCTACTGCTCCGATACCATCCTCAGCCTCAACCACACGCCGCGGACCCTGATCATCTTCGGCGCGGGGGTCATCGGCTGCGAGTACGCCTCGATCTTCTCGGGCCTCGGCGTCAAGGTCGACCTGATCAACAACCGTGGCAGCCTGCTCTCCTTCCTCGACGACGAGATCAGTGATGCGCTCTCCTACCACCTGCGCAAGCACGGGGTGCTGATCCGCCACAACGAGGAGTATGCACGTGTCGAGGGGGACGACACCGGGGTGACCGTGCATCTCAAGTCCGGCAAGCGGCTGCGCGCCGACGCCTTCCTGTGGGCCAACGGCCGCACCGGCAACACCGACCAGCTGGGGCTCGAGAACATCGGCCTGGAGGCCAACGGCCGCGGCCAGCTGAAGGTCGACGGCCACTACCGGACCGAGGTGCCGAACGTCTACGCGGTGGGCGATGTCATCGGCTGGCCGAGCCTCGCCAGCGCCGCCTACGACCAGGGCAAGAACGCCAGCGATGACCTGCTCGAGGAGGACTTCCGCTTCGTCGATGACGTGCCCACCGGGATCTACACCATTCCCGAGATCAGTTCGGTGGGCAAGACCGAGCGCGAGCTCACCGAGGCGAGGGTGCCCTACGAGGTCGCCCAGGCCTTCTTCAAGGATACCGCCCGGGCGCAGATCACCGGCGACACCGTGGGCATGCTGAAGATCCTCTTCCACCAGGACAGCCTCGAGATCCTCGGCATCCACTGCTTCGGCGACCAGGCCTCCGAGATCGTCCACATCGGCCAGGCGGTCATGCAGCAGCAGGGCGAGGCCAACACGCTCAAGTACTTCATCAATACCACCTTCAACTACCCGACCATGGCCGAGGCCTACCGGGTGGCGGCCCAGAACGGGATGAATCGGGTGTTCTGAAACACTGCAATTACTGATAGAGGAGGCATCCACTCCCCCTCTACGTCTCTTCCTCTCTCCCTCTCTCTCCCCCTGGAGCTGCCCTCGCATGAGGGCGGCTCTCCCACACCGATTCCCTGCCGCCAGCAATGCGGCCTGACTCCTTGCTGGCGCTGAGCGCATGATGCCCGAAATGGCAAAGAACTACGAAACTCCTACTGCGAGATTAAAGGTACTCGCCCTCCCGAGTATGGAAAAAACCAACTACGCAAAGACTGAATACATTTAGTAACATTTCGGGTGAAAAGTTAACAAACAGATGGCGTAACAGAAGCGGGTGGGAGGTAGCCAGAAGCCATCCGGCGGTAGTCTTTCGTTCTGCGCTTCATCAAGGCTATCGACATGCGTTTTCTTAGGCGGGGCATGAAGATATCTGGGTGAAATCTTTCATGGCGTAATGGTGGCAATGAGGTAAACATGGCAACCAGTTATAGACCAGAAGTCGATGGTTTGAGAGCGATAGCTGTCATACCAGTGATACTATTTCACGCAGGATTTGAATGGTTTAGTGGCGGGTTCGTCGGAGTAGACGTTTTTTTCGTGGTTAGTGGTTATCTGATCACAAGTATCATATACGGAGAAGTCAAGAAAGGTGAGTTCTCCATCGTGAAGTTCTACGAAAGGCGTGCGAGAAGGATTCTGCCTGCGCTGTTCTTTGTCAGCATTATATGCCTGATGTTCGCCTGGATGTGGATGCTACCTCGCGAGTTTGCCGCCTTGAGCGAAAGCTTGATTGCGGTGAACCTCTTTGTTTCGAATATATACTTCTGGCAGTCGCTTGACTATTTTGCCGGTCCCGCGGAGCTGCAAGCCTTCTTGCATACCTGGAGCCTGGCGGTCGAAGAGCAGTTCTACCTTTTCTTTCCGCTGTTCATGCTTATTGTAGGGGGGCTTCGCAGGAGCTGGTTGCTGGCCATCTTCGGCCTTGGGTTGTTGGTGAGCCTTTCACTGGCGGAGTACGCCTCGACCCACCATCCGACTGCCAACTTCTATCTACTCCCCACGAGGGCGTGGGAACTGCTGGCGGGCGCGCTCATTGCCATCTATCTGCATGATCGCAAAGAGGGGTTCTCCCCGGTTGTCCAACACCTGGGAGGTCTCACCGGCCTGGGCCTGATCCTCTATGCCACCTTCACCTTTGATTCCACTACCCCGTTTCCCAGCCTCTGGGCCGCAGTGCCCGTGCTGGGCGCAGCACTGGTGATCCTGTTCTCCAGCAGCAGCGACCTGGCGGGTCGGTTGCTCTCCTGGAAGCCGGTGGTGGGTATCGGGTTGATCAGTTACAGCGCCTATCTGTGGCATCAGCCGCTGTTCGTCTTTGCCAAGGAACGCAGCCTCGAGCCCGTCACGGATCTGACGCTACTGATATTGAGCATGGCCTCCATCCTGCTTGCCTGGTTCTCCTGGCGCTTTGTCGAGCAGCCCTTCAGACAGCGTCAGCGCTTTACACGCTCCCAGATCTTCGCCTCGGCGCTGGTCATGTCCTGTCTGATGATCGGGGTTGGGATGTTCGGCAAGATTACTCAGGGGGCGCCTTGGCGCTTCAGTCCAGAGGTGGAGCGCATCGTGGACGTGCGCATGACACGCCACCATGTCCCCGAAACCTGCCACGCCACCGAAGGAAGATTGCTGTCAATCGAGGAGACCTGCCGATACAACGAGGATAGCGATGGGATCGTCGTGGTATGGGGGGATAGTCACGCCACACCGCTGGTCCGCCCGATTGCTGACCGTGTAGCCAGCCTCGGCAAGCAAGTCAAGATGCTCATCTACACAAATTGCCTCCCTATCGCCGAGTACACGCGAGAAAACGAGCCGGGTTGCGGCATCTTCAACCAACGGGTGATGGACTACCTGATGGAGAGCGATGACGTGGAAACGGTGGTCATGCTTGGCCGGTACCCCCTTCAGTTCGAAGCGAAAGCGTTTGATAACGGCGAGGGAGGTATCGAACATGAGTCAGCCCTCAAGGCTATGCCACTCGATACCCTATCGACCCCTGTCAACAGTGAAGAGGACAGGATCAATACCGTAGGAAAGCTGATGAAAGAGACGGTCGACAAGCTGGTCAACGATGGCAAGCGCGTTGTCATGATTTATCCAGTCCCCGAAGTCGGCTGGGATGTGCCATACCTTCTCGCCAAGGAAAAGATATTTGGCATCGAACGTGATGCCCCGCTGTCGACCAGTTTCGACGTCTTCAAGCAGCGTGCCTCGACATCACATCAGCAACTTTCACGTGTCGAAGAAAACGACAGCGTTCTCAAGATCAAGCCGTCCGAGCTGCTATGCGATTCCTTCATTCCTGGCCGGTGTGCCGCCCAGGTGGGGAGTGAGCTGCTCTACTACGACAACAATCATTTGAGTATTCATGCGTCAGACATGCTGGTAGAGCACATGTTCCGGAAGATGGCCGGCAAGGGGTGGATGAACGACCAAGAGTTTCAACTCACCCAGCTGGGAAGCTCGGCTAAGGAAGACAGGGTGCATTAATCAACAGGGGATGGCACGAGATGAAAATTTTAATTATCGGCAATATGGGCTATGTCGGCCCCTCCGTCGTCAAAGAATTGGCGAGGCAGCATCCGGATGCCGTGCTGCACGGTTTCGACAATGCCTATTTCGCTCACTGTCTTACCGGGGCTGAGACCCTGCCAGAGCGGCACCTGGAGAAGCAGTTCTATGGCGACGTTCGGCATCTTCCCGAGGGAATGCTGGAGGGCTATACGGCGGTGGTCCAACTCGCGGCCATCTCCAACGACCCCATGGGCAGCCGGTTTGCGGCCGTTACGCGAGAGATCAACCAGGAGGCAACCGTGCGCATTGCCAGGCAAGCCGCCAGGGAAAACGTGCGTAATTTTGTCTTTGCCTCGAGTTGCAGCGTCTACGGTGTCGCCAGCGGCGAACCACGCAAGGAGAGCGATTCGCTCGCCCCGATGACCGCCTATGCAAAATCCAAGATCGGTAGTGAAGAGGCGCTGGCAGAGGTCGAAGGGGACATGGTCATCACCAGCCTGCGTTTCGCCACGGCGTGCGGCATGTCCGAACGGCTGCGGCTCGATCTGGTGTTGAACGATTTCGTGGCCTGTGCCCTCTCCGAAGGGAAGATCACCGTGCTGAGCGATGGTACGCCCTGGCGGCCGCTTATCGATGTCAGCGATATGGCGAGAGCCATCGATTGGGCCATTCAGCGTCCAGCCAGCAATGGGGGGCGGATGCTCAGCATCAACACCGGTTCGAATCAGCGCAATCACCAGGTTCGCGACCTGGCGTCAGCCGTGGCCGAGATGATCCCCGGCACAACGGTAAGCATCAACGAGGAAGGGGCAGTCGACAGCCGTTCCTACAAGGTCGACTTCAGTCTCTATGAGTCCCTGGCGCCGAATTATCAGCCACGCATGACACTGAAGGATTCCATCCAGGGCCTGATAGAAGGGCTGCAGCGTATGGAGTTCGGTGATGCCGATTTCCGCAATTCTTCGCTGATGCGCCTGCAGGTACTGCAAGGCCATGTGGATCAAGGACGTGTCACGGAAGGCTTGGTGTGGGTGAAGGAATCGTGACCAGTAGGCAGCAAGGCCAATCGCCAACGGCGGACATTACAAGCAGAGCAGGAGAAACAGACATGAAAGTTGTCATTCTGGCCGGTGGATTCGGCACTCGTCTTAGTGAGGAAACCTCAATTCGCCCCAAGCCCATGGTCGAAATCGGAGAGCGACCGATCCTGTGGCACGTCATGAAGCTTTACGCGCACCATGGCTTCAAGGACTTCATCATCCTCGGTGGTTATAAAGTTGATTATATTCGTGACTACTTCCTCAATTACCGAGGGAAGCAGACCGACTATACCATCGATCTCAAGACCGGGCGCGTGGAGTGGCTCAAGGGCGTTAGCGAAGATTGGACCGTGACCGTATTGGATACCGGTCCCGACTCCCTCACTGGCGGGCGAATCAAGCGTGCGAAGCCCTACCTGGATGATGAACCCTTTTGCCTGACCTATGGCGACGGCGTGAGCGACGTCGATATCCAGGCACTGGTTGCGGCGCATAAGGCGTCCGATCGCTGGTGCACCCTGACGGCCGTCACTCAGCCAGGGCGCTATGGTGCGCTGAGGCTTGATGACACCAGCCAGCAAGTCAAGGCATTCCGAGAAAAGGGCGCGGTGGATGGTGGCCTGATAAACGGCGGCTTCTTTGTGTGTAACCCCGAGGTCCTTGATCTGATCGACAACGATCAGACCACCTGGGAAAACGAGCCCATGGAGCGCATGGTGAAAATGGGCAAACTGGGGTATTACCACCACCAGGGATACTGGCAGAGCATGGATTCGCTACGTGACAAGATGGTGCTGGAAGCAGCATGGCAGGACAATCCCCCCTGGAAGGTCTGGGAGTAATGCGGCAGGGGGTGCGTCTCGATGAGCCCCCCGAAAACCACAAGCAGTGTCTCACCATGCGAGCCAATAATGATTATCATCGATACCGCACTAGCAAAACGTGAAGCAGATCGAAACCCTATCCGCGTTGGCATGATCGGTGCCGGCTTCCAGGGCAAGGGAATTGGCCTTCAGATCCTCACGGCCACGCCGGGTATGACGCTCTGTGCCGTGGCCAACAGGCATGTCGAGGCCGCCGTTAAAGTGTTCAACCAGGCAGGCATCGACCCCAAGCGGTGCGATACCACTCTGGAGATCGAATCGGCTATTGCCCAGGGAAGGTCTGCGGTCACGGAAGATGCTAATGCCTTGGCCTCCGCTGAAGGGCTCGATGTGATCATCGAGGTAACGGGATCCATCGAATATGCAGCGCTGGCCGTCCTCTCAGCGATCAATCATGGCAAGCATGTCGTGCAGATGAATGCCGAACTCGATGGCACCATCGGCCCCATTCTCAAGAGGAAGGCAGATCAAGCCGGCGTCATCTATACCTTCTCGGATGGTGATCAGCCGGGGGTGCAGATGAACCTGTATCGTTTCGTTCAAGGGCTGGGCGTCAAGCCTGTCTTATGCGGCAATATCAAGGGACTCCACGACCCCTATCGTAATCCTGAGACACAGCGGGCCTTTGCCGAGCGCTGGGGTCAGAAGCCCGCCATGGTGGCGTCCTTCGCTGACGGCACCAAGATCTCCTTCGAGCAGGCCATCGTGGCCAATGGGACCGGTATGCGGGTCGCTCGGCGCGGTATGCTGGGGCCGGACTTCTCTGGAGGAGATCCGGGCGCTCCCCAGGTACCCATCGAGGAGACGATTGCGTCTTTCGAGCCCTACTTGCGGCCTGACGAGGCTGGACTGGTCGACTATGTGGTGGGTGCTCGGCCCGGGCCGGGTGTCTTCGTTATCGGGCATCAAGATGACCCGGCGAAGCAGCACTACCTGGAGCTCTACAAGCTCGGCAAGGGGCCCTATTACTGTTTCTACACGCCCTATCACCTATGCCATTTCGAGGTGCCAACGTCAGTCGCCAGGGCCGTGCTCTTCAACGACCCTGTGCTGACCCCACGACAGGGGCCCGAAGTGGGGGTCATCGCGATCGCCAAGAAGGATCTCCAGACGGGAGAGTGCATAGGTGAATTCGGGGGATTTGAAGCCTATGGCGTTGCCGAGAACATGGACATCATCCGCACCCAGCGACTGCTGCCCATCGGTCTGGCGCTTGGTGGGATCGTTAAGCACCCCATCAAGAAGGACTCGCCGTTGACATTCGACGATGTGCACCTTCCTGAGAGCAGAATTGTAGACCGTCTCTATAGCGAACAAGAGCGGCTCTACGCCAATCCCACCGCCCTGGCTTGAAGGAGCAGCGCCATGAAATTTATCGAAACGAACCTCAAGGACGCCTTCTTGATTGAGCTCGAGCCACGTGGAGATGATCGGGGATTTTTTGCCAGAACGATGTGTCGTGACGAGTTCGCCAATGTGGGGTTGAACAGTGACTTCGTACAGCAGAACACGTCCTTCTCGGTGCACCGTGGCACACTTCGTGGACTCCATTACCAGACACCGCCCCATGGTGAAGATAAGCTGGTACGTTGCCTGCAAGGCGCTATTGTTGATGTCATCGTCGACATCCGTAAGGACTCGCCTACGTACATGCAGCACCAGATGTTCGAGCTTACCAGTCGTAATCGACAGCAACTGTACGTGCCGAAGGGGTTTGCCCACTCCTTTATGACGCTAGAGGATAATGTCGAAGTGAGCTATCTGGTGACTGCCACCTACGCGCCAGGTTCGGAGGATGGCTTGAGATACGACGATGAGCGGTTGGGGATCGAGTGGCCACTGCCGGTTTCGGTCATCTCGGAAAAGGACAGTAGCTGGCCGCTGATCAGCGAGAGAACGACCACACTCTATTGAGCACTAGACGCGGGAACCGTGTCGGTAAACGTCATGAAGCGATGCTCCGCGTATGCTGTTCCATCATTGCCGGCCCAGCTGGAAAAAGGGAACAAGGCTAGGTGGCTAACCATGATATTCGCACCATCGCAGGGGAGTATCGAGATGCAAAAAGTGATAGCCGTCGTACTGACCTACAATCGCAAGGAACTCCTTCGAAAATGTCTCGATGCGATATTCACCCAGACCCGTTCGTGTGATGATATCATTGTTATCAACAATGGCAGTACGGATGGTACGCAGGAATTCCTGGAAAGTGGGCATTACGCCGGGATCAAGATCTACACGCTTGATAAAAATCGGGGAGCCGCCGGAGGGTTCAACGCCGGCTTCCGGTTGGCGTACGACAACGGCGCCGATCAGGTGTGGATGATGGATGACGATGTCGTCCCTGACCCGGATGCCCTGGAGAAACTGCTTGACGCCGATGCTCTGCTCGAAGGGCAGGGCGCTCGAAGAAGCTACTTGATATCGCTGGCCTATTCGGAAATCAAGGGCAAATGGACGAATCTGCCTTACCTGAGTGGTCGCCATGCGTCTAGTTGGCCTACCTACCTTGAACATGGCCTGGTTGCTGTCGGCTACAGTACCTTCGTCTCGATACTGATGCCACGCGAGACGCTGGAAAAGCACGGCCTACCCATTCAGGCGATGTTCATCTGGGGGGAGGACGCCGAGTTTACATTGCGAGTTACCCAGGAAAACCCCGGCTATCTGGTCGGATCCAGCCTGGTGCAGCACCTGAGACCCGGGACCGCAATTAATATTCTCGCCGAGAACAATTCGGCGCGCATCGGGTATTACCGTAATTTTGTGCGTAATAATATCTTTCTGGCAAGGAAGTACAAGACACGCCGACGACTTCTTTCGGTTATCGCAAAAAATCTATCACTGATCAGCCGATTATTACTGTCGGGCGAGATTCACAAGGCACACATTGTGATGCGTGGCGTGCTTCAGGGAGTGGTTTTCTCGCCCGAGATACAGGCCATCGACGATGATTATGACTACTCCCATATCGAGCTTTCGGTACCAGGGACGAATAAAAAAATGAGTTCTGGCAGCATTGAAGGACCTAATATTCAGTACAGTCCCAGTTATCAGAGATCTTCCTCTCCGTCCTAGGTGCCCTTGGCTTTTCTATAGGCTGCTAAAGATATCCACCAAAGGTCATTAATCCGAGGCCGGCACAAGGATGACTCTGAAATGCTGAAGAAACTGAGAGACTTATATGCACTCCTGGACAAGAGCCAGCGACGAAAGTTACTCAGGCTGCAGGTTCTTATCATATTGATGTCTTTCGCGGAGTTGGCGGGAGTGGCAGCAATCGGCCCTTTCATGGCGCTGGTCGGTGACATGAGTCTCTTGCAGCAGGAAGGAAAGCTCGCTGCAACCCTCTACCAGATGAGCGGGTTCGACACACCTGGTGACTTCCTGTTCTGGTTGGGAATTGCTGTCCTCATGGTACTGGCATTATCCTCGTTCATCTCCATGTTTACGATCTGGCGACTCTCACTCTACGGCGCCAGGGTAGGGGCCGAGTTGGGAAATCGACTCTATCGTTACTACTTGTACCAACCCTGGCTTTACCATGCGAGCGTAAGCAGTAGCTATCTGACCAAACAGATATCTCAAGAAACGTTACGGATGACGAACTACGTCATCAATCCAGTGCTGCAGATGAATGCCAAGCTTGTTCTCACCTTGGTAATGGCCGGGGCGATTTTTCTCTATGATCCTAAGGCCGCCCTTGTCGGCATTACTATCTTTGTTAGCTGCTATTTTCTTCTTTTTCAAGTCGTGAGGCGTCGCCTGGTAAGGAACGGCCGTATCGTTTCCAAAAGTCAATCCCAACGTTTCATGATGATGTCGGAAGGATTCGGTGGTATCAAAGATGTTCTTCTGCTGGGACAGCAGCGGATATTTCTGAAACGCTTCAATCGTGCCAGTATGCGGTTTGCCAACGCGATTGGGACCAATGCAGCGATCGCGCAGATACCGCGCTTTGCTATGGAGTGGGTCGCCTTTTCCAGCATCATCTTTCTGGTGCTCTACTTGTTGGCAGCACATCAAGGTAATCTGGGAACCATCCTGCCAATCCTGTCGATCTATGCATTGGCGGGCTTCAAGATACTTCCCGCCATGCAAAGAGTATACTCCTGCCTGTCGTCTATCCGTGGCAATATTGCATCCTTCGAAGCGGTCTATGAAGACTTGTATGAAAGTTCCGAAGGGCGTGTATTGAATCGGCCGGAGCTACGTGAGGAGAAAGAAACGGCGCAAATCGTGCCTGCCACTGAAATTCGACTCGATAATGTCGTGTTCAACTATCCTGGGTCCCGCGATTTCGCCCTTAATGGCATCAGCATGGTCATCCCGGCCAATCAGTCGGTTGGCATCGTCGGCGCCTCTGGGTCGGGCAAGTCGACGCTGATCGATATCCTGCTGGGCCTGATCGAGCCTAGCGAAGGTGAACTGAAGGTTGATGGCCTGCCCATCACCGCCCTTGAGCGCCGGCGGTGGCAGAACACGATCGGCTTCGTGCCACAGAGTATTTTCCTCTCTGATGCCACTATTCGCGAGAACATCGCGTTCGGTGTCCCTTTCGAGGAAATCGACGAAGAGGCCGTATGCCGAGCGATCAATCTGGCCCACCTGGATCAGCTGATCGCCGAATTGCCCGAGGGCCTGGCGACCAGTGTGGGAGAGCGCGGCGTACAGCTGTCCGGAGGCCAACGTCAGCGCATCGGGATTGCACGCGCCCTTTACCACGATGCCCAGGTGCTGGTGCTGGATGAAGCCACCAGTGCGCTGGATGGTATCACCGAAAAAATGATCATGGCGTCCATTCAGGAGTTTATGGGCAAGAAGACGATCGTGATGATCGCCCATCGACTGGCCACTGTTCGCCATTGCGACATCATCCATCTGATGAAGGATGGCCGTATCATCGATTCGGGCAGCTTCGACGATCTAGCGAACCGCAATGACACCTTCAAGCGGATGGCCGCCCATAGCTGAGACCGCTCACCAGGAGCCTTGCCATGTCCCTCGGTTCAATCTTCGATTCTCAGGATCTTCTCCTGGCCTCGTCTGGCACCCAGTCCTCGCCTACCGAACCTTCAGGTCAAGGGAGACGTGTCAAGCCCTACCTGCTGACCACCAGCGAGGCAGGCATCTTTCCCAGTGGGGACCCCCTCACTGATCATCAAAACCTGCAGGGTTTCATCGATGATGTCGCCACGGATGGCATCCTTGGGGTCATCGAGGCGGGACACTGGTATGCCCATCGCAAGCTTCTGCTCCGGGATGGTATCCGCCTCACGGGGCGGGGCATGAATCGGACCGTCATCGAAGCCCCAGCTCAGGCCTGGAGTCAGGATCGCTATACGCTGATGGATCTCGAGGTCGGTACCAGCCTCTTCGAGAACGGCGCTTTTCTCTCCGACTTCACCCTGATCGGTGCCGACAAGGGGGCCACTGACAACGGTGCGCTGTTGATCCTTGAAGGGCTTTCGGACTTCCTGGTGGAGCGGGTCCAGGCCGTGGATGCCTCCAGCTATGGCATCTTCGTGGCCGGCTACGGCGTAGGCCGCTTTACCAACGACATCCACAGTTCGTTTTGGAACTCCACGCACCGCGGCATCATTCGACAGTGCCGAGCAGTGCGTGGCCAGGTGGGCATCGGCTGCGAAGGTGGCGCCCAGAACGTGCTGATCATGGCCAACCACACCGATGGTCAGGCCCTGCACGGCTTCCGCCTGGCGTCCGCCTATGACACCCAGATCATCGCCAATAGCGCCGTCAATACCCGCAATGCCTACTGGATCGATCGTCACAAGGGTGTTCACGTCCTGCACAACACGGCGACAAGCGTGGAGCGAGGCTGCGTCTACGGCGGGTTTCATCGTCATCGAGACGAAGAGATATCACGGGGTCTGTGGATTATCGGCAATCGCTTCAACACGACGAAGTCCGCCATTACCGACGCCTATCAAGGCACATCCGACAAGTTCACCCGCAGTGTCAAGATAAAGGACAATATTCTCGAAGGGGGCAACATGCGTCTGCTCTGGTCGCGGAATGTCGATATTCAGGGAAACGACGGGGATGGCAGCAATGCGATCATTACCTCGCATCAGGTGAGTGGCCGGGTTGGCAACAATTTCATGAAGCTTTTGAACCGCTCCGACAGTCTCGAGGATCTGGGGGGGAATGTGAGCCCCGCCGAGTCCTGAGCGCGTCCTGGCCCTACTTGTACTAGAAGACTCATCCTATCAAGCCCTATACCTTTCATCCCCATCGTTAGGGGTTGCTCAGTACTCGTGGGTAGCCCCGGTCCTTCCCACAAGATGTCTCGTTGGAAAGCTCCTTCGGTTGAAAAAATTATCCTTTGATATCAAATATCTGTAGATTACTGATATTTATTTCCATTATTTTTAACTCCTGAAATGGCTGAAGTTTGGTATGAGAAATTTCACCTGAGTCATGATTCGATAAATGTGTAACCTTGTGTAATCATTATTGAGAGGCTGTAACAGATACCTTTCGTTTGTTGCCTATCCCCGACGTAACGTTCAACAGAAAACGAGAAGAGCGAGACGTGATACGAAAGGCGATCAACGAAGGACCAGCACCCAAGGAAGGGCGATAAAGGAAGGGCGATAAAGAAAGACGGAAGCGCATTCGTTGGCAGCATTAGAATGGGTGGAAACTTAAGGAAGGGGCAACCTCTTAAGGCTTATCACACGCTCAAGTTGATATCGCCTGCTCGTCTTCATCCAGCGCTTCGACGAAGCACGGATCGATGGCCAATAGGTCGATGATACAAAGATCGATGATAAAATATCGATGACAAATAGACGATGAAAAATAGCAAGATGAAACACATCGGGATGACTTAGAGGGGAAAAAGCATGTTTCATTCTGACCCCAGCACGCGGTCGCCGAATATCATTGAAGCAAGGGAGGCAACAACAATGAAGAGGCTTGTCCATGGCGCCTGGTTCGCCATCTCACTCTTGCCCGTAGGTGCGATGACGGGCTGTTCCTTGGCGCCCGGCGGCCACATCGACTATGAGTCGACCGAGCAGCTTTCGCTTGATGATCAAGTCGATATCGTCCCGATTACGCCATCCTTGATATCAACCTACCGTGCCCAGAGCGCAGAGCCGACCTCACGGACCATGTCGACCGAGATGCTTCGCCAGATGGAGAACTATCAATATCAGGTAGGTGCCGGTGATGTACTCAATATCATCGTCTATGACCACCCGGAGCTGACGATCCCGGCGGGTAGCGAGCGCAGTGCCGAAGAGTCTGGCACCCTGGTGCACTCCGATGGCTCCATCTACTACCCCTACATCGGCAATATCCAGGTGGAGGGCAAGACGGTCGAAGAGATCCGTCGGATACTCACCAGCCGGCTCTCCACCTACATCGCCGACCCGCAGATCGAGGTCAGCGTGGCGGCTTTCCGCTCCAAGAAATTCTATGTCAGCGGCGCCGTTGAAAACCCCGGGGTCCAACCCATCACCAACGTGCCCATCACGCTGTTGGACGCCGTCAGTCAGGCAGGGGGCGCGGCGGATAACGCCAACTGGCATCACGTGACCCTCAATCGCGACGGTCGGGAAATCACCCTGTCGCTGTACGAGATGCTCAAGAATGGCGACATGACGCAAAACCGGTTGATGCGGCCCGGCGACGTCCTGCATGTCTCGTCGGCCGAGAACCAGGGCATTGCCATCATGGGGCAAGTGCGTAACCCCGGCCAAATCCTCGCCGGACGGGAGCGCCTGACCCTGACGGACGCCCTGTCTCGGGCCGGTGGTGTCGTCGAGTCTCGCGCCGAGCCCTCCGGCATCTTCGTGATCCGTGGCAACGGTCAGGGCAGCGAGAAGATGGCGACCGTCTTCCAGCTCGACATCTCCAATGCAGTAGCGCTGAACATGGGGTCCTACTTCCCGTTGCAGCCGCAGGATGTGGTCTACGTGACCTCCGCCCCATTGGCACGCTGGAACAACGTCATCAGCTTGCTGCTGCCTTCCATCAGCCTGCCCGGCAACGTGGCAAGTACGGCTACCGACGTGGGCGATCTCTAATGCGCCAAGGTTGATGGTGACGGCCGGCATCCCTGGGTAATCCACCAGGCATGCGGTCGTCACCCTCCTTGTCGCGATTCCTGGTCTCCCCACCACCTGCCCTCCAGGGACGAGGTCAACATGAACAGCTTGAATACCAGCAGCAATCCCGTCCAGTTAGGGCGGACGATACCCACCGCCACGAGCATGCCGTCTCCGAATGATGAGAACGTTGACCTGGGGCGCATGTTTGGCCTTCTCCTGGATAACAAGTGGAAGATCATCTTCCTGACCCTGCTTTTCGGTCTGGGGGGAATGGTCTACTCCATGCTAGCCACGCCCATCTATCAGGGGGACGCCCTGGTTCAGGTCGAAAAGACCGGCAACTCCAGTGGCGCCGACGAGATTGCCGCCATGCTGCTTGAAGAAGAACCCAGAACGGCGGCGCAGATGGAGATACTGCGTTCGCGGATGATCATCGGACGCGCGGCGAATCAGCAGAAGCTGGATATTTCCGTGTCCCCGGTGACGGTACCCGTGATCGGCGATTTTCTGATTCGCAACGATATTCGTCGGCCAGGTTTCGCTGAAGGCAGGCCTGAGGTCTGGGGCGGCGAGAGCGTTACCGTCGACTCCCTGAGTACCGCGCCCGAGCTGGTGAACCGGCCGCTGATTCTCGAGGTGACTAATGGAGGTGGCTATCGTCTGCTGGACCAGGAAGGTGAGCCTCTTCTCTCCGGTATGCCCGGCGAGCGTGTCACGTCCGAAGAACCCTGGATCGAGATTCGGGTCAGCGAGCTCCAGGCCCCGGCCGGGGCCCAGTTCCAGGTCGTCAAGCGTAGCGAGCAGGCGGCCATCAACAGTCTCAAATCACGCTTCAGCGTCAGTCAGCGGGGGGAGAGTGATACCGGTGTGCTGCAACTGCTCCTGACTGGGCCTGATCGTACCGAGGTGGGCGCCACCCTCGATACCATCGCCGAAGTGTATCTGACCCAGAACATCGCCCGGCAGGCTGCCGAGGCGGAAAAGAGCCTCGAGTTCCTCGACAAGCAGTTGCCGAACGTGCGCGAGCAGTTGGTCGAGGCGGAGAATCGGCTCAACGAATACCGCTCCGAGCAGGACAGCGTCGACCTGAACCAGGAGACGCAGAACGTGCTCAGCAGCATGCTGGACATCGAGAGCAAGCTCAACGAGCTGGAGATGCAGGAGTCGGAGATCTCGCGGCGCTTCACGCCAAACCACCCGCAGTATGCCGCCCTTCTGGAACAACGTGCCCAGTTACAGCGTGAGAAGGCCAAGCTGGAGGAGCGGACCGGCACCCTTCCCGAGACGCAGCAGCAGATCCTGCGCATGACGCGTGACGTCGAGGTCACCCAGCAGATCTATGTGCAGCTGCTCAATCGCATGCAGGAGCTCAATATCGCCAAGGCCGCGACAGTGGGCAACGTGCGTATCATCGACTTCGCTGCCGTCTCGACCGGGCCGATCAAGCCCAAGTCGGCACTGATCGTGATCGCCGCCATGCTCGCCGGCCTGGTACTGGCCGTCTGTCTGATCCTTCTGCGCAACATGCTCAACAAGGGCATCGAGAGCGCCGAGCAGCTGGAAGACCTCGGTATTCCGGTCTATGCCACCGTGCCGCGTTCCAGTGACCAGATGAAGCTCGTCAAGCGGGTGAAGTCGCGTAATGACAAGGCATCCTCGCATGCCATCGGTAGCTTTCTGGCCAAGC
The DNA here is from genome assembly GCF_029625235.1 of Halomonas sp. CKK8. Taxonomy (NCBI): domain Bacteria; kingdom Pseudomonadati; phylum Pseudomonadota; class Gammaproteobacteria; order Oceanospirillales; family Halomonadaceae; genus Halomonas; species Halomonas sp. CKK8. The sequence goes on along the minus strand of NZ_CP121193.1, from coordinate 2,391,125 downwards.
TCTATCCGACCGATATGGCCACCGAGTCCATTCGCGGCCTACGTACCAGCCTGCACTTCGCGATGATGGATGCCCGTAACAACGCCATCATGATCACCGGGCCGAGTCCGGGTATCGGCAAGAGCTTCGTTTCGGCCAACCTTGCCTTCGTGTGCGCCCAGGCCGGCCAGAAAGTGCTGATCATTGACGCGGACATGCGAAAGGGCAACCTGCATCATATCTTCAACGATGACTCCAAGGGCGGGCTCTCCGAAGCACTCTCAGGCAAGCTGTCGCTTAAGGAGGCCGTGCACAGCTGTGACGTGCCCAATCTCTATTACATGAAGCGTGGTGTAGCGCCGCCCAACCCCTCGGAGCTGTTGATGCGGCAGAACTTTGCCGACCTCGTCGAGAGTGTCTGTCAGGATTTCGACCTGGTCTTCATCGATACACCGCCCATCCTGGCCGTTACCGATGCCTCGCTGATCGGCAGGGTGGTCGGTACCACTCTCATGGTCGCACGCTTCGAAGTGAACCCCGTGCGCGAGGTGAAGATCGCGACCCGTCGTCTCGAGAGCACCGGTATTCAGGTGAAGGGCTGCGTGCTCAACGCCATCGAGAAGACCGCTGCGATCAGCTATGGCTACGGCTATTACAACTATTCCTACAAATGATCGAGCTGTGCGGGTCGGGATAACCCCGGCCCGGTATCTCACTCAGCCAGCCAACCATGAAGGTAGAATGCCGTGAAATATCAGACTCGCACAGCAGATGCTGATAGCTTCCGTGGGCTCCGTTATCTGCACGGCTTGAGCTACTCTAACGTCGCCATGCTGACGCTCTTTCTCTATCTCTATCTGTTGGCGCCTTACTTCGACCTGCGCGTCATGGTGCTGCACGGGGGCATGCTGGCCACTGCTTTCCTGCTTATGAGGCACTTTCGCCTTGCCTTCAAGGTACTGGCACTAGAATCCGTGCTCATGGTCTTTATCGTTCTTTGCCTGTTTGCGATTTACAACCTTGTCGTAGTGGCCATCTACTCCGTTGAGTTCACCACGGCCTTTCAGACCTATCTGATCCAGGTCTGTATCTACATCATGCTCGGACTGGTGCTGGCCATGAGCCTGATGCAGAAGGCGCTGGATATGGATCAGGTGATCACCTTGATCTTCAAGCTGGTGACCTTCGTTGTCTTTGTCAATGCGCTGATCATTGTCATCGAGTACCATGTTCCTGCCTTCCGGGCCTTTGTTGAATCCATGCTCTACCTGCCGGAAAACTCCAATATCAACTACCTGACACGGGAGTATCGCCTGCGCGGTATCGCCTCGGGGGGGGCAGCCAACCTTTCACTGTTCCACGGCATGGTGCTGGTCATCATCCAGGCGCTCTATATCAAGCACAAGATTGGGGTTGTCTATACCCTGGTTGCGTCCGTCACGATCTTCACCTCCCTGCTGTTTATCGGCCGTACCGGCATTCTGATCGGGTTTATCGGCATCGTGATCTTTCACGCCCTGAATCTCATGATGGCGAGGAACAAGCTATCACTCCGCCGCTTCTTTCTCTATATCAGCTTGGCGGCGATCATCGTGGTGGCGCCACCGGTCTTCGCGATCTTCTTTCCCGATAACGTGCTCGCTTACTCCATCAGCTTCCTCTATGAAGGTGTTGAAGGCCTGCGGGAGGAGGGCACCACGCGAGCCGTTGCCAATATGTTCGAGATTCCCAACAAGTGGGGGAAACTGCTCTTCGGCGTCGGGGCTCACTGGGGCGACTTTACCCTGCAGGGAAGTGTGGATGCCGGTTACATGCGCATGCTCACCGCCCTGGGTATTCCGCTCGCCCTGGCGTTCTACTGCTTCTATGCCTTCCTGGCGAAGTATCTCTTCAACCTTACTCACTACAAGAGCGTCTGGATCGTGATCATGATCATCATGTTCATCGCCGAGATCAAGGAACCCTTCATCTTCAAGGGCTACTCGGCGCGTCTTGTCTGGATGATGATCGGCATGGGCATCTGCTACGCCTCCTGTTCACCCTTCCTTTCCGATCAGCGCCAGGATCAGATGCAGCCTGAAGAAGGGGGGAGGGCGAGTCACCATGAAACCTAAAACCTAAAACCTAAAACCTAAGGCGTAAGGCGTAAGGCGTGAGAAGTAACAAGAAACAAGGCAAGCGTACGAAAGCACGTTCGTCATCACAGGGAACTGGAGAATACTATGCGGGCCCTCGTCAGCGTGATCATACCCGTCTACAACAAGGAACGTTATGTTGCCAGGGCACTCGATTCCGTATTGAACCAGAGCTACCCGAAGCTGGAAGTTCTCATTGTCGATGACGCCTCGCAGGATGGCAGTCTGGACAGGGTGGCCGCCTTCCAGGACCCCCGAGTTCGTGTGCTCAAGCGAAGCGTGCCCGGTCCCGGCGGCTATGCGGCCCGCAACTACGGCATCAAGGAGGCGCGCGGAGACTGGGTGGCCTTTCTCGACGCCGATGACATCTGGATGGCCAATCACCTCGACCAGGCCATGAGCATCGCCCTGCGCTATCCGGATGTGCCGATCATCAGCGCGGCAAGACTGACGCAGAAAGGCAGTCAACAGCAGCTCGACCCCTACGGACAGCGCTACATGAGGCAGGGGCCCCAGGTGCTCTATCTCACGGACTATCTCCAGCACGCCTGCATGGGGCTTAGGGCGATGGGCACCAACTCGGTGCTGCTCAAGCGCTCCGCCCTGGTCACCCATTGTGTCTTCCCGGCAGGACGTACCGACCGCTCCGGTGATCTCTATGCCTGGGTAGCGCTGTTGGCGCGCTTGAAGCTGATGGTCTGGTCGCCCCACGTGGCCTCCATCTACAGCGGCGACATGCAGGGCGTCTCGCGTAACAGCACGCCCTCCATCGAACTCTTTCGCCATATGGTCGACGAGCTCAGACCCTGCCTCTGCGATGAAGAAGCGCGCTGGCTGCGGCTCTATGCCAACAAGATGATCAAGTACGCCTGGCTCGAGCAGAAGAAAAAGCGTGTCTCGCTGCCGTTGTTCAGGCTGCCCGGTGCCCTGTTCTGGCGTAACAATGTGGGGTACTGCCTCAAGTGGACGCTGATATCACTGGTGCCTTTTGGCGTCCTCGAATGGATGAAGCAGCGCTTCTCGTCAGAGTGAGCCCACCCGACGTCCATCTAGCCACGAGATTCGACCATGCATATCGTCCATGTCATCAGCAGTCTGTATCCGGGCGGGGCCCAGTCGGCCCTGTTTCGACTCTGCACCAGTGATACGCGCAATCGTCATACCGTCCTGACCCTGATCGGCGGCGGAGACCTCGAAGCCCCGCTTCGTGAGCAGGGGGCCGAGGTCGTCTCCATGGGGTTCTCTCGGCAGGGCGTCTCGCTGGGCGGGATGGTTCGACTATGGCGCGCCATGCGCCGCTACCGCCCCGACCTGGTCCAGACCTGGATGTACCACCCCGACCTGCTGGGTGGGCTTTCCGCGCGCCTGGCCGGCATCCGGCTGGTCTGCTGGGGAATCCGCCATACCGCCCTGGAGGCGGGGCAGAGCTCGCGCTCCTCGATTATCGCGGCGCGCCTCTGTGCCAGGCTCTCCGGGCTGGTGCCACGGCGCATCGTATGCTGTGCCAGCGAGGCGCTGCGGCTGCATGAAGCGATGGGCTATCGGGGAGCGAAGATGGTCGTGATCCCCAATGGCTACGACCTCGCCGATTACCGGCCCTTCGCGCCCGGCGAGATCGCCGCCTACCGCCGCGAACGACTGGATCTCGATGCCTCACGTCCGCTGCTGGGCATGGTAGGGCGCTTCAATGTGCAGAAGGACCACCCGACCCTGCTCAAGGCCCTGGCCGAGCTCAAGGCACGTGGTCACGACGTGCTGTGCCTGCTGGTGGGTGCCTCACTCGATGCTGACAACGCGCAACTGGCCGGCTGGATCGAGGAGCTCGGGCTCGCTTCCCATATCCGCTTGCTGGGTCGGCGCTCGGACATTCCCGCCATCATGAACAGCCTGGACCTGCACATCCTCTCGAGCGCCTTCGGCGAGGCGTTCCCCAACGTCATCGCCGAGGCCATGGCCTGCGGGACCCCTTGTGTCGGCACGGACGTGGGCGATACCGCCCAGATCATCGATGACACCGGCTGGGTCGTGCCCCCCCGTGACCCTCAACGGCTCGCGGATGCCATCGAGGCCGCCTTGAACGAGCGTGAGCAGGCCCCCGACGCGTGGGAGCAGCGCCGCCAGGCCTGTGCCGCGAGGATCGGGGAGCACTTCACCATCGATCGGATGGTGACGTCGTACAACGCGGTATGGAGCAGCTGCATGAGCGCCGCCACATGACTGGACAAGGACACGCCATGAAATTTCTCATCATTGCCGGGGCTCCAGGGTCGCTAGTTCATTTTCGCGGCCACCTGATCGCCGAACTGATCGCCCAGGGGCTGACCGTGCATGCCGCCGCGCCAGGGCTGACACCCGACAGCGAGGTACACGCCAAGCTCACGGCGCTGGGGGCGTATCCCCATGAGATTCATCTCGATCGAACGGGCATGAACCCGGTGGGTGACATTCGCACCCTGATCGAGCTGATTCGGCTGGTGCGGCGCATCAATCCTGACCATGTGCTGGGCTACACCATCAAGCCGGTGATCTTCGGCACCCTGGCTGCCGCCATGGGCGGTTGTCCCCATCGCTATGCGCTGATCACCGGGCTTGGCTACACCTTCCTGGAGGCCAAGGAGAGCCGGCGGCAGCGGTTGGTCAGCGCCATCGTGACCCGCCTCTATCGTCGGGCGCTGCGCCATGCCCACAAGGTCTTCTTCCAGAACATCGATGACCAGACGCTGTTCCGTGAGCTCGGCGTGCTCAATGGCACCACGCCCTCGGTAGTGGTCAACGGCTCCGGGGTCGACCTCGATCACTATGCGTCGCATCGTCACCCCTCGCGTCGCGTCACCTTCGTGCTGGTCGCCCGGCTGCTGATCGACAAGGGCATCCGCGAGTATGCCGCCGCCGCCTATCGCCTCAAGGAGCGCTATCCCGACGCCGAGTTCCAGCTGGTGGGGGCCCTCGACAGCAACCCGCGCTCGATCACCCTCCAGGAGCTGGCGCAATGGAAGAAGGACGGCGTGATTACCTATCTGGGCAAGCTCACCGATGTCCGTCAGGCGCTGGAGAGCGCGAGCGTCTTCGTGCTGCCCACCTACTACCGGGAAGGGATCCCGCGCACCATTCTCGAAGCGCTCTCCATGGGCAGGCCGGTGATCACCACCGACACCCCCGGCTGTCGTGAGACCGTGGTGGATGGGCAGAACGGCTACCTGGTTCCGCCGCGTGATGTCGAGGGACTCACCGACGCCATGCAGCGCTTCCTCGAGACGCCCGAGCTCGCCGAACGCATGGGCGAGCGCTCACGCGAGGTCGCCGTGGACAAGTACGACGTCCGCAAGGTCAACGCCGTCATGTTAAAGGAGATGGGGTTCTCATGATCAAGCGTCTGATGGATTTCCTGGCCGCCGGCATGCTGCTGCTGCTGCTGTCGCCGGTATTGCTGGGCGTTGCGCTGCTGGTCCGCCTCAAGCTTGGCTCGCCGGTGCTCTTTACCCAGCAGCGCCCCGGGCGCCACGGCAAGCCGTTCCGGATGGTCAAGTTCCGTACCATGCTCGATACCCGGGATGCGCAGGGCCAGCTGCTGCCCTCCGAGCAGCGCCACACGCCTTTCGGCCAGCGCCTGCGTGCCACCAGCCTCGACGAGCTGCCCGAGCTCTGGAACGTCCTCAAGGGCGACATGAGCCTGGTGGGGCCGCGCCCGCTGTTGATGGACTATCTCCCCCTCTATACCCCCGAGCAGTTCCGGCGCCACGAGGTGCGCCCCGGCGTTACCGGCTGGGCCCAGGTGAACGGGCGCAACGCCATTACCTGGGAGGAGAAGTTTCACTTCGACGTCTGGTACGTCGAGCATCAGTCTCTCCGGCTGGATGTCTGGATCCTGTTGTTGACGGTCAAGAAAGTGTTCAGCCGCGAAGGTATCTCCCATGCCAACGAGATCGGCATGCCTCGGTTTCAAGGGGTGCGTTCAACCAACAATAGGGTCAACCATCATGAGTGACAGGATCAATATTCTCGTGACCGGGGTAGGCGGTCCCACCCCCCGCAGCTTCGTCAGGTCGATCCTCGATGCGGGGTGCGAACGCTATCGCTTCGTGGGCGTCGACTCGAATCCCTTGGCCATCGGGCTTTATGATCGCGACAGCTACATCGCGACCCAGGTGGTGCCAGAGTGTTCCAGCGAGGCGTACTGGCCGGCGATCGGCCGGCTCGTCGACCGCTACGAGATAGCGTTCGCCGTGGTGATGCCCGAAGTGGAGGTGCTGACCTGGGCCAGGGCCAAGGAGGCGCAGGCCCTGCCCTGTGAGGCCTTCGTACCCGACTACCAGACAAGCCGGGTGCTCCTCGACAAGAAAGCCATGCATCACGCCCTGCACGAAAAGCCCTACATCCCGGCGCATGCCAATTTCGCCAATGGCGCCAATGTCGATGACCTCTCGCTGCCTTACCCCTTCTGGGTACGTTCCACCGTGGGGTCGAGTGGGCTGGGCTCTCTCAAGGTGGCCAGTCGGGGAGAGCTCGACGAATGGATGCGCATCAATCCCGCCGTGGGCGAGTTCATCGCCTCGGAATTCCTGCCGGGCCGAAACCTGGCCTGCAAGCTGCTCTATCGCGATGGGCAGCTACTGCGCTCTGCATGTGCCGAGCGGCTGGCGTACATCATGGCGAAGGTCTCGCCCTCCGGTATCACCGGCAACACGTCGTTCGGGCGCCTGCTCAACGAGCCGCAGCTGGTCGAGATTGCCGACGACGCCATCCGCGAGGTGTTCCGCCAGCATGGTGCCAAACCGCACGGGGTATTCACGGCGGACCTCAAGGAAGCGGCAAACGGCCAGCCCATGATCACCGAGATCAACGTGCGGTTCGTTGCCTTCATGTCCGTCCTGGCCCAGGCGGGCGCCAACCTGCCGCTCGATTACCTGGAAGCCAACCTGGACCCGGGCACCTTCGCCACCGCCTATAAGCACTACACCTTCGAGGACGACTTGATCTTCCTGCGCGACGTCGACGAGCGGCCGATCCTCATGAAGGAGAGTGACCTGCTGAAGCGGGAGGTGCACGATGCTTGACGGTCCCTTTTCCCCCTGGCCCTCCTTCACCGAGGAGGAGGCCGCGGCAGTCCAGCGCGTCCTGCTCTCCAACCGGGTCAACTACTGGACGGGCACCGAGTGTCGCGACTTCGAACAGGAGTTCGCCGACGCGGTGGGCAGCGAGTACGCCATCGCCGTCAGCAATGGCACCCTGGCCCTCGAACTGGCCCTGCGCGGCCTGGGCATCGGTCCCGGGGATGAAGTCATCGTCACCTCGCGCACCTTTGTCGCCTCCGCCTCCTGCATCGCGGCGGTGGGGGCCACGCCGGTGTTTGCCGATGTGGACCGCGACTCCCAGAACATCAATCTGGCCAGCGTGGTCGCGGTGATCACCCCGGCCACCCGCGCCATCATTGCCGTGCACCTGGCGGGCTGGCCCTGCGCTATGGACGAGCTGACGACGCTGTCGCGCAACGGCATCCATATCATCGAGGACTGCGCGCAGGCCCACGGTGCCCGCTATCGCGGCCAGAGCGTCGGCACCCTCGGCAAGGTGGGCTGCTGGTCCTTCTGCCAGGACAAGATCATGACCACCGGCGGGGAAGGGGGCATGGTCACCACCAACGACCCCGACCTGTGGCAACGCATGTGGGCCTACAAGGACCACGGCAAGAGCTGGCATGCCGTTTACCAGCAGCAGCACCCGCCCGGTTTTCGCTGGCTGCACCACAGCCTGGGCTCCAACTGGCGTCTCACCGAGATGCAGGCGGCGATCGGCCGTATCCAGCTGCGCCGCCTGTCCGAGTGGTCGGCGACTCGCCGCGCCAACGCCGAGCGCATCTGGCAGTCTGCCCGCCAGTGCCCGGGGCTGCGCGTGCCGCCTGTGCCCGCGTCCAGCCAGCATGCCGCCTACAAGTGTTACGTCTTCGTCGAGCCCCAGCGTCTCAAGCCGGGCTGGAGTCGTGAGCGCATCATCGCTGAAATCGTGGCGCACGGCGTGCCCTGCTTCAGCGGCTCCTGTTCCGAGATCTATCTTGAAAAGGCCTTCGAGGGCACCGGGTGGCGACCCGAAACGCGGCTGCCGGTAGCCCGTGAGCTGGGCGACACCAGCCTGATGTTCCTCTGCCATCCGACCCTGACCCCGCAAGAGATAGAGGCAACCTGCCACGCCTTGACCACGGTCATGGAGCAGGCGGCGAGCTGAACCACGATACGACGATTAAATGATAATCAAGGACGCTGAAGGAAGGGGAGAGACACCATGATAAAGAATGCACGCCGTCGCCTGTGGCGCTCTACGCTCCACCGTATCAGCAGGGTATCCCCGGTCACCGCCGCCCAGATCCTCTATTTCAGGAAGACGGGAAAATATCTCAACGTCAGAAAGCCCAGGGACTTCAACGAAAAACTGCAGTGGCTCAAGATCTACTGGCACGATCCGCTGATCACCCTCTGCGCTGACAAGTACGAGATGCACCAGTATGTGATTCGCCAGGGGTGCGGCAACGCCCTGAACACGTTGTTGTCCGTCTACCACTCACCCGAGGAGATCGACTGGGACGAACTCCCGGAGCGGTTCGCCCTGAAGTGCACGCATGGCTGTGGCTACAACATTGTGACCCGAAACAAGCACGAGCTCGACCCGGAGGTCGTCAAGCGCAAGCTGTCCAAGTGGATGGGAGAGAAGTTCGGCAAGGGCAACCTCGAGCCCCACTACGACAAGATCACCCCGCGGATCATCCTCGAACGCTATATCGAGAACCGGGCAGGCCTGCTGCCCATGGACTACAAGATCTACTGCTTCAACGGCGTGGCCAAGCTGGTCGAGGTATGTTCGGAGCGAGAGCGCGAGCTGAAGCTCGACTTCTTCGACCTGGCGTGGAACCGCTTGGCGATCTCCTTCGAGACCCTGCAGCGTGAGTCGCCGCCTGAGCGACCCGCCTGTTTCGATGAGATGGTGGCCTATGCCGAGAAGCTGGCACAGCCCTTCCCGTTCGTGCGTGTGGATTTCTACGACAACGATGGCGTGCCGATCCTCGGCGAGCTGACCTTTACCCCGGGGTCCAGCATGTCCACCTGCTATAGCGAGTATGGCCTGCGCTACCTGGGCGACCTGCTGACGCTACCCGAAGCGCCCTTTGACCGCCAGACGCCATCGACGTCACCCCCGGGGATGCACACCATTCATCGCACCTGAGCCAGATGCTGTGGGAGCGCAATTTATTGGGATCATCGCATTTTGGATTGAAGGAGGCGAAGAACCGTTGTGGGAGCGCAATTTATTGCGCGATCCGGCGCGCAGCGGCGGCGAAAACCCCCGGGCACCTGGCGGCGCCATCGCCGAGGCGTCGAACCGGATCTGAATATCGCTCCCACAATCCCGATCCAGCTCCGGGCCACTGTGGGAGCGCAATTTATGGCGCGATCCGGCGCGCAGCGGCGGCGATAACCCCCGGGCACCTGTCGGCGCCATCGTCGAGGCGTCGAACCGGATCTGAAGATCGCTCCCACAATCCCGATCCATCTCCGGCCCCTTGTGGGAGCGAACGGTTCGACGCCTCGACTCCGCTTCGCGATCCGCCGCGCAGCGGCGGCATCAATATGCGTTGCCTCATCGAGCGAGCATGGCAATCTTAATTAGCGCTAACCGATTTCTCTGAGACCTTGCTACCTGACTTTTGCTTGAGAGTCCCTCGCCAGGTAGTGAGAAAGATCGGAGCGACTCGATAAGGGTTTTCTGCCATCCTGCTCAGGAGGCAAAAAAACGGTGTTTTATTTTTCTTTCCTTGATGCAGATCATGGCCTTCACCCCATCATCCGGCACCGCGCAACAAGAGGGTGAGAGGCATTTCGCTGCGATGCGTTTCACTGCTGTGGATGGCATGGCGGTTTGCGCATGGCTGAACAGAGTTCGAACCGATACGTGTCGCAAAGGGAGTCGTTATGCCTGTCGATCGAGGATACCTGCTCGGGCAGTTGAGGCAATCGAGGCGCACCGCCTGGAACGGTATGCTCAATACCATCAATGATCTATCGCCGGCCACGGCGGCCCAGCTGCTCTATTTTCGGCGCACGGGCAAGTACCTCAACCTCAAGCGGCCAACGGATTTCAACGAAAAGCTGCAATGGCTAAAGATCTACTGGGACGACCCGCTGAAGGCGATCTGCGCCGACAAGTATCAGGTATATCATTATGTGGCCAGCCAAGGGTGCGACCATATCCTGAATCGCCTGCTGGCCGTATACGAATCGCCCGATGAGATCATCTGGGATGAGCTCCCCGAGAAGTTTGCCCTCAAGTGCACGCACGGCTGCAAGTACAATATAGTCACCCGCAACAAGCACGAGCTTGACCCGGAGGCGGTCAGGCAGCAGCTGTGGCAATGGATGGGCGAGAGATTCGGCAGGAAGAGTCTGGAGCCGCATTACGACAGGATAACGCCGCGGATCATTCTCGAAGCCTATATCGAGACCCCGTCGGGCCTGCTGCCCTGGGACTACAAGATCTTCTGCTTCAACGGCAAGGCCAAGCTGGTCGAGGTATGTTCGGAGAGAGAGCAGGGCCTTCGCGTCGACTTCTTCGACCTCGACTGGAACACCTTGCCGATCTCCCTCGAGGAGTTGCGACGGGACACGCCGCCCGAGCCCCCTGCCTGTCTGCCCGAGATGCTGGCCTGTGCCGAGAAGCTCGCCAAGCCCTTCCCGTTTGTCCGGGTCGACCTCTACGACAATGAGGGCACCCCGATGCTGGGCGAGCTGACCTTCACGCCCAACTCCAGCATGTCGACCCGCCTGAACGAGGAGGGCCTTCGCTACCTCGGCGACCTGCTGACGCTGCCGGATGCGCCGTTGGATGACAGTTCACCTTCGATCCCCGACGCAGCCAACCGGCCGCTCGCTGACAAGCCACTCACTAACACGCCACTCACCAACACGCCACTTAGCGACCCCTCACGCTCACGCCAGGCCGGCGAAGGGTAAAGCCCCAACGGGAAAACCTCGAAGGCCCTGCCAGCGCCCAGGCCACCCGCCGGTGCAACGCCTCCCGCGGGAAGCGTTGCGGTGCTCTACTTGCGCGCTTGCTCGCAGACGAGGGGCACGCACGCCGTCATCAAGGCGCTGCATGGCGGGTTCCCGGCTCACTTGGCCAGGAATCGCCTGTGTACCGCTTCGAGAAGGGTGATGGGCACCATAGAGATCAGGCTCCACTTCAAGCAGTAGCGTACGTGTCCCTTCCAGAAAAACGCGCTCGGCAAGCCGAACAGGGGCAACGCCATGCGCTTTTTCTTCTTCTCGATCCAGGCATACTTGATCAGCTGATTGGCAGCACCCCTGACCAGAGCATGTTCGTCGCGGCTCACATGGGGGGCCAATTCCTCCACCATCTCCTGGAATAACTGGATGGTGGGCGTCGAGGTGCGCGATACGCCAATCACGTCACGGTAGGAGGTCGCCGCAATATGCGGTGACCAGACCATGACCTTGAGCCTCGCCAACAGCGTTATCCATGCATAGAGATCCCCTGAGCGCGCCGTGCGCCCCTCCGGGAATAGCTCATGGCTGAATAGCGCCGCCCGCCGAATGAGCAGGGTATTGGTCTGCATGGCACGCCGCCCCTGGCGGGCCTGCTTGATATAGTCCGCAAGATAGAGGCGCTGGGGGCCATGGGCGATAAAGTGCTGGCTGAAGGGGTCCAGTCGCTGCTGGCTGCCGAACTGGTCGAGGCGGGCGGCCGAGATGATGGGCACCTCAGGGTTCTGCTCGGCCATGTCGAGGGCGTTCTCGAGGTGGTCCGGTCGCCAGCAGTCATCCGCATCGAGGAAGGCGATCCACTCTCCCGTTGCCTGGCGGATGCCGAGGTTCCTGGCGGCATAGCCGCCCGGGCCAGGCGTGTCGCGTCTCAACACCCGGATACGCGGATCATCGAATTCTGCCACTCGCTCGAGACTTCGGTCCGTCGAGGCATCATCGACGATGAGGATCTCCAGATTGGGGGGCGTTTGATCCAGAACGGAGTGCAGGGTTCTGGCGACGTACTCCTCCTTGTTGTAGACGGGAATGATTACCGAAATGCTGGGTCCCATGGCGATCTCCTGATGGGCATACCGAGGCAAGCGCCAGATAACCTGCTCCCGACACCCAGCGGTAAGGAGCGGGTCACTGGCCAGACACAATCCCGATCCAGCTCCGGGCCACTGTAGGAGCGCAATGTATTGCGCGATCCGCCGCGCAGCGGCGGTGGGGTTGTCCTGGGCGCCTAGCGGCGCCATCGTCGAGGCGTCGAACCGGATATAAATATCGCTCCCACAATCCCGATCCAGCTCCGGGCCCTTGTGGGAGCGAAGCTTCGCTTCGCGATCCGGCGCGCAGCGGCGGTGGGGTTGTCTTCGCGATCTGAAGATCGCTCCCACAATCCCGATCCAACCCCGGGCCCATGTATTCATCCGCGTCCTAGCGCCGAGACGCGTAGGACGAGGCCATGTTGGCCATCACCGGCTCCTCACGCGTCACCCAGGAGGGCGCGGCGGCACAGCTCAACTGGCTGGCCGCAATGGGGTAAGGCGCCAGCGCGGGGCTCTCCTCGGTGGCGGGCGTGTGCCGCCAGACCAGGTCGGTGATCTCGTCCGAGGTGGGGGCATAGCCGGTGGGCGCCTCCAGCAGCAGGTGGCGGATGGTGTCGTGGCGGTGCTCCCTCGTGGCGCGATAGAGCGTCTGCAGGTAGGCCTCCAGCCGCGGCCAGGGCCAGTAGGCCTCGTGGGCGCACAGGATGCGGGGATGCGCCGTCTTCTCCACGCCCTCGCCGATCAGCAGCTCCTCGTAGAGCTTCTCGCCCGGCCGCAGGCCGGAGAAGCGGATCTCGATATCGCCCTCGGGGTTCGTCTCGCTGCGCACCTCCAGGCCCGAGAGACGAATCATCTCCGCCGCCAGCTCGGCGATCTTCACCGGGGTTCCCATGTCCAGCACGAAGACGTCGCCGCCGCTGCCCATGGCTCCCGCCTGGATCACCAGCTGGGAAGCCTCGGGAATGGTCATGAAGTAGCGGGTGACCTCGGGATGGGTGACGGTGACCGGCCCGCCCCGGGCAATCTGGTCGTTGAACAGCGGCACCACCGAGCCGGAGGAGCCCAGCACGTTGCCGAAACGCACCATGGTGAAGCGCGTGCCCCGTTGCTGCGTGGCCAGCGCCTGACAGACCAGCTCCGCCAGCCGCTTGGTGGTCCCCATCACGTTGGTGGGGCGTACCGCCTTGTCGGTGGAGATCAGCACGAAGGTCTCCACGCCATGCGCGATCGCCGCCTGGGCGGTGGCTAGGGTCCCGAAGACGTTGTTGAGAATCCCCTGGATGCTGTTGTGTTCCACCATGGGCACATGCTTGAAGGCCGCGGCATGATAGATGGTCGCCACCCCGAAGGCCTTGAGCACGCTATCCAGCCGCTGGCGATCCTGCACCGAGCCGAGCAGCGCCCGCACCGTCACCTCCAGCTTCTGCTCCTTGACCCGCTGCAGTAGCTCCCGCTCGATGGCATACAGCGCATATTCGCTGAACTCGAACAGCAGCAGCTCGCGGGGGGCCTGCTGCAGCACCTGGCGGCACAGCTCCGAGCCGATCGAGCCCCCCGCGCCGGTCACCATCACTACCTTGTCGCGGATGTTGGCATCCAGCAGCGTCTGGTCAGGGGGCACGGTATCGCGCCCCAGCAGGTCCTCGACGGTGACATCGCGGATCTCGTTGAGCTGGGCGCGCCCGGCGATCACGTCCTCCATGCTCGGCAGGGTCTGCACGGGGATCGCCAGCGGTTCCAGCATGCGCAGGATCTCCTGGCGCCGGGTGCGCGGCGCGCTGGGCATGGCCAGCAGGATGCACTTGGCCCCGAAGTCCTTCACCAGGCGCGGCAGCGCCTCGGGGGAGTAGACCCGCAAGCCCTCGACGGAGGTGCCATGCATGCCGCGCCAGTCATCGACAAAGGCCACCGGCGTGTATTCCCCCCCCTGGCGCAGGCTGTGCACCAGCTGGGAGCCGGAGGACCCCGCCCCGTAGAGGATCACCGGATCCTTGTAGCGAATCTGGCTGCGCATATGCAGCGAGCGCAGGAAGACGCGCACCCCGCCCACGCTCAGCAGGGCCAGCATCGGGTAGATCAGGCCGATCGAGCGGGGCATGGCGACGGAAAACAGCCCACAGAGCAGCATCAGCAGGGCAGAGGAGCTGGCAATCCCCAACACCAGGGTGTTCAGGGCCTTGGTGCTCATGAAACGAATCACCGCGCGATAGAAGCCCAGCTGCAGGAAGATCGCCAGGCTCACCGGCAACACCGCCAGCCACACCCCCCACGCCGGCGGCTCGGCCAGCGGCCCCAGGTGCTCCAGGCGCAGCCAGACGGCAGCCAGGAAGCTCAGCGACAGCAGGGAGGCATCGAGGGTAAGCAGGATCAGGCGCTTGTAGCGCCGCGGCAAACGGAAGAGGCGCTCGAGAATCACCATGTTGGTCGGGTCCTTCCTCTGCCAGACAGCAGGCCGCGTAGGGCAAGGCTTCGGAGTCGAAGGCAACGACCCGCCGTCTCTTGTGTTAAATAATGTTACAAAGCATAAGAAAGCTACCGATCGTTACCAAGATGGTTTTGCTCACCGCGCGAAGGGGAGAAAACCCGATGAAAGACCCGGGTATAAGGCAAGAACGATCCGCCAGGCATGGCGAACTTTCATGCGAATCAACGAGGCATCGCTTAACCTCCTTGGGGCTGATTCGGCGGGTCTTTCTAACACCAAGGGCATGGCGGACATCAGAATGTCACGGTTTGCCGGCACGCTTGAGCGAGTCGCCAGGGTGCGAGCAAGCCCGCTTGGCGTGTAAGAGATTGCCGACAATAGCCCGGGATTTCGCCTTGTTGCCTAGGCATGGCAGGGTGGGCTAAGTAGAATGCACCCATCATTTTTTTACCGTGGCTGTCGTGCAGGCTGGTGTTTATCAGCCGCATGGCGCTGCTGCTCGGCCCAACGGCTCAGAAACACCCATTACAACACCATGCCGGCCTCGGGGATGTGCCATGACACCTCGGGGCGGTAGCGTGCCCGAACGTCGTCCAGAGAGGATCGCCCCATGCCATCATCGTCGTTTCGCCCGCTCGCACTGACTGCGGCTTTCGCCAGCACCAACCCCGCAGGGAAGGGCAGGGCCGTCAGGCGATGGCTGCCGGTGCTGCTGCTCGCCGCCGGCTCGCTGGGGGGCTGTGCCTGGGCCCCGGGCAGCCACCTGGAGTCGCAGAGCGAGGCGGCCCCCATCGACGATCTGGTCAATATCCGCCCGATCACCCCGGGCCTGGTCGCCACCCAGCAGGAGTCGCGCGGTACCGATGGCGCCGGTCGTGCCATGCCCGCCGAGCTCGAGCAGGCCCTGCAGGCGTACGAGTACCACGTGGGCCCCGGCGACGTGCTCAACATCATCGTCTACGACCACCCCGAGCTGACCATCCCCGCCGGTTCCGAGCGCAGCGCCGCCGAGGCCGGCAACCAGGTGCGCAGTGATGGCACCATCTTCTACCCCTATATTGGCCGGGTGCACGTGGCCGGCAAGACCCTCGAAGAGATCCGCGCCATGCTGGCGCGCCAGCTCTCCGAGTTCATCACCGACCCCCAGGTGGATGTGGGCGTGGCCGCCTTCCACGCCAAGAAGGTCCACATCAGCGGCGCGGTCTCCCAGCCGCAGAGCCTGCCGATCACCACCATCCCGATGACCATCACCGATGCCATCAGCCAGGCCGGGGGCGCCGCCGAGAATGCCAACTGGCACAGCGTCACCCTCAATCGCAACGGCGAGGAGATCCCGGTTTCCCTCTACGCGCTGATGCAGCAGGGCGATAACCGCCAGAACCGTCTGCTCCAGGATGGCGACGTGCTGCACGTGCCCACCGCCGAGAACCGTGGTATCTCGGTGATGGGGCAGGTGCGCCAGCCCGGCGACCAGCCGCTGGGCAACGAGCCGGTCTCGCTGACCGATGCGGTATCGCGCGCCGGCGGCATCAACGAGACCAGCGCCGAGCCTTCAGGTATCTTCGTGGTGCGCGGCACCCAGGACGCCAGCGACAAGCTGGCCACCGTCTACCAGCTCGACGTCAGCAATGCCGCCTCCTTCAGCCTCGGCCATGACTTCCAGCTGGAGCCGCAGGACGTGGTCTATGTGACCACCGCGCCCATCGCCCGCTGGAACCGCGTGATCAGCTTGTTGCTGCCGTCGATCAGCTTGCCTGGTACCCTGGCGGAGACTTCCACCGACGTTAGCGACATCAACAACTAGGCCGCCATGTTCAATCGCATCCTGGTGCTCTGCACCGGCAATATCTGTCGTAGCCCGGTCGCCGCCGCGATGCTCGCCGCCAAGCTGCCCGAAAAACAGATCGAGACCGCCGGCCTCAACGCCATGGAAGGCCACGGCGTGGAGCCCAGGGCGCGCGCCCTCGCCGAGGCCGAGGGGCTCGACGTGAGCGAGCACACCGCACGCCAGGTCACCCTGGATATCCTCCAGAGCGCCGACCTGGTGCTGGTGATGTCCGACGGCCAGCGCCACGCCGTGGGGCAGATGGATCCCGCGGCACTGGGCAAGACCATGCTGCTGGGCCGTTGGCTCGAAGGCGGGCAAGGCCGCGAGATCCCCGACCCCTATCGCAAGAGTCGGGAAGCGTTTGAGCAAGTGCATGCCTTGTTGAAGGAGGCCACGGGGGAGTGGGCGCGGAGGTTGTAGCGGCTCGAAGGAACAAGGCGTCAAGGAGTCAAGGGGTACCTTCCCCCTTGCTTTCTTGACTCTTTACCCCCTGGCTCCTTGCGCTTTGCATCAAGGCATACAGCATTCGCGACAGTTCGCGGGTCTCCTCGACCCATTGTTTGCCTTGCCCCTTGGCGATGTAGCCAACCTCCATGCCGATGTAGATCTGCGTTCGAAGTTCACCGCAGGAACCCTTGGCATAGCTAAGGAAACGTGACTTTTCGTTCATGCTGTCACGCTCGTAGCCTTCGGCGATGTTGCTCGCTATCGACAGTGATGATCGCGTGATCTGGTCTCGAAACCCAAAATCGCGAGACCCCTGGAACGAACGATAGATGTCAGCACTGAGCCTGGCAGCCCGCTTCCAGGCGTTTAAGTCTTCAAATTTCATGTCGTACACCGGTCAGTCCCTGAGCTTTCAAAGTAGCAGTACGCTCGCTTCCTTGACTCCTTGACTCCTTGACTCCTTGACCCCTCTCGAAGTGCACCCATGACCGAACCTTCCAAGACCGCTGCCTCGCATTCCGCCCCCGCCGACGACGATATCGACCTGGGCCGCCTCTTCGGCCTGCTGATCGACCACAAGTGGGTGATCATCTTCGTCACCCTGCTGTTCGCCGTGGGGGGCGTGGTCTACGCGCTGCTGCAGCCGCCCGTCTACCAGGCCGATGCGTTGGTGCAGGTGGAGAGCAAGAACGGCCCCAACCCCTTCGAGGGGCTGGAGAGCATGATGGGGGAGGAAACCAAGACCGACGCCGAACTGGGCATTCTGCGCTCGCGCATGGTGCTCGGCCAGGCGGTGGATCAGGAGCAGCTGGACCTGACGATCACCCCCCGGCGCTTCCCGGTGGTCGGCGAGTTCCTGGCGCGTCGCGGCGTACCGCGGCCCTCCTTCGCCGAGGATAGCGCCTGGTTCCCCGAGGAGAGCGTCTGGGCGGGCGAGGAGATCAACATCGGCGAGATCATGGTCGCCGGCGAGCTCGCCGGCCAGGCCATCGAGCTGGAGGTGGTCGATGCCCAGCACTACCGTATCCACCTGGGTGAGGAGACCCTGGGCGAGGGCCGCGTCGGCGCCGATGAGGGCTTCCTCGATGGCCAGCTGCAGCTGCGCGTGGCCGAGATCCAGGCCGGGGAGGGCGCGACCTTCGTGCTGCGCAAGCGCTCGCGCCTGGGCGCCATCAATAGTCTGCGCGGCCGCTTCAGCGTCAGCATGCAGGGCAAGGACAGCGGCCTGCTCAACCTCTCGCTGAAGGACACCGACCCGCAGCGCGCCCGGCGTACCCTGGACGCCATCAGCCAGATCTACCTGACCCAGAACATCCAGCGCCAGGCCGCCGAGGCCGAGAACAGCCTGGCCTTCCTGGAAGAGCAGGCGCCGCGCGTACGCGACCAGCTCAACGAGGCCGAGAACGCCCTGAACGAGTACCGCGCCCAGCGCGACAGCGTGGATCTCTCCATCGAGACCCAGTCGATCCTCGATCGCATGGTGGAGATGGAGAAGCGCATCAACGAACTCGAATTCGCCGAGACCGAACTCGCGCGCCGCTTCACCACCAGCCACCCGCAGTACCAGTCGCTGCTGGAGAAGAAGGCGCAGCTGCAGCGCGAGCGCGACCAGCTCGAGGCCCAGGTGGATTCCCTGCCGGAGACTCAGCAGGAGATCCTGCGCCGCAGCCGCGACGTGGAGGTCAACCAGGAGGTCTACGTCCAGCTGCTCAACAAGATCCAGGAGATGAAGGTCGCCCGCGCCGGCACCGTGGGTAACGTGCGCATCCTCGATGAGGCCGTCGTCTACCCCACGCCGGTGGAGCCGCGCAAGAAGATCATCGTGGTGATGGCTACCCTGCTGGGCGCCATTCTGGCCGTTGGCGGCGTGCTGCTCTATGGCCTGCTGCGCCGCGGGGTCGAAGCGCCCAAGCAGCTGGAAGCGCTGGGCCTGCCAGTCTACGCCACGGTGCCGCTCTCCGAGGAGCAGGCCAAGCGTTCCGGCGGCCTCACGGGTGGTGGCAAGCGTCACAAGAAGGGCAGCCTGCGCGACCTGCTGGCCCTGAGCAGCACCACCGACCTCTCCATCGAGGCGCTGCGTGGCCTGCGCACCAGCCTGCACTTCGCCATGCTGGAGGCCACCGACAACCGCCTGATGATCACCGGCCCCTCACCCACGGTGGGCAAGAGTTTCATCAGCGCCAACCTGGGCGCCGTGTGCGCCCAGGCCGGCACCCGGGTGCTGGTGATCGATGGCGATATGCGCAAGGGGCACATCCACAACGCCTTTGGTGGCGATAGCCAGGGCGGGCTCTCGGAAGTGCTTTCTGGCCAGATCGAACTGGACGGCGCCATTCGCTCCAGCAAGCAGCCGAACCTGGACTACATCGCCCGCGGCATCGCCCCGCCCAACCCCTCCGAGCTGCTGATGCAGGCGCGCTTCACCAGCCTGATGGAGGAAGTCTCTGCCCGCTACGACCTGGTGATCATCGACACCCCGCCGGTGCTGGCGGTAACCGACGCCGCCATCGTTGGCAAGCAAGTCGGTACCAGCCTGATGGTCGCCCGCTTCGGCATGAACCCCCCCCAGGAAGTCGAAGCCGCCAAGGAACGCCTGGAGAACAGCGGCGTCGTCCTCAAGGGCGCCATCCTCAACGCCATGGAGCGCAAAGCCGCCACCAGCTACGGCTACTACGGCTACTACAACTACTCCTACAAGTAGGCACGAGGGCCGAGGAGCAAGGGCCGAGGTCCAAGGTACTGCCTTTGTAGGAGCGCAATTTATTGCGCGATCCGCCGCGAAGCGGCGGCGATAACCCCGGGCGCCTCTGTGGCAGAGTAATTTATTGCCGGCTCGACCATGGCCCCTAAGGGCCCCGAAAAAAGCCCCGGCATGATCACTAAGGGGTGAGGCTCTATTGTGGGAGCGCAATTTATTGCGCGATCCGCTGCGAAGCGGCGGCGATAACCCCGGGCGCCTGTCTATGGCAAAGCAATTTATTGCCGGCTCGACGATGGCCCCGCAGGGGCCCGAGATTAATGCCCCTTGAGCCAATTTGTCAGAGGGTACCTTGCCCTTCGGACCTCGGACCTCGGACCTCGGACCTCGGACCTCGGACCTCGGACCTCGGCCCTTGGCCCTTGGCCCTTGAACTTAGAGCATTATCATCTGGGCAGCTGGGCGCTGGGCGCTGGGCGCTGGGCGCTGGGCGCTGGGCGCTGGGCTCTGGGCGCTGGGCTCTGGGCGCTGGGCCATCGGCCCTCGGCCCTCGGCCCTCGGCCCTTAACCCCTCGGCCCTTAACCCCTCGCCCCTAATAACCAACAACCGGAGACCCCTGACAAAAAACCACCGGGCAACGGAAAGACCCGGCGAAAAAACATCAGGGACGAACTGGATGCCCGCGGAGCGGGCAAGGGAACAGAACATGGACACCATCACTTCCTCCTCCGCCTTGCCTGGGCAGAGACGGCACTCGCGTTTTCTCGAACGGCTGCTGCTCAGCCGCGCCGTACAACGGCTGCTGGGCTTCGGCTTTGCTGTGCTTCTGCCGACCCTGGCCGCCTCGGGTGGCACCGTCTGGGAGACGAGCGAGCTCACCCGCGCGGTGACCGTTCTCATCATCGCGCTGGCCTACTGGGGCTCACTCACCTGCGTTCAGCGCATGAGCCGTCTCCCCGGGGTGCGCGCCTACCTGCTGAGCATTCCGGCCGCCTCGGCCTGCTTCGGTATCCCCTTCCTCTTGCTGTACATCACGGGTATCGAGCTCATCGCTGAGCTCTATCTCGCCAGCTACCTCCTTACTTCCCTCTACTGCACCGCCGGCTACTGGGTCGGGCGGCACTATCGAGTGCACAAGCTCGCCGTGGTGCCGTTCGGCAAGGCCACGAGCCTCTGTCATAACCACGGCGTCGATTGGCGCTACCTCGAAACCCCCGACCTGGGCGAGGCGCGCGTGGATGGCGTGGTGGCCGACCTCCGCGCCGAGTTCTCACCGGAGTGGGAGCGCTTCCTGGCCCACTGCACCCTCAACCGCATTCCCGTCTACCATGCCACCACCAACTTCGAGCGGTTGACCGGCCGGGTGCAGCTTGGTCACCTCTACGAGAACCGTTACGGCAGCCTGCAGCCGGATGAAGGCTACGAGGCGCTCAAGCGCAGCCTGGATGTGCTGGCGGTTCTGGCGCTGATGCCGGTAGCCTTGCCGCTGATGGCCATCACCGCGCTGGCCATCCGCCTGGATAGCCCCGGGCCTGCACTCTTCACCCAGCAGCGCATGGGTTTCCAGTGCCGCCCCTTCGTCGTTTACAAGTTCCGCAGCATGTTCATCGACCACCGCGGCACCGGCTTCACCCAGGATGGCGAAGACCCCCGCATCACCCGCGTGGGCAAGGTAATCCGCAAGTACCGCCTCGATGAGCTCCCCCAACTCTTCAACGTGCTAAAGGGCGACATGAGCCTGATCGGCCCGCGGCCGGAATCCATGGACCTCGCCGACTGGTACCAGAAGGACGTACCGTTCTTCCACTACCGCCACGTGGTACGCCCCGGCATCTCCGGCTGGGCCCAGGTAGAGCAGGGCTACGCCGCCGAGGTCGACGGCATGAACAAGAAGCTCGAATACGACTTCTACTACATCAAGAACATCTCGCTATGGCTCGACCTGCTGATTGTGCTGCGAACCATCAAGACTGTTCTGACGGGGTTCGGCTCGCGCTGAAGCGCCCAGCGCCCAGCGCCCGGCGCCCGGCGCCCAGGTCATCCAGTGCTATCTTGATAGTCTCTAGGCCACTGGCGGATGACAGGGATGAAATTCGAGGACCTTCTGGTATGGAAACGTTCAGCGAGACTGAGTGCAGAGATTTATCAGGCCTTCAGCCATTCGCGAGATTTCGGCTTCAAGGATCAGATCACCCGCTCGTCATTATCGATCGCCAGTAACATCGCCGAAGGCTATGAACGCGACAGCGATAAGGACCGCGTAAAGTTTTTCAGCTACGCAAAGGGTTCCTGTGCCGAACTGCGTACGCAGATCTATATCGGCATGGAAATCGGCTATATCGAAAAGGCGCAAGGCCAAAAGTGGGTGGGTGAAACCCAGGCACTCACCAAAATGCTCTATAGCCTGATGAAAACCCTGCGAATATAGCGGGATGAATCCCCGACTAACTTTACACTGCTAACGGCGCTGGGCGCTGGGCGCTGGGCGCTGGGCGCTGGGCGCTGGGCGCTGGGCGCTGGGCGCTGGGCGCTGGGCGCTGGGCGCTTGAACCTCGAACCTCGAACCTCGTCCCTCGAACCTGTCCCAAGGAAGGATTCTATGTGCGGCATCGTAGGCGGGATCGCGCAACGCGACATCACTCCCATCCTGCTGGAAGGCCTAAAGCGCCTGGAATACCGCGGTTACGACTCCGCCGGCATGGCCGTGGTGCGCACCGGTGAACTGCAGCGTGAACGCGCCCTGGGCAAGGTGGCGGAACTTGAGGCCGCGCTCACCCGGCGCCGCCTCAACGGTCGCCTGGGCATCGCCCACACCCGCTGGGCCACCCATGGCAAGCCCAGCCTGGCGAATGCCCATCCGCACCTCTCCAGCGCCAGCGTGGCGGTGGTTCACAACGGCATCATCGAGAACTTCGAGCCGCTCAAGGCACGCCTGGAAGGGCAGGGCTACCGCTTCCACTCGGATACCGACACGGAAGTCATCGCCCACCTCTTCGACAGCCACTACCGCGAGCAGCACGAACCGCGCCACGCCCAGGAAGCCCGTGATACCCTGCTGGCCGCCTTCCGCGCCACTCTGGGCGAATTGCACGGCGCCTACGCCCTGGGCCTGATCCACCGCGACCACCCCGAACACCTGCTCTGCGCCCGCATGGGCAGCCCGCTGGTCATCGGCGTCGGCAGCGGCGAGCACTTCATCGGCTCCGACCCGCTGGCCCTGCTCCAGGTCACCGACCGCTTCATCTACCTCGAAGAAGGCGACCACGCGCTCATGACCAGCCACGACATCGTCATCTTTGATGGTGAGCAGGTGGTGGAAGAGATCTCGTCGGATATGCCTCAAAGTCCGGATGCTGGCACCGAACAGCTGGGCGCTGGGCGCCGGGCGCTGGGCGCTCGCCCCATCATTCGCTACGAACACGGCTCCCAGGCCGCCAACAAGGGCGACTACCGCCACTTCATGCTCAAGGAGATCCACGAGCAGCCTGAGGTGCTCCGCGATACCCTGGCCGACAAGCTGACGCCGGAGGGCACGCTGCTCACCGCCGTGCTGGGCCCCGAGGCTGCCGAACTGCTGCCCCAGGTCAGGCAGGTGCAGCTCGTCGCCTGTGGCACCAGCTACCACGCCGGCCTGGTGGCGCGCTATTGGCTCGAGGCCCTGGCCGGGGTGCCATGCAGCGTGGAAGTGGCCAGCGAGTTCCGCTACCGCCATGTGGCCGTGCAACCCGGCACGCTGTTCGTCACCCTCTCCCAGTCCGGCGAGACCGCCGATACCCTGGCCGCGCTGCGCTTCGCCAAGTCGGCCGGGTACCTCGCCACGCTTGCCATCTGCAATGTGCCGGGCAGCTCGCTGGTGCGCGAGAGCCAGCTGCGGCTGATGACCCACGCCGGCCCCGAGATTGGCGTGGCCTCCACCAAGGCCTTTACCACCCAGCTGGCGGTGCTCGCCTGGTTGGCGCTGGTGCTGGGGCGCCAGCAAGGGCGGCTGGATGATGCCGACCTGGCCGAGCAGGTCGCCGCGCTGCAGGCCCTGCCCGAGCAGCTGCGCCAGGTGCTGGAGCTCGAGCCGGCTATCGCCGAACTGGCCAACGGCTTCGCCGAGAAGCGCCATACCCTCTTCCTGGGTCGCGGTGCCCACTACCCGGTGGCCATGGAAGGCGCGCTCAAGCTCAAGGAGATCTCCTACATCCACGCCGAGGCCTATGCCGCCGGCGAGCTCAAGCATGGCCCCCTGGCCTTGGTCGACGACGCCATGCCGGTCGTCACCGTGGCGCCCAGCGATACGCTGCTGGAGAAGCTCAAGAGCAACCTGCAGGAAGTGCGCGCCCGCGGCGGCCGTCTGATCAACTTCGTCTGCGAACGCGCCGGCCTGGTTGACGAGGAGGGCGTGCGCAACTTCCCGCTGCCCAAGGTCCCCGAGCTCACCGCCCCGATTCTCTACAGCGTGCCGCTACAGTTGCTCAGCTACCACGTCGCCCTGGTCAAAGGCACCGATGTGGACAAGCCCCGAAACCTGGCCAAATCCGTCACCGTCGAATAGTCCCGTCTATGGGCCTCGGGTTGCTGGTCTTGGCCTTGCTGTTGCCCTTATAGATTTCCTTGGCCCTTACTCCTCGGCCCTTAAACTCCTTGGCCGCTTGGCCGCTTGGCCGCTTGGCCGCTTGGCCGCTAGTCGCTTTTCCTCGGCCCTTAGCCCTGTTGTGCCCTCGGCCCTGTTTTAAGCCTCGTCCCTCGAACCTTTAACCTCGAACCTGATACCCATGAAACTCCTCATCACCGGCGGCGCGGGCTTCATCGGCTCGGCCGTGATTCGCCATATCATCGCCAACACCGCCGACAGCGTTGTCAACGTCGACAAGCTGACCTACGCCGGCAATCTGGAGTCGCTTGCACAAGTGGCGGCTAGCGACCGCTACGCCTTCGAGCAGGTCGATATCTACAATCAGGCCGAGCTCGAGCGCGTGTTCCAGGAACACCGCCCTGATGCGGTGATGCACCTGGCCGCAGAGAGCCACGTCGACCGCTCAATCGATGGGCCGGCAGAGTTCATCCAGACCAATATCGTCGGCACCTATACGTTGCTGGAAGTGGCTCGCGCCTACTGGAACGGCCTCGAGGCCGAAGGCAAGGCGGCCTTCCGCTTCCACCATATTTCCACCGACGAGGTGTACGGCGACCTGGAAGGACCGGAGGGGCTCTTCACCGAGCAGACTTCCTATGCACCAAGCTCACCGTATTCCGCCAGCAAGGCGAGCTCGGACCACCTGGTACGTGCCTGGCAGCGCACCTACGGCCTGCCCACGCTGATCACCAACTGCTCCAACAACTACGGGCCCTATCACTTCCCCGAGAAGCTGATTCCGCTCGTCATCCTCAACGCCCTGGAAGGCAAGGCACTGCCGGTCTACGGTAAGGGCGAGCAGATCCGCGATTGGCTCTATGTGGAAGATCACGCACGCGCACTCTACAAGGTGGTGACCGAGGGAAGGGTAGGGGAGACCTACAACATCGGCGGCCATAACGAGAAGCAGAATATCGAAGTAGTGCAGACTATCTGTGATCTCCTGCAGCAGTTGAAACCACCTGTGGGAGCGCAGCTTGCTGCGCGAAAAGCGGATGGCACTCCCCTAACTCACTACAGCGATCTCATCAGTTTTGTCGCCGACCGCCCCGGCCATGACCTGCGCTACGCCATCGACGCCGGCAAAATCGAACGCGAACTCGGCTGGCGCCCGGAAGAAACCTTCGAATCCGGCATTCGCAAGACGGTGCAGTGGTACCTAGACAACCTCGAATGGTGCCGCCGCGTGCAGGACGGCAGCTACCAGCGTGAACGCCTGGGCATCGCCGAAGCATAATTGAAGACTCTGCACCAAATGTGGGAGCGGAGCTCCGCTCCGCGATCCATCGCGCAGCGATGGCAAGGAATGGAACCGAACCGTTATGTCCAACACCTCACCTCGCATCCTCCTCCTCGGCAAGAACGGCCAAGTGGGCTGGGAGCTCCAGCGCGCCCTGGCGCCGCTAGGTGACGTCATCGTCCTGGATCGTCACGGCCAGAACGCCCTTACCGGTGACCTGGCCGATCTCGAAGGTCTGCGTCGCACCGTTCGCGAGCTCAAGCCACAGGTGATCGTCAACGCCGCCGCCTACACCGCTGTGGACCGCGCCGAGGAAGAGCATGAGCTGGCCACCCTGATCAACGCCGAAGCGCCCGGCTTGCTGGCAGAGGAGGCGAGGGCGCTGGGTGCGCTGCTAGTGCACTACTCCACCGACTATGTGTTCGATGGCAGCGGTAACGCACCCTGGCAGGAAGGCGACACGCCCGGCCCGGTGAACCACTACGGCGCCAGCAAGCTGGCCGGCGAGCGGCATATTCAGAGCAGCGGCTGCCGGCACCTGATCTTTCGCACCAGCTGGGTTTACGCCGCCCGCGGAGGCAACTTCCTGGCCACCATGGCACGGCTGATGCGCGAGCGTGATGCCCTACAGGTCATCGATGACCAGGTGGGCGTTCCCACCGCCGCCGAGCTGATCGCCGATGTGACGGCTCACTGCATCGTTCAGGCGCTGGGCGATGCCAATAAGGAAGGCCTCTACCATCTGGCTCCCGCCGGCAAGACGAGCTGGCACGGCTTCGCCTGCTTTATCGCTGAGTGGCTGCAAGAGCAGGGCATCGAAATCCAGGCCACGCCGGAGCGCATCGCGCCGATCCCCACCAGCGAATGGCCTACACCGGCGCAACGCCCACTCAACTCCCGGCTCGACACGGCCAAGCTCGAGCGTGCCTTCGGCTTGACGATGCCTTCCTGGCAGCAGGGAGTTGCTCGCGTACTTTTCGAAACTCAGCGGTAAGCACCGAACAGGTTTTCGTGGGAGCGCAGCTTCGCTGCGCGAACCATCGCGAAGCGATGGCTAAAAGCTGATTTAAGAAAGGATTCATATATGGCACGCAAAGGCATCATCCTCGCCGGCGGCTCTGGCACGCGCCTCTACCCCATCACCAAGGGCATCTCCAAGCAGCTGCTGCCGATCTACGACAAGCCGATGATCTATTACCCCCTCTCGGTGCTGATGCTGGCCGGCATCCAGGAGATCCTGATCATCACCACCCCGGAAGACGAGGAAGGCTTCCAGCGCTTGCTGGGTGACGGCAGCCAGTTCGGCATCTCGCTTAGCTACGCCGTGCAGCCCAGCCCCGATGGCCTGGCCCAGGCCTTTATCATCGGCGAGCAGTTCATCGGCGATGATCCGGTGTGCCTGGTGCTGGGCGACAACATCTACCATGGCCCGGGCCTCTCCAAGCTGCTGCAAACGGCCAACGCCCGCCAAAGCGGCGCCACGGTGTTCGGCTACCAGGTCACCGACCCCGAGCGCTTCGGCGTGGTGGCCTTTGACGAGAACCAGCGTGCCGTCTCCATCGAGGAGAAGCCGGAGAAGCCCAAGTCGCGCTACGCGGTCACCGGCCTCTACTTCTACGATAACGACGTGGTGGAGATCGCCAAGGCGGTCAAGCCCTCGCACCGTGATGAACTCGAGATCACCAGCGTCAACCAGGCCTACCTGGAGCGCGGCGACCTCAACGTCGAGCTTCTCGGTCGCGGCTACGCCTGGCTGGATACCGGCACCTTCGACTCCCTGCACGAGGCTTCGGGTTTCATCGAGACCCTGGAGAAGCGCCAGGGCCTCAAGGTGGCTTGCCTGGAAGAGGTGGCCTACCGCATGGGTTATATCGACCGCGAGGCGCTGCTGGCTCAGGCGGACGAGCTGAAAAAGAACAGCTACGGCGCCTATCTAAAGCAACTGGCAGAGTACGAGCACTGATATGGAAGTCATCTCCACCCGTATCCCTGACGTCAAGCTGATCAAGCCCAAGGTGTTCGGCGACGAGCGCGGCTTCTTCATGGAGACTTGGAACGCTCGCGCATTCGCCGAGGCCGGCATTGACGCCACCTTCGTGCAGGACAACCACAGCCGCTCGGTACGGCACACCCTGCGTGGGCTCCACTACCAGATCCGCCAGCCCCAGGGCAAGCTGGTACGCGTTACCCGCGGCGAAGTGTTCGACGTGGCGGTGGATCTTCGTCAGGGTTCTCCCACCTTCGGCCAGTGGGTGGGGGAGGTGCTCTCCGAGAAAAATCAGCTTCAGATGTGGGTACCGCCTGGTTTCGCTCATGGCTTTTACGTGATGAGCAACAGCGCGGACTTCCAGTACAAGTGCACGAACTTTTACGCGCCTGAGCATGAGCGCTGCATCCGCTGGGACGATGAGACCCTCGGCATCGAATGGCCTCTGCAGGGCGCAGGCCGCCCGATCGTATCAGCCAAGGACAAAGCGGGGGACGCCTTCACCCAAGCGGAGTGTTACCCGAAGCAGCGGAGCGACGCCTCATGAGCCTGGTGAAATGGATCGACTTCCAGACTCTCGGTGACGAACGCGGTAGCCTGGTTGCGCTGGAAATCGGCCAGGAGAAGGCCGTGCCCTTCGAGATCAAGCGGGTCTACTACATCTACCACACGGCACCGGATGTCAGCCGTGGGTTCCATGCCCACAAGGCCCTCAAGCAAGTCGCCATCTGCGTGGCGGGCAGCTGTCGCATGGTGCTCGATGATGGCAACACCCGCGAGGAGGCCTGGCTGGATTGCCCTACACGGGGATTGCTGATCGACCGCATGATCTGGCGGGAAATGCACGACTTCAGTGACGACTGCGTGCTGCTGGTGCTGGCCAGCGAGCACTACGATGAAGCGGATTACATCCGAGACTATGACGACTTCAAGAGGCTCAGCTGCGATGCCCATCATCCATCCGTTGGCTGATGTGCAAAGTCAATGCATCGGCCCGAAGACCCGAATCTGGCAGTTCAGCGTGATTCTGGAAGGAGCACTTATCGGTGATAACTGTAATATCTGCGCCCATACCCTTATCGAGGGCGATGTCATCATCGGAAACAACGTGACGGTAAAGTCCGGCGTGTTCTTGTGGGATGGCACGCGAATCGAGGATGGCGTCTTCATTGGCCCCAATGCCACCTTCACCAACGATCTCTTTCCCCGCTCCAAGGCCTACCCCGACACCTTCCGAGGGATCACCGTGAGGCAAGGCGCCAGCATTGGCGCCAATGCGACGCTGCTCCCCGGTATCACCATAGGCGCCAATGCCATGGTGGGTGCCGGTGCCGTTGTTACTCAAGATGTTCCCGAGTGGGCGCTTGTCGTGGGCAACCCAGCCAAAGTGATTCGGTATATTGAAATATGATCCCCTTTCTTGATCTCCAGGCCGCTTATCTGGAGCTAAAAAAACCTATCGACGATGCGGTTTCACGTGTCCTAAATAGCGGCTGGTATGTGCTCGGCCCCGAGGTCGAAGCTTTCGAGGACGAGTTTGCCGACTATTGCGGCACGACGCACTGCGTCGGTGTGGCCAATGGCCTCGATGCCCTGACGCTGGCGCTGCGTGCGCTGGAGGTGGGGCCCGGCGACGAGGTAATCGTCCCCTCGAACACCTATATCGCCACTTGGCTGGCTGTATCCGCCGTGGGCGCTACGCCCGTGCCCGTCGAGCCTGACCTCGCGACTCATAATATCGATCCTGCGAGAATCGAAGCGGCGATCACCCCGCGGACCAAGGTGCTGTTGCCGGTACACCTCTATGGCCAGCCTGCTGATCTGGACCCGATCCTCGCCAAAGCACGCCAGCATGGCTTGAAGGTGGTTGAGGATGCCGCCCAAGCCCATGGCGCTCGCTACAAGGGGCAACGTATCGGTGGGCATGGCGATATCGTCTGCTGGAGCTTCTACCCGGGAAAGAATCTGGGCGCCATGGGGGACGCCGGGGCCATTACAACCAACGACGCTAACTTGGCCGAGCGCATCGCCATGATGCGTAACTACGGCT
This sequence comes from Halomonas sp. CKK8, assembly GCF_029625235.1. Taxonomy (NCBI): domain Bacteria; kingdom Pseudomonadati; phylum Pseudomonadota; class Gammaproteobacteria; order Oceanospirillales; family Halomonadaceae; genus Halomonas; species Halomonas sp. CKK8. The sequence goes on along the minus strand of NZ_CP121193.1, from coordinate 2,361,636 downwards.
CTCGGGCGAAGTACATTAATGAGGTCCAGGGAGTGAACTCCCGCCTCGACCCGCTTCAGGCCTCGGTGCTGCGAGTGAAGCTAAAGGTGTTGGAGGAGTGGACCGAACGCCGTCGTGCTATTGCCGCGCTTTATTCCGACAAGTTGGCTGATACAGGTCTGACGCTCCCTCAGGTGCCGAAATGGGCCGAGCCCGCCTGGCATGTCTACGTGGTGCGCAGTCCTCGTCGCGACGCGCTCCAAGCCGCACTCAAGGAGATCGGCATAGATACGCTGATTCACTATCCGATCCCGCCGCATCGGCAACAGGCCTATGCCCACCTCGGCTTGGCAGAGCACACCTTGCCGGTAGCCGAGCGGCTGTCCGGTGAGGTGCTTAGCCTGCCCATGGGGCCGCACCTGCTTGATAAGCAGGCTGCTTTGGTGGTGGACAGCATAAAGAGGAAAGTCTAATGGAAGGGCGCCTATACCTGCATATAGGTCCCCCTAAAAGCGGCACGACGTCCCTGCAGTTAGCATTTGATAAAATCAATCATCCGCAGTTTGTCTATGGCGGCGTTTACCAGCCAAGGGATCGTAATGCTGGAAGCCTAGCCAACCGACTTCACCAGGGTCTGAAGGAACAAGAAAGTAGATTGCTTCAGGGTGTTGCAGAAGAAGTTCGCAGCTTGGTTGCCCAAGGGAATCAGGTGATGATTTCCGAAGAGATGCTTCTGCTTACCCAAGGTCCAAAAAAGTGGAGAAAAAAACTCGATGATATGCGAGAGTTGTTCAATGATATACCGACTACGGTGATTATCTCTCTCCGTGATCCCCTTGAAGGTGTTCCTTCTCTTTATCAAGAGATTTTTAGTGGCCTTCCGTTACGTTATAAGATTAATTTTTCTCGGTTCTGTGAGAGTGATATTGCCAGCTGCTACGATTTTGACTGTGTCCAGAAAGAGCTTTCTGTCATCGGTTATGACGATATTCGTTTCCTTAGCTTCGATGGCATCCGAAAAGGCAATATATCCAGCGCGGATCTTCTGGGTGAAAATGATATTCTGAAAATATCACAAATCCCAATCGGCCATGCTAATGCGGGCGACAAAAAAGCAAATGCGAATCAGCGGAAAGTGGCTGGTGTTACATTAAAAAACTTGGGACAGCTACCACCTGTTCGTTGGGCAATCGAGCGTTTTGGCCTTCGCTCTGCACCGTGGTACCGCCACTTCGTAAACCGACTTGATGTGGTCTCGTTACGCCGTGCGGGGTACCGCAACTTGACTGTGCCCGCTGACAGTGCTGAGCGCTTCTCGGCAGGCTACCGTGATGCGATGGCAGAAATTACTGAAAAGCGTATCAGCTTAAATCCAACCACCGACATTGCGCAGTCGGAAGGCCACTGACGATGGCAGCACGCGGTCTCATTCGTTCGATGGTGATCATCGGTAGCGCCCAGGCAGTCAATATCCTCCTGTCCATTCTTCGCATGAAGGTGCTGGCGGTACTGCTTGGGCCAAGCGGTGTGGGCCTGCTCAGTATCTATAACAATCTGCAGGGAATGATGAGCAATGCTGCTGGTCTTGGCATGAAGTCCAGTGGTGTGCGCCAGATCGCCAGCGCGAAAGGCCAGGAACAGGCTCTAAGCCGCGTGAGGCGTGTGCTGTTGGCTGCGCACCTGGTCCAAGGCGTGTTGGCGATGCTGGGTATCTGGCTATTGCGTGAGCAAATCTCGGTGTGGCTGCTGGGAGACGCTGGCTACGCCCTAGAAATCGCACTGCTGGGTATCGCAATTCTACTGACGCTGATGAGGGGCGCACAGACGGCTCTGCTCCAAGGGCTGAGACGAATAGGGGATCTCGGCCGGGTAACCGTGTTGGGTGCCCTGGGCGGCACGGTGGTCGGGATAGTGGCGGTCTGGATCTATGGTGAAGCAGGGCTGGTCTGGTTCGTGCTGGCCCAGCCGCTGATGGGGTTGACGGCGGCGCTGTATTTCACTCGACGCTTGCCCAAACCGACCGCTCCACGCCCGAGCATGTTCGAAGTCTGGGAGATCTGGAAACCCATGGCGAGGCTCGGCCTGGCCTTCATGCTGGGTGGGCTGGCGACAGCCGCCACACTTCTTCTGGTGCGCGGGCGCATAACCCAAGAGCTTGGCCTTGACGCCGCAGGTCAGTTTGCCGCTTCCTGGGGCATCACCATGACCTATGTCGGCTTCCTGCTCGGCGCAATGGGGGCCGACTACTACCCGCGCCTCACCGAGGTGATCCACGATCGCCAGGCGGCCCACCGCCTGATGAACGATCAGGCGCAGTTGGGGCTGGCCATTGGTGGCCCGGTCCTGCTGCTGCTGATCGGTTGTGCGCCTTGGGTGATCACATTGCTCTATTCGTCTGAATTTGCAGTTGCTGCCACACTGCTGCAATGGCAGACGGTGGGGAATGTCTTCAAGCTCGCGAGCTGGCCTTTGGGTTTTTCGCTTGCAGCCGCCGCTCGTGGCAACACGTTCCTTGTGGTCCAATTAAATTTTAATATTCTTTTCTTGGCCATGCTTTGGCCAACGCTTTCATATTACGGAATCATGGCGGCCGGACCGTCCTTCATGGTCGCTTATATGCTGCATTTTGCTTTGTTGAATGTTCTCGTGTATCGCATTCATGCTTTCCGCTGGCAGCGCCTTTCGCTCGGTTTGTTGTCGCTTCATGGTGGTCTCGCGCTTGGCCTTCTGGCGCTCGCGCTTCTCGCCCCCACGCTGGCGATGTGCGTATCACCGGTCATTGCCGCCGTGACGGGCCTCGTCGGCCTACGCATCGTGCTGAGCAAGATCGGGCCAGAAGGACGGCTGGCAGAAAAGTGTTATCAGGCCTATGCCCGGCTCGGCTGGCCCATCAGGAGTGAAAGATAGTGGAAGAGACCGCCCAAGAACGTCCGCTGGTGACGTTTGCGCTGTTTGCCTATAATCAGGAAGAATACATCCGCGAAGCCATTGAAGGTGCGTTTTCCCAGACCTATGAGCCGCTGGAGATCATCTTGTCTGATGACTGCTCCACTGATCGGACGTACGAAATCATGCAGGAGATGGCAGCAAATTACGTTGGGCCGCACAAGTTGCGAGTTCGGCGTAATGACATCAATCAGGGTCTTGCGAATCACATCAATGTATTGCTTGAAAATGCTTCAGGGGAATATATCTCGTGGATAGGTGGAGATGACGTTGCTCTTCAAAACAAAGTTGAAGAGTTAATAAGGCCGATTTTGTATGACGAAGAGGTAGTCGGCGTTCATTCACCATTCATAGAAATTAATGAGGTTGGTGAATTTATTAAAGTTAAGGTAAGTAGAAAGGAAAAAGAAAATATTTCACTAAATAAAGTTATATCTGAATGTGCTTCTGTTATTAGTCAATCTCATCTCTTCAAATGCTCAGTATTCCACCAGTTCGGCCCGTTCTTAAGTGATCTTAAAAATGAAGGACCAGCAATATCATTTCGGGAGCTATACTACGGAAAGATTGCGTACGTTTCTATCCCGCTTACCAAATATAGGATTGGAAGTGGCATATCAACATATCGGGGAACGGATATTCGAGTCCTGCAGTCGATAGAGCCTATCAAAGTGGCCGAATGGAGGCTAAGTGCCTATCGTCAAATATTGTCTGATCTTCGGCACACTAATCTTTACGATATTTATGGTTGTAAAGTTTCTAAAAAAATTATATTTTACCAAAATCTAATTAACATTAATTCAAAGAAAAAAATAGTTAGGTCGCTCATAGAAAATACGGCTCTCAATCCAAAGGATTTTTCAACTCTTCGTGCTGTTATCAGGATTTTGTCGCCTCAGGCTTTTTATAAATTATTAAAAACGTAGCAAGCTGTTTAAAAGGAAGGGTCAAAAAATGAAGCCATCCAAAAAAATTGGCGCTATGAACAGAATTATTGAAGATTTGAAGATACGGTGGCTAAATTCTAACTCGATTCCTGTAGTGTATTTCACAGATGTGAAAAATGTTGGGGACCTGCTGAACGAGTATCTTCTCCCGAAGATATCTGGTAAAAATATAGTAAAAGTTAAAACTACGATGCTGCCTCACCTAAGAGCAGTAGGAAGTGTAATTGGTTCATCAAGTCCGCATAGTCATGTTTGGGGAAGTGGTTCTATTGATGGAAAAACCCCCTCTCGTAAGCTAGATAAAAAAAAGATATATGCGCTTCGTGGCAAAAAAACCCGCGAACTTATTAGCCGTTCTTTTAATTTTGAGCTGGGTCAAGTTCCTCTTGGCGATCCCGCAATTCTCATGCCAATGTTTTATTATCCGCGCATCTCTCCAAGTGATAACATAGGCATAGTCCCCCATTTTTCTGACGAAAAAATATTGGAGCATTATTTTAATAATAAAAAAATTGCTAATGTTAAAATTATAAGAGTCGGTCAACACCCAGAGAAGTTCGTATCCGATATTCTTTCATGCAAATATATTTTATCTTCTTCTTTGCATGGCCTTATTTTGGCTGATACTTACGGAATACCCAACCGGTGGATACGTTTATCTGATAAGCTTTTGGGAGGGAGTTATAAGTTCATTGACTATTACACAACAACAGATGCCTTAGTGGATGACCCTATGCCAATGCTGGAAGGTGGTATTTTTTTTCAAATGATTGATAGGCCAGACTATTTCTGCCGAGTTAATCACTATCTATATGACCCGGCTGATCTTTTAGAGAGCTTTCCTGAGAAATACATGGATTTTCGTGATGTCTAAAGAGATTTTTAATCGGCCTTGGCCAGAAGAATTCGAGCCAGCGCTGGAAATTCATTCTAATGTTTCGGCGACGTCACTTGGGGCAGTTTTTAGTGGGTTATACCCTCTACATAAAACAATTTATGCGTACCCTTATTCTAGAATTAAGGGATTGGTTATAGCCTATGCTAGTCGTATGAAAAGTCGGCCTGAAAAACTTAGCATGGGTCGCATGCCGGCGTTTGTACATTCCCAATGGAGTAGAGGTTATTTTCATTGGGTTACAGAGTCTCTTCCGAGAGCAATAGCTGTAAGGGATCAATTTCCAGACGCATTGGTTTTATTGCCTAGTTCTTATAATTCATTTCACCCTGAGTCTTTGAAAGCACTCGGGGTTAATTTTGATTATTTCCCATCTCACAATGTAAAATCTAGTAGTGCACTTATAACGACTTGTCCTGCGCACTATGGTACAACAAGTTCAAATATTTTAGGTCGCGTTCGACAGGAGGTTAGAGGGGAAGCGAAACCTAATTTAAATTATGGCGAGCGGGTATATATATCCCGAAAAAAGTCACGTGGCAGGTGCGTCATCAATGAAGAGCAGGTTGTTCAATCTCTTCGGGATCTTGGTTTTGTAGAGTTAGTGCCAGAAGATTTTACCTTTCATGAACAGGTGGAAATCTTCCGTAACGTAAGGTTTTTGGTTAGCATACATGGTGCCGGGTTGACGAATATGGTCTTTATGAATCCAGGGGCATTGATTTTAGAGCTCCTTCCTTTTAGGAACGGTTTTTTCGACCTACGACCTAACTCTCTTTCATTTAAACATGACAATTGCTACCTTCAGTTATCCCATAAAATGGGACATAGGTACTCTTTTATTCAGTGTAAACATGATAAATTGAAAAACGGAAAGACTAATTTGGCTAATATTGTTGTAGACTGTGGGGTTTTGCATAAAAAAATTGAGAATTTGCTAATCTAGGATGGAGATGAGTAAATTGATTTCTGTTCTTCTTCCAGATCTTCGGGGAGGAGGGGTTGAACGTATACGTATTGTTTTAGCTCATGAATTTTCGAGGGTTGGCCATGATGTAGAATTCGTGTTGATGAAGGCCCGTGGCGAGTTGCTTCATGAAGCGAAAGCCTCTTTCCCTGTCATTGATCTTGCCACCCATCGCGCACGCGGTATGCCTCTCGCCCTTGCACGCTATCTTCGGCACCGACGTCCAGATACGTTACTTGCTGCAATGTGGCCGTTGTCCGTGATCGCCCCGGTCGCCACGCGGCTTTCAGGCCACCGCTGTGAAGTGGTGGTGTCGGAACACAACACGCTATCGGTGCAATATCGCGATTGGGGTCGCTTGCATCGCGGACTTATGCGGGCAAGCATGGCGCTTGGCTATCGTTTGGCTGATCACCGGTTGGGTGTGTCCACCGGCGTGGTTGAGGATATCGCCAGAATGTCCGGCCTAGGATCCGACGCCTTCGATATGGTCCATAACCCCGTGCCGCCGCGCTCCGCGCCTGCCCCCGAGGCGATCGAAGCGGCCGAGGCGCTGTGGGATGGTCCGTCTGGCGCGCGCGTCGTGACTGTTGGAAGCATGAAGGCGCAGAAAAATCACTCCCTTTTGCTGAGGGCATTCGCTCGGCTGGACCGCCCGGATGCGCGGCTGATGTTCGTGGGCGATGGTAAGGGCCGCGATGAACTTGCGTCTCTTGCACGCGAGTTGGGCGTCGCCGATCGGGTGATCTTGGCCGGGTTCCACCCCGACCCGAAACCCTTCTACCAGACGGCTGACCTCTTCGCTCTGTCCTCGAATTACGAGGGGTTCGGCAACGTCATCGTCGAGGCGATGGCGTGTGGCACGCCCGTGGTTTCGACGGATTGCCCATCAGGGCCAGGCGAGATTCTGGACGGTGGCAAATTTGGGCGCCTGGTGCCGGTTGGGGATGTCGAGGCTATGGGGAGCGCCATAGCGGCAACCCTCGATGAGCCGGCACCCTCAGAGCAACTCAAAGTTCGCGCCGCGGACTTTCATCCCGCCAAGGCCGCGAAAGCCTATCTCGATTTGTTGGGAGTCTGATGAGCAACACACTATACCTGACCCGCAATGGACTGCTGGAGCCTCTCGGGCAAAGTCAGGTCTTCGCCTACCTCCGTGGTCTCTCTCGTGAGCATACGATCACCCTCATCACCTATGAAAAACCCGAGGATTGGGCCGACAGCACTCGTATGGCGCGCGCCCGTGCCGACTGCGAGGCGCATGGCATCCGCTGGCTGCCACAGCGCTTTCGCCACACCCCGCGCATCATTTCCCCTGCGCTGAATATGCTGCGAATGGCTTGGCTGAGTTGGCGGGAGGTGCGTAATGGGCGCGCTGAATTGATCCATGCGCGCTCCTACATTCCGGCGGCGGTGGCGCTCGCGGTGCACCGGTTGACGGGGGTGCTGTTTATCTTCGATATGCGCGCCCTGTGGCCGGAGGAACTTATCACGGCGGGGCGGCTGCGGCGTGGCTCTCTACTGCATAAAGCCATCGCTTGGGTTGAGCGTGCCTGCCTGGCGCGGGGTGCCGCGGTCGTATCGCTGACCCATGCGGCGGTCGAGCATCTGCACCGCACCTACCCGCAGGAGCTTAACGGCCAGCGTATCGCGGTGATTCCTACCTGCGCCGATCTCGTGCGTTTCACTCCGGCGGCCAAACGCCACGAGGGCCTGCTGGTACATGGCTGTATCGGCACGGTGCTGTCTGGGTGGTTTCGCACCGATTGGCTGGCCAGCTGGCTTGCCGTCGCCGCCAAGCGCGATGCCCAGGCTCGGTTCGAGATCGTCACCCGCGACGATGCCAAGCAGGTTCGCCAGTCCCTCGATCCCGAACGCCAGCTTGGCGAGCGGCTAACCATCGGCCCGCGGGCACCGGAAGCGATGCCCGAGGCGGTGAGGGGGCATGACCACTCGATCATGTTCTACGCCGGCGGTGAAGTCTCTGAGCTTGGCCGTTCACCTACGCGCATGGCAGAGGTGCTGGGCTGCGGCCTGCCGGTAGTTGCCAATGCGGGCGTCGGGGACGTGGCGGCCATCATCCGCGAGTGGCGCGTCGGGGTGCTGGTTGAAGGGTCTGAGCCGTCGCAGATAAACGCGGCACTCGAAGCCCTGGATGAGCTGAGCCAAGATCCTGGGCTGCCAACACGCTGCCGCAGGGCGGCAGAGGCGATCTTTTCGCTTGACGCCGGCACCGAGGCCTACCGGGCACTGTACGCGGAGGTGCTGGAAGAGGGCCGCGCCGAGTCCGTTTTGTCTGCCTGAATTGTCCTTTGGTCGAACCCTTTATTACTGGATGGCTACTTGAACGTCGCGCTTCTTTCTAAATACTCCCGCCTGGGTGCCAGCAGCCGGCTGCGTTTACTGCAATACCTGCCTTCTTTGGAGCACAATGGTATTGAGGTCACCTCGCATGCCCTGTTTGATGATGATTATCTAAAGCGCCTATATGACGGGGAAGGGCGTTCATTGGCATCAGTGGCGCGTCGTTATACGCAACGCGCCAGCCGAATGCGCGGGCTCAAGCAGGTCGATCTAATCTGGTTGCAGTACGAGGCACTGCCCTATATGCCCTACTGGCTGGAGCAGTGCCTGATGCCTCGTGGAGTGCCTTATGTCGTGGATTACGACGATGCGATGTTTCATCATTACGACCTTTCCTCACGGCGGCTTGTCAGGGGGTTATTGGGTAGCAAGATTGATAAGGTGATGGCCAATGCTGCGGCGGTGATCTGTGGTAACGGTTATCTGGCCGAGCGCGCCCGGCAGGCGGGTGCCGAGCGCATCGAACGGGTACCCACGGTAGTGGATGCCACGCGCTATTCACCCCTTGAGGTTGCCCCCTCATCGGAAGTAGATTCACCGGTGATTGGCTGGATGGGTTCCCCCACAACCCAAGTATATGTGCTGGACCTCAAGCCGGTGCTGGAAGCCCTCCACCGTGAAAAGGGTGCGCGCCTGGTGCTGGTGGGGGCACAGCCGGACCTAGCCGAGCAATTCGACGACATGCCCGTGGAGGTACTGCCTTGGTCCGAGGAGAGCGAGGCGGATGCTATCGCTCGCTTCGATATCGGGATCATGCCGCTGCAAGATGGACCTTGGGAACGGGGCAAGTGCGGCTACAAGCTGATCCAGTACATGGCCGCCGGCAAGCCGGTGGTGGCATCGTCGGTAGGCATGAATATTGAGATCGTCGAAGGCTGGCAGTGCGGCAGGCTCGCGGCCGACCAGGCGCAGTGGTATCAAGCCCTGAGTGAGCTGCTGACCGACCGCGTTGAACGCTACGCATTGGGGATGAAGGGCCGCCAAGCCGTGGAAGAGCACTACTCGCTACAGGCCCAGGCACCACGACTGGCCGATATTCTTCGCAGCTCCGCCAGAGAAGCGTAATTATGAGCTATTCGGGGATGGCGGCGGCGAACTGTTCGGCGGCGTGGCCTCGATGAGCCGCCCGCTCGCTTCGCTGCTGGATAGCGCGGGGCAGGGCAAGTGGGTGCTGCGCCAGCTACTCTATCGCCATGTGCCCCGCGAGCTGATCGAGCGGCCCAAGATGGTGCTTTGCCATCCCAATGGATGCCTGGCTGCGCGACTGGGCCGAGGATCTGTTATCTTCTGCGAGCCTTGCCGAGCTGCCGATGCTGAATGCTCGCCAGGTGCAGAAGCTGTGGCAGGCCCACCTCAAGGGCCAGGGCCACCATGCCCAGCAGCTGTGGGCGTTATTGCAACTGCTCGCCTGGCAGTGGCGCTGGCGGCCCGGCCTGCCTTGAATCTCGTTTCTGAAGCGCCGCACCTGCGGCGCTTTGCCTTCATGTGAGCCTATGTTGCCTTACTGGATACTCTTTCTGATTCCCGCCGCGGGAGTGCTCTCCCAACGGCGGCTGACCCCGGCCTCTCGCCCCCTGATGTGGTGGCTGATCGGCGCGGTCTTTACCTTGGCCATCGGCTTGCGCTTTCAAGTGGGGGGCGATTGGGGTTCGTACCTTGCCTATGTCAACCGCTCCGCCGCCATGTCCCTGCTCGAGGTGCTGACGCACGGCGACCCCGGCTACTACCTGCTCAACTGGCTGGCGGTGAACCTGGGCGGCAACATCTACTGGGTCAACCTGGTGTGTGGCGCCATCCTGATGAGCGGGGTGATTACCTTTGCCCGCCGCCAGCCGCTGCCCTGGCTGGCACTGCTGGTGGCGGTGCCCTACCTGATCATCGTGGTGGGCATGGGCTATTCCCGCCAGGCGGTGGCGCTTGGGTTCGTGCTGCTGGGGCTGGTGGCTCTCGGCGATAACCGGGTGCGCGTGTTCGTGGTCTGGGTGCTGATCGGTGCGGCCTTCCACAAGTCCGCGGTACTGATGCTGCCTGTGGCGGGTCTGGCCGCCAGTCAGAACCGTTTCGCCTCCCTGGCCTGGGGCGGTGCTGCCTCGTTGGTCGGTGGTTACCTGTTCCTTTTTGATTCAGTTGATCGTCTCTGGACCAACTATGTGGAGGCGGACTATCAATCCCAGGGCGGGTTGATCCGGGTGTTGATGAATGCCGTGCCGGCAGTACTGTTCTTGCTGTTCAACCGTTATATGCGGCTGAGCCATGCCGAACAGCGCCTCTGGTGGTGGATTTCGGTGCTGGCCATCGCCTGTATACCGCTTGTAGTGATGTCTTCCACGGCGACGGATCGAGTGGCCCTCTACCTCATTCCCCTGCAGGTGTTCGTGTTCTCGCGCCTGCACCTGATTGTCGGGGATACCTTCCACCGCGCCTACATCGTGGCGGGGGTGGTAGCTTACTACCTGGCGGTACAAGCGGTATGGCTGTTCTTCGCGACACACGCCTTTGCTTGGCTGCCGTATCGGGTGGTGGGGATGTGAGTGAGGGGGGAGGAGCAAGGACCGAGGGGCAAGGGGCGAGGGTCGAAAGGTGAGGGGCGAGCGCCCCTTCACTCCTCGCTTTCTTCTGCCTTCGGCCATCGGTAGGGCGTGACGAGCGGCGCGTCTTCCCAGTCGCCCCAGCGACTGGCGCGATGGGTCATCCCGCCGGTCAGGCTGAAGCCCAGGGTCTCTTCAAGCGGGGTCGAGGGCTGCCAGCGTAGCGTTCGACTGGCCTCGGCTTGCAGGTAAGGGCCAGCCATCGCGTAGAGGATGAGTTCCATGCGGGGAAGCAGACCCAGGCCCGCGTCGATCCTGGCGTCGACCCGCAGGGGAGGGGCAGCTAAGGGCACACCGCGCTGATCGGGTGGTGACGCCCACTGCCAGTCGCCGTCCTCCAGCACGATGGTGCCCGTCGCTTCATGGTGCAGCGAGAGCGGTTCCTGCAGGGTCAGCTGGCTCGATAGCCTTATCTTGAAGCCAAGCTTGCCCTTCACCTCAAGCATCAGCGGAAGCCAACCCACCATATGGAAGGTGGGGCCGTAGGTGCGGTGCCAAAGCGGGACCACCTCATCGATGGCATCGCCGATGGTGAGTTGCAACTGGCTGGCCTGGCAGACATGGCCCTCCAGCCGGGCCGATTTGAGCTCGCCCCCCTGGAATTCCCAGCGGCGCTCGAAGGCCAGCGTGCCCAGGTAACGGGCCTCGACCTCGGCGATGGACGACAGGGGGATGAGGGCGTCAAGCTCCGCTGTCAGATCCCCCGGAAGGCACTCGGGACCCTGGGCATCTGCATGGAAGCCGGCATCGAGCCATCGCCATTCCGAAGAGTAGCGGTCTTCGGAAGGGCTCTCAACGGGGAAGCTCTTATCGGAAGAAGCGATGCGCATTGATGCCGTGATGGCCAACGAACCTGACTCGATGATCGTCTCCAGCCCCACGTGCTCGAGCTCGAGGGCCCAACGGCCATTGCGCTCGCTGATCGAAATCACGCGGGCCATTATCCCCTGGCGATACAGCGGTGCTGCCGGGTGACCGATGGAGCGTGGGTAGTGATCGCTTGCCGCCACGAGCCGCCAGCCCTCCCGCAGGTTTTCCAGCGTTTGTGGGCGCCAGGGGAATATCAGGGTAAAGCGGTCTGCCAGTCGCGGCCCTGTCGCCGGTTCGATGGCCTCGACGGCGGCAAAGACCTCGGCCGAAGGCCCCGGCTTGAGGGCCAGCACATCAGGCTGGGGCGTGAGGGCGCTCTCCTCGACGTGGATGTGCAGGCTGGACGCCGCCACCGGGAGGGCGGCCAACCAGAGAGTGAACAGGATGGTGAGGCACAGGGGCAGCGGAAGTGGGCGATGCATGCGGTGATCTCCACGCTCTTTATTTCAGTGTAGCCACTAGAGGCATCCCCCTCAGCACCCTGGCGGGAAACCTTCCCCCTTCGCAGCATTCAGCCAAGTTACGTTTTCGACAAGGTTGGCAAGCCACCCGCTCGGGTGGGTCCATGCCACACTTCACAGGAACATCGATGCAAGATAAGGACGTTGTGGTGCTGGTCACTAATACCTCCTGGTATCTCTACAACTTCCGCCGCGGTACCATTGTGGCGCTGCGCGAGGCGGGCTACCGGGTGATCGGCCTGGCGCCGGAAGATGACTACGCCGCGCGCCTGGTGGAAGAACTCGGCATCGAGCACATGGCGCTGCCCATGGAGGGCAAGAGCACGCGGCTGGTGGGCGAGGGCAGGAGCTTGCTGGCGCTGGCCAACGCCTTGCGCCGGCTCAAGCCAGCCTTCGTGTTCAACTTTACGGTAAAGGCCAATATCTATTCCGGGCTTGCCTGCCGGGCGCTGGGCATTCCCTATGCCAACAATGTCTCCGGCCTGGGCACGGCCTTCCTCCACGACAGCTGGCTGTTTCGCCGGGTGCGTTCCCTGTATGGCTTCGCCAACCGCGGCGCGCGACGGGTGTTCTTCCAGAACCAGGAAGACCACGACCTCTTCCAGTCCCACGGCCTGCTCAAGAACACGCCTACCACGGTGCTGCCCGGCTCGGGGATGGATACCACCCGCTTTCCCTTCTCGCTGCTGCCCGGGGTTGGGGCGGAAGGTGGCCCCTTCACCTTCGTGATGATCGCCCGCTTGCTGGGCGACAAGGGCGTGCGCGAATACGTTCAGGCTGCCGAGCAGGTGAGGGCCCAGCACGCAGAAACGCGCTTCATGCTGATCGGACCCCATGGCGCCAGCAACCGCACCGCCATCACCGAAGAGGAGGTGCGCGAGTGGCAGAGCACCGGGGTGATCGACTACCTGGGCGAACAGAACGACGTACGCCCCTTTATCGAGCAGTCGCACGTGCTGGTGCTGCCTTCCTACCGTGAGGGCATGCCGCGCACCGTGCTGGAGGCCGCGGCCATGGGCCGGCCGGCCATCGTCTCCGATGTGCCGGGCTGTCGGCATGCGGTGGCGGCCGGTGAGACCGGCTGGCTGTGTGAGGTAAAGAGTGCTGACTCCCTGGCTGAGCGCATGAAGGAGTGCATCACCATGCCCGCCAAGCAGCTTCAGCAGGCCGGCACGGCGGCACGCCAGCGAATCGAGGAGGAGTTCGATGAGCGGATCGTGATCGAGGCGGCGTTGGGGTGTTTAAGGGCTGAGGATCTAGGGCCGAGGAGCAAGGGTTAATCCTCAAGCGCCAAAGGCGAAGAGCCGAAGGGCGGGGTAATAGAGCTACTACATCAGCTGAGCAGGAGTGGGTGCCACAAGGATCACCGGCTCGTGCCGTTTATTGAACCGGGCAAGACAAGGGATGAATGAGATGCGCAGTCTGGATAATGTGCGCCTAGGGGTCATTGGCCTGGGCTATGTGGGCCTGCCGCTGGCGGTAGAGTTCGGCAAGGTGCTGCCTACCGTGGGGTTTGATATCAACGCCCAGCGTATTAGTGAGCTGCGCGATGGGGTGGACCATACCCTGGAGGTGGAGCCGGAACTGCTGGCCGAGGCCACGCAGATCAGCTTTTCGAGCGAGCTCGAGGACCTGCGAGGGTGCAATGTGTATATCGTCACCGTGCCCACGCCCATCGATGCCAGCCGCCGGCCGGACCTGACGCCGCTGATCCGCGCCAGCGAGGCCTTGGGCCAGGTGGTGGGGCAGGGCGATGTGGTGATCTATGAGTCCACCGTCTACCCCGGCGCCACCGAGGAGGACTGCATCCCGGTGATCGAGCGGGTCTCGGGCCTGACCTACAACCGCGACTTCTTCGCCGGCTACAGCCCGGAGCGCATCAACCCGGGTGACAAGGAGCACCGCGTGACCACCATCCGCAAGGTGACCGCGGGCTCGACCCCGGAGATCGCCGATTTCGTGGATGCGCTCTATGGCCGGGTGATCACCGCCGGTACCCACAAGGCCAGCTCCATCGCCGTGGCCGAGGCGGCCAAGGTGATCGAGAACACCCAGCGCGATATCAATATCGCGCTGATCAACGAGCTGGCGGTGATCTTCAACCGTCTGGGGATCGATACCGAGGAGGTGCTGGAGGCCGCCGGCACCAAGTGGAACTTCCTGCCGTTCCGCCCCGGGCTGGTGGGCGGGCACTGCATTGGGGTCGACCCCTACTACCTGACCCATAAGGCCGAGCAGGTGGGCTACCATCCGGAGATGATCCTCGCCGGGCGTCGCATCAACGACAACATGGGCGCCTACGTGGTCAGCCAGCTGATCAAGCAGATGATCAAGCGGCGCATCCACGTGGAGGGCGCCCGGGTGCTGGTGATGGGCCTCACCTTCAAGGAGAACTGCCCGGACCTGCGCAACACCCGCGTGGTGGACATCCTCCGCGAGCTGGCCGACTACAACGTGGCGGTGGATGTCTATGATCCCCAGGTGAACAAGGACGAGGCCGAGCAGGAGTATGGCATCCGCCCGGTGGCGCAGCCCGATGCCAACGCCTACGACGCCATGATCCTTGCCGTGGCCCATCGCGAGTTCCGTGAGCTGGGGGTGGACGGCATCCGCGGCTGGGGCAAGCCCGAGCATGTGCTCTATGACCTGAAGTATGTGCTGCCCAAGGCTCAGGTTGATTTAAGGCTGTGAGCAGCCAAGCAGCCAAGCAGCCAAGCAGCCAAGCAGCCGCGGCCAATCGAATTACTACTGGGGTGAGTAAATGAAAATTCTCGTGACCGGCAACGCCGGCTTTATCGGCTTCCACACCGCCAAGCGCCTGCTGGAGCGTGGCGATAGCGTGATTGGCTTCGATGTGGTCAACGATTACTACGACCCGACGATCAAGGAGGCGCGGCTCCGGATCCTGGAGGAGACGGCCGAGCGTACCGGCAGCCACTATGCGTTCGTGCGTCAGGACCTGGCCGACCAGCAGGCGGTGAACGACGCCTTCCGCGAGCATGCCCCCGAGCGGGTGATCCACCTGGCCGCCCAGGCGGGGGTGCGCTACTCGCTGGAGAACCCTCACGCCTATGTGCAGAGCAACCTGGTGGCGTTCACCAACATCCTGGAGGCGTGCCGCCACCATGGCGTGGAGCACCTGACCTATGCCAGCACCAGCAGCGTGTATGGCGCCAACACCAATATGCCGTTCTCTGAGCACGAGAGCGTCAACCATCCGCTGCAGTTCTACGCCGCCACCAAGAAGGCCAACGAGCTGATGGCGCACAGCTACAGCCACCTGTTCAGCTTGCCGACCACCGGGCTGCGCTTCTTCACCGTCTACGGCCCCTGGGGGCGCCCGGACATGGCGCTGTTCCTGTTCACCAAGGCCACCCTGGCCGGTGAGCCGATCAAGGTGTTCAACCATGGCCACCATACTCGCGATTTCACCTACGTCGACGACATCGTCGAGGGTGTGATCCGCGCGAGCGACGACGTGGCCAAGCCGAACCCCGAGTGGAACAGCGATAGCCCCGACCCGGCCACCAGCTACGCGCCGTATCGCATCTTCAACATCGGCAACAACGATCCGGTGCACCTCTCCGAGTACATCGAGGCGATCGAGGAAGCGCTGGGCATGCAGGCCACCCGCGAGTTGCTGCCGCTGCAGCTTGGCGACGTGCCGGATACCTACGCCGATTCCACCGAACTGGAGAAGGCGGTGGGCTACAAGCCCGCCACGCCGGTGAAGGAAGGCGTGGCCAACTTCGTCGCCTGGTACCGGGAGTTTTATGGGGTGTGAGGTTTAAGGGGCGAGGAAGCGAGGTTCGAGGAGCGGGCTTCGAGATGGATGCAATGGTCATGCTGGGAATCACGTCTGATTCAAGGGATTGGGAGGACGTAACATGCAATTCGAGGATCTGGAAGTGTGGAAGCGCGCCGCGCGGCTGTGCGCGCAAATCTACCAGAATTTCATGGATTCCAGGGACTACGGCTTCAAGGATCAGATCACCCGCTCATCGCTTTCCATCGCCAGCAATATCGCCGAGGGGTACGAACGTGTGGGCGAGAAGGATCGTATCCGCTTCCTCAACTATGCCAAGGGCTCCTGTGGCGAGCTGCGAACCCAGATCTACATCGGTATGCAGATCCGCTATATCGAGCAAGGAACGGGGAAGCGGTGGGTGGAAGAAACCCACGAGCTCTCTCGAATGCTATACGGCCTGATGAAACACTTTCGTAACAGGGATTGAAGTTCGAGTGGCGAGGAACGAGGTTCGAGGAAGTGAGGAACCCTCGCACCTCGAACCTCGTCCCTCGCACCTGCTACCCCTCGGCCCTTACCCCTCGGCCCTGAAACCTCTCACCTCGAGCCTCGCTCATGATGATGACTCCTGTGCTTCCTGTACTGGCACTGGTGCTTTCCAGCGCGTCTATCCTGCTGCTGCGGCGGCCGGCCACCGCCTGGGGGCTGGCCGATGTGCCGGGTGGGCGCAAGCAGCACCAGGGCATCGTGCCGCTCACCGGTGGCCTGGGGGTGTTCATCGGCTTCCTGCTGGTGCAGCCGCTGCAGCCGGTGCCGGTGGGGGAGCTGTTGCCGCTCTATGTGGGCCTGGTGCTGCTGGTGGCCTGCGGGGTGATCGATGATGCCCGCGACATGCGCAGTACCGTCAAGCTGGGCGTGCAGCTGCTGGTGGCGGCGCTGATGGTGCTGTGGGGCCAGCGGGTGCTGAATCACCTCGGTACCTTCCCCGGCGTTGGGGAGGTGTCTCTGGGCTGGCTGGCGGTGCCGGTAAGCATCGTCGCCGTGGCGGGGCTGATCAACGCCATCAACATGATGGATGGCGTGGATGGCCTGGCCGGCGGGAGTACCCTGGCCGTGCTGGGCTGGCTGGCCTTCGTGGCCTCGGTGCAGAGCCAGTTGAGCCTGCTGGCGGTGATCGTGACCCTGGCCGCAGCGGTGACCGGCTTTCTGCTCTTCAACCTGCGCCACCCCTGGCGGAGTAAGGCCAGCGTGTTCATGGGCGATGCCGGCAGCATGGCGCTGGGTTTCGCCATCGCCTGGTTCGTGGTGGAGCTTTCGCAGAGCGAGCGGGCGGTGGTCAGCCCGGTGGCCTATGGCTGGCTGCTGGCGCTGCCGGTGATGGATACCCTGAGCCTGATGGTCCGGCGCATCCGCAAGGGGCGCAGCCCGCTGGCCGCGGATCGCAACCACCTGCACCATATCTTCCTGCGCGCCGGGTTCACCCCGGGGCAGACCACCCTGATCCTGATGCTCTGCGTGATCGGCCTGGGCGGGGTCGGGGTGCTCTTCTCGCTGGTGGGCGTGCCGGATATCCTGCTGCTGGTGGGTCTGGCCGTGGTGGTGGTCGCCCACAGCCTGTTCGTGCGCCGTGCCTGGCGCACCAGCAAGGCGCTGCGGCGCCTGCATGCTGCCACTCTGGGCTCGCGCCTGCACCAGCCGGCCGTGCCCATGGTGCGCCTGCGGCGAACGGATCGGGTCGGGGGCTGGCGCCGCGCGCTGGCGCTGGCTGGCCTCTACCTCATGGCCGCAAGCCTCGCGCTGGAGATCCGCCTGACCCTGGCCGGGGCGGCCCTGGCGGTGGCCTCGGGCATGGCGGCCTATCCCGCCTTCTGGCGTGACGCCGTGCGCCTGCCGCTGTTCTGGGTCAGCCTGGGGCTGAGTGCCTTCATCGTGCTGCGCCTGCTGGCAGCCGGCGGGTTGGGGGCAGGCGATGCCAATGGTTGGGTGCTGCTGACCATCACCGGGCTGGCCAGCCTGCCCATCGCCTGGTGGCTGGCCCAGTTCCGGCTGCACTGGCCGTGGCTGGTGCTCACCCTACTGGTGGGGGGCGGCGTGGCTTTCATGTTGCACGTCGACTGGCCGAGTCTTACGGCGCGCGCGGTGCGCGACCCCTGGGTGTGGGGCGCGCCGGCGCAGACCGGGTTTCTGGCAAGTGTGGGGCTGATGGCGGCGTTCAGCTTGTTGTTCTCCGGGTTGCAGCGGCTGGGCACGGGGTGGCGCCCGGCCTACCAGGTTACGCTGGGCCTGCTGTTTGCCGTGCCCGGCATGGTGATCCTGATGGCTACCGGTTATACCACGGCGTGGCTGGCGGCCCTGGCAGGGCTCGCGACCTTCGCCGTGGCAACCCCGCTGCTCGGCCGCCATCAGGGCTACCGGCTGGGCCGGACGGGCGTGGGCCTGGTGGTGGGTGTGCTGGTGGCGGGCGTGCTCAGCCACCAGCTGCTGTTGCGCGAGGGCGAGACCCTGGTCCAGCTGCTGGTGCAGCCGCTGCAGGCCCTGGGCCTGCTGCTCAACGACCAGCCGCGCCTGGCCCAGGCGCTGCACCCCGGCATGGTCGAGCGCGTTACCCTGTGGCAGCTGGCATTGCAGGGCTGGGAGGGGCAGTGGCTGCTGGGCTCGGGCCGGCTGGTACCCGCCGAGGGGGAACTGGTGGCCGGCTACCGGGCCTATCACTCGCTGCTGGCCAGTGTGGCGGCAGGCCTGGGCTTGGCGGGGCTGGTGGGCTTCGCGGCGGCGGTGGCGATACCCTTCCATGCCATCGTGTGGATGGCCTGGCGCCACGCCTGGCACTCGGCCTGGGCGCTGGGGCTGCTCAGCTGCGGCGTGGCGGTGATGGTGATGAGCCTGCTGGCCATGCCCACTCGCTTCCCCGGCCCGCTCGCCTTCATGGTGCTGCTGACCGCCGCGGCCCAGGTGGCCGTCTTCCAGCGGGCCGCGATGCGCCAACGCGGGAAGGCGGACGCGCGCATTCAGCCAGAGGCCGGAGCCCTGCCCGGCAATAGCCACTGAGCCCAGGGCGTCTGTCGATGCCAATCGCGCAATGAATGGGGTTCTTCGCAAACTGGGGTGATGTTGTTCTTCAGCAAAGGGCATGGACCGCTCTGCTGTGGGAGCGACGGTTCGGCGCTCCGACTTCAGATCGCGAAAGAAGGCCGGAGGCCTTCCCGGCTAAGGGCACTCAGCTTAGGACGCCTGACGGCGCCATTCGCGCAATGAATTGCGCTCCCAGAAGAGTGCTCACACAAGTGAACGTCGCCTCCTTCGCGCCAGAATGAGATGACTCGAACATTGCGGCGGACCTGGCACCAGAAAAGTCAGACTGCCTCGATGGCGCCGGTATGGCATGGTTGCGTTACATGTTGTCACAAATAAACGCTGCTCCACGAGATTAAGTGTTCACCATGGCCAACGCACTGCTGCCCCGTCTTCTGTATCGCGGCTTTGATCTTGTCAACAAGGGCGAGCTGGGTCGGTATTACCGGGCCGCCAGTGACAGAAACCGCCAGCACCTGCCCTTCGCGCGTGCCGAGCTCGAGGCGTATGCCAGGCGGTGGGGCTTTGACCCCGTGCTCGAGCACAATCCGCTGATGGACAAGGCGGCTATCCGGCGCTGGACAGAGAAGGTCTCGCCTGGCGATGTCCATGGCTGGGCCTATACCGGCGGCTCCTCCGGCGAGCCGCTGCGGGTTCCCTACTCCAAGCAGCGCGGCCTGATGCGCACCGCGACGTTCACCTACTTCAACGAGGCGGCGGGGTATCAGCTGGGGGATCCCTTTTTCCTGATTCGGGCCAAAAGCCGCTCGCCGCTCATGAAGTACCTGCGCAATGAGCACATCTTTCTCCCGGGAGATATTTCGGCGCCCAGGATCCGCGAGTTCGTCGAGGCGCTCAGGGACAAGAAGATCAAGGTGCTGATGGGCTACCCGAGCGTCATGTACGAAGTGGCGCTCTACCTGGAGCAGCACCCGTCGGAGAAGGAGGGCCTGCAGGTCCGCTCGCTGATTTCCATTTCCGAGCCCCTTGAGCCCGTCAAGCGCGATGTGATCCACCAGGCCTTTGGCTGTGCGTTCGTCGACCGTTACAGCAATGAGGAAGTGGGATTGATGGCCCAGCAAGCGGCGTTCGGGGGGGAGTATTACGTCAACAAGTTCGGGGTCTATGTCGAGGTGGTGGACCCGACCACCTCGAGGCCGGTCGCGGAAGGCGAGCAGGGCAGGGTGGTGGTGACTGATATTGGCAACGACCTGATACCGATCATCCGCTACGACACCGGTGACCTGGCCACGGCCGCTTGCTACCGGGAGGGGCAGCTGTTGACCCTCAGGGAGGTGGTGGGGCGCGTGTCGGAGCAGATCGTCTCCGTTGCCGGCAATTCCGTATCGCCGCTGATGCTGGGCCCCTACATCTATAAGCCCCTTTTGCAACAAGGCCCGGTGTACCAGTACCAGTTCGCCCAGACGGGCGCCGGGCAGTACGAGGTGCGGCTCAAGGCCGGCAGGCAGGACATCGCCGATGCTGTCATCCAGGAGATCATCGATGGCCTGACACAGGTGCTGGGGCACCAGGCCGCCATCAAAGTGGTGTTTTGCGACGATATTCCTCCCCAGCCCTCCGGCAAGCGGCCGATCTACAAGAACGAGATGGTGACGGGCGCATGAGGCCGGGGGCTTGCCATGTATGACCTCTTGAAGACCCTGGTGGCCCAGCTGGCGATGCCGCTGCCGGTCACCCTTATACTGCTGGCGCTGGGGTGGCTACTGGCCTGGCGTGGCGCGCGCCGCCTGGGCCTGGGCGCGGCGGCCCTGGGCCTGGTGCTGCTCTTCCTGGCGAGCTGGTCGCCGGTCGCCGACCGCTTGCTGGCCCCGCTGGAGGGGCGATATCCCGCCCTGCAGGCGCTGCCGGAGGACCCGCCGCTGGCCGGCATCGTGGTGCTGGGTGGCGGCTGGGTCCCGGACGTGCCCTGGACCTCGACCGGCAAGCTGAGTGACAGCTCCGCGATTCGCCTGATGGAGGGGGTGCGCCTGTGGCGGCAAAAGCCCGAGCTGCCACTGGTCGTGCCGAGTTCCCGTACCGCGGCAGGTGGGGCGGAGCAGGAGCAGGTGTATGCCCAGGCCGCGCTGGAGCTCGGGGACGTACAGGAGCGCCTGATCATCATGGAGCGCGCCAGCGATACGGGGCGCGAGGCCCGGGCCGTGCACGAGGCCCTGGGCGAGGGGGCGCGCGTGGTGCTGGTCACCTCGGCCTCGCATATGCCGCGGGCCATGCAGCACTTTCGCAGTGCCGGGCTGCAGCCCCTGGCGGCGCCTACCCACTACCTGGCCGGGCGCACACGCCCTGACAGCTTCTCCTACTGGGTGCCCTCGGCGACCCAGCTGCACAAGACCGAGCGCGCGGTGTATGAACGGCTGGGACAGCTGGCGGTCAGCTTTGAGCAGTGAGGGGTGAGGGCCGAGGCAAAGCAGGGCCGAAGGCCGAGGAGAAAGGGCCGAGTGGAGCAAGGGCCGAGAGCCAAAAGCCAAGGAGCAATTAGGGAGGGGCTCTTCGTGGGAGCGCTGCTTGCAGCGCGATGGACCTGAAGGGAGTCTTGTACGTAGCGCAGGGATCGACGTCTCGACGATGGCCCCGAAGGGACCCGTACGAGACTCGAGGAACTCGCCAGAAGCCAAACAAGATGCAATAACAGCAGCCCGGCCATGTGCCGGGCTGTTTGTTTCTGGCTCAGGCTGGCGAGCCCCAGACCACGAAGTAGGGGTTGATGTGTTCCTGGGGGTGGGAATAGTTCAGGGGCTGGCCTGCCAGGGTTTCTACCCGGCCGCCCGCCTGCTCGACCACCGCCTGGGCGGCACCGGTATCCCAGAGGCAGGTGGGGCCAAGGCGGGTATAGACGTCCGCTGCGCCCTCGGCGACCAGGCAGAGCTTGAGCGAGCTGCCCATGGGCACCATGTCGTGCGGGCCGAGCTGCTCCAGCCACTCGGCCAGGTCCGGACTGGGGTGGGAGCGGCTGCCCACCACGCGCCAGGTGGCGCCTTCGGCGGGTTTGCCGGCGACCTGGATCGGCTGGCGCTCGCCGCTCTTGCCTTCACCCCACGCCACCTTGAAGGCACCCACGCCCTCGGCGGCGAGATAGGAGACCTCCAGTGCCGGGGCGACGACCACGCCGAGCACCGGTTTGCCATGCTCGACCAGCGCAATATTCACCGTGAACTCGCCGTTGCGCTTGATGAACTCCTTGGTGCCGTCCAGCGGGTCCACCAGCCAGTAGCGGCCCTCGGCATCCGCCCCGGCGAAGCCGTCGGTGTTCTCCTCGGAGAGCACTGGAATGCCCCCCGGCAGGGCGTTGAGCTCCTTGTCGATGACGTCATGGGCGGCCTTGTCGGCCTCGGTCAGCGGGCTCTTGTCCTCCTTCTCCTCGATGGAGAAGTCCCGGGCGTAAACGGCCATGATGGCCTGGCCGGCGTCTAACGCAATGTTGTGGATTCTATCCAGGAGTGTTGCAAGGTCCATCTATTACCTTCCTCTACGAAGATTGGGGGCAAGCTGGAAGCTGGAAGAGCGGCGCTGCGCGCCTGGAAGCTGGAAGAATGCCGCTTCGCGGCATACCCCCCCAACCTCAGGGTGTGGGGGGTTCTTCCAGCTTCCAGCTTATGGCTTACAGCTCCGGGCGGAGCCCGGGTCTTCCAGCTTCAAGCTTCAAGCTTTCAGCTTATAAGTTGGCGTTCCCGCAGCAGTTCGATGATGGCATCGGCGGCCTCGTCGCTGCTCATCTGCTGGGTCTTGATGTGCAGGTCCGGGTTCTCCGGGGCTTCATAAGTGGAGTCGATGCCGGTGAAGTTCTTCAGCTCGCCGCGGCGTGCCTTGCGATAGAGCCCCTTGGGGTCGCGCTCTTCGGCCACGTCCAGCGGGGTGTCGATGAAGACCTCGATGAACTCGTTCTCTTCCACCAGGTCGCGGGCCAGCTGACGCTCGCTGCGGAACGGCGAGATGAAGGCGGTCAGCACGATCAGCCCGGCATCGACCATCAGCTTGGCCATCTCGCCCACGCGGCGGATGTTCTCGACGCGATCGGCGTCGGTGAAGCCCAGGTCGCGGTTGAGGCCATGGCGCACGTTGTCGCCATCCAGCAGGTAGGTGTGCTGGCCGGCGGCGTGCAGCTTCTTCTCCACCAGGTTGGCGATGGTCGACTTGCCGGCGCCGGAGAGGCCGGTGAACCACAGCACCGCGGGCTGCTGGGCCTTGGAGAGGGCGCGTGCCTGCTTGTCGATATCCACGTGCTGCATGTGGATGTTCTGGCTGCGCCGCAGGGCGAAGTGGAGCATGCCGGCGCCGACCGTGTTGTTGGTCATGCGGTCGATGAGGATGAAGCCGCCGGTGTCCTGGCTCTCCTGGTACGGGTCGAAGGCGACGGGCTTGTTGAGGCTCAGCGTACAGATGCCGATGCCGTTCAAGTCCAGCTGCTTGGCTGCGGCGTGCTCCAGGGTGTTGACGTTCACCTGGTACTTGATGTCGGTGACGGTGGCCGAGACGGACTGGGTGCCCAGCTTCATCAGGTAGGGGCGCCCGGGGAGCAGCGGCTGCTCGTGCATCCACACCAGGGTGGTCTCGAACTGGTCGGCGGTCTGGCTCGGCTTCTCGACACCGGAGATGATGTCGCCGCGGGAGATATCGATCTCGTCGTCCAGCAGCAGGGTGATCGACTGCCCGGCCACGGCTTCGTCCAGGTCGCCGTCGAAGGTGTAGATCCGCGACACCGTGCTGGTCTTGCCGGAGGGCTGAACGCGAATGGCGTCGCCGGGCTTGACCGTGCCGCTGGTCACCATGCCGGTGAAGCCGCGGAAATCCAGGTTGGGGCGGTTGACCCACTGCACGGGCAGGCGGAAGGGGTCGCGCTGCAGGCGCTGGTCGTCGACCTCTACCGTCTCCAGGTAGGCCATCAGCGTGGGGCCGTGGTACCAGGGCATGTGGTGGCCATGCTCGATGACGTTGTCGCCCTTGAGCGCCGACATGGGGATGAAGGTGATCGACTCGAGTCCCAGCTGCTTGGCGAAGGCCCGGTACTCCTCGACGATCTCCTCGAAGCGCGCCTTCGAGTAGTCCACCAGGTCCATCTTGTTGATCGCCACCACCACCTGGCGCATGCCGATCAGCGACATCAGGAAGCTGTGGCGGCGGGTCTGGGTGAGGATACCGTGACGGGCATCGACCATCAGGATGGCAGCGTCGGCATTGGAGGCGCCGGTTACCATGTTGCGGGTGTACTGCTCGTGCCCCGGTGTATCGGCGACGATGAACTTGCGCTTGTCGGTGGAGAAGAAGCGGTAGGCCACGTCGATGGTGATGCCCTGCTCGCGCTCGGCGGCCAGGCCATCGACCAGTAGCGCGAAGTCCATCTCGGTGCCCTGGGTGCCGTATTTCTTCGAGTCGGCCTCGATGGCGGCCAGCTGATCCTCGAACAGCAGCTTGGACTCGAACAGCAGGCGCCCGATCAGCGTGCTCTTGCCGTCGTCCACGCTGCCGCAGGTGATGAAGCGAAGCAGCCCCTTGTGCTCGTGGGACTTGAGGTAGCCCGCGATATCCTCGGCGATCATGTCGGATGAGTGTGCCATGAGTAACCCTATAGCTTGAAGCTGGAAGCTTGAAGCTGGAAGAACCTCCAACCCAAACCGCGCAGCAGATTCATTCGTTGGTGAGCTTGCCGATGAGCCCGGAGAGCATGGCGGCAATCTCCCGTGTTTCCTGTATCCATCGGTTCCCACAGGCCTTGTCGACGTAGCCAATGTCGATACCGATATAGATCTGAGTTCTCAGCTCGGCGCATGACCCCTTGGCAATCAGCAAGAAATGCCGTTTGTCTTTTGGAGTTCCTCGAGTCATGCCCTCAGCGATATTGCTGGGTACCGAAAGCCCGGAGCGCGTTATTTGATCCTTGAAACCGAAGTCTCGAAGATCCCGCATGGCCTTATAGAGCTCTGCCGACAGCCTGGCCGACCGCTTCCACACCTGAAGCTTCTCGAAATCCATCCCCAGTTCCTCCATTCCCTGACCATTCCTCAAGAGTAGGCCAAGAGCCACGGGGGTTTTCTTCCAGCTTCCAGGCGCGAAGCGCCGCTCTTCCAGCTTCCAGCTTTCTAACGCGCCTACGGCGCGTTAGAAGTAACCTTCCTGTTTTTTCTTCTCCATCGACGCGGCGCTGTCATGGTCGATCACCCGGCCCTGGCGCTCGGAGGTGTTGGTCAGCAGCATCTCCTGGATGATCGCTGGCAGGGTGTCGGCCTCGGATTCGATGGCGCCGGTCAGCGGGTAGCAGCCCAGGGTGCGGAAGCGCACCTTGCGCAGCATCGGTACCTCGCCGGGCTCCAGCGGCATGCGCTCGTCGTCGACCATGATCAAGGTGCCGTCGCGCTCGACCACCGGGCGCTCGGCAGAGTAGTAGAGGGGCACGATGGGAATATTCTGCAGGTAGATGTACTGCCAGATATCCAGCTCGGTCCAGTTGGAGAGCGGGAAGACACGGATCGACTCGCCCTTGTGCTTGCGGGTGTTGTAGAGCTTCCACAGCTCCGGGCGCTGGTTCTTCGGGTCCCAGCGGTGCTGCGCGGTGCGGAAGGAGAACACCCGCTCCTTGGCGCGGGATTTCTCTTCGTCACGACGCGCCCCGCCGAAGGCGGCGTCGAAGCCGTACTTGTCCATTGCCTGCTTGAGGCCTTCGGTCTTCATCACGTCGGTATGGATGGCCGAGCCATGGGTGAAGGGGTTGATGTCCTTCTCGATGCCCTCGGGGTTGATGTGCACCAGCAGGTCCATACCGGCCTCCTCGGCCATGCGGTCGCGGAACTCGTACATGGCGCGGAATTTCCATCGCGTATCCACGTGCAATAGCGGGAAGGGGGGCGGGGAGGGCGCGAAGGCCTTGCGCGCCAGGTGCAGCATCACCGCGCTGTCCTTGCCGACGGAGTAGAGCATCACCGGGTTCTCGGTCTCCGAGACCACCTCGCGCATGATCTGGATGCTCTCGGCCTCGAGCCGTTGCAGATGGGTCAATGAGGTCATGGGGTCTCAGTCCTTGGTTGAAAAGCTAGAAGCTTGAAGCTGGTAACGAAGCTTGAAGCTTGAAGAGCGGCGCTTCGCGCCTGGAAGCTGGAAGGATGCCGCTTCGCGGCATAACCCCTGAACCAGAGGCCGTGGGGTTTTCTTCGAGCTTCGAGCTTCCAGCTTCCAGCTCCGGGCGAAGCCCGGGCCTTCCAGCTTCCAGCTACAGCACATCGGCGGGCACCGTCATGAGATGCATTTGCGGATTCTGTTCAAGCCACCGCTGAATTTCCGGGCTGGCTTGAAAGAAAGCGCCGTGAAAGAGCAGGGCGACGGGGCCTTCGGCAGCGAGCCGGTCGAATATCGCCAGGTAGTCCTCGGCCTTGGGCGGCGCCGGCAGGCAGCGGGTGTAGAGCGCGCCCCGCTTGCCGTGCAGGTAGAGCTGATAGCGGCGGGGTGCGCCTTTGGCCGCCATTGCCGGTGCCGCTGCGCGCACGCCGCCCTCCCAGATCGTGCCGCCGGCCTTCTGGACCTGGTCGAGCACCGGTTGCACCTGCTGGCGAAACCACCGGCCCCCGGTGGAGCGGCGGCGCGCCAGGCCATCCAGGGCCAGCGGGAGCGGCTTGAGATCCTGTGCCTCCAGCCAGTGTTCGATGGCCCGCGGCGAGACCTCGCGCTGGGTCTCGGCCGCCAGGGCATCCGCCAGATCGTGGCTGCTCCATCCGGGGCGGGCGCGCGGGGGCTGCTCAGCCAGCCGTTGCCACAGCACGTCTTGCTCCCGTTCGCCCAGTGCTGTCGCCTGGCCCGGCCGCCGTCCACGCTGACGCACCGGCACGGCCTCCCAGCCGCCTTCCCGGAAGGCCTTCCAGGCCGCCGATACCGTGGGCGCGGAGAGCCCGGTCCGCCTGGCTACCTCCGCAACGGTATGGCCATCTAGACGCAGTCGAACGGCCTCAAGGCGGCGTTCGTTCAGCACTTCGGGCGATAAATGTTTAGTGCTCAATATTGCACCAACTAGCTGACTAGAAAGAAAAAATATAGAACAATGCGAAACTGTATAACCGGTAATTCGACATCATCATAAAAGCCCCAGTAGAATCCCACAAGCCGTGAATTCCAACCCGGACCCCTCAAGGACGAGCGACCATGATGACCTGGGCGGTACTGATCTCCATTGCTGGCCTGCTGATTCTGCTGATCAGCGGCTGGGTGCGCCCGGCCATCGCCTTCGTCAGTCTGGCCGGGGCCTACCTGCTGTTCGGCCTGGTGGATACCGCCACACTGCTGCGCCAGTATTCCAATCCGGCGCTGGCCACCCTCATGCTGCTGCTGCTGGTGTCGCTGGCGCTGGAGCGCACTCCGCTGCTGGATTGGCTTTCTCATCGCCTATTGCGCGGTCGGCCCGAGAGCGCCACGGCCCGCCTGATGGGCACCAGTGCTGTGCTGTCCGCCTTTCTCAACAACACCGCCGTGGTCGCCGCCTTCCTCGGGGCTATCTCGCGGCAGAAGCGTATCGCCCCCTCGCGGCTACTGATCCCGCTCTCCTATGCCTCGATACTGGGTGGCATGACCACCCTGGTGGGCACCTCCACCAATCTGGTGGTGAACTCCTTTGCCCTGAGCAGCGCCGGGGTCGAACTGGGCATGTTCCAGTTCAGCCTGGTGGGGATTCCGGTGGCGCTGCTGACCTTCGGCGTGCTGCTGTGGCGAGCGCAGTCCCTGCCGCACCACAGGCCCGAGGAAACCGCCGACAAGCTTGCCTATTTTCTGGCCGCCGATCTGCAACCCGGCTCCGAACTGATTGGCCGTAGCATCGAAGCCAATGGCCTGCGCAGCCTGGAGGGGCTTTATCTGCTGGAGCTCGAGCGAGAGGGGCGGTTGATCAGCCCCGTGGGGCCGGAAGAAATCCTGCAGGAGCGCGATACCCTGGTGTTCACCGGTGAGGTGAGCAAGGTCCAGGCGCTGCAGCGGTTTCCGGGGCTCAAGCTGTTCGGCCACCAGGCCGACGACCTGCTGGCCACCAACCTGGTGGAGGTGGTGATCTCTCATGAGTCGGAGCTCGCCGGTAAGACCCTGCAGGAAGTGGACTTTCGCAGCATGTTCAATGCCGGCGTGGTGGGCATCCGCCGCGGCGGAAAGCGCCTGGAGGGGCAGCTGGGGCAGATCCCGCTGCGGACGGGCGACTGCCTGCTGATGGCCGTGGGCAGCGACTTTCGCCAGCACCGCAACCTCGATCGCAACTTCCACCTGCTCAGCGGTAGCTTCAAGCGCCCGCAGCTCAACCGGTTCGAAAGCGTGCTCACCCTGGCCGGCTTTGTCAGCGTGATCGGCTTGGCTGCGGCCGAGTTGCTGCCGCTTTTCCATGGCCTGCTGCTGCTGATGGCAGGGCTGTTGGCCAGCCGCATACTCAGCCCGGCCGAGCTGCGTCGCCGCTTTCCCTTCGAGCTATGGGTCATCATCGGCTCGGCCCTGGCCATCGCCCAGGGGCTTGAGACCTCCGGGGCCGCCGACCTGCTCGCCGCTGGTATGCAGGCGCTGTTCAGTGGCCACGGCGTCTACGCGGCCTTCATCGGCTGCTATGTCCTGACGCTGCTGCTCACGGAGACGGTGACCAACAACGCCGCCGCTGCACTGGCGTTCCCGGTGGCCTGGACCACCGCCCAGGCCTTCGGTGTCGACCCCATGCCCTTCATCATGGCCGTGGCCTACGGTGCAAGCGCCTGCTTTCTCATCCCCTATGGCTACCAGACTCACCTGATGGTCTACTCCCCCGGGCGTTACCGCATGGGGGACTTCCTGCGGGTCGGCCTGCCGGTCAGCCTGACCTATTCGGTCAGTGTGCTAGCGCTGACGCCGGTGATCTTCCCGTTCTGAGGAAACAAGGCGTCGCTTTGCCATCATTCAGGAGGTTGTGCGGGGAGGGGCCTTGATGCTGCGATGGCGGCGCGAGGCGCTCAGGAGAACCCCACCGCCGCTTCGCGGCGGATCGCGAAGCAAGCTTCGCTCCCACAGGGAGCATGCCCAGAACAACCTCACCGCCGCTACGTGGCGGATCGCGCAATAAATTGCGCTCCCACAATGGGCATGCCCTGAATGACTCCGTCGCCGGTGCGAGAAGCCCCTAACCGCGTTAAGCTGGCGCCCCGCTGTGAGAGATTGCAAGGAGGCCAGATCATGCAAACGGTATTGCAGGCATTTCATGACATTCACCCCGATGCTTCCCAGCCGGGCCAGGCCGTGAGCTTCGGGACTTCCGGCCATCGCGGCCGGTCGCAGGACGGTTCGTTCAATCACGACCATATCCTGGCGATCACCCAGGCGGTGGTGGACTATCGCCGTGAGGCCGGGATCGCCGGGCCGCTGTTCCTGGGGCGCGACAGCCATGCGCTCTCCCGCCCGGCCTGGGAGTGCGCCCTGCGGGTGCTGGTGGCCAACGGCGTGGCGGTGCATATCGAGCGCGACGGGGAGTTGACTGCCACGCCGTTGATCAGCCGCGCCATCCTGGGGCACAACGCGGAGGGCGCTGCCGACTCGGCCGATGGCCTGATCATCACGCCCTCGCATAATCCGCCGGAGGATGGCGGTATCAAGTACAACCCGCCCCATGGGGGGCCGGCCGAGGGCGAGATTACCGGCGAGATCGAGCGGCGTGCCAACCGCTATCTGGCCGAAGGGGTGACGGCCATCGCCACCCTCCCGCTGGAGGAGGCGTTGGCCCGCGCGCATCGCCATGATTTCGTGGGCGAGTACGTGGCGGCGCTGGGCGAGGTGGTGGACATGACGGCCATCGCCGGCGCCAGCCTGCGCCTGGCGGCCGATCCCATGGGCGGTACGGCCCTGCCAGTATGGCAGGCCATTGCCGAGCGCTACGGGCTGGACCTCAAGGTGGTGAACGCCGCGATCGACGAGAGCTTTGCCTTCATGCCGCCGGACCATGACGGCAAGATCCGCATGGACTGCTCCAGTTCGGCCGCCATGGCCAACCTGCTGGCCATGAAGGAGGACTTCGACCTGGCCTTCGGTAACGACCCGGATGCCGATCGCCATGGCATCGTCGATGCCTCGGGGCTGATGAACCCCAACCACTACCTGGCGGTGGCCATCGACTACCTGATGACCCATCGCCCGGGCTGGGCGGCGTCGCTCAAGGTCGGCAAGACGCTGGTCTCCTCCTCGATCATCGATCGGGTGGTGGCGGCCAGGGGGCGCGAGCTCTACGAGGTGCCGGTGGGCTTCAAGTGGTTCGTGGCGGGCCTTCACCAGGGCTGGCTGGCCTTCGGGGGCGAGGAAAGCGCCGGGGCCAGCTTCCTGACCTTCGATGGCCGCGCCTGGTCCACCGACAAGGACGGCATTCTGCTCTGCCTGCTGGCCGCGGAGATCCTGGCGGTGACCGGCAAGCGCCCCGGTGACTATTACCGGGAGCTGACCGAGCGCCACGGCGACCCCCACTATCGGCGCGTGGATACGCCTTGCAGCCGCGAGCAGCAACAGGCCTTCAAGGGGCTGACGCCGGAGCGGCTGGCTATCGATAGCCTGGCGGGCGATGCGGTAGCGCGGGTGATGGTCACGGCGCCGGGCAACCAGGCGGCCATCGGCGGGGTGAAGGTGGAAACCGCCAGTGGCTGGTTCGCGGCGCGGCCCAGCGGCACCGAGCCGCTCTACAAGGTCTACGCCGAGAGCTTCCGCGGCCCCGAGCACCTTCAGGCACTGATCGAGGAGGCCCAGGCGCTGCTGGCCGAACGCCTGCAGTAGCCATCGAGCCCGTCCATGCCATGGGCCTGGTTTGGTGTAGTACCAGGAGTTTCATGCCAGACTTGAGCCCATATAGGATGGCGTAGCGCTTGCGTTAAAAAATGTAACGATTAGCCTTGTGTTACATCCTGTATCCGAAGCCGTAGCCGGCCTTCAGCCCCAGCCAGTGCGTTGCATGCCAGCCAGTGGGTTGCATGACAGCCAAAGCGTCGTATGACTGGCAAAGCAAAGCCTGAAAGGCGCAAGGCGTGAAGGTCGGCATGGGCTGGGCGGCATGGGGTCGAGGTGACGCCTCGGTTGAGGCGTTGCCTCGCACCACATTGAACAACGCGGATCGACGCGACCAGGGAAAGGCCCGCATGACGACAGTGCCCAGAAAGCTCTACGACCTCCTGCCCGCGGGGGTCCAGGACCACATCAAGTTCATCTCGCGGCTGCACTACCTGCCCAACTTCAAGCAGCCCAGCACCTATAACGAGAAGATCAACTTCCGCAAGCGCCACTACGCCTCGGACCTCTTTGCGCTGTGTTCCGATAAGGTGAGGGTGAAGGAGTACGTGGCGGAGAAGCTGGGGGATGAGATCGTCATCGACAACCTCTACGTGGGCGAGTCGCTGGCGCCCGAGCAGCTCAGGCAGTTGATCGAGGAACATGGTTCCGCGGTGGTCAAGGCGAACCATAATTCCGGGGCGGTGTTCATCCTCGATCGCGACGCCAGCGATGCGCAGCTTCGCGAGGCGTGCGACACGGTGACCGCTCAGCTCAGCAAGGACTACGGCTCGACCAAGCGCGAGCCCTGGTATAGCGATATTGCGCCCCGCCTGTTGGTGGAGCGCAAGCTGCCGGTGAAGCCGGGCGAGGCCGCACTGGATTACAAGTTTCATGTCTTTCAGCAGGGGGAGGGGCAGCCACCGGTGGTGATCCTGCACGTGGACTTCGACAGGTTCACCAATCACAGCCGCTCCTATTTCACCGAGGAACTGGAGTGGCTGCCCTTCTCGGTGAAATACCCCGCGGTCTTCCCTCGCATCGAGCGCCCCGAGAACTACGCCACCATGCTGGAGATCGCCAAGACCTTGGCCGAGCCCTTCTCCTATGTGCGGGTGGATCTCTACAACCTCCAGGGCCGGATCTTCTTCGGCGAGATGACCTTCGCCCATGAGTCGGGCTTTGGGGTCTTCACCAGCCGGGCCTATGATCTCTGGATGGGCAATCTCTGGAAGGGGGATCCCCGATACTGAACCGCGACGAGGGGCCAGCCTGGCGATGACCTGGCATGCCATGCCGGGCCAGGCAGCCGATGCCTGGCGCACGGCCAATACCCTGCTGGTCGGAGCCTTCGTGGCCCTGTTGATCCTGCTGCCCTGGGCCTATGCGGCGATTCCCCTGGCCGCTGGTCTGCTGGCCCTGACGGGCCTGCTGCTGCGCCGCAGGCCGGTGGGTGCCATCCCGGCGGTGCTGGACGCCGAAGATCGCCTCTGGCTGCTGGTGCTGCTGGCCTTTGCCGGCCTGTGGTGCCTGGATGTGCTGCGCACCGGCGTGTGGCCGGTGGCTCAGCACGGCAAGAGCTGGCTGGTGCCGCTATGGCCGCTGTTGGCGGCGGGGCTGCTGGTGTGGTGGCGGTATCATCCGCCTTCACGCATTGGCTGGTGGCTGGGGCTGGTGGTGGGGGCGCTCGGGGCCGGGGGCATCGCCGTGTACGAGCGCTTCGTGCTGGGTGCCTATCGCGCCGACAACGACATGAACGCCATTCCCTTTGGCAACCTCGCCCTGTTGCTGGGGGTGCTGGCGCTGGTGGCCATGCTGGGTCGGATGGCGCGGCCGCACCGCCCCTTGCCATGGCTGACGCCGTTGCTGGGCCTGGCCGCCGTGGGCGGCCTTGCGGCTTCCTTCCTCTCGGGAACCCGCGGTGGCTGGGTGGCCCTGCCGCTGCTGGCCTGGATGGGCTTCCGAGGCTTTCGTGGCGTCTTCCCGCGCCGGCGGATGCTATGGGTCGCCGCGGGGGTGTGGCTGCTGCTGGCTGGCCTGGTGGCGATGACGGCCATCACCAATTATGGCGTGACCCAGCGCCTCGAGCGCGCGATGAATGACATCGAGCAGTACCGGGAGGGTGACAGCAGCAGCTCGGTGGGCCTGCGGCTGGACATGTGGTATGCGGGGGGTCGGCTGTTTCTGGACAAACCCTGGCTAGGCTGGGGAGAAGGGCGGCTGCAGGCCGCCCGGGATGGCATGGTCGAGCGCGGGTTGATTCATCCGAGCGTGAGCGAGTATGACCAGCTGCACAGCGACCTGGTGGATACCGCAGCGCGGCGCGGTATCCTGGGCGTTCTGACCCTGCTGGCGCTCTACGGCGTGCCGGCCTGGCTATTCGCCCGGCACCTGCGGGGCAGCCGCGATGCCCAGACCAGGACCCTGGCCCTCTCGGGGTTAATGATCTGCTTCGCCTTCGTCTATTTCGGGCTGACCCAATCCATGTTGAGGGATGTGAGAGGATTGAGCGGCTACCTGGGGTTGACGGTGGCATGCTGGGTGCTGCTGAAGACACATTTGGTAACATTGGGGAAGGGGCAAGGGCCGAGGAGTAAGGGCCGAGGGGTAAGGGGTGAGGGGAAGCTACCTGTGGGAGCGACGGTTCGGCGCTCCGACTTCAGATCCGGTTCGACGCCTCGACGATGGCGCCGGGAGGCGCCCGGGAGAACCCAACCGCCGCTTCGCGGCGGATCGCGAAGCAGAGCTTCGCTCCCACAAGGCCTCAGTGCCGTGATTCACTTGTGGGAGCGATATTTATATCGCGATGGCGCCGGGAGGCGCCCGGGAGAATCCGACCGCCGCTACGCGCCGGATCGCGAAGCAGAGCTTCGCTCCCACAGTTGCCCGGTGCTGGATTGGGATTGTGGGAGCGATATTTATATCGCGATGGCGCCGGGAGGCGCCCGGGAGAACCCCACCGCCGCTACGCGGCGGATCGCGAAGCGAAGTCGAGGCGTCGAACCGTTCGCTCCCACAAGGGCCCGGTCAAGAAGCAAGGGCCGAGGCGCGAGAACGAATGTCGAGGCCAGCGCATAAGACGTGGCCGTTTGTTTGATTTGGAACGGGATGAATCCGGAGGCAAGGAATGAAGATCACGATTTTTGGTACAGGCTATGTGGGTCTGGTGACTGGGACCTGCCTGGCCGATGTGGGCCATGACGTGATGTGCATGGATGTGGACGCCAACAAGATCGCTCGGCTGCGCGATGGCGAGATCCCGATCTATGAGCCGGGGCTCGAGAGCATGGTCCGGGACAACGTGGCCTCGGGCCGGCTGCGCTTCACCACCGATGCCGCCGAGGCGGTGGCGTTCGGTACCCTGCAGTTCATCGCCGTGGGCACGCCCCCGGATGAGGACGGCAGCGCCGACCTGCAGTACGTGCTGGCAGTGGCCAAGACCATCGGTCAGCACATGCAGGAGTACAAGGTGATCGTGGACAAGTCCACCGTGCCGGTGGGCACCGCCGACCGCGTGAAAGAGACCGTCGGCGAGGCGCTCGCGCACCGCGGCGAGACGCTGGGGTTCGATGTCTGCTCCAACCCGGAGTTTCTCAAGGAAGGCGCGGCCATCGAGGACTTCACCTTCGGCGCGCGGATCGTCATCGGTACCGATTCGGAGCGCGTCAAGGAGCTGATGCGCGAGTGCTATGCCCCCTACAACCGCCTCCATGAAAAGCTGATGTTCATGGACGTGCGCGCCGCCGAGCTGACCAAGTACGCGGCGAACGCCATGCTGGCCACCAAGATCAGCTTCATGAACGAGATTGCCAACCTGGCCGAGCGGCTGGGTGCGGACGTGGAGCAGGTGCGCCACGGCATCGGCAGCGACCCGCGCATTGGCTACCAGTTCATCTATCCGGGCTGTGGCTACGGCGGTTCCTGCTTCCCCAAGGACGTGCAGGCGCTGGCGCGCTCGGCGTCGGACGTGGACTATCATGCCGAACTGCTGACTGCCGTGGAGGCGGTGAACCAGCGCCAGAAGCAGAATCTCTTCACCAAGCTTTCCCAGGCCTTCGATGGCGACCTGGCCGGCAAGACCATCGCCCTGTGGGGGCTCTCCTTCAAGCCCAATACCGACGACATGCGCGATGCCCCCAGTCGCGTGCTGATGGAGGCGGTCTGGAATGCCGGGGGGCGGGTACAGGCCTTCGATCCCGAGGCAATGCGGGAGTGTCGCCGCCTGTATGGCGAGCGCGATGACCTGACCCTGGTGGCCGACCGCATCCAGGCGGTGAAGGGCGCTGATGCGCTGGTGATCTGCACGGAGTGGAAGGAGTTTCGCACCGTGGACTTCGACTGGCTGAAGGGCAACCTGGCCACGCCGGTGATCGTGGATGGCCGCAACCTCTACGATCCCCAGGCGGTGAAGCGGGCGGGCCTGCTCTACTTTGCCGTGGGGCGCGGTGACTCCATGAAGGTACCGGCGAGCCACTGATCGCGACCCGAACCCCACCGCGCCCGGCGTGGCCTCCCTTGGGGGGCGGCGCCGGGCGCGGTGCGTTATCAGCGCCAGGCCTGGTCGGACTCCTCCCAGAGACGGTGCAACTGGCGGTCCTGGGTGATGTCGTAGAGCCGGTGGCGCCGGTCGAGGCGCGCGCCGCCATCACGGGTCAGCGGTGAGAAGCCGATGCCCATGTGACCCCGGGTGGAGGTGGTGAAGAAGGCGTCCAGCGGTAGGGAGACGTAGATGCCCTTGTCGAAGCTGCCTTCGCCATAGTCGTCGCCGGCGTCGGTGAAGGTGGCCCAAGCGCCGACGATGGCGCCGGAGTCGAACTCCCGCGAGAGGTCGAGCGTGCCGCCATAGTCCCCGGCGAGATAGCGGCCGACGCTGACCTGGGCGAGCACGTCCTCGATGCCGGTCTGCACGTAGGTGCTCAGGTGCCCCGTCCAGGTCTCGTAGTCGCGCAGGTCGAAGCGCTGGTCGAAGGCCCGCTGCTTGACGTAGTTGAGGTCCAGGCCGACCGCCACCGGGCTGTTGAAGGGGCGATAGAGCAGCTCGCCCCCCGCGCCGGCATACATCATCTCCAGCAGCCCGCCGTAGCCCATGGCGAACCAGTTGTCGTCCAGGCGCGCGGTGCGGGTGTACTGCAGCTTGGTGAGGCCCAGTTCGCCCTCGTCGAGGTAGTCACCGATGTAGGTGCGCACCCGCGGGAGGTCGGAGTCGGCGATGTAGTCGTAGTCGTCGAGGTTGTCGAGCACGGTCCAGCCGAGCTCGCCGGAGAACCAGCCGTTGGCATCGGTGAAGTACTCACCGCTGGCGCGCAGCTGCACCTGGTACAGGTAGCCGTCGGGCCCGCCGAGGTTCTGGTTCAGGCCCGGGGAGAAGCGATAGGCCCAGCGCTCGGGGTCGGTCTCCACCAGGGTCCTGCCGCCCCGGGCGGGGCCGGTGGCCGCCTGGCTATAGAGGCTGTGGCGATATAGCGACTCTTGCTCGCTGGAGGCCGCGGCATCCACGAAGGCCTCCCGTGGATGCACGTCGTCGCGCAGGTAGAGGCCCTGGGAGTACCAGCGGTAGCGGAACGCCTCGACGTCGGCATCGGCGTGGTTGTGGAGGATGCGATTGGCGCGTCCTGCCGTCTTGGCCAGTGAACGGAAGCGGGTTGCTTCCCCTTCGATCACCAGTTCATCGTCCTGGTCGACGATGCGCAGGGCACGCAGGCCGGCGTTGTTGCGCAGCTGGCGATGCGCCGCGAGCCAGTCCCCTTCGGGCGGCGTGCCGGGCTCGTTGAGTTCCACCGGCGGGGCGTCGCGCTTGACCTGGCGCAGCTCGGCGAGGTTGGTGGCAAAGCCGATGCTGGCCATGGCGGTGTTGCCGCGCTGCCAGCCCAGCCCCAGGGTGAGGCTGTCGGTAAGCCGATAGCGTGCCCCGACGTTGAAGGGGGAGTCGCTGGTGACCGGTGAACCGGCGGGTTCATTCTCGTAGTCGTTGCCTTCATATTCCAGCTGCAGGGTGAGGGGCTCCCAGGGGGTCTGGTACTCCACGCCGGCGAAGACGGCTGCCGGGCCGCGAAACAGCTGGTTCAGTGCAAATTCCCCGCCCTGGTCGCCCCCCGCGCGACCGGGGCGGTCATCGAAGCGCTCGTCGAGCCAGCCGAGGGGGGAGTCGATGTCGCCACGCCCGCCCAGGTAGCCCCAGCCAAGCCCGAGGCTGACGTCGATATCATGCCAGCGCTTGCTGGCGACCAGGTACTCGCCGCCGAACAGCGAGGTGCCGCCGGCATCGCGCAGGCCCACGGCGATCTCCGGCCAATAGCGGCTCTCCTGCTTGAGCCGGAACTTGGCATCCATGCCCTTGTCGAGGTAGTCCCGGTCGCCGGCGATGGCCTGGCCGTAGAGGCGATCCTCGATCTCCACGTAGCGCAGGGTGAACTCGAACCAGTCCAGCGGCTGCAGGCTGAGGTTGTAGCGTTGGAAGGGCTCGGTACGGCTGAGCGAGAAGGAGAGCTCACCGGCCGGGGCCATGCGCGCGGTGGGGGTCTGCATCAGGCCCACGCCGCCGAAGTCGCTCTGCGAGGTGCCAAGCCCCGGGGCGCCATCCAGCCCCCAGGCGGGGGTGGCCAGGGGGAGGACGAAGTGGCCGGCAGCGAGCAGGGCGCCGATCAGGGCTTGCCGCCCGATGAGGGAGTGCGAGTTCAGGGCTGTAAAGGGCATCACGGTGATGATTCGTCGGTGGCGTGGGGAATGGCGTGAAGCGTGCAGCGGTCACCCGGCAGGCGTGTGGCAAGGTAGCGGGGCAGGCTGGCGTCGATCCACTCGGCGCTTCCCAGGGCGTCGTCTGCCGTGAACGACTCGGGCAGGCGCTGCACGATGCGACTGCCGGGGGTGACCTCGACGGGCTCCTGGTTCCAGGCGGCGATGCCGACTTCGCTGACCCGGCCCAGCGGAGAGA
This sequence comes from Halomonas sp. CKK8, assembly GCF_029625235.1. Taxonomy (NCBI): domain Bacteria; kingdom Pseudomonadati; phylum Pseudomonadota; class Gammaproteobacteria; order Oceanospirillales; family Halomonadaceae; genus Halomonas; species Halomonas sp. CKK8. Next base: position 2,324,135 of record NZ_CP121193.1, on the reverse strand, counting down.
TGCGCCAGGCGCTATCGACCTGACGCTGTGCGCGCCCTTGGGAGGCGCTATCCAGGGCCTGGGCGACCGTCATGCCTGCCTGGTGCGTGAGGCGAGTCACCCCGCCGATATGCCAGACCTCCACCCAGCTCGGTGGCTCGCAGCCGCCGAAATGGGCCAGGCTAGCGAGCGACGGGTTGTGACGCGGCGCGGCGACCAGGGCGGTAATATCGATGCGCCCCGGGGTGCGGGCGTGCTCCGGGGCCTGGCGATAGGCGGCAATCTGCTGCTCCCAGCGCGTAAAAGCATGAGCCCAGGGCAGTTCGCCGCGCTCGGCGGCATGGCGAGCGGCCAGTCCCAGCTCGGCGTGCAGTTCACGGCCCTGCTGGCGGTGGCGGTCGACGTCCTCCGCGCGTTGATGAAAGGCATATCCGGCAGCGGGGAGGGCAGGCTGCTCGAGCCAGGCATCGCGCAGCGTGGTTTCGGCCTGGCTCGAGAGGGGCAGCATGGCCAGGCCGAGCAGCAGCAGGCGAGCTGGCCGCAAGCCAGTGAAGGAAGAAATGCGGGGAATCATCCTTGGCGGACTCCTTGTCCCGTTGGCCTGGTCAGGTGGGGGGTATCAGCTTTCCCACCAGGGGCGAGCCACCTGCCATTCGATTGTCTGCGCATCGGGCCAGGGCTCGAGTTCGCCCGCCCAGATCCGCTTGCTGACGGGGTGGCGCCACAGGGTGTTATGGCTGGTGCCGGCGTCCTGCCACTCCACCCGCTCGTCGCAGCGCTCCAGCTCCAGCTCGATCAGCGGCAGCTCCAGCGGGGCCGGCGCGTGACACTCCAGGGTGGCTTGGCCGATGGCCAGGTGGTCGAACCCTTCGGCGTCCTCCCAATGGGCGCGAACGCGGTAGTGGCTGCCTTCCTGGGGAGGGCTGGCGTAATTCAGCGACAGCAGGTTGGACGTGAAGCCTGCGGTGCTGGCCGGCCACCCCTGATCAAGCGTCAGGGTGGCCCGGTCCCGTGCCTGCCACAGGGTGGTATCGCCGCCGGCCTCGCCGTTGTGGTAGGCCAGCACCAGCAACGAACGGTTGCCCTCCATTTCGGCCACTAGTGAGGCGAAGGGGAGCTCACGCGCTCGTTCGCGATGGGTTGCCTCGCCATCCCCCAGGGCATCCTGCAGGGTACGGCCGGCGAGCGTAGAGCCGAACTGACTGCAGCCGGCGATGGGTAGTGCGAACAGGGCCACCAACAGCGGGCCCTGCCAGTGCCGTACGCCGGCGCCCATCAGATGGTACCTGTGGTGCCAGTCGTCCCCGTGGTGCCGGTCGTTCCGGTAGTGCCGGTGGTGCCGGTCGTCCCCGTGGTGCCGTCGTCGTCGTCATCGGAGTCATCGTCCGAATCGTCGTCGTCCGAATCGTCGCCGTCGTCCGAATCGTCGCCGTCGTCCGAATCGTCGCCGTCATCCTGATCGCCATCGGAATCGTCGTCCTGATCCGAATCGTCGTCATCCGGATCACCGGGCGAGGTGGGATCGTCGTCGGAGCTGTCGCCGGGGTTCACCCCGGATGAGCTGCTGTCGCTCGACATGACGCCGGCAAGAATGCCGATACCCGCCGCGGTACCCAGCACGGTGCCCGCAATACCGGCCGTGGACATGCCGGCCGCGCCACTGCCGGCCGCCCCCCCGCTGATGCCGGCCGCGCCGCCTGCGCCGCCTGCGCCGCCGCTCCCCGCAGCGCCTGCGCCTCCGGCGCCTTCTTCCAGCAGGGCGCCGCCGGCTTCATCCTCGGTGTTGGACTGTTGCTGAGCCAGGGCCAGTGGCGACGCCAGCATGGCCGTGGCGATGAAGACTGCGAGCGGTTTCTTGCGCATGCCGAGATCCCTCCGTGGTGATGCCTGCAGTGGCCAGATCCAAGTCGAGCTTGACGAAATGGCCGAGATGTTAAACTCTGTAACTATGTTACATCGTGTATTTGGATGCCGCTATTCAATCTAATGCCTCACGATGCTTATTTCCTGTGAAGCTTATGCGTCAACCGGGTCAGATATCAAATCCTCTAGGCCAGTCCATGACCCTGACAGCAATGGGATGCGGCTATTGATGTAACTCATTGTTGAGACTGAAAAAGACGAAGCGGTGTAGCGATGAACAAGATGAATAATACCATACCTCAGGTGGCCCGCTCCCCTCGTGATATTCGTCATACGATGTTACGGGCCAACCGCTTCATGGGTCTTCACCAGGCCTGGTGGGGCCTGGCGCTGACGCCACCCGCGCTCTACCTGGGTGACATGCTGGCCATTGGCGACTGGCGCTGGTGGTGGCCCCTGGCGGCCTTCCTGGTCGCATGGGCTGGCGTGGAGCTGTGCTTCCTCCCAAGGCGCCTGGTGATTCACAAGCTGGCCGACAAGGAGAGTCACGCCGAGGCGGTGCGACTGGCCTGGATGCAGGGGCTGTCGATTCGCGAGGTGATGGCGCCGCGCGGTCATCGGTTTCACTAAGCGAGACAAGCGGCCTCTCCGATAACCGCGTGCATGCTTGCGGGCCGCGTGTGCGCTTGCGCGCGGCTTCTCACTATCTCCTCCAGCGAGCTCCTCCAGCTATTTCCACCGGCTATTTCCTCCAGCTATTTATACCCATCGTCTCCTCTAACCGTCCCTTCGTTCCTGGATTCATAGAATAACCGCAGCGCGTTGATCAGGGCGGTGAGCTGCTTGCTTCCTGGTGCCTTGTGTCTGGAGCCTGGAGCCTGGTGTCGGGCGAGATCTGGCAGCGCGTTCCCGGCCGGTGGCATGGGCACCAAGGGGGGGGGAGGCCTGAGGTGACCCCTGCCAGAGCTGGACAGATGGCGCGACTCGGCATGCGTCTGATGCTTGGCGAGGTAGTACTTGCATAAGCATTCAGGGAGCATATTTTTCATTAGCCAAATATTAATATAAATGTTTTTTTCTGCATGGGCTTAATGCTCAGGGTTTATTGCTAGGTAGGGCGGATATCCGGCGGTAATCTTCCGGCTAAAATGTAACAATTGGTATCGAAAAACAAAATAAATTTGTTGCACAGCAGGAGGTTCGTCAATGGCCGAGTTATCGATCCCGGATCTTTTGTATGGCGAAAGCATGAATAATAAACGTCATTTCAAGCCAAAGAAGTGGCGTGTCAGAGTGCTGGCCCAGCACGAAGTGCCGGATTACGCTCCAGCCCTGAGAAAGCTGGCCCATGCCGAGCAGGCCCGTCAGGATGGAAAGCTTCTTGATGGGGTTGATATTGATGAGTATATCGAAAAGCTCGAGGGGAAAGCAGAGCTGGCAGTACTGGAAGTCGAGGGAAAGTGCTGTGGGTTTTGCGCATTTTATACCTATGATCCTACGCTCGATGAAGCTTTTATTGCCCTGTTTCTGGTGGCCCCCGAGGTCCAGAGAAACGGTATGGCCCGTGGCATCCTTGAGTCGGTGGCGGCATCAGCGCTGCAGAAGGGGTTTCGATACCTGGCATTGAGAGTTCGCGAGGACAACGACCAGGCGATTCAATTTTATCTGTCTCAGGGGTTTCTCATGGCTGGACAGCATGGCAAGGATTATGCGATGCGGCTGGAAATGACCGCGCTTTCGGTGGGGTAGCGCTCGGTATCTTGAGGTGTTCTTCGACATGACACCGTCAGGATCAGGATATTTGAGGAGGGAGCGAGATGGACATGCAGACCAGCCCCCATGAGTTCGAGAAACAGATCAACGAGAAAGGGTGGGTTGTCTGGGAGAATGCCCTTGATCAGGCGTTTACCAGAGAGTTGCGGAAAGATTGCCTGAGGTGGATCGAGGTCTGCAAAGGGTATCAGATACGCAATGGCGTGAATGATAGCGGCGATGGCACGGCTCACCACTGCCTTGGGGCGGGTGACAGCATTGACCGTTTCATCGACATGCACCTGTTTCATCTCTACATATCGCGCTTCTTCGGAGATGAGCCCTATATTTGCAATTCCCTGACCCCCATAGGTGGGTTCCCCGGGCAAACGACTTATGTGCACAAGTTGCATCGGGATGTCCGTACGCTGATCCCCGGGTACCCGCTCAAGCTTAACATGCTGGTGATGTGCGACGATTTCACTCAGGAGAATGGCACACTGGTCCTTTCGGGGTCGCATAACCGGCCAGATATGCCCAGCGATGAGGAGTTTGAACGTCTGCATGAGCGTATCATGGGGCCAGCGGGTTCCGTGGTCCTGTTCAATTCTACCCTGTGGCATAAGGGGGCTCATATCCCAGGCACGCGACCTCGCGTTGCGCTTACGGTGGGATATGGCCGCGCCTATTTGAAGCCTGCCATGGATTATGCCCGTATGCTTGGCGAGGAGTATGGCAAAACACTCTCACCGCTGACACGCCAGGTGCTGGGCTATAATTCACGGGTTCCGGTCAGCCTGGATGAATGGTATCGACCAGCGGACGAGCGACTTTATCACGCTAACCAAGGCTGACATTATGCTCGAGCATGGCTTCCTGGAGAGTGTTTCCCGTGACGTAGGGGGAGCCTTCTATATATTCGATGAGGCGGTGTTTCGTCACAATTATCTGGCATTCCGGGATCGCCTCAGGTCCTATTGGCCCGGGACCGATGTGGCCTACGCGATGAAAGCCAATTACATGCCGGCGATCCTCAGCGCCATGGCGTGCATGCAGGGGCAAGTAGAGGCGGTGTCACGCTTCGAGTACGAGGTGGCGAGTCTGTTCTTGCCGGGCGAGCGGATCATTTTCAATGGCCCCTTGAAACGGGAGTCTGATATGCGGCTGGCGCTCGATGCTGGCAGCATCATTCATCTGGACTCTTTCAAGGAAATCGATTTTCTGCGCACCTTGTCTTGTGACTATCTACGGTTACCTGTGGGCCTCAGGCTCTGCTTTCCCTCTTCGCAACTCTCCAGCCGGTTCGGTTTCGAGGTAGAGACTGAAGAGTTGGAACGCGCATTGGAGCAGCTCGGCACCATCGAGGGAGTGGAGCTTGTCTCCCTGCATTGCCATGCTACCTGCAGGTCGCTGGGTGTCGAGGACCATGTTAACCGTGTGCGCCAGTTGTGCGAACTGTCACGTAGCCTACTGCCGCATCATCCGATCGATACGATCAATATCGGGGGAGGGCTCTTGGGCGAGATGCCTGCCTTCCTCAAGTCCCAGTTCCCTTTCCCGGTAGCTTCGCTGGATGAATATGCCGATGCGATTGGCGCCGCCTTTCTGCGCTACCGCCCGTCGCCCATCACTCGGCTGGTGGTAGAACCCGGGGTTTCGATGGTGGGTAATACCATGTGCCTGGTCGCCAGGGTCATGGAGGTCAGGCAGCGGCGCCGGGGGTGGCAGGCGTTATTGGATACGAGCATCAACAGCGTGAACCCCACCGGTTCGAGCATCCAGCCCCTTGTCCATGCCGTCCTGGGTCGGCCTGAACGGGAATTGCATCGTCGACTGTTCCAACTGGTGGGTCATACCTGCATGGAGCATGACGTCATAGGTGAATCGCTCATCGCCGACCTCGAGGAGGGCGACTTTATCGTCGTGGAGAACCGTGGGGCCTACTCCCTGAACTATACCCCCCCGTTCATTGTGCCCGCTCCAGCGGTGGTTGACCGCAAGGGCAAGGTGCTGAAGTGGGCGGATGATACAGAGCATGTTCTGGCGAGTTACTGCACTTCTCACCCGGATTCCTACCTGGAGCGTCACCATGAACATTCTCTTCACCTGTGCGGGAAGGCGTAACTATCTGATCGGCTACTTCAGGGAGGCCTTGGGTGGGCGAGGCAAGCTGCTGGCAGGGGATTGCAGTCCTGATGCCGTGGCGCTCAGGGAAGCGGATCAGGGATTCGTCCTGCCCGCCGTACAGGATCGGAATTACCTTCCGGCGCTACTGAACCTTTGCGTGGAACAGGATGTCGAGTTGCTCGTGCCACTTAATGACCATGAGTTGCCGATACTGGCTCAGGCTCGATCCTTGTTCAGCCGCATTGGCACGGAGGTGCTGGTCTCCACACCAGAGGTGATTGACCTGGCAGCCGACAAGTTGGCCACGGAGCGGTTTGCCGCATGGCTGGGGCTGAGAGGGACACGAAGTTACTCGACGCTAGCGTCTGCGCGGCAAGCTCTTGATAACGGCGTGATACGTTTTCCCCTTATCGTCAAGCCTCGTTGGGGAACGGCCTCATTGGGGGTCGAGAGAGTGGATGATCACGAAACCCTGGAATTGGTCTGGCGGCTGTTGATGAAAAAGCTCGGTCATTTCGGGCTTCACCAGGGACGCTTTCCCGGCGATGGGATACTGATACAGAGTATGCTTCCTGGGCAAGAGTATGGGTTGGATATCGTCAACGACCTGGCTGGCAATTATCGCGCTACCTTTGTAAAGCGCAAGTTGTCGATGCGTGCCGGGGAAACGGAGCGCGCGATGGCCGTGCTCATGCCAGAACTGGTAGCGGTAGGGAGGCTCATCGGTAGGACCCTACGCCATCGGGGGAATCTGGATTGTGATGTTTACTTCGATGGCCAGCATGTCTATCTACTGGAATTGAATCCGCGATTCGGTGGCGGATATCCCTTCAGCGCTGAGGCGGGCGCCAAGGTGCCTTCCGCGCTGATTGCCTGGCTGCGTGGTGAGGAACCTGAAAGTAGCTGGGCAACCATTCGCAGCGGTGCCACCTATGGCAAGTGTGATCGCTTGGTTTGCGTGGATCGTCACGGCGGCAGTAGCGCCATACCGGCACTGATGGAGGAGGCGCCCCTCGCGGCTCACAACTGATCCTGATCGTGCAGTTGGTGGGCGAAGCAGGGCGGTGAGGCAGGCTCCAGGTCTGCCACATCTTCGTCGTGTAGGGCCTGCAGCACGCTTTCCCTGAGAATCGGTAGATGCGACGACTGGATATTCCGGGTGGCGGTCAACAGTGTCAGCCGGCCTCGTCGAGCATATCGCATCAGCGGGATCAGGTTATCCGGTGCATCACGGAGCTCTCCCCGATAGCGGGCGGCAAATACCGCTTCGCTGATTTCGCCGAGATGATACTGGCGGCGCAGTGCAGGCGAAGGACTGGCATCCCGGTACCAGTCGGTGAGCGCCAGGGTTTCGCGGGCCTTGCCGCGGGGCCATAGACGATCGACCAGCACACGGGCGCCGTCACTGGCATCACTTGGGCTATAGACGCGTTTCAATTCAATGTCATAGGGCATGACGTGCGATCCTTGCCGGCATTATGCACCCCAGTCTCTCCATATCCGCCCTCTCAGGCAACTGCCTGAGTGTCCTGGGCGCCTCGCGGCGATGAATGTCGCTCCCACAACATGATCCAGCTATGTGGCCCTGTGGGAGCGAACGGTTCGACGCCTCGACTTGCTTCGCGATCCGGTGCGCAGCGGCGGTGGCATTGCCCCGGGCGCCTGACGGCGCCATCGCGATCTAAAGATCGCTCCCACAACATGATCCAGCTATATGGCCCTGTGGGAGCGAACGGTTCGACGCCTCGACTTGCTTCGCGATCCGGCGCGCAGCGGCGGTGGCATTGCCCCGGGCGCCTGACGGCGCCATCGCGACATGAATGTCGCTCCCACAGTATGGCCTGGGGTTGTCCTGGGCGCTGAGTCGCAGCAGCGGGCAGTAAAGCGCCAGATCATCGATAAGTGATGGTGCCCGTTTATATATAGATTCCCGCGGGATGACTTGGTTGATGCAAGCGAGTGAGGTACTACACTCCATAGTAATTCGCAGGTTTTGCGAATTTAAACAGACAATAACCAAGTTTCTCATCATACCGTAGCACCAGATCTTCGCGGGGGCTCCAATGGTCAATGATCCCAACTCTCGTCACGTCAAACCTCATGAACTCGACCTGAGCGCGGTAGGGCCGTCGACTTTCGCGCCCAATGCCCGCCTGGCATTACACCGTCGCGATTACGAGCAGCCGTTGACTTACCGCTACGACGATGGCGGTCAGCTGCAGGCGGTTCGCTCCATTGGCAAGGTCCGGTTACGCGTTCAGGATGGCTCGGGGAAGCCGCAGGCAGGGGCGCGCATGCAGTTGCGAGTGATGCAATTGAACGAGACCGTCAACGAACGTACCGTTACGGCCGGCCCCACCGGCTATATCAGCACTGACCTGCTCGATGAGGCCACTGACGATACCCGCATCGCGGTTACCCCGACGGCCGACGGTCAGCCACAGGATGAGGCCACTCATGTATTCGATGTTGGTACCGGTGACCTGAGCCGGGGGAGAGTGATCACGGTCGCTGACAATATTGATCGCTGGATACCTGAGGGTCGACTGGAAAGTGGCACTTTCCTCACGCCACCGGATACGACCGATGTCGCGAATGCTCCAGAACTGTTCAGCCCACAAGTGATCAACAAGGATGGCAATTGTGCGCTGGATTTCACGGCCAGCGTCGAGACACGTCAGTTCTACTTCAACCAGATCGTCCGAGTGGGAGAGCCGGAGTTGGGCCAGCGGGTCGCACTCGAAGAGATGGTTCAGGAGCGTCAGCCGATCACCGGCCCGATATCCTACGACTGGTCGACGGCGAACGAAAAGAGTGTCACTCAGCCATCCTCGCCCACCCTTGGCCGCCTTAACGTCTACAAGCAATCCTGGACCCGAGTAGGACATGGCTTGGGCCAGCTGTTGTACTCGCTGGCATTGGCGCCTTGTGAAGAGACCAAGATCGCCATGATCGAATGGGCGAGAGAGGAGCGCGCTCGTCGCAGTGAGCGAGCGAGAGCGCGCGAAAGCCTCCAGCATGACATGCATCGGGATCGCGCCATCGAGGAAATCGTCGAGGGCACGGTCGATGAGGTGCAGCGGGGTAGCAGCAGCAGCGTGCAAGGCGGCGGTGGTATCACCGGTGGTCTGGCCGGCATTGCCAAGGGGGTGCTGGGTTCTGTCGGGCTTAGCCTGGGAGGTAGTGCCGCCAGTTCGAGCAGCTTCAGTAGTGGCCACCGCGAGATCACGGCGAACACCCTGCAGAGCCTGATGGATAGCGTCGAGCAGCGCAGCACGCGGGTGCGTTCGCAACGTTCGATGGTGGTAACTCAGAGTCAGCAGGCCGAAACCGAGGATATTCGCACGCGTATCGTGCGCAATCACAACCGCAATCACGCGATGACGGTCGAGTACTTTCAAGTGCTCGAGCATTATAATGTGCAAACCGAGCTGGTGGATCAGGTTGATGTACTACTGATTCCCTACGAAGTGCCGACATCGCTTTGGGGTGACATCCCCGGATTCAGCAGTTTCGATCCGTTGGCCGCGATGCGGACATTGCAAGTGCGCTTGAGTGATAGCGGTGCGGAGGTGGTCAGCAAGATGACCAGCGCGCATTGGGGGTTGACGGTTTACAACAATCATAACGGGACCAATATCGAACGCTCAATCTACATGATGCGCGCGGTCGATGAAGCGATGGCACGTGGTCTGGAAACGCTGACGACGCCGAATGAAGTCGCCGAGCATGCCGATATGATCGGCTATGATGCTTGGGTTCGATACACCCATAAGGTCGAGAATGTTCTGGTTCGTGAAGCGGGGTTCGCCTCGCATGAGGTCAATGTCGCTGAGGACGGCGGGGTCTCGGTAAAGGATTACTGGTTAGGAACCAACGTCGATCCCGATGGCACCTATTCGGACGATACCATCAACCGCCAGAATGTCCAAAGGATCGTGCGGCAGGTAATCAACAACTCCACGGGGGGCTTGAGCTGGGTCCAGAGTTTCGCACAATCGTCGCTGATAAGTTGGATAGACCGCTATTCTGATCGCCTGCGGGAGCTGGTGCCTTCCCAATATCAAGCCGGTCTCGATGCCTTGTACCGCCTGGTGCATACGCCGGAAATCTACGAGGAGACACGTCCTGAAATCACCGTGTCACGCTGGACGGTCGAGTTGCGTGAGCCGTGGCGGGCGGGGGTGTCACTCTTGGTGCATACCAGTGAAGGGCAAACCGTTACGCTGCAGCATGATGATTCGCGTGAGGCCTCGGCGGTTAGTGTGTTTACCTCACAGCCGGTTCCGATCGCTACCATTAGGGGCATCGAGGTCCTGTTCTCACCGAAGAAGGCCGTGGAATCCGAAATGGTCGGGGTCGGCAAGACCATTGACAATGTCGGAGACGTGGCGAGAGAGGTAGCTGAATTCTTTGGCGGGAGCGATGATACGCCGTTCAAGGAGCGTGTCACCGAGGTGCAGAAATACACCATGACACGACTGCGGGTCACCGCCCATACGGATCCCAGTGACGTACTCCCCCGGCAGCGCAGCATCGAGCTGATTGATGAAGTCGGCTTGAGTGAAACCCTGAAAGGCGACAATCCTGCCTATGCGATCGACAGTCTCAACCCCGTGCGTCCGGATATCATCCAGACCCGTACGCGGCGTTACCAGGATTACAGTGCCCTCGAAGAATTGGCCCAGCACATAAAATCCAATCGCATGGCCTATCTGCGCGCACTTTGGTTGGGTGAGGATCCTGATCGTCGTGCCTTGCGCCTCGAACACTTCAGTTACCCCTATGATGACGGCCGTAACGGCGTACAGAATGTTCCCCTGTTGCAGCTGATCGAGAATCGCGCCGTGGGGGTCATGGGCAATCTGGTGGCGTTCCCGCTTCAAGTGCAGGGTCAGCGCCTGCAAGCCGAGGAGAGCATTGCCGCCGCGTCCTACCTGACACTGGACGAGATGCGGACGCAAAAACTGATCAGCCTGCCCACACGCGGTGTTTACGCCGAGACCCTGCTGTCCAAATGCAATGCCACCGAGGTACGCGATGTCGATCGCATGATCGATCCTGCCCAGCAATGCCAGGGGTCGGCCCCGGATATCTCCGGCGTATCCCCCGGCAGCCGGGCGCGGGATATCGTTCCGCAAGGCGCTTCCGTGCCGGCCTCCTCGATCAATATCCAGAGCGCCCCGCCGGCGCCGGCCCCGAGCGGCCTGTCCGCGATGCTCAATGCCTTGTCCACCGGTGGCATATTCCGTGATATGTCGCTCGGTAGCGAGACCGTCGATGCCGCCCGGCAGCTGGCCAGTCGGGCCATGCAGGAATCCGGGGCGGCCCAACGTTCCAGCTTGCAGGCGCTGACCAGCTTGCTGGGGCAGGCCGAACAGCAGGCGGCGTCGGATGCGCAGAATGCCTCCTCAGCGGATCAGGCAGAAGCCAGCCGGGCCGCGCAACAGCGATTGGCACAGGCGCGCCAGATGGCGGAAGACCAGGCCAACCAGGCCCATCGCCAATCGGATCCGGTGCAAAACCGCGATCATCAGCAAAACCTCGATGATGCGCGCTCGAAGGGTGCCATCAGTGAAGAGCAGTATCAGCGCAGTTCGGCCCGCCTGCATAATGCCGATGAAACCCCGCAGCCAAGCCGTGATTTTCCCTCGGTGAAAGAGCTCAACGTCGAGGTCGGCGAAGAGTGGGCGCGTGGCAGGATCCTGCTGGCCGATTTTGGCGTGGGCTCCAGCGACCTGACACAAGCGCACAAGGATTATCTAGGCAACCAGCTGGCCCCCAATCTGGGCGACGAGGGCCGGATCCGGTTGATCGAGGGGCACACCAGCGAGACCGGCAGCACCAGCAGCAACCAGGCCCTGTCCGAGCAGAGGGCACAATCGGTTCGCGATCACCTGGTGGATACTATCGGGATCCCGGACCATCGTATTCTCGAGGTGACCGGGGTGGGGGAAACTGACCCGATCGATGCCGAGGGGCCGTTGGAAGATCCGGCTGAGCGAAGTGTCGTGGTGGCGTATGAAGCCTTTACCCCGGTGCCTGTGATCAAGCGTCCGCAAGTGCCGGTGCGTGATCCTGGCGGGGATAAATTCACCAAATGGCAGTTGCGGCTCCAGTTTCAGCATAATGATTCACTAGAGACGCTATTCGGCATGTCGCCGATGGATCTCCCCAAAGAGTTGTTGAAAGCCAAATCGATCAAGTTCGAGTTGCGCAATCGCACACAAAGCGATGCCCAGACGGTGAAGGGGCAGATTGTATATCGTGGCCTTAGCTTCGGTATCTGGCTCAGCCAGCCGCCGTCCCAGAACTCCAGCTGGACACCGTGGATCGATTTCGAAAGCGAGAGCCCGATGAGTGCAATGGAGTGGCATGGCACCATGGGTGATGTCCAGCTTGGCACAGGCTCTGCGGGCGACTTCACCTCCGGGGTACAGGCTGTAGTGCTACGGTTGTCGCCGATGATCAACGAGATTCAGACCCAGGCCCGTTTGACGAGTGACGACAAGGCAATCGGGATACAGGCCAGCACGTCCTTGCTGACCCCTCTACCGGCTCAGATGTGGCTCACTGACCCCAAGCCGAAGATGAAGCCGAAAGCGCAAGACTGGGGGTGGGAATGGAGCCCGTTCTAGCGTCAGCTTCAGGGGAGCTAAGGCTCGGACGTTGCCACTCCCTCAGCAGCAAAGAGGGTGTGTGACAGGACGCCGAGAGACCCCTGAACGCGGTGGGGCCCTACTCCGATGGGGTGTTGCGGACCGGGAGGAGGGCCCCACTGCCGTGATGAGCAGCCGATGCGAAAAGGCAGCGTGTCGCTTGCGCGGTGTGTCTCTCACCGGGTTCTGCCCGCTTACTGTCGATTGCATCGACGGCCATAATCCCCAAGTACCGAGCGGCAACGGCCGCTCTCTCTATGGCGCGTTCAGGGCTTCTCGGGCCTGCTGCTGCCAGGGACCGGGAAGCGCGGCTGCTTGCTGCAGGGCCTTTTCGGCCTGCACGCCTTTCCCCATCTCGCGCTGCAGTAGTCCCAGGTTGAGCCAGGCGACGGCAAGCTCGGGGTCCTGCTCTAAGGCCTGTTCGAAGGCCTCGACGGCAGCCTGTCGATCCCCCGAGGTGTAACGGGCATTACCCAGCGCGAAATGACCCATGGCACTTTCCGGGTAGCGCGCCGTGAAGGCTTCCCAGGCGGGCAGCGCCGCCTGAGCCCCCTGCACGCGCTCGAAGTCGGCGATGGCGTCCAGCGCGGCCTGGGCGTCAGTAGCGGCAGGCAGCTCGCCCGGGGGCAGGGCGACGAAGGCCCAGCGATCGCTGCGGGCCCAGGTGGCATCGAAGCGCTTGAAGGACTCGATGCGTTCCGGCTCCATACCGCTGTGCAGGATCAGCGTCTCCTCATCCAGGTCGAAGCCGATGGCCACGGCGTAGTGCCACACCGGCCAGGCGGGCAGGGAGAGGTTCTGCATCACGACTACCGGATGGCCGGCGTCGATCTCGGTGAGCAGGGTGTCGAGGTTGCCGTCAATCCGGATTGGGATGCGGCCGTGGCGGCGCACGGTGCCCAGCATCTCGGGCTGCACGCTGCCCTCGCGTCCGGGGAGGAAGACCTGGGGAATCAGGGTGTCGACGTCAACGGGGACGCCAGAGGCGTTGAGCACCATGGCAAGCGAGGCGGGACCGCACTGGTAGTCGCGCTGCCCATGGAAGGGCGTGTCCTCGAGCATCGCCCGGCGGGGCAGCTCGCGCTCGGTGCTCTCGGCGAGCTGCGGCGTAGAGGCGCAGCCCGTCAGGATCAGGAGCAGCAGCACCAACGCAAGAACGCCCGCGGGGCGGGCGTTCCTGGTGGGCAGCTGCCTATCAAGGCAGTGCATCATCGGGGTCGTGCTCAACGAGTGAAGGGGAAGACGTTGGTCAGGCCGAGGATATCGGTGACCAGCAGGATCACGAAGACGGCGAACAGGGCACCGACCACGCTGGCACCAGCCGGCAGCTGCTCGAGTTGATCGGCCATCTGGGCGGCTTCCGCATCGGAGAGGGCGGCCACGCGGGCTTCCACTTCGGCGGGATCGACACCCTGGGCGACCAGTTGCTCCTGGACATCGTCACGGGCGAGGATCTCGTGGATCCGCTCTCGATCCCCCTGGGTACGCTCGGCGTTCAGGGCGTCCTGGGTGGTGACCAGGCCACTGCCCGGACTGGCCGGCGCGGCAGCCACCGGCAGGCTGCCCAGCACCAGGGCGGCGATCAGCAGCGGGCTGAGATAACGGCAGAGCTTCTTCATCATGTCGGTGTTCCTTCTTCTTGGGTTGGGCTTCCGGCTCCAGGCTTCGGCGTACCTGCTTCCTTGCAGGCCGCCGAAACAACGATGCCCACTCAGTATAGGATGAAATGATGTGAAATTTCATGCCCTTGTGGGAATCACCCCTGCACCGTGCGGAGTTGCTCTTGTGGGAGCGAACGGTAGCCTTGTGGGAGCGAAGCTTGCTTCGCGATCCGGCGTGAAGCGGCGGTGGGGTTGTTCTGGGCGCCTTGCGGCGCCATCGTCGAGGCGTCGAACCGGATCTGAAGTCGGAACGCCGAACCGTCGCTCCCACAATATATCGCCGGCATCGATCTTTTGTGGGAGCGAAGCTTGCTTTGCGATCCGTCGCGAAGCGGTGGTGGGGGTATCCTGGGCGCCTCGCGGCGCCATCGCGATCTAAAGATCGCCCCCACAAACTCGTGGTGCCAGTTCAGCCTATCCGATAAGAGGAGGGCAGTTCGGCGAGCAGGCCGCGACCGCCGGCCAGGGTCAGGGCCAGGTCATGGAGGCCATCCCACAACGGCACGCTGCTACCCCCCTTGATCGCCAGGTCCAGGCGCTGGGCGAAGAGCAGTAGCTTGTGCAGTCGCTTGAGCGGCAGCCGGGCAAGGGCCTGCTGGTAAGCGGGGCGGCGCTTCTCGAAGATCGGCGGCTTCTGGGCCTTGCAGGCATGCTCCAGGCTCTGGCCCTGGTCGAGGTGCTGCTGGAGGGAGAGCAGGATGCGAAGCTCCCGGGACAGGGCCCAGAGCACGATGGGCGCCTCGACCCCCTCGCCGCGCAGGCCGGCCATGATCCGCGTGACCCGGGCCCGCTCGCCCTTGAGGCAGGCGTCCATCAGGGTGAAGACGTCATAGCGGGCGCTGTCCTCCACGCCGCCGGCCACTTCCCGGGGGCCGACCCGCGCGCCCGCCGGCAGCGTCAGGGCCAGCTTCTGCAACTCCTGGTCGGCGGCGAGCAGGTTGCCTTCGGTGCGCTCGCCGAGAAGTCTTGCGGCATCGAGGTCCAGGGAGAGGCCGTGACGGGAGGCCCGGTCGCGCAGCCAGAAGCCCAGTCGTGAGGGATCCACCGGCCAGACCGGGACGAAGAGCCCGAGCTTGTCCAGGGCCTTGAACCAGGCGCTCTTCTGCTCGCGATAGTCCAGCTTGCCGGTGGAGAGCAGCAGGACATCGTCGCTGCCCTTGAGGGACTCGGCGTAGTCGCGAAGGGCCTTGGCGCCTTCCTGACCGGGCTTGCCACTGCTCAGGCGCACCTCGATGAGACGTCGCGTGGCGAACAGCGAGAGGCTGGCGGCCGCCTCGGTGAGGCGTCCCCAGGCGAAGTTGGCCTCCACGTGCAGGACCTCACGCTCATCGACCCCCGCCTGGCGAGCAGCGGCGCGAACGGCGTCGCAGGCTTCCATATGCTGCAGCGGTTCCTCGCCGGATACGATCACCACCGGGGGCAGCTTCCTGGCCAGCGCATCCTCGAGCTTGTCGGCGAATATCTTCACGACAGTACCTTCACGACAATACCTTCACGAAAGCCCCTTCACTGCGGATTCAACGCGCGCAGGCGGTCCATGAGCTGGCGCACGGCCTGGTCGCGCAGCCGCTCGCGCGTGGCCTCGCGCAGGTCATCCTGGGCCAGCAGCTCGTCATCGTTGACCGTCAGGCGCTCGCTGACTTCCAGGCGCTGCTGGTCGAGCAGGTAGGCACCGTCGGCGCGTCGCTGCACCGAGAAGGGCACCTCGAGCGTCATCTCCAGATCGCGGGGCCCACTGTCGAGCACGCTCAGTCGTCGTTCACGGAAGCTTTCCTGGCCCAGGTTGAGCATAAGGTCTGCTTGCTCATCGATGCGGGTCCCGGCACTCTCCAGGCGGCGGGCGACCTGACGGGCCAGGTCGCTGTCCGCACCCTCCAGGGCCAGGGCATCGATGGCCACTACCGGCTGGTCGAGGCCGCGCAGGCGAAAACCGCAGCCGGCCAGCGCCAGGGCGGCGCCGGCGGCGAGGCCGAGTTGCAGTAGGGTTCGGCGCTGCATGGGGCTCTCCGTGTCAGGGTGTGGCGTTCAGCCCACCACGATATTGACCAGCTTGCCGGGCACCACGATCACCTTGCGGATCGTCTTGCCATCGGTGTGGCGCTGCACGTTCTCGGCCGCCAGCGCCTGGGCCTCGATGTCGGCTTTTTCCGCGGCGGCCTCGACCTCGATGCGCGCGCGCAGCTTGCCATTGACCTGCACCACCAGCTCGATGGTGTCCCGCGCCAGGGCAGATTCATCGACCTGTGGCCAGCGGGCATCGATCGCCGGCTCGTCATGGCCCAGCGCCTGCCACAGCGTGTGGCAGGCGTGGGGCGTGATCGGCGCAAGCAGCAGCACGCAGGCTTCCACTGCCTCGCGGGCCACGGCCAGGCCCTGGGGCGAGGTGTCCTCGAACTTCGAGAGGGCGTTGGTCAGCTCCATGACGGCCGCGATGGCGGTGTTGAAGGTGGTGCGCCGGCCGATGTCGTCGCCGGCCTTCTTGATGGTCTCGTGGGTCTTGCGACGCAGCTCGCGCTGGGTGTCGTCGAGGGCATCGAGGTCGAGCGTGCCGGGCTCGCCGGCCGCGAGGTGCTCGCTGACCAGGCGCCACAGGCGCTTGAGGAAACGATGGGCCCCCTCGACGCCGGCGTCGGACCACTCCAGGGACTGCTCCGGCGGGGCGGCGAACATCATGAACAGCCGCACGGTGTCGGCACCGAAGCGGTCGATCATGGACTGCGGATCGACGCCGTTGTTCTTGGACTTGGACATCTTCTCGATGCCGCCCATCTCCACCGGCTGGCCGTCGCTTGCCAGCACGGCGCTGACCGGACGTCCCTTCTCGTCGCGCTTGACCTCGACATCGGCGGGGTTGAACCAGGCCTTGCCGCCGTTCTCGGTGGGGCGGTAGTAGGTCTCGGCGATCACCATCCCCTGGGTGAGCAGGCGCTGGAAAGGCTCGTCGCTCTTCACCAGCCCCAGGTCACGCATCAGCTTGGTGAAGAAGCGGGCGTAGAGCAGGTGCAGGATGGCGTGCTCGATGCCGCCGATGTAGAGGTCCACCGGCAGCCAGTAGTCGACCCGCTCGTCGAGCATCGCGTCCATGTTGTCGGCGCAGCAGAAGCGCGCGAAGTACCAGGAGGACTCCATGAAGGTGTCGAAGGTGTCGGTCTCGCGCGTCCAGCCGTCGCCGAGGTCATAGAATTCCGGCATGCGCTTGAGCGGCGAGCCGGTGGCGTCGACGGTGACCTCCATGGGCAGGGCCACCGGCAGCTCCTCGTCGGTGAGCGGCACGGTCTGGTCGTCGGGGCCGTACTTGACCGGGATCGGCGCACCCCAATAGCGCTGGCGAGCCACGCCCCAGTCGCGCAGGCGGAAATTGGTCTTCACCACGCCGCGGCCGAGTTCCTCGAGGCGCTTGGCGATGGCATCAAACGCCGCCTCGAAGGCCAGGCCGTCGAACTCGCCGGAATTGATCAGCACGCCGTAGTCGTCATGGGCGCCCTGGGAGAGGTCCGGCGCCTGGCCGTTCTCGTCGGCGATGACTGCCTCGATGGGCAGCCCGTACTTGGTGGCGAACTCCCAGTCGCGCTGGTCGTGGCCGGGCACGGCCATGACGGCCCCGGTGCCGAACTCCATGAGCACGAAGTTGGCCACGTAGACTGGGACCTCGCGGCCAGTGAGGGGATGCACGGCCAGGTGGCCGGTGGGCATGCCCTTCTTCTCGCGGGTGGCCAGCTCGGCCTCCGAAGTGCCACCGCGGGCACACTCGGCGCAGAAGTCGGCCAGCGCCGTGTTGCGCTCGGCGGCCTGCTTCGCCAGCGGATGGTCGGCGGCCACGGCCATGTAGGTGACGCCCATCAGGGTGTCGGGGCGCGTGGTGTAGACCGCGAGCGGCCCCTCGACGGCTTCGAGGCCGGAGCCCTCGGCGGGCTTGACGTCAAAGGTGAGTTCGACGCCGCGCGACTTGCCGATCCAGTTGCGCTGCATGGTCTTGACCTGCTCGGGCCAGTCGATGCGCTCCAGGTCGGCCAGCAGTTCCTCGGCGTAGTCGGTGATCTTGAGGAACCACAGCGGGATCTCCTTGCGCTCCACCAGGGCACCCGAGCGCCAGCCGCGGCCCTCGATCACCTGCTCGTTGGCCAGCACCGTCTGGTCCACCGGGTCCCAGTTGACGGTGGACATCTTCTTGTAGACCAGCCCCTTCTCCACCAGCTTGGTGAAAAACCACTGCTCCCAGCGGTAGTAGTCGACATCGCAGGTGGCGAACTCGCGGCTCCAGTCGTAGGCGAAGCCCAGGGCCTTGAGCTGGCGGCGCATGTAGTCGATGTTGTCGTAGGTCCACTTGGCCGGCGGTACCCGGTTCTGGATCGCGGCATTCTCCGCCGGCATGCCGAAGGCGTCCCAGCCCATGGGCTGCATGACGTTCTTGCCCTGCATGCGCTGGTAGCGGGAGACCACGTCGCCGATGGTGTAGTTGCGCACATGCCCCATGTGCAGCTTGCCGCTGGGGTAGGGGAACATCGACAGGCAGTAGAACTTCTCGCGGCTGGCGTCTTCCACCGCCTTGAAGCACTGGTTCTCGTCCCAGAACTGCTGGGCGTCGCGTTCGGTCTCGTGGGGCTTGTACTGTGCGTCCATCGCTCTCTTCGGGTACCTTGAAAGTCGAGCGCAGCGGCGTGGCGCTGCGCATGTCAGCGGCCCTTGTCCGGCGTCAAGATCTGGCGCCGTGGCGGCGCGAAACCATTGAATTTCCGGCGGGATGTCGTCTAAATGGCATTACTGGCTGGCCGCTAGGATACCCCAGCACAGCGCCCGGCGGCTACGGGGCAGGGCTGCCGGGCCCGCACGCCCCAATCGCGATTCGAGGAGAGCAGCATGAGCGAACACAAGGACCCGCACCACGAACACCGCCTTCGCGAGGGCTACGAGCGCATGCTCGACCGGCTGCGCGAGGGGGCCGACGAGCTCACCTGGGAGAACCTGCAGCAGGAGCTCGACGAGGCAGTGGAGTTCGAGGCCGAGCTGGAGGAGTTCACCAAGGACGAACTGTCGCTGCTGCGCGCCTGGGTCGAGCGCGACCTCAAGGAGATGCGTCGCTACCTCAATGCCGGCGGCGAGAGCGTGGCCACCTGGCTGGGCATCGATCTCTCCATGTTGTCACGCAAGGTGGTGGAGTCGCTGCTCTCCATCGCTGACCGCAGCGTGATCGAGCGCGAGCGGCTCGAGGATGACCTGGAGGCGTCCCGCGCCGACTACGTTGCCGGCGAGATGGCCGTGCCCGGGCGCATGGCATGCGTGCACTGCGATGCCATCGTCGAACTGGAAGGCGTGACCCGCATCGAGCCCTGTCACCAGTGTGGCCATCGCTACTTCGTGCGCGCACCGAAGGAGTAGGCTCTCCCCGCGATGGGGCAAATCCCCACCGCCGCTGCGCGGCGGATCGCGAAGCGAAGCTTCGCTCCCACAGGGCCGCAGTGCCGTTAGGGTATTGTGGGAGCGACATTCATGTCGCGATTAAGCGGGCAACAATCTCGACTTCAGATCGCGATGGCGCCGCCAGGCGCCCGAGACTCCCACCGTCGCTGCGCGACGCGAGCGATTGCTCCAGCAAGGTCGGCACCCCAGCGCTAGAGGCTTGCTTCCATCACCACAATGGCCCCCACCACCAGCAGCGTCATGATCGCGGCATAGCCGAGGTTCTGGCGCATCATCTGTGTCCCGCTGACGCCGTAGCGCCCCTGCAGCGAGAGGTTGATGCCGGAGAGGGGGCCGACGCTGGTGCCCACCGCCCAGGAAGCCAGGGCCACGAAGGCGAACAGGGTCTGCCGGCCGGCGTCCAGGTCGAGCATCGAGGCAAGCACCGAGACGCCGATGATGGGGTGCAGGCCGGCCACGGCACTGATGACGATGGCCAGGAAGCTGGTGACGGCCTCCAGGGGGCCGAAGTGGGCAAAGAGCGTCCAGGTGCTGCCCGTGGCGGCGCTGATGAAGCTCGAGAGCCCCTGGGTCAGCAGCCCCGCACAGAGGAACAGCGAGACCTCGCCGCGCATGGCCGGCAGCCGGGTAAGGGTGTGCTGGTGGACCCGCCGCAGAGTCCAGCGCGCTCCGCGGGGCAGGTTGGAGAGCAGCGCCACGCTTGGCAGCAGGAAGGTGATGATGCTGACGATGGAGAGCCTGGGCGTGACGAGGTAATGGAACAGCATTACCAGGGTCGCCATGCTCACCGGCATCAGCAGGCTGCGCGGCGAGAGCGAGAAGCCGGCGGTGTCGGCCAGCTCGAAGCGACGCGACAGCTCGCCGACCGTCAGCATGCCCGAGACCAGGGCCAGCGGCAGGCCGAAGGCGAGGATCGTGGCGTAGTGCATCGCCGGCGCCAGGGTCATCACCACCCCCATGGAGGCGAAGAAGGGTGACCAGAGCGCGGCGCTGGAGAGGCCACGGTTGAGCCCCAGAAGCTGCGGCGTGGAGAGCGGGCCGCGGCGTTCCAGGCGGTCGCCGACCATGAACACCGTGGAGAGATTCAGTATCGAGCCGAGCAGGTGCACGCCCAGCCAGGTGCCCAGCATGCCGCGGGCGCCGGTCAGGGCCTTGCCCGGGGGGCGCGACCGTCCACGCAGGTTGCCGATCAGGCCGATGAAGCTGACCCCGACCAGCATGGCGACCACGTAGGTATTGCCATCGAGGATGCCCGGCCAGTCGATCCTGGCGCCGTGCCAGGTGCGCGCCAACACCAGCAGCCCCAGGCCAAGGGCGGCGAGTATTCCCGCCTGGCGCCGGGTGCGCCGGGGGATGTCGACCCACAGCAGCGCCGTGGCCAGCCACAGGCAGTAGCCCACCGCATGCGGCAACGGGAACAGGTTCGTGAACTGCGCGACCTGCAGGACCAGGCCGGCCAGGAGCAGGCCACCGGCCAGGGCGTGGCGGGGGATCACGGGCGCCGCGGGGGTGTCTGACACGAATGGAGTTCCTTTGGCAAATACTAAGCAGTCTAAACAATTTGCCGTGAGGTTGTCCTGGGCGCCTGTCGGCGCCATCGTCGAGGCGTCGAACCGGATCTGAAGTCGGAGCGCCGAACCGTAGCTCCCACAGTCCTGATCCAGCTTCGGGTTCTTGTGGGAGCGAAGCTTTGCTTCGCGATCCGGCGCGAAGCGGCGGTAGGGTTGTCTCGGGCGCCTGTCGGCGCCATCGTCGAGGCGTCGAGCCGGATCTGAAGATCGCTCCCACGGTCCCGATCCCGCTTCGGGTTCTTGTGGGAGCGAACGGTTCGACGCCTCGACTTGCGTCGCGATCCGTCGCGAAGCGGCGGTGAGGTTGCAGTGCGATGGCGTGATGCGTCAGCCCCACGCCCTGGCCGCCGGCTCGCGGGCGGCGTCGAGCTGGGCCAGCATGGCCCGGGCAGGATTGGAGAGGGTACGGCTGCGATGCACCAGATAGCCCAGCGGACGATGGATAGGCGGGTGATCGACGTCCAGCTCGTGCAGGTCACCGGCCACCAGGCGCTCCGGCAGCAGGCTCCAGCCCAGGCCGATGGCGGTCATCATCTTCAGCGTCTCCAGGTAGTTGGTGGAGAGCGCCACTGGCAGCTCCAGCCCGGCCGAGGCGAAGCGTGACTCGACCAGACCACGCGTGAAGGTCAACGGACCGGGCAGTACCGCGTCGAAGGCGCACAGCTCCTGGAGGGCGAGGCGACCATGCCCGGCGAGAGGGTGGTCGTGGCCACAGACGAAGCACAGCCGGTCGATCCATACCGGTACCACCCGAAGCTGCGGGTCGGGCTGGGGGGCGAGCGTTACCACGGCGATCTCCAGCTCGCCCTCCAGCACCCCCTGGTAGGCCTGCTCGGAATCTAGGAAGTGCAGGTCGAGCCGCACCTCGGGGTGCTCGCGGGTATAGGCCTGGAGAAGCGGGGGCAGGCGGTGCAGGCCGATATGATGGCTGGTGGCCAGCGTCAGGCTGCCGGCGACGCTGCCCTCGAGGTTGCCGAGCGCCCGGCGGCTGTCGTCGACCATCACCAGGATCTGTCGCGCCCGGGGCAGCAGTACCCGACCGGCTTCGGTGAGGCTGACGCGCCGGCCGATACGGTCGAATAGCCGGGCATCGATCTGGCCCTCCAGCACGGCGATGCGCTTGCTGACCGCCGGTTGGGTCAGGTGCAGCTGTTCGGCGGCTCGGGAGAAGCTCCCGCTATCGGCCACGGCGAGAAAGGCCTGCAGGCTCTGCGTATCCATGGGCGGCTCCGTGGCGAGGTTTTCGAATTCCTGAAAGGAATCCAATCCATAAATAACATGAATTGATTTTATGGGCGAGGGGCGGGAAACTTGTTTCCAAGCGGCCAAGCGGCCAAGCGGCCAAGCGGCCAAGCGGCCAAGCGGCCAAGCGGCCAAGCGCCAAAAGGCACGATCAATAGTCGCTGCATGGTCGAGCGGCTTAGGGGGCAGACCGGAAAGGAGGTCCTATGCCAGGGATGGCATCGGTAGCGTACAGGGAAGTATTCACAGCGCCTCCTTGGAGGTCTGCCCCCGGTAAAGCCGCGGTGGTGGCGCAATTCCGAGACCGGATATGACATCAAGGGCCTTCGAGCCCGGGAGAAACGATATGGCAGGCCAGACACTCTACGACAAGCTGTGGTCACAGCACCTCGTCAAGGAGCGTGGTGACGGTACCGCGCTGATCTACATCGACCGCCAGCTGCTCCACGAGGTGACCTCGCCCCAGGCCTTCGAGGGGCTGCGCCTGGCGGGACGCAGGCCGTGGCGGATCGATGCCAACCTGGCCACCCCGGACCATAACGTGCCCACCACGCTCAAGGAGCGCGCCGAGGGCAACGCCGGCATCAAGGACCCGGTGTCGCTGATCCAGGTGCAGACCCTCGACGATAATTGCGTCGAGTTCGGCATCGAGGAGTACAAGATCAACGACCCGCGCCAGGGCATCGTCCACGTGGTGGGCCCGGAGCAGGGCGCGACCTTGCCAGGGATGACCGTGGTGTGCGGCGACTCCCATACCGCCACCCACGGCGCCTTCGCGGCCCTGGCGCACGGCATCGGCACCTCCGAGGTGGAGCACGTGCTCGCCACCCAGTGCCTGCTGGCCCAGAAGATGAAGAACATGCAGGTGCGCGTCGAGGGCGAGCTCGGTACCGGCGTCACCGCCAAGGACATCGTGCTGGCGATCATCGGCCGTATCGGCACCGCCGGCGGTACCGGCTATGCCATCGAGTTCGCCGGCAGCGCCATCCGCGAGCTTTCCATGGAAGGCCGGATGACCGTCTGCAACATGGCCATCGAGGCGGGGGCAAGGGTCGGGCTGATCGCCGTGGACGATACCACCATCGACTACCTGCGCGACCGTCACTACGCCCCGACGGGCGAGCAGTGGGACGCCGCGGTGGCCGATTGGCGCAACCTGGTCTCCGATGCCGACGCCGCCTTCGACAAGGTGGTGACTTTGGATGCCGCCGAGATCGAGCCGCAGGTCTCTTGGGGCACCAGTCCCGAGATGGTCACCGGCATCTCAGGAGAGGTCCCGGATCCGGCCGAGGCCGGCGACGAGACCATGCAGCGTGGCTACACCCGTGCCCTCGAGTACATGGGGCTGGCAGCGAAGCAGAAGATCACCGATATCCGCCTCGACAAGGTGTTCATCGGCTCCTGCACCAACTCGCGCATCGAGGACCTGCGCGAGGCGGCCAAGGTGGCGCGCGGCAAGAAGGTGGCCGATTCCATCAAGCTGGCCATGGTGGTGCCGGGCTCCGGCCTGGTGAAGCGCCAGGCCGAGGCGGAGGGCCTCGACAAGGTGTTCATCGAGGCGGGCTTCGAATGGCGCGAGCCGGGCTGTTCCATGTGCCTGGCCATGAATGCCGACAAGTTGGGTGCCGGCGAGCACTGCGCCTCCACCTCCAACCGCAACTTCGAGGGTCGACAGGGTTTCGGTGGGCGCACCCACCTGGTCAGCCCGGCGATGGCGGCGGCCGCGGCCATCGCTGGCCACTTCGTGGATGTCAGGCAGCTTGCCGCCAATGACGATGCCCAGGCAGAGGAGGCCTGAATCATGAAGAAGTTCGAACGCACCGAAGGCCTCGTCGCACCGCTCGATCGGGCCAACGTCGACACCGACCTGATCATTCCCAAGCAGTTCTTGAAGTCGATCAAGCGCACCGGCTTCGGCGTCAACCTCTTCGACGAGCTGCGCTACCTCGACGAGGGTCAGCCCGGGCAGGATGTCTCGCAGCGCCCGAAGAACCCTGACTTCGTGCTCAACCAGCCGCGCTATGAGGGCGCCAGCGTGCTGCTGACGCGTCGCAACTTCGGTTGCGGCAGCTCGCGCGAGCACGCGCCCTGGGCCCTGGAGGACTTCGGCTTCCGCGTGGTGATCGCGCCGAGCTTTGCCGACATCTTCTACAACAACGCCTTCAAGAACGGCCTGCTGCTGGTGACCCTGCCCGAGGAGACCGTGGACCGCCTTTTCGCCGAGGTCGAGGCGAACGAGGGCTACCGGCTCGACGTGGACCTGGAGAACCAGCGGGTGATCACGCCCTCCGGCGAGATCCTCGAGTTCGAGGTGGACGAGTTCCGCAAGCACTGCCTGCTGGAAGGCCTGGATGACATCGGGCTTACACTGAAGGACGAAGACGCCATCCGCGAATTCGAGGAGAAGCATCGCGCCGCGCGGCCCTGGCTGTTCCGCGATTCCGCTCAGGCTTGACACCCTCTCACAACCTTGCCGCCGGGACCGCGGGCTGATCCGGCGGCAGGCCTTCGAGGAGGCGCTGTGAATACTTCCCTGTACGCTACCGATGCCATCCATGGCATAGGACCTCCTCTTCGGCCTGCCCCCGGCGCCCTTGTTACCCGGCTGTAGTCGCACAAGGACCAAGTAATGACTCAGAAGATTCTGGTACTGCCGGGGGACGGCATCGGCCCCGAGATCACCGCCCAGGCTAGCCGCATCCTGGCCGCCTGCCAGGCCCGCGGCCTGGATGTCGAGGTGGAGGAGGGGCTGCTGGGCGGCGCCGCCTATGACGCGCACGGCGAGCCCTTGCCCGCCGAGACCCTCGAGAAGGCCAAGGCGGCTCGCGGCATCCTGCTGGGTGCCGTGGGCGGCCCCAAGTGGGACAAGATCGAGGATCTCAGCAAGCGACCGGAAAAGGGGCTGCTCGGCGTGCGCAAGCAATTGGGCCTGTTCGGTAACCTGCGCCCGGCCATTACCTATCCCCAGCTCGCCTCCGCCTCGAGCCTCAAGCCCGAGCTGGTCGCCGGTCTCGATATCATGATCGTGCGCGAGCTCACCGGCGGCATCTACTTCGGCCAGCCGCGCGGCATCGAGGAGCGTGACGGCGAGCGGGTGGGCTTCAATACCTACGTCTATTCCGAGAGCGAGATCGAGCGCATCGGACGCGTTGCCTTCGAGATGGCGCAGAAGCGCGGCAAGAAGCTCTGCAGCGTCGACAAGGCCAACGTGCTCGAGGTCACCATCCTGTGGCGCGAGGTGATGGAGCGCCTGGCACCCGAGTATCCGGACGTCGAGCTCTCCCACATGTACGTCGACAACGCCGCCATGCAGCTGGTGCGTGCCCCCAAGCAGTTCGACGTCGTGGTCACCGGCAACATGTTCGGCGATATCCTTTCGGACGCCGCCGCCATGCTGACCGGCTCCATCGGCATGCTGCCTTCCGCCTCCCTCAACGAGAGCGGTCAGGGCATGTACGAGCCCTGCCACGGCAGCGCGCCGGACATCGCCGGTCAGGGCATCGCCAACCCGCTCGCCACCATCCTCTCGGTGGCCATGATGCTACGCTACTCCCTGGATGAGCCGGCGCTTGCCCAGCGCATCGAGGACGCGGTGGGCAAGGTGCTCGACGACGGCTTGAGAACCGCCGATATCGCCTCCGAGGGCACGCGAACCGTCTCCACCGCCGAGATGGGAGACGCCGTGCTAGCGGCCTTCGAGCGGATGTGAGTCAGCCGTGACATGGCTTGCGCGCTCATGAATCCGCTGCACCAGAGGCGCCAGGCCGAGCTCCATGTCGTCCAGCGACCAGGGACGGCGATAGCGATAGACGTGGATGCGCTGAGCCAGCTCGGAGACGTAGGTCATCAGCCGCGCCGGGCCGTTGAATGCCTGCCCCCACTCCGGTAGGTAGAGGGATGCCATGACGACCTCGAGGGCCTCCAGGCCTTCGAGAGGCTCCAGGCTGGCAGGGGTGCCCTTTTCGGCACGCTCCAGCAGGACGAGGGCCTTAAGTGGCTGGGCGTAGGTGTGGAATTCTCGGTGTAGGGTGAGGTGATACTTGCCGGCTCGTGTCAGATCCCTGCTGAGGCTGTGATGTTCGAACTCCAGGCTCGCCAGGGCCTCCTTCCGGAGCTTGAGCCTGGGTGGCCCCGGGTGCAGGTAGGGTAGTGCCTCATCCGGCTTGATGACGCCGACCTCGTCAGTCAATAGTGGCCAGTCGTGGTGATAATGCAGCCAGGCGGCCAGCGTCGATATGCCTGCGCCGGGGACGCCGGTAAATCCCCAGACGCCGTCTGGCGTCTCCAGGGCGCTCAGGCGGAGGGGAAGCCAGTGCTTCTGGTGCAACAGGGTACCCATTACGCTGCCCAGCAGATGGCCTCGCAGATCCCTTTCGGGCGTGCCGGTTCCGCGGGTCTTCAACACGCGCCGGTCGATCAGGATACGCTTTCCCTGTTCGATTCGATAACGGGCGACCCCTTCGAAGACGAGTTGTGAGCAGTCGGCGGAACCCTGTAGACCGACTTTGCTAACGCCAGTATTCGTCGAATCTTCAGGGAATGAGTCGGCCAGTATTTCGATATCGGGGCTGGGCGTGGGCTTGGTCCCGCGAAGTTCGGGGAGCTCGAACTGCGAGCTGAGCACGAGGCCATAGGCCCTGTAGTGGTAGCACGGGACGGCGGCTCTCGAGTGCCCGCGTTTCTCTTCAGTGCCCGGGGCGTTCCATGTGGCAGGGGCGGCGATATCATAGCGCATGTCTAGAGCCCCCTTCGGCATGGCCGTGTCCTTATGGGTCCGTGGATGTGCTGAATACCGAGTCGGACCCGCGGACTTTCTTGCCGTGGACATTCGATGCAAGTTACATAAGTTTACTTAATGTCGCTATCTTGTCAAGGATTGTTACATTGCACGTGCCCTGACAAGTGTCGCCAGCGCGAGTATTGGCTACACCCGAGCTGCACTCGCCGGAGCCGATCGACGTCTGCCAGAGGGGGAGGGGGTCGTGTATAATGTTTTTCACATTCGATTTCTGGAGGGCTTCACATGTTGAAAGTCGGTTTTGTCGGTTGGCGTGGCATGGTCGGTTCCGTGCTGATGCAGCGGATGCTCGAGGATGGCGACTTCAAGGGCATCGAGCCGATCTTCTTCACGACCTCCCAGGTTGGCCAGGCCGGCCCCGATATCGGCGTCGACGTGCCTCCGCTCAAGGATGCCTTCGACCTGGATGCCCTCAAGGCGCTGGACGTGGTCGTGACTTGCCAGGGCGGCGAGTACACCGAGAAGGTCTATGCCGATCTGCGCCAGGGTGGCTGGAAGGGCTACTGGATCGATGCCGCCAGCACCCTGCGCATGGCCGATGAGGCGACCATCGTCCTCGACCCGGTCAACCGCCGCGTCATCGATGCGCAGCTGGCGAAGGGCGCCAGGACCTTCGTGGGCGGCAACTGCACGGTCAGCCTGATGCTGATGGGCCTCGGCGGTCTCTTCGAGGCGGACCTGATCGAGTGGATGACCTCCATGACCTATCAGGCCGCGTCCGGTTCCGGCGCCAAGCACATGCGCGAGCTGCTCAACCAGATGGGCGGCCTGCGTGACAGTGTGGCCGACGAGCTGGCTGACCCGGCCAGCGCCATCCTCGATATTGACCGCAAGGTCACGGCAGCCATGCGAAGTGGTGACTTCCCCACCGACAACTTCGGTGCGCCGCTGGCCGGCAGCCTGCTGCCCTGGATCGACGTCAAGCGTGACAATGGTCAGAGCAAGGAGGAGTGGAAGGGCTCCGTGGAGAGCAACAAGATCCTCGGCCTCCAGGACAACCCGATCCCCATCGACGGGCTCTGCGTGCGCATCGGTGCCATGCGCTCCCATAGCCAGGCCTTCACCATCAAACTCAAGAAGGACGTCCCGATCGACGAGATCGAGGATCGCCTGGCCCGCCACAACGAGTGGGTCAAGGTGATTGCCAACGACAAGGACGCCACCATCGACGGCCTGACACCGGCCGCCGTCACCGGCACGATGAGCGTCCCGGTCGGCCGGCTGCGCAAGCTGGCCATGGGGGGCGAGTATCTCTCTGCCTTCAGCGTCGGTGACCAGCTGCTGTGGGGCGCCGCCGAGCCGCTCAAGCGGATGCTGAAGATCCTGCGCGAGCAGTGAGCCTCTTGCGGCGGTCCATGACCGCGTGAACGAAAGCGGGACGCCCTGGTGGCGTCCCGCTTTCGTTGGACGTTGCGTGCAGGCCGTTGGCGAGGGGGCATTCGCGTGTCATGCGTTCAATGTCTTATGTTGAAAGTATGGATGGCGTTAGTTTTCCGGGAGGGCGCCGACGCAGGGAATGTGGTACATATTCCTCATAATCACTAAGAATATACTACCAGGTCGCCGCCGGGCTCGGCGGGGCGCAGTGGACCGACGCAAGGGAACCCGATGAACCGCAAGCTGACACTCGCCATGCTGCTTTCGCTCTCCGCCGCCAGCCCGCTGGCGCTGGCACTCGGCCTGGGGGAGGCCGAGGTGAAATCGACGCTCAATGCGCCGTTGCGGGTGAGTATCCCCTTGACCGACAGCGCCGGCCTGCAGGCCGACCTGCTCAATGTCTCGGTGGCCGATGAGCGCGCCTTCTCGGCGGCCGGCCTGCCCCGCACCGCGCTGGCCGCCAGCGTAAAGATGGACGTGAGCCGACGGCAGGGGCGTCTGGTGGTCGACCTGACCACCGAGCGGGCCGTGCGCGAGCCCTGGGTCGACCTCTTGCTGCGCTTCGACTGGCCAGGCGGCCAGCAGCTGCGGGAAGTGACCCTGCTGCTCGACCCGCCGGACTATGATCAGCTCCCGGCCCTGGTCGCGGCGTCCTCGAGCGCGTCGCGGGAGGCCGCTGCCGCGCCCCGCACTGCCGACACGTCGGCAGAACCCTCCGACCGCCCACTAGCCCGCACCTCCGATGCGGGCGCGGGCAATCCTGCCTGGGTACGCCGTGGTGACACCCTCTGGGCGGTGGCCGGCCGGCTGCGGCCGGATAGCGGCATCAGCATGGACCAGATGATGGTCGCCCTGGTGGAGGCCAACCCGGAGGTCTTTCCCTCCGGCAACATCAACGCTATGCAGGCCGGCTTTACGCTGGTGGTGCCGTCTCGCGAGGCCATCGCGGCACGCTCCACCGCCGAGGCCGGCCGTGTCGTCAAGGCCATGAACCAGGCCTGGGCCAATCGCGGCAGCGGTGCACCGGCGCGGGTGGCACTGGGAGGGGCCTCCGACACCCCGGCGTCGGCCGTGGCCAGCGCCCCGGCGCAGGAAGCAGCCTCGGTGGAGCCTGCCGAGGAGGCGCAGCCCGAGGCGGTCGAGGCACCGTCCCGCGATACCGACCTCAATGATAAGGACGCGAACAGCGAGGCGGGGCAGCGGCTGACGCTGCTCAGCGATGCCGAGGTGGCCGCCGAAGGCGTGGTGCCGGTCGACGGCGCCTCGGACCAGCAGGAAGGCGAATCGTCTGCTGGTGCACTTCAGGAGGAAGAAGAGGAAGAGGAAGCGGCTGCCGACTCCCTGACCATGCCTCGGGGAGCGGAAGGGGAAGGGCCGTTTATCGACCCCGGGGTGCTGGCGCTGATCCAGGGCGGCGGCGAGCTTACCGAGGACCAGCGGCTGCTGCGCCTCGAGGCGCGTTGGCTCGAGAACCGCCAGGCCCTGGAGGCGGTTCGCAGCGAGCGCGACGAGCTGCAGTCCCAGCTCGGTGATCTGCGCGAGGAGCTCGAGGCCATGCGAGACCAGCTGGCGAGCCTCGCCGCGGGCGGCAGCGGCGTCGATGCCGCCGGCGCGGGCGGCGTGGTGGCCCCGGACAGCGCGTCGTCGCCGACTCAATCGGCGCCCTGGTGGGGTGCCCTGTATCAGGGCGCCGTCGATCGTCCCCTGATGCTGGGCGGCGCCGGCCTGGCGGCCCTGCTGGCGCTCTGGGCCCTGGTGCGCCGTCGTCGTCGCCAGGAGAGCGAGCCGGCGCCGGTGTTCAACGAGGCGCGCCCGGTGGACCCGGCCGCCAGTGGCGTGGTGGTGCCGGGCAGTCCCCAGGCCCGGGCACAGCAGGCCGAGGTCCGCGGCGAAGAAGAACGGGAGACGCCGGTGCGCGCTTCCATGCCCGAGGCCGAGGCGATCAACGAGGCCGATATCTTCATCGCCTATGGGCGCTACGACCAGGCGCGAGAGCTGCTGGAGTCCAGCCTGGCACGGGAGCCTGGCCGAGATGACCTGAGGCTCAAGCTGCTTCGGGTGCAACTCGAGCAGGGCGACCATGCGGCGGCGGCGCGCCAGGCCGAGCAGCTTCGCGCCGGCGGGGACCCGGATGTCCAGGCCGAGGTCGCCCGGCTGATGGAACGCCATGTCCGCAGCGCCCCGACCGCCAAGGCAGCGGCGCCTGTGGTTGAAGCGCCGGCCGATCGAGCCGTCTTCCCCGAGGCCGATGAGCTTCCCCCGCGCCGCTTCGATGACCCCGATACGCATGGCGAGTCTCACGCCCATGATGAGCCCGCGACGGACGAGGCGCCTTCTCGTGACGCACCCTCGGTTGAAGCTCCGAAGGAGGCCTCGGCCAGCCCGGCAATGCCCGACGCAGCAGCCTCGGCCGGCGAGCAGGCCGATCCGCTGGCGCGCTATCGTCCGCCGGAACTGGAGCCGGGCCCGCAAGCGGAGCCGCAGGAAGATGACGCCCCGCGGCCGGATGTCGACGCCTCGTCCGATCTGGATGGTGAGGTCCCCGGTGAGGTCGACCAGCCCCGCGAGGCGGCGGTCGAGCAGTCGCCTGAACCGGCTGACGAGCTTCCGAGCGTCCCGCTGGCCACCCGCGAGGCGGATGACGGGCGCGAGATCATCGACTATCGTCCCCCGACGCTGGAGGAACGCGCGGCACCCCGGGAGGAAACACCCATGCAGCCCAGCGTGGAGTTCACCTCTTCCACTGGCGGAGACGGCGAGTCAGCGGATGCCATGCCCGGGATCAGGGCCGAACGCGACATGCCCGAGGAGTGGGACGTCGAGGAGGTGGCCTTCCCGCCGCTGTCGCGGGATAATGCCCACTTTTCCGCGGCGGCTTCCTCCACGTCGACCCTGGCCGAGGCGCGGCGCCTGCTGGACGCCGGCGAGGCCGGCCAGGCCCGTGCACTGCTCGAGAGCCTGATCGACGAGTCCGAGGACCCGGATGCCCGGCAGGAGGCCCGCGAATTGCTGGATCAATCCGTGCAATGAGGCCGAATGACCCTTTTCCGATCCCTCGATGACCGCCACCCCCTGACCGGCCGCCTGGCCATGGGGGTGGAGTATGACGGCAGCGCCTACTGCGGCTGGCAGCGACTCAAGCACGCCCCCTCGGTGCAGGGGGCGCTGGAGACGGCGCTCGCGAAGGTGGCGAACCAGTCGATCACCGTGCATGCCAGCGGCCGCACCGACTCCGGTGTCCATGCCACTCGCCAGATCATCCATTTCGATGCCCCGGTACCTCGCTCCCAGAAGGCCTGGGTGTTCGGTGTCAACGCCAACCTGCCCCGGGATGTCGCCGTGCGCTGGGTGCAGCCGGTCCCCGACAGCTTCCACTCCCGCTTCAAGGCCCTGGCGCGGCGCTACCGCTACGTGATCCTCAACCAGCCGAGCCGCCCGGTGCTGGAGCGCGCCAATGCCACCTGGTGTCGCGACCCCCTGGATGCCGATGCCATGCACCGGGCCGCCCAGGCGCTGGTGGGCGAGCATGACTTCTCGAGCTTCCGTGCCGCCGGCTGCCAGTCGAAGACTCCCTGGCGCCACCTGCACTTCATCGAGGTACACCGCCATGGCCCGCTGGTGGTCATCGACGTCCAGGGCAATGCCTTCCTGCACCACATGATCCGCAATATCGTCGGTGCCCTGGTCACGGTGGGGCGCGGCGAGCGTAGCGATGCCTACCTAACCGAGCTGATGGCCCTGAAGGACCGGCGGCTCGCCGACGTCACTGCCCCGGCCTGCGGCCTGCACTTCGTCGACTCGCTCTACGACGAGCAGTGGGGGTTGCCCCGCGAACCGCTGGGCCCCAACCTGCTGGCCTTCCTGGGCGAATGGACCGGCGAGCGGCCGTTGCCTGATTGCCCGATGGTGGAGTTCCGGCGGGGCAGGCCAGTGGCCGCCGAGCAGGAGTCGACATGATCAGACGTACCCGCATCAAGTTCTGCGGCCTGACCCGTCCCGAGGATGTCGATGCCGCCGTGGCCGCGGGCGCCGATGCCCTGGGCTTCGTGCTCTGGCCGGGCAGCAAGCGTGCCATCGACGAGCAGCGCCTCGCCGAATTGAGTGAGCGCGTGCCGGCCTTCGTCACCCGGGTCGGGCTCTTCGTCGACCCTGACCCGGCACTGGTGGCACGCTCTGCCGAGCACCTGGACCTTCTGCAGTTCCATGGCGACGAGCCCCCCGGGATTTGCACGGCCGTCGGTCGCCCCTGGATCAAGGCATTGCGCATGCGCGATGGCCTCGATCTCCACGCCGCCGCCGAGGCCTACGGCGGGGCGCGGGCGCTGCTGCTGGACGCCTACCGGCCGGGCGTGCCGGGAGGCACCGGCGAGACCTTCGACTGGTCGCGAATCCCCGCAAGCCTGGCAAAACCTGTTATCCTCGCCGGAGGCCTGACGCCGGACAATGTGGCCGAGGCGATTGCGGCCGTGGCCCCGTTCGCCGTGGATGTCTCCGGCGGCATCGAGGCGGCCCCCGGCGCCAAGGATGCCACGCGCATGGCGGCCTTCCTGCGGGCCGTGCGACGGGCCGACGACGCGCGTTGCGGCGCCTGAGCCGTTCGTTTCACCCTGTTTCCCCTACACCCCTTCTGGCGACCCTGTGAGGTGTCTTTCGTGAGCAAGTTCAGTGACCTGACCCGACTGCCGGATGCCCGCGGCCATTTCGGTGCCTACGGCGGCCGGTTCGTCTCGGAGACCCTGAGCTTCGCCCTGGATGAGCTGGAGAAGACCTACCTGAGTCTTCGTGACGACCCGGCCTTCCTGGCGGAATTCGACTATGACCTGGCCCATTTCGTGGGCCGTCCGTCACCGCTCTATCATGCCGAGCGATGGTCGAAGCAGCTTGGTGGCGCACAGATCTGGCTCAAGCGCGAGGACCTTAACCATACCGGCGCCCACAAGGTGAACAACACCATCGGCCAGGCGCTGCTTGCCAAGAAGACCGGCAAGCCGCGGGTGATTGCCGAGACCGGGGCGGGGCAGCATGGCGTCGCGTCCGCCACGGTGGCCGCGCGGCTGGGGCTGGAGTGCGATGTCTACATGGGGGCCGCCGACGTGGAGCGCCAGAAGCTCAACGTCTATCGCATGCGCCTGCTGGGGGCCAACGTCATCCCGGTGGAATCCGGCACCCGTACGCTCAAGGACGCCATGAACGAGGCGCTGCGTGACTGGGTGACCAATGTCGATACCACCTATTACATCATTGGCACCGTGGCCGGCCCGCACCCCTATCCGATGCTGGTCCGCGACTTCAACGCGGTCGTCGGGCGCGAGGCGCGCCGCCAGTCCTTCGAGGAGTTCGGCAAGCTGCCCGATGCGCTGATTGCCTGTGTGGGCGGCGGTTCCAACGCCATGGGACTCTTCTATCCCTTCGTGGAGGACGACGAGGTCGCGATGTACGGTGTCGAGGCGGGCGGCGACGGCGTCGAGACCGGCCGCCATGCCGCGCCCCTGGCGTCCGGCGCGCCGCGCGGCGTGCTGCATGGCAATCGCACCTACCTGATGTCCGACGAGGGCGGCCAGGTCTCCGATACCCACTCGGTCTCGGCGGGCCTGGACTACCCGGGCGTTGGCCCCGAGCACGCGCTGTGGAAGGACGTGGGGCGGGTCAACTATGTGGCCGCCAACGACGATGACGTGCTGGCGGCCTTCCGCGAGCTGACCCGGGTCGAGGGCATCATGCCGGCGCTGGAAACGGCGCATGCCCTGGCCTATGCCAAGGTCCTGGCGCCCACCATGCGCCCCGACCAGAACATCGTGATCAACCTCTCCGGTCGCGGTGACAAGGACATCATGACGGTGGCAAAGATCGACGGGATTGAATTCTGATGACGGCCCAGACCATGAATCGTATCGACCAACGCTTCGCCGCACTCAAGGCCGAGGGCCGCCGCGCGCTGATTCCCTATATCACCGCCGGCGACCCGGCGCCCCAGTACACCGTCGGCTTCATGCATGCCCTGGTGGAAGCGGGGGCGGATGTCATCGAGCTGGGCGTGCCCTTCTCCGATCCCATGGCCGACGGGCCGGTGATCCAGAAGGCCTGCGAGCGTGCCCTCAAGCACGGCGTGCGGCTCTCCCACCTGTTCGAGATGGTCCGTGAGTTTCGCCAGACCGACAGCGAGACCCCGGTGGTACTGATGGGCTACCTCAATCCGGTGGAGCGCATCGGCCTCGAGGCCTTCGCCGACCAGGCCGCCGGGGCCGGTGTCGACGGTGTGCTGATCGTCGACATGCCGCCGGAGGAGGCCGACGAGGTCGGCCCGCTGCTCAAGTCCCGCGGGCTGGCCTCGATCTTCCTGGTCGCCCCTACCACTTCGCATGCCCGGGCCGCTACAATATGCGCCCACGGCGAGGGCTACATCTACTATGTTTCGCTGAAGGGCGTGACCGGCTCGGCAAGTCTCAATGCCGAGGATGTGGCCGCGCATCTGGCACCGCTTCGCGAGATGACCGACCTGCCGCTGTGCGTGGGCTTCGGTATTCGCGACGGGGCGTCGGCGGCCGAGGTGGGCAAGGTGGCCGATGGCGTGATCGTCGGTTCCGCGCTCATCAATCGCGTTGCCGAGAATGCCGAACGTCCCGAGGCGATCCCGGCCGCGCTGAAGGCGGTCTTGGGGGAGATGCGCCAGGCACTGGACGCCTGATCCGGGCCCATCGCCAACCGAATCGACCCTGCCCCCGGTGCCGCCGGGGGCATCAGCCTATACGGAAGTGTTTCTGACATGAGCTGGCTAGACAAGATCGTGCCCTCGGTGGGCCGCATCCAGCGCAAGGATCGTCGCGCGAGCGTGCCTGACGGCCTGTGGCGCAAGTGTCCCAAGTGCGAGGCGGTGCTCTATCTCCCCGAGTTGGAGAAGCACCACAACGTCTGCCCCAAGTGCGACCACCATCTGCGGCTGACCGCCCGCAAGCGCCTGGACTGGTTCCTGGACAAGGAGGGCCGTGAGGAGATCGCTGCCAACCTCGAGCCGGTGGACCGCCTCAAGTTCCGCGACTCCAAGAAGTACAAGGACCGCCTGGCGGCGGCCCAGAAGGAGACCGGCGAGAAGGATGCGTTGATCGCCATGCGCGGCTCCCTGGAAGGGCTGCCGGTGGTGGTGGTGGCCTTCGAGTTCACCTTCATGGGCGGCTCCATGGGCGCCGTGGTGGGCGAGAAGTTCGTGCGTGCCGCGACCGTTGCCCTGGAGGAGGGCATCCCGCTGATCTGCTTCTCCGCCTCCGGCGGCGCACGGATGCAGGAGGCGCTCTTCTCGCTGATGCAGATGGCCAAGACCTCGGCGGCCCTGGAGAAGCTCAAGCAGGCCGGCGTGCCCTATATCTCGGTGCTGACCGATCCGGTGTTCGGTGGCGTCTCGGCGTCCCTGGCGATGCTCGGCGACCTCAATGTGGCCGAGCCCAATGCGCTGATCGGCTTCGCCGGGCCCCGGGTCATCGAGCAGACGGTCCGCGAGCAGCTGCCGGAAGGTTTCCAGCGCAGCGAGTTCCTGCTCGAGCACGGCACCGTCGACATGATCGTGCCGCGCGGCGAGATGCGCGAGCGGCTGGGCGGCGTGCTGCGCAAGCTCACCCACTGGCCGGTGGCCGGGCCGGGCGCCGACCTCGGCGACGAGCCCGATCTCGTTCAGGCGGCCGAGCAGGCCGAGCAGGAGGAGGAACTGGCGACCAGCAGCCCCACGCCGGCCGCCGAGCCGGAGGCCGACAGCGATGCCGAGCCGCCCGGCGAGCGCCCCGATCCGGCGCGCTGACCGATCGGCATGAGCGACCACGCCCTTCCCGATACGCTTCCGGCCTGGCTGGCGCGGCTGGAGGCGGCCCATCCGGTGGGTATCGACCTCGGCCTCGAGCGAGTGGCCGAGGTCGCTCGTCGCATGGGTCTCCTGGATGCCCCGCTGTGCGACCGGGTCATCACCGTCGCCGGCACCAACGGCAAGGGATCGACCGTGGCCATGCTTGAGGCACTGGCCCGGGCCCATGGCCTCTCCACGGCGGCCTACACCTCGCCCCACCTGCTGCGCTACAACGAACGCCTGCGTCTCGACGGCCAGGAGGCTGACGACGCGACGCTGATCGCCGGTTTCGAGGCGGTGGAGGCGGCACGCCTGGATGGCGAACCGGTCAGCCTGACCTACTTCGAGGTGGGTACCCTGGGGGCGCTATGGGCCATTGCCAGAGGGCAGATGGACCTGGCGATCCTCGAGGTCGGGCTCGGCGGACGGCTCGATGCCGTCAATGTCATCGACCCGGACGTGGCGGTGATCACCACCGTGGCCCAGGACCACGCCGCCTTCCTTGGCACCGACCTGCAGGGCATCGGCCGCGAGAAGGCTGGTATCCTGCGCGCCGGCCGGCCCGCGGTGCTGGGCAGCACGACGCTGCCGGCCAGCGTGCGCCAGGTGGCCGAGGAACTCGGCGCCGACGTCCATGCCCTGGACGAGGCCTTTCGACGCGAGGGGGAGGACGCGGGTTGGGCCTTCCGGAGCTTTTCCAAAAGCATCACCGATCTACCCGACCCGGGCCTGCCCCTGGACAATGCCGCCTCGGCCCTGCAGGCCCTGATCCTGGCCGGTCTCGACCTGGAGGAGGCGGCCTGTCGCCTGGCGCTTTCCGGCGTAGAGCTGCCGGGGCGCATGCAGTGGCTGGGGCAATGGTGCCTGGATGTCGGCCACAACCCCCATGCCGCCGGCTATCTGGCCCAGCGCCTGGAAGCGCGTCCCTGCCAGGGACGCACCTTCGGCCTGCTGGGGATGCTTGCCGACAAGGATGCCGATGGCGTGATCGCCGCGCTGTCGCCGGTGGTGGATGCCTGGGTGCCGGCGAGCCTCGCGGGTGAGCGTGCCCGTGCGGCGGACGACCTGGCCGAGCGCCTGGCCCGCCACGGCGGCGAGGTATGGCACCGCGGCGCCTCGCCGGTCGAGGCGGCCGACTGGCTGGCGGCCCGGCTCGCGCCCGAGGATCGGGTGCTGGTCTGCGGCTCCTTCTTCACCGTGGCCGAGGTGCTGGAATGGCGGCTGGCAGCGGAGCAGACTGCAGGGGAAGACACGGCCATCGAGGGAGCGAGATGAAATACGGAATGCGAGAACGTCTCAGCGGAGCAGTGATCCTGATCGCCCTGGCGGTGATCTTCGTCCCCATGCTGTTCGACGATCCTGCACCGCGCAGCGAGCGCCCCCAACCGGTGATGACCATCGAGCAACCGGTGGAGGTCGAGCGTCGCGACGTGCCCGACCCGGAGCCGCCGGCAAGCCTCGGGCAGATCCAGTCGCCTGTCGGGACGTCGTCTCCTGCGGGTGCCGGGGAAGCGCGGATCGAACCGGAGGCCGAAGAACAGGCGGTGGAGGCCGTGGCCGACGCCGAACCGGCCACCCCAGAGACGACGGACAGCGAGAGCTTCGCCGGTGAAACCGCCGAGGGGCGTGACGAGGCCAGCGAGGATCCCATCGCCGAGCTGGCCCGCGCCGCCGACGAGCGCCTCTCGGGCCAGGCTGAGCAGGCGGCCCGTGAGACGCCCGAGGCGACCCCCGAGGGCGAGTGGGCTGTCCAGGTCGGCAGCTTCGGAGAGCCGGCCAATGCCGAGCGCCTCGAGTCGAACCTGGCCGCGCAGGGGCTGCCCGTCTACAGCCGGGCCCGGGACAACGGCCTGACCACCGTCTATGTCGGGCCCTACGCGACCTCCCGCGAGGGCGAGGACGTGATGGCCAGGCTCAAGGCCGAATCCAATCTCCAGGGCCTGCTGGTGCGGGCGGGCAACTGAGCATGGCGCTGACCTGGATCGACTGGCTCTTCGTGGCGGTGCTGGTGGTGACCGGGCTGACCGGCTTCCTGCGCGGACTGATTCGCGAGGCACTGGGGCTGGCTGCCTGGATCATCGCCCTGATGGCCGCGCGGCTGCTGGCCGAGCCGGTGGCGGACCTGCTCTCCGGGGTGATCGACAATCCCGACGGACGGCTGGTGCTGGCCTTCGTGCTGGTGATCTTCGCGGTGATCCTGCTCTGCGGCATCGTCATCCGCATGGTCCATGCCGCCGTTGAGTGGGTCGGCATGGGGTTCCTGAACCGGGTGACCGGTGCCGCCTTCGGCATGGCCAAGGGGGCGGCGATCCTGGTGCTGGCGACCATCCTGCTCAACCTGACGCCGCTGGTGCAGCTTCAGGCCTGGCAGGAGGCCGAGCTGCGGCCGACCTTCGAGCAACTGCGCGACTGGGCGGTGAGTCATCTCGAGGGCTGGGAAGGGCGCCTGCCCGAGACGCCGGCATCGCTGCGCGAGCTCTCGCTGCCGCGTCAGGAGCAGCCGTCGGACACCCAGCCCGAGTCGGCATCGGACGACGCCAGCGAGGCGACGCCTCCCTGACATGTAAATTCCGGAGCGGGCCGGACACGGCCCCCTCCCGACTCTTCAACGCAAGTACCAGGCAAGCGAGGTAAGGTGGAATGTGCGGTATCGTGGGCCTGATGGCCAAGCAGGCGGTGAACCAGGGCATCTATGACGCCCTGACGGTGCTCCAGCATCGCGGACAGGATGCCGCCGGCATGATGACCTGGCACGACGGCCGGTTCCTGTTGCGCAAGAGCAACGGCCTGGTGCGGGACGTCTTCCATACCCGTCACATGGCCCGCCTGAAGGGCAACCTGGGTATCGGCCACGTGCGCTATCCCACCGCGGGTTCCTCCAGTGAGGCGGAATCGCAGCCGTTCTACGTCAACTCGCCCTATGGCATCACCCTGGCCCACAACGGCAACCTGACCAATTCCGACCAGCTCAAGCAGGAGCTGTTCTCCTCGGACCTGCGCCATATCAACACCAGCTCCGACTCGGAGGTGCTGCTCAACGTCTTTGCCCACGAGCTGGGCAAGCAGGGCCTGCACCTGGAGCCCGGTGACATCTTCGACGCGGTGCGCCGCGTGCATCGTCGCTGCCGGGGCGGCTACGCCGCGGTGGCGATCATCAACGGCGTGGGCCTGGTCGCCTTCCGCGACCCCCACGGGATCCGTCCGGTGGTATTCGGCACCCGCGACGAGGGTGACGGTCAGGAGGTGATGATCGCCTCCGAGTCGGTGGCGCTGGATGTGGGCGGCTTCGAACTGCACCGTGACCTGGCCCCGGGGGAGGCGATCTTCGTCGACATGACCGGTGCCATCCATACCCAGCAGTGTGCCGACCACCCGCGGCTCGCCTCCTGCATCTTCGAGCACGTCTACCTGGCACGCCCCGACTCGATCCTCGACGGCGCCTATGTCTACGGCACCCGGATGCAGATGGGCCGCAAGCTCGGCGACCGCATCCAGAACGAGTGGCCGGAGCACGACATCGATGTGGTGATCCCGATTCCCGACACCTCGCGTACCTCCGCCCTGGAGCTGGCCCAGCACCTCGGCGTGACCTATCGCGAGGGCTTCATGAAGAACCGCTACATCGGGCGGACCTTCATCATGCCGGGCCAGACCCAGCGCAAGAAGTCGGTGCGCCAGAAGCTCAACGCCATCGGCGTCGAGTTCAAGGACAAGAACGTGCTGCTGGTGGATGACTCCATCGTGCGTGGCACCACCTGCAAGCAGATCATCCAGATGGCGCGGGAAGCCGGGGCGCGCAAGGTCTACTTCGCCTCCGCGGCGCCGCCGGTGCGCTATCCCAATGTCTATGGCATCGACATGCCCGCGGCCAGCGAACTGATCGCCCACGGCCGCAGCGAGGCCGAGGTGGGAGAGCTGATCGGCGCCGACCGGATCTTCTACCAGGACCTCGACGACCTGAAGGCCGCCTGCCGCGAGGTCAACCCCGAACTCGAGGCCTTCGACTGCTCGGTGTTCGATGGCAAGTACGTCACCGGCGATATCGACGAGCGCTACCTGTCGGACCTCGAGGCCTCGCGAAGCGACGATGCCAAGCAGCAGCGTAGCGCCGGCGACCATGCCCTGGTGGGGATGCACAACCAGGAAGATGACATCGACGACTGAGGGGCACGTCATGCAGCAGGACCCGACACCGCAGCAGGAGTGGGAACTGGAGACCCTGGCGATCCGCGCCGGTCACCAGCGTACCCATGAGCAGGAGCATGGCGAGCCGATCTTCCCGACCTCGAGCTTCGTCTACGGCAGCGCTGCCGAGGCGGCGGCCAAGTTCAGCGGCGAGGCACCGGGCAACGTCTACTCGCGTTTCACCAATCCCACGGTGCGTACCTTCGAGCAGCGCCTGGCGGCCATGGAGGGGGGCGAGCGCTGCGTGGCCACCAGCTCCGGCATGGCGGCGATCCTGGCCACGGCGCTGGCCCTGCTGGAGTCGGGCGACGAGATCGTGGCCTCGCGGTCGCTGTTCGGCTCCACGGTCAGCCTGTTCGACAAGTACCTGGGCAAGTTCGGCATCACCACGCGCTACGTGGAACTCTCCAACCTCGAGGCCTGGGAGGCGGCGGTCACGCCTGCGACGAAGCTGCTGTTTGCCGAGACGCCCTCCAACCCGCTCTCCGAGGTGGTGGACATCGCCGCTCTGGCGAGAATCGCCCGGCGCCATGACGCCTGGCTGGCCATCGACAACTGTTTCCTGACCCCGGCGCTGCAGAAGCCCATCGCCCTGGGCGCCGACCTGGTGATCCATTCCGCCACCAAGTACCTGGACGGGCAGGGCAGGGCGATCGGCGGTGCCGTGGTGGGGCGCGACAAGGAGCTCGAGGAGGTGTTCGGGGTGGTGCGCACCTGCGGTCCCTGCCTGAGCCCCTTCAATGCCTGGATCTTCACCAAGGGCCTGGAGACCCTCAACCTGCGCATGCGGGCACACTGCGAGAACGCCCGGGTCCTGGCCGAGTGGCTGGAGGGGCATCCCGCGGTGGCGCGGGTCCACTACAGTGGCCTGGCCACGCATCCGCAGCACGAACTCGCCAGCCAGCAGCAGCAGGGCTATGGGGCCGTGCTGGGATTCGAGGTGAAGGGGGGGCGCGAGGCGGCCTGGTCGGTGATCGATGCCACCCGCATGCTCTCCATCACCGGCAACCTGGGGGACGTCAAGACCACCATCACCCATCCCGGCACCACCACCCATGGGCGCCTTTCGGAGGAGCAGAAGGACGCCGCGGGGATCACCGAGGGCCTGATCCGCGTGGCGGTCGGCCTCGAGGCCATGGAAGATATCCGCGCCGACCTGGCCCGGGGTCTCGACGCCCTGGTGTGATGTTCAACCCGATCGCCTGCTAATTAGAGTTGTCGCAGTTGATCGTAGCGAGGGGCGCCGGGGGCAGGCTGAAGAGGAGGTCCTACGCCATGGATGGCGTCGGTAGCGCCCAGGGAGGGGTTCACAGCGCCTCCTCGCAGGCCTGCCGGCGGATCAGCCCCGAGCGATGCTACTAGCTGCAAT
Organism: Halomonas sp. CKK8; assembly: GCF_029625235.1. Lineage (NCBI taxonomy): Bacteria > Pseudomonadati > Pseudomonadota > Gammaproteobacteria > Oceanospirillales > Halomonadaceae > Halomonas > Halomonas sp. CKK8. The sequence continues at coordinate 2,282,306 of NZ_CP121193.1, read as the reverse complement.
GTCCTGTGTCTTGAACTCCTGCTTCTCGTCGCCATCTCATCAGGGCACGCATTCATAGCCGCCCGAGGAGGGCCACGATGAAGATCCTGATGGTACTGACGTCGCACGACCGCATGGGTGACACCGGCCACGAGACCGGCTTCTGGCTCGAGGAGTTCGCCGCACCCTACTACGTCTTCAAGGACGCCGGCGCCGAGATCACGCTGGCCTCGCCCAAGGGTGGCCTGCCGCCGGTGGACCCCAACTCCCAGGCCGAGGAGGCCCTCACCGAGGAGACCCGTCGCTTCGAGGCGGATGCCGAGGCCAGGGCGCAACTCGCCGAGACCCGCAAGCTTGCCGATGTCGAGGTGAGCGACTTCGACGCCGTCTTCTTCCCCGGCGGGCATGGTCCACTCTGGGACCTCACCGGGGATCCCGATGTTCGCCGCCTGATCGAGGGCTTCCTGGCGGCCGAGCGGCCCGTGGCGGCGGTCTGCCATGCGCCCACGGTGCTGCTCGAGGCCCGCACGCCCGAGGGCGAGCCGCTGGTCAAGGGCCGCAAGGTCACTGGCTTCGCCAACAGCGAGGAGGAGGCCGTGGGGCTGACCCAGGTGGTGCCGCACCTGCTGGAAGATGCCCTCAAGGCGCAGGGCGGTCGCTATGAGCGCAGCGACGATGACTTCGCTCCCTTCCAGGTGCGTGATGGGCTGCTGGTGACCGGCCAGAACCCAGCCTCCAGCGCCTCCACCGCCCGCCTGCTGCTCGAGGTCCTTGCGGAGCGAGACTGACAGGGGCCGCCCGCTGGGACCCGCCTGCCATGCCGCCCGCCATGCACTCACTGACGGGCGGCATGCGGTTTTTCCGAATGCTGCATTCGCCTTTTTTCAGCGGATGCCGATGATGCGCTGCGGTAGGATCATGGGATCGACAAGACGCGGACCGAGGCAACGAAACATGTGGAAGAACACCCGCAGCGGCTGGGGACTGGTCAGCATCCTGCTGCACTGGATCAGTGCCCTGGCCATCATCGGCCTCTTCGTCCTGGGCTGGTGGATGACCGGGCTCGGCTACTATGACAGCTGGTACAATTTGGGCCCCTGGTGGCATCGCTCCCTGGGCATGCTGCTGCTGTTCGCCACACTGATTCGCCTGGGATGGCGCATCGCCAGCCCGGTGCCGGTGGAGAAAGGGCATCGCCTCGAGCGCCTGGCCGCCCATTTCGGCCATATCGGCCTCTATGTGCTGATGCTGGTGGTGATGGTCAGCGGCTACCTGATCTCCACTGCCGACGGCAAGGGGATCAGCGTGTTCGACGCCTTCACGGTGCCGGCCCTGATCAGCGACTTGCCCCAGCAGGCCACCGTGGCCGGCCAGGTCCACTGGTACAGTGCCCTGGCGCTGATCCTGCTGGCGGTGGGGCATACCCTGGCCGCCCTGAAACATCATTGGATCGATCGCAACGATGTCCTGTTGCGCATGGTCGACCCGCGCCGTTCCCGTCGCCCCTGAGGCGATATCCCTCCCCGATACCATCCACAAGGAGAGTCACCTGATGATCAAGAAGACCGCCCTCGCCACCGCCCTGAGTGCCGCCGCCCTGTCGGGCGTCAGCCAGGCCCAGGCCGCCGACTATGTCATCGACACCGACGGCCAGCACGCCTTCGTGCAGTTCAAGATCAGCCACCTGGGCTACTCCTACATCCTCGGTAGCTTCGAGGATTTCTCGGGCAGCTTCAGCTACGACCCCGAGAACCTGGAGGCGTCTTCCGCCAGCGTGGAGGTCGAGGTGGCGAGCCTCAACAGCAACCACGCAGAGCGTGACAAGCATATCCTGAGCGATGACTTCCTGGATGCTGGCGAGTATCCCACCGCCACCTTCACGTCCACCGGTTTCGAGCCGACCGGCGACAACGAAGGCGTGCTGACCGGCGACTTGACCCTGCACGGCGAGACCAACGAGATCGAGATGCCGGTCACCCTGGTCGGGGAGGGCCAGGACCCGTGGGGGGGCTATCGCGCCGGCTTCGAGGGCTCCACCCCCCTCACCTTGGCCGACTACGGGATCGACATGAGTGACTTCCCCGAGATCATGCACGAGCTCGAGCTCTATGTGACCTTCGAGGGCATTCGCCAGTAAGGCATCCCTGAGGCTCGACCCGCAGGCAGCATGACGCCCCCCGGAGCATCTCCGGGGGGCGTCTTTTTGGATCATCGCATCTTAGCGTGAAGGAGGTGAAGAACCCTTGTGGGAGCGCAATTCATTGCGCGAATTGTGCCGATAGGCGCCCTGGGCTGAGTGCCTGTTGTCGGGAAGGCCTTCGGCTTTCTTTCGCGATCTGAAGATCGCTCCCACAGTATGGCGACCCACGTCCTTTCCTGTTGAACAACATTTTGCCAATTTGCGATGAGCTTTTTTTACAGGGTTAGCAGTTAGGGTTAGCGGGTCTCGTTGAGCACCGCGTCGGGGAAGTGCCGACGCAGCATGCGGTTCTGGAACGCATCCACGAAGCGGCTGTTGATGATGATGATGAAGCGCTCGAAGGGCGCCTCGCTATCTTCCTGGTGAATGCTGTCCACGCTATGGAAGAGGCGGTCGTCGCGCAGGTGCAGGATATCCCCGGGGGCGAGGGTCGTGTCGACCAGGGGCCGGGTTCCCGCCTTGTCGGCGTAGAGGTGGTTATCGCCTCCGGCGACATTGTGGCGGTTCAGCACCATGATGCTCAGCGCCTTGCAGCCGTCGGCATGGATTCCCTGGCCCTGCAGGGGGTCGACCATGCCCTCGCCGCGGACACCGGTAATCTGCATCAGGATGGGCTCGTTGGCTTTCAGGTCCCAGAGCCGGGCCCAGGCGCGCACGAAGGCCTTGACATCCGGGCGGGCCATGAACGCCGGGGTCAGCGGCTCATAATAGCGCAGCTTGTCCGCCATGCTCTCGGCATCATTGAAGGCGCCTCCCTGAGCCATGGGGCAAGGGCCCATATCGTAGGCCTCGCCCCGCTCATCCAGGGCCAGCCAGGACATGCGCTTCCAGCGACGGTTGACGTAGGGGTCGCGGGGCAAGTCGGCGGTAAACGCCTGCCAGGCCTCGAGATCCACCCGGGAGCGCACCTCGGTCCTGGCCCAGTCCTGGTGCTGGAGAGCGTCGGTGACCTCCGGTGACCAGTAGTCGGCGACCGGGTCGAGGGGCATGGTGGCGGGATCGAAGCCGTACTTGAGGGTATCGAGTTTCATGAGATCTTCTCCATTGGAGGTTGGGGCGTGATTGCCCGTGCGTTGCCCGAAAGTCGTAGCAACCCTAGGAAAAGGAGAAGATTTGCAACGAAATGTCAAAAAATGTACGAGACTTGTCGTACGGGTCGGCTTGGATCCTTCGTTGAATCGGAGGATGGCAATGCCTGGCATCGCCAGCCCTCCCTGTAGGAGATTTCCTACAGGGAGGGGTAGGATGGGGTTATCGGTGTCGCACGATGGGGCGATTGCGCCACATACTGAAGGCTGACATCGTTTGGCGAAGATGAGGACGTTGATGAGCGGTCGCGATACCGGCTTCCGGCACTGGCTGGCGCGTCGGTGGCAACAGGTCAGAGCGAGCAGGACCGAGGCCCGGGATGATAGCGCTCGGGACGATGTCGAGGTCGTACGCCGCCAGTACCTGGAGAGCGAGCAGCGCTTTCGTGCCCTGCTGGAGAGCCTGCCCAAGGTGGCGGTCCAGGGCTATGACCGCGACCGACGCGTGATCTACTGGAACGAGGCCAGCACCCGGCTCTATGGCTATGCCCCCGAGGAGGCCCAGGGGCGGTTGCTGGAAGAGCTGATCATACCGGCGCCGATGCGCGAACCGGTGGTACAGGCGCACCGGGCCTGGGTGCGGGAAGGGGTCGAGATTCCTGCCGATGAGCTCGAGCTCCAGCACAAGAGCGGGGAGCTGGTCCCGGTCTTCTCCCACCATGTCATGCTCGGCGAGCATACCAGTGACCCGCTGATGTTCTGTGTCGACGTGGACCTCTCGGACCAGAAGCGGGCGAATCGCGAGCTGGACTTTGCCACCCGCTTCGATGCGCTGACCCACCTGCCCAATCGCCAGACCTTCGAGTCGCAACTGGACGCGGCGATCGCCGACTGTCGCCGACAGGGCAGCGGGCTGGTCCTGGTCTATCTGGACATCGACCACTTCGTGGAGATCAATGACGCCCTGGGCTACGAGCAGGGGGATCGGCTGCTGGTCGAGCTGGCCCGGCGGCTGCATCGCGCGACGCGAGGCTCGGACATGATGTCGCGACTCTCCAGCGACGAGTTCGTGATTGCCTTCCCGGGGTTCCAGCGTGAGCATGTGCTCCCGCAGCTGGTCCACAAGGTCCAGCAGGTCCTGCGTGATCCCTTCCTGATGGACGGTTCGCGGCGCCAGGTGACGGCCTGCCTGGGCGTCAGCCTCTATCCGGACAATGGCGATACGGCGCGCGCACTGATCCGCAATGCCGATGTGGCCAAGAACCGGGCCAAGCTGGATGGCCGCGGCAGCGTGTGGTTCTTCGACCAGCAGCTCCACGACGAGCTGCTCCACCAGCATCGCCTGGTCGACCGGCTGGAGCAGGCCCTGGACAGCGGCGGGCTCTCGCTGCACTTCCAGCCTCAGGTTTCCGCCGTCAGCGGTCGCATCGAGAACCTCGAGGCGCTGCTGCGCTGGCAGCCAGCGGAGGGTCCGCCGATCTCGCCGGCCGAGTTCATTCCCCTCGCCGAACGCTCCGACCTGATCCATCGGCTCGGTGACTGGGTCATGGAGGCCGCCTGCCATCAGCGGGCGCTCTGGCGGGATGCCGGCCTGGCCATCGAACGCATCGACATCAACTTCTCCGGCCGGCAGATGAGCCGGCCCGATGTCTTCGAGCGCTTCGAGGCCTGCCTGGCGCGCCATGGCCTGGGGCCTCGGCACATCGGGCTCGAGCTCACCGAGAACGTGCTGATCGAGGCCGACGACAGGATCCTCGAAGGCTTGCGCCGGCTCCATCACCTGGGCTTTCGCATCGCCATCGACGATTTCGGCACCGGCTACTCGTCGCTCAGCTACCTCAAGCACTTCCCGGTCACGGCGCTCAAGATCGATCGCACCTTCGTGCGGGATGCCCCGGACCAGCCCGAGGATCGGGCCATCATGGAGGCCGCGATCTTCATCGGCCATCGTCTGGGGCTTGAGGTCGTGGCCGAAGGCGTGGAGAACCGTGAGCAGCTCACGCTGATCCGTGAGATGCGCTGCGACCTGGTCCAGGGGTTCTACTTCTTCCGGCCCATGCCCGCCCTGGAGATGGAGCGCGTCCTGGGCGGGCTGGTGGCGGGGCATCCGGGGGTCTCGGGCTGAGTCCGCCGCCCGCTTGGCGTAGAATGCCAGCCCTGCGCACGACCACGGAGCCCCTGTGACTTCCCTCGACGAATCCCGATCCTCCCTTGGCCTCACCCTGTGGCGCCAGACCTGGCCCATGGCCATCGGCGTGCTGGCACTGCTTGGCTTCCAGCTGGTGGATAGTGCCTTCATCGCACGCCTCGGCACGGCGCCGCTGGCCGCCCAGTCCTTCACCTTCCCGCTGTCCTTCCTGGTCATCGGCATCCAGGTCGGTATGGGGATCGCCATCGCGGCGCTGATCTCGCGTGCCCTGGGGGCAGGGGAGGCCGCCCGGGCACGGCGGCTGGGCAGCCTGGTGCTGCTGGTGGGGACCGTCACCATTGCCCTGCTGGTGGTGCTGCTGTGGGCCATCCAGGCGCCGGTCTTCTCCCTGCTGGGGGCCGACGCGTCCAGCCGCGAGCTGATCCGGGCCTACTGGGCGCCCCAGCTGCTGGCGGCCTGGCTGGGGGCGGTACTCTATTTCGGCTACAGCCTGTTCCGGGCCCACGGGGACACCTGGCTGCCCGGCAAGATGATGGTGATCACCAGCCTGGTCAACCTGTGCCTCGACCCGCTGCTGATCTTCGGCATCGGTCCCTGGCAGGGGTTGGGGCTGCCCGGCGCCGCCTGGGCCACGACGATCGCCTTCGCCACCGGCCTGCTGGTGCTGGGCCGTCGCCTGGGCGACATGGACTGGCTGGCGGCCGAGGGGCTGCTCGGGGAACTGCGCCGTTCGCTGGTGCCCTTTGCCGGCATCGCCGGCCCGGCCATGATCAGCCAGTTGATGCCGCCCCTGGCGGCCATGCTCGCCATCTCGGTGGTGGCCTCGCTGGGCGAGGGGCAGGTGGCGGCCTGGGGGCTGGCCAGCCGCCTGGAGACCCTCTCGCTGATGGTGGTGCTGGCCATGACCATGTCGCTGCCGCCCTGGCTCGGGCGCTGCTACGGCGCCGGGGACTGGAACCAGATACACCGCCTGATGCGCCTGGCGCTCAGGGTGGTGGTGGTCTGGCAGCTGTCACTGGGGATCCTCATGGCCCTGGGCTCTCCCTGGGTAGCGCTGGCTCTCTCCGGCAACCCCGAGGTGCGCGATGACCTGGCGACCCTGATTCGCTTCCTGCTGCCCAGCTATGCGGCACTGGGGGTCTGCATGATCGTGGTGTCGGCGGGCAACGCCCTGGGCTGGCCGCTGCGTGCGATGCTGATGTCGGCTGCCCGGCTGTTCGTCTTCTACCTGCCCTGTCTCTGGATCGGGGCCTGGCTGGGGGATCTGCTCGGCTTGGCCATGGGCGCGGCACTCGGCAACCTGCTGGCGGGACTGGCGGCCTGGCAGGTGCTCCGACGCATCCTCGCCAGCCCCCGCCGACGCCCGGCAGAAGCCATATAGTGATTCTTTCTGAATACTGAGTTTCTATAGTTATTTATTTCCATTAAATACGATAAAAACAATCTAAAATACTATTTTTTGTGCGAAATATAGTGTCTTTTTTTGAAATAAATTCCCTAGACTGCCGCTCGGCGCTCGGCGCTCGGCGCTTACAACCACAAGGCAGAAGGGGAGCCCCCATGAAGGTACTGATTCTCGGCAGCGGCGTCGTCGGCGTCACCAGCGCCTATTACCTGGCCCGCCAGGGGCACGAGGTCACGGTGGTGGACCGTCAGCCATCTCCGGCGCTGGAAACCAGCTACGGCAACGCGGGCCAGGTCTCCTTCGGCTTCTCCTCGCCCTGGGCGGCGCCCGGCATCCCGCAGAAGGCGGTCAAGTGGATGTTCCAGGAACACGCCCCGCTCAAGATCCAGCCCAGGATGGATCCGACCATGGCGCGTTTCATGGTGCAGATGCTGGGCAACTGCAACGCCGACCGCTACATGGTCAACAAGGAGCGCATGGTGCGCGTGGCCGAGCATAGCCGAGCCTGCATCAATGCCCTGCGCGACGAGACCGGCATCCGCTACGAGGACCGCCAGCGCGGCCTGCTGCAGCTGTTCCGCCACGAGAGCCAGGTGGAGGCGGTGGGCAAGGACATGCGGGTGCTCGAGCAGTGCGGGGTGCGCCACCAGTTGCTCAACGCCGACGAGATCGCCGGCGTGGAGCCCGCGCTGGCCCGGGTGCCGGGCAAGTTTGTCGGCGGCCTGCACCTGCCCGACGACCAGACCGGCGATTGCCACCTCTTCACCAACCGCCTCGCGGACTACTGCCGCGAACGGCTGGGCGTCGAGTTCCGCTTCAACGTCGAGATCCAGCGCCTCAGGCGCAGTGCCGGTGCCATCGAGGGCGTGGTGACCAGCGCCGGGGAGCTGACCGCCGATGCCTATGTGGTCTGCCTGGGGAGCTATTCACCGTTCCTGGTCAAGGACCTGGATATCAGGCTGCCGATCTATCCGGTCAAGGGCTACAGCCTGACTGTGCCGGTGACCGATGACGGCGGCGCGCCCCAGTCCACGGTGATGGACGAGACCTTCAAGGTGGCGATCTCGCGCTTCGACGATCGCATCCGGGTGGGCGGTACCGCGGAGCTGGCCTCCTACAACCTCGACCTGCTGGAGAAGCGGCGCGCCACCATCGGCATGGTGGTGCGTGACGTCTTCCCGGAGGGGGGCGACGTGGCCAACGCAGAGTTCTGGACCGGCCTGCGCCCCATGACCCCCGACTCCACGCCGATCATCGGCGCCACCCGGGTCGACAACCTGTGGCTCAACACGGGGCACGGTACCCTGGGCTGGACCATGAGCTGCGGCAGTGGCCAGCTGCTGGCCGACCTGATCGACGGCCGCGCACCGGCCATCGACCCCAGCGGGCTGGACGTCTCCCGCTACGTGGCCTGAGGCGGGCAAGGGGAGCGCGGCGAAGCGTCAGGAGCCAGGGAATCCGTGCCGAGCCACTGGCAAACGAAGCGATCCCGCCGGGAAACCGGCGGGATCGCTTCGTGATGGTCCCGGGTGCGCTGGCGATCAGTTGACCGCGGCGATCGCCTTGGCCAGGTAGGGCAGGTTCTCGTGGGAGAAGCCGGCCACGTTGGCGCGGCCCGAGCGCACCATGTAGATGCCGAACTCATCGCGCAGGCGGTCGACCTGCTCGGCCGTCAGGCCGGTATAGGAGAACATGCCGCGCTGCTCCGCCACGCAGGCATACTTCTGGTCCAGGCCATAGGGCTTGAGGGCCTCGACGAAGTCGCGACGCAGGGTGTTGATGCGATCGCGCATCTCGGTGAGCTCCTCGCGCCAGATGGCGGCGAGCTCCGCGGAGTGGAGGATCTCGCTGACGATGGCGCCGCCGTGGGCCGGCGGGTTGGAGTAGTTCTCGCGGGCCACGATGGCGATCTGCGAGCGCACGTTCTCCATCTGCTCCTCGTTCTTCGCCACCATGATCAGGCAGCCGGTGCGCTCGCAGTAGATGCCGAAGTTCTTGGAGCAGGAGCTGGTGATGATGACCTCTTCGAGGTTCTCGGCCATCAGCCGAACCCCGTAGGCATCCTCGTCCAGGCCCTCGCCGAAGCCCTGGTAGGCGAAGTCGATCAGCGGCAGCAGGTTGCGCTCGCGGACGACATCCAGCACCTGTTGCCACTGGTCGCGGGAGAGGTCGAAGCCGGTGGGATTGTGGCAGCAGGCGTGCAGCAGCACCACGTCACCCTCGGGGATTTGCTTGAGCGCCGCCAGCATGCCGTCGAAGTCGAGACGGTTGTCGGCGTCCACGTAGGGGTACTTGTGCAGCGTCAGGCCGGCGGCCGGGAAGATACCCAGGTGGTTCGGCCAGGTCGGGTCGGAGACCCAGATGTCCTTGCCGGGCAGCTGGTGGGCGATGAAGTCGGCCGCCAGGCGCAGGGCGCCGGTACCGCCGGGAGACTGGGTGGCGCTGGCGCGCTTGGCCTCCAGCACCGGCGATCCCTCACCCAGCACCATGGGCAGGATCACCTCACCATACGCCGGCGCACCATGCGAGCCGATGTAGGTCTTGGTGGTCTCGTTCTTGAGCAGCAGGGCCTCGGCTTCCTTGACGGCGCGCATCACCGGAGTGTTGCCCTGGGCGTCCTTGTAGACGCCGACGCCGAGATCGACCTTCTGAGGGTTGGTATCCTTCTTGAAGGCCTCGATCAGACCGAGGATGGCGTCCCCGGGAACCCGCTCAATTTTCTCGAACATTTATTTCGCTACCTCGTCGGTTCTGGCGGCAAGAATGAAATCGTTCCTGTGCAGGCCCTTCATCTCGTGCGACCACCAGGTCACGGTGACCTTGCCCCATTCGGTCAGCAGGGCCGGATGGTGCCCGGCTTCCTCGGCGATCTCGCCGACGCGGTTGGTGAAGTCGAGGGCCTGCTTGAAGTTGCGGAACTTGAAGACCCGCTCCAGCTTCATGATGCCATCGCGCTCGATGATCTGCCACTCGGGGATCTCGGCCTTGTACTGTTCGATCTCGGCCTCGGTGACGTGGGGGGCGTCCCAGCTGCAGGCCTCGCACTGCTGTTCGGAAAGCTGGCTCATGGTATCTCCTTGTCGTTTCGATGGGTCGTCGTTGGGGCATCGGGGCGTCTCGCGTTCCCGTCAACTGTGCTTGCCGTTGGTCGTCCGTGGGGTCAGGCACTGGCCCTGGCGCTGCTCGAGGCTGGCTCGAAGCGGGGCTCGAACAGGCCAAGCTCCATGGCGCGGTGCACCATGCCCATGATGTTCTGCCGGGAAAGGTCGTGCAGGGTGGTGAGATCGTCAAGCACGTAGTAGAGCGGCTGGAGGATGTCGATGCGGTAGGGGGTGCGCAGGGCATCCACGGGATCGAAGGGGCGATGAACCGGCACGTCGGAGAGCGAGTGCAGGGTCTCCTTGGGCGAGGAGATGATGCCACCGCCGTAGATGCGCCGGCCGGCTGGTGTTTCAACCAGGCCAAACTCCACGGTCATCCAGTACAGCCGCGCCAGGTAGACCCGCTCCTTGGGCGTGGCGGCCTTGCCCAGGCGGCCATAGGTGGCGGTGAACTCGGCGAACGAGGGGTCGGTGAGCATCGGGCAGTGGCCGAAGATCTCGTGGAAGATGTCCGGCTCCTTCAGGTAGTCCATCTCCTCCGGGGTGCGGATGAAGGTGGCCACCGGGAAGCGTCGGTTGGCGAGCAGGTCGAAGAAGGTGTCGAAGGGGATCAGCGCCGGCACCTGGGCCGTCTGCCAGCCGGTGGCGGCCTGCAGGACCCGGTCCACCTCGCCGAGCTGGGGAATGCGCGACTCGGGCAGGGCCAGGCGCTCCAGGCCGTCGAGGTACTGCTGGCAGACGCGCCCCTCGATCATGCCCAGCTGGCGCTGCATCAGGGCCTGCCAGGTGGCATGCTCGGTGTCGCTGTAGGCAATATGCCCCCGCTCGTCGGGGAGTCGCGCGCGGTAGCCGGTCTTGCTGGCGAACTCGCTCAGTTCACTCAGGCGTGATGTTGACGTCGTCATGGGCTCTCCGTGGCATCGCTTGTGGGTTGTTGTCGGCCGTGCGGAATCCCCTCGAGTCTAGGCGTGACGGGACGGCGATCGAGGCGCCTTGCCACCTGCGTCAGGCAGTCGAGAGACGTCATGCTGTAAAGAAATCGTGACGATTGTTTCCGTCAGCCTAGACCCAGGGAGCAAGATGCGTGCTGGCGCGGATTGAGAGGGCACGAGTGTCACGTTATCTTGACACTTGAGTCACATTGTTGTGACGACTTTCAATACCGCCACGAGAGAACCTTGCCCGATGCGACTGAGGTTTCACTGCCAGAACCGGATCGGCATCCTGCGCGACATCGTCGCCCATTTCTCCGACTACGGCCTCAACGTGGCTCGCGGCGAGGTCGGTGGCGAGCACGGCAATGCAATCTACCTGCATGTGCCGAACCTGCTGCATGCGCAGCTCGCCACCCTCAGGCCGGAGCTCGAAGCGGTCCCGGGGGTGTTCGGGGTGCGCCAGGTCAACCTGATGCCCAGCGAGCGGCGCCACCTGGAGCTGGATGCGCTGCTCTCGTCGCTCTCCGACCCGGTGATGTCCATCGACATGGAGGGACACATCGTGGCCGCCAACCGGGCCGCGGGGCAGCTGCTCGGCGTGCGCATCGACGAGGTGCCCGGGCTCTCGCTGGACCGCCATCTCCCGGAGCTGGACCTGCCGGCGCTGATCCGGCGCAACAATGCGCGGGTCAATGGCCTGCGCATCAAGCTACGCGAGACCACCTTCCTGGCCGACATCGCGCCCCTGCACCGGGAGCACCAGGACGACGTGGCCTCGCTGGCCGGGGCCGTGGTGACGCTTCACCGGGCCGATCGCATCGGGGAGCGCATCTACCAGGTGCAGCGCCAGGAGCTCCGCGGCTTCGAGGCGATCTTCCAGGCGAGCCCGAGACTGCAGGCGTTGATCCGCGAGGCGCGGCGGATGGCGCCACTGGATGCGCCCCTGCTGATCCAGGGCGAGACCGGCACCGGCAAGGAGCTGCTGGCCCGGGCCTGCCACCTGGCCAGTGCGCGCGGCCAGGCGCCCTTCATGGCCCTCAACTGTGCCGGCCTGCCCGAGTCCATGGCCGAGACCGAGCTGTTCGGCTATGCCCCCGGTGCCTTCGAGGGCGCGCGGCCCGAGGGCAAGCTGGGCCTGCTGGAGCTGACGGCAGGGGGCACCATCTTCCTCGACGAGGTGGGCGAGATGAGTCCGCGGCTGCAGGTCAAGCTGCTGCGCTTCCTGCAGGATGGGGGCTTCCGACGGGTGGGCAGCGACGAGGAGACCTGGCTCGACGTGCGGGTGATCTGTGCCACCCAGCAGGACCTCCCAGCGCTCTGTGCCGAGGGGTTGTTTCGCCACGACCTCTATCACCGTCTCAACGTGTTGTCGCTTCAGGTGCCGCCACTGCGTGAGTGCCGGGATGGCATCGAGGCGCTCTCGATGCACTTCATCGACCGGGCGGCCCGCCAGATCGGCTGCCGCCTGCCGGCGCTCTCGCCGACGGCGCTGGCGAGGCTCGCTGCCTACCACTGGCCCGGCAATGTCCGACAGCTCGAGAACGTGCTCTTCCAGGCGGTCTCGCTGTGCGAGGGCGAGACCATCGAGCCCGACCACCTGCGCCTGCCCGATGTCGGGGATTCGACAGGCCTGGCGGGCATCGACCTCGAGGGTTCCCTCGCCGGCATCCTCGGCGAGGTGGAGCGCCGGGTGCTCGAGGCGCTCTATCCGCGGCACCCCTCCAGCCGGCAGCTGGCCAGGCGTCTCGGGGTCTCCCATACCACTATCGCCAACAAGCTCAGACGCTACGGGATCGGCGGGGAAGAGTGATGCGCCGTCTGATCGCCAACTCCTTGCCCTCTCGGGGGGTGCCCCTGTGGCTCAAGCTGGTCTTCAGCCTCTGGGTCGTCGCCTGGGCGCCGACCTACTGGGTGCTGCTAGGTCCCCAGAACTACTTCTGGCTGTGCAACCTGGCGAACTTCCTGCTCCTGGCGGGACTCTGGCGCGAGAGCCGGCGGCTGGTCTCCATGCAGTGGCTGGCGGTGGCCCTGGTGGGCACCTTCTGGGCAATCGACGTCGGCACCGCCTGGCTGACCGGCTGGCACCCCATCGGCGGGACCGAGTACATGTTCGACCCCGAACACCCCCCGCTGACACGGGCGATGTCGCTCTACCACCTGATCCTGCCGCTAGTGGCGGGATTCGCGATCTGGCGGATCGGCTATGATCGTCGGGCGCTGGTGTGGCAAAGCATGCTCACCTGGCTGGTGATCCCTGCCAGCTATCTCTTCACCGAGGCAGAGCGCAACATCAACTGGGTCGAGGGACCCTTCGGTCAGGCCCAGTCGGTGATGGACCCGTGGCTCTACCTCGCCGGGCTGATGCTGTTCTGGCCGCTGCTGGTCTACCTGCCGGTGCATTGGCTGACCCTGCTGCTCTCGCGCCGCCGTCGCGGCTGATCCCCTCAGCCGGCGAGGTGCTCGGCGACGCGCTGGCGAACCTCGGCATAGGGGTAGTCCTCCAGGGCGGCGAACCCTTCCAGCTTGCGTGCCTTCATGGGGGTGAACAGCGGCGTGGTGATCCCGCACAGGAAGCGTGTCAACAGGTCCGCCGTGGCTGGGTGGCCCTCGCCGGCTTGCGCCAGCCGCTCGAGGAAGGGGCCGCACAGGGGCGCGATCTCCCGTGACGACAGCGGCCGTGTCGGCGCGGCCACCGGGAGTCGTGCCACCTGCCCTCGGCAGGCAGAACAGTGGCCGCAGTGCTCGGGGGCGCGGGCATCGCCGAACCAGTCGGCGAGTCGCCGGCTCAGGCAGCGGTCACTCTCGAACAGCGCGAGCATGGCATGCAGGCGGTCGATCTCGGCGCGCTCCTTGTCGCGAAAGTAGCCGAAGAGCTCATCGGTCAGCGACACCGGGTCGATCTCGGTCGAGAGCACTTCATAGACCTCGGTCATCTGCTTGCTCTCCAGCACCATCCAGCCCTTCTCGACGAAGTAGTCCAGGGCGGTGATCACTCGGCTTCGGCGGGTATCCAGGCCGCGCTCGGCCCCGAGGGCCTCCAGGGCGGCGAAGTCCAGGCTGTACCAGGTACGGGCGCGGGAGGAGGCGTCCAGGATCGCCTGGACGAAGGCCCGTCGCTCGCCCTGGAAACGCTCGAGCAGCGCCTCCGGCTCACCCTCCAGCCGGAAGCGGTAGTCGGCGAAATAGCTGTAGCGAGGCGTGATGAGGCCTCGTAGCTCGAGCTGCACCAGCAGGGTCTTGAGCGGCAGGGGGCGGATATTGCTGTGCCGCGACAGGGTGTTGAGCATCAGTTCCCACTGGCTGCCGGCGCCGCGCAGGTCGTCGATCACCCGGCGAATGCCGTGATGCTCGGGGGTGTCGCCGTAGACGAAGTTCTCCAGTACCTCGATATGGTCGCGGCCGGCCAGCATCAGGCAGCGGGAGGGCAGGCCGTCGCGACCGGCACGGCCGATCTCCTGGCTGTAGTTCTCGATGGACTTCGGCAGGTCGAAGTGCACCACGTTGCGGATATCGGCCTTGTCGATGCCCATGCCGAAGGCGATGGTGGCAACGATGCAGGGCGTGTGGCCGGCCATGAACTCCCGCTGGATCGCCTCGCGACGCTCGCCGTCAAGCCCGGCGTGGTAGGCAGTGGCCGGCAGGCCCGCCTTCGCCAGGTAGGCGGCCAGCCGTTCCGCCGTCTGCTGCAGGGTGACGTAGACGATGGTCGACTCGGGCGGCCCCGGCTCGAACCGCGGGCGCAGCCACTCGACCAGCCGGCGGGGGCGCTCGGCGGCGGGGACGGGCGTCACCTGGAGGTCGAGGTTGGCGCGGTAGAAGCCGGTGCCGGTGACGTCTTCCGGGGCGATGTCGAAGCGCGACCGCATGTCGTCGATCACCCGCGGGGTGGCCGTGGCGGTGAGCAGCAGCACCTGCGGGATGGCAAAGTCGCGACGGTAGTCCGGCAGCTTGAGATAGTCCGGGCGGAAGTTGTGGCCCCACTCTGAGATGCAGTGGGCCTCGTCCACCACCATCAAGGAGATCGGCACCCGGCGGATGAAGGCTCGGAACCGCTCGTTCTTGAGGCGCTCCACCGAGACCATCAGGATACGGATCTCGCCGCGCTTTACCCCTTCCATGACCGCCGCCGCTTCCTCACGGCTCTGGCCCGAATCGAGACTGGCGGCGGGGATGCCATGCCGGCCGAGGAAGGCCAGCTGGTCCTGCATCAGGGCCAGCAGTGGCGAGATCACCAGGGTCAGGTGGGGGAGGTGCAGGGCCGGCAGCTGGTAGCAGAGCGACTTGCCGGAACCGGTGGGGAAGATCGCCGCCGCCGAGCGGCCGGCCACGATGGCCTCTATGACCGGCCGCTGGCCGGGGCGGAAGTCGTCATAGCCGAAGACCTCCTGGAGCGTCTGCTGGATCATTGGCAGCTCCTGCCGTGATGTCGGAGTGTTACTGGGAATATGTCCAGTATAACGTGCCCGTCGGCCCTCGTCCGCGCCAATGGCGCCCGCTATCACTACACTTTCAATACGCCCGTTACCATCATCTGCCGGGGCAGGGAGGGCATCATGTCCATCACCGAGCGTCATCTCGAGATCGAGACCTGCGGCGTCACCCTCGAAGGCGACCTGCTGCGTCCCGAACACCCGGCCGGCATCGTGGTATTCGCCCACGGCAGCGGCAGCAGCCGCTTCAGCGTTCGCAACCGCCGGGTGGCGCGCCACCTGGCCGAGCAGGGGCTGGCGACCCTGCTGTTCGACCTGCTGACGGCCGACGAGAGCCTGATCGATGAGCGCACCCGGGCGCTACGCTTCGACATTCCCCTGATCGGCGCACGAATGAGCGGGGCCGTGGCCTGGGTGGCCGAATCGCCCGAGACACGGGCATGGGAGATCGGCCTGTTCGGGGCCAGCACGGGGGCGGCGGCGGCCCTGATCGCCGCCGCCGAGCAGCCGGCGCTGGTGCAAGCCGTGGTCTCACGGGGTGGGCGGCCCGACCTCGCCGGCGAGGCGCTGCCTCGCGTGAAGGCGCCGACCCTGATGCTGGTCGGTGGATGGGATACCCAGGTGATCGAACTGAACGAGCAGGCCATGGCACGCATGAGCTGCCCGCGTGAACTGCTGATCGTGCCGGGCGCCACCCATCTCTTCGAGGAACCCGGCACCCTCGAGAAGGTCGAGGCCCATGCCGCGCGCTGGTTCCTTGGCCATCTCGGCCAAGCCTAGACTCCGACCATGACCTGGTTGCGCCCCCCGTGCTTGGCCGCATAGAGGCTGTCGTCGGCACGGTGGATCAGGGTCTCGCGGGAGTCACCGATGCGGTGCTCGGCGATGCCGATGCTGACGGTGATGCGTCCTGGACCGATTCCGAAGTCATGGTCGGCGATCCGCTCGCATAGGCGTTCCGCCAGCTGTCGGCCGTGAAACTCGGGGGTCAGGGGCAGCAGCAGGGCGAACTCCTCGCCCCCCAGCCGGGCCACCAGGTCCTCCTCGCGCAGCATCTCCCGACAGAGCCGGGCGAGGTCTCTCAGTACCTGGTCGCCCTGGAGGTGCCCCCAGGTGTCGTTGATCGACTTGAAGTGGTCGAGGTCGAGCATCATCAGCGAGAGCGGCAAGGCATGCCGGTTGCTCAACGAGATCTCCTCGTCGAGGCGCTGCATCAGCTTGCGGCGATTGGCCACGCCGGTCAGGTCGTCGGTGTCGGACAGCCGGCGCAGGCGCTGCTCCTCGGCCATCTGTTCGCTGATGTCGATCATCATGCCGTACCAGAGCACCCCGGTATCGACCTTGCGCGGCTGGGCGCGCAGGGCAATCCAGCTCAGGCGGTCATCGGCCATCCGCAGCCGGAACTTGGTGGTGATGGGGCTCTGCCAGCGGGCGGATCGCTCGATGGCGGCCATCAGGCGTGGATAGTCCGTTTCGGTCAGGCGCTCGAGGGCCGGCAGGGCATTCTGCGCCAGGTCACCTCGGTCGATTCCGGTCAGTTGGGTACCGCTGCCGGCCAGGTAGGGGAAGTGCATCCGGCCGTCGGGGGCCCGGTGCAGCTGGAAGATCACTCCGGGCAACTGCTCGGTCAACTCGAGGATCCAGTCCGGCTGCGGCCTTTCCCCACCCGGCATGACGTCGTTGGAGGGCATGCGGGTGTCCTTTGTCCCTGCTTGCGGACAGGGGGTCGTTCTTGGTTATTGTCCTGCCGCTTGGCGATGGCAGGTGGTGGACGCTGGGCGCCTCTTGAACAAGCACATTATGATACGCCGGCAGGGGGCTGGCGGCATCCTCCCTACGGTGTAAGAGATTGCCTACAAGTCGCTCAGCTAATGACCTGGGTCAAGAAAGGGGACAATTTGTTCCGAAGGCTCACCGCGGCGCGTCGTAGCGTCCCGGGCGTCCGCGGGAGAAGACGACCTGCCAGAGCTGCAGGTGGCGGGCGCGGAAGGCCCCGGCGCAGATCGCGAGATAGTAGCGGAACATGCGCCGGGTGCGCTCGTTGTAGTGATGAGCGATCTCGTGCCAGTGGGCGTCGAAATTCGCCAGCCACGCCATCAGGGTGTGGTCGTAGTCGGGGCCGACCGAGGTTCATGTAAGCGCCAGTCCTCCATCGGACTGGCGGGTCATCGCGGGGCGTCGTAGCGCCCCTGGCGTCCGCGAGAGAAGACGACTTGCCAGAGTTGCATATGGCGCGCCCGGAAGGCGCCGGCGCACACCGCGAGATAGTAGCGGAACATGCGCCGGGTGCGCTCGTTGTAGTGATGAGCGATCTCGTGCCAGTGGGCGTCGAAATTCGCCAGCCACGCCATCAGGGTGTGGTCGTAGTCGGGGCCGAAGTTCTGCCAGTCCTCCATCATCAGGTGATCTTCGCTGGCCTTGGCGATATGCATGGCCGAGGGCAGGACGCCATTGGGGAAGATGTACTTGTTGAACCAGGGGTCGGCGCTCACATCGGACCGGTTGGAGCCGATGGTATGCAGCAGGAAGAGGCCATCGGCCGGCATCAGGCGCCTCACCGTCTCGAAGTAGGTGCTGTAGTTGCGGTGCCCCACGTGCTCGAACATGCCGATGGAGACGATGCGGTCATAGAGCCCATCCAGATCGCGGTAGTCCTGCAGCAGGATCTCCACAGGCAACTCGGCGCAGCGTTCCCTGGCCAGGGCGGCCTGTTCCCGGGAGATGGTGATGCCGGTGACCTCGACGTCGTGATGGCGGGCGGCATGTTCGGCGAAGCTGCCCCAGCCACAGCCGATATCGAGGACCTTCATGCCCGGCTTGAGGTCGAGCTTGCGACAGGCCAGTTCCAGCTTGGCCCGCTGGGCCTGGTGCAGGTCTTCGGCCGACTTCCAGTAGCCGCAGGAGTAGCACATGGTGGGGTCGAGCATGCGCTCGAAGAGGTCATTGCCCAGGTCGTAGT
Source organism: Halomonas sp. CKK8 (assembly GCF_029625235.1). Taxonomy (NCBI): domain Bacteria; kingdom Pseudomonadati; phylum Pseudomonadota; class Gammaproteobacteria; order Oceanospirillales; family Halomonadaceae; genus Halomonas; species Halomonas sp. CKK8. The sequence goes on along the minus strand of NZ_CP121193.1, from coordinate 2,264,120 downwards.
GGGCCTCGCCCACCATGTAGGCGCGGGCCTTGCTCTGCAGGTTGAGAAAGCCGGCCTGCAGGCGGTACTTGAGGCGCTCGGTGGTCGTGCGGGCATGCTCGCCGAGTCCGTTCAGCAGCAGCCGGCAGGCCAGCTCGTCGATGCGATCACATTCCCACCAGCCATCCATGTAGGACTCGCCGAGCCCCAGGGTCCCCTTGTGCAGTACTCGAGAGAAGAAGTCGGGATGCAGTACGCGGATATCCTGGGGCGCATCCCCGTTGAGCGTGACGCCCGAGCCATCGAGGAGCTGCTCGATGACCCGGCGGGCCCGAGTATCGGGCAGGGCGATGGGACCGATGCGGGGTTCGCTGGTCATGGAGTCCTCCGGATCCGGTGATGGATGTCAGGCTGGCGAACGCGCTGGGCACGGCTCTACGTCAGTGGCACTTTTGAAAACCAGCATAGACCAGCATCCTGAGGTCGTGTATTTCAACGACTTCACGAATTGAGGAGAGCTAGAGCCATGAACGTGATCATCGATCTCTGTGTAGTGCCCTTGGGTGTCGGGGTGTCGGTCTCTCCGCATATCGCGGCATGCCAGCGCGTCATCCAGGCGTCCGGTCTCGAGCACCGCATGCATGCCTACGGCACTAACATCGAGGGGCCATGGGACGAGGTGATGGCAGTGGTCAAGCGCTGTCACGAGGTCGTGCACGAGATGGGGGCGCCGCGCATCACCAGCACGCTCAAGCTCGGGACCCGTACCGATCGCGACCAGCACATGGACGACAAGGTGGCGAGCGTCGAGACCCTGCTGGGCAGGCAGTGACCTCCACTTGACACTGCTGCGGCACTCTGTCTGTAAACTCTTCGTTACACCCTGTCAGGGATTTTCGCCATGCCGGGGCCGCGAGTGATGGGGCTGCGGCGGCTGTAAGGAATTCGTTACGGGGCAGGGGAGAGGGCTCCTCTTAATGGGGCATCAGGGGCGAGGTTGGCACGTTCCGGTGGAAGGGCCGAGGCACTAGGCTGTACGTCATCGAGCGCCGCCGGCGGCCTTGCAAGGTCCGCCACGGGTCGAAGACCGTTTCACCGCGAGTCACACCTAGATCCACAACAACAGCCCCTGGAGGATGCATGAACGCTCCCGCCCATACCCCCGAAATCCTTGACCGAGACAACCCCATCGGTACCAACGGCTTCGAGTTCGTCGAGTACACCGCACCCACCGCCGACGGCATCGAGGCGCTTCGCGCCCTGTTCCTTCGCATGGGGTTCACCGAGACCCGGCGCCACCGCTCAAAGCAGGTCACGCTGTTCCAGCAGGAGGGCGTGAACTTCGTCCTCAATGCCGAGCCGGGCAGCCATGCCGCCGAGTTCGCCAGGGTCCACGGGCCCAGTGCCTGCGCCATGGCCTGGAAGGTGGCCGATGCGCGCCAGGCCTTCCAGCATGCCGTGGACCATGGCGCGGAGCCGGTCGAGAACCCCGTGGCGGAAGGCGAGGTGGGCATCCCCGCCGTGAAGGGCATCGGCGGGTCGTTACTCTACTTCGTCGACCACAAGCTCGACGGTCAAGGCCGGACCATCTACGACATCGACTTCGAAGCGATCCCCGGGCGGTCGCCGCAGGACAACAGCGTTGGCCTGCAGGTCCTCGACCACCTGACGCACAACGTCGATCGCGGTCAGATGGATGTCTGGGCCGACTTCTATACCCGGATCGCCAACTTCCGCGAGAACCGCTACTTCGACATCGAAGGCAAGATGACCGGGCTCCACTCCCGCGCCATGACCGCGCCCTGCGGCAAGATGCATATCCCGATCAACGAGTCCGCCGACGACACCTCGCAGATCGCCGAATTCCTGCGCGAGTACAATGGCGAGGGCATCCAGCACCTGGCCATGGCCACCGATGACATCTATGCCACGGTGCGGGCCCTCAAGGCCAATGGTGTCACCTTCCTGTCCACCCCGGACACCTACTACGAGAAGGTCGACGAGCGTGTGCCCAATCATCAGGAGAGAGTCGAGGACCTGCGCGAGCTGAGCCTGCTGGTCGATGGCGGTCCTGACCAAGGCGTGCTGCTGCAGATCTTCACCGAGACGGTGATCGGGCCGATCTTCTTCGAGATCATCCAGCGCAAGGGCAACGACGGCTTCGGCGAGGGCAACTTCAAGGCCCTGTTCGAATCCATCGAGGAAGACCAGATCCGTCGCGGTGTGCTCAAGGCGGATTGACCCTAGGCATGAACCTGCGCTGAGTGCGCGGCAGGCGGGAACGGTAAAAGACAGCATGATCGACCGCCCGTCTGCCCAATCACGATAAAATCCGTCACAATGTCGCCCTTGTGGCGACGCCTCGCCGTGTCGGAACAACAACGTCCGTGACCCCTGGTGTGATATGACAACGACTCCACAACCCCGAACCCAGTGGCTTGGCCGCTGGGGCTTCATCCTGGCGGCGACCGGCTCCGCGGTGGGCCTGGGCAACATCTGGAAATTCCCCTATATCACCGGCGAATTCGGTGGCGGCGCCTTCGTGCTGGTCTACCTGGCCTGCATCCTGGCCGTGGGGGTACCGGTGATGATGACCGAGATCGCCCTCGGGCGCCGCGGCCGCGGCAGCCCCATCGACGCCATCCGTCGGGTGGTCGGCGAGTCAGGTCGCGGTTCGGCCTGGTCACTGCTGGGCTGGATGGCCATGCTGTGTGGCTTCCTGATCCTGTCGTTCTATGTGGTGGTGGCCGGCTGGTCCTTCTCCTACCTGTGGAAGATGCTGAGTGGTGGCCTGGCCGGATCCAGCGTCGAGGAGATGGCGGCGATCTTCGGCGCCAACAATGCCAGTCCCCTGAACCTGGGGTTCTGGAGTACCCTGGTCACGGTGGCCACCATGGTGATCGTCGGCAAGGGTGTCCAGGCCGGCATCGAGAAGAGCGTCAGCTGGATGATGCCCGGCATGGTGGTGATGCTGCTGATCCTGATCGGCTACGGGGTCTTCTCCGGCGGCTTCGGCGAGGCGGTTCGCTTCCTGTTCTCGTTCGATGCCGGCAGCCTATCCAGCGAGGGCATGCTGGCCGCCCTGGGGCATGCCTTCTTCACCCTGTCGCTGGCCTCCGGGGCCATCCTCACCTATGGCAGCTACCTGCCGGCGCGAGCCTCCATCGCCCGCACCACGCTCTCCGTGGCCCTGGCCGACACCCTGGTGGCGCTGATGGCGGGACTGGCGATCTTCCCGGTGATCTTCGCCAACGGCATGAGCCCGAGCAGCGGGCCGGGGCTGATCTTCATGAGCCTGCCGCTGGCCTTCCAGGCCATGCCGCTGGGCACCCTGTTCGGCATCCTGTTCTTCGTGATGCTCTCCATGGCGGCGCTGACCTCGTCGATCTCGATGGTCGAGGCCACGGTCTCATGGCTCACCGACAACAAGGGCCTCTCGCGGCGTGCGGCGTCCTGGGGCACCGGTATCGTGCTGTGGCTGGTCAGCACCCTGGCAATGCTGTCGTTCAATGTCGGGGCCGACTGGACCCTGGCCGGCAAGCACTTCTTCGACTGGCTGGACTACCTGACCGCGCGCTGGATGATGCCGCTGGGCGGTCTGGGCATGGTGCTGCTCGCTGGCTTCGTGCTCAAGAGCGAGACCTTCCGCGAGGAGCTCGGGCTCTCTGCCGGCTGGCATGCGCTCTGGCTGTTCATGGTCCGCTACGTGAGTCCGCTGGGCATCCTGGTGATCTTCGTCGATGCCCTGGGGATCACCCGGGTGGAGTTCGCGCTGCACTGGCCCTGGCTGCTGGCGGTCCTGGTGGTGATCACCCTGGTCGGCGAGCTGACCAGCCCGCGCCTGCGCCGCATGCTCTGCCCCTGAGCCCGTCGCAACGTTGAGATGAGCCCTCGTCGCCCCCGCCCAGCGGGGGCGACGTCGTTGGCGCGGCCGCCGGGCCTGACAATTGGCGGATACGCGGTTATAGGCTTGTGCCGAGGGGATAGTGGCATGTGGCGGACCTTTTAATTACCATAATGCATAGATAATATTTTTTTTACTGGGGATATTGGAATATGCAGGTCGGTCACCGACACGATGGCGAGCCGCTCGACCCGGGCGTCAGGTTGCCGACCGGCTCGGCCTTTCCCTCCGGGGGCGTCAGCCTGGTGGGTGCCGGTCCCGGTGATCCGGAGCTGCTGACGATCAAGGCGCTGCGCCGCCTGCAGGCCGCCGAGGTGATCCTGCATGATCGACTGGTCAGCGACGAGATCCTCGCCCTGGCGGCGCCGCAGGCATCCCGGTTCTACGTCGGCAAGGAGCGCTCGCGACACAGCGTGCCCCAGGATGGCATCAACCAGGCCCTGGTCGACTGGGCTCATGCCGGCAAGCGGGTGGTCCGGCTCAAGGGCGGCGACCCCTTCATCTTCGGCCGCGGCGGCGAGGAGCTCGAGACGCTGGTGGCGGCCGGCATCGAGGTGGAGGTGATCCCCGGCATCACCGCGGCCTCGGGGTGTGCCGCCTATGCTGGCATCCCGCTGACCCATCGCGATCATGCCCAGTCGGTGCGTTTCGTCACCGGGCACCTTCGCAATGGCAGCAGCGACCTGGACTGGCCGACGCTGGCCGGTCCCGGCCAGACACTGGTCTTCTACATGGGGCTGGGCAGCCTGGCACTGATCGGCGAGCAGCTTCAGCGTCATGGCCTGCCGCCCGAGACCCCAGTGGCCCTGATCGAGCAGGGCACCACGGGACGCCAGCGGGTACATATCGGAACACTGCAGAAGTTGCCGCCGGCAGGCGAAGTGGTTACTATCCGACCGCCGACCCTGATTATCGTCGGCAGTGTCGTGACATTGCACGACCGGCTGGCCTGGTTCGACCGGGACCGAGCCACGAGTTCGGGTTGGCTGCAGGGCAAGCACCCTGCGCCGTCAACAACCGATCATGGCGCCTGATCGCTGGATGCGAGGTTCGGCGCAACACGGTAAGTCATGAGGTGACAGCATGGGGATACGATCCCGCCTGATTCTGACCTGCTGCCTGGCGGGTCTGCTGATGACCGGCTGCGCCGGCAAGGGGCAGGCCCACGAGAAGACGGCAGAGACCCAGCAGGGCGTCGCGTCCTACTACAGCGACCGCTTCCAGGGCCGGACCACGGCCAGCGGCGAGCCCTTCGACCAGCAGGCCCTCACGGCGGCCCATCCGACCCTGCCGTTCGGGACCAAGGTGGTGGTGACCCGCGAGGACAACGGCCGCGAGGTCGAGGTGCTGATCAACGACCGGGGCCCCTATGCCAAGGGGCGCATCATCGATCTCTCCAAGCGCGCCGCCAAGGCGCTCGGCATGCTGAAGCGCGGTACCGTGCCGGTGGAAATCTCCTACGTGCAGTGAGCTGACCCTGGCGAGCGATGTCCCATCGGCGCATCGGTCAGCGTGCTCCCCTGCGCGAGAACTCGCGCTGCCAGCGGGTCAGCAGCGCCTCGCGCTTGAGGTCGTCCAGGGTGGCCAGCAGACCGGGACCCAGGGTGATCGGCCGCAGTGCTTCGCCCCTTGCCTGGCGCAGTGACGTGGCCGTGCCCGGCCCCTCGACAGCGGGATGGATGGCGCCCAGGGGGGTCTCACGGGCGAGGAGCGCCTGTCCCGTCTCGCCGATGAGGTAGTCGAGAAAGCGCGCCGCCGCCGCGGGATGGGGCGCCTGGCGCGGGATCAGGGCGAGGCGCTGGGTCACCAGGGCATAGTCCTCGGGCACCACGATCCTCAGCTGCGGCTGGTCGGCCAGCCGCTCGCGCGCATAGCTGCCCAGCAGGTTGTAGCCGACCAGATAGCGTCCCTCGATCAGCCCCTCCAGCATCTCCCCGGTGGTATCCGCAAGCGCCGTGTCTGCCTGGCCCAGTGCCGCCACCAGGTCCCAGTAGCGAGGCGAGAGCCGCGACTCCTCGATGGCATAGGTATAGCCCGCGCCACTGGTCGCCGGGTCATAGGTCACCACCCGGCCCCGCAGGGCCTCGGCATGACGCTCGAGCAGGGCAAGCAGGTCGGCATGGCTACCCACCTCCCCGAAGCGCTCGATGACCGCCTCGTTCACGACCATGACGATGGGCTCGAAGGTGAAGGCGAAGAGCTCTTGACGCCAGCGTGCCCAGGCTGGCCAGCGCCGCGCGGCGGGGCTCTCCAGGGCGCGGGCATGTCCCTCGTTGGCCAGCCGGTACTGCCAGGGCATGGCCGAGGAGAGCAGCACATCGGCCTCGTCCGGCCGGGCCAGGAAACGCTCGTGCAGCGCCAGGGTGGTCAGGTTGCGGTAACGCACCTCCAGGTCGGGATGCTCGCGATGAAAGCCCGCCAGCAGCGGGCGCATCTGGGGCAGGTCCAGGGCGCCATGGACCACCAGCGATGCCCCGGGCGCGCTGCCGGGGGTGGCAGGGAAGTGCAGGGTCTCGTCGGCACCGGCGGGGGAGCCGACCAGGCCGAGTAGCAGCAGCCAGCGACAGGCAAGTCGACCCAGACGATTCATGGGGTGTCTCCCGGAAATCGCAGTACCACGCTCAGTCCACGGCCGTCATGGCCGGACGATAGCTGCAGGCGTGCGCCGTGGGTTCGTGCGATACCATCGACGATCGCCAGTCCCAGACCGGATCCTTCCACGTCCTCGCGATCGCGGTGGAAGGGGCGCAGCATCAGCAGCCGTCTCTGCGGGGGGATCCCGGGGCCGTCGTCCTCCACGACCAGGCGGGATGGTTCGTCCTTGACCCGCACCGTGACCCGTTGCCCGCCATAGCGACAGGCATTGTCGATCAGGTTGCCGATGGCCTCGGCGAGCAGCCAGTCGATACCCCGGACCCAGACCTCGTCCCCGGCGGTTTCCACCCCCAGGTCGACCCCCTGACGGTGGCAGGACGCCCAGTGGTCGCGAACGGCCTGGCGGGCGATGGCGTTGAGTTCCAGGGGGACCAGCTCCGGGCGGTACTCGGGATTGGCCAGCCGGGTCAACGAGAGCAGCTGCACCGCCAGCCTGGCGGTGCGCGCGCTGGTGGCCTGCATGGCGACCAGGGCCTCCCTCCAGCGCGCCGGATCGTCCTGGCGCAGGGCGAGCTCGGCACGGGCCGACAGGCCCGCCAGCGGCGTGCGCAGCTGGTGCGAGGCATCGCCGATGAAGCGTTCCTGATTGGCGCGCACCCGGCGCATCCTGGCGAGCAGTTCGTTGACGGTATCACGAAGCTCGGCGAGTTCCCGCGGCAGGGAGAGCTCCAGGGGCGAGAGGGTACGCGGGTCGCGGGCGCGGATCGCTCGGCGCAGGCGGGTCAACGGCGTCAACGCGGCCCGGATCGACAGCAGCAACCCCACCGTCGCCAGCGCCGCCATGGCCAGGATCATCGCCAGGTTGGCCCGCCACAGCCTGGCGGCCAGGGCATCCCGGCCCTCGCCGCTATGGGCGACGCGCACCTCGAAGGGCTCACGCACGCGCCACTCCTCGAGGCGAGTACGACGTATCCCCAGGCGAAGCGACAGACCCTGCCAGTCGATATCGCGATAGAGCAGGGTGTCCGCATCCCCGGGGCCCTGCCGCGGATCCCCAGGGAGCGCCGCATTGCCGGTGATCAGGCGACCCTGGCCGTCCACCAGGCTGTAGAAGACCCGCTCCTCGGCATCGGTCGCCAGCATCTCCAGGGCCGCCGGCGGCAGGTCGAGCCAGAGCCGGTCATCCTGCCACTGCACCTGTTCGGCGATGGCCAGGGAGGCGGCCTCGAGCAGCCGGTCGAAGGCGCGGTCGGCCGTGCGCTGCGCGTCCACCCACGCCTGAATCAGGATCAGGCTGCCCAGCACCAGCAGGGGAAGCAGCAGCCATCCCAGCAGGCGCCGATAGAGGCTGTCGCCCCGCTTCACTCGACCTCCAGCAGGTAGCCCAGGCCGCGCACCGTTCGCAGGGCCACGCCGCTGCCACCGAGTCGCTTGCGCAGGCGGTGCACATAGACCTCGATGGCGTTGTCGCCCACGGCGTCGCCCTGGAAGGCCTCCTCGGCGAGCCGCGCCTTGTCCACCGGCTCGCCGGCATGATGCATCAGGCAAGAGAGCAGGCGCTGCTCACGGGGCGGGAGGGCGAGCGGCGCATCGTCGAGCGTGAAGCGCTGGTGCCGGGTGTCGAGCGTGAGGGCACCGACCCTGAGCTGTGGGTGCGGACTGCGGCGCCGCAGCAGGGCGCGGACCCTGGCCTCGAGTTCATCCAGGGCAAAGGGCTTGGCCAGGTAGTCGTCCGCGCCGAGGTCGAGGCCCTGCACGCGATCCTCCACGGCGCCTCGGGCGGTCAGGATCAGCACCGGGGTGTCCCGGTCGTGGCACCGCAGCGCCTCGAGGACCGCCAGGCCATTGCATCCCGGCAAGTTCAGGTCGAGCAACACCAGCTCGACACCATGCCCCGGCACCGAGAGGCGTGTCCGTGCTGCCTCTCCATCGGCGAGGTGGCAGACGTCGTGGCCCTCGAGACCGAGGGTGTCGACCAGGGTCTCGGCCAGCAGGGCATCATCCTCTACCAGCAGCACGGTCATGGCCCTGTCTCCCGGTGCGTGCCGGCCGCCAGCGACGCCATGGCATCGGCCAGGAGGCGATGCCCCCGCTGCGGGTCCAGGCGTCCGGCGGGGCCCGACAGGGCGAGCCACATGGGGGGCTCGATGGCATCCCCCGGCAATGGCTGGCACACCATCACGCCGCCGGGCAGCAGCGGGCGAGGATCATCCTCCGCCGCCGCTGCCCAGCGGTCTCCCGGGCGCAGGTCATGGCGCAGGGAAGCCTCGGGAAGGGCGACGAGGCGGCACTCCACCATGCCGTCCTCTCCCTCGAGCAGGGCGGCGGTCTCGCCGCTATCGGCCGAGAGGCGGACGAGCAGGGGCTGGATCCGGGTCGCCAGGTGTCGACCGGGGAGGTGACGCCGTGCCAGGCGTACCGGGGCATGGCCGAGGTGCCAGCGGCCACGCTCGTCGCGCTGCACATAGTCGAAGCGGGTGAGCGACCCCAGCAGCCGCAACAGGGTGCTCTTGTAATAGCCGGTGGCCTGGGCCAGCTCGGCCAGGGTGAAGTGCTCCTGGGGGGAGTCGAATGCCTCGAGCACCGTCAGTGCCCGTTCCACGGCCTCCACGCGGTCCTGTGCCATCGAAGGGACATGCCTCCTGATTACGTTGTGTTGACGCAAGGGAGCGTTGAACTTTGGTCGCAATCAAGGCGACAAGCGTTGACGCCCCTCGATGCCAGGCCTAACTTTCCATCCTGAGGAACGATGTTCTGCCTTACAGAATTGTAAGGAAGCCCGACAGGTTCCGCAAGTCCACTTTCCGTCATAGTCCGACCAGGAGGACAACAACAATGTCCACGAGAACGCCGCTAAAACTCATCGCTATTGCTGCCTTCACTGCCAGTGCCAGTACCGCCATGGCCTTCGAGCCAGAAGGCAAGGTGGAATGCCTGGCACCTGCGGATCCCGGCGGCGGCTGGGACTTCACTTGCCGCAGCGTGGGCAAGGTGATGGAAGATCTGGATATCGTCCCGCGCAGCGTGCAGACCATCAACATGGCCGGTGCTGGCGGTGGCGTGGCCTATGCCCATACCGTCAGTAAGCGTGCCGGCGACGAGCAGTTGCTGGTGGCAGCCTCCACGGCGACCACGACCCGACTGGCCCAGGGCCAGTTCCCCGACATGAACGCTGACATGGTCAACTGGATTGGCGCCCTGGGGGCCGACTACGGCGTGATCGCCGTGTCCGTGGACTCTGAATACGACGACCTGCCTGCGTTGATGGACGCCCTCAAGGAGGATCCGCGCAGCGTCAAGTTCGCCGGAGGCAGCGCCAAGGGTGGCTGGGACCACCTCAAGGTGCTGATCGCCGCTCAGGCGGCCGATGTCGAGAACCTGCCGCGAATTCCCTACCTGTCGTATAACAACGGCGGCGAGGCACTGACCCAGGTGATCGGCGGCCATGTCGATGCCTTCACCGGCGATATCACCGAGGCCCAGGGCTTCATGGAGTCCGGTGACCTCAAGGTGCTGGCCGTGCTTTCCGAAGAGCGCCTGCCTGGCGATTACAACGATCTCCCCACCGCCAGGGAGCAGGGCATCGATGCGGTCGGCCCTAACTGGCGCGGCTTCTACATGCCGGCCGATATCTCCGACGACGCCAAGCAGTACTGGATCGACGCCATGGACACCATCTACGAAAGCGAGGAGTGGAAGAACGTCATGCAGCAGAACGGCCTGATGCCCTTCCACATGAGCGCGGGTGAGTTCGAGACCTTCGTCAAGGACCAGATCGACGACATCGAACAGCTCTCCAAGGACATCGGGTTGATTCAGTGATGGTCTCCAACGATCGCATCTTCGGGATACTGATGATTGTCCTGGCCGTCGCGTACGGCTGGGGCACCACTCAGTTCAATGAACCCTTCGGCGGGGCCGAGGCTGTCGGCCCCGAAACCTTCCCACGCCTGCTGGCGGTCGTGCTGGCCCTTTCCAGCCTCTACATGATCGTGCGCCCCGATCCCGATAATGCCTGGCCCTGGAGTCGCACCGGCGTCGAGCTGATCGTCGCGGTGGTGGTGCTGATCCTGTACGCCGCGCTACTGCAACCGCTCGGCTTCATCATTAGCACGACCCTGGCCGTGGGCACCTTGTGTTGGCGCATGGGTAGCACGCCGGTCCGGGCCTTCATCACCGGTGCGGCATCCGGCGTGGTGGTGTTCCTGGTGTTCAACTTCGCTCTCGACCTGTCGTTGCCGCTGGGTCTGCTCTCGTTCCTGGAGGTGAGCTGATGGAAACCCTTGGCTTCTTGATCGATGGGTTTGGCGTCGCTCTGGCGCCGCACAACCTGATGTTTGCGCTAATCGGGGCCTTTCTGGGCACCCTGATCGGCGCCTTGCCGGGGCTCGGCCCGGCCAACGGCGTGGCGATTCTGATTCCGCTGGCCTTCACCCTCGGGCTCGCCCCGGAAACCGCGATGATCATGCTGACCTCGGTCTATGCCGGGGCCATGTATGGCGGGCGGATCTCCTCGATCCTGCTCAATATCCCCGGTGACGAGCCGGCGATGATGACCTGCCTGGATGGCTATCCCATGGCCCAGCAGGGCAAGGCCTCCGAGGCGCTGGCGATCTCCGCCGTGGCCTCCTTTATCGGTAGCCTGGTCGCCACCATCGGGCTGATCCTGCTGGCGCCCTTGCTCGCCGACTTCGCGCTGACCTTCGGGCCGGCCGAGTATTTCGCGCTCTTCCTGCTGGCCTTCGCCACCCTGGGCGGGATTACCGGCAAGAACCCCATGAAGACCGTCGTTGCGGCGGCCATCGGCTTGATGATCGCCACGGTGGGCATCGACAACACCGGGGTGCAGCGCTATACCTTCGGCACCCTGGAACTCTACGAGGGCGTGGACTTCATTATCACCATCGTCGGCCTGTTCGCCATCTCCGAACTGCTGTTCTTCATCGAGGAGAAGGCCGGGGGTGGCAAGGAGAAGATGGCGGTCAACAAGCTCACCCTGAAATGGGCCGACATCCGCAACATCCTGCCGTCAAGCCTGCGGGGCGGGGTGCTGGGCTTCATCGCCGGGGTGCTCCCGGGTGCGGGGGCGTCGCTGGGCAGCTTCATTGGCTACACCCTGGAAAAGAAGGTCGTGGGCAAGAAGGGCTATTTCGGTCAGGGTGACCCGCGCGGTGTGGCGGGACCCGAGGCCGGCAACAACGGTGCCTCCAGCGGGGCCCTGGTGCCCATGCTGACGCTGGGCGTGCCGGGCAGCGGCACCACCGCGGTGCTGCTGGCGCTGTTGATCTCGCTCAACATCACCCCTGGGCCGCTGATGTTCACCCAGAATGCCGACATCGTCTGGGGCGTGATCGCGGCGCTGCTGATCGGCAACTTCCTGCTGCTGATCCTGAACATCCCGCTGGTGGGTATCTTCGTCAAGCTGCTGTCGGTGCCGCCGATGTACCTGCTGCCGGTGGTGACGATGATCGCCTTCGTGGGCATCTACTCGATCAGCAACACCACCTTCGATCTCTACTTCATGGTGGCCTTCGGCGTGGCGGGGTACATCTTCCGCAAGCTGGAGATCCCGCTGGTGCCGATCATCCTCGGCCTGCTGCTGGGCCCGGAGATGGAGAAGAACCTGCGCCACGCCATGGACATCTCCGACGGGGAGTGGACCATCCTCTGGGACAGCGGCCTGGCCATCGGCCTGTGGGTGTTCGCCGGCCTGGGCCTGATCCTGCCCTATATCGTGGGTCCGATCCTGCGTCGCCGGATGCGGGTCACCACCGGGACGGGCGGTCCCGAGGGCGACTGAACCCTGCTTGCCAATGACTGCCCAGCGGGGGCGCCGGCCGAGCCGGCGCCCCCGTTTCGTGTGGATACGTTCCTGCATCATGACGGTGCGTTGCACCAGAGGCACGGGCGATCCCGGGGCAGGGCGGTGTGCCCCTTGCACCAGGATATGGCCTTGCCATGGGCGTCATGACTCGGAGTCGATAACCCAATTGGCTGAATAAAGGGAGAAAAACCGGCATCGTGCCGATATGGCACATCCCTTGCGACAGCGGTGGGAGACATCCCGCGATGGCCATCCTCGCGGGGCTCGTCGACAACAACATCGAACGCAAGGAGATTCCATGATCCCGTCATCCCTGTACCGTACCCCCCGCTGGCTGGCCGTACCGCTGCTCAGCGCGGCCGTCGCCACACCCGCCCTGGCCCAGGAAGATCCCATCAAGGTGGGCATCCTCCACTCCCTCTCCGGCACCATGGCCATCAGCGAGACAGTGCTCAAGGACACCGTCGAGATGCTGATCGAACAGCAGAATGCCGATGGCGGCCTGCTCGGACGTGAACTCGAGGCCGTGGTGGTGGACCCGGCCTCGGACTGGCCGCTGTTTGCCGAGAAGGCGCGCGAGCTGCTGGCCCAGGAGGAGGTCGACGTCATCTTCGGCAACTGGACCTCGGTATCGCGCAAGTCGGTGCTGCCGGTGGTCGAGGAACTCAACGGGCTGCTCTTCTATCCGGTGCAGTACGAGGGCGAGGAGTCTTCCGAGAATGTCTTCTATACCGGGGCAGCTCCCAACCAGCAGGCGATCCCCGCGGTCGACTACCTGATGAACAACGTCGGCGTGGAACGCTGGGTGCTGGCTGGTACCGATTACGTCTATCCGCGTACTACCAACAAGATTCTCGAGGCCTATCTCAAGTCCTTCGGTGTCGCCGACGCCGACATCATGGTCAATTACACGCCCTTCGGTCACTCCGATTGGCAGAACATCGTCTCCGAGATCAAGGCCTTCGGTAGCGAGGGCAAGAAGACCGCCGTGGTCTCGACGATCAACGGCGACGCCAACGTGCCCTTCTACCGAGAGCTCGGCAACCAGGGCATCGATGCGGCCGATATCCCGGTGGTGGCCTTCTCGGTGGGCGAGCAGGAGCTGACCGGCATCGACACGGCGCCGCTGGTCGGGCATCTGGCGGCCTGGAACTACTTCATGAGCGTCGACACCGATGCCAACTATGACTTCATCGACGCCTGGATCGAATACACCGGCGACGAGATGGCGGTGACCAACGATCCCATGGAGGCCCACTACATCGGCTTCAACATGTGGACCGAGGCAGTGCGCAAGGCCGGCACCACCGAGGTCGACGCGGTCAAGGACGCGATCATCGGTGTCAGCGTACCCAACCTCTCCGGTGGCTATGCGGCGATGATGCCCAACCACCACATCACCAAGCCGGTGCTGATCGGCGAGATCCAGGACAACGGGCAGTTCTCCATCGTCTGGGAGACCCCCTCGACGGTGGCCGGTGACGCCTGGTCCGACTATCTGGAGGGCTCCAGGGACCTGATCAGCGATTGGCGCAAGCCCATGGAGTGCGGCAACTACAACGTCGTGAAGGGTAGCTGCGGGGGGAGCGAGGCCCAGGAAGAGGCCGCCGCAGAAGAATAAGACCGGTCTGCCACCGGGTCGGCCCCTGACCCGGTGGCAGTGACACGCCACTCGACGAACCTTCTCAGGAATCCCCATGAAGATCCTCCCCTATCTCAGGCGGATGCTGGCCCTTTGCCTGTTGGCCTGGTTGCCGCTGGCAGCCAGTGCGCAGGATGACCGTGGCCAGCAGCTCCTCGAATCCCTGGATGCTGCGTCTTACGCCCAGATGGGCGAGGCCATCGAGGCCATCATCGAAAGTGGCGACGAGCGCAGCCGTGGCTGGCTGGAGGCGCTGCTGGGCGGCAAGCTGCAGCGCCACAAGGAAACGGGGCGCTTCGTGGTGGTGCTCGAGAACCGGGGGCGTGACTGGCCGGTGGCCGATGCCCTGACCGGCGAGGCTCTCGGCGAGATGTCGCGGCGCGACCTCGACCGACTCGGCATCAACAACGCCCTGCGCGGCCAGTTGCAGAGCGCGCTGGCGGTGCTCGATCTGCATGTTCCCGACACCCGGGATCGCCGCGAGGCCGCCCGTGCTCTGCTCGGTGACGTCGATGTCAGCCTGGTCGAGCCACTCGAGGCCGTCATCAGCGCTGAGGAAGATGCCGAGGTGCGACGCCTGCTGGAGCAGGGGCTGGCGATCCATCGACTCGAGCAGGGCGGCGTCGAGGCCGTGGCTTCCCTGGAGGGCAGCCTCAACAGTCGGGTCAGGGCCGCCCTCAACACCGCCGCGCGCAGCGATGATCCGGCACTGGCTGAGGCCGCCAGCATGGCACTGGCCGACATCGAGCAGAGGATGAAGCTCAACCGGGGGCTCGAGACGCTCTACTTCGGCCTCTCGCTCGGCTCGGTGCTGGTGCTGGCAGCCATCGGGCTTGCCATCACCTTCGGCGTCATGGGGGTGATCAACATGGCCCATGGGGAGCTGATCATGCTCGGTGCCTACACCACCTGGGCCATGCAGCAGCTGATGCCCGGCCAGCCGGGACTGGCGATGGTGCTGTCGATTCCTGCCGGTTTCCTGGTGGCGGCGTTGGCCGGCATCGCCATCGAACGCGGCGTGATCCAGTTCCTCAAGGGACGTCCGCTGGAGACCCTGCTGGCCACCTTCGGTGTCAGCCTGATCCTCCAGCAGCTGGTGCGCACCGTGATCTCGCCGCTGAACCGTACCGTGGTCACCCCGGAGTGGATGAGCGGCTCCATCATGATCAACGAGGGGCTCTCGCTGACCCTCAATCGCCTCTATGTGCTGGGTTTTGCGCTGGTAGTATTCGCCGGCCTGATGCTGGTGATGCGGCGGACCCGCCTAGGACTCGAAGTGCGGGCGGTGACCCAGAACCGCGCCATGGCACGTTCCATGGGCATCCGGGCGACCCGCGTGGACATCATGACCTTCGCCCTGGGGTCAGGGGTGGCGGGGCTCGCCGGTGTGGCCCTTTCCCAGCTCACCAACGTGGGACCCAACCTCGGCCAGAACTACATCATCGACTCCTTCATGGTGGTGGTCTTCGGTGGCGTCGGGAACCTGTGGGGCACCCTGGTGGCCGGGCTGTCGCTGGGCGTGATCAACCAGGTCCTCGAGCCCTGGGCGGGCGCCGTGCTGGCCAAGATCCTGGTGCTCGTCTTCATCATCCTGTTCATCCAGAAGCGCCCCCGCGGACTCTTTCCGCAGAAGGGCCGGGCGGCGGAGGGCTGATTCATGCATTCGTCCACATCGTGGCTGGCACGACCTTTCTTCGAACGCTCCACGCAGCGCTTTCTGGGCATCCTGCTGGCCGCCCTGGCGACGGTGACGCTGCTCAACCTGGCGCTGCCGGCAGGGCATCCGCTGCACGTCTCGACCTATACCGTGACGCTGCTCGGCAAGTACCTGAGCTACGCCCTGCTGGCGGTGGCCGTGGATCTGGTGTGGGGCTATCTGGGCATCCTTAGCCTGGGGCACGGGGCCTTCTTCGCCCTGGGCGGCTATGCCATGGGGATGTACCTGATGCGCCAGATCGGCGATCGGGGTACCTACGGTGATCCTGTGCTGCCGGATTTCATGGTGTTCCTGGACTGGGACAGCCTGCCCTGGTACTGGCTGGGCTTTGACATGGCATGGTTTGCCTTCCTGATGGTGCTGCTGGCGCCGGGCCTGCTGGCCCTGGTGTTCGGTTTTCTGGCGTTCCGTTCGCGAGTCACCGGGGTGTATCTATCGATCATTACCCAGGCGCTGACCTTTGCCCTGATGCTGGCCTTCTTCCGCAACGAGATGGGGTTCGGTGGCAATAATGGCCTGACCGACTTCAAGGAACTGCTGGGCTTTGACCTGAGAAGCGATGCCACTCGGCTCGGGCTCTTTCTTGCCACCGGAATCGCGCTGGCGCTGGGGTATGTGCTGTGCCGGGCCATCGTCGCCAGCAAGCTCGGCCGCGTCAGTGTGGCCACCCGCGACGCCGAGGCACGTACGCGCTTCCTCGGCTACCGCGTCGAGCGCTTTCAGCTGTTCATCTTCGTGGTCTCGGCGATGCTGGCCGGGGTGGCCGGTGCGCTCTACGTGCCTCAGGTGGGCATCATCAACCCCAGCGAGTTCTCACCGATCTTCTCGATCGAGATCGTGCTCTGGGTCGCCCTGGGCGGGCGTGCCACGCTCTACGGGGCGGTCATCGGCGCCATTCTCGTCAACTATGCCAAGACGGTCTTCACCGGCGTGATGCCCGATGCCTGGCTGTTTGCCCTCGGTGGCCTGTTCGTGCTGGTCACGGTGCTGCTGCCCAAGGGGATCGCTGGCCTGCTCGCCTACCGCCTGAAACCTCGCCGCCTCCAGCGCGAGCCCGCTGACCCTTCGTCTCCTCACCGGGAGGCCTCCGCATGAATTTCCTGCATTCCCTGGCCGATCGTGATCGCGTCTTCGACTTCCTGGTTCCCGCCACCTCGCCGGTGGATGTTCGCCACGGCCCGATCCTCTATCTGGAGGATGTCACCGTCAGCTTCGACGGTTTCAAGGCCATCAATGACCTGAACCTGACCATCGACGACGGTGAGCTTCGATGCATCATCGGCCCCAACGGCGCGGGCAAGACCACCATGATGGACCTCATCACCGGCAAGACGCGTCCCGACCGTGGCTCGGTCTGGTTCGGCAGCCGTCACAACCTGCTGGCCATGAACGAGCCCGAGATCGCCAGCCTCGGTATCGGACGCAAGTTTCAGAAGCCCACCGTCTTCGAGGCGCTGACGGTGTTCGAGAACCTGGAGCTGGCCATGGCGGCCGACAAGCGCATCCTGCCCACGCTGACTGCCCGCATGACCGGCGAGGTCCGCGATCGCATCGAGGAGGTGCTCGCCACCATCGGCCTCACCGAGCTGCGCCACCGTCCGGCGGGTATCCTCTCCCACGGACAGAAGCAATGGCTGGAGATCGGCATGCTGCTGATGCAGCGTCCGCGGCTGCTGCTGGTGGACGAGCCGGTGGCCGGCATGACTGAGCAGGAGATGGAGCGCACCGCGGAGCTGCTGACCGGCCTGGCCGGCAAGGGCAAGCAGTCCGTGGTGGTGGTCGAGCACGACATGGGCTTCGTGCGCTCCATCGCCCGCACGGTGACGGTGCTGCATCAGGGCAGCGTGCTGGCCGAGGGCAGCATGGACCAGGTCTCTAGTGATCCGAAGGTCGTCGAGGTCTACCTGGGCGCCGACCCCGACGAGGAGGCCGCCTGATGCTGACCATCGACAGGCTCAACCAGTTCTACGGCGAGAGCCACACCCTGTGGGATCTGGATCTCGAGGTGCCCGCCGCCGAGTGCACCTGCGTGATGGGCCGCAACGGGGTGGGCAAGACCACCCTGATGAAGGCCATCATGGGCGAGGTGGCACTCGCCTCGGGCAGCATCCGCTATGACGATGGCATCGAGCTGACGAAACGGCCGGTGGAGGCACGCTCGCGGCTGGGCATCGGCTATGTGCCCCAGGGCCGGCAGATATTTCCCCTGCTCACCGTGGAGGAGAACCTGCGCACCGGCCTGGCGGCGCGGGCCGATGGGCTCAAGCGAATTCCCTCGCGTGTCTATGAGCTCTTTCCCGTCCTCGAGGAGATGAAGCATCGTCGTGGCGGTGACCTCTCGGGAGGGCAGCAGCAGCAGCTGGCCATTGGCCGGGCGCTGGTGCTGGAACCGCGGTTGCTGATCCTCGACGAGCCGGGAGAGGGGATCCAGCCCAATATCGTGGCCCAGATCGGCGCCGTCATTCGCCGGCTGATTCAGGAGGATGGTCTCAGCGTGCTGCTGGTGGAGCAGAAGCTGCCCTTCGCCCGCAAGTATGCCGACCGCTTCGTGATCATGGATCGCGGACGCCCGATGGCCAGGGGCAAGATCGATGAGCTCTCCGATGCGCTGATCAAGGAGCACCTGACGGTATAGGCTGCCAAGCGCCGAGCGCCGAGCGCCGAGCGCCGAGCGCCGAGCGCCGAGCGCCGAGCGCCGAGGAGCAAGGAGCAAGGAGCAAGGAGCAAGGAGCAAGGAGCAAGGGCACCTGCGCATTTTTGGAGCGATCGCCCGAGCGACTGCACCTGGAGGGAGCGTCGAGAGGTGGCGGTTGCACCCCAATGAGACAGGGTGGTCCTTCTTCAAGCGCTTGTCATCTTTCTCAATACGCTGATTTTAATAGGAAAACCTCACGCTTCCCCATTCTGGTACATCCCTTGCTGTTAGTTGGGCAGAGAACCCTGGCTATGAGCTGCCCATGACCGCCTTCGAGACTTCCCTGGACGTCCCCCCGCCGAACGAGTCCGGCCATCGTTTCGATGCGGAACGCCACTGGGCGGCCTCTCTCGAGCTCGGCTTCGAGACCCGTGAGGGGGTGACGCGCATGACGCGGTCCCGTCATCTGGGTCCGCTCCGTGTCCAGCGGCCTTTCCATCCCGAAGGCCGCCCCGGTGCCTGCCATGTCTACCTGCTGCATCCCCCCGGCGGGCTGGTCAGTGGCGATGCCCTGTCGATCACTGCCGGGGTCGGCGCCAAGGCCCATGCGCTGCTGACGACTCCCGCCGCCAACAGGCTCTACAGGGCCGACAGTCACGGCGTGGCCTGGCAGCAGCACACCCGCCTTGCCGTCGCCGACAGCGGGATTCTGGAGTGGCTGCCACAGGAGACCCTGGCCTTCGATGGC
Source organism: Halomonas sp. CKK8 (assembly GCF_029625235.1). Taxonomy (NCBI): domain Bacteria; kingdom Pseudomonadati; phylum Pseudomonadota; class Gammaproteobacteria; order Oceanospirillales; family Halomonadaceae; genus Halomonas; species Halomonas sp. CKK8. The sequence continues at coordinate 2,245,076 of NZ_CP121193.1, read as the reverse complement.
TCCCGCGGTGAGCAGGCCACCGAGATCGCGCTCGAAGGCGATGCCCGCTGCCTGGGCTGGGAGGTGATGGCCCTGGGACGACCGGCCAGCCGGCTTCCCTATCGCAGCGGTCGCATCGAGCAGCGCTTCCGGTTGACCCGTGATGGCCGGCCACTCTGGCTGGAGCGCCAGCCCTTGGATCCTGGCCATCCGCGTTTCCTGGGTCGCTGGGGGCAGGGCGGGGCCATCGTGCAGGCCACGCTCTGGGCGGCAGGGCTCGATGACGAGGGGGAGGCCATCGAGGCATTACGCGAGGCGCTTGGTGCCTCGACCCGCTGGGCGGTCACGGTGCGCCACGGGGTGCTGCTGCTGCGCTATCTGGGCCTGGAGCGCAACGAGGCCTGGGACCTGTGTCGTCGTGCCTGGGAGATCCTGCGGCCACGGTTGATTGGCCTGCCGGCGCATACGCCGCGGATATGGCTGACCTGAACGAGAGCTGGAAGCTTGAAGCCAGAAGCTGGAAGTCTCCGCTATCAAGGCAATTGGGTTGCTTCCAGCTTCCCGCTTCCAGGCGCGGAGCGCCGCTCTTCCTGGTTGAAGGCGACTGCCTGGATACCGAATGCAAACGACATGGATTGGGAGCTATTGCGATGGAACTGACCCCCAGAGACAAGGACAAGCTGCTGCTCTTCTCGGCAGCCCAGCTGGCCGAACGACGCCGTGCGCGTGGCCTCAAGCTCAACTATCCCGAGGCGGTGGCACTGATCAGCTTCGAGATCCTGGAAGGGGCCCGCGACGGGCGCAGTGTCGCCGAGCTGATGGGCTTCGGCCGCGAGATCCTGACGCGTGATGACGTCATGGAGGGCGTGGCCGAGATGGTCGACGAGGTCCAGGTGGAGGCGACCTTTCCCGATGGCACCAAGCTCGTGACCGTTCACGAGCCCATAGTCTGAGGAGTGCGCCATGATTCCCGGTGAATATCGCTTGAAGGACGGTGAGATCGAACTCTGTGTGGGGCGCGAGCGGATTACCGTCGATGTCGCCAATACCGGCGACCGCCCCATCCAGATCGGCTCTCACTACCATTTCGCCGAGGCCAATCCCGCCCTGACCTTCGATCGTGACCGGGCGCGCGGGTATCGCCTGGATGTGGCCGCCGGCACCGCGATCCGTTTCGAGCCCGGCCAGATGCGCGAGGTGACGCTGATCCCCTACGTCGGTCGCCGTCACATCTACGGCTTTCGTGGCGAGGTCATGGGCGAGCTGTCTACCGCGCCGCCTTCTAATGCGCCCGAGGCCGCTCTATCTACCGCGCCCGATGCCGCGCGACCCCCGCAACCCCCGCACCCCGGTGACTCGGATCTGGGAGAGCCGTCATGAAGATCAGTCGTCAGGCCTATGCCGACATGTATGGCCCCACCGTGGGCGACCGGGTTCGCCTCGGCGACACCGAGCTGTGGATCGAGGTGGAGCACGACGCCACCCACTATGGCGATGAGGTGAAATTCGGTGGTGGCAAGGTAATCCGCGATGGCATGGGACAGAGCCAGCGCCATGACGAGACGGTGATGGATACCGTGATCACCAATGCCCTGATCCTCGACTGGTGGGGGATCGTCAAGGCCGATGTGGGACTCCAGGGGGGGCGCATCGCCGCCATCGGCAAGGCCGGCAACCCCGACACCCAGCCCGATGTGGAGATCGTCATCGGGCCCGGCACCGAAATCATTGCCGGGGAGGGCAAGATCCTCACCGCCGGCGCCCTGGATGCCCATATCCACTTCATCTGCCCCCAACTGGTGGAAGAGGCGCTGATGAGCGGTATCACCACAATGCTGGGGGGCGGTACCGGCCCGGCGACGGGCTCCAATGCCACCACCTGCACGCCCGGGGAGTGGCACCTGGGCAAGATGCTCCAGGCCGTCGACGACATGCCGATGAACATCGGCTTTCTCGGCAAGGGCAATGCCAGCCTGCCCGAGGCGCTTGAAGCCCAGCTCGAGGCCGGGGCCATGGGGCTAAAGCTCCATGAGGACTGGGGGACCACGCCGGCCTCCATCGATAACTGCCTCTCCGTCGCCGACGCCTACGACGTCCAGGTGGCGATCCACACCGATACCCTCAATGAGTCGGGCTTCGTCGAGGATACCCTGGCGGCCTTCAAGGAGCGCTGCATCCATACCTACCACACCGAGGGGGCCGGAGGGGGGCATGCGCCGGACATCATCACGGCCTGTTCGAAGGCGTACGTGCTGCCCTCGTCGACCAATCCGACGCGCCCTTATACCGTTAACACCATCGATGAACACCTCGACATGCTGATGGTCTGCCACCACCTCGACCCGAGGATTCCCGAGGATGTGGCCTTCGCCGACTCGCGCATCCGCCGCGAGACCATTGCCGCCGAGGATATCCTCCACGACATGGGGGTGATCTCGATGATCGCCTCGGACTCCCAGGCGATGGGCCGCGTCGGCGAGGTGGTGTGCCGCACCTGGCAGACCGCCCACAAGATGAAGGTCCAGCGTGGCCTGCTGCCCGAGGATGAGGCCCTGGGTGCCGACAACGTCCGGGCCAGGCGGTATATCGCCAAGTACACCATCAATCCGGCCATCACCCACGGGATCAGCCATGAGGTAGGGTCCATCGAGGTGGGCAAGCTGGCCGACCTGGTGCTCTGGAAGCCGGCCTTCTTCGGCACCAAGCCGGCGCTGATCCTCAAGGGGGGCATGATCGCCGCCGCGCCCATGGGCGACCCCAACGCCTCGATCCCCACGCCACAGCCGGTCCACTACCGCTACATGTTCGGCGCCTTCGGCCGTGCCGCGAGTCAGACGCGCCTGACCTTCGTCAGCCAGGCAGCGCTCGACGCGGGGCTCGGGGAGCGGCTCGGGCTGCGCAGCACGCTCAGCGCCTGCCGCAATGTCAGGCAGGTCAGGAAGGGTGACATGAAGCTCAACGCGGCCTGCCCCGAGCTCTCCGTGGACCCCCAGACCTACGAGGTGCATGCCGACGGTGAACTGCTGACCTGCGAGCCGGCAACAGAGCTGCCATTGGCGCAGCGCTACCACCTGTTCTAGCGCGCCTCCGGCGCAAGCTGTAAGCCGAAAGCTGGAAGCTGGAAGAAAAAAACAGACGGCCCCCAGCTGGAATGTCCGAGGAGCCAAGAGAATGATGCTGAAACTGACAGAGCGCCTGGGCCCCATCGCGGCGGACCAGGCCACCGATACCCTGACGCTGCCTTACGAGCGGCGCGTGCTGGGCCGCCTCAAGGCAACCAGCGATAGTGGCCGCGAGCTCGGTCTTTTTCTGGATCGAGGCCCGGTGCTGCGGGACGGAGAGGGATTGCGCGCGGAAAGCGGCGAAGTGGTGCGCATTCGTGCCGCCGTGGAGCCGGTAGTCACCGCCCGCATTGCCGCCGGGCTGCCCCTGTCGCGTCTTGCCTACCACCTGGGCAACCGGCATGTGCAGCTGGCGCTGGGCGAGGACGAGGAGGGCGGCTGGGTGCGCTTCCCGCCAGACCATGTGCTCGAGGAGTTGGCCACCTTGCTTGGCGCGACCTTGGTGCACCATGAGGCTCCCTTCGACCCGGAACCGGGCGCCTACCAGCAGCCGGGTGGTCACGCCCACGGTCATGGCCACGGTCATGGCCACGGTCATGGCCACCACCATGCGCACGACCAGGGACATCATCATGCCCACTGAGGCTGTCATGGTGCGGTCGAGGGCGGACCACGGAGAGGATCTGGCGCTGCTGGGATTGCTGCAGCTGGTCAGCCCGGCCCTGCCCATCGGCGCCTTTGCCTTCTCCCAGGGGCTGGAGAGCGCCTTCGAGCTGGGCTGGGTGACCGACGAGGCCACCCTGGGCGAGTGGCTCGAGGGGGTGCTGGAGGATGGCCTGACTCGCTGCGAACTGCCGGCGCTGGCGCGCCTTCAGGTCGCCTGGGCCAAGGGCGATGACGCCGCGTTGGCCGAGTGGGACGGCTGGCTCGCCGCCAATCGCGAGACCGCCGAACTCGCCGCCGAGGACAGCCGGCTGGGCGCGTCGCTCACGCGTCTCCTGGAGAGCCTGGCGCTGCTCCCTCCTGGCTCTGCGAGAAAGCCGTCGGCGCTGCCGGCCGGTGCCGGCTACGTGACGGTGTTCGCCTGGATGGCCCATGCCCGCGGTGTTCCCGTGCGCCAGACATTGCTCGGCTTCGCCTGGGCCTGGCTGGAAAACCAGCTGGCCGTCGCCTGCAAGGCGCTGCCGCTCGGTCATACCGCCGCCCAGCGCCTGATAGAGCGGCTGCGCCCCGTACTGGTGGCGGCCGTGGACGAGGCGCTGATGCTCGAAGATGACGCTCTCGGCCCGGCGTTGCCCGGCCTGGCCATGGCCAGCGCGCTGCACGAGACACAATATTCGCGGCTATTCAGAAGCTAGCACCTGAAAAGGCCGGGCGATCACTGGCGAATCCACCTCGCGCGGCCGCTGGCACCCCGGCCGAAGCGACGTGGTCGATCTTCAGGGAAGAAGATCGAGGAAAGCCGGCACAGGGACGTGCCGTCTTTCCGACCGCGGGAGTCCGGCCGGGGTGCCAGGGTTTCGGACGTGTGGCGTGGTGAGTCCAGTGAGTCGCCCGTGCCGACAGGATAACGACGAAAGAGTGCAAGAGGAGAAACGACATGACACATTGCCTGCGTGTTGGCGTCGGCGGCCCGGTGGGCTCCGGCAAGACGGCCCTGCTCAAGCAGCTCTGCCGGGCACTGCGTGACCACTACGATATCGCCGTGGTGACCAACGATATCTACACCCGCGAGGACGCCGATTTCCTGCTCAAGCACGAGGCGCTCCCCGCGGATCGCATCCTGGGAGTGGAGACGGGGGGCTGTCCGCATACCGCCATCCGCGAGGACGCCTCCATGAACCTGGCGGCCATCGACGAGCTGCAGGCACGCCATCCGGGCCTGGAACTGGTGCTGGTGGAATCCGGCGGGGACAACCTCTCCGCCACCTTCAGCCCGGAGCTCTCCGACCTGACCCTCTACGTGATCGATGTCTCCGCCGGCGACAAGATCCCGCGCAAGGGCGGTCCCGGCATCACCAAGTCGGACCTGCTGATCATCAACAAGATCGATATCGCCGAGCAGGTCCACGCCTCGCTGGAGGTGATGGAGCGTGATTCCCGCAAGATGCGCGGTGAGCGTCCCTTCGTGTTCACCAACCTCTACGACGGTGTCGGGCTGGAGGAGATCATCCGCTTCATCCTCGACCGGGGCATGTTGCCGGAGCGCCGGCCGCCTGCGCCCCTGACCGATTCCGCCACCGCCTGACCTCATCCATCCTTCGCCTGATCCGGGAGACACTCCATGAATACTCGCCTCTCTTTCCTCACTCGTGCCGGCCTCTCGGCAGCTGCCATGCTGCCTACCACGGCGGTCCTGGCCCACTCGGGACATGGTGCCCCCTCGGTGCATGCCCACACCGGCAGCCCGTCGATGCTGGTCGTGCTCGGGATCGTGACCCTGGGAGTCGCCTCCCTGGCGGGGCTGGCACGCCTGATCCTGCGTCGCCATCGGCTGCGCCGCCAGGGCTGAACTGCCCTGAGTCGGTATGACGTGCACCTGGCCTCGGCCGGGTGCACTGCTTTTTGCCTCCCCTGTCGCTATGCTGGCCGTTGACGTCACCGAGGCGTTGGCATGAACGAAGAGGGTGGCATGGACGGCAGGCAGATACCGGGTCAGGGGAGGCAGCGAATGTGGCCATGGTTGGTGATGGCGTTGCTGGTGGCCTGGGTCGCCATGGGCGCCTGGCAGCGCTACAAGCCGTTGCCCGAGGGCGTGTCCCGGGCCTTCCCGGAACGCACCGTCATCGAGGTCCGCTTTCTCGCCGACGAGACCTGGTATAGCCCCGCAGGCGAGCGCCGCACCCGGCGGCAGATCTTCGACGAGGTGCTGGCGATGATCGACCAGGCCCGTCGCCTGCTGGTGCTGGACATGTTCCTCTTCAACGACTTCGCCGGTGCCGCCGATGGCCAGGCGTTCCGGCCGCTGTCGGCGGAGGTCACCGATGCGCTGATCGAGCAGAAGCGCCGTTACCCCGACCTGGCGGCGGTGGTGATCACCGACCCGCTCAACACCCTCTACGGGGGGCTCGAGCTCGACCATCTCCAGGCCCTTCGCGATGCCGGTATCCGGGTGGTGATCACCGACCTCAATCGGCTGCGGGCCTCCAACCCGCTCTGGTCGGGCGGCTGGCACCTGGGCCCGCGGTGGCTCGGCAACGGCAGCGATGGGGGCTGGCTGCCCAACGCCCTCGGGCCGGGGCGCGTGCCGCTGCGCAGTTACCTGGCACTGCTCAACTTCAATGCCAACCATCGCAAGACTCTTGTAGTGGACCATGGCGATGGCTGGGCGGGACTGGTCACCTCCGCCAATCCCCACGACGCCAGCAGCCTGCATGGCAACGTGGCGTTGCGGTTCGAGGGGGCGGCGGCACTGGACCTGCTGGCCTCCGAACGCCCGGTGGCGGGCTGGTCGGGCGTTAGCCTGGCCGGACCGGTGCCACCCGACGATGAGAACGCGCCGTCCGGGAAGGCGAGGTTGCAGGTGCTGACCGAGGGCGCCATCCGCGAGGCGTTGCTGGCGGCCATCGAGGCCAGCAGTGAGGGCGATCGGCTGGACATCGCTGTCTTCTATCTGGCCCACCGTGAGGTGATCGCTGCGCTGGTGGCGGCCAACGCTCGCGGGGTGGCGCTTCGCGTACTGCTCGATCCCAATCGCGATGCCTTCGGTCTGGAGAAGGGCGGCATCCCCAACCGTCCCGTGGCTCGTGAACTCCACGAGGCCGGCATTCCGCTGCGCTGGTGTGCCAGCCAGGGCGAGCAGTGCCACAGCAAGTTATTGCTGAGACGGCCTGCCGAGTCCGGAGGCGAAGCCGAGATGATTCTCGGCTCGGCCAACTTTACCCGGCGCAATCTGGATGATCTGAACCTGGAGACCAGCGTGCGCCTGGCGGGGCCCGTCGAGACGCCGGCCCTGCTCGATGCCGCGGCCTTCTTCGAGCGCCGCTGGCAGAATACGCCACAGCGGATCACCAGCGAGCCCTTCGAGGCCCTTGATGACACCACGGCCTGGCAACGACTGCGCTATCGGGTCATGGAGGCGACGGGGCTTTCGACCTTCTGACGGCTGCTGGCTCTCCACCTTTTGAACGTGGATCGACTAGTCGACGTGCGTCACGGCCTGGCGGCGGGGATCGATATGCCAGGCCAGGCCGAGCCGCGCGTTGCGCTCCAGTTCGGCGATCACCTGGGCCCCCAGCAGCAGGATGATGGCGCCCACCTCCAGGCTCAGCAGCACCACCACCAGGGTCGCCAGGGAGCCGTATACCGCGTTCACCAGCGAGATGTTGGCAAAGTAGAAGACCAGCAGCAGGCGCACCCCCTCCCACAGCAGGGCGGCGACGAACCCCCCCACCACGGCGCGACGCAGGGCGATCGTCACCACCGGCAGGAACTTGTAGATGGCGCTGAACAGCAGGAAGACGCCGAGGAAGCTGGTCAGGTTGAGCATCGGCTCGGAGAGGCCCGCTAGCGGGAGCTGGCGCTCGAAGAGGGCCATCCACAGGGCATTCATCGAGCTGACCAGGCTAACCAGCAGGGTCAGGGCCAGCAGGCCCGCGCCCAGTACCAGCATGAAGGCATAGGGCAGCAGCACCGAGACCCAGACGCTGCGCCTGGGGAGGTGTGTATCCGGGGTGTGGAAGATGATCGCCAGGGCGTCCTCGAGCATGCGAAAGGCGAAGGAGCTGAACAGCAGGAGCACGGGAAAGCCCAGGATGCCGATCACGTCCCGGGACTCGAGGAGGGTGCGTACCGCCTCGAGCAGGATCTCGGCGTGCGCCGGTGCCAGGTGACGCGCCTGGATGGTGAGCACCTCGAGCAGGTGCTGCTGGTCGGCCACGCCAGCCAGCAGCACCACCATCAGCGAGAACAGTGGCACGATGGAGAGCAGGATGTTGTAGCCTACGCCACCGGCCAGCAGGATGCCGCGGTTGCGCAGGAAGGCGCACAGCACGCGCCAAAGGAAGTGCAGAGTGCGCGGCAGCAGGGTAAAGATCAGGCGTCGGTAGCGAACGGGCGGTGATGTCATTGGGGCTGCCGTGCGAGAGTGCTTGCGTCATCATAGGCGTATCCTGCCGCGCCCCGTCAAACCCCTTTCCCGGCGTTGCCTCACCCGATGGTCTTGAACATACAAGGAGAAATTCATGGATCCGGATTCCCGGCCCGCGCGCAAGACGAGACGCAGTGAGCTCGAGCGACACTTCGAGGCCTTCCTCTGGAGCTCGCGTCTGATGGTCCTGATGGCCGTGATACCGGCCCTGCTGGGCGCGCTGGTGCTGTTCATCATCGCCAGTCTGGATATCCTCTCGGTACTGGCCGATACCTGGCGCCACTACACGGGCGGCGGCCCCGACATCCACAAGAGCGTCGTGACCGATATCATCGTCGCCGTGGATATCTACCTGATCGCCCTGGTGCTGATGATCTTCGGCCTGGGGGTCTACAAGCTCTTCGTCTCGCGCATCGAGCCCGCCGAGGGGCGAGATCCCCAGCATCCCTTCAACGTCAGCTCCCTCGATCAGCTCAAGGACAAGATCGCCCGGGTGGTGATCCTGGCCGTGATCATCGAGTTCTTCCGGGCCGTGGTGGGCATCAGCTTCGACACGCCGCTGGATGCCATCTATCTGGCGCTGTCGGTGCTGGCCCTGGCGCTCGCCCTCTACTTGATGGCGCTGGCACATAAGCAGGAGTGATGCCGGCCTACTGTGCGTGCCGTGTCGGGTCAGCCCTGACCCTGGCGGACTGATACCGCTGTCTGGAGGTGAGTCTGTGGCCTGCACCAGCAAACAGCAGGGTTGCCCCGTCACTGCTGCCCACTACACTTGAAGTTGGCCAGCGGCCAGGAGGCGGGCGGATTTGCCCGCTTATGCATAGGCATCAGCAAGGAGAGCAAAGTGCGAAACATCATCTACATCATCGGCCTTATCGTGGTGGTGCTTTTCATCCTGTCCATGCTGGGACTGCGTTGATCCACGCCCCCATCCTTAGTGGCAGCCCTGAAGGCTGTGTCCCCGCTGAACGAATTCAGGCGAATCAATCCACGACGAGCATGCCCTCGACGAGGGCATGCAGTTCCTGCTGGAACTGCCCGCCAGGAGACGGTGGCCGGGGATCCGCCGTGATGGCGACGGTGAGCCCTCTGTCGGGAATCACGTAGAGCGCCTGTCCGCCGAAGCCACGCCCGTAGTAGGTTCGTTCCCCGGAAAGCTTGGTGATGAACCAGCCGTAGCCATAGCCGTCGCCGGTCCAAGGCGAGGTGCCGCGTGGCTGCCAGGAGGTTTCGACCCAGCCCTTCGGTAACACGCGTGTGTCGTCGGAAATGCCGTCGTTGCGATAGAGTTCACCGATCTGGATCAGTGCCCGTGGCGAGAGCTGCATGTTGTTGCCGCCGAAATAGATGCCTTGAGGGTCGCGTGGCCAGGCGGGGACAGTGATATTCAGCGGCTTCCCCAGTAGCCGCCTCGCCAGTCCCAGGGTGCTTTCGCCACTGGCGCGGGTCAGCGCCGCCGAGAGCAGGTGGCTCGAGCCCGTGGAGTAGAGCATTCGCCCGCCCGGCTCGTCGACGAAGGGACGTGACAGGGCGTCTCTCACCCAGTCGGGACTGGTCACCCAGGCAGCGTAGTTGCTGCCTGAGGTGCGTTCGAGTCCGGCCTGCAGCGACAACAGGTGCCCGACGGTGATCTCCCGGACGCGTGGGTCGGCAGCGGCCGGTACCCTGTCGCCGAGCAGATCCACGACCGGCTGGTCGGCGGAGTCGATCACGCCGTGCTCGATGGCGGCGCCAACCAGCGCCGCCAGCACCGTCTTGGACAGCGACTTGATGTTGGTCGGCTGACTGAGCCCGGGCCCGGCATAGGCGCGCTCGAAGCGGATCTCACCCTGCTCGGCCACCACCACGGCATGCAGGCGGTCGAGACTCGAGGCCTGGGCATCAAGGCGCTCCAGGCCGGCCTGAGCGAGGGGCGGGGGTGATGTCTCGCCGGCTTGCGCATGGCATGCCAAGGTGCCAGCCAGCATAATGATCAGCCCCAGAAGGGGGCGAAGGGGATTCAATAGGCGCGGGTTCGGCATCGGGACTCCTTGTCGGCCTGACGTGGGCGCGACATTCGAGGCGTCAGCGTCAACAGGGTTCCACCTTTTTTCATTGCCAGCGAGGCAGCATGGCCAAGTTTGAAACGATAGGCACCGCCACCATTCCGGGGCAAGGCGGTGAGCTGAGGCTCCTGAAGCGCAACGACGAGTTCTCCATACGTATCGCCGGTAAGGCTGGCGAGCTGATGAACACCCGCCTGCACGGCTCGGAGGATGCCCTGGCGGAGCTGGCCTGCCAGCGAGTCGCCGACCGCCCGGGTGCTCGAGTGCTGGTCGGGGGGCTAGGCATGGGCTTCACCCTGGCTGCGGCGCTCAAGGCGCTGGGTGAGGATGCCGAGGTCGTCGTCGCCGAGCTGGTGCCGGGGGTGGTGGAGTGGAACCGGGGACCGCTCGGAGATGCCGCCGGTCGTCCCCTTGACGACCCGCGTACTCGTGTCAGCCTCGGCGACGTCGGCGAACTGTTGCGCCGTGAGCCGGGCAGCTTCGATGCCATCATGCTCGACGTGGACAATGGTCCCGAGGGGCTGACCCGCCGCGAGAATGATTGGCTCTACTCGCCGCGAGGGCTTGCCGCGGCCCAGCAGGCGCTGCGTCCCGACGGGGTGCTGGCGGTCTGGTCGGCCGGCCAGGACCCGGCCTTCAGCGAGCGGTTGCGCCGTGTCGGCCTGCTGGTCGAGGAAGTCACGGTGCGTGCCCATCGCCCCGGCAAGGGGGCCAAGCACCGGATCTGGCTGGCCAGTTGACGCATATCGTGCCCGACATCGGTCGGGCCCACTTTCCACGACGAGGCAGACAGCATGCTGGAACTCTCCCGCCAGGTGAGCATTCCCGACCACGAGATCGAGATGCAGGCCGTGCGCGCCCAGGGGGCCGGCGGACAGAACGTCAACAAGGTCGCCACTGCCATCCATCTGCGCTTCGATATCCAGGCGTCGAGCCTGCCCGAAGGCTTCAAGGAAAAATTGCTGGCGCTGGGCGACCAGCGCATCACCCGCGACGGGGTGGTGATCATCAAGGCCCAGAGCCATCGCACCCAGGAGCGCAATCGCGCCGAGGCCCTGGCGCGGTTGAAGGCGCTGATCAAGAGCGTCATGTACGCCCCCAAGAAGCGCATCGCGACCCGCCCCAGCAAGGGCGCCAAGCAGCGCCGCCTGGACAGCAAGAAGAAACGCGGCCGTCACAAGGCATTGCGCGGCAAGGTTGAGACGTGACGTTGATAGGTGCCACGGAGGTCAGGTGGCGACGTCTCACCGGACGTGTATGCTGAAAGTCGTGACGACGAAGGCTGGCCATCCTTGGCCGGTGACATCCAACCACGCAGGGGGAGACATCGATGGCAGATACGTCGATGAGTGAGCTGTTCAAGGACAACCGCGTCAAGGGCCTGGCGGCCGTGGCGGTGGTTGCCATCATCTGGGCCCTGTTTGCCCAGTCCAGCGTCAGTTCCAGTAACGAGGCCCGCGAGTCGTTGCAGACGCGACTCGAGAACGTCCAGGCCGAGAACGAGTCCCTGTCCGGTCGCGTCGAGGAGCTCCAGAGTGCCGCCGGCAACGTCGATGACCTGGAGGAGCGCCGCGGCGAGCTCGAGCAGCAGCAGCAGGCCGCAGAGTCTGAGCTTGCGAGCACCGAGGAGCAGGTGGCAGCCGCCCGCACCGAGCTGGAGGAAGCCCAGGCCTCGGTGGAGGCGGTGCAGGCAGACCTGGAGGCCCGCCAGGGTGAGCTGGTGGAGGCCGAAGAGGCCCTCGCGACCGCCCAGGAAGAACGCCAGCAGGTCGCCCAGGCGCGTGACGAGGCTCAGGCCTCGCGTCAGGAAGCCGAGGAGGCCCGTCAGGCTGCGGAAGAGGCTCGCCAGCAAGCCGAAGAGGCCCGCCAGCAGGCCGAGCAGGAGCGCAGCGACGCGGTCGCCGCCCGTGATGAGGCCCGTGCCGAGCTCGAAGGACTGCAGGAGGAGATCGCCTCGGCAGAGGAGAACCTGGCCGGCATCAACGAGGAGATCGCGGCCCGGCAGGAGGAGCGCGATGCCCTCCAACAGGAGCTCAGCGAGCTCGAGGCCAGCCGCAGCGAGGCGAGCGAGGCGCTTGACACGACCCGTAGCGAACTAGAGGAGGCCAGGTCACAGGTCGAGCAGGCACGCGAGACGTTCAAGGACCTCGAGGTTGCCATCAAGGTCGGCCGTGAGGAGGTTGCCGAGATCGAGTCTCAGGTCGAGTCCCGCCAGTCCCAGCTCGAGCGCCTGGAAGGCCAGCTCGAGACCTGGCGCAATGAGCTCTCCCGTCTGGAAGAGAGCGTGCAAGCCGGGGAGGGGGACGACGCTGCCGCTCAGCAGCAGGCCGATGCCACCCAAGAGGGCAATGGCGGTGCTGCTCAGCAGGAAGCCAATTCCCAGGAAGACGGCAACGGTGGTGCTGCTCAGCCGGAAGCCAATTCCCAGGAAGACGGCAATGGTGGTGCTGCTCAGCAGGAAGCCAACGGCCAGGAAGACGGCAATGGCGGTGCCGCTGAGCAACAGGCCGAAGTCCTGGAAGGCGACAACAATAACTGAGCCGTACGCGGTACGGTTCTAACCCACACGACGGCGAGCCAGCGGCTCGCCGTCGTGCGTTGGCAGGCATTGCATGGCAGGGCGGCCCGCCGGGTATACTGACCCTTCATGCCGCTTGCGTGGCAACCCCAACTGCAGAAGGAGCGAGTCGTGATCGAAGGGGTCAAGCATATCGTCGCCGTGGCATCCGGCAAGGGCGGGGTGGGCAAGTCCACCGTGACCGTCAACCTGGCACTGGCCATGGCCGCCGAAGGCTATCGGGTGGGCATCCTGGATGCCGACATCTATGGCCCCAGCCAGGCCCAGATGCTCGGGGTGGGCGAGGGCGTGCGGCCCCAGTCCGCCGGCGAGAACCGCTTCAAGCCGCTCGAGGCCCATGGCATCCAGGCCATGTCCATGGCCTTCCTGGTCGACATCCGCGAGCCCATGGTCTGGCGCGGCCCCATGGTCGCCGGTGCCTTCCAGCAGATGCTGACCCAGACCGTCTGGGACGATCTGGACTACCTGTTCATCGACATGCCGCCGGGTACCGGCGACATCCAGTTGACCCTGGCCCAGAAGGTGCCGGTGGACGGCGCGGTGATCGTTACCACGCCCCAGGACATTGCCCTGCTTGACGCGCGCAAGGGCATCGAGATGTTCCGCAAGGTCAACGTGCCGGTGCTCGGGGTCGTGGAGAACATGAGCCTGCACATCTGCTCCAACTGCGGCCACAGCGAGCCGATCTTCGGCGAGGGTGGGGGCGAGCGCATCGCCCAGGAGTACGAGACCCAGGTGCTCGGTCGCCTGCCCCTGACCCTGGCGATCCGCGAGCAGGTGGATGGCGGACGGCCCACCGTGGTGGCCGAACCCCAAGGCGAGGTGACGGCCACCTTCCGCGACATGGCACGCCAGGTCGCCGAGCAGATCCGCGGGCAGGGCGCCGAGGGGCCGGAGATCTCCTTCAGCGAGTGAGAGGGCACCTGCCGTGACCTTCCCCGCCGGGGCCGCTATGATGTGGCCCCGGTTTTCTTTCCCCGGTTTCCCCAGACACAGTTCAGGACTTTTCGATGAGCATCAAAGCCGACAAGTGGATACGCCGCATGGCCGAGCGGGAAGGCATGATCGAGCCCTTCGAGCCCGACCAGGTACGCTACGAGAACGAGCGGCGGGTGATCTCCTACGGGACGTCCAGTTACGGCTACGATGTGCGCTGTGCCGACGAGTTCAAGGTGTTCACCAACATCCACTCCGCGGTGGTGGACCCCAAGGGTTTCGACGAGAAGAGCTTCGTCGACATCAAGGGCGATGTCTGCGTGATTCCTCCCAACTCCTTCGCCCTCGCGCGCACCGTGGAGTACTTCCGCATTCCGCGCAGCGTGCTGACCATCTGCCTGGGCAAGTCGACCTATGCCCGCTGCGGCATCATCGTCAACGTCACCCCGCTGGAACCCGAGTGGGAGGGGCACGTGACCCTGGAATTCTCCAATACCACCAACCTGCCGGCGCGCATCTACGCCAACGAGGGCGTGGCACAGATGCTGTTCCTGGAGTCCGACGAGGTCTGCGAGACCTCCTACAAGGACCGTGGCGGCAAGTACATGGGGCAGCGCGGCGTGACCCTGCCCAGGACCTGACCCGGCTACGCCGGGAGCTGGAAGAGCGCCCGCTTCGCGGACTTAAGCTTGAAGCTGGAAGAAAAAACCGCCCCTGACGCTTGCCATGGGGCGGCTTGCTTTAGGTTGCCTTCCAGCTTCCAGCTTCCAGCTTCCAGCTTCCAGCTTACTCCTCGACGTCCTCGTCCAGCTCCTCGGCGGCATCGGCATGGGAGAGCCGCATGCCGGTAGGCGGTAGGGCGACGCCGTCCATGGTGGCGCTGTCGCCCTTGAGCTGCAGGCGTCCCTCCAGGAACCAGCGCACGGCGATCGGATAGATCAGATGTTCCCGGGCCTGCACTTTCGCCTGGAGGCTCTCTTCCGTGTCATCCTCCGCGACGGCCACCTCGGCCTGCAAGGCGATCGGCCCGCCATCCAGCTCCTCGGTGACGAAGTGCACGCTGCATCCGTGTGCGGCCACGCCATCGGCGAGCGCGCGGGCATGGGTGTGCAGGCCCTGGTAGTCGGGGAGGAGCGAGGGGTGGATGTTGAGCATCCGCCCGAGGAAGCGGTTGACGAAGCGCGGGGTAAGAATGCGCATGAAGCCGGCCAGCACGATCAGGTCGGGCTCGTGGCGTTCGATGACCTTGATCAGGGCGCCATCGTAGGCGTCGCGGCTGTCGTACTCGCGATGCGGCAGGGCGACGGCATCGATGCCGGCATCCCTGGCACGCTTGAGTCCGTAGGCATCCGGCTGATTGGAGATCACCGCGACGATCTCGCCGCCCAGCTCGCCGTGGCTCTGGGCGTCGATCAGCGCCTGGAGGTTGCTGCCGCTGCCCGAGATCAGCACCACTACCCGACGCGCCTCGCTGGGCTCGGGGGTGAAGGTATTCAGGGTATCGCTCTGGTAGTCGGTACCGCTCATGCCTTCAGGTTCTCCAACTGGACCTGCTCCTCGGCGTCGCCCCGGGTGGTGACCTCACCGATGCGGTGGACCGTCTCGCCCTGGGCCTGCAGGTGGGCACGGGCCTGGTCGGCCTTCTCCGCCGGGACCACGATCACCATGCCGATGCCGCAGTTGAGCACCCGGTGCATCTCGTGCTCCTCGACGTTGCCCTGCTGCTGGAGCCAGTCGAAGACGGCAGGACGCGTCCAGCTGGACGCATCGATGCGTGCCGCCAGGGTCTCGGGCAGCACGCGGGGAATATTCTCGGTGAGGCCGCCACCGGTGATGTGCGACATGGCATGCACCGGGATGTCGGTCTCCTTGAGCAGGGAGAGCAGCGGCTTGACATAGATGCGCGTGGGCGCGAGCAGGGCCTCGCCCAGCGGCCGGCCGTCGATGGCGGTGTCCAGCGAGGCGTCGCTGACCTCGAGGATCTTGCGGATCAGCGAGTAGCCGTTGGAGTGGGGGCCGGAGGAGGCCAGGCCGAGCAGCACGTCACCCTCGCCGACCTTCTTGCCGTCGAGGATCTCGGACTTCTCGACCACGCCGACGCAGAAGCCGGCGAGGTCATAGTCGCTGCCCTCGTACATGCCGGGCATCTCGGCGGTCTCGCCGCCTACCAGGGCGCATCCGGCCTGCTCGCAGCCCTCGCCGATACCGGTCACCACGTCGGCGGCGATATCCACGTCCAGCTTGCCCGTGGCATAGTAGTCGAGGAAAAACAGGGGTTCCGCGCCTGCCACGACCAGGTCGTTGACGCACATGGCCACCAGATCGATACCGATGGTGTCATGGCGACCGAGGTCCATGGCCAGGCGCAGCTTGGTGCCGACGCCGTCGGTGCCGGAGACCAGCACCGGTTCCCGGTAGCCGGCCGGCAGCTCGCAAAGGGCGCCGAAACCGCCCAGGCCGCCCATCACCTCGGGGCGGCTGGTGCGTTTGGCGACGCCCTTGATGCGGTCGACCAGGGCATTGCCGGCGTCGATGTCGACACCGGCGTCCTTGTAGCTGAGCGATGCCCCGGTCGGGCGATGGGTGGGATCGGTCATGTCGCTTCCTGTATGAGAATGGCGGTCGCGATGCCTGTCGCAGGGCGACGCGCAACGGTCAGGTTCGGGGAACGAATTGTAGCATCACGGCGCGCGGCTGGCAGCCCGCCGGCCGCGCCGACACAGGGAGGAAGCGATGCGCAGGCAGTGGTGGGTGGTGGCCGCAGTGGCGGCAGTGGGATTGTGGTTCCTGGTCAGTATCGAACCGGTGCTGATGCCCTTCTTCGTCAGCATGATCCTGGCCTACTTGGGCGACCCCCTGGCCGACCGCCTCGAGGCGCACGGTCTCTCGCGGCGCCTGGCCGTCTCGCTGGTCTTCCTGCTGCTTTCGCTTGCCATCGTGCTCACCCTGCTGCTGGTGGTGCCGATACTGGGCCGACAGCTCGGCCAGCTGATCGAGTCGCTGCCGGCGGTGCTCAACTGGATCCAGCAGACCGTGGTGCCGCGCATCCAGTCGCTCACCGGCATGGACCTTTCCACCGACATCGACCAGATGCGCCAGGCGGTCGTCGACAACTGGAAGGAGACTGGCACCTTCGCCGCCAGCCTGCTGGCTCAGGCCTCGCGTTCCGGCCTGGCGCTTGTCGCCTGGATCGGCAACCTGGCGTTGATCCCCGTCGTCACCTTCTACCTGCTGCTGGACTGGGACATCCTGGTCGCCAAGCTGCGCGGTTCGCTGCCGCGCAGCTGGGAGCCCGCCGCGGTGCGACTCGCCGGAGAGTGTGACGAGGTGCTGTCCTCCTTCCTGCGTGGCCAGCTGATCGTCATGCTCTGCCTGGGGGTGATTTACGCGGTGGGGCTGACCCTGCTCGGCGTGCGCTTCGGCCTGCTGATCGGCCTGCTCGCAGGCCTGGCCAGCATCGTGCCTTACCTCGGGGTGATCGTGGGCATTTCCGTGGCTGGCGTGGTGGCGTTCTTCCAGTTCGGCGACTGGTTGATCCTGCTCGGCGTCGCGGCGGTGTTCGGTTTCGGCCAGCTGGTCGAGAGCGTGATCCTCCAGCCCAAGCTGCTTGGCGACAAGATCGGCCTGCATCCGGTGGCGGTGATCTTCGCCGTGCTGGCCGGTGGGCAGCTGTTCGGCTTCACCGGCGTGCTGCTGGCGCTGCCGGTGGCTGCCGTGGTGATGGTGGTATTGCGTTATCTCCACGAGCACTATAAAAACAGCACTCTATATGACGCCGGACGTCAACATACCCAGGACGAGGAGTCGCCATGAGTCGAGCACCCGCGCAGTTGCCGCTGGGCGTGGGGCTGCGCGACGACGCCACCTTCGCCAACTTCCACCCCGGGCCCAATGCGACCCTGGTCGACCGGCTCGTGCACCAGCTCGACGACGGTGGCGAGCCCTTCCTCTATATCTGGGGGGCTTCCGGCACCGGGCGCAGCCACCTGCTGCAGGCCGCCTGCCATGCGGCCTCCGACCGGGATCGCCGGGCGCTCTACCTGCCCCTGGCGGAGCTTGGCCATTTCCCGCCGCTGATGCTCGAGGAGATCGAGCGCCTCGACCTGGTGGCGATCGATGACCTCGAGCGCGTGGTGGGGCGCAAGCGCTGGGAGGAGGCGCTGTTCCACGCCTTCAATCGCCTGCGGGATGCCGGCAAGCGCCTGGTGATCGCCGCCGAGGCGCCGCCACGCCAGTTGCCGGTCAAGCTCCCCGACCTGGCCTCGCGACTCACCTGGGGCATGACCTTCCACCTGCAGGGGCTCGATGACGCCGGGCGACTGGCGGCGCTGCAGCTGCGGGCGCGGGGGCGTGGCATGCAGTTGCCGGACGAGGTGGCCCGCTACATCCTGCATCGCGGGCCGCGCCGCCTGGATGCGCTCTTCGAGACCCTGGAGGCCCTGGACCGCGCCTCACTCTCCGCCCAGCGCAAGCTGACCATTCCCTTCGTCAAGCAGGCGCTGGACTGGTGACAGGTGCTGGGAGGGCGACATTCGCTCTTCGATATGCCGCCAAGGGCTCTCCAGTCGCCGCGAGGAGTGGCGCATGCCCTAGCCCGCCCCTTCGCAGAGCTGCTCGGCAGTGAAGCGGTAGGAGTAGAGGACGTCCTTCTGCAGGAAGCCGTAGCGCGTCAGCGTCTGCTGCCACTCCCCGTTGCGCTTCTCTTCCTTCAATTCCTCGTTCACCGCGTCCCGCAGGTCCTCGGCATCCAGGGGAAAGGCGAAGCTCCCAAAGTAGCGCACCTCGCGACCGTCGATCACCGGGTCGGTGAAGTTGAACTCGGCCTCCACCTGCGGGCTCATCTGCTCCAGGGACGCGACCGTCATGCCGGTGGCAGCGAAGGCATCGGCCCTTCCGCGGATGATGGCGTCGACGGCCTCCGGGAGGCGTTCCACGGTGACGATCCGGTCCGGGTCGACCCCCAGGGCCTCGAACATCTCCTGGGTGACCGTGCCCTCCTGGACCGCGACGCGAATGGTGTCCGGGCGTCTGACGAAGTCCTCGTAGGCTCGTATGCGGTTGGGGTTGGAGGCCAGCACCAATAGTCCCTCGCCATAGGAGGTGTTGGGGTCCGAGAAGAGCACACGGGTGCAGCGTTGGGGCAGGATGGCCATCTCCGCTGCGGCCATGTCGAAGCGACCGACTTCGAGCCCCGGGATGAGGTTCTTGAATTCCGTCTCCACCCATTCGATCTCCTCGATGCCGAGGTCCTCCAGAATGCGCTGAGCGACCTCCGGGCCGACCCCCAGCGCCTTACCCTCCTCGTTCAGGTAGCCATAGGGCTTCTCGTTGGCCACGGCGATGCGGATCACGCCGCGCTGCTGGATCTCCTCGAGGGTATCGGCCTGCAGTCCGGGAATGACGAGCAGGGTGGCAAGAGTGCCGGCCATCAGGGACGATCTACCCAGGGAACGTGTGTTTGGTTTCATTGTTGTCAGCTCCGCATTGCGTCGTTCCGACAGGCGGCGCTTCAGGGATCACCCGGGTATCGGCCATGGCGTCGAAGCCGCCGGGTCAGAGCGATGTGTGTTGGGCCATGATCCCTGGCTTCGGTGCCTCGACACTTCCTGGCGTCAGCTCCACCATTTCTTGATGGCGGCTCATTCAGCGTAGAAGTGACGTTGAAAGGGCGCGGAGAGCCGACGGCCTCTGTCGCAGATCTCGGACAACGTTTGTCGGCGATGTCTTACAGGTGGCGGACAGGACTCATGACGCCAATATCAGGAATCTCATCTGCTTAGCTCGACACTGCGCGACTGGCCGTTGCCCAGGCTGACCTGGCGGATGACCACCCGAGTCTCGCCGGTGGAGGGGTCCTGTCCGCTGCCCGAGACATAGAACTCGCCGGCAGGCAGGCCATCGAGGCGGAAGTAGCCATTGCTGTCGGTACGGGTGGTATGGGTGAACGCGCGGGCCCTGGGGTCGGCGGGCTCCACGGCGCGGCCCGCCAGGGCCTGTTCCGCGGCCTCGGCGGAGTAGGTGGTCACCGGGGCGGCCGAAACGGGGCGATTGGCCATCGGGCGGCCACCCAGCAGCAGGCGTCCGCTGATCACCGCACTACCGCTCTTCTCCAAGGCGGCATACTCCTCGGCGGGGAAGGCGACCTGGCGGGCAACCCGGCCGGTCGTATCAGGGCGCTCGGCGCGTTCGGGCTCGCTCGGTGCCTCCATGCCGCGCTCGATTACCTCGACGCGCTCGCGCTCGCCGGCGGGATAGCGCGGCTCGATGACCTGGCAGCCGGCCAGCGCTAGCCCGAGCAGGGCGGGAAGGATCCAAGGTTTCATTGCAGTCTCCCGGAGAGTGGACGATGCCCCGTGCCCGGTGAGCATAACGCAAAAGGGCCGCCGATCATCGATCGGCGGCCCTCTTGTACGATCAAGCAGGTGCCGGCAGGGCCGGCGCCGTCAGGCTTACTTGGCTGCCTTGGTGGCAGTCTCGGTGGCCTGCTTGACGTTGTCTTCGGTCAGCTTCTGACTCTGCTGGACGAAGTCCTGCTGCAGGGAGACGACCTTCTCGGCGTCGCCCTTCAGGCGCTCGGTAAGGTCCTTGGCGACCTTCTGCTGGCCTTCCATGTAGGTGCGCAGGCCCTCGGCATCCTTGACGTTCATCAGGCTGCGCAGCTGGGCCAGGCCGGTGTCGGTGTAGGCCTTGCCGGCGTCCAGCTGGGCGTTGACCAGCTTCTCGGTGTAGTCCACGGACAGGGCGGCGTAGGCGCGTGCCGGGCCGAAGAACATGGATTCGAACTGTTCGGTGAACTGCTTGGTGTCGAAGTTTTGCATCGTGAGTCCCTCCCGGGGATTTCGGATCAATTCGAAGGCCGTGGCGGTCTGCCGATGCCTTCTGCGTCTCTGTTGCGATGCACAATAGCAGAGCGGTTTGTGCAGTGCAACATTCTTTCTTTCGATGGACGTCGTCTCTTGCAAGGGCGCCTATGGGACACCATGTTGAGGGAAGCATCATCCATCCCGAACAGGAGGAGCCGGACATGAGCGACCATCGCATCGAGCGCGACAGCATGGGCGAGCTGGAGGTGCCGAGGGAGGCCCTCTACGGCGCCCAGACCCAGCGCGCCATCAACAACTTCCCGGTCTCCGGCCAGCCGATGCCCACGGCCTTCATCCACGCCATCGCACGGATCAAGCTGGCGGCGGCCCGAGTCAACCGCGAGCTGGGCCTTCTCGACGAGACGCGCTCCCGCGAGATCGTCGCCGCCGCCGAGGCGATCCTCGCGGGGCACCTCGACGACCAGTTCCCGGTGGATGTCTTCCAGACCGGCTCCGGCACCTCCAGCAACATGAACGTCAACGAGGTGATCGCCCGGCGCGCCAGCCGCGACGGGGTGGAGGTCGGTGCCAACGACCACGTCAACATGGGGCAGTCGAGCAACGACGTGATTCCCACGGCGATCCACCTGTCTGCCGCGCTGGCGGTGACCAGCCAGCTGCGTCCGGCGCTCGAGCACCTGCGCCAGACCATCGACACGCGCGCCGCGGAGCTCGATGACGTGGTCAAGACCGGGCGTACCCACCTGATGGACGCCATGCCGCTGCGCATGAGTCAGGAGTTGGGGGGCTGGTCCAGCCAGGTGGGGCAGGCCATCGAGCGCCTGGACAGCGCCCTGGTGCGGCTCTGTCGCCTCGCCCAGGGCGGCACGGCGGTGGGGACCGGCATCAATGCCCATCCCGAGTTCGCCGAACGCATGGCGCGTGACCTGAGCGAGCAGACGGGGCTGTCGTTCTCGCCCAACGACAGCTTCTTCGCGAGCCTCGCCTCCCAGGATGCGGCGGTGGAGCTCTCCGGTCAGCTCAGGGGCCTCGCTTGCGTGGTGATGAAGATCGCCAACGACCTGCGCTGGATGAACTCCGGGCCCCTGGCGGGGCTGGGCGAGATCGAGCTCGAGGCCCTGCAGCCCGGCAGCTCGATCATGCCCGGCAAGGTCAATCCGGTGATTCCCGAGTCCGCCGCCCAGGCCGCCGCCCAGGTGATCGGGCTCGATACGGCGGTGACGGTGGCCGGCCAGAGCGGCAACTTCCAGCTCAACGTCATGCTGCCGCTGGTCGCCAACAACCTGCTGACCTCGATCACCCTGATGACGAACACCAGCCGCCTGCTGGCCGATCGGGCCATCGCCACCTTCAAGGTGCGCCACGACCACCTCGAGGGGCCGCTCGCACGCAACCCCATCCTGGTCACGGCGCTGAACGCGGTGATCGGTTATGACGCCGCGGCGGCCATCGCCAAGCACGCCTATCAGGCGGGGCGGCCGATCATCGAGGTGGCCGAGGAGCAGACCGACCTGTCCCGGGCGGAGCTCGAGCGGCTCCTCGATCCCGCTGCCCTGACGCGAGGCGGGATCCCTGAATGACCCCGCTTTGCCGGTAGCTGGAAGAACGCCCGCTTCGCCGGCTTAAGCTTGAAGCTGGAAGAAAAACCTTGACCCCGTAGGTGCTGGACCTATGCTGCCTTCCAGCTTCCAGCTTCCAGCTTCCAGCTTCCAGCTTCCAGCTTCCAGCTTCCAGCTTCCAGCTTCCAGCTTCCAGCTTCCAGCTTCCAGCTTCCAGCTTCCAGCTTCCAGCTTCCAGCTTCCAGCTTCCAGCTTCCAGCTTCCAGCTTCCAGCTTCCAGCTTCCAGCTTCCAGCTCAGTCCTGCTGGTCGCGCTCCTTGCCTTCCTCGATCATCTCACGGGCGTCGCGGTGCTCCTCGCCGTCGGCCTCGGGCGTCTCGTGCTCGTCGGCCCGGGAGGGGCGGTAGCAGAGGGTGACCAGCATCGGGAAGTGGTCCGAGCCGATGTGCGGTAGTCTCTGCATGGCCTTCAGGGTGAAGTGCTCGCTTACGAAGACATGGTCCAGCGGCCAGCGCAGCAGCCGGTAGCTGGCGTGGAAGGTGCTGTACATGCCGCGCCCGCGTCGCGGGTCGAGCATACCGCTCACCCGACAGAAGAGCCGGGTGGTGCGAGACCAGGCCACGTCGTTGAGATCCCCGGCCACCAGGGTAGGCACCGGGTCCTCGTGGATCGCCTTGCCCACCAGCAGCAGTTCGGCATCGCGCCATAGCGACTCCTCGCTCTCGTTGGGGGCCGGTGGGCGGGGATGCACGGCATGCAGGCGCACGACGTCGCCACTGGGCAGGGTGACGCCGGCATGGATCGAAGGGATGTCGTCCTGGATCAACCACTGGACCTCGGGGTCGACCAGCGGCCGCCGAGAATAGAGGTGCATGCCGTAGAGGTTGTCCAGCGGCACCCGCACCGCATGGGGCCACTCCTCATCCAGTGCCTCGTCGAGCTGCGCCTGCCACCAGGCGTCGGATTCCAGTGTCAGGACCAGGTCGGGCCGGTGCTCGTGGATCAGCCGCGTCAGCGTCTCGGCATTGCGGTTGGGGGTGAGCACGTTGGCGATCAGCAGCGTCAGGCAGCGGTTCTCCTGTCCCGGCTTGGCACGTCTGACCTGTACCGGCCAGAACGGGGTCCAGGGCAGGATGCGGGCCACCTGCAGGGCGAGGGTGGCAAGGCTCGCCCCCAGTGCGATCCAGGACCAGGGTGGGCTGGCCAGCAGGGCAAGCAGGGCGGTCACCGCCGCCAGGGTGGCGAGCTGCAGGCGCGGAAACTCGCAGGCACGAATCCACCACCAGGTCAGCGGCGATCGCGCCACCAGGGTGGCCGCCAGCAGTACGACGGCAATCACCGCAAGCAGGATGGAAAACACGACATGACCTCCCTGTGGTCTCGGTGACGTCCCACTCTCAGCCTACGCCGGACGTCACCGGTCGTGAATGTAGGGGTGTGAAGGTCGGGGCGTGAATGTCGGGTCGTGAATCTCTAGAGCGCCTTGCGGCGCAGCAGGCCGGTGATTGCCTCGCCGATCAGCACCAGCACGATGATGGCGATCAGGATGGTGGCCACCGTCTGCCACGCGAAGGTGTCGATGGAGCCCTGCAGGATCACGCCGATGCCGCCGGCCCCGACCAGCCCCAGTACCGTGGACTCGCGGATGTTGATGTCCCAGCGCAGGATGACGATGGCGAAGAAGGCCGGCATCACCTGGGGCACCACGGCATAGGCGATCACCTTCGCCTTGGAGGCACCGGTCGCCTCCATGGCCTCCACCGGGCGACGGTCGATCTCCTCGATGGCCTCGCCCATCAGCTTGCCGATGAAGCCCGCCGAGCGGAACATGATGGCCAGTATCCCGGCCAGCACGCCGGGCCCGAAGATCGCCACGAACAGCAGCGCCCAGATGATGGTGTTCACCGAGCGGCTCGAGACCAGGATGAAGCGTCCCAGCCACAGGCAGGCGCGGTTGGGCGTGGTGTTCTGGGCGGCGATGTAGGAGACCGGCAGGGCGATGAAGACGGTCAGCATGGTGGCCAGCGTGGCGATATGCACGGTCTCGATCATGGCATTGACGATCTCGCCGAGGCGGCTCGGGTCCGGCGGCCACATGCGTGCCCCCAGGCTCGAGATCTGGTTGGGGGCATCCCATACCCAGGGCCAGAAGATGTCGATGTCGCGCACCGCCCAGACGACCAGCATCAGCGTCACCAGCATCACGCCGTAACGGATGAGCTGTTCCCGGGGGTTGTGGCGTCGCCAGATGCGATCGGCCAGCAGGTCGGCGTCCTCTACCATATCTTCTTCCTTACCCAGCCGCTCACGCCTTCGCTGAGCAGGATCACCGCGATGATCACCAGCAGGATGGCGAAGGCGAAGTCATAGTCGTAGCGTCCGAAGGCGTTCATCAGGGTGCTGCCGATCCCTCCCGCGCCGACGATCCCCACCACCGCGGAGGCGCGCAGGTTGCTGTCGAGCTGATACATGGAGAGCCCCACCTGGCGCGGCAGGATTTGCGGGAAGACCGCATAGTAGAGCGTGGCCAGATAGCCGGCGCCCGTGGCGCGCATGGCCTCCACCTGGCCCCAGTCGATCTCCTCGATCTCCTCGGCGAGCAGTTTGCCGACGAAGCCGATGGAGTAGAGGGTCAGGGTCAGGATGCCGGCCAGGGGACCGAAGCCCACCGCGGCGACGAACAGGATGGCGACGATCACCGGATGGAAGCTGCGTGAGACGATGATCACCGCGCGCCCCAGCAGGTAGACAGGCAGTGGAGCGATGTTGCGCGCCGCCATCACCGCGAAGGGGATCGACAGCAGGACCCCGAGCAGGGTGGCGAGGATGGCGATCTGCAGGCTCTCCGTGAAGCCGGTCAGCAGCAGGTCGAAGCGCGAGAAGTTCGGCGGGAAGCCACCGCCGAAGATCCGCGCGGCCCGGGGCAGCCCTTCGCTGATGCGCTCCCAGTTGAAGGGCAGGGTGGCGAAGGCCCACACCAGGTAGACGGCCACCACGCCGAGCAGGCCATAGCGCAGGAAGGGGCTGGCGATGAACGGCGGCTTGCGCCAGGTCCGCGGTGTCGTTGCCCCGCCGGTGTCAGGTCGGGTCATGGCGAACCTCCCGTTCATGCTTTCCGGGGCCGGCCTGAGGGGTGATGGTCTCATCCTCCGGCGACTCGATGCCGCCGTAGATGGCGTCCAGGGCCTCCTTGTCGAAGTCGGCGGGGGTGCCATCGAAGATCATGGTGCCGTGGCGCAGCCCGACGATGCGGTCGGTGTAGGTCCTGGCCTGGGCCACGTTGTGGATGTTGATCAGTACCGGCAGTGACAGCTCGCTGGCCAGGCTCTGCAGCAGCACCATTATCTGCTCGGAGGTGCGCGGGTCCAGCGACGCCGTGGGTTCGTCGGCCAGCAGGACTTCCGGTTCCTGCATCAACGCGCGCACCACGCCGACCCGCTGGCGCTCGCCACCGGAGAGCTCGTCGGCGCGCTTGTTGGCATAGTGGGCGATGCCCACCCGCTCCATCAGCACGAAGGCGCGCTCGATATCCGTCGCCGGATAGCGGCGGGTAATGGCCTGGAAGAGGCTGACGTAGCCGAGCCGGCCGGCCAGCACGTTCTCCATCACGGTGAGGCGGTCGATCAGGTTGAAGCCCTGGAAGACCATGCCGATCTTGCGTCGCGCGCGGCGCAGGTCACGGTGCCGGAGGTTGACGAGTTCGGTGCCGTTGAGCTTGATCGACCCCGAGGTGGGTTCCACAAGGCGATTAATGCAACGCAGCATGGTGCTCTTGCCGGCGCCCGAGGCACCGACGATGGCCACCACGCTGTTGTCCTCCACGGCGAGGTCGAGCCCCTTGAGCACGGGCTCGTCCTGGCCGTAGCGCTTGATCAGGTTGGATATCTCTAGCATCGGCGGGTCCAGGCGGGCATAGGGTCAACGAGACAGCGACGCCGGCCTTCGCGGGAAGGCCGGCGTCGTGCTGCCAGGCGGGGATTACTCGAGGTTCTCGGGGGTGTACTCGACCCCGTTGGCCTCCTGGATGGTGCGGATGACCTTCCAGTTGTCCTTGTAGTTGATGGGGATGAACTTCTCGACCCCCTCGAACTCCTCGCCCAGTTCGGTGCCGGCGAACTCGAAGCTGAAGAAGGCCTCCTCGATCTTCTCGACCAGGTCCGGATGCAGGTTGTGGGCGTAGTTGTAGGAGGTGGTCGGGAAGCTGTCGGACTCGTAGATGATCTTGACGTCTTCCGGGT
The DNA here is from genome assembly GCF_029625235.1 of Halomonas sp. CKK8. Lineage (NCBI taxonomy): Bacteria > Pseudomonadati > Pseudomonadota > Gammaproteobacteria > Oceanospirillales > Halomonadaceae > Halomonas > Halomonas sp. CKK8. The sequence continues at coordinate 2,218,766 of NZ_CP121193.1, read as the reverse complement.
CGTAGAGGCCGCGTGCCGCCATGCGCTCGACGACCTCGGAGGCCACCGGGGCGGCATCGTAGTCCTGGGCCACCACGCCCAGCATCGACTGGTCGTGGCTACCCGAGTAGACCACTTCGTAGTCCTCGCCGGGGACGATGCCCATCTCGGGGAAGAGGGCGCGCGGTGCCTGGTTACCGGAATTGGATGTCGGCGAAGTGTGGGCGACGCGCTTGCCCTTTAGATCCTCCATCTCGTCTATGCCGGAGTCGACGTGGGTATAGAGCTGCAGGGTGTAACCGAAGCGTCCGTCATCCGAGCCCATCAGGGCGAAGGGCACGGCACCGGCCAGGTTGACGGCAAAGGGCGTCGGGCCGGTGGAGAAGCCGGCAATGTGAAGGCGGCCGCTGCGCATTGCCTCGACCTGGGCCGAGTTGGATTGCACGGCGAAGAAGCGCACGTCGCGGCCGGTCACGTCCTCGAGGTGGTCGATGAACGGCTGCCAGATGTCGGAATAGATCGCCGGATCCTCGACCGGTGTGTAGGCGAAGATCAGGGTGTCGGGGTTAACCCACTCGGATTCGTCTGCCGGGCGGTCGGCGACCATGTCGCCGTTCTCGTCGCAGTAGATGTCAGCCAGGGCGCCACGCTCGCAATCGTCCTGGGCCTGGACCTGGGTGGCGGCCAGCAGAGCAAGCGGTAACAGCGAGGAGAGGGCCAGCGTGGCGAGCGGGTGCTTCCGGGACCGGAAGGTATGGTGGATCATGGCGTGCCTCGTGAGATTATTGTTTTGCAGGGCGTTCGGATCTCGACATGTCGATGATCGATTCCGAATAACTCTTTCCAATCTAGAGTTCGTGACAAAACCATGTCAAACACTTTCCCCGCCGCGCCAGGCCAGTGGCATAACCGCTACCTGCTGATGCGCCACGGTCACAGCCTGGCCAACCAGCAGGGGCGAATCATCAGCTCGCCGGAACATGGCTTGACGGGCTACGGGCTCTCGTCCCGTGGGCGGGAACAGCTCGATGGGCTGCTGGCCGATTGGTGCTGGGCGACACCAAGCCGGATCCTGCATTCGGACTTCCGTCGTACCACCGAGACGGCCGAGCGCATCGCGCGTCACTTCAGCCTGCGGCTCGAGGCCGAAACGAGATTACGGGAACGCCATTTCGGCGCGTTCGAGGGTGAGGGAGATGACCGCTATGCCGAGGTCTGGGCGCGGGATGCCCTTGACCCGGCGCATCGCCATGCCGGCGTCGAGGCCGTGGCCGAGGTGGCCGCGCGGATGCGTGAGGTCATCGATCAGCTGGAGCAGCGCCATGTGGGGGAGACCCTGCTGCTGGTCAGTCACGGGGATCCGTTGCAGATCCTGCTGACTGCCCTGGAAGGCCGCGAGCTGAGCCGGCACCGCGAGCGGCCGCCACTCGCGCCAGCCAGCATCACCGTCCTGTGACCCATTTCGTGTGACAGTGACGCCTGACCTCAAGCGGTGCGTCGCGGATGAGCGGGTGCTGCTGCGGCGCTCGCCTTGGGGGACCGTTCCTTTGGGGGAGGGGAGGAGCACCCGCGGCGTCCGAGGCGGTTGTCCAGGTAATCGGCGAGCCGGCGCGTCTCGACGGCATTGAGACGCAGGGCCAGCTTGGAACGTCGCCACAGGATGTCCTCGAGGGAGCGCGCCCACTCCCGGTCGACCAGGTAGTCCACCTCGGCGGCCGTGAGCCCGGCGCCGAACGCCTGGCCCAGGGCGGCCTGGGAGTCCCTGCCGTCGAGGAATACCCGGCACAGCGAGCCATAGGTGCGGGCAAAGCGCCGGGCCTGGGCGGCATCCAGGAAGGGGTAGTCCGCCAGCAGTTGCGTCTCGAAGGTGGCCTGGTCGCCGATGTCGCCGCCCGGCAGCGGCGTCTCGGCAGTCCAGGGGGCGGCCATCGTCGGCAGGTAAGGCGCAAGCGCCGCCAGGGCTGCTTCGGCGAGCTTGCGGTAGGTGGTGATCTTGCCGCCGAAGACTGACAGTAAGGGGGCGCCTTGGATATCCAGGTCGAGGGTATAGTCGCGCGTCATGGCCGAGGGGTCGGCCGATTCGTCGTCACACAGCGGTCGCACACCGGAGAAGGTGCGGATCACGGCGTCCCGTGAGAGCTGGGTACGGAAGTGGGCATTGACCACCGACAGCAGGTAGTCGATCTCCTCCTCGCTTGTCGTGACCCGTGACGGGTCACCCTCGTAGCGCCGGTCGGTAGTGCCGATCAGGCTGAAGTCTTCCTCGTAGGGCAGCACGAAGACGATGCGCCGGTCGGTGTTCTGCAGGATATAGGCGCGGTCGTCGCGGTTCAGCCGAGGCACGATCAGATGGCTGCCCTGGATCAGGCGCACCCCGTACCGCGATGGCCTCCTGGCCTGGCGGCTTACTACCTGCTCCACCCAGGGACCGGCGGCGTTGACCAGAGCCCGGCAGCGGCGGGTCAGGCGTCGGCCGGAATCGACCTCCTCGAGTGCCACCTCCCACTGCCCGTCGACCTCGCGGGCCCCGATGCAGCGTGTGCGCACCCGGATGTCGGCGCCGTTGTCACGGGCCTGGATGGCATTGAGCACCACCAGCCGGGCGTCATCCACCCAGCAGTCTGAGTACTCGAAGCCACGGGTGATCCCGGGGGCAAGGCCCTGGTGCGCCGTGAGCCTGATCCCGCGTGACCCCGGGAGCTTCTCGCGCTTGCCCAAGTGGTCGTAGAGGAACAGGCCGGCGCGCAGCATCCACGCCGGACGCAGGTGGGGACGGTGGGGGAGGATGAAGCGCAGTGGCCAGATGATGTGGGGGGCCTTGGCGAGCAGCACCTCGCGCTCGCGCAGTGCCTCGCGCACCAGGCGAAATTCATGATGTTCCAGGTAGCGCAGGCCGCCGTGGATCAGCTTGCTGCTGGCCGAGGAGGTGGCGCCGGCGAGGTCTCCCTGCTCACACAGCTCGACCGACAGGCCACGCCCGGCGGCATCGTTGGCAATGCCGGTGCCATTGATGCCGCCGCCGATCACGAAGAGGTCGAGCACCTCGTCCGACTTGTCGCTCATGGATTCTCCCGCCCGGGATTACCCGGACCTCGATGATGTTTGATTTCGAAAATAGACGAAAACAAAACGAACATCAAGGCGCGTGAGGAGTCACCTGGCGTGCTGGCCAGGGTGGTCGGGGGGAGTAAAGAGCGGGCGCGCTTGGCGTCAGGCGATATGCAGGGTCACGTCGTGCTGCTTCAGCAGGCGCAGGATGGCCTCGGGCGGTTCGCGGTCGGTGAACAGCGCATCGAGCTGTGCCAGGTTGCCCTGGCGGACCACGGGGTTGCGCTGGAACTTGGAGTGGTCGGTGGCCAGGAAGACCTTACGGGAATTACGGATGATGGCCTGGGCAACCCGCACTTCCTGGTAGTCGAACTCCAGCAGGGAGCCATCCTCGTCGATGCCGCTGATGCCGATGATGCCGTAGTCGACCTTGAACTGGTTGATGAAGTCGATGGTTGCCTCGCCGATGATGCCGCCGTCCCGGGAACGGACCTGGCCACCGGCGATGATCACATTGAAGTCCTCCTTGTGCTGAAGGATCGCTGCCACGTTGAGGTTGTTGGTGATCACCTCCAGCCCCTGGTGGTCAAGCAGTGCCTCGGCGATCACCTCGTTGCTGGTCCCGATGTTGATGAACAGCGACGAGTGGTCGGGGATGTGTCGGGCGAGGAGGGCGGCGATGCGCTGCTTCGCCTCGAGGTTGAGGGTCTTGCGGGTCGAGTAGGCGGTGTTGACGGTGCTCGACTCCAGGCCGGCGCCGCCATGGACCCGGCGAATGCGCCCTTCCGCGGAGAGGGTGTTGAGGTCGCGACGGATGGTCTGGGGGGTGACCGTGAAGTGCTCGGTGAGCTGCTCGATGCTGGCATAGCCCTGGCGGCGCACCAGTTCGATGATGGCGTCCTGGCGTTGCTGCTGGTTCATGGGATCTCCTTGGCTCCCCGGATTCTACGACATCGTTTCGGTCGCTGCAGGTATCGCTCCGCACCTGGATCTTCATCCAAAGTCTTAGTGTCTCTGGCGTTCGGGCATTTGAGCAGTGCGATGGGCTGGAGTAGTCTGGATGATCATAAACGAACATTAGCGTTTAAAAGCGAAATCCGCACGCCACTACAACCACAACAGGATGCTTGCCATGGCTTCATATCTCCTGGCCATCGACCAGGGCACCACCAGTTCCCGCGCCATCCTCTTCGATCGCCAGGGGCGCAGCGTCGCCTCGGCACAGCGCGAGTTCCCGCAGCACTTTCCCCATGATGGCTGGATAGAGCATGACCCGGAGGACATCTGGGAGACCGTGCTCACCACCTGCCGCGAAGTGCTCGAGGAGACGGGCGTGCCGCCCGAGGAGATTGCCGGGGTCGGTATCACCAACCAGCGTGAGACCACCCTGCTGTGGGATCGGGCCACCGGGGAGCCCCTGCACAACGCCATCGTCTGGCAGGACCGCCGCACCGACGAGGCCTGCCGTCAACTGCGCGAGGCGGGCCACCTGGAGGATGTCCAGGCGCGCACGGGGCTTCTGATCGACCCCTATTTCTCGGCCACCAAGCTTGGCTGGCTGCTCGATGAGGTGCCCGGCGCCCGGGAGCGGGCCGAGCGGGGGGAGCTTGCCTTCGGTACCGTGGACACCTTCCTGATCTGGCGGCTGACCGGCGGCCGGGTCCACGCCACCGATGCTACCAACGCCTCGCGCACCGCCCTGTTCAATATCCATGAGCAGCGCTGGGACGAGGCGCTGCTGGCCCTGTTCAATATCCCGGCAAGCCTGCTGCCCGAGGTCAAGGACTCCAGCGATGACTTCGGCCGGGTCGATGCCCGCTGGCTGGGGGGCGAACTGCCCATCGCCGGGGTGGCCGGTGATCAGCAGGCCGCGCTGGTGGGGCAGGCCTGCTTCACGCCCGGCATGGGCAAGAGCACCTATGGCACCGGCTGCTTCATGATCGTCAACACCGGGGAAACCGCCGAGGCTTCCCGTAACCGTCTGCTGACCACGGTGGCCTATCGGCTCAACGGCAAGCCGACCTACGCCATGGAGGGCAGCATCTTCGTGGCCGGGGCCACGGTGCAGTGGCTGCGCGACGGCCTGCAGCTGTTTGCCGATGCCGCCGAAACCGAAGCCCTGGCGTGCCAGACGCGCAGCGGCCACAGCGTCTATCTGGTGCCGGCCTTTACCGGCCTCGGGGCGCCGCACTGGGACCCCAAGGCGCGCGGCGCCATCTTCGGGCTGACCCGCGACACCGGCATCGCCGAGATCGTCGCCGCCGGCCTCCAGGCGGTCTGCTACCAGACCCGCGACCTGCAGGTCTGCATGGATGATGACATGTCGGCATCGCCGGGTATCCTGAGGGTCGATGGTGGCATGGTGGCCAACAACTGGGTGATGCAGTTCCTCGCCGACATGCTGGGTGTCCAGGTGGACCGCCCCACGGTACTGGAGACAACGGCCCTGGGCGCTGCCTACCTCGCCGGTCTCAGGCTCGGCTGGTATCGAGACCTCGATGAGATCGCCGAGCTGTGGCGCTGCGAGCGGCGCTTCACGCCCCAGATGGACGAGGCGGAACGCGAGCGTCTCTATGGTGGCTGGAAGGAAGCCGTGGAGCGGGTGCGTACCCAGTAGCGGGAAGCGGGGCAAGGTGCTGATTCGCGGGTATTGAGTGGTGATCTCGGGCTTGCATTTCCGGGGCGGATGGGTAGAATACGCATCCGTTGCCACGGCGAAGTCATGCCGCAGCGGTGAAGCAGGACCATAGCTCAGTTGGTTAGAGCGCCACGTTGACATCGTGGAGGTCGGCGGTTCAAATCCGCCTGGTCCTACCAGAACTCGCCCGGTGACGACAGCTTCAGGACCATAGCTCAGTTGGTTAGAGCGCCACGTTGACATCGTGGAGGTCGGCGGTTCAAATCCGCCTGGTCCTACCAGATACCGAAACGCCCCGCAGCCCTCGGCTGCGGGGCGTTTCTTTATTTGGACAGGGCGGTTTTCCCGATGAACACCGCCACTAGCCGCTCGATGCCCGCCTGGTCGGCGTCGCTGAAGCGCGCCTGCCTTGGGCTGTCCAGGTCCAGTACGCCCCACAGTCGGTCATTCGCCACGATGGGTACCACCAGCTCGGCCCGGGAGTCCGCATCGCAGGCGATATGGTCGGCCACGGCATGCACGTCCGCCACGCGCTGGGTCTCGCGCGTGCGGGCGGCGGCCCCACAGACACCCTTCGAGAAGGGGATGGGGTGGCAGGCCGGCTTGCCCTGGAAGGGGCCCAGCGAAAGCATTTCCGGCTGACGCTGCAGGTAGAAGCCGACCCAGTTAAGGTCGGGGAGTTCCTGCATCAGGAAAGCGCAGGTCTGGGCACTGTTGGTCAGCCAGTCGCGGGTATCGAGCAGGGCCTCGAGTTGGCGGGCCAGCAGGGGGTAGTCGGGTGTCATGGCGGCTCCTTTAACGAAAGGGGCCGGCACAGCGGCCGGCCCCAAAGACATGAATCTCCAGATAGCTGGATAGGGAAACTATTTCACTTCCAGCCAGGCACTGCCTGCGGCCCGAAGAGTTCCTCCGCCTTGGCCTCGACCTCCTCGGTCTGGTAGGCCTTGACCAGCTGCTGGATGGCCTCTCGCTCCTCGTCGCCGCCGCGCACCACGATCAGGTTGACGTAGGGGGATTCGGCGCCCTCCTTGATCAAGGCGTCGTCCAGGCTCAGTCCGGCCGGCTGGGCGAAGGTGTTGTTGATGAAGGCCATGTCCACGTCGGGCAGCACGCGGGGTAGCTGGGCGGCCTCGATCTCGCGGAACTCGAAGTCATGCGGATTCTCGGCGATGTCCAGCGGGGTGGCTTCCAGGAACTCCGGATCGTTGAGCTCGATCATCCCTTCGTTGTGCATCAGGATCAGCGCCCGGCCCTCGTTGGAGGGGTCGTTGGGCAGGGCGATGGTGGCCCCGTCCGGGAGCTCCTCGATGCTGTCGTACTTCTCGGAGTAGGCGCCGATCGGGTAGACGAAGGTGTAGCCGGCGATGGCGAAGTCGTAGCCGCGGTCCTCGACCATGGAGCGCATGTAGGGCTCATGCTGGTAGGCGTTGGCGTCGAGGCTGCCGTCGGCCAGGGCGGCGTTGGGCGTCACGTAGTCGGTGAACTCGATGATCTCGACCTCGAGGCCGTACTCGCGCTCGGCAATCTCGGCGGCTACCTTCATGACGTCGGTCTCGGGGCCGGCCACGGTGCCGACCTTGATGGCGTGCTCGTCGGCCAGGGCGCTGCCGGCGCCGAGGGTCAGGGCGGAGGCCGCCAGGGTGCCGATCAGGCTCTTGCGCATGTCGTGGTTCTCCTCATTGAAGGTGTCGCAGACTCGTTGACGATGATAGTGAAATAACCAGAAAAATTATAATGCATTCTGGTTATCATCCCGGAAGCCTCACTTGTGATCGCTCTTACGCACCAGATAATCCCCCAGGCTCTGGAAACCCTGGACCATCACCACCAGGATCACCACGGTGATCAGCATGATGGTGGGGTTGAAGCGGTTGTAGCCGTAGCGGATGCCCAGGTCGCCCAGGCCGCCGCCGCCCACGGCACCGGCCATGGCCGAGTAGCTGACGAGGGTGACCACCGTCACCGTGAGCGCCGTGAAGATGCCGCCGCGCGCCTCGGGGACCAGCACCTTGGTGATGATCTGCCAGGGAGTGGCGCCCATGGACTGGGCGGCCTCGACCAGTCCCGGGGGGATCTCGTTGAGGGCGCCCTCGACAAGGCGCGCCACGAAGGGGATGGCGGCGATGGTCAGGGGCACGGCGGCGGCATTGGTGCCGATCGACGAGCCGACCAGCATCCGCGTGAAGGGGATGATCGCCACCATCAGGATGATGAAGGGGATCGAGCGACCGATGTTGGTGATCGCCCCCAGTACCCGGTTGAGCGTCGGCTCGGCGAGTATCTGTCGCGGCCGGGTGACGTAGAGCAGCACGCCCAGTGGGATGCCCACCAGGGCCGAGATCAATCCCGACACGCCCACCATGTAGAGCGTATCCAGGGTGGCCTTGAGAATCAGGTCAATCATCGCGCTGGACATGGCCGAGCACCTCCACCTGCAGGTCGTGGGATTCGAGATAGTCGAGGGCCTCGCGGGTCTTCTCTGCCGGGCCCATCAGTTCGGCGATCATCAGTCCCAGGGTGCGCTCCTGGATCGATTCCACCTTGGCCTGGAGGATGCTGACGTCCACGCCACACTCCCGGGCCAGTCGCGAGATCAGCGGGGTCGAGACGGCATCGCCCGAGAAGGCCAGGCGGACCACCGGGTGGCTGTGTGGTCCGGGGGCCTCCTCGAGGCGCTCGATCAGGGCGCGCGGCGGGTCGAGTTCCAGGAAGTCATTGAGGAAGTCGCGCCCCAGGCGGGTGCGTGGCGCGGTGAAGAAATCGCCCACGTCGGCTTCCTCGACCAGCTCCCCGTCGGAGATCAGGCTGACCCGGTGGCAGATCGACTTCACCACTTCCATCTCGTGGGTGATCAGCAGGATGGTCAGGCCGAGCTTGCGGTTGATGTCGCGTAACAGATCCAGGATCGACCCGGTGGTATGGGGATCCAGTGCCGAGGTGGCCTCGTCGCAGAGCAGCACCTTGGGGCGACTGGCGAGTGCCCGGGCGATGGCCACGCGCTGTTTCTGGCCGCCCGAGAGCTGTGCCGGGTACTGGCGCGCCTTGTCGGCCAGTCCCACCAGTTCCAGCAGGGGGGTGACCCGCTCACGGATCTCACTGCGCTTCATGCCCATCAATTCCAGCGGCAGTGCCACGTTGGCAAAGACGGTGCGCGAGGTCAGCAGGTTGAAGTGCTGGAAGATCATGCCGATGCGATGGCGCGCCTGGTTGAGCGCCGCCCCGGAGAGGGCCGTCAGCTCCTGGTCGTCCACGGTGACGGTCCCCGTGGTGGGTCGCTCGAGCAGGTTGACGCAGCGAATCAGGGTGGACTTGCCGGCACCTGAGAGGCCGATCACGCCATGGATCTGGCCCTTCGGTACGTGGAGGTCGGCATGCTTGAGTGCCGTCACGGCCGGTGTGCCGCTGCGCCGCCCCTTGGGGTAGTAGGTCTTGGAAACGTCGTGGAGTCGAATCATTACAGCCGCCGGTGGGGCGCCGGTCGAGCGTCGGGCGGGCGGGGCAGTGGGCAGGCACGAAAAAAAAGGCCACCCTGGCGGGTGGCCATCAACGCTGGACACACCCTTTTAGCTGCACTTCACGCCGTGGGCTGCCCCGGGGGCGGTCCGCGACGTCGGCGCCCGCAATCCGGGTACAAATCGGCGCCTTCAAAATGTAGCCGACTATCCTAGGTTTCGAACGAGCGTATGTCAATGCGAATGGGAGATGATGCCGTTAAGAGCGCTTCGGCCTGGTGGAATTTCCTGTACAGCGAGACAGCGCCGGAACATATTCGTGGTGGCGTGGCTGTCATTGGAGGCTGGCACTTGCTCTTCGCATCTCACTCCTTTCTCCTTGCCCCTTGCCCCTTGCCCCTTGCCCCTTGCCCCTTGCCCCTTGCCCCTTGCCCCTTGCCCCTTGCCCCTTGCCCCTTGCCCCTTGGCCCTTGCCGACATGGACGTCGTCCCCGGGGTTTCCTAGACTGGCGCTCTTTCTCCGGCCCGGTCGCGGTCGGCCAGCACGAGGAGCGTTCATGTTCACAGGCATCGTACAGGGCACCGCCGAGGTGGTGGCCATCCATGAGGCGGAGGCCTTTCGCACCCATGTGCTGGCGCTGCCGGCAGAGCTGCGTGAGGGGCTGGCGCTGGGTGCTTCGGTGGCCCACAACGGAGTTTGCCTCACGGTCACGGCCATCGAGGACGAGCGGGTCAGCTTCGACCTGATGCGCGAGACCCTGCGGGTGACCAATCTTGGTGCGGTGACGGTGGGTGACCGCGTCAATATCGAGCGGGCGGCGCGTTTCGGCGACGAGATCGGCGGTCATGCCATGTCCGGCCACGTGATGGCGCTGGCCGAGTTGGTCGAGCTCGACGAGGCCCCCAACAATCGCCGGCTCTGGTTCGAGGTGCCTCATGCACTGGGCCGCTTCCTGTTCGACAAGGGCTATATCGGGGTGGACGGCATCAGCCTGACCATCGGACAGGTGCAATCGGCCACCGCAGACCACGGCCCGCGGTTCTGCGTCGATCTGATCCCCGAGACCCTGGCCCGTACCATCCTGGTGGACCGCGTCCCGGGGGACGGCGTCAATATCGAGATCGACCCCCAGACCCAGGCCATCGTCGAGACGGTGGAGCGGGTGCTGGAAGCGCGTGGCGTGTGACGCAAGCGAAAAACCTGACCGTTCCGTCAAGTCTGCGTTGGTGGGCCGGGTGGCGAATGGCCCGCAAGTTGCTTAACTAGTTGGGACCGTGCTGCCTGTGGTCACCCGGGCGCCTCGCCACACGCCAAGGCTTTGGGTACCATAGGCGGCTTTTCTCGCGGGCTTTCTCGCACCCCAGGACCATCGCAACGTCCACGCGCGCAGGAACGACAACCATGCTGCAACGCCTGATCGACAACCAGTTCAAGCTGGTCGAGCACAAGACCGACGTGAAGACCGAGGTCATCGCCGGGATCACCACCTTCCTGACCATGGCCTACATCATCTTCGTCAACCCGAGCATCCTCTCCCAGGCCGGCATGGACTATGGTGCGGTCTTCGTCGCCACCTGTCTTGCCGCCGCGGTGGGCTGCCTGATCATGGGCCTGTGGGCCAACTATCCCATCGCCCAGGCGCCCGGCATGGGGCTGAACGCCTTCTTTACCTATGGCGTGGTGCTGGGCATGGGGTACACCTGGGAGGCGGCGCTGGGTGCGGTCTTCTTCTCCGGCTTCATCTTCTTCCTGCTCAGCATCTTCCGGGTCCGAGAGTGGATCATCAACTCGATCCCGCTCTCCCTGCGCTTAGGGATAGCCGCGGGTATCGGGCTCTTCCTGGCGATGATCGCGCTGAAGAATGCCGGCATCGTGGTGGCCAACGAGGCCACCTACGTGGCGCTCGGTGATCTCTCCGAACCCGCTGCCCTCTATGCGCTGCTGGGCTTCTTCGTGATTACCGCACTGGCCTACCTCAAGGTCACCGGGGCGGTGATGATCGGTATCCTCGGCGTGACCGTGCTGGCGATGCTCCTCGGTCATAACGAGTTCGGGGGCTTCATGTCCATGCCGCCCTCCATCGCGCCGACCTTGATGGCGCTGGACCTGGCCGGTGCCCTGGACGTGGCGATGCTCAGCGTGATCTTCGCCTTCCTGTTCGTCGACTTGTTCGATACCTCCGGCACCCTGGTCGGCGTGGCCCACAAGGGCGGCCTGCTGGACAAGGATGGCAAGCTGCCGCGCATCGGTCGCGCCATGATGGCCGACAGTGGCGCGTCCATGGCAGGGGCCGTGCTGGGGACCTCCACCACCACCAGCTATATCGAGTCCACCGCCGGTATCGCCTCCGGCGGGCGCACCGGCCTGACCGCCGTGGTGGTGGCGGTGCTGTTCCTGATCAGCCTGTTCTTTGCCCCGCTGGCGGGCTCCATCCCGGCCTATGCCACCGCCGGGGCCCTGCTCTATGTGGCGGTGCTGATGGCCGGCAGCCTGGCCCACGCCAACTGGGACGACCCGACCGACGCCGCGCCGGTGCTGATCGCCGCCCTGGCCATGCCGCTGACCTTCTCGATCGCCGAGGGCATCGCGCTGGGCTTCATCAGCTACGCTGCGATCAAGACGCTCTCCGGGCGTTTCAAGGACCTCAATCCCGCGGTGATCGTGCTGGCCCTGCTGTTTGCCGGCAAGTTCCTGTTCCTCGACTGAACCATACTGACTGCATTCACCCACCGAGACGCGTATTGATGAGCATCTACGGCGACTACATCAAGTCCGTGATCCGCACGGTTCCCGACTGGCCGCAGCCGGGCGTCAACTTCCGTGACATCACCCCGCTGCTGCAGAACAGTGCGGCCTTCCGCAAGCTGGTCGATAGTTTCGTGCATCGCTACCAGGAGATGGACCTCGACGCCATCGCCGCCATCGATGCCCGCGGCTTCATCATCGGCGCGCCGCTCGCCTACGAGCTGGGCTGCAGCTTCGTGCCGGTGCGCAAGAAGGGCAAGCTGCCGTTCCGCACGATCAGCGAGACCTACACCCTGGAGTACGGCGAGGCCGAGGTGGAACTGCACTCCGATGCCTTCCAGCAGGGGGATCGCATCCTGATCGTCGACGACCTGATCGCCACCGGCGGGACCATGCTGGCCGCGGCCAAGCTGATCACCCGCAGCGGCGGCCAGGTCGTCGAGACCGCCACCATCGTCGACCTGCCGGACCTGGGCGGCTCGGCGCGCATCCGTGAGGCGGGCTATGGGGTCTTCTCGGTCTGTTCCTTCACCGAGGACGAGTGACGCTCATGAGCACCCATCGCTACCACCAGCACTTCACCGTTTCCTGGGACCAGCTGCATCGCGACGTGCGCGAGCTCTGCCATCGGCTGATCGAGCGTGACTTCAAGGGCATCATCGCCATCACGCGCGGGGGGCTGATTCCCGCGGCGCTGATCGCCCGCGAGCTCAACGTGCGCCTGATCGATACCGTCTGCATCAAGAGCTACGACCACATGGATCAGGGCGGCCTGGAGGTGATGAAGGGCGTCGATCACGAGGGCGAGGGCTGGCTGCTGGTCGACGACCTGGTCGATACCGGCCGTACCGCCAAGGCGGTGCGCGAGATGCTCCCGAAGGCCCACTTCGTGACCATCTATGCCAAGCCCGAGGGCAAACCGCTGGTGGACCAGTACCTCACCGAGGTGGCCCAGGACTGCTGGATCCAGTTCCCCTGGGACATGGGCGTGGCCTACGTCGAGCCGCTGGTCGACCAGGCGAAGCGCTGAGCCATGGCCTGTCCGCTTCCCGACAGCTGGCAGCAGTGGCTGGGTGACGAGTTCGAGGCGCCCTACATGCAGTCGCTGCGCGACTTCCTGGCCGCCGAGAAGGCCGCCAGGAAGGTCATCTACCCGCACTCGGCCGACTGGTTCCGCGCCTTCGACCTGACCCCGCTGGACCGGGTCAAGGTGGTGATCCTCGGCCAGGACCCCTACCACGGGCCGAACCAGGCCCATGGGCTGTGCTTCTCTGTGCGCCCCGGGGTGCGCGTTCCCCCGTCGCTGGTCAACATCTACAAGGAGCTGCAGGCGGACGTGGGCTTCACGCCGGTGGACCATGGCAACCTCGAGTCCTGGGCGCGTCAGGGGGTGCTGCTGCTCAATACCTCGCTGACGGTGGAGCAGGGCAATGCCGGCTCGCACCGTGGCAAGGGCTGGGAGACCTTCATCGACCGCGCCATCGCCACGGTGAGCGATCATGCCGAGCCCTCGGTGTTCCTGCTATGGGGTAGCCCGGCCCGCAAGAAGAAGGCACTGGTCGATACTTCGCGCCACCTGGTCCTGGAATCCCCGCATCCCTCGCCGCTCTCCGCCCACCGCGGCTTCTTCGGCAACCATCACTTTTCCCGGGCCAACGCCTTCCTGGTAGAGCACGGGCGCGCGCCTATCGACTGGCAGCTTCCGGCGGCACCCTGAACACAGCCGGGCATCAGCACAAGGCGAGGTGCGCCGGGGACAGGTCGCAGAGGGGGGCCTATGCCAGGGGTGAGGAGGATTCCTCCGAACGGGCTGGCCATGGATGGCCAGCACCGGTCCTGCAAGCGGAGCGGGACGCGAGAGCGAAGCAGGGCATCGGTAGCGTACAGGGAGGTATTCACAGCGCCCCCTCGCAGACCTGTCGCCGGAAAAGCACCGTGCTTAACCTCAACGCGGGATGCGGTTAGAATGGCCTGCAATTTGTCGTTGCTGTCCATCCGACGATAGTCGCCACGTAATCACCGCCGTCCAAGAGGTCCCCCATGAGCGTCCACGCCATCCAGCATCCCCTGGTCCAGCACAAGCTCGGACTGATGCGCGAAGCCGGCATCAGCACCAAGAGCTTCCGCGAACTGGCCGGCGAGCTGGCCAAGCTGCTCACCTACGAGGCGACCAGCGACCTGGAGCTGGAGACCCAGGAGATCGACGGCTGGAGCGGCAACAAGATCCTGGTGCAGCTGCTCAAGGGCAAGAAGGTCACCATCGTGCCGATCCTGCGCGCGGGGCTGGGCATGCTCGACGGCGTTACCGACCTGATCCCCAGTGCCCGGGTCAGCGTGGTGGGACTCTATCGTGACGAGGAGACGCTGGAGCCGGTGCCTTACTTCGCCAAGTTCGCCAACGACCTGGACGAGCGCATGGCCATCGTCATCGACCCCATGCTGGCCACCGGCGGCACCATGGTCGCGACCCTGGACATGCTGCGCGAGCGCGGCTGCAAGCACATGAAGGTCATCGTGCTGGTGGCCGCTCCCGAGGGCATCAAGCGGGTCCAGGACGCCTATCCGGACATCGAGCTCTATACCGCGGCGGTGGATGACCACCTGGACGAGAACGGCTATATCGTCCCCGGCCTGGGCGACGCGGGCGACAAGATCTTCGGTACCCGCTGAACGGCGCTACGTCTCCACGCCGAGTTCCTTCCTGACGCCAGCCTCCGCGACGCGCCCCCCCCCTGTCGCGTAGGCTGGTGTTGTCGTTTCTCGCCTGCCTCTCCTGACCGTCGCGTGACGCGGCTAATGTTCGTTTTCGATCACTATGTGACATTCTTGTCCTATCTGGCGTTTCGCCTCACTCCTGCCGTGTCCGTTAGACAAAAGTTCAATAAAACAATAATAACCATTTTAATCAAGTGGTTGTGAAAATAAAAAGGGGGTTGTCGTCTCCGTGCGCGGTGTTTTCGGTTGGCGACATTTGTGTTTGAAAGCGAATCTCGACTAGGTTGTGTTCAGCAGTCTCCGAACCCACCACATAACAACGAACCGTCGAGATCTGTATGTCCTTGATCCTAGATAACATCGACCATGTGGTCGGTGGCGCCACTCACATCTCGGGCGTGAACCTGGAGCTCCAGCCGGGCTCCTTCAACGTCCTGCTGGGACGGACCCTGGCCGGCAAGACCACCCTGATGCGGCTGATGGCGGGCCTCGACACCCCGACCCGGGGGCGAATCCTGATGGACGGCGAAGACGTGACCGGGCGCTCTGTGCGCAAGCGCAACGTCTCCATGGTCTACCAGCAGTTCATCAACTATCCGGCCCTCTCCGTCTACGACAACATCGCCTCGCCCCTGAAGCTTGCCAAGGTCGCGCGCGCCGAGATCGACCGGCGGGTGCGGGGCGTCGCCGAAATGCTGCATATCGAGCACCTGCTCGATCGCCTGCCCCTCGAGCTGTCCGGCGGTCAGCAGCAGCGGACCGCCATGGGGCGTGCGCTGGTGAAGGATGCCGATGTCGTGCTCTTTGACGAGCCGCTGGTCAACCTCGACTACAAGCTGCGCGAGGAATTTCGCGACGAGCTGCGCAGCGTGTTCAGCGAGCGTAACTGCATCGCCGTCTATGCCACCACCGAACCCGCCGAGGCCCTGGCCCTGGGTGGCAACACCGCCGTGCTCCATGAAGGGCGCCTGCTGCAGTATGGCCGGACGGAAGATGTCTACCACCGTCCGGGCGACATCCTGACCGCGGAGATGTTCTCCGAGCCCCCGATCAACATCGTGAAGGGGATCATCTCCGGGGCCGAGGTGACCTTCGACAAGACGCTGCATTTCCCCATCAACGACGACCTGCGCAGCCTGGCACCGGGGGAATATCGGTTCGGTGTGCGCGCCTCGCATATCTCGCTCACGCCCCGGGCCAAGGATGACATCGAGGTGAAGATGACCGTCGACCTGGCGGAGATCAGCGGTTCCGAGACCTTCCTTCACGTGCACAACGACCTCTTCCACATGACGGTGCACTTGGAGGGGGTCCACGAGTTCCGTGTCGATGCGCCCGTGACGCTCTATTTCCCGACCCACAAGGTCTATGCCTTCGACCGCCAGGGGGCGGTGGTGCATATTCCGACGCACCTGGGGGGGATGTGACATGGCAGAAATCACCCTGAAATCCCTGGCCCATACCTACCTGACCGACCCCCAGTCGCCGGAGGACTATGCCATCCGCGAGATGGACCATGTCTGGCACCAGGGGGGAGCCTATGCGCTGCTCGGGCCCTCGGGCTGCGGCAAGTCGACCCTGCTCAACATCATCTCCGGCCTGCTGGAACCCTCCAGCGGCGAGGTGCTCTTCGACGGGGAGGTGGTCAATGCCCTGCCTCCCGAGGCGCGCAACATCGCCCAGGTTTTCCAGTTTCCCGTCATCTACGACACCATGACGGTCTACGACAACCTGGCCTTTCCGCTGCGCAACGTGAAGACCCCCGAGGCCCGGGTCCATGAGCGCGTCATGGAAGTCGCCGACGTCCTGGAACTCACCGCCCAGCTCAAGCGCAAGGCGAAGAACCTCACTGCCGACGAGAAGCAGAAGGTCTCCATGGGCAGGGGGCTGGTGCGCGAGGATGTATCGGCGATCCTCTTCGATGAGCCACTCACCGTCATCGATCCCCAGCTCAAGTGGAAGCTGCGCCGCAAGCTCAAGGAGATCCACCAGCGCTTCGAGATCACCATGGTCTACGTGACCCACGACCAGCTCGAGGCCTCCACCTTCGCCGACAAGATCGCCGTGATGTACGAGGGCCAGGTGGTGCAGTTCGGCACGCCCAGGGAGCTCTTCGAGCGGCCCAACCACACCTTCGTGGGCTACTTCATCGGCAGCCCGGGCATGAACTTCCTGGAGGTGACGACCCGGGATGGGCGCGTGATGGCCGGAGACACCGAATTGGCGGTCGGGCAGGGCGTCCATGACGCCGTGGCCCGTGCCCGAACCACCAACATCAAGCTCGGCATTCGTCCCGAATTCATCGAGGTGCATCCCGAGCCGGTCGAGGGGGGCATGGAGGCCCGGGTGGATCACGCCCAGGACCTGGGGACCTACTCGATCGTCTACCTGACGCTGGGCAGCATGGCCCTCAAGGCGCGTATCGAGGAGGACCAGGCGACGCCCACCGGGAAGGCATGGATGCGCTTTCCCGACGAGCGGCTCGGCCTTTACGTCGACGAATACCGCGTGGAGATCGAACAATGAACAAGGTCTACAACAACCGCGCATGGTGGCTGATCCTGCCGATGCTGCTGCTGGTGGCCTTCTCGGCCGTCATCCCGCTGATGACCGTGGTCAACTACTCGGTCCAGGACGTCTTCGATGCCAATACGCGCTTCTTCACGGGCACCGAGTGGTTCAAGGAGATGCTCAACGACCCGGCCCTGCAGGCGGCCGTGCTCCGTCAGTTTGCCTTCTCGCTGACCGTGCTGGCCATCGAGGTGCCGCTGGGAATCGGCATCGCCCTGATCATGCCCAAGAAGGGCTGGCAGGCCTCGGCCGTGCTGATCCTCGTGACCATGCCGCTGCTGATTCCCTGGAACGTGGTAGGCAGCATCTGGCAGATCTTCACCCGGGGCGATATCGGCCTGATGGGCTGGAGCCTGCGTGAGCTCGGCTATGGCTACAACATAACGGCGAGCCCGGTGGATGCCTGGGCGACCATCATCCTGATGGATGTCTGGCACTGGACGCCGCTGATCGCGCTGCTCTGCTTCAGCGGCCTGCGTTCGATTCCCGATGCCTACTACCAGGCGGCGCGCATCGACCGCGCCTCGAAGTGGGCCGTGTTCCGCTACATCCAGCTGCCCAAGCTCACCAACGTGCTGGTGATCGGCGTGCTGCTGCGCTTCATGCACTCCTTCATGATCTACGCCGAGCCCTTCGTGCTCACGGGCGGGGGCCCCGGCAGCTCCACCACCTTCCTCAGCCAGTCGCTGACGACCATGGCCATCGGCCAGCAGGACCTGGGCCCGTCGGCGGCCTTCTCGCTGATCTACTTCCTGATCATCCTGCTGGTCACCTGGGTGTTCTACACCGCGATCATGAACATGCAGAAAGACGACAACAACCAGGAGGCATGACATGAGTGATTCATTGCCCACGACTCCCGACGCCGTTCGCCAGCGGGCCGCGGCCGCCGACAACCGGCGTCGTCGCAAGGCGCGCCCGGCCTCCCGCCAGTGGCGCCGCCGGGGGCTCATGACCGCCTATATCGTGTTCGTGCTGTTGCCGATCTACTGGCTGCTCAACATGTCCTTCCAGTCCAACACCGAGATTCTCGGCGGGCTGACCCTGTGGCCCGAGAGCTTCACCCTCGAGCACTATGCCAAGATCCTCACCGAGTCCAGCTGGTACATGGGCTACGTGAACTCGATCACCTATGTGCTGATGAACATGCTGATCAGCATCGCCGTGGCGCTGCCGGCCGCCTATGCCTTCAGCCGCTACAAGTTCATCGGCGACAAGCACCTGTTCTTCTGGCTGCTGACCAACCTGATGGCGCCGCCCGCCGTCTTCCTGCTGCCTTACTTCCAGCTCTACTACACCGTCGGGCTGTTCGACACCCACGTCGCGGTGGCGCTGGCCCACTGCCTGTTCAATATCCCGCTGGCGGTGTGGATCCTCGAGGGCTTCATGAGCGGGGTGCCCAAGGAGATCGACGAGACCGCCTTCATCGATGGCTACAGCTTCCCGAAGTTCTTCGTGAAGATCTTCATCCCCATGATCAGCTCGGGCATCGGCGTGACCCTGTTCTTCCTGTTCATGTTCTCCTGGGTCGAGCTGCTGCTGGCCAGCACCCTGACCTCCACCGGCGCCCAGCCCATCGCCTCGGTGATGACCCAGACCAAGGGCGCCTCCGGGATCGACTGGGGGGCGCTGGCCGCCGCCGGCACGCTGACGATATTGCCGGGCATCGTGGTGGTCTACTTCGTGCGCAACCACATCGCCAAGGGCTTTGCCCTGGGCCGGACCTAAGGAGGACGCGACATGGAATGGATGGTCTGGACCACCCCCACCACGGTCTTCTTCGCGGTCATCGCCGCCATGCTGGCCGGCATGACGGCCTGGGAGGTCATCTCGCCAACGGTCGAGCGCAAGGGCTTCCTGCCCATCTCGACCACCCGCGGTGACCGGCTCTTCATCGGGCTGCTGTCCGCGGCCTATATCCACCTGGTGGTGGTGGGCTTCACCCCGCTCAGCATCTGGCTGGCCCTGGGGGCATCGGTGCTCTGGCTACTGGTCCTGATGCGCTGGGGCTGACAGAAACGCATGGAGCCGAATGTCCAGGGACGGACGACGACAACCAAAGAGGTCAACATGAAAGCGACAACAATGCGACTCTCTCTCCTGGCGGCCGGTGTCATGCTGGCAAGCCCGGTCCTGCACGCCGACAACCATGACGCGCGCGCCATCGCCGAACGCCTCGTCGATGAGCACTTCCAGAACTCGACGCTGTCCCGGGAGGAGCAGATCGAGGAACTGATGTGGTTCGCCAAGGCGGCCGAGCCCTTCCGCGACATGGAGATCAACACCGTCGCCGAGGGCCTGACCACGCACATCTACGAGCGGGATGTGCTGGCCGAGGCGTTCAGCGAACTGACCGGCATCGAGGTGACCCACAACATCATCGGCGAGGGTGATGTGGTCAACAACATGCAGACCCAGATGCAGTCGGGCCGCAACATCTACGATGGCTACGTCAACGACTCCGACGCCATCGGCACCCACATCCGCTACGGCACCACCGTTAACATCTCCAATGCCATGGAGAACGAGTGGGCCGACTACACCCTGCCGACCCTGGATCTCGATGACTTCATCGGCCTGCAGTACGGCACCGGCCCGGATGGCAGCATCTACCAGCTACCCACCCAGCAGTTCGCCAACCTCTACTGGTTCCGCTACGACTGGTTCCAGCGCGAGGACCTCCAGGCGCAGTTCCGCGATATCTACGGCTACGACCTGGGGGTGCCGACCAACTGGACCGCCTACCAGGACATCGCCGAGTTCTTCACCGAGCACGTCGGCGAGATCGACGGCACCAAGGTCTATGGCCACATGGACTATGGCCGTCGTGACCCGTCGCTCGGCTGGCGCTTCCATGACTCCTGGCTCTCCATGGCCGGCATGGGCAGCCCCGGCGTGCCCTTCGGCAATCCGGTGGATGACTGGGGCATCCGCGTCAACGAGCAGAGCCAGCCGGTCGGCGCCAGCGTCTCCCGCGGCGGTGCCACCAACTCGCCGGCCTCGGTGTTTGCCGTGACCAAGATGGTGGACTGGCTCGAGAAGTACGCCCCACCCGAGGCCAGCGGCATGACCTTCGGTGAGGCCGGGCCGGTCCCTGCTCAGGGCCAGATCGCCCAGCAGATGTTCTGGTACACCGCCTTCACCGCTGACATGACCGACCCCGACCTGCCGGTCACCGACGAGGAGGGCAATCCCAAGTGGCGCATGGCGCCATCGCCCACCGGTCCCTACTGGGAAGAGGGCATGAAGGTCGGCTACCAGGATGTGGGGTCCTGGACCTTCTTCGACTCCACCCCGGAGGATCGCCGTACCGCCGCCTGGCTGTTCGCCCAGTTCACCGTCTCCAAGACGGTATCGCTGGAGAAGCTCATGGAAGGCCTCACGCCGATCCGCGAGTCGGACGTGTTCTCCGAGCAGATGACCGAGATGGCACCCAAGCTCGGCGGCCTGGTGGAGTTCTACCGCAGCCCCAACGAGTCCAACTGGACGCCGTCTTCCACCAACGTGCCGGACTACCCGCGCATGGCACCGCTGTGGTGGCAGAACCTGGCGCCGGCCGTCAGCGGCGATATCTCGCCCAAGGAAGCGCTCGACAACCTGGCCGGGGATCTCGACAGCATCATGGCACGCCTGGCGCGGGCCAAGGTCTTTACGACCTATGCCCCCAACCTCAACGAGGAGCGTGACCCCCAGTACTGGCTCGACCAGGAAGGGTCGCCCAAGGCGCAGCTGGATGACGAGATGCCGCAGGGTACCACCGTGCCCTACGACGAGATGATGGAGGCGTGGATGGCCGCCGGTTCCCGCGAATGATGGGCGGGCGGGTCGCTTGACCCGCCCACCGTTGCCCCGGGCGCGCCCGGGAAACTATCACTCCGTGTAACCGGTTGCCTGAACGGGACCCAGGGCCCCGCTCGGTGCAGTCCGAGCGGGGCCCGTTGCTTTGAAAGAAGGGCCAGACATGCAACTCAGAGAGAACAACATCCGCAAGCTCCCCGGCCAGACCTTCGATGCGCTGGTCATCGGCGGCGGCATCAACGGCGCCTCGGCGGCCGCGGCGCTGAGCGGGAAGGGGGCCAAGGTTGCCCTGATCGACCGGGGCGATTTCGCCGGCAGCACCAGCATGCACTCCTCCAACCTGGTGTGGGGTGGCATCAAGTACATGGAGAGCGGCGACTTCAAGCTGGTGCGCAAGCTGTGCAAGAGCCGCAACCACCTGATCAAAAGCTACCCCTCCACGGTCCAGGAGATCCGCTTCCTGACCACCATCAACAGGGGCTTTCGGCATCATCCGCTCTACCCCTGGGCCGGCACCTGGCTCTACTGGCTGATGGGCAGTGCCTTCACGCGCAGGCCGAACTATCTGCGACCCGAGGGGATCAAGGCGCGGGAGCCCATCATCAATACCCGCAATGCCCAGGGAGGCTTCGAGTATTCCGATGCCTACCTGCACGACAACGACGCGCGCTTCGTCTTCAACTTTGTGCGTGGCGCCCTGGATTTCGGCACCGTGGCGGCCAACTACGTCGAGTCACTGGGGGCCCGTCGAGAAGGCGACGTCTGGGTCACCAGGGTCCGGGATCGTACCGACGACACGACCTTCGAGATTCGCTCCCGGGTGCTGATCAACGCGGCGGGCCCCTGGGTCGACCAGCACAACAGCCTCTCGGGCCAGCAGACCGACCACCATCATGTCTTTTCCAAGGGGATCCATCTGATCGTCCCCCGGCTGACGGACAGCAAGCGGGTGCTGGCCTTCTTTGCCGACGATGGTCGACTCTTCTTCGTCATCCCCATGGGGCCGCGCACCTGCATCGGCACCACCGATACCCGGGTCGAGAAGCCCGAGGTCGGCGCGACGGAGGAGGACATCCGCTTCGTGCTCGACAACATCAATACGCGACTCGAGCTCGAGACGCCGCTGGGCAAGGAGGACATCATCGCCACCCGTTGCGGCGTGCGACCCCTGGCCGTCAAGCCCAGCGGTGGCGGCGACCGGGATTTCCTCAACCTGTCGCGAAAGCATGCCATCGATATCGACGACGAGAAGCGCCACCTGAGCATCTTCGGCGGCAAGCTGACCGACTGTCTCAATGTCGGAGAAGAAGTGGTGGAAGAGGTTCGCCGGCTCGGCGTCGAGATCCCGTACCCGGAGGCCCGCTGGTACGGGGAGCCGGATAGCTCGGTGCGTGAGGCCTTCATGCACCAGGCGCGACTCATGGACCTGGATGCGATGACCCGCGCCGAGGCTTCCGAGCCACTCAGCACCCGACTCTGGCGCCGCTATGGTGCCCAGGCGCTGGAGATGCTCGAGGATATCCGCCAGGACTCACGCCAGGGCGAGGTGCTCATCGAGGGTACCGAATACCTGCGCTGCGAGCTGAAACTGGCCCGGCGCCGCGAGATGGTGACCAAGCTCGAGGATTTCCTCCGGCGACGCGCCAAGGTCTCGCTGGTGGTGCCCGAGGAGAGCATCCGCCACTCGCCGGGACTTCGAGAGGCCTGCGAGATCCTCTTCGACGACCAGGCCGAGGCTCGGCTGCAGGAGTATCTGGAGACGGCGACCCCGGAAGGATGAAGGCGCCTAGAATCTTTCAGGCGTCTTTGGGCCAGTCAATGGCACCAGTGGGAGCGACGGTTCGGCGCTCCGACTTCAGATCGCGAAAGGAGGCCGGAGGCCTCCCCGGTATTGGGCACTCAGATCAGGGCGCCTGTCGGCGCCATTCGCGCAATGAATTGCGCTCCCACAGGATACTGTCGGAGCCTTAGCAAGAGGGTGCGATGATATTGAGAAGGGAGGCGATGCAAGGCAACCAGGGCACCCAAGGAGCAGCCAGGCTGGTAGAATGCCGCGCGATTCCTTCCCCTTGACCTTTCCGGAGCCCTGGACCATGACCGACAACTCGGCGGCGGCCGCCATGCCCACCGACTCCTCGTTACGCACCCTGCTGACCGGGGCGCAAATGCTCTTCGTGGCCTTTGGCGCCCTGGTGCTGGTGCCGCTGCTTACCGGCCTGGATCCCAATGTGGCGCTGTTCACGGCGGGCATCGGCACCCTGATCTTCCATGGCGTGACCCGGGTCAGCGTGCCGGTCTTCCTGGCCTCGTCGTTCGCCTTCATCGCCCCCATCCAGGGCTCGGTGGCGAACTACGGTATTCCCGCCACCCTGGGTGGGCTGATGGCCGCCGGCCTGGTCTACGTCGTGATCTCCCAGTTCGTGCGCCTCAAGGGCACCGCCTGGCTGCATCGGCTGCTGCCCCCGGTGGTGGTGGGGCCGGTGATCATGGTGATCGGCCTGGCCCTGGCCCCGGTGGCGGTGGACATGGCCACCGGCGAGACCAGTGACAACATCGGCTACGGCGCGGCGATCTTCCTCTCCATGGCAAGCCTCCTGGTCACCCTGGTGCTGGCGGTGTTCGGTCGCGGCCTGATCCGCCTGATCCCGATCATGGGCGGTATCGTCACGGGCTATGTGCTGGCGCTGGTGATGGGAGTGGTGGACTTCACCCCGGTGCAGGAATCGGCCTGGCTGTCGCTGCCGTCGTTCACCGCGCCGAGCTTCCACTGGGCGGCGATCCTCTTCATGATTCCGGTCGCCATTGCTCCGGCGGTCGAGCATATCGGTGACATGGTCGCCATCGGCTCGGTGACGCGCAGGAACTACCTGGAGAAGCCCGGCCTGCATCGCACCCTGCTGGGCGACGGCCTGGCCACCACCGCGGCGGCGATCTTCGGCGGACCGCCCAATACCACCTACTCCGAGGTCACCGGGGCCGTGACCCTGACCCGTGCCTTCAACCCCAGGATCATGGTGGTCGCCGCCTGCATCGCCATCGTCCTGGCCTTCGTCGGCAAGCTCGGCGCGCTGCTGCAGACCATCCCGGGGCCGGTGATGGGCGGCATCATGACCCTGCTCTTCGGCTCCATCGCCGTGGTCGGCATGAACACCCTGGTGCGCGCCGGCAAGCCGCTCACCGCGCCGCGCAACCTGGTGGTGGTCTCGCTGGTGCTGGTCTTCGGCATCGGCGGCATGCAATTCGGCAATGGCCAGTTCACCCTGCAGGGGGTCAGCCTCGCCGCCCTGGTGGGCATCGTCCTCAACTGGGTGCTGCCCCGCGCCGAGGAGGAGTGAGTCCGCTCAGGCGTGGTGCTGCTCCTGGCCCGCGTCGGAGAAGGTCGGCGGGGTGCTGGCGCTGACGATCACGCACTCCTCGTCGCCGGGGTTTCGGAAGCGGTGGGGCAGGCGGGAGTCGAAGTAGTAGGCGTCGCCCGCGCCCAGTACCCCCACCTCGCCGTTGACGGTGATCTCGATCTGTCCCGAGATCACCACGCCGCCTTCCTCGCCGTCGTGCTCCAGCATCTCCTCGCCACTGTCGGCCCCGGGCGGGTAGTGCTCGTGGATGATCGACATGCGCCGGTCGGGGCGTCGGGCGGCCACCAACCGCCAGGAAAGCCTGCCATCGCCGATATCGGTCAGTTCGTCCCGGCGATAGAAGGGTTGCGGCTGGCTGGGCTCGTCGCCGGCGAAGAAGGCGCTGATCGACACCGGCAGGGCGTCCAGTATCTTCTTCAGCGAGCTTACCGACGGACTGACGTTGTTCTGCTCGACCAGCGAGATGGTGCTGTTGGTGACGCCGGCCCGCTTGGCCAACTCTCTCTGTGACAGCCCGCGCGAAAGCCTCAGCTGCTTGAGCCGGGCGCCTACGTCGAATGCCTCTTCCATGGGTCGGTCCTTACCGCGGTGATTGCCGCATTCGTGGAATATTTTCAACATAGTGTACCTCCTTGGAGGCACGGGGATAAGCCACGGCTTGACCGGTGTCAGGGCAGGGGGCCAGCGTGGACGCCCGGCATGGCACCCGCCGCCATGCTGAGGCATCATGACTCACGACATGACCGATTCGTCAGGAGCCTACATGATCACCCGAGACGAGCTGACCGGCCTGATCCTGGCCGGCGGCCAGGGGCGCCGGATGGGCGGTCGCGACAAGGGGCTCGAACCCTTCGCTGGACGCCCGCTGGTGGCCCATGTTCGCGAGCGCCTGGCGGGACGGGTCGCCGAGGTGCTGATCAACGCCAACCGCAATGCCGAGGCCTATGCACCGCTGGCCGATCGCGTGATCCAGGATGCCGAAGGCGGCTTCCAGGGCCCGCTGATGGGCATCTACAGCGGCCTGCGGGCCGCGCACACCCCCTGGCTGCTAGTGGTGCCCTGCGACACCCCGGCCTTGCCCCATGATCTGGTGGAGCGGATGGTGGATCGGATGGTGACGCGCCTGGCGGCCGCTGCTGACAAGAACCAGGGCGAGTGCGATATCGCCGTGGCCTTCGACGGCGAGCGGCTGCATCCGGTGGTGGCGCTGATCCGCACCGCCCTGGTGGATGACCTGGCGGCGGCGCTGGCCGACGGCGAGCGCAAGATCGACCGCTGGTACGCCCGCCACGCCTGGTGCCGGGTGGACGTCAGCGACTGTCCGGACGCCTTCGCCAACCTCAATACCGATGACGAGAAGCAGCGGCTCGAGCACGCCCTGAGCGAGGGAGACTCGGGCACCGGAGGAGAGAAGGAGCCCCTGAGCCCATGAGCGATGGCGTACCCGAGAGCCTGTCGTTCGACGACGACCTGCCACTGCTCGGCATCGCCGCCTGGAGCGGTACCGGCAAGACCACCCTGCTGGAGCAGCTGCTGCCGCGCCTCGGCGAGCGGGGCCTGCGGGTGGCGGTGATCAAGCATGCCCACCACGCCTTCGACGTCGACCAGCCCGGCAAGGACAGCCACCGCCTGCGCCAGGCCGGTGCCTCGCCGATGCTGGTGGCCTCCCGCGCCCGGGTGGCGCTGATGATGGAGACCCCCGGGCGTGAGGAGGCCGATCTCGCCGAGCTCATCGACATGGTGCGTCCCCAGCATCCCGACCTGGTAGTGGTGGAGGGCTTCAAGGCCTGGCCGCTGCCCAAGCTCGAGCTCCATCGCCCCGAGGTGGGCAAATCGCTGCGCGTCGCCGAGGACCGGTGGGTGCGCGCCGTGGCCAGTGACGCGAGTCTCGCGCTGCCCGAGGGGGTCGAGGCGCTGGACCTCAATGACCTCGAGGCCCTCACCGACTGGATTGCCGCCTGGCCCGCCCGCTGGCCGGCCAGTCAGCGGCCCCGCAAGCGCACCCGTGAGGAGGCCGCGCCATGACGCTCTCCTGCTTCGATCTCGGCGAGCGCATGCTGCCGGTGGCGGAAGCCCGCGCCCGCCTGGCCGGCCTCGTCGAGGCACCGCTGCCTGCCGAGCGGGTGGCGCTGGCCGCCCTCCACGGCCGGGTGCTGGCCGAGGACGTCATCTCGCCCATCGACGTGCCGCAGAACACCAATGCCGCCATGGACGGCATCGCCCTGGCCTGGCCAACAGACGACGAGTGGCCCGGCGAGTGGCGAGTCATCGGTGAGGTGCTGGCCGGCAGCCGCCTCGAGGAGGCGCCGGGAGAGGGCGAGTGCGTACGCATCACCACCGGGGCGCCACTCCCGCCGGGGGCCGATACCGTGATCATGCTCGAGCAGCTCGAGGAGGGAGGCGAGACGGTGGTGGTGCACCAGCCGGAGCGCGTCAGGCGTGGCCAGCACGTCCGCCAGGCCGGTGAGGACATTTCTCGGGGCCAGACGGCGCTGCGTGCCGGGACCCGGCTGGGGGCGGCCGAGCTGGGCCTGCTGGCTTCCCTGGGGCTGGTTGATGCAAGCGTGCATCGCCGCCCGCGAGTGGCGATCTTCTCCACCGGCGACGAGGTCACCGCCCCGGGGGAGGCGCTGCCGCCGGCGGGCATCTTCGATGCCAACCGCTATTCCCTGGCCGGCCTGCTGGCCGAGCAGGGTGCCGACGTCATTGACCTGGGTATCCTCCCCGACGACCGGGAGGCCATGATTGCGGCCCTGGGCGATGCCGCCAGGCAGGCCGACATGGTGATCACCAGCGGCGGCGTGTCGGTGGGCCATGCCGATTTCACCCGCGCGGCTCTGGAGGCAGTCGGCCGCCTGGCCTTCTGGCGCATCGCCATCCGTCCCGGGCGCCCGCTGGCCTGTGGTCTGCTGGGCGAGCGCGGTGTGACCTTCCTGGGGCTGCCCGGCAACCCGGTGGCGGTGATGGTCACTTTTCTGCAATTCGTGGCGCCGTTGCTGTCCAAGTTGCAAGGCAAGCCGGTGCACGAGCCCGAGCGGCTGGTCGCCATCGCCGACGAGGCCCTGAAGAGCCGTCTCGGGCGCACCGATTACCTGCGCGGCCGCTACCACGCCGACGCCGAGGGTCGCCTGCACGTGTGCAGCACCGGGGCCCAGGGTTCCGGGATCCTCTCCTCGATGGTGGCCGCCAACTGCCTGATCGAGCTCACCGACGACCGCGAGGGGGTGGCCTCGGGCGACACGGTGAGCATTCAACCCCTTTATCGACTGCCATGAGACGCTGACCCCCATGCCTCTGACCAACCCGTCCCTGACCCATCTCAATGCCCGCGGCGAGGCCCACATGGTCGACGTCGCCGACAAGCCTGAAAGCCGCCGCGAGGCCAGCGCCTCGGGCCTCATCCGCATGCAGCCCGAGACCCTGGCGCTGCTCGCCGAGGGCGGCCTGCCCAAGGGCGACGTGCTGGCCACGGCGCGTATCGCCGGCATCCAGGCCGCCAAGCGCACCCACGAGCTGATCCCGCTCTGCCATGCCCTGGCCCTGTCGAAGGTCACCATCGACTTCGAGCTCGACGAGGTCGAATCCTGTGTCCATGTCACCGCCACCTGCCGCCTCAACGGGCGGACCGGGGTGGAGATGGAGGCCTTGACCGCGGTCTCGGTGGCCTGCCTGACCCTCTATGACATGTGCAAGGCCGTGGACAAGGGCATGGAGATCGGCGCCATCCACCTCGACACCAAGACCGGCGGCAAGTCCGGTGACTATCGTCGCGAGGAGGCCCGGGGAGAGCGAGCGGTGGCTCCCTCCGTCATCGAGTCCGCCGCGTCGCCCATCGTCACCGGCGAGGGGGCCTCCGGCGAGGTCTCGGTGGGGCAGCGTTGCGACATCGCCGCCCCCTGCATCCGCGTCAAGTGCCTGGCCGAGCTGCGCGAGCGCCTCGGGGTCGGCGATGTCTCGGTGCCGGTTGACCGCCTGCCGAGCTCCGACGTGGCTGGCCTCAAGACGGCGCTCAAGGCATTGGATCCTCGCTTCGAGGGCCTCGACCAGGGGCGCGTGCTGTGTGCCGTCAATCAGGTGATGGCCGGGGATGCCACGCCGCTGACCGACAACGACGAGGTCGCCTTCTTTCCCCCGGTGACCGGAGGCTAGCCATGATCCGCGTGCAGGAAAGCGTCTTCGATGTCGGCGTTGAACAGCGCGCCCTGCTCGAGGGGCGCAGCGACATCGGGGCGGTGGTGAGCTTCACCGGCCTGGTGCGTGACTTCAACGAGCGTCCCGAGGTTCAGGCGCTGACCCTGGAACACTATCCGGGCATGACCGAGACGGCCCTCGGCGAGATCGTCGAGCAGGCCGAGTCCCGCTGGCCGCTGCAGGGCGTGACCGTGATCCACCGGATTGGACGCCTCACGCCTGCAGACCCTATCGTGTTGGTAGTGGTCGCCAGCGCGCATCGTCGCGCCGCCTTCGAGGCCTGCGACTTCATCATGGAT
The DNA here is from genome assembly GCF_029625235.1 of Halomonas sp. CKK8. NCBI lineage: Bacteria > Pseudomonadati > Pseudomonadota > Gammaproteobacteria > Oceanospirillales > Halomonadaceae > Halomonas > Halomonas sp. CKK8. The sequence goes on along the minus strand of NZ_CP121193.1, from coordinate 2,189,973 downwards.
TACCTCAAGACCCGCGCCCCTTTCTGGAAGAAGGAGCACACCGCCAGCGGGGACTACTGGGTTTCGGAGCGCGACGGGGACCATCATGATGCCCGTCGCTGGGAGATGTCTTCATGACCGATGAGCTGATCGACGACTTCGGCAGGCGAGTGCGCTACGTGCGCATCTCGGTCACCGATCGCTGCGATTTCCGCTGCGTCTACTGCATGAGCGAGGAGATGACCTTCCTGCCGCGTGCCCAGGTGCTGACCCTGGAGGAACTGGCGATGGTCGCTCGCGCCTTTACCGAGATGGGCGTGGAGAAGGTCCGCCTGACCGGGGGCGAGCCCCTGGTGCGGCGTGACATCGATCGCCTCGTCGCGGATATCGGCGCGCTGCCGGGGCTCAAGGATTTTGCCATGACCACCAATGGCGCGAGCCTGCCCAAGTTCGCCTCTCGCCTGCGCGAGGGGGGGCTCAAGCGACTCAATATCAGCCTCGATTCCCTGGATCCCGACCGCTTCCGTCGGCTCACCCGCACCGGTGACCTGCACAAGGTGATCGACGGCATTCGTGCCGCGCGGGATGCCGGGTTCGAGCGCATCAAGCTCAATGCCGTGATCCTCAAGGGGCGAAACGATGACGAGGTGCTGGATCTCGTCGACTTCGCCCGTGACGAGGGCCTCGACATCAGCTTCATCGAGGAGATGCCCCTGGGCGACGTGTCGGACCACTCCCGTGCCGAGACCTTCTGTTCCAGCGACGAGGTGCAGGAGCGGATCGAGACCCGCCACGAGCTGATTCCCACCACCGAGTCGACCCTCGGGCCGTCGCGCTACTTCATGATGCCCGACAGCGAATCCCGGGTCGGCTTCATCTCGCCCCACAGCCACAACTTCTGCGACACCTGCAACCGGGTTCGCGTCACCGTGGAGGGGCGCCTGCTGCTGTGCCTCGGCAACGAGCACTCCGTGGACCTGCGCGCCGTGCTGCGTCGCCACCCCGGCGATATGGAGGCGCTCAAGCATGCCATCGTGCGCGCCATGCCGCTCAAGCCAGAGCGTCATCACTTCACCACCGATGGCGACGTCCAGGTGGTACGCTTCATGAACATGACCGGTGGCTGAGACGTCACCATAGCCAGGCGGAAGCCGGCATCAGGACGCAACGGGCGACATCACGATGTCGCCCGTCTGCGTGTGGGCGAGAGAAATCCTGCCGGCATTTCGCGAATCACGCTCGGCTGTCCGCTTCGGCGTGCGGCAATTTCCCCTTTCTTTTGGATGATCGCATTTTGGCGTGAACGAGGCGAAGTGCCCTCGTGGGAGCGCAATTCATTGCGCGAATGGCGCCGACCGGCGCCCCGAGCAGAGTGCCTAATACGGGAGGCCTCCGGCCTCCATTCGCGATCTGAAGATCGCTCCCACAGAAAGGCAGCCTGCTTCCTTGCCTGTTGAACAGCATCACGCCAAGGTGCGAAGAACCTTTCTTTCTGTCGATTTTTCCCGCGACTTTTCTTGCCAATGTCACGCGAGTGCATATACTTTTGACGTGTCATTACACAACGCAACTGTCCAACATTCGGCATGGAGACCGCCAATGTCCAGCGAATCCCTGGAGCGCATCGCCCGCAACAAGAACGTGGCTCGTGCTGCGGCACGCCAGCTGAGCATGGAACAGCTTCACAAGCTGGCCGAGGTCATCGGTGAGGTGATCGAGCAGAAGAAGGACGAGGAAGTTCAGCGCCAGGAAGAGGAAGCCGAGAAAGCCAGGAAACTCGCCGAGATCCGCGAACAGATCAATGAAGCCGGCCTTTCCCTGGACGACCTGGTGACCGAACAGCCCAAGCGCAAGCGCGGTCGTCCGCCGAAGAATGCCAACGCCAATAAGGGTTGAGGCGTTTAACCCGCCCTTGCTGTAGTGGAAATGCGTGAGGGTGGGGCTCTTTCTTCTGATCGACTTGCTTCGCGACTCCTGACCTGCTCATCGCGATCTGAAGTCGGAGCGCCGAACCGTTGCTCCCACAGTTTCCGATCCGGCTTAGTGGCGCTGTGGGAGCGAACGATTCTACGTCGCGACTTGCACCGCGAAGGCTCGGGTTAGATCGAGTCGCAGCGTCGAACTGACGGCACCCAAGACTTCTCCGTTCTACTTCCCCAGCATCTCGGCTTCCACCGCCAGTATCTGCAGGTGCACCTCGGGTACCCGGTGCAGGTGATCGGCGAGCCAGCCGAGCAACCTCGGCTGCAGGGCCAGGCGCAATTCCGCCAGGGAGTCCACCTGGATCTCCTCGAGGCAGTCATCCAGCCAGTCGCCGAAGGCGGTCTCGTCCATGGGGCTCGTCTGGCTGGCGTCCAGCATCAGCCGGCCGATACGGGTCCAGCCGGTGTCGGTGGCAGCCACCGAGATGGCCAGATAGAGACTGCCATGGCGTGAGCGATGGCCCCCGTCGCCGCTGCCCAGGCCGGGCAGGGCGGAGACCGCATCCTGGCTGATGATATGCGGCTGCTGGGGGTGGCGCGTCTCCAGGGTGAGCCCCCCGGCATCCAGCCGGATCAGGTCGCCGTTCACTGGCGCCAGCGGCGCCTGTATACCGAGCTCCTCGGCCAGGGCCTGGTGGGCCTGCTGGTGGCGAGGTTCGCCGTGCACCGGCAGCAGGTGGCGTGGCTTCACCCAGCTGTAGAAGGTGCGCAGCTCGTCCTGGGCCGGGTGGCCCGAGGCATGCAGCTCGGGGTGATTCTCGTCGTCGAGGATCGCCACGCTGAAGTGCTTCAGCCCACGCTTCAGCCGCTCGATCAGTCGCTCGTTACCGGGGATGGCCTTGGCGGAGAAGATCACCGTATCGCCGGCCATCAGCTCGAAGTGGGGATGGCGGCCCCGGGAAAGACGGGACAGCGCGGCCCGCGGCTCGCCCTGGCTGCCTGTGGCGATCACCAGCACTTCCTCCGGCGGCAGGTAGCCGAGGTCGCTCACCGGCACCAGCGGCGGCAGGTCGTCCAGGTAGCCAAGCTGGCGTGCCACGCCCACCATGCGCTCCATTGAGCGCCCCATCAGGCTGACCCGGCGCCCGCAACGCTCGGCCGCGCGGCCGATGGCCAGCACCCGTGCCAGGTTGCTGGCGAAGCAGCTCACCACCACGCGTCCCTCGCAGCGGGCGATGGCGTGGGTCAGCGCCTCGGCGACCTCGCCTTCGCTGCGTGAGTGGCCGGGCATCGGCGCATTGGTGGAGTCGCCCACCACCAGGTCCACGGGCGCGATGGCGCGGAAGGTGGCGGCGGAGATCGCCGGGCCGATCAGCGGTTCGGGGTCGAGCTTCCAGTCGCCGGTGTGCAGCACCCGATACTCGCCGGCGGCGATCAGCAGCGCGCAGCTCTCCGGAATCGAATGGGTCAGCGGCAGGAAGCGCAGGGTGAAGGGGCCGGTCTCCAGTGCCTCGCCGGGCTCGATGACCTTTATGGCGTCCGTTGCCAGCCCGCGCTCGGCGAACTTGGCGCGCAGCAGACCTGCGGCCAGAGGGGTGGCGTGGATCGGACACCCCCACTTGGGCCACAGCCAGGCGGCGGCGCCGATATGGTCCTCGTGGCCGTGGGTGATGATCAGCGCCCGCGGACGGATCCCGAGCGTCTCCAGGGTGGAGAGATCCGGCACCTGGAGCGGATTGTCCGGGAGGTCCTGGCGAATCATCATGCCGCAGTCCACGGCGATCCACTCTTCCGCGTGCCCCCTCTCCCCATGACCCCTCTCTTCACGACCCAGGCCATAGAGGCTGAGGTTCATGCCGATCTCGCCACAGCCGCCCAGCGGCAGGAAATGCAGGGGAGGGCGGCGGCGAGGGCGGATCTGGGCGCGTGGCTGTGGCATCGAGGAGGGCGCGGGCCTGGAAAAGTGTACCAACACTATACGGGAAGCCCGCCGGGGCCCACAACGCGGCCATCAGGCGTTCGGCTCAGGTCGGGGAGTCGATAGACACTTGTGTCGCCAGTACCTTGCGCAGGAAGTCCCGGGTGCGGGGATCCTTGGGCGAACCGAAGAGCTGGCCGGGCGGTCCCTGCTCGACGATGCGACCACCCTCCATGAAGATCACCCGGTCCGCCACGTCCCGGGCGAAGCTCATCTCATGGGTGACCACCAGCATGGTCTGGCGCTCACGGGCGAGCTGCTTCATCAGCCCCAGCACCTCCTCGACCCACTCCGGGTCCAGCGAGGAGGTCGGCTCGTCGAAGAGGATCACCTCGGCCTGGGCCGCCATGGCGCGGCCGATGCCCACTCGCTGCTGCTGGCCACCGGACAGGGAAGCGGGGTAGGCATCGGCCTTGTCGGCCAGGCCGATGCGCGCCAGGATCTCCCTGGCGCGGGCATGGGCCTTCGCCTTGGGCCAGCGGTTGACCACGATCAGCCCCTCGGCGATGTTCTCCAGCGCCGTCTTGTTGGCGAACAGCGCATAGTTCTGGAACACGAAGGCCGTGCGCCGCCGTGCCGCCAGGATGTCGGCGCGGCTGGCCCGGGTGACGTCGACGTCCAGGTCGCCGATGGTCAGCCGGCCCGCATCCGGCCGCTCGAGGAAGTTCAGGCAGCGCAGCAGCGTCGACTTGCCGGTCCCCGAGGGGCCGATCACCACGATGATCTCGCCCTGCTCGATGGCCAGGTCGATGCCGTCGAGCACGGCAGTCCCGTCGAAGCGCTTGATGAGTCCTTCTACCTTGATCATCGGCGATAGGCCTCGTTGAGTCGGGTTTCCAGGCGCCGCTGGAACCAGGCCAGCAGCTCGACGATGACCCAGTAGAAGATCGCCACGGTGATGAAGGCCTCGAAGTAGAGGAAGCTGCCGGCGGCCTCCTTCTGGGTGGCGCCCATCAGCTCGGTGACCCCCAGGGTGAAGGCCAGGGAGGTCGCCTTGATCATGTCGATGAAGTAGTTCATCAGCGTCGGCACCGCGACACGCGTGGCCTGCGGCAGCACGATGCGCCGCATCAGCTGGCCGTTGGTCATGCCGATGGAGAGGGCCGCCTCCGTCTGGCTGCGATCGACCCCGACGATGGCGGCGCGGATGGATTCTGCCATGTAGGCCGAGAAGTGCAGGGTCAGGCCCATGATGGTGGCGGTGATGCCGTTGATCTGGGTCAGGAAGGCCAGCAGCTGGGGCAAGCCGTAGTAGAACAGGAACAGCTGCACCAGCAGCGGCGTGCCACGGAAGAAGGAGATGAACAGCAGGGTGGCGGCGTTCAGGCCCGGGATGCGCAGCACGCGGATCACGGCGAGGCCGCAGGCAAGTACCAGGGCCAGTGCCATCCCCACGGCGGCCATCTGCAGGGTCAGCGGCAGGTAGCGCAGCAGGATGGGCACCAGCCCCAGCATGTAGTCGACATCAAGCAACGGCATGGGAGCGACTCAATGCCTCACGGACGAGTGATGTCGGTGCCGAACCACTCTTCCGAGATGGCCGTGAGTTCGCCCGACTCGCGCAGGCTGGAAAGCGCGGTGTCGACCCGGTCACGCAGGGCGCGGTCCTCCTTGGTGTCGCGGAACGGCAGGGCATTGCGGATCTCGGAGAAGGGCTGCCCGGCCAGTGCCAGCGGCAGCGGCTTCTCCTTGATCACCTGGCTGGCACTCACCCGGTCCATGACGAAGGCATCGACGCGGCCCAGGGCGGTATCCTGCTCGATGTTGCTCTCGTAGGTGCGGATGTCGATCTCGTCGGCGTAGGGCAGCTCGCGCAGCAGTTCTTCGTAGTTGGAGCCGAGGTTGACGGCAACGGTCTTGCCCTTCAGGTCCTCGACGCCCTGGATCGCCTCATTGCCCTCCTTGACCACGACCTGGGCGCCGTCATAGACGTAGGGCTCGGTGAAGGCGTACTTCGCGGCCCGCTCCTCGGTGATGGTGATCTGGTTGGCGATGGTGTCGATTCGACCGGACTCGAGCATGCCGAACAGCCCCGAGAAGTTCGCCGTGACGAACTCGACCTCGACGTCCATCTCCTCGGCCACGGCCTCCATGACATCCACCTCGAAGCCCTGGAGCTTGTCCTGCTCGACGAAGGTGAAGGGGAAGTAGCCGCCGGACATGCCGACCTTGATAGCATGCTCATCGGCCTGGGCCAGGCTGCCGGCGGTCATCAGGCTCGCGGCCATGGCGGTAAGGGCTATGCGCTTGAGCATGGGATTGCTCCTGTGGTTTCGCTGAAACGAGGGAAGACGTCACGGTGTTCGTGAAGTCTTTGGGAAAATACACTAGAGAATAAAAAAGCGTTTTTCCAATAGCCTTTGGTTATTAGTCGAGTGGGCAGCTGCCGAAACATCCTTCCGGTTGGCAATGGCCCCTGCCCGGCTGCCCCACCGGACGGATGCCGACAACAGCATGGCTCGGGAGTGGTAAGTTGAGGGCTCTCAGCCTATTGGATGAGAACACAGGCTGGTGTTCCCAAGCGTAGCACTGCACCATCTTGAGCACCGCAACAAGGAGGCCACTGGAGCGAGCTCGTCCAGATACATTGTTGACCACGCGCAGGGAGCACCCCGTTCATGCCGTTCAAGACCCGCGATATCGCCCTGGATAGCTGGCTGCTGATGGTGTCGGTGGCCTTCGTGCTGATGGGCCTGGCCGGGATGCTGGAGTGGGTACACTTCTCCCCGCAAACGCTGCTGGTCCCGGATGCCTCGCTGGCCGCCATCTTGTCCGGTGTTGGCCTGCTAGCCGTGGTGCAGCACTGGCCGCGCACGCGCCTTCTGGCAGGTGGTGGCTTGCTGGCCTTGATGGGCTACACCCTGATTCACAATGCCCTGCTCGGCGGGAGCCAGGCGGGCGTCTCCTGGCTGTCCGGGGAGCCGCGGGTTTCCTCCCTCCTGGCCTTTTTGCTGGTGGTGTTGGCCGCCTGTCTATTGGTGGCGTGCGAGCGGAAGGCGCAGCGCCGGCTGTGGCAGCTGTGCGGGTGCCTGCTGCTGCTCTTCGGGCTCGTCGTGCTGGCGATGATGCTCGTCGTCTCGGCGCATGGTCCTGGATGGATGGCGATGACCTCATCTCCGCCGGTGGTGGCCCTGTTCGCGCTGATGTTTGGCAGCGCCATGCTGGCGGCGAGTGCCAGGACGGTGAAGCGGCAGCTCAAGCTGGGAAGGGCGGCCGTCATGGCAGGTCTGGCCGGGGTGATGGCCAGCAGCCTGGCGTGGTACCTGCTTGGCTGGCAGCAGCAACAGCGGATCAACCAGCAGGCGGAGCATCTGCTCGACAACGTTCGCCTCAATGCCGAGCAGGTGTTGGGATCGCATCTGATGCTGATGCAGCGCATGGCCGAGCGGCTGGATGCCTCGGCTCTTGGCCTGGAACCCGCCGTGCTGAATCGCGATGCGGACAACTACCTGCGTGATACCCCCAGCCTCGAGGTCATCGGCCTGCTGGGCAGCGACCAGGACCTCCTCTGGCATCGGGCGCGCGGCGATGAGGCACGGCGCTGGCTGGCGCAATGGCTGGATGCCACGCGCGTAAGCGACTGGCTGGAGATGCCCTTTCCCCAGCCGCGCATGATCGTGCCCGATGACAGCGCCCCGGGGCTGGCGATCATGGCGATCGCGGTACCGCGTCGCGACCAGCAGCTGGTGGCCGTGCTGGACATGGCGGCGCTCCTGTCCCGTGGGCTGCGTCTTCAATTGGGCGGCTTCCAGGTCAATCTCGCCCGTGATGACGAGGTGATCCTTTCCCTGGCGGCGCCCGGCAGGGTCGCCCGTGATGTGACGGCGTTCCCTACCTTCGCGGCACGCCACATCGGTCTGCCGGGGGGACCGATGCTCAGCCCCTCCGTGCACCCCGCGTCCGGGGCGAGCTGGCTGCAGGCCGCTATCGTGCCGTCAGCCGTGGGCCTGGGCGGGTTGACGCTGACCTATCTGCTGGTCTTCAGCCTGGGGATGGTACGCCTGGTCCTGGGGCACTCCCGGCAGCTGATGGCGGCGCGGGTCCAACTCGAGCAGCAACACGCCATCCAGGCGATGATTGCCGAGGAAGTCCCGCTCGGTCAGACCCTCGACGCCATCTGCACCCTGCTCGAGGGTCAGCTGCACGGCGGGCTATGCACGATCATGCGGGCCGACGACGAAGGCCGCGAGCTGCGCCTGGTCGCGGGTAAGAGTCTGCCAGCCGGCTACCGCGAGGCGATCGGCGTGATTCCCATCGCCGCCGGCATGGGCGCTTGTGGCAGCTCGGCCCATGGCCGTGAGGTGGTGGTCTGCGAGGACCTCGCCCATGATCCCCGCTGGAAGGGCTTCAGGACCCTGGCCACGAACGAGGGGCTCAAGGCCTGCTGGTCCTATCCGGTGATCGCCAGTGATGGTCGGTTGCTGGGTACCTTTGCGACCTACTACCGGCGTCCGGCCAGGCCGGACGCTACCGAACTGGAAATGACGCGTCAGGCCGTGGATCTGGTGGCGCTGGCGGTGGAGCGGGAGCAGGACCGGCGGTCGTTGTGGGAGAGCGAGCAGCGCTACCGCTCGCTCTTCGCCTATAACCCCGATGCAGTGTTTTCCCTGGATCTGCGGGGACACTTCGCCACGGCCAATGCGCATTGTGCTGCGCTGACCGGCTTGCCCATCGAGCAGATCCTGGGCGCGCATTTTTCGCACTTCCTTAAGCCCGACGACCTGGCGCATGTTCAGCAGAAATTCGAGACCACCGCGGCCGGCGAACCCTGCCGCTATGAACTGCAGATTCCTCATCGGGATGGCAAGGTCCGCCGCCTGGATATCACCAACCTGCCGATCGTGGTCGATGAGCGTATCCAAGGGGTCTACGGCATCGCCAAGGACGTCACGCAACGCCGGGAACACGAGACCCGACTGCGAATCCTCGAGCGTGGCGTGGAGGCCAGCGTCAACGGGGTACTGATCGCCGATGCAGGCGAACCCGATCTGCCGATCATCTATGCCAACGACGCCTTCCAGCGCATGACGGGCTACACACGCGATGAGGTCATCGGCAGAAATTGCCGCTTCCTGCAGGGGGCCGAGACCGACATGGCGGTGGTGCAGCAGGTTCGCCAGCAGCTGGCTCTCAAGCGCGAGGTGCATGTCACCCTGTGCAATTATCGCAAGGATGGTACCCCCTTCTGGAACGACCTCTACATCGCCCCGGTGCGCGACGAGGAAGGGCAGGTCACCCACTATGTGGGCATCCAGCATGATATCTCAGAACGCAAGGCCTATGAGGCCCGCCTGGCCTACCATGCCAGCCACGATGCCCTGACGGGATTGGCAAACCGCGCGCTGCTGGAGGATCGGCTGGTCCATGATTTCGAGCTCGCCAGGCGTCATGGGCTTCTGCTGGCGGTGCTTTTCGTCGATCTCGACGAGTTCAAGCCGATCAACGACAGCCTGGGTCATGCCATCGGCGACCAGCTGCTGCTGGGGGTCTCGCAGCGCCTGTCCGCGGCGATGCGCGCGGGCGATACCCTGGCGCGCCTGGGGGGCGACGAGTTCGTGGTGCTGCTGCCGGACCTGCACGATGAGGAGCAGGCGCTGCAGGTGGCAGAGCGGCTGCTGGAGCTCATTGCGCGGCCCTATCGGGTCGGCGAGCATGAACTTTCGCTCTCCTGCAGCATCGGCATCGCCGTCAGCAATGCGGAGCTCTCCCAGCCCAACGAGCTCATCCAGCAGGCGGACATGGCCATGTACCTTGCCAAGCAGCAAGGGCGTAACGCCTACCATTGGTTCACGCCCGAGATCACCCATCGGCTGGGTGATCGCGTCGCGCTGCGCAATGAGCTCCAGGAGGCGATCGATGTGCAGGCCTTCGAGTTGCACTATCAGCCGTTGATCGATCGCCAGGGGCGGGTGGTGGGCGTGGAGGCGCTGTTGCGCTGGCCAAACCCCCTGCGCGGCTATGTCTCGCCCGCACAGTTCATTCCCCTGGCCGAGGAGACCGGCCAGATCATCCCGATCAGCGAGTGGGTGCTCTCGAGGGCCTGCCATGACCTGCGCATGCTCGACCAGGCAGGGCAGGGCATCCTGAGTGTCGCGGTCAACCTCTCGCCGCTGCAGTTCCGCCGCTCGAGCTTTCTCGGCAACCTGCGCCAGACCCTGGCCGTCTCCGGCTTGCCGGCACCGAAACTCTCCCTGGAGCTGACCGAAGGCGTGCTGATGAACGATACCGAGAGTGCCATCGACATCCTTCATTCTCTCAGGGACATGGGCGTGGGTGTCGCCATCGACGACTTCGGGACCGGCTTTTCCAGCCTCAGCTACCTCAAGCACCTGCCCATCGACACGGTGAAGATCGATCGCAGCTTCGTCAGTGAGGTCACGCGCAGTGCGGAGGATGCGGCGATCATCCAGGGCATCATCTCCATGGCGCACCACCTCGGTCTGCAGGTGGTTGCCGAAGGCATCGAGCATGAGGAGCAGCACGACGTGCTGATGGCGCATGGCTGCGATCTCTTCCAGGGCTTTTACCTTGCGCGTCCCATGCCCCTGGAGCGCCTCATCGAATTCCTCGGCGAGAATCAACCGGTTCACTTGGGCGAGTAGGTTGCCGTCGGGCTCAATCCCGATACGTCAGGTTGGTTTCCCAGCTTTCCGCACTTTGTTCGATCGCCCGTCTTACCCCTTCCGCGTCACCCGCCCGGAAGGCAGCATAGATCGCCTTGTGATCGTTGAGGGCGGTTTCCGGCAGTGTCTGCATCGACGTCTCGAGGGCCGCCTCGATCAGCTCCAGTAGCGTCCTGCCGACCCGGATGGTCATGGGGTTGTGGGTGGCATGCAGGATGGCGCGATGGAAGCTGACATCGTGGCGCGACGTCTGCTCACCGTTGGCAATCGCCGTGGCCATGTCGTCTATGGCCTGCTGAATGCGCTGATGGTCCTCATCAGTGGCGTTGGCCATTGCCTGGAGGGTGTAGGCGGGTTCGAACATCGCCCGGAATTCCAGCACGTCGCGTGTCATACCGCGCGCCAGGATCATGCCGAAGGCCATGGGATCGACCAGAGGATCTCCCGGCTCGCGCCGGATGATCGTGCCATGGCCTCGCCGGACCTCCACGATACCGATCGCCTGGAGCATCTTGATAGCTTCACGAACGCTCGATTTGCCGATGCCCAGGCTGTGGGTCAGTTCGGTCTCGGAGGGCAGGTAGTCACCCGGCTTGAGGTCACCGCGAATCAGCGCGGACTTGATCCGTTCCAGTATCTGAAAGGCGATCGAGCTGCGTTCGAGTGAGCCGCCGAAGCGTTCCTGCTGCTCCGGCGATGCGGCCGCATGGGACAAGGTGTTCATCAAAAGGTCTCTTGCTGTCGTTGAGTCACGAGAGCAGGGATCGCTGGCGTGCTGAGCCCGGTCGTTTGTGGCGAGACATCACTCTGCGCAATGTGGGTGCGTGACAAACGGCGCTTGCATCTCGACATGAGCTGAGTCTAGCATGACCCAAGACGTCAGACATCAGATGTCTCATCAGTTGGCAGGTTCAGGAACGAGAATGTCGTCAAGAAGACCTGCCTGATAGGCCCATCAGGGCACGAGACAACCAGATTCGGTGCTATGCCATGACCAGACAGCGCGTCATCGTGCTCACGACAGGTGGCACGATTGCCAGCACACCCGGCGGGAACGGACGCAACGTGTCCGGGGCCATGTCAGGCGAGTCGCTGCTGGAACGTGTGGCCGTGCCGCAGACGTCCGACCTCGAGGTCGAGGTCCGCTCGATACTGCAAAAGCCCAGCAATGCCATCAGCCTGGATGACCTGGTCACGCTCAGTCGCCAGTGCCAGGCCCTGGAGCAGGAGCCGGATGTGATCGGCATCGTCATCACACATGGCACCGATACGCTGGAAGAGACCGCCCATTTCCTCGACATCACGCTCTCGCTCGACGCCTGCGCCCTGGTCATGACCGGCTCGCAACGTGCCCCGCACGAGGAGGGCACTGACGCCTTCCGCAACCTTGCCAATGCCATCACCGTTGCCGCTGACCCCCGAGCAAGAGGCCTCGGCGTGGCGGTCGTCTTCAATGAGTCGATTTTTGCCGCACGCAGCGTCCGCAAACTCAACAGTTATCGGGTGAACGGCTTCGGTGCCCCGGATGCAGGGGCGCTGGGGTACGTGGATGGCCAGCGGGTTCATCTCGCACAGCTTCCGCGGCGGTCAGCGCCGCTATCTCTTGGCGATCGCCTGCCGCGGATCGACATTCTCGCAAGCTACCTGGATGCCAGCCCGCAACTCATCGAGGCCGCGGTGGCCAGCGGCGCGCAGGCGCTGGTGATAGAGGGCCTCGGCCGCGGGCATGTCCCGCCGACATGGCTGGAGACCATCGGTGAGGTAACGCGGGGGGGAATTCCGATTGCGGTGGTGTCCGTCTGCCATGAAGGACCGGTCAACACTCGCTACGAGTTCCCCGGGAGTCTGGCCAGTCTCCAGGCCCACGGCGCCATCCCCGTAAGCGACTTGAGTGCGCGCAAGGCGCGTCTGACCCTGGCTGTCCTGCTTTCCTCCGTTGGCCCGGAGGGCGTGGCGGCTCGCTTCGAACAAACGATGTCCTGATTCTGTTGAGTCGGGGGTTCCGATTCGACAGGTACTTGACGCCAAGCCAGCGCTTGGCCCCACCACCACAGATAGGTGCATACAATGAATAACAAGTTGACCAAGGTATCACTGGCGGCTGCGATCGCGGCAGTATCTTTCGGCATCAGCCAGGCCCAGGCGGCGGACTTCAACTTCACCTTTGCCCACGTACTGATCGAGGAAACCCCGAACGGTCAGGCGGCACTGCGCTTCAAGGAGGAGGTAGAGGAGAAGTCCGACGGGCGCATCAGTATCGAGGTGCTCCCTGCCGCCCAAGTGGGGGGTGATGTCGAGATCATCGAGCAGATCCAGATGGGGCTGGTCGATATCGGCATCCCGCCGACCGCCACCCTGGGGAACTTCGAGCCGCGCATGCAGATCCTTGATCTGCCGTTCCTGCTGCCTGACTACGACACCATGGTCGAGGTGCTCGATGGTGACGTGGGGCGAGAGATCCTCGACACACTCAGTGACGACAACATGTATGGCGTGAATTTCTGGGGAGCTGGCTTCCGGCATATCACCAACAATGTCCGCCCGATCGAGACCCCGGAAGACCTTGCCGAGGTTCGCATGCGGACCATGCAGGCGCCGATCATCATCTCGACCTATGAAAACCTCGGCGCCAATGCCACGGCGATGGCCTTCACCGAGGTATACAACGGCCTGCAGCAGGGGGTCGTCGAGGGGCAGGAGAACCCGCTGGCCAACATCTACACCATGCGTTTCTACGAGGTTCAGGACTATCTGTCCCTGACCAACCATGCCTACCATGCTTATGCCGCCGTCATGAACCAGAATGCCTGGGACTCTTTGCCGGAGGATCTGCAACAGGTCATGGTCGAGGCGTTTGACAATGGTCGCGACGCCTCCCGCGAGCTGACGCTGCAGGACGAGGGACGCATTCTCGAGGAGATCGAAGGCGAAATCGCGATCAACGAGATCACCGACGAGGCCAGGGCGGCATTCATCGAGGCCAGCATGCCGGTGCATGAGGAGTACAAGGACATCGTGACGCCTGAGCTCCTGCACAAGGTCTACGACGAAGTCGGCATCGAGTACTGAGCCATGCTCGAAGCGCTCAATAAGCTCATTGATCGCTTGGAAAAGGTGGCGATGGTCGCTTTCATGTCGATTGCGACCATCATCACCACTTTCCAGGTCGTCTATCGCTACGGCTTCAACAGCTCGCTTTCCTGGGCGGAAGAAGTCGTGATCTATTCCATTGTCTGCATGAGCTTCGTCGGAGCCAGCATGGGCGTTCGACACGGCGCCCATATCTCGGTAGACGTGTTGAATGCCTTCGCACCACCGGCCGTCAATCGCTGGTTGCACATCCTCACCGCGGTGCTCGGCATTGTCTTTGCCATGATGCTGGCCTACCTCGGCTTTCAGCTTTTCTCCCTGACACTCGAGCGGGGCATGCTGTCCCCGGCAATGCGCATGCCCATGGCCTGGGTCTACCTGCCGATCGGTCTGTCTGGGGTATTGCTGATCATTCGCTATTGCTGGTTGATCCGTGAGGTCTGGCGTAAGCCCCCCGTCAGCATGGCGGAAGAGCTCGCTGCCGAGAAAGAAAACCTGGTGTGATGGGCTCACGCCACGCTACGTGACAACCACGAGGATTCCCCATGATTACGGCCTTGTTGCCCATCTTCTTCGCGGTGCTGCTTCTGGGGTTGCCGATCTTTGCGGCGCTGGCCTTTTCCGTGATGCTGGCCATCCAGTTCTTTGGCAGTACCGACCCGATCATCGTGCCGATGCGCATGTTCTCGGGCATGAACAACTTCTCGCTGATGGCGATTCCCTTCTTCATCCTTGCGGCCGAACTGATGCGCATCGGCGGGCTGTCGGATCGCCTCATCGACCTCGCCAAGGCGCTCGTAGGCTGGGTGCCCGGTGGGCTGGCAGCGGCGACGGTGCTGTCCTGCCTCTTCTTCGGCTCCATTTCGGGGTCGAGCCCGGCCACGGTGGTGGCCATCGGCAGTATCATGTTTCCCGCCCTGGTGGCGGCCGGTTATGACAAGCGTTTCGCCATCGGGGTGATTGCCACGGCCGGCACCCTGGGGCCCATCGTCCCCCCCAGTATCGCGCTGATCATCTACGGGTCGGTCACCGGCACCTCGGTGGGGCGTCTTTTCGCCGCCGGCCTGTTGCCCGCCCTCCTGATTGCCTCGATCCTCATTGCCTACTGCATCGTCTATGCATCCTTCAAGGGGTATGGCCGCAGTGCCTTCCCGTCGCTGCGCGAGATCGGCTCGGCCTTCAAGGCGGCGGCCTGGGGCCTGGGCCTGCCGGTCATCCTGCTCGGCGGGATCTACAGCGGGGTGTTCACCCCCACCGAGTCCGCCGCCGTGGCCTGCATGTATGGCCTGTTCGTGGGGATGGTGGTCTATCGGAAGATCAACCTGAAGAACCTACTGTCGACGCTCAACAGCGCGGGGCTGATGTCGGCGACCCTGCTGCTGATCACCGCGGGCGCATCGGCCTTCTCCTGGTTGCTGGCCATCACCGGGGCACCGACACAGCTGGCGGGTGAGGTGCTCTCCTGGACCGAAGACCCGATTCAGGTCATGGCGCTGTTCAATGTGGTCATGATCGTCGCCGGCTTCTTCCTCGACAGTGCTTCAGCCATCATCGTGCTGGCGCCGCTGCTGCAGCCCATTGCCGCACAGGTTGGTGTAGACCCGACCCATTTTGGCGTGATCACGCTGATCAACTTTTCGGTCGGCATGATTACCCCTCCGGTGGGCCTGAACCTTTTCGTTGCCATGGCCATCTCCAAGATGACATTGCCCGAGGTGTTCAAGGCCTGTCTGCCCTTGATCGGCCTGATGCTGTTGTCCCTGGTGATCATTACCTACGTCCCCTGGTTCAGCACCGTTCTGCCAGACCTGATCTACCGCTGAGGAGGCGTCATGACACAGATCGCGCATCTTCATGAAGCGCTGGATGGGCAACGCTTCTGGGACGATGTCCAGGCGCTGGCGACCATCGGGGGCCTCGAGCCCAAGGGAATTCGACGGCTGGCCCTCGACGCCCGGGACAATCAGGCTCGCCTGTGGCTCGCCGAACAGGGCAGGGCGCTTGGCTGCCAGGTCTATTACGATGCCCTGGGCAACCTCTTCCTGCGTCGCGAGGGGCAGGATCCCTCCCTGGCGCCACTGTTGATCGGTAGCCACATGGACAGTCAGCCCGAGGCCGGTGCGCATGATGGGGCCCTGGGCGTTCTGGCCGGTCTGGCCGTGCTCAGGACCTTGCAGGAGCAGGGCATCGAGCACCCGCGCCCGCTCGAGATCGTCGCCTGGACGAACGAGGAGGGCGCGCGCTTTGCACCGGGTGCGTCGGGATCCTCCTGGTTTGCCGGACAGCGAGACTATGCCGGGATCGTGGCCGCCCTGGACGGCGAGGGCGTGCGCTTTGGCGATGCCCTCCAGGCGTGCCTGTCGCTGCTTGAAGAAAATGGGCTCGAGTACCGCCCGGCCCCCTTTGTACCGCACGCCTTTCTCGAGCTCCATATCGAGCAAGGGCCGGTGCTGGAACAACTGGGCAAGCCGGTGGGGGTCGTCAGCGGGATCCAGGGGGTCAACTGGTATCGCATCCAGGTGGACGGGGTGGCCAACCATGCCGGCACCACGCCGCGGCTGGCGCGCCGGGATGCCTTCGATGGTGCCCATGAGCTGGTGACAGCTCTGAAGGCCGCGACACATGACCAGGACGAGGACCTGCGCTTCACTATCGGCAAGTTCTCTGTGTGGCCCGATGCCGTCAACACCATCGCCCAACGGGCCACCTTCACCATCGATCTGCGCCATCCCGACGCCCAGGTGCTGGCGGCACTCGACCGCCAATTCCATGCCCTGGCCGAGCAGCAGTGGAGTGGCTGTGACGTCACCCTCGAGGTGACCTCCCGGGTGGCGCCGGTGGCGTTTCCCGAGCCTCTGCTGGCCGTGCTTCGCGAGAGTGCCGGCAGTGTCTGTGCAGAGGCGCCGGAACTGGTGTCGGGTGCCTTTCATGATGCCATCCATCTCGCGCATGTCTGCCCCACGGCCATGCTGTTCACGCCCTGCCGAGCGGGTATCAGCCATCACCCCGACGAGCATATCGAGCGTCAGGATGCCGACATCGCGGTGCGGGCCCTGGCGCACGCCGCCGAGACACTACTGATAACAAGGAATAACGCCCATGACTCAGACCATTGACGCGGCCGTCGCCGCTCAGGGTCTTACCCTCCCCGCCATTCCGCGCCCCCGCGGCGCCTTTCTGCCCTGGTCACGGCTGGGCAGCCAGCTGTTCCTGGCGGGACAGATCTGTGAGCGAGATGGCGAGGTCCTCTATCCGGGTAAGGTGGGCGCCGAATTCGATCTGGCGACGGGCAAGCGGGCCGCCGAGGCCTGTGCGCTCAATCTTCTCGCCTCGCTCAGTGATGCCGTCGCTGGCGACATGAGTCGTGTTGTGCGCTGTGTTCGCATGAATGGATTCGTGAATGTGGCGCCCGGCTTCCACGACGTGCCGCTGGTGATCAACGGTGCATCGGAGCTCTTCATCGCCTTGTTCGGAGAGAACGGACGCCATGCCCGCACAGCGATCGGTGTCGCCACGCTGCCCGGAAACGCCGCCGTCGAAGTCGAAGCGATCTTCGAGATTCGCGACTGATACCAGGAGTCACGCCATGACGGATTCACCCCTGATGCGCCCGCTGCGCGAACAGCATGCCGGGCTTCGCAGCGGCAAGCTCACCGCCACCGCCCTGGCCGAGGCCTCGGTGGAGGCCAATAGAAACCGCGGCCAGCGGGATCATGCCTACCTGACCTGGAATGGCGAGGTCGCCCTGGAGACGGCCAGGGCCACCGATCGCGTGCTGGCCAGTGGCGGTGATACGGGGCCGCTGATGGGCGTGCCGGTGTCGATCAAGGATATCTATGCAGTACCGGGGCTGCCGACCTATGCCGGATCCGCTCAGCGGTTGCCGCGTCACTGGGAGGCGCCCGGTCCCATGGTCTCGGCGCTGCTGCGGCAGTTGCCCAGCGTGATGGGCAAGACCCATACCGTGGAGTTCGCCTTCGGCGGTCTGGGCACCAATGCCCACTGGGGGGCGCCCCGCAATCCCTGGGACCAGGTTCATCATCGGACACCCGGTGGGTCCAGTGCCGGTGCCGGGGTGTCGCTGGTCAACGGCACGGCCAGTCTGGCACTGGGAACGGACACGGCAGGCTCGGTACGTGTGCCTGCCGCGATGACGGGTGTGGCAGGTCTCAAGACAACGGTCGGGCGCTGGTCCACGTCACAGATCGTGCCATTGTCAGCCACGCTGGATACGCCGGGCTTGCTCGCCCGCAGTGTCGACGATCTGGCCTTTGCCTTCGAGGCGCTGGATCCCTCCCTGACGATCCGATCCAGCAGCATGCCGGCACGCCCGTCACTCGCCGACCTGACCTTCGGTGTTCCGGAGGCCTATTTCTGGGAGGAGTGCAGCCCGGGCATCGCCGAGTCCGTTCAGGCCGCCATTCGCCACCTCGAGGCCGCCGGGGCTCGCATCGTGCGCCTTGATCTGCCCCGCACGGATGAGCTCTTCACTCTGTTCCAGCAGGGCGGGCTGGCGGCGGTCGAGCTGGCCGCCTTCCTCAAGACTCAGTTGCCGGAGGCCATCGAGGGCCTGGATCCCAATGTGGCGGCCCGAGTCAAGGCAGCCGACGATATCCCCGGCTGGGAATATGTGCGTCGCTGTGACGTGCTCAAGTCGCTGTCGGCAAGCGCCGCCGAGTGTCTGACCCGTGTCGATGCCCTGTTGACCCCGACCGTGACCCTGACGCCGCCCACCCTGGAGAGCCTCGAGCCAGACGGAGCCTATGCCAGGGCCAACATGCAGGCCCTGCGCAATACCGTGGTGGGCAACTTCATGGGGCTGTGCGGGCTGACATTGCCGGTGGGCAAGGATGATGCCGGCATGCCGGTGGGGTTGCAGGTGCTGGCCGGGCCCTGGCAGGACGCGCGGCTGCTGGCCATCGGCCAGGCCATCGAGGAGCATCTGGGCAATAGCCTGGACCTCCTCGGTGCCCCGCCGGCCCCGCGATAGCAGAGTGATCTGGCCACGGCAGCCGGTGACCTATAGCGCAGAGAGGAGAGCAGGCATGACCGACAGTGTCGACGACACCATAGACGCCTTCCGGGCCCGGGTGGCCCGAGGCGAATGTGGGGAGCTTGCCTGGTGGCATGCCTGCCAGGCGCGGGTCGAGGCGCGTGAGGCGGATGTCCAGGCCTGGGAATGCCTCATGCAACCGACGTCGAGCGCAGCCCATCCGGGTACCGGGCAGCTCTTGCGCGGGGTGCCGGTGGGTATCAAGGACATCATCGATACCGTCGACATGCCGACCACCTGGGGGACCGGCGGCTATCTCGTCTCGCCGGGGGCCGTCGTGGATGCTGCCGTGGTCACCCTGCTCAAACGCCAGGGGGCCATGCCGCTCGGCAAGACCGTGTCTACCGAGTTTGCCTACTTCACACCCGGCAAGACGTGCAACCCGCATGATCTCTCGCGGACCCCGGGCGGCTCCTCCAGTGGCTCCGCCGCGGCCGTGGCGGCCGGCATGGTGCCGCTTGCCCTGGGCACCCAGACGGCCGGAAGCATCATCCGTCCGGCGAGCTACTGTGGCGTTTTCGGTTTCAAGCCTACCCTCAATACGGTGTCCTTCTCGGGGATCAAGGCCTTCGCGCCCTCGATGGATACGCTGGGCTGGTTGGCCCGACACATCGAGGACATCTGCACGGCTTTCACGGCCCTGACCCGCGCTGATTCCATCGAGGCGCTGCCCGATCTCGGCGGGATTCGCGTCGGGTTGCACAGCCTGCCGGGCGACAGGCCGCTCGATCCCGATGTCGCGCAGGCCCTGTCCAGCACCGCCCGTCGCCTGGAGCAGGCCGGTGCCCGGGTGTGTGCCTTGCACCTGGATACCCGCTATGACGATCTCGTCAGGCATCACCAGGTGGTGCTGGCCTACGAGGCGGCGCAGTCGCTGGCCAGTGAGTTTCAGCGGCATGGCGAGGAGATGGGGGCCAGGCTGGTCGAGCTGATCGAGGAGGGACTGGCGACCTCCTATGCCGACTATCGGGCCTCCCTGCTGGTGGCCGAAGCGTGCCGAGAGGCGCTGTCGCGGGTATTTGCCGATGAGGTTGACGTGATCCTGGCGGCGAGCGCCCCGGGGGTTGCCCCGCAAGGGCTGGATGCCACCGGCGACCCCATCTATTGCCGAGCCTGGACGCTGCTCGGCGTGCCGTGTCTCAACCTGCCGCTGAACACGGGGCAAGAAGGGCTGCCGGTGGGCGTGCAGCTGATCGCCGACCGCTGGCAGGACGAACGGCTCCTGTCGATTGCGCGAACGCTGGTGGCGGCTGAAGGGTAGGGAGCTCGCGCATTGGAAACGCCTGGGCATCCTGTCGGTATGACGCCGATGATGACACGATCCGAGCTTTGATGACCTGCCAGATGGTCCGAAGGATGAGGTCCACTTCATAGACCGGAAGATCTTGATCGGGGACGGTGCCAGGCTCAACGGCACCAGGGGCTTGTCACTTCCCGTGAATTTTACGCGTCCCATGCCCCTGGAACGCCTTATCGAATTCCTCTGGGAGGCCCAACCGGTTCCCACGGGGGAGGAGGGCTGCCGTCCGGGACGGCGACGGCGTACCATGATGCGATGCAGTATCTGCTAGGCTGAAGGGCGTTAGTGCCATGAAGGCGAATCACGGCGCTGCTGGCGGCAATTTTTCGTTGTTGAAGGGGGGCAGGGCGATGACCGAAGAGAGTCGGACGATATCCCGCGGCGCAGAAGACCTTGCGTGTCCGCCACCCCCGCCCGAGCAGGAACGGCCGAATCCGGGGTTCTATCCCACCCATGCCCTCGACCGCGCCTTCAAGGCGAACCTGGCGCGGATGACCGCGGGCATCACCCCGGCGGGGGTCGTCAGCGTCTACTTCGAATGGCTGGCGCACCTCGCACTGTCGCCGGGCAAGCAGGTAGAGTTGAGCGAGAAGGCCCTGCGCAAGAGCCTGCGTCTGGGCCATTACGTCAGTCGTGTCGCCAGCGACCCGGGGGCCAGCCCCTGTATCCAGCCCATGGCGCAGGATAAGCGTTTCGCGGATGAGGCGTGGCAGCAGTGGCCGTACAACGTCATTTATCAGTCCTTTCTGCTGACCCAGCAGTGGTGGCACAACGCCACGACCGATGTCGAGGGCTTGTCCCCGCCTCGCGAACGGGTGGTCAACTTCATGACCCGTCAGCTGCTGGACCACTGGTCGCCATCCAACCTGCCCTGGCTGAATCCGGAGGTGATCTCGGCCACGCTGCAGTCAGGCGGCATGAACCTGGTGGATGGCTGGCAGAACCTCCTCGAGGACTGGGAACGCAACATCTCGGGCAAGCCGCCGATAGGCGCCGAGCGATTCTCTATCGGCGAGAACCTGGCCGTCACTCCCGGCAAGGTGGTCTATCGTAACCGGTTGATCGAGTTGATCCAGTACTCGCCCACGACGTCACAGGTCCATGCCGAGCCGGTGCTGATCGTGCCGGCCTGGATCATGAAGTACTACGTGCTCGACCTGGCCCCCGGCAAGTCGCTGGTGGAATACCTGGTGGATCAGGGTCATACGGTATTCATGATCTCCTGGCGCAATCCGGACTCGGAGGATCGCGACCTGAGCCTGGAAGACTATCGCCGGCTTGGCCCCATGGCGGCACTGGACGTGGTGACCGCGATTACCGGCCAGCCCAGGGTGCATGGCCTGGGCTACTGTCTGGGCGGGACCCTGCTGTCGATTGCCGCGGCGGGCATGGCGCGTGACGGTGACGAGCGACTAGCCTCGCTCACCACCCTGGCCACCCAGGTGGACTTCACCGAGGCGGGCGAGCTGATGCTATTCGTCGGCGAGAGCCAGGTGTCCTATCTCGAGAACATGATGTGGGACCAGGGTTACCTCGACGGCTATCAGATGGCCGGCGCCTTCCAGATCCTGCGTTCCAACGACCTGATCTGGTCGCGCATGGTGCATGACTACCTGCTGGGCAAGCGGCAGCCGATGAATGCACTCATGGCCTGGAACGCCGATATCACGCGCATGCCTTATCGCATGCATTCCGACTACCTGCGCTCCCTGTTCCTGAACAACGACCTGGCCAGTGGTCGCTATCAGGTGGATCATCGACCCATTGCGATCCAGGACATCCGATTGCCCGTGTTGGCGGTGGGGACGACCAAGGATCACGTCGCCCCTTGGGAGTCGGTCTACAAGATTCATCTGCTGACCGATGCCGAGGAGGTGACCTTCCTGCTCACCAACGGTGGACACAACGCGGGCATTGTCAGCGAGCCACAGCACCCACACCGGCGTTTCCAGATGCGCACCCAGCGTCAGGGCGAGCCCTACCTGGACCCGGAAACCTGGCAGCAGATTGCCTCGGAACACGAGGGCTCCTGGTGGCCGGCCTTTCAGGATTGGCTGGTCTCGCATTCGTCCGCCAAGACCTCGCCGCCCCCGATGGGCAGCGAGCGCTTTCCGCCCCTCGAAGACGCCCCGGGCAGCTACGTGCGCCAGTCCTGAGCCTCACAGGTCCCGGCATCCTCCGAGATGGCCCCGAAAAGCCGACGCCCCAGCACCCTGTGGCTTCGACACGCCTTCAGGAGACGGCAGTCGTCCAGGGGTCATGGGGCTTGCTACAGGGGCTTCCGGTCAGGCCAGCGGTGCAGCAGCCCCTTGGCTCACAGCTGTCGCCGCCAGCGGCTTTCAATGGTCTCCAGCTCCGCCGGCCCATAGAGGGCCTGGGCATGGCCGCTGTAATGGGCCCATAGCTGGTCGCCCGCATCGTAGTGCCACCACTCGCTCGGCAAATTGGTGAAGCCCTGTTCCCGCATCGCGCCATAGAGGCGGCGGCGGTTGTCGCGGGCCTGTCGCTGTCGAGCGTCCGGGTGAGGAATCTCTTCCAGCGCGACAGAGTGGGAGGCCGGCACGGCCTCGTCGAACAGGGTGCCCATGTCCAGCGGCAGCCCGTCGGCATCGCTCAGGGTCACATCCACGGCACCGCCGGTAAGGTGGGGGCTTGGCGAGCTCGCCTCGCGACTGGGCACGGAAACGAATTCCCGCGTTCGCTCCAGTAGCGTCTCGTCGCTGAGCTCGGGATGGTGAGAGCGGATAGCCTCCTGCAGCGTATCGAAGAGGTACTGCTGCACGCGCCAGGGCCGCCAGCCGTCCAGGACCACCAGCCCATACTCGGCGGGCAGGGAGCGGGCCACCTTCAGCAGCCGCCGGTAGACCCCTTCACGGACATAGCATTCGTTGACCGCCCCGGGAATATCCTGCTTGGCATAGACCGGAAAGATCTTGATCGGTGACGGTGCCAGGCTCAAGGGAACCAGGGGCTCGTCACTGCCCGTGATGGGGATGCGGCTCACCACCGACCAGACGGGGTCGGGGTGGCGGTCGATGGGTGATGGCAGGGAGCGGTTCACGAGGGTCTCCATGAGGTCAACCAAGCTGGGTCGGTAGCCAGAGGGTCAGGGAAGGGAAGAGGATCAGCAGGATCAGCACCAGGATCGCCGTCACCACGAACGGCCAGATGGTACGAAACAGCGAGGTGATCTCGAGCCGACTGACTGCGGCCGCGACGAATACACAGGCGCCCATCGGCGGGGTAATCAGGGCAATGGTGATGTTCAAGGTGATGATGATGCCCAGGTGTACCGGGTCGATGCCCGCCATCATGGCCACGGGGGAGAAGATCGGCGTCAGCAGCATCAGGGCCGAGACCTCCTCCATGAACATGCCGGTGACGAAGGTGATCAGGCTCAGCAGCAGCAGGATAATCACTGGCTGCTCGATGTAGGGGGCCAGCAGCGCCACGAACTCGTTGGGCACCTGGGCATAGGAGAGCAGCCAGCTGATGGTGGCCGAGGCGGCCATGATCAAAAAGATCGCGGAGGTCAGGCGCGTGGTGTCGACCATGGCCTTCCAGAAGTCGGCGAGGCGCAGATTGCCCTGCGCCAGGCCGCACGCCGCCACGTAGAGCGCCGTCAGGGCCCCGGACTCGGTGGGCGTCACGAAGCCCATGACGATCCCCGAGACGATGATGAAGGGTGCCACCAGCGCGGGCAGGGCGCCCAGGGCCGTGACCACCAGCTCCCGGCGAGAGGGGAGTCCGCCGCGCTTTTCCAGTCCCTTGTGCCAGGCATACCAGGCGTTCATGGTCATGAACGCCAGGCCCAGCAGCAAGCCCGGGATCACGCCGGCAAGAAACAGGTCACCCACCGAGGTATTGGTCAGCGAGGCGTAGAGGATCATGAAGATGCTGGGCGGGATGATCGGCCCGATCAGCGAGCTGCCGGCCGTGAGGCCCGCGGCAAAGGCGGTGGAGTAGCCCTCCTTGCGCATGGGCGGCACGAGCAGCGAGCCCAGCGCCGAGGTATCGGCCACTGCGGAGCCATTCACGCCGGCGAAGAAGATGCTGGAGACCACGTTGACATGGCCCATGCCGCCGCGCAGGTGGCCGACCAGCAGCTTGGCGAAGGCCATGAGTCGGTCCGTCAGCCGGGTCACGTTCATCAGGTTGCCGGCCAGGATGAACAGCGGAATGGCCATCAGCGAGAAGGCATTGATGCCGCCGAAGAACTGCTGGGGCATCATGCGCGGGATCATGGCGGGATCGACGAACAGAAAGCCCACCACTGCCGTGGCAAGTAGTGAGATAAATAGCGGCAAGCCCAGCAGGACGTGCACCAGGAAGACGGCCAGCATGGTCAAGGTCATGCGGGGTCCTCCGTGAGCGTCTTGAGGGGTGCCGGACCATGCCACAGGGCATGCCAGGCCAGCAGCGCGAAGCCGATCGGCACCGAGAGCATGGGAATGGTTCTGCTGATGCCCAGCCCCTGGCTGGTGAACATCGAGACGGACATCGCATAGCGATAACTGATGATGGCGGCGCCAACGGCAATGCTAAGCGTGAGGAGCCACTGGTAGAGGTTAAGGACGCGGCAGAGCGGCGCTGGCAGCAGGCGCTCGATCAGCGCGACGCGCATGTGGCCGCCCTCCACCCAGACGGCACCGGCCCCGAGCAGCACGCTGCCGATGATCAGGAAGCGGGCCAGCTCGTCTGTCCAGATGGGTGCCCCGCCGGCGAGGTAGCGCATGAACACGCCGAAGAGGATCACCGCCAGATCGATAAGCAGCAGGCTGCTGGCAATAGTGAGTGACACGGACCGGCTGATGGCCAGCACGCGAGAGTTCGATAACGTCATGGAGGGATGCCATCTGTCATGGGGCAGGGGGGGAGCCCCCTGCCCGAACTGCGGATGTCTCAGGGACGGTGTGGCTTACTCGGCCAGGTGGCTCATCCCGGCATCTTCGAGTGCCATGTCGATGAAGGACGGATCAATGTCCTGCTCGCCGAGCCACTCCAGGTAGGCCGGCTGGCCCTGCTCGCGGAAGGCGGCCAGCTCCTCCTCTGAGGGCCGGATCACCTCCATGCCCTGCTCCTCGAGGTAGGCGATGCGCTCGTCGACCCGGGTCTCGTTGTGCTCGCGGGCCATCTGGTTGGCCTCCTCGACGGCCGCCATGAAGGCCTCGCGCGTCGTCTCGTCCCAGCCGTCGATCATCGCACCGTTGCCGACCAGGAACTGGTCGGAGTACTGGATGTTGGCCAGCGTCAGGTAGTCCTGCACCTCATAGAGGCTGCCCATGATGATGTACATCGGCGGGTTCATCTGACCATCGGCGACGCCGGTCTTGAGCGCCATGTAGACCTCGGTCCAGGGAATCGGCGTGCCGGAGGCCCCGAAGGCCTCATAGAGCGCGACCTGGCTGGGGTCCATGGCACGAAAGCGCAGACCCTCGAAGTCGCTGGGCGAGGAGATGGGTTTCTCGTCGTTGGTGAAGGCCAGAAAGCCACCTTCCTCGACCACGGCCAGCAGCTCCACGCCGGTGCGCTCGCGCAGGGCGTCCTCGACGGCCTGCCAGTACTGGCCTTCGTCGAAGAAGGTGCGTGCCGACTCGAAATCGTCGAAGAGGAAGGGAATGGCGCTCACAAACACTTCCGGCACCAGGGGAGACATGCCCGCGAAGGAGGCGATGTTCAGGCTGGGGCTGTTCATCGTCTGCTCCATGCGCTCCTGTTCCTCCCCCAGCATGCTGTTGGGGTAGAGCTTGAGCTCGATGTCGCCCTCGGTCTTTTCCTCGACCAGCTCCTTGAGGTTGGTGGCGAAGACATGCACGGCGTTCTTGTCGGGATCCGGGGCGCCGTTGTAGCTCAGGTCCACGGTCGTGGCGGCCTGCGCCTGGCTGGCCAGCAGACTCGCGGCCAGGACGGCGGCGGTAAGGGAAGACACGGCGAACGATCGAGTGGGGTTCATGTTTGGACTCCGGGCGTTGTTGTTGGCGGAACGGCCGGCCTGTCGGCCGGTATATGAGCAGACTAGGCGTTGCTGCGTTGACTAATCAAACCCTTAAGCGTTGCTTTTACATCAACGCTTGGCGCCCAGCAGGCGCGGGGCATCGGCATTGAAGAAGCGCATCCCTTGGCAGAGGTGTTCCAGACAGGCCTTCGCCGCCACCGTGAGCTCGCGGCCGGTGAGGCTCACGATCTGGGCCCGGGCATCGCTGAGCACAGGATAGGCCATGGGCAGGACAGTGATATCCCCTTGCTGGACCTCCTCGGCCACGGTCAACTCGGGCATGAAGGTCACCCCGATGCCCGAGCGCACGAAATTCTTCAACACGGCTACCGAGTTGGTGTGCAGGCGCGCCTGCAGGAAGATGCGCTCCTGGTGGGCCACGGCATTGACCATCTGGCGCATGCCGAAGGGGTTGTCCATCAGGCCGATCGGCCAGCGCACCAGGTCCTGCAGGGCGACCGGCCGCGGGAAATGGGCCAGTTCATGGTCGCTGGGGACGATCAGGTCCAGGGGCTGGCGCGTCTCGACATGGCAGGTCAGCTGCGGGTCGACGGGGGGCGCATAGAGGAGGGCGAGCTCGACCTCGCGATCCTTGACCAGCGCCATGGCCTCGTTGACCCCGGCCATCACCACCTCCAGCTCGATCCCCGGGTAGGTGGTCATGAACGACTGCAGGGGAGCGGAGATCAGGTCGGCGATGAAGCCTTCGCCCACCGCGATCCGGACCTGGCCGCTGACCAGTCCCTGCAGTGCCGACAGGCGGGAGATCACGGCGTCTTCCGCCGCCTGCTGACTATGGTAATGATCGACGAGCAGGCGCCCCGCTTCGGTCACCTTGATGCCGCCGGCGTGGCGTTCCAGCAGCCGGGTGTCGAGCTGTTCCTCGAGGTAGCGAATCTGCCGGCTGATGGCCGAGACATCGATGCCGAGGTAGGTGGCCGCCTTGCGCAGTGAGCCGCGACGAATCACTTCGCTCAGGTAGGAGAGGGCGCGGGTGTTGAGCATCGGCCGCAGTGCCTCATGTCGGTCGTGGATGGATTGATGTCACCATACCGGTTCGGCGCCACACGTGCCTGAAGCCCCTGTTTTGGCTACACTGTCGCCCCCAGCCATCGCCGCAATCCGGGATCATCCGATGTCACACTACTACCGCCTGGTGGTTTCCTGTCCCGACCGCCTGGGCATCGTCGCCAGGGTCTCCAACTTCATCGCCGGCCACGGCGGCTCGATCACCGAGGCGAGCCAGCACTCCGACCTGGAGGCTGGGCGCTTCTTCATGCGCTACGAGATCCTCGCCGACTCGGTGGGCATGCCGCCGGAGGCGCTGCGCGAGGCCTTTGCGCCCGTTGCCGAGGAATTCGAGATGACCTGGGCGCTCACCGATACCCGCCAGCGCCGGCGGGTGGTGCTGATGGTGTCGCGGGAGACCCACTGCCTGGTGGACCTGCTCTATCGCTGGACGGCGGGGGAGCTCGACTGCGATATCGCCTGCGTGATCTCCAACCACGAGGACATGCGTGGCCTGGTGGAGTGGCACGGCATCACCTACCACCATGTGCCGGTCAAGGCCGACGACAAGCAGGCCGCCTTCACCGAGGTGCAGCGGCTGGTGGACGAGGCCCACGCCGACTGCGTGGTGCTGGCGCGTTACATGCAGATCATGCCCCCCGCGCTCTGCGAGCGCTTCCAGGGGCGGATGATCAACATCCACCACAGCTTCCTGCCGTCGTTTGCCGGCGCCAGGCCCTACCACCAGGCGCACCAGCGCGGCGTGAAGCTGATCGGTGCCACCTGCCACTACGTCACCGAGGAGCTCGATGCCGGCCCGATCATCGAGCAGGACATCCACCGGGTCAGCCACTGCCACACGCCCAGCGACCTGGTGCGTTTCGGACGGGACGTGGAGAAGGCGGTGCTGGCCCGCGGCCTGCGCTGGCACCTGGAGGACCGCGTGCTGATCCACGGCAACAAGACCGTGGTCTTTGCGTGAGGTGATCTTGTGACGATCCGCTCGTCCGCGTCGAGGTCAACGCGGGCGATCTCTCTCTAACGGTAGGGCGTTCGTTCGCTATAGGTGGCGCAGCTTCTCCAGCGCGGCGTTGCTCAGAAACGTCGACCGGCTTTTTACGCCGTGCAGCGTCACGTACTCGTCAATCTGCCGGAGCACCGTGCCTGGCAGGGTGACGGTGACCTTCTCGGCTTTCCCCAGGTAGGGGGTCAGGTCGATATCGATCATCCCCCAGCCCCAGCCCTCGAAGTCCGGATTCCGGCGGTGTTCGTCGATCCTGCCCGGTTTGGGGACGGGCTCGCCGCGGGCCACCATCTCTTGCAGCACGATATGGGCGGCCTCGACGGCATTATCGTAGGCTTCCTCCGGGGTGTCCCCGGCACTGATGGCGCCGGGAATATCGGGGAAAACGATGCCGGTAGCGGTGTTCTCGTCTCCCCACTCGATAGCGATGGGATATTGCATCGTGTGCCTCCGCAGGGTCAGGAAAGCCCCGCCTGTTTGCGAATCTGGTGGACAGTGCCTTTCGGCAAGTCTTTCTTCGGGCATGGGACAGGAAGGGCACCGGGCCTGTCGGGGTGTTTGAAAACGTGGTGGCTGCCTCGTATTCGATCCAGCACCCAGCCAGCAGCTTCCAGCTCTTTGATGAGTTCGCTGCTTTTCACCGCTTTCTCCCGCTGCATTGTAGCCCAAATCATACGGCCAGCCGTATTGTGGTGTACCCCCCGCTACCTCTTGCCGCCAACCAGGATGGCCTCCAACGTCGACTCTCGCCGTCACATCCATGGCGCAGGTCCGGGCGTGCCCGAAGCCCCTGTTTTGGCTACACTATTGCCTCCAGTCTCAGCCGCAACCCGGAATCATCTAATGTCACCCGACTGCCGTCCCACCACAGCTGCCTGCCGCTGGTCCTTGCCTGACGGAGTGGCCCCATGACCATTGCTGCGCCGGTTCTCGCCCCCTGGCTGCTGTGGCTCTGCGGCCTGGTCTCGTTGGCGATGGTCGGCCTGGCGCTGAGCCGCCGGCCGTGGGTCTCACTGCTCGAAGACCATGCCCTGCAGCACCGCTGGCTCGCCGCCACCGTGATGGTGATGCTGTTCTGGCAGCTGCGCGCCCAGGCGGTGGACTGGCTGACCCTGCACCTGATGTTCACCGCCCTGCTGACCCTGGTCTTCAAGGCGCCGCTGGCGCTGCTCTCGATCACCGCGATCAATATCGCCATGGTGCTCCTGGGGCGCATCGAGTGGTCGCTGCTGGGGGTGAACGTGCTGGTCACCGGGGTGGTGCCGGCGCTGGTGATGGGGATCGTCTGGCGGCTGGTCGACCGGCGCCTGCCCGACAACCTGATGGTCTTCCTGTTCGTCTGCGCCTTCTTCGGTTCGGCGCTCGCCACCCTGGCAGCAGGGCTCGCCGCCGTGGGGCTGATGGCGCTCGGCGCCTCGGACGCCGAGGCGCTGCGCCAGGCGCTGGAGTACGCCCGTTTCCTGCCGCTGCTGATGCCCTCCGAGGCCTTCATCACCGGCATGCTGATGAGCATCCTGCTGGTCTACCACCCCGGCTGGGTCGCCACCTTCAACGATCATCGGTATATCGATACCAAGTAGGGCCGAGGGGCAAGGGGGCAAGGGCCGAAGGGATTAGCCTTGCTTCTCGGTCCTCGGTCCTCGGTCCTCGGTCCTCGGCCCTGTCAAAGCGGCAGTGCCAGCTGCTGCCTTGCTTCTTCTGGCACCAGGCGCACGCCGACGCCAAGCAGGCGCACCGGGCGGCGGGCGCGGGCCCAGGCCTGTTCCAGCAGGCGGGAGTAGCTTTCGGCATCGGGGCTGAGGCCGCGGCTCTCCAGGGTGGTGAGGCTGAAGTCGTCGAAGCGCACCTTGACGAAGAGCCCGGCCATCGGCGGGTGGCCGTGGCGCTCCAGGCGGCCCTGCAGCTTGTCGCAGAGCGGGGCGAGGGCGGCGCTGGCCGTGTCGAGGTCGGGCAGGTCGTGGTCGAAGGTCGTCTCCACGCTCACCGACTTGCGCTCGCGCTCGACGCGAACCGGGCGCTCGTCGATGCCGCGGGAGAGCTCATAGAGCCGACGGCCGAACTTGCCGAACTCGTCCAGCAGGCGCTCGATGGGTAGCTCACGCAGCTCGGCGCAGGTGGCGATGCCCATGGCATCGAGCTTGGCGCCGGTGGCCGGCCCCACGCCGTGAAGCTTCTTGACCGGCAGGTCGCGCACGAAGGCATCGACCTGCTCCGGCGGGATCACCGTCAGGCCATCGGGCTTCTCCCAGTCGCTGGCGATCTTGGCCAGGAACTTCGACGGCGCCGCGCCCACCGAGACGGTGATACCCGTGCGCCGGTAGCACTCCTCCTTGAGCCACTGGGCCATCCAGGTGGCGCTACCGCGAAACCCCTCCACCTCGGTGACATCCAGGAAGGCCTCGTCAAGGGAGAGCGGCTCCACCAGCGGGGTGAGCTCGTGGAAGACGTCCTGGATCTGCCGCGAGACCTCGCGGTACTTCTCGAACTGGCCGCGCATCAGTGTCAGGTGGGGGCAGAGGCGCAGTGCCCGGGCGGTGGGCATGGCGGAGTGGATGCCGTAGGTGCGCGCGGGGTAGTTGCAGGTGGCGATCACCCCGCGCTGCTCCCGCGAGCCGCCGATGGCCAGCGGGATGTCGCGCAGGGCGGGGTTGTCACGCATCTCCACCGCGGCGAAGAAGCAGTCGCAGTCGGCGTGGAGGATCTTGCGGGCGCGCTCGGTCATGGGGCGAGGGGCAGCCGGCGTCGCTCAGAGCGCCTGGCCGCTGCCGCCGCGGATCACACCCACGCCGATGCCCTCGATCTCCAGCGGGTCATGGCGCAGGTCCACCTCGATGGGCGCGAAGTCGGGGTTCTCGGCCTCCAGGGTGACCACATGGCCCTGGCGATGGAAGCGCTTCACGGTCACCTCGTCCTCCAGGCGCGCCACCACGATCTGGCCGTCGCGGATGCGCTCGGTGCGGTGCACCGCCAGCAGGTCGCCCTCGAGGATGCCGGCATCCTTCATGGAGAGGCCACGCACCCGCAGCAGGTAGTCGGCCCGCGGGGTGAAGTACTCCGGGGGCAGCGGGCAGTAGCGGTCGATGTGCTCGGCGGCCAGGATCGGGCTGCCGGCGGCCACCTCGCCGATGATCGGCAGGCCCTGGGCCGGCTCGTCCAGCCCCTCGTCGTTGGCGGCCTCAGGCTCCTGGGCGGGCAGGCGGATGCCGCGCGAGGTGCCGCGAATCACCTTGATTGCCCCCTTGCGCTCCAGGGCACGCAGGTGCTCCTCGGCGGCATTGGCGGACTTGAACCCCAGCGCCCGGGAGATCTCCGCCCGGGTCGGCGGGTAGCCCAGCTCATTCATGGTCTTGACGATGAAGTCGTACACGTTCTGCTGCCGGGCCGTGAGGGAACGACTCATGGGACCTCCAGGGTCGGATACCAGGGGGTGGCGAGCGCCTCGCCACGCGTCTGATCAAGTATACAGCATGTTTTTCTGTCCAGTAAAAGCGAGGGCAGCAGCCAAGCAAGCCAAGCGCCGAGCGCCGAGCGGCCAAGGATTGAGCGCCGAGCGGCCAAGCACCGAGCGCCGAGCAGAACGAGGGCACCGACTGTAACGTTCCCAATACGAGCTTGAAGCAAAAACGACAATGCTGAGAATTTGCTTGGCAGCTTGGCAGCTTGGCAGCTTGGCAGCTTGGCAGCTTGGCAGCTTGGCAGCTTGGCAGCTTGGCAGCTTGGCGCTCGGCACCCCCGTTTCAAACACCCCGCCCCCTGCGGCATTGAGCCACGCCCTTGGCTGTCATACACTCGCGGCATATTCAAACAATTGTTTCCAATGACATGGAGCCGTTGCCCATGGCCCAGCAGCCCGACACCGTCACGCGCATCCTCGATACCGCCGAGGTGCTGTTCGCCGAACGTGGCTTCGCCGAGACCTCGCTGCGCAATATCACCAGCAAGGCCAAGGTCAACCTGGCGGCGGTCAACTACCACTTCGGCTCCAAGAAGGCGCTGATCCAGGCGGTGTTCGCGCGCTACCTCGACCCCTTCACGGTACGCTTCCATGCCGCCCTCGACGAGCTCGAGGCGGCCCATGCGGGCGAGATCATCCCGCTGGAGGAACTGCTGGAGACCATGGCGCGCAGCGTGCTCGAGGTGCCGGCGGAGCGCAACAGCCTCAAGGTGTTCATGCGCCTGCTGGGGCTCGCCTACAGCCAGGCCCAGGGGCACCTGCGCCGCTACATCCAGGAAGAGTATGGCAGCGTCTTTACCCGCTTCACCGAGCTGGTGCGCCTGGCCACCCCGGAGCTGCCCGATGCCGAGCGCTTCTGGCGGCTGCACTTCATGCTGGGCACGGTGATCTTCACCCTCTCCGGCCTGGATGCGCTGCGCGACATCGCCGAGAAGGACTACGGTGAGCACGTCGGCGTGCGCGACCTGGTGCGTCGCCTGCGCCCGGTGGTGGTAGCGGCCATGAACGCGCCGCTGCCCGAACCCACCCCGGCCCCGCGCGTGGCCAGCTGATGCGCACGCCCTTGCTCACCGAGCTGCCGCCGGAGGAGGGCGTGTGGCTTCAGATCGATACCACCGCCCAGCGGCTCAGCGTCTGGCGGGGGCGCGAGGTCGAATGGGCCTGCGAGGTCTCCACGGCCGCCAACGGCACCGGGGAGGAGGAGGGCAGCGGCGCCACGCCGCTGGGTTGGCACCATGTGCGAGCCGCCATCGGCGCCGGCAACCCGCCGGGTACCGTCTACCGCGGCCGCCGGCCCACCGGTGAGGTCTACAGCGAGGCCCTGGCCGCCGAGCACCCGGGCCGCGACTGGATCCTCACCCGCATCCTCTGGCTCAGCGGCCTGGAGACCGGCCGCAACCGCGGCGGCAACGTCGACTCCCAGCGGCGTTTCATCTACCTGCACGGCACCCCGCCCAGCGAGCCCATGGGCGTGGCCCGCTCCCATGGCTGCATCCGTGTTCGCGATAGCGAGCTGCTGGCGCTGTTCGAGATCGCCCAGCCGGGCACGCCAGTGTGGATTCACGATTGAGGGGGAGCAGCGCCGAGCGGCCAAGCAGCCAAGCAGCCAAGCAGCCAAGCAGCCAAGAAAAACCTCCAGCCGATTACTCTGCTGGAGGTTTTCCATTGTTGCCATAGTGGGGCGCGAGCACCATCATGCTCGGCGCTCGGCGCTCGGTCCTCGGCCCTCGGCCCTTGCCCCTCGGCCCTGTCAGATTACGCTCCCCAGCTCGAAGATCGGCAGGTACATCGAGATCACCAGGCCGCCGACCAGCACCCCCAGCACCACGATGATGAAGGGCTCGAGCAGCGAGGTGAGGGTATCCACCTTGTTGTCGACCTCCTCCTCGTAGTAGTCCGCCACCCGGTTGAGCATGGCGTCCAGCGAGCCGGCCTCCTCGCCGATGCCCACCATCTGCACCGCCAGCGCCGGGAACTTTTCGGTCATGCGCATGGCGAAGTTGAGCTGCTGGCCGCTGGACACGTCCTCGCGAATCTGGGCGATGGCGCGCTCATACACCAGGTTGCCTGCCGCCCCCTGCGCGGTCTCCAGCGCTTCCACCAGCGGCACGCCGGCGCCGAAGGTGGTGGCAAGCGTTCGCGAGTAGCGCGCCACCGAGGACTTGTCGAGAATGTCGCCGATCACCGGAATGCGCAGGGCCAGGTGATGCATGCGGTAGCGAAAGGCCTCGGAGCGCTTCATGGCAGTGCGTACAAAGAAGATGAAGGCCACCAGGCCCAGCACCCCCCACCACCAGTACTGCTGGGCGAATTCCGAGAGCGCGATGGTGATGCGGGTCGGGGCGGGGAGCTCGGCGCCGAAGCCGTGGAAGAGGCTCTCGAACTGCGGCACCACCTTGATCAGCAGCAGGGCCGTCACGCCGACGCCCACCGAGATCACCGCCGCCGGGTACCAGAGCGCCTTCTTCACCCGGCTCTTGAGCGACTCCATCTTCTCCTTGTAGGCCGCCACGCGCTCGAGCATGCGGTCCAGCGAGCCGGACTGCTCCCCGGCCTCCACCATGTTGGCGAACAGCCGGTCGAAGTGCTGGGGATGGCGCCTGAGGGCCTCGGAGAAGCTGGCGCCGGCCGCCACGTCGTTCATCAGCTCCTGCACCAGGGCGCTCATCGCCGGCTTCTTGAGGCTCTCGGCCACCACCTGGAAGGCCTGCAGCACCGGCACCCCGGCGCGGATCATGGTCGCCATCTGGCGGGCGAAGAGCATGATGTCCCGCGGCTTGATCGTGCCCATGCCGCTGCCGATGCCGCTCTTGCGGCGGATCCGCTTGGCCACGATGTTCTGGCCGGCGAGGATGGTTTCCACCTCCACCCGCTTCGTGGCGACGATCTCGCCGGCGACCTTGCGACCATTGGGTCCCATGCCCGTCCAGCGCCAGCGATAGAGCTTCACCTTCTGGTGCTTGCGCATGGGCTTCGTTGCCATGTTCATAGTCCCATCCCTGCGTTGTGGTTGAGCAGCCAAGCTGCCAAGCGCCAAGCTGCCAAGATACCCTGGCTGCTTAAGAGCTCCGCCAGCCGCTAGGCAAAAGTATCTGGTGGGAATGCAGTTTACTGCTCGCTTGGCGCGACCAGATGCGTTAGGCATCCGCCATGGCGCAGCAAGCCGGAACACCAGGCCCGTTCGCTCCCACCGGTTTTTTTATGATCCCGATCTGTCTAGCTTTTCTTGGCCGCTTGGCCGCTTGGCCGCTTGGCCGCTTGGCCGCTCTCACTAGTCCTTGGTCACCCGGTTGATCTCGGCCAGGCTGGTCAGTCCCTGCATCACCTTCAAGAGCCCGCTGCGGCGCAGGTCCGGGTGGCCCTCCTTGCGTGCCTGGGTGTCGAAGTCCCGGGAGTTGCCCTGGGTCATGATCAGGTGGCTCATGGCATCACTGATCGGTACCACCTCGTAGATGCCCACCCGGCCCTTGAAGCCCTGGGTGCAGTGCTTGCAGCCCACCGGCTCATAGATGGTGGCGCCGGCGACCTCCTCCTCGGTAAAGCCCTGCTGCAGCAGCACCTCCCGGGGGATGTCCGCCGGCTGCTTGCAGCGCTTGCAGAGCCGCCGCGCCAGGCGCTGGGCGATGATCAGGCTCACGGAGCTGGCGATATTGAACGGCGCCACGCCCATGTTGGCCAGGCGCGTCAGCGTCTCCGCCGCCGAGTTGGTGTGCACGGTGGAGAGCACCAGGTGGCCGGTCTGCGAGGCCTTGACGGCGATCTCGGCGGTCTCCAGGTCGCGGATCTCGCCGACCATCACCACGTCCGGGTCCTGGCGCAGGAAGGCGCGCAGGGCGCTGGCGAAGGTCAGGCCGATCTTGGGCAACACGTTCACCTGGTTGACCCCCGGCACCTTGATCTCCACCGGGTCCTCGGCGGTGCAGATGTTGCGCTCCACCTGGTTGAGGATATTGATGCCGGTATAGAGGGAGACCGTCTTGCCGCTGCCGGTGGGCCCGGTGACCAGGATCATGCCCTGGGGGTCGTCGAGCACGGCCTCGTACATGGCGCGCTGCTCGGGGGTGAACCCCAGCTGCTCGATGCCCATCTGGGCCGAGCTGGGATCGAGAATCCGCAGGACTACCTTCTCGCCGTACACCGTGGGCAGCGAGTTGACGCGAAAGTCGATGGAGCGGGTGGTGGAGA
The DNA here is from genome assembly GCF_029625235.1 of Halomonas sp. CKK8. NCBI lineage: Bacteria > Pseudomonadati > Pseudomonadota > Gammaproteobacteria > Oceanospirillales > Halomonadaceae > Halomonas > Halomonas sp. CKK8. The sequence goes on along the minus strand of NZ_CP121193.1, from coordinate 2,154,362 downwards.
GCTTGAGCTTGATGGCGCCATCCTGGGGCAGGCGGCGCTCCGAGATATCCAGCCGCGACATCACCTTGAGGCGCGCCGAGATGCGCGAGCGCATGGCGAAGGGCGGGTGGGCCACGTCGTGGAGGATGCCGTCGATGCGAAAGCGCACCCGGTAGCTGGTTTCATACGGCTCGAAGTGGATGTCCGAGGCGCCGCGGTGGATGGCATCCAGCAGGATCTTGTTGACGAACTTGACGATGGGCGCGTCGTCACCGGCCGCGGCCACGGCCGCCTGCTCGTCGGTGGCGTCCACCACGCCCTCGTCATAGGCCAGCTCGCCCACGGCGTCGTCGACGTTGGCCAGCTCGTCGAGCATGCTGCGCTCGTTGCGCGCCAGGTAGGTCTCGAGCACCGGGCCGAGCTGGTCCACCGGGGCCAGCACCCCCTCCGGCGTGAGGCCGGTGGCGAACTGCAGCTCGTCGAGCATCGCCAGCGTGGAGGGGTAGGGCACCGCCACGGTGAGCCGGTGGCCGTGGCGCACCAGCGGCAGCACCTTCAGCCGGCGCAGGATCTTGTCCGGGTAGTCCGCCGCCGGCGGCAGGCTTTCCAGGCGGATGGCGTCCAGGTCGAGGATCGGCAGGCCATACTCCCAGGCGGCGGTGAGCGTGGCCTTGCGCGCCGGCACCATGCCCGCCTCGATCAGATGCTCGAGCAGCGACATCTCCGCCTCGCGGGCCTCGCTCTCGGCACGCACCGCCGCCGCCTCGCCAAGCAGGCCATCGGCCACCAGGCGCCGGGCCAGCCCGCGCAGCCCGCCGCGCTGGGTGGCCCCATGCAGCGGCGAGGGCGACGGCTCCGGCGCGGGCGGCGGGCTCTCGGCAGAGGGGGGACGGTAGTCGTTCATGGCGCCTCATGGTGTCGCAGGAAAGATGCAGCGGGAGCGCGTGGGCTGTGTCGATTCTAGCCCCTGGTGGCACCCTGCGCCCAGCACGGGACCACGCCAATTCAACCTTTTGTCCGCAGTGTGGCTCATTCGTTAGCATGAAACCCTGCTAGCCTGGCGGCTGTCGGCTACAATACTGCTTGCAGGGTTGCAAAACGTAATTTAATGTAAGCGTAGGGTCGGCGAGCATGGAGCAAGACCCACAGGGATGGGACGCGCGACAGGCAGGTTGTATCGAACCGGTGGCAGGGCATGGGCCTTCGTGGGAGCGCTGCTTGCAGCGCGATGACGACCTCGAGAGCTTTGGCACCAACGTAAACCCGCACGGGCGGCAGAAGAAGGCACATGCCAGACGCGCCACGGCGGAACGAACGAGTAAGGGACAGGACGATGAAAGAATTGAAGCAAATGACCCAGCGGAACAAGGCGCAGGGCGGTTTTACCCTGATCGAGCTGCTGATCGTGGTGGCGATTATCGGGATTCTGGCGGCGATTGCGATTCCGCAGTATGGAGATTATCTGGATCGCGCAGAAGAAAATGCATGTCGTACCGAGCTTTCTAATGCTCGTACGATTGCTGTTGCAAACGAAACTGTTAACGATACTGATGATTCTTACACTTTTAGTGATGTTTGCACCGACTCTGCTGGCACCACTTTAGCTTTTGCTGATATTGAGGCTGATCTTGCTGCTGGTACAACGGTAACTTTCAGAACTGCAAGAAATTCTGACGCAGATTTATCGTTCCCCGAAGCATGAATGCTTGAGGGGCTAATCGAGGGCTAATCGGGGACAGACCCCCATTACCCTTACCCACCTAGCCTGAACCAACCAGCGGCCGGCAGAGATGCCGGCCGCTGGCGTTTTTGCTTCCCTTTCCACAGAGGGCTAATCCAGAATCCAGAGGGCTAATCGGGGACAGACCCCCATTTCCCACTCGACCCTCGACCCTCGACCCTCGACCCTCGACCCTCGACCCTCGACCCTCGACCCTCCGGCAGAGATGCCGGCCGCTGGCGTTTTCTATCAAGCTGCGATACATTGATCGCATGTATCACAAGAGGTGCGCATCATGCCTATCAGTCTCCGCCTGGATCCGGATATCGAGGCACGCCTGGCCCACCTGGCCCGGGCGACAGGGCGCTCCAAGACGTTTTACCTGCGTAAGCTGATCGCTGAGCATCTCGACGAGCTGGAAGATGCCTATCTGGCCGAGCATGCGCTTGAGCAGCTTCGCCAGGGCCGGGATCGCGTCATGACCTCCGAGGCGTTCTGGCGTGACCTGGAAGGTTGAGTATCTGGCCTCGGCGGCAAAGAGTTTCAAGAAGATCGACCCTCAACACCGCCGGCGCATTCGTGCCTACCTGGAAGAGCGGGTGGTGGCTCTGGAGCATCCGCGCCAGCTGGGCAAACCCTTGAGAGGCGAGTTGACGGAGTTCCGGCGTTACCGCGTGGGAGACTACCGCATCATCTGCCAGATTCAGGATGACAGACTGGTGGTGCTCGTGGTCCGAGCGGCCCATCGCAAGGATGTCTATGAGTGAACCACCCAGCGGCCGGCAGAAATGCCTGCCGCTGGCGTTGGTGGGCTTCTGCTCGCCTCTCGCTGCCTGCTTCCTCAGGCGGCTGGTTCGTGGGGGCGTGCGGTGAGATCGACGCCCAGCGCGCGCATTACCGCAAGCATCGTCTTGAGCGTGGGGTTGCCTTGCTCACTGAATGAGCGGTAAAGCTGCTCGCGGGAGAGCCCAGTTTCACGGGCCAGTTCCGTCATGCCCTTGGCGCGGGCCACGACGCCCATTGCCTTGGCGATATAAGCCGAATCCCCCGTTTCCAGGGCATCGGCCAGGAAAACGGCAATCGCCTCTTCGCTTTCCAGGGCAGCCGCCGGATCGTAGTCGTAAAGCTTCTCGGTCATGACGCCTCCCACTCTGATGCCAGACGCTTGGCGGCTTCGATATCCACTTGCTGGCTGCTTTTATTGCCGCCACACAGAAGGATGATGATGTCGTTACCGCGCTTCTTGAAGTAAATCCGATATCCGGGGCCGTAGTGGATGCGCAGTTCACTGATGCCGTTTCCTACCGGCTTGATGTCACCTGGCAAGCCATTGGCCAAGCGAAAAACACGTGCCGCGATCATGGCCTTGGCGCGTTGATCACGAAGCTTGCGTTCCCACTTACGGAACGTATCCGTCTGCTTGATATCGAGCATGATGCAATTGTAGTTTTTAAACCACGATTCCACAAGCGGGCTAATCGGTGACAGGCCCCCATTCCCCCCTAGCCTGAACCCACCAGCGGCCGGCAGAAATGCCGGCCGCTGGCGTTGTTGTTTTCCCTTTCCTTCCTTTACTCCACATCTTCCGGTGGTGGCCTGGGCTTGCGCCCCGGGGTGCTGCGCACGGTGCGCCGGCCCAGCAGTTCGGCAACCTGCTGCTGGAAGCGGGGCGTGCCCAGCACCAGCCCGCTGTGGGTGACCTGGCGGATCTCGTCGACCAGGCCCTCTGCCAGGTGCTCACGAAACAGCTCGCGATAGCCCTGCTGGCGCTCGGTGTGAGAGCGGCCCAACTCCCGGATCACCGCATGGGGCGTGATGATCGGGTCGGGGCTGCCCTGGGCGTTGGCGGCATAGCTCGACCAGCGGTACTCCCCCGGATGGGTCACCATGCCGGCCCGTACCGGATTGAGCTCGATATAGGCGTGGCAGGCGAGCAGGTAGCGGGCTTCGCCCACCAGGCAGGAGCGAAAGCGTCCCTCGAAGAGGGTGCCGGTGCGCCGGTAGCGGCGGTTGAAGCGCTGCACATAGACCTGGCCGATCCGCTTCATCATGGCGCTGATCGCCTGGGGATCCCCCGCCGGCGTGGCCAGCAGGTGCACATGGTTGGTCATCAGCACATAGGCGTGGATCGCCACGCCGCAGGCGCGGCTGACCTCCTCCAGCAGCGTGAGGTAGGCCAGGCAGTCGTCGCTATCGGCAAAGCAGACGCTGCGGTTGTTGCCCCGCTGGATGAGGTGCAGTGGGGTAGCGGGCAGCAGCAGGCGGGCGCGGCGGGTCATGAGGGCCTCGACATCGGCAGGGCTACGACAAGCATTGCCCAGTCGATGGCCGGCTGCCGTAGGAGATCGGCGACAGCGTCTGTTACTAACCGGGGACAGACCCTCATTCCCTGGGATGGCCCCTCATGCCGGCCCGTACCGGTCGCAGGGGGGAGAGACAGGCCCCCGGCGCTTGTCGACGCGCCGCGGTTATCAAAATCGTTATGTTGCACTGCACAAAAATGGCTGCTATCGTGCAGGGCATCAGGACGGGGATCGCCCGTTCCGTGGCATTCAGAACCCAGGAGGTTCCCACCATGACCAACGTATTCTCCTTTGACACCAAGCAGTTTGACACCGCTCAACTCGAGACCTTCTTCGCCCCGGCCCGCGCCTTCGCTGCGCTGTCCATCGACGTCACCGAGAAGCTGGTCAACGCCCAGCTCGACGCCACCAAGGCCTACAGCGATGCCGGCCTGGCACAGCTGCGCAACCTGGCCGAGGTCAAGGACGCCGAAGGCTTCAAGAACTACCTGGAAGGCCAGCAAGAGGTTGCCAAGGACCTGACCGAGCGCCTGAAGGGCGATGCCGAGAAGGCCGTGGCCCTGCAGCAGGAGTTCGTCCAGGAGAGCCAGAAGCTGACCGAGAGCAGCGTCAAGCAGGCCCAGGAAAGCGCCCAGCAGGCTACCGAGTCCGCAACCGAGACCGCCAGCAAGGCCGTCAAGGAAGCCGCACCCAAGGGCGCCAAGCAAGCCTGAAGTGGTGTTAACCCGGCCCACGGGCCGGGGTGAGGCAAGATCCCAGCAGGCCGCCGATCGATGATCGGCGGCCTGCTGGCGTTTTGGTGTTCCACGTGTCGGCTAATCCGCGGGCTAATCGAGGACAGCCCCCCTTTCCCAGCCCCATTTCCCGGCCGATGGCCGCCTGCCGAACGAGAACGGCGAGAGCACTTGTCATCGAGGGGTCATGCCGGCTGGCTAGGGTAGGGGAGCGTTACCCCAGCCTTTCCGTCCTCGAGGATAGCCTCATGATCAAGCCCATCGTCCTGCCGCTGCTGGCGGCTAGCCTGCTGAGCAGCGCCGCCCAGGCCCAGAACGTGTTCGATTACCCGCAGACCGAGAATGCGCCGACGACCTTCCATGTGGTCAACGAGATTCCGGCCGGCGGCTTTACCAAGTACGAGATCAATGCCGACCAGGGCCAGCTGATCGTCGATCGCTATGTGTCGATGCCGGTGCGCTATCCGGCCAACTACGGCTCGATCACCAGCTCGGCCGGCGGCGATGGCGACCCGCTGGATGCCCTGGTGATCACCCGGGACCCCATCTATCCCGGTGCGGTGATCAAGGTGAAGCCGATCGGCGTGCTGCGCATGGTCGATGACGGCGAAGCCGACGACAAGATCATCGCCGTGCCCGCCGACGACGTTGACCCCACCTACGCCGATATCGATGGCATGGAGGATCTGCCGAGCATGGAGGTCGAGCGCCTGAATGCCTTCTTCCGCGTTTACAAGGACCTGCCGGACGGGGGCGACATCGAGCTCAACGGCTTCGGCGATGCCAGCGAGGCGCGTGAGATCCTGACCCAGGCCCTGGAGGCGTACGAGGCCGCCGGGCAGGAGTGACGGCTGGCGGCGCAACCTTTGCCGTTCCGGCGGGCGCGGCGGGTCATGAGGGCCTCGACATCGGCAGGGCTACGACAAGCATTGCCCAGTCGATGGCCGTCTGCCGTAGGAGATCGGCGACAGCGCCTGTCATCGAGGGGCATAAGGGCCGACGCGGTTGAACTCCGAGCACACGATGCCCCCGATCTGGCGAAGGGCCTTGATGCCTGGCGGCCACCGGCGTGGCAACGGGCGAGTGACGCGGCTTCATTGCTTGATCCAGATCAACCCGATCAGACTTATGCTTAGGTTGCTAATGGGGAAAAGGGTCTTATCATATCGTGATGCATTTTACTCGGCTCGCAGGCCAATCACGACGAGGAGACGACCTTGGACAAGCTCGACACGCCCCGCATTGAAGCGCGTTGCCGCTGGGCCGGCTGGAAGGAGAGGCTGTGCTCGGCCGAGCAGGCGGCTGCCCTGATCGAGAACGGCATGACGGTGGGCATGAGCGGCTTTACCCGCGCGGGAGAAGCGAAAGAGGTACCGCGCGCCCTGGCCGAGCGTGCCCGTCAGGATCCGCTTTCGATCACGCTGATGACCGGCGCCTCGCTGGGCAATGACCTGGACAAGCTGCTCACCGATGCCAAGGTGCTCTCGCGTCGCATGCCGTTCCAGGTTGACGCGACCCTGCGCCGCGCCATCAATGCGGGGGAGGTCATGTTCATCGACCAGCACCTCTCCGAGACCGTGGAGCTGTTGCGCAACCGCCAGCTCGCCGAGATCGATGTGGCGGTGGTGGAGGCCTGCGCCATTACCGAGGAGGGCGGCATCGTGCCCACCACCTCGGTGGGGAATTCGGCCAGCTACGCCATTCTCGCCGACAAGGTGATCATCGAGCTGAACCTTGACGCGCCCGCCGAGCTGGAGGGCCTGCACGATATCTACATTCCGCAGATGCGGCCCACGCGTCCCCCGATTCCGGTGGTCGCGCCGGATTCGCGCATTGGCACGCCCTATATTCCGATCGATCCGGGAAAGATTGCCGCCATCGTGGTGACACACGGCAAGGACAGCCCCTCGACCCTGCTGCCGCCGGATGCCGATACCCGACGCATTGCCGACCATCTGATCGAGTTCTTTGCCGACGAGGTGAGCATAGGGCGCCTGACGCCCTCTCTGCTGCCGCTCCAGGCGGGCATCGGGACCATGGCCAATGCGGTGATGAGCGGGCTGGCCGAGGGCCCCTTCGACCACCTGACCATGTACTCCGAAGTGCTGCAGGACTCCACCTTCGACCTGCTGGATGCCGGCAAGCTCGACTTTGCCTCGGGGTGCTCGATCACGCTCACCGAAGCGCGTGGCAAGCGGGTATGGGGCAACCTGGATGCCTACCGCGACCGTCTGGTCCTGAGGCCCCAGGAGCTGTCCAACCATCCAGGGATCTTGCGCCGTCTGGGCATCATTGCCATCAACACGGCGCTGGAGGTGGATATCTACGGGAACGTCAACTCCACCCATGTGGGCGGCACCCGGATGATGAATGGCATCGGGGGCTCCGGTGACTTTGCGCGCAATGCCCAGCTGTCGATCTTTGTCACCAAGTCGGTGGCCAAGGAGGGGGACCTCTCCAGCGTGGTGCCCTTCGCCAGCCATGTGGACCATACCGAGCATGACGTGGATGTGGTGGTCACCGAGCACGGCCTGGCCGACCTGCGTGGCCTGGCGCCGCGCGAGCGGGCGGCGCGTCTGATCGATCAGTGTGCGGATCCGCGGTATCGTCCGGCGCTGCGTCGTTATTTCGAGCACGCCTGCCAGCGTGGGGGCCATACGCCGCATTGCCTGGAGGAGGCGTTCTCCTGGCATATCGCCGCGGAGCGCGATGGCCATATGCGCCGCTTCCAGACGGAGGATGCTGGGGCGCGTCGGGGCGAGCATCGCGAAGAGCCCACCGTTGCCCACCCGGCCTGACCCACCCTGCGGCCGGCAGCGATGCCGGTCGCTGGCGTTACGGGTGCTGCTGGCACTGGCGGAGTGGCGCCTAGACGGGCGTTTTTGCTCATGTCGCAAGGGGATCATGTCCCTAAGCGGCTCATGCCACGAACAGGCTCATGCCACGAACAGCCAGATCGCCGACAGCGCGACCGTCAGCGACATGCCACGCCCCCACAGGCGCACGGTGCTGGAGGAGTGCAGGGCGCGTTGCAGGCTGCCCGCCAGCCAGATGATCAACACAAAGACGCCGAACAGGGCACCCAGGGTGGCAAGGATCAAGTAGAGCGCATCCTGCAGGTGCATCGCGGTCAGGTCAGCGACGCGCGGCAGGAGCACGAGATACATCACCAGGGTCTGCGGGCTGCTGAGGCAGATCGCCAGGCCCGTGAGAAACGAGGCCGCGCGCCCGGCGGCTGGTAGCGAATGTTCCGCCGACCCCGCCGCTTGGCGCCACATTCGGGCTGCCATCCAGAGCAGGCATACGACACCGGCATATCGGGCGGAGGTGAAGACTTCGGGGTGCGCCTGGAGCCAGAAGCCCAGGCCGGCGCAGATCGTCACAATGACCAGGATGTCGCCGGTACAGATACCGATCGCGATGGCGCAGGCCCCGCGTCGGTCGCGGCTGGCGGAGCGGGCCGCCAGCACGGCCACCAGGGGGCCAGGCGCCAGCGTCAGCGCGGCAAGCGTCAGCATGTAGGTGAAAAGCGCCGTCAGCTCCATAAAGGCGTCGACTCGGATACCCATCGTTTATAGGCTTGGTTGTGAAAACGCTGGCACGCACCGTGATATCCCTCCAGTGCGTGCGGCACACTTGGCCGCCAGCGTGCTAATTCTGGCGTCCCGTGTTTTGCGGGCATGAACAATGCGTGGGAGCGCCGGGGGATGTTCGTCTTCCCCCTGAGCGGCGCGCGTAGGGAGGAGCTGTCTTGTGACCCCGGAAGCCGCTTTCGACCATCCGCGCCGGGTGGTGATGCTGATCTATCCCCAGGTGGCCTCGGTGGATGTCTGTGGCCCGCTCGAGCCCTTTGGTCTGGCCAACTTCCTGACCGGGCGTCGGCTCTATGCGCCGGTCACGGCGTCGGTCGACGGCGGCGCCGTGGCCGTTGCCGGCGGCTTCCTGACACTCCAACCGACCTGCAGCTGCGACGACCTGCCCGGGCGGATCGACCTGCTGCTCGTCGCGGGAGGGCCGGGCTGCTTCGCCGCGGCGGAGGATGCGCGCCTCATGTCATGGATCCGCCGGCTGGAGCCGCGCTGCGCGCGGATGGGCTCGGTGTGCACCGGCTCCACCGTGCTGCTGGCCTCGGGCGTCACCCATGGGCACCAGGTCGCCACGCACTGGCTCGAAGCGATGCGCCTGAGCACCGAGGCTCCCTACAGCGCTCAGGTCGCACCCGACGCGATCTTTCTCAACTCGGGAAAATTCTGGACCTCGGCGGGCATGCTGGCGGGCATCGACCTGGCGCTGGCGGTGATCGAGGCGGACCATGGACGCCAGCTGGCCGTGGATATCGCGCGCTTCATGGTCATGGTCATGCGCCGCCAGGGCGGTCAGTCCCAGTTCAGCTCGCAACTGATGGCCGAAGCGACGGAAGACCCGCGCATTCGCCGGGTGCAACGCTATATCTGGGAGCATCCGCGCGCGGACCTCTCCCTGGCACGGCTGGCACGATGGGCGGCGATGAGCGAGCGCTCGCTGGGGCGTCGGTTCAAGGCGGTCACGCGCGTCACGCTGTCCCGCTACATCGAGGACGTGCACCTGAGCCTGGCCCGACGGCTGCTGGAGTCCTCAGAGCAGTCGATGCAGTCCGTGGTCGACAATTCTGGCTTCGGCACCACCGCGACGCTGCGCCGTGTCTTCCAGCGCCGACTGGGGGTCTCGCCGAGCAGCTACCGGGCCAGTTTCGGCATCGACAGCGCCGAGGCGGACCTGGGCCTTGCCGACGACGCGGCGCTGCGGATGGACCTCGAGAGCGTGGTGAGCGGCAAGTCGGCCTGGTAGTTGGCGCCGCTTGCCTTCAGGCGATTGCGAGAGCCGGAAACGACGCGATGGGTGTTGGCGCGATCATCAACCAGTCAAGGAGGAGAGCAGGGCATGCTGAGGGAGTTCAAGGAATTCGCCGTGCGCGGCAACGTGGTGGACATGGCGGTGGGGATCATCATCGGCGGGGCCTTCGGCACCATCGTCCAGAGCCTGGTGAACGACGTGTTGATGCCGCCCCTCGGGCTGCTGATGGGCGGCGTCGACTTCTCGAATATCTTCCTGGTGCTCAAGGGCGAGGGACCCTACGCCACCCTGGCCGAGGCGACGGCGGCCGGGGCGGTGACCCTCAACATCGGGGTGTTCGTCAACAACGTGATCAGCTTCTTGATCGTGGCCTTCGCGGTCTTCCTGCTGGTCAAGGGCGTCAATCGCCTGCGCCGCCAGCAGGCCAAGGCGCCCACCGAACCCACGGCGCCGCCGGAGGATATCCTGCTGCTGCGCGAGATCCGCGATGCGCTGCGCAAGGAGTAGGGGCCGCAAGCCCGCGGGAGGCCAGCCGCAATGGGCAGGTGGGCGTGTTGACGGGCTCAGATGATCTCGTCTTGCCGAGACCCGCTTGGCATGCTGACGGGATCGCCGCGTTTGGCCGCCTGGCGGGCGCGGTTGCGGGCGATGGCCTCGCGGATATCCTTCTCCGGGTCCTCCAGCGCATTGGTTGGACGAAAGCTCGCCCTCCCGCTGAGCCATTCCGAGCTATCGGCCCGCTCGCGCACATGCGCGACATCCTCGGTGCTCTGCCAGGCGGGGAGGCTGCCCTGGGGCCGGGGTTCGGCGACCAGGCGGCCCTCCCAGGCCCAGCAGCGCTGCGGCACACGGGAGACCGCCCAGCTGCGCCCCTGCCAGTGGGCCTGGTAGTGGTCATCCAGGATGAGGTCTGGCCAGGGCACCAGCGCGGCGAACAGCGCGCTATTGAGCACGATGCCGGTATCGCCGAGCCGCACGCCGCCCCGGTACTCTCCCTTTGCCAACTGGCGCTCGGCCACCTTGCGCTTGAGCTCGGTGACGAGTTGGCCGCTCTCGCACAGGTGCAACATGTTCTCATCGACCTGCTTGATGACCCAGCAGCGAATGGGTGCCTTGCGCATCCAGCGCTTGATCACGTCGTACCCTCCATGTGCAGAAGCCTCATCGTCTGAACCGGTGCCCCGCTTGACCCACTGAGCCCCGGGGCGCCGGTCGAGACCCTGTGCTTCTTGCCGCGGAACGGGGATGACAGCGGGTCGGCTGGCGCGATGGGAGTCGCGCCGGGAAGAGCGCGTTACCGTGTTTCAGGAAGTAAACGGGGTGTTACTATATTTGATAGTTCGCAAATATCCAAGGGCAGGCACGGCCACGCTAACCGACCACGCCGCCGCTCAGAGGCCCCAGCGCACCCGAAACGACAGCCCCACCACCACGAACAGCACCGAGAGCCCGGTGACGGCAAGGATATGCCAGCCCATCAGCGGCAGGGTGGCGGGCGAGAGGCGCGGGATGACGCGGAAGCGGGCGTGGGCCGCCACCAGGGCGGTGAGGCCGAGCAGGGCGAGCTTGAACTGGATCAGTTGGGCCACCGGGCCGCCCTCGGCCGAGAACCACAACGCCAGGGAAGGCAGCTTCTGCCATGCCAGCCACAGCCCGGTGACGATCTGCACCACCAGCGCAGGCATGCCGATCCGCTCGTAGCCCTGTTCGAACCAGTGGAGTGCCGCCACGTCCTTGCCCCTGAGCACCCGCGGCAGGATGGTCGCCGCCAGTACCAGGTGGCCGCCCGTCCAGATGGTGGCGCCCAGCAGGTGCATTAACAACAGGATGGCGGTCATTGAGGCTCCTGGCTCATTGTGCGGTCAAGCCCCAGAGAGCGATAGGCTGGCCCTGCAAGAGGTCAGGCTATCAGAGAGCGAGCCTAGATGTAGAAGGGCGGCAGGCGACGGTGGCGGGATGCCTGGGCACTCTTCTTCGGCAGGCGGGTCACGGGGCGGCTCCAGATGGTCAGGAAGCGCTCGGTGCTGCGGCGGCGACGAGCCGAGCGCAGCGGGCGTGCGGGTAGGGGGTGGTCCCAGATGGTGGCGAAGGGCAGATGGCGCAAGTGACGTCTCCCGGGCCATGGCGGCCCGCTAATATATGTGAAAGTGTTTTCCATTATACGCGAGGTCAAACGCTTGTCTACGACTTAGGTCGAAGCCTCGTGAGTGGGCGGGCTTACGCGACGTACCCCGTCAGTGTCCCTTGCCTACACTGAAGGCATCGGATAGCAGGCATTGGATAGCGGGCAGGGAGGCCACCCGGATGCAGACCCCACGGATTGTTCACCATGGCGCCGCCGAGGGCGTCACCGGCAGCTGTCACCGCCTGCAGGTGAGCGAGGACCGCGCGCTGCTGGTAGATTGCGGGCTCTTCCAGGGCCAGGACGCCGACCACCTCGACAGCCTCGAGCAGCACCGGGTGCGCTTCCCGGTGGACGACGTGCTGGCGCTGGTAGTCACCCATGTGCATATCGACCATATCGGCCGGCTGCCCTATCTGCTGGCGGCGGGCTACCGCGGGCCGATCCTCTGCTCGGTGCCCTCCGCGCGGCTGCTGCCACTGGTGATCGAGGATGCGCTGAAGATCGGCTTCACCCGCGATCGGGCGCTGATCGAGCGCTTCCTGGCCGAGGTGGAAGGGCGGCTGGTGCCGCTGGACTACCGGCAGTGGTATACCGTTATCGATGACGATCGCCACCGTATCCGCGTCAAGCTGCAGCGCGCCGGACATATCCTCGGCTCGGCCTATGTGGAGGTGGATACGCGCGACCGCGCCACGGGCGAGGCCCACCGCACGGTGTTCTCCGGCGATCTCGGGGCGCCTTACGCGCCGCTGCTGCCGGCGCCGAGGCCGCCGTACCGAGCCGATACCCTGGTGATCGAGAGCACCTACGGCGACCGCACCCACGAGGATCGCACCACCCGACGGGCGCGGCTCAAGGGCGCCATCGACCGGGCCCTTGAGAACGCCGGCAGCGTGGTGATCCCCGCCTTCAGCATCGGCCGCACCCAAGAGCTGCTCTACGAGCTCGAGGGGCTGACCCATGGCGCCACCGACCCGCGCTGGCGCGAGCTCGAGATCATCGTCGACTCGCCGCTGGCCGCGCGCTTCACCGAGGTCTATCGTGAGCTCAGGCCCTGGTGGGACGCCGAGGCCCACCACCGGCTGCGCAGCGGCCGCCATCCGCTGAGCTTCGACAACCTCTACACCGTGAATGACCACGCCGAGCACGAGCAGACGGTAGACTACCTGGCCCGCACCCACCGCCCGGCGGTGGTGATCGCCGCCAGCGGCATGGTCACCGGCGGGCGGGTGGTCAACTACCTCAAGCGCATGCTGGGTGACCCGCGCCACGCCGTGGTGTTCATCGGCTACCAGGGGGCCGGCACCCCGGGGCGCGATATCCAGCGTTACGGCCCGCGTGGCGGCTGGGTAGCCCTCGACGGCGAGCGCATCGACATCCGCGCCCACATCGAGACCGTCAGCGGCTACTCTGCCCATGCCGACCAGCACAACCTGCTCGCCTTTATCCGCCGCATGCGTCACCCGCCGCACCATGTGCGCCTGGTGCACGGCGAGCACGACGCCCAGCTCGCCTTCAAGGCGAGGATCGAAGAGTGGGCAAGGGAGGCGGGCAGGGAGGTGGAGGTGGCCCTGGGGGCCGATCACCAGATGGACTGAGGGGTTTCCGGCTCCGCGTCCAGGCGACCCAGTCGCGTATACCGTTCGCAAGTGGCGCAGGTGACCACGGTCAGGTCATTGTCGACCGCCTCGAGCGTGAACTCCTGCCAGTCATTGGCCCGGGCGATCTCGATGGTGCCGCAGGTGCAGGACAGGATGCGCCGGCCCTGGGGGTCGACGTCTAGCGTGATGGGTCTCATGGGCAATCCCTCCCTGGATCTGCCTTGATGGTACGCTATCGTGCCGAACGCCTTCGTACGAGAACGCGGCCGCTACGTGTAGGCGATCTCGTCGGTTGGGGGGCATCTAACCTCGTGGTGCAGGCACCGCTTCCATGTGCCCGTACTGGTTCTTGTTGGAGCCGTGCTTGCACGGCGATAGGCAGAGCGTTTCTTCTTGCACAGCGATGACCGGTATATGCCGCGGGCCCGCTACCCCCGCTCCCCTCGCCCTTGTTGGGGGCCGCTTCTGAGAACGTTCATGCTGCCCCACCGTTGTGGGCGGGACGGGCGGGCTGTATCCTTCGCAAGCCAATTTTTCTTAGCTTCTAGCTATGGTGCGCAGTGCGGGCTCTGCGCTCAGCGTGGAGCCACTCTGTGCAGTTGCGTAGAATAATGCGTCCACCAACGGATGTCTGCGCAGGAGCAGGATCCCGGGCAATATCATTGTTTCTTCAGGGCATGGGAATACGTCCGGTTCAATCCTCGGGCGGTAGCGTGCCCGTTTCGGCTACTCGACTCAATGGACTGACATGTGTGGAATCGTCGGCGCGGCTAGCCTGCGCAATGTTACCCCCATCCTGCTTGAAGGCCTGAACCGGCTCGAGTATCGCGGTTACGACTCAGCAGGTATTGCCGTGCTGAGGGAAGGGCAGTTGCAGCGTGAGCGGGAGGTCGGCAAGGTGGCTGCCCTGGAGAGCCTGCTCGAGCAGCGAGCGGTCAAAGGACAATTGGGCATCGCGCATACCCGCTGGGCCACCCACGGCAAGCCCAGCACGCTCAATGCCCACCCGCACCTGTCGAATGCCTCCGTGGCGGTGGTTCACAACGGCATCATCGAGAATCATGAGCCTTTGCGCCGTGAGCTCGAGGCCCAAGGCTATCGCTTCCACTCGGACACCGACACGGAGGTGGTGGCGCACCTTTTCCATTACTATTACGCCACCACCACTCATCAGCAGGACTCACTGAACGAAGCTGCTGAACCGGCTCAGCGTCTCATGGCGGCCTTCCGGGCCACGCTTGGGCGTCTGCATGGGGCTTATGCGCTCGGCGTCCTGCACATCGAGCACCCGGATAGCCTGCTCTGTGCCCGCATGGGCAGCCCGCTGGTGGTGGGCGAGGGCAGCGAAGAGCACTTCATCGCCTCCGATCCTCTGGCGCTGCTGCAGGTAACCGACCGCTTCATCTACCTGGAAGAGGGCGACCACGCCCTTGTCTCTCGCGATGCGTGTCGGATTTTTGACACCGCGGGGGCTCAGGTGGATCGCCCTATCGTCCGTTTCGAGCATGGCGATCAGATCGCCGAGAAGGGCGACTATCGCCACTTCATGCTCAAGGAAATCCACGAGCAGCCGCGTGTCCTCAAGGCAACGCTGGCGGACAAGGTCTCCGATGAGGGCCGCCTGCTGGCCTCGGTCCTGGGTGCGGAAGCAGAAGCCCTGCTGGATCGAGTCGAGCAGGTCCAGATCGTCTCCTGCGGCACCAGTTATCATGCCGGCCTGGTGGCCCGTTACTGGCTCGAGGGCCTGGCGGGCCTTCCCTGTTCGGTCGAGGTCGCCAGCGAGTTCCGCTATCGCCATGTGGTCGTACCGAACAACACGCTCTTCGTGACCATCTCGCAGTCCGGTGAGACGGCCGACACCCTGGCCGCGTTGCGCTTTGCGAAACGGGCCGGCTATCTCGCCACCCTGGCCATCTGCAACGTGCCGGGAAGCTCCCTGGTGCGCGAGTCGGACCTGCGGCTGATGACCCATGCCGGACCGGAGATCGGTGTGGCCTCCACCAAGGCCTTCACGACGCAGCTGTTGGCCCTGCTGTGGTTCACGGTTCTGCTGGGACGAAAGTGGCTAGGCGAGCAACGGCTGGCAGAGCTGATCGCCGATCTGGCAGCCTTGCCCGCACAGATCGAGCAGGTGCTTGCCCTGGAGCCGGATATCGCTGCGCTCGCCACTCGTTTCGCCAGCAAGCATCACACTCTCTTTCTCGGGCGTGGCCCCCACTATCCGGTGGCCATGGAAGGGGCACTGAAACTCAAGGAGATCTCCTATATCCATGCCGAGGCCTATGCGGCGGGAGAGCTCAAGCATGGCCCCCTAGCCTTGGTGGACGATGACATGCCCGTGGTCACCGTTGCTCCCAGCGACGAGCTGCTGGAAAAGCTCAAGAGCAACCTACAGGAAGTTCGCGCTCGCGGGGGACAGCTGATCAACTTCATCTGCGAGGATGCTGGTCTGGAAGACGGCGAAGGTTTCCATAACCTGAAACTGCCCAAGGTCAGCGATAGTGTGGCGCCCATCCTCTTCAGCGTGCCTCTCCAACTGCTCTCCTACCATGTGGCCCTGGTCAAGGGCACCGACGTGGACAAGCCGCGTAATCTCGCCAAATCGGTAACCGTCGAGTAAGGCTGCAGACCGGTTACTCCTGCGTTTTCAACCTACGAAAAACCCTATTCCTATGCCCATCAAGACCCTCTGCGTGTTCGGTACCCGCCCCGAAGCCATCAAGATGGCGCCCCTTGCCCTGTCCCTTGCTGCCGATGAGCGCTTCGATGCGCAGGTCTGCGTGACCGGTCAGCATCGCGAGATGCTGGATCAGGTGCTGGATCTGTTCGAACTGACACCCGATCACGATCTCAACATCATGAAACCGGGACAGGATCTCACCGACGTGACCACGTCGATCCTGCAAGGCATGAAAGGCGTGTTGGCCGAGGTCAAGCCGGATATCGTGCTGGTACATGGCGATACCGCAACCACCTTTGCCACCACCCTGGCCGCCTATTATCAGCAGATCCCTGTGGGCCATGTGGAAGCCGGCCTGCGTACCGGCAACATCTACTCCCCCTGGCCGGAAGAGGCCAACCGCAAATTGACCGGTGCCCTGGCAGAGTTGCATTTCGCGCCTACCGAGCGCTCCAGCCGTAACCTTCTGGAAGAGGGCATCGCACCGGACAAGGTCCATGTCACCGGAAACACCGTTATCGACGCGCTGCTGGAGGTTGTGCAAAAACTCGAGGATAGCGAACGATTCCAGCAGCAGTTCGCCGAGCAGTTCGACTTCCTGGACGCCAACCGCAAGTTGATCCTGGTGACAGGGCACCGGCGCGAGAGCTTCGGTGGCGGCTTCGAGCGGATCTGCCGGGCGCTTCACGATACGGCCGCCGCGCACCCCGATACACAGATCGTCTACCCCGTGCACTTGAACCCCAACGTCCTCGAGCCGGTCAAGCGGCTGCTCTCGGACATCGACAACGTGCACCTGATCGAGCCGCTTGACTACCTGCCGTTCGTCTACCTGATGAATCGAGCCCACCTGATCCTCACCGATTCCGGTGGCATCCAGGAAGAGGCTCCGTCCCTCGGAAAGCCCGTGCTGGTGATGCGGGATACCACCGAGCGGCCGGAAGCCGTGGATGCCGGCACCGTCAAGCTGGTAGGCACCGATGTGGCGCGGATCGTCGGTGAGATGGATACCCTGCTGACGGATACCGCCGCCTACGAGGCCATGAGCTATGCCCATAACCCCTACGGGGATGGCAAGGCCTGCAGCCGCATTCGCGAGATCCTGGCCAGCACGCTATAGCATTCCGGTATCGTGACTGTACTGACACCGTACAGCTCCAGACTTCCTTGAATTCAACCTGTCTTTGGACGGAACCATGAACTACGACACCATCTCCGTTATCGGCCTCGGTTACATTGGCCTGCCAACCGCCGCCGTCATCGCCTCTCGTCGCAAGCAGGTCATCGGCGTGGATATCAATCAGCACGCGGTGGATACCATCAACCGTGGTGACATCCATATCGTTGAACCTGAACTGGATATCGTGGTTCATGCCGCCGTGAAGGAAGGCTACCTGCGTGCGGCGACCCGCCCCGAGCCTGCGGATGCTTTCCTGATTGCCGTTCCCACCCCGTTCAAGGCAGAGAACGGCAATGACCATGTGCCTGACCTGAGCTATATCGAGTCGGCAAGCAAGGCCGTTGCCCAGGTGCTGAAGGCGGGTGACCTGGTGATCCTGGAATCCACCTCTCCGGTGGGTGCCACCGAACAGATGGCGGCCTGGATGGCCGAAGCGCGACCCGATCTCACCTTTCCACAGACCCATGGGGAAGCATCCGATATCCGTATCGCCCATTGCCCCGAGCGTGTGCTGCCCGGCCATGTGGTGCGTGAGCTGGTGGAGAACGACCGTGTGATCGGCGGCATGACCGCCAAGTGCTCCGCGGCGGCCACGGCGCTCTATCAGATCTTCGTAGAGGGGGAGTGCATCACCACCACGGCTCGCACCGCCGAGATGGCCAAGCTCACCGAGAACAGCTTTCGCGACGTGAACATCGCCTTCGCCAATGAGCTTTCCATCATCTGCGACAAGATCGACATCAGTGTGTGGGAGCTGATTCGCCTGGCCAATCGTCATCCGCGGGTCAACATCCTTCAGCCTGGCCCAGGAGTTGGCGGCCACTGCATCGCCGTGGACCCCTGGTTCATCGTCAGCGAGACACCAGATGAGGCGCGCCTGATCCGCACCGCGAGGGAAGTCAACGATGGCAAGCCGCAGTGGGTCAATGAAAAGGTACATCAAGCAGTTGGCAAACTTCTCACAGCGAACTCGAATAAAACGGCTAAAGATGTATCCATCGCCTGTTTTGGTCTGGCCTTCAAGCCGGATATTGATGACTTGCGGGAAAGTCCTGCTCTAAAAATTGTGGAAAAATTGGCGTCCTCACACCCTGGGCAGATGTTAATCGTGGAGCCCAATATTAAATCTCTGCCGGCGAGTTTGAAGCAAAAAGCAGAACTTTACCCTGTGGGAAAAGCTATAGAAAACGCCGATATACTATTGCTGCTGGTGGACCATCGAGACTTTAAAGGGGTGGGCGCTGAGCTACTGAAAGAGAAGGTGGTGCTGGACACACGTGGAATCTGGTAGTCGACTGGCTGATTGAAGACGAAATCGAATGCTGCGTTAGACTTTGTGAAATGCTGGATCGCTTTTTTCGATGATCTCGCGTTGCCCATGAGCGCCGCCGGAAGGTGCCTTATAAAATTATCGAGGCTAAACAAGCGATAGATTACTAAAAATTACTAATAAAATCCGCTCTTCACTCAGCATCCTAAGATGCTTGCTACACGTTCTTGATTGCTAATCACTTTTCAATACACTGCACACTGATAGCCATGAACCACTCCGGGATATGCGGCGTGGTTTTCGGTTTACTGGAACAGGGCCTGATATATGAATATGCTGCTTTTTCGGATAAAGCGAAGGCTGTACAAGGAATTCAAAAAGAGGAAAAAAAGAGTCTTTGTCAATTATCATGACAAGCATCTGGTATCCGAAAAAGCAGTCGCTGATATAAGTATAAAAAAAAAGGCAACAACGATTTATGTTTCAGGCAACTTATACTCTCCTGTAAGCTTGATCGAGAAAGCAGCTGTCATATCAGTAAAATTTTTCGATAAACGAAACGTTGATGTCTCCGAGAGTGAGCCACTGTATGACATGAAGTTATCGGAGAAGCATGGAGCATATAAATACTTAAGTGCATCTCCGCAGATTGAAGTTTTTCATCTGCTGGCACCGATTCCAAGAAATGCGGTGCGTGTCCGCATCGCTATAATGAGTTTCAAAGGTTCTGATGTGTATCTAAAGGCCGGCGCATCAGTAGAGTGTCAAAATATTAGTTATCAAGAAAGGTTGTCTGAAATAATCGCAGAGGTAGAAAAAAATATATACCAACTTGGTGATTTAGACATCTATAATATAGACTGCATGTTGGGGAAAAATATTTCAGACAGAGAGAAATCTCTGATTTTGAAGAAGAGTATAGAGTATTTTACCGGAGTCAGCACGCAAGCAGAGATAGCTTTAGGAAAAATACTGTTTCGCCACGAGCCTTCTCTAGATACCGCTATGGAAATAAAGCATGCGCTTACCAAGGCGGGGCATATGTACGACTTGGTGGAATTTATAGAAGAAGTACAGCAGCATAACCTTACGGGTTGGAATTTCTCTTCTCATCGCATTCAAGATGAAATCAAGACGATGGAAAAGGGCTTTTCTTTCAGTGAAGCAGGTAAAATAAGGCCATATGAGGCTAAGAATGAAGTGCTCTACTTGCTGCACAATTCGTTACCCTATAATTCAGGTGGTTACGCGACGCGCACGCATGGCTTACTAAAAGGAATAAACAAAGAGTCAGAGTATACTGTCTGTGGTGTTTCCAGACCAGGTTATCCTTCAGATCATAAGAAGCACATCAGCTTTAAACTTCCCAGTACTATCCCTGAAGTTGATATAATCGATGAGGTTCACTATCTGAGATGCAGTCAAGCAACGAGGAAGAGTAGCCTTACATTAACTGAATATATTTCCTTATATGCAGAACAGCTCGTGGAGCACGCCATACAGCATCAGGCTAAGATTATACATGCTGCTTCGAATTATCCGAACGGTTTCGCAGCGATTGAAGCCTCAAAAAGGTTGGGCATTAAATCTGTTTATGAAGTGCGCGGGCTATGGGAGATTACAAGAATGTCCCGGCAAAGGGACTGGGAAACAACTGATCAGTTCAAGTTTATGGCAAAGATGGAGGCTGAGGCCTGCAATAATGCCGATGCAGTCATTACCATTACCCATGCGCTTAAAGACCTTATGGTCTCTCGAGGCGTAGACGAAAGTAAAATTACTGTAGTCCCAAACTGTGTGCATACCGAGCAGTTTATCCCCTTTGAACCACGGGACCAGATGTTAGCCGCCGAATTGGGTATCCAAGAGGATGATGTGGTCATCGGATACATAGGATCCATTGTAAATTACGAAGGCCTTGATGATCTGATCCATGCGTTAAAAGAGCTGCAGGAAGGTGGCCTGCGAAACTTCAAGATGCTTCTCGTTGGAGATGGTGGGTTCCTGCAAGTCCTACAAGGTCTTGTGAAGGAGCTACAGCTCGATGATATGGTCATATGCACTGGCCGTGTCCCGCATTCAGAGGTCCGTCGCTATTACTCGCTCGTCGATATTACCCCATTCCCTCGCAAACCTTTTTTGGTTTGTGAAGCGGTATCGCCTCTGAAGCCTTTTGAATCAATGGCGAGCGGAAAGGCGGTTGTGGTGTCGAGCTGTGCAGCTTTGACGGAGATAGTGGCAGATGGTGAAACTGGCCTTGTCTTTGAAAAGGGCAACGTCGACAGTCTAGCGAACGTGCTGAAAATGCTGATTTCAGATAAAAAGTTACGCTCACGTCTTGGACAGACGGCGTATGAATGGGTATGCCAAGAACGGGATTGGAAAGTGTCAGCACGAAAGGTCGGCGATATTTATCGCAGTCTAGATGCCTGATCGCCAACGTTAAAGGAAATGGTGGTGGCTATTTATGTTGTGCAAAAATGGTAATTTTCTCTCTAATAATTCGTTGGCTCTAATACCCATTAAAAGTTTCTTGCATCGTATTTTTCCAAGCGGATACTACGACGATAAAGCAGATCTGGTTGTTAGCGAACGCCTCTTCAAGCCGCGCAAGGATTGTGAGCCAGTTTCACTGGTTCCTCCGATAGATTGGGAAGCGAATAATTTTAACGAAGATAGAAATTGGAGGATGCAACTTCAGGGGTGGGCGGGGTTTCATCCGATCATGAATTTTTTTGATGATTATCCACGAAAGGACATGATCGTTTCTTACTTTCTGGAGATTGCTCAGGACTGGTGGGGCTCATATGGGGATGATCCTGACGATGTGGTGACTACACGTATGCCCGTTAGCTACGCATGGTATGATATGTCGGTTGGTTTTCGTGCGTTAGTTATCGCGTTTTTTATAAACCGCATCGAATATTTTGGTATTAGGCTTGAGCATGCTGAGCGTGATCAATTGTATAAGCTTGCAAAGAAGCATGTTGCAAACTTGAGTACTGAAAAAGCGTTTAGCTTGAATAACCATGGCTTATTTCAGATTCAAGGTCTGATGTCGTTGCTTCAGGTTATAGAGCACGATAACTCAGATAGCATTATGGCATACGGCCTTAAAAAAATGGAGGACCTGATTGACTCGCAGTATGATAAAAGTGGCATTCACCTTGAGCACTCTCCCCATTACCATTTTTACGCTACGGATACTTTCGAGGCCATAATTGCATCTGGTTGGTACGATTCACGCCCTGAGTTGATCAAGCGTGTTGAACATGCAATCAATGCAAAAAAATGGTTGGTGGACCCCTTGAAACGTCCTATTTGTATTGGGGACTCCATTCTTACCGAACAAACATCTGTATCGTTTGATCTAGATAGTGATGCGGATGTAGTGATGAGTGACTTTAACTCGAGTGGTTACTGCGGTGTACGGTCTGCTTGGCGCACTGAAGCCAACAAGGCATCAATGCTCTTTATGACGGGCATGTACCACAGCAAGGCGCATAAACATCGAGATTGCCTGTCATTTGACTGGTTCGATCAAGGCGCCAGGATAATTTGTGATAGTGGAAAATATGGCTACCGAAGTGATAAGTATAGAAACTATTTCCTCAGCTCACGCGCCCACAATAGCGTGGAAATAGAAGGGTTCGATATTATAAAGCTGAAGCCTTATGGTTCAGCAATCGAACATGTAAAAGCGTTGGGTAATGACCTGTTTGAGCTTTGCGCGGGCCTTGATTTTCCTGCCATTAAACACCATCGCCGCTTGATATTCAAGCCTGGAAGATGGTTGATCGTTTGCGATAAGCTAGACTTTGTAAGAGCTCGTAGCTTTACTCAATGGTTTCATCTCGAAAAAGACTTTAAGCTTGTTCGGATGATCGAAAATTCCCTGATCTTTTCCCGAAATAATAGAGGGTTGTTATTCATAGATTGTACTCATGCGGATGTTTCCATAAGGCTCCATAAGGGAGATGAGGATAGTATGCAGGGGTACATCTGCGAAAAGGACTACAAGTATGAAGCTGCCTATGCTGTAGGGTTTTCGGGCTTCGGTAGGGATGAGACTGTAGTTACCGTATTGTCTCTGGACTCGAGTGCACGTGAAGAAGCATTGTTGCATGCAAAAAAAAACATCAACGCTGATGTGGATCTGAAAAAGCTATCGGCTGGTAATGTTGCGGCACCTGTTCCAATACCAGGCACAAAACATCAAAGTGCATTTTCACTAGATGAGATAAAGTTCAAAAAAGGCAAGTCTACATATCGTGTATATCTTGAAGGTGTTTGCTTCAACTTCTATGCGAATATCAAAGATAGTGAAAAACTAATTGTTATGTTTCCAGGTGCGACTAATCGAAGTAAAGGGAGTGTGGATTACCAACGGTTTACCTGGAGCAATGAATTCGAAGAAAGTGTTATTTGTTTTTCCGATCCTACGATCAATGATAGCAACAGTCTTAGTATTGGGTGGTTCCAGAATAAGGAAGAAGCCTACGGAATCGAGCGTCTCCACACTTTGCTACAGTATGTTCTTGATCAACTTTCCATCAAGCAGGAAAATTTGATTTTATTCGGTTCTTCTGCCGGTGGATTTGTATCGCTGAAATGTGCAAATCTCTTCCCGGAAAGCCCAGTGGTGGCGATCAATCCTCAAATTTACTTGTTTAACTACAGTAAGCTTCATTACCAGGCGATGATCGATTATGTTTATTCAGGTATGAGTCACGTTGAGATTTTGAATAAGTATCAAGATCGTTTGGAAGTTAGTAATGAGTTCTCGTCTAGGCGGTCTCCGGTCTTTATATTTCAGAATCGGTATGATGTTAAGCATGTGCAGAAGCATCTATCGCCTTATCTTAAGTCAATAGAGCCCGATCTGTGCAAAGAATATCAAGTTCTCGACATCTATAAAGGGTACAGCTCCCTCAATATTGTTTATTATGAAGATGAGCTTTCCGGCCACTCACCGCCCGGTAAAAGTGATACCCTTGCTATGATCAATTCTGTTCTATCGTCTATTAAATTTTAACTGATCAGTGACAATACGATGAATAGTAATTTTTTTGGATGCGGCATGAGATTTCGATAAGATCTTACCGATCATCATCTGTGGCGCCTCACGCTATGGTACACGCATGATGAAGGATTTGCTGAACGAGCACCCCCGAATTGCCATTCAGGAAGAAATGCATGCCAAAACCATTGCGAGGTACTTCTCTCTCCTGGATGGCGTGGATGACGTTTTTGACCACTACTCTGAGCGGAAGGGCAGGAGGCTCGACGCATCCTGAAATGCTATGCGGCATGTGTTGACGCATGTTTTCTTTACAGCGGCCAATAAGAAATCAGCTGCTGGTCATGGCAAAGATCTTCTTTTTCATGGCATCAAGACGCCTGGTTATGAACGATATGTAGCAGGATTCTAGTCGGCTTTCGAAAGAACTCCACCTTATTATCTATACTGCTTACGGTCAGTTGATAATGTCTGGCGGTCGTGAATTGATGAGATATTTAAACGATCTCGAGCTGTTCCGTACTTGCCCAAAATCATACACTTCATGTGGCTCCGGCAACGCTTACCTGCTGGTTCGGTGATCAAAAGGACGTGTCAGCCACGCATCATTGGCTATTGTGTATGTCCTGGTTGGATTCATCGAGAACTGGGCTTATTTTATTTTTTTAAAGGGACGGGTATCTCAAGGTATCCTATAATATCTGGGAGCTTGCTGCATTGTTTAACAATGTTCTGACTATTTTGCGTTGGTTTTATTCTATTGGCAAGAAGTTTGTTAGGGTTGTGCCAACCGATACCCTCATAGTCGTCCTTGCGACCCTGGTTTCGCAGTTCTCCATACTGCTGGCTTTTTTGCTACCTTTGAAGATCATTATGTTGCTGGGTTCGGATGGGATTCCGCGTTATTTTCCATCCTTCTTTGCTGATTATGATCGTGATATACTAGTTGTAGTTCTTGGGTTAGCAGCTTTCGGTTTTTATCTTGTGTATTTTGTGGCGGAAAAAGTCATTTATTATGGTTCTCGTCACGGCGCAAATATGTTGTTGTTAAAAAGCCACAAGATGCCACTCTTCGAAAATCAGGAGGATGTGGCTGGCCGGGGATATCAACGCTATGCTCGGAGTCTGGCCAGTATCGTCTTTCTGCTACTGGTTTCCACGGTTCTTTTCTTGATATACCCCGATTTGTTGATGGTGTTACTCGGATATATCGTGCTGAGTTCTAGCGTCCTGGTTTTGCTCTATCAAAGAGGCGGTGAGGTAAAAGCATCTTTGGAAAAATCGCCAGGCTCGGTTGTGAGTACCACTACTAGTATAGGATTTCTGTTTTCATTTGCCTTCATGCTTGGTCAGTTTCTGTTGGCGACCCCGCCAGGATTACTTGTTGCTATCATATCTCTGATACTGATGCGACAAGGTTTTTCACGTCTTAATGGTTTGGTAAATGATTTGAATGCCCTTTATAGCCAACGTCTGAAACTGAATGCTTTATTTTTTCACGGGCACGTGTTGGTAAGTGAGACAAAAAGGCACGAGACCAACTTTTGGGCTCTGCACCAGTCGCCCCAACGTTCTCAGTGGATTTGTGAGATAGTAAAAAGTATCACAAACCATCCGATCAAGGATGTATCTGTCCATTGGTACCAGTTAGGAATTCCTGATGTATCAGCCTTAAGAGTCGAAGTGTTCGATGACCAAAAAAATACGCACGATGAATTTCTTGTCAAAGTGTTCAATTCTAATCGTTCCTCACTAGCTAAGCATGAGGCGACATTGCTTGCAGAAGTATCTCAGTTGCCTACATTTGAGTTGCTTAGCGTGGAAGAGGTGCAAGGACTTCATTGTCTTGTGATGCAATGGTGCTCGGCAAGAAAAGTACCTCCTAAACAAATTATTGATGCAAGGTTTCATGTTATGTCTTGTTTGTTGGCTATGGAGCCTGCAGAAAATCTTGTATCCAGGTTCAAGCGTTCAAGGCCACCCTTATGGCAACGTATCGACAGGAACTTGTTGGAGCGTCTGGAAACGGTAGCGGAAATGCTGACAGATGAAGATTTATACCAGGTGAAATCTTTTTCCCAGCATAGTAATGAAGTGATACAGCGCTTACAGCAATTGCCTCTAACTATCGTTAACCCAGATTTGGTGCCAGGGACGACTCTTCAAAGGGCGGATGGCGAATTCATTTCGATCCACTGGGGTCGCTGGAGTCTGGAACCAGCCGGAGCTGGCTGGCCAGTTCATAAGAGAGAGCTCCAAATGTTAGGTGTTGCATTGACTGAAGCACAAGAGAAAAGAAGAGAGTTGAAAGGTGTAATAGAGGAAGATGTTCACCTTGCCGCATTAGTATTTACCCTCGAAAAGCTGTGTGTGCGACAGCAGTTCGCTTCAGCTTTGAAGTTGGTGCCCCGGATTCTGGAGTGCTTGCGGGAAGGCGCTATCAAAACTTCGTCAGCAACTATGTTATAAAATATCAAGATGAGGGTGACAACTTGCCTACTATCTGCATGATCGTCTGGAACGAGTTTGTCAACGATGCACGGGTATTAAAAGAAGCACAAACTCTCCAGGCAACTGGGCATCAGGTCGTGGTTCATGCACTACACACGCCGGGAGTGACGCAAGCGAGAGAAACCCTCGACGGCGGGGTAAAGGTCGTGCGAGTGGCCAGAAGCCCCCTTTGGAAGTTACGTAAGCGTAAACACATAGATGCTAGCAAGAATACTGCTGCCAGTCGGGAAGATAAGACTCCGCAACCGCAAAAGCCGACAACACCGCCGCCGGAAACGTTGACAAGGCAATTGCTGAAGCTGGTTGCCAGGTTATGGACGCATGCGGGGCTCGCCATTCAGTTGCTGCGCTCTCGGCCTGCTGTGATCCATGCCCATGATGTGAACGTGTTGCCTACGGCATGGCTGGCGGCCAAGCTGGCTCGGGTGCCGCTGGTTTACGATGCTCACGAGATCAGTACCGACCGTGAGGGCTACAAGGCTTTTCGCGGCTTGGTGGGGTGGATCGAAAAGAAGCTTATGCCTAAGGCGGCCGGCACTATCACCACCACAGACGCCCGTGCCAAGTTTTTCGCGCGTGCTTATGGCATTCCGCGACCCCTCGTTCTGCAGAATCGCCCGCGCCTCGTAAAGGTGGAGGGCTCGAATCGCATTCGCGAGGAGCTTGGTTTGAGCGAACCCTGGCCCATCGTGCTGTATCAAGGCGGGCTACAGCCAGGCAGGGGGCTTCCGAGGCTGGTGGAGGTCGCCAAACAGGTGCCGGAAGCGTATTTCGTCTTCATTGGGGGAGGGCGTCAGACGGCTGAATTGCATCAGCTGGCCGCGGATCTAGGACTTACCGATCGTGTCCATTTCATTTCTACCGTGCCACTCGCTGAGCTTCCGTCCTACACGGCTTCGGCGGATATTGGCGTGCAGCCCATCGAGAATACCTGCCTGAACCACTTCACCACCGATTCCAACAAGCTGTTCGAGTACGTGATCGCCGGTCTGCCGGTGGTGGCCAGTCAGTTGCCCGAGATCAGCAAGGTGGTGCGACATCACGACCTTGGCTTGCTGGTGCCTCCTGGCGATACCGAGGCCCTGGCGGATGCCATCCGTACACTGGTGCAGGGCCCTGGGATGCGCAAGCGTTACCGGGCCAATGCAGAGAAGGCGGCGCAATCGCTCAACTGGGAAACACAGGAGGCGTCCTTGCTGGAGCTTTACCACCGCGTGCTGGGTAATGAGGCCACTCAGGAGCCTGCTGCTAGATGAGCGGACCTCGGCTATTGCTTCTTACCTTCTATTACCCGCCGGACCTGGGGGCTGGCTCCTTCCGCAGCCATGCGCTGGTCCAGGCGCTGCTGGAGCGGCTTCCAGCCAACGCGCATCTGGAGGTGCTGACCACGGCGCCCAACCGCTATGCCGGCTATTCGACACAAGCCCCAGAGGTTGAAAAAGATGACACGGGGCGCTTGACGGTGCGCCGCCTGGCGCTGCCCAGTCATCAAAGCGGGATGCTGGATCAGTCGCGTGCCTTTGCGTCCTATGCCCGGCAGGTCAGGCGATCGATCCATGGCAAGGGCTATGACCTGGTCATGGCCACGTCGTCACGCCTGATGACGGCCGTGCTAGGTGCCTATATCGCCAGGAAATGCTCGGCCAGGCTCTACCTGGATATTCGCGATATCTTCGTCGAGAACCTGCCGTTCCTGTTGCCGGTTGGGACTCGCTGGTTGGGGATCCCCTTCTTTTCCGCCCTCGAGCGCTGGGCGGTCAAGCGTGCCATCCGGGTCAATCTCGTCTCCAGGGGGTTCGAGCCATACTATCGGCCGCGTTTTCCTCGCCAGGTGTTCTCCTGGCACAGTAACGGGGTGGATCGACTCTTCATCGATGCCTTCGCAGAACAGGGCGGAGCGCAAGATCGAGCTGACGGATCCGCTGACTCCCCGCACCCTGGCCCGCGCCGCTTGAGAATCCTCTATGCGGGCAATATCGGGCAATGCCAGGGGCTGGAACGCATTCTTCCAGAGTTGGCCAAGCGGCTCGAAAAAGAGGCCAGCTTCGTCTTGATCGGGGATGGGGGGCGCAGGCAGGCGCTGGAGACCAGGCTTCGCGAACTGGGCACCACGAGTGTGGAGATCAGGGCGCCCGTCGAGCGTGATCGGCTGATCGACGAGTACCACAAGGCCGATGTGCTGTTCCTTCACCTGAATGACATGGACTGTTTTTCCCGCGTCATCCCGTCCAAGCTGTTCGAGTATGCCGCGACGGGCAAGCCGATACTGGCCGGGGTCAGGGCCTTCCCTGCGGACTTCTGTGCGCAACATATCGACAATGCCAGTGTCTTTGAGCCATGCGACCCAGAGGCCGCCGTATCGGCCTTTCGAAAGCTGGTGATATCAGACAAGCCACGCGACGCTTTTGTCGAGCAGTTTCGGCGTGATCGCATCATGGCAGAGATGGCAGATGACATAGCCGAACTTGCCGATAGGTAATGTGTATATTTCTTCCTGTTCATGCCCAGAAAGCTCGTGCTGAGAAAAGTCAGGTAATATGAGCAAGTCCTCCATCGCTTTTTCCGAACGCTACCCTGCCAAGCTCGTTGTTCCCGTTGTTGATGCACTGGCCCTGGTCTTCGCCGGGGTAGTCGCGTATTGGATGCGCTTCGGCACCGTCGAGCTTCATGAGCGTTACAATCTCGCGATTGCCATCATGGTGCTTCTGGTCATCTTGCTGAACATCATGCAGGGGGCCTACACACGCTGGCGGATTACCAGGATATCAACCCTGCTGGGCAAGCTGTTGCTGGTCTGGATGGTGGTGGCCATTCTCGCCGCGTCCATCATCTATTTCGCCCACGCTGCGGATCGTTATTCTCGTCTCTGGGTCGGCTTCACGCTGCTGATTTCATTTGCCATTTCCGGTGGCGCGAGAATCCTCGCCCAGTTCCTGCTGCGCCAAGCCAGGCGGCGTGGCTTGGCGCGCCGCCCCGTCTTCATGATAGGTCCCGGAGACCAGCTGATTCGGGTGGCGAGGGGCATGCGGGCCTCTCCAGCAGAGGGCTACTCCATTGCCGGGGTGGCGCGACTTTCCCACAACCCCGATACATCAACACTGCAGGGATTGAGTCAGCGTATCTCTCGAAGTGGGGCAAGGGAAGTGTGGATATGTGTTCCCCTCGAGATGGGGAATGTTGTTCGCTCCATCCTTTTTGCGTTACGTGACCTGACCGCCGAGATTCGTTTCATTCCGGATTTTCAGGACATGCGTCTGCTCAACCATCAAATGAGTGAAGTGGCAGGTCGCCTTTCCATCGACCTCAGCGTGACACCCATCGATGGCATGGCCCGAATCATCAAGCGCCTTGAGGACCTGGTCCTCGGTTTTATCTTCTTTGCCATCTCTCTTCCAGTCTGCATTATCATTGCCGTCCTGCTGAAGATGCAGTCTCCAGGCCCTGTGCTTTTCAAGCAGTATCGTATGGGCGTGAATGGAAAGCATTTCAAGGTATACAAGTTTCGTTCCATGGAAATTCATGACGAGAAGAGTGGGCAGGTCACTCAGGCGACCCGCGGGGACCCGCGGATTACGCCGTTCGGTTCCTTCCTCAGGAGTACCTCGCTGGATGAGTTGCCCCAGTTCTACAACGTGCTTCAAGGGCGTATGTCCATCGTGGGGCCACGCCCCCATGCCCTGGTGCACAACGATTACTACAAGGAACTGGTGGAATCCTACATGAAGCGCCACAAGGTCAAGCCGGGAATCACGGGGTGGGCCCAGGTCAATGGCTTTCGTGGCGCCACGGAGACCGTCGAGAAGATGGAGAAGCGTGTCGAGCACGACCTCTGGTATATCGATAACTGGTCCATCTGGCTGGACCTTCGGATCATCGCGTTAACCATCATCAAGGGATTCAGAGGGCCGAATGCATATTGACGGGCGGGTAGCGAGCCGTGCCGGCGAGTGGGCTGGCTCGGTATGAGGTTCGGTGAACACTGGGAGAGTAAACCGGCTTGGAAGGGCCCAGCGATCCTTTGGTGGCCTGGCGTTATGGCGCTTGTGCTGTACGCCGGCTTCGGCATCCTCTGGCCGTCGGTGGGAAGCCCGGCAGAAACCCTTTGCGCACTGCTCGGCCTGGGGATGGTGCTGGGGTATGGCACCGGCCTCCGGAGCAGCGGGCCGATGTGGCTGCTCCTCGCCGCGCTGCTCGTCCAGACGCTCTCCTGGGGACTGGGGATGTGGCATCACCCCGAGTGGGTGGGGGGCAACCCCAAGCTGGATCGCCTCGCCAAGGTGTTCATCTTCATGGCGGTGGCCTGGTGGCTGGGTGGCAGTACCCGCAACACCCTGCTGGTATGGTCGCTGGCCCTGGTCGGGTACCTTGTCGCCTCCTTCACTCATGGCAACGGGCTTCAGGAGTGGTGGGCCGGGCTACAGGGGGAGCGCGTCGGTTTCGGCATCCGTAACCTGCAGCATGGTTCCATGTTGTTCGGTGTGGCACTGCTGGGCCTGGTGGTTTTTACCCCTCGCTTTGGGCGTATCGGCGGTCGGTGGGTGCCATGGCGGTTAGCGGTGCCTGTGCTGCTGATCTGTTTGTGCCTGGTGGGCATTGCCATCGGCCAGACACGGGCCGTCTGGCTGGCCCTGGTGCTGGCGATGCTGGCGGCGGGGGGGCTGTGGCTGGTTTGGGTCCTAACGTGCTCGCGCGTCAAGAGAGCGTATCTGGTCAGGCCGTTGATGCTTGCTGCCGTCGGCCTGCTGGTGACCATGATTGCGCTGGCTGTTGTCTTCCAGGGGACGTTCTCCGAGCGTCTGTCTCACGAAAGCTCGGTAGTGAGGGAGATTCTCCAGGGTGACTTCGGCGCTGTGCCTTACACCAGCATCGGTATTCGCATCCATAGCTGGCGCGCGGCCCTGGAGTGGATCGCCGAGCGCCCTCTGGTCGGGTGGGGCAGTGAGGGGCGTTCCCTGGTGATGGATCATACTGCATGGCTTCCCGAAGAGGTGAAGGAGCGGTTTGGCCACCTGCATAACTACCTGCTCGAGGTGTGGGTGGCCTATGGCCTGCTTGGCGTGCTGGTGATCGCTGCCCTGGCGGCGTGGATCGGCCGAGGAACCTGGCTGGCCTGGCGGAGCGGCGTGATGCCCAACGACGTGGCGCTGTTCGGCGCCACCTTCTTCGTCTACTGGATGGTGGTCAACCAGTTCGAGTCCTATAACTCCTTCGGGACGGGCGTCTATGTCCATAACCTGGTGGTCGGGGGCCTTGTCACCCATATCTGGCGCTGGCAGCGGGAGACCGGCCAACGTGTCTTTCCCTCCCTGAAGCCGAAGGTGACCCCCTGATGCGTACGCTGGTGGTGGTCCGCTCGCTGAAGATGGGGGGCATGGAACGGGTGGCGGTGAATCTGGCTGATGCCTTCGCCGAGGCCGGTCATGAAAGCCATCTGCTCAGTTTGCGGCAGGTTGAGAAACCACTGGCGCCGGAGCATCCGAAGGTGCAGCAGCATCATCTGGCGCTGCGCTGGTGGACACGGCTGACGGGCGTGGGCCTGGTGCTGGAACTGCTGGTGCGCCTGTTCCTGAATCCGGTGGTGAAGCGTTCCCTGTTCCTCGGTACCGGCATCATGGGGGGCGTGGTATTCCGCTTATGGCTCAGGGCCTTCGAGCGGCGTCATGGTCGGGCGGACCGTATCGTCTTCCGCGGGATTGGCACCTTCGAACTGGTGTGGAGCTTCCGGGATGATCGGGCGCGTTATGTGCTGGAGAACATCCTGCACGTGCATGGCACCAATTGGCGACGCCGGCTTTTCGCGCGCTGTCTGTATCAGGGGCGGCACCTGGTGACAGTGACTCAGGGGGTGGCCGAGAGCGTGCGGAAGGCGATGAGTGCATGGCACTTCCAGCCAGCCTCGCTCGAGGTGATCGTGAATCCCTGCCCGCTCGAGAGTATTCGTCGGCAGATGGTTGAGCCTGAACCCGATCTTCCCGAAGAGCCTTATATCGTCAACGTGGCGCGCATGGTGCCGGCCAAGGACCAGGCCTTGCTGCTGCGTGCCTATGCCCGCTCCGGCATTACCCTGCCACTGGTACTGGTGGGCGACGGCCGAGAGCGTGGCCGGCTGGAAGCCCTGGCGGGAGAGCTGGATATTGCCGAACGGGTGCTCTTTGCCGGCCAGCGTGCCAATCCCTACCCGTGGTTGCACCATGCCCGATTGTTCGTGCTTAGCTCGCGTTTCGAGGGCATGGGTATCGTGCTGTTCGAGGCGCTGGCCTGCGGTACACCGGTGCTGAGCGTGGACTGCCCTGGTGGCATCCGCGAAATCCTCAAGGGTGAGTTGGCAAACTGCGTGGTACCCCACGACGAAGAGAGCCTGGCCGAGGGGATCCGCACGGCTGTGCAGGGCGAAAAGCCGCCCATCGTGGAGAGCTGGCTGGATGATTTCCGGCCCGAGACGGTGGCGAACCGATTCGTGGGGCAGGGCTGACACGGTCAGTCGTGATGCTGGATTGCAGTTACCCGCTGCTCGAGCGCCATGGTTGATGAGCTGATATCATCTAGCCCCTCATGGATCAGTGATGTGTGATGTTTTATAAACGATTCCTGGATATCTGCACGTCTGAGGTACTGGGCGGAAAGCCCCGCTGGGTGCAGCTACGCCTGCTCAAGGTGTTGTTTTCCCTGAGCCCTTCTCGAAAGTCCGTGCTCTATATACGCCTGGCCCAGCTTTTCTCCGCCCATGGCTGGCACCGCTTTGCCAGACGTATACAGTACCGGCTGGCGACTCGTTTTGGCCTCTACGTGGAACCGAAGACGGAAATCGGCGAGGGATTGCGCTTGCCTCACCCGACCGCCATCGTCATCGGGAAAGGGCTGAAGGTCGGCGAACGCTGCCTCATCTATCAACAGGTAACGCTGGGTGCTGCATCACGTGACCATGACGGGCTGATGCCCAGGGTCGGGGATGATGTCACCCTCTATCCCGGTGCCAAGTTCGTGGGTAAAGGGCGCGTCGGGAGCCGTGTCGTGGTCGGTGCCAATGCCGTCGTGGCCGACGTGTTCGGAGATGATGTCGTGCTGGCTGGTATTCCAGCGCGAGTGGTCAGGCCGGTACAGCCCGGGGACAGGGTAGGGGCTCTGAGGGGAACATGAGGCGTATCCTGTTCGTGACCGATCATCTGGGGGGCGGGGGCGCGCCGCTTTCGATCCTCGCCCTGGCGGGTGCGCTGGCGGCGCGTGGTTGCGCCGTGACCATCGTGTCCCTGCAGGACAAGGTATGGCACTCACCACCCGCGGGTGTCGATATCCAGGTGGTGAGCTTCACCTACCGGGGGCCGTGGCAGAAGCTGAGGCGCTACCACCTGCATGCCCGCCGCCTCGATGCCTGGGTCGGTGGCCAGCCAGGGAGTTTCGAACTCGTCGTGGCGAACCTGCACTACAGTCACCAGGTGGTCAACCGTTCCTCCCTCGCGGATCAAGCCTGGCTCTGCATTCGTACGGATCCCGGGGCTGCGCTGCTCAAGCCTTCTCGATACAGGCACCGGCTTTCACGGTTTCGTCGCCTCTATCACGGCCGGAAGGTTCTCGCCATTTCTCGTGGCATCCTCGATTCGCTGGCGCATCATGACGTCGTGCCGGCAGAGTCGCGGTTGATCTACAACATCATTGATGCCAAGGCCATCCGGGCAGCCATGACGGAAACCGTGCCCTTCGAGGACTTCATCGTTTATGTGGGGCGGCTCGATCGACGGCAGAAGCGCTATGACCGTCTGCTCAAGGCCTATGAGGCCAGCGGTGTCACCCAGCCCCTGGTGGTGGTGGGCGATGGGGAAGTCACGGCCGCCAAGGCGCTGGCCGAATCAATGGGCATCGCGGATCGCGTGAGCTTCGTCGGCAAGAAGGCGAATCCCTACCCCTATATGTATCACGCCCGACTTCTGGTCCTGGCTTCTGACTATGAAGGCTTCGGTCGGGTCATCGCCGAGTCACTGGTCTGTGGCACGCCCGTGGTCAGTACTGACTGTCCCTCTGGCCCCAGGGAGATACTTAGGGACGAGCTCGCCGACTGCCTGGCGCCGCTCGATGATGGTGAGGCGCTGGGCCGGCGAATAGCGGAGCTGATGGCGCACCCTCCTGCTATCATGCCCTCGCATTATGCGGCCTTTTCTCCTGAACGCGTCTCTGACCAGTACCTTCAGTTGCTGCCTTTCCGCGGCGAGCTCCCGCCCTCCGAGGAGTGATACAAGCTGTCCAGACACTGCTGCGCATAGTGTCTGTAACCTTCCCCCCGCAGCTTGTTCACCGTCAATGATTTCCTGAGCGCCGGCCATTGGTCGGCGCTTTTCGTTGGTAACCGGCGCAGGTGGGCGTCGATCCAGACGATGTTCTCGTTCCGGTCGATCAGCAGGTTGTTGTAGTGCAGGTCGCGATGCTCATAGCCGGCAAGGGCCAGTTGGGCAACCTCCCGGCAGAAGCGATTCAGGAACGCCAGTCGGCCGTCCTCGTCCAGGGCGTCGAAGACCTCGCCGCCGGGCCTGGCGTCCTGCAGGTGTTCCATCAGCAGCAGCGAGGCGTTGCGGTTGCCGGGGTTGAGCGAGATGCCCCAGCCGTGGCAGCGGGGGGTCTTCAGGCCAACCTTGCGCAGAATCCGCAGGTTCAGGAACTCCTTGCGGGCGTCGGACTGTGCCAGCCAGCGTTTCTCCAGGTAGTCCCGCAGCAGCCACTTGAAGGGCGCCTGGCGCTTGCTGAACTTGTCCGGCACCACCTTGGCGAGGATCTGCCGGTCGGCCGAGAGGAAGAAGTGGCTGCTCCCCACGGCCTCGAAGGCCGCGGTGGTGGTAGTACTGGCCAGGGCCAGCCGGTCTGGCAGGCCATCAGGGTGGAAGACCAGGTAGCGCCGGCGGCGGTCATCGAAGGGGATATCCAGCAGTTTCACGTCATGTCCTGGTTGCGCGGTCCTGGTTACAGGGCCTCGAACTGAGGGAGCACGCTGTCCTTGAGGAACTGCCGGTAGTGGCGTTCCTGGATCTCGAGGGGGGCCTGGTCCATGCGCGCGATCGCATCGGCCAGGCCCTTCTCGTCGTCAGGCGCGACCAGGAAGTCGGCGAGTTCCTGGGTGAGGATCTCCCTTGGGCCGCTGGGGCAATCCACGCTGATCACCGGGGTATGAAGCAGCAGGGACTCGATCAGCACCCTCGGCAGGCCCTCGGCATCGGAGGTCAGGAGCATCGCCTTGGCCGCGGCGATCCAGGGATAGGGGTTGCGATGGTATCCGGCCATGATGACCCGGTCCTCGAGCTCGAGATCGCGTATCTGCTCGCGAATGGCGGTCTCGTGCTCCGGCTTGCCCTTGCCCATGATCATCAGCGGGGTGGTCACGCCGCTCTCGGCATAGGCACGCAGCAGGCGGTCGTGGCGCTTGCGGGGCTCCAGCGAGGCCACGCAGAGGAAGAACTCGCCATCGGGAAGCTCGGCAGGTTCCGCCGCCATCTCGACGAAGGGCGCGCGCTCATAAGGGTTGTAGATGGCAAGTATCCGCTCGGCCTGGAGCCCCACCACGTTCTCGAGGTTCTCCTTCACCCCGTGGGAGACGGCGATGACCTGCCGGCCGCTGTAGAAGCGGCGGATCTTGTCGAACGCGCGCTTGCGCTTCTTCGGATCGCTGAACTTGGCCGAGACGTCGGATTTCACCCAGAAGTAGAGGTTGGGATGGCGAATATGCCGGGTGATCTTGTCGCAGGAGCAGGAGACAACAACGTCCGGCCGCCAGGCCGCCAGGGCCCGAGCAATCTTGCGTGCCTGCCACTTCTCGGTGAGCACCGTGGTGGTGGCCTTGGTTAAGGGGGTTACCACGCCGAGGTTCTCGATCGTGAGTCCTTCCGGGATGTGGTGCTCGATCAACTCACGCAGGGTTAAGACGATGACCGCGTGGCCGCGCTGGCGTAGCTGGTCGGCGGTATAGATCAGCGACTTCTGTGCACCGCCTCCGTAGAGGTCCTCGATGACGAAGGCGAAGCGTTTGGGGGCCACGGGCGGCTCCATGCAGCATGAATGCATGGGATTTTATCACAGCCGGCGAGCGGCGCGTCAGGGCTCCCTGGGGCCAAGGGGCAGGGCGGCTGATCGGCAGCCGCGGTCAACGGGTCGGGACCTTTCGCGCCATCCGTTGTCTCGGAGTGATAGCATTTCATCATGCATGAGAGATCGGTTGACCGGTTGAGAGGGGAACTCGATGATCGATTCGATACAGCGCTTCTTCAGCGAGATGATGGCCGATGGTGGTGGCGCCCAGCAGGCGGCCCCCACGCTGGAGCTGGCCATGGCGGCCCTGCTGTTCGAGGTCGCGCGCGCCGACTACCACCTCGACGAGAGCGAGGTCGCCCTACTGCGCCAGCTGCTGCAGCGTCGCTTCGAGCTGGCAGAGGCAGACCTCGACGAGCTGATGCGCCTGGCCCGCGAGGAGGCGGAGTCGGCGGTGGACCACTACCAGTTCGTCAGCCTGATCAAGGAGCATTTCGACTACGGACAGCGCTGCGAGCTGGTGCGCATGATGTGGTCGCTCTCGCTGGCCGATGGCGAGCAGCACCACCTGGAGGAGCACCGTATCCGGCGCCTGGCCGAGCTGCTGCATGTCAGCCACTCGGACTTCATCCGGGCCAAGCTGCGGGTGCTGGAGGGTGATTCCAGCGACTGAGGGCCAGCCTTGGCTTTCCCTCTGCGCCGCTGAGGTGCATGCTCGGTTACAGCCCCTCGAACAGCAGACAAGGAGTCAGAGATGGCGCGTGAGATCGTGGTGATGGGTGCCGGGATGGTCGGTGTGTCGGTCGCCTGGTATCTGGCGAAGCGTGGGCACTCGGTGACCCTGGTTGACCGTCGCGAGCCGGGTCGCGAGACCTCCTTCGGCAATGCCGGCATCATCCAGCGCGAGGCGGTGCAGCCCTATCCCTTCCCGCGAGACCTCGCCACCATGCTCCGGGTATTGCCCAACCGCCAGGTGGATATCCGCTACCGGCCCGGCGGCATGATGCAGGCCGCGGGGCCGCTGCTGCAGTACTGGCAGAACTCCTCTCCCAAGCGCTATGCGCGCATTGTGCCCGAATACGCCTCGCTGATCTGCCTCTCGCTGGAGGCCCATGCCCCGATGGTCGAGGCGGCCGGGGCCGACGCCCTGGTGCGTCGGGAGGGTTGGCTGGAGGTCTATCGCACCCGGGAGGCCATGTCGGCGCGTTTGCGGGATGCCGAGGCCAATGCCGAGCGCTTCGGTGTCCGCTACCGGGCGCTGGATGCCGGTGAGCTCTCGACCCTGGAGCCCGACCTGAGCAATGAGCTGGTCGGGGCGATCCACTGGGAACAGCCCTGGACGGTGGCCGATCCCGGTGCCCTGGTGCAGGCCTATGCCCGCAGTTTCGAGGCGGAAGGCGGGCGTGTGTGGCAGGCGGATGTGACCGACGTCGCTCGTCATGGCAGCGGTTGGCGGGTCGCCACCTCCGAGGGAGCGCTGGATGCCGAGCAGGTGGTGATGGCCATGGGCCCCTGGTCGCGGGAGTGGCTCTCGAGCCTGGGCCTGGAGATCCCGCTGTTCGTCAAGCGCGGCTATCACATGCACTATGGCGCGACCGGTTCGGCTCGGCTCGGCCACTGGGTAATGGACGCCGAGGTCGGCTACCTGCTGGCCCCGATGCAGGCGGGGATACGCCTCACCACCGGCGCGGAACTGGAGCGCCTCGAGGCGCCGCCGCACCTGGCGCAACTGGCCGCTGCCGAGCGCGTGGCGAGAAAGCTCTTCCCCCTGGGCGAGCGGCTGGATGACGAGCCCTGGAAGGGTGCGAGGCCCTGTACGCCGGACATGAAGCCGGTGATCGGCCCGGCGCCGGGCCAGGAGGGGCTATGGCTGGCCCTTGGCCATGGCCACCAGGGCTTTACCCTGGGCCCCGCGACCGGTCGCCTGCTGGCGCAGATGATGGAGGGAGAGACCCCCGAGATCGATATGGCACCGTTCCGGGCTGATCGGTTTTGAGAGGGTCAGACTCCTCAGCAGACTTTGGGGTCTGACCCTGAGGCAACCCCAGGAATATTGCCTCTAAATCAAAAGGCTGCAGATTCCTGGTGGATGCCCGAAAGCTCGGAGTAGCCCTTGGAGAGTAGCCCTTGGGGTCTGACCCCCAGGTTGTTGATTGCTCAGTAATATCAGGGGGTTGGCGCAACGCGCAGCAGCGGGGTCAGACCCCAAGCAGCAGCGGGGTCAGACCCCAAGGGCGCGGCACCGTGCTCGCATGAGGCACCAACACCTTCGAATATGTCGCCATCTTCTCGCCATTGGGGGCTCCCGGGTCAGCCCCAAAGTTTACCAAACAGGATCTGTGCTGGGCGGGCAGGGCAGGAACGAATAACCCGCCTCGGTGGGTCGGTTGAGGCGTAGGGCCAGGATCAGGCGGCGCGGGGCTTGATGTGCCGGTAGTGTCCGTGGCGCTTGGCCTGCTCCAGGTCGTAGGCGTTCTGAAGGCGCAGCCAGTAGCCCTCACTGGTGCCGAAGTAGCGCGCGAGACGTAGGTCGGTGTCGGCGGTGATGGCACGAGTGCCCCGGGTGATCTCGCCGATGCGCGTGGCGGGCACGCTGATCGCGGTGGCCAGAGCGTTCTTGGTCAGCCCCAGCGGCACGATGAAGTCCTCGAGGAGGATTTCCCCAGGGTGGATGTTGGGTAGCTGTTCGGTCATGGTCGCCTCCTCAGTGGTAGTCGACGATTTCAACATCATGGGCATTGCCACCTTCGAAGCGGAAGCAGATTCGCCATTGCTGGTTGATACGGATGCTGTACTGGCCGCTGCGGGCACCTTGCAGGGCTTCCAGACGGTTGCCGGGTGGAATGCGCAAATCGTCCAGGGTGGCGGCAGCGCTCAACTGGCGGAGCTTCTTTAGGGCGTTGCGTTGCATGTCCTGGGGGAGCTTCTTAGCGACCTTGCCATCGGCCGCCGCAGGCAATGGGATGACTTCAATATAACGCCTTGCGTTATATGACGCAAGGCGTTTGGTCTGGGCGAGTACCGTTCACGCGCGGCTTATCGCTTCGCCTTGCGCTTCTGCTGGAGCAGGTGCATCAACAGCTTGATCACCAGGGTGAAGACGAACACCAGCCAGCCGGCGGTGGCCAGCACGTTGAACAGCAGCATCTTCTGCTCGCCGTTCATCGGGGTGATGAGGTGGTCGATGACGATCGCCAGCAGGAAGGCCAGGGTCAGCGGCAGGGCGAGGATGTGCATCCACATCTCGGTGCGCCGCTTGCGGACGTGGTAGCGGCCCAGCAGCACGCGGATGGGGCGGTGCACGAAGCTGATCAGGATCAGGCTGCCGACCATGAACAGGGCGGCGAGGCTGGGTTCGATGCTGCCCAGGTGCGCGGAGATACTCACCGACCAGTAGAGCACCAGCCACATCAGGCCGGCCAGGATGGCAACGGTATCGGCGTAATGTCTTACCTTGGGCATCGATTCCTCTTGGGGCCGTGCGTCGGTGGCGGCGCGAACGCTGGCGCCATGATACGGCATTCAGCATCGCTTGAAGAGTCGGCGCACCCAGTACCAGCGGTTGATCAGCAGGGCCGCGAAGATCAGCGAGCAGCCCATCAGCTGCAGCAGCGTCATGGTCTCGCCGAACCACCAGGCGGCCATCAGCGCGGTCCAGACGGCCTCGAGCATCAGGATGACCGCGGCATGGCTGGGGGTGGTCAGGCCCTGGGCATGGACCTGCAGGAAGAAGCGCAGGGTGCTGGCGAAGAGGATGCTGGCGGCGACCCAGCCGAGGGTGGCGGCCGAGAGGCGTGACGGCCAGGCCTCGAAAGGCAGCGAAGCAAGCGTCAGCACCAGGCCCACGATCACCAGCTGGATGGCGGTCAGCGGCAGGGCGGGTACCCGACGTACCACCCGCGAGTTGGCATTGATCAGCACCGAGAAGACCAGCGCCGAGTCGGCGATCAGCCACTGACCGGGCTCGATCCGGAAACCGGCGTTCAGCGACAGCAGCATGAAGCCGACCAGCGCCACCGGCAGGGCGATCCAGGTGGTGCGCGGTGGCCGGTCGCCAAACAGCAGGCGCGCCACCACCGGGACCAGAAGGATGCCGAGGCTGTTGATGAAGGCGCTCTCGCCGAGGTGGCGGGAGTGATGGAGGCCGAGCACCCACAGCGAGATGGCGGCGCTGAAGATCAGGCCCACGCCTGCGGCTCGTCGCCAGTCGGCAAGGGAGAGCCGGCGCAGGGCGGGGAGGGCGAAGAGCGCCAGGATGCCCCCGGCGATCAGGAACCGCGTGCCGATGAACAGCAATGGCGGCATGCCGGCGAGGGCCTCCTTGGAGAAGATCCAGCCGGCGGCGGCCAGCAGGGTGACCAGTAACAACAGGAAGTCGGCGCGCAGGGGCGAGCGTGTCGGGTCAATGGGCGGCATCGGTCACCGAGGCATGGGGAGAGCGGTCGCATATGTTAGCAGACAAACGGCCTGGCGTGGGCTCGGGGTGGCGGCGGGGTTGCGATATACTGGCGCCACCTTCGCTCATGACGACATCGTCGCTAACGATACAGGACCCGCCGTGAACTCGATTACCCTGACTCGCCCGGACGACTGGCACCTGCACCTGCGCGATGGCGAGGCCATGGCAGCCGTGGTGGCCGCCAGTGCCCGCCAGATGGGCCGCGCCATCATCATGCCCAACCTCAAGCCGCCGGTGACCACCACCGAGCAGGCGCTGGCCTATCGCGAGCGCATCCTTGCGGCGTTGCCCGCCGGGGCCGGTTTCGAGCCGCTGATGACCCTTTACCTGACCGACAACACCCCGGCCGAGGAGATCGAGCGGGCGCACGCCAGCGGCCTGGTACACGCAGTGAAGCTCTATCCCGCCGGGGCGACCACCAACTCGGCCTCCGGCGTCACCGACCTGGCCCATTGCGACGCGGCCGTGGCCGCCATGGCGCGGCTGGGGATCCCGCTGCTGGTGCATGGCGAGGTCACCGACGCCGATATCGACATCTTCGATCGCGAGGCGGTGTTCATCGAACGGGTCATGAAGCCGCTGCTCGAGCGCCACCCGGACCTGAAGGTAGTCTTCGAGCATATCACCACGGCGGAGGCCGCCGACTTCGTGGCCGGGGCGCCGGCCAATGTCGCCGCCACCATCACCGTCCACCACTTGCTGTTCAACCGCAACCACATGCTGGTGGGCGGCATCCGCCCCCACTACTATTGCCTGCCGATCCTCAAGCGCGAGCGCCATCGCCAGGCGCTGCTGGCCGCCGCGACCTCGGGTAGCCCGAAGTTCTTCCTGGGCACCGACAGCGCGCCCCATGCGCGTGGCGACAAGGAGAGTGCCTGCGGCTGCGCGGGGGCCTACACCGCGCCGGCGGCCCTGGAGCTCTATGCCACCGCCTTCGAGCAGGCCGGGGCCCTGGAGCGCCTGGAGGGGTTCGCCAGCCACTTCGGCCCCGACTTCTACGGCCTGGCGCGCAATGCCGAGACCGTCACCCTGGTGCGCGAGCCCTGGCAGCTGCCCGAGGCGCTGCCCTACGCCGAGGGCCAGACCATCGTGCCTCTCGCCGCGGGTGAGACGCTCGACTGGAAACTCTTCGATTGAGGGCGCAGACAGGCGCTTTGAGGCATGATTCCTGTGGGAGCGACGGTTCGGCGTTCCGACTTTAGATCGCGAAAGAAGGCCGGAGGCCTTCACGGCAATAAACCCTGAGCCCAGGGCGCCTGTCGGCGCCATTCGCGCAATGAATTGCGCTCCCACAAGGGGTTCAGGAAGGCGATGGCCCCATCGTCCTGTGGGAGCTCAGCTTGCTGAGCGATGATGTCCAGACATCAGCGGTTTCCCAATTGCTTGTCGAGAAAGGCGATGCCGGCCTCGATGGCGCTGTCGCGGGTCAGGAAGCTGGTGAAGTGCCCACGGTAGTGTTGCAGGTAGAGCTCGCTCTCCACGCCCTGGGCGAGGAGTTCGGCGTGGAAGTCGGTGGCATGGTCCACCGGAACCAGGCTGTCCCAGCGGCCGTGGAAGAGAAAGTGGGGCGGCGTGTCGGCATCGACGTGGTAGATCGGCGAGGCCAGCCGATAGGCATCGGGCTTCTCGGCCCGGGTGCCGCCGATGAACTCCACCACCAGCCGGCCGTCATCGAACTTGAAGAGGTCGCTCGGCAGGCCGCCGCCCAGCACGGCAGCCAGCCGGGCGTGGTCGCCGCCATGGGGTGCGGCCAGGGCATCGATGTTGGCGGAGACCCCGAGCAGGCTGACCAGGTGAGCGCCGCTGGAGTAGCCGACACCGACGATGCGATCGGTGTCGATTCGCCACGCATCGGCCTGGTCGTGGATCCAGGCCATGGCCTGCTGCAGGTCGTGGAGCTGGGCGGGGAAGCGGTAGGTCGGGGCGAAGCGGTAGGCGACGTTGACCGTCACGTAGCCGCGTTCGGCGAGCCGCTCGGCGATCTCGTCCATGTCGTCGGGACTTCGCCGCTGCCAGCCGCCGCCATGCACCAGCAGGGCCGCCGGGCGTAGCCGGTCGTCGGGGGTATCCGGGAGCAGGACGCGCGCCTCCAGCGCCTCGGGCCAGTCGGGTGGGGTATAGGTGAGCGGCGCCAGGCGTTCGACGTTATAGTCAGCTGGGGCCACCTCGTTTTGTGAGGTGACTTCGCCGTTGCGGTCGAGATGGGTCGCGCAGCCGGTCAGTAGCAGAGTCAGGGCGAGAAGCAAGTATCGCGACCAGTGAGCCTGTGCCGCGAGATTGTAGTCATTCATCTATCAGCCCCCGCTGTCTCCGGCTAGCATCTCCCGGATGGCTTGCCCCAGCGGTTCCAGATGCTGGTCGATAACACCGGTTACTGTGAAGGGGTCAATATTGCCAAGGTATTCATGTACCAGAATATTACGGAAGCCACTGATCTGCTGCCAAGGGATATCTGGATAGCGGGATTTCTTCGAGTCGGGGAGGCGCTGGGTTGCCTCAGACAGGGTCTGGAGGTTCCGTAGGGCAGCATCATAGAGGATGTCGTCTTCGGTGATGTCGCCACGCTGTCTTATGCGTGAAATCTTCTCGATGACGTCAAGAATATGCTGGGCGTATAGCTGCCACTCCTTGCTCATGACTCTTTGTTCATAATTCTCGGGCTTCCGCAAGAACAGCGTCCCTGATGTGACGGTTGAGTTCGTGGAGGGGAATCAAGTCGACATCATGACCGGTAATTTCAGCCAGCCTCTCTGCAAGCGCCATGCGCTGAGTGAAGAGGTCATAGCCCTTGTCGAAATCCACCAGAAAGTCGATATCACTGCCCTGATCCTCCTGCCCCCGAGCAACGGAACCGAATACCCGGATGCCATGGGCCCCATGAGCTCTAGCGGCATTCAAGATGGCGTGACGCTTCTCATGTAGCTCATCGAGTAGCATGGGGACTCCTGACTGCGATCAAGTCGCTTGTTCGACCTCAGGATAGGGCGCAGATTCCATGCATGCCAGGCGGTCGACCATGGCCGTGACCATGCGCGTGGAGTGGTCGGCCGCCTTCTCCAGGAACTCGCCGAAGGAGAGGTGGTTGTCACCGCCGCCGGCGATGTCGGAGAGCGCGCGGATGACCACGAAGGGGCAGCCGTAGTGGTGGCAGGTCTGGGCGATCGCCGCGGCCTCCATCTCGGCGGCCAGCATGGTGGGGAAGCGCGAGCGGGTCGTCGCCACCAGCTCTGGGCAGGCCATGAAGACGTCGCCGGTGGCGATCAGGCCCTCGACGACGTTGACCTCGCCCAGCGCCTCGACGCACTCCCTGGCCATGGTGACCAGCCGCGCGTCCGGGAAGTAGGCGGCGGGCATGTTGGGCACCTGGCCGTGCTCGTAGCCGAACACCACGGCGTCGACGTCGTGGTGGCGTACCTCGCTGGAGACGACGATATCCCCGATCTCGAGTCCCTCACCGAAGCCGCCGGCGGAGCCGGTATTGATGATC
The DNA here is from genome assembly GCF_029625235.1 of Halomonas sp. CKK8. Taxonomy (NCBI): domain Bacteria; kingdom Pseudomonadati; phylum Pseudomonadota; class Gammaproteobacteria; order Oceanospirillales; family Halomonadaceae; genus Halomonas; species Halomonas sp. CKK8. Next base: position 2,110,455 of record NZ_CP121193.1, on the reverse strand, counting down.
GCCTCGGGATGGTAGACGTCCAGCAGCAGGGTAGTGCCGATGGCGGCATTCACCTTGCCGATGCCGGACTGCAGGATCACCACCTCGACGCCATGCAGCTTGCCCAGGTGGAAGGTGCAGCCCACGTGCTGGCGGGTGCGGCGATCCTGCAGCTGCGCGGCGAGTGCTGCGACCTCCTGGGCCATGGCGCCGATGATGCCGATGCGCTTCATGCGAACACCTGGCTCCATTCGTCACGCTTGGCCAGGAAGCCGCGGGCGATCTGCTTGGCGCCCTCCAGGCTGTGGCTCGCCGCCCAGCCGCACTGCATCTCGTTGCAGGCGGGCACTTCGTCGGCTTCCAGCACGTCCTTGAGGGTGCCTTCGACCAGGTCGAGCACGCCGTCGTAGTCGTCGTAGTTGATCATCGCGATGTAGAAACCGGTCTGGCAGCCCATGGGGCTGATGTCGACGACCTTGTCGGAGTGGTTACGCGACATCTCGGCCATCAGGTGTTCCAGGGAGTGCAGTCCGGGCATCTCCATGTGGTCCTGGTTGGGCTGGCAGATCCGCATGTCGTACTTGTGGATGGTATCGCCGTGCTCGCCGGTCTTGATGTCGGCAAGGCGGATGTAGGGGGCCTTCACCTTGGTGTGGTCGAGGTTGAAGCTTTCGACGTTCATCTTCTTGTCGGTCATCGGGAGACCTCGCGAGTCGGAAAAAATGGGCAGCCAATCTTAGCGGAATTCGACGAAAGGTGCACGATGCGCCTGGTGGGAGTTGGTTTTCGTGGAGCACGTCGAGGCGTCCAACCGGCCGCTCCCACCATCCATGGTTGGTGGCTGGAAGAGCCTGTGGGAGCGGTGCTTGCACCGCGAATGACTTGGCTCGGCACCCATCGCCGTGCAAGCACGGCTCCTACAATAACCCCCTTGCCCCTTGCCCCTTGCCCCTTGCCCCTTGCTACTTCTTCTCGGCGTCATGCATATCGGCGGCCTGCAGGGTGTTCTCGAGCAGGGTGGCCACGGTCATGGGGCCGACGCCGCCGGGGACCGGGGTGATCCAGCTGGCACGCTCGGCGGCCGGGGCGAAGTCGATGTCGCCGATCAGGCGGCCGTCCTCCTGGCGGTTGATGCCGACGTCGATGACGATGGCGCCGGGCTTGATCCACTCGCCCTTGACCAGGCCGGGCTTGCCCACCGCGACCACCAGCAGGTCGGCGCGCCGGACGTGCTCCTCGAGGTTGTGCGTGAAGCGGTGGCAGACGGTGGTGGTGCAGCCGGCGAGCATCAGCTCCAGTGACATGGGGCGGCCGACGATGTTGGAGGCCCCGACCACGGTGGCGTCCAGGCCGCGGACTTCGAGGCCGCTCGCCTCCAGCAGGGTCATCACGCCCTTGGGAGTGCAGGGACGCAGCAATGGCAGGCGCTGGGCCAGGCGGCCGAGGTTGTAGGGGTGGAAGCCGTCGACATCCTTGTGGGGCAGGATGCGCTCGAGGATCGGGCGGGCGTCCAGGTGCTCGGGAAGCGGCAACTGCACGAGGATGCCGTCGATGCGCGGGTCCGCGTTGAGCTGGTCGACCAGGGCCTCGAGTTCCTCCTGGCAGGTGTCCGCCGGCAGCTGGTACTTGAAGGAGCGGATGCCGGCCTCCTCGCAGGCGCGGTGCTTGTTGCGCACGTAGACGGCAGAGGCGGCGTCCTCGCCCACCAGAACCACGGCCAGTCCGGGAATGCGCCCTCCGGCCTCGCGGCGTGCCTGCACCTGGCGAGCGACCTGCTGGCGGACGCGGGCGGCAATGGACTTGCCATCGATCAGTTGGGCGGTCATCGAGCTTCCCTCTGCTGGTGGGTGGTCGGGGCGAGGGATTTTCGCATGCCCGGGCCCCTAGGCAAAGCTGGCGGGCGGCAGTGGCGCGCTTCTCGCTTGACCCGAGGGGAAAGTTCCGTAGAATACGCAGCGCTTGACGAGGCCCCTGCGGCGGCGTCAGGGCCGTGCAAGAGCCGGCGGGGTGTAGCGCAGTCTGGTAGCGCGCCTGCTTTGGGAGCAGGATGTCGGGGGTTCGAATCCCTCCACCCCGACCACAACCTGTTGATTGGGAAGTTTTATTTCTCATTTCGGGTTGCGGTCAGGCGCTCTGAGACGTAGAATGCGCCCATAGCTCAACCGGATAGAGCAACGGCCTTCTAAGCCGTAGGTTGCAGGTTCGAGTCCTGCTGGGCGCGCCATGTTCCATGGAGTGGCCGGTAGCGGTTCGGCCGACGCGTTGAGCCTTCAGCAAGACCCGTGTCGTAGTGGTGGATGTAGCTCAGTGGTAGAGCCCCGGATTGTGGCTCCGGTGGTCGTGGGTTCGATCCCCATCATCCACCCCATCTCGACATGACCCCCAGGCAGTGGTGGATGTAGCTCAGTGGTAGAGCCCCGGATTGTGGCTCCGGTGGTCGTGGGTTCGATCCCCATCATCCACCCCATTGCCTCCCTCAGCAGTTCCTGTTTCTTCCGGTTCATCTCCTGATCCTTTTTCGGTGCCATGGCGCCCGTCATCCCGTGATCTCTCGCGGCAGTAGCCAGCACGGAAAAATCCCGGTCATGCCCCTTGTAATGTGCCGTCAGGCCCCCATCTGTTCAGGCACGGCGCTTGCCAGTACCGGGCGGGATTCTTAGAATCTCCCCTTTGACCCTTTCACGCTTTCACAGAACGCCCCAGTCGGTAGAGGACATTTCATGCAAGTTTCCGTCGATACGACCTCCCAGATTGAACGCCGCATCAAGGTCCAGGTGCCGGCCGCCGAGGTCGACGAGGCCGTTGCCGCCCGTCTCAAGGATGCCGCCAAGACCGTGCGCATGGACGGCTTCCGCAAGGGCAAGGTCCCGATGTCGGTGATCCGCCAGCGCTACGGGCGCGGCGTGCGCGACGAGGTGGTGGGCGAAGTGATGCGCGAGCGCTACGTGCGTGCCATCTCCGAGCACGAACTCAATCCGGCCGGCTACCCGCAGATCGAGGCCACCGTCAACGAGGCTGGCAAGGACCTGGAGTTCACCGCGACCCTCGAGATCTATCCTGAGGTCGAGCTTTCCTCCATCGAGGGCACCGAGGTCGAGCGTCCGGTGGTCGAGGTGACCGAGGCCGACGTCGACGAGATGATCGATACCCTGCGCAAGCAGAATGCCGGCTGGGAAGAGGTCGAGCGTGCCGCCGAGGAGGGTGACCAGGTCAAGATCGACTTCCAGGGCTTCCTGGGTGACGAGCCCTTCGAGGGCGGCAGCGCCGAGGGCCACGAGCTGGTGATCGGTTCCGGCAGCTTCATACCCGGCTTCGAGGAGCAGCTGATCGGCGCCAAGGCGGGCGAGGAGAAGGAACTCAAGGTCACCTTCCCCGAGGACTACCAGGCCGAGCAGCTGGCCGGCCAGGAAGCGACCTTCCAGGTCAAGGTCCACGCCGTGAAGGGCCAGGCCCTGCCCGAGGTGGATGCCGAGTTCGTCGAGAAGTTCGGCGTCGAGGACGGCGATCTGGACAAGTTCCGCGCCGAGGTCAAGAAGAACATGACCCGCGAGGCGACCCAGGCCGTCGACAACCGCGTCAAGCAGCAGGTGCTCGAGGCCCTGAAGAAGGCCAATGACATCCCGGTGCCCCAGGCGCTGGTGCAGCAGGAGACCGAAGGCCTCAAGCGCCAGGCGGCCCAGCAGTTCGGCCTCGGCGAGGACTTCGACGTCAGCCAGCTGCCCGACGAGCTGTTCGCCGAGCAGGCCAAGAGCCGCGTCCAGGTCGGTCTGCTGCTCGCCGAGGTGATCAAGAGCCACGAGCTGGCCGCCAGCGATGACGAGATCAAGGCCAAGGTCGAGGAGCTGGCCCAGCAGTATCAGGACCCCGAGCAGGTGGTCGAATATTACATGAACAACGATCAGCTCAAGACCCAGGTCCAGTCGGCTATCCTCGAAGAGAAGGCCGTCGATGTCCTGCTCGAGCAGGCCAGCGTCAAGGACGTGGAGATGAGCTACCAGGAGGCCCTCGCCGCGGCCCAGCAGCAGGGCGAGGCCGACGAGGAAGGCGAAGAGGCCGAGGCCGAGTCTCAGGGTGAAGAGCCCCAGGGCGAAGAGAAGCAGGCCTGATCGCGCTGCGGCGCACCCTGCCTGGCCCCGCGGCCCGGCAGGGCGTTACCTGACGCTTCCATTCATCGGATCCAAGGACATCACCCAGATGAGCAACCCGTTCGATATCCAATCCGCCGGTGGCCTGGTGCCCATGGTGGTCGAGCAGAGCGCGCGCGGCGAGCGGGCTTACGACATCTATTCCCGCCTGCTCAAGGAGCGCGTGATCTTCCTGGTGGGCCCGGTGGAAGACTACATGTCCAACCTGCTGGTGGCGCAGCTGCTGTTCCTCGAGTCCGAGAACCCGGACAAGGACATCCACCTGTACATCAACTCGCCGGGGGGGTCGGTGACCGCCGGCATGTCGGTCTACGACACCATGCAGTTCATCAAGCCCGACGTCTCCACGGTCTGCATCGGCCAGGCGGCGAGCATGGGCGCACTGCTGCTGGCCGGCGGTGCCGCAGGCAAGCGCTACTGCCTGCCCAACTCGCGGATGATGATCCACCAGCCGCTGGGCGGCTACCAGGGGCAGGCCTCGGACATCGAGATCCACACCCGCGAGATCCTCGGCATCCGCGACAAGCTCAACCAGATTCTGGCCCACCACACCGGCCAGGACATCGAGACGATCGCCCGGGATACCGACCGCGACAACTTCATGAACGGCCCGCAGGCCGCAGAGTACGGCCTGATCGATGCGGTGCTGGAACAGCGGCCGACATCCTGATAGCGTGAATTTCACCCGAGTGACCTTCATGCACTGAGACGTTTCCCGGCGGCCGAGGCCGCCGTGGTGAACCCGACGCCCCATGAGCCATACTATGGGGGCGTCACTATGAAAGAGGTACGCGAATGGCCGACGGCAAAGGCAAGGACGAAGGCGGCAAGCTGCTCTACTGCTCGTTCTGCGGCAAGAACCAGAACGAGGTACGCAAGCTGATTGCCGGCCCGTCCGTGTATATCTGCGATGAGTGTGTCGACCTCTGCAACGACATCATTCGCGAGGAGGTGCTCGATGCCGATGCCGAGACCGACGAGGAGCGCCTGCCCGCTCCCCGCGAGATTCGTCACACCCTCGATGACTACGTGATCGGCCAGGACCGCGCCAAGATGGTGCTGTCGGTGGCGGTCTACAACCACTACAAGCGCCTGCGCTTCGGCGCCAAGGATGACGCCGTCGAGCTTGGCAAGTCGAACATCCTGCTGATCGGCCCCACCGGCAGCGGCAAGACGCTGCTCGCCGAGACCCTGGCGCGGCTGCTCAATGTGCCCTTCACCATCGCCGATGCCACCACCCTCACCGAGGCGGGCTATGTCGGCGAGGACGTGGAGAACATCATCCAGAAGCTGCTGCAGAAGTGCGACTACGATGTGGAGAAGGCCCAGCGCGGCATCGTCTACATCGACGAGATCGACAAGATCTCGCGCAAGTCGGACAACCCCTCCATCACCCGTGACGTCTCGGGCGAGGGCGTGCAGCAGGCGCTGCTCAAGCTGATCGAGGGCACCACCGCCTCGGTGCCGCCCCAGGGCGGGCGCAAGCACCCCCAGCAGGAGTTCCTGCAGGTCGATACCGGCAACATCCTGTTCATCGTCGGCGGCGCCTTCGCCGGGCTGGACAAGGTGATCCGTGATCGTGCCGAGAAGGGCGGCATCGGCTTCAACGCCGTGGTCAAGAGCAAGGACGAGACCAAGGGCGTCGGCGACCTGCTGCTCGACGTGGAGCCCGAGGACCTGGTCAAGTTCGGCCTGATCCCCGAGTTCGTGGGGCGCCTGCCGGTGATCGCGACGCTCACCGAGCTCACCGAGGATGCCTTGATCCAGATCCTCACCGAGCCGAAGAACTCGCTGATCAAGCAGTACGCCCGGCTGTTCGAGATGGAAGGCGTGGAGCTGGAATTCCGCGAGGATGCCCTGCGGGCGGTGGCCGGCAAGGCGATGGCGCGCAAGACCGGCGCCCGCGGCCTGCGCTCGATCCTCGAGTCCGTGCTGCTCGATACCATGTACGAGATTCCCTCGCTGGAGGGGGTGTCCAAGGTGGTGATCGATGCCTCCGTCATCGCTGGCGAGAGTGAGCCGCTGCTGATCTACTCCCAGCAGGAAGCGCAGCGGGTCGACGGCACCGACGGCTGAACCACCGGGCGCCACGCGCCCCGATGAGGGAGCGGCTTCATCCGCGAGGTGCCCGGTTGGCGTCACGCGGGATGGACCCGCTCCCCTTCTTTTTGGTTCTTCGCACCTTGGCGTGATGCTGTTCGACAGGCAAGGAAGCAGGCTGCCTTTCTGTGGGAGCGATCTTCAGATCGCGAATGGAGGCCGGAGGCCTCCCGCATTAGGCACTCTGCTCGGGGCGCCTGTCGGCGCCATTCGCGCAATGAATTGCGCTCCCACGAGGGTACTTCGCCTCGTTCACGCCAAAATGCGATGATCCTCTTTTTTGCGCGCCGGCGCGTGCTGCCTTGCAATGGCGCCGGTTCGCCCCCACTCCTTGGGTATCCATCCGATTTCGTGTGAGGAACGTCTGCGATGCAGCAGAACGCCGAACAGACCCTGAGTCTGCCCCTTTTGCCACTGCGGGACGTGGTCGTCTACCCGCAGATGGTCATCCCGCTGTTCGTCGGCCGCGAGAAGTCGATCCAGGCGCTCGAGGCCGCCATGGTGGCCGACAAGCGCGTCCTGCTGGTGGCCCAGCGCGAGGCCAGCAAGGACGACCCCGATAACGAGGACATGTTCGCCATCGGCACCGTGGCCGAGATCATGCAGCTGCTCAAGCTGCCCGACGGCACCGTCAAGGTGTTGATCGAGGGCGAGTCCCGGGCCGATATCCGCGAGATCGTCGCCGTCGACGGCGGCTACAGCCGGGCCGAGGTGAGCCTGCGCGAGAGCGAGCCGCTCAGCGAGCGCGAGCAGGAGGCGCTGGTGCGCGTGCTGCTCAACCAGTTCGAGCAGTACGTGAAGATGTCGAAGAAGGTGCCCAACGAGGTGCTCAACTCGCTCTCCGGCATCGAGGACCCCAGTCGCCTGGTGGATACCATCTGTGCCCACCTGTCGCTGAAGATCGACGACAAGCAGCAGCTGCTGGAGATGGATCGTGTGCGCGATCGCATCGAGCACCTGATGGCGCTGATCGAGTCCGAGATCGACCTGCTGCAGGTGGAGAAGCGCATCCGCTCGCGGGTCAAGGACCAGATGGAGAAGTCCCAGCGCGAGTACTACCTGAACGAGCAGATGAAGGCCATCCAGAAGGAGATGGGCGAGCTCGAGAACGTGCCCAACGAGGCCGAGAAGTACGAGCAGGCCATCGAGGAGTCCGGCATGCCCAAGGAGGCCCGCGACAAGGCACTCCAGGAGCTGGGCAAGCTGAAGATGATGTCGCCGAACTCTGCCGAGGCCACGGTGGTGCGCTCCTACCTGGACTGGCTGGTGGCGGTGCCCTGGAAGAAGCGCACGCGCATCAAGCATGATCTGGTGCACGCCCAGAAGGTGCTCGACGAGGACCACTACGGCCTCGAGGAGGTCAAGGCGCGCATCCTCGAGTACCTTGCGGTGCACAAGCGGGTCAAGAAGCTCAAGGGGCCGGTGCTCTGCCTGGTGGGGCCGCCCGGGGTGGGCAAGACCTCGCTGGGGCAGTCCATCGCCCGGGCCACCAACCGCAAGTATGTGCGCCTGGCGCTCGGTGGGGTGCGCGACGAGTCCGAGATCCGCGGCCATCGCCGCACCTATATCGGCTCGCTGCCGGGCAAGATGATCCAGCGCATGGCCAAGGCCGGGGTCAAGAACCCGCTGTTCCTGCTCGACGAGGTCGACAAGGTCGGCATGGACCACCGCGGCGATCCCTCCTCGGCGCTGCTCGAGGTGCTGGACCCGGAACAGAACGACACCTTTAGCGACCACTACCTGGAGCTGGACTACGATCTCTCCGAGACGCTGTTCATTTGCACCGCCAACTCGATGAACATCCCCGGGCCGCTGCTCGACCGCATGGAGGTGATCCGCCTGCCGGGCTACACCGAGGACGAGAAGCTCGCCATCGCCCGTCGCTACCTGGTGCCCAAGCAGCTCAAGGCCAACGGCTTCAAGGCGGAGGAGCTGGAGTTCTCCGACGACGCCTTGCTCGAGCTGATCCGCTACTACAGCCGCGAGGCCGGGGTGCGCGAGCTGGAGCGCCAGATCGCCAAGGTGTGCCGCAAGGTGCTGCGCGAGCGCCTCGAGAAGGAGAGCCAGGAGGGCGCCCAGGCGCCGGTGCTGCTCTCGGCGGCCGACATCGAGCCCTATGCCGGGGTGCGCCGCTACAGCTACGGCCTGGCCGACCAGGAGGACCAGGTTGGCCGGGTGACCGGCCTGGCCTGGACCTCGGTGGGCGGCGAGTTGCTCAACATCGAGTCGGTGATCACCCCCGGCAAGGGACGCCTGGACAAGACCGGCTCGCTCGGCGACGTGATGAAGGAGTCGGTGAGCGCGGCCCAGACGGTGGTGCGCGCCCGGGCCCTGGCGCTGGGGATCGATCCCGAGCGCTTCGAGAAGGAGGACCTGCACATCCACGTGCCCGAGGGTGCCACACCCAAGGACGGTCCCAGCGCGGGCGTCGCCATGGTCACCGCCATGGTCTCGGCCTACACGGGGCGTCCGGTACGCTGCGACGTGGCCATGACCGGCGAGGTCAACCTGCGCGGCGAGGTGCTGCCGATCGGCGGGCTGAAGGAGAAATTGCTGGCCGCCAGGCGCGGTGGTATAAAGATAGTGCTAATACCCGAGGAGAACCGCCGCGACCTCAAGGAGGTGCCGGACAATATCAAGGAAGCCCTCGATATTCGCCCTGTTCGCTGGATCGATGATGTCCTGGAGGTGGCCCTGGCCGACAAGCCGGCGCCGAAAAAGGAGGAACCGCGAGCGGAAGACTCCACCTCCTCGGCGTCAATGGTCAGTACGCACTAACGATAATTTCCTCGCCATGCCGGTAACAGAATCCCGGTATGGCGGGGTTTGGCAAGGAAGGTTGCTTGACAGGACTTTCACCGCATTGCTATAAACTACCGCCATGCTGTGATCGCGTCAGTCAGCCGAAAGTCTCGCCGATTAGAGCCAATTTACGAAAACGTCAAGGGGTGAAGTGTGAACAAATCCGAGCTGATCGAAGCCATTGCCGCGTCTGCCGACATTCCCAAGGCAGCGGCTTCTCGTGCGCTGGATGCCATGGTCGAGACCGTGACCGACAGCCTCAAGAAGGGTGACAGCGTTTCCCTGGTGGGCTTCGGTACCTTCCAGGTGAAGGAGCGCGCCGCCCGCACCGGCCGTAACCCGCAGACCGGTCAGCCGATCGAGATCAGCGCTGCCAAGGTGCCCAGCTTCAAGGCCGGCAAGGCGCTCAAGGACTCCGTCAACTGAGTCGACGGCGCCTGCCGCACCACTGACGGTTGGTTCCATAACAGGCGCATCGCCCCGGCGGTGCGCCTGTTCTTGTGTTGGTTACCCCTTTTTCGCCCACCCTCATTGCTGCTGGCGTCGCGTGATGCCCGGTGATGCGTATAATGTGGCGCGACCCGACTCACTTGATCCGCAGAGGCCTGCATGCTGCAAAGTATTCGTGACCGCTCCAGGAGCTGGGGCGCGAAGATCATCATCGGCGCCGTGGTCGTGACCATGGCGCTTTTCGGCGTGGAATCGCTGGTCGGACTGCTGGGCAACAGTGGCGACGAGGTCGCCGAGGTCAACGGCGAGGCGATCACCCGCCAGCAGCTGGAGATGGAAGTCCAGCGCGCGATCCGCAGCGGGCAGGTGCCGCCCGAGCAGGAGCGCGCCCTGCGGGCCGAGATGCTCGACATGCTGATCACTGACCGCCTGCTGACCCAGTATGCCGAGGAGGGTGGCTTGCATGTCTCCGAGGAGCAGCTCGACCAGCTGATCGTCAACCTGCCGGAGTTCCAGGACGCCAACGGTCGCTTCGACCGGGACCTGTTCCGCAACCGTCTCGCCAGTGCCGGCTTCACGCCGCTCTCGTTTCGCCAGCAGCTCAGCGTCGACGTGAAACGCCAGCAGCTCCAGCAAGGCCTGGCGGTGAGCGACTTCACCCTGGAGGAGGAGCGCGAGCGCCTCGCCGCGCTGCAGCGCCAGACCCGCACCTTCCGCCACCATGCCCTGGTGCCGGCTGACCTGGAGACACCGCCCGAGGTCGATGAGCAGGCGCTGGAGGAATACTACGCCGCCCACGAGGCGGACTACCGGCGTCCCGAACAGGTCCGGCTGAACTATGTGGTGCTCGACCGCCAGCAGATGGCCGAGCAGGCCGAGGTCAGCGAGGAGGCACTCCGCGAGGCCTGGGAGGAGGGCGCGGCCGAGGCGGACCGCCGGGTATCCCATATCATGGTGACGTTCGGCGACGCGCGCAGCCGCGAGGAGGCCGAGGCCATCCTCGAGCAGGTGCAGGAGCGCCTTGCCGGGGGCGAGGCCTTCGACCAGCTGGCCGCCGAGGTGTCCGACGACACCTCCACCAGCGACAACGGCGGCGACCTTGGGGTCATCTCCCGCGGCTTCTTCGGCGAGGAATTCGAGGAGGCGGCCTTCTCCCTGGGCGAGGGCGAGGTGTCCGAGATCGTCGAGACCGACAACGGCCTGCACCTGGTCAAGGTCACCGAGCTGGACCGTCCCGCCTTCGAGGAGAGCCGCGACGAGCTGCGTCGTCAGCTGGCCCGGGACCAGGTCACCGATGCCTTCAACGAGAAGGCTCAGCGCCTGATCGACGACAGCTTCGCCGCCGAGGACCTGGCGAGCGTGGCCGAGGACCTCGGCCTGGAACTGCAGCAGAGCGACTGGGTTGGTCGCAACGGCGCCGATGGTGTGCTCTCCGAGCCGGGCGTGATGGAGCAGGCCTTCAGTGGCGATGTCCTGGAGGAGCGCTATAACAGCGAGGTGATCGAGCTCGACGAGGATCGCCGCCTGGTGCTGCGGGTGGCCGAGCATCGCGAGGCGACCACCCTGCCGCTGGCCGAGGTGCGTGACGAGGTCGAGGCCGCGGTGCGCCGCGAGAAGACCCGTGAGGCGCTGGTCGAGCTGGCCGCGGAACGCGTCGAGCGCCTGCGCGCCGGCGAATCCCTGGAGATCGATTGGCAGCAGGCCGAGGCCGTCAGCCGCCAGGGCGGGAGCGACCTCTCCAATGCACTGGTCGAGGCCGCCTTCCGCCTGCCGCATCCCGAGGGTGACTCGCCGGTCTACGGTCATGCCGTGGACGGCGAGCGCGTGGTGCTGATCGCCCTGGACGAGGTGCAGCCCGGCGAGCCCAACGAGCAGATCGAATCCTTCGTGGCGCGCATGGCGGAACGGCTCCGGGCCCAGGCCGCCATCCAGGGGCTGCTCGACGACCTGCGCGAGGAAGCCGAGATTCGGCGCTAGGGCCTACGGCCAGCTGCAAGGCACAAGGAGCAAGCGACAAGGAAACCCCTTGGCTTGCTCCTTTTTCGTTGCTGGCCAGGTTCCTTGACCCCTTGACCCCTTGACCCCTTGACCCCTTGACCCCTTGGCCGCCTGGCCCTTTATGTTACTCTATAACACTTTCGCCACTTCCGGAGGCTCTCCATGTCTGCTCCCCTGGCCAATGTGCCTGTCCATCTGGTCACCGGTTTCCTGGGTAGCGGCAAGAGCACCCTGATTCGCCGGCTGATCGAGCAGAAGCCTGAGGGGGAGCGCTGGGCAGTGGTGATCAACGAGTTCGGTCGGGTAGGCATCGACCAGGCAATGTTCGCCGAGCGTGACGACCTGGTGGTCAAGGGGTTGCCGGGCGGCTGCCTCTGCTGCCAGCTGGCCTTCGTGCTGCAGGCTTCGCTGGTCAACCTGCTGCATCGCCACCGGCCGGATCGGCTGATCATCGAGCCCTCGGGGCTCGGTCATCCGGCGGGGCTGCTGGACGTGTTGCGCGGCGAGGGCTTCGAGGGGGTGCTGGACGTCCGGGACATCATCGCGCTGCTCGATCCGCGGCGACTCGATGACCCGCGGGCCCGCGAGCACGAGACCTTCCGCGACCAGCTGGCCATGGCCGACGGGGTGGCCCTGACCATGACCGACCTGGCCACGCCCGCTCAACGCGAGGCGGCCCGTTCCAGGCTGGGCGAGTGCTGGCCGCCCAAGCGCTGGCTCGCCGAGGCGCCCCATGGCGAGCTGCCGCTCTCACAGCTGCTGGATAGCCGCCGGCATGCGTGGTCGACCGCGGCCGCCTCGCCATCTCACCAGGCAGCCCGTCCGGCGGCGGCGACCCTGGTGCTCGATGATGTCGAGTTTCGCGAGCCGGAACCCGGCAGGCCGCTGCGGGAGGAGGGCGCTTCGCTGGGGCATGCCACCCTGGGGTGGCGCTGGCATGCCGCCGAGGTCTTCGACCTGGACCAGGTCACGATGCTGCTGGGCGCCTTGCCCGCGGAGCTACGGGTGAAGGGCGTGCTGCATACCACTGACGGCTGGAAGCTCTACAATCGCGCCGGTGGTACGGTCAGCCTCTCCGATACCGCCTGGCGGCGGGATTCACGGCTGGAGCTGATTGGCGAGGCGGGCAGCCTGCCGGCGGCAGAGGATCTTGAAGCGAAGCTGGCGGAATGCCTGACCCCTAAGTGACGCTGTGCTTTCGGAGCGTTGCCCCATCGCTTGCGGATACAGCTTGGAGAAAAACAATCGCGCTGCAAGCAGCGCTCCCACACGATGGCTCAAGCACGGGGGATAGTTGCAGGAGCGCTCGGTTCGGCGTCCGAACTTGCCGCGCGATTCAGGCGAGCGAAAAAGGCTGCAGCTGAGGTTCGGCGTCGTCCTCGACGACGATCTCCCAGCCCTGGTCAGGCTGCCAGTCGCCCAGCACATAGCGCTTGCCTGGCTGGCCGTCGACCTCGAGGTCATGCACCGCGGGGCGGTGGGTGTGGCCGTGGATCAAGGTCGTGACGCCGTGCTCGGCCATTGCCTTCACCACCTCGTCCGGGGTCACGTCCATGATGTCCTCGGCCTTGTTGGAGTTGGCCTCACCGGACTGCTCACGCAATTGCCTTGCCAGCGCGAGGCGCTCCTGGATCGGCATCGAGAGCACCTGCTCCTGCCATCGCGGGTGGCGTGCCTGGGCGCGGAAGGTCTGGTAGGCCTCGTCGCGGGTGCAGAGACTGTCGCCGTGCATCAGCAGCACGCGCTTGCCACCGAGCGTCACCACGCTGGGGTCGGGCAGCAGGGAGGCGCCGGCCTCGTTGGCGAAACGCTCGCCCAGCAGGAAGTCGCGGTTGCCGTGCATCAGGTAGATGGCTGTGCCGCCATCGGCCAGGCGTTTCAGGGCGGTGGCGATACGCGCGGCCAGGGTGGCGTTGCCGGTGGGGTCCTGCTCGCCCAGGTCGAGCAGGTCGTCGCCGATCCACGCCTCGAAGAAGTCGCCAAGGATATAGAGGGCATCACAGCCCCGGGCACGCTCGTCCAGCCAGTGCAGGAAGCCCTCGGTGACCTGGGGGGCGCCAGGGTGCAGGTGCAGGTCGGAAATCAGCAGGGTGGTCATGGGCGGCCCTGTTCAGACGGTGAAACGAAGCACGCCCGCCGCGATCGGGAAACGTCGGGCGGGCGTGATGGGAAGACAGGTGATCGTCAGGCCGCCGACTCGTCCTTCACGTAGGCCTTCTGGATGACCACGTCCTCGGCGGGCACGTCGGCATGCATGCCGCGACGGGTGGTGGGCACGGCCTTGATCTTCTCGACCACGTCCATGCCCTCGACCACCTCGCCGAACACGCAGTAGCCCCAGCCCTGGACATTCTTGCCGCTGTGGTTGAGGAAGTCGTTGTCGGCAACGTTGATGAAGAACTGTGCGGTGGCGGAGTGCGGGTCCTGGGTGCGGGCCATGGCCAGGGTGCCGGTGGTGTTCTTCAGGCCGTTGTCGGCCTCGTTCTCGACCGGGTCACGGGTCGGCTTCTGGTTGAAGTCGGTATCGAAGCCGCCGCCCTGGACCATGAAGCCCGGGATCACGCGGTGGAAGAGGGTGCCGTCGTAGAAGCCGTCGCGGACGTACTGCTCGAAGTTGGCGGCGGTCTTGGGTGCCTTCTCGTGATAGAGCTCGACGGTGATGTCGCCGAAATTGGTCTGCAGTACGATCATCGGTAAGTTCCTGTGCGGTAAAGGGGAGTTGCCTTGGCGTTGCCCATGGCTGTGGCGCTATAATAACGGTTTTGCTTCCATGCGCGAAGCGAGCAAGGGGCCAGGCTCCGGGAGTGCCGATGGCGGCATCGCTCGGGGCTGATCCGGCGGCAGGCCTGCGAGGAGGCGCTGTGAACCCCTCCCTGGGCGCTACCGACGCCATCCCTGGCGTAGGACCTCCTCTACGGCCTGCCCCCGGCGCCCCTCGCTGAGGCACTGCCACCCAATAGCCCTAGGCTCGCCATGCTCGCGCCGCCAGGCCCGCACCTTCAATCAGAGGTTGTTTCTCCCACCATGTCCACCGACACCACCAGCGCGCCGAATTTCATCCGCAACCAGATCCGCGAGGAGATCGAGGCCGGCCGTAGCGGGAAGATCGTGACCCGCTTCCCGCCGGAGCCCAATGGCTTTCTGCATATCGGCCATGCCAAGTCGATCTGCCTGAATTTCGGGCTCGCCGAGCACTTCGGTGGCGACTGTCATCTGCGCTTCGACGATACCAACCCGGCCAAGGAGGAGCAGGCCTACATCGACGCCATCAAGGCGGACGTTCACTGGCTGGGCTTCGAGTGGGCGGGGCCGGTGCGCTTCGCCTCGGACTACTTCGACCAGCTCTATGCCTGGGCGCAGCACCTGGTGCGCGAGGGCAAGGCCTATGTCGACGACCTCTCGCCGGACGAGATCCGCGAGTACCGCGGCACCCTGACCGAGGCGGGCAAGCCGAGCCCCTATCGCGAGCGCAGCGCGGACGAGAACCTCGACCTGCTCGAGCGCATGCGTAACGGAGAGTTCGCCGAGGGCGAGAAGGTGCTGCGGGCAAAGATCGACATGGCCGCGCCGAACATCAACCTGCGCGACCCGATCCTCTACCGCATCCGTCACGCCAGCCACCACCAGACCGGCGACAAGTGGAAGATCTACCCCTCCTACGACTTCACCCACGGCCAGTCGGACGCCCTGGAGGGGGTGACCCACTCGATCTGCACCCTGGAGTTCGAGGATCATCGCCCGCTCTACGAGTGGTTCCTCGACAACCTGCCGGTGCCGGCGAAGCCCCGCCAGATCGAGTTCGCCCGGCTCAACCTCAACTACACCCTGACCTCTAAGCGCAAGCTCAAGCTGCTGGTGGACGAGGGCATCGTCGACGGCTGGGATGACCCGCGCCTGCCGACCATCTCCGGCATGCGGCGTCGCGGCTACACCCCCGCCTCGATCCGCAAGTTCTGCGAGATGATCGGCGTCACCCGCGCCGACGGCGGCCTGGTGGATATCGCCATGCTCTACCATGCGATCCGCTCGGATCTCGAGGACAACGCGCCGCGTGCGATGGCCGTGCTCAAGCCGCTGAAGATGGTGCTTACCAACGTGCCGGAGGATCACGAGGAAGTCTTTGATGTGCCCGGCCACCCCGCCCGCGAGGATATGGCGGTGCGCCGCGTGCCGTTCACCCGGGAGATCTTCATTGACCAGGATGACTTCATGGAGGAGCCGCCCAAGAAGTTCTTCCGCCTGGCACCGGGCAAGGAGGTGCGCCTGCGCAACAGCTACGTGATCCGCTGCGACGAGGTGGTCAAGGACGCCGCAGGCGAGATCAGCGAACTGCGCTGCTCCGTGGACTTCGACACCCTGGGCAAGAACCCCGAGGGGCGCAAGGTGAAGGGGGTGATCCACTGGGTCAGCGCCGAGCACGGCGTGCCCATGGAGGTGCGGCTCTACGACAACCTCTTCCTCGAGGAGCAGCCCGACAAGGACAAGGATGCCGACTTCCTCGAGCACCTCAATCCCGAGTCGCTGGTCACCGTGCAGGCCATCGGCGAGCCGAGCCTGGCCGGAAGCGAGCCGGAGAGCCGCTTCCAGTTCGAGCGCGTGGGCTATTTCTGCGCCGACCGCCATGCCAGCCGTGGTGACCGGCTGGTGTTCAATCGCACCGTGGGGCTCAAGGACAGCTGGGCCAAGGTCCAGAAGAAAGAACAAGACAAGAAGAAGGGGTGAAGGTGAGCGCCGATATGCAGATCTACAACACGCTGACCCGCCGCAAGGAGCCTTTCACGCCCATCGAGCCGGGCAAGGTGCGCATGTACGTCTGTGGCATGACCGTCTACGACTTCTGTCACCTGGGGCACGCCCGGGTGATGGTGGCCTTCGACGTCATCACCCGTTACCTGCGCGCCCGCGGCTATGACGTCACCTATGTGCGCAACGTCACCGACATCGACGACAAGATTCTCCGGCGTGCCGAGGAGAACGGCGAGTCGATCAGCTCGCTCACCGAGCGCATGATCGAGGCCATGCACGAGGACGAGGCGCGCCTCGGCGTGTTGCCCCCGGATCGCGAGCCCCGTGCCACCCGGCACATCGGCGAGATCATCGCCATGATCGAGACGCTGATCGCCAAGGGCTACGCCTACGCCGCCGACAACGGCGACGTCTACTACCGGGTACGCCGCTTTGCGCGTTATGGCCGACTGAGCAACCGCGACCCCGACGAGATGCGCTCCGGCGCCCGCATCGAGGTGGACGAGCACAAGGAGGACCCGCTGGACTTCGTGCTGTGGAAGGCGGCCAAGCCCGGCGAGGCGAGCTGGCCCTCGCCCTGGGGCGATGGGCGGCCCGGCTGGCACATCGAGTGCTCGGCCATGTCGACCTGCTGCCTGGGCGAGACCTTCGATATCCACGGGGGCGGGCCGGACCTGATGTTTCCCCACCACGAGAACGAGATCGCCCAGAGCGAGGCGGCCACCGGCCATGCCTACGTCCATACCTGGATGCATGCCGGGGCGGTGCGCGTCAACCACGAGAAGATGTCCAAGTCGTTGGGCAACTTCTTCACCATCCGCGAGGTGCTGGAGCACCACGACCCCGAGGTGGTGCGCTACCTGCTGGTGGCCAGCCACTACCGCAGCCCGATCAACTATGCGCCGGAGTCCCTGGCCGAGGCGCGCAAGTCGCTGGAGCGCTTCTACAACTCACTCGAAGGACTGTCACTGGAAGGTCTTTCGCTCGAAGGGCTGTCACTGGCAGGCAGCGAGCCCTTGGAAGGGGAGGTGGATGGCCGCTTCGACGCGCGCTTTACCGCCGCCATGGACGATGACTTCAACACCGCCGAGGCGCTGTCGGTGCTCTTCGACCTGGCCCGCGAGCTGAACCGCGCCCGGAAGGAGGCGCCCGAGCAGGCCCCGGCGCTTGCCGCCGAGCTCAGGCGCCTGGGTGGTATCCTGGGGCTGCTGCAGCAGGACCCGGTTGCCTTCCTCAAGGGGGGGGCGGGTGACCTGCCACTCTCGGAGGCGGAGATCCAGGCGAAAATCGACGCGCGGGCCGCGGCCAAGAAGGCCAAGGACTTCGCCGCCGCCGATGCCATCCGCGACGAGCTCGCCGCCCTGGGCATCATCCTGAAGGATGCCCGTGAGGGCACGAGCTGGGTTTTCGAGAAGCCCGAAGGCTGACGCTCCCCGCCCCACGCCTCCAATACGCCCGGCCCGCCGCAACGTGGGCCGGGCGTTTTACGTCATGACGGCATGCGACAGGAACCAGCTGTCGCTCATGTCGGCGAGACGCTTGTACAGGGCGGCAAGGGAATCTGCCGCGGCCAGTCATCGCCGACCACGAACAGCCGCCGCCAGCCCGTGTCGGAATGCCACAAGGCCAGCTGGACGGGGGAGGCCGGCCCGCCAAGGTGCTGGGCCAACCGGGCCTCCAGGTCGCTTAGCGGCACTAGGGTCTCGCGTCGGGGCAGTGCGAGCCAGTGTGGCTTGTGCAGCCAGGCGCCTCGGGTGCCCCGGGGCCAGCCGTCGCGCAGCCGGTGCCAGTCCCGGGCGAACAGCCAGTGGCCCTGGAGATGGTCTGGCGACGCCTCCCGCGGCGCCGGCAGGGGGGCATGCCAGGGGTAGAAGAGCACCCCCGGGATCGCCAGCCGCACGGCCAGGGGCGACGCCCTGTCCTGCCCAGGGGGCGAGTGGGATGACAGCAGCGGTGCCAGGGCCTCGCGCGCCTCGGGGGCGTCGGTGAGCCTGAGCTGGTGGCGGTGCAGGTGCTCGCGCTTGGCGGCCAGGCTGTCGGCCCCGCCCGGGCCGATCCAGCGGGCCTGGCTGTCCGCGGCTCCCGGCCCCTGGGGCAGGCCCAGGTAGAACTTGATGGCGACCTCCAGGTGCACCAGGTTGGGGTCCGTCCGTCCCCGGTAGAGCAGGTCCAGCTCGCCCAGGGTGCGCTTGCCCTGGTGGATGCGCAGGCTGTGGGCCAGCAGTCGGGTGCCGGGTGCCTCCGCGAGCAGGAACTGCCAGAGCCGCTCGTGGTAGAGCCCCATGCGCCCCTTGAGCGCCGGGGCCAGGTGCGCCTCCAGGGCATCGGGTGCCGCTTCCAGCGCATCGAGCCAGGCCGCCAGCCGTCCATCATCCTCCAGGCCCAGCTCTCGCCGCGAGGGGCGCCCCGGCCAGGGCATCGCGATCAGGTCAGGGGTCAGCACGATCCACGCCAGGTCGCGAACCAGCGGGTGGTGGCAGTGGTCGAGCAGTCCGCTTCCGGGTGGGGCCATGGCGATGTCCAGACGTTGATGGGCGGGTCTGACAGACAAGCTGTACAGGCCTTATACTCAGGATACATTCACAAGGAACCGGGTGAACATGATGATCCGTACGCTGATTTCCAGCCCAGTGTCTCGATGCGCGGCCTTGGCTGCCGGTACCCTCATCGCCTTCTCGTCCCAGGCGCAGGACCCCGTGGTGGTCTCCTCCAAGATCGATACCGAGGGGGCGGTGCTCGGGCAGCTGATCCTGCAGCGCCTCGAAGAGGGCGGTATCGAGGTCGAGGATCGCCTCCAGCTGGGGGCAACCAGCATCGTGCGCGAGGCGCTGATCGCCGGCGAGATCGACCTCTACCCCGAATACACCGGCAACGGCGCCTTCTTCTTCGACATGGCCGACAGCCCGGTGTGGAAGGATGCCGACCAGGCCCTCGAGACCGTGCGCGAGAAGGATCGCGAGGCCAACGGCCTGGTCTGGCTGACGCCGGCCGAGGCCAACAACACCTGGGCCATCAGCGTGCGCGGCGAGCTCGCCCGCGAGAACGAGCTGGAAAGCCTGGAGGACCTGGCGGCCTACCTCGATGAGGAGGGCGAGTTCAAGCTGGCGGCCAGTGCCGAGTTCGTCGAGTCGCCCCAGGCCCTGCCGGCCTTCCAGGAGGCCTATGGCTTCGAGCTCTTGGAGGAGCAGCTGCTGGTGCTCTCCGGCGGCAACACCGCGGCCACCATGCGCGCCGCGGCCCAGCAGACCAGTGGCGTCAACGCGGCCATGACCTACGGGACCGACGGTGGCCTGCAGGCCCTGGACCTGGTGGTCATGGACGACACCCTGGGGGTGCAGCCGGTCTACCAGCCCGCGCCGGTGGTGCGCGAGGAGGTGCTCGAGAGCTACCCCGAGATCGAGTCCCTGCTCGAACCGGTCTTCCAGGCCCTGAGCCTCGAGACCCTGCAGCGTCTCAATGGCGACGTGGCGGTGAACGGCCGGGATCCCGCGGCGGTCGCCGCCGACTTCCTCGACACCCTGGACGACTGAGGCCGCCTTGCGCCCGGACACAACCGGTCCCAACGTCGTCCTGCTAAGCCTCTCGCTGGTAGCCCTGGCGGCCTGGCTGGGGCTGGACACGGTCAGCGTGGCCGCCAACCGCATCGTGCCTGGCACCGGTTATCGTGTTGACGAGGCCATCGGTTGGGCTGGCGCCCTGGCCACGAGCCTTCCCTGGCTCGCACTGGCGGGGCTCGCCTGGCGACCCAGCCCGGGGCGCTTTGCCCTGGCGCTCGCGCTGGTGGTAGTGATGCTTTCGGCCCTGCCGGCCTGGCTGGCGCTGTCGGCCGTCACCCTGGTCGACAGTGCCCAGGCCCGGCTGGGTATCGGGGCCGGCATCTGGGTGGTGCTCTTCCTGTTGCTGCTGGTCATGATCGAGCTGCGCAGTCGGCTCGTGCTGTCGCGGCCAATCGGCTGGGCCTTGCTGCTGCCGCCGGTGGCCAGCGCGGGGCTCTGCCTCGCCCTCTGGCTGGAGCCCCTGGCGCTGTGGCAGGAGTATCGCGGCCGCAGTGGCCAGTTCCTGGGCGCCGTCGGCGAGCACCTGCTGCTGGTCGGGGTAGCGGTGGGGACGAGCCTGGTGCTCGGCGTGGTCCTGGCGCTGGCCATGCGCCGCTGGCCCGGCGTGAAGAGGGCCGGCTTCGGCGTGCTCAATTTCCTGCAGACGATCCCCAGCATTGCGCTCTTCGGCCTGCTGCTGGCGCCGCTCGCCTGGCTGTCGGCGAACGTCGAGTGGCTGGCGGCACTGGGGGTCAGCGGCATCGGCTGGGCGCCGGCCCTGCTGGCGCTGGTGGGCTACAGCCTGCTGCCCATGGTGCGCAACACCTTCGTCGCCCTGGAGGCCGTCGACCCCGGGGTGATCGATGCCGCCCGCGGCATGGGGATGAGCCGTGGCCAGGTATTCCGCCAGGTGCGCCTGCCGCTGGCGCTGCCGGTGATCCTCGAGGGCATCCGCATCACCACGGTACAGGCCATCGGGCTGACCGCCGTGGCCGCGCTGATCGGTGCCGGGGGGCTGGGCACCTTCATCTTCCAGGGGCTCGGCCAGGCCGCCATGGACCTGGTGCTGCTGGGCGCGCTGCCCATCCTGGTGATGGCGCTGCTGCTGGATGCCCTGCTCGGCGCCCTGACCGACGTCCTGCGCCCGGGAGGGGCGAAATGATCGACCTGATCCATGTCACCAAGCGTTTCGGCGCCGCTACCGCGGTGGATGATATCTCGCTGAGCGTCGCTCAGGGCGAGCTCTGCGTGCTGGTGGGCACCTCCGGCTGCGGCAAGTCGACCACGCTACGCATGATCAATCGGCTGATCGAGCACAGCGAGGGCGAGATCCACATCGATGGCCAGCAGATCCGCGCCTTCCGCGAGGAGACCCTGCGTCGGCGCATGGGCTATGCGATCCAGAGCACGG
The DNA here is from genome assembly GCF_029625235.1 of Halomonas sp. CKK8. Lineage (NCBI taxonomy): Bacteria > Pseudomonadati > Pseudomonadota > Gammaproteobacteria > Oceanospirillales > Halomonadaceae > Halomonas > Halomonas sp. CKK8. Next base: position 2,089,288 of record NZ_CP121193.1, on the reverse strand, counting down.
GGCTCTTTCCCCACTGGACGGTGGCCCGCAATATCGGCCTGGTGCCGCGGCTGCTCAAGTGGCCGGCCGCGAAGGTCCAGGCGCGGGTCGAGGAGCTGATGGCGTTGCTGGGGCTCTCCATGGAGGAGTTTGCCGGCAAGTATCCCCACCAGCTTTCCGGCGGCCAGGCGCAGCGCGTGGGGGTCGCCCGGGCGCTGGCTGCCGACCCGGACATCCTGCTGATGGACGAGCCCTTCGGCGCCCTGGATCCCATCACCCGGGAGAGCCTGCAAGAGGAGCTGCGCGAGCTGCAGGCCCGGCTTCACAAGACCATCGTCTTCGTCACCCACGACATGGACGAGGCGCTGCGCCTGGCGGATCATCTGGTGGTGATGCATCAGGGGCGTATCGTGCAGCAGGGGCGGCCCCTGGAGCTGCTCCGCGAACCAGCGGACGGTTTCGTCGAATCGCTGCTCGGGGGCGAGGATCGCGGCCTGAAGGAGGCAGCGCTGCTGCCCGTCAGCCAGCGGATGCGGCCGCTGGGGGCGCAGTCGCCCGCCGGCGAGCGGATCGGCCAGCATGTCAGCCTGCGCGAGGCGCTCTCGGTGATGCTGTGGCGCCATGCCGAACGGCTCACCGTGGTGGATGACGACGACCGGCCGGTGGGCGAGCTCTCCCTGCGCCGCCTGGTGGGAGCACGCAGCGATGACTGAGCTTCGCCGCTGGGCCCTGCCGCTTGGCTGGCTGGCGCTGCTGCTGGCGGCAACGCTCGGAATGGGGCAGCTGGAGGGGCTGTTTCGCTGGATCGAGTCCGACAGCCGCCAGGTGATCTATGAGCGAGCCGACTTCGTGACCCTGCTGGGTCGCCATCTGCTGGTGGTGAGCGTGGCGGCGGTGCTGGCCATCCTGGTGGGGGTGGGGGCCGCCATCGCCGCCACCCGCCGCTGGGGGCGCGACTTCCTGCCGCTGGTCAGCCAGCTGGCCTCCATCGGTCAGACCTTTCCGCCGGTGGCCGTGCTGGCGCTGGCGGTACCGGTGCTGGGCTTCGGCACCCTGCCGATCATCGTGGCGCTGCTGCTCTACGGCCTGCTGCCGATCGTGCGCAACACCCTGGCCGGGCTCGAGGGCATCGACCCCGGCGTGATGGAGGCGGCGCGCGGCATGGGCATGAGCGCCGGCCAGATCCTGCGCCAGGTGGAGCTGCCGCTGGCCGCGCCGGTGATCCTCGCGGGAATCCGGACCTCGGTCACCATCAACATCGCCACGGCGGCCATCGGCGCCACCGTGGGGGCGAGCAACCTGGGCGACCCGATCATCTCGGGGATCGTCAACGGCAACACCGCCTATGTGGTGCAGGGGGCGCTGCTGATCGGGCTGCTGGCCATCAGCGTGGACAGCCTGTTCAGCCGGTTGCCGCTGGCCGGCTCCCGCTGATCGGTCCACGCTGGCCCGGCTCGATTTCCGACCTTTCGGGTCTACCCAAGCTCTCCAGTTTACGTTAACGTCAATCCTGTTGCGTTGACCGTCCCCGGGGCGACCCCCTGGCGGATCGGAACATTAAGGACAACACTGCCCCCAAAAGGGGCACAGGATCACGACGATGACAACAACAGCGGATATCCACGAGCCGACCTTCCTGGCCGGTGACGAGTTCAGCATTCCCACCTTCCGGCTGCTCAGGCAGGACGGCACCCTGTACGAGGGCGCCAAGGCACCCGACCTGGAGCACGACAAGGCGCTGGCCATCTATCACGCCATGGTGGCCACCCGTGTGCTCGACGAGCGGATGCTCGCCGCCCAGCGACAGGGGCGGCTCTCCTTCTACATGCAGTGCACCGGCGAGGAGGCCGCGGTGGTTGGCGCCACGGCGGCGCTGGATGACGCCGACATGATCATGGCCCAGTATCGCGAGCAGGGCGCCCTGGTCTATCGCGGCTTCACCTTCGACGAGTTCATGAACCAGCTGTTCGGCAACGAACTGGACTACGGCAAGGGGCGCCAGATGCCGATCCACTACGGGTCGCGCAAGCTCCACTACATGACCATCTCGTCGCCGCTGGGCACCCAGATCCCCCAGGCCACCGGCTACGCCTATGGCCAGAAGCTCGCCGGCGACGGCCAGTGCACCACGGTGTTCTTCGGCGAGGGCGCCGCCTCCGAGGGCGACTTCCACGCCGCCCTGAACATGGCGGCGGTCCATGAGGTGCCGGTGATCTTCTTCTGCCGCAACAACGGCTATGCGATCTCCACCCCCTCCATCGAGCAGTTCGCCGCCGATGGCGTGGCACCGCGGGCCTTCGGCTATCGCATGCATGTGATTCGCGTCGACGGCAACGACATCCTGGCGGTCTACTCGGCCACCCGCGAGGCGCGCCGGATCGCCGTGGAGCACAACAAGCCGGTGCTCATCGAGGCCATGAGCTATCGCCTGGCCGCCCACTCCTCCTCGGACGACCCCTCCGGCTACCGTTCGAAGAAGGAGGAGGAGGCCTGGCGCGAGAAGGACCCCATCCTGCGCATGCAGCGCTGGCTGATCGACCTGGGCTGGTGGAGCGAGGAGGAGGAGAAGACCCTCCAGGAGAGCCTGCGCCGTGAGGTGCTGGAGACCATGAAGCGCGCCGAGAAGCGTCCGCCGCCGCCCCTGGACAGCCTGGTGACCGATGTCTACGCGGATGTCACCCCGGAGCTGCAGCGTCAGCTCGACGCCCTGAAGACCCATATCCGCCAGTACCCGGAGGCCTACCCCAAGGGGGCGCGTTCCCTGGATCCGGACGTGAAGGCCCGTGACGACGCCAGCCAGGGAGGGGAGTGAGATGCCGACCATGAACATGCTGCAGGCCATCAACAACGCCCTGGACATCGCCATGGGCGAGGACGACAAGGTGCTCTGCTTCGGCGAGGACGTGGGCAGCTTCGGCGGGGTCTTCCGGGCCACCAGCCACCTGCAGGAGAAGTACGGTCGCGCGCGGTGCTTCAATACGCCGCTGGTGGAGCAGGGTATCATCGGCTTCGCCAACGGCCTGGCCGCCCAGGGCTCGGTGCCGGTGGCGGAGATCCAGTTCGCCGACTACATCTTTCCGGCCTTCGACCAGATCGTCAACGAGACGGCCAAGTTCCGCTACCGCTCGGGCGACCTCTTCAACGTCGGCGGCCTGACCATCCGCGCCCCCTACGGCGGCGGCATCGCCGGCGGCCACTACCACTCCCAGTCGCCTGAGGCCTACTTCACGCATACGCCCGGTCTCAAGATCGTGGTGCCCCGCGACCCCTACCAGGCCAAGGGCCTGTTGCTGGCGTCCATCCGCGACCCCGACCCGGTGATCTTCTTCGAGCCCAAGCGCCTCTACCGCGCCGCCGTCGGCGAGGTGCCGGAGGAGGACTACCAGCTGCCCATCGGCGAGGCAGAGGTGACCAAGGAGGGCACCGATGTGACCCTGGTGGGCTGGGGCGCCCAGATGGAGGTGATCGAGCGTGCCGTGGAGCTGGCCGAGAAGGACGGCATCTCCTGTGAGGTGATCGACCTGAGAAGCCTCTTGCCCTGGGACCAGGACAGCGTCGCCGAGTCGGTGTTCAAGACCGGTCGGCTGGTGGTCACCCACGAGGCGCCGCGTACCGGGGGCTTCGCCGGCGAGATCGCCGCGGCCATCCAGGAGCGCTGCTTCCTGTACCTGGAATCGCCCATTGCCCGGGTGACCGGCCTGGATACCCCCTTCCCGCTGACGCTGGAGAAGGAGTACCTGCCGGATCACCTGAAGATCGTCGAGGCCATCCGCGCCAGTGTGAATTTCTGACGACCGGGTTCAGGACAGGAGAGACAAGATGACAGAGTTCAAGCTGCCCGATATCGGCGAAGGTATCGTGGAGTGTGAGGTAGTGGAGTGGCGCATCAAGGAGGGTGACGTCATCGAGGAGGACCAGCCGGTGGTCGAGGTGATGACCGACAAGGCGCTGGTCGAGATCACCGCCCCCGAGGCGGGACGGGTCACCCGGCTTCATGTGCCCAGGGGCGAGATCGCCAGGGTGCATGCGCCGCTGTTTGCCTATGAGGCCGAGGGCGAGGCACCTGCCTCGGCTGAGCCGGAGACGCAGGAGACGCCTGCGGGCGAGTCCGCCGGGACAGCGCCTCGGGCCGCGGCGCCGCAGAAGACCGCCAAGGACTTTATCCTCCCTGACCTCGGCGAGGGGATCGTCGAGTGCGAGGTGGTGGAGTGGCGCATCGCCGAGGGGGAGACCATCGAGGAGGACCAGCCGGTCGTCGACGTGATGACCGACAAGGCCATGATGGAGATCACTGCCCCCGAGGCGGGCCAGGTCACCCGGCTGCACGTGGCCAAGGGCGAGATCGCCCGCGTCCATGCGCCGCTGTTCGCCTATGCTCCTGAGCACGGCGAGCAGGCGGAAGAGACCGCCACGGCCGCGCCTGCACCTTCCGAGCCGGCCCCGCGTCCGGCTGCTACCTCGAGGGCTGAGCCCCCGCCGGCCAGCGGTCTGGGCCCCCATGGGCGGATCCCGGCCAGCCCCGCGGTGCGGCGCCTGCTGCGCGAGCATGGCCTGCGCCTCGAGCAGGTGCCGGGGTCCGGCAAGCAGGGGCGGGTACTGAAGGAGGATATCCAGGCCTTCCTGGAGCGCGGTGACACGGCCGCCGCGGCGCCGGCGCCTGCCAGCGAGGCGGCACCCTCGGCGCGACCCTCGAGCGAGGAGGCGGAGGTGCGCGTCGAACCCCTGCGCGGCGTGCGTGCCGCCATGGCCCGCCAGATGGTGGCCTCGGCGTCGACGATCCCGCACTTCCAGTACGGCGAGGAACTCGACGTCACCGAGTTGCTGGCGCTGCGCCAGCGCCTCAAGCCCGAGGCAGAGGCGCGAGGTACCAAGGTCACGTTAATGCCCTTCTTCATGAAGGCCATGGCGCTGGCGATCCGCGACTTCCCGATCCTCAACAGCCGCCTCAACGAGGCGGGCGACGAGATCCACTACCTGCCGTCCTGCAACATCGGCATGGCCGTGGATGGCAAGGCGGGGTTGATGGTGCCCAACGTCAAGGGGGTGGAGCGGCTGACCCTGCTGGAGATCGCCGGCGAGATCCAGCGGCTGACCAGTGATGCCCGCGAGGGCAGGGTGGCGTCATCCGACCTGAAGGGCGGCACCATCAGCATCTCCAACATCGGGGCGCTGGGCGGGACCTATGCGGCGCCGATCATCAATGCCCCGGAGGTGGCCATCGTCGCCATCGGCAAGACCCAGTGGCTGCCGCGCTTCGACAGCAACGATGCGGTGGTGAAGCGGGCGATCATGACCGTCACCTGGGCGGGAGACCACCGCCTGATCGACGGCGGCACCATCGCCCGCTTCTGCAACGCCTGGAAGGGCTATCTGGAGGCGCCGGAGACCATGCTCCTGCATTTGGGCTAATGCGATGACCCAGGCGTCCCTGCAGCAGTTCTACATTCCGGAAGAGCAGTCGATCTACCTGCTCAGCCACGACGACGCCCGCAAGCTCAAGGCGTGGGTGGCGCTCTGCCAAGAGCAGCTGGAGCAGCTGGGCTACCGGAATATCGAGCTGATCGGCAAGGGCGCCTACGGCTTCGTCTTCGCCGGGCTCACCGGGCTCGGCGAGCAGTACGTGTTCAAGTTCACGCGGGTCAACCTGCCCCAGCACCTCCAGGATCGCCTGGAGGAAGAGGCCTTCATGCTGGAGCAGGTCAACCATCCCCGCGTGCCCAAGCTGATCGTCTTCCAGCGGGTGCGCCACCAGGCGATCCTGGTGATGCAGCGCGCCCCGGGCTTCAACATGGAGGAGGTCTCGCTGCGCGAGGGGCGACTCTCGCCACGCCTGGTGGTGCGCATCGCCGACCAGCTGGCCGATATCCTGCGCACCCTGCGCCGCGAGAGCGGCCCGGCCGGCAGGCCGGTGGTGCATGGCGACATCAAGCCCTCCAACCTGGTCTTCGATGATGCCCACGAGACCATCGCGCTGATCGACTGGGGCTCCTCGGTGTTCGCCCAGCTCGACGCCAGCCTGCAGTTCGTGGCGACCAACGTCATGGAGCTGATGTCGGACAACCTGCAGCAGACCAACGCCCGGCTGGGGGATGTCTACTTCATCGGCGAGGAGCAGCTGAACGGGGCGCTCTCGTCACCCCGCTTCGACGAGCAGGGGGCGGCGGCCACCCTCTACGCCCTGGCCTCGGCCCAGTCCTGTCGCTTCGGCCACCGTGCCATCCCCGCGACCTCCCTGGGGCTGCCCATGGAGTTCGCGCGGATGCTCGACGGCATGCTCGATCCCGACCTGCGCACCCGCATGCGTGCCGGCGACCACTTCATCCGCGAGATGCCGCGGCTTGGCCGCCTGGTGATGCTCGACCTGCCCACGCCCCAGGAGGTCCCCCTGGTGCCGGTGTGGAGCCGGCCGGCCGGACGCGAGATCGACACCGTGGTCTACAGCTCGCGCAAGTCCTTCCTGCGCGAGGAGGGCGGGCGCGAGACCCTCAACGACGTCAACGACGTCCAGCTCGATCGCTACTACAAGAACTTCATGCAGAACATGGGCGAGACCGAGAAGGCCTTCCTGGCGGCGGTGAGCCGGCTCGGCAAGTACCCGGTGGTGGGCGGGCTGGCGGTGCGCTGGGAGGCCGAAGGGGTCTATATCGACACCTCGCTCAACCTGCACGACCCGACCCTGAAGCAGGCGTTCATCGCCGCGGTCAACAACATGGTGACCCTGGCCCGGGCGATCCACCGTCGCGGCATCTTCAAGAGCTGCCTGTTCAATGCCCGCGACACCCTGCACCTGGACCGGGAGAGCGTCGAGGAGCCCTTCGAGATCCTGCCCGGGATGCGCTTGCACTACGAGGTCAGTGCGGTGCCGGAGCTGGAGGACCGCTCGCGCCTGCACAGCTACTTCGAGGATGGCCCCGACCCCGAGGAGTTCCTGGTCCTGCCCCAGGCGATCATCGCCTCGCTGGAGGCCCTCAACGAGATCCATCACACGGGGATGATCATCTTCGAGGCGCTGCCCCAGCACCTCAAGATCCACAGCCACTACCGGCTGCTCGACCCCTCCCGGGAGGAGGAATTCCGTCGCCGCCTGGATGACATCCTCGAGGCGGTGGGGCTGATCGAGGGGCTCGGGGTGTCGGGCTTCATGAAGATGCCCTACAAGGACACGCGCTTCTTCGCCCATATCGAGCGTCAGCCCGAGCGCTTCTACCCGCGCAATCCTCGCCAGGCTGCCGAGCTGTCGGCGACCCGCGAGAGCGAGTAGACTCTTCCGCTCTGTTCCGACAGGGAGGTCGCTCGTCGTTCATGCTCCAGCTGATGCTGATCAAGCTGCTGGCCACTGCCGGCATCGTCATTCTCGTGGCGCTCTCGGTGGGCCGCCTGGGGCCAAGGCTTGGCGGCATACTCGCCGGCACGCCGGTGATTCTCGGCCCGGGCTACTTCTTCATGCTGCGCGAGCAGTCGGCGGGTTTCGTGCAGGACGCCGTGCTCTCCACCCTGCACGCGCTGGTGGCGACCCTGCTGTTCACCGTGTGCTTCGTGCTGACCGCGGCGCGGCTCTCGGCCCTGCGCAGCCTGGCGCTGGCCAGCCTGCTCTGGGTGCCCGGTGCGCTGCTGTTCACGCAGATGCCGGGCGGCCTGCCCGGGGCCATCGCCGCCTACCTGGCGGTGCTGCTGGTCGCGGAAGTCGTCAATCGCTGGCTGCGCCTGGGGCAGCCGGTGGTGGTGGCACGCTCGGGATGGCTCGACCTGCTGCTGCGCGGATTGCTGGCGGGGGCGGTGGTGAGCCTCGCGACCACCCTGGCGGCGCGGTCGGGCCCGGCGCTCTCCGGTGTCATCCTGGGCTTTCCGGTCGGCATCCTGACCATTGCCTGGGCACTGCACGAGCGCTATGGGGCCGAGGTGGCGCGCATGACCGTCAGCATGACCCAGCGTGGCATGCTGAGCCTGCTCGCCTTCTGTACGGTGAGCCATCTCGGCGTGGGCCACCTGCCCGGCATGCTGGTCTTCGCGCTATCCCTGGCGGCATCGATGACCACGAGCTTCCTGCTGTTCATGTTCAGCCTGTGGCGGGCCCGTCGGCGTTACCCGCGCTCCTCGGTCTAGCGCTGTCGCTACTGGCCTACAGCGAGGCGGCGGAGCGGGCGGCCTGGTCATAGAGCCCGGACATCGCCCGCAGCAGCCCCGCCAGGCGACTCATCTCCTCGCGTTCGATGCCCATGGAGGCGAGCGAGTCGACCAGGCAGGCCTCGCGGATCTCGGCATAGCGGCTACAGGCCTCCCGCCCGGACTCGGTTGTGCGGAAGAAGGTCTCCTTGCCCTGCTTCTCGCCGGCCACCAGCCCCAGGCGCGCCAGTTTCTTCAGCGCATAGGTCACCGTATGGGTGTCCTCGACGTTGAGCACCAGGCAGATGTCCGCCTGGCGCTTGGCACGCTCCCGGTGGTTGACGCTATGCAGCACCAGCACGTCCAGGGCGCCGAGCTCCGGATAGCCGCTGGCCGTCATGCAGCGCACCATCCAGCGGTCGAAGGCATGGCCAGCGATGATCAGGCCGAATTCGAACTCCGAAAGCTCCTGGCTGCTGCGCGACAGGTGCTCCGAAGAGACGATGGGGCCGCGAGGTGTCCTTGTGTTTGTCACGTGCTGCTCCTTTTCCATGCCTGTTGTCATGGCTAGTTGCCCATGGCCTGCGGCAGCCAGGTGACGATGCCGGGGAAGAGGCTGATCAGCACCACGCCGAGCATCATCAGGAAGAAGAACGGCATGGCCGCCCAGGCGATCGACAGGATATTGCGTCCCGTCATGCCCTGCAGCACGAAGAGGTTGAACCCGACCGGCGGGGTGATCTGCGACATCTCCACCACGATCACCAGAAAGATGCCGAACCAGATCAGGTCGATACCGGCGGCCTCGACCATGGGCAGCATGATGGAGGTGGTCAGTACCACCACCGAGATGCCATCCAGGAAGCAGCCCAGCAGGATGAACAGGACCGTGAGCGCCGCGAGCAGCATGACGGGAGACAGTCCCAGGGTGCCGATCCAGGCGGCGAGCTCCCGGGGCAGCCCGGTGAAGCCCATGGCGGCGGTGAGGAAGGCGGCGCCTGCCAGGATGAAGGCGATCATGGTCGAGGTGCGCACTGCCCCGAGCAGAGCGTCGCGAAACACCGTGCCGTCCATGGTGCCTTGGGTACTGGCCAGCAGCAGTGAGAGCACTACCCCCACGGCCGCCGCCTCGGTGGGGGAGGCCAGACCGGCATAGATCGAGCCGATGACCCCGACGATCAGGGCCAGCAGGGGAATCAGGCGACGCGCCCGGCGCAGCTTCTCGCCCAGCGGGAGGCCTGTCTCGGCGGGGGGGATCTTGTCCGGGTAACGCCAGGACCAGAGCATCAGGTAGCCGGCGAACAGCGAGATCAGCAGCAGCCCCGGGAAGATGCCGGCCACGAAGAGCCGGGCGATGGACTGGTCGGTGGCCACGCCATAGACGATCAGGATGATCGAGGGCGGGATCAGCAGGCCCAGGGTCGCCGAGCCGGCCAGGGTGCCGATGATCAGCTTCTCGTCGTAGCCGCGGCGAGTGAGCTCGGGGATGGTCATCTTGCCCATGGTGGCGCAGGTGGCCGCCGAGGACCCCGAGACGGCGGCGAACAGGCCGCAACCGATCACGTTGGTGTGCAGCAGGCGGCCCGGGATGCGCTGCATCCAGGGCGAGAGGCCGGTGAACATGTCGTCGGCGAGCCGCGAGCGAAACAGTATCTCGCCCATCCAGATGAACATCGGCAGGGCGGTGAGCTCCCAGCTGTAGCTCTCGCCCCAGACGTTGGAGGCGAGCACGTCGCCGGTGGGCACCGAGGTGAACTGCGACAGGCCCAGCCAGCCCAGCGCCAGCAGGGAGAAGGCCACCCAGACGCCGCTGCCGAGCAGCAGCAGCAGGGTGACGAAGAGGACCGTCATCATCACGAGCATGGTATGTCTCCCGGGCTCATTCCTGGCCGCTGTCGTCGATGGTGAAGCTGGAGGGCCGCGTCACGACGGTCACCAGGGTGGAAAGCCAGGCCTCGGCCAGTGCCAGGCAGAAGAGCAAGACCCCGGCGAGCATGGCCGACTGGGGGATCCACAGCGGGATGCTCAGCAGGCCGTAGGAGGTCTCGTTGAAGGCGATGCTGTCGTCCAGCAGCCAGTAGAGGTACCAGCCGAGATAGAGGCTGAGTACCAGGGCAATGCTCAGGCAGAAGAGCTCGACGAAGGCGCGCGGCGCGGCGGGGAGCCGTCCGATCAGCAGCGTCACGCGGATATGGCCGCCGTGGACGAAGGTATAGGCGAGCCCCAGGAAGCTGGCGCCCACCAGCAGGAAGCCGGAGACCTCCGCGAGGCCGGGAATCGCCAGCCCGATGCGATCGCCGCCGATCCCGGTCGCGATGCGATCGACGATGCGCCCGAGGATCTGGGCGGTGATCAGCGCGCAGATCAGGCAGAGGCAGAGGGCGGCCAGGTAGCCGCCCAGGTTATAGAGCGGTCGCAGACGATAGGTCATGGCGGTAACCGGAAGCAGGGCCGGGGCGTGGAGCGCCTGTGGACTTGGGCGGTCTCGCAGTGCATTAGCGCCAAGTCGCACAGGCACCCAGGCTCCGGCGGGTGGCGGGTCAGTCGCGGGCGGCCTGGTAGGCCTCGAGGATGGCGGCCCCCTGGTCGCCGGCGCGGCCGGCCCACTCCTCGGTCATGGTCTCGCCGACCTCATGGAGCAGTTCGGCGAGTTCCGGGGTCGGTTCGCTGACCTCGATGCCATTCTCCTTGAGCACCGCGAGGGCATCGTCGGTCTCCTGACGGCTCATCTCCCAGCCGCGCGTCTCGGCCTCCGCGGCCGCGTCCAGGACCGCCTGTTGCGTCGCCTCATCGAGGCGTGAGAAGGCCTTCTCGCTGACGATCACCATGTTCTTGGGCAGCCACAGCTGGGCGTGGTTGAAGTGGCTCAGGTAGTCCCAGGCCTTGGTATCGGCGCCGGTGGCCGGCGAGGTGATCATGGCGTCGACGCGACCGGTGCTGAAGGCGGTGGGGATATCCGGCACTTCGACCTGGGTCGGCACGGCGCCGACCAGCTGGGCGATCCGCTCGCTGGCGGTGTTGTAGGCGCGCATGCTGAGGTTCTTGAGATCGTCGCCGGACTCGATGGCCTTGTTGGTATAGATGCCCTGGGGCGGCCAGGGGACGGCGAAGAGCAGGCGCAGCTGCTGTTCGGCGAGCTCTTCGGCGATGACATCGCGAGAGGCCTCCCACAGGGTCTCGGCATCCTCGTAGCTGGAGGCCAGGTAGGGCACCGAGTCAACCTCGAAGATCGCGTTCTCGTTGGCCAGGCGCGACATGATCAGCTCGCCGATGGGCACGATGCCGCGACGCACCGAGTTCTTGATCTCGGCATGGCCGATCAGCGAGCCGTTGGAGTGCACGGTGATGTCCAGTTCACCATCGGTGGCCTCGCGCACGTCGTCGGCGAACTCCCGGATGTTGACGGTATGGAAGGTCATGTCGCCGTAGGGCGTGGGCATGTCCCACTCGGTGGCGGCCTGGGCGGAGCTGCCCAGGGTGGCTAGGCTGAGACCAATGGCGGCGGCCGAGGTCAGATGAAAGAGGGGGAAACGGGCAGTCATGTGCGGTTCCTCGAATCGGGTTCTTGTTGTCGCTGCAGATCGTCGGACAGCGGGCTGTCAGGTTGGAGTCTAGCGAGTGTTCGCGAGGAAGGTTAGGCGGGCGACCGACGCCTGGTCAACGATGTGTAGACTAAAGGACGATGTCTTATCGATAAAACGTTGATAAATTCTTTGCAATGCCTAACCCGGAGGAGGTGAACGATGAAGACCCTGCTGCTCAATGCCGATATGGGCGAGAGCTTCGGTCCCTGGGTCATGGGGCTGGACCACGAGGTGATGCCCCACGTGGACCTGGCCAACGTGGCCTGCGGTTTCCACGCCTCCGACCCGGACGTGATCCGCATGACCGTGCGTCTGGCCAAGCGCCATGGGGTTACCGTGGGGGCGCATCCCGCCTATCCGGACATGGTCGGCTTCGGGCGCCGCTCGATGGCCTGTTCGGCCGAGGAGGTCGAGAACCTGGTGCTCTACCAGGTCGGTGCCCTGGCCGGGGTCTGCCGGGCCGAGGGCCTGGAGGTCGGTTACGTCAAGCCCCACGGGGCGCTCTACAATGACATGATGCGTGACCCGGAGATCCTCGATGCCGTGATGCGGGCGCTGGTGGCCTATGACGTCCAGCTGCCGCTGATGGTGATGGCCACCCGGGATACCCGCCCGCCCCGGGAGCTGGCCGAACGGCATGGCGTGACGCTGTGGTTCGAGGCCTTCGCCGATCGCGCCTACGATGCCGAGGGACGGCTGGTCTCCCGGCGAGAGCTGGGGGCCGTGCACCATGATCCCGAGGTGATCGTCGACCAGGCGCAGCGCATCGCCCGTGGCGAGCCGCTCACGGCCAGCGACGGCAGCGAGCTGGTGCTGGCCGCCGACACCCTCTGCGTGCATGGCGACAATCCCGAGTCGATTGCCGCCATCAAGGCGATCCGCGAGGCGCTCGACGGCCTGGCGAGCGCCTCATGAGCGATAGGTTTCCGCCAGGACTGCCGCGCCTCGAGTCCGCCGGGCTGGACGGCTGGATGGTGCGGCTGTTCGATGCCATCGACGAGGCCAACATGCCCTGGCTCACCGCCCTGGTGAGCGAGTGCGAGACGGCCTTCGGCGATCACCTGGTCGACCTGGTGCCGTCCTATACCACCTTGCTGGTGGTCTTCGACCCGCTGCGATGCTCGCCCGACGAGGCCAGACGACGCCTGGTCGAGATCCTGGAGCGGCTGCAGCCCGACGAGGAGGTGGCGGACGCACCGGTGAAGGAGCTGCCGGTCTGGTATGACGCCTCCGTGGGGCCCGAGCTGCCGCGCCTGGCCGAGCAGGCCGGCATGAGCCTCGAGGAGGTGGTGGCCTGCCACAGCGAGCGCAGCTACCGGGTCTTCGCCCTGGGCTTCGCGCCCGGTTTCGCCTTCATGGGTAGCCTCGATGCCAGGCTCGAGGCGCCACGGCTTCAGACGCCGCGGCGGCGTGTGCCGGCGGGCAGCGTGGCGGTGGCCGGGCGCCAGACCGCGGCCTATCCCGCGGTCACGCCGGGCGGCTGGAACCTCATCGGCCGGACCCCGGCAGTGCTCTTCGACCGTGACCGGGAGGGCTTCAGCCTGCTCCAGGTGGGCGACCGGGTGCGCTTCGTGCCCATCGACCGTGCCGAGTTCGAGCGCCTGGGGGGTGATACCCGACCGATGGAGGAGGGGAGATGACGCAGGCGATTGCCGGACTGAGCGTGACCCGTGCCGGCCCCCTGGCACTGCTCCAGGATGCCGGGCGTTTCGGCGTGCGGCGGCTGGGGGTGACCCAGGGCGGGCCGGTGGACCTGCATGGCTGGGCCTGGGCCAACCATCTGGTGGGCAACGCCTGGGGAACCCCGGCCCTGGAGGTGACATTCGGTGGCCTCGAACTCGTGGCCGAACGGGACCTGGTGGTGGCCGTGGCGGGGGCGGACCTGTCCGCGACCCTGGATGGCGAGCCGCTCGCCGGCTGGCGCTCGTTCCCTGTGACGGCGGGCCAGCGGCTCGCCTTCGCGGCCCCGGCCAATGGCCTGAGGGCCTACCTGGCGGTGGCCGGTGGCTTCGCGGCGGTGCCGGTACTGGGCAGCGTGGCCTGCGTGGTGCGTGAGGGGCTGGGTGGCCATGATGGCCAGGGGCACCGGCTGGCCGAGGGCGACACCCTGCAGGTCACGCCGCGGCGCGCCGCTGCCGGTCGCGAGGCCCCCCGGGAGGTGCAAGGCGACTACCGTCGGCCGGCGGAGCTCTCGCTGCTGCCGGGCGCCCAGGTAGGCGAGTTCAGCGGGGAGAGCCTCTTCCAGGCGTTCAATGCCCCCTGGCGGGTGGACGATCGGGCCGATCGCATGGGCGTTCGCCTGACGGGCCCGCGTCTCGATTGCCGGATGGCGAGCATGATCTCCGAGGGGATCGGCCTGGGCGCGGTGCAGGTGCCACCGGATGGCCAGCCCATTGCCCTGCTCAATGACCGCCAGACCATCGGTGGCTACCCCCGCCTCGGGGCGCTCACGCCGCTGGCCTGCTCACGGCTGGCCCAGTGCCTGCCGGGGCAGGAGGTGCGACTGAAGGCGGTCACGACCGAGCAGGCCCTGGCGGCCTACCGAGGCTTCCGCGCCGGTTTTGCCTGAGGCGCCGCGTCAGGCAACGCTATTCGGTGATCTGGTCAGGCACCCAGGCCGCTCTCGCGCAGCAGCTGGTCGATGCTGCGCTCGACGCGGGGCGCCGCGCCCTCGATGAGCAGCTGGGTCTCCAGGTCGGCCAGGCCGTCCTGCACCAGGCGCTCGATCAGTTCGGCCTTGGTGATGCCGGTGTGCTGGCTGGCACGCTCCAGGCGGGCTTCCAGGTCGCGGGGGAATCTCAGCAGGTGAGGCATGTCGTCGTCTCCAAATGGCCCGTTCCCGGGCGGCCTGATCGTTCTGATACCATAAGGTGCCGATTCGGCTCTGTCACGCCCTCGAGTCTGTCGCGCCAGGGTGACAGCGGCATGACATTGCCTTGACCCTCGTGTGGCAGCTCGCTGTGCCGCGCGCTCGTTTCTCGCCACCGGGACGGCCCGGTGCGTGTCTCGCCATGCGGGGACGGCCCCACCGGATCAGGAATCTCCCTCCATGAACATGGCCTGGATCATGCTGGTCGTTGCCGGCCTGCTGGAAGTTGCCTGGGCGCTGGGCCTCAAGGCCTCACAGGGGTTCAGCCGGCCGTTGCCGAGCGTGCTCACGGTGCTTGCCATGCTGGCGAGCTTCTACCTGCTGGCCCAGGCCATGAAGGTCCTGCCGGTGGGCACGGCCTATGCGATCTGGGTCGGGATCGGGGCCGTGGGCACGGTGCTGCTTGGCATCCTGATCTACGGCGACAGCGCAACGCCGCTGAGGCTGGCCAGCCTGGTGCTGGTGCTCGCGGGGCTGGTGGGGCTGAAGCTCGCCGGATGAGTGAGAGTGGCCGTCAGGCCAGCCCCCGCCGGCGCATGACTTCGGTGATGATGGGAACCGGCGTCATCAGGTGCTCGCGCATCATCTCGGCGGCGCGCGGGGCGTCGCGGGAGAGGATGACCTCCACCAGGGCGGCATGCTCGCGCCGCTTGCGCTCCAGGGCCTCGGCGGAGAAGACCGTCTCGCGCAGCCAGAGATGGCGATAGCGCTCCACCTGGTCGAACAGGCTCTCGCGGACCTTGAGCAGGTGGGGGGAGTTGCAGCCGGCGGCGATGGCGGTATGGAAGGCCTTGTGGCGAGTGTCCCAGACGTCGAGCAGTTCCTCGGAGCTGTTGACCTCCGTCACCTTGGCCAGCGTATGGGCCTTGGCCAGGATGTCGGCCTCCCAGTCGTCGCCCCCGCGCTGGATGGCAAGCTCCAGGACGAGCCCCTCGAGCTGGGCCCGGGCGTCATAGAGGTCGGCGAGTTCCGACAGCGACATGGGCGCCACCCGATAGCCACGCTGGCTGATGGCCACCACCAGGCTCTCGGCCACCAGCTGCGAGAGCGCCTCGCGCAGGGGGCCGATGCCGAGCCCATAGCGCTCCTTGAGGCCGCTCATCAGCAGCTTCTCGCCGGGCGTGAAGACGCCGCGGATGATGTCGCGTTTCAGCCAGTGGTAGGCACTGACGCCCAGGTTCTGTTTCGAGGTGGTGTCCATGGCGCGCTGTCGTTCCGGATGTGGTGCCATCATACCCAATCATCGCCACTGCGGTGAATCGTGTCGTGGCCCATCAAAAAATGGAAACAGTCAGGGATGATGGATATTCTGCGATCACATGCCTGTCTTCCCGAGGTGAGCCTTGTACGACTTCATCATCATCGGCGGCGGTATCCTCGGCATGTCCACCGCCATGCAACTGAGCGAGACCTTTCCCGACCGCCGCATCCTGATGCTCGAGAAGGAGTCGGGCGTGGCCCGTCACCAGAGCGGCCGCAACAGCGGCGTCATCCATGCCGGGATCTACTACGCCCCCGGCAGCCTGAAGGCGCGTTTCTGCCGCGAGGGCAACCGAGCCACCAAGGCGTTCTGTGAGGCCCACGGCATCGAGACCCGCACCTGCGGCAAGTTGCTGGTGGCCACCAGCGACCTCGAGCTTCAGCGCATGCGGGGGCTCTGGGAGCGCACCGGCGCCAATGGTCTCGAGCGCGAGTGGCTGTCCGCCGAGGCGCTTGGCGAGCGGGAGCCGTCGATCACCGGCGTCGGTGCGCTCTTCGTGCCCTCCAGCGGCATCGTCGACTATGCCCGGGTGACCCGGGCCATGGCCGTGGAGTTCGAGCAGCGTGGCGGGCAGGTCCGGTTCGATCAGGAGGTGACCGGCATCGACGAGCGTCCCGGCGAGGTGGTGGTCAGGACCCGTGGTGACGAGTTCTCCACCCGCTACCTGATCTCCTGCGCGGGACTGATGGCCGATCGCGTCGTGAGGATGCTGGGGCGCAATCCCGGCTTCATCATCTGCCCCTTTCGCGGCGAGTACTTTCGCCTGCCCGAGGCGCGTGACGGCATCGTCAACCACCTGGTCTACCCCATCCCGGATCCGGCCATGCCTTTCCTCGGCGTGCACCTGACGCCGCTGATCGACGGCGGCGTCACCCTGGGGCCCAATGCCGTGCTGGCGCTGGCCCGCGAGGGGTATCGCAAGTCGGACGTCTCCCTGCCGGACCTGGCAAGGCTCGTTGCCCATCCCGGGGTGTGGCGGATGCTGGCCGGCAACATCCGCCCGGGGCTCGAAGAGCTGCGCAACTCCTTCTCCCGTCGCCGCTATCTGTCCCTGGTGCGCCGCTACTGTCACGAGCTCACCCTCGATGACCTTAAGCCCTGGCCTGCCGGGGTGCGCGCCCAGGCGGTCTCCCGCGACGGCCGGCTGATCGATGATTTCCTGTTCGTCAACTCGCGGCGTACCGTCAACGTCTGCAATGCGCCGTCGCCGGCGGCCACCTCGGCACTGCCCATCGGGCGCTACATCGTCGACAAGGTGAGGGAGCAGGTGGCGGTCGGTTGACGGCGCGGCCATCAGCCCGACCCGGAGGGGCGTTTGAGCTCGACCCAGGCCGCGTAGGTGCTGAGGAAGACCCGTCCGGTGAGGTCGTCGAGGAAGTCGCTGTGCTTGAGGCGGTCCATCACCGGTCCCTTGACCTCGGCCAGGTGCAGGGTGACCCCGGAGTCCTCGAGCCGGGCGTTGATGGCATCGAGGCTCTCCAGCGCCGAGGCGTCGATCAGGTTGACCGCCGAGCAGATCAGCACCACGTGCTCGAGTTCCGGGCGGCTGGCCACCAGCGCATAGACGGTGTCCTCGAGGTAGCGGGCGTTGGCGAAGTAGAGGCTCTCGTCGACGCGCAGCATGGCCAGGTGGCTGACGGTCTCGGTCTCGTGGCGCTGGACGCTGCGGAAGTGCTCGGTGCCCTCGATGCGACCCACCAGGGCGCTGTGGGGACGGCTGGTGCGGTAGAGGAAGAGGGCGATGGAGAGCAGCACGCCCGAGATGATGCCCGCCTCGACCCCCTCGACCAGGGTCAACGCGATGGTCACTGCCATGGCCGAGAAGTCGCTGCGCGAGTAGCGCCAGGTCTGGCGCACCAGGGGGATATCCACCAGGGTCAGGATGGAGACGGTGATGGTGGCCGCCAGGGTGGCGATGGGCAGGTGCTGCAGCAGCGGGGTCAGCGCCAGGGTCGCCGCGCCGATCCCCAGCGCGGCGAAGAGACCGGCCATGGGCGTGCGGGCCCCGGACTCGAAGTTGATCACCGTGCGCGACAGCCCCCCGGTAACCGGCATCCCGCCGGAGAAGGCCGCGGCCAGGTTGGCGCCCCCCAGGCCCACCAGCTCCTGGTTGGGCGAGATCCGCTCGCGACGCTTGGCGGCCAGCATCTGGGCCATGGAGATCGACTCGACGAAGCCCACCACGCTGATCAGCAGGGCGGGAATCAGCAGGGCGCGCCACAGCGGCAGGTCCAGCGGAGGCAGGCTCAGGGGCGGCAGCCCCCCGGGAATGGCGCCGACCACGGCGACGCCGCGCTCCGCGAGCCCCAGCGACCAGCTGAGCAGTGTCGTGACGACCACCGCGATCACCGGGCCGGTACGGGCCAGCAGGACGGCGAGCCCCTTTGGCAGCCTCAGGGCCCGCAGCAGCCGCTCCCCGTAGTGTCGCATCCCGACCAGGAAGGCCAGGCAGCCGAGGCCGAGCAGCAGGGTCGGCCAGTGGGTCTGCCCCAGCTCGGCGCCGAGGCTCATCAGCAGGTCCAGCGCCGTGAAGCCGCTTGCCTGGATGCCCAGCAGATGGGCCGCCTGGCTGGCGGCGATCAGCACCGCCGAGGCGGAGAGGAACCCGGCGATCACCGGATGGCTCAGGAAGTTGGCGAAGAAGCCCAGGCGCAGCAGGCCCATGGCTGTGAGCATCAGCCCGGAGAGCAGCGAGAGCACCAGCGCCGCCTGCAGATAGGCCGGGCTGCCGGGAGCGGCTACCCCGGAGAGGGCCGCGCCGCTCATCAGCGCGATGATCGCCACCGGGCCGATGGCCAGGGTGCGGCTGGTGCCGAGCAGGGCGTAGGCGATGGCCGGCAGGATGCTGGCATAGAGGCCGACCACGGCTGGCAGGCCGGCGAGCAGGGCATAGGCCAGCGACTGGGGAATCACCATCACGGTGACGATCACCCCGGCCAGCAGGTCGGCGCCGGCCAGTCGGCGGGTGTAGTGGGGCAGCCAGGTGAGGATCGGCAGGTAGCGCTTGAGCATCCTTACTCGCCATATCGGTGGCAGGGGCGACGGGCGCGGCCCCGGGGCATGGCTACCAGACTAAACGATATTGGTCGCCGGTTTCAGGGTTGGTTAGCATCGGGTAAAACAGTGGATACCCCACGACTACGCAGAAGGATGCACCATGAAGCCCGAGACTCTTGCCCTGCACCACGGCTATGCCCCCGATGACCAGCACGCCGTGGCGGTGCCCATCCACCAGACCACCTCGTTCTCGTTCGACAGCGCCCAGCATGCGGCGGACCTCTTCGACCTCAAGGTCGAAGGCAATATCTACTCACGGATCATGAACCCCACCTGCGCGGTGCTCGAGCAGCGCGTGGCGGCCCTTGAGGGAGGTATCGCCGGGCTGGCCGTGGCGTCAGGCATGGCGGCCATCACCTACGCCATCCAGACCATCGCCGAGGCCGGGGACAACATCGTCTCCATCAGCGAGCTCTACGGCGGCACCTACAACCTCTTCGCCCATACCCTGCCGCGCCAGGGGATCGAGGTGCGCTTCGCCGACAAGGACGACATCGCCGGTCTCGAGTCGCTGATCGATGCCCGCACCAAGGCGGTGTTCTGCGAGAGCGTCGGCAACCCCTCCGGCAGCGTGGTGGACATGGTGGCCCTGGCCGAGGCCGCCCATCGCCACGGGGTGCCGGTGATCGTCGACAATACCGTGCCGACCCCCTTCCTGTGGCGGCCCATCGAGCACGGCGCCGACATCGTGATCCACTCGGCCACCAAGTATATCGGCGGCCACGGCACCACGGTGGGCGGGGTGATCGTCGATTCCGGCCGCTTCCCCTGGGCCGAGCACCCCGACCGTTTCCCGCTGCTCAACGAGCCGGACGTCTCCTACCACGGCGTCTGCTATACCCGCGACCTGGGCGAGGCCGCCTTCATCGGCCGTGCCCGGGTGGTGCCGCTGCGCAACATGGGGGCGGCGCTCTCCGCCCAGGCGGCATGGAACCTGCTGCAGGGGCTCGAGACCCTATCGCTGCGCATCGAGCGCGTCTGCGACAACGCCCTGAAGGTGGCCGAGTACCTCGAAGGGCACCCCGCGGTGACCTGGGTGCAGTATGCCGGCCTGCCGAGCCACAAGGATCACGGCCTGGCGCAGCGCTACATGGGCGGGCGTGCCTCGGGCATCCTCAGCTTCGGCATCCAGGGCGGTCGCGAGGCCGGGGCCCGCTTCTACGACGCGCTGGGCATGATCCTGCGGCTGGTCAACATCGGCGACGCCAAGACCTGTTCGTCGATCCCGGCCGCCACTACCCACCGCCAGCTCAACGACGAGGAGCTCAAGGCAGCCGGCGTGAGGCCGGACATGGTGCGCCTCTCCATCGGCATCGAGCATGTCGACGACATCCTCGCCGACCTGGACCAGGCTCTGGCCGCCAGTCAGGCCTGATTCGGCCTCTGACCGTCGCCTCTCCCTCGTCCCGCGCTGCCGGATCCGTCCATGGCCGTCGGGGTGAGGGGGATGTGGTTGGTTGACACGGGCTCAACCGTCCAGCACGTCCTTCACGGGGGTGTCGGGACCGTGGCGATCGATCAGCTCGTCCACTTCATTGGTCAGCCATTTCCTGTCCTGCTGGTACATGATCTCGCCGCCAGCGGAGACCATGAGGCCATCCCCCATCAGCAGCTCTCGTACCTTGGCCAGGGTCGCGCGCTCGGGATCCATGAAGTCACGTATCAGCGCCGCAAGCTCCGGACTCGCCTCTGATTGATCTCCCTCTGGCTGTTCGCTCATCAGGCTGCCTCCTGGTAATGGTGGGTGCGCTGTCCAGGCGTGTTACCCCGCCGGGTCACGTCACGGAGGGTGGCTCTCCCCGGCGTCTCTATACGATAGTTCAGGTCCTGCCAGTAGCGGTAGATGTCACCCAGAGCGTGGCCAGCACCACCAGCAGGATGGCCGGCAACATGGCCAGGTTGAGGAGCTCCCAGCCGAGGTGGTGCAGCAGTGCCCCCGACATCAGCGATCCCAGGGCCACCAGCGAGAAGATGATCAGGTCGTTGATGCCCTGCACCTTGCCGCGCTCGGCCTCGGAGTGGACGGAAGAGAGCAGGGCACTGCCGCCCACGAACAGGAAGTTCCAGCCGATGCCCAGCAGCACCAGGGCCGTCAAGAAGTGCGCCAGGCTGTCGCCCAGGTTGGTTACCAGTACCGTGCCGGTGAGCAGCAGCGTGCCGGTCAGCAGGATGGGTGGCACGCCGAAGCGGGCGATGAGGCTGCCGGTCACGAAGGAGGGCGCGAACATGCCCAGCACGTGCCACTGCATGATGACGGCGACCTGGCCCATCTCGAAGCCCTGAGCGCGCATGGCCAGTGGCGTGGCGGTCATCACCAGCGCCATGATGGCATAACCCACCGCCCCGGCCAGCACCGCCACCCGGAAGCTTGGCCGTGCCGCGATGTCCGCCATGGGGCGCGCACTGTCTCCGGGCTGCGCCTCGCCGCTGGCGGGGACTCGCAGCCGGCTCAGCAGGCCGATGGCCACCAGGGCGAGCAGCGCGATCACCAGGTAGGGCCCGCCGGAGGGCACGCCGATGATCAGGTCCGTGGCGGCACTGGCGTTCCAGGGGCCGAGGAAGGCCGCTACCACGCCACCCGCCAGGACGAAGGAGATCGCCCGGGTGCGAAAGGCGGGACTCGCCACATCCGCGGCGGCGAAGCGGTAGTACATGGCGAAGCCCTGGTAGAGCCCCAGCAGCAGGTTGCCGGCGCAGAACACCCCGAAGGAGCCCGTGGCGATGCCCACGAAACTGACCACCCCGCCCGCCATGCCGCCCAGGGCGGCCCCGGTGATGAAGCCGCGCCGTCTTCCCACCCGCTTCATGTAGAGCGAGGCCGGCAGGGTGGAGACCACCGTGCCGACCATCATCAGGGCGATGGGTAGCGTGGCGAGGCCCGGGTCGGGGCTCAGCTGCTGACCCACCACGCCGCTCAGCGTCATGACGGTGATCGAGGCCACCATGAACAGCACCTGGCTGGTGACCAGGATGGCCACGTTGCGTTTTTCCCGGGGTACCGGCGCCATGCAATCCTCTCTCCTGTGGTGCGTGAAACCTTGCGGCCTGGTTCAGGTTACCCGTGCCCCCTCGTCCTGCTCGCTGCCGGGGCCATGCCCCACCCTCAGGGCCGGAATTGACGAAGGAAGCGGCGATCCAGGCGCCGCTTCCAGGCCAGGGCCAGGCGTCCGCCCCACCAGCGTCGGCCGCGGATGGCGAGCCCCTGGCCGGCCCCCAGGTCGAGGATCGCCAGGGCCAGCCGCTGGGGAACATAGGGCGTCAGGGGGCCACCGGCGAGGCGCGCTGCCAGGTTGTCGAGCAGTACCGGGGCCTGGCGGATGCCGTGGATGCGCAGGCGCGGCAGCTCGTGGTGCAGCATCGCCGCACAGTCCCCGGCGGCGAAGATGTCGGGATGGCCGGGGCTCTGCAGGGTGGCCTCCACGGCCAGGCCGCGGCCGGGAATCAGTGGCAGCCCCAGGCGTTCGACTACCTCGGGCGGTGCCAGCCCAGTGGCATGCACGACATGGTCGGCCGGCAGCCATTGCAGGCTGTCCTCGCCCCAGGCGTTGGCCTCGGTGGCGAAGGTCACGCCGCCGGTGGCATGGCCGTTGACGTCGAGGCCGAAGCGGACCCGGATCTCGCGACGCTCGAGCTGGCGCATCAGCCAGCGCACGGCCCCCGCGGGGGCGCCTTCCAGCAGCCGCTCGCCACGGCTCACCAGCAGGATCTCGGGGTGGGCGCCATGGTGACGCGCCAGTTGGCGCAGCTGGCAGGCCACCTCCACGCCGCTCGGCCCCCCCCCGACGACGACCAGCCGGGGGCTGAGGCCACGGGAGAACTCCTTTTCGAGGCAGTGGCGCAGGGCGAGCAGGCGCGGGATCGGCTTGACCGCCCAGACCTGCGGGCCCGGCGAGCGCCGTGGAGGAGTGGGCGTACGCGACCCCAGGTTCAGCGAGAGCAGCGAGAAGTCGAACTCGCGACCGTCCTCCAGCCGGGCGATCCGTGCCTCCGGGTCGAGGTGTGCCAGGCGGCCCCTCAGGGCTCGCGCGCCGAAGTGGCTCGCCAGGCGGGTCGGATCCAGGCGGTCCTCGGCGGCCGTGAGGCCGGCCCCGAGCATGCCGGTGGCCCGCCCGGAATACCAGAAGCTGCCGGGGTCGACGAGGGTGACCTCGGCGCCCGGAAGGCGGTGGCGATGTCGGATCAGGTACAGGTGGGCATGCCCGGCGCCGACCAGCAGCAGGTGGGGTCGTCCGGCGCGAGGAGGTGTGGGTGTCATCCCGCGATGGTAGCGGAAAGGCGCGGGTCAGGCGACACGGGTGCCCGGCTTGACAGGCCGCGGCGCCCGGGTTGGATCAACGCGACGAGACCGCGGCCTTCGACTCCCGGGGACGTGACTGCCAGGCCGACCAGGAGTAGAGGGCCAGGCCGGTCCAGATCAGCACGAAGGTGGTCAGCTGCACCGGTGCCAGGGGTTCATGGAACACCAGCAGGGCGATGAGGAACTGGATGGTCGGGTTGAGGTACATCAGGAAGCCCAGCGTCGCCAGGCGCAGTCGGCGCGCGGCGCCGGCGAAGGCCAGCAGGGGCAGGGCGGTGATCACACCGCTGGCCACCAGCAGGGCGGTGGTGCGGCCATCGTCGAGGAAGTGGGAGAGCTCGGCCTGGGTGAGCCAGCCCAGCGCCATCAGGGCCAGGGGCAGCAGCAGCAGGGTCTCGACGAAGAGGCCCGAGAGGCCGTCCAGTGGCACCTGCTTGCGCAGCAGGCCGTAGGTGCCGAAGGAGAAGGCCAGGGCCAGGCTGATCCAGGGCAGCTCGCCCAGCATCACCAGCTGGATCGCGATGGCCAGTGCCGCAAGCCCCACCGCCACGCCCTGCAGGCGCGCCATGCGCTCGCGCAGCACCAGCATGCCCAGCCCAACGTTGACCAGCGGGGTCATGAAGTAGCCCAGGCTCGCCTGGAGCACGTGGCGGGTCTCCACCGAGTAGATATAGAGCCCCCAGTTCAGGGCGATGAGCAGGGCGCAACCCAGTACCCGGCCGAGGCGCCTGGGCTCGGCAAGGGCGCGGCGGATGGGCGCCCAGCGGCCGAGCAGGGTGACCAGCCCGACCAGGAAGAGGCAGGACCAGATCACCCGGTGCAGCAGGATCTCGAAGGCGGGCACGCCCTGGAAGAGGGCGAAGAACAGCGGGAAGCAACCCCAGGCCACATAGGCGGCCAGGCCGAAGGCGACGCCCTTGCCGGTTTCGTGCTGGGGGGCAGAGGTGGGATGGCTGGACATGGCGGCCTCTAATCGAAATGCGCTAGACATTAGCAGGCTATTGGCGTGCCCGCCATGGGTCCTGTGCGACGGCTGACGATGACGGGGCTCGTGGGGTAGGCTGTGACGGGCCCATTACCTCGACGGGAGTCCCCCTATGAGCGAACTCAGAACCACCCTGGTGCAGTGCGACCTGCGCTGGGAAGACCCCGATGCCAACTGCCGGATGCTCGAGGAGACCCTGGGCGGGCTCGGCGCCGATGACACCGACCTGATCGTGCTGCCGGAGATGTTCGCCACCGGCTTTACCATGAACTCCCGGGAGATGGCCGAGCCCATGGCCGAGAGCCGGACCGTGGCCTGGCTCAAGGACCAGGCGGCCCGCCGCGGCTGCGTGGTCACCGGCAGTGTCGCCGTGGTGGAGGACGGCGACTACTTCAACCGCCTGGTCTGGGCGCGCCCGGACGGCAGCCTGGTCACCTACGACAAGCGCCACCTGTTCCGCATGGCCGGGGAGCACGAGCGGTATGCCATGGGCCATGAGCGGGTGATCGTCGAGCTCAAGGGCTTCCGGATCCTGCTCAGCGTCTGCTACGACCTGCGCTTCCCCGTCTGGCTGCGCCAGCAGCCGGGGCCCGACGAGCACTTCGAGTATGACGCCCTGCTCTGCGTGGCCAACTGGCCGGCGCCGCGTCGCCACCCCTGGCGTGTGCTGCTGCAGGCCCGGGCCATCGAGAACCTCTGCCCGGTGATCGGCGTCAACCGGGTCGGCGAGGATGCCAAGGGACTCGCCTATGCCGGCGATTCCATGCTGGTCGATGCCAAGGGCGAGACGCTGATCGACGAGCCCCGTGATACCCCCTTCCTGAAGACCGGCCGCCTGTCGCTGGATGAGCTCCAGGCCTTCCGAGAGAAGTTTCCCGCCTGGCGCGATGCCGACCACTTCGGCCTCGCCGACGGGGTGGGCTACTGATGCGCCTGGACCGCTTCCTCTGCGAGACCACCGACCTGACGCGCAGCCTGGCCAAGAAGGCCCTGCACCGCGAGGAGGTCCAGGTGGACGGCGAGGTGATCAAGAACCCCGCCACCCAGGTCGACGAGCAGAGCCAGGTCACCTGGAACGGCGAGCGCCTGGCCCTGGTCGGGCTGCGCTACGTGATGCTGCACAAGCCCGAGGGGGTCGAATGCAGCGCCCGTCGCGGCCTCTACCCGCTGGTCCGCGAGCTGGTCGACCTCCCCCATGTGGAGCGGCTGCAGACGGTGGGCCGTCTGGACGTCGATACCACCGGCCTGGTGCTGCTTACCGATGACGGCCAGTGGTCCCATCGGGTCACCTCGCCGAAGCGCCGCTGTGGCAAGGTCTACGCGGTCACGCTCGCCGAGCCGCTGGAGGGTGCGGCGCGGGATGACGCCGTGGCCCGGTTCGCCGAGGGGGTGCTGCTCGACGGGGAGGAGAAGCCGACGCGTCCCGCGGAACTCACCATGCGCTCACCCCGCGTGGCCGAGCTGACCCTCTACGAAGGCAAGTACCATCAGGTCAAGCGGATGTTTGCCGCCATCGGTCACCATGTGGTGGCCCTGCACCGCGAATCGATCGGGCCGCTCTCCCTCGGCCAGCTGGGCCCCGGCGAGTGGCGGGAGCTCACCGAGGAGGAGGTGGCGCGCTTCTGAGGCCGGAAGGGCTCCTCGGGGCATCGCACGCTGCCGGCCAGGTGCTGCGGGGGCCTCAGGCGTAGGTCTCGATCCTCGCCCGCCCGCGGTGCTTGGCCGAGTAGAGCGCCTTGTCGGCGAGCCCGATCAGCGTCAGCGGGTCGCCGGCATGCTCGGGGTAGGTGGCGATACCACAGGAGATCGACAGCGGCCCGAGTACCCGGTCGCGGTGACGGAAACGCGTCCGGCTCAGCACCTCCAGCAGCTCGGCGAGGCGCGCCTCGGCGATGGCCGCGGTGGCCCCTGGCATGATGATGACGAACTCCTCGCCGCCCATCCGGCAGACCACGTCGGCGTCACGGAAGTGATGGGTCAGTACCCGTCCCACGCCGACCAGTACCGTATCGCCCGCCTCGTGCCCCTCGCGGTCGTTGAACTGCTTGAAGTGGTCGATATCGATCATGGCCAGGGTCAGCGGTGTGCCCTGGCGGCGTGAGACCGCCGCCTCGTGCTCGAGCAGCTCGTCGAAGTAGCGGCGGTTGTGCAACCCGGTCAGGGCGTCCTGGTAGGAGTAGGCCTGGAGCTTCTCGACCATCTGCTCCAGCGCTCGCGTGCGCTCGGCGACCTGTTTCTCGAGGGAGAGGTTGAGGCGGTGCAGCTCGCGCTGGGTATGCCGGTAGTGCCAGAGCGAGATCATCACGATGGCCAGCGCGAAGCCCAGTGCGGCGCCACTGACCGGTACACGGCGCCAGGGCAGCAGGCCGTGGGCCACGGCCATGTCGACCAGCAGCAGCAGGGCGAAGAGCCCATAGCTGGTGATGATCAGCTTCTGCTCGGCGTTGAGGGCGCCCAGGTGCACCACGATGGTCGTGAACATCATCAGCAGGGTGACCAGCAGCAGGGCATCGAAGGGCGGGAAGGTGCTGGAGAGGTCGATGACGCCGGCCAGGGCCAGCCCCGGTGCCATCACCAGATAGCCCAGGTGGAGCTGCCAGATGCGCCGCAGCAGTGTCGGGCGTTGCGCGGCGAACCAGTGCTCCAGCATCAGCCCCATGGCCACCGGCAGGGTGTAGTAGCCGATGGCGGCCAGGTAGTCCCACAGCAGCGGGATCTCCAGCAGCAGCTGGCTGGCCTGGGTCTCGGCCAGCAGCATGATGCCGGCGGCCAGGGCGAACAGCCCGATGCCGAGGAAGCTGCGTCGGTCGGCCTGCACGAGGGCGAAGATGAAGGCCAGCAGGGCCAGCAGCAGCAGGAAGGCGCTGACCACCAGATCCCAGGCGGAACGCTCGAGGATGAAGTGCAGCAGGTCGAGGCGGTCCATCAGCTTGACCTCGCCCCACAGGCCGATGTCGGTGTAGTCGGAGAAGACGCGGAAGTAGAGGGTCCTTCCCGCGAAGGTCTCGGGCAGGCTGATCATGTGCCAGGGCCACCCCGCGAAGCGGCCCTCCCCGCGGGCATCGAAGTGCCCGTACTGGTAGATGAGCTCGTTTTCCAGCCACGCCTGGGTGATCAGGTCGACGCTGTAGATGTAGAGCACCGGGTCGCGCCACTCGCCCTCCGGCAGGGTGATGCGGAACCAGGCGTGCTTGTTGCCGCCGCGACCGGGCGGGTTGGAGGGAAAGGCGATCGGCTTCCATTCGCCCGGCGAGGCCGGTTCGGCGACCCAGGCCGGGGTGCCGTCGGACCTGAAGGGCGAGTCCCCCCAGCGATATTCCCAGCCCTCGTCGAGGGCCAGCGGGGCGGGACCGGCCCAGGACGGGGCGGCCAGCAGCAATGCCAGGACCAGGGTCCCGAGCAGGGAGGGGAAGAGTGTGCGCATGGTGTCCCGTGCCTTGGATCAGATCGACAGTGTAACTCAACGTAACCCGTAGTGGATGCCTCCCTTGTCAACGCCCGCGGGCGGATCCCATGGCATTCCCGGAGGCACCCATATTTATACCGTTATCTATTTCCTGCCACACTTGGTAACTGCTCGGCCTCACGGAACTGGGCGCGTCCGGTAGGTCCGCTACACCATCGGAAGAGTTCTCTCTCAACGCCGGGTCGGTGATCGGCTCACTCGCGAGGGGCCAGCCCGGCGGCCGCCACCAGGGCCCGGGTGTAGTCGCTGGCGGGATTCTCGAGGACCTGCAGGCAGTCGCCCTGTTCCATGACCTCGCCGTCCTTGAGCACCAGCACCCGGTGCGCCATGGCCCGCACCACCGCCAGGTCATGGCTGATGAACAGGTAGCTGAGTCGGCGCCGTGACTGGAGGTCGCGCAGCAGCTCGACCAGCTGCTTCTGGACGCTGCGATCCAGCGCCGAGGTGGGCTCGTCGAGGACCACCAGCCGCGGTTCGAGGATGATTGCCCGGGCCACGGCGATGCGCTGGCGCTGGCCGCCGGAGAACTCATGGGGGTAGCGGGAGGCGCACTCCTCGGGCAGGCCCACCTCGCGCAGGGTGGCCCGCACGCGGCGGTCGACCTCGGCGGTGGTGAGTTCCGGTTGATGGAAGCGCAGTCCCTCGCTGACGATGTCGAAGACCGGCAGGCGCGGCGAGAGCGAGCCATAGGGGTCCTGGAATACCACCTGCAGGCTGCGTCGCTGGCGTCGCAGCGCATTGCCGGTCAGCTGGTCGAGGCGGGTGCCGTCGAAGTCGACCTCGCCGCTGCCCTGGCCCAGTCGCAGCAGCGCGAGGGCGAGAGTGGTCTTGCCCGAGCCGGATTCCCCGACGATGCCCAGGGTCTCGCCGGGCGCCACATGGAGGTCCAGCGGCTTGACCGCCTCGAAGGGGGGCGGGCGCCGCGCAAACAGCCGTTTCGGGCGCGGGAAGCTTACCCCGACCCCCCGGGCGCTCAGCAGCGGGGCGACACGTGCCACCGGCGCCGGGCGTCCCGCGGGTTCGGCCGCCAGCAACTGCCGGGTATAGTCGCTGCGAGGATGGCTGAAGACCTCCGCTACCGGCCCGGTCTCCTGCTCGCGGCCGACATGCAGCACGCAGATGCGGTCGGCATGGCGGCGCACCAGGTTGAGGTCGTGGGTGATGAAGAGCATGCCCATCCCGTGGGCATCGCGCAGCTCGGCGAGCAGGGCGAGGATCTCCTGCTGCACGGTGACGTCCAGCGCGGTAGTGGGCTCGTCGGCGATCAGCAGCTCGGGGCCGTTGGCAATCGCCATGGCGATCATCACCCGCTGGCGCTGGCCGCCGGAGATCTGGTGCGGCCAGGCATCCAGCAGTTCGTCGGCGCGGGGCAGCTTGACCTGTTCCAGCAGTTCGCGGGTGCGGGCCCGGGCGGCCTTGCCGGTGAGCCCCTGGTGCAGGCGCAGGGTCTCGCCGATCTGCTTGCCGATGGGGTGCAGCGGGTTCAGCGAGGTCATGGGTTCCTGGAATATGAAGCCCACCCGGCTTCCACGCAGCCCCCGCCAGCCCCGGTCGGGCAGGGTGGCGAGATCCGTATTCCCCAGCCGGCGCTCGCCCTCGATTCGCGCATTGGGGGGCAGCAGGTTCATGGCGCCGAGCGCCGAGACCGACTTGCCGGAGCCGGACTCGCCGACCAGGGCCAGGGTCTCGCCACGCTTGACGGTGAGCGACAGCCGGTCGACCACGCGGATCCCGTCGAAGGCGATGGTCAGGTCGTGCAGCTGAAAGAGGGGGGCAGGGGGCGCTTCACGCATCGTGGCCACTCCTCGGGGACTCACTCACTGCCGGGGACGGGCTCGCGGCATGCTGGATATGCCGGGGGTCGAAGGCATCGCGAAGCCCCTCGCCGATGAACACCAGCAGCGAGAGCATCACCGAGAGGGTGACGAAGGCGGTGATGCCGAGCCAGGGGGCCTGCAGGTTGTTCTTGCCCTGGGCGACGAGCTCGCCCAGGGACGGCGAGCCCGGGGGCAGGCCGAAACCGAGGAAGTCCAGGGCCGTGAGGGTGGTGATGGCGCCGGTGAACAGGAAGGGGATGAAGGTCAGGGTCGCCACCATGGCATTGGGCAGGACATGGCGCCACATGATCAGCCGCGACGGCAGGCCCATGGCGCGAGCGGCGCGCACGTACTCGAGGTTCCGGGCGCGCAGGAACTCGGCGCGCACCACGTCGACCAGGCCCAGCCAGGAGAACAGCAGCATGATGCCCAGCAGCCACCAGAGGTTGGGTTCTACCAGGCTCGCGAGGATGATCAGCAGGAAGAGCATCGGCAGCCCCGACCAGATCTCGGTGAAGCGCTGGCCGATCAGGTCTACCTTGCCGCCGAAGTAGCCCTGGATGCCTCCGGCCAGCACCCCCAGCACCAGCGAGCCCGCGGTGAGCACCAGGGCGAAGATCACCGAGAGGCGGAAGCCATAGATCACCCTGGCCAGGACATCGCGGCCCTGGTCGTCGGTGCCCAGCCAGTGCCGCGTGGTGGGCGGTGACGGGGCAGGGTGATTCAGTTTCATGTCCAGGGTCTCGTAGGAGAAGGGGATCGGCGGCCAGAGCATCCAGCCGTTGGCCATGATCTCGTCGTGCACGAAGGGATCGCGGTAGTCGGCGGGGCTGGGCAGGAAGCCGCCGAACTCGGTATCCGGATAGTCCACCAGCACCGGCACGTACCACGCGCCCTGGTACTGCATGACGATCGGCCGGTCGTTGGCGATCACCTCGGCCACCAGGCTGATCACGAAGAGGATCGCGAAGATCCACAGCGAGACCCGCGCCCGGCGGTTGTCGCGGAAGACCGCCAGGCGTCGCCGGGTGATGGGGGAGAGCTCGCGCGAGAGCAGTGCCATCGGATCAGGACTCCCGTGTCTCGAAGTCGATGCGCGGGTCCACCCACACATAGGTCAGGTCGGAGATCAGCTTCAGCACCAGCCCGATCAGCGTGTAGAGGTAGAGGGTGCCGAAGATCACCGGATAGTCGCGTTGCATCACCGCTTCGAAGCCCAAGAGGCCCAGGCCGTTGAGCGAGAAGATCACCTCGATGAGCAGCGAGCCGGTGAAGAAGATGCCGACCAGTGCCGCCGGCAGCCCGGCGATGATGATCAGCATGGCGTTGCGGAAGACGTGGCCGTAGAGCACCCGTCGGTCGCTGGCGCCCTTGGCACGCGCGGTGAGCACGTACTGCTTGTGCACCTCGTCGAGGAAGCTGTTCTTGGTCAGCATGGTCAGGGTCGCGAAGCTGCCGATCGCCGAGGCGATCACCGGCAGGGTGATGTGCCACAGGTAGTCCTTGACCTTGCCCCAGGCGGAGAGCTCGTCGAAGTCCGGCGAGGTGAGGCCGCGCAGCGGGAAGAGGTCCCAGTAGCTGCCGCCGGCGAACAGCACGATCAGCAGGATGGCGAACAGGAAGCCGGGGATGGCGTAGCCCACGATCACCAGCCCCGAACTCCAGACGTCGAAGCGTGAGCCGTGTCGCAGCGCCTTGCGGATGCCCAGCGGGATCGACACCAGATAGACCACCAGCGTGGTCCAGAGTCCCAGCGAGATCGACACTGGAAGTCGCTCGAGCATCAGGCGGGTGACCGGCTCGTCGCGGAAGAAGCTCTCGCCGAAATCGAAGGTGGCGTAGTCGACGATCATGCCGAGAAAGCGCTCATGCGCGGGCTGGTCGAACCCGAATTGGGCCTCGAGTTTCTCGATGAAGGCGGGGGGGATGCCCCGGGCGCCTCGCGACTCGCCACCCGACGCAACATCCCCGCCGCCACCCTCCATACGGGTGCTGGCCTGGCTCGAGAGCCCCTGGAAGCGCGCCAGTACCTGATCGATGGGGCCGCCCGGGGCGGCCTGGACGATGATGAAATTGAGCAACATGATCCCCAGCAGGGTGGGGATCATCAGCAGCAGGCGGCGCAGTACATAGCGGGCCACGGCGTATCCTTACTCCACGGATGATGGCGGCCGGTGAGGCGGCCGCCGGTCATGCACCTTCAGCGGTTGCGCTGGCGGGCCTCGATCTCGGCGCCGCGCTCGGGGTCCACCCACCAGGCGGCCAGGTCCAGGGTGTACTCGGGGAAGGGCTCCCGCCAGCCGAACTTGTCCCACAGGGCGATGCGCGTCTTCCCGAGGTGCCACTGGGGAATGACGTAGAAGCCCCAGCGCAGCACCCGGTCCAGGGCTCGGGCGGCGGTATCCAGTGCCTCCCGGGAGTCGGCAGTGATCAGGTCGTCGACCAGCTCGTCGACCACCGGGTTGCTGAGCCCGATCAGGTTGCGGCTCTGGGGAACCTCGGCATATTCGCTGGTCCAGAAGTCGCGCTGCTCGTTGCCGGGGTTGGCCGACTGGGGGAAGCTGCCGACGATGATGTCGAAGTCGAAGCCGCGCAGCCGGTTGAGGTACTGGTTGACGTCGACGATGCGGATATTGCCCTCGATGCCGATCTTGGCCAGGTTCTGCAGCAGCGGCTGCACGACCCGCTCGAACTGGGTGTCGAAGAGCAGGACTTCCACGGTGAGCGGCGCGCCGGAATCGAGGTGGGTCATGACGCCATCGCGAACCACATAGCCGGCCTCGTTGAGCAGCTCCAGGGCCCTGGCGAGCCGTGGACGCATCTCGTCGGGGTGCTCGACGGGCAGGGGTTTTTCGAAGACCCGCTCGGGCAATGCCTCGCGGTGCGGCTCGAGCAGGGCCAGTTCGGCCTCGCTCGGCAGGCCCTCGGCGGCCATCTCGGAATTGGCGAAGTAGCTCTCGGTGCGCTCGTAGGCCCCGTAGAAGAGGTTGCGATTGAGCCATTCGAAATCGAAGGCCAGGTTGAGGGCCTCGCGGACGCGCACGTCCTGGAACTTGTCGCGTCGCAGGTTCATCACGTAGGCCTGCATGCCGGCGGGCTGGCCGTCCGGCACCTCGAGCCGCTCGACGAATCCCTCTTCCAGGGCCGGGAAGTCGTAGGCGGTGGCCCAGTTGCGGGCGCTGGTCTCGATGCGCATGTCGAGGTTGCCGGCCTTGAAGGCCTCGAGGGCCACCGTCTGGTCGCGGTAGTAGTCGAAGACCAGCCGCTCCATGTTGTGGCGGCCCCGGTTCACCGGGAGCTCTCTTCCCCAGTAGTCGTCGGCGCGCTCAAAGACGATGCGCCGCCCCGGCGCCACTTCGCCGATGCGGTAGGGACCGGAACCCAGCAGGGCATCGCGGGTGGTGGCCTCGAAGTCACGGTCCTGCCAGAAGTGGGCCGGCAGGATCGGCAACTGCCCGATGATCAGCGGCAGCTCACGGGATTCGCTGTCGGCGAGGTCGAAGTGGACGGTATCCTCGTCCACGGCCCGGATGCCCACGACGTCGGCATAGTAGGCGCCATAGAAGGGCTGGCCCTTCTCCGTCAGGGTCTCGAAGCTGAACACCACGTCCTCGGCGGTCACCGGCTCGCCGTCATGGAAGCGCGCCTCGGGGTGCAGGTCGAACTCGATCCACTGCCGCTCGGGATCCAGCCGCACCCCTTTTGCGAGCAGGCCATACATCGAGAAGGGCTCGTCGGGGTTCTGGGTCAGCAGGGTGTCGTAGATCTCGGTCAGGCCGGTGGCCGGTGTGCCGCGGATGATGAAGGGGTTGGTGGAGTCGAAGCTGCCGATGGCCGAGCGCACCAGGCTGCCCCCCGTCGGGGCGTCGGGGTTCGCGTGGGGGAAGTGCGTGAAGTCCGCCGGCAACGCGGGATCGCCATAGAGGGCCAGGCCGTGGACGGTCGGCACCTCGGTCGGTTCGGCCGCCAGGGCCGGTCCACCGAGCAGCGTGCCCAGCAGCAGGCCCAGGCCAGGGGCAGCGTGTCGCATCGATCAGGTTCCTTGTAGCAGGTGGGGCCGTGGCCCCTGACATCAACTACCGGAAAGTGTCAGCTGTTGCCCCGGTTGTAAAGCGTCGGGCCGCTCGATGCCGTTCCAGCGGGCCAGATCGGCCAGCGCCACGGCATGGCGGGAGGCGATGGCCGAGAGGCTGTCCCCGCGGCGGACCACGTAGACGTCGTCGCCGTCGCCGGCGGCTGCGCGTCGCGTGGCGTTGCCGCTGAGCCTGGCCACCAGCCGCTCGGCGCTGTCGGCGGGGACCAGCAGCCGCTTGACGTGGCGGGGATCGGCCCGGTTACCGAGCAGTCCGGGATTGAGGTCGGCCAGGGCCGCGTGAGAGACCCCCGCCAGGCGAGCCGCCTCGCCGAGGTCCACCGGCCGGGTCACCGGCACCTCGGCGACGGCCGGCGCGGCCTCGATGCGGGGCAACTCGACGTCGTAGCGTTCCGGCTCGGCAATGATCGCCGAGATGGCGATCAGCTTGGGCACGTAGGCCATGGTCTCTCGCGGCAGCTTGAGGTCCCAGTAGCTGCCGCCCTTGCCGCGGGAGAGCGCGGCGCTGCGGGCACGGTTCACGGTGCCGGCACCGGCATTGTAGGCCGCCAGGGAGAGCTCGATGTCCCCCTCGTACCACTGCTCGGCCTGCATCTCGATGTAGTCCAGGGCCGCATGGGTCGAGCGCGCCACGTCCAGGCGGCCATCGTAGCCGCCGCCGCGGCGCAGCCCCAGGGCATGGCCGGTGCCTGGCATGAACTGCCAGAGGCCCGCCGCGCCGCGATGGCTGCGCGCGGTGGGATCGAAGGAGCTCTCGATGAAGGGGATCAGGGCGACCTCGCCGGGCAGGCCCCGCTCCTCCACCCGCGCGGTGATCCAGGCGAGCCAGGGTCTGGCGCGCTCGGTGATCTCGACGATGTTGTGGGGGCTCTGGCGGTAGTGGTCGATCCAGTGCTGCACGCGGGCCTGGTCGACGTCCTCCTGCCACTGGAAGCCCTCGGCGAGGCGCGACCAGGCATCCCTGGGCTCGAGGGCCAGGGCGTCCCAGAACGTCTGGTTGGCGGGGAGCGGGGCAGGCTGGGCCTTGTGGCTGGCCGAATCGTCCTTGAAGGCGCGCTGGGGCGTCGGTGAGGCCTGGCTGTTGCCGGTGTTGGCCATCAGTGAACCCATCAGCGCGAGACAGCTGGTGAAGCCCAGGATCCGTCGACATGTCGTGTGGTAGGTCATCGAAAGGTGATCTCCTGGTCATGCGAAAGCCTGCCGCCACGGGCAGGCCGGTTGTCATCCATCAACGGCGTATTCAGAAGCCATCCTTCCAGGCGCGCAGCGTGGTGAAGGTCGCCAGGTCGCTGTCGGCGTCGCCATGCGCCGATGCGGCCTGGCGCACGCCGGCCGAGGCGCAGCGCAGGAAGGGGTTGATCCGGCGTTCGCGGCCAAGCGTGGTGGGCAGGGTGGGGCGATCGAGTTCGCGGGCCCGCTGGCACTCCGCCTCGGCGGCCTCGACATCGGCATTGTCCGGGTCGGCGGCGCGGGCGAACGCCAGGTTGGCCAGCGTGTACTCGTGGGCGGCGAACACCAGGGTGTCCTCCGGCAGGGACTCGAGGCGCGACAGCGACTCATGCATCTGTGCCGGGGTGCCCTCGAAGAGCCGGCCGCAGCCGGCACTGAACAGCACGTCGCCACTGAACAGCAGTGGCGGGATGCCCGGCGTGAAGAAGCCGATATGATCCAGGGTGTGGCCGGGCAGGGCGAGCACCTCGAACAGCCGGCCCATCACCCGCACCTCGTCGCCGTCGCCGACCCGCTCGTCGATGCCTTCGATCTCGGGATTGGCGGGGCCGATCACCCGCGGCGAGTAGCGCTTGATCAGTTCCGCCAGGCCACCGGTGTGATCATGATGGTGGTGGGTGATCAGCACGGTACCCAGCTCCAGTCCCTCGCGCTCCAGCCACTCGATCACCGGCGTTGCATCGCCGGGGTCCACCACGCAGACTGCCTGGCTCGTGTCCTGGCGCAGCAGCCAGATATAGTTGTCGCTAAAGGCGGGTATCGGTGTCACGCTCAACATGGGCTCGGGGTCCTTGACGGAGGCGTTGCCAGACGCTGCCGCGATTCGTTGCGATATGGTTTACAAAACCCGTCACTGTGGAGGGAAAACGGCACTATGTCAAACTCGCGGGATCCCCATGCCCTGGCGCGGCTGGTCCGGGAGGGGCGGCGTTACTGGGCGTCACCGGCGGGCCAGGCGCTGTGGCGGGCCGAGCGTGCCTGCCTGGGACCGGTCTGCGAACGCCTGGTCGGGCGCCACAGCCTGGAGCTGGGCATGGCCCCGGTGCTCAGCGACATCTGCCCGATCCGCCATGCCCTGGGCTGGTCGCCGAGCCGCGAGATGGCCGACCACGACTCGACCCTGGTGTGCCCGCCGGAGGCCTTGCCGCTTCCCGATGACAGCCTGAGCCTGGTGGTGGTCCACCACCTGCTGGAGGTGGTGGACGAACCCCACCACATGCTGCAGGAGGCGGCCCGCGTCACTGCCGACACTGGGCGACTGATCATCTTCGGCTGGTCCCCGCTGAGCGCCGGCGGGCTCTCGCGGGCCTGGCCGGGCAGGCGACGTCGCATGCCCTGGCGAGGCCACTGGCGCTCTCCCGGGCGGCTTGGCGACTGGCTGGCGTTTGTCGACTTCGAGATCGAGCGGGTAGACTATTGCGGCTTCCATCTGCCCGGCAGCCAGCCGCGCAATGCCATGCTGGAGACCCTCGGGCGGCGCCACAACCTGCCGCTCGGCGACAGCTACATGATCCATGCCCGCCGCCGGGCGCAGCTCGCCCAGTCGCAGCGCTCGCGCTTCGAGCTGGCCCGCCCCCTGGTCGGGCCGGCGCTGGGCAGCGCCACGCGCGTCGGGCCACAACCGGAAAGGAACCGCCAGGGTGACTGACAGACACCACGCCGAGCCCCCCCAGACAGTGACGATCTATACCGACGGGGCCTGCCGCGGCAACCCTGGCCCCGGAGGGTGGGGGGCCCTGCTGGTCAGCGGTCACCACGAGAAGGCGCTCAAGGGCTACGAGGCGGTGACCACCAACAACCGCATGGAACTGATGGCGGCGATCATGGCGCTGCGCGAGCTCAAGCGTCCCTGCCGGGTGGCGCTGTGGACCGACTCCGAGTACCTGCGCAAGGGCATCACCGAGTGGATCCACAACTGGATCAAGCGTGGCTGGAAGACCGCGTCCCGCCAGCCGGTCAAGAACGCCGAGCTGTGGCGCGAACTCCACGAGGAGACCCATCGCCATCGGATCGAGTGGCACTGGGTCAAGGGGCACAGTGGCCATCCCGGCAACGAGCGGGCCGACGAGCTGGCCAACGCGGCCATCGACGAGCACCGGGCCCGCGCCTGACGCTCCGCCTTCCCTGAGAGCCGACGAGAGATCCCCATGCGTCAGATCATCCTGGATACCGAGACCACCGGCATCGACCCCCGTGATGGCCATCGCCTGATCGAGATCGGGGCGGTGGAGATGGTCAACCGCCGCCTCACCGGCAACCGCTATCACCAGTACATCAATCCCGAGCGGGGCATCGAGGCCGAGGCGGTGAGCGTGCACGGCATCACCGACGAACGGGTGGCCGGGGAGCCGGTCTTCGCCGAGATCGCCGATGCCTTCTGGGCCTTCATCGAGGGGGCCGAGCTGGTGATCCACAATGCCCCCTTCGACGTGGGCTTCATCGACCACGAGCTCGGCATGCTCAACGCGCGGCGCGGCGAGCCGCGGCTCGGGCCGGTGGCCGACCACTGTCGGATCCTCGACACCCTGACCCTGGCGCGC
The DNA here is from genome assembly GCF_029625235.1 of Halomonas sp. CKK8. Lineage (NCBI taxonomy): Bacteria > Pseudomonadati > Pseudomonadota > Gammaproteobacteria > Oceanospirillales > Halomonadaceae > Halomonas > Halomonas sp. CKK8. The sequence goes on along the minus strand of NZ_CP121193.1, from coordinate 2,052,007 downwards.
GACAAGCACCCCGGCCAGCGCAACAGCCTGGATGCCCTGTGCAAGCGCTACGAGATCGACAACGGGCACCGCGTCCTGCACGGGGCCCTGCTCGACGCCGAGATCCTCGCCGACGTCTACCTGGCCATGACCGGGGGGCAGACCCTGCTCTCGCTGGATGCCTCGGCGAGCGCGGAAGGGCGCACCGGCGAGTCCCAGGGGCTGGCCATCCGCCGACTCTCCCTCTCCCCGGGACAGCTGCGGGTGGTGCCGCCCGACGAGGCGGAACTGGCGGCCCATCGGGCCAAGCTGGAACGTATCCGCGATGCGGCCGGCGAGTGTCGCTGGGATGCCCACCCCGGGCTGCCGGGCGGTGAGGCCTCACCCTGATGCTGCGGCGGGAGCTGCCCAGCGAGGAGTCGGTCGGAAGGGTCATTCGCCTGGCCGGGGGGCGCATCGCGCCCGGGGTCGGCGAGGGCCCGCTGCAGGCGTTCCAGCCCTGGGATGAGCGGATGCAGCCGCTGTGCTGGTGGCAGGAGGAGCCGGTGGCGCTCGCGCTGGAGGACCGGCCCGGGGAGGGCTGGCCCGACGCCCGTGCCTGGCTGGCCCGGCTGCCGGAGTCCTGGTTCCCGCTGCTCTCCACGGCCCTGCAGGTGGCGGCCTGGCTCGACAACCACCGCTTCTGCGGCCGCTGCGGTGCGCCGGCGCGGCGGCTCGACGCCGAGTTCGCGATGCATTGCGCGCAGTGCGGCCATCGCAACTACCCGCGCATCTCGCCCTGCATCATCACCCTGGTCACCCATGGGGAGTCGCTGCTGCTGGCTCGCAGCCCGCGTTTCCCGCCCGGGCGTTACTCGACCCTGGCCGGCTTCATCGAGCCGGGCGAGGCGGCGGAGGAGGCCGTGCGTCGCGAGATCTTCGAGGAGGTGGGCCTCAGCGTGGGCCGCGTCAGCTACTTCAGGAGCCAGGCCTGGCCCTTCCCTCACTCGCTGATGCTGGGGTTCTTCGCCGAGGCGGCCAGCCGGCGAATCCGCATCGACGGCGTCGAGATCGCCGATGCGGCCTGGTTCAGCCCGCGGCGACTGCCCCAGCTGCCTCCGCTCTACTCCATCTCCCGGGCGCTGATCGAGACCCACCTCCGGGAGGTCGGACCCCGGGGCTAGCCGGTGGGCTCGGCCCGAGACGGGCCGGCCAGCAGTCGCTCAGTGGCCGGGAAACAGCCGGGTCAGCTGCGTGGCCAGCATGACATTGCCGGTGGCCTTGAGCTTACCGGTCATGAAGGCGCTCACGCCGTTGATCTCGCCGCTCATCACGCCCTTCAGGGTCTCGCTGCTCATGCTCAGGCTGACCGAGGGATCGTCGTGTTCGCCCTCGTGGACCTCCAGGGTACCGTCGTCCACGACCAGGTAATGGTCGCCGGCATCGGAGAAGTGGAACTGGAAGACTTCATGCATGCCGCTGGCGGCCTCGGGGTCGAAGCGGCGCTGCAGCTTGTCGATGGTGGCGTCTGACATGGGGATCCTTGGTCGCAGGGAGGTGTCCGGTGTCAGAGCGTATTTGAAACGATTGTTTGAATCAAGCGCCCTTGTGCCGCCAGTAAGGCCACGGGCAGGATGTCGGGACAGCGAGTGTAAAGGAGATGGCAGTGAACGAGTGGCTGACGGAATTCGGCATGTTCGTGGCGCAGCTGTTGACCCTGGTAGTGGTCGGCGGCCTGGCCGTTGCAGTGGTCCTGCGGGTCAGGGGCGAGACCGGGGAGCGCAGTCGGCTGCGGCTCGAGGAACTCAATGGCACGCGCCGCTCCCGCCGCAGGCGAATGCAGCTGGCCGCCAGCCAGCCGGGGGCTCGCAAGCGGCTGGTCAAGGCCTTCCGGCGCGATGACAAGGCACAGGACCGCCGCGGTCGCAAGGGGGAAGGGGAGGCCTCGCCGACGGTCTGGGTGCTCGACTTCCATGGCGACATCCGGGCCAGCGGCACCGGGCAGCTCGCCGAGGAGGTCTCGGCGGTGCTGGCGGTGGCCGGCGAGGGAGACGAGGTGGTGATCCGCCTGGAGTCGGCCGGGGGCCTGGTGCATGGCTACGGCCTGGCGGCGGCCGAGCTCGATCGCCTGCGCGAGGCGGGTCTGACCACCACGGTGTGCGTCGACAAGGTGGCCGCCAGCGGCGGGTACCTGATGGCCTGTGCGGCCGACCGGCTGCGTGCCGCCCCTTTCGCGGTGATCGGTTCCATCGGGGTGGTCGCCCAGCTTCCCAACCTGCACCGCCTGCTCAAGCGCCATGACATCGACGTGGAACTGCTCACGGCAGGGCGCTACAAGCGGACCCTCACGGTCTTCGGCGAGAATACCGAGGAGGGGCGCGAGAAGTTCCTCGAGGACCTCGAGACCACCCACGAGCTCTTCAAGCGCCATGTGGCCGAGCGGCGTCCGGGGCTCGACATCGAGGCGGTGGCCACCGGCGAGATCTGGTATGGCAGCGATGCCCTGACGAGGGGCCTGGTGGATGCCCTGGGCACCAGCGAGGCCTACCTGGTCGAGCGCATGCAGCAGGCGCGGGTGATCAGCCTGAAGCTGGAGCAGAAGCACAAGCTTGGCGACCGCCTGGGCATGGCGGTCTCGCGGGGCGTGGAGCAGAGCATCGAGCGCGGGCTCGAGATGCTCGATGCCGGGCGCTGGCAGAAGCGCTGATCAGCCACTAGGGCCTGCCGCCGAGTTCCAGGCTGCCGAGGGCCTCGATCAGGGTTCTCGCGCGCTTGCCATGCAGGGAGTAGTAGATGGTCTGGGATTCCCGGCGGGTGCTGACCAGGTTCTCTCGACGCAGGATCGCCAGGTGCTGGGAGAGCGCCGACTGGCTGAGCGAGAGACGCTGGTTGAGCTCGGTCACCGAGAGTTCGGTGCCATCGAGCAGGCAGAGTATCCGCAGACGATTGTCGTTGGCCATCGCCTTGAGCAGGGCGCTGGCCTCGTCGATGACCGCTGAGCCGCCTTCCAGGAGGCGTGCTGCAGCGCCGCTGGTATTGCCCATGATCTGTCCCCTGCCGGGCAGGTCCGGCATCCCGATGGCCGGTCGCCTGCGCTGTTGAATGCCTTCCCGTGATCCCGCCTGGCACGGGTGGTGTCCGTTGCTCTGGCACATCCTGATTCAGCGTATCCTCAATAATAGTCCAGCTTGGCGCCTGTCGCCGAGTCAACGCTGGGTCAATGCCGAAACCGCGGTCTCGCGCGCCTTGTTGTCGACAATGGTGCCCGGGATGCCTTGCACTTTTGTCGAAGGTTAGCCGATGGTATGAGGTTATGGCCGTGAAGTTGCTCTAGAGTGTCAACAATCAACGCCCCTTCGATTGCTGACAGGATGCAGATGAGCATGTACCAAGACGAGTTCCGCCGCTCCATTGATCACCCCGAGGCCTTCTGGGCCGAGCAGGCCAGGCGCATTCCCTGGTTCACCCCGCCCACCACCATTCTCGAATACGACGAGGCGGGCCATGCCCGCTGGTTCGTGGATGGCGAGCTCAACATCTGCCATGCCACCCTCGATCACCATGTCGAGCAGGGGCGCGGCGACCAGCCGGCCATCTTCTGGGACTCCCCGGTCACCGACAGCAAGCGGACCCTCACCTTCGCCGAGATGCGCGACCAGGTGGCGAGCTTTGCCGGGGCCCTGAAGGGGCTGGGTGTGGAGAAGGGCGACCGGGTGGTGATCTACATGCCCATGGTGCCCGAGGCGCTGGTCGCCATGTACGCCTGCGCGCGCCTGGGCGCCGTGCACTCGGTGGTGTTCGGTGGCTTCGCCCCCCACGAGCTGTCGGTGCGCATCGAGGATGCCGCTCCGAAGGTCGTGGTTGCCGCCTCCTGCGGGATCGAGGGCAGCAAGGTACTGCCCTACAAGCCGATCATCGACGAGGCCATTGCGCAGAGTGCCCACAAGCCCGATGCCTGCGTGGTGTTCCAGCGTGACCAGCATCACGCCGAGCTGGGGGGGATCGACCACGACTGGGCGGCCCTGGTCGCGAAGGCCGAGCCTGCCGACTGCGTACCGGTCAAGGGCAGCGATCCGCTGTATGTCCTCTATACCTCCGGGACCACCGGCAAGCCCAAGGGGGTCGTGCGGGATACCGGCGGCTATGCCGTGGCACTGAGCTACTCCATGGACACCATCTACGACGTCGACCCCGGGGACGTCTTCTTCTCGGCCTCCGACGTGGGCTGGGTGGTCGGCCACTCCTACATCGTCTATGCCCCCCTGCTGCGCGGTTGCTCCACCGTCGTCTACGAAGGCAAGCCGGTTAAGACCCCGGATGCCGGGGCCTTCTGGCGGCTGATCAGCGAGTACCGGGTCAAGAGCTTCTTCACCGCCCCCACGGCCTTCCGCGCCATGAAGAAGGAAGACCCGGACGCCAAGCTGATGGCCCAGTACGACCTCTCCTGTCTCAAGGCGCTGTTCCTGGCCGGCGAGCGGCTGGACCCGCCGACCTTCCACTGGCTGGATGACCTGATGGACGTGCCGGTGATCGACCACTGGTGGCAGACCGAGACCGGCTGGCCGATCGCCGCCAACCTCCAGGGCCTGGAGCCGATGCCCACCAAGGCCGGGAGCGCGACGGTGCCTGTGCCCGGTTTCAACGTCCAGATCCTGGACCGCGAGGGGGAGCCGGCCGGCCCGATGGAGCAGGGCAGCGTAGTGATCAAGCAGCCGATGCCGCCTGGCTGCCTGACCGGCATCTGGGGTGACCCGCAGCGCTTCCACAGCGCCTACATGGCGGCCGTCCCCGGCTACTACCTGACCGGTGACGGTGGCTACTTCGACGAGGATGGCTACCTGTTCATCATGGGGCGCACCGATGATGTCATCAATATTGCCGGCCATCGCCTCTCTACCGGCGAGATGGAGGAGGTCGTCGGCGCCCATCCCGCCGTGGCCGAATGCGCGGTGATCGGCATCCATGATGCCCTCAAGGGCCAGCTGCCGGTGGGGCTGGTGATTCCCAAGGACGGCTTCGAGGGCCGCGAGGCCGACCTCGAGGAGGAGCTGATCGCCCTGGTGCGCGAGAAGATCGGCCCCATCGCCTGCTTCAAGCAGGTACTGGTGGTCGACCGCCTGCCCAAGACCCGTTCCGGCAAGATCCTGCGCAAGCTGCTGCGCAACATCGCCGACGGCAAGGAGTTCGGCGTGCCCTCGACCATCGACGATCCAGCGAGCCTGCAGGACGTGCACGAGGCCATGAAGGAGCGCGCGGTGGGTACTGCCCACGAGGCCCGTCAGGTCTGACACGCCTTGTGATGCCTCCTCTCGACGCCGCCCATCATGGGCGGCGTCGTCATGTGGGCCGGGTGGGTCCATGGCCAGTGCGCCGCGCAGGTCGTATAATGCGCGGCCTGTCCGCTCCAGGGCGGCTCCCGTGCCATGAGGGTTCCCTCACCCCTCCCCAAAAAAGGATGCCGTGATGTTCGTGCTTTCCGATGCCCAGACCCGGCGCTGCCTGGCGCTGCTGGTCGCCTTCCATATCCTGGTCATCGCCGCCAGCAACTACCTGGTCCAGCTGCCCTTCACCCTGTTCGGGTTCCATACCACCTGGGGCGCCTTCAGCTTCCCCTTCATCTTCCTGGCCACCGACCTCACCGTGCGCCTGTTCGGCAAGGAACCGGCGCGGGCCATCGTGCTGAGGGTCATGCTGCCGGCGCTGGTGATCTCCTATGTCGTCTCGGTGGTCTTTCCGCGCGGCGGCTTTGCCGGTCTCGAGGGGCTGGGCGAGTGGAACCTCTTCGTGGCCCGGATCGCGCTGGCGAGCTTCATGGCCTACGTGCTGGGCCAGCTGCTGGACGTGCAGGTCTTCGATCGCCTGCGCGCCCTGAAGGCCTGGTGGGTGGCACCGGCCGTCTCCACGGTGCTCGGCAACCTGGCCGATACCTTCGCCTTCTTCTCCATCGCCTTCCACGCGAGCCCCGACCCCTTCATGGCCGCCAACTGGCCGGAGATCGCCTGGGTCGACTACGTGATCAAGCTCGGCATCAGCCTGGCGTTCTTCCTGCCCCTCTACGGCGTGCTGCTGGCCTGGCTCAGCCGCCGCCTGGTCGCCGTGACGGGCAGCGCCGACCTGATGCCCGGCCAGGCACGCGCCCGCATCTGACCCTACCCCCAGCCGAGGAGACTGAGATGCCCATCGAACTCCACTATATCGACACCGGGGGCGACACCACCCCGCTGGTGGTCGTCCACGGCCTGCTCGGCAGCGCCGACAACTGGCGCTCCCACCTCAAGCAGTGGCAGCGCCGGCATCGGGTGATTGCCGTCGACCTGCGCAACCATGGCCGATCGCCGCATGCGACGGGGATGGGCTACGACGCCATGGCCGAGGACCTGCTCGCCCTGCTGGACCGGCTCGGCGTGGCAAGTGCCCACCTGCTGGGACACTCCATGGGCGGGAAGGTGGTGATCAGCCTTGCCCGGCTGGCGCCGACCCGCGTGGCATCGCTGGTCGTCGCCGACATCGCGCCGATCGCCTACGGCCATGACCACGACAGCGTGTTCGCCGCCCTGCGCCGCGTCGAGGCGGGCCGGCCCACCAATCGCCGCGAGGCCGACGCGCTGCTCGCCGAACACGTCGAGGAGTCCGCCGTGCGCCTCTTCCTGGCCACCAACCTGGAGCGCGACGACGAGGGCATCCTGCGCCTGCGCATCGGCCTCGACGAGATCCAGGAAGACTACGAGACGATCATGGGGGAGCCGGCGGGAGAGGGCGCCTTCGCGGGGCCGACCCTGGTGTTGCGCGGTGCCCGCTCGCGCTACGTGACCGACGAGATGTTGCCGGCGCTGCGCGAGGTGCTGCCGCGAGCCGAGGTCGAGACCCTGGAGGCGGGCCACTGGCTGCATGCCGAGCAGCCCAAGGCCTTCCAGACGGCGGTCAATGCCTTCCTCGAGCGCGTGGCGGGCTAGCGAGGCGCTGCCCCGGGGTCGATGGCCAGTCGCGAGACCGGATGGCGCTCCTGGATCAGGCCGGCCTCGAAGAGGTATTCCTCGAAGCGTCGGTAGCGGCCCTGGTCCAGGGCCGCGGGGCTGAGGCTAAGGCGCGAGCGGACCATCTCCCAGGCCTCACGGTTGGCCGCGGTGTCGAGGCCCGGCTCCGCGTTCGCCATCAGCGACCAGGCCTCCTCCGGATGGTTGGCGATCCAGGCCGTGGCTTCCTCGAGCGCCGCCACCAGGCGTCGGATGGCATCCCGCTGCGGCGCCAGGTGGTCGCGGTTGGCGAGCAGCACCAGGCCATCATGTAGCGGGATGCCCAACTCCTCGATGCGCAGTACCCGGGTGGCCAGTCCCTCGTCGGCGAGCTGCCGGGGCAGCAGGTGGCGCATGGCGCCGATCACGCCATCCACGCGGCCCTCGCGCAGGGCATCACCGAGCCGGAAATGCAGCGCCTCGGTCTCCACCTCGTCGTCGCGGATCGCCGCGCCGCGCTTGAGGGCCGCCAGCAGGACGTCACGGCTGTCGATATCGGCATGGCCGATGCGCGAGCCGGCCAGCTGGGCCGGCGTCTCGATGCTCCCGTCCTCGCGCACCACCAGGGCGCTCAAGGGCATGGCGACCAGCGTGGCGACACGGACCAACGGCAGCCCGCGGTCCACCTGGAGGTGCAGCAACGGCTGGCGGGCTACTGCCAGGTCGATCCGGGACGCTGCCAGCAGCTTGCTGGGCACGTCCGGGTCGGCCGGGGTGGCGAGGGTCACTGCCAGTCCGTGACTGGCAAACAGGCGCCTCTCCCGGGCGACGAGCAGGGCGGCATGGCGAGGGCTCGGGTAGCCGTCCAGCATGATCCTGAGCGGGGTGACAGGCGGTGGTTCGATCGGTTCCGCCGGGCGCAGGGCGATGGCGGGGACGCTAGGGCGCGAGGGCGTGTCGACGCTGGGCCCGGTTGGCGCCTCCCGGTAGCGACGCCGGGTCTCTGCCCAGGCCGCGGCCTCGGCGGCAGCCCTGGCCGCCTGGTCGGCCAGGGACTCGAGGTCCGGCACCATCACCTCGGTGCCCAGCGGCGGGTAACCCTGCTGCGCTTCGACGGCGTCGGCCGGCGGGTCGGCCGCGGCGGACAGCGTCGACAGCAGGGCGGCAGCCGACAGCAGCAGTCGTCCGCGGCGAGGTCGCCGAAAAACGGATCTGGTCATCGAATCGGGACTCCTGCCATGCGCGCTATCCGGGCCTGCGTGGGTGCCGCGCAAGCTTAACCGCTGCCCACGGGCCGCGACCAGCCATGACCACAAACGGAAATCGCTGTGCCGGGCGGGGCATGCGATAATCCGCTCTCTTGCAGCCGAGGCAGGATGCCATGGATTCGATCAACAGCCTCTTCCTGCTCAGCGGCTTCCTGCTGGCCCTGAGCATTCTCGCCAGCCGCCTCTCCTCGATGGCCGGGGTCCCCCTGTTGCTGATCTTTCTGGGCCTTGGCATGCTGGCCGGGGAGGAGGGCCTGCTCGGCATCCAGTTCGACGACTATTCGCTGGCGTTCCTGATCGGCCACCTGGCGCTCGCCATGATCCTGCTCGATGGCGGGCTGCGCACGCGCCTCAAGACCTTCCGCGTCGGCTTCCGGCCGGCGCTCTCCCTGGCCACGCTGGGGGTCTTCATCACCGGTTCGCTGGTGGGCGTGTTCGCCATGTGGGTGTTCGACCTGAGTCTGGTTCAGGGCCTGCTGGTGGGGGCCATCGTGGGGTCCACCGACGCCGCCGCGGTGTTCTCCATGCTCAGCGGCCGGGGCGTCAACCTCAACGAGCGAGTCGGGGCGACGCTGGAGATCGAGTCCGGGACCAACGATCCCATGGCGATCTTCCTCACCCTGATGCTGGTGGAAGTGCTGGTCGGCGAGATCGGCGGGGTGGTCGAGACCCTGCTGTTCCTCGTCCAGCAGTTCGGCCTGGGCATCGTCATCGGCCTGGGCATCGGCTGGCTGAGCGCGCGCCTGCTGAGCTGGCTGGACCTGGCCCCGGGCCTCTATTCGCTGCTGGCCCTGGGCCTGGGCTTCTGTATCTTCGGCCTGACCAGCGCCCTGGGCGGTAGTGGCTTTCTGGCCATCTACCTGGCCGGCCTGATGATCGGCAACCGGCCCGGGCGCCACCTCAACTTCATCCTTCCGGTCCACGACGGGCTGGCCTGGCTCTCCCAGATCGGCCTCTTCCTGGTGCTGGGCCTGCTGGTCACTCCCAGCGAGATGCTGGACTACGCGCTGCCGGCACTGCTGGTGGCCCTGGCGCTGATCTTCGTCGCCAGGCCACTGGCGGTGCTGATCGCCGTCAAGCCCTTCTTCAAGTTCCGCTGGCGGGAGATCGGCTTCATCGCCTGGGTGGGCCTGCGCGGGGCGGTGCCCATCGTGCTGGCGATCTTCCCGGTGATCGGCGGGGTGGAGAATGCCTCGCTCTACTTCAACGTGGCCTTCGCAGTGGTGCTGCTGTCGCTGCTGATCCAGGGGGGCACCCTGCCGTGGATGGCGCGCCGCATGAAGGTCGAATTGCCCCCCACCGTCACGCCTAACCGTCGCGGGCCACTGGGCATCCTGCCCGAGAACGACTACGAGATGTTCGTCTACGAGGTCGAGAACGCCGACCTCGAGGACGTGCCGATCCGGCTGCTGCGCTTTCCCTCGGGGGCGCTGATCTCGGCGCTATTCCGCGAGCACGCCATGCTGCACCCCAAGGGCAGCACCCGGCTGCGCCTGGGTGACGTGATCTGCGTGATCGGGCGCACCGATGACCTGCCGGCGCTGAACCGCCTGTTCAACGGCGATGCCAAGCTCAAGCGCGAGCGGGCCTTCTTCGGGACCTTCACCTTCGACGGGGAGGCACAGATGCGCGACATCGCCGATGCCTATGGCCTGACCCTGAGTCCCGGCGAGCGGGACATGACGCTGGCCGAGTTCGTCTCGCTGAGGGTCGGGGGGCACCCGGTAGTGGGCGATGACGTGGACTGGCACGGCATCCACTGGGTGGTCAGCGAGATGGACGGCAACAAGGTCTCCCGCGTGGGGCTGAGGCTCTACTGAGCCGACGCACCGAGGCCTTTCGATGGGTTAACCGGCGCGCATGTCCTTGAGCACCTCGAGTGCCACCTCGACAGCCCCTCGGTCGGGGTGGGTCACCCAGACCCCGCCATCCTCGATCATGCAGCTCAGCGTCATGCTCCTCGCCGCCAGGTCGCCCAGCGCCGCCACGGAAGTCGGGGAGATGTCGACGACCCTGAGGTTGTCGAGGGTGGCGAGCTTGCCGGCGATCTGCTCCCACCAGATCGCGGCGCCCTGGCCGCTGTAGGTGTAGACGACCACCCGGTCGGCTCGCCCGCAGGCACGGCGAATGGCCTTCTCGTCGGGCTGGCCCAGCTGGATCCAGAGCTCGATGTCGCCGGTCAGGTCCTGGAGCCAGAGGTCGGGCTCGTTCTCGGTGCTCACCCCCCGCCCGAAGGCCAGGGTCTCGTCGGCGTTCAGGGCGAAGGCCAGCAGCCTGACCATCATGCGTTCGTCGGTCTCCGAGGGGTGTCTCGCCACGGTCAGGGGATGATCCGCATAGTAGTGCCGATCCATGTCGGCGATCTGCAGCTGGACCTTGTGAATCGTTGCCTTCAGTGCCATTTGGCTTGGTCACTCGCCCATCTGGGAACTAGGGTCCACATCATGACATAGTCGGCTGCGTTCGGGGATGGATGAGGAATTCACGCCATGTTGATCAGGCATCAAGCGAACACCAGGGGCCGCGATTTCTTCGTGGGTGACCTTCACGGTCAGTACCGCCTGCTGCAGGAAGCCTTGCAGGGCGTCGCCTTCAGCGAGTCGGAGGACCGCCTGTTCTGCGTTGGCGACCTAATCGACCGGGGGCCTGGTTCGCTCGACTGCCTGAGGCTTGTCTTCCGGCCGTGGTTTCATGCCGTACGCGGCAATCATGAGGCATTGGCCGATGCCGCGCTGCTGGAAGGGGAGGGCAGTCGGGCCTGGGCGCAGTGGATGATCAATGGCGGGGGATGGAGCCTCAAAAGCGGGGTAGGAGAGACACGAAGGATCCTGCAGGCGGCGCTTAGCTATCTGCCATTTGCGCGCGAGGTCGAGGGCATGGGCAAGCGCGTGGGCATGGTGCACGCCGAGCCACCGGCCGACTGGTCGCTTATCGAGGTGGCCGACCGGGAAGCGCTGGTATGGGGGCGCTCCCGCATCCAACGGGGCGACGAGACGCCGGTGGCGGGAATCGACGTCGTCGTCGTTGGCCACACCATCGTGGAGCGGCCGCTGACCTTGGGTAATGTTCACTATATCGACACCGGGGCCTTCTGCACCGGCCGCCTGACGCTGATCGATGCACGTGAGTTGCTTCAGTGACGAGGTGGCAATGGCAGATACTGCCTGTGAAACAGTGCCGGGGGATTACGCACAAGAAAAAAGCGCCCGTAGGCGCTTGATTCTTAAGTAGTATTGGCGGAGGGACAGGGATTCGAACCCTGGGAAGGCTCTCACCTTCGCCGGTTTTCAAGACCGGTGCATTCAACCGCTCTGCCATCCCTCCGGCTCACGGATGGGTATACTACCAGCTTTCCTCGCCGGGTCAAGAGCGCCTAGGGATCAAGATGTTAGGCTTCGCATGGCGAGCTGAGGCACAATGGGGCATCGGTGACTGCAGGAGAGCATCATGCTTGACCCCACACTGCCCTCCGGTGTGCGTCCGGTCCCCGCCGTCTCGGCCGCCGTGATCAAGGGTGACCGCATCCTCATGGTGCGGCGGCGCAACCCGCCCAGTGCCGGCATGCTGGCCCTGCCCGGCGGCAAGGTGGAAACGGGTGAGAGCCTCCAGCAGGCAGCGGCGAGGGAGCTGCTGGAGGAGACCGGTGTGCTCGCGGCGCCCCGGAGGATCCTGACGGCCATCGACCTCTTCGACCACGACGACGCGGGCCTGCTGAGGATGCATTTCGTCATCGTGGTGGTGCAGCTCGAATGGCAGGGCGGGGTGGAGGGGGCCGCCGACGATGCCACCGAGCTGCGCTGGATGGACCTCGAGGCCCTCGAACAGGATGACGGGGAGGTCTGTGAATCGGCGTCCCGCGTGGCGCGTCGGGTGCTGGCCGAGGCGATGTCCGCAGAAAGCGCGTTGAAGCCAGGCTAGCCAGTCTCTTGCGTCGGGAACCTTCTGGCGGCATGCTAGGTCAAGTGCCTAGATCAACCACACAGGGAGCTTCGGATCCATGGCTTACCAAGACACGCAGATGACACGGCAGCAGACCCAGGCTGTCGGTACCAGCAAGGTCCTGCGCAATACCTATGGCCTGCTGGCGATGACCCTGCTGTTCTCCGCCGCGACGGCCGGTGCCGCCATGGCCATGGGCATCGAGCGGATGAACATCCTGGTGTTCTTCATCGGTGCCTACGGCCTGATGTTCCTGGTGCACAAGACGGCCAACTCGGCGATCGGCCTGCTTTCCACCTTCGCCTTCACGGGCTTCATGGGCTTCACCCTGGGGCCGATCCTCAGCGCCTACCTCACCCTGCCCAACGGGGCTCAGCTGATCATGACCGCACTGGGCATGACCGGGGTGACCTTCGTCGGCCTCTCGGCCGTAGCGCTGATCACGCGCAAGGACTTCAGCTTCCTGGCGAACTTCCTGATGGCAGGTGCCATCGTGCTGATCATCGCCATGGTGGCGGGTATCTTCCTGCAGATTCCCGCGCTGTCACTGATGGTCTCGGCCGGCTTCGTGCTGTTCGCCTCGGCCGCCATCCTCTACCAGACCAGTGAGATCGTCCATCGGGGCGGCGAGACCAACTACATCCTCGCGACCATTACCCTCTACGTCTCGATCTACAACCTGTTCGTCAGCCTGCTCTCCATCCTGGGGATCATGAGCCAGGACTGACGGCTTCGCCACAGCACGGATACCTGGCCCCGCCTACTGGCGGGGCCAGGCTGTTTCAGGAGAGCCCATGCGCTATGCCATCCTGCTGATGGGGGCCCCCTACAGTGATCAGGCGAGCCACTCCGCCTTGCGCTTCGCCCGTGCCCTGGTGGCACGGGGCCACCGGCTCGAGGCAGTGTTCTTCTACCATGATGGGGTGTACAACGCCGCCCGGCTGGCCGCTCCCCCCCAGGACGAGCCACATCTGGTGGATGCCTGGGCGGCGCTGGCCAACGAGCATCGGGTCGCCTTGCAGGTCTGCATCGCCGCGGCCCTGCGCCGTGGCCTGCTCGACGAGCGGGAAGCGGCCCGCCACGGCAAGGACGGCGTCAGCGTGGAGGCTCCCTTCGAGCTGACCGGACTGGGCCAGCTGGTCGACCTCGGCACTCGCTGCGACCGCCTGGTCACCTTCGGCCCCTGAATGCCTGCCACGGAGTCCCGATGCAAGAACACCATGACGACAGTGACCTGCTGGTCATCCTGCGCCACGCGCCCCACGGCAGCAGCTGGCTGAGGGAGGGCCTGGATGCCGCCCTGGTCGCCGCGGCCTTCGGGCGCCGGGTCTCCCTGCTGTTCATGGGAGAGGGGGTGACGGCCCTGATGCCGGGGCAGCAGCTGGGCCCCCTGGGGCAGAAGGGCACGGCCGCGACGCTGGAGATGCTGGAGATGTATGATATCGAGACGCTGCTGGTGGAAGAGCAGGGGCTCTCCCGTCTCGGCCTCTCGAGCGACGACTTGATGCTCGAGGTGGAGTGCCTGCCCCCCGCTGCGCTGGCGCGTGTCCTCTCCGGGCATCGCCTGGTGTTGACCTTCTAGCCAGACGCAAGGAGTGCGCCCATGTTGCTGCATGTCGTGAACCGTTCCCCCGCGACCAGTCGGGTCTACCAGCAGGCCCTGGCCGGCATGTCGCCGGAGGATCGCCTGCTGTTGATCGAGGATGGGGTCCAGGGGGCGCTCCCTCAGCTGGTGCGGTATTACACGGGCCTGGAGGGGCGCCTGTTCGCCCTGAAGGAGGACCTGGAATCGCGCGGGCTGCTCGGTCGCTGCGACGCCAGCGTACAGGTGGTCGACGTGGACGGTTTCGTGGTCCTGACCGAGGAAGCCGAACGAACGGTGAGCTGGTACTGATGGCAACCACAGAAATATACCGTTATCTATCTGTCGATCAACACCAATATGGCCTGGATCCCGAAGGCTACCTCGTCAACATGAATGAGTGGTCGCCGGAGGTCGCCGAGGCCCTGGCCGACGAGGAAGGGATAACCCTGACGGCGGAGCACTGGGAGATCCTCCAGGTGCTCCGTGACTTCTACGCTCGCTACGAGATGGCGCCCGCCATGCGCCCCCTGGTGAAGGCCGTGGCACGCGCGCTGGGGCCGGAGAAGGGGCGCTCCATCCACCTGATGCGCCTCTTTCCGGGCAGCCCGGCCAAGGTGGCCGCCCGTCTCGCTGGCTTGCCGAAGCCCACCCATTGCCTGTGATTTGCCGATAATGAATTTTCTGGCGCATGGTTGGCTCGCCCGGGGCGGCAGCGATGACTTCCTCTACGGCAACCTGATCGCCGACGGGGTCAAGGGTGCCGACCTTTCGTCCTGGAGCGCCGAGCAGGCCAGCGGCATTCGTCACCATCGGCGCGTGGATGCCTTCGTCGATGGCCATCCGGTGGTCTCGGCCGTGCTCGAACGATCGCCGCGCAGGCAGCGCCGCTATGCCGGCATCGCCCTGGACCTGGTCTGGGACCACTTCGCGGCGCGGTCACTGGCAAGCGACGAGCGGCACTGGCTGGTCGCTCGCTGCTATCGGGTGCTGGCGAAGCAACCAGCTCCGGCCCGGCTGGCGGCGATGATGCCGGTCCTGGTGGAGCAGGACTGGCTCAATCGCTACGCCGACTTCGCCTTCACCTGCCGGGCCATCGAGGGTATCGGCCGGCGGCTTTCGGGTCCCAACCGCCTGGCCGAGCTCGTGCCCTGGCTGGAGGAGGACTATGAGCGGCTCGCCCGCGACTTCGAAAGGCTCTGGCCCGCGGTCAATGACGCCCTGGGGATTGCCTCACCGCAGGGAGGGGTCACTCGACCCTGAGCCACAGGCAGTCGACCGGATCACCCGGCTCGATCCGGCTCTGGGCCGGGACCACCGCCAGTGCATCGGCGCTGATGCAGGATGACAGCACGCCGGAGTTCTGGTCCCGGAAGGCCCGAGCCAGGACCCCGTCCTCCCCGAACTCGAGCATCACGCGCATGTAATGGCGTCGCGGGCCGGTTTGCGTGGAGAAATCCGCCCGGGCCCGCAGGCAGGGCAGCTGCGCGAGTCCTTGGCACCCCTGCAGGGCACCGAGCAGCGGACGCAGGAACAGCCAGGCGCCGACGAAGCAGGAGACGGGATTGCCGGGCAGGCCGACGAAGCGTACCTCCCGTCCCTCGCGCCCCGGCAGGCGCCCCAGGGCGAGGGGCTTGCCGGGACGGATCGCCAGTCGCCACAGGTCCAGCTGGCCCAGTGAGGCCAGAGCGGCCTTGACGTGATCCTCCTCGCCGACACTGACGCCGCCGGTGCTGATCACCAGGTCTGCCTCCTGGGCGGCGGCGCTCAGCGTCTCTCGGGTTCCCGCCGGATCATCGGGAATCGAGGTGACCAGCGTCAGCTCCGCGCCGAAGCGTTCGAGCAACCGCCTGAGCATCGGCCGGTTGGAGTTGTAGATCTGGCCCGCGGCAAGGGGTTGGCCCGGGTCGACGATCTCGTCGCCGGTGGAGAGTAGCGCCACCCGGGGGCGGCGACGCACCACCACCTCGGTGATGCCCTGACCGGCCAGGTGGCCCAGCGCGGCGGCCTCCAGCCGCTCGCCGGCCGGCAGCAGGGGCGCGCCTGCCGTGACGTCACGACCGCGGCGGCGAACGTTGTCGCCGGCCGGGATGTCGGGCGGTATCGCGGCCAGGTCGGCCGCTACCTCGACGCGCTCCTGCATCACCACGCAGTCGGCACCCGGGGGGAGCTCGCCCCCGGTAAAGATGCGCGCACAGGTGCCGGGCGCCAGCGGCGCGGCCGGCGAGCCCGCGGCGATGCGCTGGGCGACCGGCAGCCGCTTGCCGGCATCCCGGTGGTGGAGGGCATAGCCGTCCATGGCGCTGTTGTCGAAGGCGGGCACGTCGAGCCGGGCCTCGATCGCCTCGGCGAGCACACGGCCCGCCGCCTTGTCACAGGTCAGGCGTTCCGGGGGTGTCGGCGCCACGTCACGCAGCAGCGCCACCAGTGCTGCCTCGACCGATTGCATCTCAGCCATGCTGGCCTCGCTCGGGGATCACGGACTTGGCCTGAACGTATGGAGAGTTGCACGGCGAGTGCCGGCTGCAAATGGTCTCAGCCATGCTGACCTCGCTCGGGAATGACGAGATTGGCGAAGTTACAGGGCTTGTGGCGGCTGTCGAGCTGCTCGGCCAGGATCCCGTCCCAGGCGGTGCGGCAGGCCCCGGTGGAGCCGGGCAGGCAGAACACCACGGTGGCGTTGGCCAGTCCGCCCAGGCAGCGGCTCTGCACCGTTGAGCTGCCGATCTCCTGCCAGGAAAGGTGGCGGAAGAGTTCACCGAACCCTTCGATCTGCTTGTCGAGCAGGACCGAGACCGCCTCGGGCGTGGAGTCGCGGCCGGTGAAGCCGGTCCCGCCGGTGGTCAGGATCACCTGGGCGTCGGGTTCGGCGATCCAGCCGGCCACCACGGCACGGATGCGGTAGACGTCATCGGGCACGATACGTTTCTCGTGCAGGGTGTGCCCGGCAGACGTGAGGCGCTCGACCAGCGCCTGGCCACTGCGGTCGGTCTCCTCGTTGCGCGTATCGGAGATGGTCAGCACCGCGATGGAGAGGGGAATCATCGGCTCGCTCATCCGTCCTTCTGCTCCTGCTTGCCGGCCTGGCGCGCCTCGAAGGCGGCCATCTGCTCGGGAGTGGCTTCCTGCTGATACTTCTCCTTCCACTCCGAATAGGGCATGCCGTAGACGTAGGCCCGGGCGGCATCGTAGTCCAGCTCGGCGCCGCGCTCGTCGGCGGCGGCCACCAGCCACTTGGAGAGGCAGTTGCGGCAGAAGTCGGCGAGGATCATGAGGTCGATGTTCTGTACCTCCTTGTGCTCATCCAGGTGGCGGAGCAGGCGGCGAAAGGCGGCCGCTTCGAGTTCGGTGCGGGTGGCGTCGTCGAGATGCTGCATGGTGGCTCCTCGGGATGGCGATTGCGTCTGTCGCATCAGCTTAACAAAAGACACCGCCCGTAGGCGGTGTCGATGGGCGCTTTCCTGCCAACGCTCAGCCGGAGCGGGGGGCCGGTTCATCGCCCTGCGCAGAGGATCGGTCGGCCGCCAGTTGCTCCTCGGGAACGGCCTGGTCCTTGACCTTCTCGTACCAGAGGTTGTGATGCTCCTTGGCCCAGGTCTCGTCCACGTAGCCGGTGGCCATGCCTTCGAAGGAGCCCTCGGTGCCCAGCGTGCCGATGTAGATGTGGCCCAGGGCGACCGCCGTCAGGCCGAAGGCACCCACGGCATGGATGATGTTGGCCCACTGCATGGTGTCGCGCCCCTGGCCATAGTTGGGGAAGTCCAGCACCAGGCCGCTGACGATTACCGCGATGCCGGCGGTGGCGAGCAGCCAGTACCACACCTTCTCACCGCCGTTGGCGAACCCCGCATCGGGATGCCCCTTGCCCACCAGGCCGCCGCCCTTGGCGAACCACTCCAGGTCATGCTTGCGAGGAATGTTGTGGGCCAGCAGGCGCAGCAGCAGGATCACCAGCAGGATGCCGAACAAGGGTCCCAGGTAGTTGTGGATCAGCTTGGTACCGGACATCATCGCCGCCCAGAAGCCGTCGCCGAAGATCGGACGGAAGACGGCCTTGCCATAGGCCAGGTTGAGCCCGGTGAGGGCCAGCAGGATGAACAGGGTCGCCACCGTCCAGTGCAGGGACCTGACCACCAGGGACCAGCGCAGCAGCTTGCGCCCCGTTCGCGGCTCGTCGAGCTTCTTGCGGCCGACCACCAGGTAGAAGAGGGCGATGACCACGATCATGCCCACCACGGCGATCACCCCGAAGGGAGAGACCCAGCGCTCGCGCAGCTGTCGCCAGGTCTCGCCACTGGCGTTGATCAGGTTGTAGTTGGAATCGAAGCGGCTGTCCCGGTAGTTGGGGCCGGTCTCGCCGCTCTTGATCTGCCGCCAGGCATCGGCGTCCAGGGCCGGGACCGCCGTGGCGGCCTCGCGATCGGGGTCGGCCTGGGCCAGGGCGAACTGGGCGACCCCCAGGCTGGCCACCAGGGCCAGCACCAGAAGGGGCAGTCGCCACAGCGCCCGCCAGGGTGTGGACTTGCTCATGACATGACCTCCTTACCCCTGCTGGGTGGCGTCGTAGGCCAGGGAGTCGGCGTCGGCCCGGGGGTTTCCCGACCAGCCGCCATCCTTGTGACCCCGCTGCACGACCCGCTGGCGGAAGATATCGGCGACCTCCTGGGCATCACCGGCGAGCAGGGCCTTGGTCGAGCACATCTCGGCACACAGTGGCAGCTTGCCCTCGGCGATGCGGTTGGCCCCGTACTTCTGGTACTCCTCCTCCTTGGTCTCCGCCGGCCCGCCGGCGCAGAAGGTGCACTTGTCCATCTTGCCCCGCTCGCCGAAGGCGTTCTGCTTCGGGAACTGCGGGGCGCCGAAGGGGCAGGCGTAGAGGCAGTAGCCGCAGCCGATGCACAGGTCCTTGTCGTGCAGCACGATGCCGTCATCGCGCTGGAACAGGGTCTCGGTGGGGCAGACGGCAATGCAGGGTGCATCGTCGCAGTGCATGCAGGCCACCGAGATGGAGACCTCACTGGGCTCGCCGTCGTTGAGGGTCACCACGCGACGGCGCTGGACGCCCCATTCCACCTCGTTGGCGTTCTTGCAGGCGGTGACGCAGCCGTTGCACTCGATGCAGCGCTCCGCGTCGCACATGAACTTCATAGTGGCCATGGTGTTCTCCTCAGCTTGCCTTCTCGATGCGACACAGCGTGCACTTGGTTTCCTGCATCTGGGTCACCGAGTCATAGCCGTAGGTGGTGGCGGTGTTGGCCGCCTCGCCGAGCACGTAGGGGGCCGAGCCTTCCGGATAGCGGTCGTGCAGGCTCTCGCCCTGGAACATGCCGCCGAAGTGGAAGGGCATGAAGACCACCTCGCGGGCGACCCGCGGGGTGACCAGCGCCTTGACCTTCACGCGGCCACCCTCGGCGCCCTCGACCCACACCATGTCGCCCTCGGCGATGGCCAGGTCGTTGGCGAGGGCCGGATTGATCTCGACGAACATCTCCTGCTGCAGCTCGGCGAGCCAGGACATGGAACGGGTCTCCTCGCCGCCGCCCTCGTACTCCACCAGGCGCCCGGAGGTGAGGATGATCGGGTACTCCCCGGTGACGTCCTTCTCCTGGATGGTCTTGTAGAGGGTCGGCAGGCGGTAGTGGGAGGCCACGTCGTCCCAGGTCGGGTAGTCGGCCACCAGGTCGCGGCGACTGGTATAGAGCGGCTCGCGGTGCTTGGGGATGGGGTCCGGGAAGGTCCAGACGTTGCAGCGCGCCTTGGCATTGCCGAACGGGGCGCACTCGTGGGCGATCGCCACCCGCTGGATGCCGCCGGAGAGGTCGGTCTTCCAGTTCTTGCCTTCCGCCTCGGCCTTCTCCTCCTCGGTCAGGTCGTCCCACCAGCCCAGGTCCTTGAGCATGGCGTCGGTGAACTCGGGGTAGCCGTCCTCGAGCTCGGAGCCTTCGCTGAACGAGCCGTCGGCGAGGATGTTCTCGCCATCGCGCTCGATGCCGAAGCGGGCGCGGAAGGTCAGGCCGCCCTCGGAGACCCGCTTGCTGGTGTCGTAGAGGATCGGCGTGCCGGGGTGGCCCATCTCGGCGTTGCCCCAGCAGGGCCAGGGCAGGCCATAGTAGTCGCCGTCGGCGGGCCCGCCCTCGGCCTTGAGGTCACGGAAGCTGAAGGTGTGCCAGTTCTGCTGGTGGGCCTTGAGGCGCTCGGGACTCTGGCCGGTGTAGCCCACCGTCCACATGCCGGCGTTGAACTCGCGGGTGATGTCCTCGATCAGCGGTTCGTCGCCATTCATCTGGTAGTTCTTGACCAGCTCGTCGCCGAAGCCCAGCTTCCTGGCCAGCAGGTACATGATCTCGTGGTCGGGCTTGGACTCGAACAGTGGCTCGATCACCTGGTCACGCCACTGGATGGAGCGGTTGGTGGCGGTGACGCTGCCGGTGGTCTCGAACTGGGTGGCCGCCGGCAGCAGGTAGACGCCGTCCTGGCGGTCGTGCATGACCCCCGCCACGGTGGGGTAGGGGTCGACGATGACCATCATCTCGAGCTGCTGCATGGCCTTCTGCATCTCGGGACCGCGGGTCTGGGAGTTGACCGCGTGCCCCCAGTAGAACATCGCCTTGAGCCGCGTGCGCTGGGAGATGTCCTCCTCCTGCTCGAGCACGCCGTCGATCCAGCGCGAGACGGTGATGCCGCTGGAGTACATCGGCTGGCCGTCGGCGTACTCGGCCTGGTCGAAGCGCCCCTTCAGCCACTCGTAGTCCAGGTCCCAGACGCGGGCCCAGTGCCTCCAGGCACCCTCGGAGAGACCGTAGTAGCCGGGCAGCGAGTGGGACATCAGGCCCAGGTCGGTGGCGCCCTGGACGTTGTCGTGGCCGCGGAAGATGTTCGCCCCGCCGCCGGACTTGCCGATGTTGCCCAGGGCCAGCTCGAGGATGCAGTAGGCCCGGGTATTGTTGTTGCCGGTGGTGTGCTGGGTGCCGCCCATGCACCACACCACGCACCCCGGGCGGTTCTCGGCCAGGCGCCGCGCGGTGTCGCGCATCGCCTCCTCGGAGACGCCGGTGATGTTCTCGACAACCTCGGGCGAGAACTGGGCCACCTCGTTGCGCACCTCGTCCATGGCGTAGACGCGCTGGTTGATGTACTCCCGATCCTCCCAGCCGTTCTCGAAGATGTGCCACAGCAGGCCCCAGATGAAGGCCACGTCGGAGCCGGGGCGAATCCGCACGTAGCTGTCGGCCTTGGCCGCGGTGCGGGTGAAGCGCGGGTCGACGACGATGATGTGTGCCTGGCTGCGCTCCTTGGCCAGCAGGATGTGCTGCATGGCCACCGGGTGGGCCTCGGAGGGGTTGGAGCCGATGAACATGATCGACTTGCTGTTCTGGATGTCGTTGAGCGAGTTGGTCATCGCCCCGTAGCCCCAGGTGTTGGCCACCCCGGCCACGGTGGTGGAGTGGCAGATGCGCGCCTGGTGGTCGGTGTTGTTGGTCCCGGCCAGGGCCGCGAACTTGCGCATCAGGTAGGCCTGTTCGTTGTTGAACTTGGCCGAGCCCAGCCAGTAGATGCTGTCCGGGCCGTGTGCCTCGGTCAGTTCCAGCACCTTGCTGCCGATCTCCTCGATGGCATCCTCCCAGCTCAGCCGCTGCCACTCGCCACCCACCAGCTTCATGGGGTACTTGAGGCGGCGACTCGAGTGGCCGTGCTGCCGCAGCGAGGCGCCCTTGGCGCAGTGGGCACCGCGGTTGATGGGGTGGTCGAAGGCGGGTTCCTGCTTGGTCCAGACGCCCTCCTGGACCTCGGCGTAGACGCCGCAGCCCACCGAGCAGTGGGAGCAGACGGTCCGCTTGGTCTCCACCGGGGCGTCGGAGACGGCGGTCTTCTCGGCGGCCTCGGCGCGCTGCATCATGGGAGCCCCCATGAAGCCGGCGGCGGCGAGGCCGCCGGTGGTGGCCCCGCTGCGCTTGAGGAACTGGCGGCGGGAAATGCCCAGTCCACCGGCCCTCGGAGTATCGGATCTAGGTGTCAGACGCATGGCATCACTCTCCTGGCTCGGGGCCGTCAGTCACGCAGCGTGGCGTAGAAGGCACGGATGTGGGGGGTTTCCCGGTACTCGCGGGAGGGTTCGGCCTCCTTCGCCGTCGGCTTGGGGTCGGCCTGGGCCAGGGTCACGTGACCGACGGCCGCTGCCGCGCCAGCGGCGGCGGTACCGATGCCGAGCGTCTTGAGAAAGCGCCGGCGCTCCGGGTTGCGTGTGTTGGGCATGGGGATGTCTCCTCTACTCATGCTGTCTGCGGCCCGTGCCGGGGCCTTGTTGTGATTGTCTTTGTGTTTGTGGCTCACGGTCCGATGTGGGGCGTCAGGGTTCGACGATCCTGACGGGATCCTGGCGCGACTCGGCCTCGAGTCGCCGGGACTCCTCCTCTATGAAGGCCTGGCCGAGCAGGCCCAGGTGCGCGTAGAAGGGGGCGTCGACCCGGCCAAGATCCGCCAGGCAGTCCGAGGCCCAGGGCGCGAGGTGCGTCATGAAGAAGCGCGCCTCGTCCGGAGCGCGGGCCTCGATCAGCATGGCCATCACCTCGCAGAGGGCGGCCAGATGATCCTCCGGGTCCCGGCTGTGCTCGGCACGCTCGAAGCCCAGCGCCTTGAGATCACGGCGCAGGGCGACCAGTGCTGCGTCCATCAGCTCGCCGTTGCGATACCAGGAGGCGTAGGGCGTGATGTCGCCCTGCACCACCCCGACCAGGTGGCGAAAGTGGGCCCGCTCGAGGGCAGCGGCCGTGGTCGCGCCCGCGGCAACGACCAGTGATGCCCAGCGCGCGGCGAGCAGGGTGCCGTCCTGATCGACCTCCAGCCCGGCCAGCCACTCGAGCAGCGAGGCATCGGGTGCCTCGCGCAGCAGCCGGGCCAGTAGCCGATAGACATCGGCCCGCAGGGCGTCGCGCTCGTTCAACTCGTTCATGGCGTCATACCTTCAGCTGCGATTCGGGGTCGCGGGCCATGGCCTGCCAGACATCCTTGACCCGGCAGTCCTCGCACATCTCCAGGCGCGCCAGGGCATCGCCGGCGAAGTAGGGATGATCGGCAAGCTTGGCCTTGAGGGTCGCGACGGTACTCGCGGTGGCGAAGGGCTTGCCGCAGCGAATGCACGGGAAGGCGGCCTCCTCGTGCTGGACCCGGCGTTCGCCTCGCGCGGCGTCGGCCAGGAAGCCGGGCACCAGGGTGATGGCATCCTCGGGACAGGCCTCGGCGCAGAGCCCGCACTGCACGCAGTCCGCCTCGCGAAAGCTCAGCAGCGGACGGTCGTCGCCGGCGGCCAGTGCCGGGGTGGGACAGTTGGAGACGCAGGAGAGACACAGGGTGCAGGCCTCGCCGTCGACCGCCAGACCGCCATAGGCGGCGCCGGTGGGCATCGCATGGCGTTGGCCATCGGGCGTGCCGCAACTCGCCAGATGGTCCAGCACCTGATCGAGGCGTTCGCGCTTGTCGCTGCCGGTGAGCACCAGGGGGGCGCCTTCCAGCGGGGCCTCGCCCGGCAGGGCGTCACGGGCCGCCGCGTCCCCGGCCGTCAGGCGGCTTACCCGCGACGGCGAGTGGCCGAGGGCGTGGAGCAGGGCATGTGCCTGGGCGAGCTGGTCGTCGATGAAGGCCGTGAGGCGGTCGGGCATGCCGGGGCGGCACTGGATGCGCACCTCGGCGGCGCCGCCGGCCAGGGCGGTCAACCACTGGTCATGGCCGGCGGCCCCCAGCTCCTCGAGGGGAATGTCGAGAACATGGCCCGCGGCGTCGCTCTCCGTGGCCAGGTCGCCGGCCTCGGCGAAGCGCACCACCGGTACCGTGCCACCGGCATCCCGATAGGCGGCGAGCCACGCCAGCAGGGTCTCCTGCTGGCGGGCGGTCTCCGGGAGGCGGAACTGGATCGCCCCGGTCGGGCAGGCGCTGCTGCAGCTGCCGACGCCGTGGCAGCGGAAGGGGTCGATCTCGATCCACGCGTCGATTCGGCCCTGATGGCTCTTGACGGCATCGGCGGGGCAGACCTCCAGGCAGCGGGTGCAGCCCGTGTAGCCGCTGGCCGAGTGGGCGCAGAGGCCATTGTCGATCTGGAAGTAGCGCGGCTTGTCGAACTCGCCGACCAGGCCGGCGAGCGCCTCCAGCTGCTCGTCGCGCTGCGGGTCAGGCCAGGCGAGGGCGACATAGCCGGGCGGGGGCAGTTCCAGGGCGAGCAGCGGGGTCTCACCCAGATCGAGCACCAGGTCGAAATGCTCGCGGTTGGCCAGGGCCCGTGCCAGGTCGAGGGTGTCGTCCTCGCCGGCCAGGCGGACCGAGAAGTGCCCCAGGTAGCCCTCGATCTCGAGCGAACGGGCCTGCGACCTTGAGAGCCGCTGGCTGGTCATGACGGCAGTGTCGCCGAGCAGCGCCTCGTCCTCCTGGTGCGTCTCGCCGTCGGCCATGGGCTCGGTGAAGAGCAGGGCCGGAGGAGGGAGGCCCCGGTCGTGCAAAGCGCGGGCGGCACGCCGGACGTCGCGTTCGTTGCCAAGCACCAGGGCGTGCCCCTCGCTGCGGTAGCCGACACTGGCCGGGGTGAGGTTGACCGGCCAGGAGACTCGCTGGCGTGCCGCCTCCCGCGCCTGCCGGTTGCGGTCGTCATCCACCGGCATGATATCGATTCGCTGGTTCATGCAGTCTCACGGTCGGGTTGCGTAGGTTGAACTTGTTCTTGTTGTGAAATGCTAATTAATTAGTGTTGGTCCAATCGGCGCCGCGCGCAAACGCTCCCTTGGTCTAATGCATAGGACTGATGCATGGCACCGATAGGCCGGCTCAATGGACAGGCCCCGGGCCTTGGCCGGCTACGTCGCCCCGGCGTCATCCCGGGCGGTCATGGGAGCGTGGTGCCTCCTGTGCCTCATCGGTGTCGGTATGCGACACCTGTTCGGGGGTATCCGGGGGACTCTCATGGGGGCCTTCGCCGCCGTTGGCCACGGCGTCTGACGTAACCTCGTCCGGGCTCTCGTCGTCCTCCAGCTGCCGCCGTGTCCAGTTGCGCAGCCGCTCGGCCACCTCGCCGGCCAGCGGCTGAAGCTTCTGCCGGTAGTCATCGTCGTAGTCGTCGAGGCCGTCACGGATGCCATAATGCTTCCCGGCAAAGAGGCGCCGCAGGGCGCGCTTGCGCAGGCCACTGCTGACCCCGGAGGCCAGGAAGGCCTTGATGTCGCTGCCGGGCGGAAGGGTATCCGGGTCGGGCAGAGTGTGGTCCAGGCTGCCGGGGGCCGGCGAACCTGAGGAAGTGGCATCGCGCTCCGGGGCATCGGGTTCCCGCGGCCCAGGGTCCGGCTCTTCGCCCGCCCGCGGCTCGCTGGCCCGAGGCGCCAACCGCGCCAACGGCGCCTCCGGCGATGCCGGGTGCTCGCCGCGCTTGAGGCGGGACCATCGCTCGAACCGGCTCATGCTCCGATCTCCCGGGCGCGCCCGGCCCCCTTGCGCTTCTTCTTGCGCCCCTCCGCCGGGGCCTCGCCATGATGGGCGAGGTAGGCCTCGATCCAGGCCTGTATCGCCAGCGGCATGTCCACTTCCAGTACCCGATGCTCGCCATCAAGCCAGCCCGCAGCCACGTCCTGGCTGGCGGTGATGGCGGCGGGAACTGGCTGGGCGCCGGCCTCACCCGCCCGCACGAACAGGCGAGGGGTGGCACTGGTCAGGTTGAAGCGGTAGGCGGCCCGCTCGGTCATGTAGAGCTGCAGGTCCAGGGTCCAGGGGCCAGCAAGACCGCTGACGAGGTCGACGATCCTCCAGCGCGTCGTGGTGAAGCCCTTGATGGCAAGCGGCTCGCCGGCGACATCGAAGCTGAGCGAGCAAGAGCTGCTGATTGGCGACATGTGAGGTATTGCTCCAGCCTTGTCTCTAGGTAGTAAAGACAGTAGGCGGAGACAATGCCATCATCGTCAATCAACGTTCTGCCGAGGAGCCGTCGATGCATGACATCCGCCTGAGCCGGGCGCGCCTGCCTGCCACCCTGGAGATCGAGGTGCTCGACGAGTTTGGCGAGGCGAGGCGGCAGGCCATCGCCGCGGAACGGGCCCTGACCGTCTACCTCAACAAGCGGGAGATCGTCACGCTCATGACCCTGGGCGCCGACCCCGAGGCGCTGGTGGTCGGTTACCTGCGCAACCAGGGGCTGCTGGCCGAGCAGCGGGACCTCCAGGCGGTGCACGTGGACTGGGAGGTGGAGGCGGCCGCGGTGGTCACCCGCCACCTGCCGGAGGACCTGGAGGAGCGCCTGGGCCAGCGCACGGTGACCACCGGCTGCGGCCAGGGCACGGTCTTCGGCCGGCTGCTCGAGGCGACCTCCCTGCAGCCGTTGCCGGCCACCGTGATGCGCCAGTCGGTGCTCTACCGGCTGCTCGACAACCTCGGTGCCTACAACGAGACCTATCGCAGTGCCGGCGCCGTGCATGGCTGCGCGCTGTGTCGCCAGGAGGCGGTGCTGGACTTCGTCGAGGACGTGGGGCGGCACAATGCCGTGGATACCCTGGCCGGGCGCCAGTGGCTCGAGGAGACGGACTCCGCCGGCGCGGATATCTTCTACACCACCGGGCGGCTGACCTCGGAGATGGTGCTCAAGGTGGCGCAGATGGGCATCGGGGTGCTGGTGTCGCGGTCCGGCGTGACTCAGAAGGGGGTGGAGCTGGCCCAGCGCTTCGGCGTGCTGCTGATCGCCCGGGCCAAGGGGCGCCACTTCCAGGCGATCCATGGCGCGGGCCGGCTCGAGCTCGATGCCGTCCCCGCGCGGCGCCCGGGGGACCGGGCGCGGGCCTGAGCCTCAGGCGCTGCCCTCGCCCCGGGTGCAGACCGACAGCACCACGGCATCGGCGTCGCTGACCGAGACCAGGGCATGTCCCATGGCGCTGTCGAAGTAGATGCTGTCGCCGCTGGCCAGGGCCAGCGGCTCGTAGTACTCGGTGTAGAGCAGGATCTCGCCGTCGAGCACCATCAGGAACTCCTCGCCGTCGTGGCGCACCCATTCGTTGAACTCGTCGAAGGCGCGCGCCCGCACGATGGTCTTGAAGGGGATCATGCGCTTCTGGGCGAGCTCGCAGCTGAGCAGCTCGTGCTCGTAGGTCGGGGTCGGGTGGCGCTGCCCCTCGCCCCGGCGGGTGAGGTCGCGCCGCCCCATGGTGCGGGGCTGGACCTTGGGTGGGGCAAGCAGTTGGGGCAGGTCGATGCCCAGGCCATTGATCAGCTTCTGCACTGCGGTGAAGGTGGGAGAGATCTGATCGTTCTCGATCTTGGAGAGGGTAGAGCGCGCCAGGCCGGTGCGCTGGCTGACGTCCTCCAGGGTCCACTGCTGCGCCAGGCGAATCTCCTTGAGGCGCTCGCCGAGGCGCAGCGGTTCGACGAAGGGCTTGCGGCCAGCGGCAATGCGCAGGGCGGCATCCTGATCGGTGGTGGCGGTCATGCGTTGTTCACTATTGGAAACGAGGTTTCCCCAAGCCTACCACAGTCGCTGCCTGCGGCCCCACGCCCGCGACGCCGTCATGCCAAGGAGCGACGGGAAGGCGGGCGATCCGGCGGTGGCTCGGCTGTTTCCTTGCGCCCGGAAACAGCCTCAATCGCCGAAGGGCAGCCCGAGCAGGGCCTTGAGGTGTGCCTCGGCACAGCGACCCAGGGAATCCAGGTCATAGCCGCCTTCCAGGACCGACACCAGGCGGCCATCGGCGTAGAGGGCGGCGATCTCCAGCGCCATGTGGGTGATCCAGTGGTAATCCTCGTCCTCCAGGCAGAGCTCCGCCATGGGGTCCTCACGGTGGGCATCGAAGCCCGCCGAGACGAGCACGATCTCCGGCTTGAAGGCGTGCAGGGCAGGCAGCCAGTCGTCCTCGATCGCCTGGCGAAAGGCGGCGCTGTCGGTGCCAGCGGGCAAGGGGGTATTGACCACGTTCTGCCATTCGCTGCGCAGGTAGCGCCAGGGGTAGAAGGGGAACTGGAAGCTGGTGCAGACCAGCACCTCGGGGTCATCCTTGAAGATGTCGATGGTGCCGTTGCACTGGTGGACGTCGAAGTCGAGGATGGCGATCCGGCGGGCCCCGTACTTGGCCCTGGCATGCGCCGCGCCCACCGCCACGTTGTTGTAGAAGCAGAAGCCCATGGCGTCGCTGGCCTCGGCATGGTGCCCCGGGGGGCGCACCGCGCAGAAGACGTTGTCGGCCTGGTGGCGAAACACCTGGTCGACGCCACGTACCACCGCCCCCGCGGCCACCCTTGCCGCCTTGAGGCTGTTCGGGTTCATCATGGTGTCACTGTCGAGGGTGACGATGCCATGCTCAGGGACGCACTTGTCCAGGGCCCGCAGGTGGCGAAGAGGGTGGACCCGGGCGAGCTGTTCCTCGGTTGCCTCCCGGGCCTCGGACTGCATGGTCTGCTGCAACACACCGGAGAGCATCAGCCGCGCCCGGATGGCATCCAGCCGCAGCGGGCTCTCGGGATGTTCGGGGCCCATGTGGTGCAACTGGCAGTCGGGGTGAGTAATGTAGGCGGTGATCATGCACTGGCTCCGAAGTGACTTAGGTCACCTTAATCGTGACGCCCGCTTGCAGAACAGTGTCAATAAGTCTTACACAATGAAGGGCAACGTTCCTTCAGGGAGAATCCTGCTTGAGCACCCGCTTCCTGCGCCACTTCTTCGAACCCGCCACCATCGCGGTGATCGGGGCCTCCGAGAAGCCCCACTCCATGGGCGGCCTGGTGATCCGCAACCTCCGGGAAGGCGGCTTTGCCGGTAGCGTATGGGCGGTCAATCCCAAGGGCTATGAGTCGGTCTTCTCGATGCCCTGCGTCAGCCGGGTCTCGCAGCTGCCCGAGGTGCCCGACCTGGCGGTGATCTGCTCGCCGGTGGAGACGGTGCCGGGCCTGATCGAGAGGCTCGGGCGCTTCGGCGTCAAGGCCGCGCTGGTGCTCTCCGGCGGTGCCCACCTCGACGATGCGCGGGGCGACAAGGGCTCGATCCGCAGTCGCATGCTCGCCGCCGCCCGGGCATCGGGCATCCGCGTCCTCGGGCCCGAGTGCATGGGGCTGATCGTGCCGGGGCGCAAGCTCAACGCCTCCTATGCCAGCCAGCCGGTGAAGGCCGGGCGCGTGGCCTATCTCGGCCAGTCGGGGATGCTCGGCAATGCCATGATCGACTGGGCCGCCGGCCGCGGCATCGGCTTCTCGCACCTGCTCACGGTGGGCGACAGCGTCGACGTCCTGCTGCCCGACCTGATGGACTACATCAACCAGTTCTCGCCCGCCCAGGCGATACTGCTCCACCTCGAACGCATCATGGATGCCCAGCACTTCATGACCGCGCTGCGCGATGCCTCGCGCAACCGCCTGGTACTGGCCATCAAGAGCGGGCGCACCGCGGAGTCCGACATTTCCGGCCTGCCGCCCACGCCCGGTATCGCCAATCGTGACCAGGTCTTCGATGCGGCCTTCGCCCGGGCGGGGGTGGTCAGGGTCGACGACTCCGACGAGCTGTTCGACGCCCTGGAGACGCTGTCGCGCATGAAGCCCCTGAAGGGGGACCGCCTGGCCATCGTCTCCAATGGCCTGGGGCCGGCGATGCTGGCCATCGACAAGCTGATCAACGCCGGGGGCAAGCTGGCCCGCTTCAGCGAGGCGACCCGCGATGCCCTGCGCCGCGACGACTTCGACATGAGCAAGCCCGGCGAGAACCCGGTGGATCTGGGCGGCAATGCCAGCCCGGAGCGACTCGTCGAGGCCCTGGAGATCGTGGCGGCCGACCCGGGCGTGGATGCCGTGCTGGTGGTCCATGCCCCGACCCGCCTGGCCCCGTCGAAGACCACCGCCCAGGCGATCATCGCCGCACGCAAGCGCTTCCGGCGCAACCTGCTGACCAGCTGGATGGGCCTGGAGGAGGCGCTATCGGCACGCCACGAGTGCAACCTGGCCGGCATACCGACCTATATCTCCCCGGAGAAGGCGGTGAAGGCCTTCATGCACATGGTCGACTATCAGCGCGTGCAGGCACTGCTGCAGGAACTTCCCCCGAGCCTGCCCTTCACCACCACCCCGGAGATCCGGCGGCGCTGCCGGTCACTGATCGAGGAGGCCCGCGAGGCGGGTCGGGAGTGCCTGTCGCACTCCGAGACCGCGCAGGTGCTGGAGGCCTACGGGCTGCCGGTGGCCCCAAGCCGCTATCCGCAGACCGCCGAGGAGGCCGCCGAGGCAGCCACCGCCTTCGAGGGCCCCCTGGCCCTCAAGGTGATCCACGAGGGCAACTGCCGTCCCTTCCGCTACCGCCAGCACCCGCACAAGATCTCCGCCGGCCTGATCCAGGACCTGGCGAGCCCGGAACAGGTCGCCGAGGCCGTGGGTCGTCTGCACGACAAGGTGAAGGAGAAGTTTCCGGACTTCGCGATCCGCGAGTACTGCCTGCAGGCCATGCAGCGCGGCAAGCACTCCATGCAGCTGTGCGCCGGCATCACCCGGGATCCGATCTTCGGTCCGGTGATCGTGTTCGGCATCGGCGGCTACAAGGTCAACATCCTGGCCGACCGCCAGGTAGCGCTGCCCCCGCTCAACATGAGCCTGGCCGCGGACGTGGTGGGGCGTACCCATGCCGCCCGACTGATCCGCGAACACTCCAGCCATCCCGAGCGTGACCTGGAGCGGCTCTGCGAGCTGCTGGTCAAGCTGTCACAGATGGCCAGCGACCTGCCCCAGCTGCGCGGCCTGGAGCTCAACCCGCTGCTGCTCAACCGCGATGGCGTGGTGGCGGTGGACTTCGCCATGGACCTCGGCACCCCCGCGCGCTTCGCGATAATGCCCTATCCCGAGGAGCTGCGGGAGTGGGTGACGCTCAAGAACGGCTGGCAGGTCGAGGTTCGCCCGATCCGGGCCGAGGATGCGCCGCTGATCACGCGTTTCCACGAGCAGCTCTCCGAGGAGAGCATCCGCTTCCGTTACTTCCACAACAAGGCCGACCTGACCCAGCGAGACCTGTCGCACCTGTCGCACATCAACTACGACCGGCAGATGGCCTTCATCGCCGAGCACCTGCGAGACGACGGCAGCAAGGAGATGCTCGGGGTGGTCCGCGTCTGGAACGACCCGGACAACATCCGCACCGAGTTCTCGGTCATCATCCGCGACGACCTCCAGGGGCTTGGCATCGGCAGCCTGCTGATGAAGAAGATGATCAGCTACTGCCGGAGCGTGGGCACCCTGGAGATGATCGGCAAGATCATGGTCGACAACCACCCGATGCGCGCCCTGATGAAGCATCTGGGCTTCAAGCAGCGCTACAACATGGAGGAGCAGGTGGTGGATGCGGTGCTGCGGCTCAATGAGCCGGAGAGCGACTGGCAGAAGCATCGCCTGGAGAGCCTGCCGGACTGAGTCGCCCGCCGAAGGACGACGGCCCTCGCTGTTGCGGGGGCCGTTCCTCGGGGGCGGAAGGCGCGCTCAGGGCGCCAGGCGGAAGCGGTGCCAGCTGCCGTCGCGCCGCTCGTAGCGGATACGGTCGTGGAGCCGGCTCGGCTGCCCCTGCCAGAACTCGATCATGTCGGGAACGACCCGATAGCCACCCCAGTGGATGGGACGGGGGACCTCCTGTCCCTCATAGGCGCGCTCGAAGCGCTGCTCGCGCTCCGCGAGCCAGGTACGATCCGGGATCACCACGCTCTGGGTGGCTACCCAGGCCCCGAGCTGGCTGCCGCGCGGGCGAGTGGCGAAGTAGGCATCCGACTCCTCGGGCGCCACCTGCTCCACCCGGCCCTCGACGCGCACCTGCCGGGAGAGCGACGGCCACCAGAACACCACGGCCGCATGGGGCACGTTGGTCAGCTCGCTGCCCTTGTGGCTGTGGTAGTTGGTGTAGAAGACCAGCCCCTGGTCATCGATGCCCTTGAGCAGCACGATGCGCGCATGGGGGAGGCCCTGGCTGTCGGCAGTGGCCAGGGTCATGGCATTGCCGTCGTCCCCCTCTTCCTCCAGCGCCAGGGTCAGCCACTCGTCGAACAGCGCCATGGGCTCCTCGGGGGTGGCGGACTCGTCGAGCTGGCCACCTTCATAGTCGCGCCGGATGTCGGCAATCTTGCGTGTCATGACCTTCTCCTCGGATTTTGTGCCATGGTCGCCGCTCGCCGGGTCGAGCTCAATACCTCGGACGGGGCGGGTGAGAGATATTTTCGGCTGAGCTTATGGCGCCCAGCCCAGCTGCACCATCGCCATGTAGGCGCCGGTACCGCCGATGATCGACAGCAGGGCGTTGCGCTGCCAGAGGTGCAGCCCCACCACCGCCAGGGCGGCGAGGATCATCGGCCAGCCATCGGCCGCGGCATTGAGCTGGCCGTCGGCCAGCGGGCGGAAGTCGCGCAGGGCGTAGAGCACCAGGATCATCATCACCGCCGGCGGCAGGTAGCGCCCCAGGTGCAGGATCAGCGGATGCTCCGCCTGACGCGCCAGCGCCACGAAGGGCAGCACCCGGGTCGCGAGGGTCGCCGCGGCACACACCAGGATGAATCCCATCAGGTCGAGGCCGTTCATGGGCGACCTCCGGACTGCCGACGCCGATAGTCGACCAGCAGCACCAGGCTGGCCGCCCCGATGGCCCCCAGCAGCAGGTGGCGGTCCGGCAGCAGCAGCATGGCCCCGAGACCGGTGGCCAGGGCAATGGCGAAGGGCAGCAGCTGGCGCAGCCGTCGTGCCTGTTCCAGGGTCAGCACGATGAACAGCGCCGTGAGGGCGAACTCGATGCCGCGGCTGTCGAACGCCAGGGTGGTGCCGACCAGCACACCGGACATTGACCCCAGCACCCACCAGAGCTGGTTGAGCAGGCTGACCCGAAAGGCCTGGGCATGGTCCAGGCCGGCATCCCCGGCGTGAGTCGTAAGCAGCGAGTAGGTCTCGTCGGTGAGGGCGAAGACCAGGTAGGGCTTGCGCCAGCCGGCCCCCTGGAAGCGGCGCAGCAGGGAGAGGCCATAGAAGAGGTGGCGGGAGTTCAACATCAGGGTGGCCACGGCCACCTCCACCAGGCCGGCACCGGCGGCCAGCAGGGTGACGGCCAGGAACTGGCCGGCCCCGGCATAGATCAGCAGTGACATCAGCAGCGCCCCCCATGCCGGGATGCCCACCTCGATGGCGAGGATGCCGAAGGCCGCCCCCAGCGGCAGGTAGCCGAACATGACCGGCAGGGTGGTGACACCGGCTTCCTGCCAGGCGTGACGCTTGGGCAAGGTGGACCTCCTTGTCGTCGTGTGGCGTAGCGCCGACACTTTGATGAGCGGAACATTATACGCCGAGGCGGGCCGAGCCTCACCCATCGGCAAGGACGAAGTGCCATCAACGCGAGGAGCCAGCACGATGCACCAAGTGAGGGTCTGGGACCTGCCGATCCGCCTGTTTCACTGGGCCCTGGTCAGCGCCGTGGCGCTCTCCTTCTACACCATGAAGACCGGTGGCGCGCCCTTCGTGTTTCCCGTGGAGATCCATGGTCGGGTCGGACTGGTGGTGCTGGGCCTGCTGCTCTTTCGCTGGGGCTGGGCCCTGGGCGGCAGCCAGCATGCACGGCTGTGGCATTTCCTGCATGGGCCGGGGGCCATGCTGGACTACCTGCGATCCCTTCGCCGCGGGCCGCTGCCGCCCTATGCCGGCCACAACCCCCTCGGCGGGCTGGCCGTGCTGGCCATGCTGGTGTCACTGAGCGTCCAGGCGACCAGCGGACTCTTCCTCAGCGACGACATCTTCTTCCAGGCGCCGCTGCATGACCGGGTCTCGACCGAGGTCAGCGACACCCTGCGCACCCTGCACCACTGGAATGCCCAGCTGCTGATCGGGCTGATCGGGCTGCACCTGGTGGCCCTGGTGGTGCATCGGGCGAAGGGGGAGCGCCTGGTGGGCGCCATGCTCACGGGCCGCAAGCGGCTGCCGGGGCGTCCCGCGGATCGGGTCGACGACGGCGCGGACTCCGCACGTGGCAGCCCCTGGCTGGCGGCCGTCCTGCTGCTGGTCGCCGTCGGGGTGGTGAGCTGGCTATGGCAGCTGTGACAGGCGGTGAGCTGACGTCACGGCGGAGGCGGCTCGCTGCGCCGCCTCCGCATGAGCGCGCGCCGGATCACTCGGCGCGGTAGTTGTCGTGGCAGCCCTTGCAGGTGTCGGCGACCGTCGCCACCTGCCGGCGCATGGCGGCGAAGTCATCTCCCCGGGCGAGCTCGGCCAGGGTGGCGGTCTCCTCGATCAGGGTCTGCTGGCGAGACTCGAAGTCCTCCCGGTCGTCGGCGATATCGGCCAGGGCATCGGTGTCGACACCATGGTCGCCTCCCCGCAGGGAGCCCTCCACGAATCCCTCCCAGGGGAGAGGGGCCACGGCGGCGAGGTTCTCGGCACGCCGGGCGAACGTCTCGGCGTCGTAGTCGATCTTGCCCTGGGCCATGTCACCCAGCGGGCCGATCTGCCAGGCCATGACGCCCAGGGCATCCTGGCGATACTCGATGGCCTTGTCGACGTCGGCCTGGCTGCTGGTCGAGGCGAGAAGGGCGGTGGTGAGGGTGGCCGCGATGAGGGAAAGGCGGGACAGGGGCATCACGATCTCCGTTTCGTGTCCGGTGAGGGGGTGACCGGGCGTCGCTTGACGCCGGTCACGCTCAGCCTAGCAGCTCCCGCGCCATCCGCTAGTCGGCCCGCTGCTGCCGGCTGCGGAAGCGGGCGTAGGCCGTGCAGCCGACGAACAGGGCCAGGGCGACCAGGGCCTCGGCACCGCCGCGCAGCCCCTGGCCGGGCAGGGTGGCCACCATCACCCCCTGGGTGAAGTAGAGCAGGCTGACGAAGGCCAGCCAGGCATGGCCGCGGGGGCGGCGCGTGAGGATCGAGGGCAGGAAGAGCACCAGCGGCAGCACGAAGGCCAGCAGGGGCACCAGGGGGTTGCCGTCGGTGGTGACGATCACCCCACGATAGACCATCAGCGCCAGCAGCAGGCCGTAGCTGCCCAGCACCAGCCGGCGCGAGCCGTCGGTCAGCCGGTCGAGCCCCTTGCGGGCTTCTACGCCTTCCAGCCACTGTCTCATTTGGCCTCCCGGCGCGAGGCCTCGAGGGCCAGGGCCAGCCGGGCCAGGCGTTTGCCCTGAGCGAAGGCGAGGTGTCGCTCATGCTCGTCCAGCGGCCGGTCGCTGCGCTTGCCGGCGACATGGCTCGCCCCGTAGGGCGTCCCGCCGGCGGCGGTCTCCATCAACTCGACCTCGCTGTAGGGCAGGCCGGCATAGACCATGCCGTGGTGCAGCAGCGGCAGCAGCATCGAGACCAGGGTGGTCTCCTGGCCCCCATGCAGGCTGGAAGTCGAGGTGAAGGCGGTGGCCGGCTTGTCGACCAGGGCGCCACCGAGCCATAGCTCGCTGGTGCCGTCGATGAAGTACTTGAGCGGAGCGGCCATGTTGCCGAAGCGGGTCGGGCTGCCGATGGCCAGGCCCGCGCAGTGACGCAGGTCATCGAGACTGGCATAGACGGCACCCGCCTCGGGAATCTCGGGGTCGACGGCCTCGCAGGTGGCCGAGACCGGTGGCACGGTACGCAGTCGGGCCGCGATGCCGGGGCAGGACTCGACGCCGGCGACGAGGCGCTCGGCCATGGCGCGGGTGGCGCCGTGGCGCGAGTAGAAGAGGATCAGCACATAGGGGCGGTGGTCGTCGGTCATGGGGGTTCCTGATGGCCTGAAGAGACGGGGCGTGCGGATGGCGCTCAGTCGAGCAGGGCGAGGACCGCCTCGGGCGGACGGCCGATGACCGCCCGTCGCCCATCGTCGGCGATGGGCCGCTGCAGGATGCGCGGGTGGGTGACGATGGCATCGATCACCTGGCGGGGATCCTCGACATCGGCCCCCAGCTGCTTCCACTCGGTCTCGTTGCGCCGCACCAGCGCCGAGACACTCCCCTCCAGGCGCTGGATCAGGGAGCGCAGCTCATCGGCATCCAGCGGCTCGTCCAGGTAGCGGCGGACGGTCACCTCGGCACCGGCCTCCTCGAGCAGGGCCAGGGCCTGGCGTGACTTGGAGCAGCGCGGGTTGTGCAGGAGGGTGATCATGGACGCATCCTTTTGCCACTCGGAGAGAAGGGGCTCATTGTAGGCTGCGGCGGAATCTCGCCACAACCGGCCGGACTCAGTCTGCGTCCCGGTGGCCGGGGAGGACTCGCTCGATGGCGCCCAGGACCGACATGATCACCAGCGCCATGAAGGTGACCATGGCGGCCAGGGCGAAGTTGTTGACCCCGGCCGCAATGCCGATGGCGCCGGCCAGCCAGATCGAGGCGCCGGTGGTGATGCCGTGGACACTGGCGCCGCTGCGAATGATGCTGCCGGCCCCCAGGAAGCCGATGCCCCCGATCACCCCTTCGACGATACGCGTGGGGTCGATGCGCGCGGAGGGGTCTCCCTCGGCGGTGGCGAACAGGATCTCCAGCCCCACGATCAGGAAGGCCGCGGCCCCGAGCGCCACCAGCATGTGCGAGCGCAACCCCGCGGGCTTGCCGCGCAGCTCGCGTTCCAGGCCCAGCACCAGCGCCAGGCCGGCGGCCACGCCCAGCCGGGCGAACATGTCGAGCAGCGAGATCTCGCTTTCCATGATGTCTCCTTGAGCCGAAAGGACCGCCTATCCCCAACCCCGGATAACCGCGAAGCCGCCTAATCGCGTCGTCGATAGGCCCAGGCGCGGCGGCCATCCGCCAGCGTCACCCGGACGCGATCATAGCGAATGCCAAGCCTCTCGTAGCGATCCAGACGGGCCAGTTCCCCGGCATCGACGGTCAGCACCAGGCCTTCCACCTCTCCGCGAGGGGCCTTCTCAAGATCCAGGTCGTTGCGCCGGTAGCCCTCCAGCACGGCCGGCTCGGGATCGCCGGCGCGGCCGTAGACCAGCCAGCGGACCGGCGCATGGGTGAGGGTGCCATAGACGAAGACCCGATGGGGCCCCTCCTGGACGGGAGCCAGGTGGTCGGGACGGTCGTAGGTCCAGGGGCTGAGCAGGGAGAGCCACAGCCAGCCGGCCAGGGCCAGCGGGGTGCCGAGGGCCAGGGCCCCCAGCCACTTGAGGGGTCGCATGGGGCATCCTTGTCGTGGTCCGAGGGCCATCCTGCCACGATCGGGCCGGCGACTTAAGCCGCCGGGACGGCTCTGCTAGGATGGGATTTCCCCCATGACGTTCAGGAGGTGCCCCATGAGCCAGGCGAATCGCGACGACGTGGATTTCCGGGCACTGATGGGGGATGTTCGCCCCCTGCACGGCGCCACCAACCGGGCCGACCCCGGGCGCGCACGGCACGCGCCCAGCGAGGCGCAGCTGGCCAGGCGCGAGAGTGCCGCGGCCGAGGCGGCGGGCCGTGACTTCCTCTCCGACGACTTCGTCGACCTGTTGCCGCCCTTCGATCCCCTGGCCTTCCACCGGGACGGCATCCAGCAGGCGGTGGTCGACCGCCTGCGCCACGGTGGCTATCCGGTGCAGGCCAGCCTGCACCTGCTGCGTCGCCCCCTGGAGGAGTGCCGGCGCCTGCTGCCGCCCTTCATCCGCGAGGCCTACGCCCACGACCTGCGCTCGGTCATGATCGTCCACGGCCGGGGGCGCGAGATCGACAGCCCACCCAACGTGCTGCGCTCCTACCTGGCGAAGTGGCTCGGCGCCTTTGACGAGGTGCAGGCCTTCGTCTCGGCGGGGCAGGCAGACGGCGGCCTGGGCGCAACCTGGGTGATGCTGCGCAAGAGCGAACGGGCGAAGGCCGCCAACCGGGAGCGCCAGCAGAAGCGGCGCGGCTGAGGTCCTCGGCAAAACGACGCTGCCGGCCCGAGGGCCGGCAGCGTGCGCTACCCCGGGCAGGGTGTCAGGCCAGCGCGGGTTGCGCGCGCCGCTGGGCGAGCTCGCGCAGGCGCCGACGGAACAGTGGTTCGGGGTCGTCGGTGCCCGGCTGGTAGCCGCGACTGAAGGTATCCAGGGCGCGCAGGGCATCCTCAACGACCTGGTCCTCGCGCAGCGAGAAGGCATCGAAGCCGCAGCGGGACATGTAGAACAGCTGGTCGATCAGCACGTCGCCCAGGGCGCGGATCTGGCCCCGGTAGCCATGCCGCTCACGCAGCAGCCGGGCAATGCTGTAGCCCCGGCCATCGGTGAACTTGGGGAAGTCGATGCCGACCAGCGGGGCCGCCATCAGCTCGTCCGCCAGCGCCGGCGTGAGCTCGGTGTCGCTGGGCAGCCAGGGGGCCAGGTCGTCGCGCCGGCCGGCGGCCTGCCACACCGCCAGGGGGACCAGGGCAGGACCCTGCGCCGGGGCGGTCTCCTCGTCGTGGCGGATCCAGTGGTCCTCGACCAGGCGGCGCTTGACGATCAGCGGGCGGGTGACGGTCTGCTCAGGCATAGACACGCTCCTTGAAGGGTTTGAGGCCGATGCGGCGATAGGTGTCGAGGAAGGTCTCGTCGGGCTGGCGGCTGCCGACATAGACCTGCAGCAGCTTGTCGATCACCTCCGGCACGTCCTCGCGGAAGAACGAGGGCCCCAGGATCTTGCCCAGGGAGGTGCCATTGCCCTGGCTGCCGCCCAGCGAGATCTGGTAGTACTCCTCACCCTTCTTGTCGACGCCGAGGATGCCGATGTGGCCGACATGGTGATGGCCGCAGGCATTCATGCAGCCGGAGATATTGAGCTCCAGCGGCCCCAGGTCGTAGAGGAAGTCCAGATCCTCGAAGCGCTCCTGGATGGCATGGGCGACCGGGATCGACTTGGCATTGGCCAGGCCGCAGTAGTCGCCGCCGGGGCAGCAGATCAGGTCGGCCAGGGTGCCCACCGTGGGGTTGGCCATGCCCAGGGCCTCCAGCCGCTGCCAGAGTGCCTCCAGGCGGTCCACCGGCACGTCGGTGAGCACCAGGTTCTGCTCGTGGGTGACCCGCAGCTCGCCATGGCCGAACTCGTCGGCCAGGTCGGCGATGGCCGCCATCTGCTCGGAGGTGACGTCCCCGGGCGAGTGCTCGCGACGCTTGAGCGACAGGGTCACGGCCTTGTAGCCGGACACCTTGTGGTCGTTGACGTTGTTGGTGACGAAGCGGGCGAAGGCGCGGTTCTCGCCGCGCAGCCGCTCGAAGGCCGCGATGGCCTCGGCCGGCACCTCACGGCGCGGCGGCTCGACGAAGTGCGCCGCCACGGCCTCGACGGCGCCCTGGGTCAGGGTCTGGGGGCCATCCTTGAGGTGGGCCCACTCCTCCTCGACGCGGCGACGGAACTCGTCGACGCCCAGTGCCTTGACCAGGATCTTGATGCGCGCCTTGAACTTGTTGTCGCGGCGACCGAACTGGTTGTAGACCCGGACCAGGGCCTCCAGGTAGGTCAGCAGGTGCTGCCAGGGCAGGTCCTCGCGGACCACCTCGCCGATCATCGGCGTGCGGCCCAGCCCGCCGCCGGCCAGCACCTTCACGCGCACCTCGCCATCGCGATCGCGCCACAGGCGCAGGCCCACGTCGTGGACCTGGATGGCGGCGCGGTCCTCGACGGCACCGGTCACGGCGATCTTGAACTTGCGCGGCAGGTAGGCGAACTCGGGGTGGAAGGTCGACCACTGGCGGATCAGCTCGCACCAGGGGCGCGGGTCGACCTCCTCGTCGGCCGCCACGCCGGAGAACTGGTCGGTGGTGGTGTTGCGGATGTCGTTGCCACTGGTCTGGATGGCGTGCATCTGCACGCTGGCGAGATCGGCAAGGATATCCGGCACGTCCTCGAGCTTCGGCCAGTTCAGCTGCAGGTTGGTGCGGGTGGTGAAGTGGCCGTAGCCGCGATCATAGCGGGCGGCGATCTCGCCCAGCTTGCGCAGCTGATAGGACGCCAGCATGCCGTAGGGAATGGCGATGCGCAGCATGGGGGCATAGCGCTGGATGTAGAGGCCGTTCTGCACGCGCAGCGGCAGGAACTCCTCCTCGCTGATCCGGCCCGCGAGATAGCGGCGCATCTGGTCGCGGAACTGGGCGACGCGTTCATCGACCAGGGTCTGGTCGTGGGTGTCGTAACGATACATTCAGCGCATTCCTGATGCTGGGAAGTGGCGGACTATGGCGCTACCTTACCGTCTGTCTTTTATTCTAGAAAAGAATAAATGTTTATAGTTTATATGCAAAATGGAATGACGCCGACTCAGATGACCAGCGCCTGCCAGCGCCGACGCTGCCAGATCAGCACGAAGCCGGCCGAGTTCAGGGCGCGATAGCCCAGCTGCACCCACCAGATGCCGACCAGCCCCTGGTCGTGCACCACCCCGACCCACCAGGCGAGTGGCAGGAACACCAGCCACTGCAGGGTGAGGGTGGTCGCCATCACCGTGCGGTGGGCGCCGGCGCCGAGCAGGGCCTGGGCGAACACCAGTGCCGCGGCATCCAGCACGATCATCGCGGCGGTCAGGCGCAGCGGCAGCGTGCCCAGGACGACGAGCTCGGCATCATGCAGGAAGAGGCCCAGTACCGCCTCGGGAAACAGCACCATCGGCAGGGCCAGTACCGCCAGGCAGAGCCAGGCCAGATGGACCACCTCCCAGCCCCAGCGGTGGGCCTCGCCATGGGCCTCGCGCCCCAGCGCCTGGCCCACCAGGCTCATCGCCGCCATGCCGAGGCCCACGCCGGGCAGGATCAGCAGCAGCGAGAGGTTGACCAGCACGTGGCCGACGGCAACGCTGGCGGTCCCGATCTGCCCCAGGATCCAGAACAGCACGGCATAGCCGGCGGCAAACCAGATCTGCTGGAAGGAGTGGGGCGTGGCCAGGCGCAGGGTGGTGGCCAGGGCGGTGCGCCGGGGTAGCCCGGCCAGGAAGCCGCTGGCGGTGGCATGGCGCAAGCTCAGCCCGGCCCAGATGGCGAGCCCGACGAAGAGCGACAGCGTGGTGCCGGCCCCGGCCCCGGCCGCGCCCATGGCCGGCAGGCCGAGGAGCCCGAAGATCAGGCCGATGCTCGCCACCACGTTGATGGCATGCATCACCAGGATGATGCGCAGGTAGATGCCCGTCTGCTGGATGCCGTTCCAGTAGCCTCGGAAGCAGAAGATCATCGCCACCGGGATCAGCGAGACGACCCGCCAGCGAAAGTACGCCACCGCCTCGGCAGTGACCGCCGGGTCCTGGGTGATCAGCGCCAGCAGGCGCGGCGCCTGCCACAGGCAGAGCAGGGTCAGGGGCAGGGCCACCGCCAGGGCGATCGCCAGGCCGGCGTTGAGCGCCATGGCGCGCCGTGCCCAGTCCTGTTCCCCGTGGCGACGGGCCGTCTGGGCCTGGACGCCGGAGGAGAGTCCGAAGAGCACGGCGGTGACCAGGAACATGGCGTAGCCGCCGATGCCCACGCCGGCCAGCGGCACCTCGCCGAGCGAACCCACCAGGGCCGCGTCGATCAGGTTGAGCAGGCTCTGGGTGAGCATGCCGGCGATGATCGGCAGGGCGAGGCGCAGGATCGTCTGGCGGCGAGTGGGCTCGGGCAGCATCCGTGTTCCGGGCAGGTGAGGGCAAGGCCCGCCGCAGCGGGCCGGAAGGGTCAGGCCGGGTCGTAGGAGAGCACCGGCGCGAGCCAGCGCTCGAGCTCAGCGAGGCGCATGCCCTTGCGGCTGGCCAGCGCCTCGACCTGGTCCCGGGTAATCTTGCCGGTGGCGAAGTACTTCGAGCGCGGGTGGGAGAAGTACCAGCCGGCCACCGCGGCGGCGGGCCACATGGCGAAGTTCTCGGTCAGCGCGAGGCCGGTATTCTCGGTGGCCTCGAGCAGACGGAACAGGGTCGCCTTCTCGGTGTGGTCGGGGCAGGCCGGGTAGCCGGGGGCCGGGCGGATGCCCTGGTACTTCTCGGCGATCAGGGCGTCATTGTCCAGCGTCTCGTCGGGCACATAGCCCCAGAACTCCTTGCGGACCCGCTCGTGGAGCCGCTCGGCGAACGCCTCGGCCAGCCGGTCGGTGAGCGACTGGACGAGGATGGCGTTGTAGTCGTCGCCGGCGGCCTTGTACTGCTCGGCCAGGGCCTCCACGCCATGCCCGGTGGTGACGGCGAAGCCACCGATCCAGTCGGGCTTGCCGCTCTCCTTCGGGGCGATGAAGTCGGCCAGGCTGTGGCAGACGCCGTCACGGTTCTTGGTGGTCTGCTGGCGGATATGGTGAAGCCGCTCGATCACCTCGCGGCGCGACTCGTCGGCATAGACCTCGATGACATCGTCATCGACGCTGTTGGCCGGCCACAGGCCGATCACGCCGCGGGCCTGGATGCGCTTCTCGTCGATCAGCTTGCGCAGCATCGCCTGGGCATCGGCGAAGAGCTGGCGGGCCGCCTCGCCGACCTTGGCATCATCGAGGATCTTCGGGTACTTGCCGGCCAGCTGCCAGCTCATGAAGAAGGGGGTCCAGTCGATGCGCTCGACCAGCTCCTCGATGTCATAGTCGTCGAACACCTCGAGCCCGGTGATGGCCGGCCGCGGCGGCGTGTAGCCGTCCCAGTCCATGGCCGGCTTGCGCTGGCGGGCCTCGGTGTAGGTGAGGTCGGCGGCCTTGGGGCGACGCTTGGCATTGCGTTCGCGCACCGTCACATACTCGGCGCGGATCTCCTCGACATAGGCCGGCTTCAGGGCCGGGGAGAGCAGCTTGCCGGCCACGCCCACGGCACGCGAGGCATCGGTGACATAGATCACCGGATGCTCGTAGCCGGGTTCGATCTTCACCGCGGTATGGGCCTTGGAGGTGGTGGCGCCACCGATCAGCAGCGGCAGGGTGAAGCCCTGGCGCTGCATCTCCCTGGCCACGTGGACCATCTCGTCCAGCGACGGGGTGATCAGCCCGGAGAGGCCGATGATGTCGGCATTCTCGTCGCGGGCGGTCTGCAGGATCTTCTCGGCGGGGACCATCACGCCGAGGTCGATGACCTCGTAGTTGTTGCACTGGAGCACGACGCCGACGATGTTCTTGCCGATATCGTGGACATCGCCCTTGACCGTGGCCATGACGATCTTGCCCTTGGCCTGGGTGTCGGCGCTCTTCTCGGCCTCGATGTAGGGAATCAGGTAGGCCACCGCCTGCTTCATGACCCGGGCCGACTTGACCACCTGGGGCAGGAACATCTTGCCGGCGCCGAAGAGGTCGCCGACCACGTTCATGCCGTCCATCAGCGGCCCCTCGATCACCTCGATGGGCCGCTCGGCCCGCTGCCGGGCGAGCTCGGTATCCTCCTCGATGTAGGCGGTGATCCCCTTGACCAGGGAGTGGGCGATGCGCTTCTCGACCTCCCAGCTGCGCCACTCCAGGTCCTCCTTCCTGGCCGGGCCGCTGCCGTCGCCCTTGTACTTGTCGGCGAGGTCCAGCAGCCGCTCGGTGCTGTCGCTGCGGCGGTTGAGCACCACATCCTCCACGGCCTCGCGCAGCTCCGCCGGCAAGTCGTCGTAGACGGCCAGCTGGCCGGCATTGACGATGCCCATGGTCAGCCCGGCGCGGATGGCATGGTAGAGGAACACCGAGTGGATCGCCTCGCGCACCGGGTTGTTGCCGCGGAAGGAGAAGGAGACGTTGGAGACGCCGCCCGAGACCAGGGCGTGGGGCAGGTGCTCGCGGATCCAGCGGGTGGCCTCGATGAAGTCCACGGCGTAGTTGTCGTGCTCCTCGATGCCGGTGGCGATGGCGAAGATGTTGGGGTCGAAGATGATGTCTTCCGGCGGGAAGTCCAGCTCGTCGACCAGGATCCGGTAGGCACGCTGGCAGATCTCGGTCTTGCGCGCGAAGGTATCGGCCTGGCCGGCCTCGTCGAAGGCCATCACCACCACGGCCGCGCCATGGCGACGGCAGATGGTGGCCTGCTCGCGGAAGGCCTCCTCGCCCTCCTTCATCGAGATGGAGTTGACCACCGCCTTGCCCTGCACGCACTTGAGGCCCGCCTCGATGATCTCCCACTTGGAGGAGTCGATCATGATCGGCACCCGCGCGATATCGGGCTCGCCGGCAATCAGGTTGAGGAAGCGCACCATCGCCTCCTGGGACTCCAGCATCCCCTCGTCCATGTTGACGTCGATGACCTGGGCGCCGTTCTCCACTTGCTCCAGGGCGACCTCGAGGGCGGTGGTGTAGTCCTCCTCGACGATGAGGCGCTTGAAGCGCGCCGAGCCGGTGACGTTGGTACGCTCGCCGACGTTGACGAACAGTGAGTCGGCCTCGATGTTGAAGGGCTCGAGGCCGGAGAGACGACAGGCCCGCGGCCGCGCGGGCACCCGGCGCGGCGCCAGCCCCTGGATGGCGGCGTGGATCGCCGCGATATGCTCGGGGGTGGAGCCGCAGCAGCCGCCGATGATGTTGACCAGGCCGCTCGCGGCGAACTCGGCGACGATTGCCGCCATCTCCTCGGGGCTCTGGTCGTACTCGCCGAACTCGTTGGGCAGGCCGGCGTTGGGGTGGGCCGAGACGAAGGCGTCGGCCTTGGTGGCCAGCTCCTCGACATAGGGG
Source organism: Halomonas sp. CKK8 (assembly GCF_029625235.1). Taxonomy (NCBI): domain Bacteria; kingdom Pseudomonadati; phylum Pseudomonadota; class Gammaproteobacteria; order Oceanospirillales; family Halomonadaceae; genus Halomonas; species Halomonas sp. CKK8. The sequence goes on along the minus strand of NZ_CP121193.1, from coordinate 2,007,858 downwards.
CGCAGCTCCTGTGCCCCCAGGGCACAGTTGAGGCCGACGGAGAGCGGGCGGGCATGGCGGACCGAGTTCCAGAACGCCTCGGTGGTCTGGCCCGAGAGGGTACGCCCCGAGGCGTCGGTGATGGTCCCGGAGATCATCACCGGGTGCCGCTCGCCGCGTGCCTCGAACAGCTCCTCCAGGGCATAGATCGCCGCCTTGGCATTGAGGGTGTCGAAGATGGTCTCGATCAGGATCAGGTCGGCGCCACCCTCGATCAGTGCCTCGGCGGCCTCGAGGTAGTTCTCGCGCAGCTCGTCGAAGGTGACGTTGCGCTTGGAGGGGTCATTGACGTCCGGCGACAGCGAGGCGGTACGCGAGGTGGGCCCGAGCACGCCGGCCACGTAGCGCGCCACCCCCGTCTCCTCGGCCACGGCGTCACAGACCGCGCGGGCCAGGCGCGCCGACTCCCGGTTGAGCTCGGGCACCAGGTCTTCCATGCCGTAATCCGACTGGGAGAGGCGCGTGCTGTTGAAGGTGTTGGTCTCGACGATGTCGGCGCCGGCTTCCAGGTACTGGCGGTGGATCCGCGTCACCAGGTCGGGGCAGGTCAGGCCCAGCAGGTCATTGTTGCCCTTGAGGTCGCTCGGCCAGTCGGCGAAGCGCTCACCACGGAACTCCTGCTCCGAGAGCCCGGCGTTCTGCAGCATGGTCCCCATGCCACCGTCGAGCATCAGGATGCGTCGCGCGAGGCTGTCATGGAGCGTGGCGGTCAGGGAGGTGGGAGCGGCGGCCATGGGTCGAATCAATCTCCAGCGTGGGGCAGTCAGGGTCGAGCCGGCAGCGGGGCGCCTGGGGCGTCTTGTCGAGGATAGGCGCTGCGGGCAAGGGGCGGGTCCACCGGACTCGGGAACATCGGCAGACCGCCGGGAAAGGCGCTCATCTTAGCAAAAGCCATGACGCCGCGGCAGGGGGCAGCCTAAAACCCAGCAATTCAGTCGGGATTGTGTCGGCCGCGTGGGTCGCTTACCATTGAGGGCATCACACGTTCAGTACATGTCGCGACGCCACCCCGGCGCGGCATGTCGCGATAGCGAGAGCACCATGAGCGACAGCATACAGATTACCGACAGCGCCCAGGACTACCTTGCCGAACTGCTCGAGAAGCAGAACGTCGAGGGCATCGCGGTGCGCATCTTCATCACCCAGCCGGGCACCCCCTACGCCGAGACCTGCCTGGCCTACTGCCGGCCCGGCGAGGAGGAGCCCAGCGACGAGCTGCTGGAACTCGAGAAGATCCGCGTCTACCTGGACAAGAACAGCCTGCCCTTCCTCGAGGAGGCCGTGGTCGACTTCAACGCCGACCGCATGGGCGGGCAGCTGACCATCAAGGCGCCCAACGCCAAGATGCCCAAGGTCAACGCCGACAGCCCGCTCGAGGATCGCGTCAACTACATCCTCTACAGCGAGATCAACCCGGGACTGGCCTCCCACGGCGGCGAGATCAAGCTGGTCGAGCTGACCGAGGACCAGGTCGCAGTGCTGGCGTTCGGCGGCGGCTGCCAGGGGTGTGCGGCGGTGGACCTCACCCTCAAGGATGGCGTCGAGAAGACCCTGCTGGAACGCATCCCGGAGCTCGCCGGGATCCGCGACGTGACCGACCATACGGACACGACCAACGCCTACTACCGCTAGGCCCCGTTGCCAGCTCCAGGGCGGGAGCAATCCATGCCCCGGGTCGCGCCCGGGGCGAGTCCCGCATCACGTTGAATCCCCTCTCGAAGGCCCCGCTCCCGCGGGGCCTTCGTCGTCCTCGGGCTCCTCCTCGCGGGGCCGGGAGGGCACCGGCGCCTGCCACAGGCAGCGATGGAGCTGGGCCTCCAGGTCGCGCAGCCGGCGCACCTGCTCCTCCAGCAGCTGCTTCTGCTCGTCGATGCGCGCCTGCATCAGGGCCTGCTCGTGCTGCAGGGACAGGGTTCGCTCCTCAGCCTGGTGACGCGCCCACTCGGTCTCGCGGTGGCGCTTCTCCTCCTCGGCCAGGGCACCACGCGCCTCCTGCACCAGCTGCTGCGCCCGCTCCAGCCGTGCCTCGAGCTGCTGCAGCCGCTGGGCCTGCTGCTTGTCGGCGGCCTGTCGCTCCTGACGCGCCTCGTCGAGCAGCCCCATGAGGCGCGCCTCGCTGCTCTCGTGACGCTTCTCCTCCCGCGCCAGGCGCTCCTGGTGGCGCGCGGCCTGCTCGGTGAGGGCCTGCTGCTGCTCGCGTGCCTGTCGCTCGTTCTCCTGCTGCAGGCTCGCCAGCTGCGCCTCGAGGCGAGTCTGCCGGGTGGCGAGTTTCGCCTCACGCTCCGCCAGCACATCACGCTCTGACTCACGACGCGCCAGCTCGCCGCTCTGCTCCTCGAGGCGCTGCTCGGTTCGCGCCAGGTGGGCGGCCAGCGCCGACTCGCGCTGCTCGGCATCCTCGGCCCGGCGCAGGGCCTCGCCGGCTTCCTCCCGCGCTGTCTCTACCCGGCCCTCGGCCTCCTGTCGATAGTGGGCGAGTGCCTCGTTGGCAGATGCCTGGGCCTTCTCCCACAGCGACTCCGCGAGTTCCTGCAGGGCCTCGGGCATGCCCCGGGGCGGGGGCAGGTCGCGGTTCTCCTCGCGCCGTGCGCGCCACTCCCTCAGGTGCTCGCTGATGGTCGTGAAGCTGCCGGTGCCCAGTACCTCGCGCACCTTGTGCACGCTGGGCGCTTCTCCCTTCTCCAGCAGGGCGTCGATGGCCCGCTGGACATCCTCATACCGCACGCCGCTGCGCGCCATGGTCGTGTCCTCGTGGTTGTCTGCCGGGGCTGCCCCTGGGCTTTCGAGGGCAGTGTACCCGCGGGCGGCTCGATATTGAAGATAATTACGTAATACGTTCAACGTAATTTTATTTACGAATTGCGAAAGAAAATCAAGATTACGCGGCTTATCTTGATTTTGTTGCAGGGAAGGCCGGATACTTGGCCGGCATGGCGCAAGGAGTGGAGATGGACAGCGAGACGAGGACTGCAGCGTCCAGCGAGGTGCTCGAGGCGACATCGACGGCAGTCGAGCGACTGCCCGACGGGGCGAGAGAGCGGCAAGGCCTGCATATCGCCGCCAGCACGGACGCCGAGGCCGTGGCGCAGTGGCTGGCCGAGTACCGGGCCAGCCCACGGACCCGGCACAGCTATCGCCGCGAGGCGCAGCGCCTACTGCTGTGGCTGGCGGAGCAGGGCAGGGGGCTCGATGCACTGCGCCGGGAGGACCTGGACGCCTTCGAGGCCTTCCTGGCCGACCCGCGCCCCGTCGAGCGCTGGATCGGGCCGGTACGCCCGCGTAATGACCCGCGATGGCGTCCCTTCCGTGGCCCGCTGTCGCCCGCCAGCCGCCGGCAGAGCCTGGTGATCCTGCAGGGCATGTTCGCCTGGCTGGTGGAGGCGGGCTGGGTCCGCCACAATCCCTTCCGCCTGATGCGCGACAAGCGCCGGCGCCTGGACAACCGCCAGGGCGGGATCGAGCGCTACCTGGAGCGCCCCCTGTGGGAGTGGCTCTGGGAGTGGCTTAACCGGCCGGCAGGAGAGGGCGCCTCGAACCGACATCGCTACGAGCTGACCCGGCGACGCCTGGTCTTCGGCTTCGCCTACCTGCTGGCCCCGCGGATCAGCGAGATGAGTGCGGCGCGCATGAACGACTTCCGGCGCCGCGAGGGGCGCTGGTGGTGGCACGTGGTGGGGAAGGGCGACAAGGCGGCGCGCATCCCGGTGCCGCCGGACATGATGGCGCTGCTGGGCGAATGGCGAAGCACGCTGGGCCTGGCGGCGGCCCCCTCGCCGGATGACGCCTCCCCCCTGCTGCGGGCCCTCGATGGCCGGCGCGGGCTGGGTGACAACCGCCTCTACCGGCTGATCCGCGATGGCTTCCGGGAGGCGGCCGAGGCGCTCGAGCGGGAGTCGGGCGGGATGGCGCAGGGCGAAGCGGGGCGCCTGCGTCAGGCGACACCGCACTGGCTGCGCCATACGGCCCTGACCCATCAGGCCCAGGCCGGGGTGGAACTGCGCTACCTGGCCGCGACGGCCCGCCATTCACGTCTCGACACCACGGCGCGCTACCTGCATGCCGAGGACGAGGAGTGGCATCGCCAGCAGGCGCAGCACGGCCTGGGGCCGGGGCGCCTGGCAGGCGATGACAATGATCGAGATGGCGGGCGTGAGCCGTTATAATGGCACAAGCCACCTTCCAGGAGAGACCATGACTGCCGAGAGCACCGCCGAACAGGCCCAACAGGAACTTCTCGACGAGTTCGAGATGTTCGACAACTGGATGGATCGCTACCAGTACATCATCGACATGGGCAAGCAGTTGCCGGCCTTTCCCGAGGAATGGAAGGTCGAGGAACTGAAGATCCAGGGCTGCCAGTCCAATGTCTGGATGCACCACCGCCGCGACGGCGAGACCCTGCATTTCGATGCGGTCTCCGACGCCGCAATCGTCTCCGGGCTGATCGCCGTACTGATGCGCATCTACAACGACCGTCGTCCGGCGGATATCCGCGCCACCAGCCCCCACTTCATGCGCGACCTTGGCCTCGACAAGCACCTCTCGCCGACCCGCAGCAACGGCCTCAACGCCATGCTGGAGCGGATCTACCGCGTGGCCGACGAGGAAGCGGCCGCCTGATCAGTGGTCGTCCGTCCGGCAGCGGAACTGCTCGTCCAGCTCCGGGTCCTCCCGGCAGAGCCGCTCGCTGGGGCCGCCCGGGACCGGGTCGATGCCCCCCTCGCAGCCCGGGTGGCAGCGGGCGATACGGCGCAGCGCCATGACCCCGCCCCGGAAGGGGCCATGCACCTGCAGCGCCTCCCGCGCGTAGCTCGAACAGCTGGGCCAGTAGCGACAGCGCGGGCCCAGCAACGGGCTCAGCGTCAGCTGGTATAGCCTCACCGCGCCGATCATCAGCCAGCCGAGTGCCCGGCCCAGCCAGCGCAACAGGCGATGGATGCCCGCGGCCAGGCAGGACACGTCTCAGCCCTTGCCGTAGAGGGCGTCGGGGTCGATCAATGGCTCGCTGGCGACGCGCGCCTCGTCGCCCTCCAGCGCCACGTAGAAGCAGCTGCGCCTGCCGCTGTGGCAGGCCGGCCCCGTCTGCGCCACCTGCAGCAGCAGGGTGTCGCCGTCGCAGTCCAGCGCCGCGCCCTTCAGGTGCTGCTGCTGGCCGGAACTCTCGCCCTTGCGCCACATCATGCCCCGCGAGCGCGACCAGTAGCAGACGCGGCCGGTGCGCAGGGTCTCCTCCAGGGCCTCGCGGTTCATCCAGGCCATCATCAGCACTTCGCCGCTGTCGTGCTGCTGGGCGATGGCGGGGATCAGGCCATCGGCGTTGAAGCGGATGGCGTCGAGGATCCCGGCCAGGGGGAAACGGCTGTCTCGGGGGGCCCGTTCGAGGGCCTTGAAGGTGTCGGTCATGGAAACTCCGCAGGGGCGGCGGGGCGCTCGAGGGCCTGTCGGCAGGCGTCACATTGGCCCAGCAGCTCGATGGTCTGGCGCTGGACCTCGAAGCCCAGCTCCCTGGCGCGTCGCGCCAGGTGGTCGTTGACCTCGTCCAGGTGCAGCTCCTCGACCCGCCCACAGAGGCGGCAGATCAACAGCTGGAAGCCGTGGGCATGCTCGGGGCAGGGGCAGGCCACATAGGCGTTGAGGGACTCGATGCGATGCACCAGCCCCTGGTCGATGAGGAACTCCAGGGCGCGATAGACGGTCGGCGGGCGTGCCGCGGCGTGTTCCGCGGCCAGGCGGTCGAGCAGGTCGTAGGCCTTCAGGCTGCCGGGAGCAGCGGCGATCATCTCCAGCACCCGACGGCGGATCGGCGTGAAGCGCGCGCCGCGCTGCTGGCACTGCCGTTCGGCCTGGCAAATCATGTCGCGGGGATCGGTCATGGCACCCGGAGAATGGCGGATCAAGGAAGCGCCATTCTACGCGCCGGGCCGGCAAGGGGCCAGCCGCGGCCGCCGTCAGGCCGTCTCGCGCAGCTCGCTGGAGCGGGCGAAATGGTGCTGGGCGAAGGCGACCCTTTCCTCGGGCGCGACCCCCTCGGGCTGGCGTTCGATCAGGTCGAGCCGGGAGCGCAGCCCCTCGCCGTTGGCCATCTGGATCGCCAGCCCCGGACGGGCGTTGAGTTCGAGCAGCATGGGGCCGTGGTCCCGGTCGAGCACCATGTCGGTACCCAGATACCCCAGCCCGGTCATCTCGAAGCAGCCGGCCGCCAGCCTCAGCAGCGTGCCCCAGTCGCTGATGTGCAGGCTGGCGAGCTCGTGGCCGGTATCCGGATGGTCGTGGCGCGTGCGGTCGAACTGCACCCCGCGGATCGCGCAGCCGCTGGCGATGTCGATGCCCACGCCCACGGCGCCCTGGTGCAGATTGGCCTTGCCGTCCGAGGCGGCGGTGGAGAGGCGCATCATCGCCATCACCGGATAGCCCTTGAAGACGATGACCCGGATGTCCGGCACGCCCTCGTAGGTGTATTCGGAGAAGGACGCGTCGAAGTTGATCAGCGCCTCGATCAGGGCCACGTCCGGGGAGCCCCCCAGGGAGTAGAGCCCGGAGAGGATATTGGAGACATGGCGCTCCACGTCGCCGAGGGTCAGCTGGGCGCCGCTGGGCTTGATGTAGCGACCGCCCTCGATCCGCTCGATGACCAGGATTCCCTTGCCACCGCTGCCCTTGGCCGGCTTGATCACGAAGCCGTGGTGGCCGATGAGCATGGTACCGATGTGCTTGACACCGAACTGGGTGGTCACGGTGCCGATCAGCGCCGGCGTGGTGATGCCGTACTCCTGGGCCAGCAGCTTGGTCTGGAGCTTGTCGTCCACCAGCGGATAGAGCCGGCGGTTGTTGTAGCGTCCGATGTAGCGAATGTTGCGCCGGTTCATGCCGATGATTCCCTTGGCATGCAGGCGGGCAGGGGTCGTCCACATGGGATCAGTCCTCCGTGACCGGCTTGAAGCGGCGCAGCTCGAGCAGGCGGTAGCCGGTGTAGTTGCCGAGCAGCAGGATCAGCGCCATCAGGATCAGCTGTACCCCGAGGAAGTTGAAGGTGATGTGGCGGATCCAGGGATTGTTCATCGCCAGGTAGGCCAGCACCGCGGTGAGCAGGCTGCCGCCGCCCTGGATGAGCACCTGCTTGGGGCCTTCCTCCTCCCAGAGGATCGACATCCGCTCGATGGTCCAGGAGAGGATGATCATCGGGAAGAAGGTGATGGTCAGTCCCGCATTGAGCCCGAAGCGGTAGGAGAGCACCGAGAAGACCGAGATGATGGCGATGACCGTGATGATCACCGCCGTCACTCGCGCCACCAGCAGCAGGTTCAGGTAGGAGAGGTAGTTGCGGATCACCAGCCCCACGGCCACCACCAGCAGGAAGCCGACCAGCCCGGTGATCAGCGTAGTCTGGATGAAGGCCAGGGCGATCAGCACGGGCATGAAGGTGCCCGAGGTCTTGATGCCGACCAGCACCCGCAGGATCACCACCATCAGGGCGCCGATGGGGATCAGCAGGATGGTCTGGAAGAGCGCCTGGTCCTCCAGGGGCAGGCTGTGGATCGAGAAGTTGAGCAGGGTGTCATCGGCCAGCTGGCTGCGCACCGCCGCCGCCGCCGGCTGGTTGCGGGAGAGCATCGAGAAGCCGACCCGCGAGTTGCTGCCGCCCTGGACCTCGAGCACCGCCTGCCCGGCGGACTCCCAGAGCAGCAGGTTGTCCGGCCGCCCGCGGGTCCCGGTGCGGGGGTCGAACAGCGCCCACTCCTGGTCGTCGAAGACCTGGATCCAGGAGGTCAGGCTCTGCCGACGGCGGCCATGCTCGAGCAGCAGGCCGCTGACCTCGCGGGCCGGCACACCGGCCTGGTTGAGCAGGCGTACCAGCAGCGGGGTGCGGTCGAACTGGGTCAGCAGCAGGCGGGCATTCTCGCCCTGGCGCTCCTCGGTGAAGTCGGTGATCAGCTCGCGTGCGAAGGTGAAGGGATCGGCGCTGCGTGACCAGGCCCGCTCGATCACCTGGCTGGCTGCGGTGTCATAGGGCGACTCCCAGACGATGTCGCGGCGCAGGGGAGGGGACTCGATCGCCGTGTTCTTCGACTCCGGGGCGACCAGTGCCTGGACGCTGTAATAGAGCTGCTGGTCGCCGGTGGCCTCGCGCGTGGACCATTCCGCGCGCCGGCCGCCGTTCTCCTCGAGAAAGGCCAGCCCGTAGCCGGGGGAGGCGGTGTGTTCGGTGAGGATGCGATAGCCCTGCTGGCTCGAGGGCAGCGCCATGTTGACCTTGGCCGGGCCGCCATCGGCGGTGAAGTTGACCTGGGCCTCGATCTCCCAGACCTGGCGCTGCTCGCCGGGCGTCCAGGGAACCTCGAACTGCACGTGCCGGTGGATGCTCAGGGCGACACCGGCCACCAGCAGGAAGGCGACGATCAGGTAGAAGGGCAGTCGTGACATGGGTCTTCCTTGATGGGGCTTGGATCAGACGTGACAGCGTCACTCTTCGGCTTCTTCTTCATCGCGATCGGCGGCTTCGTCGGCGCCGGCTTCCTCTGCCGGACGCCCGCCCGGGAACTCGGGACGCTCATGAAGGTACTGCTCGGCCACGTCGATGACGGTGATGTCCATCAGGAAACGGCGACCCAGCAGGACCGGATGGTCCAGGTGGGTGCGGTCATTAAGGGTGAACTGCACCGTCTCGCGCAGCGGCCCCAGGGTCATCAGCAGGCTGATCACCGGGCGTGACTCCTCGCCGGAGGCCTGGATGATGCGCACCCGGCGCTCCACCGGCGCCTCGATCCACTCGTCGCGCACGCTGTCGACCACGCTGTCATCGTCGTTGAGCCCGAGCTTGAAGCGCACCCAGTTCTCGCCGTCGCGTTCGAAGCGGGTGATCTCGGTGGCGGACAGCGATGAGGTGGTGGCCCCGGAGTCGATGCGCGCCTTGAGGTAGGTGCCCACACCGGGCAGGCCGATCCATTCGCTGCGCCCCAGGATCTCCTTGTTGTCCAGGCGCGTCTGGCTGTCGCGGCACTCGCGCGTCGCCTCGGGCTGGTCGTCGGGACGCCCGAGCTGCGCCACCTCGCCCCGCAGCTGCCGCAGCAGGCTGCCGACCTCACGCACATCCGCCGAGAGTGCCTGCTGCCGCTGTCGCTGCTGGTCGAGCCGGGCCTGTTGGCCAGTCACGCAGCTGGCGGTGACCGCGCCTTCCAGCCGGTCGATGCGCGCCTGGAACTCGGCGCTGGTGACGGGCGGGGGCGGGGGCTCGCGCTCGGGCAGCAGGGTGCAGCCGCTCAGCAGCAGGGTGGCAAGGAGCAGGGTGCCGACAGACGGCAGACAATGGCGCATGAACAGGGCTCGGGCGTCAGGATGATGCGTGATGATAAGGAGTCGCCTCCAGCCTTGTCCAACGTGGACGGGACGCGACAGCATGATTATAGTCGGCCTCGAGGCATCTACCTATGACCATCATTTAACATAATATACATTATACGAACCAATGGAGATGGCCCCATCCGGGACCCTTGATGCCGGTCAAGCCGCGTGGCGAATCCCGCGAATCCACTGTTCCAGCAGGCAATGCCTGGACTACCCTGCGCCATGGGGAGCTGGCCCGACGATCGCCGTCAGGGCTTCGAGAAGGATCACTCAAGGGGATCAAGATGCACACGAGGAACCGTCAACCCGCGTTCGTCCTGCTGCCGCTGGTGCTGGCAGTGTCGGCGGCCAGCCACACCCAGGCCCAGGACGCCACCGGAAGGACCGACTGGAGCCATGACGTGGGCGTCACGGTGGGCAACGAGTACAACGACAACATCTTCTATGAGCGCGAGAACCGCGTCTCCGATACCATCACCACCGTCTCGCCCCGCGCCGAGCTTGTCGGCAAGGGGCAACGCCACGAGATCCGCGCCTTCGGCAGCGCCGAGCGTGGCAAGTACCATGAGTACCAGGACGAGAACTATACCGACTGGCGCCTCGGCGGCGAGGGTCGCTACGCCTACAGCGAGGCCGGCAGCCTGTTCGGCGGCGTCAACCTGGCGCGTGGCCACGAGGAGCGCTCCTCGCCGGACGCCGTGAATGGTGAGGAGCCGACCCTCTACGACCGCCTGGGCACCTTTGCCGGGATCAACCACCGGTTCGGGCGCATCACCAGCCGCGTCGGCGGCACCTTCGAGACCCTGGACTTCGAGGACGTGGGCGCCCTGGATGGCCTGACCATCGAGAACGACGATCGCGACCGCGACCAGGCCACCTTCGGCGGGCGTTTCGGCTACCGCCTCGATGCGTCCCTGGAACCCTTCTTCCAGGTCGCGGCGGACCTGCGTGACTACGACCAGGCCGTGGACATCGACGGCTTCGACCGCGACTCCGAGGGGGGCAACGCTGCCGTGGGCCTGCTCTTCAAGCCCTCCCCGTCGCTCGACCTCGAACTGCTGGCCGGCTGGCTGGAACAGGACTACGACGACCCGGCCCTCGAGGATGTCGGCACCTGGGACCTGGGGGGCGAGCTCTCCTGGCGCCCCGCCGGTTCGCCGACGCGCGTCAGCGCCCGGCTCGACCGCAGCGTGGAAGAGACCACCGTGCGCGGGGCCTCGGCCAACCTGCGTACCGGCGTGGGGGCCCAGATGACCACCGCGATCCGCCCCGACCTGACCCTGAGCACCCGGGCGAGCTACAGCGACCACGATTACCAGGGGGTGGCGCGCAACGACAACCTGCTGGGGCTCGGGCTCGGCCTTCGCCACTATCTCAACCCGCACCTCTTCGTCGGCATGGACTACGACTTCCTCCAGCGCGACTCCAGCCTCCCGGCCGAGGACTTCGACAACAACCGCCTGATGGTCAGCCTCGGCACCCAGCTCGCCAGGGGCTACGAGGACGCCGAACTGCTGGCCGCGGCCCGCGATACCGACCTGCTCCTTGATGGCTACCTGGGCCTCCAGGCGGGCTACGGCGAGATCGGCACGGCCCAGGCCGGTTCGCGCGGCTCCGGCGGCACCCTGCGTGCCGACTTCCGCGATGCCGGCGGCAGCCTGGGGCTGTTCGGCGGCCCTGCCCTCACGTTCGGCGACTGGCGCCTGGCCCTGGAGCTCGAGGCCGAGGAGGCCGACGCCGAGTGGTCCCACGAGCGCTCCGGTGGACGCGTCTTCTCGGTGGAGAAGCAGCGCGAGTACGGTGCCGGGCTGCGCATCGGCCACCTGCTGGCCGGCGATAACGAGGTGTACGCTCGCCTGGGGCTGGTGCGCGGCCGCTTCGACCTGGCCTTCGCCGAGGGGGGCGAGAACGACGACCAGAGGGAGTGGCTGGATGGACGTCGCCTGGGCGGTGGCCTGGAGGTGCCGCTCTCCACCGCCCTGGGCCTGCGCATGGACTACAGCTATACCGACTACGAGGACCTCGACATCGGGGTCGGCGGCGAGAGCGACGACTTCGCCCAGGAGGAGAGCCGGATGCGCCTGGGGCTGGCCTGGCACCCCGGGCGCCAGGCCAGCAAGCGCCCCCCGACCGCACCCGAGGCCCATGACGGCCTCTATCTCGGCGGCCAGGTCGGCTACGGCAGCCTGATCACCGACCTCGAGGGGCCGCGTACCGAACCCTCCGAACTCGAGGCACGATTCGGTGACTCCGGCGCCCTGGCGGGCCTGCATGTCGGCTATGGCCAGACCTTCCAGCGGTTCTACCTGGGGGGCGAACTCGCGGCCGAGGTCAGCGACGTGACCTGGAACCACGAACGCCAGCCCACCGGTCGCACCTACTCGGTGGACCGCGAGTCGAGCCTGGGCCTGGCCCTGCGCGCCGGCTACGTGATCGACAGTGGCGCCCTGCTCTACCTGCGTGGCGGCCCGGCCTGGACGGCCTTCGAGACCCGCTACGCGCGTGGCGAGCAGCGGGTCCAGCTGGACGAGACCGAGCAGGGTTGGCAGTTCGGTGGCGGGATCGAGGTACCCCTGCGCGAGCGCCTGCGCCTGCGCCTGGACGTCAGCCATAGCCGCTATGACGACGTCGAGGTCGACTATGGTTCCGGCGTCGACACCCTGGACAGCGAGGAGAACCAGATGCGGCTGGGCATGAGCGTCCGCTTCTGAGAGCGGCCATGTCGGACGCGGCCCCGAGGCCCCGTCCGACCTTCACGACGCCATCTTTAATGACCAAATCGGATATTGATATACGTCAATTGCATTTGATACTGATGCGCCCATACTTTGATCACTGGCACTCCGCAACCACGGCTCTACCAGTTCACGGCACGTCGAACTGATATTCCAGGAGCTACACATGAAGACCTTGTGCAAGACCCCCTCCCTCACCCGCCTCGCCACCCTGACCGGTGCGGCCGTCCTGCCGCTGGTGGGTACCGCCATGCTCGGCACGGCCGTCGCGCCCGAGGCGGGCTTCTTTATCCAGAGCGCCGAGGCCCAGCAGGGCCAGGGCCATGGTGGCGGTCGCGATGACCTGCTCAACATCGGACGCGGCAAGGGCAACGGCTTCGGCGCCGGCGGTCAGGGGCGCTCGCTCGAGTCCGACATCTTCCGCGATGACGCCGCCGGCGGCCCGCCGGAGGGCAAGGGTCAGGGCCAGGGCGGCAGTGGCGGCGACCGCGGTGGCAAGCCGGATGGCGCCGGCGGTGGCGGCGGCCCGGACAGCGGCAAGGGCGGCGACTATGGCGATATCGTCATCATCCTGCGTGACGACGACGGCACGCCAATCCTCGACGACAACGGCAATGTCCAGCCCTGCCTGGATGCGGCCTGCGAGGAGGTCATCCAGCTGGTCCAGGAAGAGGACGGCAAGTACGAGATCCCGGCAGAGTATGCCGACCAGGTGATCCCGGTCGAGTTCGGCCGTCTCAACGTCGCTCGTTCGCCGGAGAGCGTCACCGACCACTCCCTGGCCGAGCTGCTCAGCAAGATGGATGGCGTGGAAATCACCGCCGAGACCTTGGCCGAGATGACCGATACCTCCGGTCGCCTGATCACCCCGGACGGTGCCACCATCGACTCGCCGCTGGAGAACCTGGCCTTCTACATTGCCCTGCTCGAGGCGACCAACGAGGATCCCGTCGACGGGCTCTATACCCTCAGCATCTCCACCAATCCCCACGGTGACGAGCCGGCCGAATCCTACTCGATGACTGTCGACGCGGATATCGTGCTGACCTTGGCCGCCTCGGCCCTGGCCGCCGGTTCAGACAAGTATGGTGACCTGACCATCGACGAGGTGATGGGAATCAGCGGCTTCCTGGGTGTCGCCGACGAGCTCTCCGCCCTGGTGTCGTCGGACAGCTACTCCTACAGCCCCGATGACCTCTATGGCGGGGTTACCGTCACGGTGCTCCAGGAGGTCGTGATCGACGGCACCACCTACTACCAGCCCACCGAGGTGAACCTGCTCGACGAGGTGGTGTTCAACACCGTCCCGACCATCGAGGACAACGGTTACGGTATCGATACCTTCACCCAGCAGGCCGACGATTCCGTCCAGGTGCTGGAGTATGTCCATGACTTCGGTCTGGAGTCCGAGTGACCCTAGCCGCGACATCACTACAGGAGTTGAAGCGGCCCCTTACGGGGCCGCTCCTGTTTGACAGGAGGCATCCATGAACGAGCAGCACTCCCCTGCCCTGCGTCGACGCCTGATGGCTGGCCTGCTGCCGCTGGCCCTGGCCCTGACGGTGCCCGCCGGCCTTGCGCAGGCCGACGCCTTCACCCCGGTGCCCAGCGACCAGCACCTGCTGGCCCAGCACAGCGACCATACCGATAGCCACGCCGATGGCGATGACCACGGCTCGGGTGGCAAGCAGGGTGGCGGCCAGGGGCAGCGCAAGCGCCTGGGCAAGGGCGCCGGCACCGGCGAGGCCCGCGGCGGCCACTCGGCGGAATCCGACATCTTTCGCGACGAGGGCTTCGATCGCGGCAACCCGGAGCGTGGCGGTGGCCCGCCGGCCGACCGTGGAGGGAGCCATGAAGATGGCGACGACCACGAGGATGGCGAGGAAGGCGGCGGCCCGCCCGAGGGACGCGGCGAGCACGAGGATGGTGAGGAGCACGACCACGAGGTGTGACGAATTGCCCCTCACCAGATGACACGACACCGCCCGGGGGCCGAGGCCCGCCGGGCGGTGTCGTGTCATCTGGCCCCTTGCGTGGTGGGATGGCGCCGGGGTCGCTGATCCGCTAGCATTCCTGTACGAATCCTCTTTATGGAATGTTAAATGTACAGGAAATGGCTTTTCCGCCTGGTCGTGCTGCTGCTCTCCCTGGGGCTGCTGGCCGGCTGCAGCAGCGTCGATATCGAGCGCTATGCAGGCACCACGCCGCGCCTCGACATCGGAGAATACTTCGACGGCAAGACTCGCGCCTGGGGCATGGTGCAGGACTACAGCGGGGAGGTGCAGCGCCGCTTCACCGTGGAGATCGACGGTCAGCTCGAGGGCGATACCTTGACCCTGGACGAACGCTTCACCTATGACGACGGCGAGACCGACCGGCGCGTCTGGACCTTCGAGCGTCAAGGCGAGGATCGCTGGATCGGCCGAGCCAATGACGTCGAGGGCGCGGTAGAGGCGCGCCAGGCCGGCCACGCCTTCACCATGCGCTACCGCCTGCCCGTCGAGGTCTCGGGGCGCGAGATCACCTTCACCCTGGACGACTGGATGTACCTGCAGCCCGACGGGCGGCTGATCAACCGGACAGCCATGAGCAAGTTCGGGGTCACCCTCGCCGAGATCACCATCGTCTTCGATCGGGCCCCCTGACGAGAACGCCCCCGGCTCGAGTGAGCCGGGGGCGTCGCAGGACCCTCTCGAGCGCGCTGGGCGGTCAGAGCGGCTTCTTGTCGTCGGCCTCGGCCGGCGCGTAGGAGCCATCCTCGCGGTGCACCTCGTTGCCGGTCAGGCCCGGCGTGAACACGCAGGCCAGGTGCATGGTCTTGCTGGCGCGCAGCAGGTGCTCGTCGTGCTGGTCGAGGATGTAGATGTCACCCGGCTTGATCGGCCAGATCTTGCCGTCGGCCAGGGTTTCCACCTCGCCCTCGCCTTCGATGCAGAAAACGGCCTCGAAGTGATGCTTGTAGTGGATGTGGGTCTCGGTGCCTTCGTAGATACGCGTGATATGGAAGGAGCAGTTGCCGCCATCATCGGCCAGACTCAGGCGGGTGCTGTCCCAGTTGCCGTTTTCGGCCTTGACCAGGCGGTCGGTCTTGCGGGCGTCATCGAGATTGCGAACGATCATGAATGCTCTCCAATGGTATCAGTGACGGACCGGTCGGCCCCTGCCGACCGGTCGATGACTGGGCCGCCCATGGGGCGACACCCTCAGCCTATCAGCTAAGCGCCTGCTTGGTGCTGGTCTCGAGAATATCGAGGCCCATGTCCAGCTCCTCATCGGTGATGGTCAGCGGGCAGAGGCACTTGACTACCTCGCCGTCCTGACCGCTGGTCTCGATGACCAGCCCGTTCTCAAAGGCCTTGTGGGTGATCTTGTCGGCGATGTCACCGCTACCCACGTCGATCCCGCGCATCAGGCCGCGGCCACGCTCGGAGGCCTCGATGCCCAGTTCGCCGAGCATGCCGGCGATCTTCTGGAAGCGCTTGGCGACCACCTCGCCCTTGCGCGCCACGTCCTGGGCCAGGGCGTCGTCGCTCCAATAGTGGCGCAAGGCGGCGGCCGCGGTGGTGAAGGCAAGCGCGAAGCCGCGGAAGGTGCCGTTGTACTGGCCCGGCTTCCAGACATCGAGTTCAGGACGCATCAGCACCTGGGAGAACGGCAGGCCGAGGCCGGAGAGCGACTTGGAGTTGGTGACGATATCGGGAACGACGTCGGCGTGTTCGAAGCTGAAGAACTTGCCGGTGCGGCCGCAGCCGGCCTGGATGTCGTCGACGATCAGCAGGATGTCATGGGCGCGGCAGATGCCCTCGAGGCGCTTGAGCCAGTCGAGGCCAGCGACGTTGATACCGCCCTCGCCCTGCACGGTCTCGACGATCACCCCCGCCGGGATGTCCAGGCCGCCGGACTTGTCGCCGAGCAGCTTCTCGAAGTAATCCAGGGTGTCGGCGCCCTCGCCCAGGTAGCCGTCGAAGGGCATGAAGCTCCCGCCGACCGTGGGCACGCCGCCCGTGGCCTCGCGGAACTTGCGGTTACCGGTGGTGGCCAGCGCCCCCATGGTCACGCCGTGGAAGCCGTTGGTGAAGGTGACGATGTTGTGGCGGCCCTTGGCGTTGCGGGCCAGGCGGATGGCCGCCTCGACGGCATTGGTGCCGGTCGGTCCAGGGAACTGGACCTTGTAGTCCAGGCCGCGCGGCTTGAGGATCACCTCGTCGAGGGCCTCGAGGTAGTCACGCTTGGCGGCGGTCCAGAAGTCCAGGCCATGGATGATGTTGTCCTCGGCCAGGTAGTCGAGCAGCGCCTGCTTGATGTGCGGGTTGTTGTGGCCGTAGTTCAGGGTGCCGGCACCGGCCAGGAAGTCGATGTACTCGCGGCCGTCCTCGTCGGTCAGACGGGCATTCCGGGCCTTGGTGAAGACCACCGGAAAGGAGCGGGAATAGGTCCGAACTTCGGACTCCATGCGTTCGAGGATCTGGGTCTGCATGTGCGACCTCCTGTTGGCAAATAGAAAGGGATCAGGACGCGCGAGCGCGGCTGAAGGGAGTGCGGACGCCTGCCGCCAGGCACAGCAGGCGAGAGAAGAAGCGGGGGCGCTCAGATGCGATCGGTCTGGAAGGGGCCGATGCGCACGAGGTTTTCCGGGTCGTGCTCGCCACCGAGCTGGTCGGTGGAGAAGTACTCGCGGCTGTTGAGCGGCGCCTGCCAGCGTTCGGCAAGCCGCCGGAACAGGCCCCAGGAGGCCTGGTTGTCGGGGGTGATGGTGGTCTCGAGGTGGTGGACCTCGGCCATCTCCGGGCGGGTCATCACGGCTTCCACCAGGCGCCGGGCCAGGCCGGTGCCGCGCGCCTTCTCGCCGACCGCCACCTGCCACAGGAAGTAGGTGTCCGGGGCGTTGCTCTTCACGTAGCCGGAGACGAAACCGACGATCTCGCCCTCCTCGTTGGTGGCCACGGCACAACTGTCGCGGAACTGGGTCGCCAGCAGCAGGTAGGCATAGGCGGAGTTGACGTCCAGCGGGGGGCAGGACTTGACCAGCTCGTAGATGCCCCAGCCGTCATCGGGGTTGGGCTTGCGGATGAACAGCGGATAGGCCTCGTGACCGACCACGGCGTCCGCCACGGTGGGGCGTGCCAGGTCGGCGGAGGGTGTGAAGGGCTCGGTGGTTGCGTTCATTGTCATGGTTCGCTGTAGCGAATTTGGAGAGGAGTATAACAGCGGCTTATCGGCAATTCAAAACCATGATTATCCTGGCGACACGGATCCATAATGGAAAATTATGCTGCGCCAGCCGGTCCCGCCAGTCGAGCCGCTCCTCTTCGATAATAGCCCACTCCGATGACGTCGGGAGCCCGAAACGCCGCGGGCCACCCCACAGGGTGGCCCGCGGCAATGCCCGAGGCATGGAAGGGGCTCAGCGCCGGGTCGCCGCGCGCATGGTGACGAACTCCTCGGCGCCGGTGGGGTGGATGCCCACGGTGGCGTCGAAGTCGGCCTTGGTGAGGCCCGCGCGCACCGCCACGGCGATGCCCTGGATCACCTCGCCGGCCTCCTCGCCCACCATATGGGCCCCCACCACGACGTCGCTGGCGTCATCGACGACCAGCTTCATCATGCAGCGTTCGCTGCTGCCGGAGAGGGTGTGCTTCATGGGGCGGAAGTCGGCGACATAGACGCGGATCTCGCCACACGCCTCGCGGGCCTGCTCCTCGGAGAGCCCCACCGTGCCGATGTTGGGGTGACAGAACACCGCGGTGGGGATGTTGCGGTAGTCAAGCGCGGCCGGCTCGGCCTCGTCGAAGTGGTATCTGACCAGCTGCATGGCCTCGGCGAGCGCCACCGGGGTCAGCTCGAGGCCGCCGGTCACGTCACCGATGGCGAGGATCGAGGGCACCGAGGTCTCGAAGCGCTCGTTCACGGCCAGGTGGCCGCTCTCGGTGCGGGCCACGTCCAGCTCGTCGAGTCCCAGCCCTTCAAGATGGGGGCGACGACCGGTCGCGGTCAGCACGGCATCCACCTCCAGCTGCTCACCGTTGGTGAGGCTCACCCGCAGCCCCTGCTCGACCTTCTCGATCGAAGCGATATTGGCGTCGAAGTGCAGCTGGACACCCTTCTTGGCCATCTCGTCCCGGGTGAACTCGCGCACCTGCTGGTCGAAGCCGCGCAGGAACAGCCCGCCCCGGTAGACCAGGTGGGACTCGCTGCCCAGGCCATTGAAGATGCTGGCGAATTCCACGGCGATATAGCCGCCGCCGAGGACCAGGAAACGCTCGGGGAAGGTGGCGAGATCGAAGACCTGGTTGGAGTGGACCACCAGGTCGTTGCCCGGAAAGTCCGGCGTCCAGGGCCACCCGCCCACGGCGACCAGGATCTTCGCCGCGCTCAGGGTCTCGTCGTTGACGCTGACATGGTGCGCATCTAGCACCTTGGCGCGGCCGTTGATCAGGCGCACCCCGGCGGTGTCGAGCAGGCGTCCGTAGATCTCGTTGAGCCGCTTGATTTCGCCGATCTTGTTGTCGCGCAGCGTGGCCCACTCGAAGCGTGGGGCCTCGGGCAACTGCCAGCCGAAGCCGCCCGCGTCCTCGAAGGCCTCGTGGAAGTGGGCGGCATAGGAGTAGAGCTTCTTGGGCACACAGCCCACGTTGACGCAGGTGCCGCCCAGGTAGCGATCCTCCGCCACGGCGACCCGCGCGCCGGTGGCGGCGGCGGTGCGGGCGGCGCGAACGCCACCGGACCCCGCCCCGATCACGAAGAGGTCATAGTCGAAGTCTGACACGCAAGTCTCCTGTCGAAGGTCGAGCCGCGTCGGCCCGTCAGTGAATCTCGAGGCGGATCATACCAGCCGAGGCGACACCCCGGGAGAGCGGTTGACCACCCCGGCAGGCGAGGTTACAAGGGGGACCGTTCTTGCCTGCCATGCCTACCGGAGCCCGCCATGAAACAAGAGATCGAGAGACTGCTGGCCAACAACCGCAGCTGGGCGGAGAAGATGTGCCGGGACGACCCGGACTACTTCGCCCGCCTGGCCCGCCAGCAGAGTCCCGACTACCTGTGGATCGGCTGCTCCGATTCCCGCGTGCCGGCCAACCAGATCATCGATCTGCCGCCGGGCGAGGTGTTCGTCCACCGCAACGTCGCCAACCTGCTCCACCACAACGACATGAACGCCCTCTCGGTGGTGCAGTTCGCCGTGGACGTGCTCAAGGTGCGCCACATCATGGTAGTCGGCCACTACGGCTGCGGCGGCGTGCGGGCGGCCGTCGCCGGCGGCGAGTGCGGCATGGTCGACTACTGGCTGCACTCGGTCCGCGAGCTCTACAGCCGCCACCGCAGTGCCCTGGAAGCGCTGCCCCTGGAGGCGCAGGTCGATCGCATGTGCGAGCTCAATGTCGAGGCCCAGGTCAACAACCTGTGCCGGACGAAGATCGTCCAGCGCGCCTGGCAGCGTGGCCAGGCGCTCTCCGTGCATGGCTGGGTCTACGGGCTGAGCGACGGCCGGGTCTCCGACCTCGACTGCAGCGTCCACGGCCTCGACCAGGTCGCCACCCTCTACCGCATCGACCGCATCGCCCCCGCCGGAGACTGAGACAGGGCCCATCCCGCGGGACTCATTCACCGGGCGCATGACCCCTCTCACAATTTCGATTGTGCCTCCATGCCCGGGGTCACTATGTTGTTGGCTGGACCTTCACGGTCATCACCAACAACAAGTCAACCGGCATGGAACGACACATGACTCTCAAGAAGACTCTGCTGGCGAGCG
Organism: Halomonas sp. CKK8; assembly: GCF_029625235.1. NCBI lineage: Bacteria > Pseudomonadati > Pseudomonadota > Gammaproteobacteria > Oceanospirillales > Halomonadaceae > Halomonas > Halomonas sp. CKK8. The sequence goes on along the minus strand of NZ_CP121193.1, from coordinate 1,987,989 downwards.
TGATCGGCGCCGCCATGACCACCGCCGTGCTGCCCTCCGTGGCCAGCGCCGAGACCACCCTGCGCATGGCCTACGATGCCGACCCGGTCTCGCTGGACATCCACGAGCAGCTCTCCGGGGGGATCCTCCAGCTCTCTCACATGACCTTCGACCCCCTGGTGCGCTGGAACAAGGACCTCTCCTTCGAGCCGCGCCTGGCCACCGGCTGGGAGCAGGTCGACGACACCACCCTGCGCATGACCCTGCGTGAGGGGGTGGAATTCCACAGCGGCAACGCCTTCACCGCCGAGGACGTGGTCTGGACCGTCGAGCGCCTCAAGCGCAGCCCGGACTTCAAGGCGATCTTCGAGCCCATCGAGAGCGTCACCGCGGTCGACGAGACCACGGTGGAGTTCAAGACCGCCGAGCCCTACCCGCTGCTGCTCAATCTCGCCACCTACATCTTCCCGCTGGACAGCGAGTTCTACAGCGGCACCGCCGAGGACGGCGACCCCAAGGACGAGATCGTCAAGAACGGCAACTCCTTCGCCTCGGCCAACCTCTCCGGCACCGGCCCCTTCACCGTGGTCGAGCACCAGAAGGGCACCCGCATGGAGTTCGACCGCTTCGACGGCTACTGGGACGAGGCGTCCCCCGGCAACGTGGAGCACATCGTGCTCACCCCGATCAGCGAGAACGCCACCCGCGTGGCCGCCCTGCTGTCCGGCGACGTGGACTTCATCGCCCCGGTGCCGCCCAACGACCTGGACCGGATTCGCGAGGACGAGGACGTCAAGCTGGTGACCATGTCCGGCACGCGGATCATCTTCTTCCACATGAACCAGGAGCGCGTCGAGGCGTTCCAGGATCCGCGGGTCCGCCAGGCCTTCGCCTATGCGGTCAACCAGGAGGGTATCGCCGATCGCCTGATGAAGGGCTTCGCCACCCCGGCGGCGCAGTTCTCGCCGCAAGGCTATGCCGGCCATGTCGAGAGTCTCGAGCCGCGCTACGACCTGGAGAAGGCCAAGCAGCTGATGGCGGATGCCGGCTACGAGGACGGCTTCGAGATCTCCATGATGGCGCCCAACAACCGCTACGTGAACGATGCCAAGATCGCCCAGGCAGTGGCCGCCATGCTGGCACGCATCAACGTCACCGTGGACCTCAAGACGCTGCCCAAGGCCCAGTACTGGGGCGAGTACGACGACCGCGCCGCCGACATGATGCTGATCGGCTGGCACGCCGACACCGAGGACAGCGCCAACTTCCACGAGTACCTGACGGCCTGCCCGGATGCCGACAGCGGTGCCGGCCAGTACAACGCCGGCAACTACTGCAACCCGGAGCTCGACAAGCTGGTGGCCGAGGCCAACCTGGAGGTCGACCTCGAGCAACGGGCCGAGATGCTCCAGCAGGTCGAACAGACCCTGCACGACGAGGCAGCCGTGGTGCCCCTGCACTGGCAGGACCTGGCCTGGGCCTCGGCGGACAACGTCATGATCGAACCCATCCTCAACGTGATGAACTTCCCCTACCTCGGGGACCTGGTCATCGAGGACGAGTAAGCCTCCCTCGCGCCGGCCCTCGCGGGCCGGCCATCCGAAACCTGACCCCTGTGACGCGCTCGCCAGCCGAGTGCGTCACCGCGTGTTGCACACGGGACGCCAGCCATGATCGCCTTCCTGATCAAGCGCCTCTTCCATGCCCTGCTGGTGATGTTCATCATCAGCGTCATCGCCTTCGCGATCCAGGACAACCTGGGCGACCCCATCCAGCAGATGGTCGGCCAGTCGGTCCCCGAGAGCGAGCGCGAGGCCCTGCGTGAGCAGTTGGGCCTCAACGACCCCTTCCTGGTCCAGTACCTGCGCTTCGCGGGCAATGCCCTGCAGCTGGACTTCGGCTACTCCTACATCTTCAACCAGCCCACCACCGAGGTGATCCTGCGCCACCTGCCGGCGACCCTCGAGCTGGTCTTCGCCACCACCCTGCTGATCGTGCTGTTCTCGGTGCCGATCGGCGTCTATAGCGCGATCCGGCCCCGGGCCTGGTTGTCGCGCTTCTTCATGGGGGTGTCGATCATCGGCATCTCCATCCCGGTCTTCCTCACCGCCATCATGCTGATCCAGCTGTTCGCCATCGGCGTCTTCTGGTCACCTTTCCCCGCCGATACCGGCTGGGGGGCCTGGCTCAACGACCTGGTCAGTACCGAGGGCGGGATGCCGGCCTACGGACGCGGCAACCCGGTGCCCGTGTTCGGCACCTGGGCGACCAACTTCGCCTCCCTCGAGGGCCTCACCTACCTGGTGCTGCCGGCCATCTCGCTGGCCTCGATCATGCTGCCGCTGTTCATCCGCCTGATCCGCGCCGAGATGCTCGAGGTGCTGCAGTCCGAGTACGTGAAGTTCGCGCGCGCCAAGGGCATCTCGCTGCGTCGCATCTACTTCCTGCACGCGCTGAAGAACACCATGCTGCCGGTGATCACCATGGGCGGGGTGCAGATCGGCACCCTGGTGGCCTATACCATCCTCACCGAGACGGTCTTCCAGTGGCCGGGCATGGGGCTGATGTTCCTCAATGCCATCCAGCGTTCCGACGTGCCGCTGATCATTACCTACCTGATGATCGTGGGGCTGATCTTCGTGATCACCAACACCCTGGTCGACCTGATCTACGGCCTGGTCAACCCCACCGTCAAGCTGACAGGGAAACCCGCATGACAACCACGACCCCCCGGGTGGCGAGCCGCTGGTCGCGCTTTCGCGGCTCCTACCTGCTCTACAGCTTCAAGCGTGACCTGATCGCCCAGCTGAGCCTGGTGGTCTTCATCGCCCTGGTCGCCGTGGCGGTGCTGGCCCCGTGGCTGGCGCCCATGAACCCCTATGACCTGGCGCAGATCGACATCATGGCCTCGGAGCTGCCGCCCTTCTGGGTCGAGGGCAGCGACCCGACCTATCTGATGGGCACCGACGCCCAGGGCCGCGACCTGCTCTCCACGATTCTCTACGGCGCCCGGGTGTCGCTGATCATCGGCTTCGGTGCGGTGGCCCTCCAGGCGCTGCTGGGCGTCAGCTTCGGGCTGCTTGCCGGCTACCTGGGCGGTCGCGTGGATGCCTTCCTGATGCGCCTGGCCGATATCCAGCTGTCGTTCTCCACCCTGATGGTGGCCATCGTGGTGGGCGCCCTGGTCAAGGCGATCTTCGGCGGCGCCACCTTCAGCGCCTATGCGGTGCCGCTTCTGGTGCTGATCATCGGCCTGGCCGAATGGCCCCAGTACGCGCGCACGGTGCGCGCCTCGGTGCTGGCCGAGCGCCACAAGGAGTATGTCGATGCGGCCCGGGTGATGGGCTTCACCAGCCGGCGGATCATGTTCCGCCATATCCTGCCCAACACCCTGTCGCCGATCTTCGTCATCTCCACGGTCCAGGTGGCCAACGCCATCATCTCCGAGGCGGCGCTCTCCTTCCTGGGCCTGGGCATGCCCGAGACGCAGCCATCGCTGGGCTCGCTGATCAAGTCCGGCTTCGACTACCTGCAGTCGGGCTCCTGGTGGATCACCCTGGTCCCCGGCCTGGTGCTGGTGGTGCTGGTGCTGGTGATCAACCTGCTCGGCGACTGGCTGCGCGACGTCCTCAACCCGCGACTCTACAAGGGCTGAACCATGGCACTCCTCGACGTAAACCATCTCGACGTGCGCTTCGCCCTTCGCCGCGGCGATGTCCAGGCGCTGCGCGACGTCAGCTTCAGCCTCGAGCGCGGCGAGCGCCTGGGGATCGTGGGCGAGTCCGGCGCCGGCAAGTCGGTGGCGGCCTTCAGCCTGCTCAACCTGATCGCCAAGCCGGGCTACATCGCCGGTGGCAGTATCCACTTCGACGGTCGCGACCTGACCCAGATGAGCGACCGGGCACTGCGCCATGTCCGCGGCCACCGCATGTCGATGATCTTCCAGGATCCGATGATGACCCTGAACCCGGTGCTCTCCATCGGCGAACAGATGGTCGAATGCCTCAAGGCCCACCGGCGCATCTCGACCCGCGAGGCCCGGGCGATCGCCCTGCGCAAGCTCGAGCAGGTGCAGATCCCCTCGCCCGCGGCGCGCCTGGACCAGTATCCCCACGAACTCTCCGGCGGCATGCGCCAACGGGTGATCATCGCCATCGCCCTGCTGCTCGATCCCGACATCATCATCGCCGACGAGCCCACCACCGCGCTGGACGTGACCATCCAGGCCGAGATCATGGCGCTGCTGCTGGAGCTCTGCGAGAAGCACAACGTCGGCCTTATCCTGATCACCCACGACCTGGGCGTGGTCAGCCAGGTCACCCAGCGCATGCTGGTGATGTACGCCGGCCGGGTGATCGAGCAGGGCCCGACCCGGGAGATCATCAACGACCCCCAGCATCCCTACACCCAGGGGCTGATCAACGCCCTGCCCCAGATGGCCACCCCGGGCAGCCGGCTGAACCAGATCCCCGGCAGCATGCCGTCGCTGGACAACCTGCCGAGCGGCTGCGCCTTCCACCCGCGCTGCGGCTTTGTCGAGCGCGCCGATGGCACCACCCGCCGCGCTTGCATCGACGAGGTTCCCGGTTTCGTGACCTCCGGCAACTGCCGGGTCGCCTGTCACATGGTCGCCGAGATGCTCGACCGCGAACGCATCCCGGCCGAGGAGATTCGCTGATGAGTTCCACCGCCCACGCCCACGCCCAAGCCCCTGGCCAGGCCCCCGAGGCGGCCCGCCCCCTACTGGAGATCCGCGGGCTGGAGAAGCACTTCTCGCTCTCCGGGGATTTCCTCGAGCAGCTCAAGTTCAGGAAGGGCCGGATCGTCCGCGAGCAGAAGCACGTGCATGCCATCAACGGCGTCGACCTGGATATCCAACGCGGCGAGGCGCTCTGCGTGGTCGGCGAGTCCGGCTGCGGCAAGTCCACGGTGGCCCGCACCGTGATGGGCCTGCTCCACCCCAGTGCCGGCGAGATCCGCTACGACGGCCAGCGCATCGACGACCTCTCCCACAAGGCGCTGATGCCCTACCGCCGGCGCATGCAGATGATCTTCCAGAACCCCTATGCCTCGCTCAATCCGCGGATGACCATCCAGCAGACCCTGGAGGAACCGATCCGGCTGCACCACCCGGACTGGTCGGCGCAGCATATCAAGGAGCAGGTGGCCGAGGTGATGGCCTCGGTGGGTATCGCGGCCGACTGGGGCGCACGCTACGGCCACGAGTTCTCCGGCGGCCAGCGTCAGCGCATCGCCATCGCCCGCGCCCTGGCCGTCGACCCGGAGTTCATCGTCGCCGACGAGCCGATCTCGGCGCTGGACGTGTCGATCCAGGCCCAGGTGCTGAACCTGCTGATGGAGGCCCAGCAGCAACGCAACCTGACCTACCTGTTCATCACCCATGACCTGGCGGTGGTCGAGCACTTCGGTACCCGGGTCGCGGTGATGTACTTAGGAAGGGTCTGCGAGGTGGCCCCGACGGCGACGCTCTTCGCCCGGCCGCGACACCCCTACACCCAGGCCCTGATGTCGGCGATTCCGCGACTGGAGGACGACCGGCCCCAGCACATCCGCCTGGAGGGCGAGGTGCCCACGCCGGTCAACCTGCCCTCGGGCTGCGTCTTCCACGGCCGTTGCCCCCATGCCGATGAGCGCTGCCGGCGCGAGATCCCGGCGCTGATCGCCACCGCCGACGGCGGCCAGGTCGCCTGTCACGCCGTGGAGGAAGGGCGCATCGACTGAGGCCCGCCACGCTATGGCACAATGCCGGGGCCGAGACACGGCCGCGGCACGCACGAGGACCGACATGGAACTGCGCTGGCTGGAAGACTTCATCGCCCTGGCCCGGACCCAGCACTTCTCCCGGGCGGCGGAGGAGCAGAACGTCACCCAGCCGACCTTCTCGCGACGCATCAAGCTGCTCGAGGAGGAGATGGGCACCACCCTGGTCAATCGCCAGACCCTGCCGCTGTCGCTGACACCGGCCGGGGAGGAGTTCCTCGGCCTCTGCCAGGAGGTCACCCGACGGGTGGCGGCGACCCGGCAGCGGCTGGTTCACCTGGCCGAGGAACAGGCCGGACAGCTGCGGCTGGCGGCGCCGCAGAGCCTGCTGGCGCACTTCCTCCCCGAATGGCTGGCCGGCTGGGCCTCGCCGCCCCCGCTGACGCCCTACCTGCGTGCCACCGGCTGGCTGGCCAGTGACTTCTTCGAGGCCCTGGCCCGCGACGAGTGTGATCTGGTCCTCTGCTACTGGCCAGCCGGCGCCTGCCCGCTCATGCCCGAGACCGAGGGGCTCGCCCATCACTGCCTGGGCCACGAGCGAATGATCCCGACCTCGCTGCCCGAGGCCGACGGCCGCCCGCGTTTCGCGCTTCAGGCCGGGGGCCGCTTCACCCTGCCACTGATCGCCTACCATCCCCGCGGGCTGATCGACCTGGCCCTGCGCAGCCACCTGGATGAGCTGCCCGGGGCACCACGCTTTCGGGTGCTCCACGAGAGCATCCAGAGCGGCAACATCCGCGAGCTGGTCGGCCTGGGCTATGGCCTCGGCTGGCTGCCCGAACGCACCGTGCGCGACGACCTGGCCGCCGGCCGTCTGGTACGAGCCGGCGATGCGCGCTGGGAGGTGCCTCTCGAGATCCGCCTCTTCCGCCGGCGCGGTCACGGCCCTGCCGTGCTGGAGGCCCTCTGGGAGGCGCTCTCCGGCGGCGCCGCCCATCCCCGTCACACGCCGATCCCCTCACCGGAGTCCCCATGACCACTCCTGTCACGCCCTCACGGCTCGCCCCCCTGCAACGGCACCACCTGGCGTCCCTGCAACGGGCCTACGGCGAGGTGCTCACGCGCCTCGGGCTCGACGGCGTCCTGCTCTACAGCGGCCACCCCCGCCGTCACTTTGCCGACGACCAGGAGGCGAGCTTCGCCGCCTATGGCCACTTCATGCACTGGACCGGCCAGGCCGACCTCGCACGCAGCTGGTTGCTGATCCAGCCGGGCCAGCGACCCAGGCTCAAGGTCCATGCCCCGGACGACTTCTGGCACCTGCCGGCCCACCTGCCCGACGAGGCCTGGGTGGAGACCTTCGACATCGAGATGGGCCGCGACGATGCCCCGCCGGCCCTGCCGGCCGGTCGCTTCGCCGTGCTGGGTGACGTGTCGGCGACGCTCGCCGAGGCGCTCGGTGCCGACCGCAACCCCCCGGCCCTGGTGGGGGCCCTGGACGAGGGCCGCGTCCGCAAGAGCGACTACGAGATCGCCTGCCTGGGCGACGCCAACCGGCAGGCCATGGCCGGCCATCGCGCCGCCCGGGAGACGTTCCTGGACGGTGGCGCCGAGCTCGACATCCAGCTCGCCTACCTGGGCGCCTCCCGCCAGCGCGAGACGGCCCTGCCCTATGCCAGCATCGTCGGGCTCAACGCCCACGGCGGCGTGCTGCACTACCAGCACTACGACAGTGTTCCTCCCTTGAGGCGGCGTAGCCTGCTGCTTGACGGCGGCCATCGCCAGCGCGGGTACTGTGCCGACATCACCCGCACCTGGGCGGGGCCCGATGCCGTCCCCGCCTTCGCGGCGCTGATCGAGGGGGTCACGTCGCTGCAACACCGGCTGATCGGCGAACTGGCGCCGGGTGTCGACTATGTCGCGCTGCACCGGCGCATGCACCGGGGCCTGGGAGAGCTGCTGGCCGACCAGGGCCTGGTCCACTGCACGCCTGAGGCGGCGGTGGACCAGGGCATCACCCGGGCCTTCTGTCCCCATGGTCTGGGCCATTCGCTGGGCCTGCAGGTCCATGACGTGGCCGGCCGGGTGGACGACGCGGGGCGGCCACTGCCGCCGCCCGAGGCGGACCCCGCCCTGCGCCTGACCCGGGAACTAGAGGCTGGCATGGTGGTCACCATAGAACCCGGGCTCTACGTGATCCCCATGCTGCTGGCACCGCTCAAGGAGGGCGCGGTGGGCCGCGACATCGACTGGCCGCTGGTCGAGCGCCTGGCCGACCACGGCGGCATCCGCATCGAGGACAACCTGGTGATCACGCCCACCGGCCATGACAACCTGACCCCGCCGGAGTGACCCGCCGATGGACGCGACCTGGCACGCTGCCGACTTCCGCCCACCCCCGGGGCTTTCCAACCGGCACGTCCAGACCCTGCTGCCCCGCTGCCTGCCACGACCGGTGGTCGACGTCGACACCGAGATCCTAGAACTGCCGGACGGGGACTTCGTCGAACTGGCCTGGGCGCGGCCGCAGCCCGAACGGGCGGACGCCCCCCCTCCTGCTGCTCTTCCACGGGCTCGAGGGCTCGCTGGCCTCGCCCTATGCTCGCCACCTGTTGCACGTCGCTGCCAGCCTCGGCTGGCGCGCCCTGCTGATGCACTTCCGGGGCTGCGGGGCCTTGCCCAATCGCCTGCCCCGGGCCTATCACAGCGGCGACACCGCGGATGCCTACTGGCTGATCGGCCAGCTGGCCCACCGCTATCCGCGCGCCCTCAAGGTGGCCGCCGGGGTCTCCCTGGGCGGCAACATGCTGCTCAAGCTGGTCGCGGAACAGGGCGACAATGGCCTGGACCTGGCCGGGGCCATCGTCATCAGCGCACCGCTGGAGCTCTCGGCCTGTGCCGATACTCTCCACCAGGGCTTCTCCAGGGTCTACGAGCGCCACCTGCTCGGCTCGCTGAAGCGCAAGATGCTCCCTCGCCTGGCAAGTGGCGAACTGCCGCTCTCGATCACCCCGCAGGCCCTCGAGGCCCTTGAGAGCCTGCGCGACTACGACGAGGCCGTGACGGCTCCCCTGCATGGCTTCGACGGCGCCGAGGACTACTACCGGCGTGCCTCTGCCGGCCCCCTGCTGGACCAGGTCGAGCTGCCGATGCTCATCCTGCATGCCGACGATGATCCCTTCATGCCGCCGGCACTGTTCAGGCGTCTCCCCACACCTCCCGGCTCGGTGCGGGTGGAACTCGCCCGACACGGGGGGCACGTCGGGTTCGTGGAGTGGCATCAGGGGCGGCCAGCCAGCTGGCTCGCGCGTCGCGTCGCTCAGCAGCTGGCGGATTGGCAATCGACGATGTCGGCCATCCACTTCGCCCTCGATGCGAAAAAGTGCAAAAAAAATGCAGGTTATTAACCCAGGTTGGCAGACCCTGGCGGCGCCCTTTCCTAGGCTGTTCCTCAGGCATGGTCATCGAGGGTCATTCGAGGCCGCGAGCCCATGCCGTGGATCGAGGTGCCACAAGAGGTGAATCGCATCGTGAACACGCCAAGCGTCACCATCCTGATCGAGGATATCCTGGCCCGGGCCAGTGCGCATGAGCACCAGGCGTACCAACGCTATCGCTGGCTGAGCCTGCGCTTTTTGACCTATCACATCGGCACCAGCAAGCTCATGCAGGCCCTGGCGAGCGAGAGTCAGCAGCGGATCCAGTCCCTGATCGAGGTGTCCGCGTCGCTACCGATCGAGCAGTCTCCGCTTCGGAAGCCGGCCAGGAGGCCCGTGCAGGAATTGCAGGTACAGCCCCACTTCTTCATCTTCGATGATGAGGTGGCGGCTGAGGAACTCAGCCGGGCACTGCTCGAGGAGTGGCGGTCACGGCGCTTCTATGAACGCCTGCAGGCCTACAACGCCATCCCCGATCTGGATGCCTGGTTGAATGACTGTATCGGCCAGCGCCGGGCACAGTTCCAGATTCTCCAGGAAGCACGGGATCAGCTGCCCGGCGTCGCGTTGCCCACCCCGGCGAGTTCGCACGGCGGGCGAACGATCACGTCCTCGGCGCCACCTCGCTGGCGGGAGGGGTCGCCGGCGAACCGCGGGCGAGGGGACCATCGTGGCCAGGCGCCATGGGGATAGGTTCGTGGGCAGTGTCTCTAAGGTGCGACTAGAATACGCCATGAGGAAGGCCTCCCATCGGGCGTTGCCTGTGCCCATGACCCAAAGGAGCATTATCATCTTCGCTTTCCCGCATTGCATGGAGCGGCAGCGGCTTGCCTCGACGACCAGGCGCCGGGCGTGAGCCTTTTCCAGATCGCCATGGGGCGGTTCCTGGACCTGAGTGAAAAGGATAAGCAACTCCTGGCACGGTTCGAGCAAGCGGCCGAGCCAGCCATGAAGAATCAGCGGCTCTGGGGCCCCCGCGACAGGGTGGGCCAGCTGTACATCCTGCAGAGTGGCTGGGCCTGCACCGTCCGCCGCACCGAGGATGGCGAGCGACAGGTCATCGACCTGCTGCTGCCCGGCGAAATCATCGGCCTCAGGGAGTTTACCTTCATGCGGCACGTGACCGAGGCCAGCTTGATCACCCGGGGCATGATCCAGCCGTTCCCCCACGAGGACCTCGTCGACCTCATCGCGGCCTCCACGCCCCTGGCGATTGCGCTCTTCGCCACCATCAGCCGACAGGAGGCCCTCCTTACCGAACGGATGCTCGTCACCCTCCATCGCAGCGCGCGCTCACAGGTGCTGCATTTCATGATCGAGACCTTCTTTCGCCTCGAGAAGTTGCAGCGCGTCGACCTGGCCCTCTTCGAGTTCCCCGTTTCCCAGCGGCTGCTGGGACAGATCCTTGGCCTGTCGCCGGTGCATATCAACCGAACCCTCAAGGCACTGGAGCAGGATCGGGTGCTGAAGAAGCACCGTGCCCACATCGAGGTCTACGACCCGGCGCGCCTGATCCAGGAAGCGGCGTTCGATGCCGAGTACATGAGCGATGCATTAAATGGCCTGAAGGCACGCCTGGCGCAGCTCCAGGCCCCTCGGGCACTCCCTGCCGGCCTCAACCGATCGGGCAGCTGACGCCGGTACCCTTCAGGCCGCAGTAGCCCCCGGGGTTCTTCGCCAGGTACTGCTGATGGTACTCCTCGGCGTAGTAGAAGGCCTCGAGGGGCTCGACCTCGGTGGTCACGGGTCCCCTGCCGCTGCGCGACAGCGCCTCGCCGTAGGCCTCGCGGCTACGTTCGGCCGCCTCGCGCTGGCCAGCGGTGGTGGTGAGGATGATCGAACGGTACTGGCTGCCGATATCATTGCCCTGGCGGTGGCCCTGGGTCGGGTCATGGGCCTCCCAGAACACCCGCAGCAGGGTCTCCAGGTCGACCCGGCGGGGGTCGAAGACCACCCGCACCACCTCGGCATGGCCGGTGCGTCCGCTGCAGGTCTCTTCGTAGGTGGGGTTCGGGGTCACGCCGCCGGCGTAGCCCACGGCGGTGACGTGCACGCCCGGCAGCTGCCAGAAGAGCCGCTCGGCCCCCCAGAAGCAGCCCAGCCCCAGCACGATCTCTTCCATGCCCTCGGGCCAGGGGGGCTGCATGGCGTGGCCGTTGACCAGGTGGGTCCCGCTGATCGGCAGCGGCGTGTCGCGCCCCTCGGGCGCTTGGTCGGGATGCAGTGGCATGGGTGGGGCTCCATCGTACGGTGGATTGTCCGCCTGGCATGGCGGGGTCGTCTTCATGGGCTCGGGGGGTTGCCCGGCAGACTGAAACTGTAGACCAGGTCGACCGCCTGGGCCGCCCCCGAGATCGCCTCGAGATAGAGGCTGCGCCACAGCTGGTAGCGCAGGGTGAGCTCGGCGATAGGCGAGAAGACGCCCACCCCGTAGCCGATGCTCAGGCGCTCGGTGAGGTTGCCGCTGACCACCACCTGGCTCTCCTCCCCGGCCCCGGCAGTGTCGAGGGTCAGGTCGGAGATGCCGAAGGCCTCGCCGATGGCGCCCACGGCGCCGCCGGTCTGTCCCAGGGTGATGCCGATCAGCGCCGAGGTCAGGGCGCCATCGGCGCCGCCGCTGCTGTCCGGTGCGCGGCCGCGCAGCAGGTAGGAGAGCGCGCTGGCCTCGTCCATGGCAGGTTCCGAGAAGATCTCCAGGGTCGGGGCGCTGGCCGAGCCGGTGACGCGCAGGCCGGCAATCACCTCGTCCTGGGTCGCCGCGGGATTGCGGATCGCCTCGAAATCGAGCAGCGGCTGCCCCGGGGGCCCGCTGAAGAAGATGATCCCCTCGCGGATCAGCAGGTCCTGGCCGAAGGCCCGGAAGCGGCCGTCGACCAGGCTGACGTCGCCGAACAGCTGGACAGGCCCGTTCTGCTGGCGCACCTCGAGGTTGCCCGAGAGCCCCGACTCCAGGCCATAGGCCTCCAGCTGCATGTCCGGCCCCAGCGAGAGGGTGATCAGGATGTCGGTGGCCATGCCGGCCCGGGCCATGGCCTCGGCGGTGGACTCGCCGGGCTGTTCATCTGCCGCGGCGGCCTCGGCCTGGGCGGCTTGACGGTCCTGCTCCTCGGTGATGATCACCTCGTCCGGGCTCGGGGCCATGGCCGAGTCGGGCACCTCCCCGGCCTCGAGCCGCGCCCAGGGAATCTCGACCGTGCCGCGGACCTGCAGCCGCTCCGGGGTGGCGCGAATCCTCAGGTCGGGCGCCAGGCGCAGGCGCCCGAACTCGGGCAGCACCGCCAACAGCGGATCATCGACGGCCTGCAGATCGACGGCGGCCTGCCAGCTCCCCGACGCCGGCCAGCGCGCATTGCCCGCGATCTCCAGGCGTCCCTCGTCGGCGGCCAGGAAGCCGTCGATGTCGGCCCGGTCGCCGACCAGCTCCACGACCAGCTCCCCGTCGCGCACCTCCAGCGGCAGGTCCAGGCCGCCGGCCCTCAGCCCGGCCAGGGCGAGCCGGCCATCCAGTCGGGGCGCCTCGCGGGTGCCGCCGATGCGGATATCACCGTCGACTCCCCCTTGCAGGGTCTCCAGGCCGGCGGCCAGGGGCCGATAGGGGGCCAGGCGCAGGTCATCGAGGCGCAGCCGGCCGTCGAGCACGCCCTCCCCCAGCGGCTCGTCGATGGCCAGGGCCAGGCGCAGCTCGCCGCTATCGGCCAGGCCCAGCTCAAGGTCAAGCTCCGCTCGCGCCTCGCTGGCCGCCAGCGCCACGCCCAACGTGGTGCCGGGGACCGACCAGGGCCGACCATAGGCGTCCTCGCCGGTGACCTCGGCGCGGCTGTCGAGGTCGGCGTCCAGTTGCCAGCGCGTCCCGCCGTCTGACCAGCCGGCCGCCAGGGTGCCGGCGCTCTCGCCGCTGATGCGCCACCCCGGCGGCATGGCGGCATCGGCCAGGTCCATGGGCAGGTCGCGGATCTCGAGCGCGGCCCGACCGGTCTCTGCCGAGGCCTCCAGCGGCTCGGTCAGGCACACCTCGCCGCCCTGGCGGCGGGTCAGGCAGAAGGGCGCCACCCGCGCCGACCCCGCGGGCAGGTCGGCCTCGAAGGTCAGCGCCTCGGCAAGGCGGATATCGCCGAAATCGCTGTCGACCTCCAGCGGGGTCAGGACCCCGCGATAGCGTTCCCGGGCGCCGTCCAGCCCGCCCTCCAGGGCCAGGGTCAGTCGCGACAGCGGCATCTGGTCGCCGCCCTCGGCGGCCAGGCGCAGGACATGCTCGGAGAGTCGCCCATCGAGGTCCAGGGTGAGAGCGTCGAGACGCTGGCCACCGGCCTCGAGGCGGCGGACCTCCAGGGCCAGCGCCAGGTCGGGGTCCTCCAGGCCGGCGACCCGGGCCGTCAGGTCGAGCGCCTCCACGGCATTGCCGGCGAAGGCCAGCGAGCGGCCGGTCAGCGCGAGATCGAGCTCCGGCGCCTCCAGGCTGCCCGCCGTGGTGAAGCGTCCGGCCAGGGCACCGCCGAGCCCGGGGTAGAGGCTCTCCAGCGCGGGCATGTCCAGGTCGCCGGCCAGGTCCAGGGCCTCGCGGGTCACCCGCCCGGCCGCGCTGACCCGGTTGGCGCCCTGGCGGAAGTCCAGGGTCTCGATATCCCAGCGCATCTCGCTGTCCCCGGCGAGGACGGCCTCAAGGCTCAGCGGCCGGTCATCGAGCACGCCCTGGAGATCCAGCCCCGGCACCTCGAGTCGCCAGCCCGCCTCGTCCTGGACGAAGGTGAGCTCGGCGCCGCCGCCCAGGCGACCGTCGAGGCCCTCGACGAAGCGGCCGGGGTCCAGGTTGTCAAGCGACAGCGTGGCCTCGACGTCGAGGCCGTCGCGCCAGGCGGCCTGGCCGCGGCTGACCAGCATGGCGCCCTGCTGGTTGACGGTCAGCGGTGACCAGCGGAAGTGCTCGAGGTCGCCACTGCCGCTGAGCAGCAGGTCGGTAGAGGGCAGTGACGGGCCTCGGGCGGTGAGCGACACACGGCTGCGGTAGTCCACCAGGCTGCCCTCCAGGTGCACCGCGAGCCCCTCGACCCGCCAGGGCTCGGCCGGCGCGTCGCCCGCGTCTTCTTGTCGTTCCTCGACTGCCGTCTCTTCCGGCTCGACCGGCGCCGTCTCGTCTTCTGTCGGGTCCGGCGTGGCGTCCCCCTCGCCAGCCGGCGTGGTCTCGGTTCCGTGCAGCGGCCACTGGAGGGCATCGCTCTGCAGCGAGGCGGTGAACGGCAGGGTCGGGTCGAGGGCGTCGAGCCGGGCCACCAGGTGGGCCTCCACCGGCCCCCGGGTGACCAGGTCCACCTCGAGGTCGGCCAGGCTGCCGGCCAGGGCAAGCTCGATGCGCTCCCCTTCCAGCGCCGGCATCCGTTCCGGCAGATAGAGGTCGGCGGCCAGCCGGGCCTCCAGGGGATAGTCGTCGCGAAGCGCCACGCGGGCCTTCAGCTCGGCATCCGCATCGGCGCTGGCCACCGCCAGGGTGTCGACCTCGACCTCCTGGCCGCGGGCGCTGAGGCGCAGCAGCAGCTGCTCCACGCCATACTCCACCGACCCCGCGATCGCGAAGTCTTCGATGGCGAGTTGCGGCACCTCCACGGCGATGGGCAGGGTCACCTCGGGGAGCACGCGCCGCGGCCGTTCGTCCAACGGCAGGTCGGCGAGCCTCTCCAGCTCGGCGGCGGCCGCTGCCGGCAGCGGCGAGCGAACGGCGATGGCCGCATCGATGGCCGCCGCGGTGAGACGGGGGCCATCCTGCTCGGCCTCGCTCAGGGCCAGGCGGGTGCCCGCCGAGAGCGGCAGGGTCAGGCGCGTGCCGGCCAGCCGGGTGGGCAGCAGGGTCAGGGTGTTCTCCTCGGCCCGGAGGCCGGTGGTGAAGGAGTCCCAGGTCAGCCGGGTGCCGTCGGCGAGCTGCAGGGTCACATCACTCAACGACAGCTCGCGCAGTTCCACCGGGAACGGCAGCTGGATCTCCTCGAGGGGCGCGCCGGGCGCCTGCTGCGACTCCACCTCCGGCTCGGCATCCGAGCCGGCCAGGCGGATATCGGCACCCTCCACGGCCAGCCGGTCGAGACACAGCCGGCCCTGCAGCACGCACTCCTCGGACCAGGCCAGTTCGAAGCGGCTCAGGGCGATCTTGGCCGCGCCGGCCTCCAGGCGAAGATCATGCAGCACCAGGCGATCCAGCGGGGCGCCCTCCACGGCACCCAGCTCGTAGAACCCGCGCTTGGCGCCCTGCTCGAGCAGCACGCCGGTGCCCCAGGGCGAGAACGCCAGGCCCAGCAGCAGCAGCACCAGGCCCAGCAGCCACAGCGGCAGGACGATCAGCAGTCGGGCCAGGGCCCAGGTGAATGCAAGGGGTCTCAAGATGGGGACTCTCAGAATTCCGGGCCGATGGCGAAGTGGATGCGATAGGCA
This sequence comes from Halomonas sp. CKK8, assembly GCF_029625235.1. Lineage (NCBI taxonomy): Bacteria > Pseudomonadati > Pseudomonadota > Gammaproteobacteria > Oceanospirillales > Halomonadaceae > Halomonas > Halomonas sp. CKK8. The sequence goes on along the minus strand of NZ_CP121193.1, from coordinate 1,972,435 downwards.
TCATCCACGTCGAAGGGATGGGCGACATCGAGGCGAATCGGGCCAACCGGGGAGATCCAGCGCACCCCCAGGCCGGCCCCGGTCTTGAGCTCGCTCGGGCCCCAGTCGCTGAAGGCATCGCCGGTGTCGATGAAGCTCGCCGCCCACCACTTGCCGGTGATGCGGCGCTGGGCCTCGAGGCTGGCGGTGAACAGCTGCTCGCCGCCCAGCAGGCGGCCCTCGTCGTCCTCGGGCGCGAGGCTTTCGTAGGCGTAGCCGCGTACGCTGCGATCGCCGCCGGTGAAGAAGCGCAGCGAGGGCGGCACGTCCTCGAAGTCGTCGGTGGTGATGCTGCCGAGGCCGACCCGGCCGACGAAGCGGTTGTCATCGCCGAGCATGCGGATCCATTCGCTGTCGCCGGTGAGGCGCAGGAACTCGGCGGCAGAGCCCCACCAGTCGCTGGAATACTCCACGGCCAGGCGCTGGCGATCGCCCCAGGTGGGAAAGGTGGGATTGCGGGTACGCGTACGCGACCAGCTGATGCCGGGATAGAGCAGCAGCACCTGGTTGGAGACGCCGGCCTGGGTGAAGTCCTCGTAGGTGCCGCGCAGGTAGAGGGTCTGCTCCCAGCCGTTGTCGAACGTCCAGCGACGGGCCGCCTCCACCGTGCTCTCCAGGGTCCGGGTGTCCTCGTTGTCCTTGTTGCGCAGGCCATACTGGAAGCGATAGCTGTCCCGCAGCGGGTCTTCCAGCGGCAGGGTATAGACCCCGGTGAACTGCTGCTCCGGCCCCGAGAGGTAGAGGTCGTGATCCAGACCGTGGCCATAGCGGTTGATCCAGGGCTGGTCCCAGGAGAAGCGCAGGCGGGGCCCCACGTCGGTGGCATAGCCCACCCCCACCTCGAACTGGTGGCGGTCGGCAGGGGTCACCACCACGTCGATGGGCACCTCGGGGACGGCCGGGCGCTGCAGGCCGGCGGCCGCCACCAGCGCCTCGGCGGCGATGCGCGCCCCCCGGTCGACGGACGCCACGCCCTCGACGTCGAGGGACTGCCACCAACCCGGCTCGGCATCCGGCAGGGCCAGTCGAGCCAGCTCCCGGTCGAGGCGCGGGCGCACGTTCACCGAGGCGAACCACTCGGTCTGGCCCAGGCGCTGGTTGAACCTGGCCACCTCGCTCGCCAGGTAGGGTTCCCCGCGGGCGAAGGGGGCCAGCGCCTCCAGCCGGGTGGTCTCGATATGGTGGCCCTGGAAGGTCACGTCACCGAAGCGATGGCGCTGGCCACTCTCCAGCGCCAGGTAGAGCCGGGCGCTGTTGGCGTAGGGCCTGACTTCCATCCGGCGGTCAGCGAAGCGCCAGTCGAAGTAGCCGCGCTCGAGGGCGAGGTTTGCCAGCCGGCTGCGCAGGCTGTCGAAGGGGGCATGGCGCAGGCGATCCCCCTCCGAGAGGGGAAAGGCCTCGATGGCCTCGGTGAAGGGGGCATCCTCGGCGGCGTCGCCGGTCACGGAGAGCGACAGGACCTCGATGCGCACCGGTTCCCCCGGGCTGATGGCGAGCGTCACCCGGGCCGGGTCTTCGGGGTCGTCGAAACGCGGCTCGATCCGCGGCGAGTAGTAGCCGTAGACCCGCAGCGCCTCGCTGCTGCGCCGCAGTACCTCGCTCTCCAGGCGCTCGGGGCTGTACTGCTCGGCCTCCAGTCCGTCGAGATAGAGGCGGACGTTCTCCGCCAGCGGATCCTCGATGCCCTCGATGCTGGCCTCGAGGGCCAGGGCGCCGGGCGCCAGGCCCAGGCAGACTGCCGCCGTCCCCAGGCGTGTGAACACGCGATTATCCATAAGTACCGCTTCCTGACTGGCGACATGTCACTGGCGAAGGGCCTCGAGCTGGGCACTCGTGGCGAGCTGCGCCTGGCGCAGCTCGCGCAGCCCGGACTCGACGTCCCGGAGCCGGTTATCCAGCGTCTCGATCCGTTCCAGGGCATCATCGCGTGATCCCGCCAGGGCTTCAACGTCGTCCGCGAGGTCCGCCAGCGCCTCCTCCAGGGACGCCAGGCGCGACTGCCGAGCATCACGGTGGTCGGCGAGGCGCCCCTCCAGCGCTTCCAGTGCCGTGGCCAGGGTCTCGCGTCGTGCGGCCTCTGCCTCACGGGCAGCGTCGAGGGCGGTCAGTTGCTCGCGCAGCGCGGCGCGCCCCTCCTCCCCTGCCCGCTCCAGGGCATCCAGGGAACGACGGGTCGCGGCCAGAGTCGCCGCCAGGGTGTCGTCCTCGTCGCCTTGGCTGGCAAGGCGAGTCTCGAGGGCATCGACCGCCTCCTCGAGGGGGGCCAGGCGTTCCTGCTGCCGAGTCTCGAGCGTGGCCAGGCGCTGGTCGATGACCGCGTCGACCTCCGCCTCCAGGTTGGCCAGCTCGTCCAGGCGCTCCTGCAGGATGGTGAGGGCCTCCCCCCGACCCGCTTCCGCGTCGAAGCGCGCATGCACGTTGGAGAGCTCGCCGCTGACCCGGGCGAGCTCGGCCTGCAGACGGACGCGCTCCTGCCAGCCGGCCCAGGCCAGGGCGGCACCGGCAACGACGAGAAGCAGCACCAGCAGCCACAGGGGCCATACCCGCGGCGCTGGGGGCTGCCGCCAGCGTGGCGCCGACAGGCTGGCATCCGGGTCCGGTACGATCGGCCGGGTGTACCGGGGGGGATCCGGGCGCTCTGCCATGTCGAACTCCTTCTCTGGGGAACGGGGGTTCCGGGGCCCGGTCGATTGGCGCCCCCGGGACCGGGTGCTATGATGCCGCGACAGCACCGACACATCGTCCTGATAGTGTAAGGTTTTTTGTCATCGGAACGCACGGGGTCCGTCAACGCCAGCTGACGGACCTTGAACCTCGACGTTCCGATGCCGCACCATGGGGTGCTGTACCGACACCGCTGACGACAAGGAGAGATTCGATGGCATTCGAACTGCCCGCACTGCCTTACGAGAAGAACGCGCTGGAACCGCACATCTCCGCCGAGACCCTCGAGTATCACTACGGCAAGCACCACCAGACCTACGTGAACAAGCTCAACGAGCTGACCGACGGCACCGACGATGCCAACAAGTCCCTCGAGGAGATCATCAAGTCTTCCTCCGGCGGCCTGTTCAACCAGGCGGCTCAGGTCTGGAACCACACCTTCTACTGGCACTGCCTGTCGCCCAACGGTGGCGGTGAGCCGAGCGGCGCGCTGGCCGAGGCCATCAATGCCAAGTTCGGATCCTTCGACAAGTTCAAGGAAACCTTCAATGCCCAGGCCGCGGGCAACTTCGGCTCCGGCTGGACCTGGCTGATCAAGACCGACGACGGCGGTGTCGATATCGTCAACACCAGCAACGCCGACACACCCATCGCCCATGGCCAGACCCCGCTGCTGACCATCGACGTCTGGGAACACGCCTACTACATCGACTATCGCAACGCGCGTCCCAAGTACCTCGAGAACGTCTGGAGCGTGCTCAACTGGGACTTCGTCGCCCAGAACTTCAGCTGATCCTCCGGCGCCAAGGCGACGACCGGCTGAACGCAAGCGGCCCCGCCAACTGGCGGGGCCGCTTGCGTTGGTCGCCCCGATGCGGGGCGACCGGGGTCGCGAGCACCGGCTAGGGATCGGCGCGACGCCCGATCCCGCGGTAGTGCATGCCGCAGGCGGCGACATGGGCGGGGTCGTAGATGTTGCGCCCGTCGAGCAGCAGCTTCTCGCCGAGCCGCTCGGCCAGCCGCGGCCAGTCGGGATTCCAGTAGGCCTTCCACTCGGTGACCAGCATCAGCGCATCGGCCCCCTCGCAGGCCTCCAGGGGGTCCCCCCGGAACACCTCGAGCAGCGGGTGCTCGCCGACCTCGGCCAGCACGGCCGGGATCGCCGCCGGGTCATGCAGGCGGACCGTCACGCCCTGGGCCCAGAGGGCGCGCAGCAGCGTAAGCACCGGCGCCTGGTCGATGCGGGCGGTGCCGGGCTTGAAGGCCGCCCCCCAGATCGCCACCCGGCGCCCCTCCAGGCGACCGTGGAAGTGCGCCCAGAGCTTGCGGAACAGCGTTTCCTTCTTGTGTTCGTTGATGTCGAGCACCTGGTCGAGCAGCGCCGAGTGACGCCCGCTCGCCGACTGGACGTCGGCCAGGCGCATCAGGTCGCGGGAGAAGTTGGGGCCGCCGAAGCCGCAGCCGGGATAGAGGTACTCGTAGCCGATGCGCGAGTCGGCGCCCATGCCCTGGCGGACGTACTCCACGTCGACCCCCAGGCTGTCGGCCAGCCCGGCGATGTCGTTCATGTAGCTGATACGCGTGGCGAGCATGCCATTGATGGCGAGCTTGGTGAGCTCCGCGGCGCGCCGCGGCATGCGCTGGAACACTTCGCGGCGCCGGTTGAAGGCACGCAGCAGCTCGCGCACCTGACGCTCGGCGCCGTCGTCGTCACAGCCCAGCAGCCAGCGGGAGGGCCGGGTGAAGGTCTCCCAGGCGCGACCCTCCTCGAGCAGGTCGGCGAGGGCCACCGCCCGGCAGCCATCGAGGCGAGATTCCAGCTGCTCCGTCTCGCCCACCGGGAAGGTGGAGTTGTTGACCAGCACCGCCCCCGGACAGAGCCCGGCCATCAGGCGCTCGACGCTTGCGGCCGCATCCTGGCGCTGGTCCGGGGAGACGGCGAGCCACAAGACGTCGAAGGGCTCGCCGCCGACGGCGTCCCCCTCATCGGCCACCAGGCGCAGGCTGCCTTGACCCAGCCCCTCCTCCAGGCGTCGCATCAGCTCCGGTTCGCTGGTCAGCCAGCCGCTGGCGGAGAGCGTGGACCAGTCGGCCGAGGCGTGGGGCAGCCAGGTCACCCGGTGGCCGACCCAGGAGAGTGCCGCCGCGGAGGTGGCGGCGGCCAGCTCGCTACCGTGGATCAGTACCCGCATGGGCCTCACTCCTCTCCGGCGTAGCGTGTCAGCAGCTCACGGAACCCCTGGCCGTAGCGGGCGTGGCGGCGGCCATAGGCGAGGATCGCCTCCAGGTAACCCAGCTGGTGGCCGCAGTCGTAGGTCTTGCCGCGCATCCGCCAGGCATCCACGCCCTCCTCGCGACGCAGGGTCTCGATGGCATCGGTGAGCTGGATCTCGTTGCCGGCTCCCGGCGGGGTATCGGCGAGCAGCGAGAAGATCCGTCCCGGCAGCACGTAGCGACCGATCACCGCCAGGTTGGAGGGCGCCTCGTCGACGGGTGGCTTCTCCACCACGCCGGCGATCGGCCGCGACTCACCGGGTCCGGGTAGCTCGCCGCCGGTGTCGACGATGCCGTACTTGTGGACCATGTCATGGGGCACCTCCTCGACCATCAGCTGGCTGTGGTGGCTGGCCTCGAAGGAGGCGATCATGCCGGCCAGGTCGTTGGGCTCGATGCCCTCGTCGTCGACCAGCACGTCGGGCAGCAACACCGCGAAGGGCTCGTCGTCGCCCACCACCGGACGCGCGCAGAGCACGGCATGGCCCAGGCCCAGCGGCTCGGGCTGGCGCACGCTGATGATGTTGACGTCGGCGGGGACGATGGAGCGCAGCTCCTCCAGCAGCTCCGTCTTGCCCTTGGCCTCGAGGCTCGCCTCGAGCTCGAAGTGCTTGTCGAAGTGGTTCTCGATGGCGCTCTTGGTGCCATGGGTCACCAGCACGATGTCGCGAATGCCGGCGGCGACCGCCTCCTGGACCACGTACTGGATCACCGGCCGGTCGACGATGGTGATCATCTCCTTGGGAATGGCCTTGGAGGCCGGGAGACAGCGTGTGCCGAACCCGGCAACGGGAAGAACAGCCTTGTTGATCATGGTGCGGTCCCTGTCACTGTTGAGAATGTGGCCCCGGGGAAAGCGTGTAAATGCCCTCCCGGGAGCGGGTACAATACCTCATGATACCGGACCGAGCCTGGCCTGCCAGAGTGTCAGGTCGGCGACACCATGGAGAGAGCAGATGAGTGCAAGCCACCCGGAAGCGGACAACGTCGACCAGGCCGAGATTGCCAAGTTCGAGGCCCTGGCCGACCGCTGGTGGGATCCGCAGGGCGAATTCAAGCCCCTCCACGACATCAACCCGCTGCGCCTGGACTTCATCGATGCCCGGGCGGGACTGGCCGGGCGACGGGTGCTCGACGTGGGCTGCGGCGGCGGCATCCTGGCCGAGGCCATGGCCCATCGTGGCGCCGAGGTCACCGGCATCGACCTGGGGGAGGCACCGCTGGCCGTGGCCCGCCAGCACGCCCGGGAGAATGGGGTGGCCATCGGCTACCGCCATGTCAGCGTCGAGGAGATGGCTGCGGCCCATCCCGGCGAGTTCGACGTGGTGACCTGCCTGGAGATGCTCGAGCACGTGCCGGATCCCGGCTCGGTCGTGCGCGCCTGCGCCACCCTGGTCAAGCCCGGTGGCCAGGTGTTCTTCTCGACCTTGAACCGCAACCCCAAGGCCTATGCGCTGGCGGTGCTCGGCGCCGAGTACCTGCTGCGCCTGCTGCCGCGCGGCACCCACGACTACAGCCGCTTCATCCGCCCCTCGGAGCTGGCGGCCTGGTGCCGCGAGGCGGGGCTGGACGTCCGTGAGCAGAACGGCCTGGTCTTCCATCCGCTGACCCGTCGCTACGCCCTGTCGACGATCGATGTCTCGGTCAACTACCTGATGCACTGTCGCCGGGAGGCGACGTGATGGCCGGCCGGCCTCCGCGGGTCCTGCTCTTCGATCTGGACGGCACCCTGGTGGACACCGCGCCGGACCTGGCACGAGCCACCAACGCCCTGCGCCACCACCACGGCCTGCCCGCCCTGCCCTACCCGGTGATCCGTGCCCAGGTCTCCAACGGCGGCAGCGCCCTGGTGACCCTGGCAGTGGGGCTCGCCAAGGAGGCCGAGGGCCATGGTGAGGCACGCGCCTTCCTGCTTGAGGCCTACGGACGGGCGGTGGCCGAGGAGAGCCGGGTCTTCCCCCCGCTGGATCGGCTGCTGGCCGAGTGGGAGGCTGGCCAGCGCCCCTGGGGGATCGTCACCAACAAGCCGCGGGCCTATGCCGCGCCGCTGGTCGAGGCCCTAGGGCTGGCCCCCGGCACCCTGCTCTGCGCCGACGACCTGCCGGTCAAGAAGCCCGACCCCGAGCCCCTGAGGGAGGCCGCGCGTCGCCTGAGAGCGACACCGTCGGAGTGCTGGTATGTCGGCGATCACCGGCGTGACATGCAGGCGGCACGCGCCGCCGGCATGGCCGCGGTGGCGGTCGGCTACGGCTATATCGAGGCGGGAGACAACTACCGGGAGTGGCCGGCCGACCTGTGGTTCGATACCGCCGAGGCCCTGGTAGCGGCGCTGCAGGGCGCCAGGCGGGACGGGTGAGCGGGCCCCGGGCGACCCCGGGGCGCCGCCCTCACCCCTGTTTCGGTGGCTGGGCGTCGAACTTCTCGCCGTTGTGGCCGTGGCTGTCCGGCCCCATCAGCCACAGGTAGGTGGGCATGATCTCTTCCGGGGCGCGCAGCGTCATCTCGTTCTCCCCGGGATAGGCACTCTTGCGCATGGCAGTGCGTGTCGCCCCGGGGTTGAGGCTGTTGACGCGCAGCGTGCCCAGGTGCTCGACCTCGTCGGCCAGTACCTCGACGAACCCCTCGGTGGCGAACTTGGACACCGCGTAGGCCCCCCAGTAGGCCCGGCCCCGACGCCCCACGCTCGAGGAGGTGAACACCACCGAGGCGTCCGGCGAGCTCTTCAGCAACGGCAGCAGGGCCTGGGTCATCCAGATCGGGCCGTTGATGTTGACCTGCATCACCTGCTCCCAGAGCTCGGGATTGTACTGCTCGAAGGGCGTGATGCGGCCGAGGATGCCGGCGTTGTGCAGGATGCCGTCGAGGCGGCCGAACTCCTTGTCGAGGGTCTCGGCCATGTCGTGGTAGTCCTTGAGCGTGGCCCCCTCGAAGTTGAGCGGGAAGATCGCCGGCTGGGGCCCCCCGGCAGCCTCGATCTCGTCGTAGACCTTCTCCAGCTTGGTAATGGTGCGCCCCAGCAGGATCACGGTGGCCCCATGGCCGGCGAAGGCCAGGGCCGCGGCACGACCGATGCCGTCGCCGGCACCGGTCACCAGGATGATGCGGCCGTCGAGCAGGTCGGCCGCCGGCTGGTAGTCGATCTTGCAGGTCATCACGGTTCCCCTGTCCCTCAGTTGCCTGCCTGGCGCAGGAAGTCATCGGCCAGCCCGGCGGCGCTGCTATCGGGGTGCTCCTCACGCACGCGGTCGAGCAGCGCCCGGCTCTCCTCGGGGCGCCCTCGGCGCGCCTCGAGCAACCCCAGCTTGTAGAGGGCATCGGGCACCTTGCTGCTCTCCGGGAAGTCCTGCAGGACCCGCCGGAAGGCGGCATCGGCGGCCTCCAGGTCGCCCTCGGCCGAGTAGAGCTCACCGAGCCAATAGTGGGCATTGTCGGTGAGACGACTATCGGGATGCTGAGTCACGAAGGACTCGAAGGCCTCGATGGCCTGGCCGAACTCGCGAGCCTGGACGTGCGAGAAGGCCGTCTGGTAGGCCGACTGCACGGCGGGGTCGTCGCCGCTCGGCGGGGGAGTCTCGGCGACTTGGCGGGCGCTCTCCTCGTCCACGGCCGAGGCGTCCTGGTCGACGCCACTGCCCGACGCCATCAGGCGTTCCTCGATGTCCAGATATTGCTGGCGGGTCTGGCGGCGCAGCTGCTCCAGCTGATGACGCAGCTCCTCCACCTGGCCGCGCAGCTGGCGGATCTCCTCCTGGTGCTTCTGGACCTGGTTGAAGATCACCAGGCTACCGCCGGCCTCCTGGCGGGTGGCCGTCTGGTCATAGAAGCCACCGGACCCCGATTGCCCGGTGAGGTCCTCGATCACCGGCTGCTGTGCCAGGGCCGGTGCCACTACGGTCAGCGGGAGCACCAGGGCTCCCGCGCCGCACAGTCCCTTCAGACCGTGTCTCATCGCTTTCTCCCTCGTCGTGTCGGCCCGGCTCAGTAGGCGAAGACTACCCGACGGTTCTGGGCGTAAGCCTGCTCGTTCTGACCGCGTGCCGCGGGCCGCTCCTCGCCGTAGCTGACCACCTCGATCTGGGAGGGCGACACGCCCTGGACGTTGAGGTAGCGCTCGACGGCATTGGCACGGCGCTCGCCCAGTGCCAGGTTGTACTCGCGGGTGCCCCGCTCGTCGGTGTGGCCCTGCAGGACGACGCTGGCGTTGGGGTTGCTCTGCAGGAAGCGGGCATGGGCGGTCAGCACCGGCTCGAACTCGCTGCGGATGGCATTGCTGTCGTACTCGAAGTAGATGGTGCGGGTCTCCGGAATACGGCCGTCGGCCTCGGTCATCTGGCCGGTGCGGTCGCCGCTGACGCCACTGCCATTGACGCCGCCCGTGGACACACCGCCACGATCGGTGCCGCCGGCACCGCCCGTCAGGTCACCGTCCTGGCCGCCACCCGTGCTGGAACAGCCGGCCACGAAGGCCAGGGACAGGGCAATAGCCAGGGTTCTGGCATAGGGCTTGAGCTGCATCGTGAAACTCCTTGTTGGATATATCGTGCTGGATACATCAGTTCAGAAACGGTGACCACGCGGGCTCGCGGACATCACCCTGCGCCGCCGGCAGCCGGAAGGAGGCGCGCCCATCGGCGGAGACCCCGCCCAGCACGCCGTTGCCGCCCTGCTGGGTGGCGAAGATTACCATGGTGCCATTGGGCGCGACACTGGGCGATTCCGCCTGACCGGTGTCGCTCAGGGCCACCAGGCGGCCGCTTTCCAGGTCCTGACGTGCCACCTGGTAGCCGTTGCTGCCGCGATGGATCAGGAAGATCGCCTCGCCGTCCGGCGCGAAGCGCGCCCGGGCATTGTAGTTGCCGGTGAAGGTGAGACGCTCCTCCTCGCCGCTGCCCAGCTCGAGGCGATAGATCTGCGGCCCCCCGCTGCGGTCCGAGGTGAACAGCAGGCTGCGACCGTCCGGCGACCAGGCGGGCTCGGTGTCGATGCTGGAATTGTTGGTGACGCGCCGCACGTCCCGCGACCCGATGTCCATCACGTAGATCTCGGGCTGGCCATCCTTGGAGAGCGCCATCGCCAGGCGACGGCCGTCCGGTGACCAGGTGGGGGCGCTGTTGAGCCCCTCGAAGGAGGTGGCACGCACGCGTCGGCCGGAGGCGAGGTCCTGGATGTAGATCGCCGGGCGTTCGGTCTCGAAGGAGACGTAGGCCAGCTTGCCGCCATCCGGCGACCAGGCCGGCGACATGATCGGCTCGTCGGACGAGAGGATCTGCTGGCTGTTGCGCCCGTCGGCATCCGCCACGTGAAGAGCGTACTGGGTATCGTCTCCCACGCCGCTGGAGGTCACGTAGGCGATGCGGGTCGAGAAGGCCCCGCGGATATCGGTGATCTCCTCGAAGATCTGATCGCTGATGTAGTGGGCGGCGTCGCGCAGTCCCTGGCGGCCGGCCGTCACGCTCTCGGCGATCATGCGGCTCTCGCCGCTGACGTCCATCAGCTCGTACTGGATGCGATACTGATCCCCCTCGCGGCTGATGCGCCCCGCCACCAGGTAGCGTACGTCCAGGGCGCGCCAGTCGACGTAGCGCACCTCCTCGCTCGAGGCGGGTCGCTCGAACATGGCGCGACGCTCCAGCGGCTCGAAGTAGCCACTGCGCTCCAGGTCATCGGAGACGATCTGCGCGATGTCCTGGGGCATGTCGTCGCCGTTGGCGAAGGGCACGATCGCGATGGGCGTGGCACGGTCGCTGCCACGGGTGATCTCGATGGTCAGGTCGGCGGCCTGGGCCAGGCTGGTGAACAGCATCAGCATGGCGGCCAGCCAGGTGGTCTTCAGGATGTTCATCAGCGGATATCCCCCGGTCGGAATCGCAGGTTGAATTGACGGTAGTCGCGCTGGGCCGAGGCCGGCAAGTCGCGCAGCTCGGCGAAGGGCGCGGCGGCCTCGACGGCCTGGACCGCGGAGCGGTCGAAGGCGCTGTTGCCACTGCTCTGACCAATGGTAGCCGCGAACAGCTCCCCCGAGGGGCCCAGCCGCACCGATACCTCAGCGCTGGCACCGTCGGGCACGTTGGGCGGAATCACCCAGGCCTGCTCCACCGCCCGGCGCACCAGGTTGATGAAGCTGTTGGCCGCCTCGTTGGCCTGGCGGGCATTGGCCACGCTCTCGGCCTCACCCTCGATGGCACGCTCCAGGCCCTGGCTGGCGGCCTCGGCGGCGCGGCGGGCCTGCTCCTCGGCCTGACGCTGGCGTTCGGCTTCCGCTTCGGCCTGGCGCTGGCGTTCGGCCTCCGCTTCGGCCTGGCGCTGGCGTTCGGCTTCCGCCTCGGCCTGGCGCTGGCGTTCGGCCTCCGCCTCGGCCTGGCGCTGGCGTTCGGCCTCTGCTTCGGCCTGGCGCTGGCGTTCGGCCTCCGCTTCGGCCTGGCGCTGGCGTTCGGCTTCCGCCTCGGCCTGGCGCTGGCGTTCGGCTTCCGCCTCGGCCTGACGCTGGCGTTCGGCTTCCGCCTCGGCCTGACGCTGGCGTTCCGCTTCTGCCTCGGCCTGGCGGCGGCGCTCGGCTTCCGCCTCGGCCTGCTCGGCACGCCGCGCGGCCTCCTCCTCGGCGGCCCGGCGAGCTTCCTCCCGGGCCTCGGCTTCCGCCTGGCGCTGCCGCTCGGCCTCCTCGGCCTGGCGGGCGGCTTCCTCCGCGGCCTCGATGGCCTCGGTCTCTGCCTCGCGAGCATCCTCCTCCTCGGCACGCGCCGCGGCCTCCTCTTCGGCCTGGCGGGACGCCGCCCGGGCACGGGCCTCCTCGGCGCGCTGGGCCTGGTCGGTGGTGGTCTCGGTACTGACGAGGGTCGCCTGGACGATATTGGTGCTCGGCGGCTCGGTCTCCCGCTCGGGAAAGCGGATCACGCTGGCCACCAGGATCGCCAGGTGCAGGGCGATGGCGAGTACCAGCGGCAGGCCATAGCCCACGCGTCGGTCATGTCTGGCCATGTGGGCTCCTCAACTGTCCCCGGGGGGCGGTTCCGAGATCAGCCCGACATTGCTCACCCCCGCGGTCTGCAGGGTGCTCATCAGCGTCACCACCTGGCCGTAGGGAACGTTGCGGTCCCCGCGCACCATCACCGGGGTGCCCGGCTGACGATCCAGCAGGATAATCACCCGCTCGCTCACCTCGTCCAGGCTGACCGGCGTCTCGTCGTCGCCCAGGGAGATGTAGTACTGGCCGTCACGATCCACCGAGACGATGATGGGATCGCGATCCTCGGTCTCCTCGATGGGTTCGGAGCTGACCTGGGGCAGGTCGACCTGCACGCCCTGGGTGAGCATGGGCGCGGTGATCATGAAGATCACCAGCAGCACCAGCATCACGTCGATGAAGGGCACGACGTTGATCTCGCCCATGGGCTTGCGGCGCCCGCCACGATTGAAGGGTCCTAGCATGACGGCCTCTCCTTCAGTCGGCGCCGGGGTCGGTCCGGCCCTGCAGGTTGCGGTGCAGGATGGAGTGGAACTCCTCGGCGAAGTCCTCGTACTTGCCCAGCAGGCGCCCGGACTCGGCGGAGAGCCGGTTGTAGAAGATCACCGCCGGAATCGCCGCGAACAGCCCCATGGCGGTAGCGATCAGGGCCTCGGCGATCCAGGGGGCCACCGTGGCCAGGGTCGCCTGCTGGGCCATGGAGAGGGACTGGAAGGAGCCCATGATGCCCCAGACGGTGCCGAACAGCCCGATGTAGGGGCTGGCCGAGGCAACCGTGGCCAGAAATACCAGGTGCAGGTTGAGGCGGTCCTCCTCGCGGGACCAGGCCACGCGCATGCTGCGCTGGACGCCCTCGAGGATCGCCTGGGGGCTGCGGGTCTTGGCCAGCAGGCGGTTGAACTCGCGGAAGCCGGCACGGAAGACGTGCTCGGCCCCCTGTGTCTCCTGCTCGGCGGGCGTCTCGCGATAGAGCTCGTTGAGGTCCACGCCGGACCAGAAGCGCTCCTCGAAGACCCGATGGGCCTTGCGCGCCCGGCGCATCACGAAGGTGCGCTGGAAGATCACCACCCAGGAGAGGATGGAGCCGATCACCAGGATCAGCATCACCATCTGCACCACGCCGCTGGCGTTCATGATCAGGTGGGGTATGGACATGGAGTCGTTCACGGGCATCCTCGTCGGTCTTGGTCAGTCGTCACGGGAGTGGGGATCCGCTAGTCGGGCGCCCGCTCGTGGGGCGCCATGTCGAAGTGTTGCCAGGCCTGACGGGTCACCACCCGGCCACGGGCGGTACGCATCATCAGGCCCTGCTGGATCAGATAGGGTTCGATGACGTCCTCGATGGTGTCGCGCTCCTCGCCGATCGCCGCGGCCAGGGAGTCGATGCCCACCGGGCCACCGTCGAACTTCTCGATCATCGCCAGCAGCAGGCGCCGGTCCATGTGGTCGAGGCCGTGGTGGTCGACGTGGAGCATGTTCAGCGCCTGGTCGGCGATCTCGGCATCCACGCGGCCCTGGGCACGCACCTCGGCGAAGTCGCGCACCCGGCGCAGCAGCCGGTTGGCGATGCGCGGGGTGCCGCGGGAACGGCGCGCGACCTCCCGGGCGCCCTCCCGGTCGCTCTCGACCCCCAGCAGCCGGGCGGAGCGCACGACGATCTCGGTGAGCTCGTCGATGCTGTAGAACTCCAGGCGCTGGACGATGCCGAAGCGGTCGCGCAACGGCGAGGTCAGCAGGCCCGCCCGGGTGGTGGCGCCGACCAGCGTGAAGGGGGGAAGGTCGAGCTTGATCGAGCGCGCCGCCGGTCCCTCGCCGATGACGATATCGAGCTGGAAGTCTTCCATGGCGGGATAGAGGATCTCCTCCACCACCGGCGACAGGCGATGGATCTCGTCGATGAAGAGCACGTCGCCGGGCTGCAGGTTGGTGAGCATGGCGGCGAGGTCGCCGGCCCGCTCGAGCACCGGCCCCGAGGTGGACTTGAGCCCCACCCCCATCTCGGCGGCGACGATGTTGGCGAGCGTCGTCTTGCCGAGCCCCGGCGGGCCGAACACCAGGGTATGGTCGAGGCTCTCCTCGCGGCCGCGGGCGGCGCTGATGAAGATGTCGAGCTGCTCGCGCACCCGCGGCTGGCCGATGTAGTCGGCCAGCCGCTTCGGCCGGATGGCGTGGTCGGCGCCACCCTCCCCGTCCCGGGGGTCGGCGGCGATCAGGCGATCACTCTCGAGCATGGCGGACGTCCGGCATCGAATGGAAGCGTTGGGGCGTCATCGGTTCACCCCGCGAGGCGACGGGTCAGCGCCGCCTTGATCATGGCCTCGGTGGAGCCGGCCTCCTCGAGACCGACCAGCATGCGGGCCGCCTCGGCGGGCTTGTAGCCGAGGCTGACCAGAGCCGCCTCGGCATCGGCGACGGGGTCCGTGGCCCCGGACGACACGCTGTCGACCGAGTCCCGGGTGCCGACAGCCAGCTCGCCCGGCTGCTCCCAGTGGGGAAAGCGGTCACGCATCTCGATGATCAGCCGCTCGGCGGTCTTCTTGCCCACCCCGGGCAAGCGGGTCAGCGCCTTGACGTCGTCGTCCATCACGCAGCGCACGAAGGCCTCCTCGTCCATGCCGGAGAGGATGCCCAGGGCGAGCCTGGGGCCGATGCCGTTGACCTTGATCAGGGCCCGGAACAGCGAGCGCTCCTGCTCCCGGGCGAAGCCGTAGAGCAGATGGGCATCATCCCGGATGGTCAGGTGGGTGTAGAGCGATACCGGCTCCCCGGTGCCGGGCATGGCCACCAGGGTGGTCATGGAGGCTTCCAGCTCGTAGCCGACACCGGCCACGTCCACCACCATCCAGGGGGGCTGTTTCTCGAGCAGGGTGCCTCGCAGGCGTCCTATCATGGAAGTTCGCTGTCCCTTGGGTTGGAGTCCATCGCGGCCCGCGGGGCCGTCACCGAGCCACTATACTGTTCGCCCGAGCCGCATGCCAGCCCGCGGGAACAGCGTTCGACAATGCGTCACCGTCGCCTCCCGGCGACAGCGTCACGGGCGGAAGTCGCGCCAGGCGCCTCCCTTGCGACGACTGCGGTGCCCGCCGAAGCTTCCCTCGCGCAGCAGCCCCAGGCGAGCATGGGCATGGGTGAGCGCGATGGCCAGGGCGTCGGCGGCATCCGCCTGGGGCGTGGCCGAGAGGCCGAGGATCGCGGTCACCATGTGCTGGACCTGGGCCTTGTCGGCGCTGCCGCTGCCGGCCACCGCCTGCTTGATCTGGCGAGGGCCGTACTCGCTGACCGGCAGGCCATGGTTGGCGGCGCAGACGATGGCCGTGCCGCGGGCCTGGCCGAGCTTGAGGGCGGAGTCGGCATTCTTCGACATGAACACCTGCTCGATGGCGAACTCCCCGGGGGCATGCACCGCGATCAGCTCGCCGACCCCGGCATAGACCTGAGCCAGCCGCTGGGCCAGGTCGTCGGCCTGGATGCGGATGCAGCCGCTGGCCACGTAGCGCGGCGTGGTCGTGGTGACGTCCAGCACCCCGTAGCCGGTGATCCGCGAGCCGGGGTCGATGCCGAGGATCAGCATCCGCAGGGCTCAGTCGAGCGGGTCGAGGACATCGTCGGCGAACTCCGCGTTGGTGGTGACGTTCTGGACATCGTCCAGGTCCTCGAGCATGTCGAGCAGCTTGAGGACCCGGCCGGCGAGTTCCGCCTCGGCGATGGGCGCGGTGGTTTCCGGATAGAGCCCCACATCGCTCTGCTCGGGCTCGATCCCCGCCGCGACCAGGGCATCCTTCACCCGGCCGAAGGAGTCGGGCGTGGTGACCACCTCGAGGCGACCGTCGTCACGGACCTCGATCTCCTCGGGCTCCGCCTCCAGGGTGGCCTCGATGGCGGCTTCCTCGGTGACGCCCTCGGGCAGCAGCAGGCGCCCCTGACGGTGAAACATGAAGGCCACCGAGCCGGTGGTGCCGAGGTTGCCGCCATGCTTGCCGAAGGCATGTCGCACCTCGGAGACAGTCCGATTGCGGTTATCGGTCAGGCACTCGACCATCACTGCCACCCCCTCGGGCCCATAGCCCTCATAGACGCACTCCTCCATGGCGTCGCCGTCGGCATTGCCGGCCCCCCGGTCCACCGCCCGCTGGAGGGTCTCCTTGGTCATGTTGTTGGCCAGCGCCTTGTCGATGGCGGCGCGCAGCCGGGGATTGTCGGCCGGCTCCGGCCCGCCCTGTCGAGCGGCCACGCTCAGTTCACGGATCAGCTTGTTGAAGATCTTGCCCCGCCTGGCGTCCTGGGCCGCCTTGCGGTGCTTGATATTGGCCCACTTGCTATGGCCTGCCATCGCATCCTCCTTGCCGAATCGGGAAGTCAAGACAGCACCGGCGCCCTTGGGCGCCGGTGGAATGTCATCGGGTCGGGGTCGCCGTCACTCGCCGGCGGTCTCCGCCTTGGCCTTCTGGCGCAGGCGGATGTTGAGCTCCTTGAGCTGCTCGGCGCTCACCTCGCCCGGCGCCTCGGTCAGCAGACAGGCCGCGCTCTGGGTCTTCGGGAAGGCGATCACCTCGCGGATGGTCTTCGCCCCGCTCATCAGCATCACCAGCCGGTCCAGGCCGAAGGCCAGGCCGCCATGGGGCGGCGCGCCGTACTGCAGGGCGTCGAGCAGGAAGCCGAACTTTTCGCGGGCCTCCTCCTCTCCGATGCCCAGCACCTCGAGCACGGTCTGCTGCATCGCCTGGTCGTGGATGCGGATCGAGCCGCCGCCCAGCTCGGTGCCGTTGAGCACCATGTCATAGGCCCGCGAGAGCGCGGAGGCCGGGTGGGCCTTGAGGGTCTCGGCGTCGCAGGAGGGGGCGGTGAAGGGATGGTGCAGGGCCTGCAGGCGGGCGCTGCCGTCCTCCTCGAACATCGGGAAGTCGACCACCCACAGCGGGGCCCACTCGGCGGTATAGAGCTCGAGGTCCTCGCCGAGGCGCACGCGCAGCGCCCCCAGGGCCTCGTTGACGACCCGCGCCTTGTCGGCACCGAAGAAGATGATGTCGCCGTCCTCGGCGCCCACCCGGTCCAGCAGCTGCTCGACCACGCCTTCCATGAACTTGACGATGGGCGACTGGAGCCCTTCGAGCCCCTTGGCACGCTCGTTGACCTTGATCCAGGCCAGCCCGCGGGCGCCATAGATGCCGACGAACCGGGTGTAGTCGTCGATCTCCTTGCGGGACAGGCTGGCGCCGCCCTTGACCTTGAGGGCGGCGACGCGACCGTCCTCGGCGTTGGCGGGACCGGAGAAGACCTTGAAGTCGACGTCCTTCATCAGGTCATCGACATCGGTGAGCTCCAGCGGGATGCGCAGGTCCGGCTTGTCGGAGCCGAAGCGGCTCATGGCCTCGGCGTAGGGCATGCGCGGGAAGGCGGGCAGCTCGACGTCGAGCACCTCCTGGAAGAGCTGGCGGACCATCGCCTCGGTGATCGACATGATGTCCTCCTCCTCGACGAAGGAGGCCTCGAGGTCGATCTGGGTAAACTCGGGCTGGCGATCGGCGCGCAGGTCCTCGTCGCGGAAGCACTTGGCGATCTGGTAGTAGCGGTCGAAGCCCGACACCATCAGCAGCTGCTTGAACAGCTGCGGCGACTGCGGCAGCGCGAAGAAGCTGCCCGGATGGGTGCGGCTCGGCACCAGGTAGTCGCGCGCGCCCTCGGGGGTGGCGCGAGTCAGGATCGGGGTCTCGATGTCCAGGAAGCCCTGCCCCTCGAGGAAGGCGCGCACGCTATGGGAGATGCGCGAGCGCAGGCGCAGCTTCTCGATCATCTCCGGGCGGCGCAGGTCGATGTAGCGATGCTTGAGGCGCACCTCCTCGCCCACCTTGCCGTGCTCGTCGAGCTGGAAGGGCGGCGTGGCGGCGGTGTTGAGCACCTCGACCTCCTTGGCCAGCACCTCGATCAGGCCGGTGGGCATGTTGGGGTTCTGGGTGCCCTCGGGACGCAGCCTGACGCGACCGACGATGCGCAGCACATACTCGCTGCGGGCGCGGTCGGCATTGGCGAAGGCCTCGGCGGTATCGGGGTCGACCACGACCTGGGCGATGCCGTCGCGATCGCGCATGTCGAGGAAGATCACGCCCCCATGGTCACGGCGGCGGTGGACCCAGCCGCACAGGGTGACCGTCTGATCCACCAGGGTCTCGTTCAGCTGGCCGCAATAATGGCTGCGCATGTCAAATCCTGTTCTGTTGCGTGAAGTGGTGAAAGGCAACGTCGGGCGGCTCAGGCCGCCGCCCCGTCCTTGCTCGGCGTCTTGTCGGCCTTGCCGGACTCGACGCCGGCAAGGTTCTTCTTGCTGCCGGTCTTGAAATCGGTCTCGTACCAGCCGCCGCCGGCCAGCCGGAATCCGGCGGCGGAGACCAGGCGATTGAGCTCCGCCGCCTCGCAGGCCGGACAGTCCCTCAGCGGCTCGGCGCTGATCTTCTGGAGCTTCTCCAGGCGGTGGCCGCAGGCCTTGCACTCGTATTCGTAGATGGGCATGGTTTGATCACTCCCGGTGTAATGACATTACCCATGGGTCAAGCACGGGCAGGGGCATCCACCGCCTCGCGCTACCGTGGTGCGATATAGGGCCGGCCCGCGGAGATTCCAAGCCTGCCTCGAAAGCCGGCTATTATAGCCTGTCGCGCCGGGCAAGGCCCACCCCTGCCACGGCCCGTTGCCCGACTCGCCTGCATCGACAAGGAAAAATGCATGAAAGCCGTCATCCTCGACGCCGCCAGCCTGGGTCCCGACATCGACCTGGCCCCGATTCGCCAGCATCTCGACATCCTGGACGTGCATGACCAGAGCACGCGCGACCAGGCCGCCGAACGGCTCGCCGGCGCCGAGGTGGCCATCGTCAACAAGGTGGTGCTCGATGCCCAGACCCTCGATGCCCTGCCCGCGCTGCGGCTGATCTGCGTGCTCGCCACTGGCACCAACAACATCGACATGGCCGCGGCCAAGCGGCTGGGCATCGCCGTGAAGAACGTGACCGCCTACGGCACGGCCAGCGTGGCCCAGCACACCCTGATGCTGATGCTGGCCCTGGCCACCCGGCTGCCCCTCTACCAGCGCGACGTGGCCGAAGGACGCTGGAACCAGAGCCCCTTCTTCTGCCTGATGGGCCACACGACCCTGCAGCTGGAAGGCAAGCGGCTGGTGATCGTCGGCCAGGGCGAGCTGGGCTCGAAGGTGGCGCGCCTGGCCCAGGCCTTCGGCATGCACGTCGACTTCGCCGCGCGCCCCGGCAACGAGGCCCATGACAGCCGCCCCGGCCTTCGCGACCTGGCGCCCGAGGCGGACGTGATCAGCCTGCACTGCCCTCTCACCGAGGCCACTCGCCACCTGGTCGACGATGCCCTGCTCGCCAGCCTCAAGCCCGACGCCCTGCTGGTCAACTGCGCCCGGGGCGGGATCATCGACGAGCAGGCGGCGCTCGAGGCCCTGCGCCAGGGCCGCCTGGGCGGGCTAGGCGTCGACGTGCTGCCGGAGGAGCCACCGCGCGACGGACACCCGTTGCTCGACGCCCTGGGGGAGCCGCTCAACCTGATCGTCACCCCCCACAACGCCTGGATCACCCCCGAGGCCCGCCAGCGCATCGTGGCGCTCACCGCCGACAACCTGCGCGGCTGGCAGGCAGGCTGAGCGCGGAGGCTCCCATGCTGCACAACTACGGTTCCATCAACCTCGACCACTTCTACCGTGTCCCCCACCTGGTGCGCCCCGGGGAGACCATCGCCAGCCGCGATTACCGGGTCGGGCTGGGGGGCAAGGGGGCCAACCAGTCGCTGGCCATGGCGCGTGCCGGCGGGCGGGTCCGCCACTGGGGGCGCCTGGGTCGCCAGGATGCCTGGGCCCGTGAGCTGCTGGACCGTGCCGGGGTGGAGGTAGAGGCGATCGCCCTGGTCGACGAGCCCAGCGGCCACGCCATCATCCAGGTGGACGACCGCGGCGAAAACGCCATCATCCTCTTCCCGGGTGCCAACCATGGCACCACGGAACAGGACCTCGACGTGCACTTCGCCACGGCCTCCCCCGGGGACTGGCTGCTGGCCCAGAACGAGTGCAATGCCCTGCCCCGGGTGATGGAGCGCGCCGCCGAGGCGGGCCTGAACATCGCCTTCAATCCCGCACCGATGAGCGATGCGGTGCTCGAGCTGCCCCTGGCCCACTGCCGGCTGCTGTTCGTCAACCGCGGCGAGGCCGCCTGGCTGGCCGGCCTGGACGACGCCTCGCCGCCCGAGGCCCTACTCGATGGCCTCGCCCGCCGCCTGCCCGGCTGCGAGACGGTGCTGACCCTGGGCGGCGACGGTGCCTGGTACCAGTCCGACGACGAGCGCCACTTCCAGCCGGCCCTGCCGGTCACCGCGCGGGATACCACGGCGGCTGGCGACACCTTCATCGGCTACTACCTGGCCGCCCTGCAGCAGGGACGGCCGGTGGCCGACTGCCTGACGCGGGCCGCTACCGCCGCCGCCCTGGGGGTGCAGGTCGCCGGCGCCGCGGAGAGCATTCCCGAGGCGACGGCGGTCGAGCGCGCCCTGCGCGACGACCCGCCCGCGCCCTACCGCCACGACGAGGAGGCACCGTGAGCCATCCGATCATCTTCGACACCGACCCCGGCGTCGATGACGCCCAGGCCATCGCCATCGCCCTGCGCCATCCCGAGCTCGACCTGCTGGGGCTGACCACTACCTACGGCAACGTGGACGTGGAGACCGCCACCCACAATGCCCTGCTGCTCGCCGAGCTTGCCGGGCGAGAGGTTCCCGTGGCCCAGGGCGCCGCGGCACCGCTGGTCAAGGCGCGCCATCCGCCGCCCGCCCACATCCATGGCGCCAACGGCCTGGGCGACATCGAGCTGCCGCCGGTCAGGGGACAGGCCGACCCGCGCAGCGCCGCGCAGTTCATCGTCGACACCCTGAATGCCCGGCCCGGCGAGGTCACCCTGGTGGCGGTGGGCCCGGTGGGCAACCTGGCCGCGGCCCTGCAGCTCGACCCGACGATCATCGAGAAGGTCAAGCGGGTGGTGATCATGGGCGGCTCGGTCCGCGAGGGCGGCAACGTCACCCCGGTGGCCGAGGCCAACATGTTCAACGACCCGGACGCCGCCGCGCGGGTCCTCACCGCCGGCTGGCCGCTGACCCTGGTGGGACTGGACGTCACCCACCGCTGTGTGCTCACCGGCGAGCACATGGCGCGCATCGAAGCCGGCCAGGGCGCGCTCGGCACGGTGCTGGCGGGCAGCTACGGCTTCTACCGGGACTTCTACCGGGAGTTCCTGGGTATCGATGGCTGCTGTCCCCACGACAGCTGTGCCCTGGCCTGGCTACTGCGCCCGGAGCTCTTCACCACGGGCCGCGGCCATCTGACCGTGGCGACGTCCGGTGACGCCGAGGGCCAGACGATCTTCGCCCCCGAGGGGCGCGGCTTCATCGAGGCGCGCTGGTCCCGCACGCCGCTGGTGGAGGTCTGCCTGGGCGTCGACGGCGAGGCCGTCAGCGACTGGATCGCCGATACCCTGGCCTGATGGCTGAACGGCGCCGGCAGGGCACGCGCTCCGGGCGGGCCCTGCCGGTCCCGCCCGTTCGCTAGCCGACGTGGAACTCGTCCGGCGAGTGGGTCTCGATCACCTCGAACTCCACGTGGGTGACGCGGGCACCGTCGGGCCCCTTCCACAGCCACTCGGCGAGCCGCTTGACCGCCTCGCGCTCGCCGCACATCAGCACCTCGACCCGCCCGTCCGGCAGGTTGATCGCATGGCCGGTGATCCTGGCCCTGAGGGCCTGCTCCTGGGTCGCCCGGCGATACCAGACCCCCTGCACCTTGCCCGTTACCAGCGCTCTGGCGCAGCACTTGTCCATGGCCACCTCCTCTCTCGGTCGCGATCGATCACCTGCCCCTTTCTACCAGCCGCGCCAGGCAGGCGACCAGCCCCCGGGCCTTCCCGTCCCGAGGCCGATGCCCTAGTCTTGTCACTATCCCGGACGCCACAAGGCCACAAGCCCTCCGCGGCCGAGGATCGCCCTACCCGGGCCGACACAACCACAATGATCATCCTCACGAGGGAGTTCCACCATGCCGGTCTTCGACCACCCCGAGTTCGACCACCACCAGCAGATCGTCTTCGGCAGCGACGAGGCGAGCGGCCTGCGCGCCATCATCGCCATCCACGATACCACTCGCGGCCCGGCCCTGGGCGGCCTGCGCATATTCCCCTATGACAGCGACGCCGAGGCACTCACCGACGTGCTGCGCCTCTCCCGCGGCATGACCTACAAGTCGGCGCTGGCTGACCTGCCGCTCGGCGGCGGCAAGGCGGTGATCATCGCCGACCCGCGCCGTGACAAGACCCCGGAGCTGCTGCGCGCCATGGGCCGGCTGGTCGACGGCCTGGGCGGCGCCTACATCACCGCCGAGGACTCGGGCAGCAGCGAGGCCGACATGCGGCGCATCGCCGAGGTCACCGAGCACGTCGGCGGCCTGCCCCGCCACGGTGCTGCCTCGGGCGACCCCTCGCCCTTCACGGCCTGGGGGGTGTACTGCGCCCTGAGGAGCGCCGTGCGCCACGGCCTGGGGCGCGACGACCTCGCCGGCGTGCGGGTGGCGGTGCAGGGGGTCGGCAACGTCGGCGCCCACCTGTCACGCCACCTCCATGCTGCCGGCGCCCGGCTGGTGCTGACCGACGTCGATGCCGCGGCCCTGGCCCATCTCGCCGAGGAGCTCGGTGCCGAGGCCGTGGCGCCGGCCGCGATCGCCGATGCCGAGGTCGACGTCTTCGCGCCCTGCGCCCTGGGCGCCGCCCTCTCGGAAGCGGTGGTCGACCGCCTGAAGGCCAGGGTGGTCTGCGGTGCCGCCAACAACCAGCTGGCCGCTCCGGCGATCGCCGAGCGCCTGATGGCGCGCGGCATCCTCTACACCCCGGACTACGTGGCCAACGCGGGCGGGGTGATCGAGATCGCCTGGCAGCGTCGCGACGATTACCGTCGCGAGGCTGTCATGGCGCATATCGAGGGGATCGGGGCCACCCTGGACGAGATCTTCACCCGCGCCGACCGCGAGGGCCGGAGTCCCGCCGGCGTGGCCGACGACCTGGCCCGTGAGCGTTTCCGCCCCGCCGGCTGAGGCGCCCGACGCGGCATGATGCCATCCCGGAGGCCGGCCATCGCTGGCCTCCGGTTCATGGTGCTCAGGCCGTGTCGCTCACTCCTCCAGCAGTTCGTGACGCACCAGCACCGCGGAATTGCGCGGCACCACCGCCTTGCCCGACGCCAGCAGGTGGCACTTGGTAAAGGCGGCGCCGAACAGCAGGATCAGCGAGCTGTAGTAGACCCACAGCAGGATCATCACCACCGACCCGGCCGCGCCGTAGGTCGAGGCCGTGGCCGTGTAGGCCAGGTAGATGGCGATGGCCGAGCGGCCGATGGCGAACAGCACGGCGGTGACAACCGCGCCCACCAGCACGTCCTGCCAGCGCAGCACCACATCCGGCAACACCTTGAAGATGGTGGCGAAGAGCGCGGCGATCACCATGAGCGAGACCAGGAACTCGGCCCCGGTCGTCAACAGCCCGATGAAGGGCAGCAGGTCGTCGGCGGCCTGCAGCATGGCTCGAACCACCACGCCGAGCACCAGCGACACCAGCAGGATGAAGCCGATGGCGAGCACCACGGTCAGCGACAGCAGGCGGTTCTTGAGGAACTTGAGGGCGCTGTTGCTGCTGGGCCTCGCCGTCACGCCCCAGAGGGTATTCAGCGAGAACTGCATCTGGGCGAAGACCGTGGTGGCACCGACCAACAGGGCCCCCACCCCGAGCAGTGTCGGCAGCAGGCCGGACTCCTCGATGCGCGACTGGGCCACCGCCTGCTCGATGGCGGCGGCGGCGTCATGCCCCATGGTGCCCTGCAGCTGGGCGACGATCTGTCCATGGGCGGCCTCCTCGCCGAGCACCACGCCGATCACCGTGACGGCGATGATCATGGTGGGCGCCAGGGAGAAGAGGGTGTAGAAGGCCAGCGAGCCGGCATAGCTGAAGGCATTGCGTTCCAGCCACAGCTTTACGGCCCCCTGCACCACCCCCGCCCAGAACAGCCCTGCCTCCCTGAGGGTCGCCATGCTCGCCTTGATCATCCCGTTCCCCGCATCCCTGACTTTTGCTTCAGCATACGCGAATGCAGCCGGTGCGCCGAGGGCGCCCCCCGATTGCAGCGGCCCTCGGGGGTGACCATAATGGGCCCCGCCCCTCCCTGCCAGGAACGCCCATGACCGCAAGACCGGACGCCGACAACCCGCCCGACTTCGATTGCCTGGTGTTCATCGGCCGCTTCCAGCCTCCCCACCTGGGGCACCTGGCGGTGATCCGCGAGGCCCTGCGGCACGCCCGCCAGGTCATCGTGCTGGTGGGTTCCGCCTGGCAGGCCCGCTCGCTGCGCAACCCCTGGCGCTACGAGGAGCGCCTGCGCATGCTGCGCAGCGCCTTCGAGGAGGAGGAGAATGCCCGGCTCGAGGTCGTACCGCTGCTGGATGCGCTCTACAACAACGACGTCTGGGTGCGCGACGTCCAGCGCAAGGTGCGCGACATTGCTTCTCCCGAGCGCGCCCGGCTGCCGCGCATCGGCCTGATTGGCGCCAGTCGCGGGCAGTCCAGCTACTACCTCGCCCTCTTCCCGCAGTGGGAATCGGTCAGCGTGCCCCTGGTGGAGGGCATCTCGGCCAGCCGTATCCGTGAGCGGCTGTTCCGCTCCGCCTCCTCGGCGGAGGACTACCTGAGCACCCACGCCGCGCATGACCTGCCCCCCGGGGTGGTGGCACGGATACGCGACTTCCTGGAGGAGGTGCCCTACGGCCAGCTGGTCGAGGAGCAGCACCTGCTGGACCAGTACCGCCAGGCCTGGTCCCAGGCGCCCTACCCGCCGATCTTCGTCACCGTGAATGCCGTGGTGGTGCAGTCCGGCCACGTGCTGCTGGTCAGGCGCACGGCCGCGCCCGGCAAGGGACTCTACGCCCTGCCCGGCGGCTTCATCAGCCCCCACGAACGGCTGATGGACGCCTGTCTGAGGGAGCTGCGCGAGCGGGTCCGCCTCAAGGTGCCCGAGGCCGTGCTCAAGGGCTCGCTGCGCGGCCAGCGGCTGTTCGACGAACCCCATCGCAGCTGGCGGGGCCGCACCCTGGCCGAGGCCTTCTACTTCGCCCTGCGTCCCGAGCAGCAGCTGCCCCAGCTCAAGCCGGTGCGCGGCGGTGACCATGCCCGCTGGGTCCCCCTCGCCGACCTCGACCCCGAGGGGCTGTTCGAGGACCACTTCTTCATCATCCAGGACTTTCTGGGCCTCCCGGCGGATTTCGACCGCGCCTGATGTGGCAGGGCCACGCGCCGGGAGGTGGGCCCCATCAGGCCTGGAGGAAGTCGCGGGGCAACTTCATCATCTGCCGCCACAGCTTCTCGACCCCCGGCTTGTGCACCAGCGAGCAGCGGTAGAGGCGGATCTCTAGCGGCACGTCCCACTGCTCGCCCCCGGCGCGCACCAGGCGCCCTTCCTTGAGCTCCTGGCGGATGCAGAAGTCGGGGATCCAGGCCATGCCCATGCCCTGCATCACCATGCCCTTGAGCCCCTCGGCCATGGCCGTCTCGTAGACGGTTCTCAGGCGCATGCGCAGGGGGTCGTTCTTGAGCAGCATGCGCACGCTTCGCCCCAGGAAGGCGCCCTGGGTGTAGGCCAGATACGGAATCGACTCCTGGCCTTCCAGCGGGAAGCGTGGCCGGCCCTGCTCGTCGGGCAGGCAGACCGGCAGCATCTTGACCTGGCCGATGGAGAAGGAAGGAAAGACCTCGGCATCGAGCTGCATGCTGGCGTAGGGATCGTAGTAGGCCAGCATCAGGTCGCAATTGCCCTCGCGCAGCACATGGATCGCGTCGCCCACGTTCATGGCCACCAGGCGGGTCGGCAGCTCGCCGAGCCCCTGCTGCAGGCGGGAGATCCACTGGGGGTAGAAGCTCAGCGCCAGGGAGTGGGCGGCGACGATGTCCAGCGCCTCGTTGGCCATGGCCAGGCCGCGCAGGTGGCCGAGGCTCTCGTTGAGCTGCTCGACGATATTGCGGGCGGTGACCAGGAACAGCTGTCCTTCGGGGGTCAGGTCCACCGGGGTGGTCGAGCGGTCGACCAGGGTCACGCCGACCGCCTGCTCCAGGGAGCGGATGCGCCGACTGAAGGCCGGCTGGGTGACATGCCGCTGCCGGGCCGAGGCGGAAAAGCTGCGCGTACTGGCCAGGGCAACGAAGTCTTCCAGCCACTTGGTCTCGAGGTTCACCAGGACTCCCCAGGATGTCTGCGTGGACGACTCCCGCCAGGGAGCCTTCGAAGCCCGCTAATGTACCCCAGCGGCGGCCGGGACCCAAGCCGCCTCACTGGATCGGCGAGAGCAGGTAGGCCGCCCGGGACAGCAGCTTGCGCCACAGGGGGCGATGGGTCAGCTCTTCCAGGGAGACGCGACGGCAGTCGGTGAAGTCATGCTCGAGCATCAGGCGCACCTCGGCGGCGAACTGCCGGTCGGGCACCACGGCGGTGATCTCGAAGTTGAGGCGGAAGGAGCGGTTGTCCAGGTTGACGGTGCCGACACTGGCGGCGGCATCGTCGATCAGCATCACCTTCTGGTGCAGGAACCCCGGCTGGTAGCGGTAGACCCTGACCCCGGCACGCAGCATGTCGGGCAGGAAGGAGAAGGCCGAGAGGAAGACCAGCAGGTGGTCCGGGCGTTCCGGCATCATGATGCGCACGTCCACCCCGCGCATCGCCGCCAGGCGCAGGGCATCCTGCACCCCCTGGTCGGGCACGAAGTAGGGGCTGGTGACCCAGAAGCGTTCGTGAGCACTGTGGATGGCATGCTGCACCAGCAGGCTCGCCGTCTCCTGAGGGTCCGCCGGCCCGGAGGGCACGATCACCACGTTCTGGTTGGCGTCCTCGCTCGGCCAGGGCGTCCAGGTCAGCGAGATCATCTCGCCGGTGGCCCAGTGCCAGTCCTCCCAGAAGGCCTCCTGCAGGCCCAGCACGCTGGGGCCGGTGAGCTTGAGGTGGGTGTCGCGCCAGTGGCCATGGCGCGGGTGCTGTCCGAGGTATTCGGTGCCGACGTTGAAGCCCCCCAGCCACCCTTCCCGGCCATCGACCACCAGCACCTTGCGATGGTTGCGGAAGTTGAGCTGGAAGCGATGCTTGAGACCGCGGGAGGAGCGGAAGGCGCTGACCTCCACGCCGGCCTCGGCGAGATCGCGGAGGAAGCGGTCGCCAAGGCCGCGGCTGCCGATCTCGTCATAGAGGAAGTAGATGCGCACATCGCGCTCGGCGGCCCGCTGCAGGCGATGCTTGAGCTCGACGCCCAGGGCATCGTCGCGGACGATGAAGAACTGGATGAGGATGTACTCCTCGGCCGCCTCGATCCCGGCGAAGAGGCTGTCGAAGGTCGCCTCGCCGTCGATCAGCAGCGCCGCCCGGTTGCCGCGCGTCAGCGGCATCATCGCCAGCTGCTCCACGGCACGGATGTCCGCATCACCAGGCTCGGGCAGGTAGGGATCGAAGCGGTCGCGGTAGCGTTCCAGCAGGCGGCGCAGCACGGTATCGCGCTCGCCGCGGGCCGAGACATAGCCGTAGAAGCGCGGCCGGCCGAAGATCCAGTAGGCCGGCACCGCCACGTAGGGCATGGTGATCAGCGAGATGATCCAGGCGATGGCGCCCTGGGAGGTGCGACTGGACATCAGGGCCAGTACCGCCGAGACGAAGCCCAGCAGGTAGATCAGGAAGATCGCCAGGCCGATCAGCCAGGAAGTCATGGTCGGATCCCCGTTCCGTGGGAAGACGGCAGTGCCGTCCGGAAAGCACTCACCTGCAGCATACCCCCAACGCGGACGGCCCCACCAGTTGGCGGGGCCGTCGTCGTCAGCGAGGATCAGGCGCGCTCGGCGATGATCTCCTTCCACTTGGCGGGGCCGGTCTGGTGGACCGAGGTACCCTGGCTGTCCACGGCCACGGTCACCGGCATGTCCTCCACCTCGAACTCGTAGATGGCTTCCATGCCCAGGTCCTCGAAGCCCACCACCCGGGCCTTCTTGATCGCCTGGGCAACCAGGTAGGCGGAACCGCCCACGGCCATCAGGTAGACCGCCTGGTTGTCGCGGATCGCCTCGATGGCCGCCTCGCCCCGCTCGGCCTTGCCGACCATGCCCAGCAGGCCGGTCTCCTCGAGCATGGTGCGGGTGAACTTGTCCATGCGCGTCGCCGTGGTCGGGCCGGCCGGGCCCACCACCTCGTCACGCACCGGATCTACCGGCCCCACGTAGTAGATGAAGCGCCCCTTGAGGTCCACGGGCAGCGGCTCGCCCTTGGCGATCATGTCGACCATGCGCTTGTGCGCGGCATCGCGACCGGTGAGCAGCTTGCCGTTGAGCAGCAGGGTGTCGCCGGGCTGCCAGGTCCGCACCTCGTCCGGGTTCACGCTGTCGAGGTCGACGCGCTTGACGTTGTCGCCGGCCTCGCGGGTGATCTCCGGCCAGTCCTCGAGCTTCGGTGCCGGCAGTGCCGCGGGACCTGAGCCGTCGAGGGTGAAATGGGCGTGGCGGGTGGCGGCGCAGTTGGGAATGATCGCCACCGGCTTGTTGGCGGCGTGGGTCGGGAACTCCTTGACCTTGATATCGAGCACCGTGGTCAGGCCACCGAGGCCCTGGGCGCCGATGCCGCTTCGGTTGACCTTGTCGAACAGCTCCAGGCGAAGCTCCTCGGCACGATTGGCCGGGCCGCGGGCCTGGAGCTCCTGGATGTCGATGGGGTCGAGCAGCGCTTCCTTGGCGATCTCCATGGCCTTCTCGGCGGTGCCGCCGATGCCGATGCCGAGCATGCCCGGCGGGCACCAGCCGGCCCCCATCTTGGGCAGCTGCTCCATCACCCAGTCGACCACGTTGTCGGAGGGGTTGAGCATGGCGAACTTCGACTTCGCCTCGCTGCCGCCCCCCTTGGCCGCCACATGCACCTCGACGGTGTCGCCGGGCACCAGCTTGTGGTGGATGACCGCCGGGGTGTTGTCGCCAGTGTTCTTGCGGGCGCCGTCCGGGTCGGCCAGCACCGAGGCGCGCAGCACGTTGTCGGGCAGCTGGTAGGCGCGCCGCACGCCCTCGTTGATCATGTCGTCGAGGCTCATGTCGGCCTCGAAGCGCACGTTCATGCCCACATGCACGAAGACCGTGACGATGCCGGTGTCCTGACAGATCGGCCGCTTGCCGAAGGCGCACATCCGCGAATTGATCAGGATCTGGGCGATGGCGTCCTTGGCCGCCGGGTTCTCCTCACGCTCATAGGCCGCCGCCATGGCGTCGATGAAGTCCTTGGGGTGGTAGTAGGAGATGTACTGCAGGGCATCGGCGACGCTCTGGATCAGGTCATCCTGGCGAATCACGGTCATGGGCAAGGGACTCCTTGGCGTTATCGGCATGCCCGCGCCGGCGGCGCTCGAAGAGCGTTTCGGCGGGGCTTGAACGGCTGGCATTATACCCCACCCCCTTGGCTGTCGACATTGGTGTGGCCGAAGGCCTGAGTGGATGTAAGTGAGTTACAGGGTAGATAACGGTATAAATCTGCCCCGGCGATCAGCCAGCAGGCTGGCAGTGTGGGCAGAAATAGAGCCGCCGGGAGGCCACCATCACCCGCTCGATGGCCGTGCCGCAGCCATGGCACGGCAGGCCCTCGCGCTCGAACACGGCAAAGCGCCAGTGGCGTCGCCTGGCGCCCCGGGCACGGTCGGCGGCGGCCCAGTCGGCCCGATTGGTCACCCCGGCCTGGTCGTAGGCCTGGCGTGTCACGGCCAGGATGCACGCCGCCAGGCGCATCAGGGTGCCCTTCTCCAGGTCCGCCGGCCGGACCTTGAAGTGCAGTCCGGCGAAGAACAGGATCTCGGCGCGCAGGTAGTTGCCGATGCCGGCGAACAGCGACTGGTCGAGCAGCAGGCCGCCCACTCCGCGACGCCGAAAATGCGGTTCGAGAAGCCGCTGCACGGCCTGCTCCACCGACACGCCGTGGGTCAGCAGGTCAGGGCCGAGCCGCGACAGGAAGGGGTGGTCACCGAGCCTGTCCGCCTCCCACAGCGAGACGTCCGAGGCGCTATAGAGGCTCGCCGCCCTGCCCTGTGCCACCAGGCGGACCCGCAGCGAGCGGCCGGTGGCCGGCTCGCGGCCGGCGGCGTGAAGCTTCCAGACGCCGTAGAGCTGGTTGTGGGAGTAGAGCACGCGACCGTCGTCGAACCGTGTCAGCAGCGCCTTGCCCCAGCTGTCGACCGCGGCGACCCGCCGACCGATCAGCGTGGGGGCCTGGCCGGCCAGGTCGGGAAAGGCGAACCAGGCGTCGTCGAGCCGCCGGCCGGCGAGCTGGCGATGCACGCGGTCGGCGGCTCGACGGATCTCGGGGCCCTCGGGCATGGCGGGCGCCCGTCAGGCGGAGCCCAGGAGCAGCTGGCGCTCCTTGAGCTCGTGCAAGCGGTCGCGCAGCCGGGCGGCTTCCTCGAACTCCAGGTTCTGCGCCGCCTCGTGCATCCCGTCCTCGGTTCGCGAGATCTCCTTGAGCAGCTCGCTCGGTGACAGCTCCGCGGGGTCGTAGAGGGCCTCGCGCTCGGCCACCTTGCGCTCGCCCTTGCGCCCCTTCTTCTTCCCCGGGGCCTGGGCGGCCTCCATGATGTCGGCCACCGAGCGCGTCACCGTGGTCGGCGTGATGCCGTGGGCCTCATTGTGGGCGATCTGCTTGTCGCGACGACGCTGGGTCTCGTCCATGGCGCGGCGCATGGAGTCGGTGATCCGGTCGCCGTAGAGGATCGCCTTGCCGTGGGCGTTGCGCGCCGCCCGGCCCATGGTCTGGATCAGCGAACGCTCGTTGCGCAGGAAGCCCTCCTTGTCGGCATCGAGGATCGCCACCAGCGACACCTCGGGAATGTCGAGCCCCTCGCGCAGCAGGTTGATCCCCACCAGGACGTCGAACTTGCCCAGGCGCAGGTCACGGATGATCTCCACCCGCTCCACGGTGTCGATGTCCGAGTGCAGGTAGCGTACCCGCACGTCGTGCTCATCCAGGTACTCGGTGAGGTCCTCGGCCATGCGCTTGGTCAGGGTGGTGACCAGCACCCGCTCACCGACCTCGCTACGCAGACGGATCTCCGAGAGCAGGTCGTCCACCTGGGTGGAGGCCGGGCGCACCTCGATCTCGGGGTCCAGCAGGCCGGTGGGGCGTACCACCTGCTCCACCACCTGGCCGGCATGCTCGGCCTCGTAGGGCCCGGGCGTGGCCGAGACGAAGATGGTCTGCGGGCAGATGCGCTCCCACTCCTCGAACTTCATCGGCCGGTTGTCCAGCGCCGAGGGCAGCCGGAAACCGTACTCCACCAGCGTCTCCTTGCGCGAGCGGTCGCCCTTGTACATGCCCCCCACCTGGGGAACGCTGACGTGACTCTCGTCGATGAACAGCAGGGCATCACTGGGCAGGTAGTCGAAGAAGGTCGGCGGCGGCTCGCCGGGGTTGCGCCCGGAGAGGTAGCGCGAGTAGTTCTCGATGCCGTTGCAGTAGCCGAGCTCGAGCATCATCTCGATATCGTAGAGGGTGCGCTGCTCCAGGCGCTGGGCCTCGACCAGTTTGTCGTGCTTGCGCAGCCAGTCGAGCCGCTCCACCAGTTCCGCCTTGATATCGTCGATGGCGCCGAGGATAGTCTCCCGGGGCGTGACGTAGTGTGACTTGGGGTAGATGGTCATGCGCGGCACCCGGCCCCGCACCTCGCCGGTGAGCGGGTCGAAGAGGCTGATGGTGTCGATCTCGTCATCGAAGAGCTCGACGCGGACCGCCTCGTCCTCGGCATCGGCCGGGAAGATGTCGATGACATCGCCGCGCACCCGGTAGGTGCCACGCTTGAAGTCCATGTCGTTGCGCGTGTACTGCAGCTCCGCCAGGCGGCGCAGGAACTTGCGCTGGTCGATCAGCTCGCCGCGGGTGAAGTGCAGGCGCATCTTCAGGTACTGGTCGGGATCCCCCAGGCCATAGATCGCCGACACCGAGACCACGATGATGGCGTCGCGTCGCTCCAGCAGCGCCTTGGTGGCCGAGAGGCGCATCTGCTCGATATGGTCGTTGATCGAGGCATCCTTCTCGATGAAGGTGTCCGACGAGGGCACGTACGCCTCGGGCTGGTAGTAGTCGTAGTAGGAGACGAAATACTCCACGGCGTTGTCGGGAAAGAACGCCTTGAACTCGCCGTAGAGCTGCGCCGCCAGGGTCTTGTTGGGCGCCATGACGATGGTGGGGCGCTGCAGGCGCTCGACCACGTTGGCCATGGTGAAGGTCTTGCCGGAGCCTGTCACCCCGAGCAGCGTCTGGTGCGCCAGCCCCGACTCCAGCCCACTGACCAGTTCCCGGATGGCGGTAGGCTGGTCGCCGGCGGGCTGGAACTTGGACTGCAGACGGAAGGGCTTGCTCATGGTGGCTCCAGTGACGGGGCGGGCGCCTGCACGGCCCCCGGGGTGAGACGCGTTCGGGCCGGGGGCTCAGGCCTCGGCGGTGTTCTCGACGCTGCGAGTGGTCACCTCCACGGTGGACGTGGTCATCAGCCGGTGGATGGGGCACTTGTGGCTGATCTCCTCCAGGCGCGCCCGCTGCTCGGGGTCCTCGATACCATGGAAGGTCATGGCCACGTCGAGCCGATAGGTCCCGTGGCGCTCCTGGCTGTCGTCCCGGTTGACCGTGACGCTGATGCCCGTCAGCGGCCACTTCTTGCGCCGGGCGTACATCTGCGAGGTGATCGCCTTGCAGGCGCCGAGCGAGAGGTCGAAGTAGTCATGGGGATCCGGGGCACTCCCCTCGCCGCCATAGGCCTCGGGCACGTCGACGAAGAGGTCGTCGAAACCGTCCAGTTCGACCCGCTGGCGATAGATATGGTTGCGCTCACTGACGACTTCAATGGTCTTCTTCATCACTTGACCTCGATACCCAGATTGAGAGATTGCACCGCCTCGATCAGCACGTCACGCCTGGCGCGCCCCTCCACCTCGGCCCCGTGGCGGCCGACCTCGACACTGTCGACGCCGTCCAGCATCATCAGGGCGGTGGTGATGCGATTGACCTGGTCGGCGTTCTCGACGCCCTGGAAGTTCAATGACTGATGGGCCATGGGCGGCTCCTGACGCGGCATGAATATGAGGGAAGACCCGAGTCTAGCATGCCACCCGAGCGCCGGGCAGCGCTTGCAATGCCGCCGCCCCGCCCGCACCTAATGGACATGACCATGCCAGACGCCGAACCTAGAGGAGCCCGGAGATGATGGATTGGATCGCTGCCACCGGCGGTCGGCAGGAGGCCGAATACCGGGTGACCTTCGACACCCCCGATGCACCCCGGCTGGCTCTGGATGCCAGCGTGATGACGCCCCTCGCCCATCTGGGGGTGCTGGACGTCGAGGGCCCCGATGCCGAGACCTTCCTGCAGGGCCAGACCAGCGCCCAGGTCTCACTGGCCGACGGCGACCTCGCCCCGCTGACCTGCTTCTGCACGCCCAAGGGGCGGATGCTGGCCAATGCCCAGCTGCTGCGCGTCGCCCCGGCCCACTACCGCCTGCTGATGCACGCCAGCCTGGTAGCCTCGCTGGCCGAGCACCTGAAGAAGTTCGCCCCCTTCTACAAGGTCGAACTGCGCGAGCGTGACGACCTGGCCCTGTTGGGGCTGATCGGTCACGAGGCCGCGGCGCTGGCCGAGGTGCGCTTCGACCTCCTACCACCCCGTCCCTGGCACCAGGCCGGCAATGAGCAGATACAGCTGCTGGCTCATCCCGGGCCGCGGCCACGCCTGCTGGCCTGCCTGCCGGCCGATCAGGCCGAGGAGGCCTGGAACTGGCTGAAGGCGCACGCCACGCCGGTCGACAACGCCGTGTGGCGGCTGCACGACATCCAGTCGGGCCTGGCCTGGCTCGAGGCCGACCAGCGCGACACCTACCTGCCACAGATGCTCAACTGGGAGGCACTCGGCGGCATCAGCTTCAAGAAGGGGTGCTATACCGGCCAGGAGGTGGTTGCCCGGGCGCACTTTCGTGGCCAGGTCAAGAAGCGGCTGGTGCGTGCCCAGCTAGACGGCGGCCTGCTGCCGGAAGCCGGCAGCGCCATCGAGGACACCGACGACCGGCGCCTCGGTGAGGTGCTCTGCGCCGAACTGGACGCCTACGGCGAGGCCGAGGTGCTGGCGGTGATGAGTACCCGGGAACCCGCCCTGCCACTGCGCTGCGCCGGCCAGAAGCTCAAGCTGCTCAAGCTGCCCTACCCAATCGAGCGCCTGGACCCGGAGAGCCTGGCAGAAGGGACTTAGTCAGCAGTTGAACAGGCGGCGGGCAGTGTCGGTGCTGTCCGTCGCTACCCTGTCGGTATCCTGACCTCGCAGCCTGGCCACCACCCGGCAGACCTCGGCGACCCCTGCCGGCTCGTTGCGCTCGCCTCGGTGGCCCGCCAGTGGCATGTCGGGGCTGTCGGTCTCGAGCACATAGCCATCGTCAGGCAGGCTCTCCACCGCCCGCTGCAGGCGTTTCGCCCGTTCGAAGGTGACGGCGCCGCCCAGGCCGACAACGAACCCCAGGTCGAGGAACTTGCTGGCCTGCTCGGGGGAGCCGGCGAAGGCATGGATCAGTCCCCCGGCGGGGAGCGCCAGCTGGCGAAGGCGCTTGGCCACCTGGTCGTTGGCCCGCACGCAGTGGATCACCACCGGCAGCTCACGCGACTTGGCAAGGCGTAGCTGGACATCGAAGAGCGCCCACTGGTCATCGAGCGTCTCGGCGAAGCGGGCATCGATGCCGCACTCGCCGATTCCCACGACCCTGGGCGCCACCACGTCCAGTGCCGCCTCCAGCGCCGCCAGGTCCCCCTCGCGGTGCTCGTCCATGAAATACGGATGAAGCCCCAGGCAGACGCTGACGTCGCCCCGTTCCCCCAGCGCCAGCACATTGGGCCAGCGCGCCCGGGTGGTGCCCGGCACAACGAAATGCGCCACGCCCACCGCCCTGGCCCGCTCGACCACCGCCTCGCGGTCGGCATCGAAGTCGGGGAAGTCGAGATGGCAGTGGGCGTCGATCAACATGGACACAAGCTACAAGGAGCAAGGAGCAAGGAGCAAGGAGCAAGGAGCAAGGGGTTCCTTGAGGCTTGCTCCTTGTCACTTGAGGCTGGCCGAAGGCCGGTGTTTCAGTGCTCCCGAGTGGGCTGGAAGCGGATCTCCGGCCAGCGCTCCTGGGTCATCTGCAGGTTCACGCGCGTGGGGGCGATGTAGGTCAGGTAGCCGCCGCCGTCGATGGCCAGGTTGGTGCTCGCCTTGCGCCTGAACTCCTCGAGCTTCTTGGCGTCGTTGCTGTAGATCCAGCGGGCGGTGTTGACGTTCACCCCTTCATAGACACAGTCGACCTTGTACTCCTCCTTGAGGCGGTGGGCGACCACGTCGAACTGCAGGGTGCCCACGGCGCCGAGGATCAGGTCGTTGTTGTCCAGCGGCATGAACACCTGGGTAGCACCCTCCTCGGAGAGCTGCTGCAGGCCCTTCTGCAGCGCCTTCATCTTCAGCGGATCCTTGAGGCGCACGCGCTTGAAGAGCT
The DNA here is from genome assembly GCF_029625235.1 of Halomonas sp. CKK8. NCBI lineage: Bacteria > Pseudomonadati > Pseudomonadota > Gammaproteobacteria > Oceanospirillales > Halomonadaceae > Halomonas > Halomonas sp. CKK8. The sequence goes on along the minus strand of NZ_CP121193.1, from coordinate 1,936,860 downwards.
CCGGGGCGAAGTGCGGGATGCCGGTGAAGCGCATGTCCTCGCCCTGGGTGAAGGTGTCGCCGATCTGGATGGTGCCGTGGTTGTGCAGGCCGATGATGTCCCCGGGCCAGGCCTCCTCCACCTGGGAGCGGTCCGAGGCCATGAAGGTCAAGGCGTCCGCGATCTTGACGTCCTTGCCGATGCGCACATGGCGCATCTTCATGTTCTTCTCGTACTTGCCCGAGCAGACGCGCAGGAAGGCGATGCGGTCGCGGTGGTTGGGATCCATGTTGGCCTGGATCTTGAACACGAAACCGGTGAGGCGCTCGTCATCCGGCTCGACGGTGCGGGTGTCGGTCTCCCGCGGCTGGGGCGGCGGGGCGTACTCGACGAAGCCGTCGAGCATCTCGCGCACCCCGAAGTTGCCCATGGCGGTCCCGAAGTAGACCGGCGACAGCTCGCCCCGCAGGTAGGCCTCGTGGTCGAACTCGTGGGAGGCGCCACGCACCAGTTCCACCTCCATGCGCAGCTCCTCGGCCTGCTCCTCGCCGAGCACCGCGTCCACCTCGGGATTGTCGAGCCCCTCGATGCGCCGGTCTTCGGGGATCTGGCTGCCCTGCCCCTGGGTGTAGAGGTGGATCACGTCGTTGTAGAGGTGATAGACGCCCTTGAAGTGACGCCCCATGCCGATCGGCCAGGTCATGGGGGCACACTGGATGTTCAGCACCTCCTCGACCTCGTCCATCACCTCGACGGGATCGCGGACATCGCGGTCCATCTTGTTGATGAAGGTGAGGATCGGCGTGGTACGCAGGCGACACACCTCCATCAGCTTGATGGTCCGCGCCTCGACGCCCTTGGCGCCGTCGATCACCATCAGCGCCGAGTCCACCGCGGTCAGGGTGCGGTAGGTATCCTCGGAGAAGTCCTCGTGGCCGGGCGTGTCGAGCAGGTTGACGATGCGCCCGCCGTAGGGGAACTGCATCACCGAGGTGGTCACCGAGATGCCGCGCTCCTGCTCCATCTTCATCCAGTCGGAGGTGGCGTGGCGGTCGTTGCGCTTGCTCTTCACCGAACCGGCCATCTGGATGGCGTTGCCGAACAGCAGCATCTTCTCGGTGATGGTGGTCTTGCCGGCGTCGGGGTGCGAGATGATCGCGAAGGTGCGTCGAAGCCCGACTTCACGGGCCAGGGTGGGGTTTGACATCAATGCGGTGCCTGGTCAGGACTCGAATGGGATCTCGAAAGGCCGCCATGATACCGCGGCAGGCCGGTGGCCTGCATCCTGCATCACCGCGTGGCCCGTCGGCTCAGTTGATGGGCGCCAACTAGCGGGTGCTGCGCTCGATGATCCGCAGGGTCTTCTCGTCGATGCCCAGGGCACCCCAGGGGTTGTCGACTCCCGCCTCCTCCAGCCAGCGCAGCTGCAGCCGATAGGCCTCCCCCTCCAGAGGCCCCCGATCACGGGGACCGATGTCATCAAGGTTGTGGACCTGGAAGTGGTGCACCAGCTCGTGGAGCAGGTAGCTGTGCCCGACGGCTGACGCGAAGTCGAAGTCGATGTCCAGGTAGATGTTGCCCTCCGCGGGATCGTAGGCCCCGCTCACCCGGACGTCCAGCCTGTCGGGGAAGGCCGGGAAGCAGCGCTGTTGGAGCGCGGCCTGGCTCTCGAAGCGAACCCCCGGCAGGTCGGGTTCGCGGTACTCGGTGCTCGCCGCGAGCCAGGCGCTCATTTCCCTGACCAGGGGCTCAAGGGAAGGGGCTGGCCTTCCCTCCGGACGTTCGGGCGGCCCCGAGGAAGCGAGGGGAGCGGCCAGCAACAGCATGGCGACCAGCAGCCAGCGCGAGTGCCGACGTCGCCGGCATATCGTGTCCATCACCGCAGTCTAGCGGAACCTGACAGCCCAGGGAGAAAAAGCCCCCGGTCGAACCAAGAACACGGCGACCGGGCTCATTGCCCGTCGGCATGCCAGTCGAGGCACCCGGGGCCCCGGCCCGACGGGACGCCCGGCACTCGATATCCGGCGACCTTGATCCTGAGTGTCCGCTACCAGGGCAGCGACTCGCCGTTGCTGTGCCAGAAGCCGCCGCTGGTCGTCAGCGTAAGGGCCGCGATGCGCTCGGCGATGCCCGCGGCGGCCTCCTCCGGGCTGATCAGGCCGTCGAAATTAACCATGCGGGTCTGCACGTAGCCCGGATGCAGCTGGGCCACGGCAATGCCCCGGGGCGCCAGGTCCACCGCCAGCGACTTGCCGAAGGCGTTCAGCGCCGCCTTGCAGGCGCGGTAGCCATAGCGGCCGCCGGAGTCGTTGTCGGCGATGGAGCCCATGCGGCTGGTGATGTTGGCGACCTTGGCGCCCTCGCCCAGGCACGGCAGCAGCGCCTCGGTCACCCGCAGCGGGGCATAGGCATTGATCTCCATCTGCGCCCGGATGGCGTCGAAATCGAGCGCCCCCAAGGACTCGTCGTGGAGCATGCCGGCATTGTTGATCAGCAAGTCCAGCGACTGGTCGGCGAATGCTTCGGCGAGCCTGGCGACATCCGTCTCCCGGGTGACGCCGATGCCGTCGATGACCCGGTCGGCTACCGCGGCGAGCTCATCGGAGGCGTGGCGGCAGACGCCGATCACCCGCCAGCCTGCCTGGTAATAGTGGCGCGCCAGCGCCAGCCCGACCCCACGGTTGGCACCGGTGATCAGTACGGTGGAAGCCATGTCGTCTCCTCTCGAAGGGGCCGGGATCAGTCCCAGGCCGGGGCGAAGTCCGGGTCGGCGATGCGCTCGCCGCGATCCAGGCCGGCGATCGCCTCGAGTTCGTTCTCGTCCAGGGTAAGGTCGAGGGCGGCCAGGTTGCCCGCCAGGTGCTCGCGACGGGTGGACGACGGGATGCTCACCACGCCGCGCGACCGGGTCCAGGCGAGGGCCACCTGGGCGGGCGTGACGCCATGGGCCTCGGCGATGCCCTTCAGGGTCTCGTCGCCCAGCACCTTGCCCACGGCCAGCGGCATGTAGCCGGTCACCGTCAGGCCGCGTGCCTGGCAGTGCGCCACCACTTCGCGGTTCTGCAGGAACGGATGGACCTCGATCTGGTTGGTCAGCAGCGCCTCCGGGCCGAGGATCTCCAGGGCCCGGTCGACCTGGGCGATGGTGAAGTTGGAGACCCCGATGTGGCGTGCCTGGCCGGCCTGCTGCACCTCGCGCAGGGCCGTCAGGGTGTCGGCCATGGGCACGGCATCGTCCGGCGAGGGCCAGTGGATCAGCAGCAGGTCGACGTAGTCGGTGCCGAGCTTCTCCAGGCTCTCGCTCACGCTGGCCTTGAGCGACGCAGGCGCGAGGCGGTCGTGCCACACCTTGGTGGTGAGGAAGACCTCCTCCCGGGGCACCTCGCTCTCGGCGATGGCCGCGCCCACGTCCTGCTCGTTGTCGTACATCTGGGCGGTGTCGATATGGCGAAACCCGAGCGCCAGGGCCTCGTGGATCACCCGCTTGAGGGTGTCGCCCTTGAGGCGGAAGGTCCCGAGCCCGGGGTTGGGCAAAGTCGAGGTGCTCATGGAATCTCCTTCTCATGCCATGGTGTCGATGCGACTCCCTCCTAGATGCGGCGATCCAGGCGGGACTTCAAGGGCCGGCATGCCCTGGGGCCATTCCGCCTGCCGAGCCTGGCCTACACTGAAGGCCATCATCGGGGCATCGCGATGTCCTCCGCGGCCACGGGACGAGGACCCGGCATGGAACCCAATCACCGCTTCAACGTGATCTATCTGATCATCGCCGTGATGCTCTTCCTGACCTTCCAGAGCGTCTATCGCGACTGGCAGACCACCGAACCCATCCCCTACTCGGAGTTCACCCGGCTGCTGGAGGAGGGACGGATCGCCGAGGTGCAGGTCGGCGACGACCGCCTCACCGGCACCTTCACCGCCCCGCAGCCCGACGGACGCACCGCCTTCACCACCAACCGCGTCCCGCCCGACCTGGCCGACCGCCTGGCGCAGCACGACGTCACCTTCAACGGCCGCCCGGAGAGCCCTTTCCTGACAGTCCTGCTCTCCTGGTTCCTGCCGCTGGTGCTGCTGTTCGCGATCTGGTCATTGCTGATCCGGCGGATGACCGGCGGCGGCGGGATCGGCGGGATGATGTCCATCGGCAAGTCCAAGGCCAAGGTCTACGTGGAGACCTCCACCAAGGTCACCTTCGAGGACGTCGCCGGGGTCGACGAGGCCAAGAACGAGCTCCAGGAGGTGGTGGCCTTCCTGCGCGACCCCGAGCGCTACGGCCGGCTCGGCGCCCATATCCCCAAGGGCATCCTGCTGGTCGGCCCGCCGGGCACCGGCAAGACGCTGCTGGCCAGGGCCGTGGCGGGGGAAGCCTGGGTGCCCTTCTTCTCCATCTCCGGCTCGGAGTTCGTCGAGATGTTCGTCGGGGTCGGCGCCGCGCGGGTCCGCGACCTCTTCGAGCAGGCCGGCAAGGCCAAGCCCTGCATCATCTTCATCGACGAGCTCGACGCCCTGGGCCGGGCCCGGGGGCCGGGCGGTATGAGCGGCCAGGACGAGAAGGAGCAGACGCTCAACCAGCTGCTCTCCGAGCTCGACGGCTTCGACCCCTCCACGGGCATCGTGCTGCTCGCCGCCACCAACCGGCCGGAGATCCTCGACCCTGCCCTGCTGCGCGCCGGCCGCTTCGACCGCCAGGTGCTGGTCGACCGTCCCGAGCGCAAGGGCCGCCGGCAGATCCTCGAGGTGCATATCGGCCGGATCCGCTCGCTGGCCGCCGACGTGGACCTGGACCATATCGCCTCGCTGACCCCCGGCTTCACCGGGGCCGACCTCGCCAACCTGGTCAACGAGGCCGCCCTGCTGGCCACCCGCCGGGACAGCGAGGAGGTGGCCATGGAAGACTTCACCAATGCCATCGAGCGCATCGTTGCCGGCCTCGAGAAGAAGAGCCGGCTGCTCAACGACCACGAGCGGACCGTGGTGGCCCACCACGAGATGGGCCACGCCCTGGTGGCCGCGTCATTGCCGGGCATGGACCCGGTGCACAAGGTCTCGATCATCCCCCGCGGCGTCGGCGCGCTGGGCTACACCATCCAGCGCCCCACCGAGGACCGCTTCCTGCAGACCGTCAGCGACCTGAAATACCGCATGGCGGTGCTGATGGGCGGCCGCGCCGCCGAACGGCTGATCTTCGACGAGATCTCCACCGGCGCCGCCGACGACCTGGCCAAGGTCACCGAGATCGCCCGTGACATGGCGACCCGTTTCGGCATGGCGGACGAGGCCGGCCAGGTGGTCTACGAGAAGGACCGTCAGGCCTTCCTGGGCGACGTCTACGGCACCAGCCAGCAACATGACTACTCCGAGGCCACCGCCCGGGAGATCGACCTCGCGGTGCGCCAGCTGGTGGACGAGGCCTACGCCCTGGCCCGTGAGACCCTCGCCGCCCGTCGCCAGGACCTGGAGACGGGCGCCGCCCTGCTGCTCGAGCGCGAGACGCTCACCGCCGACGAGTACCCGCCGATGAAGCCGTCGCTGCCCGCCGAGCCGCGAACGGCCAGCGCGCCTCAGACCCCGAAGGGATAGGTGTCGGGGATCGCCTCGCGCTGCCAGCTCGATCCCGGTTCCAGCGGCTCGACGGCCGTGGTCTCGTCCAGGTGGTAGAGCGCATCGAACTGCTCGGCCAGGCAGGCCTGGAAATAGTGGCTGCCCCGCTCCGTCTCGGGCCGATAGATCACCCCGATCGCCCGCTCCAGCAGGCTCTCCTTCAGGGGCTCAGCCCTCGCCGGCGAGAGGGGCAGGTAGAAGCGGTCGCGACCACTCTGGTGGAAGAGCCGCTCGACGCTGCCCTCGAGCGAGGGCCGCACCCAACGATGCTCGGCGGGCCCATCCCAGTCACGGGCGGCCGTGACATGGCCGGTATGGGTGGTGAAGCCCACCAGCACCACCCGCTCGTGCCCGAAGCGCTGTCGCGCCAGCTGGCCGACGTTGTGCTGTCCCTGGCGCCAGCCCATCTCGGTGGCTCGGGCGTCACCCAGGTGCGAGTTGTGGGCCCAGACCACCACCTTGCCGGCTCCCCCCTGTTGGCGCAGGTGGTCATGCAGTTCGGCGAGGGTCTCGGTCATGTGCCCGTCACGCAGGTTCCAGGTATCGACCCGGGCGCCGAACATGGCCCGATAGTAGGCCTCGGCATTGACCACCACCCGGGCGTTCTGCTCGGCGAAGAATTGCGCGTCGACGGCGCGGCGACCGTCCGCCTCGAGGTAGTCAGGGGCCCGCTCCCTCAACCGGACCTGCAAGCCCACGGCCGTCCGCTCGCAGGAGGGGCTCAGGCCGAAGGCCACGTTGCGCCCGTAGTGGAAGGGGTCGCCGCGATGGTCGAGACAGGCATAGCCCCGGCGGGCGACCTCGGCCTGCTCGGGATCGACCCGCGCCAGGTAGTCGATCACCGCCTCGGCCGATCGGTGCAGGCTGTAGAGGTCCATGCCGTGGAAGCCGACCTTCGTTGCCAGCGGCTGGCGGGCATTGTGCCGGCGCAGCCAGGCAATGAAGTCGCGCACCTCATGGTTGCACCACATCCAGTGGGGGAAACGCTGGAAGTCCGCGAAGGCCCCGTCCAGGGAGTCCTCGCCCCCGCCACGCACGTAGCGGTCGAGGCGCAGGGCATCGGGCCAGTCGGCCTCCACCAGCACCGCCTCGAAGCCCTTCTCCTCGACCAGCCGCCGGCTGATCGCCGCGCGCAGGCGATAGAACTCGGCCGTGCCGTGGGAGGCCTCGCCGAGCAGCACGAAGGGCCGCTCGCCGACCCGTTCCAGCAAGGCGTCATGGTCGCTGGCGCGGTCGTCCAGTCGCCGGGCGAGTCCACGGACACAGGCAAGGGGGGTCGTCATGAAGGCACCTCCAGGTGAACGCAGCGAAGTCCACGCTGACAGTCTAGCCCCGGCTCATGTCCGCTGCTGCCCGGTGGGCACGTCCTCGCTGCGCCCGAGCCGCTCGCGTAGCCGCTCCAGGTAGCTGAGCAGCACCGGGATCACCGCGAGCACCAGCAGGGTCGAGAAGGCCAGGCCGAAGGCGATGGAGACCGCCATGGGGATCAGGAACTGCGCCTGCAGCGAGGTCTCGAAGAGCAGCGGCAAAAGGCCGCCGATGGTGGTCAATGAGGTGAGCAGCACGGCGCGCACGCGCTGCACCACCGCCTCGTTGAGTGCCGCCTCGATGGCCAGCCCCTGGTGGCGCTGATGGCGATAGAAGGCCACCAGGATGATGGCGTTGTTGACCACGATGCCCGAGAGGCCGAAGAGCCCGAACAGCGAGAGCATGGTCAGGTCGAGTCCCAGCAGCCAGTGCCCCAGCAGGGCCCCCACCAGCGCCAGCGGGATGATCGCCATGACGATCAGCGGCAGGCTCCAGGAGGCGAAGACCCAGGCCAGCACCACGTACATCAGCCCCAGGCCGATCATCAGCCCGGTGCGCATGTCGGCGAAGGTCTCGCGCTGGTCGGCGGCGCGCCCCTCGAAGCTGTAGCGCAGGCGGTGGGTGCTGGCCAGGCTCGGCAGCACCTCCGCGGAGACGGCATCGAGCACGCGCTCGGCGGAGGTCATCTCGGTATCGAGCTCGGCGGTGACCTCCACCGCCAGGCGACCGTCGGCATGGCGCAGCGCCTCGAAGCCCTGGCGGTGATCCAGGGCGATGACCTGGTCGAGCGGGACGAAGCGCCCGTCGGGGACGCGCACGCTGAGCCGCGACAGGGTCGCGAGCCGCTCGCGCTGTGCCCGGGGCAGCAATACCCGCACCTCGATCTCGTCGGCGCCGTCCTGGTAGATCTGCACCAGCCGACCGTCGAAGGCGTCCCTGAGCTGCCGGCCGAGATCGGCCGTGGTCAGCCCCAGGGCTTCCCCCCGGGCGTTGACCCGGTAGATCAGCTGTTCTCGCCCCCAAGGCATGTCGTCCTCGGTGTCGAGCACGCCGGGCAGCTCGCGCAGCGAACGGGAGAGCGACTCGGCGGCGGCCTTGAGGGCACCGGCCTCCTCGCCGGTCAGTCGGATGTTGACGTCCTTGCCCGGCGGGCCCGCGGCACGCTCGTTGATGGTCAGGTTCTCCAGCCCCGCCGGTTCGGCGAGGCGCGAGCGCCAGGCGCGGATGAACTCGGCATTGCGCACGTCGCGGTCGTCCGAGGGGGTGAGCTCCACCATCATCGAGCCGAGGTTGTCGCCGCTGCGCGCCTGCATGCCGCTGGCGAGCGTCGCCCCATGGCGGGTCACGGCATGCTGGACCAGGTTGCCCCCCAGGGCCTGCTCGGTCTCCTCCAGGGCCGCCTGCAGGCGCGCCAGCAGCTCATCGACGCGCGCGCTGTCGGTCCCCGCCACGAAGCTGGCATTGGCGTAGAGCACGTTGGGCTCGGGCGTGGGGAAGAAGTTGAACGCCAGGCGCCCGCCGGCCAGCAGGCCCAGGGTGAAGAGCACCACCGCCACGGCCGAGGCCAGGGTGGCGCCACGATGGCGCAGGGTCAGTGCCGAGAAGCGCCGGAAGGGCCCCTCGCGGAAGCGCTCGAAGGCCGCCTCGAAGCGCTCGCGCGGCCGCGACAACGGATGGCGTCGCGGCGTTCGGCCCGGCACGAAGGCGTTGCGCAGGTGGGCGGGCAGCACGACGAAGCACTCCAGCAGCGAGGCGATGAGCACGCAGATCATGATCACCGGGATGTCGCCGAGGATGTTGCCGATCACGCCCCCCACCAGCAGCAGCGGCATGAAGGCGGCCACCGTGGTCAGCGACGAGGCCAGTACCGGCCAGAACATGCGCCTGGCCGCCCCCTCGGAGGCGTGACGGGCGGGCTCTCCCATGCGGAAGTGGGCGTCGGCGTCCTCGCCCACCACGATGGCGTCATCGACGATCACCCCCAGGGCCATGATCAGCGCGAACAGCGACATCATGTTGATCGACCCGCCGATGCCCCAGAACACCGCCATGGCCGCCATGAAGGCCGTGGGGATGCCGATGGCCACCCACAGTGCCACCCGGGCGGGCAGGAAGAAGTAGAGCAGCAGCAGGACCAGCACCAGGCCACCGAGGCCGTTGCTGATCAGCAGCCCGATACGGTCGGCGATCAACTGCCAGGTCTGGTCGTGGACCTCGAGCGACACGCTGGGCGGCAGCTGGGGACGGGTCTCGGCCAGCCAGTTCCCCAGCACCTCGGCGGCGGCCAGGGAGTTGCCGTCCTCGCTTCGCTGCAGCATCAGCTCCACCGCCGGATGGCCGTCGCGGCTCAGGGTCACCTGTTGCTCGCGGGACTCCTGGCGAATGGTGGCGATGTCGCCCAGCCGCAGCTGCACCCGTTCGCCGCTGAGCACCGGCAGGTCGGCGAAGGCGCGCTCGTCGCGGCGCTGTTCCACGGCCCGCAGCTCACGGGTGCTGTCCTGCTGGCCGAGCAGCCCCGCCGGCAGGTCCCGGGACATGCCCTCGATACGCTCGGCGATCTGGGCGAGGCTCAGCTGCAGCCCCTGGAGTCGCTCCGCGGGCACCTCGATGCTGATCTGCTGCTCGGGCAGGCCGCTGATCTCGACCCGGTCGATGCCCCGCTGCAGCAGCTGATCCTCGAAGCGGTTGGCCAGATGGCGCAGTTCGTCGTGGTTCACCTCGCCATGCACCAGCAGCCGGGCCACCGGCTCGTAGCGGGCGGCCCGGGCGACCCGCGGCACTTCGGCGTCAGCCGGCAGGTTGGTGAACTCGTCGACCTGCTGGCGAACGTCGTCCAGGGCCAGGATCGGGTCGCTGCCCTCGTGGAACTCCAGGGTGATGCTGGAGACCCCCTGGGCCGAGGTGGAGGTCATCCGCTTGAGGCCATCGAGGCTGCGCAGCCGCTGCTCGAGGGGCACGGTGATGCCCTGCTCGATGTCCTCCGCCGAGGCGCCGCTCCATACCGTGCGTACGCTGACCACGTCCAGGGCGAAGGTGGGGAAGAACTGGATGTTCATGCGCGACAGGCCCAGTACTCCGCCAAGCAGCATCATCAGCATGACCAGGTTGGCGGCGACCCGGTGGTGGACAAAGAAGCCGATCAGGCCGCGCCGTCGGCTCATGGCCGCCCCTCGTCACCGGCATCGGCGGCCTCGACCCGCAGGCCATGGATGGCATTGGGCAGGTGGGTGGTGATCACCCGGTCGCCCTCGGCGAGGGCCTCGCCGCTGACCAGTGCCCAGCGCTCCCCGTCGTCGCGGAGCACCTCGCCGTGACGGGTCACCGCCAGGCGACGCATCCGGCCCTCCTCGCCCATCACGTAGAGGGCATCGTTGCCGTAGAGCGCGCTGTAGGGCACCGCCAGGCTGTCCGTGATCGCCGGGCGGGCCAGCGACACGGCGAGCAGGCTGCCGGGACGCAACGCTGTCCCGCCGGTCTCGAGGCGGAAGATCGCCTCGGTGCCGGCCGGGTCGCCCTCCCCGGCCAGCCCCTCCAGTACCAGGCGGGCCCCCTCGTCGCCGGTGGCCACCAGGTGCTCCCCGCGGGACAGGGCCTCGAGCAGCTCGGCCTGGTGACGCCGGGTGATGCGCGCCCGCAGCTCCAGCCCCTCCTCCGGATAGACGCTGAGCAGCTCGCTGCGGGCGGCCACCTGGTCGCCCGGGGCCACTCGGATGCGCGTGACGATGCCGTCGAAGGGTGCCTCCACGCGGCTGCGGTCGGCATCGCGACGGGTGGCGGCCAGGGCGGCCGTGGCGCGCGCCAGGCCGGCCTCCAGGGCAGCGAGGCGGGCGGGATGCTCGGCGATGGCGCGCTCCCTGGCCGCCACCGTCACCTGGGCCCGGGCGAGCTCGTTGCGGGCCGCATCCAGATCGGACTGGGAGGCGAGGTTGCGCCCCACCAGGGAGCGGGTGCGCTCGAGCTGGCGACGGGCGGTCTCGAGCAGCTCCCGCTCGCGCTCCAGGGTGGCGAGGTCGCTGTCGTGGCGCACCTGTTCGCTCGAAAGCTGGGCCCGGCGATCGGCCACCTCGGCCTCGGCCTGGGCCAGCGGGGGACGGATGTCAGCCTCGTCCAGGGCCACCAGCAGCTCGCCGCGGGCGACCCGCTGCCCCTCGCGCACCGGTCGCTCGGCGATACGTCCGGCCAGTGGCGCGGTGACAGTGAGCATCTCGGGGGCCGTCACCTCGCCATAGAGCGGCAGGACCGGGGCATGGCGGCCGGGCGCGGCCACCAGGGTCTCGACCCGCCAGCTGCGCTCCTCCGGTGTGACACTGGCACTCTCCGGCCGGGTGGCCCGCAGCCACAGGAAGGCCGCCACGCCGAGGGCCAGGATCAGCAGGGGAAGCAGGCGTCTGAGCATCGGGCTGGGGTCCACCGGTCATATCAACAGGCCCCAATATACCGCCATCGACCTGCGATTGTCGGCGCCCGTTGCCGATGGGCGACACTGTGCCTCAGGGGGGATACCCGGCCACAGCGTCCCCCGGATCGGGTATCATCGGGCCGACGCATCCCACGGAGTCGCCATGCCAGCCGCCCTGCCCCTGCCGCTCTCCACGCCCAACCGCAACCTGGTGCGGCTGACCATCGTGCGCGGCATCACCTGGACCGGCTTCCTGGCCGCGATCATCATCGGCATCGAACTGCTGGGCTTCTCGCTGCAGGTACCCGCGGTGATCGCGGTGATCGTCGCCATGGGGGCGATCAACATCGCCACCTGGTGGCGCATGGGCCGCCCCCGGGCAGTGACCCACGCCGAGTACCTGGTCCATCTGCTGATCGACGTGACGGGCCTGACGCTGCTGTTCTACTTCACCGGCGGCTCCCACAACCCCTTCATCAACTACTACCTGGTGCCGGTGACCATCGCCGCGGCGACCCTCCCCTGGCGGCACGCCTGGGTGATCGCCGCCGCCTCCATGGCCGCCTACAGCTTCCTGATGGTGGTCTATCAGCCGGTCCCGCAATTCGCCCAGGGCCACGGGGGAGCGACCCTCAGCCTTCACGTGCTCGGCATGTGGCTCAACTTCGGCCTCTCGGCAGGGCTGGTCACCTTCTTCATCTACAAGATGGCCCGCGCCCTGCGCAGTCGCGACCAGGCACTCTCGCGCACCCGCGAGGCCGCCCTGCGCAACGAGCAGGTGCTGGCCGTGGCCACCCAGGCGGCAGGCACCGCCCACGAGCTGGGCACGCCACTCTCGACCATGGCGGTGCTGCTCAGCGAGATGCGCGAGGATGCCAGGGACCACCCGGCGCTGACCCGGGACATCGAGCTGCTGCGCCAGCAGGTCGACACCTGCAAGTCGCGGCTGCGCCACCTGGTGGAGAGTGCCGATCGCCGACGCATGGCCGAGCCGGAGGTACACGATGCCCAGGTCTGGCTGGCCGGGGTGGTCCAGCGCTGGCTGGTGCTGCGCCCCGATGTCAGCCACCACCTGGAGGTCGCCGCGCGACGCGGCCATCCCTGGCTGGCGGTGGATGCCACCCTCGACCAGGCCCTGACCAACCTGCTCAACAACGCCGCCGATGCCAACCCGGACGACGTCACCATCCGACTCGACTGGAACAGCGACGAGGTGGTCATCGACATCCGCGACCACGGTCCCGGCGTGGCGATGTCCATCGCCGACCAGCTGGGCGAGACCTTCGTCTCCACCAAGAGCAAGGGGCTGGGCATCGGGCTGTTCCTGACCCACGCCACCATCAACCGCTTCGGGGGCGGCGTGAGCCTGTACAATCACCCCGAGGGCGGCACCCTGACCGAGGTGACCCTGCCGCGCAGCCAGCCCGAGCCCTGACGCCCGACGGTTGCCGGCCCCCGTGACCCCTGCGAGGACAACATGCAAGAGACCGCCGAACGCCTGCTGATCATCGACGACGACGAGATGTTCTGCCACGTGCTCGACCGTGCCCTGAGCCGCCGGGGCTTCGAGGTGCTGGTGGCCCATGACGCAACCCAGGCCCTCAGCCTGGCGCGGCGCCACCAGCCCCAGCTGGCCACCCTGGACCTCAAGCTGGAGCACGAGTCGGGGCTGAAGCTGCTGCCGGAGCTGCTGGAGATCGTGCCGGAGTGCCGAGTGGTGGTGCTGACCGGCTACTCGAGCATCGCCACCGCGGTGGAGGCGATCAAGCTGGGGGCGGTGAACTACCTCTGCAAGCCGGCGGATGCCGACGAGGTACTGATGGCACTGTCGCGGGCGGAGGGCGACCCGGAGACCGAGGTGGCCGACAACCCGCCGTCGATCAACCGGATCACCTGGGAGCACATCCAGAAGGTGCTGCAGGAGCACGACGGCAACATCTCCGCCACCGCCCGCGCCCTGGGGATGCACCGCCGCACCCTGCAGCGCAAGCTGCAGAAGCGGCCGGTGAGGCGCTAAAGCTGCAAGCGGCCAAGCGGCCAAGCGGCCAAGCGGCCAGGAAGTGATACCGGCGAACAGTCGCAAACCCCGAGGCCACGGCCTCGGGGTTTGCTTGTGGCTCGGCGCTTGTAGCTCGGCGCTGTTATTGGGCCGTCCAGCCCAGGTCGATGTTCCAGCTCGCGCCGGTGACGGCCCCGGCGAGATCGGAGGCCAGGTAACCGACCAGCTCGGCCACCTCGGCGGGCTCGATGAGACGCTTCACGGCCGCGTTCTTGAGCATGATCTTCTCGATCACCTCCTGCTCCTCCATGCCGTGCATCCTCGCCTGGTCGGCGATCTGGTTGTCGACCAGCGGGGTCTTGACGTAGGCGGGACAGATGGCATTGGCCGTGATGCCCTGGCTGCCGCCCTCCAGCGCCGCGGTCTTGGTCAGGCCGATCATGCCGTGCTTGGCGCTGATGTAGGCCGACTTGCCCGGCGAGGCCACCTGGGCATGGACCGAGGCGATGTTGACGATGCGCCCCCAGCCGTTCTCGCGCATGGAGGGCCAGGCGGCCTGGGTGAGCAGGAAGGGTGCCGTGAGCATCAGGTCGATGATCTGGCGCCACTTGTCCTCAGGGAACTCTTCGATGGGCGAGACATGCTGGATGCCGGCGTTGTTGACCAGGATGTCGACACGCCCGAAGCGCTTGACCGCCTCGGCCACCGCCGCCTTGCAGGCCTCGCCGTCGGTGAGGTCGGCCTGGAAGAAGGCGGCACCCGCCTGCTCGGCGACCTCCTTGCCTGCCGGGTTGAAGTCCACGGCCAGCACCTGGTGGCCCTGCTCGCAGAAATGGCGAACCACGGCCTCGCCGATGCCGCTGCTGGTGCCGGTGACCAGGGCGACGCGGGGGGTGGAAGCGTTGGCGGTCATGCGTGACTCCTCTGTCCTGTGAACCGGGCCGGGGCGGCACCGGGCAGGCCCCTCATGGGCCCGGGGTGACATGGTCGATCTCCGCCACCAGCATAAGGCGGATGACGCAGCGCGTCATCCGCTCAGCCGGCCGGTGGCTCCGGTGTCATGACCCGCTCCATCAGCTGCTGGGCGAGGCGGCTGCCCTCCTGCAGGGAGCCGACGTCGGAGAGGTCGTCGAGCAGCTCGCAGCGCCACCACCAGTCCGTCTCGCCCAGGGATTCGAGCACGAAGGGGTAGCGTCCCGAGGGCAGCGCCAGCGTCAGCTGCGCCGCGGCAGGCCGCGGCGCGGCCGGTTCGTCGAGGGCCAGGGCGAGCGAGAGCGAGATGGGCGTGACCAGGGCCCCGAGCAGCCCGCGGCGGCCATCCTCGAGCGAATGGGGCTGGAAGCAGAGGGCATCCACGCCCAGTCGCGGATTGAAGCGGGGCTCGCGCTTGGCGGCCTTGAGGTGGCGGTGGCGCCAGGCCTCGGCCAGCTGGCGCAGCCGGGCATACTGGTTGGCGGTCAGGGCCTGCATGGTGTCCTCCAGGGCGACGGGGGCGCCAGTATAGCCGCCGCGGCAGGCATTCGGCAGGGGCAGGCCGAGCTGCTAGCATGAACGGCCGATTCCCCTGCCGAGGAGCTGCCATGACCCCCGCCCAGCGACTGGAGATCGCCGTCGACATCGCCCACGAGGCCGGCCGGATGATCGTCGAGGCCCGTGAACGCCAGGTCTTCGGCCATCGCTACAAGCATGGCCACGAGCTGGTCACCGATACCGACGTCGAGGTGGACACGCGTATCGGCGAGCGTCTCGAGCAACACTTCGCCGGGGAAGCGCGCCTCAGCGAGGAACTGGCCCCGGATCGCGAGGTGCTGGCCAGCCCCCGGGCGCTGTGGGTGGTGGATCCCATCGACGGCACGGTCAACTTCGCCCATGGCCTGCGCCATGTGGCGGTCTCCATCGGCTGGGCCAGCCAGGGCCGCACCCGCCTGGGCGTGGTGCATGCCCCCTTCCTGGGCGAGACCTTCACCGCGCTCGACGGCCAGGGGGCCTGGCGCAACGGCGAGGCGATCCATGCCAGCCGCACCAGCGACATGGCCCATGCCCTGGTGGGGACCGGCTTCCCCTACCGCCGCGACAGCCGCCCGCCGCTGCTGCGTCGCCTCACCGCCGTGCTGGCCCACTGCCAGGACGTGCGTCGCAACGGCTCGGCGGCCCTGGACCTGTGCGACGTGGCCTGCGGCCGACTCGATGCCTACTACGAGAGCGTCTCCCCCTGGGATTGCGCCGCCGGCTGGCTGATCGCCCGGGAGGCGGGCGCCCGCACCGGCCACCTCTATCCCGGGCCGGCGGGGATTCCCGAGGACCTCTACGGCGAGAACCTGCTGGTCACCAGTCCCGGCATCCATGACGCACTGGGCGCCCTGCTGCGCCGGGCCGATGCCGGGGAGGTCGAGCCCTGAATGGCGCAGGCCATAGGGCGGCGCGATCACCGCACAAGGCGGCGACTATTGGCGGATCGCCGCCAATTCCGTCACACTATTCGGCCTTTTCCCCGGTTCCCTCTTTACGCACCCTGACGTGCAAGGAGTCGCTGCATGTTCGTCGTCATCTTCGGTCGCCCCGCCTGCCCCTTCTGCGACCGAGCCAAGGCCCTTGCCGCCCGGCTGGAGAGTGCCGGGGCCATCGAGGGTCACCGCTATGTCGATATCCATGCCGAAGGCATCACCAAGGCCGACATGGAGAAGACCATCGGCAAGCCGGTGCATACCGTGCCGCAGATCTTCGTCGACCAGACCCATGTCGGCGGCTTCACCGAGTTCGACCGCTACGTGCGTGACCAGGCCCTGCTGACCGTCTCGGGCTGAGCCGCCAGGCCCTCGTCGCCCCCTGACGCCGCCATCCTGCCCGGGAGGCGGCGTCGTCGTCCCCGGCGGTGCTACCCTTGGAGCAGCCCCCTGCCTGGAGCCGCCCATGGACCGTCCCCTGACCGCGCCAGACCCCGACCGCCACTGGCACCAGACCGGTGCCCAGCATCGCCGGCTCATCGAGGCCACCCGCGACCTGTCGCCACTGCGCACCGCGGTGGTCCACCCCTGCGACGCGCCGTCGCTGGCAGGAGCCCTGGCCGCCTGGCGCGAGGGGCTGATCGAGCCGCTGCTGGTCGGCCCCCGGGCCCGCATCGAGGCCGCCGCCGAGGCACTGGGCGAGAGCCTCGACGCCTTGCAGCTGATCGACACGCCCCACAGCCATGCCTCGGCGGAGCGCGCCGTGCGCCTCGCCGCCGACGGGGAGGCGGAGGCGCTGATGAAGGGCGCCCTGCATACCGATGAATTGATGAGCGCGGCGGTCGTCAGGCAGGCAGGACTGCGTACCGAACGCCAGATGAGCCATGTCTATGCCCTGGACGTCCCCAGCTACCCCCGCCCGCTGCTGATCTCCGATGCCGCCCTGCACATCGCGCCGGACCTGGCCACCAAGGCCGACATCATCCAGAACGCCATCGACCTGGCCCGCGCCATCGGCATCGACCGACCGCGGGTGGCCGTGCTCTCGGCGGTGGAGACGGTGCGCGCCACCCTGCCCTCCACCATCGAGGCCGCGGCGCTGTGCAAGATGGCCGAGCGCGGCCAGATCGAGGGCGGCGTGCTCGACGGCCCGCTGGCCATCGACAACGCCGTCTCCCTGAGCGCCGCCCGGCAGAAGGGACTCGACTCAGCGGTGGCCGGCCAGGCCGACATCCTGATCGCCCCGGACCTCGAGGCCGCCAACATGGTCGCCAAGCTGCTGATCCATCTGGCTGGCGCCCAGGCCGCGGGGCTGGTGGCCGGCGCCCGGGTGCCGATCATGCTCACCAGCCGCGCCGACGACGTGGAGACGCGGTTGGCCTCCGCCGCCCTGGCCCAGCTGCTGGTGCGCCGTCAGGGCGAGGCGTCCGTGCCATGAGCCGGGTCCTGGTGCTCAATGCCGGCTCGGCGACCCTCAAGTTCGGCCTCTACGAGGAGGCGGCGTGCGAGCTGCGCGGGGTGGTGGAGCGCATCGGCGAGGCCCCGGCGCTGCGGCTGTTCAGCGGCGATCTCGATACCGGCGGCTTCCTACCGGCGGAGAGCGGCCACGCCGCCGTGGCCGAGGCGCTGCTCGACTGGCTGGGCACCCATCTCGACCTCGGGGGGCTCGTGGGTGTCGGCCACCGGGTGGTCCACGGCGGCACCCGGCTGGCCGAGCCGGTCCGCCTGGATGCCGACCGCCTGGCCTACCTGGAACGCCTGGAGCCCCTGGCCCCCCTGCACCAGCCCCAGTCACTGGCGATCATTCGCGACCTGCTGTCACGCCACCCGAGGCTGCCCCAGGTCGCCTGTTTCGACACCGCCTTCCACCGCACCCAGCCGCGGATCCGCCAGCTCTTCGCCCTGCCGCGGCATCTCGCGGACGAGGGGGTGCTGCGCTATGGCTTCCACGGTCTCTCCTATGCCCACGTGGCCCGGCAGCTGCCGATCGTGGTCGGTGAGGCAGCCGCACGCGGCAGGGTGGTGGTGGCCCATCTGGGCCAGGGGTGCAGCCTCTGCGCACTGGAGAACGGCCAGAGCGTGGCGACCTCGATGGGCTTCACGGCGCTCGACGGCATGATGATGGGCAGCCGCTGCGGCCGCCTCGATCCCGGCGTGGTGCTCTACCTGCAGCAGCAGCGGGGCATGAGCGTCGCCGAGGTGGAGCGGATGCTCTACCACGACAGCGGCCTGCTCGGTGTCTCGGGGGTCTCCGCCGACATGCGTGACCTGCTGGCCAGCCCATCGCCCAGTGCCGAGGAGGCGGTGGCGCTGTTCATCGACCGGCTGCTGGGAGAGATCGGCGCCCTGGTGGCACTGCTCGGTGGGCTCGATGCGCTGGTCTTCACCGGCGGCATCGGCGAGCACGCCACCGAGATTCGTGCCCGTACCCTCCATGCCATGGAATGGCTCGGCATCCGCCTCGACCCACCCGCCAATGACCGCCATGCCCTGCGCATCGACGCCGGGCGAGGTCCGGCCGTGGCCGTGATCCCCACCGACGAGGAGGGCGAGATGGCCCGCGGCACCCTCGCCTGCCTGGGCCCGGGATGATCCCGCCACGACGAGCGTCTTCCCCGCGTTGAATGCCACTGCGGACCCGCTGCCTATACTGGCGGCGTGCAGGCGCACAGGGCATCACGACAGAGGGACAAGGCACGATGCAACGGGAAGAGTTCGTCCAGCAGCTGTGGCTGGACTATATCCACCAGCATCCGGACGTGGGCGGACTGCGGCTCTGGCCCGTGGAGGCGCCGGCGGAGTACCTGGCAATCCTGACCCTGAACCATGGCCCCTGGGCCATGGAGGCCCTGCTGCCGACCCTGGTGCGCTACGGCTATCGGCCGCACCAGCGCTACGCCATGGCCGATCGCGGCCTGCTTGCCACCCTGTTCACCGCGCCGGACGACGGCGCCTGGGTGCTGCTCGCCGAGCTCCAGCTCGGCACCCTCTCGCGCCAGCCCCGCGAGCGTCTCCAGCAGCTGGTCGGCAACGCCGACCCCCGCGAGGCCCGCAGCCAGGCGCTGCTCTGCCACGGTCGCCCCTGGCCGATGCCCGACTGGGACACCTATCTGGCCCTGCAGCAGGCCCACCCGCTGGCCGGCTGGCTTTCGGTGATGGGGCCACGGATGCATCACGCCGGCTTCGACTGCCAGCGCCTGGGGCACGACATCGTCACGCTCGACGGCCAGCTGCGCCAGGCCGGCCTCGCCGGCAGCAGCGACCGCCACCACGGCCTCTTTCCCGTCTCGCCGCTGCTCGACTACCGCTTCTACGCCACCAGCTCCCGGCGCCTGGCCTTCGCCGAAGGCGACGAGCATCGCGTCGGCCTCGGCGGGCTCGCCCTCGTCCAGAAGCAGGTCAGCGCCAACCAGGAGCGCGCCGCCGAGCTCCTGCTCCCCCACCACACCCGCTGCGAGCTCTCCTGACCCCGGTCATCCACAGAATCTGTGGATAACGCTGTGCATCATCTCCCTGGAAGGGCGTCCCGGGCGGGAGGCCAGGGGGCTCGACGCGGAATGGTCAGTTTTTCGACACTCGATGCCCCTTACGAAAGCGGCCCGGACAGGAGTCCGGGCCGCAGGCCTTGCCGACAATGGCGGGATCAGGCCTCGAAGGTCATCTCCGGGACGTGGTCGGGCACCACGAGCTTGCCCGCGGTCAGCGACTTGATCTCCTCCACGGAGACGCCCGGGGCGCGCTCCTTGAGGTGGAAGGCGCCATCCTTGATCTCCAGGTAGGCGAGGTCGGTCAGCACCCGGTTGATGCAGCCCGCGCCGGTCAGCGGCAGGTTGCAGGACTCGAGCAGCTTGGACTCGCCGTGCTTGGAGGCATGGGTCATGGTGCAGATGATGTTCTCGGCGCCGGCCACCAGGTCCATGGCGCCGCCCATGCCCTTGATCAGCTTGCCGGGGATCATCCAGGAGGCGATGTTGCCGTTCTGGTCGACCTCGAAGGCCCCCAGCACGGTCAGGTCCACGTGGCCGCCGCGGATCATGGCGAAGGATTCGGCCGACGAGAAGATCGCCGCGCCCGGGCGTGCGGTGACGGTCTGCTTGCCGGCGTTGATCATGTCCGGGTCGACCTCCTCCTCGGTAGGGAAGCGCCCCATGCCCAGCAGGCCGTTCTCGGACTGCAGCATCACGTCGATGCCGTCCGGGATGTAGTTGGCCACCAGCGTCGGGATGCCGATGCCCAGGTTGACGTAGAAGCCGTCCTCGAGTTCGCGCGCCACGCGCATTGCCATCTGTTCGCGAGTCAGTGCCATCTTGTTGCCTCTTGTGGTCGGTGGAGAAGCGGTCGTGGAAAAGCGGCGGGGCTCAGCCCTCGCGCACGGTGCGCTTCTCGATGCGCTTCTCGAAGGTGCCCTGGATGATGCGGTCGACGTAGATCCCCGGGGTATGGATCTGGTCGGGCTTGAGCTCGCCGGGCTCGACGATCTCCTCGACCTCGACCACGGTGATCTTGCCCGCGGTGGCGGCCAGGGGGTTGAAGTTCTGGGCGGTGTCGCGATAGACGACGTTGCCGTAGCGGTCTGCCTTCCAGCCCTTGACGATGGCGAAATCGCCCACCACCGACTCCTCGAGGATATAGTGGCGGCCGTTGAACTCGCGCACCTCCTTGCCCTCGCCGATCGGCGTGCCGTAGCCGGTGGCGGTATAGAAGGCCGGGATACCGGCGCCGCCGGCACGCATCTTCTCCGCCAGGGTACCCTGGGGCGTCAGGACCACCTCGATCTCGTCGTTGAGCATCTGCTGCTCGAAGAGCGCGTTCTCGCCGACGTAGGAGGCATGGATCCGGCTGATCTGCTTGTCCTCCAGCAGCAGGCCCAGGCCGAAGCCGTCGACACCGCAGTTGTTGGACCATACCGTCAGGTCCTTAACGCCGCGGCGCTTGATCTCGGCGATCAGGTTCTCGGGGATGCCGCAGAGGCCGAAGCCGCCGGCGATCACGGTCATGCCGCTCTCGATGCCGTCCATTGCCTCTTCGTAGGAATACACACGCTTGTCGAATCCGGCCATAGTGGCGCCTCGCGTTGTTGTGGAGTGAACTGTGGAGTGAGTTGTGGAGTGAGTTGTGGAGTGAGTGGGCAGAATCTCAGGCCAGTGTTGCCGCTGCCAATATATTTGTTAAGTTTGTTTTATTTATTGATTGATCCGTTTCGCTGATAAATTGGACCTTGGTAGCATGCCATGACCGTCAAGCAACTGCGCGCCTTCCTCGCCGTGGCCCGGACCCTGAGCTTTACCCAGGCCTGCGAGCACCTTCACCTCTCCCAGCCGGCCCTGAGCCTGGCGATCAAGGGACTCGAGGAGAGCCTGGGCGGTCGCCTGCTGATCCGCAGCACCCGCAGCGTGCGGCTTACCCCGGAGGGGGAGTCGCTGGTACCCCTGGCCAAGCGACTGATCGCCGAGTGGGACAACACCGAGGAGCTGCTGCGCCAGCGCTTCACCCTGCAGCTGGGCCGCCTGGCGGTGGCCACCATGCCCTCCTTTGCCAGCAACCTGTTGCCCCCTGCCCTGCGCGTCTTCCGCCAGCGCCATCCGCGGGTCAACGTCACGGTCCATGACGTGATCAACGAGCAGGTGATCGAGATGGTGCGCGCCCGTCAGGTGGAGCTGGGGCTGGTGTTCGAACCGGAAGCCACCGGCAGCCTCTCCTTCACCCCCCTGTTTCGCGACCGCTTCGTTGCCGTGGTGCCGGCCGAATCGCGCCTCGCCGGGCGCTCGCGGCTCGGCTGGCCGACGCTGATGACCCGCGACTTCATCGCCCTGCAACGCCCCTCCATGGTGCGCCGGCTGCTCGAACAGGCGCTGGAGAGTCGCGGCCTGACCCTGCCCGCCGCCTTCGAGTGCCACCAGCTGGCCACCGTGGGACGCATGGTGGCCAGCGGCCTGGGCGTCAGCGCGGTCCCCTCGCTGTGCATCGACCAGATGCAGGAGCTCGGCGCCGTCTGCGTGCCCCTCGATGACCCGGTGATCGAACGCGACGTCGGCGTGCTGACCTGGAATACCCACGAGCTGTCGGTGGCCGCCCTGGCGCTCAAGGAGGTGCTCGCCGAGACCATCCGCACCCCGGGCCTCGCCGCGGGCCGTTGACCCCGACCGCTGGGCAGCCCGCGGCCGATCCATTAGCATGGGCGGCTCGTGAATCCGGCCGAGGAGACAGGCATGTCGACCCTCAGGGGGCTCGTCAGCATCCTGCTGCTGACACTCACCACCCTCGCCTGGGGGGTCCCGCTGATCCTGCTCACCCTGGTCAAGCTGGTGACCCCGGGGCGGCGGCTGCGCCGCCGTGTGCTGACGGCCCTCAACCGGGTCGCGCTCAACTGGGTGGGCAGCAACCTCTGGTGGATGCGTCGCTGGCTGAGGCCTCGCCTGGAGATGGCCCTGCCCGAGGGGCTCTCCCGCGACCAGTGGTGGCTGGTGCTATCGAACCATCGCAGCTGGACCGACATCTTCCTGCTGTTCTTCGCCCTGCACCGGCGCATTCCCATGCCCCACTTCTTCGTAAAGCGCCAGCTGATCTGGATCCCGATCGTCGGCCTGGCCTTCTGGGCCATGGAGTTTCCCATGCTGCGACGCCTGACGCGCGAGCAGCGCGAGCGCAACCCCCAGCTGGCGCGCCGCGACCGCGAGGCGACCGAGCGCATGTGCCGCCACGCACGGGAACGCCCCATCGCCATCTACAACTTCGTCGAGGGCACCCGCTTCACCCCCGCCAAGCAGGCCGCCCAGGACGCCCCCTATCGCCACCTGCTGAGACCTCGCGCCGGCGGCATCGCCCAGGTGGTGAGCCTGCTCGGCGACCGCCTTGGCGGCATCCTGGATGTCACCCTGCACTACGAGAACCCCGACCCCAGCTTCTGGGGCTTCCTCTGCGGCCGCGAGGGACGGGTGTGGCTGGAGGCCCGGCGCCTGGCGGTCCCGGCCTGGATGCTCGAGGGCGACTATCACGACGACACGGACTACAAGGAACGCTTCCAGTCATGGCTCAACGCCCTGTGGCAGGACAAGGATCGCCGTCTCGACTCATCGCGCTGACCCTGCTGCTCGGCCTGGCGCTGCTGCTGGCCGGCTGCGCCGGCCGCGGGGGCGAGGGCCGAACGGGTGAAGCGATCGCCGGCGAATGGATCACCATCCAGCGTGGCGACACCCTGGGCGAGATCGCCCGTCGCGCCGAAGTGCCCCTGGTGCGCCTGGAGCGCTTCAACCCCGGGGTCGATGCCCGGCGCCTGGCCGTGGGCCAGCGACTCCTTGTCCCCGGACGCGACGAGCGGGCCCCCTCCGGGGGCCCCTACCGCTACCGGGTACGCCCGGGGGACACCTACAGTGCCATCGCCCGGCGCTTCGGCGGCGACGCCGGCCGGATCCAGGCGGCGAACCCCGGCATCGCGCCCACCAGCCTCAGGGTCGGCCAGCTGATCCAGGTCCCGCTGGGCGGCCGGCAGGCCGCCGCCTCGGGCCGCACCGGCAGCAAGGCATCCGGCAAGCGTCAGGCCGCCCGACCGGCGAGCAAGCGCCTGCCGGATCCTGGCGGCCTGCCCGCCTCCGCCCGGGGCTGGCCCTGGCCGCTGGACGACTACCGGGTCGAGCGCGCCTTCGGTGCCGACGGGCGCGGCACCCTGCAACCCATGCTGCTGGCCACCGGGCGGGGCAGCCGGGCCCGCGTCGTGGCCGACGGCGAGGTCCGCTTCGCCGACAGCATGCGACAGCTCGGCCAGGTGGTGATCGTCCACCATGCCGACAACCTGCAGAGCGTCTATGCCCTCTGCGCGAGGCCACTGGTGGCCAGTGGCGACGCGGTCAAGCGCGGGACCCCGGTGTGCGAGGTCGGGCAGCAGGATGGCAGCCCGCGGCTGCTGTTCGACATGCGCCACGGGGGCAAGCCCATCGACCCGGCCCGGGTACTGCGCTGACGGAGGCGACGCGGCCCGGCACCGACGGCCGGCCTGCCGTCATGTCCTCTTCATCGCCGTGACGCACGGCTGTCATGGCCCACCGGCATCCTCGACGGTGTCAGCCCCCTCCGGGCCTGCCACCGCACGAGGAGCCCCATGCGCATCTGCCTGGTCAGTGAAACCTGGTCCCCCGACATCAACGGCGTCGCCCATACCCTCGGCCAGATCGGCACGGAACTGCGCCGGCGCGGCGTGGCCCTGCAGCTGATCCGTCCCCGGCCGGCAGACAGGGCCGTGCCACGCGCCGAGGGGATGGAGGCCGAGCTCCGAGTCCGCGGGCTGGGCCTGCCCGGCTACCGTCAGGTGCGCATCGGTCTGCCCGCCACGGCGGCCATCCAGCGCCTGTGGCGCCAGCAGCGCCCGACGGCCGTCTACCTGGCCACCCAGGGGCCGCTGGGCTGGTCGGCCCTGCGCGCCGCCGAGCGGCTGGGCATCCCGGTGGTCAGCGGCTGGCACACCAACTTCGACCACTACTGCCGCGACTATGGCCTGCCCTGGCTGGCGCCGCTGGTGCTGCGCCGCCTGCGCCACTTCCACAACCGCACGGCTGCGACCCTGGTACCGACCCGTGCCCAGGCCGAGGCGCTTGCCGGCCGCGGCTTCGCCAACCTGCGGGTCATGGCGCGCGGCATCGACGGCGAACGCTTCTCGCCGGCCCATCGCGACCCGGCCCTGCGTGCCGCCTGGGGCAGCGATGACCATCGTCCGGTGGCGCTTCATGTCGGACGCCTCGCCGCCGAGAAGAACCTCGACCTGCTGCGCGACACCTTCACGGCGATGCTCGCCGCCCGCCCGGATATCACCCTGGTGGTGGTCGGTGACGGCCCGGGGCGAGCCGCACTGGAGCGCGCTCTGCCCGACGCCCACTTCGCCGGTTTCGTCGACAGGGAAAGCCTGGTGCGCCACTACGCCAGTGCCGACCTCTTCGTCTTCCCCTCGATCTCCGAGACCTGGGGCAACGTGGTCCTCGAGGCCATGGCCAGCGGCCTGGCCGTGGTGGCCTTCCGCCATGCCGCCGGCGCCGAGCTGATCGACGACGATCGCAACGGTGTCAGCCTGGCGGTGGGGGACGAGGCCGGCTTCCGGGAAGCCGCCGCGGCCCTCTGCCAACAGCCTGCCCGCTATGCCCGTCTGGGTCGCGCCGCCAGGGAGCGCGCCCTCTCCTATCGCTGGTCGGCAATTGCCGACACCTTCCTCGCCACCCTGGCCCAGCCCCGGGAGACTCACGATGAAGCCGCATCCACCTGCCGTGTTTGAACGCCTCGACCTCATCGAGTGGCAGCTCTGCCGGCGCCTGGCCGGCTTCAACGTCCACCCGCCCTGGCTGGCCCTGCTGCGACTTTCCAGCAAGCTGGGAGACTGGCCACTGTGGGTTGCGCTGATCCTCGCCCAGCCGCTGCTCCACCCCACCAGCGGCGGCCAGCGGATGGCCCAGTACACCGCCACGGCCCTGGTGGCCATCGGCCTCTACCGGGTGCTGAAGACCCGGCTGTGTCGCGAACGCCCCTTCATCACCTTCCGCGGTATCATCCGCTGCAGCGAGCCCGCCCGGGACCGCTACAGCTTTCCCAGCGGCCATACCATGCATGCCGTGCTGTTCTGCGTGATGACCGCCGCCCATGCCCCCTGGCTGCTGCCCTGGCTGGTGCCCGTCGCACTGCTGATTGCCATCTCGCGGGTGGGCCTGGGGCTGCACTACATCAGCGATGTGCTGGCCGGCGCTCTGCTGGGGATGGGCTTTGCCCTGGCCAGCCTGCACCTGGCCGGCTGACGCTGGCCGCCAGGACGGTCGGGATGGCATCCTGGCGTCATGACGTTACCCCCTCGCCTGCCGGGCGAGCGCCTGCTCGACGCGCCGGCCCTGACCCTCCTGCCCGGCCTGCTCGGTGAACCCGCTGCCACCGAGACGCTGGCACGGCTCGACCGCGAACTCGCCTGGCAGCGCCCTACCCTGCGCCTCTACGGACGCGAGCACCCGATCCCGCGCCGCCAGCTCTGGATGGGGGACCGCGACGCCCGTTACCGCTACTCGGGCCGGGACTTCCTGCCCGAGCCCTGGCATCCCGCCGTGGCGGCGCTGCGCGACCGGGTGGTCAGCGCGCTGGCCGACGCCGGCACCCGGGCCCGCTTCAACAGCGTGCTGCTCAACCGCTATGCTGGCGGCGAGGAGCGCATGGGCTGGCACAGCGACGACGAGCCCGAGCTTGGCCCGGCACCGCTGATCGCCGCGGTGAGCCTGGGGAGCGAGCGGCCGCTGCGCTTCCGCTGGAAGGACCGCTCCCATGAGGCCTTCAACGTCTGGCTGCCCCATGACAGCCTGCTGGTGATGGGGGCCGGCGTGCAGGAGAGGCTGCAGCATGCCCTGCTGCCACGCCGGCTCCCCGGGCTGCGCATCAGCCTGACCTTCCGCCTGGTGAACCCGACGTCGTCGCCTGCCTGACACGCCGCAGCCGTCGACGCTTGTCCTTCATGACAGAACGGCCACCCCGGACTGGGATGGCCGCTTATAGGCACTCGAAAGATAACGGTATAAAAAGAGGGGTATCAGCCCCGGTGGTAACCGGGCGTGACGAAGGGCATCCTGGTCACCGTCATCGGCAGGCGCTTGCCGCGCACCTCGGCATACACCGTGGTGCCGACCTCGCTGGCCTCGATGGCCACGTAGCCCATCGCCACCGGCCGGCCGACGCTGGGACCGAAGCCGCCGGAGGTCACGTGGCCAAGCCGGTTGTCCTCGGCATCATAGAGTTCGGCCCCCTCGCGCACCGGGGCGCGGCCCTCGCCGAGCAGGCCCACCCGCTTGCGGCAATGGTCCTTCTCCGCCACCTGGTGCAGGATCAGGTCGGCCCCGGGGAAGCCGCCGGCCCGCTCGCCGCCGCGACGGCGCGGCTTGCCGATGGCCCAGATCAGCCCCGCCTCCACCGGCGTGGTCCCGGTGTCGATATCGTGGCCGTAGAGGCACAGGCCCGCCTCGAGGCGCAGCGAGTCACGGGCGCCCAGGCCGATCGCCTCGACCTCCTCTTCCGCCAGCAACAGGCGCGCCAGGGCCTCTGTCTCCTCGGCGGCCACCGAGATCTCGAAGCCGTCCTCGCCGGTGTAGCCGCTGCGGCTGGCCCAGACCTCGATGCCGCCGATGGTGAAGTGGCCATGCTGCATGAAGACCATCTCGCAGGCCTCGGGGCACAGGCGCTGCATCACCTCGGCAGCCTGGGGTCCCTGCAGCGCCAGCAAGCCGCGGTCGACCACCTCCACCTGGTGGTCGGGCAGGCCGCGGCGCAGGTGGGCGATATCCTGCTCCCGACAGGCGGCGTTGACCACCAGGTAGAGGTGGTCGCCGGCATTGACCACCATCAGGTCGTCCAGGATGCCGCCCTCCTCGGCGGTGAACAACGCATAGCGCTGCATGCCCTCGGCCAGCCCGGCGATGTCGGCCGGCACCAGGGTCTCCAGCGCCTCGGCCGGATTCGGGCCGCGCAGCAGGATCTGCCCCATGTGGGAGACATCGAAGAGCCCGCAGGCACGGCGGGTATGCTCGTGCTCGCGCTTGACCCCCAGCGGGTACTGCACCGGCATGTCGTAGCCGGCGAAGGGCACCATCTTGCCCCCCAGTTCCACGTGCAGGGCGTGCAGGGGGGTATGCTTGAGTTCACTCATGTCGTCATCACTCATGGCTTGGGGGCCAACGCAAGAGAGGTGCCCCGAGGGCACCTCTCTTGCTGGACGCACCCTCAGGATTTGTCGTGGTCCAGCTCCTCGCCCGGCAGGATCTCCTTGCCGTCGAAGTAGTCACGGGCCAGCTTGAAGACCACCGGCGACAGCAGCGCCAGGGCAATCAGGTTGGGGATGGCCATCATGGCGTTGAAGACGCTTGCCAGCACCCAGACAAGATTCAGGTTCGCCATGGCCCCGAGCGGGATCGCGATGATGAACAGCACCCGGTAGAGCATGATCGAGCGGGTACCGAACAGGAACTGAAAGCACTTCTCGCCGTAGAAGGACCAGCCCAAAATCGTGGTAAAGGCAAAGACCGCCAAGGCAAAGGTCACCACATACTCACCGACACCCGGCAGCGCCAGGTCGAAGGAAACCGCCGTCAAGCGTGCACCAGTCTCGCCTCCGCTCCATTCAACGCTGGTAAGAATGACCAGGGCGGTGATGGAGCAGACGATGATGGTGTCGATGAAGGTACCCAGCATGGCGATCAGGCCCTGCCTGATCGGATTCTTGGTCTGCGCCGCGGCGTGGGCGATGGGGGCGCTGCCCAGGCCCGCCTCATTGGAGAAGATACCGCGCGCTACGCCGAACTGGATCGCCATGGCCACCCCGGCACCCGCAAAGCCCCCTGCCGCCGCGATGGGATTGAAGGCATGGTAGAAGATCATGCTGAACGCCGCACCGAGCTGGCTGGCATTGAGGATCAACACCAGGATACCCGCCAGCACATAGGCGATCCCCATGATCGGTACCAACTTGCCCGCCACCTTGGCGATGCGCTTGATGCCGCCGAGGATCACCGCACCGGCCAGTACCATCAGGATCAAGCCCGTCAACCAGTGGGGCATGCCGAGCGACTCGCTCAGCCCTTCGGCCACCGAATTGGACTGTACGGTGTTGCCGATGCCGAAGGCAGCCACGGCGCCGAACAGAGCAAAGGCGCCGCCCAGCCACAGCCATTTCTTGCCCAGGCCGTTCTTGATGTAGAACATCGGACCGCCGACATGGTAACCGGTGCTGTCGGTCTCGCGATAGCGCACCGCCAGCACCGCCTCGGCGAACTTGGTCGCCATGCCCACCAGGGCCGTGATCCACATCCAGAACACCGCCCCCGGGCCACCCAGGAAGATGGCGGTGGCCACGCCGGCGATGTTGCCGGTGCCGATGGTGGCGGAGAGCGCCGTCATCAGGGCATTAAAGGGCGAGATCTCCCCCTCTTCTTCCTTGGTCTTCTTCTCGCCTGGTGCCAGCTTGCGGTCACGCCCCTGCCACATCAGCTTGAAGCCGGTACCCAGCTTGCGGATCGGCATCAACTTCAGACCGGCCTGCAAGTAGATACCGACCCCCAGCAGAAGGACCAGCATGGGAACACCCCATACGAGGCTCTCCACCGAACTCAAGAATGTCATTAATGCTTCCACGAGAGTCTCCCTTATTCACGCTTGTTGTTGTGACCCGCCATGCACTCCGGGTATCGCCTGACCTCGGGAAAGACGAAATGGCATGGACGGGCCAGGCTTCGACGAAAGATCGACAGGACGAACGCCTTCACGATAGCGGATCCTGCCACTGATGCACCAGCCCGATGAACCTGGGGAGACACCTCGGCGGCACCGCTTACCATGACGCCAGCTGTTTCCGATCGGAAACGCGGCAAGCCTACTGTCGACGACGCCATGGAGCAAGGAGATGGTGCCTGGCACCGCCGGACGCCGGGGCGCGGCCAGGATCCCGACCGCCATGCGCCGTGCGGCCCGGCGGCATCCCGGTGCCCACCGCCGGCAGCAGGCCTCCCGCCGGGCCCGGCACTGGACGAACCGGCGCCGGCGAACCAACCTGTGAACGGGTCGAGAAGCGCCAGGCGTCGAAACGGCCCACCGGGAGGACTCGCCAAATGCCGACAATGGCGTTAGCATTCGCGAATCCGAAACCATTTTTCGTATAGGAAATCACGATGAGCTCTATCCCCGCCAACCTGCGCTATGCCGAAAGCCATGAATGGGTCCTCGACAATGGCGACGGCACCGTGACCATCGGCATCACCGACCATGCCCAGGAGGCACTGGGCGACGTGGTCTTCGTCGAGCTTCCCGAGGTGGGCCGTACCCTGGCCGTGGGCGACGAGTTCGGCGTCATCGAATCGGTCAAGGCCGCCTCCGACCTCTATGCGCCGGTGGCCGGCGAGATCCTCGCGGTCAACGAGGCCCTCGAGGACGCCCCCGAGACCGTCAACGAGTCGCCCTACGAGGATGGCTGGATCATGAAGGTGCGCCTCGAGGACGCCAGCGTCCTCGACGACCTGCTCGATGCCGACGCCTACCAGGCCGTCGCCGCCGACGAGGAGTGATCCTCACCCCGGCGCCCCTCGGCACCGGCCAGCCGTGCCAGCCGTGCCGGCCGCCGACGACGGGCGCCCTACCCGGCCTCGTCCCTGACGGGGCCGGCCCGTTTCGATGATTCCCCGGGGCGAGGCCCCATCACGCACACAGGGTGTTCCATGTCTTTCGACAACCGCCGTCTGGCCGATCTGGCCGCTCACGATGCCTTCCTCCAGCGCCACAACGGACCGGCCGGCGCCGACGTGGACGGCATGCTCACCTCCCTCGGCATGGAGAGCCTGCCCTCGCTGATCGAGGCTACCGTCCCCGCCGACATCCAGCTGGGACGTGAGCTGGACCTGGACCCGCCCAAGGGCGAGGCCGAGGCCCTGGACTACCTGCAGCGCCTGGCCCGCCAGAACCGGGTCGTCAAGAGCTACATCGGCCAGGGCTACTACGACACCCACCTGCCGACGGTGATCCAGCGCAACGTGCTGGAGAACCCCGGCTGGTACACCGCCTACACGCCCTACCAGCCGGAGATCTCCCAGGGCCGCCTAGAGGGGCTGCTCAACTTCCAGCAGATGGTCATGGACCTCACCGGCATGGAGCTGGCCAACGCCTCGCTGCTCGACGAGGCGACGGCCGCCGCCGAGGCCATGGCGCTGTGCCGGCGCGCCAACAAGAAGGCGAAAAGCGACACCTTCTTCGTCGCCGAGGACGTCTTCCCCCAGACCCTGGACGTGGTGCGCACCCGCGCCGCCTGGTTCGGCTTCGAGCTGGTGGTGGCCCCGGCCGAGGCGCTCGCCGAGCATGAGGTCTTCGGCGCCCTGCTGCAGTACCCCGGCGACAGCGGCGAGGTCCGCGACCTGGCGCCGCTGATCGAGACCGCCCGCGAGCGCGGCGTGATGACCTGCGTGGTCGCCGACCTCATGGGCCTGGTACTGCTCAAGGAGCCGGGGGCGCTGGGCGCCGACATGGTGGTGGGCTCCTCGCAACGCTTCGGCGTGCCGATGGGCTATGGCGGCCCGCATGCCGCCTTCTTCGCCACTACCGACAAGCTCAAGCGCTCGATCCCCGGCCGCATCATCGGCGTCTCGAAGGACAGCCGCGGCAACACGGCGCTGCGCATGGCCATGCAGACCCGCGAGCAGCACATCCGCCGCGAGAAGGCCACCTCCAACATCTGCACCGCCCAGGCCCTGCTGGCCAACATCGCCGGCTTCTACGCCGTCTACCACGGCGCCGAGGGGCTGCGCACCATCGCCTCGCGGATCCACCGCCTGACCACGATCCTCGCCGAGGGGCTCAAGGCCAAGGGCGTCACCCTGGTCCACGACAGCTGGTTCGACACCCTGCGCCTGACCGGCGTGGACGCCGGCAAGCTCCATGGCCGGGCCATGACCCACGACCTCAACCTGCGCTACTTCGCGGGCGGCGACGTGGGGCTGAGCCTCGACGAGACCACCACCGCCCACGATGTGGACGTGCTGTTCGACGTGCTGCTCGGCGAGGAGCACGGCCTCTCGGTGCGCGAACTCGACGACCGGGTGCTGGCCGAGGGACTCACCGGCATCCCGGCGGCCTGCCGGCGCGAGTCGGACTTCCTGACCCACCCGACCTTCCGCCGCTACCACAGCGAGACGGAGATGCTGCGCTATCTCAAGCGCCTGGAGAACAAGGATCTGTCGCTGGCCCACGCCATGATCCCGCTGGGCTCCTGCACCATGAAGCTCAACGCCACCAGCGAGATGATCCCCATCACCTGGCCGGAGTTCGCGCGCATCCACCCCTTCGCTCCCCGCGACCAGGTGGCCGGCTACCGGCAGATGATCGACGAACTGGCCGCCTTCCTGGTGGAAGTCACCGGCTACGACCACATCTCCATGCAGCCCAACTCCGGGGCCCAGGGCGAGTACGCCGGCCTGGTGGCGATCCGCCGCTACCAGGCCGCCGAGGGCGAGGGGCACCGCGACGTCTGCCTGATCCCGAGCTCGGCCCACGGCACCAACCCGGCCTCTGCCGCCATGGCGCGGATGAAGGTGGTGGTGGTGGAGTGCGACGGCGACGGCAACATCGACATCGAGGACCTGCGCGCCAAGGCCGAGCAGCACAGCGACGCCCTCTCGGCGATCATGATCACCTACCCCTCCACCCACGGGGTCTTCGAGGAGAGCGTGCGCGAGGTGTGCGACATCGTGCATGGGCACGGCGGCCAGGTGTACATCGACGGTGCCAACATGAACGCCCAGGTGGGCCTGACCCGCCCCGGCGACTTCGGCGGCGACGTCAGCCACCTCAACCTGCACAAGACCTTCTGCATCCCCCACGGCGGTGGCGGCCCGGGCATGGGGCCGATCGGGGTCAAGGCCCACCTGGCACCCTTCGTCTCCAACCACGTGGTGACGCCGCTGGAGGGGGTCGAGGCAAGCTGCGGCGCGGTCTCGGCGGCGCCCTTCGGCAGCGCCTCGATCCTGCCGATCTCCTGGGCCTACATCAAGATGATGGGCGCCCGCGGCCTGCGCGAGGCCACCGAGCTCGCGATCCTCAACGCCAACTACGTCGCGTCGCGCCTCGAGCGCCACTACCCGGTGCTCTACAAGGGCCGCAACGGCACCGTGGCGCACGAGTGCATCATCGACATCCGCCCGCTCAAGGCCGAGTCGGGCATCAGCGAGGAGGATATCGCCAAGCGCCTGATGGACTACGGCTTCCACGCCCCGACCATGTCCTTCCCGGTGCCCGGCACGCTGATGATCGAGCCCACCGAGTCGGAGTCGCGCTACGAGATCGATCGCTTCTGCGACGCCATGATCAGAATCCGCGAGGAGATCGACGCCGTGCAACGCGGTGACTGGCCCGCGGACGACAACCCCCTGGTCAATGCCCCGCACACCATGGCCGACCTGATGGACGCCGCCTGGGAACGCCCCTACTCCCGCGAGCTCGGCGCCTTCCCTTCGAAGGCGGTCAAGGCCGCCAAGTACTGGCCGGCGGTCAACCGTGTCGACAACGTCTTCGGCGACCGGCAGCTGATCTGCTCCTGCCCGAGCATCGACGAGTATCGTGACTGAACGACGCGACTGACGACGCCCATCGCCCGCGCGCCCCGCGGCAAGAGACAGGCCCCGCCATGGCGGGGCCTGCTGCCGTCAGGCCTCGTGGCGCTCCGGCCCCTCGCCGAAACCGAAGCGCTCGTGACGGCGCTGCTCGCGATAGCCCTCGAGCAGTCGCACGTAGCGCCGCGGCATCTGCTCGCCGGCACGCATGACCAGGTGCAGGGTCTCGTGGACCGGCTGAGGCAGGGAGAGCTCCTTGACCTGGCGCTGCCAGGGGGAGGTCTCCAGTACCACGCGCGAGACCACGGTGAACCCCAGCCCGCGCGCCACGGCATCCAGCACCATGCTCACCTCGTTGGTGAAGCCCTGGCGCGGGAAGTGGCTCATGGAGCGGAAGTCGGGAAAGTTGGCCCTCAGCAGGGCCCCGGCGTGGTCCTCCCCGCCCGAGTAGTTGATGAAGCCGATCCCCATCAGGTCGGCCAGGCCGTTGCCGGCGAAGTCCGCCGGCACCACCAGGCAGAGTGGCTCCTGGTGCCATGGCTCGCAGTCGAGGTCAGGATGGCGCACGGCCTCGGTGATGATCCCCAGGTCATGACGGCCACCCAGCACGTCGGCGACGATCTCGCCATTGAAGGCAAAGCTGTAGCTCACCGTGAGACCCGGCTGCATCTGCTGCTGGCCGAGGATGAAGGGATAGAGCATCAGGCCGACACTGCCCGGCGAGGCGAGGCGGCACTCGCCGCTGTCCAGGCTCTCGTCGTCCAGGGAGTGGCGGAACTGCTCATGCTCGGCGAACAGCTTGAGCGCGTAGTCGTAGGCACGCCGCCCGCTCTCCGTGAGCACGAAGCGCCGCCCCTGGCGATCCAGCAGCGGCTTGCCGAGGTACTCCTCGAGCTTGCGCACGTGCTGACTGACCCCGGGCTGGGTCATCTCCAGGCGGCGGGCAGTGCGCGTGAAGCTGCCGGTCTCGACCAGGGTGATGAAGGTGCGGAAATAGCGGGCGTTGAACATGGGCATCACGTCGCGGACAGTGGCCTGGCAGCCCGGATTCTACCAGCTTGCCGTCAGGCCCGCAGCGCTGCCCGCCCGTGGCGCGGCGTGGTAGCATCGCAGGACGAGCAATGCCGCCACGACGACAGGGAACGCCAAGCATGCCCGACACCATTTCCACCACCATCTCGCCGGAAGGCAGCCTCGAGATCCTCTCCCAGCAGGAGGTCGAGCGCCTCCACGACACCTCCCGGAGCGGCCTGCATGAGCTGCTGCGCAACTGCTCGCTGGCGGTACTCAACTGCGGCAACCCGACCGATGATGGTCTGGCCC
This sequence comes from Halomonas sp. CKK8, assembly GCF_029625235.1. NCBI lineage: Bacteria > Pseudomonadati > Pseudomonadota > Gammaproteobacteria > Oceanospirillales > Halomonadaceae > Halomonas > Halomonas sp. CKK8. Next base: position 1,902,717 of record NZ_CP121193.1, on the reverse strand, counting down.
TGCTGGAAACCTATCGGGACTTCGACATCGAAGTGCTGCAGCAGGACCGCGGGGTGCGCCTCAAGATCACCAATGCCCCGGCCGAGGCCTTCGTCGACGGCAAGATGATCCGCGGCATCCGCGAGCACCTCTCCGCGGTGCTACGCGACATCGTCTACGTCTACAACGAGATCCAGACCCGCCATCGCTTCGACCTGCGGACCGCCGAGGGCACCACCAACGCGGTCTTCCATATCCTGCGCAAGGCCGGGACCCTCAAGCCGGGACGCGACCCCAGCCTGGTCGTCTGCTGGGGCGGCCACTCGATCTCCCGCGAGGAGTACGACTACACCAAGTCGGTCGGCTACCACCTGGGGCTTCGCGAGCTGGACATCTGCACCGGATGCGGGCCCGGTGCCATGAAGGGGCCCATGAAGGGCGCCAACGTGGCCCATGCCAAGCAGCGCCGCACCCAGGGACGCTACCTGGGGGTCTCGGAGCCCGGCATCATCGCCGCCGAGGCACCCAACCCCATCGTCAACGAGCTGGTGGTGATGCCCGACATCGAGAAGCGCCTCGAGGCGTTCGTGCGGCTGGGACACGGCATCATCGTCTTCCCGGGGGGCGTGGGCACCGCCGAGGAGATCCTCTACCTGCTGGGGATCCTGCTGCACCCGGACAATGCCGACATGGAGCTGCCGGTGATTCTCACCGGGCCCGCCGATTCTGCCGACTACTTCAGGCGCATCGACGAGTTCCTGGTCTACACCCTGGGCGAGGAGGTACGCCGCCTCTATCGCATCGTCGTCGACGACGCCGTCGAGGTCGCCCGCACCATGCGCAAGAACATCGACGCGGTGACCGAGTACCGCCGCAACCGCCAGGACGCCTTCTACTACAACTGGCGCCTGACCGTGGCCCGGGACTTCCAGGAGCCCTTCGAGCCCACCCACGAGGCCATGGCCGGCCTGGCGCTCCACCGCGACCAGCCGGTCCACGAGCTGGCCGCCAACCTGCGCCGCGCCTTCTCGGGCATCGTCGCCGGCAACGTCAAGGAGAAAGGCATCCGCGCGATCGAGGCCCATGGCCCCTTCCGGCTGCATGCCGAACCGGAGCTGATGGCGCGCCTCGACGAGCTGCTGGCCTCCTTCGTCGATCAGGGCCGCATGAAGCTCGCCGGGGACTATGTGCCCTGCTATACGCTGGGCTAGGGGCAAGGGGCAAGGGGCAAGGGGCAAGGGGCAAGGGGCAAGGGGCAAGGGGCAAGCACCGTGCGCCCACACTCTGACAGACTACAAGAGTGTCTTTGTAAGATTTCCTTGTGACTTGCTCCTTGAACCTTGTAGCTGGGGCCGAGCTCAGCGAGGCACCCTGATCCACAGCCATAGGGCATGCAGCAGCAGTCCCAGGGTGGCGCCGTGGGAGACCAGCAGCTCCCAGCCGAAGAAGTCGCTGGTCAGGGCGTGCCAGGCCGCCATCACGACCAGGCCCGCGCCCAGGCAGAGGCCCAGGCGACGCAGCAGGGCGGGAAGGCGCGAGCGCGCCTCGCCCGGGAGCTGCCGCCACTGCATCACGGCCACCACGCCCACCACCGCCAGCGCCATCAGCATCAGCGACAGTTGCGTCTCGTGCCCCCCCACCTGGTAGCGCGGCAGGGTCGCCAGCATCAGCACCCCGAGCCCCAGCAGCAGGCTGAGACGCTCCGGTGTCGGCGTCGCGCCCACCTCAGGCCACCTTCAGCTGCTGGTTATCGATCCACTGCTCGACCCAGGGCAGGGCCTCGTCATCCGCCATGAAGGTCTCCATGGCATCCACCTCGAGGCGCTCGCCGAGGCGCTGGGCCCCCTGCCCCTCGAGCAGCGCATCGAGATGGCGTCCGGCACCGCAGAAGGTGTCGCCATAGGAGCTGTCGCCCAGGGCGATAAGGCCGTAGCGCAGACCACCAAGGCCGGGACTCTGCTCCTCGAGGTCGCGGGCGAAGGGCACGATGTTGCCGGGCAGGTCGCCGCTGCCGGTGGTGGAAACGCAGAACAGCGCCAGGTCGGTGGGCGAGCCGATGAGGTCGTCGAGGGTCGGCTGGTCGAAGATGGCTACCTCGTAGCCGGCCTCCTCGAACAGCGGCTTGACCTGCTCGGCGACGTCCAGGGCCCCGCCGTACATGGTACCTACGAAGATCTTGAGCATGGGCATGTCATGGATTTACCTGAGAATTTCGGTCGGATATTAACATGGGGGTGCGGCATGGGGCCACGCCCTGGCGCCTGCAGTGCCGCCAGAGCCCGAGTACAATGGTCGGACTTTCCCCTGAGGCGTGCACGGAGGCATCATGCAGCAGACCTTCGAGACCTGGATCACCCCGATCATGATCGGCGGGCTAATCCTCTTCATGTGCTTCATCATCTGGGACCTGGCGAAGAAGTCCCAGGCCGGCCGCTTTGGCACCATCATGCTCTTCGTGGTGCTGGGTGCCGGGATGCTGGGCTATGTTCTGAAGGTGGTCATCACCTGGATGCTTGAGAGCGGCAACGGCGTGTGACGACATGCCGAGCAACCATCCACGAAAAACGCCACTCCTGGGAGTGGCGTTCTTCATGGTCGCCAAGGAGATCAGTGAGCCTCGCCGCGGTACCCCTCGACCTGGCTCTTGAGCTTCTGGCCGGGCCGGAAGGTGACCACCCGCCGCGCCGAGATCGGGATCTCCTCGCCGGTCTTGGGGTTGCGACCAGGTCGTTCACGCTTGTCGCGCAGGTCGAAGTTGCCGAACCCCGAGAGCTTGACCTGCTCGTTCTCGCGCAGGCAGCCGCGTATCTCCTCGAAGAACGCCTCCACCATGGACTTGGCCTCGCGCTTGGAGAGGCCAAGCTCGGCGTGCAGATGTTCGGCCAGTTCCGCCTTGGTCAACGCACCCATCTTGTCGTCCTCGTGGCGCTGGTCGTGCCGATCGACGAGACACCCGGGCCTCAAGCGCGCAGCTCAGCCCCCAGATGCTGACGGGACTCCGCGACGATGGCATCAACCAACTGATTGATTTCCTCGTCATTAAGCGTGCGCGATGGATGCTGCCAGGTCAAGCCCAGGGCCACGCTCTTGAGGCCGTCCGGCACCCCCTTGCCCTGGTAGACATCGAACAGGTGAGACTCCACCAGCCACTCGCCGGCCTGGGCCCGGATGGTGTCGAGCAGCGACTGCACCGGCAGCCCCTCCTCGACCAGGAAGGCCAGGTCGCGGCGCACCTCGGGATGGCGCGAGAGCGGCGTGAAGGCCGGCACCCGCCCCTGGGTCAGTGCATCGAGGCGCACCTCGAAGAGCAGCGCATCGACCTTGAGGCCGAGCCTGGCGCGCACCGCCGGATGCAGGGTACCGATCCAGCCGGCCTCCTCGCCGCGATGCAGGACGCGTGCGCACTGGCCGGGATGCAGGGCCGGGTGCTCACCGGGCTCGAAGCGCCAGGCCTGGGGCTCGCCGAGGGCCAGCAGGCTTTCGAGGTCCCCCTTGAGGTCGAAGAAGTCGACCGGTTCCCTGCCGCCGGTCCAGCCCTCCGGCTCGCGCGGCCCGCAGACCAGCGCCCCGAGCATCGGGGTCTGGTGCAGATGGTCGAGCTCGCCGCGGAACACGAGGCCGGTCTCGAACAGCCGCACCCGGTCCTGCTGGCGATTGAGGTTGTGCTGCAGGGCCCGCACCAGCCCGGGAAAGAGGCTCGCGCGCATCACCGAGAGGTCGCTGGAGATGGGGTTGGCCAGCGCCGGCGAGACCGCCTCGGGATGCAGCGCCTGCTGCAGCTCGGGGGCGACGAAGCTGTAGGTCACCGCCTCCTGGTAGCCGCGTGCAACCATCTGGCGGCGCAGCCGTGCCAGCGGCGTGTGCGCCTCGTGGGCCGGGCGCAGGGCCAGACGGACCTGGGGACGGCGCACCGGCAGGCGATTGTAGCCGTGGATGCGCGCCACCTCCTCGATCAGGTCCTCCTCGATGGCGATGTCGAAGCGCCAGCTCGGGACCTGCACGGTCCAGTCCTGCTCGCTGACCGTCACCCCCAGGCCGAGGCGCTCGAGGATCTCGGTCACCTCGTCACGCGGCAGCGACTTGCCCAGCGCCTGCTCCAGTCGCGCGGCACGCAGGGTCGCCTGGCGGCCGTCAGGCAGGTGTGCCTCGCTTGCGACCTCCACCAGGGGCCCCGGCTCGCCGCCGGTGATCGCCAGCAGCAGGGCGGTAGCCCGCTCGGCGGCCTCACGGGGCAGGCTCGGGTCGACACCGCGCTCGAAGCGGTGCGAGGCGTCGGTGTGCAGGCCATAGGCGCGCGCCTGGCCGGCAACCGCCAGCGGCGAGAAGAAGGCGGCCTCGAGGAAGATGTCGCGGGTCTCGGGGCTCACGCCGGAGTGCTCGCCGCCCATCACGCCGGCGATCGCCAGCGGGCCACGCTCGTCGGCGATGACCAGCGTGGAGCCCTCCAGGGTGATCGCCTGGCCGTCGAGCAGCACCAGCTGCTCACCTTCCCGAGCCAGCCGCACGACCACGCTGCCGTGCAGGTTGGCGCGGTCGAAGGCATGCAGGGGCTGGCCGAGCTCGAGCATCACGTAGTTGGTGACATCCACCACCGGGTCGATGGCGCGGATGCCGCTGCGGCGCAGCCGCTCGACCATCCACAGCGGGGTCTCGGCGGTGACGTCGACGCCCTTGATGAGGCGACCGATGTAGCGCGGGCAGCGCTCGGCATCCTCGACGCGTACCGGGAAGGTCTCATCGAGGCTGGGCGCCACAGGGGCGAGCTCGGGGCCCGAGACGGCCAGCCGGTTGAGCACCCCGACCTCGCGAGCCAGCCCCTTGAGGCTCAGGCAGTCCCCGCGGTTCGGCGTGAGATCCACCTCGATGGTGTGGTCGTCGAGGCCCATGAAGTCACGGAAGCCCTCGCCTACCGGCGCGCCGGGCGGCAGCACGAGGATGCCCGCGGAGGCTTCCTCCTCGAGGCCCAGCTCGGAGGCCGAGCAGATCATGCCGCGGGACTCGACGCCGCGAAGCTTGGCCTGCTTGATCGTGAAGTCACCGGGCAGCACCGCCCCGACCCGGGCGAAGGGGACCTTCTGCCCCAGGGCCACATTGGGTGCCCCACAGACCACCTGGACGGGCTCGCCGCTGCCGTCATCGACCCGGCAGACGTTGAGCTTGTCGGCATCGGGATGCGGCTCCTTGCCGACCAGTTCCGCCACCACGACCTCGCTGAAGGGGGCGGCCACCGGTTCCACGGCATCGACCTCCAGGCCGGCCATGGTGATCTGGTCGGCCAGCGCCTGGGTGGAGAGCGCTGGCGAGACCCAGTCACGCAGCCACTGTTCGGAAAATTTCATGTCAGATCCTATCGCTGTGTTCTGCTTGTCCGGGGGTCGATCAGGCGAACTGGCGCAGGAAGCGCAGGTCGTTGTCGAAGAACAGCCGCAGGTCATTGACGCCGTAGCGCAGCATGGCCAGCCGCTCGGCGCCCATGCCGAAGGCGAAGCCGGTATAGCGCTCGGCGTCGATGCCGGAGTGGCGGAACACCTCGGGATGCACCATCCCGCAGCCCATCACCTCCAGCCAGCCACTGTGGGAACAGACCCGGCAGCCCTCGCCACCACACATCACGCACTGGATGTCGACCTCCGCCGAGGGCTCGGTGAAGGGGAAGTAGGAGGGCCGGAAGCGCACCGAGAGGTCATCACGCTCGAAGAAGGCGTGCAGGAAGTCCTGGATGGTGCCCTTGAGGTCGGCGAAGCTGACGTCCTCGTCGACCAGCAACCCCTCGACCTGGTGGAACATGGGGGTATGGGTCAGGTCGGAATCGCTGCGGTAGACGCGGCCGGGACAGACGATGCGGATCGGTGGCTCGGCCTCCTTCATGGTCCGCACCTGTACCGGCGAAGTATGGGTCCTCAGCAGTCGGGTGGCATCGAAGTAGAAGGTATCGGCCATGCCCCGTGCCGGGTGGTGCGCGGGGATATTGAGGGCCTCGAAGTTGTGGTAGTCGTCCTCGATCTCAGGACCGACCGCCACGTCATAGCCGATGCGGGTGAAAAGCCCCTCGATGCGCTCCAGGGTCAGGGTCACCGGATGCAGGCCCCCGCTGGGCTGGCCTCGCCCCGGCAGGGTCACGTCGAGCCGCTCGGCGGCCAGGCGCGCCTCGAGGGCCGCCTTCTCCAGGGCCTGACGCCGCTCGTCCAGTTCCTTGCCCAGGGCCTGCTTGGCCTGGTTGATGCGCTCGCCCGCGGCCGGGCGCTCCTCGGCAGGCAGCTTGCCGAGCCCCTTGAGCAGCGCGGTGATCTCGCCCTTCTTGCCGAGATAGCGGACGCGCAGCTCGTCCAGCGCGGCCAGGCTGTCGGCGGCGTGGATGGCGTCGCGGGCCTCGGCAACCAAAGTGGGAAGGTGGTCCATCCGTTGAGCTCCGAAGTCTTTCAAAAAAACAGGGGAAGAGCGGCTGCTCTTCCCCTGCGACGATCATGGTCCGGCGTCACGGCATATGCCGCGGCCGGCCAAGGGTCGACGTCCCTTACTGGGCAGCCTTGGCCTTCTCGACGATGGCGGCAAAGGCAGCCTTCTCGTTGACGGCCAGATCGGCCAGCACCTTGCGGTCAATCTCGATACCGGCCTTCTTCAGGCCACCGACGAAGCGGCTGTAGGACAGGCCGTGCTGACGGGCACCGGCGTTGATGCGCTGGATCCACAGGGCGCGGAACTGGCGCTTGCGCTGGCGGCGGTCACGGTAGGCGTACTGGCCGGCCTTGATGACAGCCTGCTTGGCCACGCGGAAGACGCGTGAACGGGCACCATAGTAGCCCTTGGCCTGCTTGAGGATCTTCTTGTGACGGCGACGTGCAACGACGCCACGCTTGACGCGAGTCATGGCTTACTCCTGACGGTAGAGGGTTGCGACCAAGGGGTTACAGGTTCGGCAGCATGCGCTGCACGAGCTGCTTGTCGGCGTCGTGGATCTGCTTCATCCCACGCAGCTGACGCTTCCGCTTGGTGGACTTCTTGGTCAGGATGTGGCTGCGAAACGACTGCTTGTGCTTGAAGCCGTTGGCCGTCTTCTTGAAGCGCTTGGCAGCGCCGCTGTTGCTCTTGATTTTCGGCATGAGGTTAACTCCGCTCGAGGTTTCTTCAGAAAATCCGTGGCCGACGGAAGGGCCTTGCGCCTTCCGCCCGTTGGACTGGCCGTCGGATCACTTCTTCTCTTACTGCTTCTTCTTGGGGGCAATGATCATGATCATCTGGCGCCCTTCCATCTTGGGGAAGGACTCCACGGTCCCGATCTCCTCGAGATCGGCGGCGATCCGCTCCATCAGCTTGCGGCCGATGTCCTGGTGCGCCATTTCGCGACCGCGGAAGCGCAGCGTGACCTTGCCCTTGTCGCCACCTTCGAGGAAGCGGATCAGGTTCTTCATCTTGACCTGATAGTCCCCCTCGTCGGTGCCAGGCCGGAACTTGACTTCCTTGACCTGAATCTGCTTCGTCTTCTTCTTCTGAGCAGCCTTCTGCTTCTTCTGCTCGAAGACGAACTTGCCGTAGTCCATGATCTTGCAGACGATGGGGTCGGCATTGGAAATCTGCACGAGGTCCATACCGGCCGCTTCGGCTCGCTCCAGCGCCTCGCTGGTGGGCACGATGCCCAGCTGCTCGCCGTCGCTGTCGATCAGGCGAACCTGATCCTCGGTAATCCGCTCGTTCATGGGGGGGCGCTTGTCTTGAACACGCCCTCTTGGGTTGCTTCGCTTGATGGTTCCGTCTCCACTTCAGCTTGGGAAGATGTCGCTATTGCCGCTCGGCCCGAACACGGTCGATGAAGGCATCCACCCCCATCGTACCAAGGTTCTCGCCACTGCGCGTACGCACGGCCACCGAGTCGGACTCGACTTCCTTATCTCCCACCACCAGGAGATAGGGGACCTTCTGCAACGTATGCTCGCGGATTTTAAAGCCGATCTTCTCGTTCCTCAAGTCCGACTTGACGCGCAGGCCGACTTTCTGCAGTCGCTCCATCACCGACATGGCATGGTCGCGCTGCGCATCGGTGATGGTCATGACCACCACCTGCTGGGGTGCCAGCCACAGCGGCATGGCGCCGGCATAGTGCTCGATGAGGATGCCGAGGAAGCGCTCGAAGGAGCCGAGGATCGCCCGATGCAGCATCACCGGGGTCTTGCGGACACCGTCCTCGTCGACGAACTGTGCCCCCAGCCGGCCCGGCAGGTTGAAGTCGAGCTGCAGGGTGCCGCACTGCCAGACCCGGTTGAGGCAGTCGCGCAGCGAGAACTCGATCTTGGGCCCGTAGAAGGCACCCTCGCCCGGCTGCAGCTCCCAGTCGAGACCGGTAGCGTCGAGCGCGGCCTCGAGACCGGCTTCGGCGCGGTCCCAGAGCTCCGGCTCCCCCAGGAAGTCGTCGTCGGGTCGGGTGGAGAGCTTGAGCTCCACGTCATCGAAGCCCAGCTCCCGATAGACCTTCATGGTCAGGGCAATGAAGGCCTCGGCCTCGGACTGGATCTGCCCCTCGGTGCAGAAGATATGCGCATCGTCCTGGGTGAAACCACGCACCCGCATCAGGCCGTGCAGCGCACCGGAGGGCTCGTTGCGGTGGCAGCTGCCGAACTCGGCCAGGCGCAGTGGCAGGTCACGGTAGCTCTTCAGCCCCTGGTTGAACACCTGGACATGGCAGGGGCAGTTCATCGGCTTGACCGCGTAGTCGCGCTTCTCCGACTCGGTGGTGAACATCATGTCACTGTAGTGCCCCCAGTGACCGGAGGCCTTCCACAGCGAGAGATCGACGATCTGCGGCGTCTTGATCTCCTGGTAGCCATTCTCGACCTGGACCCGGCGCATGTACTGCTCCAGGGCCTGGTAGATGGTCCAGCCGTTGGGGTGCCAGAAGACCATGCCCGGCGCCTCTTCCTGGAGGTGAAAGAGGTCCATCCGCTTCGCCAGCTTGCGGTGGTCGCGCTTCTCGGCCTCCTCGAGCCGCTTCAAGTAGGCCTTGAGCTGCTTCTTGTCGGGCCAGGCCGTGCCGTAGATCCGCGTCAGCATGGGGTTCTCGGCGTTGCCGCGCCAGTAGGCACCGGCCAGCTTGGTCAGCTTGAACGCCTTCAGGTGCCGGGTATTGGGCACATGCGGCCCCCGACACATGTCCACGTACTCCTCGTGATGGTAGAGCCGGATGGTCTCTCCCTCGGGGATCCCGCGCACGATCTCCTGCTTGTAGGGCTCCTCGCGATGCAGGAAGGTCAGCATCGCCTGGTCACGGTCGACGTACTCGCGCACCACGTCGTACTCGTGGTCGATCAGCGCCTTCATGCGGGCCTCGATCGCCTCGAGGTCATCGGGGGTCACCGAACGCCCGAAGTCGACGTCATAGTAGAAGCCGTCCTCGATCACCGGGCCGATGGCCATCCTGGCCTCGGGATAGAGCTGCTTGACGGCGTGGCCGATCAGGTGGGCGCAGGAGTGCCGGATGACCTCCAGGCCCTCCGGGTCGCGGGCGGTGAGGATCGCCACCTCGGCGTCACGGTCGATGACATCGGCGGCATCCACCTGGACACCGTCGATCTTGCCGGCCACGCAGGCCTTGGCGAGGCCGGGGCCGATGCTCTCGGCCAGCTGCATCACGGTGAGGGGGGCGTCGAAGGATCTCTGGCTGCCGTCGGGCAGGGTCACGATGGGCATGAAGGGTTCCTTGTGCGCAGTGGTGATCCATACCAGGGATCACGTGTCGCCAGCAGAATGGTCGTGGAAAAAACGACGCCTAGCCTAGCAGAAGCGCCCCCTGCGGCGCCATGGGGGCGCAGGGGGCGCAGGGGGCGCAACACGAGAGAAGGCGCCCGGAAGGCGCCTTCTCTCTTTCTCTTTCTGCCGTCAGCCCCGGGACGCGCCCGGGGCCATGGGCCGGGTCAGGGCAGGATCACTCCCACTCGCCCAGCTCCACGCGACGGTTCTCGGCACGGCCCGCATCGGTGTCGTTGGTGGCAACCGGCTGGGACTCGCCGTAACCGATGGTGCGCATGCGATCACTCGAGACACCCTGGCTGGCCAGGTAGTCGGCGACAGAATCGGCACGACGCTGGGACAGGTCCTGGTTGTAGGCATCGCTGCCCACGGAGTCGGTGTGACCCTCGATGCGCACGCGAACGTTCTCGTTGGCCCGCAGTTTCTCGGCCACGCCGTCGAGGATCTGCTCGGCGCCCATGGTCAGAGTCGCGGAGTCGAACTCGAAGTTGACGTCACGCAGCACCAGGTCCTCCTCGCAGCCCAGGGCATTGACCTCGGCACCGGCCGGGGTTCCCGGGCACTGGTCCTGGTAGTCCGGCACGCCATCGTTGTCGGAGTCCAGCGGACAGCCCACGGCATCCACGGCCACGCCGGCCGGGGTTCCCGGGCACTCGTCATTGGCATCGATGACGCCGTCACCGTCGGTATCGCGCGGCGCCGGCTCGACCGGTGCCGGCGAGGTATCGGCACACAGCATGGCACCGATGGTGGCACCCGCAGTGGCGCCGATGGCCGCCCCCTGGTCCTCATCGGACTCGCCACTGGTGCCGTAGCCGATGCCGCCGCCGATCAGGCCGCCGGCCAGGCCGCAGACGGTCGGGTGCTGGTACCAGGCGCGATCGGATGAGGCAGAGGCGCCATCACCGGATTGGGAAGCGGAGCTGGCACAGCCGGACAGGCCGACCACCAGCGCGGAACCGAGCAACAAGCCAGTCGTGGATTTTTTCATGTAAGACTCCTTCTTCTTGACGTCATCCCGGGTGGCAGGCAAATGCCGATATCACCCGGGGTTCCGAGGAATGACCCTAGGGAAGCGGTCCCCGACCCGCTTCCTGCACTTACCAAGAAAGCACGGAAGTGCCGTCTCGGCCAGTCAGGTCCACCGATGGCCGTGGCCTCCAGCCAGATATCAGCCATCTACGTGACGCGACAAGCTTGCCGCAGAGAACGGGTGGATGCAATCGAAGGATGGTGCGCCACCGCACAGAAGGGCGACGCGTGACGGTCGCGGCGACTGGCCTGCAGCGCTCAGTGCAGGCTGCCTGGCCAGCCCCGACGGAACTCCATCACCGCCGCTGCCGCCTTGAGCACCGGCTCCCGGAACTCCTCCTCCACGGCCAGTCGCTCGCGATCCTCGCGGACGCGTTCGCGGGGGCTGAGCGCCTGGCGGGCGGAGTGGGTATGCAGGTGGCGGGTGCGCTGATGCACCTCGTCGAAGGCGCGGAAATCGGGGCGCTCGGTCAGCCGCTGGTCGAGGATCTCCAGCAGCACCTTGCAGCGCCAGCTACCCTCGGTGATATCGACCTGCTCCTGGACCAGCGCCGAGGCGACCATCCCGAGGTTCTCCAGGCAATTCTGATGGGCGCGCTGCAGTTCCTCCTCGCGGAAGGCCTTGCGCCGCCGAACCTCCTTCCAGAGGGTGAAGGCGTAGGCCCCGAGGCCGGCGATGATGGCCAGTGCCAGGCCGAGAAGCGTCAGTGCCAAGGTAGAGGTCATGGGCGTATCCCAGTCGGTTCAGTGCATGTACAAATATTATACACGATCAGGTTGCCTCCCAAAATTAACAGCCGTGATGATTGTGACCGAGATGAAGGCGCCGTGTTGCATACCGGGCCCTGCACGACATCTGCAATCTGCGTATTATCTCCTCCCCTCCCACCCCGCAAGGAGCGATGATGCCCACCCGCGACACCTCTCACGAGCCCCCTTCGGCGCCTCCCCTCTCCGCGCGCATCGGCCTGTGGCTGGGCCCCCTCTGGGTGCTGATGACCCTGGTACTGCCCACCCCGGCCGGCATGGCCGAACCGGCCTGGGCCTGCGTGGGACTCGCCCTGCTGATGGCCACCTGGTGGTCCACCGAAGCGATCCCGATCCCCGCCACCTCGCTGCTGCCGCTGGCCCTGGTGCCGGCACTGGGGATCGGCGGCATGAGCGAGACGGCCGCCAGCTATGCCAACCCGATCATCTACCTGTTCCTCGGCGGCTTCCTGCTCGGCATCGCCATGCAGCGCTGGAACCTGCATAGGCGCATCGCCCTTCACGTGCTGCGCCTGGTCGGCCACAAGCCGCGCCAGCAGATCGGCGGTTTCATGCTGGCCACGGGCTTTCTCAGCATGTGGGTGTCCAACACGGCCACGGCCATCATGATGCTGCCGATCGGCATGTCGGTGGTCAGCCTGCTGGACAGCAGCGATCCGGAGGAACTGCGCCGCTACGCCACGGCACTGCTGCTGGCCATCGCCTACTCCGCCAGCATCGGCGGCGTGGCCACCCTGATCGGCACGCCGCCGAATGCCCTGCTGGCCGGCTACCTGGCCGAGGACCGCGGCATCGACATCGGCTTCGCCCAGTGGATGATGATCGGCCTGCCGATCAGTGTCGCCATGATGGTCAGTGCCTGGTGGTGGCTGACTCGCCGCGGTTTCGCCCTGGACACCGGAGAGGACAGTGCCGGCATGGTCCGCGACGAGCTGGCCAAGCTCGGTCGGACCAGCTCCGCCGAGCGACGGGTGGGCCTCGTCTTCCTGCTCGCCGCGGTGACCTGGATGCTGCGTCCGCTGCTCAATGACGCCGGGCTCGACTGGCTCTCCGATACGGGCATTGCCATCATCGCCGGCATTGCGCTGTTCCTGGTGCCGGCCGGCCGCGAGCCCGGGGTACGCCTGATGGACTGGGAGTCGGCACGCGAGCTGCCCTGGGGGATCCTGCTGCTGTTCGGTGGTGGCCTGGCCCTGGCCGGCTCGATCAGCCGTTCGGGCCTGGCGGAGTGGATCGCCCAGCAGCTCGGGGTGTTCGGCACCTTCCCGCTGCTGGCAATGGTCGGCGTGGTGGTGCTGGTGATCATCTTCCTCACCGAGGTGACCTCCAATACCGCCACCGCCGCCGCCTTCCTGCCGCTGCTCGGTGCCCTCGCCCTGTCGCTGGACATCTCGCCACTGCTGATTACGGTGCCGGCCGCCATTGCCGCCAGCTGCGCCTTCATGATGCCGGTGGCCACGCCGCCCAATGCGATCGTCTTCGCCACCGGCCACATGAAGATCCAGTCGATGATCCGTGCCGGCTTCGTGCTCAACCTGATCAGCACGGTGCTGGTGACCCTGATGGCCTACTTCCTGATCATCACGCTCTGGTAGGTGGACCTCGGTGCCCAGAACGTGACGAGCCCGGCCATCCGGCCGGGCTCGCTGCCTCCAGGGGGGGTAACCCGATGTCCCCACAGTGCCTCAGCCGGCCAGCATCCAGGCGGCGCCGTAGTGGTCCAGCAGCAGCACGCCGAAGACGCCGAGGATGTAGCGGATGGAAAACCAGAAGGCCGCCAGGGGGGCCTGGGGGTCATGGCCGCGCCAGACCCGCCAGTTCCACACCATGAAGCGCAGGTTGAGCGCCGTCACCCCCACCAGGTAGAGCACACCGCTCATGCCGATGGTGAAGGGCAGCAGGGTCACCGCCACGGTCAGCCAGCCATAGAGCCACACCTGCAACCGGGTGAAGGCCTCGCCATGGGTAACCGGCAGCATCGGCACCCCGGCACGGGCATACTCGTCGCGCTTGTGGATCGCCAGCGCCCAGAAGTGCGGCGGCGTCCAGGCGAAGATGATCAGCATCAGCAGCAGCGGCTCGGGGCCCAGCTGCCCGGTGACCGCGGTCCAGCCCAGCAGCGGCGGCGCGGCCCCCGCGACCCCGCCGATGACGATGTTCTGCGGCGTGGCATGCTTGAGGAAGGCGGTATAGATAAGGGCATAGCCGATCAGCGAGCCCAGGGTCAGCCAGGCCGTCAGCAGGTTCACCTGCCAGGCCAGCAGCCCGATGCCGCAGGCCGAGAGCAGGGTCGCCCAGGCCAGGGCCAGCGGCGTGGGCATGCGCTGGGTCGCCAGCGGGCGGCGGGCGGTGCGCAGCATCAGCGCATCCAGGCGGCGGTCGACCACATGGTTGAACGCCGCGGCGCCACCGGCGGCCAGGCCGATGCCGACCAGGCCGAAGATCACGGCCCCGGGGTCCGGCAGCGGCGCGGCCAGCAGCATGCCGACCAGGGTGCAGACCAGCATCACCGCCACGACCCGGGGCTTGCACAGCGTGTAGAGGTCTCGCCAGCCCCAGCCAGCGAGATGGCCGACCGTCCCACGCTCCATCATGACTTCAGACATGCGCCAACTCCTCCTTCGTTGCAGTATCCCGGGCACCCATCGGTTCGAGGGTCGTCGACCAGCGCCAGTGCCACAGGGCCAGGGTCATGGCCACGACCAGCAGCACCGCCCCGGCGGTATGCAGCAGGGCCAGCCACAGGGGCAGCCAGGCCAGCACGTTGGCAATGCCCACCACCACCTGTGCACCATAGGCCCCGCCCAGCAAGGCCAGCCAGGGGCGCATCTCCGCTGCTCGCCGATGGCGCCAGGCAAGCAGCAGCAGGCTCAGGCCCAGGGCAAGGGCTCCGAGCCGGTGCCCGACCTGGATGGCACTGCGCGCCTCGGCATGCAACTGGCCGTGCAGGTAGTTGGGACCCACCATCTGGGTCAGGTGGAAGCCCTCACTCCAGTCCAACGCCGGCCACCACTGGCCGTTGCAGGTGGGAAAGCCCTGGCAGGCGATCCCGGCATAGTTGCTCGAGGTCCAGCCACCCAGTGCCAGCTGCGACACCAGCAACAGCACCGCCAGCCCCCACAGCGGTGTCAGGCGCCGGTACCTGCCCGCCCTGCCCGCCCTGCCCGCGCTTGATGCGAACCGCCGCAGGCGCAGATGCAACCACAGGAACAGCACCATCACCGTCAGACCACCCAGCAGGTGCAGGGTGACCACCTGCGGCCACAGCTTGAGGGTCACCGTGAAGGCACCGAACGCGCCCTGCAGCAGGATCATCGCCAGCAACGCCAGGCTGGTGACCCAGGGATAGCCCGCTTCCCGGCGCCACCGCGCGCCCAAGGCCACCAGGGCGATGACCACAAGCCCAAGGGTCGAGGCCAGATAGCGGTGCACCATCTCCACCCAGGCCTTGGCGGACTCCAGGGGCACCTCGGGGGTGTGCGCCAGCGCCCGTTCGGCATCCGGCACCACCAGGGCCCCGTAGCACCCCGGCCAGTCGGGACACCCCAGGCCGGCATCCACCAGCCGCGTCCAGGCCCCTACCAGCACCACCACGGCGGTGAAGACGACTCCTGCCAGGCTCAACCCCACCAGCCATCGACGGCGGCTCGCATCGCCGGTGGCCAACGCGCTACTCGCCATCGGCGCCACCTCCCACCACGCTCGAGGCCTGGTCGAACCGTGCCATGGGAGGCTCGGGGTTCATGCGCAGCAGGCGTCGCAGGTCGTCGAGCACGTCGGCAGTCGCGACATCCGGGGCATAGCCGAGCACCGGACGACCCTCGGGGTCGAGGATCCACAGGCGATGGGGAGCGCGCCAGCCGGCCTCTCCGGTCCAGCGTGCCACGGCTGCGCCGGGAAGCGGCTCGCCGCCACCGCCGATGCGCAGGCGACTGACCCGGTCGGCCTCGCGCCCCAGGGCGCGGTGCAGCCGCCACCAGCGGTCGGCGTTGTCGTCACACGCCTCTGGGCAGTCGAAGGCCAGCAGCCAGTCGCCCTCCCCCTGCTTCTCCACGGACGACAACGGCCACTGCGCCAGGAGGGGCAACGAAGGTTGCAGCTCGCCATGGGCCGTGCGCTCCTCGGGGATGCCGATGCGCCACTCCACCATGCCCCAGGCCACGGCCACCGGCAGGGCGAAGATCGCGAAGAAGGCCAACAGCTTGAGGCGCTGGCGTCCGGCGTGGGTCATCGTGGGGTCTCCTTGCTCGGAATGGACTTCGGGTCGGGGCGGCGAGCCTGGCGGCGGGCGCCCACCAGCATGATCACCAGGGCGGCCAGGGCCAGCCCCCACCATTGCAGGGCATAGCCCAGGTGGCGCTCCGGCGGCACGACGCTGGGCTGCCACCAGGATTCTAGATGGCCCGGCCCCTGCTCGAGGTGCAGCCAGCCGGGGTGCACGAATGCCGATTCCAGGTTCCAGGCCGAGAGGTCGATGCGCTGCAGGCGGGTGCCCTCCCGGTTGGGGCCGAACAGCGGTGCCGCCTCGCCGGCCGTCTGCCAGCGGCCTTCCAGGGTCACCCTGCCCTCGGGCGTCTCCACCGAGGGGGCCGCCCGGCTGGGGCCGGTCGGCAGGAAGCCGCGCTGGACCAGCCACAGCCTGCCCTCGACGTCACGAAACGGGCTCAGTGGCGCCACGCCGAGGCGCCCCTCATGGGTGCGATTGTCGAGGAACAGCGTCTCCTCGGCGAGGTATTCGCCCGTCAGGACCAGCTGCGCGCCTTCGGGCGGAGCCGACGCCGGCGACTCGATGCGCGGCGCGGCGGCCAGGCGGGCCAGGTAGTCGCGCTTGTCCGCAGCACGCTCCCACTGCCATAGTCCCAGTGCGAGGCCCAGCACCACCAGGCAGGACCAGAACCCCCACCAGCCCATCCGACGTGTCGCTGAGGGGCCGCGATGCGCGCCGGATGTCGATCCTCTACGGGAGCCGTGAATGTTACTCAAGATATCGATTGCCCTTGTCTTCCTGGCCATGGTGACCAGCCTGGCCGTGGGTGCCGGCTTCCTGGTCCGGGACGGCAGCCGCTCACGGCGGGTGCTGATCTCCCTCAAGGTCCGGGTGGCCCTGGCCACCCTGCTGCTCGCCCTGCTGGGCTACGGCTTCTATTTCGGCGACCTCGGCCTCTAGCCTCAGAACACATAGACGAAGATGAACAGCCCGATCCAGACCACGTCGACGAAGTGCCAGTACCAGGCCGCCGCCTCGAAGCCGAAGTGGTCATCGGCCGTGAAGTGCCCGCGGAATACCCGTACCAGCATCACCGCCAGGATGATGGTGCCGAT
Organism: Halomonas sp. CKK8; assembly: GCF_029625235.1. NCBI lineage: Bacteria > Pseudomonadati > Pseudomonadota > Gammaproteobacteria > Oceanospirillales > Halomonadaceae > Halomonas > Halomonas sp. CKK8. Next base: position 1,885,878 of record NZ_CP121193.1, on the reverse strand, counting down.
GATCACGTGCAGCCCGTGGAAGCCGGTAAGCAGGAAGAAGGTGGCGCCATAGATGCCCGCCTGCAGGGTGATCCCGTAGTGGGCATAGGCCTCGTAATACTCCACTCCCTGGATGGTGATGAAGCATAGCCCCAGCAGCACGGTCACCGAGAGCCAGAAGCGGGCACTGTCGCGGAACCCTTCCTTGATGCCCTCGTGGGCGATGGTCAGCGTGATGCTGGAGGAGACCAGGATCAGGGTATTGACCAGCGGCAGGTGCCAGGGACTGAAGGTCTCCGTCGGCCCCTCGATGGAAGCATCCGGCGGGTTGAGCAGCGGCCAGCTGGCGGTGAAGTCCGGCCACAGCAGGGCCGCCACCCCCTTGGCGCCCTCGCCGTCGAGCCAGGGCAGCGCAAAGGTCCGCACATAGAAGAGCGCGCCGAAGAAGGCAGCGAAGAACATCACCTCCGAGAAGATGAACCAGCCCATCCCCCAGCGGAAGGAGCGGTCCATCTGGTCATCGTAGAGCCCGCCCCGGGACTCGAGGACGACATCGCGGAACCACAGTGCCATCACCGCCAGCACCCCGACCAGGCCGAGCGCCATGACCGGCATGCCGGCCGCACCATGCACCAGCAACGTGCCGGTGCCGATCATCATCGCCCCCAGCGCCAGCGACGCCAGGATGGGCCACTTGCTGGACTCCGGAACATAGTAGCTGCCACCACTCATGCGCTGTCTCCTTCTTTGAACGGCCCGCGGGGCAACACCGCTGCCTGCGCCGGCTGCACGGGATAGAGGGTGTAGACCAGGGTCACCGTCTTGATGTCGGCCGGCAGGTCCCGGGTCAGCTGGAAGACCAGCGGTGCCTCCAGTCGCTCGCCGCCCTCCAGGCGCTGCTCCTGGAAGCAGAAGCAGCTCAGCTTGCGCAGGTGCACCGAGGCCTCCGAGGGAGAGACACTGGGCACTGCCCTCGCCCGGCTCGCCTCGCCCCCCCGGTTGCGGAAGGTGAAGGACACCTCGTTGCTCTGTCCCGGATGGACCCGGACCTGGCGCGTCTGCACGTCGAGCTCCCAGGGCAGGCCGGCGCTCGCCCGGGTGATGAACTGCACCGTTACCATCCGCGAGGTGTCGACCTCCTCGTGCACCAGCATCTGGGCGCTGTTGCTGGTCTTGCCGTTGAGGCCGGTGACCTCGCAGAAGACGTCATAGAGCGGCACCAGCGCGAAGGCGAAGGCGAACATGCCGGCCAGCACCACCAGGGTGCGGGTCACGGTCCGGCGCACCCCTTCGCGCCCGGTTGCCTGTTCGTCATGGCTGGCCATGCCTGCCTCCCGCGTCGCTGCCGACGCTGCTCAGTGCTGCCGATGGGGATGGAAGTCCGGGGGCGTCTCGAAGGTATGCAGCGGTGCCGGGCTCGGCACGCTCCACTCCAGGTCCTCGGCGCCCTCCCAGGCCTTGGCCGGGGCCTTCTCGCCACCGCGCACGCACTTGATGATCACCAGCACGAAGAGCAGCTGGGAGGCGCCGAACAGGAAGGCGCCGAGGCTCGAGGCCACATTGAAGTCGGCGAACTGCAGCGCATAGTCGGGGATGCGCCGCGGCATGCCGGCGAGCCCCGAGAAGTGCATCGGGAAGAAGGTCAGGTTCACGCCGATCACCGACAGCCAGAAGTGCCACTGGGAGAGGCGCAGGTGCGGGTAGTGGCCGGTCCACTTGGGCAGCCAGTAGTAGGCGCCTGCCAGGATCGCGAACAGCGCCCCGGGCACCAGCACGTAATGGAAGTGGGCCACCACGAAGTAGGTGTCGTGATACTGGAAGTCGGCCGGCGAGATGGCCAGCATCAGCCCCGAGAACCCCCCCACGGTGAACTGCACCACGAAGGCCAGGGCAAACAGCATCGGCGGCTCGAAGCTGATCGAGCCGCGGAACATCGTCGCCACCCAGTTGAAGACCTTCACCCCGGTGGGCACCGCGATCAGCATGGTGGTGTACATGAAGAACAGCTCAGCCACCAGCGGCAGTCCGACCACGAACATGTGGTGGGCCCAGACCAGGAAGGAGAGGATGGCGATCGCTGCCGTGGCATAGACCATGGAGGCGTAACCGAACAGCCGCTTGCGGGAGAAGGTCGGGATGATCGCCGAGACGATGCCGAAGGCCGGCAGGATCATGATGTAGACCTCGGGATGCCCGAAGAACCAGAACAGGTGCTGGAACAGTACCGGGTCACCGCCGCCGGCCGCGTTGAAGAAGCTAGTGCCGAAGTTGATGTCCATCAGCATCATGGTGATCACCCCGGCCAGCACCGGCATCACCGCGATCAGCAGGAAGGCGGTGATCAGCCAGGTCCACACGAACAGCGGCATGTCCATCATGCGCATCCCCGGCGCACGCAGGTTGAGGATGGTGGCGATGATGTTGATGGCACCGAGGATCGAGCTGATGCCGGCGATATGCAGCGAGAGGATGAAGAAGGTGGTGGACGGCGGCGCGTAGGTGGTGGAGAGCGGCGCGTAGAAGGTCCAGCCGAAGTTGGGCCCGCCGCCCGGCATCAGCAGGGTGCTGAGCAGCAGCGTGAAGGCCACCGGCAGCAGCCAGAAGCTGAAGTTGTTCAGGCGCGGCAGGGCCATGTCCGGGGCGCCGATCTGCAGCGGCACCATCCAGTTCGCCAGCCCTACGAAGGCCGGCATGATTGCCCCGAACACCATGATCAGGCCGTGCATGGTGGTCATCTGGTTGAAGAACTCGGGCTGCACCAGCTGCAGGCCGGGCTGGAACAGCTCGGCCCGCACCACCAGGGCGAAGATCCCGCCGATGAAGAACATGGTCAGCGAGAAGATCAGGTAGAGGCTACCGATCTCCTTATGGTTGGTGGTCAGCAGCCAGCGCATCAGCCCGCGGGGCCTGGCATGGCCGGCCTCGGCCATGCCACCGGCAGTGGCCGTGTTGTGCTGCGGGGTGGGCTTGGGAGGCAGGTGGGAAGCCATCGGAAATCTCCCTGTTGGCAATCACGAAAGAGAAACGGAAAGGCCGGTCACTCGCCCTGGTCGGCGAGGCGTTCGGCGATTTCCGACGGTTGCACGCTGTCGCCGGACTCGTTGCCCCAGGCATTGCGTTCGTAGGTGACCACCGCGGCAATCTCCACCGGATTCAGTGTGCTACGGAAGGCAGGCATCGCCGCACCCGACACACCGTTGATCACGGTATCGACATGCCAATCGAGATCATCGAGCATCTGCTGGTTGCCGGCCAGTGCCGGGAAGGCCGGCGGATTGCCGCTGCCATCCGGCTGGTGGCAGGTGGCACACACCGAGCCGTAGACCTGCTCGCCACGTTCCATCAGCTCGTCCATTCCCCACTCGCGATCGACGCCCTGAGCCTCCTGCGCGGCGGCCTCCTTGCGCTCGGCCAGCCATTCTTCGAAGCGCTCCTGCTCGACGGCCTCGACCACCACCGGCATGAAGGCGTGGTCCTTGCCGCACAGCTCGGCACACTGGCCGCGATAGATCCCGGGCTCCTCGATGCGCACCCAGTTCTCGTTGACGAAGCCGGGAATGGCGTCCTGCTTGACCGCCAGATCGGGCACCCACCAGGAGTGGATGACGTCGTCGGAGGTCAGCAACAGGCGCACCTTCTGCCCCACCGGCAGCACCAGCGGCTCGTCCACCTCGAGCAGGTAGTGCTCTCCCTTCTCGTCGGCGCCACTGATCTGCTCGCGGGGCGTCCCCAGGTTGGAGGTGAAGGCGACCTCCTCGCCCAGGTACTCGTAGCGCCAACGCCACTGCTGGCCGGTGACCATGATGTCGAGATCGGCCTCGGAAGTGTCATACATGTTCTTGAGGGTCGCGGTGGCAGGCACCGCCATGCCCACCAGGATCAGCAGCGGGATCGCCGTCCAGATCACTTCCACACTGGTGTGCTCGTGGAAGGTGGCGGCCTTGGCGCCGCGGGAATGGCGATAGCGGAACAGCGAGTAGAACATCGCCCCGAAGACGATGACCCCGATGATCACGCAGATCCAGAAGATGATCATGTGCAGGGAGTAGATGTCACGGCTGACCGCCGTGACGCCAACCGGCATGTTCCAGCCATTGGCCAGCGCGAGCGGGGTCAGGGCTGCGGAGGCCAGCCCCCCCGCCATCCACACGAGCAACGTGCGCATCGGCGCCTCCTCAGGGTCATTGTTGTATTAGCGAGCGCTTGCAGCAGTATAGAAGAGTGCGACAGTTCGTCACGCCTGCCGTCCGGGGCCAGGTAAACGGGCTCGTCAACGCTGCCGCTCAGCGCGCGGCCAGCACCGCCACGAGTGCCACCAGCACCACGAACACCACTCCCATGAGCAGCCCCGCCGCGATGAAGGTGCCCGGGCGGTTGGACGCGAAATCCTCACGCCGTCTCGCATCCTTCTGCACCCCCAGAAAGGCCGCCAGCACTGACTTGATCGCCTGCCACATCCCGTTTCTCCTCCCTCTACCGCTGACGAACTCCCCACCACCCTAGACCATGCCGACAGAAGCGACCCGTGGAGGCATTCCACGCCACGCGTCCCAGACGACGAACTCTCCTTCGCTGCAACGCACAAAACCGCGATCATCTTCTATACTCAAGATGAGAGCCGATTCGACCCCAGTCCCCTCCGCGAACCGAAGGGGAACCGAAGGAGACCGATCATGACCAAGCCAAAAGACACCACGGCCAACCCTGCCCTGGCCGCGACCCAGCCGGTGCTGGAGTGGTGGCAGAAACAGTTCAGTCAGGGGGCCACGCCCATGGCCCACATGCAGTTGGCCTGGATGCAGAGCATGGCCGATGCCATGCAGTTCGAGGCCGAGTTCCTCCAGGCACTTGCCGAAAGCGGCCAGAAGATCGCCCAGTCCTTCGACGGGGAGACCCCGCAGACCCCGACCGAGATGCAGGAGCGCTACCAGCAGCTCATCAAGGAGGTGACCGACGCCCAGATGGAGCGGATGCAGAAGGCGGCAGAGCTCTCCCATGACTTCCGCAAGCGTCTCTGGGAGGAGATCTGAGCCCTCCTCGATGATACCCGGGGCAGGGCCCCGCACGTCACGCAAGGTGGAGAGCGGCACGGCAGGGTCACCTGCCGTGCCGTCCTTTTGGTGGGGCGACCATCGCCGCGAGGCGGGAGTTCAGCAGATCTCCTCCCAGAGACGCTGACGGAACTCCTTGGGCAGCCGGGTCACCCTGTCGATCCTAGCCCCCTGGGCATCGACCACCTCCTTCGCGGCGTCCTGGTAACAGCGGCTCAGGACGGCCGGATTACGTAGCGCCCGCGGGTCGGCGAAACAGCTCGCCACCCTGCTGTTTGCCATGGCGCAGATGGAGAGGAACTCGGCCTCCAGCTGGGTCGCCTCGACCAGCGAGGCCATCCAGGCCTGCTGCAGCCGGATCATCGGATGGGTCGCATCCATCCAGTGGTGGCGCCACCAGTCGCAGACCGGCAGCGAGGCCTCGACCCACGACATCGGCGTCGGACCGGGACCAGCGGGCGATGCCGGCGGGGAAACCACCGGGTCGGGCAAGACTTGCTCTGGCACGACGTGTCTAGCGGTTGACATCTTGATGTCCCTCGAAAAGGGCGTAGTGGTGCAACCGAGAAGTGTAGTACCAGCACGCCTCGCCCGGTCAGACGATTTTCGCACGTGGTTATCCAGTCACGCCATGTCCGGACCTCCCCTGTGCGCAAGGCTCAGCCGAAGCCGAAGAGGCGAGTGATCAGCGGCAACAGGAAGGCGGTCAGCAGGCCCGTCAGCCCCATGGCCAGGCCGGAAAAGGCACCGGCCACGGCGCCCAGGCGAGCGAAGGCGTGGGCGGTGCCGAAGCCGTGGGCGGCAAGCCCGAGGGTGAAGCCCTGCACCACCGGGTCCTTGATGCGCAGCAGGCGGAAGATCCAGGGCCCCAGGGCGCAGCCAATCGAGCCGGTCAACAGCACCAGGCCGGCGGCGAGCGACGGAATCCCGCCGATCTGCTCGGCGATGCCCATGGCGATCGGCGAGGTGACCGAGCGGGGCGCCAGCGACAGCAGCGTCTCGGTGCCCGCGTCGAGCAGCATGGCCAGCCCCAGGGTAGAGGCCACCGCCGTGAAGATCCCCGCCCCGCAGGCCAGCAGCAACGGCCACAGCAGGCGCCGGACCCGTTCGCGATGGTCGTACAGGGGGATCGCCAGGGCCACCGTGGCCGGCCCCAGCAGGAAGTGGATGAACTGGGCCCCCTCGAAGTAGGTGCGATAGTCCATGTCCACCAGCAGCAGCAGGGCGATCAGCATGACGATGGAGAGCGTGACCGGGTGCAGCAACGGGGTCCCCCCCACGGCGCGGTTGATCCCTACCGCCAGGGCAAAGACCAGCAGGGTCGCTAGCAGCGAGAGCAACGGATTCCCCGAGAGGTAGACCCACAGCTGGTCGAAGGTGGCGATGTTCATGCCTTGCCCCCCGGTCGGCCGTTGCGCCGGGCATGGCCATGCTGCAGGCGCTCCAGCACCCAGGCCGTCACGCCCAGGGTCACCGCCGTGGAAGCCACGAGGGTCACCACGATCGGCCAGAGGTCGGCAGCGATCAGCTCGAAGTGCACCATCAACCCCACCCCGGCGGGCACGAACAGCAGCGTCAGGTAGCGCAGCAGCCCCTCCCCCGTCAGGCGCAGGCTCGAGGGCACCTTGCCGCGGATCATCAAGGCCACCAGCAGGATCACCATGCCAATCACCGGCCCCGGAATCGGCAGCGTGAGCCCCCGCGCCACCAGTTCGCCGGCAAACTGGCAGGCCAGCAGCATGCTCATTCCCATGATCAACGGCATCTCCGCCCTCCTCTCGGCAGCTGTTCTCGTGGCTGACAGTGTGACAGAAGCGGCGGGATCCGGGGCCTCGTCGAGACATCCGGCCAAGCAATTGATAAGGAAGCGCAAAAGGGACTTTTCATTTGCCCCGCGACGCGCTAGTATACGCCTCGTTCTCGGGGGCCAGGATCCACAGGCCAGGTAGCCCGAAAACGGAATCGGAGCGTGGCGCAGCTTGGTAGCGCGTTGCAATGGGGTTGCAAAGGTCGCAGGTTCGAATCCTGTCGCTCCGACCAGAAACATCAAGAGAAACCGCCACTTACGGATCATGCCGGGTGGCGGTTTTTTGTTGTGCCTGGTGCTAGGTGACATATGGATGACAAGCGTCGGAAACTCTCAGGGCACGTTGAGCAGTAACGTGAACATGACCACATGCCACTCCGGCCACGAGCGCCACCACCCCGGCCAGCGAACACCCGCCATATCGCGCTCCTGCTCAACGACTCGCCATCACCTGGCTTAGTGACAGCTCCAGGGTTTCTGCTTGGCATTGTCCTTCACGTTCTGATCGATGAAGCGGTAGTAGTCCTCCTTGATCCGGTTCCAGCGTCCGGAGCTGATGTCCACACCATGCCGTGCCAGTACCTCCTCAATATCATCGATACACAACCGCTTGGCATCGTAGGCCAGGTGGAGCTTTCGGTGGTCCGCGTCGTAAGACACGCTGTCGAGGCCAGACAGCGTGTCGATCTCGGTTACCGCCGCCGAGATATGCCCTGCCGCGTCGGGTTTTACCTTCAACTTTCGAGTGACCAGCGACGCTTGTGAAACGCCGGGACGATGATCGTGATGTGACATGATCAACCTCCATTCCCTGTTAGCCGTGATTCAGTTGCCATCGCCTTGATCGTGCCGGCCACCATGGTGGTGATGCAGGAAGAGCTGCATCAGGGGGCAAACGAGCATAAACAGCAGAGGCAACGCCTGATTAGAGATGTAGCTGATGGCCTGTCGCCATCAGGTAGCCGCCCACGTCGACGATGCCTGCCAACGGTAGCCAGACCATCAACAGGCGATGTTGTACTCTCTTGTCCATGGGTACCTCCCGGTGCCACCGGGTCTATCTGGGGGTAGGGCACCATGCGCTGCTCCTGTGATGATTCACCATCCACCGCCAATCGCCTGACGATGTCTCCTGTGCCTGTCAGTGTGGCGGCGGTCTCTGAATTCAGGCTGAACGTGATGGTTGAGGCGATTGACCCGGATCAATCCATGTGACGATCGCCAGAGACGACGACGCCACCGGGTGGTGGCGTCGTGCGCGAGATAGATCAGAGGGTCAGAACATCAGCCTCGCGCCGGCGACGACGCCGGTATCCTCGGTGGGATCGCCATGGTGGCGGGCGATGTCGGCGGTATCGCCGTACTGCTTATCCCAGTAGGCGCCGACATAGGGCGCGAAGCGGCGGGTCACCTCATAGCCCAGGCGCATGCCCACCCGAACCGAGTTGAGCCCCTCACCAACGCCGAACTCCTCGACGTCACTCGCGGCCACGGCGATCTCGGTACGCGGCTGAAGATAGAGGCGCTGGGTCAGGCGCAGATCAAACTCGCCCTCAAGGCTCGCCGAGACGTCACCCTCGTCGCTCACCTGCAGCGCCAGGTCGGTCTCGATGCCGTAAGGCATCACACCCTGCAGGCCGATCACCCCGTAGCCGCGCTCGGTGTGGTCGTCGGAGAAGACGCCGCCCTGGTAGCCAACGCCACCCTGCAGCTCCCAGAAGTCGGCGATCAGCCGACTGTAGAGCAGCTCCAGCGATTCGAATTCGGCATCCTCGCCATCGCCCTGGACGTTCTCTCCCTCGGACTTCAGGTAGACCCGGTTGACGTCCCCGCCGTACCAGGCCTGGAAGTCCCAGACCAGTTCCTCGTGCCCTTTGTCGGGCACGGCGTATTCGAGTCGGTCGAACAGCGCCATGGCCATGTGGTGCTCGGCCATGGGGGCGGGCCAGTCGTCCGGGGCATCATAGCCGCCCTGGGCCTGGGCGACGGAGAGCGTGGCCGTGGCCAGCACGACACCGGCCACGATCATGGGGATTCTGGTATTCATGCCTTCTCCTTACGAGACCTTGACGACCCGGAACATGCCGGCATCCATGTGGTAGAGCAGGTGGCAGTGGAAGGCCCAGCTGCCCTCGGCGTCGGCGGTGATCAACGCCGAGACTCGCTCGCCGGGCTTGACGTTCAGGGTATGCTTGCGCGGGATCAGCTCGCCCTGGCCGTTCTCCAGCTCCATCCACATGCCGTGGAGGTGGATGGGGTGCTCCATCATGGTGTCGTTGACCAGGATCAGGCGCAGCCGCTCGTCCTTCTCTAAGCGGATGGGCCCCGTCACCTCGCTGAACTTCTTGCCGTCGAAGGACCACATGTAGCGTTCCATGTTGCCGGTGAGATGCAGCTCCAGCTCACGCTGCGGCTCGCGGCGGTCCGGCCAGGGGGTGAAGGCCCTGAGGTCGCGGTAGACCAGCACCCGGCGCTCATCGGGGGCGATGCCGATGCCCGCCTGGCCGTAGCGAGACCCCGGCTGGGCCACTCCCGCCGCCAGCATGCCGTTGGCATTCATTCTGCTGCGCTCCTGCGCCATGCCCTGCATGCTGGCATGGTCCATGTCGCTCATCCCCGCGTGGTCCATGCTCGACATCCCGGCCTGGTCCATGGCGGCCATGTCGCCATGGTCCATGCCATGGGCCCCCATGGCCTCCATGCCGCGATCGGCAATCCTGCGTCGCTCGGGAATCTCCGCCGCCATGCCTTCACGCGGCGCCAGGGTGGCCCTGGCATAGCCGCTGCGATCCATCGATTCGGCGAAGATCGTATAGGCCGTGTCGTCCTCGGGTGCGACCAACACGTCGTAGGTCTCGGCCACCGCGATGCGGAACTCGTCGACCGGCACCGGCTGCACCGGCTGTCCGTCGGCCGCCACCACGGTCATCTTCAGGCCGGGAATGCGCACGTCGAAGTAGCTCATCGCCGAGCCGTTTATCACCCTCAGGCGGATCCGCTCGCCGGCCTTGAACAGCGCCGTCCAGTTCTCTTCGGCGGAGTGGCCATTGAGCAGGTAGGTGTAGGTGCTGCCGGTGACATCGGCGATGTCGCGAGAGCTCATGCGCATTTTCGCCCACATGCCACGCATCTGCGCCGTCGCCGCGAAGCCCTTCTCCCTGACATCGGCGAAGAAGTCGGCGACGGTGCGCTCCTGGAAGTTGTAGTAGCCCTCGGCGGTCTTGAGGTTGCGGAACACCGCCATGGGGTCCTGGAAGGTCCAGTCGGTGAGCAGCAGCACGTGCTCGCGGTCGTAGCGGAAGGGTTCACCCTTGGCGGCATCGATGATCAGCGGCCCGGCATGGCCGAGCTGCTCCTGCAGGCCGGAGTGGCTGTGGTACCAGTAGGTGCCGTTTTGGTGCACCGGGAAGCGGTAGGTGAAGGTCTCGCCGGGAGCGATGCCGGCGAAGCTGACGCCGGGGACGCCATCCTGGTCGGGTGGCAGGATCAGGCCATGCCAGTGAATGGACGTCGGCTGGTCGAGCAGGTTGGTCACCTTGAGCACGGCATCCTGGCCTTCCTTGAGCCGGATCATCGGGCCGGGGCTTTCGCCGTTGATGGTGATCGGCTGCGCCGCCTGGCCATCGATGGTCAGTGATTCGCGACGGATGGCCAGCGTAACCTCCGGTCCTTTCTCGACCCCCTTGGCGTAAACGTTGGTTTGCCCCCACGGATCGGCCCAGGCAGGGCGCAGGCCAAGGGCGGCTACCGAGCCGATGCCCAATGCGGCCCCGCCCTTGAGCAACTGTCGGCGCGACAGCGGATGCGTAATGACGCTGGAACGTGCCATCTGTGACTCCCGTCGATGTCTGAATGCGGCATCATGACGGGGCAAGCTGAATCACGCCTGAAAATGCCAGGTTACGGCGCTTCCTTTGCATAGGGCACGTGAATCTCCACGCTTAGGCCACCCAGGGTGCTGTGCCCGAACTGGACCTTCCCGGCATAGCGTTTCAGGAGCTGGTTCAGGATCGAGAGGCCCAACCCATAGCCGGGACGTGACTCGTCCAGGCGCCACCCGCGCTCACCGAGACGGGCGAGATCATCATCTGCTACCCCAGGGCCGTCATCCTCGACCCGCAGGCTGAGGCCATCCTCCAGGGCTATCTCGCAGTGAACCTCCTCGGTCGCCCATTTGCCAGCGTTGTCCAGCACGATACCGATCATCTCCGAGAGGTCCTGCGACTCGATGGGGATGCGGTGGCCAGTGCCTTCGGGCATTTCCAGGATGAAGCGCTTGTTCGGGTAAATCGTCCGGAACATCTCGATCAGTCGGCGAGCGTCGCGACACGGATCGGCAAGGCGCCCGGCATTGGGACCCGCGATGCGCGAGCGGCGAAGCTCGACATCGAGCTGAGCGTGAATCTCCTCCAGGCGCTTCACCAGGCGTTGGCGACGCGAGGCATCGATGGGGCGCGAGCCGCGCAGCACCTGAATGACCGCGGCCAAGGGCGTCTTTAGCGCGTGAGAAAGGTTGGCTACCGAGTCCCGGGAGCGCTGCAGACGGCCATCGATCTCGTCCATGAAGTGGTTGAGTTGGCCGACCAGACTGTCGAGCTCGGAGGGGACGTCCAGAGAGAGATGATCGCGTTCCCCGGCCCGCAGCTCACTGAGCTGGTCGCGCAACCGCGATAGCGGCACCATGCCTCGGCTGACGGCCAGCAGGTTGAGCACCACCAGCAAGATCAGCAGGCCGGCGGCGATGCCACCGACCCACCAGTGCAGACGATGAAGACCTGCCTCCACCTGGGAGAAATCCTCCCCGATCAGTAGCACCCCCTGTTCGTTGTCGAGGGTGAAGGGCTGGCGAAAGACCAGCAGATGCTGACCTGCCTCACGAACCTCGACCAGCGACTCGTCACTGTCCAGCAGTGACAGCAGCGCATCCTGCCAGCGTGGATGAGAGGCCGAGACCTCATCGCCCAGACGCAGCACATAGAGGTGATGGAAAATCTCGAAACCGCGGCTGGCAGAATCCAGGACACGGGCGGTGGCCAGGTGGTCGCGGCGCAGTTGCTCGATGGCGTGATCGGCTTCGCGTTCGAGCCGTTCCCCCAGAAAGTCCCGAGCCAGGTCATTGAGCAGGATGCCGTGCAGCAGCCAGGTCAACCCGGTGACCAGCAGGGCGATACCTGACAGCCACGCCAGCAACCGGATACGCAGGCTGCGACGATCAATCCGTAACGAAGACATAGCCCTGGCCGCGACGGGTCTGGATGCTCGATTTGCCCAGGTAGCGGCGCAGCCGCGCAATGTAGACCTCGATGAGATTGGGAGCCGCGGCATCCTGCTCCAGTGCGTAGAGCTGGTTGAGGAGGTGCTCCTTGGAGAGCACCCGCCCCGGATGATGCATGAAGTAGCGCAGGAGCACGAACTCGGTGCCCGTCAGGGGGTGCCAGGGGCCGTCGGCCACCCGGACGCATTGGTTGGCCTCGTCCAGGGAAACGCCACCCAGCGTCAGCTGAACGGAGAGTCTCCCCGACTTGCGGCGCAGCAGCGCCTTGACCCGGGCGATGAGCTCTGCTTCGTGGAAGGGTTTGGTCAAGTAGTCATCCGCGCCGCCTTCAAGGCCGACGACCTTGTCTTCCCAGGTATCACGAGCCGTCAGGATCAGCACCGGCAGGTCCCGACCCGATTGGCGCCATCGCTTCAGCAGGTCGAGACCCGAGCCATCGGGCAGGCCCAGGTCCATGATCGCCAGCTCGTAGGTCTCGGTGGCCGTGAACGCCTCGGCCGCTCTCAGGGACGTAGCCAGGTCGACCCGAAAACCGTTGTCCTTGAGGGATTCGGCGAGGCTCTCGGCCAGCAAGTCGTCATCTTCGAGCAGCAAGAGCTTCATGCGTCCAAGTCACCCGCCCAGGTTGATCTCTCCGAACATCCCGGATTCGTAATGGCCCGGAATGTTACAGGCATAGACGAGCGTATCTACGTCAGCGGGAGCGGTCCAGATCAGCTCGGTGGTCTCGCCCGGCGCCAAGGTGATGGACGGCATCTCACCGCCATGCGCGCCCTCCGCCATGTCATGCCCACCGTGACCATCGTGGCCATCGCCATGACTATCCCCCATCGCCTGCATCATCTCGCGATGCGCTTCCTGGGCCTCGGCATCACCGATCACGAACTCGTGCTGCAGGTTGCCGGTATTGGCGACCTTGAAGCGGACGGTCTCTCCAGCGGTGATGCTGAGCTCCTCGGGGCCAAACCACATGTCGCCCGCTTCGATCTGGACAGTACGGTCAACCTCGGCCACAGGCGTGGCGGAGTGGGAGCCACCATGTTCACCGGCGGCGAAGGCGGAGGCAGTGGCCAGGTACAGTGTCATGGCCAGCAGTGACTTGCGCATAATCTAACCTCTTAAATCGTATCAGGGGAGCCTTGGTTATACCGCAGGAACCTGAAATGAGACTGAACTCATCCCCCTCAACCCTTGGGAATTCGGGCACTTCGTCGACATGACAGCGACATCCTGGTCTGAGTCGGACAGCACCGTTTCGCAGCACGAGGTGTGAACGGCCTGCTGTGCAATCCTTGACCTTGAGCGCCAGTGGATCTCCCCTCCACGACATAACAGTACCTGATTACGCATGAGAGTCAGCCATCTTCAGGAACCGGTACGGCATCGGCGGCGTACTCGCCGCCACCGTCAGGAAGCGCGGGATCATGGACTTGAATTCAGGACCCAAGTCCCATGGCCTCATGGTGTAACCAGCGGTCTGCCGCTGTTCTATCACCCTCAAACAATTCGATGGCCGCCCGCCAGACTGCGATTGTGATGTGCTCTTCCGGCTCATCAGTGCCGAGCATCGCCCAACTCTCCTCTTCTGCATCAGGCTCCAGCGGGGGCTCATACTTGATGACGCTCCCCCGTAGCCGTTCAGGTGGCGTATCGCGTCGATTCGTCACCGCAGCCTCCATCAGATAACCGAGTAACGGGGGGTAGCTCTCCATTGACAGGCTTGCCAAATGGATCGGCGTACCATCAGGACTGAGCCTCGTGAAGAACTACCGAAGAACTCTTAGCAGTTGCCGCCTCATCCAAGCCAGCCGGCATCCAGTGACCGCAGATAGCGGCACAGCGCCTCGGTGCGACCGGCAGCCACAAGCTGATCAGCGGTTTGGTAGTCGAACACATCAATTGGTTCGTTGTGGAACCAGTTGCGATATTTAATCCTAGAGCCACAGATGCGTTCGGCGGCGTCCAGCACTGCCGCTGTGTGTTTTTCAATAGTGCTAGGCTCTGCACGCATCTGCTGTCCCTCGGTATCACTGCGAGTAGATGAAATTATGGGCACCTTTCTTCAAGGATAATTCAAACTCATGATGTAAAGAAAACGTAGTGTTTCTTATCGGATGCAACCAGAAAGGTCATAGCCACCGTGGGCGGTATCGTGGGCGTCTATAGGGGAGTCGGCGTTTATCCATCAAGGAGTTCCTTGCGCGTTGATCAGCGCCTCCTGGGTAGCGAAGTCCTCCTCTGCGATCTGCTCGTCCAGGAAGTCGAGCAGCGCCCGCACCGCCGGCAGCAGCCCCCGCCGCGAGGGGAAAACCGCATGCAGGATTCCACCCCGGGGTTCCCAGCCTGGCAGGACGTCGATCAGGCGCCCGGCCTGGATATCCCGAGCGCCCACCAGTAGCCCCAGCTTGACCACGCCGAGCCCTTTCAGGGCGGCTGCATGCAGGGTCTCTGCGCTGTCAGTGACCAGCCGCGGCCAGTGGAGGATTTGCGCGCTGGCCCCCTCTGGCCCCACGAGGTCCCAGCAGTGGCGATGGTCGTACTGTTCGAAGTCGAGGCTCGGCAGCTCGGCGAGATCCGCTGGGCTGCGGGGCCGTGACCGGTTGTCGAACAGGGCGGGGGCGGCCATCAGCCGCTGAGGGCTTGAAGCGAGTACCTTCATGGTCAGGTCGCTGTCCTCAAGCGGCGGGAAGCGTACGCGGATGGCCAGATCGAAGCCCTCCTTGATCACGTCCACCCGCCGGCTGGTGGCCTCCACCTGAACCTCCACCTTGGGACAGCGCGCCATGAAGTTCACCAGCAGCGGCGTGATCAGGTAGTGCAGCACGCTGGGCGAGCAGCTCAGCCGCACTGTGCCTTGGGGCTCGGCGTGATGGCGCTGGATCAGCTCCTCAGCGGCTTGCGCCTCCACAAGCATGGCCAGGCAGTGGCGATAGTAGGCCTGTCCCAGCTCGGTGACCGAGACGTGACGTGTCGAACGGTTGATCAACCGCGTGGCGAGGCGTTCCTCGAGCTGGGTGATGCGACGGCTCAGCTTGGACTTGGGAATGCCCAGGGCGCGCCCGGCAGGGGCGAAGCCACCATGGTTCACCACCTGAACGAAGTAGTAGAGATCATTGAGGTCCTGCATGCTTTCGTCCCATCCATGAAACGCTGAGTGCCATTTTCAGCGTATACCGATCAGATCGTTCATGAAATAGGCTTTCTTCATCGGGAAGTGACTCTCCCTTGTCATCACAGGAGCCAACGATGAAGAAGATCCAGGCAGTATACGGTGCCCCACGCGGCCATTGGGTCGGCGACGGTTTTCCGGTGCGCTCCCTGCTCAGCTATGACCGCCTGGGCGCCGATCATATCAGCCCCTTCCTGATGCTCGACCATGCCGGCCCACATCGCTTTGGCCCGACTCGCCATCGGCGAGGCGTGGGGGCCCATCCCCATCGGGGCTTCGAGACCGTGACACTGGTCTACCAGGGAGCTCTTGAACACTGCGACTCGGCGGGGCATGGCGGCCAGATCGGCGAGGGCGATGTCCAGTGGATGACCGCCGGCGCTGGCATCGTCCACGAGGAGTACCACGCTTCGGCCTTCGCCGAGTCTGGTGGCCTGCTGGAAATGGTGCAGCTCTGGGTCAACCTGCCGGCCCGGGACAAGTCCGCCTCGCCGGCCTACCAGACCCTTCTCGACAGCGAGATCCCCCGAGTCAAACTGCAGAGCAATGCCGGCCAGCTCAGAGTGGTGGCCGGCAGCTATCTCGATCGGCAAGGCCCGGCGCGCACCTTTACCCCCATCAACGTCTGGGACCTGCGCCTGGTGGCCGGCGGCGATGTCCGGCTCGACGTGCCCGAGGGCCATACCACCCTGCTGGTCGTGCTGGAGGGCACGGTACTCGTCAACGGCGAGCGCATCGTCCGCGACGAGAGCGTCGTCGCCTTCGAGCGACGCGGTGAGGCGCTCCATTTGGAAGCCAACAACGACGCCAAGCTGCTACTGCTGAGCGGTGAGCCCATCGACGAACCGGTGGCCGGGCAGGGTCCCTTCGTGATGAATCATGAGACCGAGCTCCACCAAGCCTTTGCTGACTTCCAAGCCGGGAAGTTCGGCAACCCGAGCGGCGCATGAATCGACTCATGCCCCACTACTGCTCGGCGATGGTCGCCGGGCAGCCCCCTGACTGCCAAAGACAGCGAAAGGAGAAAGACCATGTCCTTTACCTACAATCGACTCGACAAGGATAACGTGGCCCTGCTGATGGTGGACCATCAGGCCGGCCTGCTCTCCCTGGTGCGCGACTTCAGCCCGGACGACTTCAAGAACAATGTCCTGGCCCTCGCCGATATCGCCAAGTTTTTCGAACTCCCCACCATTCTCACCACCAGTTTCGAGGATGGTCCTAACGGCCCCATGGTGCCGGAGCTCAAGGAGATGTTCCCGCAGGCGCCTTATTTGGCCCGCCCGGGGCAGATCAATGCCTGGGACAACGAGGAGTTCGTCGCCGCCATCAAGGCAACCGGCAAGAAGCAGCTGCTGATCGCTGGGGTAGTCACCGAGGTGTGCGTGGCCTTCCCGGCGCTCTCGGCCCTGGAGGAGGGCTATGAGGTCTTCGTGGTCACCGATGCCTCCGGGACCTTCAACCAGACCACCCGGGACGCCGCCTGGGATCGCATGTCCCAGGCCGGCGCCCAGCTGATGACCTGGTTCGGGGTGGGCTGCGAACTGCACCGTGACTGGCGCAATGATATCGAGGGCTTCGGCGGCTTGCTGGCCGGCCATCTGCCCGCCTACGCTAACCTGATGCAAAGCTATTCTCAGCAGAACCAGCTGGGTTAAACAGCGCCTGGCCAGGCCCTCGGAACGTCGAGGGCCCGGCCCCTGGCAAGGCCTAGCAGGGCTTATGCCGGGGGCCCAGCCCTTCTCCCTTGACTGACAGGAATCCCGAACCATGAGCGATCTCGTAAAAGAACGCGAGCTCGCCACCTCCCTCAACAGCCCCGTTGTCGACGGAAAGCGTAAGGTGCAGCAAGTCACGCCGCCTGACGCCGATGTAGGCTATATGGTTGCAAAGTAGCAGGTTCGCCCCCTGTCGCTTCGACCAGCAACATAAGTAAAACCGCCCCCTACGGATCATGCCGGGTGGCGGTTTTTTGTTGCGTGTCATCATGCTGCCCCCTGGACGTCATCTGACTGAAATCTCCCGCCGCTAGCGTCGATTGGAGGCACCCTGCCGGGAGGGACATGACATGTCTGAGCACAGGCGTCGGCCACTCGACCACGATGAAATCGAGTTCCTGGTGCAGTTGGCCAACGGCAACGCCCTGGCCCGCCAACGGCGCCGTGACAGGGAAGCCCGCCGTCCACGACCGCGTCATCGGCAGGACGAATAGCACCAGCGCAGCCACCCTGACCTAGGCTGTGCCAAGAAGGCCATCGTCGGGGAGGCACTAATGAAAGAGCTCTACCTGCTGCGTCACGCCAAGGCATCGAGAGCCAGCGGCGGCATGGAGGACTGTCACCGGCCCCTCAGCCGACGCGGACGACGCCAGGTGGCGGCCATGGCGAAGCCCCTGCAGCGCCTGGGCGCCCTGGATGGCGAGATCCACGTCAGCACGTCGACCCGCACCCGCCAGACCCTGCTGGGCATCGCTGAGCAGTTGCCTGGGTCATCCCTCGACAGTCGCACCCGATACACAAAGGCGCTTCACACCTTCGACTGGAAGGCGCTTCGCCGATGGCTGATGGCCCGCCCGCCCGACTGTGACAGGATAATGCTGATCGGCCACAACCCGGCCCTGACCAAGCTCGCCCGTTGGCTGTGCAGGCAGGCGGCCGCCGAGCTGCCCACCGGCGGGCTGCTCAGCCTCTCCCTGCCCGTGGAGAGCTGGCAGGATCTCCGCAAGCACCGGGGCGAACGGGTCTTCCGGCTGACGCCGAGCGAGGCGAGCCATGCGCTGTTCAGGAAACAGGCCCCGCGGGCACCCGACCTCGACCGCGCACGCACCGACAAGCGCCTCCTCGGACTGCTGACCCATCAATACCGCATGGTGAGGGTCCTGGAGCCCGGCGTGATCGCCGGCTTCGACCCGGAGTTCCTGCACCAGTATCGCGTCAACCTGCGGCGCAGCCGCGCCATCGGGGAGTCCCTGAGGGCCATCTTCCGGGTACCCGGCCTCGGCAAGGTCCTCAAGCGCCTGAAGCATCGCGCACGGGCCACCAGCGAACTGCGGGACCTGGATGTGTTTCTCGAGACCCTGGACCAGCAGCCAGCTTCGCTATCGGAGCAGGCCCGCAAGAGGCTGCAGGACTGGCTGGAGCATCAGGCCCGGGAGCGTCACGCGACCCTCTGCCACGCCATGGCACAGCAGGGCTATGCCCGCGACATGGCGCGATGGCGGGAGTTCCTTTCGGACAAGGGGTTTCGCCAGGCGCTCGGGGCGGTAACGCCGGAACAGGTCGAGGCGGTGCTGGCCAAGCGGATCGTGCAGCATGACGCCGACCTGGCGGCCCTTGCCGACGACTCCCCCGACTCTTCGCTCCATGAACTGCGCAAGACCGTCAAGCGCATTCGCTACCTGGCGGAGCTGGATCCACAGCGACACGGCCCCTTCCTCGCCGGCCTGAAGCAGCGCCAGACGCTGCTCGGCGAGTTTCAGGATCTCTGCGCCCAGCAGGCCTGGGTCCGGGCATGCATCGCGTCGATGCCCGACACCCCCCCTCCAGGAGGCGTTAAGAAAGAGTGCCTCGATTGGCTCGACTGCCTCGAGGCGCGCAAGGCCGAGCTCCACCGGGCGGTCATGGGGCTCGACCCGCTGACAGAGGCTACGCGCTCGCCATGAAGTGGCGCTCTGGCCCGCACCACCTGGATAAGGCCTTGCCCCTCACCCAGGCTCGTCCGACGAGGGCTTGAGCACCGACGCCTCGGCAACGGCGTGCCGTCGCCGCGCCTCCCGCGGCGACAGGCCATAGCGGGCCTTGAAGGCTCGGGCGAAGGTGGAGCCTGACGTGAAGCCGCAGGCCAACCCCACCGAAAGGACATCGCTGTCCGTCTCGGCAAGCAGGTGCCAGGCTCGCTCCAGTCGCAGGTTCAGGTACCACGCCCGGGGGGACGTGCCGAGATGCTGTTCGAAGAGGCGCTGCAGCTGGCGCAGGGAGACCCCGCTGCGGCTGGCCACCGCCTCCAGCGAAAGGGGCACCTGCTGGTGGCGCTCCATCAGGGAGACGGCCTCCACCAGGCGGCGGTTATGGATCCCCAGGCGCCTGGCCAGCGACATGCGTTGCTGGTCACTGCGGGTGCGGATCCGCTCGTGGATCAGCTGCTCCGAGACATCGACCGCCAGGCGCGACCCGTGGCGGCGGGCGATCACCTCCAGGGCCATGTCCATCGCCGCCGTGCCACCGGCACAGGAGAAGCGCCGCTGCCCCAGTTCGAAGAGCTCGTCGGAGGTCTCGATGCCCGGAAAGCGCTCCTGGAAGGCCGGCAGGCTTTCCCAGTGCAGGGTGACGCGCTCGCCCTCCAGCAGGCCCGCCTCCGCCAGCAGGAAGCCACCGGTATCGAGCCCGCCAAGCACGCAGCCGGCCTGGTCCAGGCGGTGCAGCCAGGCCATCAGGGGACGGCTCAGGCTGTCCTCGGGACCGAAGCCGCTGCAGACCGCCAGGGAGGGCAGTCGATGCACCTCCCCAATGGCACGGTCGGCCAGCAGCGTCATGCCGTTGGAGGCCGTGACCGGCGCGCCGTCCTCGCTGATCAGCGTCCACTCGAACAGCGCTCGCCCCGTGATCCGGTTGGCGATCCGCAACGGCTCCACCGCCGAGAAGAATGCCATCATCGAGAAGCGCGGCAGCAGCAGGAACCCCACCGCTTCGGGCAGCAGCCCCTGATAGTCCAGGCGCAAGGCGCATCTCCTCCATCCCGCGGCCGACCTGCTCGCCCCCGTCACCGGGCCGGCGCGCCACGGCCGCATCCTGATTCATCGCCGTGAGGATACCCGCTGTCGTCGGGCGGATCACCACCCGCGGCACGGGGCAATGGAAGACGCCCGCCGGCCGCGGCTAGAATGAACCCCAGGCTTGTCCATCCGAGGTGTCCCCGTGTCCAGAAACGAGAGAACCATCCTGGCCTTCGACCAGGCCGGCAACGAGTATTTCATCGACATGTTCGTCAGCGTCCGGGATCTCAGCGACCTGCAGCACGCCGGTGCGACCCGCAGCGGCCTCCCTGCCTTCCGGACCAGGGAGGGCCACTCGGTGACCCACCTCGGCGGGGGCGAGTTCGCCGTGATGGTGCCCGGCGAGGAGGAGGCGATCACCGTCAGGACGGAGGATCCTGAGTTCGTGTAGCCGCGCCCGTGCCCTCGGAGTTGGCCGGTTTTCCCGGTGAGGTCGCCATGACATGACCGGGGTCATGCGCCGCGCCGAAATCGCCTTGCCACGTGACGCGAACGCTATAATTCAGCACACGCCATCCCGCTACGTCCACCGCAAAGGAGGGACGATGATGAATCGGTCGACGCACCACGTAGTACCGAATGCCAAGGGGGGCTGGAGCGTGCAGAGGAGCGGTTCCGGGCGAGCCACCCGGCACTTTGCTACCAAGAAGGCGGCCGAGGCCTACGGCCGGAAGGTCAGCTTCAACCAGAAGACCATCCTCGTGATCCATCGCGAGGACGGCACACCCCCGCCCTCCAGCGACCAGGGCTAGCCCCGGCCCCCCGACGACACGGGCACGGGGCAGGCGTCCTCGTCGCCTCAACCATCACACGCTCTCGCCTCGCTGGTGTAGACTTCCCTGCACCATGAATAACTGATCTACCCGGCGGGAGACGGCCATGAAATACCTCGGTGCCCACGTCAGCGCGGCAGGCGGTGTCGACCAGGCAGTGCAGCGTGCCGTGGAGATCGGTGCCGACGCCTTCGCGCTGTTCACCAAGAACCAGCGCCAGTGGCAGGCCAAGCCACTCTCCGACGCGGTCATCGAGGCCTTCCGCTCCGCCTGCCACGAGCACGGCTTCGGGCCGGGCCAGATCCTCCCCCACGACAGCTACCTGATCAACCTGGGCCACCCCGAAGCGGAGGGGCTCGCCAAGTCCCGTGCTGCCTTCCTCGACGAGTTCCAGCGCTGCGAGCAGCTGGGCATCGACCGCCTCAACTTCCATCCCGGCAGCCACCTGAAGAAGATCAGCGAAAGGGACTGCCTCTCGCGCATCGCCGAGTCGATCAACGAGGCGCTCGCCGAGACCCGCGGCGTCTCCGCCGTGATCGAGAACACCGCCGGCCAGGGGAGCAACCTGGGCTGGCGCTTCGAGCATCTGGCCGAGATCATCGCCCAGGTGGAGGACACGTCACGCGTCGGGGTGTGCCTAGACACCTGCCACGCCTTCGCGGCCGGCTACGACCTGCGCACCCCCGAGGCCACCACCGCCACCCTGGACGAGTTCGACCGGGTAGTGGGCGTCAGCTACCTGCGCGGCATGCACCTCAACGACGCCAAGAGCGAACTCGGCAGCCGGGTGGACCGACATCACAGCCTGGGCCAGGGCAACATCGGGCTCGACGCCTTCGCCACCCTGATGCGCGACCCGCGCCTCGACGGGATGCCCCTGATTCTGGAGACCATCGACCCGACGATCTGGGCCGACGAGATCGCCTGGCTGCGGGCGCAGCAGGCCGCCTGACCTCCCCTCCCCCCTTTCGGCAAGGAGCCAACACATGATCCGCATCCGCCCCTACCAGCCCGAGGACTGGTCAGCCCTGTGGGCCATTCTCGAACCGGTCTTCCGTGCCGGCGAGACCTATGCGGTGCCCCGCGACATCAGCGAACAGGACGCCCATCGGATGTGGATCGAGCTGCCCCGCGCCGTACGCGTGGCCGTCGATGACGCGGGCCGGATCACCGGCAGCTATACCCTCAAGGCAAACCAGCCCGGTCCCGGCGACCATGTCTGCAACTGCGGCTACCTGGTCGCCGACCACGCCCGCGGCCAGGGCATCGCCGGCGAAATGTGCGCGCACTCCCTGGCCCTGGCCCGGGAACTGGGCTTTCTCGCCATGCAGTACAACCTGGTGGTCGCCAGCAACGAGGTGGCCATCCGGCTGTGGCAGGAGCACGGCTTCGCGACCGTCGGCATCCTGCCCCGGGCCTTCCGTCACCCCGCGCTCGGCCTGACGGACGCCCATGTGATGTACCGACTGCTGTGAGGCACCCCGGCCCGGTTTGACCGCCGGCACCGGCCTCGGGCATGCTCACCAAGTGACTGACACACCGAAGGAAAAACGACAATGAAAGGATATGCACGCAGCACGCTGGCACTCGCCGTCTCGCTGGCCATGGCCGCCGGCGCCAACGCATCCGAGTTCGCCGACATGGACCCGGTCACCCTGCGCCTGGCCCACGTGGTCAACGAGCAGGACGGCTTCCATATCGCCGCCATGAAGTTCGAGGAACTGGTGGAAGAGCGCACCGAGGGCAAGGTGGACATCGAGCTCTATCCCAACGCCAGCCTCGGCGACGAGCGCACCCTGCTCGAGGGCATGCAGATCGGCACCGTCGACATGGGCGTGATCACCAACGGGCCGGTGGCCAACTTCGTCGAGGAGATGGCGGTCTTCGAGCTGCCCTTCCTCTTCCCCTCCCCGGAGGCCGCCTATGAGGTGCTCGATGGCCCGATCGGCCAGGAGCTGCTCGACCGCCTCGCCGAGGTCAACCTCAAGGGCCTGGCCTACGCCGAACGCGGTTTCCGCAACCTCACCAACAGCGAGCGCGCGGTTCACAGCCCGGCGGATATCGACGGCCTGCGCATCCGCGTGATGGAGAACCCGGTCTACGTGGACAGCTTCCGGGAGCTCGGCGCCAACGCGGTGCCCATGGCCTGGACCGAGGCGCTGACCGCCATGCAGCAGGGCACCATCGACGGCCAGGAGAACCCGGTCAACGTCATCCACTCCTTCAAGCTCTATGAGACCCAGGACCACATGACGCTGTCGCGCCATACCTATGCCCCGGCGATCTTCGTGATGGGCATGCCCGCCTGGAACAAGCTGCCGGAGGCCGCCCAGACGGTGCTCGAGCAGGCGGCACAGGAGGCCGCCGAGCACGAACGCCGGATGAACGCCGAGATGCAGGCCGAGCAGCTGGCCGAACTGCGCGAGGCAGGCATGCAGATCGTCGAGGAGCCCGATATCGCCGCCTTCCAGGAGGCCGTGGCCCCGGTCTACGAGAAGTACGGCGAGCAGTTCGGCGACTACCTGCCGCGCATCCAGGAGGCGCTCGAGTAAGTGTCCGCTCTCGCCCATTCCCTGCTGCGACCGCTGCGGTGGAGTGAGCGCGCCCTCGAGGCCGTCATCGCGCCCGTGGTCTTCACGGCGATGGCGGCGTTGATCGGTGTGATCACCCTGCAGGTGGTCTCGCGGGTCTTCTTCACCGCGGTGGGCTGGACCGAGGAGGTGGCCCGCTTCCTGCTGGTATGGATCACCTTCCTCGCCGCCACCCTGGCCTTTCGGCGCGGCCGGCATATCGCCGTGACCTTCGTGGTGGATGCCCTCCCCGGCCTCCCCCGGCGCCTCGCGCGCATCGCCGCCCTGCTGGTGTCGCTGGGCTTCCTGCTCGCCCTGATGGCCATCGGCTGGGAGTACATGCAGGTGCAGAGCTTCCAGAAGTCCGCCTCGCTGCGCCTTTCCATGACCTGGGTCTACGCGGTCATGCCGCTGGCCGCGGCGATCATGGCCTGGTACGCCCTGGTGGACATCATCGCCCTGGCGCTGGGCGCCCCCCCTCCCGATGCCGAGGAGCCCGGTGCATGACCGCCCTGCTCTTCGTGCTGTTCCTGCTCTTCATGCTGCTCGGCGTGCCCATCGCGCTGGCCATCGGTGCCAGCGCCCTGGTGGCGCTCCATGCCCAGGGCGTGCCGCTGATGGTGGTGCCGCAGCAGATGTTCCAGGGGATCAACTCCTTCGCCCTGGTGGCAGTGCCGATGTTCATCCTGGCCGGTGACCTGATGGCCCAGGGCAAGGTGAGCGAGAAGCTGGTGGCCTTCGCCGACTCGCTGTTCGGCTTCCTCAAGGGCGGCCTCTCCATCGTCTCGGTGGGCGCCGGCATGTTCTTCGCCGCCATCTCCGGCTCCGGCGCCGCCACCACCGCGGCGGTGGGCTCGAGCCTGGTGCCGGAACTTCGCAAGAAGGGCTACGACCCCGCCTCGGCGGCCAGCCTGATCGCCGCCAGCGGCACTATCGGCGTGGTGATCCCGCCCTCGGTGCCGATGATCATCTACGCGGTGATCGCCCAGCAGTCGGTCTCCAAGCTCTTCCTCAGCGGCATCCTGCCCGGCATCGCCATGGGCCTGGGACTGGCCACCATCGCCATCGTCCAGGCCTACCGGCGCAACTATCCCCGCGGCACGGCCTTCTCGCCGGCCACCATCTGGCGCACCTTCAGGAGCGCGAGCTGGGGCCTCATGACACCGGTGATCATCCTCGGCGGCATCTTCTCCGGCGTGTTCACGCCCAGCGAGGCCGCGGTGGTAGCGGTCAACTATGCCCTGCTGGTGTCGCTTTTCGTCTACCGCGACCTGGGCCTCGCCGACGTCTACCGCATCCTGATCCGCTCGGCGATCACCACCTCGGTGATCATGCTGGTCATCGCCACCTCGGCGGTACTCAGCTGGACCCTCTCCAGCTGGCAGGTACCCGGCGCCATCGCCCAGGCGGTGCTGTCGCTCTCCACCGACCCCTACGTGATCATGCTGCTGGTAGTAGCGGTGATCCTGCTCACCGGGGTGTTCATCGAGACGGCCAGCGCCCTGATCATCCTCACCCCGGTGCTGCTGCCGCTGGTGACCCAGCTGGGCATCGACCCCATCCACTTCGGGCTGATCATCGTGGTGGGGCTTGCCATCGGCATGATCACCCCGCCGGTGGCGATCAACCTCTATGTGGCGTCATCGGTGACCCGGCTGCCGCTGGAGCGCATCACTCGCGCCATCATTCCCTACCTGCTGGGGCTGGTCGCGGTGCTGCTGCTGGTGGTCTATGTCCCGATCCTGCTGGGCCTCTCCGGCTAGCCTCACCCAGGCCGCCAGTGCACCAAGCAACGAGGAGTCTCCGATGCATCGATCGATACCGCCTATCGCCGGCCTGCTTGCCATGACCCTGCTGGCCGGCTGCACCACCTACACCTGGGAAGACGGTCGCCGGGAAACCGTGTGGGGCGTGCCCGCCGAGGACGAGACCAAGACCCGCGAGGAACGCCAGGCCGAAGGCGTCGAGTACCAGGTGCCCGGCGAGATCCCCGAATGAGGGCCCCTTAATGCGGCACTAACCGCGACCGGGCATGCTGGAGCTCACATTCCCGACAGGCGTGAGCGACCATGAATCTCCTCTCCCAGAGCATCGCCATCGGCCCACTGGGCCTGAGCCTGGGGCATCTCTTGATCCTCTTCGCCCTGGGCGTCGCCCTCATCACCGGCCTGCTGCTAGGCCGGCGCCAGCGCCTGGGGATCGGCGACACCCTCTCGACGCTTTGCCTGGTTGCCCTGGTCGGCGCTCGACTGGTCTTCGTGGCGCGCTACCATCAGGACTACGCGGGGCCGCTCGCGATGCTCGACATCCGCGACGGTGGCTTCGATCTCCTCGGCGGCATCGCCGCCGGGACCGCCTATGCGGGCTGGCGCCTGTGGCGGCAACCCGCACAACGCAAGGCCCTTGGCGGCGCGTTGGTCGCCGGGATACTCACCTGGGGTGTCACCGCTGGCACCCTCGGCCTGTTGGCCGGACAGAGCCGCCCCGTGCCCGAGACCGAGCTCACCACCCTCGCCGGCGAGACCATCCGCCTCCCCGAGCTGCAGGCCGCCGAGGGCCAGCCCATGGTGGTGAACCTCTGGGCGACCTGGTGCCCGCCCTGCCGTCGCGAGATGCCGGTGCTCGCCGAGGCCCAACAGGAGGAGGGGGACATCACCTTCGTGTTTCTCAACCAGGGCGAGGACCCCGCTCAGGTCCGTCGCTTCCTGGACCACGAGTCCCTCTCGCTCGACCACCTGCTGCTCGATACCCAGCTAGCCTTCGGCGATCGCGTGGGTGCCAGGGCTATGCCAACCACCCTCTTCTACGATGCCGACGGCCGACTGCTCGATACCCACTTCGGCGAGCTCTCCCGGGCAACGCTCAATCGAGAGCTGGAGCGGCTGCGCTAAGCGGGTCACGTCAGATACCCGCCAGATACCCAAAGCCCCCGCCCCCGAGGCCAGCCCGCTACCTGGCGGGCATAAGTGTTGCCTGGCCGGCCTGCGGCTGGCGGAACACCAGGCTGAGATTGTTGGCCGGCATGGTCACTACCCTGTCGAGCTTCAGTCCATGGCGCCCGGCCGCGGCCGTCACCGCCTCCAGGTCACGGATCCCCCAGCGCGGGTCGCGGGCACGCAGATCCGCATCGAAGGCCGCATTGCTGGACGCCGTATGACGTCCCTCCCGCCGGAACGGGCCATAGAGGTAGAGCACGCCACCGGGCAGCAGAGCATCGCCGGCGCCCGCCAGCAGCGCCTCGGCGACCGTCCAGGGCGATATATGCAGCAGGTTGATGGCCACCACCGCCTCGAAGGGCCCCGCCGGCCAGTCGCCGGTCACGTCCAGCTGCTGGGGCTCGAGCAGGTTCACCCGGCCCGCGGCCTCGCGCCAGGCGAGGATGGAGGCCAGCGCCCGGGGATTGGGATCACTGGGCTGCCAGCGCCAACCGGGCATTGCGCCGGCAAGGTAGAGGGCGTGCTCGCCGCTGCCGCTGGCGACCTCCAGGATCCGGGCACGCTCGGGCAGCACCTGCTGCAGGACCTCGAGGATCGGCTGTCGGTTGCGGGCCACGGCGGGGCTCTGCAGGCGTGGGTCGTTCATGGCGCTCCTCATGGCCTGGGCCTGGGCCTGGGCCTGGGCCTGGGCTTGGGCCTGGGCCTGGGCCTGGACTTGGGCTTGGGCAGGCGGCTACTTCCTGCCCCTGGGCTTGCGGGATGGGCCGGCGGCCTTCGAGCGGGGTCCCTTCGCCGGCTTGGCGTCGGGCTTCCGGGCCTTCCCGGGCTTGGAGGGCTTGGAGGCCGAGGCCGGTTTGGCGCCGCGGGCCCTGCCGGGCGCGGTCTTGCCGCCTGCCTTGCGCTTCGCGGCCTGGCCCGCAGTGGCCTTCCCGCCCTCACCTCGGCGGCTCGCGCCAGCCTTGCCGGTGCCTGACGCCCCGCCACCGGCCCTGGCGCCCTTGCCTGCCTGGCGCCGGGCCGACCGGCGGCCGGGCTGCCGGGCCTCGGAGGTGGAGTGCTCGGTCAGGGAGAGGATCGTCGCCACCTCGGTGGGCGTCAGGTCCCGCCACTCACCCGTCGCCAGCCCGTCGAGGGACACGTTCATGATGCGGATCCGCTCGAGCTTCACTACTTCGAAGCCGAACACTTCGCACATTCGGCGGATCTGGCGGTTGAGACCCTGCACCAGGGTGATGTTGAAGACGAACCGGGACTCCTTGACCACCCGGCACTTCCGGGTGACCTCGCCGAGGATCGGCACGCCAGCGCCCATTCCGGCGATGAACTCGTCGGTGATGGGCCTGTTGACGGTGACCCGGTACTCCTTCTCGTGCTGGTTGCTCGCCCGGAGGATGCGGTTGACCAGGTCGCCGTTATTGGTCAGGAAGATCAACCCCTGGGAGTCCTTGTCCAGCCGGCCGATGGGAAAGATGCGCGCGCCGTGCCCGACGAAGTCGACGAGATTGGCCTTCTCGCCCGGGTCGGTGGTGCTGACGATGCCCACCGGCTTGTTGAGGGCGATGAACACCAGGTCCTCCTCCTCCAGTGCCAGCGGCTCGACGACCTGGCCATTGACCTTCACCACGCTGCCGGGAAAGACCTGGTCACCGGGGGTGGCGCGCCGGCCGTCGATCCGGACGTTGCCCTGCTCGATGTAGCGGTCGGCTTCCCGCCTCGAGCACATCCCGCTCTCGCTGATGTACTTGTTGATCCGTTTCGAGAGGGTCTGGGCCATGGGACGCGTCCGGGACGAAGATAAGGGGGCCGAGGAGGCACGGCACGTTGCCGCGCAGTGTAAGGGGTGCACCGCCTCACGACCAGCGAGGCAGGGAACGGCTATCCCACGCCGCAGCAGGCCTTGAACTTGCGGCCGCTGCCGCAGGGGCAGGGAGCGTTGCGACCGGGCTTGAGCCGGGTGACCGTGGGGCTACCATCCAGGTAGGTCCACCGACCGGCCTCACGCCGGAAGCGCGAGCGCTCCTCCAGCACTCCCCAGCGACGCCCCTCACAGAAGGTCGCCCGGAAGTGCACGACGCCCTCGTCCCCCTCCTCACGGCTCTCCAGGATCTCCAGCGCCACCCAGCGGGTCGAAGGATCCGGGGCGAGACTCGCCGGGCGGGTGTCGGAATGCCAGCTCGCCAGCAGGTAGTCGGTAAGATCCAGAGCGAAGGCGCTGTAGCGCGAGCGCATCAGGGCCTCCGGGGTGGGGGCCGGCTCGCCGGCATGGTAGCGGCCGCAACATCGGGCGAGGGGCTGGCCGCTGCCGCAGGGGCAGACATCGGCGCATGACGGCATGACGACTCCTGTACAAGTCACGATAGAATGACAGCTCATGTCTAACTTAGGATGATTACCATGATACCCCTGGATGCCCCCGCCCTGCCCGACCGCCTGACCCTGGGAGCGCTGGCCAAGCGCCTCGACCCGGATGCGCCGCCCGCCGTGGAGGTGCAGTCGCTGGACATGGGGGTCTACCTGGTCCGCCTGCACCACGCCGGCGGCGAGAGCCTGCTGGTGGACGAACATGGCGAGGGTCGGCGCTTCACCGGCACCCAGTGGATCAGCCGCGCCCTGGCGCCGCTGGGCCTGACCCATGGCACCCTGACCTGGGCCGACGTCACCGACGAGATGGTGGGCCTTCCGGAAACCCCTGCCGTCGAGCCGGCGGCACGCCTGGCCCACGGCACCCGCGTCGCCTTCATGACCCAGGGCTGACAGGCACTTGCCGGCCCTGCTTGTCCTGGATCACTGCACTGCAGCATGTTGTATGGTAGTTATCTATCCAGCAGCCTCCTGACAGTTGCCGGAGTAAGAAGATGACAGAGCCGAGACACAGCGAGCCCACCGCCTGGCATGCCCTGGGCGAGGATGCGTCCCTCGACCGGCTGGAGAGCACGCGGGACGGGCTGGGCGGCGAGGAGGCCCGGCGCCGGCTGGCCGAGCACGGCCCCAACCAGCTGCAGCAGGCCGAGGCACGCCCCTGGTGGAAACGCCTGCTGGAGCAGTTCAACAACATCCTGATGCTGGTGCTGATCGTCGCCGCCCTCGCCAGCCTGGGACTGGGACACACCCTCGACGCGGGCGCGATCTTCGGCGTGGTGCTGATCATCGCCCTGATCGGCTTCTTCCAGGAGGGCAAGGCAGAGCAGGCCCTGGAAAGCATCCGCCAGATGCTCTCGCCCCAGGCCCAGGTACTGCGCGACGGCAGGCGCGAGACCATCCCCGCCGAGGAGCTGGTGCCGGGTGACGTCGTGCTGGTGGAGAGCGGTGACCGGGTGCCGGCGGACCTACGCCTGCTGGAGGCCCGGCGCTTTCGCACCGAGGAGGCCTCGCTGACCGGAGAGTCCACGCCGGTGGACAAGGCCACCGATGCGGTGGCCCAGGACGCCGACCTGGGCGACCGCAGCAGCATGGCCTATGCCAGCACCATCGTGGTCCAGGGCAACGCCCGTGGCCTGGTGGTGGAAACCGGTGCCAACACCCAGATCGGCCTTATCTCGGAGATGCTGCGCGGCGTGGAGCAGCTCAAGACCCCGCTGCTGAGCCAGATCGACCGTGCCGGCCAGGTGCTGGCGTTCTTCATCCTCGCCGCCGCAGTGCTCACCGGGGCCTTCGGCGCCCTGGTGCATGGCCAGCCGCTGGTCGAGATGTTCATGGCCGCGGTGGGACTGGCCGTGGCCGCCATCCCCGAGGGCCTGCCGGCCATCGTCACCATCGGCCTGGCGCTGGGCGTACAGGCCATGGCCCGGCGCAACGCCATCATCCGCCGGCTGCCCGCGGTGGAGACCCTGGGCTCCATCTCCACCATCTTCTCGGACAAGACCGGCACCCTGACCCGCAACGAGATGACCGCCCAGGCGATCTGGCTGCCCCAAGGAGAGGTGCACATCGAGGGAATCGGCTTCGCGCCCGAGGGCAGCTTCCACCGCGTCAGCGACGGCGAGGCCGAGACGGAAGCGCTGGACCTCGAGGACGACCACGCCCTGCGCCACTTCCTCAAGGTGGGCGTGCTGTGCA
Organism: Halomonas sp. CKK8; assembly: GCF_029625235.1. Taxonomy (NCBI): domain Bacteria; kingdom Pseudomonadati; phylum Pseudomonadota; class Gammaproteobacteria; order Oceanospirillales; family Halomonadaceae; genus Halomonas; species Halomonas sp. CKK8. The sequence continues at coordinate 1,855,491 of NZ_CP121193.1, read as the reverse complement.
ACGACGCCGAACTGGCCGAGGAGGAGGGCCGCTGGCGGATCCACGGCGACCCCACCGAGGGTGCCCTGGTGGTGGCCGCGGCCAAGGCCGGGCTGTCCACGGAGAAGCTGCGCGGCGACCACGATCGCCACGATGCCATCCCCTTCGAGTCCGAGCGCAAGTACATGGCCACCCTTCACAAGGTGGACGGCGAACCGCTGCTGCTGGTCAAGGGCGCCCCGGACCGTCTGCTGGAGATGTGCCACCGGGTGCGCACCGAAGAGGGGGACCAGGCGCTGGATGTCGAGACGTGGGAGGCGCGCATCCATGACCTCTCCTCCCGGGGCCTGCGGGTCCTGGCCCTGGCCGAGCGATCGATCAAGGACGTCCACGAACTGACCGACGAGCACGCCGAGGAGGAGTTGGTACTGCTGGGACTGGTGGGGCTGCTCGACCCGCCTCGCGACGAGGCCATCGCGGCGGTGAAGGACTGCCTGGCTGCCGGCATCCGCCCGGTGATGATCACCGGTGACCACGCCGTCACCGCCCTGGCCATCGCCAGGCAGCTGGGCTTCGCCCACACCGATCGCGCCCTGGCGGGACACGAGATCGAGGCGATGTCGGACGCCGAACTCGAGGCGATCATTCTCGAGGTGGACGTCTTCGCCCGCGCCGCGCCGGAGCACAAGCTGCGCCTGGTCCAGGCCATGCAGGCCCGAGGCGGGATCTGCGCGATGACCGGCGACGGGGTCAATGATGGCCCGGCGCTGAAGCGCGCCGACGTCGGCGTGGCCATGGGCATCCAGGGTACCGAGGCCGCCAAGGAGGCTGCCGAGATGGTGCTGGCCGACGACAACTTCGCCACCATCGTCGGCGCCATCCGCGAGGGCCGCAAGGTCTACGACAACATCCGCAAGACCATCACCTTCCTGCTGCCCACCAACGGCGGGCAGGGCCTGGCGATCATGCTGGCGGTGCTGGCCGGCTCCACCCTGCCGGTCACCCCGCTGCAGGCGCTGTGGGTCAACATGGTAGTAGCGGTGACGCTCGGCCTGGCGCTGGCCTTCGAGGAAGCCGAGCCAGACATCATGACCCGCCAGCCCCGCGACCCGGACGCCTCCCTGCTGGACCTCTTCCTGCTGTGGCGGGTGGTGTTCGTCTCCATGCTGCTGCTGGTGGGCGTGTTCGGCATGTTCAGTTGGCTGCAGGCCCAGGGCGGCAGCATCGAGCTGGCCCGCACCGGTGCCGTCAACATGCTGGTGATGGGCAGCGCCGCCTACCTGATCAACAGCCGTTTCCTGCTGCGCAGCACCCTCTCGTCATCCGGCCTCTTCGGCAGCCGGCCGGTGTGGGGCTCGATCGGGATCATCGTGATGCTCCAGCTCGGCTGGACCTACCTGCCGGTCATGCAGGTGATCTTCGGCAGCGAGGGACTGGACCTGGGCCACTGGGCGATGATCCTGGTCGGCAGCCTGGCGATCTACCTGATCGTCGAGGTCGAGAAATGCGTGCTGCGCGCCCGCGGCGTTCGCGGCCAGCCGGCCGCCAGCCCCGGCGGTCACGATCGCACGGGGGTCGAGTCATCGTGAGGGGGAGCGCCGCTTGGTGCGGGCGGTGGCCTCGGCGTTGGTGGGATCCTCGGGCCAGGGGTGCTTGGGGTAGCGGCCACGCATCTCCTTGCGCACCTCCGGGTAGCCATTGGCCCAGAAACTCGCCAGGTCGGCGGTGACCTGCAGCGGGCGACGCGCCGGCGAGAGCAGGTGCAGCAGCACCGCCTCGCGGCCCTCGGCCACCCGCGGGGAGGCCTGCCAGCCGAAGCACTCCTGCAGCTTCACCGCCAGCACCGGCGGCTTGTCCGCCAGGCACGGCGTATAGTCGACCCGATGGCTGGCGCCGCTGGGCACCGCCAGGCGGCGCGGCGCCAGCACATCGAGCCGCGAGCGCAGCGCCCAGTCGAGGCCGTCCAGCAGCAGGCGCGCCAGCGGCAGGCGCTCCAAGGCCTCGAGCCGCGTCATTCCCGCCAGATGCGGACCCAGCCACGCCTCGAGCGTATCCAGCAGGGCCGCCTCGGACCATTCGGGCCAAGTCTCACCCAGGACGCGGCGCAGCAGCGCCACCCGGCCCTGCAGCTGTCTCAGTTCCTCATCCTGCGGTAGCCCTCGGCGACGCAGTGCCTCGAGCAGCGCGCGGCGCACCGCCTCCGGCGGCAGCCTGGCCAGCGGCTTCCTCGCGAGCACCACCGCCCCCAGGCCACGCACCTGCTCGCCCACCAGGCGCCCCTGGTCGTCGGACCACTCGAGGCTAGGGCGCCACTCGCCGCACTCCGGATAGAGCGCTTCGAGCCGCGCTCGAGAAAGCGCTACGGCGCGGAAGACCCGTGCCCCGCTGGCCTGGCCGTCCAGCTCGGCGGCCACCAGCAGCTCGGCATGGGCCAGGGGGTGGCCCTCGGGAAGGGTCGCCAGCCCCCCGCCGGCCAGACGAAAGCGGCCCGGCTCGAGCCGCTGCGCCACCCGCTCCGGATAGGCCAGCGCCAGCAGCTCGCCCAGTGGTGCCAGGCGGGTCACCCGGAGTGACACGCCGGCGACTCGCGCCAGGCGTTCGGCGTCGCGCTGCCACTGGCGATGCTCCCCCGGGGTCTCGATACGCGCCTGAAGGGCCTGCTCGAGGTCGCGCTCCCCGTCCAGGCCCCGCCCCTCGAGCAGCGCCACCAGGGCACAGGCCAGGGGGCGGGCCTCAAACTCGTCGGAGCGCTCCAGCATCACCGCCAGGCGCGGGTGGGTCGGCCAGCGCACGCAGGCGCGCCCCAGCGGGGTCAGGAGGTACCCCTCGTCCAGCACGCCCAGCCGGGCCAGCAGGTCGCGACCGGCGGCCAGTGCCGCGGCGGGTGGTAGCGTGACCCAGGCCAGCCGGCGCGGATCACTGATGCCCCAGCGCGCCAGCTCGAAGGCCAGCGGCGCCAGGTCAGCCTGCAGGATCTCGGGCTCGCCGTGGGGCACCAGCGGCTGCTCCTCGGCCCATAGCCGCAGGCACAGGCCCGGGCCCTGGCGTCCGGCGCGGCCACGGCGCTGGTCGGCGCTGGCCCGATTGACGCGGCGTGTTTCCAGCCGGGTGAGCCCGCTGCGCGGCAGGAAGACCGGCACGCGCTCCTGGCCGGCATCCACCACCAGGCGTACCCCGTCCACTGTGACACTGGATTCGGCGATCGCCGTGGCCAGCACCACCCGACGACGCCCGTCGGGGTCGGGGCGCAGCGCGCGCCGCTGGTCCTCGAGGGTCAGGCGGCCGTGGAGCTCCAGGACGGCAAGCTGTGGCGCACGGTCGCCAAGCGCCCGCGACAGCCGACGGATCTCCGCCACCCCGGGCAGGATCACCAGGGCATCGCCTGCCTGCTGCTCGAGGCTCTCCAGCAGCGCCCGGGCCTGCTGGGCCGCCGCGTCTTCGCGACCGCTCAGCGACCGGTAGCGGGTCTCGACGGCAAAGCTCCGCCCCGGGCAGTCGATCACCGGCGTGGCCTCGCCCAGCACGCCCAGCAGGGCCTCGACGTCGAGGGTCGCCGACATCACCAGCAGGCGCAGCTCCTCGCGCAGCCCCTGCTGGGCATCGAGGGTCAGTGCCAGGCCCAGGTCCGCCTCCAGGCTGCGCTCGTGGAACTCGTCGAAGATCACCCCGGCCACGCCCTCGAGCATCGGGTCCTCCTGGAGCATGCGGGTCAGCACTCCCTGGGTGACCACCTCCAGGCGGGTCGAGGGTCCCACCCGGCTCTCCCCGCGCATCCGGTAGCCGACGGTCACCCCCACACGCTCGCCGAGCTGTTCGGCCATGAAGCCGGCGGCCAGGCGCGCCGCCACCCGCCGCGGCTCCAGCAGCAGCAGCCTGCCGCCCTGGCGGCACCAGGAGGCCTCGAGCAGCGCCAGCGGCACCCAGGTGGTCTTCCCCGCCCCGGGCTCTGCCACCAGCAGGGCGCGCGGGTGCCTCTCGAGGGCTTCGAGGATAGCGTCGAGACGGGCATCGATGGGAAGTTCAGCCGAGGCTGGAAATGGCGACATGGTGAGCATCCTGCCTAGTGACGAAAACGCTGCCGCAGCGGGGGCACGCAGTGGCAGCGAGGCAGAATACGCCGGCAGTATCACCGGCCACAAGGCAGGCTCAGCCCTGGTCCGGCGTCTCGACCAGGGCAACCTCGGGGAAGTCGATCGGCGGTTGCATCACGTTATTGAGCCAGTTGCTGTAACTGTTGAGGCCTACCAGCGCGACGACCTCCACCAGAGTAGCATCATCCACGCCAGCCTCGCGCGCTGCAGCCACCTGGGCATCCTCGAGATGACCGTGCTGGCGCAGTACCGCCAGACCAAGGTCCAGAACGGCCTGGTCCAGCGGCGCCGTGGCACGCCCCATCTGGGCGTGACGAGCTTCCTCGTCCGACAGGCCCGCCCCCTTGGCCGCCAGCGTATGGCCGCTGACGCAATAATGGCAGCCGTTTTCATTGGCGATTGCCAGCGCCAGGCGTTCGCGCTGTGACTTGTTCAGCCGACTCTCCTTGCCCAGTTGCTGTTCGAACGCCAGGTACCCGTTCAGCGCACCGCCATGGTGGGCCATGCCGGCAAAGAAATTGGGCAGCATACCCAGCTGCTTATGGATACCGCGCAGCGTCGGAGCGGCCTGCTCACAGGCAGTGTCGGCACAAAGAAGGGGGACACGGGACATGGAAGACTCTCCTCGACTCAGAGTGGGCTCCGGCCATCGGCCAGGAGTGTACAGATCTGTAGCGTTTGGCACATCATAGGCATACAGATCTGTAGCGTCAAGCTATCCAGTAGACCTCGATGCCACCGCTGGCCTTCGCGGCACAGGGAAGCGACAATTCATGAGTCGTTGAATCAGGAGCGTTTCATGGCATCACCTCGGCGCGAACGGCTGCTCGATACAGCCGAGCAACTGTTCTACCGTGAAGGCTTTCACGCCATCGGGATCGATCGAATACAGGCGGAATCCGGTGTGGCCAAGACCACGCTCTACAAGCACTTCCGCTCCAAGGATGCCCTGATCCTGGCTGTGCTGGAGCGCACAGCAGCTCGCGTCCAGGAGAAGCTGCTCGCGCTTGTCGAGCCGCTGGATGGCCAAGGCAGCCGGCGCGTGACGTGCTTGTTCGATGAGCTGCACCACATCTGCGAGGCCCCCGACTTCAATGGCTGCCTGTTCAGCAATGCCGCGGCCGAGTTCATGTACCTCAATGCCTCGATACGCCAATGCGTCAGTGATCACCTGACCTGGCTGGAAGCCCTCTTCGCACGCCTGCTGCAGGAAGAGGGGCTACCGTCATCACGCGCCTCGATGCTGTTGGCGCTCTATCAGGGCGTGCTGAGCACGGCAAGGGTCAAGCAGGCACCCGAGCTGGTCGACCAAGCCAGCGCGCTGGTGGCGGAACTGCTGGAAAGAGAGTGACGCCACCGTTCCACAACCCTACTAGCGCGGCGTCGGTATCGGCCTCTGCCCTCTGGCGGGTCAGCCCGGCGTCCCCCTATCTCGCGCAACGCCGCACCCCTTGAGGATCACCCGGGTGAGGAAGGTGGTGATCTCTTCGACGTCGGCATCGCTGAGGGCGTCGCGGCCGGTGATGCCCAGCACTTGGGTCTCGAAGTCGGCGTAGTGCTGGGTGGCCGACCAGATCAGGAAGATCAGCCATACCGGGTCGACGGGATCCATCAGGCCACGTTCGGCCCACTGCTCGAATACCCTTGCCCGGGCCAGGACCCAGTCGCGAAGCTCGCCGCGCAGGTACTCCTGCAGGAAGGGCGCACCGCCGAGGATCTCGGCGGCGAAGAGGCGCGAGCCCTCCGGATGACGCCGCGACAGCTGCATCTTGCTGCGGATGAAGGCCTCCAGCACCTCGGCGGGGTCATCCTCCACCGAGATGTCGTCGAGCAGCGCGTTCCAGCGCTCCATCATCCGCTCCAGCAGCCGGACGTAGAGGCCCCGCTTGCTGCCCATGTAGTAGAGGACGTTGGACTTGGGCAGGCTGGCCTGCTCGGCAATGGCCTGCAAGCTCGCCCCCCGGTAGCCGTGACGGGCGAACACCCGCTCGGCCGCCGCCAGGATCTCCCGCTCGTTGCGCCGGCGGGTCACCCCGTTGGCCTCGCCCTGCTCTCTCGCCACCCGCTCGGCGGGCGCGTTCCCCTCTGTCATCGGCCCTGTCATCGGCCACCTCACTGCCCCATGGCGGATCAAAGCCAAGGATAGTGCCCCACCCCCGTGCCGGGTGCAAACGGGCTTGCAACGCGGACGATTCTGGACCAAGCTGAAAGCATCCTGACCGAATGGTCAGGAAGTGGACCCCCTGAACCCGGGCGCCTCGGCGCCAACGCTTACGCGCCAACAACAGAGACAAGGCGATGATCGACTTCCTGCTCAACGGGCAGCCCCGCCACTGCGCGGCCTCGCCCGATACCAGCGTGCTCGAGCTGCTGCGCGACTCGCTCGGCCAGACCGGCACCAAGGAGGGCTGCGCCTCCGGCGACTGCGGCGCCTGCACGGTGGCCATCGGTGAGGCCGGCCCCGACGGCACTGTCCGCTTCCACAGCGCCAACGCCTGCATCACCCCGGCCCATCAGCTCCAGGGACACGTGCTGGCCACCGTGGAGGGCCTGGCCCGGGGCGAGAGCCTCCATCCCGCCCAGGCGGCCATGGTCGAGTGCCACGGCAGCCAGTGCGGCTTCTGCACCCCGGGCATCGTGATGTCGCTGTTCACGCTCTATGAAGACCAGCACGAGGACGGTACTACGCCCCCGGCGCCGCTGACCCCACAGCGCCTGGAGGCAGCGCTGGGCGGCAACCTCTGCCGCTGCACCGGCTACCGGCCGATCCGCGACGCGGCACTCTCCATGGGCGACTACCCCCATGCGCGTCCGGCATGGCTGGAGCAGTGCACCGACGCCGCGGCAACGTCGCCCTCATCGCCCATCGAGCACCATGGCGATAGCGCCTTCGTCCAGCCGGAAAGTCTGGCGGAGCTGGTCGACGAGCGCACCCACCACCCCGAGGCACCCATCGTCGCCGGCGGCACCGACCTCTGGCTCGAGGTGACCCAGCGCCTTGCGCGCTTCGCACGGGTGGTGGACGTCACGCGCGTCACCGAGCTCAACGCCATCGAGGAGGTGACCCTGGAGGATGGCCGCGAGGGGTGGTGGATCGGCGGTGCCGTGACCTACTCGCGCCTGGAGCCGCTGCTGGCCGACCACTACCCGGCCTTTGCCCATCTGCTGCATCGCCTGGGCTCGGCCCAAGTGCGCAACCGCGGCACCCTGGGCGGCAACATCGCCAATGCCTCGCCGATCGGCGACACCCCGCCGGTGCTGCTGGCGCTGGGCTCCCGGCTGTGGCTGGCCGGCCCGGAGGGCGAGCGGGAACTGCCGCTCGACGACTTCTTCCTCGGCTACAAGAAGACCGCGCTCCGCGAGGGCGAGGTGATCCGGGCGACCTTCCTGCCCCGTCACGAGCCGAGCCGACACCTCAGGGTCTGGAAGCTGTCCAAGCGTCGAGAGGACGACATTTCCGCGGTGCTTGGCGCCTTCGGCTGGCGCCTGGAGGATGGCCTGCTGCGCGATGTCCGCCTGGCCTTCGGGGGCATGGCGGCGACGCCGAAACGGGCCACCGCGGCCGAGGCCGCCCTCGAGGGCCAGGCGCCCTCCGCCGCCGCCTTCCAGGCCGCCCGGCTGGCGCTGGCACAGGACTTCCAGCCGATGAGTGACGTGCGCGGTAGTGCCCACTATCGCCGGCTCTCCGCCGCCAACCTGCTCGAACGCCTGCGCCTGGTCATGGCACAGGAGACGACCGACTCTCCCCGGGAGGTGATGCTCCATGCGTACGCTCACTAAGCTGGACGCTCCGTCCAGGGCGACGAACGACCTCGATGACGCCACGACACGAGTGCGCGAGGAGCAGCAGGGTCGCATCAAGGGCGACGGCCCCCTCGCACGACAGGCGGACGCCCGCAAGACCGAGCCCGCCATCTCGCGTGGTGGTGCCGGCAGCGCTCGCGCCCACGAGAGCGCGGTCAAGCACGTCACCGGGCGCGCCGCCTATATCGACGATATCGCCGCCCCCGCCGATGCCCTCCACCTGGCCCTGGGACTCTCGCCGGTGGCCCATGGTCGCCTGACCCGCCTCGACCTCGAGGCAGTGCGCGCGCGGCCCGGCGTGGTGGACGTGGTCGCCTTTTCCGACGTGCCGGGGCACACCGATATCGGCCCGGTCTTCCCCGGCGACCCGATCTTCGTCGAGGACGAGATCAGCTATGCCGGCCAGGTGCTCTTCGCGGTGGCGGCCGAGACCCATCGCGCCGCCCGGGAAGCGGTCAAGGCGGCGATCGTGGAAGTCGACGAGCAGCCCGCCAGCCTCGACCCGGTGGGCGCCGCCGAGCGCGGCGAGGCCGTGCGCCCCACCCATGTCCAGCAGAGCGGCGACTGGCAGCGCTCGCTGGCGGACGCGGCCCATGTCATCGAGGGCGAGCAGTTCGTCGGTGGCCAGGAACACTTCTACCTGGAGGGGCAGGCCTGCCTGGTCCAACCCACCGAGGACGAGGGGGTGATCGTCCATACCTCCAACCAGCACCCCAGCGAGACCCAGAAGCTGGTTGCCGAGGTGCTGGGCATTCCCTTCCACGCGGTGACCGTGGAGGTGCGCCGCATGGGCGGCGGCTTCGGCGGCAAGGAGACCCAGGCCTCGCCCTGGGCCTGTATCGCCGCACTGGTGGCCCGGCGCACCGGGCGCACCACCCGCCTGCGCCTGCCCCGCGCCGAGGACATGCGCGTCACCGGCAAGCGCCACCCCTTCCACAACCGCTACCGGCTGGGCGTGGACGCGGCGGGCGTGATCCAGGGCGGCGAGCTGACCCTGATCGGCGACTGCGGCTACTCCCCGGACCTCTCGGACGCCATCGTCGACCGGGCCATGTTCCACGCCGACAACGCCTACTCCCTGGGCGAGGCGCGGGTCACCGGCCACCGGGCGCGCACCCACACCGCCTCCAACACCGCCTTCCGCGGCTTCGGCGGCCCCCAGGGCATGATGGTGATCGAGGCGGCGATGGATGACATCGCCAGACGCCTCGGCGAGGACCCACTGACGATCCGCAAGCGCAACCTCTATCGCCCCGGACGCGAGACCACCCACTACGGCCAGACCGTGGAGCAGGTCGCCCTGCTGCACCATGTCGTCGAGCGGCTCGAGGCGAGCAGCGACTACTGGGCACGCCGCGAGGCGATCACCGCATTCAACGCCGAGAGTCCCGTGATCCGGCGTGGCATGGCCCTGACCCCGGTGAAGTTCGGCATCTCCTTCACCGCCAAGCACCTCAACCAGGCCGGCGCCCTGCTGCACGTCTATACCGACGGCAGCGTGATGATCAATCACGGCGGCACCGAGATGGGCCAAGGCCTGCACACCAAGATCTGCCAGGTGGTGGCCCGCGAGCTCGCCCTCGACCTGGAGACGGTACGCATCACCGCCACCCGCACCGACAAGGTGCCCAACACCTCGCCCACTGCCGCCTCCAGCGGCGCCGACCTCAACGGCATGGCCGCCCGTGACGCCTGCCTCAGCCTCAAGGCGCGGCTGTTCGACTTCGCCAGCGAGCACTATGCCCTGGACCGCGAGGACATGCGCCTGGAGGCCGGTGCCCTGGTGGCCGGTACCGGCGAGAACGAGCGGCGCATCCCCTGGGGCGAGCTCGTCCAGGCCGCCTACCTCGGACGGGTGTCACTCTCGGAGAAGGGCTTCTACGCCACCCCGCTGATCCACTACGACCGCATGACCGGCCAGGGACGCCCCTTCTACTACTTCGCCCATGGCGCGGCCGTCGCCGAGGTCAGCGTCGACACCCTGACCGGCGAGTACCAGGTCGACCGGGTCGACATCCTGCATGACGTGGGCGACTCCCTGAACCCGGCCATCGACATCGGCCAGGTGGAGGGCGGCTTCATCCAGGGCATGGGCTGGCTGACCAGCGAGGAGCTCAGGTGGAACGACGGGGGCCAGCTGATCTCAGACGGCCCGGCCACCTACAAGATCCCCACCTACGGCGACCTGCCCCCGACCTTCAATGTCGAGCTGCTCCAGGGCCATCCCAACTCCATGGCCAGCATCTATCGCTCGAAGGCGGTTGGCGAGCCGCCCTTCATGCTCGGCATCTCGGTATGGGCGGCGCTGCGCGACGCCCTCTCGAGCCTCGCCGACTACCGCGAGGCACCGCGGCTCGACACCCCGGCCACGCCGGAGCGGGTCCTGCTGGCTGCCGAGGCGCTGCGCCACCGCGGGGAGTCGACGCCATGAGCACGCAGGCGGAGAGCTGGCACGCTGCGCTGCACCGGCTGCAGCGCGAGGGGGTGCCCCATGCCCTGGCCACCCAGGTGACCAGCGCCGGCTCAACGCCACGGGAGCCCGGGGCGCGCATGGTGATCACCGCCGATGCGGTCTACGACACCCTGGGCGGCGGCACCTTCGAGTGGCAGACCATCGCGGCGGCGCGCCAACGCCTGGCCGATGGCAGGGCGGGGATGAGCCTGGAAGCCTTCAGCCTGGGCGGGCGCAGCGGCCAGTGCTGCGGCGGCTTCGTCAACGTGCTGCTCGAGGTCTTTCCCGGCAGCACCACCACGCTGGCGGTCTTCGGCGCCGGCCATGTGGGCCGGGAGCTGGTGCGCCTGGCCGCGCCGCTGCCCTGGCGGGTGCGCTGGCACGACAGCCGGGTGGACGCCTTCCCGGACTGGGCGCCGGACCAGCCGCGCCTCGCCTGTCGCCATGCCCCCGACCCGGCCGAGGCCGTGGCCGCCCTGCCGCCCGGCGTCCACGCCCTGGTGCTGACCCACGACCACGCCGAGGACCGCGCCCTGGTGGATGCCCTGCTCGCCCGCGGCGACACGGCCTCGCTGGGCCTGATCGGCTCGAAGAGCAAGTGGGCCAGCTTCCGCCGCCGGCTGCACGAGGCCGGCCACGGCGAGCAGGCGCTCGCCGGCGTGCGCTGCCCCATCGGCACCGCGGCGGGCCCGAATCAGGGTGAAAAGCGGGGCGGCGACAAGACGCCCTATGCCATCGCCATCGCCGCCATCGCAGAGCTGCTGCCGCTGGTCGTGTCGCCCGAGCGAGGCGATCAGCGCGGCCTCGACCCGGCCAGGCTGCGCAGCATGCTCACCGATGAGCCCCACCAATAGGTAAAGTACCAGGGGCGCCGGGGAGAGGCCGAAGAGGAGGTCCTACGCCATGGGTGAGGAGGATTCCTCCGAACGGGCTGGCCATGGATGGCCAGCACCGGCCCTGCAAGCGAAGCAGGATGCGAGAGCGCAGCAGGGCGTCGGTAGCGTACAGGGAGGTATTCACAGCGCCTCCGGAAGGCCGGCCCCGCTCTCAGGCCTACCCCCGGGTCAGCCCCGGTGTGACGAATAACGATGAGCCCTGAAAAGATGACCAACAACGATTCGCGCGTGCTGCGCGGCGAACTGCTGAGCTTCGATGCCGACCCCGGCGAGGGCGATACGCCTGCCGAGGGCAGCATTTGCCACCACCCGGATGGTGCCCTGTGGATCGAGGACGGCCGCATCCGCGCGGTGGACGACTACACTACCCTGGCCCCCGAGCTCCCCGAGGGGATCGAGGTGATCGACCACCGCGGCAAGTTGATCTTGCCTGGCTTCATCGACAGCCACGTGCACTACGTGCAGCTGGAGATCATGGCCTCCTACGGTCGTCAGCTGCTCGACTGGCTGGGCGACTACACCTTCCCCGAGGAGTGTCGCTTCGCGGCACGCGAGCACGCCGACGCGCTGTCGGAGGCCTTCCTCGACGAGATGCTGAGGGTCGGGACCACCACCGCGCAGGTGTTCTGCTCGAGCCACCCGGTCTCCGTCGATGCCTTCTTCTCGGCCAGCCGCCGGCGCGGGCTGCGCATGCTGGCCGGCAAGGTGCTGATGGACCGCCATGCCCCGGACGCGCTCTGCGACGATACCCTCGGCGGCATCCGCGATACCGAGCGGCTGATCGGCGACTGGCACGGCAAGGGGCGACTGGGCTACAGCCTGACCCCGCGCTTCGCCCCCACCTCCAGCCGGGCCCAGATGGACGCCACCGGGGGCCTGATGCGCAACGACCCCAGCCTGTGGCTGCAGACCCACCTGGCCGAGAACACCGGCGAGCTGGACTGGGTGGCGGAACTCTTCCCCGACAGCCGCGACTACCTTGAGGTCTACGAGCAGTCGGGCCTGGTGGGCCCGCGCAGCACCTTCGCCCACGGCATCCACCTGGACCAGGCGATGCGCGGCCGGCTGGCGGAGCGGGGGGCGAACCTCGCCTTCTGCCCGAGCTCCAACCTCTTCCTCGGCAGCGGCCTCTTCGACCGCCTGGCGGCCCGCGAGATGGGCCTCAACATCACCTACGCCAGCGACGTGGGCGGCGGCACCGACCTTTCCGGCCTGGCCACGCTGAAGGCCGCCTACCAGGTGGGCCAGCTGCGCGGCCAGCCGCTCACCGCCTGGCAGGGCTTCTACGGGCTGACGCTGGGCAACGCCCGGTCGCTGTCGCTGGACGGCCACATCGGTCGCCTCGCCCCTGGCATGGAGGCCGACCTGGTGGTGCTCGACCCGGCTGCCACCCCGCTGCTGGCACGGCGCACGGCCCGCAGCCGTTCGCTTGCCGAGACACTTTTCGCGCTGATGATGCTGGGCGACGATCGCTGCGTGGCCGAAGCCTGGGCCGGCGGGCGCCTGGTGCACCGCAGGGCATGACCCGGAGAGGGCCTAGGAGCCTGTCGGGCTTGACCAATCGTAGCAAGAGATTCGGGTTTCGAGACAAGTTTATCGATCTGTTGAGGCGAATAGCGTGCTCTTTAACGAAACAGATCGAATGAAATTGGCCGAAAAACCGGATTTCGCAGTAGATTAGCGTTAAGTCCGATAGGCTCCTACACGGCCACCCGGGCCCGGTTGCGCCCCTCGGCCTTGGCCTGGTAGAGCGCCTCGTCGGCCCGCTTCAACAGGCTGTCGAGGTCCTCGCCGGGAATCGCCAGGCAGGCCCCCACGCTGATGGTGACCGCTGAGCCCTCCACCTCGATCGAGGCGACCGCCTGGCGCAGGCGCTCGGCCACCCGGGTCAGGGTCGGCTCGTCGCAGGGCGAGAGCAGCACCAGGAACTCGTCGCCTCCCCAGCGCGAGGCCCGATCGTAGGGACGCAGTCCATGCCGCAGCGCCTCGGCGACACGCACCAGGGCCTGATCTCCCGCGGCATGACCGAGACCATCGTTGAGCTCCTTGAAGCGGTCGAGATCCAGCCAGATCAGCCCGAAGTGACTCCCCTCCCGGGCCCCCCGCAGGATCTGCTCCTCCAGCCATTGCTGCATGCCGCGGCGGTTCATGAGGCCCGTCAGCACATCGCGGATGGCCACCGCCTCGAGCTCCTCGGTGCGCTCTCGGACCCGCTCCTCGAGATCCCGGGTATGGCGCTGGATGGCCTCGGCCATGGAATGGAAATGGCGCATCAGCCGGCCCATCTCACCCCGCCCCCGGGGCAGATCGGAGGGCGACATGTCCCCTTGCTTGACCCGCTGCATGGCGGCTTCCAGGGCCGCGATGGGCACCAGCAGCTGACGGCGCAGCGCCAGGTGGAAGACCAGCAGCGTGACCAGCAGGGTGAGCACGAACACCACCGCCACCGGCGTGAAACCGTCCAGCGGCATCAGCACCTCCAGGTCGAGCAGCGTCACCTCGAACCAGCCGAGAGCCGGCAGGAAGGCCACGCCGGCCAGGTGACGCTGGCCCTCCACGGTCACGAACTCGGTGCGCACGTTCGGCGACTGGTCCGGGGCCTCGCGCAGCTCGCGCATCATGCCGAACAGCGCCTCGGCGTCACGGGGCAGGTCCACCAGCAGGTCCAGGGTACGCTTCTGCCCCTCCGGCTTGACGAAACTGGCGTAGTCGATGAGGCGACGGTCGCGGTAGAGCTGGATGGCGCCGTTGTAGTCGACGAACAGGGTGGTGATGCCGGGCTGCTGGATATCCACGACCTCCTCCAGGAAGCCCTCGAGTTCCATGCCGGTGCCCACCACCCCCAGGATCTCGCCATCGGCGTCCCGCATCAGGACATCGATCCACAGCTTGGTGACGCCGAGCTCCACGTCCGGATTGACGTTGAGGTGGAAGTCCCGGCCCTCCTCGATCAGCCGAAAGAACCAGGCGTCGGCCGGCCGGTCCGCCCTCAGCCGGTAGCGAAGGCGCGCCTCGACATAGTCGTTGGCGGCATTGTTGTGGTAGTAGCCACCGCTGTCCCGGAGGGCGACGAAGTAGCTGTTGTCGCTGAAGTTGCGACGGAAGCTTTCCATCTCGGCGAAGGCCTGGGCCTCGAGCGCCGGGTCGTCGGGGTCTCGTGCCCAGCGCTGCAGCACGATGGAGTCGGCCATCTGGCGCGCCAGGGCAATTTCCCGCTCCAGGGGCTGCAGCAGGCGCCCGCCGTCGTACTGCACCTGGATGGCCGCGACGCGCTCGCCCCACTGCTCGATGATGCCCTCGGTGATGCGGTGGAATACGGTCCAGGCGGCCGCCGACGCCACGAGCACGAGGCAGGCAGCCAGCAGCAGGAAACGGGTCTTAAGGCTCAAGCACGGCTCTCCCCGAACGGCCCCGGTGACAGGATGAGAGCTTTCCTTTTACACGATCTTACAGGCTGTTGCACACCGGCCGCTCAACGCTGGAGTCCCCGCAGGCCCACGGGGCATCGCGTGCCGCCCGGCCCGGCCCAGGGCCACTCGCTGGCGGGAGGCTAGAGGCATGCCGCCAACTGGCGATGCAGGTCGAGGCGGCGCGTCTCGTCGATTAAGGCGGCCTCGATGGCGGTACCGGCCAGCTGGATGAAGACCTCCTGCGACCAGCCGAAGGCCTCGGCGCAGGCCTCGAAGTTGGCCAGCATGCCGCCACCGAAATAGGCCGGGTCGTCGGAGTTGAGGGTCAGGCGCAAGCCGGCATCGAGCAGCTGCGGCAGGGGGTGGTCGGCCATCCGCTCGACGACCCGCAGGCGCACATTGGAGAGCGGACAGACGGTGAGCACCACGCCCTCGTCGCGCAGCCGCACCACCAGTTCCGGGTCCTCCAGGCAGCGCACGCCATGGTCGATGCGACAGACATCCAGCAGGTCCAAGGCCTCGCGGATATAGGCGGGCGGCCCCTCCTCGCCGGCGTGGGCCACCCGGGGGATACCGAGCTGTCGCGCCCGTTCGAACACCTCGACGAATTTCGACGGCGGATTGCCCTGCTCGGCGCTGTCGAGCCCCACGGCGTCGAGCATCTCCCAGTAGGGGGCCGCGCTCTCCATCACCGCCATCGCCTCCTCGGCCGGCCGGTCGCGCAGGAACGCCATGATCAGTGCCGTCGACATGCCCAGCTCGCGCCGTGCGCGGCGTCGCGCCAGGGAGAGCCCCTCCATCACCACCGGCAGCTCGATGCCGCGCACCAGGTGGGCCTGGGGGTCGAAGTGCATCTCGACGTGCACCACCCCCTCGGCGCTGGCCCGGCGAAAGTAGTCCATGGCCAGGTCATGGAAGTCCTCGGCGGTGCGCAGCACGCTCATGCCCCGGTAGTAGAGGTCGAGAAAGGACTGAAGATCGGAGAAGTCATAGGCCGCCCGGACCTCCTCCACGGAGGCATAGGGCAGGCTGACGCCGTTGCGCTCGGCCAGGGCAAACATCAGCTCGGGCTCAAGCGAGCCCTCGATGTGCAGGTGGAGTTCGGCCTTGGGCAGGCGCCTGAGGAAATCACGCATGGCACACCTCATCCGGGGGAGTCGTGGGTCTCATCCTGAAACATCCTGACCAGTCGTGCAAAGTCCGTCGCGCAGGGTCAGGCAGCGGTCGATGGCGGGCGGGTCGACGGCCTCGCCGAGCTGGTGCACCAGGTAGATGACGGTGCGCCCGGCCAGCCAGGCGTCGAGGCGGGTGGCGAGTCGTGCCGCGGTCCCGGCGTCGAGCCCGGCGAAGGGTTCGTCCAGCACCACCAGGTCCGGCTCTCGCAGCAGCAGCCGGGCCAGGGCGACGCGCCGGGCCTGGCCGCCGGAGAGCCGTCGGCCGCCCTCCCCCACCCGGGTATCGAGGCCTTGCGGCAGGGCCCCGGCCCAGTCGGCGAGTTCCACCATCGCCAACACCCGCCACAGCCGGGCCTCGCCCGCCCCGGGGTCGCCCAGGCGCAGGTTGGCGGCCAGGGTATCGTCGAACAGGTCCGTCTGCTGGGTCAGCAGGGCCACTCGGGAGCTCAATGCCCCCGCCGGCCACGACTCCAGCACCACGCCACCCAGCCGCACCTCGCCCGCCTCGGGGCTGAGCTGTCGCGTCAGCAGCCCGGCCAGGCTGGACTTGCCGGCCCCCGACGCCCCGCACAGGGCCAGCCGCTCGCCGGGCTTCAGGGCGAGGCCGACCTCGGCCAGGGCCGGCACCAGGGCATCCGCATGGGTCAGGGTGACATCCGTGAGGGCTACCGACAGCGCCCCCGACGGCAGGCGTGCCGGCGATTCCACCGTGGCCACGCGACCCTGCTGCGCTTCCAGCGCATTGAGCCGCTCGGCGGCGCCCCGCGTGGCCCCCAGCCAGGTGAAGGCGGCTGGCAGCGGGGCCAGCGCCTCGCTGATGGCCAGCACCGCCAGCGGCATCATCACCGTCAGCGGCCCGGAGAGCAGCCCGGCGCTCCAGGCCTCGGCCGCGAGCCAGAGGGCCAGGAGCATCGCCAGCCCCACCACCAGCGATGCCAGCGCGTTGCCCAGCGCCACCCGCTCTCCCAGGCGACGCTGATCCCGGTAGAGTCGCACCTCGATGGCGGCCAGCCGTGCGCGGTGGTCCGCCAGGCTACCATAGGCCTCCAGCTCCGCCAGGCCCTGCACCTGCTCGATGAGTCGCCCCCTGAGCCGCTCCAGGTCGTCGACCTGGCGACGGCTGGCAGCCATGCCCAGGCGGGCCTGGCCCGCCGTCAGCCAGAGCCAGCCCAGCATCAACAGCGCCCCGGTCGCCGCGCCGACCCGCGGCGACCACAGCGCCAGGAATCCGGCCAGGCCGAGGATCGCCAGCAGCGCCACCACCGCCGGCGCCAGCAGGCGCAGGTAGAGGCTGTCCAGGGTATCGATATCCGCCGTCAGGCGGTTGAGCCAGTCGCTGGCACGCCGTCGCGACAGGGCGTGGGCGTCGAGGCCGGACAGCACGGCGAACAGCCGTGAACGCAGGTCGGCGAGCAGTCGCAGCACGGTATCGTGGTTGTAGAGGCGTTCCACGTAGCGCGACACCGTGCGGGTCACCGCGAAGAAGCGGATCCCGCCCCCGGGCACATACACCTCCAGCGTCGCGGCGATGCCCGCCGCCACGAGCAGGCCGGTCACCGCCGTCGCCGTGATGAACCACCCCGAGAGGGCCAGCAGGCCGATGGCCGAGCCCAGGGTCAGCCCCATCAGCAGGGCGCCCAGGATCAGCCGGCGGCGACGCTGCCCGAGCAGGGAAAGCCAGGGGCGCAGGACCCGCCAGAGCGAGGCATCAGGCGGAGGCATCGTCGGGCTCCTCCTGGGGGGTGGCCTGGGCCTCGAGCGACAGCCGCCGCCTCGCCAGCGCCATCAGGGCGGGATGATGGGTCGCGATGACGAGTGTTCGCCCCTCCTCGGCCAGCCCCTGCAGCGCCTCGATGAGATGGCCCTCGGTCTCGGCGTCGAGGCTGGCCGTGGGTTCGTCGAGCAGCACCAGCGACGCCCGGGACAGGAAGGCCCTGGCCAGGGCCAGCCGCTGCGCCTGGCCCCCGGAGAGACCGACGCCGCGCTCGCCGAGGCGTGTCTCCAGCCCCAGAGGCAGCATTGCCAGCAATTCGCCGAGGCCCGCCCGGGCCAGCGCCCCGCGCATCTCCGCCTCGCCGGCGTCGGGGGCCGCCAGGCGCAGGTTATCCGCCAGGCTGCCCTGGATCAGCAGCGGGCGCTGGTCCATCCAGGCCAGGCGGAGCCCCTCGACCCTGCGAATACTGCCGCTGGCGGGCGCGACGAAGCCGGCCAGCAGCTGCAGGAGGCTTGACTTGCCGACGCCCGACGGCCCGGTGACGGCTACCACGTCGCCCGCGGCCAGCGTCAGGTCGACGGGTCCCAGCACACGGCCTCGCCCGGGATAGTCGACGCTGGCGGCCTCGAGCTCGACCAGCACATCCCGGGAGGGCACCGGGACGGCCTTGCCCGGCAGGCGCCCGGCATCGGGGGCCTCGTTGAGCAGGGCCACCAGTCCCTCGGCGGCCCCCAGTGCCGCCGCCCGGTCATGGTAGTGCTGGGAGAGGCTGCGTAGCGGCTGGAAGAATTCCGGTGCCAGCAGCAGCACCAGCAGGCCGCTGAACAGGGTCAGCTCCTCTGCGGGGCCATACTCGATGTAGCCCAGCAGGCCAAACCCGACGTAGATCGCCACCACGGCGATCGCCACCGAGGCGAAGAACTCCAGCACCGCGGAGGAGAGAAACGCCAGGCGCAGGGTACGCATGCTGCGTTGCCGATAGTCATCGGCGGCGGCATGCACCTCGCGGGTGGCCTGGGCCGTGCGACCGAACAGCTGGAGCGTGGTGATGCCCCGCACGCGGTCGATGAAGTGGCCCGAGAGGCGCGCCACGGCGGCAAACTGCTCCCGGTTGAGCCGCTCAGCCCCCATCCCGACCAGGGCCATGAACAGCGGGATCAGCGGCGCCGAGGCCAGCAGGAAGATGGCCGCCAGCCAGTCCAGCCATAGCGCCGCCAGCAGGACCGCCAGCGGCAACAGCACCGCCAGCCAGAGCTGCGGCTGGAACCGGGCGAAGTAGCCGTCCAGGGCCTCCACCTGCTCCACCAGCTGGCTGGCAAGCGATGCACTGTGCCGCGAGGTCAGCCTTACCGGACCCAGTCGCGCCAGGTGATCGAGCAGTGCACGCCGCGCGCGCTGGCGGATCCGCAGGCTCGCCGCCTGGGCCAGGGTTTCCTGCAGGTAGAGTGCCAGGGCACGCAGCGCCAGCATGGCGAGCAACCCCGCCAGCAGCGGCACGAGCTCGCCAGGTGACGCCCCGTCGACGACCAGGCGGCTGATGAACCGGGCCAGCAACACCAGCTGGGCGATGGTCAGCAGGCCCGCCGCGGTCCCTGCCAGGACGGCGAGACGCAGCCGCCGGCGTTCGCCGGCGGCCAGGTCCTTCAGGTAGCGGCGCGCGGTCAGCTCGCCCGAGGCCGCGTCGTTCGCGCCCATCGGCTCAGTGGTACCCCTCGCCGGGGCGCACCTTGCCGCGGAACACCCAGTAGGTCCAGGCGGTATAGGCCAGCACGATGGGGATCACGAAGAGGACCCCGATCAGCAGGAAGAGCTGGGAGCCCGGATCCGAGGCGGCATCCCAGATCGTGTAGTCGGGCGGCACGATCACCGGCCACTTGCTCACCACCAGCCCCAGGTAGGTGAAGAGGAACAGGCCCAGGGTGGCGATGAAGGGTTGTCCCTCCCGGCGCTGGCTGACGGCACGCCACAGCAGCGCCGCACAGGCCAGCGCCAGCACCGGGAAGACCCAGATCAGGTGCAGGTGGCCGAACCAGCGCTCGCGGACCCCGGCATCGACGAACGGGGTCCAGACGCTGATGATCGCGAACACCGCCAGTACCGCCAGCAGCAGGCGCGGCGCCAGCCGGTAGGCCCAGGCCTGGACCGCCCCTTCGGTCTTCATGATCAGCCAGGTGGCGCCGAGCAGGGCATAGCCGGCCATCAGCCCCAGGCCGGTGAGCACGCTGAAGGGCGTCAGCCAGTCCAGCGGCCCCCCCACGTAGACGAAGTCCTCCACGGCGAAGCCCTGGATATAGGCGCCCACCACCACGCCCTGGGCGAAGGAGGCCACGGCGGAGCCCCAGCAGAAGGCGCGGTTCCACCAGCGACGGTTGCGGTGCGACTTGAAGCGGAACTCGAAGGCGATGCCGCGGAAGATCAGGCCGGCGAGCATCAGGAAGACCCCGATGTAGAGCGCCGGCAGGAACACCGAGTAGACCAGCGGGAAGGCCCCCAGCAGGCCCGCCCCGCCGAGCACCAGCCAGGTCTCGTTGCCGTCCCACACCGGCGCCACCGAGTTCATCATGACATCACGCGATTCTTCGTCGGGCGCGAAGGGAAAGAGGATCCCCACGCCCAGGTCGAAGCCATCCATCAGCACGTACATGATCACCCCGAAGCCGATGATCAGGGCCCAGATCAGGGTCAGGTCGAACGCTTCCATGATTCAGCTCCTTCCCGGTTGGCGAGAGGCGTCTTCGAAGGGCACATGGGCGGCCGACAGCGGGCGCTTGGGCCGTTCCACCTCGTGGTCATGGGGCGCTTCGGGCAGCATGCCCTGGCGTACCACCCGGGTCAGGTAGTAGACGCCGGCCCAGAACACCACCGCGTACACGGCGATGTAGCCGACCAGGGTAAACAGCGCCATGCCGCCGGTGAGCGATGGCGTCAGCCCCTCTGCATGGGTCATCATGCCGTAGACCAGCCAGGGTGCCCGGCCGGTCTCGGTGACGAACCAGCCCGCCAGCACCGCGATGAAGGGCGTCACCGTCATCACCCGCATCAGTTGCAGGAAGCCGCGATGCTCGTAGACCCGTCCGCCGCGGCGCAACCAGAGTCCCGCCAGTGAGACGGCGATCATGACCAGGCCGATGCCGACCATCACCCGGAAGGACCAGAACACCAGCCACACCGGCGGCTGCTCCTCGGGCGGCACCTCGCTGATGCCGGGCACCTCGCCGTCGGCATGGTGGGTCAGGATCAAGCTGGCGAGGCTCGGGATGCCGACCTCGAAACGGTTCTGCTGGGCCTCCTGGTCGGGCCAGGCGAAGAGCAGCAGCGGCACATGGGAACCGCGCTCCCAGTTCCCCTCCATGGCCGCGACCTTGGTCGGCTGGTGCTCGAGGGTATTGAGGCCGTGGAAGTCGCCCAGCACGGCCTGAGCCGGCGTGAGGACCAGCAGCAGCCACAGGCACATGGAGAGCGCCTTGCGGTTGGCCTCGACGTCGCGCCGGATGAGCAGGTACCAGGCGCTGACCCCAGCCACCACGAAGCCGCCGGTCAGGAAGGAGGCCAGCACCATGTGCCAGAAGCGGTACCAGAAGGAGGGGTTGAAGATCGCCTCGCTCCAGGAGGTGACGTGGAAGCGGCCGTCGATCAGCTCGACGCCGGCGGGGGTCTGCATCCAGCTGTTGGCCGAGAGGATCCAGAACGAGGAGATGAAGGTCCCGGTGGCCACCATGATGGCGGCAAAGAGATGGACGCCCTGGGGCACCTTGCCACGCCCGAAGAGCAGCACCCCGAGGAACGCCGCCTCGAGGAAGAAGGCGGTGACCACCTCATAGCTGAGGACCGGCCCGAGGAAGTTCGATGCCGCCTGGGAGAAGTTGCTCCAGTTGGTACCGAACTGAAAGGACATGACGATGCCCGACACCACCCCCATGCCGAACACCACGGCAAAGACCTTGGTCCAGAACAGCGCGAGGCGGTCCCATGCCGGGTTCTCGGTCTTGAAGAAGAGCCCGTTGAGCAGGGCGATATAGGATGCCAGGCCGATGGTGAACACCGGGAAGATGGCGTGGAAGGCGACCACGAAGGCGAACTGCAGTCGCGACAGCAGCAGGGGATCCAGTTCCATGAAGCACTCCTCGTTCCTGCGATTCATGAGTACGAGATGCGTCAGGCACTGGACGTGCTCTTGTGCGTGGGGCCTCGAGGACCCTGCCGCATTCTGGTCTGATCAGGGAACAACGTAGCGCATTCTACTTACGTGCGTGGCGAACAGCCGATAATAACAAAATAGAATAAACTAATTCCCTGATCACGTGCCTATCATACGCCTACGACCCACGCGCGGGGAGGTTGTTCGGATCACCTGACTGTGTCGCGTTGTCGCAGCCGGGCGCTCAGGTCGAGCTACCGACGATCACCATGCTGACCATATAGGCGGTGTAGCCGAGGAACATGGCCAGCAGGGCGGCGCCCTCCACCCGGTTGATGCGGCCCTCGCGGCCGCGCCAGCCCATGGCGAAGACCGCCATCATGACCGTCATCGCCATCATCAGGCTCCAGTCACGCAGCAGCACCTCGCGACCGGCCTCGATGGGCGCGATCACCCCGGCCAGGCCCACCACGCCCAGGGTATTGAAGAGGTTGGAGCCCACCACGTTGCCCAGCACCAGGTCGTGCTCGCGGCGGCGCAGCGCACTGATCGACGAGGCGAGCTCCGGCAGCGAGGTGCCCACCGCCACCACGGTCAGGCCGATCACCAGGTCGCTGACGCCAAACCCCTCGGCGATGGCCACCGCGCCCCAGACCAGGATGCGCGAGCTGACCACCAGCAGCACCAGCCCGACACCCGTCCAGACGAGCCCGGCCTTCAGCGACATCGGGTGCACCGCCAGGCTCTCCTCGGTGTCGCTGGAGAGGGCATCGCTGCCGTCGCGCAGCGCAAGATAAATGGAGACGCCGATGAAGGCGGCCAGCAGCGCCAGCAGCAGGATGGCCTCGAGGCGGCCGATCACGCCACCCCACAGCAGCAGGGCGGAGAGCAGGGTGACGCCGCCCAGCACCGGCAGCTCGCGACGCACCACCCCGGAGTGCACTGCCAGCGGCGAGATCAGCGCCACCAGGCCCAGGATCAGACCGATGTTGGCGATATTGGAGCCGTATGCGTTGCCCAGCGCCAGGCCGGGGTTGCCCTGCGCGGCCGCCAGGGCGGAGACCACCAGTTCCGGTGCCGAGGTACCGAAGCCGATCACCAGCATGCCGATCAGCAGCGGCGACAGCCCCAGCCGGGCGGAGGTCGCCGCCGCCCCGTCGACGAAGCGCTCGGCGCTCCACACCAGCAGGACAAGGCCTGCCAATACCGCCACGGCGGGAAGTAACATGTCGTCTCCTCGGGAACATTCAGGCCCGCATGTTTGTATATGGTGTCCCCCTCGTCAACGTGCCACACTGACTTTTCTGATCTTGTCGTCATGAGGAGACCCCATCGCGGTGCCCAGGCTCGCCTTTCGCGCCCCCCCCCCTGCCCCGGGGAGAACCGCTGGTGGACCGCTCGCCACCGGAGACGCGCACCTCGCGGCGACGGCTGCGGGCCTGTCACGAGTGCGACTGGCTGGTGGCGCTGCCACCGCTGCACGCCGGCGAGAAGGCCGAGTGTCCGCGCTGCGGCCATACCCTGGCCAGCCGCCATCACCGACCGGCCCAGCGCAGCATGGCCCTGGCCCTGGCCGCCCTGGTGGCGCTGGTGCTGGCGGTCTCCTTTCCCTTCGTCAGCTTCAGCGTCGGGGGCATCGGCAACCGCATCGAGCTCTCCCAGACGGCCACCACCCTGATCGGCTTCGACCAGCCGCTGGTGGCCATCGCCGTGCTGCTGACCATCGCCGTGCTGCCTGCCGTCTACCTCGCCGGGGTGGTCTGGCTGCAGCTCGGCCTGCTACGCCAGGCCCCGCTGCTGGCCAGCCGCAGTATCGCCCGGTCGCTTTCCCACCTGCACCCCTGGATGATGGCCGACGTCTTCATCGTCGGCGCCCTGGTGAGCCTGATCAAGATCGCCGGCATGGCCGAGATCGAGCTGGGCATCTCCTTCTGGGCCTTCTGCGTCTTTGCCCTGCTGCTGCTGGCCACCACCCAGTCGCTGGATGCCGACTGGCTATGGTTCTCGCTTTCCGGCGAGCCCCTCGCCCCGGAGGGCGCGCGCACCGGTGAACCCGCCGCCCCCCAGGGCCTGGCCGGCTGCGCCACCTGCGGGCTGGTCAACCGCCTGGACGGCGACGGCCACGGTCGCTGCCGACGCTGCGGCGAGGGCCTGCATGCGCGCCTGCCCCACAGCCTGCAGCGCACCTGGGCCCTGCTGGCCGCCGCCACGGTGATGTACCTGCCGGCCAACCTCTACCCGATCATGACCACCACCAGCCTGGGGCACTCCTCGCCCTCCACCATCATCGGCGGGGTTGTGGAGCTGATCCAGATGGGCTCCTGGCCGGTGGCGCTGGTGATCTTCGTGGCCAGCGTGATCGTGCCGGTGGGCAAGCTCGTGGCACTCGCCTGGCTGTGCCTGGTGGTCCGGCGCAGCGATGAACTCAATGCCGCGACCCGCACCCACCTCTACCGCCTCACCGAGTTCATCGGCCGCTGGTCGATGGTCGATGTCTTCGTGGTGGCGATCCTCGTGGCGCTGATCCGCGCCGGGGCGCTGATGTCGATCACCCCGGGCCCTGCCGCCCTGGCCTTCGGCGCCGTGGTGATCAGCACCATGCTCGCCGCCATGACCTTCGACCCGAGACTGCTCTGGGACGCGCCCCTGCCGCGTGAGTCCCGCCCCGCACAAGGAAGCCCGCGATGACCGAGCCCCCCGAGACGCCCGACCGGGACAGCCACCGCGCCCATGCCACGCCCCAGGCCCGGCTCTCGCCGATCTGGATCGTGCCCCTCGTGGCGATCCTGATCGGCGCCTGGCTGGTCTACGACAACTACCGCAGTCGCGGCCCGCAGATCACCCTGATGATGGACAGCGCCGAGGGCATCGAGGCGGGCAGCACCCTGATCAAGACCCGCAACGTCGAGGTCGGACGGGTCGAGCGGGTCCACCTCTCGGATGACCTCTCCCGGGCGGTCATCACCGCCCGCATGAGCCCCGACACCGATGCCATGCTGGTCGAGGACAGCCGCTTCTGGGTGGTCAAGCCACGCATCGGTCGCGAGGGCATCAGCGGCCTGGGCACGGTGCTCTCCGGCGCCTACATCCAGCTCGAGCCGGGCCAGAGCGAGATCGACGCGCGTGAGTTCGAGGTCAGCGACCAGCCGCCGGTCTCGCCGGCCGGGGCGGAGGGGTTGCGCATCAACCTGGTCAGCCAGCTGGGCAACTCGCTGAACGTCGGCGACCCGGTCACCTACCAGGGCCTCATCGTCGGCCGGGTCGAGGAGGCCAGCTTCGATGCCGCGACCCGGCGCATGCACCACCGCATCTTCATCGAGAGCCCCTACCACGACCTGGTGACCGACAGCACCCGCTTCTGGTCGGCCAGCGGGTTCGACCTGCGCCTGGACTCCGAGGGCTTCCGGGTCAATATCGACTCCCTGGAGACACTGCTCGGCGGCGGCGTCACCTTCGGCGTGCCGGAGGACCTGCCCCGCGGCATGGCCGTGGAGGCCGACGCCACCTTCACCCTTCACCCCGACGAGGAGAGCGCCCGACAGGGGACCTTCAATCGCTACCTGGAGTACGTGCTGCTGGTGGAGGACACCGTGCGCGGCCTCTCGCGAGGTGCCCCGGTGGAGTTTCGTGGCGTGCGGATCGGCACGGTGGCGGCGGTGCCCTGGAACTTCACCGCCCCCCAGCCGGACTCCCGCGCCAACTTCGCCATCCCGGTGCTGATCCGCATCGAGCCCCAGCGCCTGGGCATCGACTCCCAGGAGCTCGATCTCGAGGAGTGGCGCACGCGCCTCGAGCGCCTCTTCGGGCTGGGACTCAAGGCCTCGCTGAAGAGCGGCAGCCTTATCACCGGCGCGCTGTTCGTCGACCTCAACTTCCAGCGCGACCAGGCCGGCGACTATGTCGCGGAGACCTTCGCCGAGCGCAGCGTCTTCCCCACCACCTCGAGCGGCTTCGCCCAGATCGAGGCCCAGGTGACCGCACTGCTCGACAAGCTCAACGGCCTGGAGCTCGAACCGCTGCTGGAGGGGCTGGACCGCAACCTGGCGACCTCCGAGGCCATGCTCGTCGAGGTCCGCGAACTCACCGCCAGCGTGCGCACCCTGGTCGACGACCCTGGCACCCGGGCGCTCCCCGGCAACCTCAACCAGACCCTGGAGGAGCTGCGCGCCACCCTCGAGGGGGTCTCGCCGGATTCCGCCGCCTACGGCGACTTCACCGGGACCCTGCAGCAGCTCGAACGGCTGCTGCGCGACCTGCAGCCCACGGCGCGCACCCTGCGCGACAACCCCCGCGCCCTGCTCTTCGACAGCCTGGACGGCGAGGACCCGCTGCCCAGGGCACCGCAACGCCAACCCCGAGGGAGCAGCCCATGACGTCCATCAAGGCCCTGATCGCCGTCGGCCTCGCCCTGTGGCTGGCCGGCTGTGCCGCCAGCGGGCCCGCGCCGAGCCGCTACACCCTGCCCGCGGACGCCGGCGGTGACCCGCCACGCATCGCCGGGGCAGACGCCACGCACCGGCTGGTCGTTGGCCCGCCCCGGCTGGCCCGTTTCCTCGACGTCGACGGCCTGGTGCTGCAGCTCGATGACATCACCCTCAACGAGGCCAACCATCACCAGTGGGCGGAGCCCCTCGGCATGCAGCTCGAGCGCGGTCTGCGCACTCGCCTGGCCGTGCGCCTGCCGGACACCCGGGTCATGCAGGCCGATGCCGACAGCCGCCGCGGCGCGGCCCCCACCCTGCGCCTGGAGGTGGACCGCTTCCATGGCCGCTTCGACGGCCAGGCCGTGGCCGGGGGCCAGTGGCAGCTGCGCGACGGCGGGGGCGAACTGCTGGCCATGGCTCCCTTCGCGGTGGAGGTGGCACTGGCCGAGGACGGCTACCCCGCCCTGGTGCGTGCCCTGGGTCGCGGCTGGGACCGGGTGGCCGACGAGATCGCCGCGGAAATCAAACGGCTGCGCTGAACCGCGCACTGTGGCATACTACCGCCACGCGGCGATCGCTGGTCCCTCCTGCCGCGCCAGATTCCTTTTACACGCCTCGGCCCGGGACTGACCACGTCGACCATCGACGCGGCGCGACCGGGGCGTCTCTGCGGAGACCGCATGACCTTTTCCGACCTCGGCCTGCGTGCCGAACTGCTCCGTGCCGTCGAGGCACAGGGCTATACCACCCCGACCCCGATCCAGCTCAAGGCGATTCCCGCCGTCCTCCAGGGCGGTGACCTGCTGGCCAGCGCCCAGACCGGCACCGGCAAGACCGCCGGCTTCACCCTGCCGATGCTGCAGCGCCTGGCCGGCGGCCCGCGCCCGGCCAAGCGCCAGGTCCGCGCCCTGGTGCTGACCCCGACCCGCGAGCTCGCCGCCCAGGTCGGCGAGAGCGTGGCCGACTATGGCCGCCACCTGACCCTGAAGAGCCACGTGATCTTCGGCGGCGTCGGCCAGCAGCCCCAGGTGGACGCCATCCGCGCCGGCCTCGATGTGCTGGTCGCCACCCCCGGGCGCCTGCTGGACCTGCAGCAACAGAAGCACGTGGACCTGTCGAAGGTCGAGATCCTGGTGCTCGACGAGGCCGACCGCATGCTCGACATGGGCTTCATCCACGACATCAAGAAGATCCTGCGGGTGCTGCCCGAGAAGCGCCAGAACCTGCTGTTCTCGGCGACCTTCTCCAACGAGATCCAGGCGCTGGCGGGCAAGCTGCTCGACGACCCGGCGATGATCGAGGTCGCCCGACGCAACACCACCGCCGAACTCGTCGACCAGGCGATCTACCGCGTCGACCGCGAGAAGAAGCGCGAGCTGCTGGCCCACCTGATCACCGAGCACGACTGGCAGCAGGTGCTGGTCTTCACCCGCACCAAGCACGGCGCCAACCGCCTGGCCGAGCAGCTCTCCAAGCAGGACATCCCGGCCATGGCGATCCATGGCAACAAGAGCCAGTCGGCCCGCACCAAGGCGCTGGCCGCCTTCAAGACCGGCGATCTTCAGGTGCTGGTGGCCACCGACATCGCGGCCCGCGGCCTGGATATCGAGGAACTGCCCCACGTGGTCAACTTCGAGCTGCCCAATGTGGCCGAGGACTATGTCCACCGCATCGGCCGCACCGGCCGGGCCGGCAGCGAGGGCCAGGCGGTCTCCCTGGTCTGCGTCGACGAGCACGGCCTGCTCAAGGGCATCGAGCGGCTGATCAAGCGCGACCTGGAAAAGCGCATCGAGCCGGGCTTCGAGCCGGACCCCAATGCCAGGCCGGAGCCCATCGAGAACGGCCGCGGCAAGCGAGGAGGAGGCGGCCGTAACAGCGGCCAGGGCCAGCGACGCCAGGGCCAGGCCGCGGGCCAGCGCCGCGGTGGCGACGAGGCCCGTGCCCCGCGCCGCCGCCGCGGTGGCGGCGGTTCGGGCTCTCGCCAGGCCTGAGCCCCGTGACTGGCGGGCTGCATCGGAATGTGCGAATGTAGCCCGCTGATCCCCCTTACCCCTACCACCGTCCAAGACAGGGCGCTTCCATGGATGAAAAGAACCTCGTCACCTCTTATCGGCGCTGGCTGACCTTCCAGCAGCAGGCCCGACTGGACCGTGAACACCACGGCGCCCGTCAACGGCTCGAGGAGTCGCAGGCCTCGGCGACGCGCATGACCGAGGCCTACCGCAGCATGGCCGCCAAGGGCGCCAGCGAAGGCGCCAGCTACCGCACCCTCTTCCTGCGTGACCACGGCGACACGGCGCTGGCCTGCGAGGGCTGGCTGTTCGTGCGACGGGTGCTGGCGGAGGGCGGCTCGACCCGCGTGCGTGCCACCCTGCTGACTACCTTCACCCTCGAGGAGGGCCGCATCGAGCCCGGCACCCATCCGGCCGAGAAGGTCACCCTGGAGATCTTCGACCAGTTGAACATCGACCGCGGCATGAGCAGCGTGGTGCGGGTCGACCGCATCGACGGCGACCGCGACACCCGCTTCATCACCCTGCTCGACGCGGTGCGAGGCGACCTGCGCCGCCACATGCGGTGAGCGCGGCATGCTGAAGACGCTGTTCGGCAGGTCCCCCGTGGAGGTCTGGGTCATCAAGCAGGTCGATGATGGCCTGCTGCACCTGTGCGGCCAGGGCATCCTCGAGAGCCGGGAAAAACGCAAGGCCGTGCTCGCGGCCCTGGCGCAGGGGCGGTACCAGGGCGCCGTGCGCCTGGCCGGCGGCGGCCTGGTGCTCAACGCCCGGCTCTTCGCCGCCCTGGTGCCGCTGGACGACCTGACGCTGACCGACGACGGCCAGGCCCACTGGCAGGGCCGCCTGTGGCGCGTCTCCCAGGTGCCGCAACGCTGCTGGGGCTTCGACGGCAGACTGGTCGCCCAGCAAGGGGTCAACCTCGGCGGCCTGGGCCTGGTCAGCGCCGAGGATGTCTCCGGCATCCGCCGGCGCGTGGACCCTGACACCCCGCAGCCGCCCGGCGAGGTCACCTTCCGCGCGGTCAACGAGCTCGAGGACCACCCCCTGATCGCCGAGCCCCGTGACGAGCGTCGCCCCGTGCGCCCGGCGAGCCGTCGCGAGTGGCGTCATCATGACGAACGGCACTGAGGCGACCCGGCCCGCTGCCCGCCAGCTGGCGCTGTTCATCGGCCTGATGGTGCTGGTGGGGCTCAACCTGCGCCCCGCCCTCTCCACCCTGGCACCGCTGCTCACCCGCATCCAGCAGGAGACCGGCCTCTCGGCGCTGGCCATCGGCGCCCTGACCACCCTGCCGGTGCTCTGCCTGGGCATCTTCGCCCCGCTGGCCCCCTGGCTGGCCAAGCGCTTCGGCCCCGAGAACACCCTGGCCGCCGCCCTGCTGCTGCTGGCCGGCGGCCTGCTGCTGCGCGGCGTGCCGGCCGTCGTGGCGCTGTTCGGCGGCACCCTGATGGTCGGCGCCGCCATCGGCGTGGCCGGCACCCTGCTGCCGGCGCTGGTCAAGCGCGAGCTGCCGGCCGGCGCCGACCTGATGACCGGCGTCTACACAATGGCCCTCTGCCTCGGTGGCGCGCTGGGCGCGGGGCTGAGCATCCCCCTGGCCGACGCCCTGGGGAGCTGGTCGGCCGGGCTCGCCAGCTGGGCCCTGCTGGCGCTGGTGGCCCTGGTGGCCTGGCGGGTGCTGATGCCGCGCCATGACGCCACCGCGGCCCTCCCCGGCGGGGCCGGCTCCACCCGGGAGCTGCTGGGCCAGCCGCTGGCCTGGCAGGTGATGCTGTTCATGGGCAGCCAGTCGTCGCTGGCCTACATCGTCTTCGGCTGGCTGCCCACCCTGCTGGTGGCCCGCGGCTACAGCGAGGCCGAGGCCGGCTGGATGATGGGCGCCTCGGTGATGGTGCAGCTGCTCTCCGCCCTCTCGGCGCCCTGGCTGGCACGCCTGGGCCGTGACCAGCGGCCTGCCCTGCTGATCGTGCTGGGCATGGTCGCCGCCGGCTTCTGGCTGCTGCTGCAGGCGCCGACGATCTGGCGCTGGCCCGGCGTGGTGCTGCTGGGGCTCGGCCAGGGCGGCGGCTTCAGCCTCGCCCTCACCCTGATCGTGCTGCGCACCGCCAGCTCACGCCTGGCCGGCAAGCTCTCGGGGCTGGTCCAGGGAGGCGGCTACACCCTGGCCGCCATGGGACCGCTGGCGGTGGGCGTGATGCTGCAGCTCGAGGTGGGACTGGCGTCGGTGACCCGCGTGCTGCTGGGCATCATCGCCGTCAGCATGGGCTTCGCCCTGCTCGCTGGCCGCAACCGCCGCCTGGAGGTCGACGACGCGGGATCGCTGGTCACCCGCTAGACTCGGAGCAGGGGGAAGGAGGGGATGCCCGGCGGATGGACAACGACAAGGACGAGGTCTTCACGACGCGGGGACTGACTCGCCTCTACCGCATGGGCGAGGTCACCATCCGGGCGCTGCAGGGCGTCGACCTGGCGCTCTACCGCGGCGAGCTCACCGTCATGCTCGGCGCCTCGGGCTCCGGCAAGTCCACCCTGCTCAACATCCTCGGTGGCCTCGACAGCCCCAGCGGCGGCGAGGTGCACTATCGCGACAGGGCCGGGCAGGCCCACGACCTGACCCGCGCGACCCAGCGCCAGCTGACCCGCTTCCGTCGCCACCACGTGGGCTTCGTCTTCCAGTTCTACAACCTGATCTCGAGCCTCACCGCCCGGGAGAACGTGGCCATCGTCACCGACATCAGCCGCGACCCCATGCCCCCCGAGGCCGCCCTGGCCCTGGTCGGCCTCGCCGAACGCCTCGACCACTTCCCCTCCCAGCTCTCCGGCGGCGAGCAGCAGCGCGTGGCCATCGCCCGGGCCGTGGCCAAGCAGCCCGACGTGCTGCTCTGCGACGAGCCCACCGGCGCCCTGGACTTCCGCACCGGCATCCGCGTACTGGAGGTGCTCGAGCACGTCAACCGCGAGACCGGCACCACGGTGGCGATCATTACCCACAACGAGGTGATCGGCGAGATGGCCGACCGCATCATCCGCCTGCGCGACGGCCGGGTGGACGAGATCCACGCCAACGCCCGCCGCCGTTCGCCCGGTGAGCTGCGCTGGTGATGCCATGCTGACCCTGGACCGCAAGCTCCATCGCGACCTCTGGCGCCTCAAGGGCCAGGCCCTGGCCATCGCCGTGGTGATCGCCGGCGGGGTGATGACGCTGATCCTTGCCGTCACCACCCTGGAGGCGCTGACGGGCTCCCGTGACCGCTTCTATGCCAGTCACCACTTCGCCGAGGTGTTCGCCGACGTCAAGCGCGCCCCCGCGGGGCTGATGCCCCGGCTACAGGAGATCGAGGGGGTCAACCGGATCGAGCCCCGGGTCAGGGCTGCGGTGCGACTGGCCGTGCCCGGCTTCGCCGACCCCGTCCGTGGCCTGCTGGTGTCGATTCCCGACGGTCGCCAGCCGACGCTCAACCGCCTGAAGCTCCTCGCCGGCGCCCTGCCGGAGGCTGGCCGCGACGACCAGGTGGTGGTCAGCGACGCCTTCGCCGAGGCGCACGACCTGGCGCCGGGCGATACCCTCGAGGCGATCATCGACGGTCGCCAGACGCGGCTTCGGCTCTCCGGCATCGCCCTGAGCCCGGAGCACCTCTACCAGGCCGCCCCTAGCGACCTGATGCCGGACTACCGCCGCTATGCCGTGCTGTGGATGAACGAGCGCGCCCTGGCCAACGCCTACGACATGGAGGGGGCCTTCAACAGCCTGAGCCTGACCCTCCAGACCGAAGCCCGCCGGGAGGACGTGATCGACGCCCTGGACCTGGCCCTGGCCCGCTACGGCGGTACCGGCGCCCAGACCCGCCACGACCAGCAGTCCCACCGCTTCCTCGAGGAGGAGCTGGCCCAGCAGCGCATGATGGCCACCGTGCTGCCGGCCATCTTCCTCTCGGTCTCGGCCTTCCTGCTCAACGTGGTGATGGGGCGCATCATCCAGACCCAGCGCGAGCAGCTCGCCGTGCTGAAGGCGTTCGGCTATCGCGACGTGGAGCTGGCCCGCCACTACGCCCTGCTGGCCGGCGCCATCGTGCTGGCCGGCTGGGTGCTGGGCGTCACCCTCGGCGCCTGGGCCGCCAGCGGGATGGCCAGCCTCTACCGCGAGTACTTCCGCTTTCCCGAGATGGTCTTCCGGGTGCCGGCCTGGGCCCTGGCCCTGTCACTCGGCGTGGTGCTCCTGGCCGCACTGGCCGGCACCTGGCAGGCGGTGTGGCGGGCGGTCAGCCGCCCGCCAGCCGAGGCCATGCGCCCGCCGGCGCCCGCGCGGTTCCGCAAAAGCTGGCTCGAACGGGCGCTGCCGGCCGCCCTGCTCGGCCACGAGGGACGCATCATCCTGCGCAACCTCGCACGCCACCCGGCCAGGGCCGGCCTCTCGGTGGCCGGCATCGCCCTCTCCTGCGGGCTGCTGATGGTGGGCGCCTACCAGCTCGATGCCGTGGAGGCGATGCTCGACCAGCAGTATCGCAACGTGCTGCGCATGGACGTCGAGCTCACCTTCGTCGATGCCACCCCGGCACGGGCCGTCGGCGAGCTTCGCCACCAGCCCGGCGTGATGGCGGTGGAACCCTGGCGCCGGGTGCCCGCCACCCTGGTCCATGGTCACCGCGAGGTCCGCACCAGCCTGCTGGGCCTGGAACCCATGCCGCAGCTGCGCCAGTTGCTCGACGCCGACGGCCATGCCAGGCGGCTGCCCGAAGCGGGCCTGACCCTGACCCGCCACCTCGCCGGGGAACTCGACGCCCGCCTCGGCGACACCCTGGAGGTGGCGATCATGGAAGGCCGGCGTCGCCGGGTCGGCCTGCCGCTGGTGGCCCTGGTGGACGAGCCCCTGGGCACGGGCGCCTACCTGCGCCGGGAGCGCCTCAACGCCCTGATGGGCGAGGGGCCTGCCATCAGCGGGGCCTGGCTGCTGGTCGACCCCGGACGCATGGACGAGCTCAATGCCGCCCTGTGGGCCATGCCGGGCGTCGCCGCCATCGGGCTGCTCGCCGAGGCCGAACGCGGCATCCGCGACTATCTCGACGAGACGCTGCTGATGGTCGCCCTGATCTTCGTCACCGTCGCCGGCTCGATCGCCTTCGGGGTGGTCTACAACGATGCGCGTATCGCCCTTGCCGAACGCGCCCGGGAGCTGGCCACCCTGCAGGTGCTGGGCTACACCCGGGCCGAGGTGTCGCGCATCCTGCTCGGCGAGATCGCCCTGCTGACGCTGGTCGCCATCCCGCTGGGCTGGGCCATCGGCATCGCCTTTGCCCGGCTGCTCAACCAGGCCTTCAGCAGCGACCTCTACCGGATACCGCTGGTCTTCACGCCCCAGGCCTTCGGCATCGCCGCTGGCGGGGTGCTGGGCGCCTCGCTGCTGGTGGGCCTGCTGGTGGTCCGCCGCCTGGGCCGTCTCGACAAAATCCGCGTGCTCAAGGCCGTGGAGTGACCCGCACCGCACCACAGGAGAGCCTTCATGACATCACGCCAGCGCTGGACCCGACGCCTGCTGTGGACCGCCATGGGGCTGGCCCTGGTCATGGCACTGGCCTGGGCTCTACGCCCGGCCCCGGTGCCCGTCAGCGTGGTACCGGTGAGTGTCGGGCCCTTCGTCGACTCGATCACCGAGGAGGGTCGTACGCGGCTG
Organism: Halomonas sp. CKK8; assembly: GCF_029625235.1. NCBI lineage: Bacteria > Pseudomonadati > Pseudomonadota > Gammaproteobacteria > Oceanospirillales > Halomonadaceae > Halomonas > Halomonas sp. CKK8. The sequence goes on along the minus strand of NZ_CP121193.1, from coordinate 1,821,725 downwards.
CGCGACACCTGGAACGTCTCGGTGCCCATCGCCGGCTATCTCCAACGGGTGCTGCTCGAGGTGGGCGACGAGGTCGAGCGGGGCCAGGTGCTGTTTCGCCTCGAACCCAGCCCGGCCCCGGCCCTCGACCCGCGCTCCCGCCAGCAGGCCGAGGACGCGCTGCGGGCCGCCGAGGCGCGGCTCGGGGCGGCCCGCGCCAACCTGGAGACCGCCCGGGCCGAGCGCCGCTTCGCCGAGGCGGAGTACGAACGCTACCGCCAGCTCCACCAGCGCAACCTGGTCTCCACCACCGAACTGGAGCAGCGCCAGAGCCAGCGTGACCGCCAGCGCGCCCTGGAGCGGGCCGCCGCGTCCAGCGTCGAGGCGGCGAGCTTCGAGCTGGAAAGTGCCCGGGCCGTGCTGGCGGTGGCCAGCGGCCAGCGTGGCGACATCGAGCACCCGGAGCTCGAGGTGCGCGCCCCGATCGATGGCGTGGTGCTGGGCCGCTATCGCTGTTGCGAGGGGAGCGTGGCCGCCGGGGCCCCGATCCTGGAGCTCGGCCGCCTCGACGACCTGGAGATCCAGGTGGACCTGCTCTCCATGGACGCCGTGCGCCTGCGCCCGGGAATGGCAGTGCGCATCACCGGCTGGGGCGGCGAGCCCCTGGCGGGGAGCGTCCGGCGCATCGAGCCCGCCGGCTTCACCCGCATCTCCGCGCTCGGCGTCGACGAGCAGCGCGTGCCGGTGATCGTCGACTTCGACGCGGCGGTCGATCCCGCCGCCCTGGGGCTGGGCAGCGGCTTCCGGGTCGACGTCGAGTTCCTGGTCTGGCAGGCCGAGGAGATCCTGCAGCTGCCCACCGGCGCGCTATTCCGCGAGGCCGGCCAGTGGACGGTGTTCGTGGTCGAGGACGGGCATGCCATCAGCCGTCGGGTCGCGATCGGCCGGCGCAGCGGCCTGGCCACCCAGGTCGTCGCTGGCCTCGAGCAGGGCGAGCGGGTCATCCTCCATCCCGGCGAGCGGGTGGCGAATGGCGTGCGGGTCCGCCCGGACGCCTGAGGGCCGTGGCGCCGCCTTGCCCCCTCGCGAGGCACCGGTATCATGGCGCCATCGCGTTTCCCATCCGCCGCCGACAGGAGCCCCCATGCCCACCCCGGTTTCCGCAGACTCTCCCGTGCTGGTGATCTACACCGGCGGCACCCTGGGCATGGTCGAGACCGCCCGCGGCCTGGCTCCGGCTGGCCACATCGAGGAGCGCCTGCGGCGCGCCCTGGCCAGCCTGCCGCCGGGTCGTCAAGCGAGCCTGCCGGCCTTCGAGGTGCTCGAGATCGACCGCCCCATCGACTCCAGCAGTGCCACGCCCGATGACTGGCAACGGCTCGCCGCCCTGGTGGCGCAGCACTACCGGCAGCATGCCGGTGTCGTCATCCTCCACGGCACCGACACCCTGGCCTGGACGGCCTCGAGCCTGGCCTTCCAGCTACCGGGACTGGATCGCCCGGTGATCCTCACCGGGGCCATGCGCCCCCTGGAGGCCGAGGAAAGCGATGCCGCGGCCAACGTCGAGGACGCCCTGCGCTTCGCGGTCACCCCGCGCCTTCAGGAGGTGGCGATCTGCTTCGCCGGCCGCCTGCTGCGAGGCTGCCGCACCCGCAAGTGGCGGACCCGGGAGACCGACGCCTTCACCAGCCCCAACCAGCCGCTGCTCGGCGAGCGAGTCGACGACGAGGTCGTGCTCTATCCGGGGCGCGGCCTGGCGGATCACCAGCGGGGCGCCCCGCGCTTCGAGCTGGCCGACTATGCGCCGCTGGCGGCGGGGGGTGTCGTGCGCCTGGCCCTCTGGCCCGGCATCCAGGCCTGGCAACTGGAGGCCTGGCTACGCGACGACCGGGTCAGGGGCGCCGTGCTGGAGGTGTGGGGAGGCGGCAACCTGCCCGACGACCCGGCGCTGGCCGGGGCGCTCGCCCGCGCCAGCGGCGAGGGCAAGCTGCTGACGGCCCTCAGCCAGTGTCCCCATGGCCCGGTGGCGTTCGGTGCCTACGCCGCCGGTCAGGGGCTGGCCGAGGCGGGGGTGCTCTCGGCGGATGACATGACCCCGGAGGCCACCTTCACCAAGCTGGTCCACCTGCTGGCCCTTCCGCTCCGGGAGGAGGAGCGGCGACGGCGCTTTCTCACCCCGCTCGCCGGCGAGCGATGAGGCGTCGACGGCAGCGTTGACGGGCGTCAAGCACGATACCCCGGAAGTCGCTAAGGTGGGGGTATCCCGACAGGACAGCAGGAGTCGCGCCATGGAACACCCCGACCACCCCTTCACCGAACTCTTCGAGCAGCTCGGCCTCGCCTCGGACCCCGCGGCCATCAAGCGCTTCATCGACCGCCATGCCCCCCTTCCCGAGGATGTCGCCCTGCCCGATGCGCCCTGCTGGAACGAGGGCCAGGCGGAGTTCCTGCGCGAGGCCCTGGAGGAAGATGCCGACTGGGCCGAGGTGGTCGACCACCTCAACACCTCGCTGCGCAAGGGCTGAGCCGGCGGCCATGGTCGTCAGGCAGGCGGAGAGGCCCCGCCATGGGGATCCTCGGAGGGAGAGAGCTCTTCCGGGGGCAGGCGTGGCATGGACGCCACGCGTCGATCCACCAGGTGCAGCAGCCAGAGCTGCCCCGCCAGGACGACAAGACACCAGAGCAGGCCAGTGATCATGGAAGGATCCTCGCGCAGGCCGACGGCCTGAGTCCCCCCATCATAGCCCTGGCACCGGGCGGCGGTAAGATAGGCCGCTAATTGATTTTGTCGATCGCTGCCGCCGGATTCATAGCCGCGCCTCGACCCGCTCCAGGATCTGGCGGCTGACCTTGCCGACCAGGGGTCGAGCCGCCCGGTTGACGGCCTTCTCCAGCAGGCGATTGCGGATGGCGTAGGTCAGGGTCAGGGCCACCTCGGTGCCCCCCGCCACGGGCGTGAGGCGATAGCACCCGCGGTTGTGCACCCCGTCCAGCGATTCCCAGGCCAGCACCTCCGGGGCTCGGGCCTCGGTGATCGCCACGTCGAAGGTCCAGTCCATGCCCACCGCATGGACGTGCCAGCGATAGCGGTCCTCCCCCAGCGGCTCGATAGCCTGGATCAGGTCGGAGTAGTCGGCAAAGTCCTCGACCCGCTCGAGCAGGGCGAAGACCCGCTCGGGGGATGCCTTGAGAATCGCGCTGTGTTCGATGGTGGCCATGCCGCTCCCTGTTCGACGAACAATCGATGCCTACCATGTCGCCGGTGGCCGTGGATGTCCAGCCACCACCCGGCTCAGAGGTCGCGCATCAGCAGCGCGAACTCGATCCGCTCCGGCGCGATCGCCTCCCCGGGGACCGGGATGCGCACCACGTGGCCGGAACCGGGCGCGGCGCCCACGGATTCGCCGCGGCGGTTCTCGATATGCTCGAGCACGAAGCGACGGTTGCCGCCGGGCAGCATCAGCTCCATGGAATCCTTCACCTCGAAGCGGTTCTTGACGTCGACCTCGAGCACGCCGCGGTCCGGATCGTAGCCGATCACCTCGCCGACGAACTGCTGGTGCACCCCCACCGAGTTGCCCTGCTCGTAGTTCTGGTACTCGTCGTGGACGTGGCGGCGATAGAAGCCCTCCGTATAGCCGCGGTTGGCAAGGTTGTCGAGCTCGTCCATCAGGCGCATGTCGAAGGGGCGGCCGGCCACGGCGTCGTCGATGGCGCGGCGGTAGACCTGGGCGGTGCGCGCCACGTAGTAGTGGGACTTGGTGCGCCCCTCGATCTTCAGCGAGGTGACGCCCATCTCGGTGAGCCTGGGGACATGCTGCACGGCGCGCAGGTCCTTGGAGTTCATGATGTAGGTGCCGTGCTCGTCCTCGAACACCGGCATCAGCTCGCCCGGGCGGGTGCGATCCTCGATCAGCGCCGAGAGTTCGTCCTGGCCCTCCACGCCACCTGCGGTAGCGGTGCTTGCCGTCGCCTCGACCCGCTGGGCACTGCCGCCCCCGGAGGCAATCAGGCCGCCCTGCTGCCCTCCGTCCTGGGGCGTCCAGATGCCACTGCCGGCATGGGCGCGGGCCGAGTTGGCCGGCACCAGGTCGCCGGTCTCGTCGTGGGCGGCGGCCACGGTGTTGTACTTCCAGCGGCAGGCGTTGGTGCAGGTGCCCTGGTTGGGGTCACGGTGGTTGAAGTAGCCGGAGAGCAGGCAGCGGCCGGAATAGGCAATGCACAGCGCGCCGTGGACGAAGGTTTCGATCTCCAGGTCGGGACACTCGGCGCGGATCTCGGCGATCTCGGCGAGCGACAGCTCACGCGACAGGATGATGCGGCTGATGCCCTGCTGCTGCCAGAAACGCGCCGCCGCCCAGTTGACCACGTTGGACTGCACCGACAGGTGGATCACCTGGTCCGGCCAGCGCTCGCGGATCATCATGATCAGGCCCGGGTCGGACATGATCAGCGCATCCGGGCCGGCCTCGATCACCGGCTCCATGTCACGCAGGTAGGTCTTCAGCTTGCTGTTGTGCGGCGCGATGTTCGAGGCCACGTAGAACTGCTTGCCCCGCGCGTGGGCGTAGGCGATGCCCTTGTGCAGGTTGTCGATCTTGAAGTCGTTGTTGCGCACCCTCAGCGAGTAGCGCGGCTGGCCGGCATAGACCGCATCCGCGCCATAGGCGAAGGCGTAGCGCATGTTCTTGAACGTTCCCGCGGGGGAGAGCAGTTCGGGGGCTTGCATAGAAGGTCACCGTTGTCAGGACGATGGCGCACGTCGGCGCAGGGTGTGAAGGGGGCAAGATTATAGCAGGAGAAGGGCCGAGCGCCGAGCGCCGGAGACTGGAGTTCCCCGGGGCCGGCAGGTCACGTAGACTGTGGCCGTTTCCGGACCGGACCCCGGATCGCCGCGCAAGCGGCCCGACAAATTCTCCGACCAGAGTTCCCGCCATGAACGACGCTTCCACACCTGCCACCGTGGTGATCTACTCCGGCGGCATGGACTCCTATACCGTGCTGCACCGGGCCCTGCGCGAGCGGCGTGAGGTCCACGCCCTCTCCTTCGACTACGGCCAGCGCCACGCCCGCGAGCTCGAGGTGGCCGCGCGCGTCTGCCGCAAGCTCGGCGTGCCCCACCAGGTGGTGGACATCCGCGCGATCCATGGGCTGATCGACGCCTCGGCGCTCACCGACGCCCGCCGCGAGCTGCCCGAGGGCGACTACGCGGAGGACACCCTCACGGCCACCGTGGTGCCCAACCGCAACATGATCCTGTTGTCGCTGGCCATCGCCAAGGCGGTCAACATCGGCGCCGGACGGGTCGACTACGGCGCCCACGGCGGCGACCACGTGCTCTACCCGGACTGCCGCCCCGCGTTCGTCGAGGCGATGAATGCGGTGGCCGCCATCGCCAACTTCCAGGCCGTCGAGATCCACACGCCCTACCTGCGCGCCGGCAAGGCGGAGATCCTCGCCGAGGGGCTGGCCATGGGGCTCGACTACGCCGACACCTGGACCTGCTACCGGGGTGAGGAGCTTGCCTGCGGACGCTGCGGCAGCTGTCGCGAGCGCCTGGCCGCCTTCGCCGCCAACGACGCGACGGACCCCCTCGGCTATTGTCAGCGGCCCGACCCCGCCGCCGAACCGGCCAAGGGGAGCGAGTGATGTACCACGTCAAGGAGGCCTTCTACACCCTGCAGGGCGAGGGCAGCCAGGCGGGGCGCGCCAGCGTCTTCTGCCGTTTCTCGGGCTGCAACCTCTGGTCCGGCCGCGAGGCAGATCGCACCACTGCGGCCTGTCGCTTCTGTGACACCGACTTCGTCGGCACCGACGGCCAGCACGGTGGGCGCTTCAGCAGCGCCGAGGCACTAGCCAACCACCTGGCCGTGCTGTGGCCCGACCAGGACGGCCATAATGCGAGAGCCACCACCCCCTATGTGGTCTTTACCGGCGGTGAGCCGCTGCTGCAGCTCGACGAGGCGCTGATCCGCGAGATGCACGCCCGCGGCTTCGAGGTTGCCGTGGAGACCAACGGCACCCTGCCCGCCCCTGCCGGTATCGACTGGCTCTGCGTCAGCCCCAAGGGTAACAACGCCCTGGCAATCACCGCGGGCAACGAGCTGAAGCTGGTCCATCCCCAGGCCGACGCTCCGCCGACGCGCTTCACCCGGCTCGACTTCGACCACTTCTTCCTGCAGCCGATGGCTACCGGGCCGACCGTTCCCTCGGGCGACGCCCTGCCCGACACCATGGCCGAGACCGTGGCCTACTGCCTGGCCCACCCCCAGTGGCGGCTGTCGCTGCAGACCCACAAGATCGCGGGGATCGACTGATGACGCTCTTCGTCAACCGCCTTACCCACCTCGATGTCTCGCTATGGTGCCCGCAGCGGGGCCTGGTCGGCGCCAGCTGGCAGGTCGATGTCGAACTCGACGGCGAGCTCGGTGAGGACGGCATGCTGTTCGACTTCGGCGAGGTGAAGCCCTGGATCAAGTCGCGCCTGGATGGCGACCTCGACCATACCCTGCTGGTCCCCACCCGGGCCCCGGGGATAACGCTGCACGACTGCCGGGAGGGGCTCTGCGTGCGCAGCGAGCGACCCTACCCGCTGGAGGTGCGTGCCCCGCGCCAGGCGCTGAGCCTGCTGCCCTGGCGCGAGATCACCCCGGAGCGACTCGCCGGCCACCTGGCCACCGAGCTGATGCGCCGCCCGCCGCCGCGGGTCAGCGACATCCGCCTTAGGCTTCGCGAGGAGGCCATCGAGGGGCCCGCCTACAGCTACAGCCATGGCCTGAAGCAGCATGCCGGCAACTGCCAGCGCATCGCCCATGGCCACCGTTCGCGCCTGGAGGTCTGGCAACAGGGGCAGCGCGTCCCGGCCCTCGAGCAGCACTGGGCCGAGTGGCTGGCCGACCGCTACCTGGTGGACGAGGCGGATGTCGTCGACGACGACGCGCCCGGCTTCCGCGACCAGTTGAGCTGCCGCTACCACGCCGAGCAGGGCCACTTCTTCATCCGGCTGCCGCGCAGTCGCTGCGCAGTGCTGCCGACGCCGACCACGGTGGAACACATCGCCGCCTGGCTGGCCGGAGCCATCGCCCGGGAGAGCGGCCAGGCCACGCGGGTCCGGGCCTTCGAGGGCATCGACAAGGGCGCCATCGCCGAGGCCCGGCCATGACCGGCACGCCCACAGCCGAGGGCTGCCGTCCAGGGTGCGGCGCCTGCTGCATCGCGCCCTCGATCAGCTCGCCGATTCCCGGCATGCCCGACGGCAAGCCGGCGGGCGTACGCTGCGTGCAGCTCGATGACGCCAACCTCTGCCGGCTGTTCGGTGACCCGCGTCGCCCCGCGGTGTGCGCGCGGTTCGACTACGACCCCGAGCTGTGCGGCACGCGACGCGACGAGGCACTCCGGCGCATCGAGGCACTGGAACTGGCCACCTGAGCCCCGCCCTCCCAACCGCAACGGCGCCCCCATGGGCGCCGTTGTGCTCTGCGAATCGGCTATCGGGGCGTCAGGAAGAGAGGTCCGCGGCATGGGGCAGGCGGCGGTCGAGCAGGGTGCGCCAGCGCGTCAGCACCGGTGCATCGCTGTGGCTCACCTCGCCCAGCAGGGCGCGGAACTCCGACCGGGAGGCCTCGTCGCGGGGATCGATCAGGGTCAACCAGAGCTCCAGGGCGGCGAGCTGCTGGTGGAGGTTGCCGTCCTCCCGGGCCTGCAGCAGGGCCTGCTCGGCAAGGCTCTTGACCTCCTCGCGGGAGTGCCCCAGGCGATGGCGGACGCGCGCCAGGTGCACGGCCAGTTCGGGGACGAACAGGGTGGTGCGCTCGCGGGCGATCATCAGGCACTGGTCGAGGTAGTCCTCGGCCCGGGAAAGCTCCCCCAGGGCCAGGCAGGCATCGACGTACCACAGGGCCGGGCGCTGGTAGGGGTCACGCCCGGTCACCTCGGCCAGCTCCTCCTGGGCCGACTCGATCTGGCCCAGACCATCGCGGTCGCCGGCCAGAGCCCGCTGCCAGCCCAGCACGCTGCGCGAGGCCACCTGCCAGAGGTGCAGGTCGGGGGTGCCGGTCAGCTCGAAGGCACGCTCCGCCCGCATGGTGGCCAGGTGCACATGCCCCAGCTGGCGATAGAGGGCCGCGGCGTACATCAGCGCCATGGCCAGGCTCCCGGGGTGGCCGATCCGCTCGGCCAGCCGGATGGCCGATTCCACCTGCCGCTCGGCACGCTGGTAGTCGCCGCGCAGGCAGAGGGTCCAGCCCTGGAAGCAGGCGGCCGCGACCTGGGGGTGGTCGGAGAACGGCAGCCACTCGATCATCATCGGGGCGTTGAGCGGGTCGATCTCCTCCAGGTGGTCATAGGCCTGGGAGATGCGCCCGGCCCAGTACTCGCAGCTGGCCCGGGCGAAGTCGGCCAGGCGCCGGTAGCGCGGGTCCTCGAGGCGGTCGGCGAGGCCTGCCAGGCGCGAGGCCAGCGAGAAGGCATCGGCATGGGCATGACGCTGGCTGCAGCCGACCCACAGGCCCCACTGGACCAGGAAGGCCTGCTCCAGGTCGCCGGCGTCGTCCGGGCCAGCCTCCTCCTGGGCGAGAAGTTCCCGGGCCCGCACGAAGCTCTCGTGGGCGGTGGGCGAGCCGTGCCCCTCCAGGGCGAAGGCGGCCTGGCCACGCACGGTGAGCAGGCTGATCTCGCGCTCGGCCTGACCCTCGACGTGACGCAGGCTGGCCAGGCCGAAGTCGGCCATCTTGAGCGCCGTGCGGTTGGCGCTGACCTTGAGGGCCTCCCGCGCGGCCAGCTCGAAGTAGCGGGCGCCGCGGGCATAGTGGCCGCTGCGCCGCAGGTGGGTGGCGAAGTCGCCGGGATGGCGGCTGATCCACATCGGGAAGTGCTCCTCGATCAGGCTGACCACCTGACGGTGGATGCTCACCCGCACGTCCCGGGGGCAGGAGAGGTAGGCGGCTTCCTGCAGCAGCTGGTGGGTGAACTGGTATTCGCGCTCGCCCTCCTCGCCCTCGGCCGGCTCGATGATCTCCAGACGGCGCATCTGCTCCAGCGCCGGCGCCAGGCGGCTCATCTCCCAGCCACTGCACTCGGCCAGGAAGTCGAGGCGGAAGCGGCGTCCGAGCACCGCCGCCACATGGGCCACCTCGCGGTCGGCGTCGAGCTGGTCGATGCGGCTGGCCAGCAGCCCCAGCAGGCCGCGCGGCAGCTCGTCGAGCTGTACGCTGCGCCCCTCGCGGCGGTCCATGTCGACCCGGCGGCAGATCTCCTGGAGGTAGAGCGGGACGCCATCGCAACGCTCGATGATCTGGCCGCGCAGCCGCGGGCTGAGGTGGATGCGATAGCGGCGCGCCAGCTGGGAGAGCAGCCGGGAGGACTGCATGGCATCCAGCCGCCCCAGGGAGATCTGCTGGTCCCAGTGCAGCTTCGCCGGCAGCGCCTCGCGGCCATGGTGGCTGGCCACCAGCAGGAAGGGGCTGTTGATCGGCAGCCGCGCCTGGAGGCCTGCCAGCACCTTGAAAGAGGGCTCGTCGAGCCACTGCAGGTCATCGATCATCAGCACCAGGGTGCGCTCACGGGAGAGCTCGCGGATCAGGCGATGGATGAGTCCCACGACCAGCTCCACGGCCTCCCCGCTCTGGGCGAGCACCGCCATCTCGCGGGGCTCGCGCACGCCGAGGGCCTCCTCCAGCAGCAGGCGGTGTTCGGCGTCGGGCGCCTCGGCATCATCGGCGGCCAGCAGGCGCGACAGCGCCTCGGCGTCGATTCGCCCCCCCAGGTGCCAGCGCAGCAGCTGCCGGGCCACCCCATAGGGCTCCTGGACGGAGAGCCGCGTGGTGGGCTGCCAGCAGATCGCCGCCTCGCGGCTCTGCTCGAGCTGGCGGAAGCCCACCAGCAGCGCCGACTTGCCGAGCCCCGAGGGGCCCCGTACCAGCACGCTCTGGCGCAGGCCGATGCCGGCCCGGGCCAGGGCATCGCGCAGGGTGCGCAGGGAGCCCTCGCGCCCCACCAGACTGGGCGGAGGCGCCTCGCGCCCGCCCTCGTTGGTGCCGAGGACGAGGGCCCGCAGGCGCACCCGACCGTCGCTGGCCACCAGCCGCGTGGAGAGCCGTGGCTGGAGGTCGAGGGCCGGTGGCATGTGCTGGCTGGCGTCCTGGGAGATGACCAGCTCGCTGCCCTCGGCGGCGCTCATCAGGTCGAGGGAGCCCTGGGTCACCTGGCCGAGCGGGTCGACCAGGTGTCGCTCGGGGAGGTAGACCACCCGGCCGCTGTCCAGGCCGGCGGCCAGCTCGATGCGCGGCGGCTCGCCCTCGCCGCTCCAGTGGCGCTGGGACTCCTCGGGCAGCACGCGGCGACAGTGCTCGTAGAGCGCCACCAGCTCGGCCAGCTGGTGCGCCGGGCCATGGGTGCCGAAGCAGGCCAGGCCCAGGCCGCCGGTTGCCCCGGGCAGCCAGAAGCCGCCGAGGTGGTGGCACTGCTGCTCGAGCCAGCGCATCAGCTCGACCTGCAGTGCCAGGCAGGCCCGGGCATCGGCGCGGGCCGAGAGGTCGGCCTTGAGTCGCAGGCGAATGGCCATCACCGAGAGCTGGCGCTGCTCGATCTCGTCCTCGCGCAGGGGAGCGCTGTCCATGGCCAGGGTGCGCGAGAAGGCCCCGCTGGGGCCGAGGTGGGCGCCCTCGGCCTGGGCATCGGACCAGTAGCGGGCCAGCTGCAGGAAGGAAGGCTCCGGCTGCTGGCCGGAAAGCGCCAGCAGCTGCAGGTAGGCGTTGTACTGCTCGTGGGCGGCGGCCAGCTGGCCCTGCTCGGCCAGCTGGCGCACCAGGCGTTCATGGAAGGGCCCGTAGCCGGAAAAACGGCTGACCAGCGACTCCAGCACCCCATCCGGCAGCGGCTCCTGGCGCTCCAGGACGCTCTCGGCGAAGCGGATCACCCGCTGGCGCCACTCGTTGCGCACCTGGACCAGCCAGCGCTGGTACTCGGCACAGCTGGTGAGGTGCAGCTCCTCGGCGAGGTCGCCGCGGTAGCAGGCCAGCACCGCCTCGAGGGTGGCCACCTCGGCGGGGCCCTCGAGCAGCGTCTGCAGCCGGTGCATGTCAAAGTGCCAACGCTCCGGCAGACGGAAGGCGATGGTCTGGCGCGAGACCGACAGCACCCGCTCGGCCTCTTCGCCCAGGGACTGACGCAGGCAGTGCAAGGCGTGGCGCAGGTTGGTACGTCCCGACGACAGGCCCTGGTCGGGCCACAGCAGTTCGGCCAGGGTGGCGCGACTGACCGGCTGGTCGTGGAGCAGCAGGTAGACCAGCAGCGCCTTGACCTTGTCGTAACTGAACTGGGTCAGGACATCGTCGCCCAGACTCAGTGAAAAGTGGCCGAAGAGTGCCAGGTGGTCCCGGTCATTGTCGTGTACGTCGTCGGCAGCATCCCGCATGGTGATCATTCCTGCGTGGCGGAAGTGATGGCCTCAGGCCGGCACGCCGCTGTGAAAACGAAAGGCCGTGTCCGGCATGGTGACCAGCTCGGCCTCGCGATCGGAGAAGAAGGCGATACGCGCGTCGATGGGCGCCGTGGCCAGGCGGCGCGCCAGCATCAGGTAATCCTCGAAATGACGGCCTTCCGACTTAACCAGACTGCGATAGAACTTGGCAAGTTCATCATCCAGATGCGGAATCAGGCGGGCAAAGCGCTCGCAGCTGCGTGCCTCGATCAGCGCCCCGATGATCAGGATGTCCACCAGGCGCTCCGGTTCCACTCCCCGGACGTGGCGACGCAGCCCCTCGGCGTAGCGCGAGGCACTGATATGGCGATAGACGATGCCCCGCGCCTCCATCAGCTTGACGACCTGCTCGAAGTGCAGCAGCTCCTCGCGGGCCAGCTGGGACATCTTGGTGAGCAGCAGCGGCTGGTCCACATAGCGGTAGAGCAGGCTCATGGCCGTGGAGGCCGCCTTCTTCTCGCACTGGGCGTGGTCGATCAGCAGCAGCTCGGGGTTGGCCAGGGCCCAGTCGACCCACGCCTCCGGGGTGGCACAGGGCAGGAACGCCAGCAGCTCGGCAGGCAGCAGGTCCCGGCAATCGGTCGTCTCGAGGGTCGGCATCGGGGGCATCATGGTTCCTGTGTCGGCGGGTCAAGGGGGTCGGGAAGCAGCGCCTGTCGCCGCTCGGCGGCGGCCAGCAGGTCGATGGTGATGCGTTCATGAAGCGCGGCCGCGTCCTCGCCGTCGCGACCGACCAGCCCGTAGCGCGACAGGTCGCGGATACGGCCGCGTCCCACCCGCAGCAGCTCCACGGCGCGCGAGAGCGGCGGCTGCTCGTCCCGGAAGCGGATTCGGTGACGGCGCAGCTGGGCCTCCAGGCTCTCGGGGTCGACGACCTCCAGGAAGCGCCCGGCGACCTCGGCCCGCAGCCTGTCCAGCTCGGCCATACGTTGCTGTCGCTGCTCGCCGGAGAGGGCCGGCCAGTCGCGGATCTCACCGTCGACGCGCTGACAGCCACGGCACACCCGGTCGCCCAGGGTGGTCGAGCAGAGACCGACGCACGGCGAGGTGATGCGCTCTCCCATGTCTTCTCCCGTTGACGTTAACGTGCGTTGACATAACGTCATGGTAACGCGGGAGACACCGGGCTGGCAGCCCGAAGTTGCCGCCGACCAAAGTTCAAGGCCGCCACGGCGGGCCCAGCTTAACATTGTCGACAGTTTCCTCTATGATCGCGGCACCGCTGACACCTTGGTAACAGGAAGGGTCTGCCAGACGTTTTCCCGCGCCGAAGCGTGCCTTACGTCGAAGCTCGACAAGGTCTGCCGGCTTCGGCCACCACCACCGATGAGGGCCCCAACGTGCTTGAAGCCTATCGCCAACATGTCGAGGAGCGCGCCGCCGACGGCGTGCCGCCGAAGCCGCTGAACGCCGAGCAGGTCGCCGCACTGGTCGAGCTGCTGAAGAACCCGCCGGCCGGCGAGGAGGAGTTCATCCTCGACCTGCTCACCAATCGCGTTCCGCCCGGCGTCGACGAGGCGGCCTACGTCAAGGCCGGTTTCCTCACCGCCATCGCCAAGGGCGAGGCCGAGTCCCCGCTGATCGACAGGGTCCACGCGGTGAAACTGCTGGGCACCATGCAGGGCGGCTACAACATCGTCTCCCTGGTGGAACTGCTCGACGATGCCGACCTGGCCAAGGAAGTGGGCGAGCAGCTCAAGCACACCCTGCTGATGTTCGACGCCTTCCACGACGTGGAAGAGCGCGCCAAGGCCGGCAACGCCGTGGCCAAGGGCGTCATCGAGTCCTGGGCCGAGGCCGAGTGGTTCCTCTCCAAGCCGGCCCTCGAGGAGAAGATCACCCTCACCGTCTTCAAGGTGCCGGGCGAGACCAACACCGACGACCTCTCCCCCGCCCCGGACGCCTGGTCGCGCCCCGACATCCCGCTGCACGCCAACGCCATGCTCAAGAACGAGCGCGACGGCATCGAGCCCGAGGTGCCCGGCACCACCGGTCCGCTCAAGCAGATCGAGGAGGTGAAGGCCAAGGGCTTCCCGGTCGCCTACGTCGGCGACGTGGTGGGCACCGGCTCCTCGCGCAAGTCCGCCACCAACTCCGTGCTGTGGTTCTTCGGCGACGATATCCCCAACGTGCCGAACAAGCGCGCCGGCGGCTTCTGCTTCGGCGGCAAGATCGCCCCGATCTTCTTCAACACCATGGAAGATTCCGGCGCCCTGCCCGTGGAGATGGACGTCTCCGGCCTCGAGATGGGCGACGTCATCGACGTCTACCCGTATGAAGGCAAGGTGTGCAAGCACGGCACCGACGAGGTCGTGACCACCTTCGAACTCAAGACCCAGCTGATCCTCGACGAGGTGCGCGCCGGCGGCCGCATCCCGCTGATCATCGGGCGCGGCCTGACCACCAAGGCACGCGAGTCCCTGGGCCTGGCCCCCTCCGACGTCTTCCGCCTGCCCGAGCAGCCGGCCGACACCGGCAAGGGCTACACCCTGGCCCAGAAGATGGTTGGCAAGGCCTGCGGCATGGAGGGCGTGCGCCCGGGCATGTACTGCGAGCCGAAGATGACCACCGTGGGCTCCCAGGACACCACCGGCCCGATGACCCGCGACGAGCTCAAGGACCTCGCCTGCCTGGGCTTCCAGGCCGACCTGGTGATGCAGTCCTTCTGCCACACCGCCGCCTACCCCAAGCCGGTCGACGTGGACACCCACCACACCCTGCCCGACTTCATCATGAACCGCGGCGGCGTCTCGCTGCGCCCGGGCGACGGCATCATCCACAGCTGGCTGAACCGCATGCTGCTGCCCGACACCGTGGGCACCGGCGGCGACTCCCACACCCGCTTCCCGCTGGGCATCTCCTTCCCGGCAGGCTCGGGCCTGGTGGCCTTCGCCGCGGCCACCGGCGTGATGCCGCTGGACATGCCGGAGTCGGTGCTGGTGCGCTTCAAGGGCAAGCGCCAGCCCGGCGTCACCCTGCGTGACCTGGTCCACGCCATCCCCTACTACGCCATCCAGCAGGGGCTGCTGACCGTCGAGAAGTCCGGCAAGAAGAACGCCTTCTCCGGTCGCGTGCTGGAGATCGAGGGCCTCGAGGACCTCACCGTCGAGCAGGCCTTCGAGCTTTCCGACGCCTCCGCCGAGCGCTCCGCAGCGGGCTGCACCATCACCCTGTCCGAGGACAGCGTGAGCGAGTACCTCAAGTCCAACATCACCCTGCTCAAGTGGATGATCGCCAACGGCTACGGCGACCGCCGCACCATCGAGCGCCGCATCCAGGGCATGGAGGAGTGGCTGGCCGACCCGAGCCTGATGCGCGCCGACCAGGACGCCGAATACGCCGAGGTGATCGAGATCGACCTCGAGGAGCTCAGGGAGCCGGTCCTGTGTGCGCCGAACGACCCGGACGATGCCCGCCTGCTGTCTGATGTGGCCGGCGAGAAGATCGACGAGGTCTTCATCGGCTCGTGCATGACCAACATCGGCCACTTCCGCGCCGCCGGCAAGCTGCTCGAGAAGCAGCCGGCCGGCAGCCTGAAGACCCGCCTGTGGCTGGCCCCGCCGACCAAGATGGACCAGCACCAGCTGACCGAGGAGGGCTACTACGGCATCTACGGTCGCGCCGGGGCACGCATGGAGATGCCGGGCTGCTCGCTGTGCATGGGCAACCAGGCCCGCGTCGCCGCCAAGTCCACCGTGGTCTCCACCTCGACCCGCAACTTCCCCAACCGCCTGGGCGACGGTGCCAACGTCTACCTCGCCTCCGCGGAGCTGGCGGCCGTGGCCGCCGTGGAAGGTCGCCTGCCCTCCGTCGACGAGTATCGCCGCTACATGGGCGAGTTCGACGCCATGGCCGGGGAGATCTACCGCTACATGAACTTCCACGAGATCGAGGAGTATCAGAACGCGGCCTCCAACGTGATTCCGATCGCGCAGGAAGCCTGATACCCCGATTTCTGATAGAGTCAGATTCGACTCCGATGCTCGCAACATCGAAGGCCGTCGCCCGCGGCGGCCGGAGCCGATGAACGAAGCGCCCCATCCGGGGCGCTTTTTTTGCGCCTGCCCCTCCAACCCACCCCTGCCACCGGTCCGTCCCACCAAAGGGGACTTCCGTTCTGCCCGCACCGTGGCATCATCGAGGGATCACCCATGTCACGAGGAGCCCCACCGTGAGCCATATCGTCACGCCGGACATCTGCGATGCCTATCCCGAGGTCCAGGTGCTCGACCCGATCTTCGTCAACGTCGGCGGACACGAGGCCTTCGCCGGCCCGATCCGCACCGTCAAGTGCTTCGAGGACAACTCCCTGGTCAAGCAGGCAGTGGCCGAGCCCGGCGACGGCGCCGTGCTGGTCGTCGACGCCGGCGGCTCCACCCGCTGCGCCATGCTGGGCGACATGCTGGCCGAACAGGCCGCCGGCCACGGCTGGGCCGGCGTGGTGATGTATGGCTGCGTGCGCGACGTCGACGTGCTGGCCGAGACCGAGCTCGGCATCCAGGCCCTGGGGGCCCATCCACGCAAGAGCGAGAAGCGCGGCGAGGGACAGCGGGACATCCCGGTCAGCTTCGCCGGCGTCACCCTGACGCCAGGCCAGTGGCTCTACGCCGACAACAACGGCATCCTGGTCGCCGACGAGCAGCTTGACCTGGAGCGCTGACGCACGACGAGGCCCACGGTAACAGGCACTTGCCCGTGACGGGGCAGCGGTGTCACCCTGACACGAGATCCCCGTCGCGCGCCTGTCCATGCTGCACCTGTCACGATTGAGCGGCGACGTGCTGCGCACCCTGCGCGAGCACCTGCGCCCGCTGATCGCCTATCACCTCTTCTTCACGCTGCTGGCCTCGAGCCTGCTGCTGCCGGCCGTGGGCTGGACCCTCTCGGGCCTGCTCGCCCAGTTCGGCCGCCCGGTGATCACCAACAACGAGCTGATCGCCCTGCTGATGAGCCCCGGCGGCCTGCTCTGGCTGCTGGCCGCGGTGGGCCTGACCTTCCTGGTGCTCTACCTCCAGCAAGCCGGCATGATCCTGGTGGCGGTGCGCCCCCGGGACCACCATGTCCGCCTTGCCTTCGAGGCCCTCTGGGCTACGCTGCGCCGGCTGCCGGCCCTCAGCGGCCTGGTGGTGCTGCAGGTGGGGGCCCAGCTGCTGCTGCTGGTCCCGCTGGCCCTGAGCCTCGCCTGGCTCCACGGGTTCTTCCTGGGCGAGCTGGACCCCTACTTCGTGCAGAGCGTGCGCCCACCTGCCTTCTGGGCCTTTCTCGGCAGCAGCCTGGTGCCGGTGCTGGCGTGGCTCCTGCTCGCCGGCAGCCTGTATGTCCGCTGGCACCTGGCCCTGCCGGTGCTGACCCTGGAGGAACTCTCGCCGCCGGCGGCCCTGGCACGCAGCATGCAGCTGACCCGAGGCCGGGGCCGCCATATCGCGGCGGCGGTGGTCCTGCTGCTGCTGGGCATCGTCATGCTGCCGCTGCTGGCCACGGCGCTGTTCGACCGGGTCGTCACGCCGCTGCTGTGGTGGCTGCCCGAGCGCAATGCGGTGCTGGTCCCGGCCATGCTTGCCTATCTCACCGCCTACCTGCTGGTGGCCCTGGCCATCACCTTCGGCGGCATCGCCGCCAACGCCCTGCAGGCCACCTGTCTCTATCTGCGCCTGGCCCATCGCGAGCCGAAGCCCAAGCCACCGCCGCCCGGCACCCACCCCGGTCGCCTGGCCTGGACCGTCGAGTTCGCCGTCGTGCTGTTCGCTATCGGCCAGGCGTGGCTGATCGTCAATCGCTTCGAGATCCGCGACGAGATCGCCATCATCGCCCACCGCGGCAGCTCGCTGCATGCTCCGGAGAACACCCTGGCCGCGGTGGAGCAGGCGATACGGGATCGCGCCGATGGCGTCGAGATCGACGTGCGCCTCACCGACGATGGCGAGGTGGTGCTCTACCATGACGAGAGCCTGAGGCGGCTGGCCGGGGACGAGCGCCGGGTCGGGGAGCTGCCACGATCGGAACTCGACGAGGTGGATGTCGGCAGCTGGTTCGGGGACCCCTTCATCGGCGAGCGGATCCCGGGGCTGGACGAGGTCCTGGCGGCGGTGCGCGGACGCGCCACCCTGATGATCGAGCTCAAGCCCGACCCCGGCCGCGAGCTCGAGCTGGTCGAGGCGGTAATCGACACCCTGGCGAGGGAGAGGGAGCTGCGCGTCGCCTGTCGGCATCGCGCCGAGGATCGGGTGACCGCCCTGGCCTGTGGCGACCCAGACGTCATGGGCGAGATGCGCGTGGCCGCCATGTCGCCCTGGCTGCTGCGCGAGGTCGGGCTGCGCGCGCCGCGCCTGCGCACCACCCTGCTCGCCCAACTGGTGATGTCGGGCACCCTGGAGCGCCGGGGCTTCGATGCCCTGGCCCTTCGTCACAACCGCATCGACGAGGAGGAGGTGCGCCTTGCGGGATACTACGGCTACGAGCTGCATGCCTGGACCATCAACGACCGCACCCGGATGTCCCAGCTGATCGACCTCGGCGTGGACGGCATCATCACCGATCGGCCGGCGATGCTGGCCGCGCTCATCGGTGAGCGCCGCCGCCTGGGTGACGGCGCCCTGCTGCTGGTCAAGCTGCGCAACTGGTTGCGGGGCTAGGCGCGCGCTCAATCCCCCATCACCACCCCTTCGCGGCGCGGGTCGGCGCCGCCGAAGAACCCCTGCTCGGTGCGCTGGATCGCCTGCAGGCCGCTGGTGAGCTCGCGCTCCTCCACCTCGTGGCCCCGCTCGTGCAGCGCCTCCCGGGTGGCCGGCGGAAAGCGTCCCGCCTCCAGGTAGACCGGCCCGCCCAGGGTGATGGCATGGGGCAGGTCCAGCGAACGCTGGGCGTCCAGGCCCCAGTCGAGCATGGCTACCAGCGAGCGGGCGGTGTAGTGGATGATGGCCGCGCCCCCCGGCGAACCGAGGCTCGCCACCAGGTCGCCGCTGTCTCGGTCGAAGACCAGCGTCGGGCTCATGCTGGAGCGCGGACGCTTGCCGGGCTCCACCCGGTTGGCGATGGGGGTCCCCTCCTCATCCGCGGGGGTGAAGGAGAAGTCGGTCAGCTCGTTGTTGAGCAAGAAGCCCCCTGGCATGCCGGTCCCCCCATCGGAGAGGATGCGCGCGCCGAAGGCCTGCTCGATGGAGCTGGTCATGGCCAGGGCGTTGCCGTGCTCGTCGACGATGCTGACGTGGCTGGTGCCGAATTCCGGCTGCGTCGGCTGCACGGCCCAGGCGGTGGCGAGGGCACCGGGGTTGCCCGGGCTGGCACCGCCACTGCCCATGCTCTGCTCCGCCTCGATCAGCTCGGCGCGCTCGGCCAGGTAGTCGGGGTCGAGCATCAGCGACCAGTCGCCGCCGGGCGCCTCGACGAAGTCCGGGTCGGCGATGTAGCGCCCTCGGTCGGCGAAGGCCAGCCGCGAGGCCTCGAGGAAGCGGTGCAGCCAGTCGACGCCGGGCAGGTCTTCCTCCAGGGCCGCCTCCAGCAGCGGGAGCTGTTCCAGCATGCCGAGGATCTGCATCACCGTCAGGTGGCCCGACGAGGGGGGCGGGAAGCCGCACACCCGGTACGCCTGCCAGTCGGTGCAGAGCGGCTCGCGCTCCTTCGCCGTGTAGGTGGCCAGGTCCTCGCGGCTCAGGCTGCCGGGAATGGCGGGATGGTTCTGCACCCGCCCCACGATGTCCTCGGCGATCTCCCCGGTGTGCAGCGCCGAGCTCTCCTGCTCGGCGATCCGCTCGAGGATAACGGCCAGGGCCGGGTTCTTGAGCGTGTGCCCTACCGGCAGTGGCTCCCCCTCCTCGGTGAAGTAGAAGGCCGAGGCCAGGGCGTCGTCACGCAGGCCCTCGGTGTCGGCCAGGCTCCGGTGCAGCCGGGGGCTGACGGGAAACCCCTCGTCGGCCAGGGTGATGGCCGGCTCGAAGAGCTCGGCCCAGGGCAGGCGACCATGCGCCTTGTGGGCCCTCTCTAGCATGCGCAGGGTGCCGGGCACGCCGACCGAGCGGCCGCTGGCCACGGCCTTCATGAATGCCAGGGGCTCGCCCTCCCCGTCCAGGAAAAGCTTCTCATCCACCGAGGATGGCGCGGTCTCGCGGCCATCGTAGGCCGTGACCTCCTCGCCGTCGTGATACATCAGGAAGGAACCCCCACCGATGCCGCTGGACTGGGGCTCGACCAGGGTGAGCACCATCTGCACCGCGATGGCGGCATCGATGGCCGAGCCCCCCGCCTGGAGGATCTGGTAGCCGGCATCGGTGGCCAGGGGGTTGGCCGCGGCCACGGCGAAGGTCTCGGTGGCCCAGCCGGGCTTCTCCTCGCTGCCGGATGCCGACTCCGGGGCGATCTCGGGACGCTGGTACTGGAAGTCCACCTCGCCGAGGGCCGCCGGGGAGAGCAGCAGCGGCGAGAACAGCAGACACGACGCCGCGCGACGCCAGGCGGTGGGGATGACCATGATCATGACTCCTTGTCTCGATTCGGGGTCATGACAGCATAGGTGAGTCAGGCCCGGTCGTCGCCACCCGACCGGTGACAGCGCCAGAGGGCCAGCAGGTTCATGCCGGCGAGGGCCAGCAGGATGGCGGCCACCCAGCCCAGGGTGCTGACCAGGCCGTGGAACTCGCCGGGGGCGGCCTGCGGTCGGAAGGTCATGCCGTATTCGGCCAGGCGGCTGCCCGCATAGAGCAGCAGGACCAGCAGGCCCAGCGGCAGCGGCGAACGCCGCCGTGCCAGCCAGCGGGTCAGTCGCCAGGGTTCCCGCGGCGCCTTGGCCGGTGCAGCCTTCCGCGTTCTGGTCCGTGGAGCGGCCCTGGGCCGGCTGGGCGCCTTGGGCCGGCTGGGCGCACGGCGGGCCGAGCGCTGCGCCGGCTTGCGGCCCACCCCCGGCAGACGCCCCAGCATCCAGCGCGTGCCCCGGACCACGCCCCACCCCAGGGTGAAGCAGACGGAGAGCCCCAGGGCCCCCATCACCAGCAAGTATGCCATCCCGGCAGATCCCCCTTCAGCTCGTTGGAGGCGCTATCTTGCCAAATTCTCGCCGCCCCGTGGGCCGGAAACGCTCGAATCCTCAGGGCACCACGATGACCGGGATCGGCAGGCGGGCCAGCAGGTCGGCATCCTGGTCGGCCAGGCGGGCGAGCTGGGGGCGGTGAAGCAGCAGGGCACCGTTGTCCACGTGGGCCAGCTGCCGCTCCAGTTGCCGGGCATCGCTCGCCTGCAGGACCTCCCTGCCGTCGAACAGGCGGATCAGCGCCTCGGGAACCGGCGGGAACTCGCCGCCCGCCCCGGGACCGTCCAGGGTCCGGAGCGGGCCTCGAGCCAGCGACAGCCGCTCGTCCCAGATGATCACCGTGCAGGGCGCCTCGAGGATCAGGGCACGGCTTGTCGAGCCCAGGCGCACGCCCCAGTGGCCCGATAACCCCGCCTTGCCGAGCACCAGCAGGTCGCCCGGGCCGGCCAGCGACAACGCCTCGCTGACCACCCGGCCGCGACTGACCCGCAACTGGTGTTGCAGCTCCCGGCCGGCCACTGCGGCATCCAGGGCCTCGTTCACGCGACGGGCCTGCCGGGCCATGCCGGCCTCGAGGTCGGACCTCGACAGCCGGCGCACCCGTCCCGAGGCGGCGCCGATCTCCCGGGCAAAGGGAAAGCCGGCGCTGCCCAGCAGGTCCTGGTCCTCGACGTAGAGGGCCACCAGCTCGGCCTGGCGCATCACCGCGAAGTCCACCGCGGCGGCCAGTGCCGCCAGGCTGTGGCGAGAGGCATCGAGCAGCGCCAGCACCCGCATCACCGGGATCTCGCCCTCTTCACCCGTCTCCTCCGGGCCTGACCGGGACACGTCAACGTTCATCGTCCGACTCCTCGTGCTCGTCGCCATCGCCGCCCCGCTCCTCCTGGCGCGCGTGCTTCACCACCTCGCGGAAATGGGCCAGCCGCTCGGCCACGCGGGCATCGAGGCTGCCCTCGGGGAAGCGCCCCTGGGCGTCGGGGGCCCCGATGGGCAGACCGGTGAGTAGCTCCAGTGCCTCATCCACCCGTGACACGGCGAAGACCCGGAAGCGCCCCTCCTCGATCGCCTCGCGCACCTCGTCCTTGAGCATCAAGTGCTCGACGTTGGTCGCCGGCAGGATCACCGCCTGCCCTTCGAGGTCGCCACGGGCGGCGCAGACATCGAAGAACCCCTCGATCTTCTCGTTCACGCCGCCCACCGCCTGGACCCGCCCATGCTGATCGATGGAGCCAGTCACGGCGAAGGCCTGGTCGAGCGGCACCCGGGCGATGGCCGAGACCAGGGCACACACCTCGGCCACCGAGGCACTGTCGCCCTCGACCCCGCCGTAGGACTGTTCGAAGGCCAGGCTCGCGGAGAGCGAGAGCGGCTCCTCCCCCGCGTAGCGCGTGGCCAGGTATCGCGACAGGATCATCACCGCCTTGGAGTGGATGCGCCCCCCCATGCGCGCCTCGCGCTCGATGTCGACCACCTGCCCATTGCCCGGCCGCGCCGTGGCGGTGATACGCGACGGCTGGCCGAAGGCGTACTCGCCCAGCTGCAGCACGGAGAGGCCGTTGACCTGGCCGACCACACGCCCCTCGGTGGCAACCATCATGGTGCCGCGAGTGATCATCTCGTGGCTGCGCTCGCGGATGCGCCCGGCGCGCCAGAGCTGCTGGCTGACCGCCTTCTCGACATGACGGCGGGCGATCACCGTGGCCGCCGCCTCGCCGGCCCAGTGGTCGGCCTCCAGCACCAGGTCATGGAGGTCGCGATGACGCGCGGTCAGCTTGCGCTGGTCGTCGGCCAGGCGGCTGGCCCGCTCGATCACGGCGGCCACGCCGCTGCGGTCCAGCGGGCGCAGGGCCGCCTCGCGGGCCAGGGTCGCCACCATCCGGGCATAGAAGGCCTCGTGCTGCGGGTCACGGTCGAGCTCGTCCTCGAGGTCGGCCTGGACCTTGAACAGCTCCAGGAACTCGGGGTCATGCTCGCAGAGCAGGTAGTAGAGCAGACGTTCGCCCAGCAGCACGATCTTGACGTCCAGCGGGATCGGCTCCGGCTCGAGGGTCACGGTGCTGATCAGCCCATAGGCCTGCTCCAGCGACTCGGTACGGATCTCGCCGGCCTTCAGCACCCGCTTGAGCGTGTCCCAGGCGCCCGGCTGGGTGAGCACGCCGCGCACGTCCAGCACCAGGTAGCCGCCATTGGCGCGATGCAGGGCGCCCGCCCGTATCAGCGAGAAGTCAGTCAGCAGGGTGCCATTGTGCACATGGTGCTCGATGCGGCCCACCAGGTGCTGGTGGGTGGGCAGGTCCTGGTAGATCACCGGCGCCCCTTGGGCCTCGGCGTTGTCCACGATCAGGTTGACCTGGAAGCGGCTGAACACCGCCTCCGCCGGGATGTCGGGCTCGTCGGCGATGAAGGAGTCGACATTGAACAGGATCGCCTCGCGGATGGCGTCCAGATGGGTCAGGACGCCCTCCTGCTCGGCATAGCGCTCCTTGAGCTCATCCAGCGGGGCGCCGATGGCCGACTCGAGCATCTCCTCGTTGAGGGTGTTGGCCTGGTCGCGCAGTTCCTTGGCCAGGCGCGGCATCTGGCGAATCGCCTGAGTCAGCTTGCGCTGCAGGATCTCGACCGTGGCCTCGATGCGCTCGCGCTCGTCCTTCGGCAGCTTCTCGAAGGCCTCCGGCGCCATCATCTTGTCGCCGTCGGCCGGCGCGAAGGTGAAGCCGTTGGGGGTGGAGAGCAGCAGGATATCGTGCTCGCGGGCCTCGCGTCGCACGGCCTCCACGGCGTCGCGCTGACGTTCGCCCATGGCCTGCTTGAGCTCGTGGAGACGGTTCTGGTACTCCTCGCTCTCGAACACGGCAGGGATGGCGCTGCGCAACTCCTCGACCATCGCCTCCAGGTCGGTGCGCAGCTGCCGCCCCAGGCCGGGCGGTAGCGGGAGGGACAGCGGCACGGCCGGGTCGTCGAAGTTGTAGCGGTAGCACCAGTCCCGGGGGGGCGAGGCGCCCCGGGCCTTCTCGGCGAGGAAGCTGCCCACCAGGCTGTGGCGATCATGCCCGGGCTGGCCCAGCACGAAGAGGTTGAAACCGTCACTGCGGATCGCGGTGCCGAAACTCAAGGCATCCCGTGCGCGTTCGTGGCCGATGAGCAGGTCCAGCGACTCGAGTTCGCTGGTGACCTCGAAATCGAAGGTATCGGTCGGGCAGGTCCGGTACACCCGTGCCACCCCAAGGGGTTCCACCATGGCAGTTCTCCTTTGCAGACACGGGCAGTATGAGACATGGCGATAGGTCCTGCCTGATGGAGATCAAGGAGAGCGGGCACGGGGGGGCCGCGAGCACCGGCGTGCCCGCCCAGGGTGATCAACGCAGGATATCGTGGATCACCTCATGGATGATGTCGTTGGTGAGGTCGACCAGCACCGCGTCGGTCCCCACACGGCGCCACTCATAGCCCTCGTAGTCGGGCAGGTCGCGCCGCACGCGCTCGTCGAAGTTCCTGGCGATACCGGGGGGCAGGGGCTTGCCACGCTCCAGGTTCATGCGGATGCCGGGTGGCAGGCTGTCGCGGTCGTCACGGTGCAGGTACTCACGCCGGCTGCGGAAGATCTCGCGAATCTCGCGCTCGTCGATCATCGGCCGCCTGGCCTCGTCGCGATAGCGTTCCCGGTCGCGGTACGCATCGCGTTCCCGATCACGATATTCCTCGCGTTCCCGGTCGCGATATTCCTCACGAACCCGGTCACGGGACTCCTGGCGGTCGCGATCACCTCGGGCCTGGCCCTGGCCACGGGACTCCTGGGGGCCACCCTGCCCCTTCTGGCCACGCTGCGGCTGTCCCTCCTCCTTCCAGGGCGCCGCCCCTTGGCCATTGCCCTGGCCATTGCCGGGCTGGGCCAGCAGCGGGGAGGCAGCGAGGGACAGGCCGAGGGCACCGGCCACCACCAGGGGAAAAAGAGGGAAACGGATCTTCATGCAGACCTCCACGTCGGGGCATGTACACTCAGTCTAGCCCGGCATCGTGCAAGGGCCGTGCACAAAGCAAGACACCCGGGCAAGCCCGGGTGTCGTCGAACACTGCTGGCAAGCTCGGGCGTCAGCCCAGGGTCTCGCCGGCCAGCATGAACCAGGTCTCCAGGACCGCATCGGGATTGAGCGACACGGAGTCGATGCCCTGCTCCATCAGCCACTTGGCCAGGTCCGGATGGTCCGAGGGGCCCTGGCCACAGATGCCGATGTACTTTCCCTGGGCGTGACAGGCCTGGATGGCCATGGCCAGCAGCTTCTTCACGGCGGGATTACGCTCGTCGAACAGGTGGGCAACGATGCCGGAGTCGCGGTCCAGCCCCAGGGTCAGCTGGGTCAGGTCGTTGGAGCCGATGGAGAAGCCATCGAAGTACTCGAGGAACTCATCGGCCAGCAGGGCGTTGGCCGGCAGCTCGCACATCATGATCACCTTGAGGCCGTTCTCGCCGCGGGCCAGGCCGTTGGCGGCCAGCAGGTCGACCACCTCACGGGCCTCCTCGGTGGTGCGCACGAAGGGCACCATGATCTCGATGTTGTCGAGCCCCATCACCTCGCGCACACGCTTGAGCGCACGGCACTCGAGCTCGAAGCAGGGACGGAACGAGTCCGAGATGTAGCGCGAGGCGCCCCGGAAGCCGAGCATGGGGTTCTCCTCGCCCGGCTCGTAGAGCTTGCCGCCGATCAGGTTCTCGTACTCGTTGGACTTGAAGTCAGACAGGCGCACGATGACCCGCTTCGGGTAGAAGGAGGCCGCCAGGGTGGAGATGCCCTCGACCAGCTTGTCGACGTAGAACTCCACCGGGTCGCTGTAGCCGGCGGTCCGCAGGTCGATGGTCTGCTGCAGGTCGGCGGGCAGGGTGTCGTACTCGATCAGCGCCTTGGGGTGCACCCCGATCATGCGGTTGATGATGAACTCGAGCCGTGCCAGGCCGACCCCGGCATTGGGCAGGCTGGCGAAACTGAAGGCACGATCCGGATTGCCGACGTTCATCATGATCTTGAAGGGGATCTCGGGCATGGCGTCGACGCTGGTGACGTTGCGGTCAAACTCCAGCAGCCCTTCGTAGACGTGGCCGGCGTCCCCCTCGGCACAGGAGACGGTGACGTCGCGCCCGTCATCCAGCGCCTCGGTGGCGTCCCCGCAGCCGACCACGGCGGGAATGCCCAGCTCGCGGGCGATGATCGCCGCATGACAGGTGCGGCCGCCACGGTTGGTGACGATGGCCGAGGCGCGCTTCATGATCGGCTCCCAGTCCGGGTCGGTCATGTCGGTGACCAGCACATCGCCGGGGTTGACCTTCTCCATGTCATCCGGGGAGAACACCACCTTGACCGCGCCACGGCCGATGCGCTGGCCGATGGCCCGGCCGGCGACCAGGGTGCGGCCCTTCTCCTTCAGCTGGAAGCGCTCGAGCTTGCCACCCTCCTGCTGGGAGACCACGGTCTCGGGGCGTGCCTGGACGATGTAGAGCTCGCCATCGTCGCCATCCAGCGCCCACTCGATGTCCATGGGGCGACCATAGTGCTCCTCAATGGTCACTGCCTGGCGGGCCAGCGCCATGATCTGCTCGTCATCGAGGCAGAAGCGGGCCCGGTCGGCCAGCGGCACGTCCACCGTGGCCACCGACTTGCCGGCGCTGGTGTCGTCGGTGTAGACCATCTTGATCAGCTTGGAGCCGAGGTTGCGGCGCAGCACGGCCGGGCGGCCCGCCGCCAGGGTCGGCTTGTGGACATAGAACTCGTCGGGGTTCACTGCCCCCTGCACCACGGTCTCGCCCAGCCCCCAGGAGGCAGTGACGAAGACGGCGTCGCGGTAACCGGATTCGGTGTCCAGGGTGAACATGACCCCCGAGGCGCCGGTCTCGGAGCGCACCATCTTCTGGATGCCGGCGGAGAGCGCCACGTTCTCGTGGGCATAGCCGCGGTGGACGCGATAGGAGATGGCGCGGTCGTTGAAGAGCGAGGCGAAGACCTCATGCACGGCGCGCTTGATGTTGTCGAAGCCCTCGATGTTGAGGAAGGTCTCCTGCTGCCCGGCGAAGGAGGCATCCGGCAGGTCCTCGGCGGTGGCCGAGCTGCGCACGGCGACCTTGAGATTGGGATGCATCGCCGAGAGCGTCTCGTAGCTCTCGCGCAGGTAGCGCTCGAAGGTCGGCGGCAGCGGGGTGTCGATCACCCACTGGCGGATCTCGGCACCGGCCCTCGCCAGCTCGGCCACGTCATCGACGTCCAGGGTGGCGAGCCGGCGGTTGATGCGCTCGTTGAGGCCTTCGTGGGAGAGGAATTCGCGGTAGGCGTGTGCCGTGGTGGCGAACCCGCCGGGCACAGTGACACCCGCGCCGGACAGGTTGGAGATCATCTCGCCGAGGGAAGCGTTCTTGCCCCCGACCCGCTCGACATCGTCCATGCCCAATTGATCGAACCACTGAATGTAATCGTCCATGAGACCTCCCAGGATATCGACGAAGGATGCATCATGCCGGCGGGTCGCTCGGGACTCGGGCATGAAGGGATGTTGGCGACTCTAACAGCGGCCTTCCATATTCGCCATTAGTCTAACATCGAAGTCACTGGAGGATTTTTACAACACCCGGCCGAATCGCCAGTCATCTGTAGTGGCGAGAGGCGTGGCGGGCAGGAAAGCCGCCTCTTGTCCCGGCCTCGAGCAGCATCGACAATGGGCTTTACCTTCCCAATGGACACAGCGAGCCGCCATGACGCGCACCGCCTTCTTCATCTCCGACGGCACCGGCATCACCGCCGAGAGCCTGGGACGCAGCCTGCTCGCCCAGTTCCAGAGCGTCGAGATCCGCATGCTGACCAAGCCCTACATCGACTCCCTCGAGAAGGCCAAGACCCTGGTGGCGATCATCGAGGCCACGGCGGTACGCGACGGCGAGCAGCCGATCATCATCGACACCATCGTCGACGAGCAGATCCGCGAGGTGATCCGCCAGGCGCCCGGCTTCAAGGTCGACATCTTCTCGACCTTCCTCAAGCCGCTGGAGGAGGAACTGGAGGCCCACTCCTCCTACAGCGTTGGCCGCACCCACGCCATCGGCAAGGATGAGGTCTACATGGACCGTATCCACTCGGTGCACTTTGCCCTGGACAACGACGACGGGGCGCGCACCCACCAGTACGACAAGGCCGACATCATCCTGGTGGGGGTCTCGCGCTGCGGCAAGACCCCCACCTCGCTCTACCTGGCGCTGCAGTTCGGCATCCGCGCCGCCAACTACCCGCTCACCGAGGACGACCAGGACGAGAACGGCACCCTGAAGCTGCCCAAGGCCCTGGTCCCGCATCGCCACAAGCTGTTCGGGCTGACCATCGACCCGCGCCGGCTGGCGGCGATCCGCCACGAGCGCCGGCCCAATAGCCGCTACAGCTCCATGGACCAGTGCGTCCAGGAGGTCGAGCAGGCCGAGGGGCTCTATCGCCAGATGCACATCCCCTACATCGACACCACCCGCTTCTCCGTAGAGGAGATCTCCACCCGGATGATCGCCGAGACCGGCCTGACACGGCGCTTCTCGCCGCGATAAGTGCCTATCTCACCACCCCTGCCCTTCTGAGCTTGGCAATATCCTCGGGCATCAGGCCCATCTCGGCGAGTATCGCATCGCTGTCCTGGCCGAGCCTGGGAGGCGCCACCTCGCTGGTGGCAGGCTCGCCGTCGAAACGTAGCGGGTTGGCGACCTGGGGCACCTCGAGATCGCCACGGCGCAGCGTTCGGTGCAGGCCTCGATGGCGCACCTGGGGGTCGTCGAAGACCTCGGTCAGGGTGTTGATGGGGCCGGCGGGGATACCGCGCGCCTCCATCTCGGCCAGCCACTCATCGCGACCCCGCTCGAGCAGGATCCGCTGGATGAGCGTGACCAGCACCTCCCGGTTGCCGACCCGGGCGGCATTGGTGGCGTAGGCGGGATCCTCGGCCCACTCGGGGTGACCCAGCAGGTCGGCGAAGCGCGCGAACTGGGCATCGTTGCCCACGGTGAGCACCAGATGGCCATCGGCACAGGCAAACGCCTGGTAGGGCACGATATTGGGATGGGCGTTGCCATGGCGCTCGGGTGAACGGCCTTCGACCAGGGCATTGAGCGCCTGGTTGGCCAGGGTGGCCACCTGGACGTCGAGCAGGGCCAGGTCGATATGCTGCCCCCGCCCGGTGCGCGCACGCTCCTGCAGGGCGGCCAGCACCCCCACGGTGGCATAGAGGCCGGTCATCACGTCGGTGATGGCCACGCCGGTCTTCATGGGCATGCCGTCGGGCTCGCCGGAGAGGCTCATCAGCCCGCCCATGGCCTGGATCATGAAGTCGTAGCCGGCCCGATGGGCATAGGGACCGTCCTGGCCGAAGCCGGTGACCGAGCAGCCGATCAGACGCGGGTTGATCGCCCGCAGGCTGGCGTAGTCGAGCCCGTACCTGGCCAGGCCGCCCACCTTGAAGTTCTCGAGCAGGATATCGGCGCCCTTCGCCAGTTCCCTGACCAGGGTCTGACCGCCCTCGGTGGCGATGTCCACGGCCAGCGACTGCTTGCCACGGTTGGCGCACAGGAAGTAGGCCGCCACCCGCTCGGCGTCGTCCTGCTTATCCTCAAGGTCTTCTGCCAGCCAGGGCGGTCCCCAGCCGCGGGTGTCATCCCCCCGCGAGGGGTGCTCGACCTTGATCACCCTGGCCCCGAGGTCGGCAAGCAGCTGGCCGGCCCAGGGCCCGGCCAATACCCGCGACATGTCGAGCACCGTGATGCCGTCCAGCGGTCCGCTCATCTGCAGCTCCTTGCTCACTCGAGGCTGACCCGGCGGCAGGTCGTCGAAGAGGCGCTAGACCTCTTCTTCGACCTGCCCCGGCGCCTCGCATTATCGTCAGCCGATTTAGTTGTGCCGGATCAGCCGGTAAAGGCCTGGATGCCAGTCTGCGCACGCCCGAGGATCAGGGCGTGGACGTCGTGGGTGCCCTCGTAGGTGTTGACCGCCTCCAGGTTCATCACGTGGCGGATCACGTGGTACTCGTCGCTGATCCCGTTGCCGCCGTGCATGTCACGGGCCACCCGGGCGATGTCCAGGGCCTTGCCGCAGTTGTTGCGCTTGATCAGCGAGATCGCCTCCGGCACCAGCTGGCCGTCGTCGATCATGCGGCCGACACGCAGCGCGGCCTGCAGGCCCAGGGCGATCTCGGTCTGCATGTCGGCGAGCTTCTTCTGGATCAGCTGGTTGGCGGCCAGGGGGCGGCCGAACTGCTTGCGCTCCAGGGTATAGTCGCGCCCCGCATGCCAGCACGCCTCGGCGGCGCCCATGGTGCCCCAGGCGATGCCGTAGCGGGCGCGGTTGAGGCAGGAGAACGGCCCCTTGAGGCCAGTGACGCCGGGCAGGCGCTGATCGTCAGAGACCTCCACGTCCTGCATGGCGATCTGGCCGGTGATGGAGGCGCGCAGGCTGAACTTGCCCTCTATCTTGGGCGCGGTGAGCCCCTTCATGCCCTTCTCGAGGATGAAGCCGTTGACCACCCCCTCGTCGTCCCGGGCCCAGACCACGAAGACGTCGGCGATGGGCGAGTTGGTGATCCAGGTCTTGGTGCCGTTGAGCCGCCAGCCGCCGTCGGTGCGGGTGGCACGGGTGCTCATGCCGCCGGGGTCGGAGCCGTGGTCAGGCTCGGTGAGGCCGAAGGCCCCCACCCACTCGCCGCTGGCCAGTTTCGGCAGGTACTTCTCGCGCTGGGCCTCGCTGCCGAAGGCGTGGATCGGGTACATCACGAGGCTCGACTGCACGCTCATGGCACTGCGGTAGCCGGAGTCGACGCGCTCTACCTCTCGGGCGATCAGGCCATAGCTGACGTAATTCAGCCCGGCACAGCCGTAGCCGTCGATGGTCGCGCCGAGCAGGCCCAGCTCGCCCATCTCGTTCATGATCTCGCGGTCGAAGCGCTCGTGACGGTTGGCCTCCAGCACCCGCGGCAGCAGCTTCTCCTGGCAATAGTCGTGGGCGGTCTGAAGGACCATGCGTTCGTCCTCGGAGAGCTGGTCGACGAGGCGGAAGGGGTCGTCCCAGGTGACGGGGGTGATCTGACTCATGGGGTGTCCTCGGTTGGCGTGCTGACAATTTCTACATTTTTATTAAATGTAGACCAAGCGACGTCATCTGCCAAGCTTGCTGTCCCCACGCCTGTCGTTCAGCGCGCTCTGGCGTGCCAGTTCGGCTCGGATCTGACGCCAGGCGATCAGCGCGACCAGCAGGTTGGCGGCGAGCATCCCGGCGAAAACGCCGGAGCTGTCGGCCAGCCGCCCGCCCAGCCAGGCCAGCGGCACAGTCAGCGCGAAGAGCCTGACCACCGAGAGTCGCATGGCCCGGGCGGGACGATGCAGGGCATTGAAGGAGGAGACCGCAAGGATCACCACGCCCTGGGCACCGAGCCCCAGGGGCACCAGCCACAGGAAGCTGCGCAGCACCTCCCCGACCGCCTCGCGCTTGGCATAGCCGGCTACCAGCCAGGGCGCCAGCAGTTGCAGCACGCCCCAGACCAGCAGTTGCCAGGCCAGCACGAAGACGAAGCAGCCCAGGATCGCACGGCGCACCCGGTCCTGCTGGCCGGCACCGGCATTCTGGCTGATCAGCGGCGAGAGGGTCATGGAGAGCGCCAGCACGGCGATCTGGGAGATGGCCTCGATGCGCGTGCCTACGCCGTAGCCGGCCACCGCATCATGGCCGTGGCCGGCCACGATGCGGGTCACCAGGCCCAGGGCGATGGGCGTGAAGACACTGGTGAGGGCCGCCGGCCCCGCGATGCGACCCAACTCCCGCCAGGAACCGGCGAGGCCCTGCCAGCTCAGGCCGGCCAGGTCGAAGAGCTCGCGCAGCTCGCGCTGGACGACCAGCACCCCGGCCATGAGGCCCCAGCTCAGCACCGTGGCGAGGGCCGCGCCGGAGACCCCCAGGGCCGGAAAGGGCCCGATGCCGAAGATCAGCCACCAGTCCAGCAGCACGTTGGTCCCGGCGGCCAGCGCCATCATCAGCCCCTGGGTGGCGGTATTGCCGTGGGCGCGCAGGATGCTGTTGAGCACCCGTGGCACGATCACCGCCGCCGCCCCCAGGTACCAGATACCCATGTAGTCGCGGATATGGGGCATCAGCAGGTCATCGGCGCCCATCAGGCGAAACAGCGGCTCCAGGGTGGCAAGGCCCAGCAGTGTCATGCACAGCCCCACCCCCAGCGCCAGCAAGGCCGCATCGGTGGCGCGCCGCCTTACCGTGTCCAGGTCGCCCTGCCCCAACCGGCGGGCCACTACCGCCGAGGTGCCGATGCCCAGGCCAATGGCCAGGCTGATCACCGTGAACACCACCGGAAAGGTGAAGGAGACCGCCGCCAGTTCCTCGGTACCGAGTCGCGAGATGAACCAGGTATCCACCAGGTTGAAGCTCATCATGGCGATCATGCCGCCGACCACCGGCAGGCTCTTGCGCAGCAGGGTCAGGGCGATGGGCCCCTCGAGCAACTCGCGACGGGCGGGACGCGGGCGGGACGCCGTGGAGGAGGAGGAAGCGGGTGTGCTCATGCAGGGTCTCGACGGAAAACGGGCACTGGATTGTGCCGCGTCCCCGAAGGGAGGGCAAAGCGCGCCGAGCGTGGTGGGTGCTCGCCCACCACAGGTCAACAAGGGAAAGCCTCCAGCAGGCGACTCTGCTGGAAGCTTTCCCTGGCCGCTTGGCTAATTGGCTGCTTGGCGCTTACGTCTCCTCGCCCTGGCGGTAGAGGGCCTGGATGCTGGAGAAGTCGAGCTGGCCACTGCCCTGGGCGCTATGCAGGGCGAAGAGGTTGCGGGCCTGGGAGCCCATCGGCACGGTGGACTTCGAGCCCAGGGCCAGCTCCCAGGCCAGCCCCAGGTCCTTGGCCATCAGGTCGGTCAGGAAGCCGCCCTGGTAGTCCCGGGAGGCAGCGGCGCCCTCCATCACCCCGGGCCAGGGGTTGTAGACGTTGAGCGCCCAGTTGCCGCCGCTGCTCTGCTTCATGATCTCGGAGAGCACGGCCGGGTCCATGCCGTTCTTGACGCCCAGCGCCAGGGCTTCGGCGGTGCCCGACATCAGGATGCCCAGCAGCATGTTGTTGCAGATCTTGGCCACCTGGCCGGCACCCGCCTCGCCGGCGTGGAAGATGTTCTTGCCCATGGCCTCGAGCAGCGGCTTCGCCTTGTCGAAGCCGTCCGCCTCGCCGCCGACGATGAAGGTCAGGGTGCTGGCCTTGGCGCCTCCCACCCCGCCGGAGACCGGGGCATCCAGGTAGGTGAAGCCGCGCTCGGCGGCGGCGGCCGCCACCAGGCGGGCATCGTCCGGCGCGATGGTCGAGGAGTCGACGAGCAGCGGCTTGCCGTCGAGGGCATCGAGCAGCCCCGGCGCGCCATCGCGGCCCAGATAGAGCCCCTTGACGTGTGCCCCGGCCGGTAGCATGGAGACGACCACGTCGGCACCCGCGGCAGCCGCCTCGGCGCTGGCGGCCCGCCGTGCGCCCTCGGCTTCAAGGGACTGGATGGCGCTCTCGACAAGGTCGAAGACGGTGACGTCATGCCCGGCCTTGACCAGGTTGATGGCCATGGGCGCGCCCATGTTGCCCAGGCCGATAAAGGCGATGTTCATATGCGGTGCTCCTTGTTGTTGATCTCGTGAACGCTATGGCGGCAGTGCCCGCGGCTGAGCCGCCCCTACCCGACTCGATGGCCGACGCCCAGGTCGCGCAGGGGATGTGACTCGCTGGACCAGAGCGGGGTCATCAGGGCCTGGATATCGGCCTGGGACACCCCGGCGACACTGTCGTGCTGCCAGCGTGGCGCCTTGTCCTTGTCGACCAGCAGCGCGCGCACCCCCTCGACGAAGTCCCCCTGACGACAGCACTGTACCGACAGGCCAAGTTCGTCGCGGAAGGCATCGGCGAGGCTGGTGTGGGCGTGGCGCTCGAGCATGCGCCACACCAGCTGGGCGCTCATCGGGCAGCCGGCCTCGAGACGCGCGCGGTTGGCGGCGAGCCAGCCATCGTCGGTGGTATCGCGCAGGATGCGCTTGACGGCCGTGGCAGCATCCACCCGGCCCACCAGCGCCTGAAGATGGTCGAGGTGCGGCCACACCTGGCCGGCGGGCACGGCTCGGCGGTCCTCGTGGTCGTCGAGCACCCCCTGCACCCCGGCCCGCAGGGCCGACAGGCTGCGGTCGCCGTAGTCGGCCTCTTCCAGGGCGCCGAGCAGCGCCTCGCGGCGTTCCCTCGGGATGAAGCGGTCGGCCAGCCCCAGGTCCAGGGCATCACGGGCATTGAGCTGGGCCCCGGTCAGGCCCAGGTAGGCCCCCACCCCGGGGGGCATGCGCCCCAGGAACCAGCTGGCCCCGATATCGGGATAGAGGCCGATGGTGATCTCCGGCATGGCGATGCGCGTGGTCTCGGTGACCAGGCGCTGGAAGCCGCCGGCCAGCAGCCCCAGGCCGCCGCCCATGACGATGCCGTCGCCCCAGACCATCAGCGGCTTGGGGTAGGTGTGGATGCGGTAGTCGAGCCGGTACTCCGCGGTAAAGTAGGTCTCGGCGAAGATGCCGTCGCGGCCGGCGCCGCGGTTCTCGCCCTCCTCGGTCAGCGAGCGGTAGAGGGCCACCACGTCACCGCCGGCACAGAAGGCCTTGTCGCCGCTGCCCTCGAGCCATACCGCCACCACGCTGCGGTCCACCGCCCAGGCCTCGAGCTTGGCCTCGAGCTGGCGGATCATCTCCAGCGATAGGGCGTTGAGCGACTTCGGGGCGTTGAGGGTGGCCACGCCGATGCGGCCGCCATCGCGGGTGGGCAGCTCGTCGAAGAGCACTGCAAGGTCCGACATCCCGGGATCTCCTGGGTCTTGTAAAGAAAACGGGGTTACTGGAGCGACTCGATGACGCCGTCGGCCAGCAGGCGACGGGCGACGATCAGGCGCATGATCTCGTTGGTGCCCTCCAGGATCTGATGCACCCGGGTATCACGGACCAGGCGCTCCAGGGGGTACTCACGGATGTAACCATAGCCGCCATGCAGCTGCAGGGCGTCGTTGCAGACGTTGAAACCCATGTCGGTGGCAAAGCGCTTGGCCATGGCGCAGTGGGCCGTGGCCTCGGGATCATTCTGGTCGAGGCGCCAGGCGGCGTGGCGGACCATCAGTCGCGCCGCGGTGAGTTCACTGGCCATGTCGGCGAGCTTGAACTGCAGGGCCTGGAACTGGCTGAGCTCGCGACCGAACTGCTTGCGCTCGGCAAGATAGTCCCGCGACAGGGTCAGCGCCTGCTGGGCGGCACCGAGCGAGCAGCTGGCGATGTTCAGGCGCCCGCCATCGAGGCCCTTCATGGCAAACCTGAAGCCCTCCCCTTCCGCGCCCAGGCGGTTGCTGACCGGCACCCGCACGCCGTCGAAGCTGACCAGGCGCGTCGGCTGGCTCTTCCAGCCCATCTTCTCCTCGTTCTTGCCGTACTCGATCCCCGCGGCATCGGCCGGCACCACGATCGCCGAGACACCGCCGGCGCCGCTGTCGGGGGCGCCGGTGCGGGCCATCACCACCAGCACCTCGGTGGCCCCCGCGCCGGAAATGAACATCTTGCTGCCGGAGAGGACATACTCGTCCCCCTCGCGCACGGCCTTGGTGCGCAGGCTGGCGGCATCGGAGCCGGCACCGGGCTCGGTGAGGCAGTAGGAGCCGAGCGCCTCACCGGCTACCATGGCGGGGACCCAGGCCTCGCGCAGGGCATCGTCGCCCCAGCTGGCGATCATCCAGGTCACCATGTTGTGAATGGTCAGGTAGGCAGTGGTAGAGATGCAGCCCTGGGCGAGCTGCTCGAAGATCAGCGAGGCCTCGAGGCGCGAGAGGCCCAGGCCGCCATGCTCTTCAGGGGTATAGATGCCGAGGAACCCCGCCTCGCCGGCCCGGCGGATCACGTCCACCGGGAAGTGAGAGCGCGCGTCCCAGTCGGCGGCATGCTCGACCAGCTCGGCCCTCGCGAAGTCGGCGGCCGCCGCGGCCAGCGCCTTCTGGTCTTCGGTCAGGGAGAAGTCCATGGGGAATCCCTCTTTGTTCAGCAATGAGTGGGTGTCATCTTTGTGGTTGTTGTCGGGGCCGCTGCGGGCCCCGGGGAGGCCTCGGGTACAGCCCGGCGACATCGTTGCCTCGCCCGTCCGGCTGGACACCAACCTAGCACTTGCTAGGTTTATCCCATATCAACCCATGGTCGAACAAGCACTTTACGTTAACGTAAACCTCGTCTAGTGTTGCCAGACGAGGTGGGAAACCGCCGGTTCACCACCCGGTCACAGGATCGACGTCATGACACAGCCAAGCGCCCCGGCCGATGAGGCCAGCCAGGAGGCCCTGCCCCGCCAGCACCGACACTACACCATCGGTGAGCTGGCGAGGATGTTCGAGGTCACGCCACGCACCATCCGCTTCTACGAGCAGGAAGGCCTGCTGGCGCCCCGCCGCGAGGGACAGAAGCGCATCTACCGCGAGAAGGACCGGGTGCGCCTGAAGCTGACCCTGCGCGGCAAGCGACTGGGATTCTCGCTGGCCGAGATCCGCGAGGTAGTGACGATGTACGACGCCATGCCCGACGGCAACGCGCGCCAGCTCTGGCGACTGCTGGAGATACTGGCCGACAAGCGCGACAACCTCGAGCGTCAGCTGGAGGACATCCGCCTGATGCGTATGGAGATCGACGACGTGGACCACCGTGCCCGGGAGGTACTGCGCAGCCTCGGTCACGAGGCCTGAGCGATAGTCAGGCGCTCCGGCGAACCCCGACGTCATTACCCGTTTCACGCACACCGCCACAGGCAACAACAAGACGAGAAACACCATGACACGCCAACATCGATCGATCAGCTACGTCAGCGGCATCAGCGACACCCCCCTCAAGGGCCAGACCATCGGTGACTGCTTCGACGATACCGTGGCGCGCTTCGCCGAGCGCGACGCGCTTATCAGCCGCCACCAGGGGCTGCGCTACAGCTGGAAGGCGCTGCAGCAGGCCGTGGACGAGGCGGCCCGCGCCCTGCTCGCGCTGGGGGTGGACAAGGGCGACCGGGTCGGCATCTGGTCGCCCAACTGTGCCGAATGGACCATCACCCAGTTCGCCACCGCGAAGATCGGCGCCATCCTGGTCAACATCAATCCCAGCTATCGGACCCACGAGCTCGAGTACGCCCTCAAGCAGTCCGGCGCCTCGACGCTGGTCCTGCAGGGGGCCTTCAAGACCTCCGACTACGTCGCCACCCTGGCCGAACTGGCTCCGGAACTGCGTGACGGCGCCCCGGGCACCTTCTCCTGCCAGCGCCTGCCCGAGCTCAAGCGGGTGGTGTGCCTCGATGCCGACCGCGCGCTGACCGGCATGCTGACCTGGCCGCAGATGCTGGCCCATGCCGACGAGGTCTCCGCCGAGCACCTGGCCGATGTCCAGGCCAGCCTGCAGTTCGACGACCCGATCAACATCCAGTACACCTCGGGGACCACGGGTGCGCCCAAGGGCGCCACCCTCTCCCACCACAACATCCTCAACAATGGCTTCTTCGTGGCCCGCACCATGGACCTCAGCGAAGCCGACCGCATGGTAATCCCGGTCCCGCTCTACCACTGCTTCGGCATGGTGATGGGCAACCTGGGCTGCGTGACCCACGGCGCCACCATGATCTATCCGGGCGACGGCTTCGACCCCGAGCAGACGCTGCGTGCCGTCT
Source organism: Halomonas sp. CKK8 (assembly GCF_029625235.1). Classification (NCBI taxonomy): domain Bacteria; kingdom Pseudomonadati; phylum Pseudomonadota; class Gammaproteobacteria; order Oceanospirillales; family Halomonadaceae; genus Halomonas; species Halomonas sp. CKK8. The sequence goes on along the minus strand of NZ_CP121193.1, from coordinate 1,784,508 downwards.
CCGAGGAGAAGGCCACCACGCTCTACGGCGTGCCCACCATGTTCATCGCCGAACTGGAGCATCCCGAGTTCGAGAGCTTCGACCTCTCCAGCCTGCGTACCGGCATCATGGCCGGCTCCATCTGCCCCATCGAGGTGATGCGCAAGGTGATTGATCGCATGAACATGCAGGACGTCACCATCTGCTATGGCATGACCGAGACCAGCCCGGTGAGCACCCAGACCCAGACCGATGCCCCGCTGGAGAAGCGGGTCACCACCGTGGGCACCATCCACCCCCACCTGGAGGTCAAGCTGGTGAGCCCCGAGACCGGCGCCGTGGTGGCCCGCGGCGAGACCGGGGAGCTCTGCACCCGCGGCTACAGCGTGATGCTCGGCTACTGGAACAACCCCGAGGCCACCGACAAGGCGATCGACAAGGCCGGCTGGATGCACACCGGGGACCTCGCCACCATGGACGACGAGGGCTATGTGGCGATCGTCGGGCGCATCAAGGACATGATCATCCGCGGCGGCGAGAACATCTATCCGCGGGAGATCGAGGACTTCCTCTACACCCACCCGGCCATCTCGGACGTGCAGGTGATCGGCGTGCCCGACGAGAAGTACGGCGAGGAGGTGATGGCCTGGGTCAAGCTGACCGAGGGCGAGTCGCTCAGCGAGGAGGAACTCAAGGCCTTCTGCAAGGGCCAGATCGCCCACTACAAGGTGCCGCGCTACGTGAAGTTCGTCGACGACTTCCCGATGACCGTCACCGGCAAGATCCAGAAGTTCAAGATGCGCGAGGAAGCCACCCACGAGTTGGGACTAGCCTAGGCGCCAAGCGGCCAAGCGGCCAAGCGGCCAAGGCAAGAGTAGAAAGTGGAAAGAGAAACCCCGCAGGCCTTCAGGGCCCGCGGGGTTTTTTCGCTTGCACCGCACCATCTTCTACTTGTCACTTTCTGCTTGCCACTCGGATAGCGCAGAGGCCAGGCCCGTCGCCGGAAAGCTTGGCGGCTCGGCGCTTGGCGGCTTGTGGCTTGTGGCTTACAGCCCCTTGGGCGCGTAGATGCCCGGGGCATTGCGCCAGTAGCCCTTGTAGTCCATGCCGAAGCCGAAGACATAGCGGTCGGCGACTTCCAGGCTGCAGTAGTCGGCCCTGAGCCCGGGGACCGCCTTGCGGTCGTGCTGCTTGTCGACCAGCACCGCGGTGGAGATGCTTGCCGCCCCTGCCTGCCGGCAGTAGTCGAGAATCGCCGCCAGGGTGGCGCCCTCATCGAGGATGTCGTCGACGATCACCACGTGACGACCGGCCATGGGCACCTCCGGGGAGACCCGCCAGAACAGCTCGCCACCCCGTAGCCCCCCCCGGTAGCGGGTGGCGTGGAGGTAGTCGACCTCGAGGGGAAAGCCCAGCCGGGTCAGCAGGTGGCCGGTGGTGATCAGGCCACCGTTCATCACGCAGTAGAAGACCGGCAGGCGGTCACCCAGGTCGCGGGTGATCTCGTCGGCCATGCGGTCCAGGGCGCGCTCGACCTCGGGCTGCGAGATCAGGCAGTCGGCATTGTCCATGACATCGCGCATGTCGGTCAGGGACGGCAGGGAATCGGCATCGAGTCGGGACATCGTCGGTCGGCTCTTGATGGGAGGCGGAGGAAAGAAGGTCGGTTCAGCCGGCGGCCATCGCCTCGAGACGCGCATGGACGCGTCGCCAGCGCGACAGGGCCCCCAGCGCCTTGAGGTCGGGACGCGCCCTGGCATAGCGCAGCCGCGTGGCGCGACGCGCCTGGCGACCCTGGCAGGCGTCCAGCACCTCGCGGGCCGCGCTGCGGTCGTTGCAGACCAGCAGCATGTCGCAGCCCGCAGCCAGCGCCAGCCGGGCCCGCTCCGCGGGCGTGCCGGCGGCGGCCGCACCGGCCATGCTCAGGTCGTCGGAGAAGATCACGCCCTTGAACCCCAGGCTCTGGCGCAGCATGCCCAGCCAGGCCGGGGAGAAGCCCGCGGGGCGCGGGTCGAAGTCGGAATAGACGACATGCGCGGGCATCACCGCATCGAGCCGGGGCGCCAGCTCGGCGAAGGGCAGGAGGTCGTGGCGGCGCAGCGCCTCCAGGGGGCGCCCATCCACCGGCAGCTCATGATGGGAGTCGGCCGCCACGCCACCGTGGCCCGGGAAGTGCTTGCCCACGGCCACCATGCCCGCCTCGTGCAGGCCATCCAGGAAGGCACGGCCGAGGCGGGCCACCGCCCGAGGATCGGCGGAGAAGCTGCGATCGCCGATCACGCTGGAGCTGCCCCCGTCCACATCCAGCACCGGGGCAAAGGTGAGGTCGAGGCCGCAGGCTGCCATCTCCATGCCCAGCAGCCAGCCGGCATCCTGGCAGAGACGCACCGTCACCTCGGGCTGGTGGGCGAAGTCGCGACCCAGGCGGCCCATGGCCGGCAGGCGGGTGACGCCCTCGCGAAGCCGCTGGACCCGCCCCCCTTCCTGGTCGACCGCCAACAGCAGGTCGGGACGCACGCGACGGACCTCGTCGCACAGGGTGCGGACCTGGTCGGCCGAGGCGATATTGCGGGCGAACAGGATCACGCCCCCGACCTCGGGGCGCACCAGCAGCGCCTGCTCCTCGGGCGTCAGGCTCTGGCCCTCCAGATCCAGCATCACCGGTCCGAGCATCTGGGTCATGATCGTGCCCCTGGAAGATGAAAGGGAGCCGATTCTAGACCAAAGCCGCAGCGCGGGACAGCCCGCGAGGGGCACGGGAGTATCCGGGCAATCGACGCCATCCCCCGATACAATGGGCAACCGGATCCGACTGGACAGGAGTCTCCCCTTGCTCGCCGACCTCCCCCCCTTCCTGCTCTGGCCCCTGGCGGTCGTCCTGGGCCTGTGCCTGGGCAGCTTCCTCAACGTGGTGATCACCCGGCTGCCGGTAATGCTGATGCGCGGCTGGCGCGCCGAGGCCCGAGAGGCCCTTGAAATGGCGCCGGAAGAGGCACCGCCCTTCAACCTGGTGACCCCCCGCTCGCTGTGCCCGCGCTGCGAGGCCCCCATCGCCTGGCACGACAACATCCCGCTGCTCGGCTGGTTCAAGCGCCGCGGGCACTGTGCCAGCTGCCACACGCGCATCAGCCCCCAGTACCCCCTGGTGGAGCTCGCCGGGGGCGTGCTGGCCGTGGCGGTGCTGGCGCTCTTCGGGCCGACCCTGGAGGCGCTGTTCATCCTCGGCGCCTGCCTGGCCCTGCTGGCCATGGCGGTGATCGACCTGCGCACCCAGCTGCTCCCGGACCTGCTCACCCTGCCCCTGCTGTGGGCAGGGCTGCTCTACCAGCTGCACTTTCAGCCGTTGCTGCTGCCCTCGGCCGTCATCGGTGCCATGGCCGGGTACCTCGTGCTGTGGAGCTTCTACTGGCTGTTCAAGCTGGTCACCGGCAAGGAGGGCATGGGCTACGGCGACTTCAAGCTGCTGGCCGCCCTGGGCGCCTGGCTGGGCTGGCAATACCTGCCGCTGGTGCTGATCCTCTCCGCCGGGGCGGGAGCGGTGGTGGGCATCCTCATCCAGCTGGCCATCCCGCGTCTGCGCGGTGCCCCGCTGCCCTTCGGGCCCTGGCTGGTGATGGCCGGCTGGATCGCCCTGCTGGCCGGAGAGCCGCTGATGGCGCTCTATACCGGGCTGCTGTATTGACCTCACCATGGCACACACCCATGCACCCATCAGGGAGACGAGGATGATCATCGGCGTGACAGGCGGCATCGCCTCGGGCAAGTCGACGGTGGCGCGGGCCTTCGCTGCGCGGGGCATTCCCTGGGTGGATGCCGACGAGGTGGCCCGGGAGGTCGTGGCCCCGGGGGAGCCGGCACTCGCCGAGATCGCCGAGCATTTCGGGCCTGAGGTCCTGACGCCCGACGGCGGCCTGGACAGGCGGGCGCTGCGCGAGATCGTCTTCGCCGATGCCGAGGCACGGCAGCGACTGGAGCGGATCACCCACCCGCGGATACGCCAGCGCCTGGAAGCCCACCTCGAGCGCCTCCAGGTCCAGGGGGCTCCCTATGTGCTGCTGGTCTCCCCGCTGCTGTTCGAGTCCGGCCAGGACGCGATGGTCGACCGCTGCCTGGTCATCGATGTCCCCGAGGAGACCCAGATTGCGCGCACGGCGGCACGCGACGGCGTGGACGAAGCCCAGGCCCGGGCCATCGTCGCGGCCCAGATGTCACGGACGGAGCGCCTGGCGCGCGCCGACGACGTGATCGACAACTCCGCCGACGAGGCGGGCCTGGCCGCACAGGTCGCTAAGCTCGACCGCCGGTACCGGGCCGCCGTCGGTTTGCCTCCCGGGCGCTGATTCGTCATCCTTCCCCGACCATCCTGCCGAAGACGATATCGCATGAGCACGCACGACACCTCGCGCCCCCTGGAAGTCGCCTGCCCGCAGTGCCGCAAGAAGGTACTGTGGAGCGAGGCCAACCCCTACCGCCCCTTCTGCAGCAAGCGCTGCCGGCTGCTGGACCTGGGCGCCTGGGCCGACGAGTCCCATCGCATCGCCGGCGAGCCCGCCATGGACGAGACCGACCTCGACGCGCTGCTGGCGCGCGCGGACCGGGACGGCGAGCCGTCGTGAGCGGCGACGGGCAGCGCCCGGAATACCGCCTGCTGGCGGAGCTTGAGGCCCTCTTCGATCGCCTGGTCGAGGAGACCGACGCCCTGGTGGCGACCTGGCAGGCCTCGGGCGCCCCGGCCTGGTCCTTCGATCACGACTCGGCCGACGCCGCCTGGCTGCGCCACGCTCTGCTCGACGTCTGGTACCAGGATGGCCAGGACGGCCGCGCCACCCGCAGCCATGTGGGCCTGGTGGCGGCCGACGAGGCGGTGATGGAGGCGGTCGGCCGGGTGAATGCCACCAAGAAGGCCTTCGCCGCGCTGCTGGCGGAGATCCGCCGCGAGGTACCGGCGCTGATCCCGGAGATCAAGGCGGTGCTGCCCTTCCGGCACCCGGCCCTGCACGACCACCTGCGCGGCACGGGGCTTGCCAGGCTGCACCTCAAGCAGTGCTGGCGGGCGATCCCTTTGGCCGAGGCCCCGGTGGCCCGCGTGCGCCTGGCCTGGTATGCCAGCGGGCGTTCGATCAAGCGGCTGACGGTGCGCGAGGCCGAGCAGAAGCTGCTGGCCCTGGACAGCGAGGCGCCCCACGTGCGCATCCAGCTGCGACAGCTGGCCGGCATCCCTGATGGCGAGCCGCTGGCTCAGGTACAGCGCCAGGCCCCGCTGATGCGCGCCAACCTCTTCTACCGCGAACCGCTGGAGGATGGCCGCAGCCGGCGCGCCATGAACATCGCCCTGCCGCTGTTCGTGCCCAGCCCCGACGGCCGCCTGCCCGACCATAACCGGCCGCCCTCTCACCCGCCGGCCACCCGCACCCGGGCCCGGCGACGCGACGAGCGGCTGGAGGACAACGCCTTCCTGCCGAGCCTGCGCGTCTATCGCTACCGCTGACGGACGCCGCAGTTGGTGGAGAAAGGCGGGCAGGATAACCCGACGTGGCGGCTCAGGCGATCCGCCCGAGGGACCTGAGGGTCTGCAGCAGGTGACTGACGCTCTCGGCCGGCTGGGCGTACTCGGCCATCAGCGCCTTGAGGCGCTGTTCGAAGGCCCGCTGGAGGGCCTGCTCGTCCTGCAGCTCGGTCCCGGCGTCCTGCTCCACGCGCTCGAGTGAACGGACCGGCGGACCGGTGGGAATATCGAGCTCGCTGTCGGGACTCTCGAGTTCGCGCAGTGCATCGGCGAAGGCATCGTCGAGTTCGCGGAACCTGCGCAACTTCTCTCGTTCGTCCATGGGCTGTCGGGGATTGTGTGATTTCATTCGATTCCAATGGTGTCGAGGCGAAGGCCGTGGCGTGAAGAGGGATGAACGGGCCATCGCCGGTACTCGGGGATGCTCCTGATTATACGGGCAACGCACCGTCGAATCATCTTCCCGGCGGCGTTTTTGCTCGGCACGGCATGTCCAGTATGAGCGGCGTTCAACACAAACGACGACGCCGCCCCGAGGGGCGGCGTCATGCCTTCACGCGGAGGAACTCACTCCTCGACGCGCACCAGCCAGGACTCGACGGTGTCGGAACCGTGCTCGTCCTTCCAGGCCTTGAGGGTCTTCTGGTTACCGCCGCGCGTTTCCACGACTTCACCGGTATTGGGGTTCTTGTAGATCTTGAGCTTGCGCTTGCGGCGCGCACCGCCTGTCGCCGGGGCGGCGGCAGTGCCGCGAGATGCCGCGGCCGGCTTGGGATCGAGCAGCGCAATGACGTCGGCAGCACTCTTGTCGAACTCGCGCATCAGCGACTCGAGCTTTTCCTTGAACTCGAGCTCGGCCTTGAGACGGTCGTCGTTCTGCAGCTTGTCCAGTTCCGACTGGAGTTGCTTGAGCTGCTGCTCCATCTGCATGTAGTTGCTGAGCAGTGATGACATGTATTAGTTCCTTCTCGGGGATTACAGGATGCAGCGGCATTATTGCCTTTTAAAACTTCCCTGGCAACATTATGAACATCAAATCGAAGTTCGGCAAACAACAGCAGTGACGTTTAACGGCAAACTTCGCCACTAACTCGCGGCGGAAACTCGCGGCGTTCCATTGTAGCGCCCTCCCTGGGGCGAGACGTGCCAGAACCATCGAAGATACCGGTACAACAAAAAGCTACCGGAACAAAAAAAAGAAGGCGCCGCCCCGAGGGGCGGCGCCTTGTCAGACGATGAGGGAAGGAGTCCCTCTCGCTATCAGTCCTGACCCATCTGCTGCTTGATGAGGTCGCCGATGGTGGTCGGACCACCGCTCTCGGGCGACTCCTCACGCAGCTTCTTGAGGTTCTGGCGAGTGTCGTCCTGATCCTTGGCCTTGATGGACAGGGCGATCTGGCGGTTCTTGCGATCGACACCGATGATGCGGGCCTCGACGCTGTCGCCCTCGCTCAGCACGTTGCGGGCATCCTCGACGCGGTCGGCGCTGATCTCGGAGGCCTTGAGCACGGCGACCACATCGGTGGCCAGCTCGACCTGGGCTTCCTTGGCATCGACCTCGACCACGCGACCGGTGACGATGGAGCCCTTGTCGTTGACCGCCAGGAACTCGGACACCGGATCGGTATCGAGCTGCTTGATGCCCAGCGAGATGCGCTCACGCTCCGGATCGATGGAGAGGATGACGGCTTCCGCCTCGTCGCCCTTCTTGAACTGGCGAACGGCTTCCTCGCCGGTATCGGTCCAGGAGATGTCGGACAGATGCACCAGGCCGTCGATGCCGCCTTCGAGGCCGATGAAGATGCCGAAGTCGGTGATCGACTTGATGGTGCCGGTGACGCGGTCACCCTTGTTGTAGCGCGCGTTGAAGTCTTCCCAAGGATTGGTGGTGCACTGCTTGATACCCAGGGAGATGCGGCGACGCTCCTCGTCGATGTCCAGCACCATGACGTCCACGTCGTCGCCGACCTGCACGACCTTGGACGGATGGATGTTCTTGTTGGTCCAGTCCATCTCGGAGACGTGGACCAGACCCTCGACGCCCTCTTCGAGCTCGGCGAAGCAGCCGTAGTCGGTGAGGTTGGTGACGGTGGCGTGAACCTTGGTGCCTTCCGGGTAGCGATCCTTGATGTTGACCCAGGGATCCTCGCCCAGCTGCTTCAGGCCCAGGGAGACACGGTTGCGCTCGCGGTCGAACTTGAGCACCTTGACGGTGATCTCGTCGCCCACGGCCACGATCTCGCTCGGATGCTTGATACGCTTCCAGGCCATGTCGGTGATGTGCAGCAGGCCATCGACGCCGCCCAGGTCGACGAAGGCGCCGTAGTCGGTGAGGTTCTTGACGATACCGACGATCTGCTGACCTTCCTGGAGGGTCGCCAGCAGGGCCTCACGCTCGGCGCTGTTCTCGGCCTCGAGCACGGCGCGACGGGAGACGACGACGTTGTTGCGCTTGGCGTCGAGCTTGATGACCTTGAAGTCGAGTTCCTTGTTCTCGAGGTGGGTGGTGTCGCGCACGGGGCGGACATCCACCAGGGAACCCGGCAGGAAGGCACGGATGGAGTCGACGTCGACAGTGAAGCCGCCCTTGACCTTGCCGTTGATCACGCCCTTGACGATCTCTTCCTTCTCGAAGGCGGCTTCCAGCACCTTCCACGCTTCGGCGCGCTTGGCCTTCTCGCGGGACAGGCGTGTCTCGCCGAACCCGTCCTCGACGGCCTCCAGGGCGACATGCACCTCGTCGCCGACGGCGATGGTGAGTTCGCCGTTATCGTCGCGGAACTGGGCCGCGGGGATCTGACCTTCTGACTTCAGGCCGGCATTGACGGTGACCCAGTCGCCGTCGATGTCGACGATGGTAGCCGCGACGATGGCGCCCGGCTCCATGTTGATGTCCTGGAGAGACTGTTCAAACAGTTCAGCAAAGCTTTCGCTCATGATGTTCCTACGTGATCAACGTTGAGTACGGCGTTGCCGCCTTCTCCGCACCACCAGCGAGTGCGGGCCTTATTTACCAAGCCCCCGGGGATGTTGGCGCTGGTTCGACCTGGCCCGGCTCACGGCGAATCTAAGTGCCGGACCACGTCATCACATCCTGCCGGAGGCGCCGCAAGGGAGTGTCAGGTGGCGGATGCCAGACCGCGTTCGGTCAGTAGCTCCGTCAGCCGATCCACCACTTCCGGTATCGTCAGGCGCGTGGTGTCAAGCGTGATGGCATCGATGGCCGGCTTGAGCGGGGCCACGCTGCGCTGCATGTCGCGGGCATCGCGCGCCTGAATCTCCTTTAGAAGACTCGATAGACTAGCATCCACCCCAGCCTCCCGCAACTGGAGGTGGCGCCGTCTCGCCCGCTCCTCGGCGCTCGCGGTGAGGAAGATCTTCAGCGGGGCGTCCGTGAACACCACGGTGCCCATGTCGCGCCCGTCGGCGACCAGGCCCGGAGCCTGCCGGAAGTCGCGCTGGCGCTGCAGCAGCGCCTCGCGCACCGCGGGCAGCGCGGCGACCCGGGAGGCGGCATCGCCCACCTGCTCGGTGCGGATCGCGGTGGTGGCATCCCGCCCTTCGAGCAGCACGGTGGTGGCATCATTCTCGGCGACGAAGACCACCTCCAGCGAGGCAGCGACGCGGGCCAGTGCCGGCTCATCATCCAGGGGCACCTCGTGCTTCACGGCGGCCAGCGCGGTCAGGCGATAGAGCGCCCCGCTGTCGAGCAGGTGCCAGCCCAGGCGTGCGGCGACCAGGCGACTGATGGTGCCCTTGCCGGCCCCGCCCGGGCCATCGATGGTCAGTACCGGTGCCGAATCGCTCATGACGCCTCCTGCTGTTCCTCGAGGGCCAGCCCGACCCGGCGCGCCAGGTCGATGAAGCCGGGGAAGGAGGTGGCCACGTTGGCACAGTCGTCGATGACGACCTCGCCACCGGCGCGCAGCGCGGCGATGGCGAAGGCCATGGCGATGCGGTGATCCCCCAGGCTGTCGATGTGCCCGCCGCCGTAGCTGACCCCCTCGCCGCCCTCTCCTTCAGGACGGCCGACGATATCGATGCCATCCTCGAGCAGCACATGCTCGACGCCGAGGGTGGCCAGGCCGTTGGCCATCGCCTGAAGCCGGTCGGACTCCTTGACGCGCAGCTCCTCGGCGCCGCGCAAGCGGGTCACGCCCTCGGCGTTGGCCGCGGCGATGAACAGCGCCGGGAACTCGTCGATGGCCAGCGGCACCTGCTCCACCGGGATGTCGATGCCCTTGAGCGGCGCATAGCGGATATGCAGGTCGGCCACCGGCTCGCCGCCCACCTCGTGCTCGTTCTCCAGGCGCAGGTCGGCGCCCATCAGCTGGAGGATATTGATCACGCCGATGCGGGTCGGGTTGATGCCGACGTGCTCGAGCACCAGGTTCGAGCCCGGCGTGATCGCCGCGGCCACCAGGAAGAAGGTCGCCGACGAGATGTCCGAGGGCACGTCGATGGGGGCCGCGGTGAGCCTGCCGCCACCCTGTAGCCAGCAGGTGTCGCCCTCGCGGTGCACCTCATAGCCGAAGCCCTGGAGCATGCGCTCGGTATGGTCGCGGGTCGGTGCCGGCTCGCGTACGCGGGTCTCGCCCTCGGCGTAGAGGCCGGCCAGCAGCAAACAGGACTTCACCTGGGCGCTGGCCATGGGCATGTCGTAGGTGATGCCCTTGAGCGCCCTGCCACCGTGGATGTGCAGCGGCGGACGCCCGCCCTCGGCGGTATCGATCTCGGCGCCCATGGCTCGCAGGGGATCGGCCACCCGCCCCATGGGGCGCTTGGTCAGGGAGGCATCGCCGGTCAGCTCGGTGTCGAAGGCCTGGCCCGCGAGCAACCCGGCGAAGAGGCGCATGGCGGTGCCGGCATTGCCCACGTAGAGGGGCCCGGCGGGCGGCTTGAGGCCGTGCATGCCCACGCCGTGGACGGTGACCCGCCCATGATGGGGCCCTTCGATGGCCACGCCCATCTCGCGGAAGGCCTGCAGGGTGGCCAGGCTGTCCTCGCCCTCGAGAAAGCCCTTCACCTCGGTGACTCCGTCGGCCAGCGCCCCGAGCATGATGGAGCGGTGGGAGATCGACTTGTCGCCGGGCACGCGGATCCGCCCGGTGACGCCACCGCCGGGGCTGACCCGGTAGCGCAGCTTGCCGTGTTGTTGCATCTGGTACTCCGCCTGATAACTGGTCTGGTTGAGCAGGGATTCGAAATAGTGCCGGGCGTGACTGGCCCGGTCGAAGGTCGCCAGCATGGCATCGCCGTCGCCGCGCTCCACCGCGCGGCGCAGCCGGGCCACGCCCGCCTCGAAGTCGTCCAGGGCAGCGAGCACCGCATCGCGATTGGCGACGAAGATGTCGCGCCACATCACCGGGTCGCTGCCGGCGATGCGGGTGAAGTCGCGAAAGCCGCCGGCGGCGTAGCGGAAGATCTCCAGCCGCTCGTCCTGGCGGGCCAGGGTGTCCACCAGCGAGAAGGCCAGCAGGTGCGGCAGGTGGCTGGTCCGCGCCAGCACCTGGTCATGGCGGGCCACGTCCATCTCCAGCACCTCGGCGCCGCTGGCCTCCCAGAGCGCGCGCACCCTGGCCATCGCGGCCGGATCGGTATCGGGCTCGGGCGTCAGGATCACCTTGTGGCGTGCATAGAGCCCGGCATCGGCGGCCGCGACCCCGCTCTTTTCCGAGCCGGCGATGGGATGGCCGAGCACCAGGTTGGCCGGCATGCGACCGAAGGCGGCCACGGCCGCCTCGCGGATCGCCGCCTTGGTGCTGCCCACATCGGTGACGACGACATCGGGCGCGGCACGATCGAGGCAGGCGGCCAGCTGGGCCATCACCGGCTCCATGGCCAGTACGGGCACCGCCAGCACCACCAGCGACGCACCCTCGACCAGTGCCTCGAGACGGGTGTCCCCGTTGTCGATCAGGCCCATCTCGATGCCCCGGGCGATCTCGCCCGCATCGGGGTCGCAGGCGAGGATGGTGCCCCGAACCCCGGCGGCGCGCAGCGCAGCGGCAAGCGAACCGCCGATCAGCCCCAGGCCGACGATCAGGATGCGCCGCTCATCGGGCGGCGGCTTCACGATGCCCGCCATCTCTCAGAGCACGCCGACGGGATAGGAGCCCAGCACCTTCACCTCGGCGGCGCGTAGCTGGACCTCCTCCAGCATGGCCGCGACGCGCGGCTCCTCGCGGTGCCCCTTGAAGTCGATGAAGAACACGTAGTTCCACACGCCGGTGCGTGACGGGCGGGTCTCGAGGCGCGTCATGTCGATCTGGTGGCGATGGAAGGGCTCGAGCAGGTCGTGCAGGGCCCCGGGCTGGTTGCGCATCGCGACCACCAGCGAGGTCTTGTCCTCGCCGGAGATGGGCACGTCCTGGTTGCCGATGATCAGAAAGCGCGTGGAGTTGTCCGGGCGGTCCTCGATCTTCTCGGCCAGCTTGGCGAGCCCGTAGAGCTTGGCGGCCATGTCGCCGGCGATGGCCGCGCTGTGCCACTCGGTCTTGACCAGGCGGGCGGCCTCGGCATTCGAGGAGACCGGTACCCGCTCGGCCTGGGGAAAGTGGGCGTCGAGCCACTTGCGGCACTGGGCGAAGGACTGCGGATGGGAGTAGATCCGCGAGACCTTGTCGCGACGGGTCGTCTCGGCCACCAGCAGGTGATGGTGGATGCGCAGCACCACCTCGCCACAGATGCGAAGCCCGGAGTCCATGAAGGAGTCGAGGGTGTGGTTGATCACCCCCTCAGTGGAGTTCTCCACCGGGACGACGCCATAGTTGACGGCGCCGGCCTCCACCTCGCGGAACACCTCGTCGATGGCGGCCATCGGCAGGCTGATGGCGCTCTCACCGAAGTGCTTGAGGGCGGCCTGCTGGGTGAAGGTGCCCTCCGGCCCCAGGTAGGCGACCTTGACCGGCTGCTCCAGGGCCAGGCAGGCCGACATGATCTCGCGGAACAGCCGCGCCATCTCCTCGCTGTCCAGGGGGCCCTGGTTGAGCTCCATGATCCGGCGCAGCACCTGGGCTTCGCGCTCGGGCCGATAGAAGACCGCGCCGGGCTCATGCTCGGCCTTGATCTCGGCCACCTGCTGGGCACAGGCCGCCCGCTCGCTGATCAGGCGCAGGATGTCGTTGTCCAGGGCGTCGATGCGCTGGCGGAGCGCCTCGAGGCTGACGGTAGGCTCGGTCATGGATTATCCCCTGCGTTTCTCGAAATCGGCCATGAAGTCGATCAATGCCTCGACGGCGGCCTCGGGCACGGCATTGTAGAGGCTGGCCCGCATGCCCCCCACGCTGCGATGTCCCTTGAGGTTGAGCAGCCCCGCTGCCTCGGCCTCGTCGAGGAACAGGCGGTCCAGCCGCGGGTCGGCCAGCACGAAGGGCACGTTCATCCGCGAGCGGTTGCGCAGCGTGATCGGGTTGGCGTAGAGGGCGCTGCCGTCGATGGCCGCATAGAGCCGGGCCGCCTTGCGGCGGTTGATGGCGTCCATGGCCGAAAGGCCGCCGACATCGGTCTTCAGCCAGTCGAAGACCAGCCCCGCCAGGTACCAGCTGTAGGTCGCCGGGGTGTTGACCATCGAGCCCGCCTCGCTGAGCGCCCGGTAACCGAAGAGCGTCGGCATGTCGCCGCGGGCCTGGTCCAGCAGGTCATCGCGCACGATCACCACCACCAGGCCCGCGGGACCGATGTTCTTCTGAGCACCGGCGTAGATCACCCCGAACTTCGAGACATCCAGCGGGGCAGAGAGGATCGAGGAGGACATATCGCAGACCAGCGGTACCTCGCTGCCATCCGGCCGGCGGGCCTCGGGGATGTAGTCGAAGGCGAGCCCGCCGATGGTCTCGTTGGCGGTGTAGTGCAGGTAGGCGGCGTCGTCGGAGAGCACGATCTCCTCCTGGCGCGGCACGGCACTGTGGCCGTTCTCCTCGCTGCTGGCGGCCACATGGACGTCACCGAACAGGTGGCGCGCCTCGCTGATCGCCTTCTTGCCCCAGATGCCGGTGTGCAGGAAGTTGGGCCGGCCGCCGGCCCCCAGCAGGTTGTAGGGCAGCGCGGCGAACTGCAGGCTGGCGCCGCCCTGGGTGAAGAGCACCCGGTAGTTGTCGGGAATGGCCAACAGCGCGCGCAGGTCGGCCTCGGCCCGCTCGGCGATGGCGACGAATTCCTCGCCGCGATGGCTCATCTCCATCACCGAGAGGCCGCGGCCGCGGTAGTCCAGCAGTTCGTCCCGGGCTCGCTCCAGCACGGCCGTGGGCAGCGCGGCCGGGCCGGCACAGAAGTTGTAGTGACGTGTCATCAGCGTTGCGTGTCCTTATTCCTGGTCCTGCTCACCGCCGGCCTCTTGTGCCCCCTCATCCGGTGCCGCATCGCCGAATGATGCGACTCCCGACTCGTCGCCCGCCTCGGCCGGCGCCTCAAGGGCCTCCTCGGGCTCGTCGATGCGCACGGTCTTGACCAGCTTCTCGTCGTTGCCCAGGCGGATCAGCATCACCCCCTGGGTGTTGCGCGAGCTGATCGAGACCTCGTCGACCCGGGTGCGTACCAGGGTGCCGCGATCGGTGATCAGCATCATCTCGTCGGTGGCGTAGACCTGCATGGCCGCCACCAGGGCGCCGTTGCGCTCGCTCGTCTGCATGGCGATCACGCCCTGGCCGCCACGCCCGCGCAGAGGGAACTCCTCGAGGCGAGTGCGCTTGCCATAGCCGTTCTCGCTGGCGGTGAGGATATAGATCTGGCCGCCGTTGCCGGCCTCGACGCTCGCGCCCTCCTCGGCCTCGGCCTCGACGTCGGCCTCGGCATCGATCTGCTGGCTCTGCGGGATGATCAGGCTGATCACCTCGCCATCGCCGAGCAGACGCATGCCGCGCACGCCGCGGGCGGTGCGGCCCATGGCGCGCACGTTGGACTCCTCGAAGCGGATCGCCTTGCCGTTGGAGGAGAGCAGCATGACATGATCGCTGCCCGAGGTGATGGCGGCACCCACCAGGCGGTCGCCTTCCTCGAGGTCGATAGCAATCAGGCCCACGCTACGCGGCCGCGAGAACTGCTCGAGGCTGGTGCGCTTGACGGTGCCGCGCTCGGTCGCGAAGAAGATGTAGCTCTGCGGGTCGTAGTCACGCACCGGCAGGATGGCGTTGATCGCCTCGCCCTCGTCCAGCGGCAGCAGGTTGACCAGCGGCTTGCCCCGTGAGCCACGGCTGGCGACGGGCATCTCGTAGACCTTGAGCCAGTAGACCTTGCCGCGATTGGAGAACAGCAGCACGGTGTCGTGGGTCGAGGCCACCAGCAGGTGCTCGATGACGTCCTCGTCCTTCATCGCCGTGGCCGACTTGCCGCGCCCGCCTCGGCGCTGGGCCTGGTAGTCGGAGAGCGGCTGGGTCTTGGCGTAGCCGGTGCGCGACACCGTGACCACCATGTCCTCCTCGGCGATCAGGTCCTCGAGGCGCAGGTCGAGGTGGCTGGCCTGGATCTCGGTCTTGCGCGGGTCGCCGAACTGGTCGCGCACGGCGATCAGCTCCTCGCGGATCACCTCGAGCAGCCGCTCGGCGGAAGCCAGGATGGCGGTGAGCTCGGCGATCTTCTCGAGGATCGAGAGGTACTCGTCGAGGAGCTTCTCGGTCTCGAGCCCGGTCAGGCGATGCAGGCGCAGCTCGAGGATCGCCTGGGCCTGGGCCGGCGACAGGCGGTACTCGCTGCCGGCCTGGTTGAGCCCGAAGCCTTCCTCGAGGTCCTCGGGCTTGCAGGAGGTGGCGCCGGCGCGCTCGAGCATGCCGGTGACCTGCCCCGGCTGCCAGGACTTCGCCAGCAGCTTCTCCCTGGCCTCGCTGGCGTTCGGCGAGGCCTTGATCAGCTCGATCACCTCGTCGATGTTGGAGATGGCGACGGCCAGACCCTCGAGGATATGGCCGCGCTCGCGGGCCTTCTTCAGCTCGAAGAGGGTGCGGCGGGTGACCACCTCGCGGCGGTGGCGGATGAAGGCCTCGAGGATCTCCTTGAGGTTGAGGATCTTCGGCTGGCCATTGTCGATGGCCACCATGTTGATGCCGAAGACGGTCTGCAGCTGGGTCTGGGCGAAGAGGTTGTTGACCACCACCTCTCCGGACTCGCCGCGCTTGACCTCGATGACCACGCGCAGGCCGTCCTTGTCGGACTCGTCACGCAGCTCGGCGATGCCCTCGATCTTCTTTTCCTTGACCAGTTCGGCGATCTTCTCGATCAGCCGCGCCTTGTTCACCTGGTAGGGAAGCTCGTTGACGATGATGTGGTCACGGCCGGTCTTGTCGTCATGCTCGATGGTGTGGCAGGCCCGCACGTAGATGCGGCCACGGCCGGTGCGGTAGGCCTCGAGGATGCCGGCGCGGCCATTGATGATGCCACCGGTGGGAAAGTCCGGGCCGGGGACATGCTCCATCAGGTCGTCGACGGTGAGGGTGTAGTCGTCGATCAGCGCCAGGCAGGCGTTGATGATCTCGCCCATGTTGTGGGGCGGGATGTTGGTCGCCATGCCCACGGCGATCCCCGAGGAACCGTTGATCAGCAGGTTGGGGACCTTGGTGGGCAGCACCTCGGGGATGCGCTCGGTGCCGTCGTAGTTGTCGACCCAGTCGACGGTGTCCTTCTCCAGGTCGGCCAGCAGCTCGTGGGCCAGCCGGGCCATGCGTACCTCGGTGTAACGCATGGCGGCGGCGTTGTCGCCGTCGATGGAGCCGAAGTTGCCCTGGCCGTCGACCAGCACATGGCGCATGGAGAAGTCCTGGGCCATGCGCACGATGGTGTCATAGACGGCGCTGTCCCCGTGAGGGTGGTACTTACCGATGACATCGCCCACCACGCGGGCGGACTTCTTGTACGGCTTGTTCCAGTCGTTGCCGAGCTCGTGCATGGCGAACAGCACGCGCCGGTGCACCGGCTTGAGGCCATCGCGCACGTCGGGCAGCGCACGGCCGATGATCACGCTCATCGCGTAATCGAGGTACGACTGCTTGAGTTCGTCCTCGATGTTGACTGGCAGAATCTCTCTGGCGATGTCACCCATGGGTCGTCGAATCCTTTGCACTGCAACAGGTTGGCGCGTCACGTGGCCGTGACATGGCGCGCAATATCAGCCTGGCATCATACCATCCCGGACGGTGCAAAGGGAGCTGTGCAAGGGGGCTAAGGCAGGACCAGTGCCGCCATGGCCTCGCGGATCTCGCCGCCGATCTCGATCGCCCGATTGGCCGCCACGTCGAGCAGCACGAAGGTGATGTCGGCACTGGCCACCGGCTTGCCATCCCGCACCCGACGGACCTCCTGGTGCATGCGGGCACGCCGCGAGCCGAGTTCGGCGAGCCGGGTCAGCACCTCCAGGTCGTCGCCGGCAATGGCGGCACGCCGGTAATCGATGTTGAGGTTGACGGCGACGAAGGCCACGTCGCCCTTCTGCAGGAAGGCGGCCAGCCCGGGACGGTCGTCGAAGTACGCCCAGCGGCCCTCCTCCAGGAATTCCAGGTAGCGGGCATTGTTCACGTGGCCATAACCGTCCAGGTGATAGCCTCTGACACGCAGGGCGGTGCGGGAGATGCGGGGATCCATGCCGGGGGACTCCTGAGCGGGGAAAACCTCGATTCTAGTCACGGCGGCAGCCGACATTCAAACCATCGTTTGAACACTGGCCTGTCACGCCACCCGCCCATGCGCTGGCACCGGCGGCTCCCTTTGGCCATAATGTGCCCCTTTTCTCTCGGGAAATGCTCCATGTGGTTCAAGCACTTGCACCTCTACCGCCTGCACGACGCCCCTGAGCTGGATGCCGCCAGCCTGGAAACCGCCCTCGGCGAGCAGGCCTTCCGCCCCCTGGGGGGCAGCGAGGCGCGTCGCCTGGGCTGGTCCGCGCCGGCCGGCCGGGCCGGGACGCAGCTGCTGCACGAGTTGCAGGGCCAGCGGCTGATGACCGCCCTGCGCCAGGAACGTATCCTGCCTGCCTCGGTGGTCCGCGAGGAGGTCGAGGAGCGCAGCGAGGCCATCGAGACCGGCGAGGGCCGCAAGCTGCGCCGCCAGGAGAAGCTGGCGATCAAGGAACAGGTCTACGAGGAGCTGCTGCCCCGCGCCTTCGTGCGCAGCCAGAAGGTCGACCTGTGGTGGGACAGCCGCCGCCAGCTGATCGCCGTCAATGCCAGCTCCCGCAAGCGGGCCGAGGAACTCCTCGACCTGCTGCGCGAGACCCTGGGCAGCCTCAAGGTGACCCCGCTGGCCAGCCAGACGCTGCCCATGCGCGCCATGACCACCTGGCTCGGCGATCCGGGCTCGCGGCCGGCCGACCTGGTGCTCGGCGACCAGGTGGAGCTCAAGGCCAAGGGCGACGACGGCGTGCTGCGTGCCCGCCAGGTCGACCTCGACAGCGACGAGATCCAGCAGCTTCTGGAGAGCGGTCGCCAGGCCAGCAAGCTGGCACTGTCGATCGAGGGCCGGCTAAGCTTCGTGCTGCATGACGACCTGGCGATCAAGTCGCTGCGCTTCGACGACGCCCTGATCGACGAGGCGTCCCAGGCCGACGATGGCGATGACGCCCTGGTCCGCCTGGAGACCGACTTCATCCTGATGACCCAGGCGCTGGCCGAGAACATCGAGCGCCTGATCGAGTGGCTGGGTGGCGAGGCCGGCAGCGCCGGTGACGCCCGCAGCGCCTGATCGCTTCCGACCACAGCCTGGATCCCATGACCGAGACTCACCACACTTCCGCATCCGATCCCTGGGCCGAGATCCGTCCCTACCAGGACGACGAGGTGGCCGAGGTCCTCGCGCGCCTGGCCCATGATGCCGAGCTGCTCGATGCCCTCACCCGCTATCGGCTGCCGCGGCTCAGCCGCTTCATGCCTCGCCTCTCGCGCGTCCTGGCCAGCATCGCCATCCGCCGCGAGGTGCGCGGCGTGACCGGCGTGCATGACTTCCAGATGCGTATCGCCAGCTACATGCAGCGCATGATCCGCACCTCCACCGACACCTTCGAGGTGGCGGGGCTCGAGTCGCTGGACCCGGACAGGGCGTATCTGTTCATCGGCAACCATCGCGACATCTCGCTGGACCCGGCCTTCGTCAACTACGCCCTCTACCTGGCCGGGCGCGACACCGTGCGCATCGCCATCGGCGACAACCTGCTCAAGAAGCCCTACGTCAACGACCTGATGCGCCTCAACAAGAGCTTCATTGTGCCGCGCAGCGCCCGCGGCAAGCGGGCCATGCTGGCCGCCTACCAGAACCTCTCCGCCTACATCCGTCACTCCATCCTCGAGGACAACCACTCCATCTGGATGGCCCAGCGCGAGGGGCGTGCCAAGGACGGTATCGACCGCACCGACCCGGCGATCATCAAGATGCTGACCATGGCCCGGCGCGGGCGGGAGCGTCAGGCGAGCATCGGCGAGGCCATCGCCGAGCTGCGGCTGGTGCCGGTCTCGATCAGCTACGAGTACGACCCCTGCGACCTGCAGAAGGCCAGGGAGCTGCACGCCATGCAGACCAGCGGCAACTACGAGAAGAGCGAGTTCGAAGACATCAGCTCCATCGTCGCCGGCATCACCGGCCACAAGGGACGGGTGCAGCTCACCTTCGGGACCCCGCTCTCGGCGGACTTCGACGACCCCGAGGCCGTGGCTGCCGAGATCGACCGCCAGGTCCTGGCCGGTTACCACCTCTTCCCCAGCCACTTCCTGGCCCTGGAAGCCCTGGGCGAGGCGCCCGACCTGCTCGACCTGAGTGAGGTCAGCGACGCCGACCGCGCCCGCTTCCAGGCTCGCCTGCAGACGGTGCCCGACGACCTTCGGGAGTTCTGGCTGGCCCAGTACGCCAACCCAGTGCTCCACAAGGCGGGACGCTGCCGTTGAGGGCCGAGGCATGAGCCACGAGAAGCCCGGCATGAACGCCCAGGCGACCCACTCGCAGGGGCCGGCCACGGATCGCGCCGCCCAGACCCGCGAGGCCCACAAGGTCACGCTGGTCGGCGCCGTCATCGACTTCGTGGTCGGCGTGGCCAAGATGGTCGCCGGCTTCGCCGTCGGCTCGGCGGCCCTGGTGGCCGACGGCATCCACTCCTTCTCGGACATCCTGACGGACCTGTTCGTCATCGCCGCCACCCACTTCGGTCGCCAGGAGCCCGACAGCAACCACCCCTATGGCCATGGCCGCATCGAGACCCTGGCCACCCTGTGGCTGGGCAGCGTGCTGATCTTCGTCGCCGGGGGCATCGCCTGGGCAAGCATCACCCGGCTGCTGGGCGGGGAGCCGGTGCCCGCTCCGGGACCCTGGGCGATCGGCATCGCCGTGGCGGCCCTGCTCGCCAAGGAGTGGATCTTCCGCTACACCCTGCGCGTGGCCAGGCGGGTCAATTCGCGGCTGCTCGAGGCCAATGCCTGGCACTCGCGCTCCGATGCCCTCTCCACCGTGGTGGTGCTGGTGGGCCTGGTGGCGGCCCAGTTCGGGGCCGGCTGGATGGATGCCGTGGCCGCCATCGTGGTGGGCCTCATGGTCGGCCAGGTCGGCGGTCGCCTGCTGTGGGAGTCCAGCCAGGAACTCATCGACACGGCGCTGCCGATCGCCCAGCGTGACCGCATGCGGGAGATCGCCGAGCGCGTTCCCCATGTCAACGGGGTGCACGACCTGCGGACCCGCAAGCTGGGCAGCGACGTGATCCTCGACCTGCACATCGTGGTGCCACCGCGGGTCACCGTTTCCGAGGCCCACGAGATCGGCAACGAGGTGAGCCGGCGCCTTCGCGAGGCCTTCCCGGAGCTCGCCGACGTCACCTTCCACATCGACCCCGAGGACGATTCGGGCGAACTGGAGCACAGCCTGCGTCCCGGCCTGCCACTGCGCAGCGACGTGGTGGAGCTCCTCGATGGCGTGTGGCACGGGCTGCCGATCTGGCATGCCCGGGTCGCGCTGGACCTCCATTACCTGGACAACCAGGTGGACGTCTCCCTCTACGTCAAGGCGCTCCCCGACGGCCAGAGCCTCGAGGGGGCGGCCGATGAACTGCGACGTGCCGCCCGGGCGCTCGACTGGGTCGGCCGGCTGCGGATCTGGCTGGGCCCCGGCAAGGGCTGAGCCGCCCGACATGATGCCAATCACTCCCCTCGCATTAGGGGTCTACGCCCCCTAGACTTGAGCAAATGCTCATTCAGGCCCGCTGCATGCCGCCGCCTTCGTCCCGGACACTCGATTCGCCCGGGCGCCGCCGTTTCCTGGCGGGGCTCGGTGGCCTGTCGCTGGCCATCGGCCTGGGGCTTCGCCCCACCCCGGGCGAGGCCAACCTCTCGCCAGGGCGCCTGCGCCGCAGCATGCAGGCCCAATATGGCGCGCGCGGGCTGGAGAGTCTCGAGGCATGGTTCGCGCTGCTCGAGCGGCTGCGTCCTGCCGACCTGCAGACCCGCCTGCGCGAGGTCAATACCTTCTTCAACCGGCGGGTCCGGTGGCTCGACGATATCGACATCTGGGGCCAGGAGGACTACTGGGCCACGCCGCTGGAGACCCTGGGCCGCGGCCAAGGGGACTGCGAGGATTTCTCCATTGCCAAGTACATCACCCTCAAGGAGCTGGGGGTACCGGGCGACGAGTTGCGCATGATCTATGTCCGCGCACGCATCGGCCGCAGCGGCATCACCCAGGCGCACATGGTGCTGGGCTACTACGAGACCCCCGCGGCGGACCCGCTGGTGCTCGACAACCTGGTGCCCTCGATCACCCGCGGCTCGCTGCGCGACGACCTGGACCCGCTGTTCAGCTTCAACAGCAGCGGCCTCTGGGCCGGCGGCTCCACCCGGTCGCGCGCCGACCCGGTGGCACGCCTGTCGCGCTGGCGACGGGTGATCGGTCGCATGCAGGAGCAGGGATTCATTCAAGGGGGATAACAAGATGTCGCTCATCAAGCAGCTCTGGCTGACCATCGTGGTACTGCTGCTGCTCGCCTTCGGCGGCAGCCTGTTCATCGGGGTCAGCTCCAGCCGGGCCTACATCGAGCAGGAAGTGCGCATCAAGAATGCCGACAATGCCAATGCCCTGGCGCTGACCATGAGCCAGATGCCCAAGGACCCGGTGACCCTGGAGCTGCTGGTGGCCGCCCAGTTCGATACCGGCCACTACCGGCGCGTGGAGCTGCGCGACCCGCAGGGGGAGATCATCGAGCAGCGCCGCGCCGGCGAGGCCATCGAGGACGTGCCGGCCTGGTTCGTCGACCTGGTGCGCTTCGAGGTGCCCCCGGGACAGGCCGTGGTCCAGGACGGCTGGCGACAGTTCGGCACCCTCACCCTCCAGAGCCAGCACAGCTTTGCCTATCGCTCCTTGTGGCGCAGCAGCCTGGAGCTGGTCGGCTGGTTCGCCCTGGCCGCCGCCCTCAGCCTGCTGCTGGCCTGGTGGATCGTGCGCACCATCCGACGCCCGCTGCGCAACGTCGTCGACCAGGCCCTGCACATCGGCGAGCGGCGTTTCACCACCATTCCCGCCCCGCGCACGCGGGAGCTGCGCGAGGTGGTGGAGGCCATGAACCAGCTCTCCGCCGCCGTCCGCGACATGCTCGGCGAGGAGAGCCAGAAGCTCGACTTGCTGCGCCGGCGACTGCAGCATGACAGCGTGACCGGCGTGCTCAAACGCGAGGCCTTCCTGGCCCAGCTGCAGATCCACCTGGAGAGCCAGGATTCCCGGGCCAGCGGCACGCTCGCCCTGGTGCGCCTCGCCCGCCTTTCCGAGGTCAACGAGCGTCTCGGTCATGGCGAAACCGATGCCCTGCTGCTTGCGCTGGCCAGTGGCCTGGACCAGTTCGGCAAGGTCCGTGGCGGCGGGGTCGTGGGCCGCCTCAACGGCAGCGATTTCGTCCTGCTGCTGCCCGGCGCCCATGACCTGGAACCGCTGCGGCATGAGCTCGGCAAGCGCCTCGCCGCGCTGAGGGAGCAGAGCCGGCTGCCCCTCGGCCTGCCCGCGGCCCTGGTCGACTATGCCCAGGGCGACCAGCGAAGCGTGCTGCTGGCAAGCCTCGATGGCGCCCTCGCGGCCGCCGAGACCCGTGGTGACCAGAGCCTGGTCATCGCCGAGGGGCCCCAGCGCCGCAGCCTCTTCACCAGCCATGGCGAGTGGCGCCGCGCCCTCCAGGAAGCCCTGGCCAAGGGCATCTACCTGGCCCACTACCCGGTACTCGATGGCAACGGGGAGCTGCTGCACTTCGAGAGCCCCTCGCGGCTGCGCCTGAACAGCGAGTGGCAGCCCGCCGGGGTCTTCATGCCCTGGGTCTCGCGACTCGAGCTCGACAGCCGGCTCGACCTGGCGGTGATCGACGAGGCTGTGCGCGACATCACCCAGCGCGGCAAGCCGCTGGGCATCAACCTGTCGGCCGCCTCGATCCAGGACGCTCGCTTCGTCATGGAGCTCCAGGCACGGCTCAGGGCCCGGCCCGACGTCGCCGAGCGGCTCTGGCTTGAGATCCCGGAGTCCCTGGCGATCCACGACCTGGCCAGTTTCCGCAGCCTGTGCCACGCCCTGCAACCGCTCGGCTGTCGGATCGGCCTGGAGCATGTCGGCGCCGAATTCACCCGGATCGCCGACCTGCAGGACCTTGGTCTCGGCTACCTCAAGATCGACAGGACGCTCGTCCAGGGGGTCGACAAGGTTGCCGAGCAGCAGACCATCCTGCGCGGCATGGCCACGCTCTGTCATTCACTCGGGATACTGGCCATTGGCGAGGGGGCCGAGAGCCGCGAGGAGGCCCGCATGCTCTTCGAGCTGGGTCTGGACGGCGCCACCGGCCCGGGTATCCGTCAGCACGACAAGCCGGTGAGCTGACACGACACGGGCCGGTACTCTGGAGAATACCGGCCCGTATCGTCAGGGCACCATGTGACTTGCCCGAGCTAGATCACCCCGCTCTCCTCGTCGCTGCCTGACACCAGCTGCAGGCCATTAAGACGGCGACGCAGCGACTGGCGCTCCATCACCTTCTCCTGGGCGGCCGGTGGCAGGTCGGTGAAGCTGATCACCCCCTTGTCCATCAGCACCTCGATCACGTCCTCCAGCACCCGCACGAAGGCCAGGTCCGAGGCCTGGAAGCGCGCCGCACCCTTGCCCACTTCGCCCTCCATCAGGAAGGCCAGCAGCTCGGGGGACTCCGCCGGCAGGTACTCGCTGCACGCCGGCGTCTCCTCACGACTGACCAGTTCGATGCGTCCTTCATCGTCGCGCTTGATGTACATGAGAGGCTCCTGAAAAGACCCTGACGGCAGCCTAGGCGGCCGCAACGGGAGGCGACAAGCCAGCGCCCGGCAATGCCAGGCGCTGGGGCGAGGGAGCGAACGGGTTACTCGATGTCGAGTTGACCCTCGTTGATCAGGGATTGGAGGAACTGAGTGGAGTCCATCTCCCCCATGTCGACATTGCTGAGCAGGATTGTCTGATCGGCGGCGCTGACATCGTCGGCGGTCAGGCTACCCTCCGAGCTGATATACAGGATGGTACCGGAAGCACTCTCCTCTGCCTGGATGTAGCCGGAGAGGTCTGCACCATCGGACATGTTGCTCAGCAGATCGGAAACATCCAACACATCCCCTTGAGCCGAAGTGAAGTCCGTCACCGTATCCTCGGCCGGATCAGTGCTCGTGCCTTGGTCACCGAAGTTCCAGACGAAGGTGTCGGCACCAAGGCCACCGGTTAAGATGTCGTCGCCTTCACTACCAATGATCAATTCACCGGATTCGGTACCGAGCAAGGTATCGTTACCGGCGGTTCCGTCTATGACGGGATTGAGAGTAACATTGAAGCCTTCCGAGCCTGACTCATCACCATCCCCATCAATCACGGCATAGCTCAAGCCTATATCGACAGGCTCATTGGTAATAGCTGCACTATCGATGCCATTTATTGAGAAAGATGGCGCATCGAAATTGACGATATCAATGGTGTCGAACTCCGTTGATGCCGTAATGCCGACCGAAGAATTTTCATCAACACCATATATCACCAGACCCGATACGAGCGTTCCGTTCGCAGAATAATTCTCTACGAACCCAATAGTTCCATTAGTAACAGCAGCCTGTATCTCATCGGCACCGCTCAGAGTGACTCTCGTACCCCCTGACATGTAACTGATGGCGCTCACCGTGTCGAGGAACTCCTGCTCAGATGTAAGCAAGGCATTCGTTCCTCCCTGATCATAGATGGCCAGCAGGACGTCTGTCTGAGCACCACCTCCCTTGACGTCTGCCAAACTGACATTGGCGCCAGTGATCAATCGATAATCATCGAAGGTGGCGTCAGCTTGTATACTAGTGACGAACTCGAAACGAACCCCTTCCGAAGTGTCAACCCACTGATTTCCGGTACCGAGGTCATCATTAGAAGTGTTGATCGTACCGCCTGGCTGCACAGCGGTTATCAGGATGTCGTCAAAGTCATTATCGGGTGTATCGGAGCCGACCACGAAAGCCCCTGAATTGCCGCCACCAATCCCCAAGCTGCCAATATCGATGATCTCAAAGTTACTGACGGCGTCAATGCTCTGGAAGGTCGTGAAGGTATAGCTACCATCGTCATTCAATGAGGCGGAGAAAACCATATCCCCACTTTCACCTTCCAGCCGGCCAGTAATAGTGTCTGTTCCCTCGCCAAACCAGTAGACAGGTTGCCCACCAACGGTCATCGGTGTGCCATCCGCCAGAACGCCTGCTTGGCCATCTGTAAAACCTCGGAAAACCAAATCACCGATTCCATCGGCACCTGCATCGAAGAACAAGCCACCTGACGCTGTGTAATTAGCCGTATTGAATGTTACGGAATTCTCAGCGCCCATGATGATAGGCACATCATCGATGATATCGACGGTCAGCGTGCCGGTGCTGCTGTTGCCGTTGGCGTCGGTCACCGTGTAGCCGAAGCTCTCGGCGTTGTCGATGGTGTTGGTGCCATCGTCCGCCGTCGGACCATCGACCGGCGCGGTCAGCGTGTAGGTGTAGTTGCCCGCGGCGTCGATCGTCAGCGTGCCGTAGCTGCCGCTGAAGGTGCCGGCGGTGTAGGTCAGCGCGTCACCGTTGGGATCGGTGGCGCCCAGCGTGCCGCTGATGGTCTCGGCGGTGCTGGTCGGGTTGCTGCCGGTCACGCTGCCGGCCGCCAGGTCGTCACCGTCCTGGGTGAGATCCAGCGCCCCTTCATTGACGGTTACGTCGACCGTCGGGGCCGTCGGCGAGCCGTCGGTCACGTCGATGGTCAGCGTGGCGCTGGTGGTATCGCCGTCACCATCGGTAATGGTGTAGGTGAACACGTCGCTGTAGCTGGCGTCGGGAATCGCCGTGTAGCTGTAGCTGCCGTCAGGGTTCCAGGTCAGCTCACCCTGGGCGGTGCTGTCGTCCACGGCGGTGACCGTGGCGCCATCGGCGCCCAGGGTGTCGTTGGCCAGCAGGCCCGCAGCGGCCGTGACCGTCAGGGTGCCACCGGACTGCACGCTGCCGGTGTCGTTGGTGGCGCTGGGCACGTCGTCGATGATGTCGACGGTCAGCGAGGCGCTGGCACTGCTGCCGTCGGCATCGACGACGCTGACCGCGAAGCTGTCGAGGTAGCCGCCGTCGGTGGCGTCGGCGACGCTGTCGTTGTCGACGGTGCTGTCGAGCGTGTAGCTGTAGCTGAGGGTGCCGCCGGCGGCGCCACCGCTGAAGCCGGTCAGCGTCAGCGTGCCATGGTCGCTGGTCAGCGTCAGCGGGGTGCTGGCGGACAGGCCCTGCAGGTCGGCCAGCGACAGGCTCTGGCCACCCACGCTCAGGCTGCCCAACTCGTCCAGAGCAGTGAAGCTGAAGGTGCCGCTCTGGGTCAGCGCGGAGGCCTCGGGGCTGGAGCCCGCCGGCAGGTTGGCCTCAGCGACTGTCTGCTCGGCGCCCTCGGCGCTGAGCCCGGTAAGGGTCACGCCGTCGTCCTGGCCGGTGATGGTGATGGTCAGGCTGGCGGTACTCATATCGCCGTCGGCGTCGGTCAGCGTGTAGCCGAAGGTCTCGGTCAGCGTGTCGCCCTCGCCCAGCGCCTGTACCGCGGCCAGGCTGTTGTCGAGGGTGTACGACCAGGTGCCATCGCCATTGTCGGTGAAGGTGCCGTAGCTGGCTTGGGTGTCGTCGAAGGCCACACTGGCGGGACGGTCGGCGCCCAGGGTGTCGTTGGCGAGCACGTCGCCGGTCAGCGCCGTGGTGGTGTCCTCAGCAATGCTGGCGCTATCGTCCCCGGCCTCGGGCTCGGTATCCCGGACCTGGATATCGAGGCTATCACTGGCGGTCTCGCCGGCCAGGTCGGTCACCACAAGGCCAAAGGAGTCGACGATGCTGTCGTCGCCACCGCTGTGGTCCTCGGCATTGCCATCCTCGGTGTAGTCGTAGCTGATCACACCGGTGGCGGCGTCGAAGCCGGTGATCACCAGAGTGCCGTAGCTACCAGCCAGGGTAACCGGGTTGGTAGCACTGGCATTGGTGATGTCCTGACCGCCGGCGGTCAGGGTGGCAATACCCGCTTCGGCGGTGACAGTGGCGGTGCCACTGACGGTGTTGCCGGTGGCTTCTACCACGTTGTTGTCGGCACCGGTCAGGCTGCCATCAACGTCCTCGACCACGATAGTCGGCGGGCCGTCGGTCTGGCCATCGATGGTGATGGTCAGGCTGGCGGTACTCTCATCGCCGTCGGCGTCGGTCAGCGTATAGCTGAAGGTCTCGGTCAGCGTGTCGCCCTCGCCCAGCGCCTGGACCGCGGCCAGGTTGTTGTCGAGGCTGTAGCTCCAGGTGCCGTCACCGTTGTCGGTGAAGGTGCCGTAGCTGGCTTGGGTGTCGTCGAAGGCCACACTGGCGGGACGGTCGGCGCCCAAGGTGTCGTTGGCCAGCACGTCGCCGGTCAGCGCCGTGGTGGTGTCCTCGGCGATGCTGGCGTTGGGATCATCTTCCGCGCTGGGCGTATCGTCGACGATCCGGACGTCCAGCGAGGCGCTGGCACTGCTGCCGTCGGCATCGACGACGCTGACCGCGAAGCTGTCCAGGTAGCCCGTGTCGGTGGCATCGGCAACGCTGTCGTTATCAACGGCGGCGTCCAGGGTGTAGGTGTAGTTCAGCGTGCCGCCGGCCGCATCACCGCTGAAACCGGTCAGCGTGAGTGTGCCGAAGCCGCTGGTGAGCGTCACCGGGGTGGTGCCCAGCGCCTGCAGATCGGCCAGGCTCAGACTCTCCCCCCCCACGCTCAGGCTGCCCAGCTCGTCCAGGGCGGTGAAGCTGAAGGTGCCGCTCTGGGTCAGCGCAGCAGCCTCCGGGCTGGAACCGTCCGGCAGGTTAGCCTCCGCCACGGTCTGCTCGGCGCCTTCGGCGCTGAGCCCGGTGAGGGTCACGCCGTCGTCCTGGCCGGTGATGGTGATGGTCAGGCTGGCGGTACTCTCATCGCCGTCGGCATCGGTCAGCGTATAGCTGAAGGTCTCGGTCAGCGTGTCGCCCTCGCCCAGCGCCTGGACCGCGGCCAGGTTGTTGTCGAGGCTGTAGCTCCAGGTGCCGTCACCGTTGTCGGTGAAGGTGCCGTAGCTGGCTTGGGTGTCGTCGAAGGCCACACTGGCGGGACGGTCGGCGCCCAAGGTGTCGTTGGCCAGCACGTCGCCGGTCAGCGCCGTGGTGGTGTCCTCGGCAATGCTGGCATCAGAGTCATCTGTTGCCACCGGACCATCGTCATTGACGTCGATGGTCAGTGTCGCCGGGGCGGAGACATCGCCATCATCGTCGGTCACCCGCACGGCAAAGGTATCGGCCAGCTGGTCGGCCTCGCCGGTCTCGCCCTGCGACGGCTGGTCGATGCTCTGGTCCAGGGTGTAGGTCCAGCTGCCATCGGGGTTGACGGTCAGGGTGCCGTACTCGCCTGCGATAGTGCTGCCTTCGGCACCGACGGCGATCCAGTTGCCCTCGGCATCCTGCACCTCGATAAGCGCTACCAGGTCGGTGCCGGTATCGATTTGGAACGTGCCCGAGGTCGTCAGGGTGCCGCCGCCGCTGCCTTCCGGCAGGGCCGACTCCCAGACCGTGTCGCCATCCCCGTCGAGGTCGATGGTGTCAACGGTCGGAAAGGAATCTGGCTCATCCTCGGGCCCCGGCTCCTCGACTGCCTGTCCCTCGACCTCGGGGATACCCCCGAGGGATGCCAGGCCGTACTCGTAGGAGAGCGGATTGACGTTCTCGGTGATGCGCGCGAGACGCACGAAGTCGTGCCCGCCGCCTTCACCGCCGGCGCCCCCGGCACCGGCCGCGGTGGCATCCAGGTCCTCGAGCAGGTCCCCCTCCCCCTCGTCGATTGCCGTGAGCAGGGCCTCCAGGTCCTCGTCCTGGGCGCTCGCCTCCTCAGCGACCACCGGCTGTTCGGCATCGAGGTCGGGGGTCATGACGACCTCCTGCCCCCCGTCGATCACGGTGGGGCCGAGGCCGTCGGCGAAGTCGAGCTCCACCCGGCCATTGTCCGAGGTGACGAGCGTCTCGCCCTCCTGCAGGGTGTCCCCCACCCGCAGTTCGCGAAGGTTGCCGGCCTCGTCACGTGCCCAGGCCTGGCCGCTGATGGAGATGATGGTTGCGATGGTCATGAGATGACTCCCTGCGTACGAAGCGCGAGTGATGCCGCCCACAGAAGAACGGGTTATATGATCAAGCTAGGCCAGGTTCCGGGTAAGGAATATTGTACTGTTGGGCAAGGCAGCGCCCTGCCATTGACCTGCGTCAAGCCAAAGGCCTTCTCAGGTGCCGCAGGCTCAAACCGCTTCCCGCTGGGACAGGCGAAGGATCAGCTGGAGCCGGTCGCGCACCCCGAGCTTGCGGAAGATGGCACCGAGGTGCGCCTTCACGGTCCGCTCGGTGATCTCGAGCCGGCGCGCCACTTCCTTGTTGCTCTGCCCTTCCGCCACCGCCAGCGCCACCGCCCTTTCGCGATCAGTCAGCCCGGAGAGTGCCTCATCCTGGTACTGAGACTCCCCGCCCAGGGCCCGGTAGGCCCCGCCCATGACCTGGGCCAGCAGTTCCGGGGGCACCCAGATCCCCTGGTGTCGGGTTACCAGCGCCATCTGGCGCAGCAGCTCGGGGGCCGAGAGCGCATGGCCGTAGCCGCGGGCACCGGCATTCATGGCCCGCAGCGCCTCTCGCGAGTTGGGCATATAGCTCAGCACCTTGACGGTGGCCCCGCGGGCGGCGACCAAGGAGACCAGGCCCTGCCAGCCCGCAAGGTTGCTCAAGACCCACACGCCGTCGCCGGACCCGGCCTGGGCGCGGGCCTGCTGTGGCGTGACCAGGCGCGCCTCGTCGAAGGCCGCGCGCCAGCGCGGGATCTCGTCAGGCCCCTGACAGACGAAGAGCTCTGTCATCATCAGAATTTGCGCGAGATACCCCGTACTTCTAGTTCGGGGAGGGATAGCGCGTCGTCCGCCAGGACGACCCTGTTCTCGCTGCCTCCTTCTCAGGTGGTTGCTATCTATGCATGTTTATTTATACAGTAATAGGCATGACGAAACGTGCCTACCAATATCGTTTCTACCCGACGCCAGAACAGGAGCAACTCCTGGCCAGGACGTTTGGGTGTGTGCGTTTCGTCTACAATGCGGTGCTTCGCTATCGCACCGATGCCTTCCGCGAACGCCGAAAGAAGATCGGCTACGTGGCGGCGAACGCGGAGCTGTCGCGGATGAAGAAAGCTGAAGACACAGCCTTCCTCAATGAGGTCAGCTCGGTCCCGCTTCAGCAGTGCCTGCGCCACCAGCAGACCGCCTTCAAGAACTTCTTCGAGGGCCGCGCCCGCTACCCGACCTTCAAGAGCAAGCGACACCGTCAGTCGGCGGAGTTTACTCGCTCGGCGTTCAAGTATCGGGGTGGTCAACTGTTCCTGGCCAAGTGCCAGGCGCCGCTGCCGGTACGCTGGAGCCGTGAGCTGCCCAGCGTACCGACCACTGTGACCGTGTCGAAGGACTCGGCGGGGCGCTACTTCGTTAGCTGCCTGTGCGAGTTCAACCCCGAGGCGCTGCCTGTCACCTCGAAGAGGGTGGGCATCGACCTCGGCCTGAAAGACCTGTTCGTCACCAGCGACGGGCATCGAATCGGCAATCCCCGCCATGCGGCGAAATACGCGACCCGTCTTGCCAAGGCACAGCGTCGGCTGAGCAGGAAGACGCTCGGCTCGAAGAACCGTGCCAAGGCCCGGCAGAAAGTCGCGCGTCTTCACGCCAAGATCTCCGATTGCCGGAAGGACCGCTTGCACAAGCTGTCCCGCCAGATCGTCAACGAGAACCAAGTGATCTGCGTCGAGTCCCTCAAGGTGAAGAACATGCTGCGCCACCCTCGGCTGGCCAAGTCGATCAGCGATGCCGGTTGGGGCGAGTTCGTCCGGCAGCTGGAATACAAGGCGGCCTGGGCGGGCCGGCAACTGTCAGCCATCGACCCGTGGTATCCCTCCAGCAAGCGCTGCTCAGACTGCGGGCATGTGATGCCCGAGATGCCGTTGCAGATTCGCGTCTGGACGTGTCCCGCGTGCGCCGCTGAACACGATCGCGACATCAACGCTGCGATCAACATCAAAGCCGCCGGGCTGGCGGTGTTAGCCCTTGGAGAGAATGTAAGCGGCATGGAGCACGTCTCCGTGTCCGGTTCTCGGTGAATTGGAAATCCTCTTCCTTCAGGGAGAGGAGCAGTCAACGTTCTCCCATGGAATTGTCCCAGGCCCGCAGCACGGGCTTGAGCAGGTACTGCATCACGGTTCGCTTGCCGGTCATGATGTCCACCTGGGCGGTCATGCCCGGGATCACGTCCAGTTCCTGGTGCATCTGGGCGTCGTCTGCCGTCCGCACCCGCACCAGGTAGAAGGTATTGCCCTCGTCATCGGTGATGGTGTCGGCACTGATATGGTCGAGCTCCGCCTCGATCCCGCCGTAGATGGCGAAGTCATAGGCGGTAAGCTTGATGGTCGCCGGCTGCCCGGGACGCAGGAAGGCAATATCCTGCGGCGCGATGCGCGCCTCCACCAGCAGGGCGTCGTCGGTGGGCACGATGTCGACCACCTCCTGGCCCGGCTGGACGACCCCGCCGAGGGTCGTGATGCCAAGGCGCTGGATCACGCCATCCACCGGCGAGCGGATCTCCGACAGCCGCACACGGTCCTGCAGTCCGGCGCTGGACTCGTCCAGGGCCGCCAACTCACCCAGGGTCCGCGAGAGCTCGGTGCGCCACTCGTTGCGGGCTTCCAGCTCGACCTCACGCAGCTGGGCCTGGGCCTCCTCGATTGCCGACTGCAGCCGCTCCACCTGGGCCGCCGCCTGGGCGCGATCGCCGCTGGCCCTGGAGACCTCCCGCTGGAGCCTGAGCACCTCGACCTCGGACACGGCGCCGGACTGCAGCAGCGGCCGGGTGAGGTTGAGCTCCTGGCTGGCCATGCCCAGCTCCCTGGCGGCGGTATCGCGCCGCGACTGGGCCTCCTCGAGCTCGGCGCGCCGCTGGGAGAGGCGCTCCTGCAGGATGCTTTTCTCCTCGGCCAGCTTGTCGAGGCCGTTCTCGTAGAGCTCGCGCTCCTGGTCGACGATCTCGGGAGCCTTGTCGACCAGCTCCTCCGAGGGGGTGAAAGGCGACCCGGTGGCCAGGGCCCGCAGCCGCTCCGCCCGTGCCTGGAGCGACTGCGCCTTGGCACGATTCTCGCGGTAGTTGGAGACGAAACGGGTGGGGTCGATGCGCATCAGCAGCTCACCGGCCTCGACGCGCTGCCCCTCCTCGACCAGGATCTCCTGGACCACCCCGCCATCGAAGGACTGTACCCGCTGTAGTTGGCTCGAAGGGATCACCCGACCCGTGCCGCGGGTCACCTCGTCGATGGAGGCAAACCAGGCCCACACCAGCAGGGCGGCGACGGCCAGCACCACCACATAGAGAAAAGCGCGCGCGCGGATCGGGTCCTGCTGCAGGCGGGCCCAGTCGGCATCGCTCGCCCAGTCGCGGCTCAGGTGCGCCGCGGTGACGCGCCGGGCAAAGAGCCGGTCGATGAAGGGCCGGAAGGGCCTGCCACCCGCCTCGGAGAAGCGGCCGATGGCCTCGAAGCCCTGCTGTTCGGCGGTCTTTTTCGAGGTAGCCATCAGCTGGCCCTCCCGATCTGGCCCTTGCGCAGGGCTTCCACCACCTTGTCCCGCGGGCCATCGGCGACCACCTTGCCGGCATCGATGACCAGGATGCGATCGACCAGCGACAGCAACGAGGTGCGGTGGGTCACGACGATCAGGGTCTTGCCCTGGCCGTAGGCCTTGAGGTTGGCCTTGAAGGCCTCCTCGCTGGCATGGTCCATGGAACTGGTGGGCTCGTCGAGCAGCAGGATGCGCGGGTCATGGACCAGCGCCCGGGCGATGGCCACGGCCTGGCGCTGGCCACCGGAAAGCATCTGGCCGCGCTCGCCCACCGGCAGGTCGACGCCCTGGGGATGCGCATTGACCAGGCTGTCGAGGCCGCTCAGCTTGATGGCGCGCAGCAGCGCCTCGTCATCGACCCCGTCGCTGCCGCCGCCGGCAACGATATTGTCTCGCAGCGAGCCGAAGAACAGGCTGACATCCTGGGGCACATAGCCGATATGGCGGCGCAGCTGGACGGGGTCGAACTGGCGGATGTCCACGTCGTCGATCATCACCGCCCCGGCGGTGGGCTGGTAGAGCCCCAGCAGCAGCTTGTTGAGGGTGGTCTTGCCACAACCGACGCGTCCCAGCAGCGCCACCCGCTCGCCCGGCTCGATGGTCACCGAGACGTCATGCAGGGCCTCGCGCTCCGCCTCCGGATAGCGGAAGGAGACCTTGTCGAAATGGATCTCGCCACGCACCACCGGGCGGTCGATGAACGTCTTGCCGTCAGGACGCTCTACCGGCCGCTCCATCACCGCATTGAGCGACTGCAGCGCCGTGGAGGACTGGTGGTACTGCGCCAGCAGTGCCGCCGCCTGGCTGATCGGGGCCATGGCTCGCGACGACAGCAGGTAGGCGGCGATCAGGCCCCCCTGGGTCAGGTTGCCCTCGATGATCTGGTAGACCCCGATGATGATCACGCACACGGCGACGCTGTGCTGGGCCCAAAGCGCCACGCTGGACACCGAGGAGCTCACCAGGCGCAGCTGGGCGGCGGTGCGCGACAGGAAGGCCGAGGCCTTCTCCCAGGTCCCCTGGATGCGGCTCTCGGCCCGCAGTGTCTTGACCGTCTCCAGGTTCGAGAGCGACTCGACCAGGGTGGCATTGCGCTGTGCCCCCACCCGCCAGGTGGTCTCGGAGAGCTCATGGAGCTTGCCCTGGGCGGCCATGGCATAGAGCAGCACGAAGACGATGCCTGCTAGCACCGGGATCACCAGCGGCGGGCCGATCAGCGCGATGATCCCCGCGAACATCAGCACGAAGGGCAGGTCGACCAGCGCCACCACCGTGGCCGAGCCGATGAAGGCGCGCACCGACTCGAAGGACTGCAGCGTCGCCGCGAAGGAGCCGGTGGAGGCAGGACGCGCCTCCATGCGCAGCCCCAGCACCCGGGTCATGATCGACGACGACAGCTTGACGTCGGCGCGGCTGGCGGCCAGGTCGACGAAGGCATTGCGCATCAGGCGCAGGGCCAGGTCGAAGCAGAGCACGATGAAGATCCCCGCCGAGAGCACCCAGAGCGTCTCGGTGGCATGGTTGGGCACCACCCGGTCGTAGACGTTGAGCACGAAGAGCGGCATCGCCACCGCGAAGAGGTTGATCACCACCGAGCCGGCGATGACGTCGCGGTAGAGCCTGCGGTTCTCGCGGATCACGCCCCAGAACCAGTGGCGCGAGCGCTGCCGATTGACCTCGGGCCCGCGGGCGTCGAAGCGGAAGCGCGGTCGTACGTAGATGGCCTGGCCGCTGTAGCTCGCCTGCAGGCCATCCAGGCTCACCTCGGTCTCGGCATCGCCCAGTTCGGGAAAGATCACCCGCGCACGACGCGCCTTGAGATCGAGGGCCACCAGCACGCAGGCGCGCCCCGGCTCAAGCAGCAGGATGGCGGGAAACAGGGCGGGATTGAGCTGCACCAGGCGGCTCTGGATGATCCGGGCGGTGAGCCCGGCACGGGACGCGGCGCGGGCGAAGACGCCAGGCGTCAGGCGCCCCTGCTCCAGGGGAAGGCCGGCGGTCAGCGACTCGGCCGTGACCGCATGGCCATGGACCTGCGCGATGGTCTGCAGGCACTCGAGCAACTCGTCATGCACGGCCGACCGGGAGGGACCCGGTCCCGGGTCCAGATCTTCTTTCTGCGACACAACCACCTCGAGAATCGATATGCCCCGCCGCAATCACGGCAGGGCGAGGCAAGCCGGCAGGCCGCGCCTGCCGGCGTGATGCGTCATGGATCAGCCGCTCACCGCATGGCTGCCGTCGAAGGCGTGCCCGCTGAGGTCCAGGTTCTCGCCGACCCGCTCCAGGGTCACCTCGACACGACGGTTCTGGCGGCGCCCTTCCACCGTGGCATTGCTCGCCACCGGCTGG
This sequence comes from Halomonas sp. CKK8, assembly GCF_029625235.1. NCBI lineage: Bacteria > Pseudomonadati > Pseudomonadota > Gammaproteobacteria > Oceanospirillales > Halomonadaceae > Halomonas > Halomonas sp. CKK8. The sequence goes on along the minus strand of NZ_CP121193.1, from coordinate 1,749,532 downwards.
CGCGAGCCATAGCCGCGCGTCTCCACCAGCCCCTGGTCGACCCCCTGGCTCACCAGGTAGCCCGCCACGCTCTCGGCGCGCGCCCGGGAGAGCGGGTCGTTGATGGCATCACTGCCGGTGATGTCGGCATGGCCGGCGATGAAGACCCGGGCGAGGTTGCCCATGCTGCGGATCTCGGCGGCCAGGGCGTCGAGCTGGCCGCGCGCCTCGGCGGAGAGCTCGGCACTGTTGATCTCGAACAGGGCATCGGCCGAGAGGGTGACGTCCGGCGCCCGGGCCGGCGCCTCGATGCCGCCGGTGAAGTCGGCCAGGGTGAAGCCCCGGGGGCCCTGGGCCGGGCAGATCACGTCGGGGTTGATCTCCACCCCGTCGCTGCCCAGTTCGGCGAGGGTCGGCAGGTCGTCACGTCGCACCTCCAGCGTCTGCATCAGCTGCCCCATGGCGGCCAGGGTACGGGCATCGGCCAGCGCCACGTCATACTGGGCATTGGCGTAGGCGCGACTGGCCTCGAAGTACTCGTTCTCGCTGTCCAGGACGTCGAGCAGGGTGCGCTGGCCGATGTCGAACTGCTGCTGGTAGGCGCCCCGCACCCGGTCGATGGACTGGCGATGCTGGTTCAGGTACTGCAGCTGCTCGCGCAGGCGCTGGGTATCGTTGTAGGCAATCTGGGTGGTCTGGCGCACGTCGACGCAGGCCTTCTCGCGAAGGTTCACGGCCTGCTCGACCCGGTCGCTGGCCGCGCGGAAGGAGGCCAGATCGCTGCCGCCGCGATAGAGGTTCATGCTGGCCACCAGCTCGATGCTGTGGCGATCCCGGTGCTCGCCGTCGGCGATCACGTCGTAGCTGCCGTCGCTGTTCTCGTAGGTGCCGGTGCGGCCGCGCAGGTCGAGGCGCGGCTGGAAGGCGGAGCGGGTCCCGCGCTGTTCGGCGCGGGAGGCCTCGATGTTCTCGATGGCAGCATGGAACTCGGGGTTGCCCTGGAAGGCCAGGTCCAGTGCCCGGCCCACATCCGCCGGCAGGCGGTCGTCCAGCTCCGGGGCCGGGGCCAGGGTCTCCGCGGGCAGGTCGCCGACGATGCGCTGATAGCGCGCGGTCACGTCATGGAGGTTGGAGGCCTCGGTCATCAGGTTCGACTCGGCCAGCGCCAGGCGGCCGCTGATCTGTTCCAGGTCGACCCGGCGCCCCGCCCCGGAGATCACGCGTGCCTCGATCTGGTTGTACACCTCCAGATGCTTGCGGTAGTTGTCCTGGGCCAGGCGCACCAGCTCACGGTAGCGCTGCACGTCCAGGTAGGCGCGCGTCGCCTCGAGGGCGACCTCCTCGCTCGCCCCGAGCAGCTCGTAGTAGCGCACCAGTTCGGCGCGGTCGAGACGCTCGACCTCGCTGGCCGTGGCGAAGCCGTCCCAGAGCATCTGGGTGATGGTCAGTTCGGCATAGCTGGTGTCGTAGCTGCCGCGACTGTCGAGCTGACGATCCTCCACACCGATACCGGCCGAGACATCGACGCTGGGGAGGTAGTTGCCGCGCGCCACCCCGATATCGTTACCGGAGGCGCGAAAGCCGTTCCAGGCGGCCTGCACCTCGGGGTTGGTCGAGATCGCCTGCTGGACCACCTGGCGCAGGTCGGTACTCCCCGGGGCCGCCAGGCCCGCCGGCAGCGACTGTGCCACGGCCGAGGCGAGGGGCAGCAGGGCCAGGGAAGTGCCCAGGGCCAGGCGGCCGGCAAGGCGACGAACACGGGTGCTGCTCACTGGATCGGTAGTGCGTTTCATGAGTGTTCCCTTTCATGATGGCAACGGCCGGGTCGCTCGGTGACCGGGCCTGCCAGGAAATGAGGTGATCTTCTTGTTATGGCGGCTCCCATGGGGCGGTATGGCAGGCCCATGGCGCGTCCCTTCCCGACTTCCTATGTCGACCCTCCCGAGGCGCCCCATCGGCAAGACTCAGGATCGGTCGAAAGCGTCAGACACCTCATGCCATTTCATGATGTGTCGCTTTGTAATGCAGCGTAACCGAATGGGAAGATTTGTCCACTGCGGAAGAGCGCGAGGCGGGCAGGAGAAGACCGATACTTGATGTAGGACAAGGCCGACACGGCGGCACCACCCCGGGCGCGACGGCACCCTCGCCGGCCAGCCACGCCTGGCGGCAAACGTGGTATCGTCTGACCGGTCCCCGAAACGGCATGGTCACCCAAGGAGAACGTCATGGCCTCATCGGAAATCCAGAAGACCCGCGTGATCAACGAGCTGCGGGGCTTCATCAAGAAACTTCTGCAGGACCCGAAGATCCTCGAGCAGTCGCTGGAGATCACCCGCCGCCAGCTCGGCGAGCCGGGCGAGGGGGACGTGATGGCGCGGATCGCCAACGAGATCTCCGACACCACCAGCGTGCACATCCCCGAGGATCCCCAGGAACACTCCGAAGCCGACCGTCTCTTCCTCGAGCTGCTCAAGGAAGTGGTCAAGGAGGAGCAGGCGCTCTACTGACGCCGGCCCCCCGCGACCCTGCCCTCTCCCGGCCACGCGCCGGGAGAGCAACGTCAGCGACCTGCACGCCCCCCCATTACGGGGAGCGGGCCTGCCCTTGGCCGCCTGCCCTTGGTAGAATGGGGCGCACATTGTTGCTGCTGTTCCTGTCGAATGACCTACCTGCTCAAGCTCCACCCCGAGATCACCATCAAGTCCCGTTCCGTGCGCCAGCACATGACCCGCTGTCTCGCCAGCAACGTGCGCAACACCCTGCGCCAGCTGGAGGAAGGCGTGCGCGTCAAGGGCGGCTGGGACGCCCTGCTCGTGAGCCTGCCCGACACCCTTCCCGCCGGCCGTGTGGAAGAGATGGAGGACACCCTGGCCCGAATCCCTGGCATCCATGAGATTCTGGCCACCGAGGCGGTGCCTTGCGGCTCGCTCGACGAGGCCGCTGCCTGGATCGTGCCGCACTGGAAGGCGGCCATCGCCGGACGCCGCTTCCGGGTCCGGGCCAAGCGCCGGGGCGATCACGACTTCTCCTCCATGGATCTCGAGCGCCGCCTGGGCAGCGCCCTGCTCGCGGCCGAGCCCACGGCACGGGTCGACCTCAAGCACCCCGAGGTCGTGGTGTCGGTGGAGCTGACCCACCGCCGGCTGCAGCTGATCCGCTCGCGCCGCCCGGGCCTGGGGGGCTATCCGCTGGGGGTTCAGGGCCAGGCCCTGGCGCTGGTCTCGGGCGGCTTCGACTCGCCGGTGGCGGCCTGGCGGATGCTGCGCCGCGGCATCAAGACCCACTATCTCTTCTTCAACCTGGGCGGCCCGGCCCACGAGACCGGCGTGCGGGAGGTCACCCACCACCTCTGGCAGCGCTACAGCGCCTCCCACAACGTCGACTTCACCTCAGTGCCCTTCGAGGGGGTGGTCGCGGAGATCCTGCGGACCATTCCCGATGGCCTGATGGGCGTGATCCTCAAGCGCATGATGGTCCGCGCGGCCAGCCTTGTGGCTGCCCGGTCGGGGATCCCGGCGCTGGTCACCGGGGACGCCATCGCCCAGGTCTCCAGCCAGACCCTCACCAACCTGGCGCTGATCGATGCCGCCAGCGAGCTGCCGATCCTGCGGCCGCTGGTCACGGAGGACAAGCAGGAAATCATCGACACGGCCCGCCGCATCGATACCGCGCACTTCGCCGAACAGATGCCCGAATACTGCGGGGTCATCTCGCGCCGTCCCCACACCCGGGCACCCGCCGACAAGGTGCTCGCCGCCGAGGCCGAGTTCGACTTCAGTGTTCTCGATGCCGCCATCGAGGCCGCCACCGTGACCCGCGCCAGCCGCCTGCTGGAGGGCCAGCGGCAGCCCGGCGAGGTGACCGTCGTCGACTCGCTGGCCAGCCTGGCCCGGATGCCGGCGGTCAGCGTGATCGACATCCGTCCTCCGGACGAGCGCGAGGCGGCACCGCTCGAGCTTCCCGAGGTGCCCTGCCTGGCGATCCCCTTCTACGAGCTGCCGGACCAGGCGCAGACGCTGCCCGGCGACCGCGACTACCTGCTCTACTGCGACCAGGGGGTGATGAGCCACATGCAGGCGCTGCACCTGAAGGATCGCGGCATGGACCACTTCGGCGTCCTTCGCCACGCCTCCTGAACCCGAGGCAGGCACAACTCGTGGAGATTTTCTCCTGCCCGACTGATCCACTTTCCCCGGCATCCGGCTACGCTACAAAAGGATACAATCTGCAAACGGATCTTGCCGGGGGTGGCACATGGGCGGAGATGACGCGGCGTCACGGGGAAGCGTGCACCGGCAGGCTGACGGCACCGCCGGTCGCGAGACGCGACCGGCGGGTCAGGCCCCACCACCTCGCCGGCTCCTGCGTCACCGGGGGCTGATCCTGCTGGCGCTGATTGCCATCACGCTCGCCACCCTGCTGGTCGCCGAGGCCAGGACCTCCCACCTCCAGTCCCAGGAACTCTCGCGCTATGCCGCCACCCTGCGCTACACCCTGGCGCCGGGGCCAAGCCCGCATATCCGGTTCCCGCGCCACGGCCCCTTCGACCAGCGACTGGGCTATACCCGGCTTCCGGAGATCCAGCAGCGCCTGCTCGCCGACGGCTATGCCATCGAGCGCCAGGCGCGCTTCTCTCAGCCTCTGCTGGAATACACGCAGCGCGGCTTCTTTCCGCCCTATACCGAGAAGACCCGGAGCGGGCTGACGCTCGAGGAGTGCCGCGGCGACACCCTCTACCGCTTTCGCCATCCCCAGCGCCACTACCCCCACTTCGACGCGGTACCGCCGCTGGTCCTGCAGGTGCTGCTCTTCATCGAGAACCGCCAGCTGTTGGATGCCGACACCCCCAGGGCCAACCCCGCGGTGGACTGGCCACGCTTCATCAAGGCCGCGTTCTCCCAGGCGGGGCGCGCCCTGGACCTGACCGGCCAGGCCGCCGGCGGCAGTACGCTGGCCACCCAGGTCGAGAAGTATCGCCACTCCCCCGACGGCCTGACCGCCTCGCCCATGGAGAAGCTGCGCCAGATGGTCTCGGCCAGCATACGCGGCTACCGGCACGGCCCGCAGACGCTCGCCGCACGCCAGGACGTGGCGCTGGACTACCTCAACTCGGTACCGCTCTCCGCGGCCCCCGGCTATGGTGAGGTCCATGGCCTGGGGGATGGCCTGTGGGTATGGTTCGGCGCCGATTTCGACGACGTCAACCGCCTGCTGGTGCCGACCTTCAATGCCCCGGACAGCCTCGCCGCCCAGGGCCTGGCGCTGCGCCAGGTGGTGGCCCTGATGATCGCCCAGCGTCGTCCCTCCTGGTACCTGAACAGCGGCCACCAGGCCCTGGAGTCGTTGACCGACAGCCACCTGCGACTGCTCGCCGACGAGGGCCTGGTGACCTCGCTCCTGCGCGACGCCGCCCTGGCCCATCGCCTGACCTTTCGCGACTTCGCCAGGGAACCGGTACGCCTGCAGGTCGACCACGACAAGGGCCTGCAGGTGGCCCGCCAGCGGCTCGGCCGCCTGATGGGCCTGTCCTTTTACGACCTCGACCGGCTGGATCTCTCGGCACGCACCACCCTGCACGGTGACCTCCAGCGCCAGGTCAGCGCGTATCTGCAGCGACTGGCCGACCCGGCCTTCGCGAGCGAAGTCGGGCTGCTCGGCGAGCGCATGCTGTCACCCCAACGGGCCGCCGACGCGCGTTACAGCTTCACCCTGCTCGAGCGTGACGCCACGGGCTTTCGGGTGCGCGTGCAGACCGACACCACCGGCCAGCCCTTTGACATCAACGAGGGCAGCAAACTGGAGCTCGGCTCCACCGCCAAGCTGAGGGTGCTGGCCACCTACCTGGAGGTGATCGCCGAACTGCACGAACGCCATGCCGGCATGCCGGTGGATGCCCTTCGCCGGATCGAACTGGATCGGCAGGACGTGCTGAGCCGCTGGGTGATCGACCGGCTCATCGCCGAGCCCGGCCTGGGGCTTCGCCCCCTGCTCGAGGCCGCCATGCAACGGCGCTACTCGGCCAGCCCCCACGAGGCCTTCTTCACCGGCGGTGGGCGCCATACCTTCGGCAACTTCCGCCGCGAGGACGACGGCCGCCACCCCGGCCTCGATGATGCCCTGCGTGAATCGCTCAACCTGCCCTTCGTGCGCCTGCTGCGCGACCTGGTGCAGCATGTCGTCCATCAGGGCGAGGGCCGCCGCCAGCTGCTCGAGGACGATCAGGACCCGCGGCGACAGGCCTACCTGGCGCACTTCGCCGACCGCGAGGGCCAGGTCTTTCTCGAGCGCTTCTGGCGCAAGTACCAGGGGGACTCGCGCGATGAACGCCTGGCCACCTTCCTGGATGGCCTGCGCTCCACGGCGTCCCGGCTGTCCGCCGCGCACCGCTACCTGTTTCCCGACGCCGACCACGATGCCTTCGCCGCCTTCCTCGCGGCCAGGCTGCCGGGCAATGCGCTTGGAGAACGACGCCTCGAGGCGCTCTACCGCGACCACGCGCCGGGCAGGCACGGCCTCAGCGACCAGGGGTACATCGCCGGGGTGCACCCGCTGGAGCTGTGGCTGGTCGGCTACCTGCTGGATAATCCCGAGGCCGGGTTGCGCGAGGCCATCGCGGCGAGCCACCAGCAGCGCCAGGAGGCCTATGGCTGGCTGTCCAGGACACGTCACCGCAGCGCCCGCGACGTGCGCATCCGCACCATGCTCGAGGTAGAGGCCTTCGACGAGATCCACCGCCGCTGGCAGCGCCTGGGCTATCCCTTCGACCAGCTGGTGCCATCGCTTGCCACCGCCGTGGGAAGCTCCGGAGACCGTCCCGCCGCACTGGCCGAACTGATGGGGATCATCCTCAACGACGGCGTCCGCCTGCCGGTGCTGCGCATCGACGAGTTGCACTTCGCGGCGGATACTCCCTACGAGACACGCTTCGTTCCGTCCGAGACTGGCGCCCGGCGCGTCATGGACCCGGAGGTCGCCGCCGTGCTGCGCGCGGCTCTCGCCCAGGTCGTGCAGGGCGGGACCGCCCGACGCCTGCAGGGCAGCTTCACCCTCGCGGATGACGCCCCGCTGGTGATGGGCGGCAAGACCGGCACCGGCAACAACCGCATTGAGACGGTGACCCGCAGCGGCCAGGTGATCGACTCCCGCGCCCGCAACCGGACCGCCACCTTCGTCTTCCACCTGGGCGAGCAGCACTTCGGCACACTCACCGCCTACGTGGCCGGCAGTCAGTCCGACGACTTCCGCTTCACCTCGGCACTGCCCGTCCAGGTGCTCAAGGGGATGGAACCTTTGCTGGCCCCCTACCTGGCCCCGGGAGCCGCCGGCCGATGCCGCTCCCCCGAGGCCGAGGAAGGGCAGCTGGCGCTGCGCTGAACGCCAGTGGCAACCTGCACAACCGCCAGAGAGACCACGGCCCGGCAGGTCGCCTGCCGGGCCGTGGTGTTCGGGCTTGCCAGATGGGAACCTATCTTGCTCAGGGAGCCGGCCCGATCACGCCACGAGCCCAAGCGCCGCTGAGGTGTAACGGCGCGAGGGGCTCACTCGCAGGGCACCACGCGACGCGCGGTATCCTTGGCCCAGAGGCTCTTGCCGTCCGGGGTGGTGCCGTGGGCGTTCCAGGTCTCGCTGACCTCGACGCAGTAGGAGCCAAGGTCCTCGATGCGCTTCTCCGGGTTGGCGGGGCGCTCGTCGCTGATCCGCATGATATCCGGGTTGGCACTGGTATAGGTCGGGGAGATGGCACTGCTGGCGCAGCCGGCGGTAAGGGCGGCGAGCACTGCCAGGGGCAGGGCATGACGTAGACGCATGGGGAATTCCTCCGGGAGGGGGGACAGGGTTCTCCAGCGTGACTTCGGTTGCAGGACCTCCGGCCGGCCGTCACTCCGTTTGACGCCCCGCCAGATGGCGGCATCATACCCGAGCGGTCGAGATCGCGCCAATCGGGCGCTCGGCGCGGATGCAGCCATGCGCGAAGATGGCTACAATCGTGGCCTGATTTTCAACGGGATACCCTGAGCCGCCATGTCGAACTCCGCCCGCGCCTCGCGCAAGATCCTGATCACCAGCGCCCTGCCCTACGCCAACGGTGCCATCCACCTGGGCCACCTGCTGGAGTACATCCAGACCGACATCTGGGTGCGCTTCCAGAAGAGCCGCGGGCATGAGTGTCACTATGTGTGTGCCGACGACGCCCACGGCACGGCCATCATGCTGCGCGCGGAGCAGGAGGGCATCACCTCCGAGGCGCTGATCGAACGGGTCTCCCGCGACCACCAGACCGACTTCTCCCGCTTCGGGGTGGCCTTCGACAACTATCACTCGACCCACTCCCCGGAGAACCGCCACTTCAGCGAGCTGATCTACACCCGGCTGCGCGACAAGGGGCATATCGCCACCCGCGACATCGAGCAGATGTTCGACCCGGTGAAGGGCCTGTTCCTGGCCGACCGCTTCATCAAGGGCACCTGTCCGAAGTGCAAGGCCGAGGACCAGTACGGCGACAACTGCGAGGCCTGCGGCGCCACCTACACGCCGGCGGAGCTGATCGATCCGGTCTCGGCGATCTCCGGTGCCGCCCCCGAAGTGAGAAGCTCCACCCACTACTTCTTCAAGCTGCCGGACTTCGCCGATTTCCTGAAGGCGTGGATCGACGATGACCATGTCCAGCCGCAGATCCGCAACAAGCTGATGGAGTGGTTCGAGTCGGGCTTCAACGAGTGGGACATCTCCCGCGACGCCCCCTACTTCGGCTTCGAGATCCCCGACGCGCCGGGCAAGTACTTCTACGTCTGGCTGGATGCGCCGATCGGCTACCTGGCCAGCTTCAAGAACCTCTGCGACCGCCGGGGGATGGACTTCGACGCCTACTGGGCACCCGACTCCGACGCCGAGGTCTACCACTTCATCGGCAAGGACATCGTCTACTTCCACGCCCTGTTCTGGCCGGCCATGCTCCACGGCGCCGACTTCCGGACACCCACCGCGGTCAATTGCCACGGCTTCGTCACCGTGAACGGCGCCAAGATGTCGAAGTCGCGGGGCACCTTCATCAAGGCCGCGACCTATGCCGACCACCTCAACCCCGAGTACCTGCGCTACTACTTCGCTGCCAAGCTGACCTCGCGGGTCGACGACCTGGACCTCAACCTCGAGGACTTCGCGGCGCGGGTGAACAGCGACCTGGTGGGCAAGGTGGTCAACATCGCCAGCCGCTGCGCCGGCTTCGTCAAGAAGCTCGGGGGCAACCGCCTCGCCGGCCACTGCAGCGAGCCCGAGATGGTGGCGCGCTTCATCGCCGCCGGTGACGCCATCGCCGAGGAGTTCGAGGCCCGCGAGTTCGGCCGTGCCATGCGCCGCGTGATGGAACTGGCCGACGAGGCCAACACCTACATCGCCGAGGCCGAGCCCTGGGTGCTGGCCAAGCAGCCCGACCGCGAGCAGGAGGTGCTGGAGATCTGCTCGGTGGGCATCAACCTCTTCCGCCAGCTGATGGTCTACCTGGCCCCGGTAGTGCCGGCCATGGCCGAGCAGGCCCAGGCGTTCCTCGGGCTCGACACCCTCGACTGGCACAGCCGCCACACCCTGCTGGTGGACCACGAGATCGCCAAGTTCAAGCCGCTGATGACCCGCGTGGAGCGGGACAAGATCGATGCCATGATGGCGGCATCGAAGGAGGACCTGGTGGAAGAGCAGAAACTCAAGGAGACGGCGAAGGGCCCCCTGGCCGAGGAGCCCATCGGTGACGAGATCGGCTTCGACGACTTCACCAGGGTCGACCTGCGCATCGCCCGCATCGCCCGGGCGGAGTATGTCGAGAAGGCCGACAAGCTGCTCAAGCTGACCCTGGACCTGGGCGGAGAGACCCGCACCGTCTTCGCCGGCATCCGTGCCGCCTATGCCCCGGAGGCCCTGGAGGGTCGGCTGACGGTGATGGTCGCCAACCTGGCGCCGCGCAAGATGCGCTTCGGCGTGTCCGAGGGCATGGTACTCGCCGCCGGAAGCGACGACGGCATCTACCTGCTCGGCCCTGATTCCGGCGCCGAACCGGGCCAGCGGGTGCGCTGAGGCGCCGCCGTGACGGAGACCGATGCCCGCTCCCGGGCCGCGTTGATCGAGGCCATCGATGCCGAACTGCCCCAGACCCAGTGTGGCAAGTGCGGCCAGCCCGGCTGTCGCCCCTATGCCGAGGCGATCGTCGACGGCGAGGCCATCAATCGCTGCCCGCCCGGCGGCGACGCTACCGTGGCCCGGCTGGCGGCGCTGACCGGCCGCGAGCCCCTGCCGCTCGCCGAGCCGGCCCAGTCGCCGCTGGTGGCGTGGATCCGCGAGGCCGAGTGCATCGGCTGCACCAAGTGCATCCAGGCCTGCCCGGTGGATGCCATCCTCGGGGCGTCCAAGCGCATGCACACGGTCATCGTCGAGGAGTGTACCGGCTGCGAGCTGTGCGTGGCGCCCTGCCCCGTGGACTGCATCGACCTGCTGCCCCACCCCGCCTGGGAAGCCGCCGAGACCGACGAGGCGCGCGACGCCTACCTGGCCCGCCGCGCCGAGCAAGGCCGCCGTCGCCATCGCGCCCGCCAGCAGCGCCTGGCCCGGGAGGCCCGGGAGAGGCGAATGGAGCGCCAGAAGCGGCTGATTCGGCAGCGCCAGCGGTCGGGGCCGGGCAGCGCTGCCGGCCCGGGGCCGCAGCGCCAGCGTCAGATGGCGGTCAACGCCGCCGAACAGGCCCTGCGCCGGGCCAGGCAGCAGCTGGCCCACGCCGAGCGCCAGGGCGAGGCCAGCGCGATCCAGGCGGCCGAGGGACAGGTCGACAGCGCCAGCCGTCTGCTTGCTGAAGCGCGAAAGGCGCTGGAAGGCGCTCAGCGCTCTTAAATGATTCGAGACTTGGACCGACCGCTTACCGCTCGGGGCTGATCCGGCGGCAGGCCTGCGAGGAGGCGCTGTAAACCCTTCCCTGGGCGCTACCGATGCCATCCCTGGCATAGGACCTCCTCTTCGGCCTGCCCCCGGCGCCCCCTCGCTAGGGAACGCCATGAACGCCCAGAAACGCCACGAGATCTTCGCGCGGCTGCGCGACCACAACCCCGAGCCGACCACCGAACTGCACTGGAGCACGCCCTTCGAGCTGCTCGCCGCCGTGCTGCTCTCGGCCCAGGCCACCGACGTGGGGGTGAACAAGGCCACCGCCCGGCTCTTCCCGGTGGCCAACACGCCCCAGGCGATCCTCGAGCTGGGGCTCGACGGCCTCAAGGCGCACATCCGGACCATCGGCCTCTACAACACCAAGGCCGAGAACCTGATGAAGACCTGCCGGATCCTGGTCGAGCAGCACGGCGGCGAGGTACCCCGCACCCGCAAGACCCTCGAGGCCCTGCCGGGCGTCGGCCGCAAGACCGCCAACGTGATCCTCAACACCGCCTTCGGCGAGCCCACCATCGCCGTGGATACCCATATCTTCCGCGTGGCCAACCGCACCGGGATCGCCAGGGGCAAGGACGTGGTCGAGGTCGAGAGGAAGCTGCTGCGCCATGTGCCCAGGGAGTTCCGCCAGGATGCCCACCACTGGCTGATCCTCCATGGGCGCTACACCTGCCTGGCGCGCAAGCCCCGCTGCGGCAGCTGCATCATCGAGGACCTCTGCGAGTACCCGGAGAAGACCGAGCTGTGACAGGCGCCCTTGCCGGCCTGCCGCGGCGCCGCACGCCTCGCCACCGCCACCCCGCGACGGGCCCTGGCTGGCACAAGTGCCCGTCGGCTGGTTCACTGGCGGCATGACCGCCAACGAGATCCGCCCATGGACGCGCTGAAGTACCTCCTGCTGCCGCCGGTGATCAATGCCCTGCTGATCCTCGCCGGCCTGGCCCTGGGCGCTCGCCGGCTGAGCGGCGGCCTGCTGGTCACCCTGGGGCTGGGCGGCCTGCTGGCCCTTTCCACCCCGCTGGCGAGCCACGCCCTGCGCCAGGGGCTGGAACCACCGGCCCTTGCCAGCCCCGCCCAGTTGCGCCAGGCCCAGGCCATCGTGATCCTCGGCGGCGGACGCGACTACGCCTCGCCGGAGTTCGGCTGGGGCGATGCCCCCTCCAATGCCAGCTGGCGCCGGCTGGCCTACGGCGCCTACCTGCATCGCGAGACCCGCCTGCCGATCCTGGTCAGTGGCGGTCGCGTGCACGACGAGCACAGCGCCGAGGCGAGCCTGATGGCGGCAGCGCTGCGCGAGGTCTTCGAGGTGCCCGTCCGCTGGATGGAGGGGCGCAGCCGCAGCACCGCCGAGAATGCCCGCTACACCGCCGAGATGCTGGGCGGCGAGGGCATCGGGCATGTCGCGCTGGTCTCCCAGGCCTGGCACCTGCCGAGGGCGGTGGCGGAGTTCGAGCGCGCCGGCCTTGCCGTCACCGCCGCGCCGACCGAGTTCGCGAGCGCCCCGCCGCCGGGCGTACACGCCATGATCCCGCGTGCCTACCACCTCCACCAGAGCACCCGCGCCCTGCACGAGTGGCTGGGGCGGGCCGAACTGGCCCTGCGCAACCACCTGCTGCGACGCGGTGACTGACCCCAACGTCGAAGCGCCAAGCCTGCCGTGAGGCGCTAGGCTGGCCGCTACGTTCCGTCTTCTCGACACGAGGCCCGACATGCTGGACCTGCTGATCCCCCTCTCCCTGGCCGCCGCCTTCGGTGCCCTCCTCGGCTCGCTCTGCCGGCTGACCCGCTGGCCCGGCCGCGACCGCCCGCTGCTCTTCACGCTGGTGGGTCTCGTCGCCGGCATCACCGCCTTCTTCATCCATCTGGTGCTCAACTGGGTGACCGGCGCGCCGGCTTGGTGGCTGCCGGTACTGGTGGTGCTGCAGGTCTGGCTGTGGCTGGGGCCGCTGGGACCACGGCGAGGACTCGACCGGCAGCGCAAGTAGCCACGGCCTCGTCACGACAGGGAGAACTCGCCGCCTCGCTCCACCGCCCGGCGATAGGCCGGGCGCTCGCGGCAGGCCGCCAGGAACGCCTGCTGCCTGGGGTAGCCGGAGAGGCCACCGCCGTCTTCCAGGGCGAGCAGCGGGAAGCTCATCTGGATGTCGGCCGCACTGAATGCCTCCCCGGCGAACCAGGTGCTGCGCCCGAGCTCGGCTTCCCAGTAGTCGCTCAGCTGGCGGATCTGCGGCCCCAGCAGCTGCTGCTCCACCCCACGGGCGAAGAGCCGGCCGAGGGGCCGGGCCAGCGCCGGTACCGGGGGTTTGCCCAGCGAGGCGAACACCAGCCGCATCACCAGCGGCGGCATGGCCGAGCCCTCGGCATGGTGCAGCCAGAAGCGGTAGCGCTCGTGCGCGTCACTGCCCGCCGGCGGCACCAGCAGGCCCTCTGGATCGAAGCGTTCGACCAGATACTCGAGGATCGCCCCCGATTCCGCCACCACCCGACCGTCCCGGGCCTCGTCGCTGATCACCGGCGACTTGCCCAGCGGGTGGACCTCGCGCAGCGAGGCGGGCGCCAGCATGGTGCGGGGGTCGCGCCGATAGGTGATCACCTCGTAGTCGACGCCGAGCTCCTCCAGCAGCCACAGGACCCGCTGGGAGCGGGAGTTCTCCAGGTGATGGACCTTGATCATGCCGTCCTCCTCGGTGGGCCCCCGGGGAGCGGGGGCAACCCCCGCACCCTAGCACGCCACCCGCGTCGCCTCCTGCCAAGGTCGTCTTTGCCACCGCCCGGCCGGCCACTAGACTGATCGGCAACCATGCATAAAAGACCGCACACTCATAGGAGGGCACCATGGCCAAGGTGCTGGTGGTGGACGACGAACCGAATATCGTCCTGTCCCTGGAATTCCTGATGCAGCAGGCCGGCTTCCAGGTGGATACCGCCGAGGATGGCGAGAGTGCCCTGTCGCGCATCGCCGAGTCGCCCCCGGACCTGGTCCTGCTGGATATCAGCCTGCCCGGCATCAGCGGCTTCGACGTCCTCGAGCGCCTGCGCAGCGACCCCGACCATGCCCGGCTGCCGATCATCATGCTCACTGCCCACGGGCGGGAAGTGGAGCGCGAGAAGGGCCTGGCCCTGGGCGCCGACGACTACATCACCAAGCCCTTCTCGACCCAGGCGCTGGTCGAGAAGGTCAAGAAACTGCTCGCCGAGGTGTCCTGATGGCCAAGCGTGGCTCGCGACTGCCCCGCCGCCAGCGGCTGATCGGCCTGTGGCTGCTGCTCAGCGGTATCAGTATCTTCGGTGGTGCCGTGTTCGCACTGTGGCTGGACAGCCTCGCCGGCCTCGAGGGCACGGCGCGACTGCTGCTGTGGCTCGGCTGCTTCTCCGGGGGCGGCACCATCTTCCTGGTCGGCCTGCTGCTCGAGCGCCAGCTGTTCACCCCCCTGCGACACCTGCAGGTCCAGCTGGCCCGCCTGGTGGCCAACCCGGATGCCCGCCAGGACTATCCGCCCGAGGGCTGGCTGCGGGGGCTCGGCCCGGACCTGATGCGCGTTCGCGAGGCCTGGCGGGCCGACCGCGAGCGCCTGGCAACCGCCCATGCCGAGGGCGCGCGCAGTGCCGCCCGCATCCGCCAGGAACTCGAGACCCTGCTCCAGGTGCTCGACACGCCGCTGCTGCTCTGCGACCACCACCGCCGGGTGCTGCTCTTCAACCAGGCCGCCGAGACGCTGTTCGAGGGCCATCCCGGCCTGGGGCTCGGCAAGCGCCTCGACGCCCTGATCCCCATCGCGAGCCTTGAGGACGCGCTGGGCCAGCTGCCCGACGACGGGGCGCCGCGGGAGATCCTGGTGCCCTGTGACGAACGCTGGCTGCACGTGGTGCTGCGCCGCGTCCCCGACAGCAACCACGAGACGCTGCTGACCCTGACCGACACCACGGCGGCCTGGACCAGCGAGATGGGCGCCCGTGCCGACATCGCCGAGATGCTGCCGGTTCTGCGCCGCCACAGCGCCAGCCTGACCAGTGCCGCCGACGCCCTGGTGGGCGTGCGCGACGACGCAACGACCGGCGAGCTCGGGAAGCGCCTGGAGGCGGTGATCGACGAGGAGAGCCGGGCGCTGGCCGCCCAGCTCGAGCGCATGGGCCGGCTGATGGAGGACATGCACCGCGAGGGCGAGCGCCTGGTCCCGCTGTGGTCCAATGACCTCTGGGCGGCTCTCGAGGAGCGCCAGGACAGCGCCTCACTGCGCATCACCCCCATCGGCATGCCCGCCTGGCTGAAGGGCGACGCGCCGGCCCTGCTGGCGCTGCTCGACTCGCTGCTCCCGCGCCTGACGGCGCACTCCGGCCAGGCCGAGCTGGAAGGCGAGGTCTGCCTGGGCAACCGCCGGGTCTACCTGGACCTCATCTGGCGCGGGCGCCCGCTGGGCGAGCAGGGGCTGGACGAGTGGCGCGCCGAGCGCCTGGACGCCCTGCCGCTGGCACCGCGAGTCGGCGATGTCCTTCGCCAGCACACCAGCGATGCCTGGAGCATCGCCGACGAGGACGGCGAGCATGCCCGGCTGCGCCTGCCGCTGCCCGCCACCGAACGGGTCGGCGCGCCGCGCCCGCGCACTCCGCCGCGTCCGGAATTCCACGACTTCGGCATCGCCGACATGCCCCCCCCGGACAGCGAGCTGGCGGCCCGGCCCTTGAGGACCCTGGAGGTCGTGGCCTTCGACACCGAGACCACCGGGCTGGAGCTTCGCCGCGGCGACACCGTGGTCAGCATCGGCGCCTGCCGCATCGTCAATGCGAGACTGCTGGCCAGCGACACCTTCGACCTGCGGGTCGACCCGGAACGGCCCATCCCGCCGGCCAGCACCGCCATCCACGGCATCACCGATGATGACGTGGCCGGCGCCCCGCCGCTCAACGTGGCCCTGCCGCGCTTTCGCGACTACATCGGCGAGGCGGTGATCCTGGCCCACAATGCCGCCTTCGACCTGCTGGCCATCCAGCCCCCCGGCGGCGGCATCGCGTTCGACATGCCGGTGCTCGACACCCTGCTGCTCTCCCGGGCACTCGACGACAGCCTCGACGGCCACGACCTGGACAGCCTGGCCGACCGCTATGACCTCAGCTTCCCGCCCGGGACCCGCCACACCGCCCTGGGCGACGCCCGGGTCACCGCGGAGCTGTGGCTCTCGCTGCTGCCCCGGCTGGAGGCGCGTGGCATCGAGACGCTGGAGCAGGCGCTGGCGCTGCAGGCCAGCGCCTTCGACAGGGAGGACGCCTTCGCCTCGTGAACACGCCTCGCCTGAAGGAGCGCCTGGTCGCGCTGATCGTGCTGGCGGCCCTGCTGTTCTCCCCGCCCCTGCTGCTGGTGGCCGACCGCTCCCCGACGGCCCCGGGCTGGCTGGTGACCTACCTCTTCCTGGCCTGGGGCGCGGTGATCGCGCTGATGGCCTGGCTGATGGAACACCGTCACGAGGAGTGACCCCGGATGCAGGCTGACACGCCATGAGAAGCAGCGTCGTGGTCCTGACGGTGGCCTTCGGCTATCTGGCACTGCTCTTCGTCATCGCCGCCTGGGGGGACCGCCGCGCCGAGCAGGGACGCTCGCTGATCGGCTCGCCCACCGTCTATGCACTCTCCATTGCCGTCTACTGCACCGCCTGGACCTTCTACGGCAGCGTCGGCCGCGCGGCCCAGTACGGCCCCAGCTTCCTGCTGATCTACCTGGGCCCGACCCTGGCGATGCTGATGGCCCCCTTCGTGATCCGCAAGATGGTGCGCATCGCCAGCGCCCAGCGCATCACCTCCATTGCCGACTTCATCAGCGCCCGCTACGGCAAGAGCTCGAGCCTGGGGGCCCTGGTGGCGCTGATCGCCCTGATCGGCATCACCCCCTACATCGCCCTTCAGCTCAAGGCCATCACCGTGAGCCACGCGGTGCTGGTCAACTATCCGCAGGCCGCCGAGCTGCGCCTGGTCGACGAGAGCTTCTGGGCCGACAAGTCCTTCTGGGTCGCCCTGGTGCTGGCGGTGTTCATCATCCTCTTCGGCACGCGCCACCTGGATGCCAGCGAGCGCCACGAGGGCATGGTGGCGGCCATCGCCTTCGAGTCGCTGGTCAAGCTGGTGGCCTTCCTCTCGGTCGGGGTCTTCACTGTCTTCGTGCTCTTCAACGGCCCGGCGGACCTCTTAGACCGGGTCGTCGCCATGCCCGAACTCACCCGGCTGATGAGCCTGGAAGCGGTGCCCGGGGGCGCCCTGGGCTGGGTGGGGATGCTGGTGCTGGCGTTCCTGGCCTTTCTCACCCTGCCGCGGCAGTTCCAGGTGCTGGTGGTCGAGAACGTCGACGAGCGGCACCTCAAGCGCGCCAGCTGGCTCTTCCCGCTCTACCTGCTGGTGATCAACCTCTTCGTGATCCCCATCGCCCTGGCCGGGCTGCTGCTGGGCGACGCCAGCGGCGACCCGGACAGCTTCGTGCTCACCCTGCCCCTCTCGGCCGGGCTGGAAGGGCTGCCGCTGCTGGTCTTCATCGGCGGTCTCTCGGCCGCCACCGGCATGATGATCGTCGAGACCATCGCCCTGTCGACCATGGTCAGCAACCAGCTGGTGATGCCGCTGCTGCTGCGCTCGCGCCACCTCCACCTGAGCACCCGCGGCGAGCTCGCCGGCTGGCTGCTGCGCATCCGGCGCGTGGCCATCCTGCTGATCCTGCTGCTCGGCTACCTCTACCATGCGCTGATCGGCGACGCCTACAGCCTGGTGACCATCGGCCTGGTCTCCTTCGCCGCCGCCTGCCAGTTCGCCCCGGCGCTGCTGATCGGCATGTACTGGCGGGGTGCCAACCGCCTGGGGGCCGGACTGGGCATGAGCGCGGGCTTCCTGATCTGGGCCTGGACCCTGCTGATCCCGGGCTTCGCCCAGTCCGGCTGGCTGGATGCCGGCTTCCTCGACCAGGGCCCCTGGGGGCTCGCCTGGCTCAAGCCTTATGCGCTGTTCGGCCTCGAGGGCTGGGACATCTATACCCACTCGCTGCTATGGAGCCTGGGCGCCAACCTCGGCCTGCTGGTGGGCATCTCGCTCTTCACCCGCCAGTCGCCGCTGGAGCAGACCCAGGCGGCGCTGTTCACCGAGGCCATGCACCCCGGCCTGGTGCAGACCACGCTGTGGCAGGGCCAGACCACCCGTGGCGAGTTGCGCGCCCTGCTCGACCGCTACCTGGGCGGCGCCGCCACCGCACGCGTCTTCGCCACCCATCCCGACGAGGCCGCCGACGACAGCCAGCCCGCGCCGCCGGGACTGACCGCCCGTGCCGAACAGGCCCTGGCCGGTTCCCTGGGCAGCGCCTCGGCGCGGGTACTGATCGACTCGGTGGTGCGCGGCGAGGCCCTGAACCTCGAGTCCATCCTCAGCATCCTCGACACCACCTCCGAGACCCTGGAGGTCAACCGTCGCCTGGAGCAGAAGTCCCGGGAGCTGGCGCGCACCAGCGAGGAGCTGCGCGCGGCCAACGAACGCCTGCGCGAGCTCGACCGCCTCAAGGACGAGTTCGTGGCCATGGTCAGCCACGAGTTGCGCACGCCCCTCACCTCGATCCGCGCCTTTGCCGAGATCCTGCGCGACAGCGGCGACCTGCCCGACGAGAAGCGCCGCCACTTCCTCGACGTGGTGGTGCGCGAGAGCCAGCGGCTCTCGCGGCTGATCGAGGAGATCCTGGACCTGGCCAGACTGGAGAGCGGCCGCCTGACCCTGGAGCCCCAGCGCCTGGACCTGGTGGCCCTGGCCCGCCACAGCGTGGATGCGGTGCACCGGCTGCAGGAGAACCGCGGGGTAAGCCTCGCGGTCGAGATCACACCGGAGACCGCGACGGTCATCGGCGACCCGGACCGTCTCGAACAGGTGATCATCAACCTGCTCGACAACGCCGGCAAGTTCGCCGCCGACGACGACCCCAAGGTGCTGCTGCGCCTCGAGCGGTACAAGGACCACTACCGCCTCGCCGTGGAGGACAACGGGCCCGGCATCGCCGAGGACGAGCGCGAACGGGTCTTCGAGAAGTTCCACCAGATCCAGCGCCAGGAGGGGGGCGAGACACGCGGCCGCCCCCGCGGCAGCGGCCTGGGGCTGCCCATCAGTCGGGGCATCGTCGCCCACCTGGGTGGGCGGCTGTGGGTCGAGGAGGCGCCGCGACTGGGCGGTGCCTGCCTGGTGATGGAGCTGCCCGAGGCGCCACCGGAATAAGGCGCAAGAAACAAGGAGCAAGGCATTGTGCGCTACCGAGGCATCGGCTAGTGGCCAGCCTGCGGGCGTTCAGGGCCGCCGCGCATGGCGCAACAGTCGACGGATCTGCAGCAGGTCATGACGCAGCAGCAGGCGCTGCTCCTCGCCAAGCCGGGCGATATCCACCCAGCCATCGGGGCTGCGCCCCTCGATGAGGGCCCGGCGCTGCTCGTCGAGCATCAGCGCCTGCAGCCGCTCGTGTGCCGCGGTCAGTGCCCGGGCATGCTCGGCGTCGAGCGCCTCCAGCATCACCAGCGCCACCAGCCGCGAGCGGGTATCCGGCGGCCGTACCCCGTGGCGCACGGCCAGCAGGCGCACCGCATTCACCAGCGGCAGCATTCCCTGGCGCTTGAGGTTGATGGCCCGCTCATGGGGGGCGCCCTCGCCGTCGCCGCTGAGCCGGCCGAGCCGGTCCAGGGCCAGCGGCAGCTCATCGAGCAGGCTCGTCATCTCGTCGAGGAAGAGGTGGGCTCCCGGGAGCAGCCGGGCCACCCGATCGGCCAGGGCCTCGGCGAGCTCGGGCTCGCCGTGGACCGGGTGGAAGTCGAGCAGGATATTGGCCTGCTGGACCCGCTTGACGCGACGCTCCGCGGTCCAGATCTCCAGCTGTGCGCGCCACTCCGAGAGCCGCTTGCGCCACATCGGCCAGCGCGCCATGACATGGCCCTGGCAGAGCGGGATCCCGGCCGCGTCGAGGCGCGCGGTGAAGCGCTCGCCCAGCGACTGGAAGTAGCCGTCGATCTCGGTATGCCGATCGTCAGGGTAGTCGGCGATGATCATGGCGTTGTCCTGGTCCGGCGCCAGCAGGCTCTCGTGGCGCGCCCCCGAGCCGAGGGTCAACACGCAGAAGGTCGCCGGCGGCGCCCCCCAGCCCTGGCCGCGCATCTCCTCCAGGGAGAGGGTGATGGCGCGCCGGTAGAGCCAGTCGTTATGGTCGCTGATCAGCTGGCTGATACGCCAGGCGGGCAGGTCGAGCCGGTCGAGGGCCTCCAACAGCTGGCCTTGCCAGGCATGGGCCTCGTCCAGATCGGGAGCGGGCCCGAGACTTGCCAGGGCCTGGCCCAGCGGGGCCAGCAGCGCCGGCCAATCGCTGGGGTCGGGCAAGGTATCGGTGGCGAAGAGCCCTCGCCAGGGCGAGGGTCGGTGCAGCAGGCGCATGGAGGCTCCGGATCATGCTGTGGATCGGCATGTCCTGAAGTATAGGGCGAGCCTCAGCGCGGCGAGAACATCTCGTCGCCCACCTCGTCGATGAAGCGCTGCGCCTTGCTGACCATCAGGGCGTCGCAGGCCTCGCGGCCGGGCAGCATGTCGGAGCGCTCGAAGCGGTGCTCGAGCATCTCGCCCTCCTCCCCGTCGGCGGCGGGCAGCGGCTTGCGGATCCAGCCGCTGACACGGTACTGGCCGCCCTGGTCGGCGGGTTCGGAGATGATCAGGTAGCCCTTGTACTCCACCGGCTCGGCGGCCGCGGCGTTGCCGGACTTGCCCTCGCCACCGCCGAACAGGCCGGATAACAGCTTCTTGAACATGGTGCTCTCCTCGCGGGTGATGGGCCTCGACACGACGACGCCGGCGGCGGGCCGGCGTCGAAGAAGGCATGACGGTGAGTCTCAGTCCTGCCTGCGGCCCTTGCCGGCGGCGATGCGCAGGCGCAGGGCGTTGAGCTTGATGAAGCCCTCGGCATCCTTCTGGTCGTAGGCGCCAGCGTCGTCCTCGAAGGTGGCGATGGACTCGTCGAAGAGCGAGGCGTCGGACTTGCGGCCCGCCACGGTGGCACTGCCCTTGTAGAGCTTCATGCGCACCACGCCGGAGACGTTCTTCTGGGTCTCGTCGATGGCCGCCTGCAGCATGCGACGCTCCGGGCTCCACCAGTAGCCGTTGTAGATCACCTCGGCATACCTGGGCATCAGCTCGTCCTTGAGGTGCGCCTCCTCGCGGTCGAGGGTCAGCGACTCGATGGCGCGATGAGCACGCAGCATGATGGTGCCCCCCGGGGTCTCGTAGCAGCCGCGGGACTTCATGCCCACATAACGGTTCTCGACGATGTCGAGGCGGCCGATGCCGTTGTCGCCACCCAGCTTGTTGAGCTTCTCGAGCACCTCATGGGGCTTCATCGGCACGCCGTCGATGGCCACGATGTCGCCCTTCTCGTAGGTCAGCTCGATATAGGTGGGCGTATCCGGCGCGGCCTCGGGCGACACGCTCCAGCGCCACATCTCCTCCTCGGCCTCGGCCCAGGGGTCCTCGAGGATGCCGCCCTCGTAGGAGATGTGCAGCAGGTTGGCATCCATCGAGTAGGGCGACTTCTTCTTGGAGGAGAAGTCTACCGGGATGTCGTGCTGCTGGCAGTAGGCCATCAGCTTCTCGCGGGAGTTGAGGTCCCACTCGCGCCAGGGGGCGATCACCTTGACGCCCGGCTTCAGGGCATAGGCGCCGAGCTCGAAGCGCACCTGGTCGTTGCCCTTGCCGGTGGCGCCGTGGGAGATGGCGTCGGCGCCGGTCTGGTCGGCGATCTCGATCAGGCGACGGGCAATCAGCGGGCGGGCGATGGAGGTGCCGAGCAGGTACTCGCCCTCGTAGAGGGTATTGGCGCGGAACATCGGGTAGACGTAGTCGCGCACGAACTCCTCGCGAAGGTCCTCGATATGGATCTCCTTGACCCCCAGCGCCTGGGCCTTGGCCCGGGCCGGCTCGACCTCCTCGCCCTGGCCGATGTCCGCGGTGAAGGTCACGACCTCGCAGTCATAGGTTTCCTGCAACCACTTGACGATGACGGACGTGTCCAGGCCGCCGGAATAGGCGAGCACGACCTTCTTGACATCGGACATGCTGAGGCTCCTCTAGTAGCGTTCTCGAAGGAGGCGATTATAGCGCGCCGAGCCAGCAGCGAATACCGGCGACGCGACTCGCCGAGGGCAAGCTGCTAGACTTTCGCGGTTTCGAGACACGATGGCCCAGACAAGGAGAGGTGCATGAGCGAGGCGATCGCCCGCGAACTCATGGCGCAGCGATTCCGCAGCTTCCTGCCCGTGGTGGTGGACCTGGAAACCGGCGGATTCAATCCCGAGCGCGATGCGATCCTCGAGATCGCCGCCGTCACCCTGACCATGGACCCGGACGGCAACCTGGTCCCCGACGCCACCTACGCCTACCATGTCACCCCCTTCGGGGGAGCCAACGTGGAGCAGTCGGCGCTGGACTTCACCGGCATCCGGCTGGATGACCCGCTGCGCCGCCAGGTGGCTGTCAGCGAGGCCGAGGCACTGGGCGAGATCTTCCGCCCGGTGCGCAAGTCCATCAAGGCACACGGCTGCACCCGGGCCGTGCTGGTCGGCCACAATGCCGCCTTCGACCACGGCTTCCTCAACGCCGCGGTCAACCGCTGCGGCATCAAGCGCAACCCCTTCCACCCCTTCTCGAGCTTCGACACGGCCTCGCTCGGCGGCCTGGTCTATGGCCAGACCGTACTGGCCAGGGCCTGCCGCGCCGCGGGCATCGAGTTCGACAACAGTGCCGCCCACTCGGCACGCTACGACACCGAGCGCACCGCCGAGCTGTTCTGTGCGATGGTCAACCGCTACAAGGACCTGGGCGGCTGGGCCCTGGCCCAGAAGGAGCAGGGGCTGGAGGAGTAGCGCCAAGCGGCCAGAGGCGTGTGATGATCTCGTCAACAAGCAACCCCCGAAGGCCGAGACCTCCGGGGGTTGCTTGTAGCTCGGCGCTTGACGCCCGGCGTTTACTGCTTCTCGTCGCCCGGCTCCTCGGTCTGGGCACGGGAGGCCGCGGCCTTCACCAGCTTTTCCAGCTCGCCGGTCTGGTGCATCTCGACCACGATGTCGCAGCCGCCGACCAGTTCACCCTCGACCCACAACTGCGGGAAGGTCGGCCAGTTGGCCACCTTGGGCAGCTCGGCACGTATGTCCGGGTTGTCCAGGACGTTGACGAAGGCGAAGCGCTCGCCGCAGGCCATCAGGGCCTGGACGGTCTGGGCGGAGAAACCGCACTGCGGCAGCTGGGGGGTGCCCTTCATGTAGATCAGGATGGGGTTCTCGCCGATCTGGCGCTGGATGTTCTCGACGGTGGTGCTCATGACGTCTCCCTTTCTCGTGTGTCCGGGCCCCGGCGAACCGGGCCTCGATTGACCGTGGCCGTCAGGCGCCCGGGCAATACCCGAGTATGCTGGTCGGCCTTGTGGATGAGGGCCATTCTACTGATGACGGTCGCGTTGCGCATCCCCTGTGGGCTGGCTAGGATGGTCGTTTTTTCCCGTGGAGCGACACCATGGCCACCCGCCATTTCCTCACCCTGCTTGACCTCGGTCCGGACGAGCTGCGCTACCTGATCCAGCGCGCCATCTCGATCAAGAACGGCCTGAAGACCCACGGGCCAACCTACACGCCCTTCGCCAACCGCACCCTGGCGATGATCTTCGAGAAGTCCTCGACCCGCACCCGGGTCTCCTTCGAGACCGCCATGGCGCAGTTCGGCGGCCATGCGCTGTTCCTCTCGCCCCGCGACACCCAGCTCGGCCGCGGCGAACCCATCGGCGATACCGCACGGGTGCTCTCGGAGATGGTCGATGCGGTGATGATCCGCACCTTCTCCCACGAGGGCCTGGAGACGTATGCCGCCGCCAGCACGGTGCCGGTGATCAACGCCCTCACCGACGACTACCACCCCTGCCAGCTGCTCGCCGACGTGATGACCTGGACCGAGCTGCGCGGCAGCGTGAAGGGCCGTACCGCGGTGTGGATCGGTGATGGCAACAACATGTGCCACTCCTGGATCAACGCCGCCCGGCAGTTCGACTTCCAGCTGCGCATCTGCTGTCCGGAAGGCTACGAGCCACGCCAGGGCATCCTGGCGGCTGCCGGCGAGCGGGTGACTATCGTGCGCGATCCCCAGCAGGCCGTGGCGGAAGCCGACCTGGTGACCACCGACGTCTGGGCCTCCATGGGCCAGGAAGAGGAGCAGGCCAGGCGCCAGGCCGATTTCGCCGGCTTCCAGGTGAGCGAGGCGATGCTCGACCGGGCGAAGGACGACGTGCTCTTCCTGCACTGCCTGCCCGCCCACCGCGGCGAGGAGATCAGCACGACCCTGCTCGATGACCCGCGCGCCGTGGTCTGGCAGGAGGCCGGCAATCGCCTGCATGCCCAGAAGGCGCTGATCGAGTTCCTGCTGCTGGGACGCGTGGAGGGCTGAGGGACGCGCCCCGCCCGGCGGGCAGGATTCCCGGGCGGGGGCATCTTAGACCTTGGTATGACATCGACCTTCGTCGCATGTATAATGCGCTGCAGCAGAATCCTTCAGGAGATGCGGCAGCATGAGACATGACACCCCCAGCACCACCGGCATGCAGCGCAGCCTGCGCCAGTGCCTCTCCAACATGGCCGCCCTGCTCTATCGCCAGGGGCACGTCCTCGAGACGGTCACCGTTCCCCACCGCGGCCTCGACCGCCACGCCCTCGAGGCACTCGGCGAAGCCGACCGCGACTGGGCACCCTGCCAGCACGTCCTCGAGACCAGCCGGGCGGCCACCTGGAACGACCAGCAGCGCTTCGTGCTGACCGACCTCGGCCGCGAGCTGCTGTTCGACATGTTCGGCGAGGGGGCCGCCGACTGCGCCTGAACCGGACAGGATGCTCCCTCGATGCCCGGGCACGCGACGAGATTGCGTGCCCGGGCATCTTTGGTTAAGTTGGCAGGACTTGTCGGGGAGCCCCGGTACGCGCAGCAAGCCGTGCACGGGGGCTGAGATCGGTACGGCCGAACCCGTTGAACCTGATCAGGTTGATGCCTGCGGAGGGAACAAGCGGCATGTCACGCCTGCCTGCCCCCTGTCGCCTTCCCGCCTGGTCAGCCATGTCTCCTGCTGGATGGCCGCTATCTTGACAACCACCACCGATCACGTCGCCGTCGCCGGGGCCGGCCTGCTGGGGCGCCTGGTCGCCTGGCAACTGCTCGCCGACGGTCACGCCGTCACCCTCTATGACGCCGGGGACCTGGACGCCCCACCGGCTGCCGCCTGGACCGCCGCCGGCATGGTCGCGCCGCTCTGCGAGACGGCCGTCTCCGAGCGCTGCGTCCATGACATGGGCCGTTTCGCCCTGACCCAGTGGCCGCGGTGGCTCCAGGCCCTCGACGCCTCATCGCTGTGGCAGCAGCACGGCAGCCTGATGGTGGCGCACCCTCAGGACCTGGGCGAGCTCACCCAGTTCCGCCGCGACCTCGACCACGCGCTGGGCGGCAACGCCCCCTGCCAGCCCCTCGACGCCCGAGAGATCCACCGGCTGGAGCCCGACCTGGCCCCCGGCTTCCAGCAGGGCCTCTACCTGCCGGACGAGGCCCACCTGGACAACCGGGCCCTGCTCACCCGCCTGCTCGACGAGATTCGCGCCCTGGGCGGGGAGTGCCGCGCCCACTGCCCGGTGGAAACCTTCCCCGGCGAGGTCATCACCGCCGACGGCCGCCGGGGCTTCGATCTGGTCATCGACTGTCGCGGCACGGGCGCCCGGCCGCGTCACCCTAGCCTGCGCGGCGTGCGCGGCGAGACCCTGCACGTGCAGACCGACGAGATCCGGCTCTCGCGCCCGGTACGGCTGATGCATCCCCGCTACCAGCTCTATGTGGTCCCCAAGCCGGGGCATCGCTTCGTCATCGGCGCCACCCAGATCGAGAGCGAGGACCGCTCGCCGGTGTCGCTGCAGTCCTCGCTGGAGCTGGGCAGCGCCCTCTATACCCTGTCCCCGGCCTTCGCCGAGGCGCGCATCCTGGAGCAGGGGGTCAACCTGCGCCCCGCCTTCCTCGACAACCTGCCCCATGTCACCCACCGGGAGGGGCTGGTCACCGCCAACGGCCTGTTCCGGCACGGCTACCTGCTGGCCCCGGCCGTGGTCTGCCACCTGCTGGCCGGGATCCGCGGCCACGGCGAACGGCCCTTCGCCGACACTCTGGCGGCACGCCCGCCGCAGGAGAATGCTGCATGAACGAGATCACTCTGCGCCTCAACGACGAGGCCGTCCGCCTTCCCGCCGGCACGCCGCTCACGGACGCCCTGCAGGCGTGGCACTACGCCGACCGCCGCGTCGCCGTGGCTGTCAATGGCGAGTTCGTGCCCCGCTCCGCCTACGCCGGACGGGTCCTGCAGGACGACGACCGCATCGATATCGTGGCCCCGGTGGGAGGTGGCTGATGGACGCGCTGCACGACGATACCCTGACGCTGTATGACGAGGCCTTCGCCAGCCGCTTCCTGCTCGGCACCGCCCTCTACCCCTCGCCCACCGTGATGCAGGAGGCCATCCGGGCCGCCGGCTGCGAGATGGTCACCCTGGGCCTGCGCCGTCAGAACCCCGCCGCCGGCGACGGCGACGCCTTCTGGCAGATCCTGCGCGACAGCGGCTGCCGGCTGCTGCCCAACACCGCCGGCTGCCGCTCGGCCCGGGAGGCGATCACCCTCGCGCAGATGTCCCGCGAGCTCTTCGACACGCCCTGGATCAAGCTCGAGGTGATCGGCGACGACTACAACCTGCAGCCGGACCCCTTCGGCCTGCTGGAGGCGGCAAGGGAACTGTTCGACCAGGGCTTCAAGGTACTGCCCTACTGCACCGACGACCTGGTGCTCTGCCAGCGCCTGCGCGATGCCGGCTGCCAGGCGCTGATGCCCTGGGGCTCGCCCATCGGCACCGGTCGCGGGCTGATGAACCGCTATGCCCTCGAGACCCTGCGCCGGCGCCTGGACGTGCCGCTGATCATCGATGCCGGCCTGGGCGCCCCATCCCAGGCTGCCGAGGCCATGGAGATGGGCTTCGACGGCGTGCTGCTCAATACCGCCGTAGCCCGCGCCCATCGCCCGGCGCTGATGGCCGAGGCCTTCGCCGAGGCCATCCGCGCCGGCCGCAAGGCCTACCTGGCCGGGCTGATGCAGCAGCGCCAGACCGCCAGCCCCAGCACGCCGACGGTGGGGCAGCCCTTCTGGCATCGCGACGGCGGCTGACCTGGCGCCGCTTCCCTCCGCACGCGCCGCCGGGGGGATGACGTCGGGACGGGGAAGTCTGCTATCGTCTGCCCGAGTCGATCCCCCCAGACGAGAGGAGGCACCCAGTGAGCAGCGAGACCCTTCCCGACACCATGGCCGCCATGCTGCTGACCGGGCATGGTGACGTCGACAAACTGGTCTACCGTGACGACGTGCCGACCCCACGGCCGGGGCCCGGCGAGGTGCTGGTGAGGGTCACGGCCACCGCCAAGAACAACACCGACCGCAAGGCCCGCGAGGGGCTCTACCCGGTGAAGAAGGGCGAGGTGACCTCCTTTGCCATGGGCGGGGAGCCGACCCTGACCTTTCCGCGCATCCAGGGCGCCGATATCGCCGGGCGCGTGGTGGCGGTGGGCGAGGGGGTCGAGGCCTCGCGGATCGGTGAGCGCGGCCTGCTCGACTTCAACCTCTACCCGGATGCCCGGCACGACATCAACCTGACCCCGGACTACTACGGCCACGGCGCCGACGGCGGCTTCGCCGAATACGTCGCCGTGCCCTCGGACCAGTTCCACCACGTGCCCAACCCGGAACTGCGCGATGCCGAGCTCGCCGCCCTGGGCATGTGCTCCTACCAGACCGCCTACCACATGATGACGTCCGCCCGCGTCAGCGCGGGTGAACGGATTCTCGTCAGCGGGGCCAGCGGCGGGGTCGGCACCGCACTCATCCAGCTCTGCCGTATCGTCGGCGCCCTGCCCTACGCGGTCAGCCAGCAGGAGAAGGCCCCGGCGCTGAAGGCGCTGGGCGCCGAGGCGGTGATCGACCGCGGCGACCTGGAGGGCTTCGCCGAGCGGGTGCTCGAGGCCACCGGAGGCGCGCCCATCGACGCGGTGATGGACCTGGTCGGCGGCGAGATGACCGACCGCTTCATCGACACCATGATCCAGGACATGAAGGCGCGCAGCACCTACCCGAGGCTCTCCATCGCCGGCGCCAGCGGCGGCAACATCAGCGAGATCCTGTGGACGCGCATCTACCTCTACCAGGTGCAGATCTTCGGCGTCTCCCACGGTACACGCGAGGAAGCCGAGCAGCTGATGGCCTGGATCCGTTCCGGCGAGCTCAAGCCGGTGCTGCACGCCGCCTTCAAGCTCTCCGACCTCCACCAGGCCGAGCGCTACTTCGTCAGCCGCGGCAGCAACTTCCTGGGCAAGATCGTGATCGTCCCCGACAGCCAGTGGGACGAGCATGGCGCGCCCTTCGCCCTCGAGGGACACTCATGAGCCAGGAACTGACCCTGCAACTGATCGATACCCATGCCGGCGGCGATGTCAGCCGCATCGTGGTCGGCGGCATCGAGCCCCTGCCCGGCGCCACGGTGCGTGACCAGATGCACTACCTGCGCGACGACGCCGACGGCCTGCGCAGGCTGCTGCTGGAGGAGCCCTACGGCATTCCCGAGATGTCGGTGGACCTGCTCGTGCCCGCCACCGACCCGGCCGCCGAGGTGGGCTACATCATCATGGAGGTGATGGGCTACCCCATCTACTCCGGCTCCAACACCATCTGCACCGCCACGGCGGTGCTGGAGAGCGGCCTGGTGCCCAAGCAGGAGGGACGCCAGCGCTTCAAGCTGGAGTCACCGGCGGGGCTGGTGCAGATCGAGGCCTGGGTCGAGAACGGCGTGGTGGAGGCGATCACCTGCGGGGGCCTGCCCAGCTACATCGACACCTACCGCGCCAGTATCCATGTCCCCGGCCTGGGCGACGTCACCTATTCGGTGGCCTACAGCGGCGGCTTCTACGCCCTGGTGGACGCCGCCGAGCTCGGCTTCCACCTCAACCGCGACGAGGAGCGGGAGCTCGCCGACTGCGCCCACCGCATCGTCGAGGCGATCCAGGCCGAGCGCGGCTTCTCCCACTACACCCTGGGCGACGTGGGCCCGCTGCCCTTCCTGCACTTCATGGGGCCGGTGGAGCAGGTGGCCGACGACTTCTACCGCTCGCGTTCGGCCACCTACGTGCATCCGGGAGTGATCTGCCGCAGCACCACCGGCACCGGCACCTCGGCGCGCCTGGCCCTGATGCGCCACGAGGGCACCATCGAGCCCGGTGACAAGCTGGAAACCGTCTCGCTGCGCGAGACCGGCTTCATCGGCGAGTTCACCGGAACGCGACAGGAAGGGACCCACACGGTCGTGGAGAACACCATCACCGGCAAGAGCTACGTGCTGGCCCGCTCCGACATCGTGGTCAACTGCGACGACCCCCTGGTGGCGTGCGCCGGACTGCACCACATCCTCAGCGCCGGCCAGGCCACGCCCGACTGAGTGCCCCCGGAGGGCGGCGGGAGGACCGCGCCCCGGTCACCAGGTCCGGCGAAAACGCATGGCGGTGACCACGCGCTCCCGGGCCATCTCGATGGCCGCCTGACGGGGAAGCCCGCCGGCGGCCTCGGCCCGCTGCAGTACCTCGGTGACGTTGGCGTGGATCTTCTCCGCGATGCTCTCGAGGGCCTCCCCCTGGCGGCCGCCACGATGCTCGACGGCCGCGCAGATCACGCCGCCGGCGTTGACGATGAAGTCCGGCAACACCAGCACGCCGCGCTCGGCGAGCCGCCGCTCCGCCGCCTCGGTGACCGGGATGTTGGCCCCCTCCGCCACTACCCGGGCCTGCAGCCGGTCCACGTTGCCCTCGTGGATGACGTCGGGCCGTGCCGCCGGGATCCAGATGTCGCACTCGGCGTCGATGATCGCATCCCGCGGCCCAGCCTCCCCACCCGGGAACTCGGCCAGGCGACCGCCCTGGCGCTTCCAGTCGACCAGCGCCGGGACATCGAGGCCCTCGGCTCGCGCCAGGCTGCCCGCGGAATCCGATGCCGCCACCAGCCGCGCCCCGCGCTCGACGAGAAAGCGCGCGGCGTTCATGCCGACCGCCCCGAAGCCCTGGATGGCAACCCGCGCACCGGCGAGCGGGAAGGCCACGAAGGGCTCAGCCGCCTCGAGGGCGACGGCCAGGCCGAATCCCGTGGCGCCGATCTCGTCGAGGGGGATGCCGCCTATCTCCCGCGGCAAGCCCACGGCGCGGCCGATGACGTCATGCACCCAGGCCATGGCGGTCTCGTCGGTGCCCATGTCCGGGCCCGCGATGTAGTCCTGCACGTCCTTCAGCGCATAAGCGTAGGCACGCACCAGCCGCTCCTTGTCGGCAGCCGGCATCCCGGGGTCGGCGAAGATGACCGCCTTGGCCCCGCCATGGGGCAGGCCGGCGGCCGCATTCTTCAGGGTCATCGCGCGGGCGAGCCGTGCACATTCCGCCAGGCTCACGTCCGGGGCCATGCGCGTGCCGCCGATGGCCGGCCCGGCCGCCACATTGTCGATCACCAGGATGGCCCGGAGGCCCGTGGCCGCGTCATGCAGGTAGAGGACCTTCTCGGGCCCCAGGTCATCAACCAGCTCGAAGGCATCACCCATCGCCGCTCTCCCCATCGCGTCATCCCTGAGCTCAAGCTAGCAGGCTTCGCCCGACATGGCGCCATGCCCGGCGGGCCCGAGGGCTGGCGAGCCGCCCGGCATCAGCGTCGGCGCCAGTCCAGTTCAAAGGGCGTGATGTTGCGGAAGGCGCCGGTCCTGGCCATCTCGCGTCGCAGGGGAAAGGCCGCCAGGGCATCAATCGGGTCGAGTTCCGACAGCCGGTCGAAGTCGAGGCCCTCCCACGCCTCGCGGGTCACCTTGGCGCTGAAGAGGTAGCTGGCCTGCAACTCGCTGCCCTCCGGCGCCTCGACCCGGCGATGGCCGGAGACCAGCACGTGCTCGATGCCCGGCAGGCGGGCGAAGACCGTGCCCAGCACCCGGAAGGCCACGCCATGCACGTGGCGCCGGTAGAGCTCGCGCTGTCGCGTGGCGCCGAGCTTGCGCGGCGAGAGCTTGAGGCGCTTGGCGGGCATGGTCCAGTAGCGGTCGGGCATCTCCTCCTCGCCCGGCAGGTCGATGTCCAGGGCAATGGTGCGGCAGTCGTCACTCAGCTCGAAGTCGACCAGCGTCTCGCGCGGCCAGTCGAGCTCGTCAAGTCGCTCGGCCAGCGTCTGCTGCATGGCCTCGGGGTCGTTCCAGGCCGCCACCTCCTCGCGCTGCTGACGCTCGAACTCGCGGGCATCGAACTGGGCCTTCTCCCACTCCCAGGCACGATAGGCCTCGGCATGCGACGCCTCGCGGCGAGCGTTCTCCCGCTCGAGCCGTGCCCGGGCCCCCGGCCAGAGGGCATGCCGCCAGTCGGGCCGTTCCAGGGTCACCGGCGCGGGAGGAGGCACCGGGTAGTTGCGCGGCTGATAGCCGGCCGCCTCCGGTGGCGGCGTCTGCTCGTGCAGGTGCTCGAGCCGGTCGAGCGCGGCATTGAGCTGCTCGCAGTGGCTCTCGAGCGCTGCGCGTATCGCCGCCTCGCCCTGGCGGCGCAGCGCCCGGGCCTCGACATCGGGAAGGCGGCGTCCATCGGGATGCCGGTAGCGGATCTCCCCGCTGGCGGCGATGTCGAGCTGCACCGGCAGTTCCTCGCCGCCTTCACCGGTTGCCAGGGACAGATGGATACCGGGCGGGCCGACCGAGAGCCCGGGACGCAGCCTGGAGGTAAGGAGTCGCGCACCGGGTGCGAGACGAATGCGACGCTGGAAGCGAAACCCCACGATGGCCTCTCCCTGATGACCGGTCCAGCTACAGGGTACTGCACTGTTCGTCATTCGTAACAAACGATGTGACCGCCGCAGGAAGGCTGGCCCCTCACGCCCCGCGGCCCCGTCAGGAGGCAGAGGGGCACGCACCAACGAAAACGCCGCCTGAAGCAGGGCTTCAGGCGGCGTTTTCATGAAGATGGTTGGTGGAGCCTAGCGGGATCGAACCGCTGACCTCAACACTGCCAGTGTTACCTCGGCCCTCTCCTAACCCCATGCCAACGTTGAGGATTCACTTCATGGGGGTGTCGATATATACAGCACATGAAACAACGGTGTGGCGGGGCGCGCCGAGGAGGTTTTACCAGCTCTCCCCTACAGCTGATTGCCTGTCCGGCACCGCACCGGCATCGTTGCCCCATGGACGACGCTACCCTCTTCCGCATCACCCAATGGCGCAAACGCCTCGAGCGCCAGGGCTGGACCGGCATTCGCCGGGCACCACCACCACGCAACCGGCTCATCGAATACCACCTGATCTGGCGCGGCCATCTCGTATCCGGGCGGGTGCGTCTAGCGGATCAGCGGGACGAGGCCTGGTGGCAGCCTGGTACTCCAGCCTACCTATTCATGCGCGGGATAGATGTCGCGGATGGGGTGTGGAGAATGGCGCAAGACCAAAGCAGACGCTCCGGGCAGGTGCATCGACGGCCTCCGGCATGACTGGCTCCAGAATTGAGGGTGATGTCTCGCAAGGCCTAAGGAGCTGCGTCGTCTTGAAAATTCGCCTCCTTGCATTTAAGCTCCGCGTCCCTCACCTTTGAGGCAGGTTTACCAGCGAACGGGAGGTGCATCATGGCTATCACTGCTTTGCAGGCTGCCAAGCTGGCATGCAGTTCCTCTGGCTGGACACTTACCAACCTGCAGCTCCAGAAAATTCTGTATATCGCTCACATGTTGCACTCTGGCAGGCATGGGGAGCCGCTAGTAGGCGATGAAGCGTTTGAGGCATGGGGCTACGGTCCGGTCCTTCCGGTGGTATACCAGCATGTCTCGGCCTTCGGGGATCGACCTATCAAGAACGTGTTCCATCGCGTCCCTGATGTCCCCTATGGATCCCCTGAGCACCAGATCATCGTGGATGCCGTAGAACGACTCTCCCGCATGAACCCTTACCGGCTCGTCGAGATCACGCATGAGCCTGCCGGGGCGTGGCACCGCAACTACTTCCCTGGAGTCAAAGGCATCGACATCCCCCAGGAAGACGTCGTGGCCGAGTACAAGCAAAGGTTTCCTGATGCCGAGCGAGTCGAACAGCGAGTTTGATCAGCTAGAGTCCAGTAGCAATGACGGCACCGATGAAAGCGACGCCTACAGCAAGTCCGCAATGGCGGCTGAAGAGGCGTACAAGGAACTCGACGCCGTCAAAGACAAGCTCAAGGAAGAGCGCTTCCTGTTCGTGCTGGCCGGCCTGGTACTGCTGAATGCCCATATCCTCGGCAACATGGACAACTGGGCAGCCCCTGTGGTGATCGGCATTCTTCAGATCTTCGGCCTTCTAATCTTCGCCAGGCGAAGCGGTGTCGAGGAAGTACAGCAATTGCTGGACAAGCTGCTCGACGCGGTGAAGCCCGGCCGCTGATCTTCGCCATGCACTCGCATGCCTGGGATGGCTGCTCTACCTCAGCGAATGCCCATCGAACTCGCAGACATCTTCTGCATCGCTGTCACCCTGCTAATATTGGGCGGCTTGGTGATCACCCAGCTCTCCGGTTACAGCGGCATTTAGCTGGCGGTAATGATGACCAGGCGATGTCGCCAGAACGCAGAGGGTACGATCCGCCATCCTGTGTGGTGATACTGTGGGGCTTTCAATGTGGCTTCCGATAGGAGAGGCGGCAGCGTGAAACGAAAGGAATTTTTATCGGTAGACGAGATGCAGGCCTGGCTCAAGAAGGCGGCCGGCTGCCTGATCATTGCTGTAGGGCTAGTGAGCAGCAGCTCGCAGCTTGCCACTACACTCACATCACCGCTGGATGTTGGCAGTGCAATAGAGCAATGCGACATCAAGATTGGCGGGCTTCCCTGTTTCGTCGATTATGAGTCGACATACGATGAGGATGTCGGAGGCGACATCGACTACTCGCAGTTTATAGTGGCGCAGTTTGCTGACCGCTCACTTGATGGAAGACGATGGTCAGGCAATGAAGATCGGCTTCTCGAAGCGGTTAATGAGGAGCGTCTCGTGGTCAGGATCGACCAAGAGCCGCTCCACAGAATTGGGCGTCTCATGGTAAAGGCCCCGAGCGACCCGCGCCAAGTACGAGAAATTGCCGCCAGAATGGCGGGCAACGGGAGTGTCCTGGTCACCATCCCTGGTGGAAGTGATCGGCTCATTCTTGGGGTCAACGCTTTCGAGGGTGAATATAACTTTCTTCCCACATAGATCATGGACGGCGCCACCCTCCTCTGCATCACCCAATGGCGCAAACACCTCGAGCGCCGGGGCTGGGTGAGCCTGTGTCGGAAGCGACCGCCGGGGAATCGGCTGGTCGATTATCACGTCATCTGGCAGAGGCGATTGGTCAGCGGGCGGGTTCGGCTGAGCGAGATGGATCACGATGCGGGATCCTGGCAACCGGGCTCGCCGGTGTACCTGCTGGAGCGAAGTCAGGATGTCGAGGAGGGAGTGTGGCGGGTGGCGAAGGATCAGACGGCCGTCCCTGGCCAGGTGGTGCGATCCATGCCGGTATGACGCGGTGCACCGTCCTTGGCGGCCCCCCGTTACCGGAGCCGGCCGCCGAGGAGTCGGCTGGTCGAGTAGCATGTCAGGATGCTAGCCGAGCGCAAGGCCCAGCGCCTTGTCACCTACGCGCGATGATCCACACCGCATGCACGATACCGGGAATGTAGCCCATTAGCGTCAGTAGGATGTTGACCCAGAAATGCAGGCCGAGGCCGACCTGGAGGAAGACCCCTACCGGGGGCAGCAGAATGGCGAGGATGATGCGGATCACGTCCATGAGATAGCTCCATGATTGAGAGGGAATGCGCCTACATGGACTCTATCCACTACGTTGCGTTCACGACGTTGGCCTCTCACTCTGAGCTCTATGTTGGCCGTCCCTGGCCAGGTGGTGCGGTCCATGCCGTTATGACGCAGTGAGCCGTCCGTGGCGGCAACCCCGTCGCCGGAGGGATCGCATGCTGTGAAGCGTCACGCCTTCAACCTAGGGGATCCACAGCCCCCTCAGACAGGCGAGATAGCGCACGTTCTTGTGCGAGATTGCTGACAAATTTCCGCAGCGATTTGCCTTACCCACTTTCGTACCTTTGTGCTGCTTCAGAGACGGGTCTAGGCTAAGTGGACCTCATATCGCATATAACGAAAGTGGCAGGGACTAACCATGGAACTAGGTGACAAGCTGTCCGGCATCGCTCGGAGAGGCCAAGATCAGGTGAACCACATCAAAAATGAAGAGGCAACGAAAACCGCGTTGGTGATGCCCTTCATCGGTGCGCTGGGGTACGACCCCTTCGACACTCGAGAGGTAGTACCGGAGTTCACCGCTGACGTCGGCACAAAGAAAGGCGAAAAAGTTGACTATGCCATCAGGGCGAATGAAAGCTTGTCGATCCTGGTCGAATGCAAACCGCTGGGCACCGACCTTTCTCACGTGCAGTACAACCAGTTGTATCGGTATTTCGCCTGCACTGATGCAAAATTTGCCATTCTGACAAATGGGTTCGAGTATCGCTTCTATTCTGACCTCGACTTCGAGAACAAGCTCGACACTCGCCCCTTCTTCACCTTTGATCTCGCTGACTTCAACGACCAGGACATCGACGAGCTGCAGAAATTCACCAAACCGAATTTCGATGTCGATGCCATACTCAGCACGGCGAACCGCCTCAAGTACACCAACCTGGCGAAAAGAGCCATCGATGAGGTGTTCCGCGAAGTCCCGGAAGAGTTCGTCAAGTTCATCGCGGGAAAGATCTACGAAGGACGACAGACTCGACAAGTGATCGAGGAGTTCACCCCCATCATCAAAGAGGCTGGCACGCTCTATGTGAAGGAGCAGGTCGCGCAGCGCCTCAGAGGTGCACTGGCGAGCAACGATGTGGAAGCCGCCAACGCCATGCCCGTCACCCAGTCCCCAAGCGAAGAGCAGCAACCCGACGACGATGGAATCGTCACAACCCAGGAAGAAATCGACGCTTACAACATTGTGCGATCAATCCTGGCAGAGCAGATCGACATCGGCAGGATCACGATGCGCGATGCCAAGTCCTACTGCGCCGTGCTACTGGACGATAACAACCGCAAACCTATCTGCCGCTTTCATTTCAATGCCAAAAGCGTGATGCGTGTTGGGTTCTTCCAGAACAAGCAGGAGAATCGGGTGGAAATTGGTGGGGTCAGCGATCTCTTCCAGCACCGCGAGGCGCTGAAGGCAACGGCCTCAGAGTATCTTGAGTAAAGCAAGCCGCGGTCTTCTACTGATCTACTGGTTCGATCAGTACTGCATCATCATTCCCCGGCCGGTTGACCCGGGTACTGACAGGCCAGTGGGTGACTAGGTCGATGTCGAGGTGATGGACCGCAGAACGGATCGCATCGCGCTCATGGAGCTCGGGATCGAGCCAAGCATCGAGGCTGTTGTCGGCCAGTGCCAGAGGCATCCGGTCGTGGATCTCCTTGGCGATACCGCGGGCCGGCTCTGTGATGATTGCGCAGCAGGCCGACCCATCGGCGTAGTCGGCCCAGATCCCGGCGAGGAACAGCAGCTCGCGATCCTCGCGGCAGATGAAGTGAGGCTGCTTACCGCTGGCAGTAGGCAACCACTCAAACCACCCGTCTGCAGGGATCAGGCAGCGATGTTGGCGAAAGGCTCCCTTGAAGTAACGGCTGGTTGCCAGGGTTTCGACACGCGCGTTGATTGGCTGCGGCGCATCGCCGCCAGCCCAACTCGGTCGGTAGCCCCACCACAAGTCATCGATGGTAGGCTCGTCTTCAGGCTCTCGCCGGCGTACGCCGGTGATCCAGGTGCCGGGCGTAATGTTGTACCGAGGCGCCCAACTGGTTTCGGGGTCGGGTAGGCCCAGTCGCAGGGTCACGGCTGGGGGGTCGGTGAAGAGAGCGAAGCGGCCGCACATAGGGGGAAGGTGAATGACGATGGGTTCGATTACCAAAGGATTGGTGAAAGCGTGGAAAACGTCAACATTTGTAGTCGTTGCAGCATTATCAATTCTCATATTCAGCTTGGCGAACTTCACAGAAGTCTCTCTTGCTGGCGTTTCAACTTTTGGTCTTTTACTAGTCGCCCTACAAGCATTACACATGACAAAGGAACAGGTCGGAGAATGGAGGAGGAAAGAAGCTTACTTGCTTTGCGAAGACTTAGAACAAAATTACAAACATATAGGGATTGATATAACACAGACAATAAATAACATCAAATGGATGAACAAAAATTCCACCCACTCGTACTATGCGCTTTGTAAAATTCTTCCCTTAATAACATCAGGGAGCAAAAACACCGCATACGGAAAGTGCATAAAATACCTTGATTTCATCAATCTCCATTTTGAAGCCATTGGCAAAGCTGGCACCATTGAAGCGAGAGATCTGATCGGAGCTGTATATCTTCTTCATTTGAAAATAAACGCATCTAACAATATCCCTGATGAAAAAGTTGACGAAGAAGAAATAAAAACGGCGATAAACAGAATCAATGAGACCTCTATAGCATTTGAATAAAAACATGGCGAAAGCGTGCCACTAAGCCTAGAGGTATACATAAACAACTTAAGGCTTAATTGCATTAAGAAATAAATAATGACTTACAGGGAGTTGCTTCCCTCAAACCTCCACCGTCACATCCGTCAGCGCCGGCGCTTCCCCCTTCACTTCCCCCGCCTGCACGAAGGCCTTGAGCCCGACGGCCACACTCTGCCCCCTGGCGCGGAGCGTTCCGCCGCCGGGGAGCTGCAGGGTGCTGGTGCCGTCGCTGTTGTGGCTGGTCACCTCGCCCACCAGCAGGGGGTCGCGAGGGATGAGGTCGAGGAACTGGCGGTAGAGGTTGCGGGCCATCAGGCGATCTCCTCGAGGTGGCGTTCGAGCTCGACGCTCTGGTCGATGGTCAGGGCGTCGCCCTGCAGCTGGGCGTTGAGGCTGACGGCGCGAACCAGGCCGCGCCAGTCGTCGCCGTCGGGATCCACGCGCACCAGCTGGCCGGTTTCGAGCAGGCCGGCGATGTCGGCGGAGAGCGGCAGGGCCAGGGACTCGCGGGTCTGGGCGCCGCTGGCAGAGAGCACGGCGATGCCACGCCCGCGCGCCGGGGCCTGCCGGGTGACCAGCGGGTCGACGACCATCTCGCCCAGCCGACCGGCGGCGGTGCCGGTGCGCTTGACGAGGGCGAGCACGCCGGTGGTCTCGCCGGAGACATAGATGCCGTTGAGCGCCTCGCTGCTGCGGACCTCGGACCCGAGCCGGGTGAGCACGTCGAGCGGCAGGGTGACGTCGGGCGTCGCGCCACCCCAGGCCCAGTGCGGGGCGGCGTATCGCGGGGCGATGATCAGCCGCGGCTGGCTGGGATGGGCCTGCACCACGGCGCCGGCCGCGCTGGCGATGGCGGTTATCGCCTCGATGGGCGTGCGGTTGGTGTAATGCCAGGCCTCGGGCTCGACCAGCCAGTCGTCGATCTGCCAGTCCAGCGTCCAGCCCAGGGGCAGCTCCTGTTCGGCGAGCTGCTGGGCGGTGCGGGTCTGGGTCTCGGTGTAGCTGCGCGGGGCGGCATGGGGTGCGGCCAGGAAGGCGGCCAGGCTGCGTGCGCTGAGGGTGATGGTCGGCACCTCGCCAAACTGGCGGTTACGGCTCCAGCTATCGAGCACGCCGCGCCAGGTGTGACCGTTGAGGGTAGCCTCGATCTCCATGGGCTGGGTGGCATCGCGGATCGCGGCGACGCTCTCGGCCCCGTGCACGGTGGCGCGCAGCTCCCAGGCCCAGGAGTCGGCATCGATAGCGGCCGAGATGGCGCTGGCGGCGAGCGCCTGGCCGGTGGCCACCAGGGTAAGGGAGGCGCTGTTGCTCACGAGATAGGTCCTCTGGATGGGGGCGACGATGGGCGCATCGGGATCAAGCGGGGCGCAGGGGTCCTCGCCGAAGGTCAGCACATAGGGCGCCTCCGGTATTGGGGCGCAGAAGTTGAGGTCAGGGCTGCCCCGGTAGAAGTCCGGTAGTGGCGGGAACCCCGGCTCCTCGGGCTCCTCGGGCCCAGGCGGTAGCGGACTGGTGCCCGGAGGCGGCTGGGTCGTCTGCTCGAAGGGGCCGCGCCATCCTACGGGCCACCACTGCCCCGGCTGCCAGGTGTCGTTCCACTGGCGGGCCAGGATGTCGGACGCCTGCTCGAACGGCAGGCCGCACAGGCGACGACGCGACGGCAGGTAGTGGTTGAGCGCCCCTCGCTGCGTTCCGACCGCCTGGCCCTGCTCGGCCAAGGCACGGTGTCGGTGCCCCTGGAAAGGCAGCGAGCGGTTATCAACGACTACCTGGCGACCCTGACGGGCGGACTTCTCCGACACCACTCGCCGGGTAGCGTGACGATCCGCCATGCCACGAGACGTCTGACGGGTGCCGCTCTTGCGCCAAGCCCCCTGCTGGTAACGGTTGGTCACCTGGCGGCGGCGCTGGTCGCTCTCGCCGTAGCGCCCGGCCGTGATGGCGTGCGAGGTCACCCCCCGCTGTGTGCGGTCGCCGGCCTGTGCCATGGGACCGCGCCAAACGTTGATGTCATTGGCCAGGTGGATGTTGGCTTGCGTCCGGGGCATCGTCACCCGGATGGCCAGGGTGTTGCGCACCTCGAAGCGGGCGTAGACCCCCACGGACGGCAGGGTGGCGTCGATGGTCAGCGGCGTGGCCGGCTCGGGGGTGTCTCCTGCCTGGCCGCCGAACGCCAGGTCTACCGACCCAGCCCCGGGGATTGTGTAGTCACCGTCAAATGCCAGGTCTACCGACCCGGCACCTGGCGGCTCGTACCGATAAACGGTCGCAGTGAAGCCCAGGCGCAGGTCCAGGGGCTCGCCGGGCTCGTAGTCGCCCCAGAAGTCCAGGTTGACCGACCCGGCGCTCGGGGCCTCGTAGGGGGCCACATAGGGCACTACGTCGCGAGCCGAAAAATCAAGGTTCACGGCCTGAGGGTCGTACTCGGGTAGCGACTGCCACAGCGGCAAGTCCTTGGCCATGGGGCCTCCTCGTTATGGCTCAGCCAGGACCAGGGACACCCCCTCGATCAGCATGCCGGCATAGAGTTGCGTGGCAGGCAGAGTGGCAGGGGCCCCACTGCCCTCGGCACCTGCATCCAGGTCCATCACTGCAACCCCGGCAGCATCGCGTAATCTGCCCCACCCGACCTCACCACCCCCGGTGGCCATGGTCTTGGGCATTGCCTTGCCCGTCAGCACACCATTCTGGATCGCCTCAGCGAAGGGCACCGGGACTGGCAAGACCACTAGCTCATCACCCGTGGCGGCCTCCTGCACGTTGGCCGGTCGTGAACCAGTGTAGAACGTGAAAGTTGCTCCCTCTCCGCCCGCGTCTACGGCATCAGCAATGGCTTGGAGTCGGGCATTCTTGATGGACAGGGCCAAGTCGATCATGCCGGCACCTCTGGCACAATATTGTCAGCAATCACCCCGTTGTACTCGAGGTTCTTATCCAGGGCGACCACGTAGTGGGCCACCTCGGGGTTCAGCCCGGTCAGTGTGTAGCTGCCGTCCGCCGCGCTGGTGGTTTCGGCCACCTTCTTGCCGGTCGAGCGCACGAAGGCCAACACCCGTTGGGCGGCAGGGTCGCCCTTCACGGTCACGGTACCGCTGATCTGGCCAGGATAGGACTCTGGCTCGGGTTCAGCCAGTACCGAAGTTGTGTGGTCATTGGGTGGGGATTCCACCGGCTCGGAAAAGTCAGATGGGACGGACGCCTCGACAACTACATTGTTGCCCAGCACGGCATACACGCCATTCCCCACCTCGGCATCCATAGTGGATGCATCGGTGTCCAAAGAAATGGCCCACAAGAGGCCAGGCTCCTCCAGGCCATAATCCGTGTCCTTGTCCACCGCAACCTGGGCATCAGTTCTAGCAACGTCCCACACCCGGATATTGGCCAGGTCAACATCGGCTCGGTCGTAATAACCGAGGGAGTCAGCCGACAGGAAGTTGTTCTCATCCGTGTAAAGGGCGCTGACTGGCGAGCTGGAAGACAGCACCCCATTCAAGTACACGCTGAGATGGTCATAGTAGGCGTGGACGATGGCCACGTGATGCCACTGCTCCTTGGTCATGGTACCAGTGTCTAGCCATTCATCATCGACATAGATTCTGAGTCCATCAGGTATGCGCCGGACATATATGCCGCGGCTCGAGGGAGACCCGATAGTTTGTGACGTAAGAATTTCTCCCTCGGCATCCCTGAGGAAGATATAAAACTCCATCGTGAAAGTCTGGAACCGATTGTTCGATGCCAACCCGGGAGACCGGTTGATGGCAAGGGCAGAATAACCGGCCTTGAGGGGGTCAAGCGCCCCAATCGGCGCTTTTACCAAACTATAACCCGAGGAGGGGGGGTACGTTATGGGCATGCTCACGCCTCCTGATTAGTGCCACGGTCCGGTAATGTCGATCAGCGCCATAGAGTTCCTGTCGTAGTAGTCGGAGCTGGTAGTACCCGCAAAGAGCCAGACCCAATAGGTGCGTCCTTCGACCTCGATAGTAGTGTTATCGTTGTACAACATCCCCGAGAGACAGTTGGCAAGCCCCGGCATGACACCTACCGGGACGTAGCCGCCGCCGGCTATTTTTGCTAGTACCGGAAGCTCCAGTTCGAGGCGAGCTTTATTGTCACCCGTATCTGGCACAACATAAGTATCTCCAAGGGAAGAGGCATAGGACAGTACGCGCATTTCCAGACTCAGTCCTCGCCCTCCCAGACCACGAGAAACTCGCTTATATGTCGAGTTGTTAAAATACCCCATGTAATTTTCTGGGGACTCATCATTCTCGCCGGTTTCCATCAACCCAATAAACGCATCCTGACAGCCGGGCCTGCCTTTGGCCACGTCGCCAAAGGCAATGACAACACACTGGTCTGCGATGCTTGATTGCTCGGGGTCAGGGTCGGAAATGAGCATCCACACGAACCTGCTATTGGCCACGATCCTCCAGTGCCGGGGAAAATCGTAATAGGTATAGGCGGCGTAGGTATCCTGACTTAAACCGCCGTCGCCAAACTCTCCAAGGCGGGTGTCGATGTCAGTGGCGGAAAGGTAACCGCGCAGGTATGACTGAGGAATGTCCTCATTTTTATAGCCCCATGGGGCAGTCTCCCAATCACTGTTATCTATGTAATAGCAGGGACTTGATGGCTCTGAGGGCTGGAATATGGCCCGGTAGCCATCGGACGATTCGTGAGGCATCGTCCACCCTGCGGAAGCGGTCTTTACCGCCAAACTGCCCGTAGCGTTACCGGCCGGCACGCTGTCCATGGAGAAACGGACAGTGGTGTTCTCCACCCCGGTCACTTTCCACAGTCCATTCCACTCGGTCTCGTTGGCACCGCTGACCTCTACCACTTGATGAAGAACAAAGCCGTGCCCCCCAGAAAAAAGAAGGACCCCTTCCCCTGCCTCGGCGTCGTAGGTCAGGTCGTCGGCAGGGGAGGCGTTAAAACCGTTCACCAGCACCTGCTCCAGGACCTCTTTCAGTGATCCTAAGCTGCGGGTCATCAAAACAGGGGCTCCCTGCATACCACTGTCGTAAACGCGGATCGGGTCGGACATGTCGTTGTCTCCTTACTGCGGGTCGGCGTTCACGTTGCCGCGAACTTGAAGTCGGAATTCGAAGTCATTGCCCTGGGCCTCGCCCTGCATTACGGTGCGGGCCAACCAGATGGGGGCGTGACTGCCAATGGTGTTGAAGCGCAGCACATTGCCGGCCGCCCAGCCGGTCCCCCAGCCCAGCACC
Source organism: Halomonas sp. CKK8 (assembly GCF_029625235.1). NCBI lineage: Bacteria > Pseudomonadati > Pseudomonadota > Gammaproteobacteria > Oceanospirillales > Halomonadaceae > Halomonas > Halomonas sp. CKK8. The sequence continues at coordinate 1,706,704 of NZ_CP121193.1, read as the reverse complement.
GGAACGGTGAAATAAGGCACGTTGGTGTTGGGGTTGTGGATGGCCAACTCTTCGTTGATGTTGCCGGTGCCGATCTCGCCCACGCTCTCACCAACCACCCGGAACGAAGTGCTGCTGGTGAAGATCAGCGCCCAGCGTTCGGTGATGGTGCCTCGGTTGGTGACCTGGATCGGGTAGGCAGTGTCGTTGAACTCGGCAGTGGTCTCGTCGCCAATAAGCTCGTCTGACCATTCACCGGTCCAGGTGGTCTGGTCGAAGAGACCCGCTACACGAGCCTGGAGGTCGCCGCCAATCAGGGCTGAGGACACCAGGGTTTCATCGGCCGGGTAGTCGTGAGAGAGCTGCCCCACCAGGGTCAGCGTGCCGTTGATCTGCACATCGCTGACCAGAACCATGTCCTCGACCCGGTGCACGGCGAACAGGGGCTCGACATAGCTAGTAAGGTCGGCCGCCCCGTCGAGGGTCGCCGTGCCGGCGTTCAGGTCGGCACTGTAATCTTCCTCCGGCAGCCGGGTGCCCTCGGCGTCCTCGATATGTAGCAGCGCCAGGCGGGTGCGGCCCACGTCGAGCGTGTCGCCGACAGTGGTACCCATCGGCCACGGGGTTTTGTCGGTATGGTGCACCACAGCGACGTTGGCCGGGCGGTAGATCGGTACTCGGCCGTCAGGCGGCAGGCGCACCGGGTCAAGGCCCAGCAATTCGGCGTTCAGGGGCAGTGAGGTCAGGACCACGGTGTTGAAACGGGCGGTGCTCGGCAGCACGTAACGCGGCTTCCAGATATTGCCGCTCCCATCGACGTTGGCCGGGTCGTACCACGGCTCCTGCTTTTCTTCAGTGGTCAGGTCGGCATCGGCCACCAGGGCCCCGAACCTCACACTCACGATGCCGGTGCTGTAGTCGATGGTTCCGGCAATGTCGTTGCCCGTCACGGCACCGGAAAAGTCGGCCTGTGCCGTCAGAAGCTCGCCGTTGGCAGCGGTAGCCAGCAGCGTCAGTTCGCCGACCTGCACCGGGCTACCAGGGGTGCGGAAGGCGGCCCCGAGCACGGTCCAGTCACCATAGACGGTGACCAGGCTGGCGATGCCAACCTGGTTGCTGCCGCCCTCCCCCCAATCCTCGAGCACGACACTGGCGCGGGTGTAGTCGACGGTCCCGCTGTAGATGCCGGCCCCGGTGTCAGGATCAACGTCACGGTACAGGCTGCCGTCGCGGTCCTCGAAGGTGGAGCCCCGGAAGGTCAGGCGCAGCGTGCCCGGCACGATGCGATCTTGCAGCAGCGGCAGCAGGTCCACTTTCAGGGGGCTGGGGCTCTTGGACACGCTGTCCTCGGTGGCGGCCAGCACCTGCGGCTGGTAGCGGGCCATGACGGCCGCCCCATCCTCGAAGGTATCGGTGACGCTCGACTCTTTCCAATTGACGTCCTCGTCCTGGCCGGGGTCCTCGCTGGTGCGCTCCCAGGAGGTGACCTCATGGACCTTCTCGACCTCCAGCGTCACCAGCCCGGTATCATAGTCGATGGTCCCGGCGAAGCCCTGGAGGCCACCCTGGCCATCGTCGCGGCAGCGGTAGGTGATGGTGCGGGAATCGTCGCGGCGCTCCTCCCAGGCGTCGTCCAGGAACTTGCCGGGGGCACCGCCCGCGTTCCAAGCGTCGTAGTCATACCCCCAATCCCAATCCTTGGCCCCTTCATTGAGAACGTCCTCGCGCAGCACCTTCCATTCGAAGGTGGCGCTACCGGGCTGGATCGGCGCCCCGGCAAGCTGGAGTTGAACAAAGCCGCTGCCGTCCTTGCTGGGGTTGAAAGTTTCGGTGTCGGCATCGCCGTATTCGTAGTCGACCACCACGTTGCTGTTGGCATCGGGCCATTCGCCGTCGTTGAACTGGAGCCACACCTCGCCCACACGGTCGCCGTTCACGGTGTCGCGGAAACCGTAGATGCAAGCACCACCTGCCGAGCCAGTCAGGGCACCCTGGCCGTCGTCGGTAGCGGTCTTCTCCACACCGCCGCTGAGCCAGGTGGCGGTGATGCTGCCCGGCACCACACCGCCGTAGTTTAGGGTGTAGCGAAGGCTCGGAGTGGCGAACGGCACCTGGTAGCCGGCGCGGTCGACGTAGTGCACCGGGGTGCCCCAATAGATCAGGATGGCGCTATCGACATCAGGCAGGGCCTGGAGGGTGATCGACACGCTGCCGGTGGCGAAGTTGACCTGGCCGGTGCCGGCACCGGTGAGCTCGCCGCTGCCGTCCTCGTCGCGCAGGGTGTACCACTTGCCCAGCGCCAGGTACTCCACCACCACGGTGCCGGGGGCCGGTAGGGGCTGGAGGCTGCGGGTGTAGGAATACCCCCGGTTGTTCACCGCCACCTCGATGCGCTGCGTCTCGGCCACCTGAGGGATTTCGTGGCTGATTCCGCCGCTATCCACCTCGACCGCTACCTGCCCCCCGATAGACACATCCACGACCGGGCTCTCGGTCTGGGTGCTGGGCACGATAGGCTGATAGACGCTGTTCACCTTGAGTTGGTTGGCCCCCAGGCTGGCGGCCATGGCCAACTTGCTGACGCCGAAATACTGCGCGGCATCGGCGATTTGCGTTTGGCGTAGCAGCGTGGCCGGCTGAATGTTGGAGTAACGGCGCGGTTCATGCCCATAGAACCGCCGGGTGAGCGCGGTACTGATCCCGATGGTGACCACCTGCCGGGTGAAATCGCCCTCGGTATCCGTGAACACCTGATCCTGCGTCTCGACGCTGGTGACGCGCACATACTGCTCTTCGCCGGCATCGGGATCGGTGGAGAGCAGCAGCACGTCGCCGATGTCGGGCGGGGTCTCGCCGACCCGCTGGTACGCCAGCAGCGAACGCTGCCCCTCGAGTTGGTCGCCGTAGAGGCGCATCCGGGTCAGGGGCCCGGCCACCACATAGCCCTCGACCCGGTTGCGAGCACCGGCTCGCTCATCTGTGGCCGAGTCGGTGGAGAACGCCAGCACGCTGACGTTGGGGTCGTCCGGGGCCTGGTCGATGATGACGTGACTGCCGAAGTACAGATCGGTGTCGTCGGTCTCTACCGCACCGAAGACCTTGCGCAGGCTGGTGCGACCGTAGACGCGGTCGAGATCCGAGACGTCGTTGAAAATCTCGTTGCTCTGGCCATCGGTGATGACGTTGCCGGTGATCCGGCCGCCGCCGTCGGCGTTGTCGGTCATGCGCTCGCTTTTCAGGAGCTTGATGTCGCCTTGCAGGATCGGCATGGGGCTAGATCTCCTGGAACCGCAGGGTGATGAGATAGGGATGGGTGCCGTCGGGGTCGGCGAGGCGGTAAACCGGTGTGGCCTCCAGCGGCTGAGCGTTGCCAGCCCGGCGCCAGGTCACCTCGAAGGGTCGGCCGTGGATGTCGAGCGTCATCGGCGCGACCGCTTCGAGCAGCGCCTGCAGGGCCTGCACCTGAGCGCGGGGGAACCAACTCGCGCCCTGGCTTGCCAGGGTGATGGGGCGGCCACTCTGGCGGGTGCTGTGGTGGATGATCAGCGCGCCGCTCAGGGTGCGCTGCTCGGCGGCGGCCACCGGGCTCCAGTCGAACTCGTCCGGCCAGGCGAGATCTTCCGGCAGCGTGATGACGCCGCCGGCCCCGTCGTTGGGATAGCTCAGGGTGATCATGGGGATCCTCGGTCAGTGCACGCGCTTGGCGTCTCGGCCCAGGGCCGCGAGCAGGGCATCGGCCTCGCTCTGGCTGTCGGCATAGACGGTGGCGGTACCGGTCTCGCTCGTGATGTCGATGGCGATGCGCTGGGTAGGCTGGGCAGGGGTAGCGGGCTGAGGCTGGCTGGCCGTGCTTGGCTGGGTGCCGGTGGCCACCCGGCGCTGCTCTTCACGCGCCTGATTCACGGCCAGCTGTTCGCGCTCACGCTCTTCGGCGCGGATATTGTCGAGACGCTTCTGGTGGATCTCATCAGCCAGGCGCAGCGCTTTGCGTGCGGCCTGCTGTGCGTCCTCGTCGCCGGCGGCGCGGGCCGCGTTCAGTTGGTTCTGAAGCTCGAGCCGTTGGCGGTCATACCGCAGCTCCTGCACGCGCGCCTGGTCCCCCTCCAGTTGAGCAAGCTGCTCCTGCATGCTGGCGATGCTGGATTCCAGCGAGTCGTTGAGGCGCTGGCTGGCCTGCTCGGCCCGCTCCATGGCGCGGGTCTGCTCATCCACGGCATCGGCATGATCGCGGCTGCTGTCGGCGGCTTCCTTCTCGGCTGCCGCCGCCTCACGGGCCTGCTGCGCCACGGCTTTCCAGGCGGCGCGCACGCCGCCGGCGGCATTGGCCGCGGCTCCCTGGATCTGCTGCAGGCTGAGACGCACGCTGTTACCGGCCTCGGCGTTCTTCTCCTGCTCTTCCGCCGACTCCTTGGCGGCATCGCTGACCTTCTTCAGCGCATCGACCGCGCCGTCACTGCCCTCCTCCAGGCCCCTGAAGGCCTCCTGCCAAGCGGCCAGCCACTGGCCGGCGCCCTCCACGCCGTCATCGACCATCTCGCGGATGTTGTCGAGGAAGGCCTCGCGCGCCTCGGGGCTGTCGAGGTTCTCCCAGGTGGCCTGGAAGGCGTCCTGAAGCTGCTCGCCGGTGAGCTCGCCGGAGCGGGCCAGGGTCTCGAAGCCCTCGATCGCCTCGGCGGCGCTGTCGCTGACGCCGGTGCGCAGCTCCTCCAGGGTCATGCCGATGGCATCGGCGGCGTCCTGCATGGCGCGGGCGTTGTTGTTCGCCTCGCGGGTCACACCGGCCAGCTCGATCCTGAGGCCCGATAGCTTGCCCTCCAGGGCCTGCACTTTCTGGGCGTACTCGCCAGAGAGGTCGTCCTTCAGGCGCTGCTGGTACTTGGCGATCTCCAGCTCGGTCGCGCGAATCTCGTCGCGCAGTTTCTTCTGCCGCTGGGCATTGTCCGCCGCCGCCTTGGCGATGCTGATCGCCGACGCCACGGCGGTGGCACTGACCTCCTTCTGCTGGTCGGCGGCCTTCTTCGTCTCTTCCGCCGACCGCTTGGCGGCCTTGCCGCTGTTATCGAAGGCGGTGACGGCATCCTTGCCGGCCTCGAGCGTCTGCCTGCCATAGTCCACCGTCTGGGCGGCGAGATCCCTGACAGCCTGCCGGGCACTGGCGGAGCGTGCCTCGATCCCACGCATGGTCTCGTCACTGACGAGGCCCAAGCGGTTGAGACCACTGGCCACCAGCTCGATTCGCGACATGATTCCGGCGATCACCCCGGCGACCACGGTGAGCACGCCGGCGGCAACTGTCTGAATGCCGCGGAAGGCGGCCACGAAGCTGTTCCCCAGGAACTGGGCGGTATCGATCAACCCCTGCAGCGACTGCCCCACCTGGGTGCTGTTGGAGATGACGTACTCCATCCAGCGCTGGGTGGTCTGGATCAGCCCCCGGAACACCTGGGCCATGTCGTCGATCAGCCCGGGGTTGTCCTTGAGCAAGTCATCGAAGGAGCCGGCCAGCTCATTCACCGCCGGCGAGACCTCGCCAAGCAGGCGGTTGCGCAGCCCCTGCAAACGGCCCTGCAGGCGGTCGATGGCAGCATTGGTGGCCTTGAGGTTCTCGATGTCCTCGGGAGACAGGATGGCCCCGACCTGGTTGGCCTCGTCAGTCAGCTCGCGCAGGCCGGCGGCGTTGTCGCGCAGCAGCGGCAGCAGCAGGCTGGCATCGTTGGCCAGGCTCTCCATCACGTTGACCTGGCTGGCCTGGGGCAGGCTGTCCAGGGCGTTGGCAATGGCCAGCAGCTGCTGATCCGGGCTCAGGGTGATCAACTCATCCAGTGAGAGGCCCAGGGCGTCGATGGCATCCTTCGCCTCGCCGCCGCCGTTGGTGTAGGCGTCGCCGATCTTGTCGGCCACGTCCTTGAGCAGGTCGCCGGTCTTGTCGGCGTCGATGCCCACCCGCGAGAAGCCATACTGCAGCTCCTGGAGGCGCTGGGCGTTGACGTCGATCGCATCAGAGGTGTTGTCGATCTGCTGGGCCAGCTCACCCTGGGCGGCGGTGTAGCGGGTCAACAGGCCCACCGAGAGCGCCGCACCGGCGGCGACCCCCGCGGCGGCCCACTTGCCGAAGCTGACGACGCCGGAGGCGAGCGACTTGCCGAAGCGCTTCAGGCTGCCGTCCGTCTGGTCGACCTGCTGGCGATACTCGCGCAGGCTGCCCTTGAGCTGATCGACAGAACCCTCGAGCTGCTGGGATTCCACGTCGAGACGCTGCTGCTCGTCGGCCAGGTTGTCGACGTTGATGCCGGCCTCGCGGGCGTCGGTACTGAGCTCGTCCAGTGCCTTGCCCTGGCGCTGAAAGCTGGTGCTGGCCTTGTCCGCAGCGGTCTCGGCGCGGTCGAGCTCCTTGCCCTGCCGGGCGAAGGCGCGCTCGCTTTCCTTCAGGTCGCGATTGAGGTCGCGGCTCTCGTCGCGGTAGTCCTCCCAGCTCTGCTTGGCGCTGTCCACGGCGGTGCGCTGCTGGGTCAGCTCGTCACGCAGGGTGCTGAGGGTGCCGGCCTGCTGCTGGTAACTCTGGCGCGCCTGATCGGCGGCGCCGCGGGCCTCGTTCAGCTGGCGAGCCTGCTCCTCGGTGGCGCCACCGCTGGCCTCGATAGCCTGCTCGAGGTCTTTCACCCGCTGGGCGGCATCGCGCCACGCCTGGCGGGCGCCGGTGGTGCTCTCCTGCACGCCCTTGTACTGGGTCTGCAGGGCCTGCAGCTCGCGGCGCTGCTGCTGGTAGGCCTGGCTGGCCTGCTCGGCGGTGACGGCGGCCTGCTCGGCGGCCCGGCGCTGGGCTTCCACGCCCTGCGCGCTGTCATCGTAGACGCTGCGCAGACGCTCGGCCTCGCCCACCGCTTCGTTCATGGCCCGCTCGGCTTCACTGACCTTGCCCCGGGTCTGCTCCAGGGCATCGATCAGCTTGCGCTGCTGGCTGAGCGAGGACATCGCCTCGTTGAGCTTCTCGACATCCGCCGAGGCGGAAGTGGTGTCCGCCCCCACCTCGTCAAGCTCGCCGAGCAGTTTGCCGATGTCCTGCAGGCCATCGACCGCGGCACTGATGCGCAGCTGGATGTCGTTCTGGTTCTGGGCCATGGGTCACCGTGCAGGCAAAGAAAAGCCCCGCACGGTGGCGGGGCTCGGAAATCGTGTGGGTGTCGCTATGGGTCGCGTTGCTGCATGCGTCGCCGGAATTCGGCAGAGGCGTTTTCGTCTGGTTCAGCTCGCTCGACGTTTTCCCCTGGTACGTCGACAGCGCTCATGCCTGATAGCGATGGCTCGAGCCGGCTTGGTTCCTGTGCGTCACTCTTTCCAGCGATGGTTTTACACTGTGGGCAGATACGTGCAGTGGGATGCTTGAGTGTCATGCATTTAGAGCAGCGTCGACTTTTTCCCGACCGAATGGCCCGCTCGTCCAATACCGACTGGTTCACCGGCTGAGCGATCACATAAAGCATCCCGATCAGCGGGGTGCCGAAGAAACCGATAAAACCTGCCACGATCATCGAATTGCCACGGCTGTATACGGCCAACAGCACTGCCAGCCACGGCACCACTACCAGGAAAATTAGCCACCACCCGGCCATCTGGCCGATGGCGTAAAACGCATTCGGTTCCGTTTCCATCTTCCACCTCCTTCAGTTCCCTGAAGGCAGGTTACAACCCGTAACCCAGCCCCGCCACTTGGCGGGGCCGGGGATCGTCACACCTTGTGGTGCTTCTTCAGGCGCTCGACCTGATCTTGACGCACGGCGATCTCGTCGCCTGCCTTGAAGCCCTTGCCACCGTGGGTATGCGGCTTCTGAAGTGTGACCTTGATGAGGTCGCTGGCTTTCGCCTTGGTGTCAGTCATGGCTTACGTCTCCGGTATGGAATCGCTTACGCCCGGGTCATCCCGGGCGCACGTGGCTGGGTGGCTTAGTCGTACATGTCCATGGTGTACGGGCTGTCCTTGCCTTCCAGGGTGACCAGCGAGCCGGTGAGCTGGCCGGAGATGAACTCGCGGCCCATCAGCTCGGTGGCCTGGTCGGAGCTGAGCACCACGCGGTCGATCTGCACCCGGCAGCGCTTGTTGGTGGCGAGGTTGACGCCCTCGACCAGCACGAAGCGCGGCTTGGAGATCTCCGAGGCGCCGAGCACCCGGGTGCCGGTGGCGGCATCGGTATCGTAGTCGATGGTGACGTCGGTGGCCGCGGCGGTGGTGTTGGCCTTCACCAGACCAGCGGCGTGGTCGATCTCGCAGTCGGCGGTGATGTCGGTGCTGCCGGCCGTCTCGGTGACGGTGACCGAACCGCTGGAGAGGTTCGAGCCGGCAAGCTTGATCCACAGCCCCTCTTCCAGGGTGTGGGCCTCACCGGTGACGGTGTCGGCGGCATCGTCGATCGCCACGGTGGTACCGGCCAGGGCCTCGGCCAGCATGATCGCCGGCAGCGAGTCGAACTGGATGGTGAGGTTGGCGGCCTCGTTGGGCAGGTTCACGGCGTCGAGCGTCTGCCCGTAGGTGCTCTTCTTGTAGCTCTGTCGCTCGATGGTCTCGACGGTGTTGGGCGTGATGGCGAGCGACGGCACGTTGATGGGGCCGCTGAGGGCGCCGACGTTGCCGTCCGAGTCGACCTCGCCCATGAAGACGTCGCCGGCGACGATCAGGCCGGTATCGGTATAGCCAGACATAGCGGATTACCTCTCGCTGGTGTAGGTGATGGTGACGGGCAGGTAGATGGGCACGATGCGACTGCCCAGGTCGGCATCGTCGAGGGCGGCAACGCCCGTGGAGATCTCCACCGCGAGGCGGTCGAGCTTGATCTTCTCGCCGGTGTACAGGGCCCGGTAGAGGTCATCGAGCAGGGCATCCTGGCGCTGGCGTGCCCCTTCGCCGCCCTTCAGGTAGGCGTCGATCTGCAGGGTGCGGGCTTCGCTCCTCGCCCCGCCGGCCACCACGCTGGTGATCGCGTTCTCGAGGTTGCGCAGGTGCAGCACCGGCAGGCTGGTGTCGTGCTGGATGTCGACCTGCGGCTTGTCGCTCTCGATGTGGGCCAGGTCGGTGAAGTAGCCGTTGGCGGTGCTGATCGCCTCGAGGCGATCGAGCAGCTTGGCGACCACCTGGGTGCTCTTTGGCTGGCTCATCGTTTTGCCCACTCCTTGTTGAACCGGCTGATGAACTTGCCATCCACGCCGGTGGCGATCTCGCTACGCAGCCGGTCGTTGACCTGATGGTTCCAGTGGTTCTTCAGGCCCCAGCCGGCGGCGCGGCGGATGCGATCCGTGTTGCCCTTGCGGTACCGGGTCAGCGGCACACCACGCCCCTTGGGGTTCACGAAGCCCCACACGCGCATGCGGGTGCCGCCCTTGCGGACCCAGATGCTGGCCCGGGTGCCGGTGCTGTCGGTCTGGCGGGTCTCGTACTGCCAGTTCTTGAAGCGCACCGGGCGGCGGCTGAGCTTGAGCTCGGCGAAGGCCCGGCCCTCGCTGGCCTTGGCCTTGCTGATGCTGATGCGTTTGGCGACCTCGCCCTTCTTCACGCCGCCGTCCTGGCTGATGCGGCCGACCAGGGCGGTGCGGGTCTCGGCGGCCTGCTCGTTCACCGCCCCGGCGATGGCCCGGCGGGTGGCGGCAGGCAGCGCCTTGAAGGCCTTCTTGCTCTCGGCGAGCCCGCCGACCTCGATGCCCTTGGGCAGCTTGCTGTTCCTGCCTCTGGCGCGTGCCATATCGGCTCCTGCGATCAGCCCGGAATGGTGAACAGCTGGACGGTGATGCCGTCGTCGGTGCCCTCGACCTGGCCGACGATCTCAAGCGACAGCCCGGCGATCTGGATCAGGTCGCCGCCCTCGGCCCAGGGCCAGGTCAGCTGCGGCTGGATGACCTCCACCAGGTGGCGCGGCTCGTTGGCCTGGCCGACGAAGACGTTCTCGCGCAGCAGGAAGGCCTCGATGGCGTAACCGATGCCAGTGGCGAAAGGCACGTAGCTGGCCGGCACGCCCTGCAGGCGGCGGGCGGCGATCTCCACCACCGTGCGCGCCGGGTCGATGGCCTCGATGATGAACAGCGCCCCGTCGCGGCGCTCGATCAGCTGGCCCACCTGCAGGCCGGACCGCGGGCGCATGCGCACCAGGGTGGCCCCGGGGGCGCGGATGCCCTGCTGCTCGGCTCGCCCGGCGCTCTTGGGCTCGACAAACTCGGCCCAGGCCTGGCCGGCCTCGGGCCAGCTGGGCGGGTGGCCATGGCGGGCGCCGCGCAGGGTGACGAGCTGATTGAGTCGTCCAATTCGCATGGCTCAGCCCACCGAATGAATGACGTAGGGCGCCAGCAGCATCTCGACGCTCAGGGGGACCGCGCTGCTGATGGTGCCAATGACGACCGCCTCGCGGTTCTCGTAGAAATGGCCGACCAGTAGCAGCAGCGCCGCTCTGATGTCCGCCGGCAGCTCGGCAGCGCCAGCGGTAGCGGTGATCGACACGCACTCGGGTTCGTCCGTGGTGGATGGCCACAGGCTGCCCCACTGCGGCGCCAGCCGGGGGTAGATCGGCCGGGTGTCGAGGCGCAGGGTCTCGGCAGCCAGTGACTGCTCGATGCCATCTGGATCGACGTAATCGAGTGACTCGATGGCCTCGACGGGCGTCCACGGCAGCTCGATCGCCTGGCTGCCGGCCGGGAAGCCATCCAGCACCAGCGTCTTCGAGCGCGTCTCCAGCGTGGTGCGGGTCACCTCTTCTGCGTGGCGATAGGCGGCACTGATCAAGCCCTGGATGTGAGCATCCTCGGCGGTGTAACTCTCCGCCTCGTCCAGGCTTGTGATCAGGCGCAAGTGAAGCTTGGCCTCGGCGAGTGTGATCATGGGCGCGCTCGGTCAGTGTTGGGGTTGCCGCCCGGGTGGGCGGCAACGGGGTCAGGTCTTGTCGGCGCCTTCGGTGCCCTTGGCACTACCCTGCTTGGTATCGGCCGAGGTCTCGGCGTCCTTGGCCTGGGCACTGCGCACGGCGAGCTTGCGCTCCTCGAGCTGCTTGGCGCGCTCGGGCTCGAATCCGGCGCGGTCGCCCCGGGTATAGCGTCCCCAGGGCTTGCGGAAGGTCATCGAGACCAGCTTGCGGTCGTTCTGCTTGGTGGTGGCCATGGTGTGGCTCCTTAGAAATGGGGTCCGGATACAACGCCGGCCGCACTCAGGCGGCCGGTGTCAGGGTGGGCGGCGCTCGGCTTACCAAGGCACCTCGGTACCCAGCACCAGGCCTTCGGGATGGCGGAAGGCCACGTCGTGCTCCTTCACCACCCGCAGCAGCGACTGGTTGCGCGAGAAGGCGCTGACCAGGTTGTCGCTGGCGTCCTTGTAGGTGGCCTCGCGGCTGAAGTCGATGGTCATCATGTCGCTCTCGCCGATGACCACGTCGTTCCAGTCGGCGAAGAAAATCTCGGTCTCGTCGTTGTCGAGATCGCCCGAGGTGTCGAGGTTGGTGGGGATGGTCGTGGTGTGCTTGATCGGCCAGCCCTTGAGTTCGCCCTGGGCCATCTCGGGGTAGACCTTGTTGCCGTTGCCGTCGCGCAGGCCGAACAGCTTCATGTAGGTGCGCGGCGACAGCGCCCAGCCGGGCTGCAGCAGCAGACTGTCGCTCTCCATCAGTGTCAGGATCAGGCGGTCGAGGTAGGCATCGATGGCGGCCATGTCGCTGGCATCGGCGCTGTTCCACGCCACGAGCCGGCCTTCGTCGGCACAGATCTTGGCGAAGCCGGTGGGGGTGTCGGTGGTGCCATCGTCACGCAGGAAGGCCTTGTCCTCGCGCACCGCCATGGAGGCGATCATGTCGTTGAGGAACAGCTGCTCGACGTTGAAGCCGGCGCGACCGATCAGCTGGTTGGAGAACGGCACCAGGGTGATCATGGTCTTGGCCTGCAGCGCGACGTCGTCGGTGCTGCCCTCGGAAGCCAGCACATCGGCGCCTTCACCGACGTAGCTGGAGGTCGCCCCGGAGGCCATGCGCGGGATGCTGAGGTTTCCATTGGGCAGCGGCATGGTCTGGGCGCCGAGGCCGCGGACAACGGTGCGCGGGCGCAGCAGCTCGATGACCTCGTCGTGCAGGTTCTGGGGAATCAGCGAACCACCGGAGCCGGCGCTGGTCTCGATGGCCATGGCGACGTCGGCATCGCCGATTTCACCCGAGGCGAACTTGGCAGCCAGCTGCAGGTCGCCCTTCCCGGCGGCGACAGCCATAGCCATGCGTGCGACCTTGGCCCCGGTGTACTGCTTGAGCTCGGGCTTGGTGTGCACCGCCGGGGCCCGGTTGCCGTAGTTCTCCACCGGCTGGGAAGCGGTGGCGTTCATGCGCTCCACGGCTTCAGCACGCGTCAGCTGCTCGCTGAGCTTGTCGAACTGGCCGGCGAGTTGCTCGAACTGCTCGAGCTGCTCGGCGTTGAGCTCGCCGTTCTCGGTCTCCAGCTTGGCCAGCTCCTGCACCTGGGCATTCACCTCGGCGCGCTGGCGGCGGAGTTCTTCAATGGTAGGCATGGTGTTACCTCTTTCGGTTGGGCACGAAAAAGGCGGCCGTGGCCGCCTGGGGTGTCGCTCCGCCGCGTGGCTAGAGCCGACAGCTGGTGTCCAGCGCGCGGGCCTGGGCCTGAATGCGCCGGCTGTTTCGGGTGGTCGAGGGTGGACTCTGGCTGGTGTAGGCCTGGGCGATGGCGTCAATGGCGTCCTGTGCCGGGGCGATGTCGTCGATCAGCTTGGCGGCCAGGGCGTCCTTGGCGGTGTAGAGCCGGGCTTCGGTCGCCATCACGTCGCTGACCGAGAGCCCGCGGTAACTGGCCACGGATTCGGTGAAGGTGGCATAGGCGTCGTCGAGCTTGCTGTTGATCTCCTGGATGGCCTGGTCGGTGATCGGCTCGTGAGGCGAGAGGTTGTTCTTGTGATCGCCGCGGAAGAAGGTGTTGAAGGTGATGCCCATCTCCTCTTCCATACGGCTGATCTCGTAGGTCTCGATGATCACGCCGATGGAGCCGACGCCGGCGGTGGGGCTGGCGATGATCCGGGTGCAGGCCGCGGCCATGAAGTAGCCGGCCGAGTAGGCGGCGAAGTTGACTAGGGCGGTGATCGGCTTGATGGCGGTGCTGGCCCGGATGAAGTCGCCCATCTCCTTGCAGCCCATGGCCTGGCCGCCACCGGTGTGGAAGTCGAGCACGATTTCCTCGACTAGCTCGTGATTGAGGGCCGCGGTGATCTGCCCACGCAGGCGCTCATAGCTGAGGATTTCCTCGCAGGCGCCGTTGATCTGGCCGCGGCGGGCGACCAGCACGCCATGCACGGGGATGATGGCGAGCCGCCCCACCACTTGCAGGCGCTGCATCTCGCGCTCTTCGTCGCCGCCCAGGCCGAGGCTCTGCGGCAGGTCGTGGGTGCGGCCCAGCAGGCGGGGCTCGAGCACCGAGCGCACGGCCTGCACCAGGGTCGGCGTCGCATACAGCGGGGTGTTGAACACCATCGAGGCAATATGCGGGTAGTTGATCATGGCGTGGCTCATTGAAGGATCTCCTGGATAGCCTGGAGCTGATCGGGGGTGGCGTTCAGGCTTTCGCCGGGGCGCTGGGAGTCGGTCATGTTCATCGGCGTGAGGTACTTGTCGCCGCCGGCGATGGGCGGCATGTTCTCCAGCCGGCGGATGTCGTTGACCGACAGCCAGCCCCACTGGCGGCCCAGGGCGTAGGCCTCGTAGCGACTCTTCTGGTCGCCGCGCAGCAGGCCGCCGACGTTGAACTCGATGTAGAGGTTCTTGCGCTCCTCGGGCAGCAGGAGGTCGCGCATCATGGCGGCCTCCTTGCGCTTGATCCACGGCAGCAAGGTGTAGATGACGTACTGCAGGCCCTGGTGCTCGATGTTGTTGAAGGTCGCCTTGTCGAGCTGCTGGATCATGTGCGGCGGCACCTTGTAGAGCCGACACACTTCGATGACGCCGAAGTTGCGCGACTCCAGCAGCTGGGCCTTCTCGTTGTCCATGGCCAGCTGCTTGTACTCCATGCCTTCCTGCAGCAAGGCCACGCTGAACATGTTGCGCAGGCCGGAGTGGCGTTCGGCGAACTTCTCCAGCAGGCGGTCGACCTTGGCCTGATCTTGGATCGGCGCCGCCTCTCGCGGGCGCTGGATCACCCCGGACATGGTGGTGCCGCGCTGAAAGACGGCGGCGGCATGTTGCTCGGTGGCCAGGGCCAGGCCGATGGCGTCGGCGTTAGTGGCAATCGGCGACAGGCCGACGAAACCGTCGATGGAGAACGCCTTGACGTGGTGCATCATGCGCATCGGCACGATCTCGTCGGCGTGCTCAAGCAGCTGGTAGTAGGGCATGCCGTCCGGCCCCTTGAGCACCCGCACCTTCTTGGGGTGCACGGGGATCAGCTCGCGCGGATAGCCGGCGCCGTCGCGATCGATCAGCGAGAACTCATTGCCCTCCAGCGTCAGTGCGCCCATGCCCTGCTCGTAATACTCGAACGAGGTGTCCTTGCGATTGGGCTGGCTGTGAATCAGGTCATAGAGCGGGTGATCCACGGCTCGGGCTCGGCCGCCGTTATCGTCGCGACGGTAGAGCTCGCAAGGCAACTGGGCGACCGATTCGGCCAGCAGGGTCACACAGGCGCGCAGGGCACCGACGGCCAACGCGGTCTCGGTGTTGACCATGGTGCCGGCTGAGCTCTGGCGGCCGACCACCGAGCTGACCCAGCCTGACCAGTCGACGTTCTTGCGCTGCTGGCCGCTAGCGGCGGAAGTGAACATGTTGGGCCAGAACATCAGCGGTCACCCTCTTCGGTGGGCGGTGTCTGCCGTGCTCCAGCCCGGGCGGCCAGCCACGACCAGGCCAGGCACAGCACGCCGGCGACGATGTAGCCGGCGGCAGGCGCCAGCAGCCAGGCGCCGAAGGCGACCAGGGCGGCGCCGACCAGGCCGACGAGAAAGGTGACGAAGGGAATCAGCATGTGACGTCCGTGGTGTCGTAGATGGATTCGTCGGGCTCTTGGCCTTCTGCGGTGATGGCGCGGCCCAGGGCCATGAGGATGGCGATGATGCCGTCGATCTTGTTCTCGGGCTTTTCCTTGCGCGGGTAGATGTTGTCCTTGGCGTCGGCCTTGGCCACGACGTTGCTGGCCATCCAAGTCAGCACCGGGTCGCAGGGGTGGCGCCAGCGGCCACCGGTGATGGCGGCCTCCATCTCGCGCATGGCCGGAGACATGTTCTGCACGGTGTTGCGGTACTCGATGATCGCGGCGCCGTCGCTCATCAACTGGTGCGCCAGCTGGGTGGCGCGCCAGGGGTCGTAGGCGATTTCCTGTATCTCGAACAGGCTGGCGAGGTCCTTGATGTCCTCGCGGATGACCTCGAAGTCGAGCTCCTCGCCATCGGTGGTGAGCAGATCGCCGCTGTTGACCCAGCTCTCGTAGGCGGCCTTGTTGTTGCTGGCCCGCTCCACGGCGCCCTCGGGCAGGTAGCTGCGCACGAAGACGGTCCAGCGCGTCTTGAGACGGCCTTTCTTGTCCTCGACCTCGTCACGGAACAGCAGTGCGATGGCGGCGATGTCGGTCTTGCTGGCCAGGTCGACACCCAGCCAGCACGGCTTGCCGATGAAATCCTCGATCTTCAGCGAGGCGTCACCGACGGCATGCCATTCGGCCATGTTCAGCCAGGCACTGCGGGCGCTGACCCAGACGTTGAGGTGCTTGGTCAGGAACGAGTTCTGCCGGCTGGGGTAGCGGATGGCGTCGCGCTGTGCCTTGAGCAGGAATTCCTCGGAGACCGAGATGCCGAAGTTGGGGTTGGCCTTGCGCAGTACCGCCGGATCCTGCCAGCTGTCGCCCTCGTCGATGGTGTAGATGATGCCGAACAGCTCGGCATTGGGTAGCGCCCCGTCGAGCATCTGCTGCACCTGGCGGCGCTTGTCGTA
Source organism: Halomonas sp. CKK8 (assembly GCF_029625235.1). Classification (NCBI taxonomy): domain Bacteria; kingdom Pseudomonadati; phylum Pseudomonadota; class Gammaproteobacteria; order Oceanospirillales; family Halomonadaceae; genus Halomonas; species Halomonas sp. CKK8. Next base: position 1,690,796 of record NZ_CP121193.1, on the reverse strand, counting down.
GCAGGGGCCCGCCAGATTGAAGCCGGCCGTGGTGATGATGAACATCAGCGGCTGGTCCCGGGAGCCCATGCCAGTCGCCATGGTGTCGTAGAGGCTCGGTGACTGGTGCTCATGGAACTCGTCGACCAGGGCACAGCTCGGCGACGAGCCATCACCCGGGTCGCCGATCAAGGGCTCGAGGCGTGAGCCGTCCTCCGGGATCGAGACGTTCTTGGCCATGATCTCGATGCCCGCTGCGCTGACCAGCGCTGGCGACTTCATCAGCATCAAGCGAGCGGGCCGGAACACTTCCCAAGCCTGCTTTTCAGTGGTGGCGCCACAGTAGACCTCGGCGCCGTACTCACCATCGGCGGCGAGCATGTAGTTGGCGATGGCCGCGGCAATGACCGACTTGCCGTTCTTGCGCTCGACCTCGATGTAAGCCTCGGTGAAGCGGCGCATGCCGGTGCGCTTCTTCAGCCAGCCAAAGATTGCGCAGACGATGAACAGCTGCCACGGCTCGAGTTCGATCAGCCGCTTCTCACGCGCCCAGCGCCCCTTCGTGTGCGGGAGCAGCTGGATGAAGACGCAGGCCCGCTCAGCGGCCTCGCGATCGAACCGGTACGGATACGACCGGGACTTCGCTGCCTTGGCGTCGTCCAGATGGCGCAGGCAGGCCTGCCGGACCTCCTTGCACGCCGGTATCCGGCCAGCCACCACGTCCCGGGCGTACTTGTTCGCGGCGTTGACGTTGGGGTAGCTGGCCATTGAGAGTCATCGCTTTTTGCCTACCAGGTCTTTGAAGGGGTTGGAGGCGTCCTTGGCGCCGGGCACGGCCAGCCGTGCCCGACTGGCGGGATCCAGACCCAAGGCGCTACCGAAGGTCACCATCTGCTTCAGGGATTCATTGGCCACGGTGCAGGCGGGATTCTTCACCTCTGAGTTCATGCCCATCACCGTGATGCCGTTCTTGGCGATGTCCTTCTCGGCGAGGCGCCAGCGCGCATAGGCGGCACAGTAGGCTTCCAGGTTGGCGAGATCGGACCCGGTGAGGATCTTGGAGCTGACCAGCCAGGGGGCGATCTTCTCCCACATCTCGATGCCGAGCGGCGAGAGCCACTCGGGTGGCAGCGGTACCTCGGTGATCTCGTCCCCCTGCGGCTCGTCATGATTGACCGCCCGCTTGCCGGCGTTGCCCTGTACCGCCTTCAGATGGCTGGGCTTGGGTTTGCGACCTCTTGTCATCTGCGAACCTTCCCGAATGCGAGCAATTCCCGCCAACCTGATTTTTCAATTTCGCGGGTGTAAGAAACTGCCGAAGGCTTGCGGTCGACCCCCTGAAAGGCTGTAGGGATTGCACCCCCCCTCCCCTCAGGAGTCCTGTCCACGGGCGCGCAACGCCTCCTGCTGGGTCTTCGCTTGGTGGCAGGCCCGGCAGATGCACTGCAGGTTGTCGTGGCTGTTGGTGCCGCCCTCGGCCTTAGGAACGATGTGGTCCACTGCATCGAACGAGGTGATACGCCCCACCTGCCGGCAGGGCTGGCACAGCCCGCCATCACGCCTGATCACTACCTGTCGTAACTTTTTCCAGTGGGCACCGTACCCACGCGCCGAGGAGCTCTTGCCCTGCTGGGTACGCTGCCAGCCGGTTGCCAGATGCGCATGCTCCTCGCAGTAGCCGTGACGGTCAGTGGTCTTGCCCCCGCATGCTGGAGCACGGCATGGGCGCGGCGGACGTGATGGCATCGCGGTCTATCCTCGGCGGTGATGCTCGCGCCAGTGCTGGTGGATGGTGACCAATGCCCATGCACCTACCAGGGCGACCAGACAGGCGCCGGCGAGCAGGTCACGGCAGCGCTGTATGACGCGCGGGCGTGTCATGGTTCAGTCCTCGTCGTCCTGATCCTTGAGCCCCTGCAAGATCATAAGCACGCTAGCCCGATCCGCATTGGCACGACGGCGCAGCGCCTCATACTCGGCCAACAGGTCGAGAAGGCTGCGATTGTCCGTCACCGTGGCACCAGGTGCCGGCAAGGGTGACAACAGGTGATCAGGGATGCTCGGCGTCAGGATCTCCGGCGCCGGCGGCGGGGAGGTCGCGCACCCAGCGACGAACAGGATCAGGCACAGGCTGATCACTCCAGTCGGCAGTCGCGGCATCACTGCGCTCCAGGTTGTCGAGCTCAGCCTGGCTCGCCCGAATCTCACGGGTGATGGTGGCCAGCTGCTCGTCGCGGATGGTCAGCGCCTCACGGGTAGCGGCCAGCTGGTCACGCTGCCACTCCATGCCACGCTGCAGGGCCTCGGCACGCAGCTCGGCGCGCTCCACACGCTCCATTGCCCTGTCGCGCTCAGTTTCGTAACGCATGGACTGCATGCCCTGATAGACCGCCACGCCGATCAACAGCGCCAGCAGCCAGGGCGTCACGCTGGTGAGGAGGCGAGTGATCACTTGAGCCACCGACCGATGATCGAGTCGTAGACCATCTCCAGTTTGTCGCGCAGCCACTCCACGCCCAGGAAGGCGATGGATGCGCCGCCAGCCACTGCCAGATTCTGAGGCAACCCGAAGTAGTGCAGCACCGGGACCAGGGCCAGGGTCAGGCAGCCGCACAGCACGGCTTCCAGGAACGACTTCATAGGCCGCCCTCCTGCATGCAGAGCGCGGACCAGAGCGATGACCATCGCAAGACCGGCGGCATAGACCTGAGGCCAGTAGCTCGCGAGGGCGGACAGCAGCGCCTGCCAGTTGTTCGGGTCGCGGCTGGGCATGGGGTATGACTCTTCTGCGGATTCATCATCTGGCCACTCCTGGGCGGCCCTGCGTATTACGTTTGATCGTTATCGTTTCCGCCTGCCTGGCGGTAGATAGCCAGCAGCTCGTCAGTGGCCACCTCCCGCTGGCCGTAGCCTGCACCGGGCAAGCTGGCCCAGATACGGCGGCACGCATGGATGGCCTCTCGGATCCGACCATCGTGCACTAGGCCCAAGGCCCGGCACTGGCGGATCAGCTGGATGGCTCCTACGTCCTGACTGGCCGGGCTGAAGTCGCGCAGCCCGAATCGAGCGGCAAGGTCATCCCAAGTGCTGGCCAGGAACTGGTAACGCCCGGCAGCGCTGCTGCTGATCTCATAGGCCGGCAGGAAGACCAGACGGCGCGGGTGGTCGTGGTAGCTGTCGAACAGCTCTCCCCCGACCAGCACGTCATACCCGTCTTCATCGCCGAAGCGTGTGGTGCCCTCGGCATGCGCCAGCATGTCGAGGAAGGCGGCCACATTGCCCTTGTCGTCAGCAGCTGGATCGGCCGGCGGATCGAACGGCACGAGCTCGACCTCGCCCAGCCAGTCGACGGGAGCATGGGCAGACATGGCGAACCTCGGGAAGTGAAAAAACCAGCACTTGGGGCATGGCGACCCAGAGGCCGCTGATCGAATAGCTCTCTGCATCTGGTCTGCGGGAACACATTTAGCAACGTGGAGGGTTCCGACAGGATGCTGTAGCTCAACAGCAATCGCTTACATGACGTAGGATGGATTCCTCCTCTCCACTACTAGAAGGAACACCGACTATGGATTCTATTGCTGAGGCTCTGTACCAGCAGATGAGGCTGACCATCTTGCTATCCGCACAAGATGGAGTGGAAAGCTCGCCATTTACTCCAGCGTACCTTCTGGCTTGGGACGAAGAGATCTATCCGATTCTCCACGAGGGACCCAAGTGGCATAAACCACATGCAAACTGCTTCAAGATCAGCAAAGAGCGAGCGGAAGAACTGTTTCATTACCTCCTCGAGCATTTCGATAGTGGCGAGGAGCTTACATTTTACGGCCTTGAGGATAAGTTGGGCATCAAGGGAACGTCATATTCAACAGGCAATTGGGAGCGCTACGAAGTCATCTCGCTTTGCCAGTATTTCTACCTGCACCGCGTGTTCAACGAGACTTTCTGGCAGACACTTACCCGCAACGGCGAGTGCCCAACAGAGGCACACAGCATCACGACAAAACCTGAGGAGATGCACATTTACTTCTGTTGAGGAGAAACGCCCCGCCGGAGAGGATCCGGCGGGGCGTCGATAGGGGGTGGCTTTAAGCGCGAAGCGCCAGCAGCCTACTACATAAGGTAGCCCTAACCGGACACCTCGTCAACATGTTGTTTATACGTCTCATCAGCCAGCCATTCGCGCAGCCGCTTGCGAGCGCGCTGGGCAGCTTTCTGGAGATCTTCCACGCTGGCGAAAGGGGTCGACACGTGTTCCGCCATGCCCAGATCGCGCAGCAGCGACGCCTGGCGCGCCACCATCTGCGATGCGGTCACTGACCACAGGGACGAGCCGAGCTTGTCCGGGCGCACGCGGGCGGCCTGCATCATCATCGCCGCGGCTTGGCGGCGGGGTAGCTTGTCGAGCAGCCAGGCACAGGCACTGTGCCACTCGCTCTCGGGACGATAGCGATCGGCGGCGAGCATGGTCTGGTCGATATTCCGGCCGGACCCTGGCATCGGCACGTTGCCCGTCACCGAGAACGGCTGATACCCCACCGAGTCATGCCGGCGCACCAGCTGCAGCTCGAGGCAGCTGTCGATGATGCGGATCACCGCCACATCCCGTGCCGTCTCATCAGTAGCCGCCGCCTCCAACACCCGCCAGGGGCTGGCCACCCGCTGCCACTCGTCACGCGTCATCGTCACCGCCCTTGTCTTCGCCAGTGCTGCCATCCCCATGCTTACCCACCTCCATCGTCTTGATGATCACCAGCGCCTGGCCGCCGTCTCGATGCTCTTCGGCGCGGCGCACCAGGATCTCGTCCACCTGCCCGTCATCCAGCCACACCCGGCTGTAGGTCAGCGCATCCAGCAGGGCCTTCAGCTTGTTGTCGATGTCGAAGGCCCGGGCGTTGTGCGGGTAGAGCATCACCTCCACCGCCACCCGGCCCGCCAGCTTGGTATTGGCGGCTCCCTGCGCCAGCAGCTCTCCCCTCGCCCGGTTGCGGTAGACCCGGGCCTCCTTGCTCAGCAGGGTGCGCTTGCCGACATTGCGCCAGATGCTGTTGGTGCTGGGCGGCCAAGGCATCATCACTTCCATGCGCTCCATCAGCGCCTCCCTGTCTCTTTGCTCTTCTTAGGCTTCGCCTTATCCCGGCGAGCCTTATACCCCTTCGCCCCAGGTGGCGGATTGCGCCGGATCTGCGCCAGCGTCTTAGGCTTGGTGCGATAGGTCATGCCAGCACCTCCCGGGCGTCGATCAGCGTCAATCGGCCGGTGGTAAAGGCCCCGGTGTCGATGTAGTGAACGTTGCCCAGCGTTTCCGGCTGCTCGATGATGGTATGCCCCACCACCACGGCATCGATGCCGGCAACCGGCGTGCAGTCTATGCGGCTGATCCGAGTGCGCCCCCATACCAGTGACTGCAAACCAGCGGCATGGTCTTCCAACTCGATCAGACCCCAGTCGCGTGGCGGTTCTGCATGCACCATGCCGATGTGCTTGCCCTCCACCTCGACCTCCCGGGCATACGGGAGGTGCTCCATGGCCGCATTGAGGATGGTGCGCACCTCGTGGACGCCATGGAGGTATACCCAGCTGCCGCCATTGATCTGCCAGAGGTCCCAGGCTTGGCCGGCTCCCTCGTTCAGGGCGTCATAGGCCAGCATCTCGTGGTTACCGCGCACCCCGTAGAACCACGGCTCGAAGGCCAGCGACAGGCACTCGAAGGAGTCAGCCCCCCGGTCGATCAGATCGCCCACCGAGAAGAGTCGGTCGCGAGTCTTGTCGAACTCGACACGGCCCATGGCCTCCATCAGCAGGTCGTATTGCCCATGGATGTCGCCGACGAAGAAGTCACGGCCGGTCGTGTTCGCCTCGTGTTTCGTGATCAGGCTCATACCTCCAGCTCCCCATTGCGGTCCCAGGCAGCGAAACGCCGGGAGATCTCGTCGAAGGCAGCTGCCGCCTCCAGATCGGTGGCCAAGTGCCCCAGGCTTTCGATGCCGCACTGCTCCTCGAGCCAGCGCCGAGCGCTGTAGCGACTATGTGGCCAGCCCCTTCGCAGAGCATGGCAGGCATCAAGGAACTCACAGAACCTCAAGTCATCGACCAGGGCCCGGGCCTGGTCTTCCATCGGGTGATTGGCTTCGGTCACAGTACCGCCCTCCTCTTCCAGCGGTTGAAGTCGGCGGCGATGCGCTTGTACATCGCCGCGGCCTGATCGTTGTGATCCAGTTCGGCGCGACTTTCGATGCCGCATGCGTGGCGCAGGGCATCGGCGGCATCGTCCGGGGTGTGCGTGCCGTCCGGCAGCTGGGCCGGGCTCAGGCCCTGGCGCCAGCGGCGCCGCTGGTCCAGGTAGAGGCCGAATACCGGCAACTCACAGAGCATGGCGGCCTGGCGCGCCAACGTGCCGCCCTTAGGGGTGTCATCCATCACGTGCCTCCCGGGCCAGTGTCTCCGCATCCTGGCGCAGGGTGGCGAGTCCCTCGCGGGTGATGAACCAGTGACCCGGGCTCAGCGATCGCACATAGCCGAGCATCTGCAGGCGCTGCAGGGCCTCCTCTGCATCAGAAAAGGTCATGTCCACGGCGGCGATGATGCTGTCCAGCCGGGTGCTGCCCTCGAAAGGTTCCGCCAGCGCCAGCGCACACAGCACCTGCCGGTCATGATCTCGAGTGATGGTCATGGGCGCCCTCCCTCGTCCTCGACACCGGCGAACTCGCGGTACAGCTGGCGCAGGGTCAGACCCAGGGCGATCGAAAACCCCGCAATGGCGAGCAACAGTCCGGCGTTGATCAGTGGCGTCATCGAAAGGCCCTCCCGGGTGCGGTGCGATTACCGGCGCGGCATGCCCTGCAGGCGTCGTGCTCGATGCGGCGCCAGCGTTGCGGGTCGTGATCGAGGCTGACCTGCTCTGAGAAGTGGCCCAGCGGACGCTGGTGGCCACATAGCACGCAGCCGCGAGTGCTGGGGCGGCGAAGAGGTGCTCTGGTGGTCATTGGCCGCCCCCATTGGCTTCCTTCGCCAGCCCATGGGCCTCGATCTCCTCATGGCAGCCCTGGCAGCGGTCATTGGGGATCGGCGCCGCATTCGCACGGCGGAAGATCACGTCGCAGTGGCGGCAGCGGTGCACTGAGTCAGGCACCCGGAGACGTTCATGCGTAGCCATGATCGATCTCCTCGTTCAGCACCCCGGCGTTGTGCTGCTGGATGCGGGCGGTGTGGGCCGCACGGATCCCGGCAGGGCTCAAGGCGTAGGTGGGGTGGCAGTCCTCACCGATGGTCTCGTCACCGACGAGCCGCACCAGCCCCATGCGCTCCAGCCGGCACACGGCGTTGGCCACCTCGCGCCAGATCGGCGCCTTGGCATAGCCCTCGGCCAGAAGGCGATGCAGCCGGCCAACGGTGGCCCCACCGTTGCCCTGGCGGCCTTCGCAGCGGCGCAGCGCGATGAGGATGGCATTCTCCAGGTCGATCGGTTTCATTGGGCGCCCTCCGGGTCACGAGTGGCAGGCGTGGCCATGCCCTGGGCAACCTCCGCCGGACTCAGATCGAGCACCTGGCGGGCGGGCTTGCCCACCGTGCCTACCACCTCAAGGCGGCTGGCATCCAGCAGGGCATTGCAGCGACCACAGACGCTGGCCAGCGGGATGCCGGTTCGCTCGTAGATCTCGTGGCGCGTGCTGGGGCCGTTGGCACGCAAGTCGGCGAGGATCGCCAGCTTCTGGCGGACAGCGCGCCCGGAGCGCCGGACGTCGTCCAGCCCCTCGCGCTTAATCTCGTTGCTGGTGGGTTGTGCGAGTGAAGTCATGATCAGTCCCTCCCCAGTGCCGCGCGCAGGGAGCGAAGACCCTGGTCGGCGTTCATGGCGTGCGGCAGGCCGGCGGCCTCTACCTGTTGCTGGGCGGCCTCGCGCCCTGCGCGCTCGGCCAGCTCGGCAGCGCTGCGGCTGCCGTCGTGCTCGAGCAGCTGGCGGGGCGTCAGGTCCTCGCCGGCCATCACGCGATTGATCAGCGCCGTGTACTCCCGGGCGAAGCGGCGCTCCAGGCGCTCCACCCGGCTGGGCTGCACATGGGTGATCTCCCACCAGCCCACCGCGGCACCGGCCAGGCGCACCGCCTCATGGCGCCAGCGATGGCCGGCGGGGTCGTGGGCATGGCCCGCTGCCTCGCGCCAGGCCTCGGCCACGGCCGGCATGCCCAGGTCCTCGGGCCGCGGCTCGCAAAGCGCAGCGAAGGCCACCGGCTGGGGCGGCCAGGCCTCGTCGCCGGAGCGGGCCGCCTCGCGGACCTGCTGGCGCAGCCGGGAGATCCCCAGCTCCAGGTGGCGGCGGCTCAGGTGGGAGAGCTCGGCCAGCCAGGCACCGTCGACGTCGTAGCTGCCCCACTGGCTGCAGAACTTGGCCCCGAACAGATGGCCCATGGCATCGAACACCAGGTCCATGTCCTGCTCAGCGAGAGCCGGCGAACTGGCCGTCGAAGACTCGCCCTGCAGGCTGCTCGCGGGCGCGTCGGTCACGTTCACGTGCCTCTGCTGCGGTGAGACGACGTGCTGGAGTACGTTGGCGGCGGTTTGCATGGTCACCTCCGGTGGCGGCGGGCTGGGCAGCCTGGCGCTGCAGGTTCTCGTGGACCCACTTGGCGAAGCGGCGGGTCCAGTCGGCAGGGGTATGGGTGCGCCCGGGCTGGGCGGCGTAGTGCTCGCGGAAATCGATCAGGGCGATCGAGACATCGACGTCCACCGGAAGGCCCCGGTCGAAGCAGGCGCGCTGCCAGGTCGGCATGTCCGGTTCCCAGTCCAGGGTCATCGGCTGCTTGCGCTCGCCATGGCCGGCCAGGGGCGGCAGCGGCTCGGTGGGGTCGTCCAGGGGCTGGCCGTCGTCGCTCAGGCCATCGGCACGGTCGAACACGTTCGGCGCATCGCTCGCGTCCGCGCCAGAGAGAGAGGGGGTACCTCTCTGTTGTAGTCTCTGTAAGAAATCTCCATCCGGGCGGTTCTGTGCACTCCCTTCCGGCGATTCTTGATTCTCCGGTTGGGCGTTTTCAGATTCTCCCGATGGGAGATTCTGGCCAGTGGCGGGGGCTGCGGGCTGTTCCGGCACCTCCTCCTCGGCCAGCACCTCGGCTAGTCGAAGCGCCAGCACCTCGGAATTCACCCGGTACCAGGTCTTCGCCGGCACCCCCTTGCGCACCTCCTCGAGCACCCCGATCGCCACCAGCTGGCGGCGAGCCGTCACCTGCTGCTTGGCGCTCATCCCGGTCTCGGCTTCCCAGCTGTCGTGGTCGCCCTGCTGCTCCTTCCAGAACCAGCCATCCCGCTTGCGGGCAGTCGGCGTCCCGCACAGGAACAGGGCCTGGCTGAGGAAGATGGCGCCCTGCACGGTCACCCCCGGCAGGCGGGTGAACACCGGCTGGTAGGCCACAGGGCGGCCCAGCAGGCTCGGCAGCATGGCAGCGGTGATGCAGGTCATGCGCCCTGCCCTTCGAGCCTGTCGAGCTCGCGCTGGTAGGCCTCGGCCTTGCGCCGGTGGTCTTCCCGGTTGATGGCGATCTGCGCTTGCGCGTCCCGGTCATAAGCCAGAGTCCGCGCCAGCAGTTCCGCCTGGGTGGTGTGGTAGATCACCCGCTGGCGGGCCTCCTCCCTGGCATCGCCACGGCGTTCGGCGGCTTCGATCTGGAAGGCCGCACGGCTCGCCGCGGTGATCAGGTCGTGCCGGCTCGTGTCGTCGGTCGGCATCTGCTTGGTTGCTTCCATGAAATCCCCCTGCTCCTGAATACCTGTATGGATCTCCACCCCGGTCAGGGCGTCGTTGCCGTGGCCCGGCCGGGTGTAACCTTTGGGGTGTCAGAGCCGAGGAGCTCAGGCCACAGAACATGCCAATCATCAGGACGGAGGGATTTGCGGGTCGCAGCGCCTTCAGAAGCTGCTTCAACACGCACGGCGATCTCCGGTGATGCCGGCTTATGGCCATAGCCAATCTGCTTGAGGTAGGCACGCGTGGTGCCAGTGGATGAAACCTGCTCGTCAGTCGCGTCGCGCAGCCAACGCAGCAGGCCTTCATGTCGAGTTTTCATGGGGGGCTCCTGTGTGCTCTGCACACAAGCATTACCCACAGGTAAATATCAGTCAATACCTGGAGGTAATTTACCTATTAGTAACGGTGGCTGATGATAAGCCCATGAAAATCTCGGACCGTCGCCGCGAAAACCTGCGCCAGCTCCTGGAGGAACGCTTCCAGGGGAAGAAGGCGTCGCTGGCCCATGCCATCGAGCGTGAGCCCAGCTACATCTCCCGCTGCCTGAGCGACAAGGCTCACCGCAAGAACATCGGGGAGGATTTCGCCAGGCACATCGAGCGGTCCCTGGGCCTTTCGGAAGGCTGGATGGACAAGGCACCACGCGAGCCAGCTGGCGGTGCTGACCCAAAGAAGGTTGTGGCCGGCCCCATCGGCGCCGCCACTGGAGCGGCCCATCCCCGCCGAGACGACATGGTCCTCCACGACACCGAGATCGTGGAGGACGACGGCCCGCTGCGCCCTGACGAGGTTGAGCTGCCCTGCTTTCGCGAGGTGGAGTTCTCCGCCGGCGACGGTCGTTCCCAGGTGATTGAGAACCACGGCCACACCATGCGCTTCAGCCTGCCCAAGCTGTCACGGGCTGGCGTGCAGCCCGAGAACGGGGCCTGCGCCACGGCTTCCGGTTCCTCGATGGAGCCCACCATCGCCGACGGCTCCCCTATCGCCATCGACAAGGGCTGCCGGCATGTCATCGACGGCAAGATCTACGCCCTGGACCACGGCGGCATGCTCCGGGTGAAGCGGCTCTACAAGCTACCTCTGGGCAAGGTCCGCCTGGTCAGCGACAACGCCGACGAGTACCCCGAGGAGATCTGCAGCCTGATGGGCGAGGACGCCCCGCGGATCATCGGCCGGGTGTTCTGGTGGGAAGTGTTTGACTGAGGACGTCACGACCAGGAGGGAATGTGACGGATGACGAGCTAGAGACAAGTGAAGCCGCTATTCAGCATGCTCGACAACACAAGAAGGCCATCGCCAAACGGCTGACCGACAAGTCAGTTTACCCACGAGAGAAATCACCAGTCTCGGTCTTCATGGCGGGCTCACCAGGGGCAGGCAAGACAGAATCTTCACTGGCCCTTCTGGAGGCCTTCCGAGAGCAGGAGGGGCTGAAGGTGCTGCGGATCGACCCTGACGAGCTCAGGAGCGAGCTGCCTGGCTACAACGGCGACAACTCCTGGCTGTTCCAGCACGCCGTCTCCATCCTCGTGGACAAGATGCATGACCTGGCGCTGGATCAGAAGCAAAGCTTTGTGCTTGACGGCACCTTGGCAAACTACGACATTGCAAGAAAGAACGTGGAGCGATCCGCCAAGCGAGAGCGATTCGTTCAAATACTGTATGTATATCAGGAACCGAAGTTGGCTTGGCAGTTCGTCCAAGCAAGAGAGCGGTGGGAAGGTCGTCGAATCCCGATAGAAAGCTTTATAGATCAGTATTTTGAGTCGCGCCGGGTAGTTAACACGCTGAAAGAAGAATTCAGGAAGGCGGTCCACGTTGACCTGCTGATCAAGAACAATGACAACAGCTTGAAGTCGTCAATGACGAACATCGATCGGATTGACGGACACCTTCCCGAAAAGTATACTCGCGAGTCCCTGCTTAGGGACCTCCTCCCCCACAGGTGACTACCATGTTCGGACTCTCTAAAAAACCAAAAGCCGAAACGACCGCATTCTCCGACTTCATGCGCACGGCATCCTCGCGTGAGAAGAAGCGCGTCTACGGCAAGGTGCTTACCAAAGCCATCGAACGTCAGAACGACGTAATGAAGCGAGTAGAGGTTGAGCGCCAGCACTGCTGACCTAGCTCCCTCCCCTCCCCTTACGTCAAACCCGCCCACCGAGGCGGGTTTTTCGTACCCGGCCGTCGGCGATCGCCTACAGCACCAGCCAGCTCCCTTTGCCACACTGCCTGATGGGCCCCGCGCCCCAGGGAACGACAACAAGGGAGCCATGCATGTCCACGTCATCACTCAACCCCCACGGCCAGCCGGTCACCCGTCGACTATCACTCGCCCGCAACGCTGATCGCGACGCCAACGAGCTGCTCGGCCTAGCCCGCGGCGTGCTCGCCGACGGCGCTCTCAACCAGGGCGAGGCCGAATTCCTGCTCCGCTGGCTGGAGGAGCGACCGGAATCGCTCAGTGTCTGGCCCTTCAGCGTCCTGTTTCTCAGGCTCAGAGACGCCCTTCAGGATGGCCACCTCGATGCTGAGGAGGAAGCCGATCTGATGGCCCTGCTGCTCGACTACACCGGTGGCGGTAGCCTGACGGGCGGCGAAGATACCAGCGCCAGCCGCCAATCCTCTGCCCTGCCGCTGTGCAACCCCGCGCCAGAGATCGAGTTCGAAGACTGCCACTTCGTGCTCACGGGCAAGTTCATCACCGGAACTCGCGCCGAGTGCGAGGCCGAGATCCTTGAACGCGGCGGCCTTACCCAGAGCAACCCCACGCGCAAGACCCGCTTCGTGGTGATCGGCAACCTGGGCAGCACCGACTGGGCCCAGTCCAGCTATGGCCGCAAGATCCAGAAGGCCGTAGAACTCCGCGACGATGGGCGCGACATCGCCATCGTCAGCGAGAAGCACTGGGCCAGCCAGCTCGGCGACTAACCCCAGCCGCTCCACTACCAACCCGCCCACCGTGGCGGGTTTTTCATGTCTACCCTCCCCACCCCCGCAACGAAAACGCCACGGCCATCCATAAGCAGAGCGCCGGACCGACGTGACGCTGCATGTCCAGCGTGTTGGCAGGACTCCGGGAGAGGATGCGACAGGCAATGCCAACCCACCGCATCAGCATCAGTCTTAGGCCAGTCGTACGCATTTCTGATAGTAAAGCAACGAACGATTTAACAGTGGCTCACACAAAGCCACGAGCTACGTCCAGCTCAAAGGGCGAGCCAATGTGAAAGAACCATCCCACCGTCGGCTTACGAGGCTTGCTACAACGCCTGTCGCTGTGTAACTTTTTGTGTATAATAAGCTACGCTTTGATACTTCGCACGGGCCGGGGGAAGAAATGCGGGTCACGACAGGCGTTAACGCCCAGCAAGGCTTTACCTTGGTCGAAGCCTTGGTGGCCTTGCTGGTGCTCTCCATCGGGATGCTGGGTATAGCCTCACTCCAGCTGCGAGCTCTCCAAGGTACACACAGCAGCCTACAGCGCACTGTGGCATCGCTTGCCGCTCAGGACCTGCAGGAGCGCCTCTGGAGCAGTTACAGCGGGGATCCTAGCTGCCCCAAGGCGCTCGACAGTGATCAGCTAAACCAGTGGCACGCAACATGGGGTGAGCATCTCCCAATGCTCGGCGCCGACCCGTTGGACGCCGATGACGATGCAGACGCATGTCGTTTCATGGTGACTATCGAGTGGCAAGACCGCCGCTTCACAGACGGCGAGCCCATCGAGGACGACGAGTCGGAGAGGGTTCACCGCTTCGATTACCGGTTCTCCCTGCCGCTGGCAGAGTCCGCATCATGATGTCAACCAAACAGCAAGCAGGCTTCTCGCTGATTGAACTCATGGTGGCCCTTGTCATTGGCCTGGTGATCATGCTGGCTGCCGGCACAACCTTTCTCACCATCCAGCGCGGCATGACGCGCGTCAACGAGCTTGCTGGCCAACAGTCTGACCTTCTCTTCGTGACTGACACGCTGCTGAATGAACTGCGCGAAGCCGAACCCGGCACCGTACAGCCTGGCGATGACTCTTTCTCCCTGATGCTCAGTAGTGAACAGATAAGCTACTCCATCAGCAACAACACGATCTTCCGGAAAGTCGGCACCGGCTCAAAAGAGCCGGTCACCACGCAACCAGTCAATATGAGTGGCGAACCACCATTGCTGGAGTCAGGGGCATTACCCGGCACTTGGCGCTTGAACTTGGTGTTCGACGACAACGGTGAAGAACGCCACTATTCGCTGATCGCCACCCAGCGCAACTGCATTTTCAGCGAGGTCACTTGCTCATGACCCCCACCAGCTCACCAAGACTCCCGGAGGTCACTGTCGTCGCTCCCCGTCAGCGAGGCGCGGCGCTCATCACAGTGCTTTTGCTGTCCGTGATTGGCGTCATGGTGTCGTTGAGCAGCATGCAGTCCTCCCTGCTTGCCGAGAACCTGGCAGGTAACTATCGCCAGATGACGCAAGCTCAAGCGCTAGCCGAACGTGGCCAGATCGCTTTTTTGGATGCCTCAACGCAACCGACAAAAAGCGACGCGCTGGAAAACGCCCTGAAACAGCTGTCGGAAACTCTTTCCCCGTACTACCAAAAGCTACGAGACCAGAATACGCTTAATACCCTGCTATGTGCACAAGATAGCGCCGCTACGGAAAAGGCCGAGTCCTTGATCAAAGAGGCACTGCTATCGGGATCACCACAAGAAGACATTTCCGGATTAACGTTCTCGCAGCTTCGCGACTCGCTGAAGCCGGCCATCAAGTCGAAAGTCGAAAGCCTTGAGAAGGTGTTCAACAAGCAAGATGACTCAATCCCTCACGGCAGCTTCCAAAGCCACGTCGACGTTGTTCTTCCACAACAGCTGGAGAAGCTGCCTCATGACTGTGATGTTGAAGACGGTACTGCTAGCGGTGAGGCCGTAACGCTGGTTGAAAACAAGCTAATTTTCTTTCTGCGTAGCGAAGGGCGCTTCGGCGGCAGTGTGGAGGCTCGCCAAGCCCGTCGTAGCATCACGACTCTCGTGAACTGGAACCCCCCAGCATCAACAGGGCGGCCTGTCGCCGGCGTCGATACCTGTGAGGGAGTGACCCTGGGGGGGAGTGGGATCATCGACAGTTACGATTCCGCCCAAGGCCCCTACGGCCCAGGTAACCGGCATGGCCAGGAGGCTACTATCACGAGCCAGGTCATGCAGGATCCTGACCAGGCACAATATGACCCCCGGGAGAAATCCTATGATGCCAAGGAGGCGGCCATCACCCTGACTGGCCATTCTCCCATCTACGGTGATGTAGTCAGCCCCGGCGGTGTCTACCTTCAGGGCTCCAGCCCCGTCTATGGCAACATCAAAGCCAATGCCACGGTCAATCTCAAGGGAGGCGGCGTCAATGTCTACGGTAACGTGGAAGCCGGCGGGCGGCTCTGGTTTGGCAGTAGCGCGACCGTGCATGGCGACGCGGCCGCAAGCCAAAGCCTGGAGTTCAATAACTGGTCTGCTGGCATCAGTGGCGATGCCATGGCGCCGGCTATCAATACCACGCCGAAACAGAACAGTAATCGGACCCCTGAGGACCATGTAGGCGGGACCCTCAGTCTTACCTCACCACCTTTCAAGCCTGTTGCTTCAGTAGCGTCTGCCGCAGAGTGTGATTCGCTTGGCTTCGGAAATGACGACACAGACCCCGTTCGCCAGCTCCAGCAGCAGAGCCTGACGGTGGCCTCCAAACTGGACATGGGTGGCAATGACCGTTATCGGTTAACCGCCAATGGAGTGGAAAAACAAGTAGCACAGGGTTGGCAGCGAGTCGGCATTTCTCCGCGAAATGTTTCTATTCTGGGACGCGATACTCAGGCCGTTGGGTTCTCCGGCTGGGACTTCGGTGGTAGCAGCCAATTCACCATTGGTACATCAGACAACCCTGTCGATATGGTGTTATATCTGGACGGCGACACCCGGATCGGTGGTGGGGGCAATATCACTATCAGTGAAGGGAGCAGCCTCACCATTGTCACCACCAGCCAGTTCGACCTGACCAGCGGCATCATTGTAGGAGACGGCAAACCCTCGCGAATCGTCGACGGCGAAGCCAGGCCCATTCTGTCACTCTACTCCAGCTTCGAACAAACGGATAAGAAGGCCGGGGTATCCCTTAGCGGGCATTCTGACTTCTTCGGTCAGATTGTCGCGCCCTTCAGTGATCTCGAAGTGACCGGTAGCGGCGCCTTATTCGGGGCCGTCAACGCGAGAAGGTTCGAAATCTCTGGTTCTGGCGGCGTGCATCTCGACGAACAGTTGCTGGGCACCGCGGTGCAGGGAGGCGATACATCTTCTGGCGGAGAGCCTGGGGTCGTGGTCACCCGGTGGCGTGATCCCGATCGATGAAGTCCACGCCTGAACAGGTACCCGATCATATCTACCACCGTGCAGGCCAGAAGGAATTCATACTATGCATAAGGATTTTCTATGCTGGGCAGGCTATTTTGCAGAAAGCCCTTGCGCTGCTGGGTCATCAAGCAGATCGATGCCGATATACTGCACCTGTGCGACACCGGTAGTGTTGACTCCCGCGAGTCGCCTCGAGACCTGAAGGCAATGCTGAAAGCCGGGCGCTACGGTGGCGGGGTGCACATGGACACTACCGGCCAGCTGATCAGTACCCAGACCCTGGCTAGGTTAGTACCAATCGAAGAACTCACGTTGACGGATAACCACCATGCCGAATGGCAGGGTAAGCGTTGGAGTATCTCTCGAGTACCGCAGCGCTGCTGGACCTACAACGGGATGCTGACCGCCGAGCCCGACCCGTATCGTCTTGGTGGCTTCATCAGCAACGAAGACGTTACGCCAATTCGTCAAGTAGCGAGCAGCGAATCACCGCAGATTCGAAGAACGGCTGTCTTCCGCCCCGAAAACCGGCTGGAAGATGAACATACCTCCCCCACCGTTTCGCCTGTCAACGAGCCAAGCACCAAACGCCAAACAGCGCGCAAGGGCTGGCGTGCTGATGGTAGCTGGGGGCCGCTGCCCCCTGACGACAACGCCTAACCCAGCTATTTCATTGGCGCATCCCATGCCTCCAGGGGGGTTCATACCGCCCTACCCGTTTCCCGAAGAGAACGTCCCGGCCCTCCATGGCCAGGGCGCGGGACAGGCGTGACGCGACGTTTCCTCCATGGGCGGCAGCGCCGCGTGCGGCATGCGTCACGCCTCCAGCATGACGCACCCCGTAGCGCACTGATGTAGCTGCCAGCCCACCCTACCTGTAATCCATCGACCATAGCCCCTGTACGCCCCCGCCCACCGAGGCGGGTTTTTTGTGCCTGCTCCGAGAAAATTTACCTGTAGGTATTGACCAATATTTACCCATGGGTAATAGTTACCTCAGAGGTAACGCACAGGGGAAAAAAATGGACAACGCACCCACCACCATCGAATTCGCCGGCTGGCGCTGCCGGATCGGCACCCGCGGCATGGGTCTGCCTACTCGCCGCGAGGCAGAGCTCCTCGCCGGCCTGGCCGCCGGGATGACCCAGAAGGAGATCGCCAAGCTGCGCGGCGTCTCCCCCGCCTCGATCAAGAGCACCGCCGAGGCCGCCTACTACCGTCTTCGCGCCAACCGGGCCACTGACGCGGTGGCTCGCGCCATGCGCCGCGGCTGGATCGCACCGTTAGCACTGGCCCTGATGCTGGCCGACCTCTCCGGCGAGGGCCTCCGCATCCGTCAGCCCACCCGCACCAGAACGCAGGTCAGCGCCAGCCGCGTCATCAGCCGCCGTGACCTCGGGAGCATCTACGCATGAACACCGCCACCACCGCCCAGCGCGTCATCGCCACCTTCAGGGATCACGGCATCCAGAGCAGCCTGCTCGTGCAGCTTCAGCACCTCCAGGAGCTGGCACTGGCCATCAACCTGCAGGGCAGGCACCTGATCCATATGGACCTGTTCGGCATGCGCAGCGGCGTGCAGCAACTGACCATTGCCGGCTGTGCTCAGGAGGACCATTGGCGACCAGGCATCGAGCGGACGCCCCGCTATCTGATCGAGATCCCAGCCGGTGGCGACGAGGCCGCCCTTCGCGAAGTGCGGGCCAGGCTCGGCGATGCCGCCGCCGACATGATGCTGCTGCTCGAGGAGGACACCCAATGATCCGCCAAGCCGCAGCCAGCCAGGACCTTCACAGCGTGCCGGTGCACGACCTCGCCACCGCGTGGAATGCCTACGCCATGACCGCGACCGGCGTCGATCCGGCCACCGAGCTGCTCGCCGTGCCGGTGCTGACCACCGGACACCGGGTGGGCTGGCGCCCTGCCATCCGCGTGCCGGCGACCCGTACCCTGGTCGTGGTGCACACCGCCGCACCCCACGCCTCCTTCGATGAGGCCCGCCAGTGCCTGAGCAGCCTGCTCACCGCCATGGCCACCAAGGGCAGCACCACCCTACACGGGAGGGCCGCCGCATGATCCCCTGCGTCACCGTCCGATCTCATGACCCAGCACGCGAGCGCCGCCGCATGATTCGCCGCGCCCTGCTTCGCGCCCTGCTGATCCTCGTCGTCGCTGCTGCAGGCGCCGGCATCGTCCACGCCCTAGGCTGGATGGCCGCCACCGATCGGCAGGTCGAGCGCGCCAGTCTCGAGGCCTACTGCACCAGCGTTGCCGTCTGGAGCGCCGAGGAATCCCGCGGCGTGCCCTTGGATCGCCGCACCGGGCACCCGGACTACGACGAGCGCGCCGCCGAGGACTGCCCCGGGATGCGCCCGGCCGGCCCCGCCATCACCACCGAGCGCCAGCTGGCGCGGAATTGAGGAGAGCCGAGATGCTCCAGCGAATCGCCGCCGCCTTAGCCATGGGTGCAGCCGCAAGCGCACCGAGCCTGACGCGCCACATCGATGCCCTGGCGATCGGGCCAGAGCAGGCGCCCACCCGCAACGGCGGCCGCCATCGCACCGTCGCCCAGGATCAACGCCGGGCGGCCAAGCGCCGGGCCACTCGTCGAGCCAAGCGGCTCGGGCATCGCTGAGGAGACCACCATGCCAAGCGTAACCGTAAACGTGGACGTGGATGTCGACCTCGAGGAATTCGATACCGATGAGCTTCAAGAGGAGTTGAGGTCCAGGGACGCTTATATCTCGCATGAGGAGCTGCCGAAGAACTTCGACCCGGTTGAAGGCAAGGAAACGATCGAGCTCGCCGAGGCCTGCTTCGAAGCTCGCCGGCGAGGCGATGACGCCCGCGCCCTGGAGCTCGTCGACCGACTCATCTACGCGGCCCTGGGCCGGATCATCTGAGGAGAGACCCAATGTGGTTCCGCAACCTTAACCTGTACCGCCTGCACGACGCGCCCCAGCTGGATGCCGCGGCCCTCGAGCAAGTCCTGGGCGAGCAGGCCTTCCGTCCCTTGGGCGGCAGCGAAGCGCGCCGGATGGGATGGACACCACCCGCTGGCCGAGCCGGCACCCAGCTATTCCACGAACTGCAGGGCCACTTGCTGCTCACTGCCCAGCGCCAGGAGAGGATCCTGCCCGCCAGCGTGGTCCGCGAGGAAGTCGATGAGCGTGCCGAGGCCATCGAGACCAGCGAAGGCCGCAAGCTGCGCCGCCAGGAGAGGCTCACGCTCAAGGATCAGGTGTTCGAGGAGCTGCTGCCCCGGGCCTTCGTACGCAGCCAGCGCGTAGATCTCTGGTGGGACACCAAGCGCCAGCTGATCGGCGTCAACGCCAGCAGCCGCAAACGTGCCGAGGAAGTGCTCGACCTGCTGCGCGGGACCCTGGGCAGCCTCAAGGTCACGCCCCTGGCCACCCAGACGCTGCCGATGCGGGCCATGACCACCTGGCTCGGCGATACCGGCTCGCGCCCCGCCGACCTGATCATCGGCGACCAGGTGGAGCTCAAGGCCAAGGGTGATGACGGCGTGGTGCGGGGCCGCCAGGTAGATCTCGACAGCGACGAGATGCAGCAGCTGCTCGAGAGCGGCCGCCAGGCCAGCAAGCTCGCCCTTCAGTTGGAGGACCGCTTCTCCTTCGTGCTCCACGACGACCTGACCATCAAGTCGATCCGCTTCGATGACCGCCTGATCGACGAAGCCAGCCAGGCCGACGACGGCGACGACGCCATCATCCGGCTCGAGACCGACTTCCTGCTGATGGCCCAGCAGCTGGGCGACAACGTCGACCGCCTGCTCGAATGGCTGGGTGGAGAGGCCGGCCAGGCACAGGAGGCCCCATGACGCGCGATGCGAGCATCTACCGAGTTGAGGACCCCGCTACCGGCGAGATGGTCACCCTCAAGGAGCTGGCCAGCCGGCACCGCATCCCCTACCCCACGGTTCAGCGCCGCAACCGTGAGGGCAAGGCTGGCGAGGATCTGGTGAAGAAGCCCGACCCGCGCTACCAGGTGGGCGGCCGTCGCAGCAAGACAGGCGGCATCCGCCAGCCAGCGCCCTCGCGCCAGCAGGTAGCCCAGGAGGTGCTTTCCACCCCAGACGGTCGCCTGGCCTCCACCCTGTTCCGGAATTACGGGAGGTCGGCATGAGCATCAACAGCCTGATCCACACCAGCGCCCACGACGCCAAGATCACGCTGGAGGGGCATCTCCAGAGCAACCCGACGCAAGCCGCGCGCCTCGCCATCGAACTGCTCGAGCAGCTGAAGGGCAAGGAAGGCCAGGCCAGCCGGCGCAAGGTGGCCGCCGCCATTCTCAGGAAAGCCGTGAAGGCGATGGAGGTGGAATCATGAACGCCGTTGAGCTGACGCCGGACCTCTTCGCCGATACCCCTGCCGAGCCGCCGCACGGCATTAGCGAGGGGCCCAACTTCAACCACGAAGCGAAAGGCTGGCAGGAGGGCTGGTGGAGCCGTGAAAACACCATGGCCGACTGGACGTTCCGGCCCTATGACCCGGCTGCGCTCGACTGGATCCGGCACCAGCTCGCCGAAGGCCGGTTGGAGTACGGGGAGATCCTAGCCAAGCGCCGGTCCGCAAAGCTCGAAAGCGCCTGGTATGTCGCCGACATCATGTTCAGTCACCTGCGCTACCTGGTGCTCACCGGCCAGATCTTGGAGAGCAAGCGCTACTACGGCTCACCCGATGCCAATAGCCGGGATTACCGGGGCTGGCATCCGAGGTTCGAACTTGCAGGAGCGGAAGCATGAACGACATCGACTTCAACCGCCTCGAGGAACTGATAGCCGCCCGCCGGCCTGATGCCGCGCTGACCCTCGATGCCGCTGGGCTGGCCAACCTGGTGCGGCAATACCGAGAGATCGAGCGCCAGCGGGATGAGGCAACGGCAAAGCTCGCTGCGATCGGCCGGCTCAGCCCCACAGATTACGACGACCGCGAGCAGCTCCTGGGCGCGCTGTTCAGGATCCTGCGCGGCCAGGTCTACGAGGCCGAGGAACTGGAACCATGACCTGCCGCATCACCTGGGGCATGGGCCGCACCGGCAGTCAGCCGTTCGCGACGCTGTTCTGCGCGACGTGCATGGCGCCCATCCGGCACCGACTCACCCCGGGCGCGACCCGGGAGCTGCGCGAGGCGCTGCTCGAGCAGGGTTATCTCTGCCGGCGCCAGCACGCCCTGCCCGCACCGGTACCGACCGGGGTGACCACCACACACGACATCGAGGCCGAACTGGCCGGGAGGAAGGGATGAGCGCATGCAAAGAGTTAGACGCCGATACCTGCCGCTGCCGGTCTGGATGGATTGCCAGGTTTCCCGTTTGCCATGGCACCCAACAAGGACAGATGTCCGAACGCTTGACTCCATATTGCATGCGCGATGAGCCGCCACGGCAGTTTCTGCGCGAGGAAGGGTTGCCGATGGGCTGGCCTGAAAACCGCCAGTCCGGAGGAGATGCCTTATGACTACGTGGCTCCCCGCGGTCCTCATCGGCTGGGTGGTGTTCTGCACCGTCACCGGCCTGACCGCACCGATGTTCAACTCCAACTCGCCGCACATCCGCGCTAGCGATCGCGTGCTCGGCACCATGGTGGGGCTGTTCATCGGCATCGTCACCGGAGCGATAGGCTATGCCCTTGTGCGCCTGGCCACCTGGGCGATCGGAGGCGGCTCATGACCCAACCCACCTACACACATAAGACCCAGGGAGGCCGTTTCGCCCTGGTCGCCCACTACAACGGTGACACCACTCTCGACGCACAGATGATCGTCGTCTATCGCGACATCAACCGCGAAATCGAGACCGCCACCACGGCGAAGGACTGGGAGCAGAACTGGCAAACGATCACCCCAGACACCTGCACCGTCTGCATGGGTACTGGCCACGACCACATTAAGGGGGCTAAGCACCAGCCGTGCGGCGGCTGCTACGGGCTGGGAAAGGTAAAGCAGGACGGCGAGAAGCCAGTAGGCGAGTGGGA
This sequence comes from Halomonas sp. CKK8, assembly GCF_029625235.1. Lineage (NCBI taxonomy): Bacteria > Pseudomonadati > Pseudomonadota > Gammaproteobacteria > Oceanospirillales > Halomonadaceae > Halomonas > Halomonas sp. CKK8. The sequence goes on along the minus strand of NZ_CP121193.1, from coordinate 1,668,691 downwards.
GCTGGCCGAGGTGGCGCTCGGCCTCATCAAGCGCCAGCAGCAGGAGCTCGAGCAACGCCGGCAGGCGATGGCGGTGCCGGAGGTTCGGGCTGCACTGGAGGCGCACAAGGTGGCGCGACAGCGCCTGCAGGAGAAGGACTGGGTGGCCCGGGAACAGGGCTGGAGGGAAGGCCGCGGGAAGGGCCCCGGCGGCGCGCGGATAACGGGAGACTAGAATGATGGGAAAGCTGATGGATCCAGACCAGTGGCGGAAGGCGCGCTTCGCAGGCACGCCGCCAGCCATGTCCACTATTCGCAAGTGGTGCCGGGAGGGAGTGCTGCCGGCCAAGAAGATCGGCGGCGCCTGGTTTATCGACCTGGACGCCGAGAAGCTGATGACCGGCAACGAGCTCGCCGACAGCGTGCTCAAGGAGATGGAGACCCGCTGATGGCAGCCAGGCCGCGCAAGCGAAAGCACCGGGGGCTTGAGCCCAACCTCTATGAGTCCGGCGGCACCTACATCTACCGCAACCCACGCACCGGGAAGCGGCACGGCATGGGCAGCGACAAGGCCAAGGCCCAATCGGCCGCCAGGGTGCTCAATGCCCGGCTGGTGCAGGGGGCGGACCTGGTCGCACGAGTTGAAGGCACCAGCGGGCTCACCTTGGGTGCCGCCATCGAGGCCTTCCAGCGTGACCGGGTAGACAGCGCCAGCAAGCTGGCCCCAGGCACCCGAGCCAACAAGCGCTACGCACTCGCGCGCCTGGCGAAGGATCGCGGCGACATGCCCCTCGAGCAGATCACCACCCGGTGGTGCGCCGAGTATCTGGACGAGCACTATAAAGGAGAGCCCTACCGCTACCACAGGGCCCTGCTCGCCCAGGTGTTCCAGTTCGCCCGCACCAAGGGCTGGATGGACGACAATCCCATCGAGCCCACGGCCAAGAGCGATGCCGCTTACAGCAAGCAGCGCCGCCGGCTCACGCCTGGGCAGTTCCAGGAGATCTACAATCAGGCCGAGCCCTGGTTTCAGGTCGCCATGGAGCTTGCCCTAGTCTGCCTGTTCGGCCGGGCCGAGGTCGCCGCTGCTCGGTATGACCACATCGTCGACGGGCGGCTACGCTATATAAGGAAGAAGACCCGCACGCGCAGCCATACCGCCTACGTCGCGATCGAGCTGACGCCGGCCATCGAGGACATCATCCAGCGCTCGCGCCTGGTACCACCGGTGTCGCCCTACATTGTCCACCGAGTGCACCAGCGAATCACCGCCGAGACCCGGGCCCGGGATCACTGGAGCCGCGTCACCGACGACATGCTATCCAAGACCTTCGCCCGGCTGCGCGACAAGGTGCCGGAGATCGCCAGGCTGGAACCGCGCCAACGGCCCACCTTTCATGAGATCCGCTCGCTCGGCTCCAAGCTGCTCGAGGACACCGGTGCCGACCTGGGGGAGATTCAGGTGCTGATGGGCCACGCCGACGAGAGCATGACCCAGCACTATCTCGACGGTCACGGGATCCGCTGGCAGGAAGCCAAGGGCCCGGGCAAGGACATGGCCGCCCTACTGAAAGGAGCGTGAGTGATGATCGACATCGAGTTCTGGCAAGACTGCATTGAGGCTGGCTGCGTCATCGTGCCGGTCGTGATTTACAGCGATTATGGGTCAGACGGCGAGATCGACGAAGGCAAGCGCATCGGCCTGCGCTTCGCTGCCCTCCCTTGTGAGGACATGCAGCTGGTGGTTTCTGAAGGAACCTATTGCATGATCGACGAATCGATCAGCGGCCTGGAGCACTTCCACAAGAACCCGAAGAGTGCGCTGGCTGAATTCAGAGGAGCATCGTGATGACAAGGAGGACTGTCACAATCGGCGGGCAGGATTATGTCATGGTGCCGAATGGCGAAAAGTGGCGGTAGCCGGAACCGGAGTTCGAGTGGCACCCGACGCACAGCGCATTGGCTAAGGCTGGAGGGAGTGTGATGAAGGCGAGAGAGCGGGAAGGATGGGCGCTGGATTGGGCGGTGGCTCAGATCACCGGCATCGAGCTGAACATCATCGACATTCCGAGCGGGCCTTATATCGGCATCAAGGGCCGCACGTCTGACGGGTTCCCCAGGAAGTACTCACCATCCACGGACTGGAGCCAGGGCGGCCCGCTGATCGAGCAGCATGCTATCGAGCTTCACACCAACATCGGCGAGCAGTACGGCGAGGAAGAACGCTGGTATGCCATCGTGCCCACCAGCGCTAGCGGCAGCCGAGGCGCGATGGGCCCGACTCCACTGATGGCCGCCATGCGTGCCCTGGTCTTCGCCAAGCTGGGCGAGGAAATCAACCTGCCGGAGGGGCTTCAATAGCCCGCCAGCCGTGTGGAATTTTTCGGGTATTTTTCGGGAGTTTTACGGGCGCACAAAAAAGCCGCCTAGCGGGGTGCGCTAAGCGGCTGATTCGAGATGTCTTGTTGGTGGAGCCTAGCGGGATCGAACCGCTGACCTCAACACTGCCAGTGTTGCGCTCTCCCAGCTGAGCTAAGGCCCCACGTCGTTCCCGCCTTGCGAGAACGAGGCGAATATTACGCAGCCCATTCGGAGACGTCAAGCCCATCAGGGCATTTTCACTCTTCTGCATTGGGCCAATTCCCCTTAGGGACGGGATGTGCCACCCTACCGAGACTAATACCGAGCCGGCCGACATGTTGGCATCTTCTCAGCCAGGCCTCGTCTCGGGACGACACTCACCCACCACGTTTTCAGGAGCGTCAGCGTTGATCAGGGTTCTCGTCGCCGATGACCATCACCTGGTACGGACCAGCATCGCCCACCTGCTGAATGCCGAGCGCGGGATCCGCGTGGTCGGTGAGGCCGCCGATGGCGAGGAAGCCATCACCAAGGCGCGCAAGCTCGAACCGGACATCGTGCTGATGGATATCCGCATGCCCGGGATCGGCGGCCTGGAGGCCACCCGCAAGATCAACCGCTTCACCAGCGACATCCGCATCCTGGTGCTGACCGCCTTCATCGAGGAGACCTTTGCCCAACGCCTGCTCGAGGCCGGGGCCCACGGCTTCATCAGCAAGGGCTGCCAGCATGACGAGATGGTCGAGGCGATCCACTGCGTGTTCGGCGGCAAGCGCTATGTCAGTCCCGAGATCGCCCAGCGCCTGGTGCTGTCGCGCATCGATGCGCCGGACAACCCCTTCGACCAGCTCTCCCAGCGCGAGCTCCAGGTGGCGATGATGGTCGTCAACTGCCAGCGCGTCGCCGACATCGCCGACCGCATGTTCCTGAGCCCCAAGACCGTCAACACCTACCGCTACCGGATCTTCGAGAAGCTCGGCGTGACCTCCGATGTGGAGCTGACCCACCTCGGCCTGCGCCACGGCCTGGTCGACGGCTTCAGCGACGCCGACTGAGCGCCTTGCCGAGGGCTTCGATCTGGTAGAATGAGGCCTCCGCTTCCCGTCTACGGCACGCCGTTTCCATGAGCTTCGATTCCCGCGACTTCCTCGGAAGCGTCAGCGAATCCCCGGGGGTCTACCGCATGCTCGACGAGCACGGCGAGACCCTCTATGTCGGCAAGGCGCGTCGCCTCAAGGCCCGCCTGGCGAGCTACTTTCGCGGTGCGCTCAACACCAAGACCCAGGCCCTGGTCGGCCGCATCGCCGACATCCAGGTAACGGTGACCAACAGCGAGACCGAGGCCCTGCTGCTCGAGCAGACGCTGATCAAGGAGCTGCGCCCGCCCTACAACATCCTGCTGCGCGACGACAAGTCCTACCCCTTCGTCTTCGTCAGCGACCGCCACCCTTTCCCCGCCCTGGAGTACAAGCGCGCCCGGGTGCGCCATAACGACGGCCGCTACCTGGGCCCCTACCCAAGCAGCGGCGCCGTGCGCGAGAGCCTGTCGCTGATGCAGAAGATCTTTCGCATCCGCAACTGCGAGGACAGCGTCTTCGCCCACCGCACCCGCCCCTGCCTGCAGTACCAGATCCAGCGCTGCAGCGCGCCCTGCGTGGGCCATATCAGCGAAGCGGACTACCGGCGCGACCTCGAGCATGCAGTGATGTGCCTCGAGGGCAGGAGCGAGGCGGTGACCCGCGAGCTGAGCGAAGCCATGGAGGCCGCCAGCGCCCGCCTCGACTTCGAGGAGGCCGCCCGGCTGCGCGACCAGGTCCAGCACCTGCGCCAGATGCAGCAGCGCCAGTTCGTCGATACCGGCGGCGGCGACGCCGACGTCTTCGCCCTGGCCAGCCGTCCCGGGGCACTGTGCATCTCGGTGCTCACGGTGCGCCAGGGCCGCCTGCTGGGGGCCCGCCACCATGCCCCGGCCAACGGGCTCGACCTGGGCCCGGAGGCGCTGCTCGGCGACTTCATCAGCCAGTTCTACCTGGGCCAGGCCAGGGAGATCCCGGCGGAGGTGATCACCAGCCACCCGGTACCGGACGCCGACCTGATCGCCCGGGCGCTGGGGGAGCGCGCCGGCAAGCGCATTCGCCTGACCGACCAGGTCCGCGGTCATCGCGCCCAGTGGCGGGAGCTGGCCCGCACCAATGCCGAACAGCAGCTGGCCAGCCAGCTGGCCAGCCAGACCCAGCTCTCGAAACGCTTCGCGGCCCTGCGCGAGGCCCTGGCGCTCGAGGACACCCCCCGTCGCCTGGAGTGCTTCGACATCAGCCACAGCCATGGCGAGGCCACTGTGGCTTCCTGCGTGGTGTTCGACGAGAACGGGCCCCGCAAGTCCGACTACCGTCGCTTCAACATCGAGGACGTGGCCGCCGGCGACGACTATGCCGCCATGCGCCAGGCATTGATCCGCCGCTTCAAGCGCCTCGCCGACGGCGAGGGTGAACGGCCTGACATCCTGGTCGTCGACGGCGGCAAGGGGCAGCTGAACATGGCCCGGGAGGTGTTCGCCGAACTGGGCGTCAGTGGCATCACCCTGCTCGGCGTGGCCAAGGGCACCACCCGCAAGGCGGGACTCGAGACGCTGTTCGTCGAGACCGTCGACCGCAGCCTGGACCTCGACGGCGCCTCCCCGGCCCTGCACCTGATCCAGCACATCCGCGACGAGTCCCACCGCTTCGCCATCGCCGGTCACCGGGCACGCCGCGACAAGACACGGCGCACCTCCACCCTGCAGGACATCCCGGGGGTGGGGCCGCGTCGCCGACGCGAACTGCTGCGCTTCTTCGGCGGCCTGCAGGGGGTCAGGCAGGCCAGTCGCGAGGAACTGGCGCGGGTTCCCGGCATCAGCGCCACCCTGGCCGAGACGATTCATCGCGCCCTGCATGGATGAGTCAGGCCCCGGCGGATAGAATGAGGGGGTTTCCGGTATCTCCCAAGGCAAGGACCGCACCTCCCGATGAACATACCCAACCTGCTCACCCTGGCCAGAATCCTCTTCATCCCGCTGCTGGTGGTGCTGTTCTACCTGCCCTTCGCCTGGAGCATGCCCCTGGCCGCCGCCCTGTTCGCGCTGGCCGCGGTGACCGACTGGCTCGATGGCTACCTGGCCCGGCGCTGGGACCAGTCCACGCCCTTCGGCGCCTTCCTCGACCCGGTGGCCGACAAGCTGATGGTCGCCGTGGCCCTGGCCCTGCTGATCGAGCGCTACGAGGCCATATGGCTGACCCTGCCGGCACTGGTGATCATCGGTCGCGAGATCGTCATCTCGGCCCTTCGCGAGTGGATGGCTGAGATGGGCAAGCGCGGCCAGGTGGCGGTCTCCTGGATCGGCAAGGTCAAGACCACCCTGCAGATGGTCGCCCTGCTGGTGCTGCTGGCCTTCGCTCCCGGCACCCCCGTGGCCCTGCTGGGCGTGGCGACCCTCTATGTGGCGGCCCTGCTGACCCTCTGGTCGATGTTCCTCTACCTCAAGGCGGCCTGGCCGCACCTGAGCAGCTCGATGCGCTGAGGGGTGGCGAAAATTGTTTGACAGTCACCGACTTATCCGTATAATTCGCTCTCGAGTCAGGCGGGAATAGCTCAGTGGTAGAGCATCGCCTTGCCAAGGCGAGGGTCGCGAGTTCGAATCTCGTTTCCCGCTCCAGACTCAAGGCAACATCGTGAGAGGAAGAGTGCGACAGCGAGGGTCACGAGCTGGAAGGCCAGCCCCGTCGAATCTCGTTTCCCGCTCCAGACTCACAAGCAGTAACAGAGTCATAGCGTGCGACAGCCAGGGTCGCGAGCCGGTGCGCCGGTCCGATCGAAGCTCGTTTCCCGCTCCATTCCCTACGAATGGCACGACTCATGAGGCTGGATGGCAGAGTGGTTATGCAGCGGACTGCAACTCCGTGTACGCCGGTTCGATTCCGACTCCAGCCTCCATCATTCCCCTAGCTGCCCGCTCGGAACCGTGCCGCCCGGATGGCGAAATTGGTAGACGCAAGGGACTTAAAATCCCTCGGTGGCAACACCGTGCCGGTTCGAGCCCGGCTCCGGGCACCAGCTTTCCTGCACCCTTCCGGCAAGCGTCGGGCGCGACCCTCCAACGGGACGCCGTGACATGATCCTGCCGCGCCTGCGCGACCCCTACTTCAACTATCAGCATCGGCGCAAGCTGCACGTGCTGCGCATCGTGCTGGCCCTGTGCCTCACCTTCGCCATCATCGAGCTCTTCGCCATCCAGCACAGCGGCTGGGCACTGGTCAGCACCATCATGGTGATGGGCAACCTCCCGCACATCGGCGGCGTGCTGGACAAGGGCCGCCAGCGCCTGCTGGGCACCCTGCTCGGTGCCGGCTGGGGCCTGCTGCTGATCCTGCTGCCGCTGCCCTGGCCGCCGCTCGTCCCCTTGGCCACCCTCGCCGGCATCGCCGTCGCCACCTGGCTGACCTTCAGCAATCGCCACGGCTACAGCGGCCTGATGTTCGCCATCAGCCTGCTGCTGGTGGTCGGCGACGGCACCCAGGAGCTCGATATCGCCCTGTGGCGCGCCTTCGACGTCCTTCTCGGCACCCTGGTGGGTATCGCCGTCACGGTGCTGGTACTGCCGCAGAAGGCCACCGACATGATGCGCTTCATGCTGGCCGACAACCTGGACCGCATGGGCCGCCTCTACCATGCGCACACCTCGGCCACGGCGGCCCCCGACATCGATACCCGCGAGATGCTCAAGGCCACCAGCAGCCTGCTGGTCAAGCAGCGCGGCCTGGTGGATGCCATCCATCGCGAGCGACGGCTGACCCGCCATGAGCTGGACGACCTGATCTCGCTGCAGCGACGCATGCTCTCCACCATCGAGCTGCTGCTCGAGACCCACTGGAGCAGTCGCGACGGGCACGAGCGCATCGACGCCATGACCGGCCTCCGCGAGGAGCAGCACACCCTGGCCCGCGGCATCGGCACCCTGGCCTTCCAGGTACGCACCGGCCAGCCGGTCGACGTGACCATCACCCCCTTCGAGTTGCAGCGCCACGCCGAGCTGGCCGGCAATGCCCGGTCCGCCGATGGCCGCATGCTCTTCAGCCCCAGCGGCTACCTGTGGCTCAATCGGGAGCTGGCGCGGCTTACCGCCGACCTCACCCAGCGCCTGGGCGGCCTCGAGCGACTGCCCAGCCGGCGGCTGCGTCGCCGGGCACCCCACCATGGGCTCACCGAGGATGCCTCGGCGATCGTGCGAGCCACCACGCAAGAAGGAAAGGCAGATGACAGACGGCAAGCATGAGGTGCTGGTCATCGGCGGCGGGGTCGCCGGGCTGGTGCTGGCACTGGAAGTGGCCGACCATCGCCGGGTCACGCTGCTGCGCCCGACCAGCGACGACCAGGGTGCCAGCCGCTGGGCCCAGGGCGGCATCGCTGCCGTGCTCTCCCCCCAGGACGACATCGAGGCCCACGTGGCGGACACCCTGGTGGCGGGCGACGGCCTGTGCGACGAGCGGGCGGTGCGCTTCACCGTGGAACAGGGGCCATCGGCCATCGAGTGGCTGGTGTCACTGGGCGTCCCCTTCACGCCCGACGCGAGCGCCGATGCCGGCTATCCCTACCACCTGACCCGCGAGGGGGGCCATGGCGCGCGGCGTATCATCCACGCCGACGACGCCACCGGCCGTGCCGTCGTCGAGACCCTCAAACAGCATGTGGAGGCGCACCCGAACATCAGCCTGTGCGGTGACCTCACCGCCATCGGCCTGATCGGTGACGGCGAGGGCCACTGCCGCGGGGCACGTTGCCTGGACATGGATGGCCGGCTGCAGGAGCTCGCGGCCGAGGACACCGTGCTGGCCACCGGCGGGGCCAGCGGCCTCTATCGCCATACCACCAGCCCCCAGCCGGCCAGCGGCGAGGGCATGATGATGGCCGCCGAACTCGGCGCCGAACTGATGAACCTGGAGTTCCAGCAGTTCCACCCCACCTGCCTCTATGACCCCGAGGGCCCCGCCTTCCTGATCAGCGAGGCGGTTCGCGGCGAGGGCGGGCTGCTGATCAACGCCGCAGGCGAGCGCTTCATGCCGGCGGTGGACCCTCGAGCCGAGCTGGCGCCCCGCGATATCGTCGCCCGGGCCATCGACGCCCAGATGCAGCGCACCGGCACCGACCATGTCTACCTGGACATCCGCCACCTCGGCGAGGCCGCTATCCGCCACCACTTCCCGACCATCCATGCCCACTGCGCCCGTCGCGGGCTGGACATCGTGCACCAGCCGATCCCGGTCGTGCCGGCCGCCCACTACAGCTGCGGGGGGGTCACCACCGATCTCGGGGGCGCCACCACGGTCCCGCGGCTGCACGCCATCGGCGAGGTGGCCTGCACCGGCCTGCACGGCGCCAACCGCATGGCCAGCAACTCCCTGCTGGAGTGCCTGGTCTATGCCCGCAGCTGTGGGCGACGGCTGCGTTCCGCAGCCCCTTTGCCGACGGCCGAGCTGGCCCCGGCGCACTGGGGCCGGCAGCCGGTCGCCCTGGACGACATCGGTGAGATCCGTGACGCGATGCGCCAGCTGATGAGTGCCCGCGTGGCCATCGTGCGCACCGACCAGGGACTGGACGAGGCTGCCCGAGGCCTCGCGCAGCTGCACCGTCGACTCGCCCCCCGCATGGTGGACGCCGCACCCACGATTCCCCTGGCGAACCTCTGGCATGCGCTGCGCCTGGCGCGCCTCACCGTGGCCTGCGCCCGGGCACGGCGCGAATCCCGAGGCCTGCACTTCAACCCGGACTGCCCGCTCCATGGCGACGCCATGCCACGCCCCTCGCGGATCCGCCTGCAGGACCTCGAGGCGATCTGATCCCCGGACTGGTGGGGCCCTCAGGGCAACGGCAGCAGCTCACGCCGCAGGCGACGCAGCGACTCCGCGTCGCTGCTGTCGGGCCACAGCCAGAGGCGCCGCCCCTCGAGCCTGAGCCCGATCAGCCAGGGCCCGAGGTAGTCGCAGCGCAGGCTCACCGGGCGCCAGGCCTGGACGGCGCTGTCGCGCCAGGACCACTCCACGCCACCCGCCGCCTTCGGCGTGCCCCGCAACTCGCCACGCGGGCGCCGCCGGGCCAGCGTCGCCAGCACCCCGCCGAGCACCCCTGCCGCAAGCAGGCCGGTCCAGGGCGGGGCTACCAGCGCCACCAGGCCGACGACCGCCGCGGCGCAGAGCCCATGGGCGGCCAGCGACAGCCTAGAGGTTGCGATAGCGATCGTTGTCGGTGGTCTCGGCATGCTCGACGATCATCTTGACGATGCGGCGCCGCGACGGATCCTCGGGCCACTCGCGGCGCATCAGCCAGGCGAACAGGTCCTGGTCCTCCTCCTCGATCAGTGACCGGAAGGCCGCCTGGTCCGCCTCGGCCAGGTCGCCATAGCACTGCTCGAGGAAGGGGATCAACAGCAGGTCCAGCTCCCACATGCCGCGACGCGAATGCCAGTAGAGGCGCTTGCGGAGGGTGGCTTCCGGAGACGAATCGTCGTTCAAGGTGGGCCTCGTTGGGTCGGATGAGTGTGCGGCCAGTATACCCGAGCCCCGCCCCGTCGGCAGCCCGCCGCCTCCGCGCGCTCCGCCGCCTCGAGAAAAGGTCGTAGTGCGTTGTTTTCTCGAGAGTTGCACAGTATGCTTTGGAAAAACAACAACGCCGGGATCGCGTCGACCCAGGCAGGACCGCACGGAGTAGAGCCGATGACCAAGTCCGAACTGATCGAACAGATCGCCATGCGACAGCCGGAGCTGTCGGTCAAGGAGGTCGAGGCGGCGGTACGCCTGATCCTCGACGACATCACCGACACCCTGGCCGAGGGGGGACGCGTGGAGATCCGCGGCTTCGGCAGCTTCTCGCTGCACTATCGCGAGCCCCGGGTGGGTCGCAATCCCAAGACCGGGGAACCTGTCGCACTCGACGGCAAGTTCGTGCCACACTTCAAGCCCGGCAAGGAGCTGCGCGAACAGGTGGATGCCAGCCGCGCGCTCGGCTACTGAGCGGCGCCCAGCGACCGCCGTCTCTCCTTCAACCGACATGGGAACAAGCACATGCGTTGGCTCAAAGGCCTGATCCTGGCCATCATCCTGCTGGCGGTGCTGCTGATCGGCATCCTCTTTGCCGTCAACAACCAGCAGGCCCTGCCCCTCAACCTGATCTGGATCGAGCTCCCTGCAGCCTCGCTCTCCGTCTGGCTGCTGGCCTCACTGGCCGTGGGCGTGCTGCTGGGCATGCTCGCCATGAGTGGCGTCTACCTGCGCCTGCGCACCCTGCTGACCCGCGCCCAGCGGCACAACCAGCAGCAGCGCAAGGAGCTCGACCGCCTGCGCGTCCAGGAGATGAAGGAACTCCCCTAGAATGCCCGATGTCTTGCTGCTGGCCCTGCTGGTGGTGGCCGTCGCCATCGGCTGGTGGCTGGGCCGCCGGGAGCGCCAGGGCACCGGCAGGAGCGCGCAGCCGCCGGCACTGTCGCGGGACTACTTCGTCGGCCTCAACTACCTGCTCAACGACCAGCAGGACCGGGCCATCGAGACCTTCATCGGCGCGCTGGAGGTCAACAGCGACACCATCGAGACGCACCTGGCGCTGGGCAACCTCTTCCGCACCCGGGGCGAGGCCGACCGTGCCCTGAAGATCCACCAGAACCTGCTCGCCCGTCCGACGCTGACTGCCGGGCAGAGCGACAGGGTCCAGCTCGAGCTCTCCCGGGACTTCCTCGCCCTGGGGCTGCTCGACCGTGCCGAGCGCCTGCTGCAGGGCCTGGTGCGCGACAGCCAGGATGACGAGCTGCGCGACACGGCCCGGCGGCTGCTGGCCGACCTGCTGGAACGGGAGGGAGAATGGCAGGCCGCGCTGGATGTCGCCCTGCCGAGGCTGGTTCGCCAGCACGATGACATCCGCCGCGCGGCGGCGCACTGGCTCTGCGAGCTGGCCGAGCAGGAGCGCCATTCGGCCAGCCCCGTACTGGCCAGGCGCCATCTTCGCCAGGCCCTGTCCACCGATCCGCACTGCGTGCGCGCCAACCTGCTGCTGGCCGCCATGGAGCACGATACCGGCCAGTACAAGGCCTCCATCCGGCTGCTGAAGCGTATTCCCGACCAGGACCGGACCTTCACCCCCACCATCCTCGAGCCCCTGGCCCGCGCCTATCGGCTGCTGGATGACGAAGAGGGCCTGATCCGCTGCCTGCAGGAGCTCCTCGAGCAGGCCCCCTCTGCCAGCGTGATCATCCGTCTGGCCGAGACGCTGCGCCACCATCACGGCGATGACCGGGAAGCCCTGGCGCTGGTCACCGAGCAGCTCGACAATGCCCCGAGCCTGGGCGCGATGGACTACCTGCTGACCCTATACCGGCACAACGCCAGCGGCGGGGAGGACGAGCGCCTCGCGCTGCTGCAGCGCCACACCCACACCCTGGACCAGGCCCTGCCCCGCCACCGCTGCCGTCGCTGCGGCTTCTCCGGCGAACGGCTGCACTGGCAGTGCCCCCGCTGTCGCAACTGGGGCACCACCAAGCCGATCACCGGCATCGAGGGCCAGTAGCCAGGCTCAGCCGCCGGAAAGCTCGCTCTCGATGGCGGCCAGGGCGGCCATCGGCTCCTCCGCCTGGGTCACCGGTCGCCCCACCACCAGGTGAGTACTGCCGGCGGCCATGGCATCGGCCGGGGCCATGACGCGACGCTGGTCGCCCGCCGCGGCGAAGCTCGGACGGATGCCCGGGGTCACCTTGAGGAAGTCGCTGCCACACAGCTCGCGCAGGCGAGACGCCTCCTGTGCCGAGCAGACCACCCCATCCATGCCACTGTCACGGGCAAGCGCGGCCAGGCGCTCGACCTGGTCGGCGGGCGACGCCGCGATGCCCACCTCCGCCAGGTCGGCGGCCTCCATGCTGGTCAGAACTGTCACCGCGATCAGATGGGTCGAGAGGCCATGCTGGACCAGGCGCTGCTTGGCCGCCTCCATCATCCGGCGGCCACCGCTGGCATGCACGTTGACCATCCACACGCCCTGCTCGGCGGCAGCCTGGATCGCCCCGGCCACGGTATTGGGGATGTCGTGGAACTTGAGGTCCAGGAATACCTCGAAGCCGCGACCGTGCAGGGCATCGAGCACCTCCGGCCCGCTGCGGGTGAAGAGCTCCTTGCCCACCTTGAGCCGGCAGCGTGAGGGATCAAGGCGATCGGCCATGCACAGGGCAGCGTCCAGGGAGGCATAGTCGAGGGCGATGATCAGGGGGGAGGCGGTGGGCACGGGCAGGCTCCTGGCGGGATGGGCGGACCGGCCCAGTATATCAGCCATGGCCTACGGCGCATGTCCGCGACCTCTTCGACGCGCCTTCGGCAATCGCTGACATGATGCGGTCACATTCGATGACACGGGCTTGGCCAGAGGCCCACTAGCTTGATAGGGGCAGGCCGGCGCTGCGTGGTGTCGGCCGCGACCAACCAGGAACAAGGAGAGTGAACATGAAGACTGCCATCATGCGACGCCTGCCCGGACTGCTGCTGGTCATGCTGCTGGGCCTCGCCCCCTTCATCGCCGGCCAGGCGCTGGCCCAGGAGATGGAGCCGATCAACGTCAACAGCGCCGACGCCGAGTTGCTGGCCGAACTTCCCGGGATCGGCGAGACACGCGCGGCCGCCATCGTCGAGGACCGGGAGGCGAATGGCCCCTACGAAAGCGCCGAGGAACTGACGCGGGTCAGTGGCATCGGCGAGGCCACCGTGGAGGGGCTCGCCGATCAGGTGACCTTCTGAACGGCGCTCGCCTGGCAACGACGACGCCGGCCACGCGGCCGGCGTCACCCCGCCTACCCTATCGCCACGGGTCAGAGACGCAAGCCACCGTCACACTCGACCACGCGGCCGGTGAAGTAATCATTGGTCATGATGAAGGCCACGCTCTCGGCGATGTCCTCGGGCTGGCCAAGCCGTCCGAGAGGCAGCCCCGCCGTCAGCTTCTCGAGCATGTCCTCGCGCATCGCGGCGGTCATGTCCGTCTCGATGAAGCCCGGCGCTACCGCCCCGACGCGAATGCCGTAGCGTGCCAGTTCCGATGCCCAGGTCGTGGTCAGCGCCACCACCCCGGCCTTGGCCGCGGCATAGTTGCTCTGGCCCATGTTGCCGGCCCGCGAGATGCTCGAGATATTGACAATGACGCCCCGGTGGCCGGCCTCGATCATCTGGACCGACGCCTCGCGCCCGCACAGGAAGACCCCGGTCAGGTTGACGTCGATCACCTGCTGCCACTGCTCCAGCGGCAGGGTCTTCTCCACCTTGCCATCCCTGGCCTTGACCAGCAGGCCGTCCCGCACGATGCCCGCATTGTTGACCAGGCCGTGAATCGGGCCCAGCGAGGCGGCGATATCCCGGAACGTCTGGGTCACCGACGCCTCGTCAGCCACGTCGACCACGAAGCCGCGGGACTCGATTCCCTCGGCGTGAAGGGCGGAGACGGCACTGTCCAGGGTATCGCCATCCATGTCCATCAGGGCGAGCCTCGCCCCCTGACCACCGAGACGTCGTGCCATGGCCAGGCCGAGGCCACGGGCGCCGCCGGTGATGGCGATAACGGAATTGTCGAGTTTCATGGGCACTTCTCCTGGGAGGTGGGAAATCGTGCTGTCGGCGCGCTTGCCGGGCAGCCGCCGGCTAGGGGACCGGCTCTCGGTATAACCTTATTATGGTGCGCCGCACCATCACCATAGCGAAACATGGAATAAGATTCCATCATGCCCGCATGGCGCGGCGACGGCTTGAATTCTCCTGCCCTGCCCCCATCACCTGCGCAACGGTCACACGCGGAGTCACCATGCCCTTTCTCGTCCTCTTCACCCTCTTCGCCCTGCTCGACTTCGTCATCCTCTTCTCGGTCGGCAGCCAGATCGGCCTGTTGAGCACCCTGCTGCTGGTTCTGGCCACCGGGTTCATCGGCCTGCACCTTATCCGTCGGGAAGGCGTGGCGACCTTCGCCCGTGCCCAGGAGCGCATGGCCCAGGGAGAGATCCCCTCGGGCGAACTGTTGACCGGGGCGGCCCTGATCTTCGGCGGGGCCCTGCTGATGGCCCCCGGCTTCCTCTCCGACGCCCTGGGCTTCATGTGCCTGATCCCCAATGCGCGGCGCCTGCTGGCCAGGCTGCTGGGCTGGGTGGGGGTGCGCATGAAGGGGCTGCACCTGCATGCCGAGACCTATCGCCCTCGCCAGGGTACCGATGCCGACTGGCAGCAGGCCGGCCCGCGCCGGGAGACCCGCGACGGCCGGGACACTGACGAGCAGGACACGGCGTCGCCTGGCGACCGTCAGGACGCGCCTCTCGAGGGCGAGTTCATCTCGCGTGACGACAGGCGCTGAACGGGGCACAAAAAATTTTCCGGTGGGGCCTTGAAAGCCCAATGCCGAGCCCCACTTATCCGACAGCATCAGGATTCGGCACGGGTTAACCCCCGAGCCATCGACAAGGAAGGCGAACCCCGCCTCCACCCCGCAGCATGGCTGCGGGTAGATGATGAAAACCGCCCGGACAATGTCCTGGCACAGCAAACCATCAGGAGAACGTGAGCAATGAACATCCGTCCCTTGCACGATCGCGTCGTGATCCGTCGCGTTGAAGAAGAACAGAAGACCGCTGGCGGCATCGTGCTTCCGGGAAATGCCCAGGAAAAGCCGACACGTGGCGAGGTACTGGCCGTCGGTAACGGCCGGATCCTCGATAACGGCGACGTCCGTCCCCTCGACGTCAAGGTCGGCGACACCGTGATCTTCAAGGATGGCTTCGGCGTCGAGAAGCAGAAGATCGACGGCGAGGAAGTACTGATCATGAGCGAGTCCGACATCCTGGCCGTCGTCGAAGGCTGATCCCGGACACGGCCCGCAACTGCTCGATACTGACGTTCACGAACTCACAGGAAACATACGAAAATGGCAGCAAAACAAGTCAAGTTCTCCGATGATGCCCGCAAGCGCATGGCGCGCGGCGTCGATCTCCTGGCCAACTCCGTCAAGGTCACCCTGGGGCCGAAGGGCCGCAACGTGGTACTGGAGAAGTCCTTCGGTGCACCGACCGTGACCAAGGATGGCGTCTCCGTGGCCAAGGAGATCGAACTCAAGGACAAGTTCGAGAACATGGGCGCCCAGATGGTCAAGGAAGTCGCTTCCAAGACCTCCGATGTGGCCGGCGACGGCACCACCACCGCCACCGTGCTGGCCCAGACCATCGTCACCGAGGGCATGAAGGCGGTGACCGCCGGCATGAACCCGATGGACCTCAAGCGCGGCATCGACCAGGCCGTGGCGGCCGCCGTCGAGGGCGTCCAGGAGCTGTCCGTGCCCTGCACCGACTCCAAGGCCATCGCCCAGGTCGGCACCATCTCCGCCAACGGCGACAAGCGCATCGGTGAGATCATCGCCGACGCCATGGAGAAGGTCGGCAAGGAAGGCGTGATCACCGTCGACGAGGGTCGTGGTTTCGAGGACGAGCTGGATGTCGTGGAAGGCATGCAGTTCGACCGTGGCTACCTCTCGCCCTACTTCGTCACCAACCAGGACACCATGGCGGTCGAGCTGGAAGACCCCTACATCCTGCTGGTCGACAAGAAGATCTCCAACATCCGCGAGCTGCTGCCGACGCTGGAAGCCGTCGCCAAGGCGGGCAAGCCGCTGGTGATCATCGCCGAGGACATCGAGGGCGAGGCGCTGGCTACCCTGGTGGTCAACACCATGCGTGGCATCGTCAAGGTCGCAGCCGCCAAGGCACCGGGCTTCGGTGACCGTCGCAAGGCCATGCTGCAGGACATCGCCATCCTCACCGGCGGTACCGTGATCTCCGAGGAGGTCGGCCTGACCCTCGAGCAGGCCACCCTGGACCACCTGGGCACCGCCAAGCGCGTGACCATGTCCAAGGAGAACACCACCCTCATCGATGGCGCCGGCAAGGACGGTGACATCGAGGCTCGCGTCGGCCAGATCCGCGCGCAGATCGAGGAGACCTCCTCCGACTACGATCGCGAGAAGCTCCAGGAGCGCGTCGCCAAGCTCGCCGGCGGCGTGGCCGTCATCCGTGTCGGTGCCGCCACCGAGATCGAGATGAAGGAGAAGAAGGCCCGCGTCGAGGACGCCCTGCACTCCACCCGCGCCGCCGTCGAGGAAGGCGTGGTGCCGGGGGGCGGTACGGCCCTGGTGCGCGTGCTGACCAAGCTCTCCGGCCTCAAGGGTGACAACGAGGACCAGAACCACGGCATCGCCCTGGCGCTGCGCGCCATGGAAGCCCCGCTGCGCCAGATCGTCACCAACGCCGGTCAGGAAGCCTCCGTCATCCTCAACAAGGTGAAGGAAGGCGAAGGCAACTACGGCTACAACGCCCAGACCGGCGAGTTCGGCGACATGTTCGAGATGGGTGTGCTGGACCCGGCCAAGGTAACCCGCTCTGCCCTGCAGTCCGCTGGTTCCGTTGCCGGCCTCATGATCACCACCGAGGCCATGATCGCCGACGACCCGGACGAGAAGGAAGCCGCGCCGGACATGGGCGGCATGGGCGGCATGGGTGGCATGGGCGGCATGATGTAAGCCAGCCCTCCGTTCCAGGCCCAGCCTGAGACAGGCCCCGCCGGCGAGAGCCGGCGGGGTTTTTTACGTCAGGAGCAAGGAGCAAGGAGCAAGGAGCAAGGAGCAAGGATGATAGTAGCGTGCTTGCGGCACTGCGGTTGCCAACGGGTTTCCTTGTCCCTTGCCCCTTGTGGCTGGCCGAAGGCCCGGTAAGATACCGCCACACTCACGGAGCCCTCCCTGATACGCCCATGCTATCGAACATCCGCATCGTCCTCGTCCAGACCTATCACCCCGGCAACATCGGCGCCTCGGCCCGGGCCATGAAGACCATGGGCCTGACCGACCTGGTGCTGGTCAACCCCCGCCAGTTCCCCGACCCCGAGGCCTCGCGACTGGCCGCGGGCGCCGAGGACCTGGTCGAGAGCGCCCGGGTGGTCGGCTCATTGGCCGAGGCGGTAAGCGACTGCGTCCAGGTCGTCGGGGCCAGCGCGCGGCTGCGCAGCCTGCCGTTGCCCCACTTCGACGAGCCGGACGAGATGGCCCGGGAACTGGTGGAGCACGCCCGCCATGACACGGTGGCGCTGGTGTTCGGCCGCGAGCGCTTCGGCCTGACCAACGACGAGATCCGCTGCTGCAGCCACCAGGTGAGCATCCCCGCCAATCCCGACTACGGCATCCTCAACCTCTCCCAGGCGGTGCAGGTCCTGGCCCACGAACTCTTCACCGCCTGGCGGCGCCGCCCCGACAACGGCTACCGGCCACCGCGGCCGGTGCAGGAGCGTCAGCCGACGCGCGAGCAGCTCGGTCACTTCCACGACCACCTTCGCCGGGTGATGCGACACAGCGGGTTCATCACCCAGCCCCACGCCCGCACCGAGGACCAGCTCGAGGCCCTGTTCGCCAGGGCCCAGCCCTCTCGCCGCGAGCTCTCGCTGCTGCGTGGCCTGCTGGCCTCCCTGGAACGCCACCTTCCTGACGCGTAACGGGCCGAAACGACGACGGCGGCCCTGGGGCCGCCGTCGTCGTTCACGCAGGGAGCGCGATCAGAGGGTCATCGCCGCCAGCCAGCCGAAGGCGATCAGCGGGATGTTGTAGTGCAGGAAGGTCGGCACCACGCTGTCCCAGATATGGTCGTGCTGGCGGTCGACGTTGAGCCCCGAAGTCGGCCCCAGGGTGGAGTCCGAGGCGGGCGAGCCGGCGTCACCCAGCGCCGCGGCGGTCCCCACCAGCGCCACCGTGGCCAGCGGCGAGAAGCCGAACTGTACCGCCAGGGGCACGAAGATCGCCGCGATGATGGGGATGGTGGAGAACGACGAGCCGATGCCCAGGGTGATGAAGAGCCCCACCAGCAGCATCAGCAGCGCGGCCAGGCCGCGGTTGTCGCCGATCACCTCGACGCTGGAGGCTACCAGGGTCTCGATCTGCCCGGTGGCGGTCATCACCGCGGCGAACCCCGAGGCAGAGATCATGATGAAGCCGATCAGCGCCATCATGCGCATGCCGCTGGTGAAGAGGTCGTCGGCCTCGCGCCACTTGAAGATACCGCCCACCGAGAGCAGCGCGAAGCCCACCAGACCACCGAGGATCATGGAACCGGTCCACAGCTGGATGCCCAGGGCGGCCACGATGGCGACCACTGACATAAGAAGCCCCAGGGCATGCGGCTCGTGCACCTCGGGATGGTGGTGCGGCACGTTGGTGGTTGCCACATCCAGCGCCTCGTAGTCTCGCGGCCTGCGATAGCTGACGAAGAGCGCCACCAGCAGGCCCAATGCCATGCCAGCCACCGGCACGCCCATCGCCAGGGGCACCATGCCGCGAGTGATCTCGAGGCCCAGCGCCTCGCCGGCCTGGTTGATGTTGGCCAGCAGGATGTCATTGAGAAAGATTGCCCCGAACCCCACCGGCAGCAGCATGTAGGGGGCAGTGAGGCCGAAGGTCAGGGCACAGGCCACGGCGCGGCGGTCCAGGCGCAGCTGGTTCATCACCTTGAGCAGCGGCGGGATGAGGATCGGGATGAAGGCGATGTGCACCGGTATCAGGTTCTGGGAAGAGATCGAGACCAGCAGCACCGCGCCGAGCAGCAGATACTTCACGGTGGCCTGGCGGCTTGCCGAGGCCTCCTGGCCGAGCAGTCGGATCAAGCGGTGCGCCAGCAGGTCCGGCAGCCCGGAGCGCGAGATCGCCACCGCGAAGGCGCCAAGGGTCGCATAGGCCAGCGCCACCTTGGCGCCCCCACCCACGCCGTCATTGAAGGCCGCCAGGGTCGCCTCGATGGAGAGCCCGCCGACCAGCCCCCCGACCAGCGCACCGACCACCAGCGCAAAGACCACCGAGACCCGTGCCAGCGACAGGCCCACCATCACCAGCACCGCAATGATTACTGCATTCATGACCGCTTTCCCGAAAAAGGAGTTGGATTGAGACGAAACGGCGCAGGATTCTACCAGAAGGGAGGCACCGCTGCCGCAGCACCTTCCGCGGCAATGTCACCGAATGGTCATCGCTTTCTCACGATACCGTCACGGGCATCGACGATAACGGGAGGGCCAGGCAAGGGAGACTGCCGGGCACGGCGACAGGAAGTCCAGGGGGCAGGAGGCCCCGCAAGGAAGAGCGGCATCGGGAGAATGCCCAGGGAGGAGATACCGCCACGACGCCCGCGTCGTGGCGTTTTTCATCAGGGTTCGGGATTCGCTCCCAAGGTGACCGACACGGGATCGCCACGACGCAACAGCTCGCCCGGGGCGGGCACTTGTGTGCGGACCACCCCCGACGGCGCACCCGACGGATCGACGTCCATCTCGAGCCGGAAATCGGCCAAAAGCTGCTGTGCCTCGTCACTCTGCATGGAGACCAGTCGAGGCACCGCCACGATCGGCAGGTTCTCGACCTCAGGAGGGGGCGGCACCGGCACGATGCGAAACCGCAGCGATGCACCGATGGTGGCCTGGTAACCGAAGCGGTTCTGGTATCCCGCATCCACCGGAGTGGCGTACATCCTCACCCCCTTTCGCCTTATCGCCCCGCCGGGCGCGGAAGCGCTCGAAGGACGCGCCCCGGCAATGTCCTGTCCCGACAGCGAGAGCGCGACCTTGACCTCCCCCTCGGTCTCGGGAAGGGTGTAGAAGGTCGGCTGCCAGCCACTCCGACGCATCAGGGCCGCCACCTCGTCGTTGTCCTGGTAGAGGGCTTCCAGTTGGGCCAGCGCCTGCTCGTCCAGGGCGCGCTGGGCATGCGCCACCCCCTGCCCTACCGAGGCGATGATTTCGCCCAGGGGTGCTGCCGCCGTGTCGTGTATCAACCGCTTGATGTCAGTCATGGCCCTGCCTCCTCGGTGTCCGATCCCACGGCGACCACGATCCCCAGCCGTCCATCGGCCTCAGACAGGTCGGCCCCCGGGGCCGGTCGCTGCTCGATGATGGCGCCGGAGGGGTGGCGCTGGCTATACCGCTCGATCACGTCCAGCCGCAGCCCAGCGGCCAGGGCCTGGCGCCTGGCCGACTCGAGGGTCTGGCCAATCAGGTCGGGGACCTCGGCAGACGCTGGCGCCGCAGCGATCCGTGGCGGGTTGAGCCGCAGCACCAGCTCGGAGACGTTGTCCGACAGCACCTCCCTGGCCTCTACGCTGTCGAGCGGATGGAAGCTCTTGCCGCCCTCCATGACCAGGCCGCGAATGCGCAGCTCGGCGGAGGCCAGCTCCATCCCCTGGTCGGCACGGGCCAGGTCCAGCGCGCCCGAGATGGTCGACGTCAGCCGCTCCATGGGCGGTGATGTCGAGACCGTCTTGCGCAGCTGGTCTAGCTGGCGACCCAGTTGTTCACTCTGGGCCTCGCTCTTCTGAAGCGCCTGGTCGAGCTCCTGGATGCGATGTTGTCGCAGATCGACCTGGACCTGCAATTGCTCCCGCTTGGCGGTCTCGGCGCTGAGCATCTCCATGACGACCGCGGTCTTGCGCGTTTCCAGCATGCCTGCGGTCACGCCGCCGGCTTCCGGCCTGGCCGAGTCGGTCGCAGTGTCGATACCCGGCCGGAGGCTGTCGGGCGACAGGGTATGGACCTGCGTATCCAGCATCAGGTCCGCCATGTTGAGGTTCATTCCGGAGAGCCGTTCGGGACGACGGCGCGAGACGGACGGCGCTGACACTCCGGCGCCCGGCAACATCACCACCTCCCCGAACGAGACGTTCAATATGGTACGCGCCATGTGGTAGGTGCCTTGCTGGGACAGGACTTCCGCCGGGTCGGTGTCCGCCTTGACCAGTCGCAGGGCCGGCGCCAGCTTGCCCTCATCCTGCAGCCCGGTGCCGATGGCGAGCCTTCCCTCGTCGTTGGTCGTGGACCGGTCAAGCCCCATCCATCCCCTGCCGAGTTGGTAGACCTGGAGTTCCACCACCTGACGGGGGGCAGGCTTTCGGGCGGCATCCAGCAGGCTGGCGGTCACGCGAAGCTTGATGGTCATGAGAACTCTCCTGGCAGCAGCAGCCGGCCGATCGCGCCCCGCGACTCCACCTGCACGACCACCTGGCGACCCCTGAGCGACGAGAGTTCGACGGCCAGATGGGCGCTGCCGTCCTCCCTCGTGGTCAGCCGCTGTGACGGCAGCAGCGACAGGCGCTGCTGGGCTGAGGGTCGGTAGCCGAGGAGTCGCTCGGTCATCTCGACATCTACCTGGAGAGAGACGGGCACACCGCCCAGGCGCTCGCCGGCCATGCTGGACACCTGGATATCCAGCCGCTGGCGACTGGCACGTCCTTCGACGGCAGACAGGCTCAAGTCCAGCAGCGTCTCCGGCCGTCCGCCATGCGCGGGCACCGTCGCCAGCCGACCGGAGATCGATGAGGTGACGCGCGTTTCCCGCCCGGCCTCATCGGCCTGGCGGCGTGCCTTGGGGAGCAGCCTGAGCCTGGTCGGCTGGCTCGCCTCGGTCTCCTCCGAGAACTCCACCTCGAAAACGAAATCGAGGTAGGGGATCTCGTAGCCATGTCCGGCATCGCTCGTGCGCGCCGCTTCCGACAGCGTCCCCTGGGCATCCTGCATGGCATCCGCCAGCCCCAACAGCATGTCCCGTATCGCATCAGCCGCAACCTGGCCTCCCTTGCTCATTACTCGTCCTCCTGGGCTTGTCGTTGCCGGCGCGCTCGGGTGAGACGCCGGTCGTCGGCCTGCTGCTCGCGCTGCAACCATCGCCGACGCGCGAGGGCCAGTTCCCGGGCACGCTCGGCACGCTCGTCCAGATCGCCGCAGCCCCCCTCCGCCAACGAGAGCAACCGTTCACGCCTCGCCTCATAGGAGCGGGTGGGCGTGGTGGGGAACACTGTCTCCAGCGACTCGCGACCCCGGCGCTCTGCCTCGTCACGAGGCCCGGTGACACGGCCCACGTACTGATCGAGGGCGTCCGTATCGTCCCATGAGTGTCCCGGATCTCGCAGCCCGCTTCGCATCGGGGGATCGCCCAGCAGGCGCTGGCCGGTTCGCAGGGGCAGCAACGGATCTTCACCGGGGAGCTCGGATGTAGCCTCCCGGACCTCGGTCAACTCGCGCCCGCCAGAGCGATTGGTCTGGGCATCACGCCGGGACGCCCAGGCCGCGTCGGCCCGACGGCGCAGCGCGAGAGGGGTGACGGGAAACCGGGCATCGGCGTTCCCGTTCGGCTCGGCCCCGCCGGAAGCGAGGCGCCGCATCCTGGCCTCGAGTTCGGCACGCTCCCGCTGGAGAGCCACCAGGGATTCGGGCAGGGGCGTCGACGCGGCCTCCTGGGACGACGTGTCCGACGCCGTCTCCTCCTGCAATGAGGCCCAGCTGTTACGCGGCATCGGTCTATTCCGGTTCCGGCTCGGTGGACAACATGGCGCGGATGCGTTCCTCCAGGATGGCCGGCGCGGGGACGGTCACCAACTTGGTCCGCATGAGCGAGCTTCCCTCGGCGGAGTACTGGTACTTGCTCGAGAAGCTGGCCGAGACGGTGGAGACCTTCATCTTGGCGCTCGCCGACAGGAACCCCACCTTCCCGCTCACCGAGGCGTTGACGGTGGTACTGCTGCGCTTTTGCTCGCTCTCGGTGGCCATGGAGATCGACATCTTGACCTCGATGAGCGTGTCCACGAACTGGTAGAAGGTCGGCGTGAACCCGAGTTCCAGGAGCGAATAGCCCTCCGGGCTGTCATCCCCGATCCTGACCAGGTTGGGACGCTCGCTAGAGGCCGTGCCCTCCTCCTCGTCTTCGGGCGCATAGCCGGCCATCAGCCGGGCGATCTTCAGCGAGGTGAGGTCGAGCTCATACTGCGCCTCGGCGATCCCCACCCCCATCGACTTGACCATTTCCGGGAAGGGGACGTTGAGCAGATCCTGTCCGACGGCCATCACTCCTCTCCTTCTTGGGGATAGATAGCTTCAAGGCGGCGCCGGCGCGCATCCTCCTCGACCTCCATGAAGCCGCGAATGCGTTCGGTCAGTACCGCGGGAGGCGGCACCGGCACCATCTTGGTCCGCAGCAGGCTCGCCCCTTCGGCGCTGTAGCTGTACTTCTGGGAATAGGTAGCATCCACCTGGGTCGTCTGCACGGAGGAGTTGCTGCGATAGGTCTTCGACTTCTTCACGCCCGGCGGCCAGGTCAGTCCTACTCGGGTGCTGCGGCCGGCGCTGCGCTGCCGGTCGCTGGTCGCATTCGAGGTGGTGCGCTCATAGGCGCGCTCACGGGTCATGCGGATGGCGATCTTCACCTCGATGATGGTGTCCACGAACTGATAGAAGGTGGGCGTGAAACCCAGTTCCATCATCGACAGGCGCGTCGGGACCCGAATCACCTTGTCGGCCAGCCTCTCCCCTCCCACCTGGGTGTCCAGCGCGTTGGAGATATCGGCATTGGCGCTGGTATCCCGGCTGAAGTTCCTGAGCGGTTGCGCAACGTCCGCGCTACCGCCCTCGGCCTCGGCCATCTCCCCGATGATCTCGAGGACGACCTCCTTGAGCCGTATGGAGTCTTCGTCAAGCGCCCCGGTGAGGGAGTCATCGAAGATGGCGTAGTAGAGTGCCTGCTCGACGGTCATGTACTCGTAGCCGAAGAACACGCGGCTGTCGTCGAAGGTCTGGTTGCCGCGGCTGTCGATGACCGACTGAAGGCCACCCATCATCTCGGCGGTTCGCATCGAGCTCTGGTCGAGCTGGTACTGGCTGTCCGCGATGGCGAAGGCCATGTCGCGAATCATGTCCCCCATGGGGACATCGAGAAGGTCCTGTCCAATGCTCATGGTCGTTCTCCTTGTTGTAGACCGGTGCGACCGGCTCACTCGCTGTCGGCGTTACGCTGCTGGCGCAGGAGCGCCATGAACTGCTCGGGTGGGGGCAGCGACACCAGCCGGGCAGCGATGGATGACATGCCGGACGCCTCCATGGCGTACTTCCTGGCATAGCTGACCGAGACGGTGGCGGCCGCCATATAGATCCCGGCATTGACGCCGCCGGTGACGGAGGCGCCGATGGAGGTATCGGTCGACTCGCTCACGGTGAAGCTGAGCCGCGCCTCGACGGTCGCCTCGGTATAGGCGTAGAAGCTCGGCGTGAAGCCCAGCGCCAGCAGGCTGTAGGTCTCACCGCCGACCTCGACCTCCGTCTCCCCCATCACCTTGGCCATTTCCACGGCATTGCGATCGAGGGCGAACTGGCCCTCGGCGATGGCCATGCCAAGCCGTTCGACGATCTGCGGCAGCGGCGCCGTGACCAGGGCACGGGTCGTCCGGGCCCCGGCACTCATGACCGACGCTCCCGCTGCAGGGCGTGGATCGCCTCGACGAAGAGGTCGGGCGGCGGCACGGAGGCCAGTCGGGCGGAGATCTGGCTATTGCCGGTCACCGCCATGTTGAACTGCCGGGACTCCCGCTTGTTCACGCTGACGCCGATCGCCACGGCGGTGCTGGCGCCCTCGCGGCTCTGGACCTGGCGTGACCGCGAGCGCGAGAACTGCTGGGTCACGGTAAGCCCCTGGCTGCCGGTCAGCTCGAGCTGCGCGCTGGTAGCGCTGAACAGCTTGACGTCATAGGTATCGGTGGCGCGCATCACCTCGACGACGTGGCCCACCCGGTTGGCGCGCAGCGAGCCGGTGGCGTTGAGGGCGGCCGTGAGGTGGTGCGCGTAAGCCTCGGCGGCATTCGCCGCGTGCCCCGCCACTGCCGCGCCGTCGAGGGGAAACGCCTGTCCCTCGACGGTGACGGAGAACGTCGACAGGTCGGGCGAGGCCGGCTGCCACAGGAACACGAAGCCGTTGCCGTCGCCGCCGCCCTGCAGGTCGGGCGCGACCCCGTCCAGCAGCGCACTGCCCTGGCTGCGCAGTGAGAGCCAGTAGTAGTCGCGCTCCGGCGTCGCGATCGAGGTGGCCCGCCACTCCTGATTGGGTGTGCCGTCGTCCTCACCGGCGTCGCGGGCACGCCCCTCACCCCGGCTATCGACCAGCTCGATGCGATCCGCTCCCACGCCATTGGCCATCAGGAAGTCGCGCACGAAACGTGCCCTCGCCTCACCAAGCGCCAGGTTTTTCTGAGCCGAGCCCTGCCGGTCGGTCATACCTTCCAGGCGAACCCGCATGCCCGTCGCGGCAAAGGCGCGCGCCAGTTCGGTCAGGGAACGTCGATCGTCCGCGCTACGAAACTCCGCCTTCCCGGTGTCGAAATAGACCCCGAATTGGGGCTCTCCCGCCTGATGCGGGGGGTGCAACGTCGTGGTGAAGCCGCCGGCCGCGTCGACCTGGGCCTTGACGTGCTGGGCATACGCCGCGAGATCGCCCTGGACACTGGTCGAGACCGTCGTGCCGGTATTCAGCACATAGTCGGTGGCGGCGTCGTCGCGGATGGCCACCAGCCCGTTGGCGGTGGTGGTGAAAGTGAAGGCCACCGAACGAGCGCCGGTCACCACTTGACTCCCCGGCGCGTCACTGGTGATGGTCAGGGCGGCGTCCGGAGGCGAATAGACCAGCGCCTCGATCCCCTGCCCGCCGACCAGTTGGTCACGCAGGCTCCCGAGCCGGGCGCGCGGCGTCTGGCCGGCGGGCACCACCTGGGTCCCGTTCACCGTGAGCGTGCCGGTGGCATCGGCACGGTACTCGAGCCGGGCCTCGCGCGTCTCGACCCGCGTGCCGCTCTCGCTTTCCGATTCGCTTGCCGACGACGAGGCACTCTGCTGACGGGTATCGCCCAGGCTCGCACTGGCCGAAAAGCCGAACTCGTCGGTCTTGCCCACCTCGAGACGCAGCTGGAGGGATACCGAGACATCGGCATGCTGGTAGTGGTAGAAGGCGGGCATCAAGCCGAGTTCCAGCAGCGAGCGCTCCCCCAGGGAGTCCTGAACCTCGGTAAAGGCCTGCATCTGGCGCACCGAGTTGTCGTCCAGTTCCTTCTGGGCCTTGGCGATGCCCAGTCCGAGCTCCTTGATGAACTCGGCCACGCTGGCATCCGCCAGCACCTCGCCGGGCGTCATGCCGTCGTAGTTGGCCATGTCATGTCACCTCCTGTCGGGAGAGGTCCGGCGGCAGGACTGCCCTGCGCGCCAGGTCAGGGCGAACCCGGGCGCGGCGAACGGTGTAGTAGCCGTAGCGCGTCAGGGCGTCGGCCAGGGTCTGGGCGGTGATGGTCAGCGCGCGCCGCCGCCAGGCCTGGAGTTCTGCGGCCAGGGCAAGCTGGCCGGGATGGGCGATGAAGACCGCCTGTTCCAGATGATGGTCGGCCTCGTCCTCACGCCCGAGGAAGAGCAGCAGGACGGCGCGACGCAGGGTCAGGGTCGCATGATCGCGTCGCTGAAGGTGGGATTCCGCCCCACGCCGCTCCAGTTCCTCGCAGGCGGCGACGGTGAGGGCCAGGGCATCGGCATGTCGGCCTTCGCGCTCGAGGCTCTCGAGGATGCAATCGGTGTAGTGGCGAGCGAAGGGCGTCGGGGCCGACATCTCACTGGCCAGGCGCAGCGCCGTCCGATAGAGCTCGAGCGCTCGTCCGTGGTCGCCGGACAGCGCGGCCAGCTTGCCCTTCTCCGCGATGGCCAGATGCCGGAGATGCGGCGACCCCTGGTCCGAAGGCGTTGCCGTCATCGCATGTCTCCCGGTGTGGTGGCCGCATCGACGAAGCGGGTCCGGGCGCCGGCCGTTGCCAGCTCCTGGGCCAGCACCCTCGCCTCTAGGTCGGACAGGTCGGCCACGATGCGCGCAGGGGGCCGCACGGTCTCGTCCAAGCCGAAACGGGCCAGCACGGCCTTGAGCCGGGCCACGTCCCGGACGGCAAGCAGTTCGATGCCGGCCCGACCGAAGCCGCTCGGCTCCCGGTGGACCGACAGTCCGATGGATCGGGCCTCGTCGAGGCATTGTTGCGCGTGGGACTCGTCGCAGACCTCGGCCAGGGCGAGGGGCGGATGGGCAAGCACGCGGGGAGCAACCTGGGGCGGAATACCGAAGCGTTCCTCGAGCCAGGCCAGCACCTCTTGGTCGGCTGTCGCCCGGGCGGTCAGCACCAGGTCCCAGCGCATGAGCGCGCGATTCACCAGGCGGATGCCGTCCTGTCGGCCGAGGGAGGTCCAGAGCGAGCGGGCCTCGCCATGCGATAGACCCAGCGGACACCATCCCGGACGCACCCGCTGCGCCCTCTCGCGCAGGCGCGACTGCAGCCAGGCCGGCACACTGGCTCCCGGGGCGAGATGAAGATCAAAGGGGCCGGTGTCGCGGGGGGCCCGCGTCACCAGAACGCCCTCGCCGAGTCGCCGGGAGAGACTCTCCACCGCCGCCGCCCCGACGCCACCGAGCACCACGCCCGGGGGAGTCGCCAGCAGTCCGAAGGCGCGCTGCGCCGAGACGCCGAGGAAATCAGCGAGAGATTCCGTCACGGCCGCGATGCGCGAAGCATCCAGCACCTGGACGGCCACGTCGAGAGAGGGCTCCTCCGGCAGGGACTCGCCATGGGGGGCCACACGCGACTCGAGGCCGAGAGAGGTCAGTAGCCGGTCGAGGGCCGAGGCGGTATCGGCGTCGAGGTCATCGACGAGAACGGTCGGGGAACGGAAGATGGCTTCGGCCACCTCGGCGACTGGCCTGGCAAGACCGTCGGCGACGGCGCGGAGGGCCGGGGGGCTCACGTCACCGGGCGCGGTAACGACCACCTGGTGACGTGCATGAGGCAAGGCCGAGCGTGTCATCCCCCGTGCTCCTTCCACGCGGACAGCGTGGTGATGGGGAGAGGGCGCCTCGGGAATCGCATGACCTCGGAGGGTCATCGGCGAGACGGGGCACCGAATCAGCTAATCATGCTTTGAAGCTAAGTTGAGGGAATCAGATCCGTCAAACTCAAATGAGCAGATCGGTCATGCCCTACTGTTCAGGTTTTTTCAGACCACCCCGGCACGCCGCAGCGGATTCGACGCGAGAAGTCGGGCGCGTCATGGGCCTGCCGGGCGCGCTCGGTGATGTCCCCCAGGCGGCGCAGCTCGTGCAGGGAGTAGCCGTCCACCAGGCCGCCATGGTCATGGATGTAGCCCGGCAGCAGGCCGCTGAGCAGCAGGCGATGGTCCAGCGGCAGCCCCTCGATGATTCGCCGCATCATGGCGAATACCAGGGTGGTGCAGTTGGCGGTGATGGTGTGGTAGTAGCGCGGCTCGCGCTCCAGGTCGTTGGCCGCCGCCACCAGGGCCAGCAGCAGGTCGCGACGGGCCTCGGGCGGAAGGGTGACATGGTAGAGGGTGACTCGCTCGCCCCGCACGTTGCTGCGCAGGCGCACGGCGTCGCGTTCGTCGGCGGCGATGATCGCCAGCTCGTACTGCTTGAAGAAGCCGCCGATCTCCGAGAAGCGCTCGTGGCGCTCGCGGCGCACCTCCACCGAGAAGGCCACGAAGTCCTCCTCGGCCGCCCCCTCAGCGGAGAAGCCGAAGGAGACCAGCACGTGGGCGATACCCGGCCGGCCCCAGCTCGAGACGAACAGGTCGACCGAGTCCAGCCGACGCAGGTCGTAGACGCGCCGCTCCCAGCCCCCACAGGCATCGCTCGGGGTCTGCCAGTCGAAGTGGCGCACCCGGTGCAGGATTAACCGCTGCCCCTCGACGTCCCCCGTTGCCAGGTGGGCGACATCCTCGGCCCACGCCAGGTCTTTCGCCGGCCTGAGTCGCCGCCACCAGGCCAGCAGCGCGGTCATCTGCACCGCCATGGCGGCAAGCGGCCCCAGCCGCGCGCCCTGCCAGGCCAGCCACAGCCAGATGCTCCCCGCCAGCAGCCAGAGGGCCACCACCAGCCACCGCCAGGCCCATGGAAGCGCCAGGCGATGGCCCAGGGCCAGCGCCCCCCAGAGGGTGGCGAGCAGCAGCGCCAGGCGCAGGATGCCGTCCAGCAGGGCCATGATCATCGTCGTCCTTGCGAGCGTGGTAGCGCGAGGCTACCACGGCCGGCAGGGCCGGATGTCAACGTGGCGGGCCGGTGGCTCAGGCGTCGGTCAGCCAGCCGGCGAAGTCCTGCAGGTCATCGCCCAGATCGCCCCGGGTGACCCGGTGATAGAGCCGCTGCAGCCGGGCGGTCAGCGACGCCTCGGCGATGGGCTTGTCCGGCGGCGGCGCCCCGGCCCGGGCGCCGATGTGCCGGCCATCGAGCTCGCGCAGCGGCAGCAGCTCGGCCGCGGTCCCGGTGACGAAGGCCTCGTCGGCGGTGTAGAGCTCGTCGCGGGTGATGCGCCGCTCGCGCACCTCAATCCCCAGCACCTCCCGGGCCAGATGGATAACGCTGTCGCGCGTGATGCCCTGCAGGCAGGAGGTCACCTCCGGGGTATGCAGCACGCCGTCGCGCAGCAGGAAGACATTGGCCGCCGAAGCCTCGGCGACATACCCCTCCGGGTCGAGCATGATCATCTCGTCGAAGCCCGCCTTCACGGCGGTGTTGAGCGCCAGGATCGAGTTGACATAGTGGCCGTTGGTCTTGGCCCGGCACAGGCTGATGTTGACATGGTGGCGTGCCCAGGAGGAGGTCAGCGCGCGCAGGCCGATGGCAGCGGCCTCGGGCGAGATGTAGTCGCCCAGGTCCCAGGCGGCGATCATCACATGCGTGGTGAGCCCCTTCGCCCTGAGCCCCAGCCCCTCGGCGCCGAGGAAGACCGTGGGCTTGAGATAGGCATTGGTCAGGCCATTGCGCGCCAGGCACTGACGCTGGGCCTCGATCAGCGCCTCGTCATTGAAGGATAGCGGGATATCGAGGGCGTGGGCGCTATCCAGCAGTCGGCGGGTGTGCTCCGCCACCCGGAACAGGTGCGTGCCACGCGGGCCGTCATAGGCGCGCACGCCCTCGAAGCAGCCCATGCCGTAGTGCAGGCTATGGGTCAGCATATGGGTGCGGGCATCGCGCCACGGCAGCCACTCGCCGTCATGCCAGATCCAGCCGTCGCGATCATAGAGCGGTGTCATGGGCGTGGGCTCCTGACGTGAAAGAGTCGGTCATCGAACGGGCTCAGAGCCGGCCGGCCGCGGCCCAGGCCGCGCGCCAGCCGTCGATCAGCTCGCGCTGGTGGGGCTGCAGGGCCTGGTAGGGCCAGGCGGCGATCTCCTCGTCCTGGGGGTCGGGCACCGTGGTGTCGCTGTCGGCCAGGGCCTGGACGACCGCGTGGCCGCACAGCGGGACATAGCCCTCCGAATAGCCGCCCTCGTGGACCATCACCAGCCGCCCCTCGCAGAGGCGATCGGCCAGCTCGCGGACCTGGCGGGTCATGCGGGCGAAGGCCGTGCTGTTGAGCAGCATCTTGCCCAGCGGATCCTTGGCGCAGGCGTCATAGCCGCAGGCCACCACGATCAGCTCAGGCGCGAAGGCCTCGAGCGCCGGCAGCACCAGCTCGGTCATGGCGTGGTCGTAGGCCCCGAGGCCGCAGCCGGGCGGCAGCGGCAGGTTGAGGCAGGCGCCCTCGCCGGGCCCCTCCCCCTGTTCCTCGAAGGTGCCGGTATCCAGCGGATAGTTGCCCGCCTGGTGGATCGAGACCGTCAACACCTCGGGGTCGGAGTAGAACGCCGCCTGCTGGCCGTTGCCGTGGTGCACGTCCCAGTCGAGGATCGCCACCCGCCCCGCCTGGCCCAGGGCACGCGCCCGCATCACCGCCACCGGGATATTGCCCAGCAGGCAGAAGCCTCGTCCGCGGTCGGCCTCGGCATGGTGGCCGGGGGGACGGCAGAGCGCATAGGCGCGCTGAAGTTCCCCGCTGGCCACGGCCTCCACCGCGGCGATGGCCAGCCCCGCCGACTGGCAGGCGGCGGCCAGGCTGCCCGGCGTGTAGGGCGCGCAGTCGCCGCCATCGCCGCCGCGGCCCCGGTCGCCCGCCTCCAGCGCCGCCAGGTAGCGGGGCGTGTGGAAGCGCTCGAGATCCTCGCGGCGAGCCGGCGAAGGCTTGCGAACCGCCAGTTGGTCGATCAGGCCGGTGACCTCCAGCAGGTTCTTCAGCCGCCGCTTGCTCTCCGGGCTCTCCGAGGCCGGCTGCGGCTGCAGGAACTCGCCGGGGGCCGAGAAGACCCCGATGGCCCCCGGGTCGTGCCAGAAGCAGCGCTCGTGCCAGAAGAAGCCTGTGGCAGCCGTCATTCACGGCCCTCCTGCCGTTCCCACACCTCGATGGCCGCGGCCAGATCCTCCAGCGAGGCCCCCACCGACTTGAACAGCGTGATGGCGTCGGCCGAGGAGCGTCCCGCCCGCTCGCCGCGCAGCAGCTCGGCGAGCTCGCCGCGGATGGCGTCGAAGGCGAAGCCCCCTTCGTCGATGGCCTGCAGAATGTCGCCCGCCTCGCCCCGAGCCCCGGCATAGGTGTCGACGAACACCTCGCTGCGGGCCAGGCACTGGGCATCGGTCTCGCGCATGGTCGGCCGGAAGGCCCCGATCAGGTCGAGGTGGGTGCCGGGCGCGAGCCAGTCACCGCGGATCAGCGGCTCGGTGGAGAGCGTCACGCAGCTGACGATATCCGCCTCGCCGGTCGCCGCCTCGAGGTCGGTGACCGCGGCGCACTCGAAGCGGTCGGCATAGTCGGCGGCCAATTGCTCGGCCTTTTCGGGGTTGCGCCCCCAGACCCGCACCCGGGTGATGGGTCGGACCGCGGCATGCGCCTCGATCACCATGGGGGCCAGCTTGCCGGTGCCCACCACCAGCAGGGTCGCGGCATCGTCCCGGGCCAGCTCCCGGGCCGCCAGGGCCGAGGCCGCCGCGGTGCGCCGCCGGGTCAGCTCGCTGCCGTCGATGCAGGCCAGGGGGCGCCCGTGGGCGCCCTCGCTGAGCAGGTAGACGCCGGCGATGGCCGGGAGCCCATGGTCGGCGTTCTGCGGGAAGACGTTGACCATCTTCACGCCGATGTAGCCGGCCCGCTCCCAGGCCGGCATCAGCAGCATGGTGGCCTCGCCATCGGGGCGGTGCATGGCGTGGTGGTGTCGCGGCGGCGACTCCACCCCCTCGCGAAAGGTGGTGGCCAGCCGCTCGACCAGTGCCGGCCAGGCCAGCGAGGCCGACACCTCCTCGGCAGTGATGATCCGCATCTCAGGCCTCCGGCAGCGCCGCGGTGACCATGATCTCCACCTTCCACTCGGGCTTGGCGAGCTTGGCCTCGACGGCGGCGCGCACCGGCGGGCGTCCCGGCACCACCCAGCCATCCCAGGCGGCATTCATCTGGTCGAACTCGGCCATGCTGGTGACCCAGATCTGGGCGGCGACCAGGTGCTCCTTGGAGGTACCGGCCTTGGCCAGCAGGTCGTCGATGCGGGAGAGCACCTGCTCGGTCTGGCCACGCATGTCGGCGGAGGGGTCGGTCGGCACCTGGCCGGCCAGGTAGACGGTGCCGTTGTGCACGGTGATCTGGCTCATGCGGGCATTGCTGTCGTGATAGGTGACGGTCATGGCGTGTTCTCTCGTCGGGATGGCAGTCAGGCTGCGGTATAGCCGCCCAGGAAGGCGGCCAGGTTATCGCCCAGGTGCGCGGTGGGGTAGCCCCCCTCCTGCACCAGCACGGTGGGCAGGTCGATGGCGGCCAGGCGCCGCCCGATCTCGGTGAAGTCCTCGGTCTCCAGGGCCAGGCCGGCCAGCGGGTCGTCCTTGTGGGCATCGAGCCCCAGGGCCACCACCAGCGCCTGGGGGCGGAAGCCGGCCAGGCGTTCGATGAGGCGGTCCAGGGTCGCCAGGAAGGTCGCGCCGTCGCTGCCCAGGGGCAGCGGCAGGTTGACATTGGCGCCCTTCCCGTCGCCTTCGCCGTGCTCGTCGGCACCGCCCCAGAAGAAGGGATAGAAGTCGGCGGGATCGGCATGCAGCGAACCGGTCCAGACATCGCCGCGGTCGTAGAAGATGTCCTGGGTGCCGTTGCCGTGGTGGAGGTCCACGTCGAGGATCGCCACCCGCTCGTGATGCTCGCGCAGCACCGTGGCGGCCAGCGCCGAGTTGTTGAGAAAACAGAAGCCCCCGGCCCGCTCGGGGCCGGCATGGTGGCCAGGCGGCCGGCACAGGGCATAGGCCGAGGGCTCGCCGGTCAGCACGGCGTCGGCGGCGGCCTCGGCGCTGGCGGCGCTGGCCAGGATGCCGGCGAAGCTGTCGGCGGTCATCGGGCAGGCCATGTCATGCATGTGCCAGCCCACCAGCCCCACCGGGTGCCGAGGATAGTGGTGCCCGCCCCCGCAGGGGTGGACATTGGGCGCCACGATCTCGGCCGCATCCGGCAGTTCCCGCCAGCGGGCATGGATGGTCTCGAGGAAGTCGAGATAGCGCGGGGCATGGATCCTGGCCAGGCGGTCTCTCAGCCGCCCGCTGTCGACCTCGGTGGGTGGCGTCATGGAGAGACCCATGGAGGCCAGCCCCCGGGTCAGCAGCTCGGCCCGCACCGGCCCTTCCGGAGAGTCCACCGGCCGGCCTCGCAGCAGGAAGGTCGGCGGCGCGTGGCGTTCCTGGTCGGGGTGATAGAAGAGCTTCATGAGGGAATTCCTTAACCCAGCAGCGAGGGGATCCAGGTGGAGAGCGACGGGAAGATGACCAGCAGCAGGATCACCGCGATGAAGGCCACGTAGAACGGCAGCGAGGCGATGATCGCCCGTTCGAAGGGCACGTTGGCGATCCTTGCCGCCGTCATCAGTGTCATCCCCACCGGTGGCGTGACGTTGGAGATGTTCAGCACCACGATCATCAGGATGGCGAAGTGCAGCGGGTCCACCCCCAGCTGGATCATTGCCGGCACCAGCACCGGCGCCACCACCACCAGCGCCGGCAGCACGTCCATGACCGTGCCGACCAGGATCAGCAGGCCGCAGACCAGCAGCAGCTGCAGGAAGGTCGAGTCGCTGAAGGTGGTGATCAGGCCTGCCGCGTCCCGGGCGATGCCGGAGCGGGTGACGAACCAGCCAAGCACCGCCGAGGTCGCCAGCAGGAAGAACACCACCCCCGAGAAGCGCACCGTCACCACCAGCGCGTGCCAGATCTTGCGCCAGGTGAGGTTGCGGTAGAAGACGACCCCGATGGTGATGGCATAGACGGCGGCGAAGCCCGAGGCCTCGGTGATGGTGGTCAGCCCGCCGAGGATGCCGCCGAGGATGATCAGCGGCACGATCATCGCCGGCAGTGCCACCAGGAAGGCCACGACCGCCACCTTGAACGGCGTGGGCGGCTGCTTGGGGTAGCCCCGTTTCCAGGCCAGGAAGAAGCTCACCGCGAGCAGCGCCACGGCCATCAGCAGGCCGGGGATGATCCCGCCGGCGAAGAGGTCGATCACCGAGATGTCACGCAGCAGGGTGGCATAGACCACCATCACCACACTGGGCGGGATGATGGGTCCGATGATCGACGAGCAGGCGGTGATGGCCGCGGCATACTCGGCGTCATAGCCCTGCTTCTTCATCTCCGGGATCATGATCTTGCCGATCGCCACCGTGTCGGTGATCGCTGCCCCGGTCAGGCCGGCGAAGAACACCGACACCGAGACGTTGACGTGGGAGAGTGCCCCGCGCACCCGGCCGAAGAGGGCATTGTTGAAGGCGATCAGCTTCTGGGTCAGGCCGCCCTGGTTCATCAGCTCGGCGGTGAAGATGAAGTAGGGAACGGCGATCAGCAGGAAGCCCGAGACGCCCGAGAACATGCGGTCGGCGATGATGCCGAGCATGCGCTCGCCGCCCATGGCGAAGCCGCCGGCCAGCCCCGACATGGCCATCACCACGGCCACCGGAGCGCCGATCAGCAGAAGCACGACGAAGGCGATGATCGCGGGCGTCATGAGCGCTCCTCCCCATCAGTGGCGTCGATGAGGCCCTCGATCACGGCCTCGTCATCGATGAAGTGTTCCAGCAGGTCGAAGCCCTGCACCAGGTGCAGCAGGATGATGACCCCGCTGATCGGTACCACGATGGCAGTGAACTTGCCGGAGATCTGGATCTGGTCGGAGACCATGTAGACCTGGGAGGCCCCCTGGAAGAAGATCCAGCCGTACCAGACCAGCATCAGGGCGAACAGCGCGATGACGGCGAGGCAGAGCCCCGCCGCCACCTTGAGCAGCACGCGTGGCAGGCTGCGTACCAGCAGCGTCATGGCCACGTGCTCGCCGTAGCGCAGCGAGATGGTCATGGAGAGAAAGCCGATCCAGGGCAGGAAGAGCCGCGCCAGGGAGTAGGTCCAGCTCAGCGTGCTGCCCGTGGCCAGCTTGTAGAGAAAGGCCGTGAAGGAGATGCCGAGCATGATCAGCACGCAGGCCACACACGTCACGATCGCCACCTGATTGACCACGTCACTCAGGCGGCGCAGGGGCTGAAGTCGATCCATCAGGTCACCTCAAGGGCCGCGTCGACCGGCCGGAGAGTCGGGCCGGTCGACGGGGCGGTTCAGGGTCGAGCATCAGCGGCCATAGACGGCCACGTCGGATTCGCTCACCTCCTCGCCGACCCGAGCCACCTCGGCGAGGAAGGCATCGACCTTGTCGGCCTCGATGCCGAAGTCGTTGACGATCCAGTCCCGCCATGCCGGCGTGGCGACCTCCGACATGCGCGCCCGCTCCTCGGGGGGCATGATGTAGCACTCCTCGAAGCGCTCGCAGGACTCTTGCCAGCTGGCCGTGGCCAGCGCCCCGGACATGCCGTGGCCGATGGCGACAGCCTCGCGGGCGGAGGTGACGATGGCCTCCTGCTGGGCCTCGGTCAGGCTCTGGAACCACTCCTCGCTGACCAGCCAGGCGGCGCTGTTGTAGACGTGGCCGGTCAGGGTGGTGTAGTCCGTCACCTCGTCGAAGTTGTAGGTGGTATTGAGTACCGGGGCGTTGAACTGACCGTCGGCCAGGCCCGTCTCCAGGGCGGTGATGACCTCGCCCCAGGGCAGCGGCGTCGCCGAGGCACCCAGCGACTTCATGATGGCGACGTGTCCCGGGTTCTCCTCGGTGCGGATATTGAGCCCCTCGAGGTCCTCCACGGTCTTGATCAGGCGCTCGTTGTTGGTGAAGGCCACGAAACCGCCGCCGTCATCGAAGGTGCCGAGATAGCGCATGTTGGCTTCCTCGATGGTCCCCGACATGAAGTCGGCGAACCACTCGCTGTCGAAGAAGGTCCAGGCCTGGCGCCAGTTGTCGAAGAGGAAGGGCGCGGTCATCAGCTGATAGTCGTCATAGAAGGACGACATGGCCCCGGTGGTGATGATCGTGGATTGCAGGGTCCGGCCGCCCTGGACCTCGGAGGCGGTCTCCACCTCGGAACCCAGCTGACTGTTGCCGAAGATCGACACGGTGATCTCGCCATCGGTCCGGGTCTCGACCAGGTTCTTGAAGTGCACCAGCGCCGGGTAGACCTCGTTGTTGCTCATGTTCTCCGGAAGGATGGTGGAGATGGCCATCTCCGTGGATTGGGCCTGCACCTGGGTGCTGGCGATGGCCAGGGGGAGCGCGGCCAGTGCCAGGGCGCCGGGGAGTGTCTTCGCTTTCATGGTCAACCTCGCGTCGTCTTGTCATTGTCGTGACCCTGTCTCGCCCTCCCTGCAGAGGGCACAACGAGACAGCTGACCTTCAGACTAGGTCGACTCTGGCCCGCCTGCTTGCCCGCGACTGCGATGCTCTTGCCCGAGACTCGGGAATGCCCGGCCCTCACGGCGCGCTCGGGAGGGCGAGATGGCGAAGCGCCGGCGGTAGGCGCGGGAGAAGCTGCCCTGGTCGCGAAAGCCCACCAGGGAGGCAATATGGCCGAGACTCAGGCCGCTGTGCGTGACCAGGGCACGGGCGTGATCCAGGCGCCGACGCTGGACATAGGCGAGCGGGGTCACGCCGGTCAGCTCCCGGAAACAGGCATGGAAGTGCCCGGCGCTCAGGGCGCAGAGCGCGGCCAGCTGCTCGACCCGGATCTCATCCGCCAGGTGACGGTCGATCCAGGCATCCAGGCGCGCCAGGTCGAGGCGTTCGCTGAACCCCGGCGTGGCGGCCACGGCGACGTCCGCCGTCAGGGGCTCGGCCTCGAGGTGCAGGTAGAGGGCCCGCAGCAGCAGGGCGGCGATCTCGCTGTGCAGGGCCGGACAGCTCTCGAGCTGCTGCATCAGGCTGGCCGCCAGGCGGTTGAGGCGCGGCGGCACGGCGAAGAAGCGCGGCCGCTCGAAGAGGCGCCCGATCGCCTCGCCATCGCGCAGTGCCGGCAGGCTCGTGGCAGGAATGTCGAGCACGAAGGTGCGGTTGCGCCCATCGCCCCGGTAATCATGGTGGCGGCCGCAGGGAATCAGGCAGCCCCGGCTACCGGTGATGCGATCCCCCCGCCCCTCGATGGAGAGCTCGGTGGCCCCGCGGGTGGCGAGGATGAGCTGGTGGTGGTCATGGGCATGGGCCACGTGACCGGCATCGAGGTTCTTGGCGCAGAGTTCCAGGTGAGGCATGGCAACACCCCTGATCGACTGTAGGCCTTTACCTTCTCCCGCGGTTCGCGGAATCTCAAGGCCACCGCCGGGCGGGGTTTCAACGTCGAGAGAGGTGGTCGGCCGAGCCAACACCGGCCTGTTGCCGATCGGCCGGGTCCCGCTCACGAGCGAAGCTGCCCAGGGCCACTTCGTAGGAGCGCTGGATATGGTCATCCATCAGCGTCCTCGCCCCCTTGACGTCCCTGGCCAGGGCGAGCTCCACCAGCTCGCCATGCTGAGCATCAAGAACGCGCCGGACCTCCGGTTCCCCGGGCGCCAGGCGCCGGTAGCGGTCAAACTGGTCGTGCAGCTGCTCGATGAAGCGCAGCAGCCACGCGGAACCACAGGGAGCCACCAGGGTGCGATGGAATCGCATGTGCAGCCGCTCCCACTCCTCTTCCATCTCCGGCGCCTCGTCGGCACGTTTCAAGCGATGTGCCGCCGCCAGCAGCTCTGATTCCCACTCGGCGTCGCCTCGTTGTATGGCTCGCTCCAGCGCCATGCCCTCCAGCTCGCGCCGCATGTCGGCGATATCATCGAGCTCGTTGCGCGCCAGACGCGGCACCCGGAAGCCGCGCTGGTTCTCCTGGATCAGCAGACCGTAGGCCGCGAGGCGATTGAGGGCTTCGCGCAGCGGGCTCAGGCCCACCCCGTAGCGCTCCTTGAGGGCGCTGATCGCCAGCTTCTCGCCGGCAGTGAAGCGTCCATTCACCAGGTCCTGCCGCAGGGTGTCGTAGATCCAGCTGGACGCGGTCACCCCCTCCTTGCGTTCGAAGATGCCCATTCTGCCTCCCTCGTGGCCTCCACACATTGAAGGTTGACGCTGCTTTCTGTTGCAAACTATATTCTAGACCAAATAATCGATTTTTTATCCAAAAGACAACATCAATGACAAAATCAATTCCAGGCATTGGGATCGACCGCTCGGGGCTGGACTCATGACGGCCCCCTCTCCCGCTTCGCTGAGCCAGGTCTTCTGGGCCTTCACCCGCATCGGCCTGTTCGGCTTCGGTGGCGGGCCAGCCATGATTCCCCTGGTCCGCGAAGAGGTCGTCACGCGTCATCACTGGCTGGATGACGATGCCTTCGCCGATGTGCTCGCGATCGCCAACACCCTTCCTGGCCCCATCGCCACCAAGATGCCGGGCTACATCGGCTATCGCGTCGGTGGCATCGCCGGCTGCGTCATCGCGGTGGCGGCCGTCATCGTCCCCATGATGCTTGCCATGATCCTGCTGCTGGGCCTGTTCAGCCGCTATCGCGACGTCGCCTGGATCCGCGGGATGGGCTATGCCGTCGTACCCGTGGTCATGGTCATGATGGGCCAGCTGACGCTGGACTTCTGGAACAAGTCGCGCCTCTCCCTGGGCCCCTGGACGAGCCTTGCCATGGGAGCGGGGGCAGGTGTACTCATCTATCTGCTCGGCCTCCATCCTGGCTGGATCATCGGTGCCCTGCTGGTGACGGCGATGGTTGCTCCAGAGCCGCGCCCGAAGGAGGCCCGTGAATGATCCACTGGGAGCTGTTCCTCGCCTTCTTCATCCCCAACATCATCGGGTACGGCGGAGGCCCGGCGATCATTCCGCTGATCGAGGCGGAGGTCGTCGGGCGCTACGGCTGGATGACGGCCCAGGAGTTCGCCGAGACACTGGCCCTGGGCAACGCTCTGCCAAGTCCCATCGCCACCAAGATGGCCGGCCAGATCGGCTTTGACGTCGCCGGGGCCAGTGGCGCCCTCGTGGCGGTGCTGGCCACGGTGGTGCCCTCCCTGTTGCTGATGCTGGGCGCCCTGGGACTTCTCTATCGGTACCGTGATTCCCCCCGCGTCAAGCGCATGAGTCAGTGGGTTCGCCCGGTCATCGCCATGATGATGGCCTGGCTGACCTGGAGCTTCTTCAGCGAAGGGCTGGAGACGGCAGGACTCGTCCACACCCTGCTGATCGGCTCACTGGCGGCCCTGGCACTGCTGCGGCTGCGAATCCACCCGGCCTTCATCGTGATGGCCGCCCTGGCCTACGGAGGGCTCTTTCTCGGTTGAACGACCCATAACAAGAACCGACACGGAACACGCGCTCACACCTGGTTCGGGGTAGCCCGAACCTGACGACAAAAGCCATAACACCCGAGGTGTACCACCATGATGCGCAACAAGCTGACTCCCCTCATTGCCACCCTTGGCCTTGCCATTGCCGGCAACGCCCAGGCCGACTACCCCGAGAAGGACATCCGACTGATCATCCCCTACGGCCCGGGCGGCGCCACCGACATCATCTTCCGATTGATCTCGAAGGAGGCCGAGGAGCATCTGGGCGAATCGGTCGTGCCGGTGAACATGGCCGGCGCCGGCGCGACGCTCGGTTCCCGCAACGTCATGGATGCCGACCCGGATGGTTACACCCTGCTGGGCAGCCATGACACCATCGCGCTCTCCAAGCTGGCCGGTACCGTGGACTACTCCTACGATGCCTTCGAGCCCATCACCCTGCTGACCCAGACCATCAACCTGCCGGTTGCCCACGCCAACCACCCCGTCAAGAGTGCCGAGGAGATCGCCGACTACGTCAGCAAGAACCCGGGGGAAGTTCGCTTCAGCATGATCCCGAGCTCCACGGACCACTTCTTCTGGGTACAGTTCTTTGATGCCGCCGGCATCGACATGGCGGACGTGCGCCTGGTCGGCTATCCCGATACCGGCCAACAGGTCTCCGCCCTGCTCGCCGAAGAGATCGACTTCGCGATGTTCAACCTGCCTTCTGCCGGGGCCTTCTTCGAGGACGGCAGTTTCACCCCCTTGGGCGTGGCACACCCCGAACGGCTTGATAGCCTGCCCGATGTCGCGACGCTGCGCGAGCAGGGGATCGCGATGGACCACTCCACCAGTCGCGGCCTCTTTGCCCCCAAGGGCACGCCGCAGGAGATCCTCGACACTCTGGCGGACGCCTACGGCAAGGCGCTGGAAGATGACGAGATCCGCAGTCGTATCGAGAATGATTTCGGCTCGGTAGTTCGCTACCTGCCCGGGGAGGAGTACCAGGCCTTTCTGGAAGAAAACGAGGCAGCCCTCACCGCCGCTGCCGAAAACATCGACTTCCAGAACTGAGACGTGGCTAGCCCCCGGAGACTCCGGTCTCCGGGGCTAGCCTGGAGTGCAAGACCATGCTGACCTTGACCAAGGACCGCGCCCTGGCACTTGCCATGCTGGCCATCTCCGGCATCCTGCTGGCCGAGACGCGCAACATCGCGCCGCCTACCAGCTGGCAACCCTATGGGTCGGCCCTGTTCCCGCAGATCCTGCTGGGCATCATCGCCGTCCTCTCCCTCCTCTTGTTGCTGCGCTCCTTCCTGATGCCCACTGAGGTCCCCAAGGGCGAGACGGATCGGCCGCGTCGCTCCGCCGCGGCGTGGGTCAGACACAACGCCATTGTGCTGTCCCTGTTCGGCCTGTTCGGGCTCTATGCCCTGCTGCTGCCGCTGATCGGTTATCTGCCCGCCACCCTTGGTTTCCTGGTGATGTCACTGGCCCTGCTGCTGGGCATCGATACGCGTCGCAAGTGGATCATCAACCTGGCGGTCTCGTGCACTATTGCCCCGCTGGTCTACGTGATCTTTCGTTTTGTCCTCAACGTCTGGTTACCCTGACGACGGAGTGCCCCATGGCTGACTTCTTTCTACAAGCGCTCGCTCAGGTCGGCACGCCGTCGGTGCTCCTGCTGATCCTGGTGGGCGTGCTGTTCGGCATCATCGGCGGCAGCATACCCGGCTTCACCGTGACCATGGCCATCCTGGTGGTGTTTCCCTTCACCTTTGCCATGGATCCTGTGAGTGGCGTCTCGCTGATGGTCGGTGTGTTCGTCGGGGGGTACTCGGGCGGCATCGTGTCCGGCGTGATGCTGGGAATCCCCGGCACGCCCTCCTCCATCACCACCGTCTACGATGGTTACCCCATGGCCCAGCGCGGGGAACCCGGGCGTGCCCTTGGCATCGGCGTCGCCGCCTCGTTCATCGGCACCCTGATCAGCGTGGCCGTGCTGGTCTATTTCGGTCCCCTACTGGCCAGCTTCAGC
The DNA here is from genome assembly GCF_029625235.1 of Halomonas sp. CKK8. NCBI lineage: Bacteria > Pseudomonadati > Pseudomonadota > Gammaproteobacteria > Oceanospirillales > Halomonadaceae > Halomonas > Halomonas sp. CKK8. The sequence goes on along the minus strand of NZ_CP121193.1, from coordinate 1,626,857 downwards.
ATGAACTTCCGCCCCTGGGAGATCACGGCGCTGATCATCTTTGCCCTGACGCTGGTCGCCGGTCTCTCGCATGGTGCCCTGCTCAAGGGCCTGCTGGCCGCCGCGCTTGGCCTGCTGATCACCACCGTAGGCTATGACCGTAACAGCAACCTGCGCTTCGACTTCGGCTTCGACGCCCTCGGCGCCGGGTTCGAGATGCTGCCGGTGATGATCGGGATCTTTGCCTTCTCCCAGCTGATGGGGAATCTGGAGAAGCTGCGTGATGACCCGCAATCCGCCAGGGGCGCCAATACCAATGTCGCCATACCCTACCGCCTGATCCTGCGTGACATGGCCGGCCAGAAGTTCAACACGCTACGTTCGTCACTGATCGGCAGCCTGATCGGCGCCCTGCCGGGTACCGGCGGCACCGTGGCCAACTTCGTCAGCTACGACCAGGCAAAGAAGTTCTCGCGCCACCCCGAGCGCTTCGGCACGGGCATACCGGATGGCATCGTCGCCTCCGAAGCCTCCAACAGCGCCGTGGCGGGCGGGGCCTTCGTGCCGACCCTGGCACTGGGCATCCCCGGCGACCTTCCCATGGCCATCATGATGGGCGTACTCATCCTCCACGGCATCACCCCCGGGCCGCTCATGTTCGAGCAGAACCCGGTGCTGGTGGGGGCCATCTACGCCAGCCTGATGATCGGCGCGGTGGTCATGGTGCTGTGTCAGCTGCTGCTGGTGCGCTGGTTCGCCAAGATCTCGCTGATCCCGCAACAGGTCCTGGTACCGGTCGTGCTGATGCTGTGTGCCATCGGCTCCTATGCCCTCAACAACAACCTGTTCGACATTTGGGTCCTGTTCGGCTTCGGCATCCTCGGCTACCTGCTCTGGAAGGCCGCGGTGCCCCTGACCCCGCTGATCCTCGGCGTGGTGCTGGGTAACAACCTGGAGCGTCAGCTGTTCCGCGCCCTGGAGCTCGACAGCAGCTGGCTGACCTTCCTGACGCGGCCGCTCTCGGCCCTCTTCCTGGCCCTGGCCGTCGCCTCCGTGATCTTCTCGCTCTATCAGAACCGCAAGATTCAGCGCCTTCAGGCCGATGGGGCCACGTCCCGCAACGCCTGATATCTACAGAGGAACCCCGTATGCACTTCGACGCGCATTATTACCCCAGTCCCTCCCGTCGCATGACGACGTTTGGCCGCCGCGGCATGGTCGCCACCTCACAGGCCCTCGGTGCCGAGGCGGGCATGCAGATCCTGCGCCAGGGGGGCAATGCCGTGGATGCGGCCATCGCCACCGCCGCGGCGCTCACCGTGGTCGAGCCAACTTCCAACGGGCTGGGCAGCGACGCCTTCGCCATCGTCTGGATGAATGGCGAGCTGCATGGCCTGAACGCCAGTGGCCCCGCACCACAGACGGCCACCATCGAGGCCGTCAAGGCACTGGGCCACGAGGCGGTGCCCGAGCACGGCCTCATCCCCGTGACCGTTCCCGGCGCCCCAGCGGCCTGGGCAACGCTGTCCGAGCGCTTCGGTCGACTGCCCTTCGCCGACCTGCTGGCACCGGCCATCACCCTGGCAGAAGAAGGGTTCCCCGTCTCACCCTTGGTCAATCAGTTGTGGGAGGAGGCCTTCGATACCTACCGCCGCTACGATGACGAGGCCTTCCAGCCCTGGTTCGAGACCTTCGCGCCACGAGGCCATGCGCCGCGCCCCGGCGAGATGTGGTCCTCCCCCGATCATGCGCACAGCCTGCGCCTGATCGCGGAAACCCGTGCCCGGGCCTTCTATGACGGCGAGCTGGCCGACCGCATCGATGCCTTCTTCCGCGAACACGGTGGACTGCTGCGTCGCGAGGATCTCGCCGCCTTCACACCGGAGTGGGTGGAGCCGATCAGCACCCGCTATCGCGATCACGAGATCTGGGAGATCCCGCCCAACGGCTGTGGCCTGATCGCCCTTCAGGCCCTCGGCATGCTGGAACACCTCGGTGAAGAAGCACGCGACCCGGTCGAGACCCTTCACCGGCGCATCGAAGCCACCAAGCTGGCCTATGTGGACGGTCTGCACCACATCACCGACCGCGATGCGATGCGACCGAGCGTCGAGCAGATGCTGGCCGACCCGTATCTCAAGGGGCGTGCCGCCATGATCGGTGAGCAGGCGCTGGATCCGGTGCATGGCAACCCCATCACCGGCGGCACGGTCTATCTCGCCACGGCAGACGCCGAAGGCAACATGGTCTCCTTCATCCAGAGCAACTTCAAAGGCTTCGGCTCCGGCATCGTGATCCCCGGTACGGGTATCAGCCTCCAGAACCGTGGCTGGTCGTTCAAGCTGGATGAGGGTCACGCCAACGCCCTGGCCCCCGGCAAGCGCACCTATCACACCATCATTCCCGGCTTCATCACCCGCAACGGCCAGGCGGTGGGCCCGTTCGGTGTCATGGGGGGCTTCATGCAACCCCAGGGCCACGTCCAGGTGATCACCGGCATGCTCGACGACGCCCTTAACCCGCAGGCCGCGCTGGACATGCCACGCTGGAAGTGGACGAAAGGACGTACCGTCGAAGTCGAGCCCCACTTCCCCGACCACCTGGCCCAGGCGCTCGCGCGCCGAGGTCATCACATCGTCAAGATGGCGGATTCCGTGAGTTTCGGTCGTGGGCAGATCATTCTGCGCGACGCGGAAACCGGGGTGCTCTGCGGCGGCACAGAGCCCCGCACCGACGCCGCGGTATTGCCCTGGTAAGTTCCCGGGCGATCAGCCGGCCGAAAGGCGCGTCCCGGCCGGCAAAGCAATCACGATGACAAGGAGATGTACCAGGCGATCTGGACACTCGCAAGCCGACGACACCGCTCAACCCTCGCCTGGCGCACGACACTTACCCCCATAGCGGATAGTCCCCTGGAATCAGGTTCTTGCCGGAAGATTCTGATTTATCGAGAGGATGCCATCCGCTATCTTCGTTTCAGGCCGGCCTCATGGATAAGCCGGTCTGACCGATGTCCTGACCGTATTTATCATCCGTTGGAATGATACGGCTTCCGACAGGGTTACGGCCTGTCCCGGAGGAGGCACTGGGGGCGCCAGCGCTACCGGCATTCAGCGGCCTGTGTGTCACTTCACGTAACGGCATCCCTTCAAGATGACCAACAGTGTTCAACAGCTATCCGATATCCCCCTGACGACGTAGTCCTTGGCCACGCCAATGTGGTAATCGATGGCTTCGCGACAGCGGGGAGCGTCACCGCTGGCCAGTGCATCGAGCAGCAGGTGGTGGCTCTCGGCGATGGAGTCCGGCGCCTCGTGGGTCTTGGTGATCAAGGTGATGCATAGCCGCAACTCGTGGGCCAGGTCATCGAAGGTCCTGAGCAGACGACGGTTTCCCGCCGAAGCGATCAGCAGGCGATGGAAGGCCAGGTCCTCCTCGATCCGACGGCTCTCGTCGCCGCTTCCCGACGCCTCGCACAGGACCTCGACCTGACGGCGCAGCGCCGCCAGGGCCTCGGACGGACAAGACCCGGCGAGTTGCTCCATGGCATGGCGTTCCAGGCAGAGTCGGAGGTCAAAGATGTCGGCGAGCTCGCGGGCATCCAGGGCACGCACGAAAAAACCTCGCCTGGGCTGGGAGACCAGCAGGCCGCGACTCTCCAGCAGCCGTGCTGCCTCACGGACCGGCGCGCGGCTGACACCGAGGTCGCGGGCCAGCTGTACCTCTGACAACCGCTCGCCGGGGGCGAACCGCTGGCCGATGATGGCCTGGGTCAGGTAGTCAGCCACCTGATCCACAAGGTTTCGCTGCTGGATGAACGAGGCGGTCGTGCCAACGGATGATGCAGGCATGCGGCGGGGACTCGTGTCGCAGGATTTCCTTACCAGTATGGCCAAGGAACATTACTTGTCGACCGTCGATTGACGACTGTCGACAGCTTGAGCAGTGCCTGCTAGCTTCATCCGAGTGACTGCCCATTGCCAACAACAATCGCCACAACGGGGACAGCATCATGAAGACACCACTGGCCATCGCCATTACCGCCACGGCCATCAGCGCCTCATCCGCCTTCGCCGAGGAACCCAAGCAAGGCGGCATCATCGACACCATCATCCAGCCAGAGCCGCCGGGCCTGGTGCTGGGCATGATCCAGAATGCGCCGACCCGCACGGTCGCCGGCAACATCTACGAGGGCCTGCTGCGCTACAGCACCGACCTGGAACCGATGCCGCAGCTCGCCGAGTCCTGGGAGGTCAGTGACGACGGTCGCACCTGGACCTTCCACCTGCGCGAGGATGTCACCTGGCACGACGGCGAACCCTTCACTGCCGAGGACGTGGTGTTCTCCGCCGATGTCTTCCACCGCGAGCTCAACCCCAGCGCCCGTGCCGTGCTGCAGCATGTGGAATCCATCGAGGCCACCGACGACCACACCGTGGTCTTCACCCTCGAGAAGCCCTTCGGCCCCTTCCTGATCTCCTTCGAGGCGGGAACCTTCACGATGGTGCCCAAGCACATCTACGCGGGCACCGAGTTCCGCGACAACGAGGCGAACAACCACCCGATCGGCACCGGTCCCTTCAAGTTCGACAACTGGGACCGCGGCACCGTCATCCAACTGGTGAAGAACGAGGACTACTACGAGGAGGACCTGCCCTACCTCGACGGCATCAACTGGCACATCATCCCCGATGGCGCCTCCCGCGCGGTCGCCTACGAGAACGGCACCGTCGACGTTCTGCCCTACGGCACCGTCGAGAACTTCGATATCCCGCGCCTCACCGAACTGGACAACACCTGCGTGACCGAGAAGGGCCACGAGTACTTCAGCCCCTTCGCCATGCTGTGGATGAACAACCGCGAGGGCCCCACGGCCGACAAGCGCTTCCGGCAGGCCGTGATGTATGCCATGGATCGCCAGTTTGCCCGCGAGGTGCTATGGAATGGCCTGGGCAAGGTACCGCTTGGGGCGTTCGGCTCCAACGCCAGGTTCCAGAACGATGACCTGGAGCCTTACGACCACGACCCGGAACGTGCCCGCGAACTGCTCGACGAGATGGGCTATGACGGCGAGGAGGTCCGCCTGCTGCCCCTGCCCTATGGCGAGACCTGGACACGCTGGGCCGAGGCCGTGCAGCAGAATCTCAAGGAAGTTGGCATCAACGTGCGCACCGAAGCCACCGACGTAGGCGGCTGGAACCAGCGCCTCGGCGACTGGGACTACGACCTCGCCTTCACCTACCTCTACCAGTATGGCGACCCGGCGCTAGGCATCTCTCGCACCTACCTCTCCAGCAATATCGAGAAGGGCTCGCCCTGGAACAACGTCGAGGGCTACGAGAACGAGAAGGTCGATGAGCTGTTCAACCAGGCCGCCACGGCCTATCCGGAAGAGAAGCGCGAGGCGCTCTACCACGAAGTCCAGGAGATCCTCCAGGAGGACGTGCCGGTGGGCTGGCTGCTCGAGCTCGGCTTCCCGACCATCTATCGCTGCGACGTCAAGAACCTGGTGACCTCGGGGGTGGGCGTCAACGACGGCTTCAAGGACGCCTGGCTCGACAGGTAAACCCGGTGGGGCGGCCCTGCCGGCCGCCCCTGCACCCTTCCACCGCATCCCAGGTCGCCAGGGGGTAATGGCATGCTCTATGCCAGGCTGATCGCGTCACGCCTGTTCAAGGCCGTGATCGTGCTGTTCATGATCATCATCTTCAACTTCTTCCTCATCCAGATGGCGCCGGGCGACCCGGCCGCCATCCTGGCCGGCGAGGCCGGCGCCACCGATGCGGAGTTCCTGCGCCAGCTGACCGAGCGCTTCGGCCTCGACCAGCCGCTCCACGTGCAACTATGGCGCTATGTCTCCGGCGTGGCCATGCTCGACTTCGGCTTCTCCTACCGCCAGCAGGTGCCGGTCCTCGACCTGATACTGGCCCGCCTGCCGGCCACCCTGCTGCTCACCGGCACGGCCTTCGTGCTGTCGCTGGTGCTGGGCATCGTCGCCGGTTCGCTGGCCGCCGCCCGTGTCAAGAAACCCTCGGGCTCGATCATCATGGCCCTGGCGCTGGTCTTCTATGCCACCCCGCTGTTCTGGGTCGCCCTGATGGCCGTGGTGCTGTTCTCGGTCTATCTCGATTGGCTGCCGGCCTACGGCATGTACACCGTGGGGGCGGGCCTTGAGGGGTTTGCCTTTGCCCTGGACGTCGGCAAGCACCTGATCCTGCCGGCCACCACGCTCGCGCTGTTCTTCATGGCCATCTACACCCGCATGACGCGCGCCTCGATGCTCGAGGCCGCCCAGCAGGACTTCGTCAAGACGGCACGTGCCAAGGGGCTGAAGAACAGCGTGATCCAGCGACGCCACATCCTGCGCAACGCCCTGCTACCGATCATCACGCTGGCTGGCCTGCAGGCGGGCCAGATGGTTGGCGGGGCCATCCTCACCGAGACGGTATTCGCCTGGCCCGGCATCGGCCGGCTGATGTTCGAGGCGCTGCAGCAACGCGACTACAACCTGCTGCTGGGCATCTTCTTCTTCTCGGCGGCCCTGGTGATCGTCTTCAACATCATCACCGACCTCGTCTACCGCCTGGCCGACCCGCGCATCAAGGAGGCGTCATGAGCTTCTTCGCCCGCTTCGCCCAGAACCGCGGCGCCCTGGTGGGCCTGATCATCCTGATGGCGATCATCCTGATGGCCATCCTGGCCCCGCTCCTGTTTCCCGAATCGCCCTGGCGCATGGTGCAGCGCCCCTTCCTGCCGCCGCTCGAGACAGAAGGCTTCCCGCTGGGCACCGACACCATGGGGCGCAACGTCGCGGCCGGCCTGATGCACGGCGCCTGGGTCTCGCTGCTCATCGGCCTGGTCTCGACCTCAGTGGCCCTGGCGATCGGCGTGCCGCTGGGCGCCATCGCCGGCTACTACGGTGGCCTGGTCGACGACGCCCTGATGCGCTTCACCGAGTTCTTCCAGACCATCCCCAACTTCGCCCTGGCCATCGTGCTGGTCGCGATCATGCAGCCCAGCCTCACCTCCATCGTGCTGGCCATCGCCATCGTCAGCTGGCCGCCGGTGGCACGCCTGGTGCGCGCGGAGTTCCTGTCGCTGCGCCACCGCGAGTACGTGGAGGCGGCTCGCCTGGTCGGCCAGTCCAACGCCACCATCATCCTGCGCCAGATCCTGCCCAATACCCTGTCGCCGATCATCGTGCTGGCCTCGCTCATGGTCGCCACGGCCATCCTGCTGGAGTCCGCTCTCTCCTTCCTCGGCCTGGGCGACCCCAACGTGATGTCCTGGGGCTACATGATCGGCGCGGCACGCACGGTGATCCGTCAAGCCTGGTGGCTGAGCTTCTTTCCCGGTGTGGCGATCCTGCTGACCGTGCTGGCGCTCAACCTGGTGGGCGAAGGCCTCGACGACGCCCTCAACCCCAAGCTCGCCCGCGAGCGCTCATGAACGGCGGCCAAGGAGAACTCCATGCGTGACACCCTGTTGAGCATTCGCCACCTGAGCATTTCCCTGCCGCAGGGAGCCGATCGCGACTTCGCCGTGGAGGACGTCAGCTACGACGTGGGGCGTGGTGAGATCATGTGCGTGGTCGGCGAGTCCGGCTCCGGTAAGTCGATGGCCGCCAATGCCCTCATGGGCCTGCTGCCCAAGGGGGTTCGGGCCACCGCGGGCGAGGTAGTGTTCGATGGCCAGGATCTGCTGCAGCTCACCGAGAAGCAGCATCGTGCCCTGCGCGGCCTGCGCATCGGCATGATCTTCCAGGAGCCGATGACCGCCCTCAATCCGCTGATGCGGGTTGGCGCCCAGATCGGCGAAGTGTTCGAAGCCCACAACAGGCTGACCCCGAGCGAGCGACAGACCCGTGCCCTGGAGCTGCTGACGGAAGTGGGCATCCCCCAGCCCGAGAAAGCCATACGCGCCTATCCCTTCGAGCTCTCCGGCGGCCAGCGCCAGCGGGTGATGATTGCCATGGCCCTGGCGCTCGAGCCTGAACTGTTGATCGCCGATGAGCCCACCACGGCGCTGGATGTCACCACCCAGGCACAGATCCTCGACCTGATCGGCGACCTCCAGCGGCGCCACGGCATGGCCGTGATGTTCATCACCCACGATTTCGGCGTAGTGGCCGAGATTGCGACCCGGGTCTGCGTGATGCGCGAAGGGCGCATCGTGGAGCTCGGCGAGGCCCGGGACGTCCTGGAACATCCCCAGCATGACTATACCCGCGCGCTGATCGAGGCAATTCCCAGTAACGCCATGCCCGCGGCCCGTGAGGCCGACCAGACGGCTCCGCTGCTCGAGGTCCGTCACCTGCAGAAGGTCTTCCGCTCGCGCGGAGGCCTCTTCAAGCCCTCGCGTGAGGTCCATGCCCTGGACGACGTCAGCTTCACCATGGCGCGCGGTGAGACGGTGGGTATCGTCGGCGAGTCGGGCTCCGGCAAGTCGACCCTGGGACGCTGCGTGGTGCGTCTGGAGCGGCCCGACAGCGGTGAGCTGCTGCTCGACGGCGTCGACCTGACCAGCCTCAAGGGCGAGAGCCTGCGCCGCGAACGCCGGCGGGTGCAGATGATCTTTCAGGACCCCTATGCCTCGCTCAACCCGCGTACCCGCGTCGGCATGGCCATTGCCCAGGGGCCCATCGCCAACGGCGTGGACAAGCAACAGGCGCTCAAGGAGGCCGGTGATCTGCTCGACCTGGTCGGCCTCGGCGCGGCCTCGGCCGAGCGCTTCCCCCATGAGTTCTCCGGTGGCCAGCGGCAGCGCATCGGCATTGCCCGGGCGCTGGCCCTCAATCCCGAGCTGATCGTCGCCGACGAGGCGGTCTCGGCGCTGGACGTCTCCATTCAGGCGCAGATCCTCGAGCTACTCGAGGATCTGAAACAGAAACTCTCGCTATCGCTGCTCTTCATCACCCACGACCTGCGCGTCGCCGCCCAGATCTGCGACCACATCATCGTCATGCAGCACGGCCGGATCGTCGAGCATGGCAGTGCGGAAGCGGTCTTCCTCTCGCCGCGGGAGGCCTATACCCGCGAACTGCTCGAGGCCATCCCCGGCAGGGCGCAGGTCCTGGCCACTGCCTGACCCACCCGGAGCATGAACCTGTCATGGACGCCCTCTTGAAAGAGATCACCCGTATCGTCGGCGCCGCCAACGTCCTCACCGGCGAGGATGTCAGTGCCCGACGCGTCGACTGGCTGACCGGCGCACCCTGCCGCGCGAGGGCCATCGTACGACCGGGATCGACCCGGGAAGTCGCCGAGGTGATGCGTGCCTGCCACGCCGCCCGCCAACCGGTGGTCACCCACGGCGGCCTCACCGGGCTGGTGCACGGCGCCGAAGCAGCGCCCGACGAACTGGTAGTGTCACTCGAGCGCATGACCGCCATCGAAGCCGTCGACCCGATCGGTGCCACGCTCACCGTTCAGGCGGGTGCGCCACTGCAGAGCGTCCAGCAGGCCGCCGAGGCGGTGGGCCTCCAGTTCGCCCTGGACCTGGGCGCCCGAGGCAGCTGCACCATCGGCGGCAATATCGCCACCAATGCCGGCGGCATCCGGGTGATCCGCTACGGCATGATGCGCCAGCAGGTGCTGGGACTCGAGGCGGTGCTCGCCGATGGCACCGTCGTCAGCTCGATGAACCGCATGCTCAAGAACAATGCGGGCTTCGACCTCAAGCAGCTGTTCATCGGCAGCGAGGGCGTGCTGGGCATCGTCACCCGGGCAGTATTGCATCTGCAGCCACCCACCCCGGACGTGCAGACGGCGCTGGTCGCCTGCCCTTCCTTCGAGCACCTGACTGGCCTGCTGGGCCATCTGGGCCGCTATCTCGGCGGTAGTCTGGCGGCCTTCGAGGCGATGTGGCAGAACCACTATTGGCTGCTCACCCAGGAGAGCGGCCGACACACGCCACCGCTGCCACCCGACGCCCCCTTCTACGTGATCCTCGAATCGCTGGGCAGCGAGTCCCAGAGCCATGGCGCCCAGTTCGCCCTCGCCCTGGAGCGCGCCCTGGAAGAAGAGCTGATAAGTGACGCGGTCATCGCCCAGTCCGACACTCAGCGCCAGTCCCTCTGGGCGATACGCGAGGACATCGAAGGGCTGATCCAGGCCCTCTCGCCGCTGCTCACCTTCGACGTCAGCCTTCCGATCCCCGAGATGGATCGCTATGTCACCAGGCTGGAAGAGGCCCTGGCGCGCGACTGGCCTCGGGGACGCATGGTCACCTTCGGCCACCTGGGTGACGGCAACCTGCATATTTCCATTACCGTCGGCAGTGCCGAACCGGCGGCCCGTCTCGCCGTCGAGCGCCTCGTCTACACGCCGCTGGCCGAGCTTGGCGGCTCGGTCTCGGCCGAGCACGGCATTGGCCTGGAAAAGCGCCACTACCTTGCCCTCTCGCGGACCCCGGAGGAGATCACGCTGATGCATACCCTCAAGGGAGCCCTCGACCCACACGGGTTGCTCAATCGCCACAAGGTGCTCGTGCTGGAAGACGGCTGACCGCTCGATGGCACGCTTACTCCCTGATCGGCTGACCCTCTCGCTTACCGCCCGACCGGTGCTCGGCTCGCTGGCCTTGATCCTCGCCATCGGACTCTTCTGGGGCGGCAACTGGCCGGCGGTGCGCTTTATCCTTCGCGACCTTCCACCCTTCACCCTACGCGCCATCGGCTTTAGCGCTGGCGCACTGGTATTGCTGGGCTGGGCCCGCTGGCGGGGCCTTCCGCTCCGCGTGGGGGGCGGGGAGTGGCCGTGGCTCGCGGTCACCGGACTGTTCACCATCCTTGGCTTCAACCTGGCGACCGCCTTTGGCCAGCTGCGCATGCCGACCTCCCAGGCGGCGATCATCGCCTTCACCATGCCATGCTGGGCATTGCTGATGGCCTGGGGGCTCCTCGATCAACGCATCACTCGGCGTCAGTGGTCAGGACTCGCATGCGGGCAGGCCGGCCTGCTGGTTCTCCTGGGCCCGGCCGCCCTGGCCGGCGGCAGCCAGGGCCTGCTGGGCCCCTTGATCATGCTGGTGGCAGCAATTTCCTGGGCCCTGGGCACCGTACTGATCAAGCGACGCGGCACTTGGCAAAGCCATGCGGTCGTGGTCACCGGCTGGCAGTTCGCCATTTGCGCGGTCCCCATGATCGTGATGATGGTCGCCCTGGAGCCGATGCCTCGCCCTGGCGACTGGCACACGACGACCTGGCTCGCACTGGCTTATCACTTGCTGTTCTCGATCACCATCGCGCAGATGCTGTGGTTCATGAACGTCAACCGCTTGTCCGTCGCCCAGGCCACCATCTCGACCCTGATCATCCCGACCGTTGGCGTTTCAAGCTCCATCCTGTTGCTCGGCGAGCCATTGAGCGCCAAGGTATTCATCGCCCTGATGCTGACGCTGGCAGCCGTGGCGATCGTCATGCTGCACAGGAGGCCCTCCACATGACACTGACAATCAGCATTCCGGGCGATACCGATCACGACGACTGGCGGCGCCTCTACCGCGGCTACGCCGAGTACTATGGCATGCCCATGGACGAGTCGACACTGACCACCGTCTGGGACTGGATCCAGGACGGCACACGACTGCAGGGGCTTCTGGCACGCGACGCGAACGGCCAGGCGGTGGGCCTGATGCATTTTCGTGCCATGCCGTCCCCACTGCGCGGGAGCACCGTCGGCTTCCTGGATGACCTCTTTGTCGACCCGGCATATCGCGGCACGGGTGCCGTCGATGAGATGATGGAGGCGCTGCGCCAAGAGGCCCGCCGGCAGGGCTGGCCCTTCGTGCGCTGGATCACCCGCGAGAACAACTATCGTGCACGGGGCGTCTATGACCGCTGCGCCGAGCGAACCGATTGGGTGACCTACCAACTGGATCCTTGAGCAATCCCACTATCCTTGACCAGTCAGGAGGATTCGATGCCGACCTTTCCCAAGCACCTCCGCGGAGAAGGCCCCAGCAACCCCTTCCCCGGGATCCGCGTGCTGGAGCGGCGCCTGGGCCGTGAGATCCCCCACCGCCTGGGCTCCAACGAGGGTCTCGACATGCCTCACCGCGCCCTGCGCGCGCACTTCGGCGACGCCATGGTCGAGCATGCCTACTGCTACGGGGATTCGGAGGCGCTGGGCGTCCGCCAGCGGCTCGCCGAGCAGCAGGGCATCCCCCTCGAGGCCCTTCTGGTCGACGCCGGGGCCGACAGCCTGATCGCCCTCGCCCTGCGCACCGTGGCCGAGCCCGGCACCGCCGTGGTGGCCACCGCCGGCACCTATCCCACCTTCGGCTACTTCGCCCGGGGTCAGGGCTGTCGGCTGGTCGAGGTGCCCTACGAGGAGGCGCCGGGCCGCCTGGCCCCGGACCTCGAGGCCCTGGCCGAGACTGCCCACCGGGAGCAGGCCCGGCTGGTCTATCTGGCTAATCCCGACAACCCCAGCGGCCACCTGCATGACGACGCGGCCGTTCGCCGCCTGCGCGAGACGCTGCCCGACGACTGCTGGCTGCTGCTCGACGAGGCCTACCACGACTTTCGCGAGGATGCCGAGTCCCCCTTCGCCCGTGAGGTCCTGCCCGGCGTGATCCGCCTACGCACCCTCTCCAAGGCCCACGGGATGGCGGGGCTGCGCATCGGCTATGCCATCGCCGAGCCCGAGACCCTGGCGATGATGATGAAGGTGCGCATCCACTATGCGGTCTCGACCCTGACCCTGGCCGCCGCCGAGGTGGTGCTTGACCATCCTGACGAGACCCGCGAGCACATCGCCGCGGTGCTGAATCGCCGCGAGCGTCTGGCCGCACACTTCCGCGCTCTCGGCGCCGAGGTGCTGCCCAGCGCCACCAACTTCATCGGCATCCGGCTGCCCAGCGCCAAGCTCGCCGAGCGGGTCAACCGGGAACTGCTCGAGGCAGGGCGGCTGATTGCCCGCCCGGCTCATCCGGACCTCGGCCATGTGCTGCGCATCACCGCCGTGGAGGATGCCCTGGTGCCCGGGCGACTGCAGATCCTGGAGGACGCCCTGCGATAGCGGCGTTGCTGGTCGGGAACGATCGGCTCAGCAGCGACCCTGCATGCGCAAGCCCGGCGGGCAGAAGCCACCGCGGCGATGGTCGTCGTGGCGTCGCTCGGCATGGTGATAGCGATCGCGATCCCGATAGCGGCGATCCCGGTAATAGCGATCATCGTAGTGGCGCGACCGGTAGTCACGATCGCGGTAATGACGGTCATCACCGCGATAGTGGCGATGGCTGTCGTAGCCGTCGATCTCGACCAGAGGCTCGGACTTGATGCGTGCGGGCGTGTAGCTGCAGCCGGCCAGCGCCAGGGTCGAGGCCATCAGGGCAATCATCAACGGGCGCACGGGAATCCTCATGGCGGTGTCCTCGCAAGTGGAGTGAGGGAGTGGGCCACCCTTCGATCCCTGCCGGGGGCACCCATGCCGCCGGCATGGTGCGGCTGCCTCTTCGGGCCGGGTGCCATCAAACACCGTTTCCTATCAGGCTATGCCCTGCAAGCGCCGCCGCCAAGCGGGTAGCGAGGAAAGAGCGTGCAAGCCCGAGGGAAAGACGGCACGCGCTCAGCAGCGCCCCTTCTTGGCCTGGCCCGGCGGACAGAAGCCGCCCCGGCGGTCGTAGTGGTCGTGGCCCCGGTCGTCATCGATGACCACCAGCGGTTCGGACTGGATGCGCGCGGGCGTGTAGCTGCAGCCGGCCAGCAACAGGCTGGCGCCAAGCAGGCAGATCAGGAGCGTCGAGTGTCGGGTCAAGGGGAAACCTCCGTGTCAGGGTGCTGTGCGGCGGCATTCTAGCGAACCCTGGCCGCCCTACCCATGTGGCCCGACGGCGACATTGATGTCGCCATTCAGAGACAGTGGCCAAGCGGAAACGGACGCGCGATAGTGGCTTGTCATTAGTCTGCAAACAGGTCGTTACGGAATGGATGCACTGCGCCGCCACACCCTGCTGATCATCATCCTGGGCAGCCTGGTCATCTCGCTGGCCATGGGCCTGCGCCATGGCTTCGGCCTCTTCCTGGAGCCGATGAGTAGTGACCTGGGCTGGGGACGGGAGGTCTTCGCCTTCGCCCTGGCCCTGCAGAACCTGATCTGGGGACTCTCCCAACCCTTCAGCGGGGCCCTGGCCGATCGCTTCGGGGCCGCGCGGATCGTGGTGGTGGGAGGCCTGCTCTATGCCCTGGGGCTGGCCATGATGGGGCTCTCGGACTCGGCCCTGGGCATGTCGATGAGCGCCGGGCTACTGATCGGCCTCGGGCTCTCGGGCACCACCTTCTCGGTGATCCTCGGGGCCGTGGGCCGCGCCGTGCCAGCCGAGAAGCGCAGCCTGGCCATGGGCATGGTCAGCGCAGCCGGCTCCTTCGGCCAGTTCGCCATGCTTCCCGGCACCCTGGGGCTGCTGGAGTGGCTCGGCTGGTCCGCCGCCCTGCTGGTGATGGGCGGGCTGGCGGCCGTGATGGTGCCCCTGGGCGGGATGCTGCGAGACCGCCCCTCCCCCCGCCTGGCCAGCGACCTCTCGCTGGGCGCGGCACTCGACGAGGCGGCCGGCCATCGTGGCTTCTGGCTGCTCTGCATGGGCTTCTTCGTCTGCGGCTTCCAGGTGGTGTTCATCGGCGTCCACCTGCCCGGCTACCTGGTCGACAGCGGCATCGCCGTGCAGGTGGGCAGCACCGTGCTGGCGCTGGTGGGGCTGTTCAACATCCTCGGTACCTACACCGCCGGATGGCTCGGCGGCTTTCTCTCCAAGCCGCGCCTGCTGACCTGGCTCTACCTGATCCGCGGCATGGTGATCACCGCCTTCCTCGTCGTACCGCTGAGCCCGGCCAGCGCCTACCTGTTCGGTATTGCCATGGGCCTGCTGTGGCTCTCCACGGTGCCGCTGACCAACGGCATCGTTGCCTCGGTTTTCGGCGTGCGTCACCTCTCGATGCTTGGCGGCATCGTATTCCTCTTCCACCAGCTGGGCTCCTTCATGGGCGTCTGGCTCGGCGGCTACTTCTACGACCTCAACGGCGACTACGACCTGGTGTGGCGACTCGCCATCCTGCTCTCCGTGGCAGCGGCGGCCCTGCACTGGTTCATCGACGAGGTACCGGTGAAGCGCCAGGCCAGCGCCAGGGCCGAAGCATGAGCCGCACACGACGAGGGCTGCTCGCCCTGCTGGCCGTTGCGACCCTGGCCCTGGCCTGGTGGGGCTGGCAGGCGCTGGATGCCAGCCTGCTGCTGCTCGGCAGCCGGTTGTGTTGAGCGGCACCTCGCCAAGCGACAAGGGCTGTCAAGACGCCTACACTGCACTGCAGCATTCACGCTGCTACAGGAGCAGGTATGGCGACGGGCGAGAAGAAACGGATCGATCTGGCCCTGCAGGGCGGGGGCTCCCACGGCGCCCTGACCTGGGGGGTGCTGGATCGCCTGCTGGAAGACAAGCGGCTGGAGATCGACGGGATCAGCGGCACCAGCGCGGGCGCAATGAATGCCGTGGTGCTGGCCGACGGGCTGCACAAGGGCGGACGCGATGGTGCCCGTGACGCCCTGCACACCTTCTGGAAGGCGGTCAGCGAAGCGGCACGCTTCTCTCCCATCCAGCGCACGCTCTGGGACCGCCTGTTGGGAAACGACAGCCTCGACCACTCGCCGAGCTATCTGTTCTTCGAGAATCTGACCCAGCTGATCGCCCCCGCCAAGCTCAATCCCCTGGCCATCAATCCATTGCGCGACCTGGTCCTCGATCTGGTCGATTTCGAGCGCGTCAATGCCTGTCGCAAGGTCAAGGTGTTTGTCACGGCCACCAATGTGCGCACCGGCCACGCGACGATATTTCGCCAGCCCGAACTGACCGCCGATACCGTGATGGCATCGGCCTGTCTGCCCTTCATGTTCCCGGCCGTGGAGATCGACGGCGAGGCTTACTGGGATGGGGGCTACAGCGGCAATCCGGCGCTCTACCCGCTGGTCGATGACCAGGACTGTCGTGACCTGGTGGTGGTGCAGATCAACCCGCTGGTGCGCCAGAAACTGCCTGACAGCGCCCGGGAGATCCTCAACCGGATCAACGAGATCACCTTCAACTCCAGCCTGATCAAGGAGCTACGCAGCATTCAGCTGTTGCACCGATTGATCGAGGCCGAAGGCCTGGAACTGGAGAGCTACCGTGCCATGCGCCTGCATCTGATTCATGCCGAGCACGACGTCGAAACGCTCAGTGCTTCCAGCAAGATGAACGCCGAATGGGACTTCCTCTCCCGCCTGCATGCCCAGGGGCGCGCCTGGGCCGACCAGTGGCTGGAGACACACTTCGATGCCCTGGGCGAATACTCCACCTTCGACCTGGATGCGGTCTTCCCCGATACCTTTCGCCCCCTCTCGGCGGCGGACGACTCCCCAACAGAACATGACGACGGGCCGGAGTGATGATCGGTATCGTGGCGATCGCCATCGCGCTGCTGCTGTTGATGGTTCTGGCCTACCGCGGCCTCAGCCTGCTGATCCTGGCCCCGCTGCTGGCCGCACTGGTGGCTCTGGTCTCGGCCGACACGCCGCTTCTGGCCAGCTACACCCAGGTCTTCATGGGGGCCGCTGGCGATTTCATCGTCCGCTACTTTCCGCTGTTCCTGCTGGGAGCGGTGTTCGGCAAGCTGATGGAAGATTCGGGCAGCGCGGAAGTGCTGGCCAGCACCATCGTCAAGCGCCTGGGCGATACCCGCGCCATCCTGGCAGTGGTGCTCTCCTGTGCGGTAATGACCTACGGTGGCGTCTCGCTGTTCGTGGTGGCCTTCGCGGTCTACCCCATCGCCGCCGCGCTGTTCCGTCAGGCCGGGCTGCCCAAGCGACTGATCCCCGGCACCATCGCCCTGGGCGCCTTCACCTTCACCATGACGGCGCTGCCGGGCACGCCGGCCATCCAGAATGCCATCCCCATGCCCTATTTCGGCACCTCGCCGTTTGCCGCGCCGGGGCTGGGCATCCTCACCGGCCTGGTCATGCTGGGGCTGGGACAGGCCTGGCTGAACCATCGGGCGCGCCGCGCACGAGCGGCCGGCGAAGGCTACGGCAACCATCAGGAGAAGGCACCACCGGCCGTTCACCTGCGCGAACACGCAGCAGGCGAAGGCTTCGATCTGGCTGAGGTCAAGGCACAGCCGGTTCGCGATCTTCCCCCCTTGACGCTGGCGCTGCTGCCCATCGTGCTGGTCATTGCCCTGAACCTGCTGTTCACGACGGTGGTGATACCGGCCATGGACACCGGCTATCTCGCCGAGCCGACCTATGGTGCTACCAGCATCGAGTCCGTTCGTGGCGTCTGGTCGGTGATCGCTGCCCTGGTGATCGCCATCGGGGTCATCATTGCCACCAACAGGAAACGTCTTGCGGACCTCACTACCACCCTGGACAGCGGTGCCAATGGCTCACTGCTGCCGATCTTCAATACCGCCAGCCTGGTCGGCTTCGGCTCGGTGATTGCCTCCCTGGCGGCATTCGAGACGATCAGCCTCTGGGTGACCTCAGTAGGTGGTGACAATCCGCTGATCTCGCTGGCCGTTGCGGTCAACCTGCTGGCCGGCATGACCGGCTCGGCCTCCGGTGGCATGAGCATCGCCCTGGCCACGCTCGGCGACAGTTACCTGGCCATGGGCCAGGCGGCCGGTATCTCGCCCGACCTGCTGCACCGCGTCACGGCGGTGGCCACCGGCGGGCTGGATGCCCTGCCGCATAACGGCGCGGTGATCACGCTGCTCTCCATCTGTGGCCTGACGCACCGCCAGGCCTACCTCGATATCGCGGTGGTGGCCGTGGTGGTGCCCCTTATCTCGCTGGTGCTGCTGATTATCCTGGGCAGCCTGGCAGGATCGTTCTGAGGCTGTAGGGGCATCGAGCCGCCGACCGGGCTGACGGGGCAACCGGCTCTGCCTGGGGGGCCACCCGGCAATCGGCCCGCCCAGGGTGAGCGCCTAACCGGGTGCGGCATCCGGGGTCGGCCGATGAACGTTGTGGCCAGCGTCCAGCAGGGCGGGGTAACGGTTGTCGGCCGAAGGCCTTCACCCGGCACGACGGCACAGGTAATCTCGAGAGGCACGCTCGGCCCGTTTCCCATGACTTCGGCCTCGATTGACGCCGGTCAAGATGATCCACGCGGCCCTGGTGTGGAGTGAAGGGAACGTTTCGTCCTCGAGGCTGGACAGGGAGACAGGTCCCATGCCGCTTGCGCTGATCATCCTGCTGCCGCTGACCGGTGCCTGCCTGCCCGCCCTGATGCGGGGGCGATCCTCACGCCTGCTCGCCTCGGTCTCCGCCCTTCCCGCCGTCTTCACCCTGCTGCTGCTGCTGAGCTGGCTGCCCCACGTCATGGGCGGCGGCGAGGCCGAAGTCCAGCGGCTCAGCTGGCTGCCATCGCTGGGCCTCGACGTGGCCTTCCGCCTCGACGGCCTGGGGCTGCTGTTCGCCCTGCTGATCACAGGGATCGGCTGCCTGATCCTGCTCTACGCGCGCTACTACTTCGAGGGCAAGTACACCTCGGCGCGCTTCTTTACCCTGGTGCTGCTGTTCATGGCGGCGATGCTGGGCATCGTGCTCTCCGAGAACCTGCTTTTCCTGCTCGTTTTCTGGGAGCTGACCAGCCTGGTCTCCTTCCTGCTGATCGGCTACCACACCCACGACCATGCGGCCCGGCTCGGGGCCCGCATGTCGCTGGTGATCACCGGCGGCGGCGGGCTGGCGCTGCTCGGCGGCGTGGTGCTGCTGGGCCAGGCCGCCGGCAGTTATGAGCTCTCCACGGTGCTGGCGGCCGGCGACCGGATCCGCGCCCACGAGCACTACGGCCTGATGCTCAACCTGATCCTGCTGGGCGCCTTCACCAAGTCGGCCCAGTTCCCCTTCCACCTCTGGCTACCCCACGCCATGACGGCGCCCACGCCGGTCTCCGCCTACCTGCACAGCGCCACCATGGTCAAGGCGGGCCTGTTCCTGGTCGCCCGGCTGCACCCCGCGCTGGGCGACACCTCACTGTGGTTCCACCTGGTCACCCTGACCGGCATGGTGACGCTGATGCTCGGCGCCTTCGTGGCGATGTTCATGCACGACATGAAGGGGCTGCTGGCCTACTCCACGGTCTCCCACCTGGGACTGGTCATGCTGTTGCTGGGGCTGGGCACCCCCATGGCCGTGGCGGCGGCGCTCTTTCACCTGCTCTGCCATGCGCTGTTCAAGGCGCCGCTGTTCATGATGTCGGGCTACGTGGATCGCGCCACGGGCACCCGTGACATGCGCAAGATCAACGGCATGTGGCGCTTCATGCCGGCACTGATGGTGCTGTCCGGCATCTCTGCCGCCGCCATGGCCGGCCTGCCGCTGATGAGCGGCTACCTGAGCAAGAAGATGCTATTCGGGGAGAGCCTGAAGGTCACGGCACCCGACTGGGCGGTGGTGGTCGTCCCCCTCTGGGTGACCCTGGCCGGCCTCTTCTCGGTGGCCTACTCGATCCGCATCTTCCATAACGTCTTCTTCAACGGCCGACCGATCGACCTGCCAACATGGCCGCCGCGCGCGCCGAGAGCGGCAGCGCTGTCGCCCATCGCGCTGCTGGCCCTCGCCACCCTGCTGGTAGGGCTGGCCCCGGAGGCCTTCTACGCCGGCCTGGTCCACCCCGCCTTCGCCGCAGCGCGCCAGGCCATGGTGACGCCCTTCGACTTCGCCACCCTCGGGGGCCGGGTGCCGATGCTGATGAGCCTGTTCGCCCTGGCCGGCGGCGCGCTCTTCTACCACTGGCGCGCCCCCCTGTTCCGCCTCCATGCCCGGCTTCCCGAGGTCGACGCCAAGGAGATCTTCGACTGGCTGATGAGCAGCGCCATCGCCCTCTCCCAGCGTCGCGTCTTCCAGCTCGAGAACGGCTCGCTGCAGCGCTACCTGACCTTCATCATGGCCACCGTGGTGGTGCTGGTGGGCCTGGAACTCGGCGGCGTGACCCGCTGGCACGGTGGCGCGGCGCTCGCCCCGATCGACCCGCTGACCCTGCTGGCAGCCGTCCTGCTCTGCCTGGCCGCCATCGGCGTGGTGGCCTTCCACCACTTCCGCCTGCCGGCACTGCTACTGCTGGGCGTCACCGGGCTCTTCGTCACCGTCACCTTCGCCCGCTTCTCGGCCCCCGACCTCGCCCTGACCCAGCTGATGGTGGAGGTGATGGCGGTGGTGATCATGATGCTGGCACTCTCCTTCCTGCCACAGACCTCGCCCAGGGGCTCGACCCGCTTCAGGATGGGGCGCGACCTGGCCATCGCCGTGCTGATGGGCGTCGGGGTGGCGGCCTTCAGCTTCGCCATCCTGACCCGCCCCCACCGGACGATCTCTGACTTCTTCCTCGCCAACAGCGTGCCAGGGGGCGGCGGCACCAACGTGGTCAACGTGATCCTGGTCGACTTCCGCGGCTTCGACACCCTGGGCGAGATCACCGTGCTGGGCATTGCCGCGCTGGCGGTCTTCGCCTTCACCCGCGACCTGCACCTCAAGGAGCGGGTGGTCGAGACCAATCCCATGCACTGGGTGGCCGAGCCGCACCCGATCATGCTCAGCACCGTGGCCCGGCTGGTGCTGCCCATCGCCCTGCTGGTCTCGGCCTACATCTTCCTGCGCGGCCACAACCTCCCCGGCGGCGGCTTCATCGCCGGCCTGATCACCGCCGTGGCGCTGACGCTGCAGTACATGGCGGGCGGCCTGGCGTGGGCCCAGTCGCGCATGCTCACCGCCTTCCGGCCGCTGATCGGCGCCGGCGTGCTGATCGCCACCTTCACCGGCCTGGGCAGCTGGCTGTTCGGCTTCCCCTTCCTCACCTCGGCCCACGGCCACCTGCACCTGCCGCTGGTCGGCGAGTTCGAGCTGGCCACCGCCATGCTCTTCGACCTCGGCGTCTATGCCACCGTGGTCGGGTCGACGCTGCTGATACTGGCCAACCTCGGCAAGCTGATGACCGTGGCCGGCCCCGGCAAGGAGATCGGCTGATGGAACTGCTCTACGCCATCACCCTCGGCGTGCTGACCAGCTGTGGCGTCTACCTGCTGCTGCGCGCACGCACCTTCACGGTGATCCTCGGGCTGACGCTGCTCTCCCACGCCGTCAACCTCTACCTGTTCGCCTCGGGGCGCCTGGTCGCCGGCGCGCCGGCCATCGTCGGTCTCTCGGAGCGCTCCGCGGACCCCTTGCCCCAGGCGCTGGTGCTCACCGCCATCGTCATCGGCTTCGCCATGACCGCCTTCGTGGTGGTGCTGGCCCTCAAGGCTGCGGTGGAGCTGCGCAACGACCACGTGGATGGCGAGAACCCCGACGAGGATCGCGGATGAACCATGCCCTGATCCTGCCCATCCTGCTGCCGCTACTCACCGGCGCCGGCCAGCTGCTGTTCTACCAGGCGCCCTTCCCCCTGCAGCGCCTGCTGGGCTTCGCCAGCACCTTCTGGCTGTTGCTGCTGGGAATCTGGTGCCTGCTGGTCGCCGGCGGCGGCGAGCACCTCATCTACAATGCCGGCGACTGGCCCGCCCCCTTCGGCATCGTGCTGGTGCTCGACCGCCTCTCCGCGGTGATGCTGGCCCTGACCGCCGTGCTGGGCCTGTGCTGCCTGATCTACGCCAGCGGCGGCACCGACCAGCGCGGCGCCCACTTCCACGCCCTCTTCCAGTTCCAGCTGGCCGGCCTCAACGGCGCCTTCCTGACCGGCGACCTCTTCAACCTCTTCGTGTTCTTCGAGATCCTGCTGATCGCCTCCTACGCCCTGCTGCTGCACGGCGGCGGCCGCGCCCGCAGCCGCGCCGGGCTGCACTACGTGATCATCAACCTGGCGGGCTCGGCGCTGTTCCTGATCGCCCTGGGCACCCTCTACGGCCTCACCGGCACCCTCAACATGGCCGACCTGGCGCTGCGCGTGGCCGAGGCCCCGCCGGAGGATGCCCCGCTGCTCGCCGCCGCCAGCCTGATCCTGCTGGTGGTATTCGGCATCAAGGCGGCGATCCTGCCGCTGCTGTTCTGGCTGCCCCGGGCCTACTCGGCCGCCAGCGCCCCGGTGGCCGCGCTCTTCGCCATCATGACCAAGGTCGGGATCTACGCCATCCTGCGGGTCTTCCTGCTGGTCTTCGCGCTGGGCGAGTCCCCCGTCGCCGCGACCGCCTGGGGCTGGCTGTGGCCGCTGGCGCTGCTGACCCTGGCGCTGGGCGGCGTCGGCGTGCTGGGCTCGGACAGCCTGCGCACCCTGACCGCCTACCTGGTGATCCTCTCGGTGGGCACCCTGCTCGCGACCATCAGCCTGGTGACCCCGGCCGCCCTGGGCGCCGCGCTCTTCTACCTGATCCACAGCACCGGCATGGCCGCCGTGTTCTTCCTGCTCGCCGACCTGCTGGGCCAGCAGCGCGAAGAGGGCTACGACCGCTTCTCGGCGACCGGCCCCATCGGGCATCGCTGGGTGCTGGGCACGCTGTTCTTCATCGCCGGCATCGCCATGGCAGGGCTGCCCCCCTTCGGCGGCTTCGTCAGCAAGGCGTGGATCCTCCAGGCCAGCGCCAGCCAGCCCCAGGGGCTGTGGCTGTGGGGGATACTGCTGGCCTCGGCCCTGCTGGTGGTCATCGCCATCAGCCGCACCGGCAGCAGCTGGTTCTGGCGCCCGGGCGAGATGGCCAGGCCGTATCCGCTGCGCCCCGGGCTGCTCACCCTGGTGGCCACCATGGTCGGCCTCAACGGCGCCCTGGCGGCGTTCGGCGAGCCGGTAATGGGCTACCTCGAGCTGACCGCCGCGCAGCTGCTCGACCCGCACGCCTATATCGACGCCGTGCTGCCGGACCCCCGCGCCGCCGGCCAGGAGGTCTCGCCATGACGCCCGCGTTCCGTTCCCGGCAATTCTGGCTGCCGCGCCCGCTGTTCTCGCTGTTCCTGGCGCTGCTGTGGCTGCTGATGGTCAACGAGGTCAGCGTGGCCCATGCCCTGCTGGGGCTGGCCCTGGGCGTGGCCATTCCCTTCGTGACCCACGGCTTCTGGCCCGAGGAGGCGAAGATCCGGCGTCCCCTGCCGCTGCTGCGCTACCTGCTGGTGCTGCTGGTGGACATCCTGCGCTCCAACCTGGTGGTGGCGCTGCGCATCCTGCGCCCCGCCCGCCACCTGCGGCCGGGCTTCTTCACCTACCCGCTCGCCCTGGAGGACGACTTCGCCATCACCATCCTGGCCAGCACCATCTCGCTGACGCCGGGCACCGTGTCGATCCACTACGACGCCGAGGCCAACACCCTGCTGGTGCACGCCCTGCACCTGGAGGACGAGGCCGAGACCATCGCCGCCATACGCGAACGCTACGAGAAGCCGCTCGAGGAGATATTCCGATGATCGCTTTCGTGATACCGGTCGCCATGACGCTCTTCGCCGTCGCCGCCCTGCTCAACCTCTACCGGCTGGCCGTGGGCCCGGACATCGTCGACCGCATCCTCGCGCTGGATACCCTGATGATCAACAGCATCGCGCTGATCGTGCTGGCCGACATGCGGATGGGGCTCGGCGTGCTGTTCGAGCTGGCCCTGCTGATCGCGCTGATGGGCTTCGTCGGCACCGTGGCCATGAGCAAGTACCTGCTGAGGGGGGACGTCATCGAATGACCAGCATCGACATGCCGTGGCCCCTGCAGCTCGTCGTCGCCACCTTCCTGCTGTTCGGCGCCCTGGTGGCGCTGATCGGCTCCTGGGGGCTGGCCAAGCTGCCCGACTTCTACACGCGCCTGCATGGCCCCACCAAGGCCAGCACCCTGGGCGTCGGCTGCACGCTGATCGGCTCGCTGCTCTACTTCAGCCACCAGCAGGACGGCGTGTCCGTGCAGGAGGCGCTGGTGACGATCTTCCTCTTCGCCACCGCCCCGGTCAGCGCGCACATGATGGGCAAGGCCGCCCTGCGCCGGCGCCTCAAGGGCGTGCCGGGCACCCGCAACCTGCCCGACCGGTAGCCCCTCCGTTACGGCTCGGCCACCGGCTGTGCCGAGGGCATCTCCCGCCGCTCGTCGCCGGCGGCGATGGGGCGCCCCACGGTGAGCGCCTCGCGCAGCTCGGGCACCATCTCGCGGTAGGCGACATCGGCCTGGGCACCGAGGCCGTCCAGCACCTTGGTGAAGAAGGCCCGCGCGGCGGCCACGGCCACGACGTCGAAGATCTCGTCATCGCCGAGCCCGTGTGCCCGCAGGCGGTCGATGTCGGCCTGGGTCACGCCGGCGGCGTCATCGGCCACCTTCGCGGCCAGGGCCATCATCTCCCGCTCGGCGGCGTCGAGCGTGTCCCGGCCCTCGAGGAGCGCCCGCAGCTGCGGCGTGCCCACCAGCCCCGCCAGCGCCTGGCCGTGGGCCAGCGCGCAGTAGGAGTTACTCAGTGAGCGCGCCGCGGCCAGGGTCACGAGCTCGAAGCGGCGCGGGTCGACGTGACGCCGGATGCTCGCCAGCAGGGCCGCCCAGCTCGCCATCACCTCGGGGCGATGGGAGAACACCCGGGCATAGTTGGGCAGGTAGCCGAAGTGGGCCTGCTGGCGCCGGTACATGGCCAGCACCTCGCCCGAGGCCTGCTCGAGCGCAATCGTGTCGATGAAGCTCATCTCGTCGTGCCTCCCGGTCATGCCACGCTGGTGCGCGGATGCAGCCAGCCCGGCAGCAGGTCATAGGGGTCGATCTCCACACCGCGGCGATAGGCGATACCGCTGGCGTCCAGACGCCGACGCAACGAGCCGTCCCGCCAGGCATCGAAGAGCTCGGTGCAGCCGCCGATCGACTCGCCGCCGACGAAGACCCGCGGGATGGTGGCGGCCCCGGTGCGCTCGGCCAGCACCGCGCGGATCCTGCCGCCAAGGTCGCCCTCCTGGTAGGCCACCGCGTCGAGGTCGACGCTGCGGTAGTCGATCCCCAGGCGCGCGAAGAGCTTGCGCACCGACCAGCAGAACTCGCACCACGCCAGGGCGAACATCACCACCGGCTCACCCGCCACGGTCACGTCGACGAAGCGCTCGGCCTCGGGATCCAGCGCCACTACCGCCGGCGTCGTCTCCGCCGGGCGGGGTGGCGACGCGGGGGCATCGAAGCGGTAGCCCGGCGTGGAGCGCGACAGCGCAAGCTCCTCGTCGCTCATCGCCTCGCCGATGCCCTCGAACAGCGGGGTGGAGAGGTAGCGCTCGCCGGTATCGGGCAGCATGCAGACGATATTGCTGCCGGGCGGTGAACGCCGCGCCACGTCCAGCGCAGCGGCCAGGGTAGCCCCGCTGGAAATGCCGACAAAGATGCCCTCGCGACGGGCCAGCTCGCGAGACAGCCGCAGCGCCTCGTCGCCGGCCACCGGCACCACCTCGTCGACATGCTGCGCCGCCAGGGCGTCCTCGGTGAGCCGCGAGATGAAGTCCGGGCTCCAGCCCTGCATCAGGTGGGGACGGAAGCGCGGATGGCTGGCCGAGGGGCCACCGCGGGTATCCCGCGGCTGCGCGATGCCGCTGCCCAGCAGGGCGGCGTTGTCGGGTTCGGCGACGACCACGCGAGTCATCGGATCCGCCTGCTTGAGCACCCTGGCCACCCCCTTGAGGGTGCCCCCCGTGCCGAAGCCGGTCACCCAGGCGTGCAGGGAGTCCTCGCGGAAGTCGTCGAGGATCTCCCGGGCCGTGGTCCGCGAGTGCACCTCGGCGTTGGCCTCGTTCTCGAACTGCCGGCAGAGGAAGTAGCCATGGCGGTCGGCCAGCTCCAGCGCCTTGTTGAGCATGCCGGTGCCCTTCTCGGCCGCGGGGGTCAGCACCACCCTGGCCCCCAGGAAGCGCAGCAGCTTGCGCCGCTCCACGCTGAAGCTCTCCGCCATGGTCACCACCAGCGGATAGCCCTTGCGCGCGCAGACCATGGCGAGCCCGATGCCGGTGTTGCCGCTGGTGGCCTCGATCACCGTCTGGCCGGGGCGCAGCGCGCCGTCGCGCTCCGCCTGCTCGATGACGGCCAGGGCCATGCGGTCCTTGACCGAGCCCATGGGATTGAACGCCTCGAGCTTCACGTAGAGGTTCACCCCGGCGGGGGCGAGCCGGTCGAGCCGCACCAGCGGCGTGCGGCCGATGGTGTCCAGGATACTGTCGTAGCGTGCCATGTCGCTGCTCCTCGTTATCGGGATCGGTGCCTTGCAGGATCAGCCTGCGCCGGCCCCGAGGGAGCGGGCGTGGTAGACAGCGTGGTATTTTCCGATCGCGCCCCGCGGGCGCAGTCGCAATGCGCGCTATACTCAAGGGTGGTCTCTCTTCTGGGAGGGGGCAGGCGATGAACGCACTGACCCTCAACGTGCTCGGCGATCTCGAGGTGGTTCGGGATGGCCGGGTGCTGACCCTCCCGCCGTCGCGGAAGACCCGCGCCCTGCTGGCCTACCTGGCGGTGAACGCCCGCCCCCTCGGTCGCGAACACCTCTGCGACCTGCTGTGGGAGATTCCCGACGACCCCCGCGGCTCGCTGCGCTGGAGCCTGTCGAAACTGCGCCGGCTTGTGGATGAGCCCGGCCGGCCGCGCATCATCGCCGACCGCCTCGGCGCGGCGCTCGATACGCGCGACCTGGATGTAGACCTCCTGGCCCTGCACGGCGTCCAGGGGGAGGCCCTCGAGCAGCTCGACATCGCACATCTCGAGCACATCGCCGCCCGCTATCGCGGCCCCTTCCTGCAAGGACTCGAGCTGCCGAACTTCCACGACTTCCACAGCTGGTGCCTGGCCGAGCGGGAGCGCGCCCTGCGGGCCCAGGTCGCGCTGCTCTCGACGCTGGTCAGTCGCCTGGCCGAGGGCCCCGAGCGGGCCCTGATCCATGCCCATGCGCTGGTCCGGCTGGCGCCCTTCGACGAGGACGCCCGCGCCCGCCTGGTGCGGATGCTGATGGCCCTCAACCGCCCCCGGGAAGCCGAGCAGCACTACCGGCTCGGCCTGCGCCTGCTCGGCGAGGCCGGTATTCCCTCGAGCGGCGCCCTGCTGCGCGCCCGGCGAGTGCCGACCGTCCACCCCGCCACCGGCTCCCCGCTTCCCCGTCAGGACAACGAGGCGCGGCCGCCGGCGGTCGATACGGCGCCGGCGAAGACCCCGGCCATCGAATCCTCCCCCCCGCTCGAGGGCGAGCCGCGGGAGGTGCTGAGTTGGGCCGCGCTGCTGGGCGCCTGCCCGAATGTCGCCGTCTTGGCCCGGCTCAGCGGACTGGAGGCCCAGCGCATCGGTGCGGCCCTCGAGGTCGCCGAGCAAAGCGGCCTGCTGAAGGCCACCGAACATGGGCTGTGCTTCGCCGATGACGAGCTGCCACGCCGCCTCTACGAGGCGATCTCCCCGGCGCGGCGCCAGCTGATGCACCGCCATGTCGCCGAACAGCGGCTCGGTGATGCCCTCCTCGACCTGGACAGTGCCGCAGAGCTCGCCCACCACGCCCGACGGGGCGGTGACCCGGAACTGGCCGCCGAGGCCCTGGTCGCGGCCGGACGGGTCTGCCTGCGCTTCTTCGCCAACGACGAGGCCCTGCATCTCGCCCGCCACGGCCTCGAGATGGCCGAGCGACTCACCGGCGCTCGCCGGGTCTGCCTGCTGCTTGAGCTGCGCGACGTGATGCTCCATGCCGCCCCCCTGGCGGACTGGCAGGATACCGCCAGGGAGCTGGTGACCCTCGCCGAACAGGCCCTGGAACATGGTGCCCTCGCCCATGCGCGGCTCGGCTACCAGCTCGCCAGCCAGGTTCGCTGGTCCCATGGCCAGTGGCGGGATGCCCACGAGGAGGCGCTGCAGGCCGAGCGGGTCACCCACAGCGCCGAGGACCGAGACCAGATCGTCGCCATGGCGGAAACAGCGAAGTGCCTGGCGATGCTGGAGCGCGACCTCGACCGTGCCGCCGGGATGCTCGACGACGCCCGCACGCTGGCCAACCGGCAGCGGCTGAGTCACCCCGCCATCCCCATGGCCCTTGCGCTGATGCGCTTCCACGACAACCGCCTCGACGAGGCAGAGGGTCACTTCAAGGAGGCGCGGACCCTGTGCAAGGCCAGCGGCGATCGACTCGGCGAGTTCCAGGCCAACGAGGGCCTGCTGATGCTGGAGCTCGAGCGCGGCCACTACCCCGAGGCCCTGAGGCGCGGCATCACCCTCGTGGAGATCGGCGAGAAGCTACGCGAGGGCAGCGAGGCCCCCTTCGCCTGCGCCGCCCTGGCGCTCTGCCGCTATGCCCTCGAAGACCAGGCCCCCGAGGACCAGGCGCCCCCCCTGGAGACCGCCCTGGCAACGCTGCGTGACGCCGATGCCAGGCACCGGCTCTGCGGCCTGCTGATCCACGCGGCCCGGCTCGACCTCGCGCGGGGCCGGGCGCTCGACGCCATCGCCCGGGCCGGGGAGGCCCTGACGCACGCCCGGATCCTGGAGCGTGCCACCGAGCAGCTGCTCGCCCATGGCGTGCTGGCCGAGGCCCACCGGGCGACCGGGGACCGCGACGCGCAACGCCATCACGCCCAGGCGGCGGCCGAGTTCGCCCGGCGGCCTGTCGCCCGCTGGGCGCGACTCAGGTCGGCGGCCCTGCTGGCCGATACCCGGCCGGAGGACACCGCATGATCGACCTCGTGCTGGAGCGCCGCTTCGCGACACCGCTCGGCCCCGAACTGGTCAGGACGCTGTCGGAGGCGGCGGAGAGCTGCTTCGCCCTTCACCGGGTCGCCTGGCAAGGCAGCCTGCTGGCGCGGGACGGTCGACGCATGGTCTGCCGCTTCCGGGCCCCGGATGTCGAGTCCGCGCGCAACGCCCTGCGCCAGGCCGGTGCCGAGGTCACCACCCTCTGGCCCGGCACGCTCCACGACGCGCCGGGTCTCGACGCCGGGGCGCTCGCCGCGGCCAACGTGCTGGTGGAGCGAGCCTTCGCCGCGCCGGTCAGCCTCGCGGCGCTCCAGGCCCGCGAAGATGCCGGCGCGGCCTGCCTGCAGAACCACCGGGTGCGCTTCGTGCGCACCTTCTTCTCGCGGGACGCCACGCGCATGCTCTGCCTCTACCGGGCCCCGGATGCCGAGTCGGTGCGCCTCGCCCAGCACCAGGCCGGCATGCCGCTGGAGCGTGTCTGGGCCTTCCGCGCGATCCTCCCCGGCCTCCCGGTCGATTCAACGCTCGCCCTCTGAAAAACCACGCGCTCTCCCACGCCGGCTCCCACGTGCCGGCGCCAGAGTCGTGCCTGACGGGTGAGACCACCCGTCATGCCACGACAACCCCGAGGAGAGACCACCATGCAGACCGCCATCCGCGAGATCGACAACGGCGTCAACGTCAGCGCCCTGCTGGGCGCCCGTGAGGCCCTGTCCCAGGCCCCCGAGGCCGCCCGCTTCACCTGGCGCGCCAGCTGCGACTGGGTGATGGGCACCCACAGCCGCGCCACCGTCGAGGGCTTCCACGGCCTCGGCGAGGAGCAGCGCCACAAGACGCGCTCCGCCTTCGATACCGACCACCCCGAGGTCTTCGCCTCGGAGGACCATGGCCCCACCCCCGTGGAGTACGTGCTGGTGGGCCTCGCCGGCTGCCTGACCGCCGGTGTGGCCGCCGTCGCTCAGCACCGCGGCATCCAGCTCAACTCGGTGCGGGCCCGCCTGGAGGGCGACATGGACATCCAGGGCATCCTCGGCATGGACCGCGACGTGCGCAACGGCTTCGACGACGTCCGCGTCATCTTCGAGATCGATGCCGACGCCACCCGCGAGGAGATCGAGGCCCTGGTCGCCCAGTCGCAGAAGCGCTCGGCGGTCTACGACATCCTCACCAACCCCACCCACGTCTCGGTGCAGGTGAAATGAGCGACACTCGCCCCGGACGGCGGCCCCGCCCGCCCCGCGCCGTGACCGTGGTGGTCATCGGCGCGGGCCAGGCCGGGCTCGCCATGAGCCACTACCTCGGCCGGGCCGGCATCGAGCATGTGCTGCTGGAACGTGGCGAGGTGGGCAACGCGTGGCGCCACGAGCGATGGGAGTCGCTCCGGCTGCTGACCCCCAACTGGCAATGCCGGCTGCCCGGGCTCCGCTATGCGGGGCCCGACCCGGACGGCTTCATGACCATGCCCCAGGTGGTCGACTTCCTGCGCGACTATGCCCGGCGACTCTCGGCCCCGGTGCAGGCCGG
Source organism: Halomonas sp. CKK8 (assembly GCF_029625235.1). NCBI lineage: Bacteria > Pseudomonadati > Pseudomonadota > Gammaproteobacteria > Oceanospirillales > Halomonadaceae > Halomonas > Halomonas sp. CKK8. Next base: position 1,596,755 of record NZ_CP121193.1, on the reverse strand, counting down.
CACCACGGTGCGCTCGGTGCGGCCGGCAGACGGTGGCTACCGGGTGATCACCGACCGGGGCGAGTGGCGCTGCCGGGCGGTGGTGATCGCCAGCGGTGCCTTCAACCTGCCCGTCGTCCCTCCCCTGGCCAAGGCATTGCCGGCATCGGTGGACCAACTGACGGCGCGGGACTATCGCCACCCGGGCCAGCTGGCACCGGGCGGCGTGCTGGTGGTGGGAGCCTCGGCCAGCGGACTGCAGCTCGCCGATGAGCTACAGCGCGCCGGCCATGCGGTGACCCTGTCGGTGGGCGAGCACGTGCGCCTGCCGCGCCGCTACCGGGGCCGGGACATCCAGTGGTGGCTGGACGCTGCCGGCATCCACGACCAGCGCTTCGACAAGGTGGACGACATCGAACGGGCCCGCCGCCTGCCCTCGCCACAGCTGGCCGGCGGCGACGCCCGTGCCACCCTGGACCTGAATGCCCTGAGCGCGCGGGGCGTCAGGCTGGTCGGCCGGCTGGTGGGATTGCAGGAGACCCGGCTGCAGTTCTCCGGCTCGCTGTCGGCCCACTGCGCCGCGGCGGACCTCAAGCTGGGACGGCTGCTCGACACGCTCGATGCCTGGGCGCGGACCCGGGGGCTGGACGGCTGCCTCGAGGCACCGCAGCGCTTCCCGCCGACCCGCCTGCCGAACGCCCCCTGCCTGGGGCTGGACCTCACCCATGGCGGGATCCGCACCGTACTCTGGGCCACCGGCTATCGCCCCGACTACCGCTGGTTGCAGGTGCCGGTGTTCGACCGCAAGGGACAGCTGCGCCATCACGGTGGCGTGGTCGACGCCCCGGGGCTCTACGTGCTGGGCCTGCCGTTCCTGCGCCGGCGCAAGTCGAGCTTCATCCACGGGGCCGACGACGACGCCCGGGAGCTCTGCGACCACCTCGCCGCCTGGCTGGCCCGAGGCGGCCGCCAGGGCACCATACGCCGTGCCCTGACCAACGCGCTCGGCGCCTGATCTCGCGCTGGCCCGAGCGGGCGGCGCGCACTCAGCCTTGCGGCTTGCGCGCGGTAATGGTCCAGGAACTCGAGCCCATCACGATCTTGCCCTCCTGCTCGAAGGGGGCGAGCGCCTGGCGGAGCGCCTCCTCGATCTGGGGGCGCTGCCGCTCGGCCTCCTCGCCGGCCTCGCGAAACACCTCCCCGGCCGGCCCCAGGGCGAGCTGGAAGCGCATGGCGTTCTCCACCGAGTCACCCACCTCGACCGGCCCGTCGTTGCGCTCGAAGGCGATGTTCTCGAAGCCGGCGATCTCCAGTTGCTGGGTGACCACCTCGGAATTGGCCATGGAGAAGGGCCCCGGGCCACAGGTGCGGGCGTCCTCGCCGGGCGGCGGCAGGAAGTCGAGCACCACCTGCTTGGGCAGCCCCAGCCAGGGGTTGTCCTCGATATCGCGCCAGACGATGAACATCAGCTCGCCGCCCGGCTTGAGGGCCTTGTGGACGTTGCGCATGGCCACTACCGGGTGCTCGAAGAACATCATGCCGAAGCGCGAGAAGCACAGGTCGTATTCCGCCTCGAAGGGGTAGCGCTCGACATCGGCGGCGATGAAGCGCAGGTTGTCGACGTCCGCCTCCGCGGCGCGGCGCCGGGCGTCCTCCAGGAACTGAGCGACGCAATCCAGGCCCAGGACCTCGCCCCGGGGACCGGTGCGGCGCGCCAGCTCGATGGCGGTGTCGCCCCAGCCGCAGCCGACATCGAGGATCCGGCTACCGGGGGCGATATCGAGTCGCGTGAGCGGAACCCGGCTATGGTAGCTCAGGCCATTCATCAGGATGTCCTGGAAGCGATCGAACTTGTCGGCCAGGGTGTCGTTCCAGAACTCGACGTATTCGCTGGGGGGTTGTGTGGCCTGTTGCATGGCGTACCTCCAGGAAGGGGGCCATGGGTGTCGCGGCGTCGTGGCGCCGCAGCGCGGCGACGGGGCATCACGCTGCCACGACCCGCCGCCTACCTACCAGTTCTAGCAGCTGGTCTGCCTTCCTGCGGCGCCTATCATGATTCAGGCCCATGAACGGGCCAGGGCCTGCCGGATCTGACCGATCCTCGCGAAAGAGCCGGGGTTGGAGGCAGCGTTATCGATCTGACGGACAGTCAGCATTTCACTACGCGATTAACTTATTACTGACGGATGTATCAGGCTCTTAAATGACCAGATATTCGGATCTCTTTTTACACCCGAAATGCATCCCGACTCCCCATAAAGTGAAAAAAAGTCTCACATCGAAATGATTCAGCTTACAAGCCATGGGCTACAATTAAACAGCCCAAGCCAGACCTCCCTGACGGCGATCACAAGACCCTGCACACAGGCCATGAGCGAGTCCTCCTGATGTACCCGCATGTCCTGCAGGGACGCTTTCCTTGCCCCCTCGAGATCCACCAGGCCGACGGCACGGTGCCTACCGGTATGGCATGGCGCCGTAGGATTCACCCCGGTATCGGGGCGTCAATCGGTACCCAGGATCGGCAACCGATGACCGTTACTGCCTCGATACCTCCACGAGGCAATCACCATGAAACTCATGGCATGCAGTTCGGCCCTGATCATTGCACTGCTGTCCATCTCTTCGGTTCCTGCGGCAGACTCGGTGTATCTGGAAGAGCGCATGAAACGCCTTGATGAAAAGGCGAATACATCCACCGTGGTACCGACAACGATGCAGCAAAAGATGGGAACGCGCACCAGGGGAGCGAGAGCGGAACCCGTGTCCATCATGTCCCCCGAGCCCTGGTGGCACTGACATCGAGCACCGGTCATAAAGTGCCACCCGGACAAGGACCATGGTGGACAAGCAGCACCTCTTTCCCCGCCACGGCTCGCCTTCGAGCCGTGGCGGCTTCCTGTTACGTCGTGGGGAATCCGCAGCATTCCGGCAACCGGGCACGCCCTCTACCGGCGCGTGAAGCGACAAGAGAGCGCGCCGTCTCGGCGCCCTACCGGGAACGATCAGGCGTTATGGACCACCCGCCCGAGCTCGCCGATATCGTAGCCGCCCAGCGTCTCGGCCCGCTCGGCGAAGCGCGCCTCCCGAGCGAAGGCGAGAAGCCGCTGGATCGGCGGCTCGAAGTAGCTGCGCCGCCGCAAGGCCAGGTCGAAGGCCTCCTCATGCAGGGGCACGAAGGCCAGCCCCTGGCGGCGGGCCGCCGCCTCGACCCCGAGCCCGGCGTCCGCCTCGCCCTGGCGGATCGCCAGCGCCAGGTCATCCTCGTTGAGCGACGGGTGGGCGGTGAAGCGCAGCCGGCTGGCCTCGATCCCCGCCCGGGCCAGCAGCCAGGTCAGCAGCCGCTGGGCCCCGGCATCAGGCTGCCGATGGGCCAGGCACACCGCCTCCCCGGCCAGGTCCGCCAGGCCGGTGATGCCCAGGGGATTGTCCGGCGCCAGCAGCAACCCCTGGCGCCGCGTCGCCCAGCGCACCGTCACCAGGTCGCGCATGCCGGAGAGCCCCAGCGCCTCGGGCCGGTTGTAGCCACCGCTTTGTTCGTCCAGCAGGTGCAGTCCGGCCACCATCGCCTCGCCGGCCAGCAGGCGCCGCACCCCGTCGCCGCTGCCGTGGCAGAGCAGCGCCAGCCCCGCCCCGCTCTCGCGCACCGCCCACTCCAGCAGCGGATCCTGGCTGCCCGCCAGCACCACGGGCACCGGCCGGCTGCTGGCCCGGTCGCCCTCCAGGTGGTTCATCAGCCAGAGGTCGATGCTCTGGCGCGGGAAGAGCAGCTTGCCGGTAACCCGCACGCAGGGCATCGCCCCCTGGCGCACCAGGTCGTAGACCTTGCGCTCCTTGAGGCGCAGGTAGTCGGCCACCTCGGCGGTGGTCAGGTAGGTACGGGATGCACTCCCCCGGTCGGTCTCCATGCGGCAAGGCCCTCGTGGCGCTAAAACTGTGGCGCTAGAACTGTCGTTATCCTGCATGGTACTGCATGAATTACTGCGTTGGATGCGTCTGTGCGTATTAACGCACATGATGCAGGGAGACCGCAGGAGCACATGATGTCCGACGATGCCAACGCCTTCCAGACCGCCCTGGCCCTGATCCTCGGGCGCGACCCCGACCTGATCGGGATCGTGGCGCTGTCGCTGCAGGTCTCGCTGTCCGCAGTGCTGATCGCCGCGCTGATCGCCCTGCCGCTGGGCGCGGCCCTGGCGTTGTGGCGCTTTCCCGGCCGCGGGGCGGTGATCGTGATCCTCAATGCGCTGATGGGGCTGCCCCCGGTGGTGGCCGGGCTGGCGGTCTACCTGCTGCTCTCCCGGGCCGGACCGCTGGGCGAGTTCGGCCTGCTCTTCACCCCCGGCGCCATGGTGATCGCCCAGGTGATCCTGGTGCTGCCGATCATCGCCGCCCTGACCCGCCAGCAGGTCGAGGAGCTCCATGGCGACTACCGCGAACAGCTCACCTCCATGGGCGTATCGCGGGCGCGCCGCATCCCGACCCTGCTGTGGGATGCCCGCTTCGGCCTGACGACCGTGATGCTGGCCGGCTTCGGCCGGGCCAGCGCCGAGGTCGGGGCGGTGATGATCGTCGGCGGCAACATCGACGGCGTCACCCGGGTGATGACCACCGCCATCGTGCTGGAAACCAGCAAGGGCAACCTGCCCCTGGCGCTGGGGCTGGGCATCGTGCTGCTCGGGCTGGTCGCGCTGGTCAACGCTGCCGCCCACCTGGTGGGCGAGACGGCGCGGAGGCGGTTGGGATGAACGACCTCAGGCGGCTCCCGGTGACAGCCATCCCCCCGCTCGCGCTGGAGGGCGTCGGCTTCGCCCATCGTGGCCAGACCCTGCTGCACCCCCTCGACCTGCGCCTTGAGGGCTGCCATCGCAGCCTGGTGATGGGCCCCAACGGCGCCGGCAAGAGCCTGCTGATGCGCCTCGCCCACGGCCTGCTGGCGCCCACCCGTGGCCGCGTGAGCTGGGAGGGCCGCCCGCCCCGCCAGGCGATGGTCTTCCAGCGCCCGGTACTACTCAAGCGTTCGGCACTCGCCAACCTCACCTATGCCCTGGCGATCAACGGCACGCCCCGCCGTCGACGCAAGGTGCTGGCCCGCGAGGCGCTGGAGCGCTTCGGCCTGGCGGCCCTCGAGAAGCGCCCGGCCCGGGTGCTCTCGGGGGGCGAGCAGCAGCGCCTGGCGCTGGCCCGCGCCTGGCTGGCTGAGCCCGAGGTGCTGTTCCTCGACGAGCCCACCGCCGCCCTCGACCCGGCCGCCATCCAGGCGGTGGAGGCCGCCGTGCGCGACTTCCACCGCCGCGGCACGCGCATCCTGATGACCACCCACGACCTTCAGCAGGCCCATCGCCTGGCCGACGACATCGTGCTGCTCTTCGGCGGCCGACTGGTCGAGCACAGCCCGGCCGAGCGCTTCTTCGCCGACCCGCAGACGCCGGAAGGCAGGGCCTTCATCCGCGGCGAGCTGGTCTGGTAGACCGCTGACGCCAACCACGCACCGCTCACTGCCACCACGCATCACTCGCGAAAGAAGGAAAGGCACCATGAAGAGAGCAGGACTCACCCTCGTTGCCATCGGTTTGACAGGCCTCTCGCTGGGCGCCTCGGCCCAGGACGAGGCCCCCTTCATCACCCTGGCCTCGACCACCTCCACCGAGGCCTCGGGCCTGTTCGACGCCATCATCCCGCAATTCACTGAAGAGACCGGCATCGAGGTCCGGGTCGTCGCCGTGGGCACCGGCCAGGCCTTCGAGATCGCCCGTCGCGGCGACGCCGACAGCCTGCTGGTGCACGACACCGCCGGCGAGGAGCGCTTCGTGGAAGCGGGCTATGGCACCGAGCGCGCCGACGTGATGGTCAACGACTTCGTGCTCATCGGCTCGGGGGGCGACCCGGCCGGCATCAGTGAGGCGGAGACCGTGGCCGAGGCCCTGTCGCTGATCGCCGAGGCCGAGGCCCCCTTCGCCTCCCGCGGTGACGACAGCGGCACCAACCGCGCCGAGCTGCGCCTGTGGGATTCCGCCGGCGTCGAGCCGGGCGGCGAGTGGTACCGGGAGCTCGGCAGCGGCATGGGCCCGACGCTCAACACCGCCGCCGGCATGGACGCCTACGTGATGAGCGACCGCGCCACCTGGGTCGCCTTCGACAACCGCCAGGACCTGGCACTGCTCTTCGAGGGCGACGAGGCGCTGTTCAACCAGTACGGCAGTATCCTGATCTCCGAGGAGCGCCACCCCCACCTCAAGCACGACCTGGCCGAGCAGTGGCACGCGTGGCTGCTCGCCGAGGAAGGCCAGCAGGCCATCGCCGAGTTCGAGGTGAAGGGCCAGCAGCTGTTCTTCCCCAACGCCCGCTCCGACTGACCCGGCGCTGACAGCGTCACATCCGCAGACCCGCAAGGGCCCGGCCACGTCCAGCCGGGCCATCAAAGCCCTGCTCTTCGCCGTCGAGCCTAACGGGTATACCGCTTAAGCTCATCGGCAAATTCACTCCGCAATCGCGTCCACTCCATCTTGAACCAGGGCGTATAGTCTTCCGGGCGGGAGGCCAGCTCGGCATCGAGCGCTGCGGGTGATATCCAGCACCAGTCGGCGATCTCCTGGCGGTTGGGGCGCGGCTCATTGTCAGTAATCCCCAGATATACCCAGCAAAGCTCGTGCTCGGCGCCGCTTGACCCGTACTGGACCTGATAGCGGAACTTGTAGAGGAAGGCGAGTTGCGCCTCGATGCCGACCTCTTGCCATAGTCGCCGGTGAATCGCCGCTTCCATGGGCTCGCCTCGGCGTGGGTGACTACAGCAGCTGTTGGACCAGCACAGCGACCACAGGCGCTTGCCTTCCGCCCGCTGCTGCAGAAGAAGCTCCCCGTCATGATTGAACACGAACAGCGAGAAGGCGCGATGCAGCACACCGTTTCCTTCGTGGCACTTGGCCTTGCTCAAATGCCCCAGCTCCCTGTCCTCGTCGTCGACCAGGATCAATTCCTCGTCATCGAAGGAAACGGTCTCGTCGCGCTCGCTTGAGCCAGTGCTAACCAATGATCACCTCCTTGGCCATGATACTTGTCTACTCCTTGTCATTGCCTAGCCGACGGCCATGACGTGCAGCTGATGTGCCATCACCATCGGAAGGCTCGGAAGCCCATGCGCTAAGCTCCGGATGTGGGCCCGCGAGCGGCCCGAGTGGCAACCCCATGGTCACACCGCTGAACAGCAGCTTGAGCATCCCATCATGACGTGTCGCCAGGCGGGTACTCGCGATGGCGGCCTTGACCGTGCGGCGTGGCACCTTGACCTGCCGACCCGTGCAATAGGTCGGCCGAGCATCTATCCGCCTGAGTGTGAGCACGGCCAGGCCGATGGCCCATAAGCAGAAACGCCTGATGCCGGTTTCTTTCGCTGGAACCATCAGGGTGTAGCGAAAGGCATTACGCAGATGGGCATGCGCAATACCGACCATGTAGCGCAGTGCGGTGGCGAACGCCGGATCACTGCGTCCCGGCGCCAGGCTCGTCACGTCCACACCAAACTCCCGAAACTCCTGGCGGGGCAGCCAGCAGACGCCACGTTGCCGGTCATCCCAAAGGTCCTTGAGGATATTGGTGAGCTGCAGGCCTTGTCCGAACGACGGTGCCAGGGCCAGCATCTCGGCACGCTTCTCATGCATGTCGCCTGAATGCTGACAGAACAGTTCGGTGAGCATTTCACCCACGACGCCTGCCACGTGATAGCAATAGCGGTCCACCTCGCCCAGGTCTGCCAAGCCCGCCAGGCTGGCATTGTCCTGGTAATGACCCATGCCCCGACACATGATGCTCACACACTTGACCAACGCCTGCTGTTGGGACGCTGCGAGGCTATGGGTGCAGCGGACGACCAGAGGCGTGTTGGCCATCAACTCTCGCTCATCCGGTGACGTGGCCGGCGAGAGCAGCGGCGTGACCTGCCGGGCGAAACGCTGGGCCTTCTCCTCCCCTCTCAGCACCGCCAGAAACCGCTGATGCAACAGGGTCTTCTGAACCGCGGAAAGCGCCGGTTCATCCTCCAGGGTGTCGGCGATACGGCAGAGCAGGTAGGCATTGGTCACGACCTTGCGCAGATCGGCCGGGAGCTGAGGGATGGTGAAGGCAAAGGTGCGCGACACCCCGCCAAGGACCTTGCCCTGATAGGCTTCTGCCTCTGCAATTCCGGAAGCCGTCGCAAGGGCCTGGGCCATGGCAGTACACCCATTCATGTGTGGCGATTGACCGGCCCGCGTGATGTGAAAGTCTCGAGACAGGCTGGTCAGGCAGGCTATCACGCTGGCCTCGGGAGGGTAACGACGCTCAGCCAACGTCAAGGCCCCCTCCCCGGCAGCTTTGTCGCGACCATGGCTCGATCCGCGGCAGTCCTGGCGACGGGGTCACGCCATCAGCACGAAGCCGTTGAACTGCCAAACCGTCAACAGCGTCAGCAGCAACACCACCACCAGCCCGACATGGCGCAGGCGCCGCCCCCGGGACCAGCCCTGGTCGCCCAGCACGGGCACCAGCAGGGCAAGCGCCCCCATGCTGGCCGCGCCCGCCAGCATGGCGACGCCCTGGGCGGCCACGAAAGCCGGTGGCGGGAAGTCGAAGAAGGCGAGCCCCACATCCTGCGTGATGGGCAGCACACCGGCCAGGGCCAGCCCCATGCTCACCAGCCACAGACCGGCGGCCAGCAGCGTCAGCCGTGCGGCCCAGCGCACCACGGCGCGACGTGCCGGCGGTCGCTCCCGGCCGACCAGCGCCACCACCAGGGTGGCGACGAACACGCCGCCGGCCAGGCCCAGGAAGGCCAGCCGCCAGCGCGGGTTGGCTAGCGGCCCGACCCGCTCCATCACCATGATCGGCTCCGGCACGGCCAGGTGCGTCACGGCGCCGCTGTCGTCGGCGAGAAAGCGCAGCGACTCGTGGCTGTCGGCCTGGCGGAAGTGCCCCTCGCCCGGCGCCGGCACCAGGCGCACCTGCCGCCCCCGGCGGCTCAGCACCAGCCGGCCGTCCCGGTCCAGGTGGACGCTGGCCATGTCGTGGTTGAGCAGCGCCTCGACGGTGGTATAGGGCCGCCGCGTGGAGAGGTAGTCCCCGGCATAGCGCGCCGGGTCGTCGGGCGCCGTGGCCGCAGCGGGGGCTTCGGTCGGGAAGTAGCGGCGCACCAGCTGCTCGACGAAACCCCGGATCAGCGCCTGGCCGCCGTTGCTGTTGGTGGAGATGAACACCCCCAGCTCGAGTTCGGGGATCAGCTGCAGGTCGGAGACGAAGTGCACGGTACCGCCGCCATGGCCGATGGCCCGGTAGCCGGCGATCTCGCTCTCGATGAAGCCGTGAGCCATCCCGGGCTGCCCCGGCGCCACTCGGTAGTGAGTACGCTGCATCTTGCGGGCCGTGTTCGGCGATAACAGCTGCACGTCGCCGAGGCGACCCTCGTTGAGATGGGCGCGCATGAAGCGCGCCATGTCGGTCGCCGTGGTGGAGAGGCTGCCGGCCGGCCCGATGCCGCCGACGAAGGTGAAGCCGCCCGGCCGGAAGGCGCCCTCGACCCATTGATAGCCCTCGCTGACCCGCTCGCGCAGGGCTGGCGCCATGGGGGCCTGCTCGCGCTGCGGTCCCCAGGGCTCGCGGAAGGTGCTGTCCCGCATGCCCAGCGGCCCCAGCAGGTGACGCTCGGCGTAGGCTTCCCAAGACATGCCGCTGACCTCGGCGACCACCAGGCCGGCCAGCGCCACCCCGTAGTTGGAGTAGGCCGGCCAGCTGCCCGGCGGGCGCACCTGGGCCGGGGCATGGCGGCGCAGGTAGTCACGCAGCGAGAGCACGGCGTCTGGGTCGTCCTCGAAGAGATGGCCCATGGCCGTGTCCTCGAAGCCAGGGGTGTGAGCCATCAGCTGGCGCAGGGTGATGGGCGCCGGATAGCGGGTCGCCAGGGGGAAGTCGGTCAGGATGTCGCGGATATCGGCGTCCAGGTCGAGCCGTCCCTGCTCCACCAGCTGCATTACCGCCGTCCAGGTGAAGAGCTTGGAGATCGACCCCGGCCGGAACAGGGTCCGCTCGGCCACCACCGGGCACCCGGCCTCGAGGTCGGCCGACCCGAAGCCCTTGGCCAGCAGCAGTTCGTCGTCCTTGACCACCGCCACCGTGACGCCGGCCACGCGGTGGGCTGCCATGCGCGCCGTCACGAAGCCGTCGACGAAGGCCCCCAGGTCCTGCCTTTCGATGGCCGCCCCCATGGCCACTCCCGCCCACAGCCAGGCCAGCAGGCCGCACAGGGCACCTCGCATGAGGTTCATGATCGCGTACCTCCCCGTGTCGCCTCGCTGCCCTTCGCCGGGTCAAGCATCGGTCATCTCCAGCCCCGCCAACAGGTCGGGGATCTCGTTGCACAGGAAACGGGCCTCCACGCACTCGCCCAGGTGCCCCTCGGCGAAGCGCAGCAGCCCCAGCGCCGCATGCGGCAGCCGCCGGTCGCGGCGCACGATGAACTGCCAGTGGCTCTCAATGGGCAGCCCGGTTACCGGCAGGATCACCAGGTCCGGATGCTCGGGCGGCAGCACGTGCTCGGAGAGCACGGCGAGTCCCATCCCGGAGGCCACGCCGACGCGGATCGCCTCGTTACTGGCCATCTGGAGCGTCGCCCCCAGGGTCAGCCCCTGTTCCTGCAGCCAGCTCTCGAACAGCATCCGCGTGGCCGAGCCGGGTTCGCGCAGCAGGAAGCGCTCGCCCAGCAGCTCGCTCATCGCCACCTGGTCGCGTCCCGCCAGGGGGTGGCCCCGGGGCGCCACGGCCACCAGGGGGTTGCGCAGGAAGCGCCCCGCCCGGGCGTGGGCCAGCGAGGGGGGGTGGCTGAACACGTAGAGGTCGTCGTCCTGGCGCTCGAAGCGGGTCAGCACCTGGCGGCGGTTGCCGATATGCAGGGTGACGTCCACCTCGGGAAAGGCCCGGCTGTAGGGGCCGAGCAGGCGCGGCAGCACGTACTGGGCGGTATTCACCAGGGCGATGGAGCAACGCCCCCGCGCCCCGCCGCGCAGCGAGGCGAGGTAGTCCTCGAAGTCGTCGAAGCGCCCCAGCACCTCGCAGCTCGCCCGGTAGAGCTCGCCGCCCGCCTCGGTGGGCACCAGGCGCCCCTGGCGGCTCTCGAGCAGCGGCTCGCCCACCGTCTCGGCCAGGCGACGCAGCTGCTGGGAGACCGTAGGCTGGGTCAGGTGGAGACGTCGCGCCGCCTCGCTGATCGAACCGGCGCGCACCACCGCGGCATAGACCTGCAGCAGGCGGAAGGTCAGGTGTCGGATGTTCATTGGCGTGGCGCCCTGGATCGCCTATAGATGATCATCAATGATGCAATGCGAAAGAGTTTATTGGAATCAATGTTCGGGGCTTCGCAGAATGCGTGGCGTTTTTCCTTCAGCCACCAGAGACCTCCCGATGCCCGATATCGTGGTGATGTTCTTCCTGCTCGGCCTGCTGGCCGGGCTGGTGAAGTCCGACCTGACCATCCCCAAGGCCGCCTACGACACCCTGAGCCTGCTGCTGATGCTGACCATCGGCCTCAAGGGCGGCATGGCGCTCTACGGCAACCTGAGCTGGTCGCTGGTGCCCGAACTGGCCGCGGTGGCGGCGCTCGGCGCGCTGATCCCGCTGGCCCTGATGCCGGTGTTGCGCCGCCTCGCCCGCCTCTCCGTCGCCGACAGCGCCAGCATTGCCGCCCACTACGGCTCGGTGAGCGCCGGTACCTTTGCCGTGGCGCTGGCCTTCGCCGAGAGCCGCGCACTGCCCATCGGCGCCGAGGTCACCCTCTATCTCGTGATGATGGAGCTGCCCGCGATCATGGTCGCCATCGCGCTCTATCGCCGCCATGCGGGCAAGGCCGCCGGGGAAGCGATGCAGGGGATCTGGCACGAGACCCTGACCAACCGCGGCGTGATCCTGCTGGCCGGCGGCGCGGTGATCGGCGCCATGTATGGCCCCCAGGAGGGCGCCAACGTCACCGAGCTCTTCACCAGTGCCTTCCATGCCGTGCTCGCCCTCTTCCTGCTGCAGATGGGCCTGACCGCCGCGGACACCCTGCGTCCGATCCCCTGGTTCCACTGGCGACTGCTCACCTTCGCCCTGGTGGCCCCGCCGCTGCTGGCAATGGCCGGCCTGAGCGTCGGCCTGGCACTGGGCCTGCCCCAGGGCTCCCTGCTGATCCTCACCGCCCTTGCCGCCAGCGCCTCCTACATCGCTGCCCCGGCCGCCATCCGCACGGCGATCCCCCAGGCCAACATCGGCCTGGCGATGCTGGCCTCGCTCGGCTTCACCTTCCCGCTCAACGTGATCATCGGCATCCCGCTCTACCACCAGCTGATCACCTGGCTGGCGGGCTGAGTCACCGAGGGGCAGCCACGACGGCTGCCCCGCCTGCTCCTCGTTCCTTGCTCCCTACCCTTTCTCCTTCCTCCTTGCCTCCTACCCTTCTTCCTTACTCCTTACCCCTCCTCCCTCTATCGACATTCGTCGTAGCCGCGAAAACCTGCACTTTACGTTAACGTCAACCTCGCCTAGTCTTGTGCCATCTGCCATCTTGATGACTAACTGTTTGCCCTTGGCGCCTCGCCCGAGCGGTCGGCGCCTCACCTGACGAGAACGGGAGCCCGCCATGCATACGCCCTACAAGCCCCTCGACTTCGGCCTCGACGACGAGCTGAACATGCTGCGTGACCAGGTCAACGCCTTCGCCCGCGACGAGATCGCCCCGCGCGCCGCCGAGATCGACGAGAAGAACGAGTTCCCCAACGACCTCTGGGAGAAGTTCGGCGACATGGGCCTGCTCGGCATCACCGTGTCGGACGAGGACGGCGGCAGCGGCATGGGCTACCTGGCGCACTGCATCGCCGTGGAGGAGATCTCCCGGGCCAGCGCCTCCGTGGGCCTCTCCTACGGCGCGCACTCCAACCTCTGCGTCAACCAGCTCAAGATCAACGCCAGTGCCGAGCAGAAGGCCAAGTACCTACCCAAGCTGATCAGCGGCGAGCACGTCGGTGCGCTGGCCATGTCCGAGCCGGGCGCCGGCTCCGACGTGGTCTCCATGAAGCTGCGCGCCCGCAAGGAGGGTGACAAGTACATCCTCAACGGCAACAAGATGTGGATCACCAACGGCCCCGATGCCGACGTGCTGGTGGTCTACGCCAAGACCGACCCGGAGGCGGGATCGAAAGGGATTACGGCCTTTATCATCGAGAAGGGCATGCCCGGCTTCTCCACCGCCCAGAAGCTCGACAAGCTGGGCATGCGCGGCTCCAACACCTGCGAGCTGGTGTTCGAGGACTGCGAGGTGCCGGAAGCGAACGTGCTCGGCGAGGTCGGCAAGGGCGTGCGCGTGCTGATGAGCGGCCTGGACTACGAGCGTACCGTGCTCGCCGCCGGCCCCATCGGCATCATGCAGGCGGCGCTGGACATCGTGGTGCCCTACGTCCACGAGCGGAAGCAGTTCAACCAGGCCATCGGCGAGTTCCAGCTGGTGCAGGGCAAGATCGCCGACATGTACACCACCCTGAACGCCTGCCGCGCCTACCTCTACGCCGTGGCCGCCGGCTGCGACCGCGGCCAGACCTCGCGCAAGGACGCCGCCGGCGTGATCCTCTACTGCGCGGAGAAGGCCACCCAGGTGGCGCTGGACGCCATCCAGCTGCTCGGCGGCAACGGCTACATCAACGAGTACCCCACCGGGCGCCTGCTGCGCGATGCCAAGCTCTACGAGATCGGCGCCGGCACCAGCGAGATCCGCCGGATGCTGATCGGCCGCGAGATCTTCAACGAATCGGCATGATCGGTGACTTCTCGCTGTAGGAGCCTTGCGTGCAAGGCGATGGCAACGGGAGCTTATCGCGCTGCCAGCAGCGCTCCTACAATGCGCCAGTGAGGCGCTGGTACCAGACTGCAAGGGATCGGACATGAGCATCCTCCAGACCCAGATCAATTCGCGCAGCGACGTCTTCCAGGGCAACGACGTCGCCATGCGCCACGAGGTCGGCAAGCTGCGCGAGCTGACCGCGGCCATCGCCCAGGGCGGCGGCCCCAAGGCCCGCGAGCGCCACGAGTCTCGCGGCAAGCTGTTCGTCCGCGACCGCATCGACCACCTGATCGACGAGGGCTCGCCCTTCCTCGAGTTCTCGTCGCTGGCCGCCCATGAGGTCTACGACTCCGCGGTGCCCGCCGCCGGCGTGGTCACCGGGATCGGCCGCGTCTCGGGGGTGGAGTGCGTGATCGTCGCCAACGACGCCACGGTCAAGGGCGGCACCTACTTCCCGCTCACCGTGAAGAAGCACCTGCGCGCCCAGGAGATCGCCCGCAAGCACCGCCTGCCGTGCATCTACCTGGTCGACTCCGGCGGCGCCTTCCTGCCCCGCCAGGACGAGGTCTTCCCGGATCGCGACCACTTCGGCCGCATCTTCTACAACCAGGCCACCCTCTCCGCCGAGGGCATCCCGCAGATCGCCGTGGTGATGGGCTCCTGCACCGCGGGCGGCGCCTACGTGCCGGCCATGGCCGACGAGTCGATCATCGTCAAGGAGCAGGGCACCATCTTCCTCGGCGGCCCGCCCCTGGTGAAGGCCGCCACCGGCGAGAGCATCAGCGCCGAGGACCTGGGCGGCGCCGACGTGCACGCCAAGGTGAGCGGCGTGGCCGACCACTACGCCGAGAACGACGCCCACGCCCTGCAGCTGGCGCGCGGCTGCGTCTCGCGGCTCAACTGGCAGAAGCGCGGCCAGCTCGCCATGCAGGCGCCCAAGCCCCCGCGCCTCGACCCCAGCGAGCTCTACGGCATCGTCGGCACCGACCTCAAGAAGCCCTACGACGTGCGCGAGGTAATTGGGCGCATCGTCGACGACTCCGACTTCGACGAGTTCAAGCGCTACTACGGCGATACCCTGGTCACCGGCTTCGCCCACATCCAGGGCTACCCGGTGGGCATCGTCGCCAACAACGGCGTGCTGTTCTCCGAGTCCGCGGTCAAGGGCGCGCACTTTATCGAGCTGTGTGCCCAAAGGAAAATTCCTTTGATTTTCCTCCAAAATATTACCGGCTTTATGGTGGGCTCGAAGTACGAGCACGAGGGCATCGCCAAGCACGGCGCCAAGCTGGTCACCGCGGTGGCCTGCGCCAAGGTGCCCAAGTTCACCGTGCTGATCGGCGGCAGCTTCGGCGCCGGCAACTACGGCATGTGCGGCCGCGCCTACGACCCCAACCTGCTCTTCATGTGGCCCAACGCCCGCATCTCGGTGATGGGCGGCGAGCAGGCCGCCGGCGTGCTCTCCCAGGTCAAGCGCGAGCAGATCGAGCGCGAGGGCCGCGAGTGGACCCAGGAGGAGGAAGAGGCCTTCAAGGCGCCCACCCGCGAGCAGTACGAGCACCAGGGCCACCCCTACTACGCCAGCGCCAGGCTGTGGGACGACGGCGTGATCGACCCGCTGCAGACCCGCGAGATCCTCGGCCTGTCGTTGGCCGCCGCCATGAATGCCGAAGTGGAAGAGACCCGCTTCGGCGTGTTCCGGATGTGAGGTCGAGATGACACAGACAACTTCCCGACTGACGATCGACGACCGCGGCGTGGCCTGGCTGACCCTGGAGCGCCCGGACGTCCACAACGCCTTCGACGACCACCTGATCGCCGAGCTCAACGATCATCTGCGCCGCGTGGGCGAGCTCGCCCACCGCGGCGAGGTGCGCGCGCTGGTGCTGGGCTCCGAGGGCAAGAGCTTCTCCGCCGGGGCGGACCTCAACTGGATGAAGCGCATGGTCGACTATGACTTCGAGGACAACCTGGCGGACTCCCGGGAGCTCTCGGCGCTGATGCACGGCCTGGACACCCTGCCCTGCCCCACCGTGTGCCGCGTGCAGGGCGCCACCTTCGGCGGCGCCGTGGGCCTGGCCGCCTGCTGCGACATCGTCATCGCCTCCGAGAAGGCGAAGTTCTGCCTCTCCGAGGTGAGGATCGGCCTCTCGCCGGCGGTGATCAGCCCCTACGTGCAGCGCGCTGTGGGCGAGCGCCAGATGCGCCGCTACGCCCTGACCGCCGAGGTCATGGACGCCGCCACCGCCGAGGCCCTGGGCCTGGCCCACCGGGTGGTCGCCGCCGACGACCTGGACGCCGCCGTAGCGGCCATGGTCGACACCCTGCTTGGCACCTCTCCCCAGGCCAGCCGCGCCACCAAGGCGCTGCTCGCCGAGGTGGCCCGCGAACCCGACAGCAACACGACCCGCGATCATACCTGCCGGGTGATCAGCGAGCTGCGGGTCAGCCATGAAGGCCAGGAGGGGCTCGCCAGCTTCTTCGAGAAGCGCCGCCCCGCCTGGGCCCCCGACTCCCCCTCGAACACGGAGCGCCGTAAATGAGCCAGACGACCCATAACACCAAGCGCTTCGACACCCTGCTGGTCGCCAACCGCGGCGAGATCGCCTGCCGCGTGATGCGCACGGCGCGTGCCATGGGCCTGCGCACCGTCGCCGTCTACTCCGACGCCGACGCCAACGCCCGCCACGTGCGCGAGGCCGACGAGGCCATCCGCCTGGGCCCGGCCGCGGCCCGCGAGAGCTACCTCAAGGTCGAGGCCGTGGTGGAGGCCGCGCGCCGCAGCGGCGCCGGCGCCATCCACCCCGGCTACGGCTTCCTCTCCGAGAACGGCGCCTTCGTCGAGGCCCTCGACCAGGCCGGCATCGTCTTCGTCGGCCCGCCCGCCTCGGCCATCGCCGCCATGGGCGACAAGTCCGCCGCCAAGTCACGCATGGCCAACGCCGGCGTGCCGCTGGTGCCGGGCTACCACGGCGACGACCAGGACGACGCCCTGCTCAAGGCCGAGGCCGACAAGATCGGCTACCCGGTGCTGCTCAAGGCCAGCGCCGGCGGCGGCGGCAAGGGCATGCGCGTGGTGGAGTCCGCCGCCGGCTTCCAGGCCGCCCTGGACGGCTGCCGCCGCGAGTCCCAGGCCGCCTTCGGCGACCAGCGCATGCTGATCGAGAAGTACCTGACCCAGCCGCGCCACGTCGAGGTGCAGGTGTTCTGCGACAGCCTCGGCAACGGCGTCTACCTCTTCGAGCGCGACTGCTCCGTGCAGCGCCGCCACCAGAAGGTGCTGGAGGAAGCCCCGGCCCCGGGCATGAGCGAGGGCCTGCGCCGCGAGATGGGCGAGGCCGCGGTGCGCGCCGCCAAGGAGATCGGCTACGTGGGCGCCGGCACCGTGGAGTTCCTGCTCGACTCTTCACAAGGTCAGGACGGCGCTTTCTATTTCATGGAGATGAACACCCGCCTGCAGGTGGAACACCCGGTCACCGAGATGATCACCGGCCAGGACCTGGTCGAGTGGCAGCTGCGCGTGGCCATGGGCGAGCGGCTGCCGCTGGCCCAGGACGAGCTGACCATCACCGGCCACAGCTTCGAGGCGCGACTCTACGCCGAGGACCCGGAGCAGGACTTCCTGCCCGCCACCGGCACCCTGACCCGTTTCGCCATGGACCTGGAAGGCGCCGGCCTGGACCCCCAGCGTGTGCGCCTGGACAGCGGCGTGGAGACCGGCGATGCCGTCTCGATGCACTACGACCCGATGCTCGCCAAGCTGATCGTCTTTGGGGACGACCGCGCCCAGGCGCTGGCGACGCTGAACCGGGCGCTGGCCGCCCTCGACGTGCAGGGCGTGGTCACCAACCGTGCCTTCCTGCAGCGGCTGGCCACCCACCCCGCCTTCCGTGATGCGGACCTCGATACCCGCTTTATCGAGAAGCACGAGGAGACCCTCTTCGCGCCGCGCCGCTACAGCATCGAGGAGTATGCCGGGGCCGCCCTGGTGGGCCTCAACCAGCTCTCCCGCGAGTGCGAGAGCGACTCGCCCTGGGACCGCCACGACGGTTTTCGCGTCAACGCCCCGCACACCATCCGCATCGCCCTCTGCGACCCGGCCCATGCCCAGGACGACGACGACTCCGAGGCCGTGGTGGTGGTCGAGGGCACCCGCGCGGACAACGCCGGCCCCTGGCACCTGACCATCGGCGGCGAGACGCTTACCGCGCGCCTCGACCCGCTGGCCGGCGACGCCGTGGCCATGACCCTGGACGGCCACCGCCGCCGCCTGCAGGCGCGCCGCGACGGCAACGTGGTGGTGATGGTCGACCCTCGCGGCGAGACCCGCCTCTTCTGGCGGCGCATCGACGCCATCGACCACGGCCACCACGAGGCCGAGTCCACCCTCACCGCGCCGATGCACGGCACCGTGGTGGCGCTGCTGGTGGAGGCCGGCGCCCGCGTCGAGAAAGGCATGCCGCTGATGGTCATGGAGGCCATGAAGATGGAGCACACCATGTCCGCCCCCGCCGACGGGCACGTGGCAAGCTTCCACTTCCAGGCCGGTGATACCGTGGGCCAGGGCGACGTGCTGCTGGAGTTCGCCCCCGACGAATAATCGGAGGTGCGCGGGAGCGCTGCCCTTTGTGGGAGCGCTGCTAGCAGCGCGATAGGGTTGCTCTTCCGGAGCAGTGCTCCCAGCGCAACGGAGCCGCCCTTCGTGGGAGCGCTGCTTGCAGCGCGATGGGAGGCCGCAGGCCTCCCCTGCTCCCAAACGCCACACATGTTACAGCCACGCGGGGGCCGGCCAAGCTGCAACATGAAGCCTCGACACCGGCCCGCCCTGAGCAAGACAGGAGAAGATTCATGGCATTTCCCAAGCAGGTGCGCCTGGTCGAGGTCGGCCCGCGCGACGGGCTGCAGAACGAGCCCGAGCCGATCAGCACCACCACCAAGCTCGAGCTGATCGAGCGCCTCGGCGCGGCCGGCATCACCTACATCGAGGCGGCGAGCTTCGTCTCGCCCAAGTGGGTGCCGCAGATGGCCGACCACCGCCAGGTGATGAAGAACCTCGCGCGGCGCGACGGCGTCACCTACGCGGCCCTAACCCCCAACCTCAAGGGGCTGGAAGGCGCGCTGGAGTGCGGCGTCGAGGAGGTGGCCGTGTTCGGCGCCGCCTCCGAGGCCTTCTCGCAGAAGAACATCAACTGCTCCGTGGCCGAATCCCTGGCCCGCTTCGAGCCGGTGCTCGAGCGCGCACAGCAGGCCGGCGTGCGGGTGCGCGGCTACGTCTCCTGCGTGCTGGGCTGCCCTTACGAGGGCGAGATCGCCCCGGCCAAGGTGGCCGAAGTGAGCAAGGCACTCTATGAGATGGGCTGCTACGAGGTCTCGCTCGGCGATACCATCGGTACCGGCACGCCGCTCAAGGCCAAGCGCATGATCGAGGCCGTGAGCCGCGACATCCCGATGGAGAAGCTCGCCGCCCACTTCCACGACACCTACGGCCAGGCGCTGGCCAACCTCTACGCGGTGCTGGAGGAAGGCATCGCCGTGGTGGACAGCTCCGTCGCCGGCCTCGGCGGCTGCCCCTACGCCAAGGGCGCCTCCGGCAACGTGGCAAGCGAAGACGTGGTCTACCTGCTCGACGGCCTCGGCATCGAGACCGGCATCGACCTCGACGCCCTGGCCGCCACCGGCACCTGGATCACCCAGGCCATCGGCCGGCCCAACCGCTCCAAGGTGGGGGTGGCGCTGGCGGCCAGGTAATCGCGTCCCAATTACGCAAAAGCCCCCGAGCCAGGTGACTGGCTCGGGGGCTTTGTTTTGGGCAGTTTAACGAACGCAGCATGAAATAAGTTGTAGCGCAGTGGGAATTTTATCCCTGCGCACGAACTTTTTTGATAATATCGACTGGGGCAACTATCAGCTCTCTACATTATCGACCTCTGTTCCCAAAAAAACTTTTCTTCGCTTGGCCACATGTTTTTTATAAATCAAAAGCACCGCCAACGAAATAAAAGAAAGCCAAACAAGAGACAAGGAGGTATTATACCAAGCCAACTTCCAGCTCATCTCGGAAGTTCGTACCATAAATTCTGAAACCGCTATTATCGGAGGAAAAATTATCGTAACGGGAGCCGTCGTAATCACTAAGGCTTGAGTTAGCTCTGAAAAATTACATCGTGGCGTAAATTTTCCAAACCTGTCCCAACCCACATTGCCCCAAACCACCCCCGTGACTAGATAAGAAACTTCAACAAAAGACTTCAAAAACACGCTAGTTAAGAGCTCCTCTTTAAGCAAAATCTGGATGTAATAATAGGACATAAATAAAACTGCAAAACCACCAAAAAAGTGCACAAAGAAGAAAGCATATCGCCAAAAATTTTTCTCTAGTCTCATTTACTTAAATCACTCCGATGTGAAATTTTAGTGCCCGGCTTTGCGGCGCATCATTCCAAGGGCAATAGAAACGCTATTGCCCCTACCAAGCAAGTTGTGATGGCCTCCTGCCATCCCTGTAGCAATCCCTGCTTACCAGTTATTTTTTATTCCGATTGTTATCCAGGCGACCTCAGAAGCCCACTATATGCGAATGTTTCGATGGATGCCACATCCCTTTTGGTCGCAAGCGCCGCTTCCACCGCCTGTTCGGCGTGGATGGCGGTGGTCTCGATGTCAACGCCAATGAAGATGTGGTCTACCTGCTCAACGGCCTCGGCATCGAGAGCGGCATCGACCTGAACGCCCTCGCCGCCACTGGCACCTGGATCACCGAGACCATCGGGAGACCCAACCGCTCCAAGGTCGGAGTGGCGCTGGCCACCAGGTGATCGCATCTCAATCACGCAAAAGCCCCGAGCCAGGTGACTGACTCGGGGCTTTTTTTGGGGCAGTTTAACGCCCGGCTCACGCGCCGGTTTGGAACTGCGCAGCAGTGGAAAACCGGTCGCCGTGTGTAGTGGTCAAGTGATTACCGTCATTGTACATGACGTCAATAACTGTACTAGGAACCAACATTCACCTCAGTTGCGAGAGATGAAATCTCCTCCTTCACCAAGGCTGGCAGGTCAGACGACGCAAGATCAATTTCCCTCAAGGCCACCCTTGCCCCTTCGTCGGTTAGGCTATCATCGGCTATAAGTGCGCTGACTGCAATAGCACTTGTTCTGGAAAGACCAAGACGAATCAGTGCTAGATGTGTTTGACTCGAGACCCCAAACTCCAATGAAACCTGGATCTGCTCTAAAGCGCTCGTGTCAATTTCTAATTGATTCTCCCTAGCGACAGCTTCAAGAACCTCTAGATAACAGGCCATATATTTTGGAACAATAAAACGAGCATATTTCTCAACGTCTTCTAGAACATTTCGAACGACAGTATTGATTGATTTATTTCGACCCTTCTTCCTTTCGTATTTCTCGCGATCCTTAATTAGCTTGGCTATCGGCTGACCTTGCATCCAATTCACAACTAACAGTGCAAGCATAAAAGAACGTTTATGATTTCCAAACTCGTCCCCAGACTGAGAAAGGGTTTTATTTACTCGAGAAAAAACTTTTACGTAGCTTTCCAAGGCATCCGGGCTGGAGGGGTCTGACGGCACCAATTCTTCGATACGGTTCTTCCTCTGAGTAAAATAATCGCGCAGGCTCAGAATTCCGGACGGGTTGACGCCAGGGTTCGTGACGGAAATATCCACATAAGAATCCATCAATTGGTACTGATGTCCTAACAAATCGTAAAGCGCATCAACGCTCTCGGATTCAACAAACCTATTTATATACTCTCTTAGCTCCCCTTTACCATACAGATCGAAAAAAAATGAAATGACATAATTAAACTGATAAAAATTACTATCATTTATCCGCGGGAGGCCGTCTTCGATGTACGAGATTAGCATTTCGGTTTTTCTTAGGCTTTTCTCAATCGCACTCTCAATTCTATATTCTTGCCGTTTCTTTGGCGGCCCATAAGGCCAAAGAGTCGAGTCGGACGTGTCGATACAGAAAATATTACCTTGAAACTCAATACCCCACCGTCCAGCTCTTCCCGCAAGATTCCAAAAGTCCTCCGGCAACATGTGATTACCGGCACCCTTCTTAGGCCCGCGAAGAAAAATATTCTTACAAGACATATTTACACCTTCAATAAGCGTGGAGGTGCAGGCCAAATATTTTAGTTTACCTTCCGCAAATAATTCCTCAATTTTTGATCTAATTATTTGAGGTAGATTGCCGTAATGAAATGCTAAGCCTTTTTTCAGTACCTTTGCCAGGCTGTAATCCCGATGTAGAACTCTTTCAGAGAGCTCTATAAGCTTTACAACCTCATCTTCTACTGTATCTGAAATATCGAGATAATCTGAGACCAGCTTACATACATTTTCGGCATCTGAGGGCCGATTGACATATATCAAGTTACCACTTTCGTCCCCTCCGAACTCAGCAGACAGAAAAGCCAATCTCTTAGTTTGCGTCGTCGGTCGAAACCTAAGCTCAATACTCTGCGCCCGAGTGTTATCACCAGCTAACTTAGCATTCCATTTTTTTGTTGATCGAGGCTCTTGATTTATCCAAAAAACGTTTTGGTTGACTGTTACCTCTGATGTATGGACGGCTTCAAACCGCTCATTTTCAAGATGAAACTGCTTAATTTTTTCTGGGTTCTCAGAAAATGGGCTAGTGTAAACAACTTTAGTATTACTACTTTCTGCTTTAGAGATCGCATGCTGAAGCAAAACCCCTCGATATGAGTCGCCTATTTTGTGAGCTTCATCGACAAAGATTACATCAAACCTTGGCTGAATCGACGCCAAAAGAATATGTAGCCGCTCTTGTGTGAAAATGAATATCTTTCTGCGCGAACTTCCCAAAAGAAACTCTAGGGGTAGAGTAACGATATCTACGTCTAAATCGAGAGCAGAAACCTCTGACTTAAGATCGGAGTATACCTGATTTATGAGGGCTCGAGTCGGAACCAAGTAAAGTAAATTTGCATAAACATTGTTAAGTAAGTAATCAATAATTATCTTGTAAAGTATGAAAGACTTACCTGCCGAAGTGGGAGCAGATGCACTTACCACCCTGTTGGAGTGAAAGCTATCCCAGAGCTCATTCTGAAAATTATTTCCAATAAAAAATCGATTCTCCCCAACAAAAATTTTGGAAAAAATCTCAATTCTTTTTTCTGCCAATACTTCAGATACAGTTGAGGTCTCATTGCCTCCATTCTGCTCAAGAATCCCTTTCTTCTTTGCTAGTTCAATTGTTCTAAAGTTTGACAACTGCTTTAGCAATGAAACCGATGAATCTTGTAAGCCATTATCTTTATCTGTGAAAAGCAAATTAGAAGTGGCAATTCTAAGCGCTTTCTCCCGGTCTTCGAAGTTATTCGAAAAAGTCAGAATGTTTGCAATTTTTAAAAGGTACTTCCAGTCAATGTCGGGAGTAACGTACTGCTCGAGAGTGCTAGAGCCTGAGTGATGGCGCAATTGTTTTGAGCCACTCCTTTCTATGACCTCATTATACTGCTCTATGAAATATTGGGTCGACGTTAAACTGGACAGCACCTGATCAAGTGACATCATTGCCTCCCAATTGTGCTAAAAATATCGATCGAAAGTCATCTGCAGAAGTAATCGGCACTAGAAAAAAATGAATATGGTAATTTTCGAGTTCGTGCTTACGAACTCTATGTGATAAAGATTTAATCCAAGAAGGAATCTTATCCTTTATTGCTACCTTTAATTTTTCGTTATCTACACCTTCTTCCTGGTACTTATCATAATCAAATGCAACGAGACAAAGCCCACAAGGCTCCAAATAATCGTATTTCTCAGATTCGGGATTAAAATATTCCAGGATTGCGGCGACCAACTCTGGATCATCAAAATCAATATTATCCCTTATTAACTCGATATCCCTTTTAGTCTCCTGTGAATACCTTAATATTTCCGCAAGACTTTTGATGCAGTCACTGATTGCGCCAGAGAATTCGCTATAAACCTTAGACTCCCCCCAAAAGATGGAGAGAGACTCGTTTCGAACGCTTAGAAATGTGCCATCAGCCCCATGAACATGCATATTTGAGTCAGTTTTCAAACTCATTTTAGGAACTACTTGGGGATACTTCAAGTAATATTCGGCAAGAACGAAGAGCAGCAGCTCACCACCTTCACCGGTTTTGGAGAGCGTGGTAAATAGCGATCTCGCTTCCCTGCTAAGACGCTGAAACCCTGCTGAGCTGCGCTCCTCAACTAGCTGCTTCATCGCAGAGTCAAGCTTTCGGCGGGGCATGGTGAAGTCGATTATCCTATCGAAAATTATATCAATCAATTCCGGAAGCTTAGGTCGTCCTGACCTATCCACTTTCAAAAAGTGGCATTCGACGATGCCGGGAGAACTCTCAGAAGGCTCTATTGGGATAGACTGAATACAACCGCTCAATGGCTTAATCTCGCCACGCGCTACAGCTTGCAATGCGGTTTCTATTTTTTCGAGACTAAAAGTCTCCTTGGAATCAGACATTTAAACATCCATGTGGTTAAAGCATGGAGTGATACTATGCTGTTGTTTTCCTGTACGCAAACTCAAAGAGCGCCAAGCGTCTACATGAGATGGAGGCCCTTAGCTAACAGGTATTTGACAGCGCGCTCGTTTATTGACTTGAACGAGGGGTAATCGGGGACAGATCCCCATTTTTAAGGCACGCTACCGCCCCTACCCGGCAAGCCGTGACGGCGTCCTGCCATCCCTGCGGTAGTCCCTGAGTTACAGCGAAGTCGGTATTCCGCCGGCTATCTAAGCAGCCTTAAGCCATCAGCGTATGCGAGAGTGCCGATGGATGCCACACGTCGATTGGTCTCAGACGTCGCTCGCCCCGGCGTCTGGGGGCCCGGACCAGCGGGCGTCCCAAGCCTTCCATAGCGGGCGTGGCACATGCCGCGAGGTGTTGGCACCGCTGCAAACAAAAGCCCCCGAGCCAGAGGACTGGCCCGGGGGTTTCGTGATGGTCACGCTCACCTACCCTTGCTGGAGCTTTGACCCTTGACACAGCGGGGTGGCCAAATGCCGCGAACTGTTACGACGTGGTGAATGTCGTCCAGGGTGCCGGCTCAACCCCCTGGCCGAGTGCCTGAACATTCGTTTGCCTCGTAGTCAAACCGCCCCCCGTTGTCTAAACAACGATCAATCGCCACCTGGCTGGCCACCCAGGGACCTGAAGCCAAGGCAAGGACAACGGTCACCATTACGATGACCAAGGCCATGATCACTGCTTTCCTATAGCGCATCGGGCAAGTCCTGGCGACGCGCGGTACCTGGAGGTGGAGGCCGCTCCGCTACCCCTGCCATGCGACGATCCTGACATTTCACCATGGGCATCACCGGGCGCCGGCTTGTCACTGCCACTTGAAAGTACACCATCACTAGCTCCGCGTTCATAACATGCGCCGTCTTCGCGGTGCGGTTAGCCATCACCTTGTCGACGGACGACTGAAGTGGTCAGGAAGTCGTTCAACTGACCGTCATCGATGAAATCCGACGTGCCCGCGGGGACAGAAACGATCATCGTCGAGTTGATGATACGACGTGCCGATTCGTCGGGTGACGTAATCGTCGCGGCATGCAGGGTGCCCTGCCATGCAGGTTGCGATTCGGAATATGGCGCACACGAGTTGTTGATGCAGAGGATCTGGTAGTCGGTGTTCGAGAAGCAGGGCACGCGAGTGGCATAGGGGCGCAAGATGTCGTGGCCAGGCTTGAACATGGGATTGTATCTGGCCATGAATTCATTCGGCGAGAGATCATGATCGAATGCGCATTTCGCGTAGTCGAAGATCTCGATGTCGGAATCGATGGCACAAGGCTCGTAGCCGAGCATCAAGAAGCATTCATCCGGCCCGCCATCGAGATGCGGCCGGGTGGATTCCTGTTGATCGAAGCGTGCGGCCGAGAGATACGCCAGCATGTTGCCGGTGGCGGCTTCGTGGATCGCCGCCATGTCGCGCTTGAGGTCCACCATCACGTGTCGAAAGGTGACGGAATCGATGTCTCGACCGAGATTGAGCACGCAGAAGCCTGGCATGTCGAAGTTGACGCGACACGTCCGGCGGTAGAGGTCGGCGGCGATCGACCTCAGGTCCCACGATGAGGGATCAAGGCAGATCGCGTCGCGCGACCATGTGAAGGAGTCATCGTTCATGGACGGTGGGATTTACCCATGGGATCACGATGCATGTCGCACATAAGAGCTGATCCCTTCCTGGTGAATGGGGCTTTCAAGGCACGACAGGGTGTTCGGCGTCCTTTCCCGCGACGGTGGTCCATTCACGGACATGCCAGGCGGTGACGAGACCGTTGATGACGTAGGGATCCGCTTCGGCGAAAGACGCGGCGACGTCTCTTGAATTCCCCTTGAAGACAATGGCGGCCCCATCCGCCGGGTCGGCAAACGCGCCCCCGAGGAAGAATTCGCCTCGCTCGATGGACGCCTTTGCCAGTGCCAGGTGCTGATCCCGGAATTCCCCACGCCGCTCCAGGTAGTCAGGGGCATATTCATAGAACAGGATATAGTGCATTTCCTCACCTCCACGTCATCCGTCGTGCTGTTTTGTGGTTCGGGCCAGCAGCTGACGTACCCCATGACGCCAGCCGTCGCCGGTGACCCCATCGCCGGGAAGCGGAGGGCCTGTCTACCGGTGCATGGCCCGGTCATGTGCTCCCACGCATGGCGCGAATATCCTCGATATCCACGGGCCGTGACAGCGCCGCCTTGTAGCGGATCAGGTCCTCCTTGAGCATGAGGGGCAGCGCCATGCCCAGCAACTGCCGGGTTTCCTGGCGGGAGACATCAATCTCCAGCGGGATCCAGGCCTGCTTGCCTGCATCCAGGATTCGCGGGCCCTCCGCGCTGCCCACCTCCACCTTGACGCCTTCGTAGGTGAACTGGACGTAGGTCAGGTCCCAGCCCTCCTCCCGGCGGTGAGCGGCCGCCTTGGAGACGAATGCCTGGCCGGCCTGTACCACTGACAGGAAATGCTCGCCGGGTACGAAGAGATCGATGTCGTTCAGGTCACGCTCGGAGCCGTACCCCTTTGCCGCGAGCCCTCCGACAATCAGGAACGGGATATTCCGCTCGTCCAGCAACCCCACGATCCACTGTAACGCGACGCGATGCATGCAACCTCCTATGGCGCATAACGCTGGCCTGCTGCGCCACTGTCCATGTGGCGATGGAGCTGAACCGGATGGAGACGCACCGCCAGCCACCGAACGCCCGATCATCATGGTGAGGACTGGCAAGGGCTTGGCCGGTATCAGTCTCGCGCGGGTTGAGCGGCCGCACGCTCGATGCCGC
Source organism: Halomonas sp. CKK8 (assembly GCF_029625235.1). NCBI lineage: Bacteria > Pseudomonadati > Pseudomonadota > Gammaproteobacteria > Oceanospirillales > Halomonadaceae > Halomonas > Halomonas sp. CKK8. Next base: position 1,569,604 of record NZ_CP121193.1, on the reverse strand, counting down.
CACGCTACCGCCCCTGGCCGGCACGTCACGATGGCGTCTGCCAGCCCTGCGGTAGTCCCGGCGTTCCAACGATGTCGTCAGTGCGCCCGGTCGTCTCGGCGACCTTGCTTGTACGGTCAATACTTAGCAGGAGCGGCGGCACGCAGCCCCTTCCCCAGCAGTAGGGGTTAGCCCGCCGGCGTCTCGCCACGAACTGCCGCTTCGATCACGGCGATGTCGATCTTCTTCATCGTCATCATGGCATCGAACGCCCGCTTGGCGGCGGCGCGATCGGGGCTGGTATACGCCCTGGTCAGCGCAATGGGTGTGATCTGCCAGGAGACGCCCCACTTGTCCTTGCACCAGCCGCACTCGCTCTCCTGGCCGCCGTTGTCGACGATGGCATTCCAGTAACGATCGGTCTCGGCCTGGTCCTCGGTGGCTACCTGGAACGAGAACGCCTCGTTGTGCTGGATCCCTGGCCCACCATTCAGCCCCAGGCAGGAAATGCCCATCACGGTGAACTCGACGGTCAAGACGTCACCTTGCTTGCCCGCCGGGTAGTCGCCCGGTGCAAGATGGACCGCGCTGACGGAGGAATCGGGAAAAATCCTGGCGTAGAAGTTCGCCGCCTCTTCGGCATCACGTTCGTACCACAGGCAAATCGTGTTCTTGGCAATCTTTGTCATAGGCTCCTCCATCAGGGTTCCAGGTCGAGTACGGCCCGGTCGCTTCCCTCCAGGTACAAGGCCACGGCCACGTGGCCGAAGCTGATTCATCCTGATGCTCTACCGGGACATCTCACCCCGTAGTCGCGCGACGACGGCCCAGGTCGACAACCGGCGAGGATTTTCCATGGAAGCCGATCCGACGGTGCTTCGCCGGTATGTGCTACGACTCCGCGGTCCCAAGTGCCGCCTCCACCGCCTGCTCGGCGTGGATGACGGTGGTGTCGAAGAGGGGCACGTCCGTATCGCCAGGCTGGATCAGGAGCCCGATCTCCGTGCAGCCGAGGATCACGCCCTGGGCGCCCTGCCCGGCCAGCGAGGCCACGATTGCCAGGTAGGCCGCTTTCGAGTCCGCCCGGATCTCACCGCGACACAGCTCTTCAAAGATGACGGCGTGCACCCGTTCGCGCTGGTCGACATCGGGAATCAGCACCTGGATGCCCTGCGCCTCCAGGCGCTCCCGGTAGAAGGCCTGCTCCATGGTGAAGCGAGTGCCCAGCAGCCCCACCCGGGTCACACCCTGCCGGTGCAGCGCCTTGGCAGTGGCATCGGCGATGTGCAGCAGGGGAAGATTCACGGCCTGCTCGAGCTGCGGGGCGACCTTGTGCATGGTGTTGGTGCCGAGCACCAGGAAGTCGGCCCCGGCAGCCGCCAGGGACCGGGCCGCCTCGCCGAGGATGCGCGCGGTTTCCGCCCAGTCGCCGCGGCGCTGCAGCGCCTCGATCTCGGCGAAATCCACGCTGTAGAGCACCAGCCGGGCGGAGTGCAGCCCACCCAGCCGCGCCTTCACCCCCTGGTTGATGAGCCGGTAGTAGGTCTGGGTCGATTCCCAGCTCATGCCGCCGATCAGCCCTATCGTCTTCATCTTCCCTCCTCTTATCCCAGGATAAAGATCACACAGGCGGCGGTGAGCGCCCCCATCACGCCGTTGAAGACCCGCCAGGCGCGCGATGTGTCGAGCCAGCGGCCGATGGCCATGCCGAAGCCCGCCCAGAGCGCGATGCAGGGAAAGCCCACCAGCTCGGCGAAACCGGCCAGCAGCAGGGCGTTGACCAGGGTATTGCCGTCGCCGGGCAGGAAGCCCGCCATCAACGCCAGCCCCATCACCCAGGCCTTGGGGTTGGCGAACTGGAAGGCCGCCGCCTGCCAGAAGCTTAGCGGGCGCCCCTCGCCGCGCCGGCGCAGATCCGGCGGCGGCGCCGTGGCAATGCGCCAGGCCAGGTAGAGCAGGTAGCCGCTTCCCACCACCCGCAGGATCGTCTGCACCAGCGGGTAGCGCTCGAAGAGCAGGCCCAGCCCCAGGGCGATGCCGGCGAACAGCAGGAAGCAGCCCCCCAGGATGCCGAGCATATGCGGCAAGGTGCGCAGGAAGCCGAAGTTGGCCCCGGAGGCGGTGAGCATCACGTTGTTGGGGCCCGGGGTGATGGTCATGGAGATCATGTAGAGGGCCGCCGGCCCCAGGAACGCTACCGCTTCCAGCATATTGCACCCATACAATTTCGGGGTTATTGTCGATAAAGCCCGTGAATTTTCAGCTTAACGGGCGCAATTCTGGCGTCAAAGGTTTTATTGTCACCATGACAATCTGGACTCCCCGGCTCGATGCCGAGGGCCCCCGCTACCGGGCCATCGCCGAGGCGATCGCCCGGGCCATCCAGGCCGGCGAGCTGGCCCCGGGCGAGAAGCTCCCGCCCCAGCGCCGCCTGGCCGATGCCCTGGGCGTGACCGTGGGCACGGTGTCACGCGCCTACGCCGAGGCCGAGCGTCGGGGCTCGGTCTCGGCGCGGGTGGGCAGCGGCACCTTTGTGCGCGGCGCCGACCAGGCCGCCGCCGCCCCCTTCCTGGCCGCCGCCTCGCCAGAGGACGAGGGCCTGATCGACCTCAGCCTCAGCCTGCCCCCGCCCCACCCGATGCGCGCCGCTCTGCTGGGTCAGGCGCTCGCCGGAATCGCCGAGGATCGCGAGGTGCTGGAGCGCGCCGTGGCCTATCAGCCGGAGCGCGGGCTGGCGGGGCACCGCGAGCGCCTTGCCGCCTGGATGACCCGCCTGGGCATGCCGGTCTCGCCGGAGGCGCTGGTGATCACCCAGGGGGGCCAGCATGGCATCGACCTGACGCTGCGGGCGCTGACGCGCCCCGGCGAGCGCATCGCCGCCGATGCGCTCACCTACCCCGGGCTGATCGGCGCCGCCCGCCAGGCGCACCTCAAGACCCTGGCCGTACCCCTGGACGATGACGGCATGGACATGGAGGCCCTGGCACGGCTGTGTGCCCAGCAGCCGCCGCGGCTGGTCTACGTCACGCCGGACCAGAACAACCCCACCGGCGCCGTGCTCGGCGAGGCGCGGCGCGAACGCCTGGCCGAGCTTGCCCGGCAGCATGAGTTCTGGATCCTGGAGGATGGGGTGCAGTACCTGCCGGAAGCCGAGCGCGGCACCCCGCTCTACCGGTTAGCCCCGGAGCGCACCCTGTTCGCCTTCAGCACCGCCAAGGTGCTGGCGGGGGGACTGCGCATCGGCGCCCTGCGGGTGCCGGAGGCGCTGCAGGAGCCGCTGGGCGCGGCGGTGCGTGCCCAGAGCTGGATGGTTCCGCCGCTGATGGTAGAGGCCGTGTGCCGCTGCGTGGAGAGCGCCGATGCCGAGCGGCTGCTGGCCTGGCAAACTGAGGAGCAGGCCGAGCGCCAGCGCCTGGCCCGCCGGTGGCTGGCGCACTATGCCCCCTCCGGGCGGCCCCACGGCAACAACCTCTGGCTGACGCTGCCGGAGGGGCTGCGCGCCGCCGAGCTGCTCGCCGCCCTGGAGGAGCGCGGCGTGCGCCTGACCGGCCCGGAGCCCTTCTGCGTGGGCAGCGAGCCTGCCCCCCAGGCGGTGCGGCTCTGCCTGGGCGGGGCCCGCTCGCGGGAGGCGCTGGAAGCGGCACTCAAGGCGGTGACCGAGACCCTGCGGGCGCCCCCGCCGATCCCCTGGCGCACGCTCTGACCGCCGCCGATTGAGTGACGCGGGGGCCTTGTGGCGTTAGGTTCAGAGTAATCAGGGACAACCCCCCATTTTCCCGTGTCGCCCGCCAGGGATTGCAAGACCCATCTGCGAGACGACGCTCAAGCTCTGCTCCGCGCCGGCGCTTTTCGAGTTGCTTAAGCTCTTGCGCGAAGTTCTTCCACCGAACGTGGTTGATCTATTAATGGGTCAGTTGCGCCCAGTTTTCCTCGCCCAGCAGGCGTTGGTTTTGGGGCATACGCTCACCATCGACGTGCCCTAGTTCGACGCCCTCGCGTTTGCGGTGGCGCTCGAAACCGCGGCGATTCTCTGGCCGCAGCCCCTGCATGCGCCTGGCGTCTGGAAATTCTTAGCGCTCATTACCAATCTCCCGACCTCGCTCTTGGGAGGCCGGGAGATCAGTGCATCACGCCGGGAAAGGAAAACTACGTTGTCATGCTGCCGCGTTCTGCGCATCGCGAAGCTGCATCTCCGCGACGCACGTCACTGGTAGCAGGTATGCCAACAGGCTTCTTGATGGACCGCGCCACACAGCATGCGGCGAGCCATTCAGACCCCCGAATGTCCACCAGTACGGTGAGTGTTGGCCCGGGCTGACCTTCCGATCTTACTGCTGATCGGCGGGCTTGTCGGGGTTCGCACTCGCCAGGCAATTCGGGGTCTCGCCACCAGGGTCGTTGATCTGAGCCGTCTCCGGGTCGCGGAAGGCGCCGGAAAGCTCGATATGCACGCCGAGCGCATCCTTGATTGTTTCCCCGAGGTCCAGCGCTTCCATCGCGCGGCCAGTCGAGTAGTGAGTTAGCATGGTCTGCGCCGCGGCGCGCTGATCATTATCGATCAGTGTCTGTGCCGAGATCTCGACCCATTCCTGATCCTCGAAGCTGTCTTCCTCGAACCCTTCGAGATAGCTCACCACGGGATCGAGATACGTGTCCGGGTCCGAGCAGGTGTAGTAGAGAACCTGCTTGAACGTTCGTCCGGCGAAGTCCGTCGACTCCTGCAACTGGTAGTCCGGGTTGAGGAAAGACGAGGCCGCGCCCTTGGTGAGATAGCGGTGCATCCCGTATTCCGGCGGAACATCCTGTACGCCGAGATACCACGGGATGAACGGCGCGGTGACCGATCCGGTGGGCGCGACCCAGATCTGGATCATGTCGGGATCTGTGCCCTTTTCGAGACTGGCCACCTGGCCGTAGCCGGCCTCGTCATCCGCGACGCGTGGATCGCGGACCATGTCCATCATCTCGCGTTCGGAGACGGGTGCCATCTCCTTGAGCTCATCCTCGATATCGGCCTGGCTCATGTACTTGTAGCCGCCGGTACGCGCCTTGCGCCCATCCTGCGGGCCATAGACGTCGAACACGTTGAAAGTGTCGGTGGTGTCCGGATCGAACCAGCCCTGTTCCTCGGCGAAGCTGATGAGGTTCGGCGCGCCCATGAAGTCCTCGCTCTCCTCAAAGTCGAGCGGGAAATCCTCGATATATCCTGGGTAGAGGACCCGGACCTCGTCAGGCTCGAGGCGCTCGGCCGCCCAGAGCCCCTGACCTCCTGAGAACTCCCAGACGACCCAGGCCTCGTTTGGATCCGCGATTAGGTGCGTGTTGCCGCCGTAGGTCGAATAACCATGCTCCGCGATCAGCTCGCCAATCAGTTCGACGCCTTCGCGCGCGGTAGTGGCGCGCTCCAAGACAAGACGTGCCAGATCCGAATACTGTGGCCCGCGCTGCGGGTTCGGCGTCATGTCGGTCAGGTCGGAACGGTTCGTCGCCCAGATGTCACGCACAGCAACTTGATGCTGGTTGATGCCACCATTCGTCAGCGGCGCCGGAAAGCCCTGATAGTCCGAGTAATTCATCGTGAGGTAGCGGAACGTCTCCGCCGCCTGCGGGATGTCGATGAGCTCTCCGGGCATGGACGCCTCGTCCGTCACGCCCACGCTCACCGTCGCATCGTTGCCGTGGGTTTGCGCGGGGACGATCTCAAGCCAGTGGCTGGAGACCTCCTCGCCGGTGCCGCCGATCAGCACACCACCGGTCTCGCTGAGATCCTTGCCGACGTAAAAGCCATAACTTGCCAGCGCCGGGCCTGAGGCGGCGGTAACGGCGGCGGCGACTGCCGGTAAAATAAGACGGAATGTCATGAGCGGGTCCCCTCTGATCGTCGAGATTCGGAGTGTCCCGAAAGATGGTGTAGGAACTGTAGTCCACCTGTTTCTTCATAGCATAGTTGGCGTCGCTCATTCACTGAGCGGCGATCATCGTCGCTGGCTCGGGATCGTTGCACAGGGCAGTCAGCTTTTTCAACGGCATGTATCGGCGGGAGGCGGGAGGCGGACCACTCATCATTTTGCTCCAGCATGCTCCACCCCGATGAAGCAACCGGACTGGTGGCACGACAGTGCGGCGTAGCGGCCGTTTTGCTTCAGCAGCACCTGATGGATCGGGTGCGGGCTCTGCGGAGCGAGCCCGAACCGCACGGCGGCGCGGCTACTCCCGAGGGCGAGGGGGTGAAAGTGTCGCCAGGAACGCCAACACGGTCGCGTTGACCCTTTCCGGCTGTTCGAGGGGCGTCAGGTGGCCGGCGCCTGGGATCGTCGTTAGGCTTGCATCAACAAGCCCCTCCTGGATCCGACGGGAGAGCCGCGGCGGCAGCATGCGGTCCTCCTCGCCCACCATCACCAGTGCCGGCACGTCGATCTCGTGCAGGCGCTCCACCACCGAATCCCGCCGCGTCAGCGCCTCCAGGCACCTCAGCGCCGAGGGCACGTGGTTCCGGGCGATCATCGCCCGGGTCTCGCTGACCAGCGCGGGGTCATCGCGTCGGGTGGTGGTGCCGAACATCAGGCGGGTGACAAACGGCAGCAGCGGGCGGAAACCGAAGACGCGCACCACGATTCCCATGGCGCGATACTTCACCCGGTGCCAGGCGGTTTCCGCGCCGGCATCCGTATCCATCAGGATCAGGCCGGCCACCCGCTGCGGATGTCGGATCGCCCCGCGCAGCGCCACCATGCCGCCGATGGAAAGCCCGCACCACACCGCCCGCTCGATTCCCAGGGCATCCAGCACGGCGATGACGTCGTCGACGGCATCGTAGAGCGTAAACAACTCGGTGAGATGGCCGGAGCGGCCGTGGCCGCGCACATCGACGTTGATGACGCGGTGCTGCGCCGCCAGCACCGGCACCTGCGCGCGCCATATCTCGCCCGAGCCGAGGAAACTGTGGAGGAGAACGATGGGCAGCCCCGCGCCAGCCTCCTCAAAGACGATCGCGACTCCCTGGTTGTCGATGACGGGCATGCCGTTCTCCGAAAAAAACAGGACCGATACCGGGCGGCTAGGCGATCAGGCGCTTGTTGCAAGGCGCCGTGGTGTGCCGCTCGCTGACGGCCGCTTGCCTGCAGCCGCCCATCAGCTATGGTAGCGTGAAGACTCCGCCATTGGCCCTTTCCAACGCAACGGAGGCGCGTGTGCTGACATGGCTGCAACGTCGGCTAGGATTGCAGACCATACCGGGAGTCTTCTTCACCTCGGCTGGCATAGCGGCGCTGTTTGTCGCCATCGCGATTCCCTTTGACGAGGCCGTCGCCAACAATTTCGGCCTGCTCACCGGCTGGGTCGCCGCCAACCTCGGCTGGTTCTACATTCTGGCGGTCAGCGCGCTGCTGGTCTTCCTGCTCGGCCTGGCCGCAAGCCGCTATGGTAATATCCGCCTGGGCGACGACGACAGCCGCCCCGATTACTCCAACCTTACCTGGTTCACCATGCTGTTTGCCGCCGGCATCGGGACCATCCTGATGTTCTGGGGCGTGGCGGAGCCGATTTCCCACTTCGCCCATCCGCCCTTCGATGGCGTCACGCCAGGCTCGGAGCGGGCGGCCAGCGATGCCATGACCCTCGCGCTGTACCACTTCGGCCTGCACACCTGGACCATCTTCGCCATGCCGGGCCTGGCGATCGGATACTTTGCCTACCGCCACCATCTCCCCATGCGCATCAGCAGCCTGTTCTACCCCATTCTGGGCGAACGCGCCTTTGGGCCCTGGGGCTGGGCCATCGATGTAATCGCCGTGCTGGGCACGCTGTTCGGGGTCGCCACCTCGCTGGGGCTGGGCACGCTGCAGCTGAACAGCGGCCTGAACTATCTGGTAGGTGCGCCCACCAGCCCACTGGTCCAGGTCGGCCTGATCACCGTCATCACCGGCATCGCCGCTACCTCGGTCGCCCTCGGGCTAGACAAGGGCGTTCGCCGCCTCTCCCAGGTCAATATCGTCCTGGCCATGCTGCTGCTGGCGTTCGTGAGTCTTGTGGGCCCCACGGTGTTCATTGCCGAGGGCATGGTGCAGAGCGTGGGCGACTACCTCAGCGCCCTGCCCTGGCTGGCCTTCTGGACCGAAACCTACAGGGAGACCGACTGGCAGCGGCAGTGGACCCTGTTCTACTGGGCCTGGACCATTTCCTGGGCGCCCTATGTCGGCATCTTCATCGCCCGCATTTCACGGGGACGCACCATTCGCGAGTTCGTGGGCGGCGTGCTGTTTGCCCCCACGGCCTTCACGCTGGTGTGGTTCGGCATCTTCGGGCTCTCGGCCATCCAGGGGGAAATGAGCGGCCAACTGTCGCTGGCGGACCAGGTGCAGCAGGACCCCTCGGTGGCCATCTTCGCCTTCCTGGAAGGCTTTCCGCTGACGAGCGTGGCCGCGGCCTTGAGCGTGGTCATCATCGTGATCTTCTTTACCACGTCGTCGGATTCCGCCTCGCTGGTGATCGATCTGTTGACCCGGCGCGATGATCAGCCTTCGCTGGTGCGCCAGCGTATTTTCTGGGCCGTTGCGCAGGGCGGCATTGCCGCCACGCTGTTGCTGGCCGGCGGCCTGGACGCCCTGCAGAATGTGATCACCGCCCTGGGGCTTCCCTTCTGCATTCTGCTGGTGTTCATGGGTATCGCACTGCTTCGGGCGCTGCGGGCAGACTATCGCGGCTTCAGCGTCGACGAGCTGGTTCAGGGCAGAGCCTTTCCCGAGGTAGAGGGCTCCGCTACGCCGAAACAGGAGACCGCTGATGTATCAGAAACTATTGCTCGCCATTGACCCGGAAGACGATGGCGAGGGCAAGTGCGCCATCGCGGCGGCCGTGGAACTGCTTGCCGACAACGGCGAGCTCCACCTGGCCAGCGTCTTCCATCCCGGCGGCGGCGGCTTTTTCCCCCATGTGACAGACGAGGCACCGCAGGAGAAGGAAGCCGAGGTCCGCAAGACCCTGGATCTGCTGGTGCGCAAGTACCTGCCGATGGATCGCACCGCCACCCTGCATGCCTTGGCCGGCAATGCCGGCGAGAAGCTGGTGGGCCTGGCGGCGCAGCTCGGTGCCGACCTGATGATCCTGGTGTCCCGCGGCAGCAGCGGGCGCTGGCCACTGCGCCGTGCCACCGTGGAGTACGTAGCGGTGAACGCCCCATGTCGGGTGCTGGTGCTGCCGGCGATGGAGAAGCAACAGGACGCTCAGGCCGATGAAGGGGCCAAGCACGACGGGGGGCGGTAGCCGAATCGCCCATACGCCCCACGCGGTGGCTCAGGACTGAGGGGGGGCTCACGGCTCAGGCGCGGCACCGCTAACGCCGCCCTGCCCTGGCAAGAGCCCTCAGTCCTGTCCGTCGCGCCCGGACGCCGGCTGAGCCTGGCCCGGCTTGGCCTCGGCATCGATATCCTCGCCGATAAAGCCACCGGACTGGCGCCGCCACAGGGCGGCATAGAGGCCGTCATTGGCCAGCAGCTCGCCGTGGGTGCCGCTCTCGACGATCTGTCCCTCGTCTAACACCACCAGGCGATCGAGCATGGCGATGGTCGAGAGGCGGTGGGCGATGGCGATCACCGTCTTGCCTGCCATCAGCGCATAGAGCTGCTCCTGGATCGCCGCCTCCACCTCGGAGTCCAGCGCCGAGGTGGCCTCGTCGAGCACCAGGATCGGTGCGTCCTTGAGCAGCACCCGGGCGATGGCGATGCGCTGGCGCTGGCCGCCGGAGAGCTTGACGCCGCGCTCGCCGACGTGGGCATCCAGGCCACGCCGCCCCTGGAGGTCCACCAGCTCGTCGATGAAGGCGTCGGCATGGGCCCGGCGCACGGCCTCACGGATCGACGCCTCGCTGGCCTGGGGGCTGCCGTAGCGGATGTTGTCGCGCACCGAGCGGTGCAGCAGCGAGGTGTCCTGGGTGACCATGCCGATATGCCGTCGCAGCGATTCCTGGGTCGCGGCGGTGATCTCCTGGCCGTCGATCAGGATGCGCCCGCCCTCCAGATCGAAGAAGCGCAGCAGGAGACTGGCAAGGGTCGACTTGCCGGCCCCGGAGCGACCGATCAGCCCCACCTTCTCGCCGGGGGCGATGGTCAGGTCCAGGCCGTCGAAGACGCGCACGCCCTCGCCGTCGGGGCGGGCATAGCCGAAGCGCAGCCCCTCGAAGCGGATCTCCCCATGCGGCACCACCAGCTCGGTGGCGTCGGGGCGGTCCCTGACCGCGGGCTCCCGGGCGATGGTATTGATGCCGTCCTGCACCGTGCCGATGTTCTCGAACAGCCCGGCCACCTCCCAGAGGATCCAGTTGCTCATGAAGCGGATGCGCATCACCAGCGCGATGGCCACGGCGATGGCACCCAGCGACACCGCCTCCAGGTACCAGGCACCGATGGCCACGGCGGCGATCCCGGTTGAGCAGGGTCAGGCTCACGGTGAGGCCGGTGGCCAGGCGCATCTGGCGGTGCACGGTGACCATGAAGCCCTCCATGGCGTCGCGGGCATAGGCCTGTTCGCGGCGGGTGTCGGCGAACAGCTTGATGGTCTGGATGTTGCTGTAGCTGTCGACGATGCGCCCGGTCATCAGCGCCCGGGCGTCGGCCTGGGCCATGGAGACCGCCCGCAGCCGCGGCACGAAGCCCCACAAGATGGCGTTATAGCCGGCCAGCCAGAGCACCAGCGGTAGCATCAGCCAGGGCTCGGCCTGGCCCATCAGCAGCATGGCGCCGGCGAAGTAGACGACCACGTAGACCATCAGGTCCATCAGCTTCATCACCGTCTCGCGGATCGCCAACGCCGTCTGCATCACCTTCTGGGAGACCCGGCCGGCGAACTCGTCCTGGTAGAAGGCGAGGCTCTGGCCGAGCATGTGGCGATGGGCCAGCCAGCGACCGATCATCGGGTAGTTGCCAAAGATGCTCTGGTGGGTCACCAGCGCCTGGAGCAGGGTCAGCAGCGGCAGGCCGACCACCACCAGCGCCGCCATGCCCGCCAGGCGCCAGCCGTACTCGGCCAGAAAGCCCTCGCGCTCGGCATCGGCCAGCCAGTCCACCAGCTCGCCCATGTAGTGGAAGAACAGCACCTCCGCGGCCGAGACCAGCGCCGTGACCAGCGACATGGCGACCAGCAGCCCCAGCACCGGGCGCGAGAAATGCAGGATGAAGGCGAACAGCCCCCGGGGCGGTGTTTCCTGGTTTCCCTCGGGATAGGGGTTCACCGGGTCTCGAAGTAGCGCAAGAGAGCGCGAAACATGGCAGCAGTCCGATTGCTTGGGATGACGCAGGCGTGTTGACTACCCTTCTAGATCCCGGCGCTTGCGCTCATATTCATCCCGCTCGATTTCGCCCCGTGCATAGCGTTCTTGCAGGATGTCGAGCGCTGTTTTCCGAGACGCGTTGCCACTGTCCTTGCCACTCACCCACAGCCACCGTAAAAGCGCGACGGCTCCCAGGATGACCAGCCCCCAGAACAGGATCATGAAAATCCCGCCAAAGCCCATCCATCCATGCCCATTGCCCCAACCCATCATGCTGATCTCCTGAAACCCGTGGGAAACCGTCCTATCCGCCGCGTGGATCTTGCCGTCAGCGGAGCGGCCCGGGTATCCGGCCCGAGCGGCCTGACCGTGCCTAGGTAAAGCCCGCCAGGCGATGCCACTTCCGCGCGCTTGCGGATGTTGCCGATACCCACGGTACCGGATATCTGTCCAGATGACAGGAAGCCTACCGAGTGCTCGAGGAGACGCTCAACGCCGTCACCGTGAGCAGGATCAGGCCCATGCCGACCAGTTCGAGCCCGACCAGGCGCTCGTCGAGCAACAGGATGCCGAACAGCGAGGCCGTGACCGGCTCGACCATGGCCACGATGGCGGCCACAGCCGGGGCGGTATCGTTGAGCCCGACGACATAGAGGATGAACGACACGCCGGCGCCGAGCACCCCTAGCGTGACGAAGAGCGGCCAGCTCGGGGTGCCCAAGGCCGAGAGGGTCTGGCCCGTGTCGCCCAGCGGGAAGAGGATCAGCGAGAGGACCGCGAAGGCGATGACGAGGGTGGCCTGGGGGCTGCCGTGGGGGGCGGCGTACTTGAAGCCGAAGATGAAGAGCGCATAGGAGAGCCCGGCGAGCAGCCCGGCGATGACGCCGATGGGGGTCACCCCGCCCGGCTGGATGTCGTAGATGCGCGTCAGCAGCACGATCCCCAGCATGACCATTGCGATGGCGGCCCACTTGAGCGGCGTGGGCCGTTCGAGCCTGAGGGCGAAGGAGACGAGAAAGACGAACACCGGGGCGCAGTACATCAGCGTCGCCGCCACCGCCACGCTGCCCTGGGAGATGCTCACGAAGTAGAAGGTGAAGTTGCCGGCCACGCCCAGGCCGGCCATCAGCGACCAGCCCCATAGCCGGCGATCGGCCAGGCCGCTGCCGCCCGGGCGCAGCGCCAGCCAGGCGAGCACGAACAAGAGGCCGATGGCGCCGCGGTAGAACGAGACGACCAGCGGGTCCCAGCCGTCGGCCATGAGCATGCCACCAATGCCGCCGGACAGCCCCCAGAACAGGGCGGCCAGCATCACGCATGCGGTACTCACCCCTGCCATCTGACCTCCTGCTGGCGCCGCTGCGTCCATGGCTCGCGCCGCGGCCGGTGGCGCGAGCCGATCGGGGCCTGCAGGATGCCGCCTACCTCGCCGGCGTGACAACCCGGCCAGGCGTCACTCGGCACGCGAGGCGATGCGGTACCAGAGGGCATAGAGCGCCGGCACGAACAGCAGGGTGATCAGGGTACCCACGGCCACGCCGCCGATCAGCACGTAGGCCAGCGGCCCCCAGAAACTGTCCAGGGTCAGGGGAACGAAGGCCAGCATCGCCGCCACCGCCGTGAGCACCACCGGGCGGGCGCGCTGCACGGCCGCCTCCACCACGGCGTCGCGCATCGCCATCCCGGCGTTGGCGTTATCCGCGACCTGCTGGGTGAGGATCAAGGTGTTGCGCATCAGGATGCCCGCCAGGCCGATCAGCCCCAGGGTCGCCACGAAGCCGAACGGCTGCTGGAACAGCAGCAGCGCCGCCACCGCGCCGATCAGCCCCAGCGGCGCCGTGGCCACCACGATGAAGGTGCCGGCAAAGGAGCGCATCTGCAGCATGATGAAGATCAGCATCAGCACCACCATCAATGGCTGCAGGGCCTGGATCGAGGCCTGTGCCTTGTCCGACTGCTCCACCGAGCCACCGATCTGCAGCTCGTAGCCGGCGGGCAGGCGCTCCCGCACCCCCGCCAGCGCCTCCCAGACCTCCAGGGTCACGTCGTTGGGCTGGGCGCCCTCGATCTCGGCATTCACGGCCACGAAGGGTCGGCGGTTGTAGCGCTTGATCACCGGCTCTTCAAAGACGGTTTCCAGCTCGCCGAGCTGGGTGAGCGGCACCCGCTGGCCGTCGCGATTGACCACCTCGAGGCTCTGCAGGTCGGCGATGTCCTGGGCGGCCCCGCGCCCCACGGCGGGCACCAGGCGGATGCCGTCGCGCAGCTCGGTGATGGTGATACCGTCCAGCTGGAACTGCAGCTGTCGCGCCACCTCGTCCGGCGTCAGGCCGATCAGCCGCAGCCGGTGATGGTCGATCGCCAGGTGCAGCCGGGGCACGCGCTCGTCCCACTCCAGGTGCGGGTCGCGGGTGGCGGGATGTTCGGCGATCACCTCGCGCACCTCGTGGCCGATCTCGCGCAGACGGTCGGGGTCGTCGCCGAGCACGCGGATGCTCACCGGCCAGTCCACCGGCGGGCCATAGAGCAGCTTCTGCACGCGAACCCGCGCCTCGGGGAAGGCGCCGGCCGCGATGCGCTCGTTGAGCCTCTCGATCAGCCGCTCCCGGGCCTTCACGCCCTCGGTCACGGCGATCAGTTTGGCAAACGCCGGGTTGGGCTGCTCCGGGTTGGCGGAGATGAAGAAGCGCGGTGCGCCGGCCCCCACGTAGGCGGAGAGCGAGGCCACGCCCTCGGCCTCGCCGATCATCGCCTCGAGGCGCCGGGTCGTGTCGTCGGTTGCGCCGATGGCCGTGCCCTGCGGATGGTAGACGCTGACCAGCACCTCGGGGCGGTCCGAGCTGGGGAAGAACTGCTTCTCCACCGGCCCAGCCATGCCCGCCACGGCGGCCACCAGCAGGGCCACCGTCACCACCACCACGCTCTTGCGGTAACGCACGCAGGCGCTGATGGCCGCGCGCAGGCGCCGATAGCCGCGGGACTGGTAGGCCTCGTGGGTCGGGTGGGCGACCTTCTGCTCGGGCAACAGCTTGACCCCCAGGTAGGGCGTGAAGACCACGGCGACGACCCAAGACAGCAGCAGCGCGATGCCCAGCACCCAGAAGATGTTGCCGGCATACTCGCCCACGGCGGACTGGGCAAAGCCGATCGGCACGAAGCCGGCCACCGTGACCAGGGTGCCGAACAGCATCGGCGCGGCGGTGACGTTCCAGGCGTGGGCGGCGGCCTCGAGTCGGTCCCAGCCCTCCTCCATCTTCACGATCATCATCTCGATGGCGATGATGGCATCGTCGACCAGCAGCCCCAGGGCGATGATCAGCGCGCCCAGGGTGATGCGATCGAGGTTGATGCCCATTGCCAGCATCACCACGAAGGTCAGCGCCAGCGTCGCCGGAATGGCGATGCCGACCACGATGCCGGCGCGCAGCCCCACGGCCAGCATGGTGACCAGCATCACCACCAGCACGGCAACCAGGAACTTCACCTGGAAGAGGTTCACGGCCCCGGCGATGGCATCCGCCTGGTCGGTCATCACGTCGAGCGACATGCCCAGCGGCAGCCGCTCGCGCTCCTGCTGCCAGAAGGCGCTCAGGCGCTCGCCGAATTCGAGGCCGTTCTCGCCGTTCTGCATCACCACGCCCAGCAGCAGTGCCTGCTCGCCGAAGGCGCGCACCAGATAGCTCGGGGGGTCTTCATAGCCGCGCGAGACCTCGGCGATGTCGCCCAGACGGATCAATCGCTCACCGATGCGAATGGGCACCTCGGCCAGCGCCTCGGGGTCCGAGAGGTCCTGGTTCAGGCGCAGGTACAGGCGCGGGCCATCGGTATCCACGCGCCCGGCGGGCAGCAGGCGGTTGTGCGCCTCGATGGCGGCGAAGACGGCCTGGGGAGAAATCCCCAAGCTCTGCAGCCTGGCCAGGTCGAAGTCGAGATGCATGCGCTCCTGGCGCTCGCCCAGCACCTGCGCCTTGTTGACGCCCTCGACCCGCTGCAGGCGATCGCGAATATCCTCGGCCTCGCGCACCATCTCGCGCATCGGCATGTCCGGGGCGCGCAGGGCGACCAGCGAGAAGTAGACGTCGCCGAAATCCTCGTTGAGCAACGGGCCCACCACGCCGTCGGGCAGGCTCGGGGCGGCGTCCTGCATGCGGCGGCGCACCTGGTAGAAGCGCTCGGACATCTCCTCGCCGGGGGTGTAGTCCTCGAACTCCACCTTGAGATCGGCGCGCCCCGGACGAATGGTGGTCTCGATGCGGTAGAGATCGTCGACCTCCTGGATGCGCTTCTCCAGCGGGTCCACCACGCTCTCCTGGATCTCTTCCGGCGAGGCGCCGGGCCATACGGCCGAGACCATCATCACCCTCACGGTGAAGTCGGGGTCCTCCGCGCGCCCCATGGAGGCGAAGGCATAGAGGCCCGCCAGCAGCGCGATCACCAGGAAGAACAGCGTAACGGCGCGCTCGCGGACGGCCAGCGCGGAGAGGTTGGGAAAGCTCACGGTGTGCCCTTCTCCTCCAGCGGGCGCACCGCCATGCCCGGCGTGAGCAGGTGGGTCCCCAGGCTGATCACCGCCTGCCCCGCCTCGAGCCCCTCGCCGCTGACCCAGGCCTGCTCGCGGGTGATGCGCTCAACGGTCACCGCCAGCGGCTGCGCCTGGCCCTCCACGATCCGCCATAGCTGCGCTCCGTCGCCGCGCTCGTCCAGCGCCGCCACCGGCACCCGGAAGTGCCCGGCACCCTCGCCGTCCGCCAGCGGGAAACGAGCCTCGACGATGTCGCCCAGGCCGCGTTCCTCGAGCGGCTCCTCCAGCCGGTAGCGGGCGCGCCAGGTGCGGCTCGCGGGGTCGGCGGCACCGGCCACCTCGCGGCGGGCCAGGGCGATGCGGCGCTCGTCCAGCCGCAGCTCGCCGGTTTCCGGCGGGCGCAACCGGGCAGGAAAATTGACCTCGACCTCGCGCATGCCCTCCTGGGCCAGGCGCGCCACTGCCTGGCCGGTGCCCACCACCTGCCCCGGCTCGCCGCTGACCTCGATCAGCACACCATCGGCCTCGGCGCGCAGGGTCGCGTAATCCAGCGCATTGCGGGCCTGGGCCACGCGGGACCTGGCGGCGTCACGACGGGTGGTGGCCTCGCGCACGCGAAGCTCGGCGCGCTCGAAGGCCTGGCGGCTGAGGTAGTCCTTCTCCAGCAGCTGCCGGTCGCGGGCGAGGTCCGCCTCGGCCACGGCCAGCGACGCCTCGGCCGCGGCCAGCTCCGCGCGGGCCGCGGCCAGCGCCTCTTCCAGGTCGCTCGGGTCGAGGGTAAACAGCACCTCCCCCTGGCGAACCGCCTGCCCGGCATCGACATGGCGCGTGGCAATCCGGCCGCTGACCTGGAAGGCCTGGGGGGTTTCGTAGCGGGCGCGCAGCACCCCGGTCAGCGAAAGCGTGGCGGCCGAGTTCGCCGTCAGCGTGGCGGTCCTGACCCAGCGGGGCTCGCTGTCCGTCGATGGCGCCGGGGCCTGCTCCTGACAGCCCGCCAACAGCAGCAACATCAACAGCGGTAGGACGAGGTTAGGCATCGAGCATCCTTGGCAGTGGCGGTGACAGTGGAGCCGCGCAGAGAGTCAAGGCGCGGACCGGGCCGTGGCCGCGTAGGGCTCGCCACGGGGGTATGCCACCAATAGATTCAAACAGTTATTTTAAACAATCATACCAGCTGCAGTCTTGAGACAATCGGACGCAGCGTTATCCCGGACGCGGCAACTTTCTCTGCCGAACGCCTGTCGCACCCGGCCCACCCAGCGCCTGGCCGCGCATGACCATAACGCAACGCCCCCACGCCAGGCAGCTGGCGCGGGGGCGTTGTGATGCAGGGCGTCGTCGGCTCCCGACGGCGCGTTACGCCTGCGCCATGGCGACCCCGGCCCGGGCCGCGCGGTGGGCGTGGAGCTTCTGGTAGCTCTCGATCAGGCGCTGGTGCTTCTCCAGCCCCTCCAGCGCCATGCTGGTCGGGGCCAGGCCATGGAAGCGCACGCTGCCGTTCACCGAGCCTATCACGGCCTCCATGGTCGCCTCGCCGAACATGCGCCGGAAGTTGTGCAGGAAGTCGTCCAGTGCCAGCTCGTCGTCGAGGAGGACCTCCAGTACCGCACTCACCGCGCGATAGAAGAGGTTACGCGCCACGGTGTTGTCGTTGTATTGCAGGAAGATGTCGACCCGCTCCAGCGCTTCCTCGTGCTGGCCCAGCGCCAGGTTGATCAGCAGCTTCAGCTCGAGGATGGTGAGCTGGCCCCACTCGGTGTTCTCGTCGAACTCGATGCCGATCAGGGTGATGATGTCCTGGTGGTCGTCGATCTGGCTCTCCTCCAGGCGCTCGAGCAGGTCGCCCAGCTGGGCGTCGCTGAGCTCGTGCAGGTGCAGGATGTCCTCACGGAACAGCAGCGCCTTGTTGGTGTTGTCCCAGATGAGGTCCTCCACCGGGTAGACCTCGGAGAAGCCGGGCACCAGGATGCGGCACACCGGCGCGCCCAGGTCCTCATGGACGGCCATGTAGGATTCCAGCCCCAGTTCCTCGAGGATGCCGAACAGGGTCGCGGCCTCCTGGGCCGTACTGTTGGAACCGCTGCCGGAGAAGTCCCAGTCGACGAACTCGACGTCCGCCCGGGCGCTGAAGAAGCGCCAGGAGACCAGCCCCGAGGAGTCGATGAAGTGCTCGACGAAGTTGTTGGGCTCGGTGACGGCCAGCGTATTGAAGGTGGGCGGCGGGAAGTCGTTGAGGCCCTCGAAGCTGCGGCCCTGGAGCAGCTCGGTGAGGCTGCGCTCCAGCGCCACCTCGAAGCTCGGGTGGGCGCCGAAGGAGGCGAAGACACCGCCTGTCTTGGGGTTCATCAGGGTGACGCACATCACCGGGAACTGCCCGCCCAGCGAGGCATCCTTGACCAGCACCGGGAAGCCCTGGGCCTCCAGCGCCTCGATGCCCTCGACGATGGCGGGATAGCGCGCCAGCACCGCCTGGGGCACGTCCGGCAGCGCCAGTTCCTCCTCGATGATCTGCTTCTTCACCGCCCGCTCGAAGATCTCCGAGAGGCACTGCACCTGCGCCTCGTGCAGGGTGTTGCCGGCGCTCATGCCGTTGCTGAGGTAGAGGTTCTCGATCAGGTTGGAGGGGAAGTAGACCACCTCGCCGTCCGAGTGGCGCACGAAGGGCAGCGAGACGATGCCGCGCGCCTGCTGGCCGGAGTTGGTGTCGATCAGGTTCGAGCCGCGAAGCTCCCCCTCCGGGTCGTAGATCGCCCGGCAGTACTCGTCGAGGATGCCCGCCGGCAGCTCATCGTTCGGCCCCGGCTGGAACCACTCCTCGTTGGGGTAGTGGACGAAGGCACTGCCGGCGATCCGCTCGCCGAAGAACTGGTCGTTGTAGAAGAAGTTGCAGCTCAGCCGCTCGATGAACTCGCCCAGCGCCGAGCAGAGCGCGCTCTCCTTGGTGGCACCCTTGCCGTTGGTGAAGCACATCGGCGAGGCGGCGTCGCGGATGTGCAGCGACCAGACGTGGGGCACGATGTTGCGCCAGGAGGCGATCTCGATCTTCATGCCCAGGTCGGCCAGGATCGCGGTCATGTTGGCGATGGTCTGCTCCAGCGGCAGGTCCTTGCCCTCGATCCAGGTGGCGCCCTCGCCGGTCGCCTTGCCCAGCAGCAGCGCCTGGGCGTCCTCGTCGATGTTGTCGACCGCCTCGACCTGGAACTCGGGCCCGGTCTGCACCACCTTCTTCACCGTGCAGCGGTCGATGGAGCGCAGGATGCCCTGGCGATCCTTGTCCGAGAGGTCCGCCGGCAGCTCCACCTGGATCTTGAAGATCTGGTTGTAGCGGTTGTCCGGGTCGACGATGTTGTTCTGCGACAGCCGGATGTTCTCGGTGGGGATATCGCGCGCGTTGCAGTAGACCTTGACGAAGTAGGCCGCGCACATCGCCGAGGAGGCCAGGAAGTAGTCGAACGGCCCCGGCGCCGAGCCATCCCCCTTGTAGCGGATGGGCTGGTCGGAGATGACCGTGAAGTCGTCGAACTTGGCCTCCAGCCGGAGGTTGTCGAGATAGTTGACCTTGATTTCCATGGACAAAGCACCGGGTGTCGATTCAGGGGGCGTAAGCGCAACCGGCCATTATCCAGCTTTTTCCGGGCTTCGTCTTGGGGTGGTGGTCAAAAATTCGCCAATCCGAGTGCCCCGGGGGCCATGCCCTGCTCGTCCCGGGGCCCTGAGATTGGCGGGGAACGGCATGCCGATGGCGGCTCAGGCCAGTGAGCGGGTGCCTGCCGCCTGCGTGAGAGACGCCGCCAGGCGCCATGCCGCCGATGCTCAATACCGGTAGCGGAACTCGATCATGTGGAAATCCGCCCCGGTCGTATCCGATCCATTGACGCCGGCATCGGAATAGTGAAGAAACCGATAGCCGAGCCCCAGCTGTCGATACAAAGGCCCCCCGATGCCCAGGGTCAGGGCGAACTGGAAGGGGCCACCATAATCCTGCGTGCCGAAGCGATGCCGACTGAACAGGGCCCCCCCCGCGCCCAGGTCCAGGAGGAATCGCCCGTCCTGGCTCCCGAGCGTCAATTCCGGGATGGCCGACACGACGAGCGCGTTTTCCCCCGCCCCCCGCAACAGGCCGGCACTCGCCATCAACCGGGTGCCCATCCCCCAGCCCGAGGTGGAGTAGCTCTCCCAGGGCAGCGCGACATTGGCCGACAGGTCGTACTCCTTGAAATCCTCCGGCGCCTCATCCCCCAGCAGGGTCTTCTCCGAGAGTCGGGCACGCAGGCCGAGACTCTGCAATGCCAGGTCATCGGCGAAGCTCGGCGGGGTAGCGAGCAGGCAAGCGAGGACGATGGGTAACAGCCCGAAAGATACTGAATGGTGAGGCATTCCGCTCACTGGCATCGTCGGCTCACCTGAAGGAAAGGCTTACGGATCAGGGTCATGTTAGCGGCGGGAAGCGAGCCGGGCGAGTCGATTATTCCTGGGAACCGCGGCCGCCTCGGTCGCCCAAAGGTCACGCAGCGGTGGTTTCCCGGCACGCGGGTCGGGCGTAGGCTGGACGGGCACCCGCGCGGAGGAGCACGCATTGTCTCGATCGAACGATTTCCAGGCACCCGACGAGGCCCGACGACTGCGGCTGGTCTACGATGGCGACTGCCCGATGTGTCGGCGCTATGTGAGCTGGCAGCGCATTCACCGCGACGTCGGCGAACTCGAGCTGATCGATGGGCGCCAGGCCAGCGAGGCACGCCGCGAGCTCAGCGCCCAGGGCATCGACCTGGACCAGGGCTTCGCCCTGCAGGTCGGCGATCGCTGGTATCACGGCAGCGAGGCCCTGCATCGCCTCACCCTGCTCGGCACGCGAAGCGGCGTGTTCAACCGGCTGATGTATCGCCTGTTCGCCAGCCCCCGGCGCGCCGCCCGCCTCTACCCTGGGCTCAAGGCCTGTCGCAATGGCCTGCTGCGCCTGTGCCGCATTCCGCCCATCGACAACCTGCGCCGGTGAGCGGCACCGGCGGCACACGCCTTCACGGGCGGCCGGCTCTCCGTCGCAACCAGAGCTTCTCCAGCTCCAGCACCGCGAACAGGCCGATGCCGATCAGCACGATCTCGAGGCCGTGGACGAAGTCCACCGGCCGGGTGTCGAAGAAGCGTTCCATGAAGGGCGCGTAGGTGAATATCAGCTGCAACACGGCCACCACGGCGACGGCGATGAGGGCGGCGCGGGAATCGACCATGTGCACCCAGCTCAGGGAGGGCGTGCGCAGGAAGCGGACGCTGAACAGGTAGAAGATCTCCATCACCACCAGGGTGTTGACGGCGTAGGTGCGGGCCTCCTCCAGGCTTGCCCCCTCGGCAAGGGCCAGCCGGAATATCCCGAACACGCCGGCCGCCATCAGCACGGCCACCAGGGCGATACGCCACAGCAGGAACCCCGAGATCATGGCCTCGTCGGCCGGCCGAGGTGGCCGGCGCATGGTATCCGGCTCGGTGGCCTCGAAGGCCAGGGCCATCGCCAGCGCCACGGAGCTGACCATGTTGACCCAGAGGATCTGCACCGGGGTGATCGGGAGAGTAAGGCCGAACAGCACCGCGACCAGGATGCTCATGGCCTCCCCGCCGTTGATGGGCAGCAGGAAGACGATCGCCTTCTTCAGGTTGTCGTAGACGGTACGTCCCTGTTCCACCGCGCGCACGATGGAGGCGAAGTTGTCGTCGCGATGACCATCTCCGAGGCCTCCTTGGCCGCCTCGGTGCCCTTGCGGCCCATGGCGATCCCCACGTCGGCCCGCTTCAGGGCAGGGGCATCGTTCACGCCGTCGCCGGTCATGGCGACGATCGCACCCTGGGCCTGCAGGAGGGTAACCAGGCGCAGCTTGTGCTCGGGGCTGACCCGGGCATAGACGTCCACATCCGCGACGCGCCGGGCCAGGGCCTCGTCGTCCATGCTTTCTAGGTGCTGCCCGGTGATCACCTCATCGCAGTTGGAAAGGTCGAGCTGGGCGGCGATCGCCCGGGCGGTGCCGGCATGGTCCCCGGTGATCATCTTGACCCGGATCCCCGCCTCCCGGCAGTCGGCGACGGCCCTTATGGCCTCCTCACGGGGCGGATCGATCAGGCCGAGCAGCCCGAGCAGCACCAGGCCCGATGCCACATCGGCGAAATCCACCGACTGGGCCTGCGCGGGCATGGGCTTGCAGGCCACCGCCAGCACGCGCTGCCCTTCCGCCGCCAGGGCCTCGATGTGCTGCTCCCAGGCCTCGAGGTCCAGCGGCGCCTCGCCCTGCTCGCCCCATACGGCGTGGCAGGCCCGCAGCACCGCCTCCGGCGCGCCCTTGACGTAGACGAATGCCTCCCCCTGGTGGTCGTGATGCAGGGTGGCCATGAACCGGTGCTCGGCATCGAAGGGAATGAGGTCGGTGCGCGGGTTCGCGGCGCGTTCGTCATCGGCATCCAGCCCGCCCTTCAGCGCGGCGGTGATCAATGCCCCCTCCATGGGGTCGCCATGCACCTGCCAGCCCTCCTCCGCCTGCTCCAGGGTGGCATCATTGCACAGCAGGCCCGCCCGCAGGATCCGACACAGCCAGGGGTGTCGGGCCGGGTCGAGGGCCTCCTCGCCATGCAGGAAGCCGCCGCGCGGGCGGTAGCCCTCGCCTTCCACCCGGCAGCGGCCCGCGGCCGAGACCAGGCTCTGGACCATCATCTCGTTGCGGGTCAGGGTGCCGGTCTTGTCGGAGCAGATCACGCTGAGTGAGCCCAGCGTCTCCACGACCGGCAGGCGGCGGATGATGGCATGGCGACCGGCCAGACGCTGGACACCGATGGCCAGGGTCACGGTGAGGATGGCCGGCAGCCCTTCGGGAATGGCCGCGACGGCCAGGCCCACCACCGTCATGAACATCTCGGCGGGCGCCATGTCGCGCCAGAGGATGCCGAACAGGAAGATCAACAGGGCCAGCCCCAGCACGGCACCCGTCAGCCAGCGCGAGAAGGTCGCCATCTGGCGCAACAGCGGCGTGGTGAGGGTCTCGACCTGCGACACCAGGCGGCTGATGCGGCCGATCTCGGTATCCGCCCCCGAGCCCACCACGATGCCGGCCCCCTGGCCGTGGGTCACCAGGGTGCCGGAGTAGGCCATGTCGAGGCGATCGCCGAGCACCGCATCGGGCGGGACCGGGTCGATGGACTTCTCCTGGGCCACCGACTCGCCGGTCAGTGCCGCTTCCTCGATCTGCAGGCCACGGGCGCGCCACAGGCGCAGGTCGGCCGGCACCCGGTCACCGGCCTGCAGCAGCACGACGTCGCCGGGCACCAGCGCCTCCGCCGGCACGGTGTACTGACGCCCTTCGCGAACGACCATGGCCCGGGCAGAGAGCATGTCCCGAATCGCCCTCAGGGCGTCCTCGGCCTTGCCCTCCTGGACGAAGCCGATGACGGCATTCACCAGCACTACCCCCACGATCACGGCCGTATCCACCCAGTGACCGAGCAGGGCCGTGATCAAGGCAGCCCCGAGCAGCACGTAAATCAGCAAATTGCGGAATTGGGCCAGGAAGCGAACCAGCGGCCCCCGGGGCCTGGCCTCGGGCAAGCGGTTGAGGCCGTAGCGTTCGCGGCGTCGGGCCACCTCCGCTTCATCCAGCCCCGTCTCCGGCGAAACGGCCCAGTGCTGCGCCACGGCATCGGCCGGCCGTGAATGCCACTGGGGCGTGCTTGAGCTTGCCGAGTCGTTCATTGCGCCCTCATCACTCAGCTCGCTCGCCGACGACGCCCTCAATGCCACGCGAGCCCGACGTTTGATCGGGTGACGAGACATGGGGCCAGGGTCACTTTAGGGTGACCGGCGAGACAAACCCCGGCGGCTTCAGCGCCAGCACCGAACACTGCAGTTGATGGAGCACCGCCTCGGCCGTGTTGCCGATGATGAAACCCGGGATACCGGTTCGCGCCACCGTCCCCATCACGACCAGGTCCGCCTTCAGCTTCTCGACCAGTTGGGGAATCTGCTGGCGCGCCCGCCCCATGGGCAAGTGGACCCGGGGAGACAGGTAGTCATAGGCTTCCGCGCCGATGCGCTCGCGAAGTCGATAGGTCAGCCTATCCATGCCGACCTGGTGACGGGACTGCTCCATCTCGACGATGTGACGCTCGGTCGTGTCGGGATCGTTGGCCCAGAGGCCCACGAAACCGGCTTCCGGCGCATCCCAGGCATGCACGAGATGCAGCTCGGCGAAGTCCGACAGGGCCAGAGAGAAGGCAAGGTCCAGGATACTGTCGTTGAGCACCTGCTCATCGGGCACGGCTCGGTGGACGTCGACATCGACGGCCGCGACGATGCAGCGGTAGTTGGGCTTCTCCTCCGGCTTCATCAGCCAGACCGGACAGGGGCACTTGCGCATCAGGTGCATGTCATCACTGCCGAACAGCAGCCGGCTCCACTCCGGGTTTTCTGCCGTCTTGATCACGAGATCATGGTCATCCCGCAGCACCGCCCGAATGACCTCGATGAACGTGATGCCGGTCAGCACCTCGAGATGGCAGGCGACTCGGTCGGCATGGGGGGCGATCAGCGACTCGATCCATCCCCGGCGCTCGGCCATCACCGAATCCCGGAACTCCGCGGGGGATGGCCCCCGAGGCGCCAGGGAGAGGTCCAGCATCTCCTCGGGGATGACATCAATGAGGGTCAGCTTCGCCTGGTTGTTCTCTGCCAGCGATACCGCCCGGGCGAGCCCGGCCTCCTGGGGGACCGAGGGCTCGACGACATAGAGGATGTTCCGGAAACGATTCATGCGTTCTCCCCTCCCCGGGATTCGACCGACGCCTGGGAGGCCATCACCCGGATGGCGGCTTCCCTCGCGGCGTCTGCGTAAGGCACCAGCACCAGGTCCACCCCCTCCTGCTCGAACCGTTGGGCCTCCCGAGGCTGGGAGACGGCGACCGCCACCTTCCCCGGGAACCCCTGATGGCGCAGGCCATGCAACAGCGTACGGTTGATGGCGGGGTCCCGGAGGGTACTGACGACCCAGCATGCCTGCTGCAACGGCAGGGTGGCCAGGAACTCCGGATCTTCGGCGTCCCCGTAGCACACCCGGTATCGGTCGCGGACATGCCGCTGGACGGTGGTGGGATCGAAATCCACTGCCAGCAGGCGACAACCGCGCCCCCTGAGGTCGGCTGCGAGTGCCGCGCCGTAGCGGCCCAGCCCGATCAGCAGGACATCCACCTCATTGTTGGCATCCTCCGGGTCGTCGAGTTCCCGGTGCGGCACCCGACGCTCGAAGAGCGAGAGGTGGGGCGCCAGGCGCTCATAGAGGACATGCGAGTAGAGGATCATGTAGGTGGAGACGCTGATGGTGATCAGGCCGACGAGAGTGACCAGCCCCACCGTCTCCTCCTGCAGATGGCCCAGGGCCAGGCCCATGGCCGCCAGGATCAGGGAGAACTCGCTGATCTGGGCCACCGTGAGGCCGGCGAGGAAACCGGTGCGCTTGCGATAGCCCATGTAGCCCATGATGGCCATGACGATCAGCGGGTTGCCGATCAGGACAAAGAACGAAAGGATCAGCGACGCGCCGAGCTGTGCGCCCAGCATGCCAAGGTCCAGGGTCGCCCCCAGCTCGATGAAGAAGAACAGCAGCAGGAAATCGCGCAGGCTTACCAGGCGCGAGGCCACCTGCTCGCGGTAGGGGGTGGAGGCGATGGACACCCCGGCGAGGAAGGCGCCGACCTCCTTGCTGAAGCCGAGGGCTTCGCCGCCCAGGGCGCCAATGACCGCCCAGGCGATGGCAAAGAGCATCAGCAGCTCCGAGGAGTGGGCCAGCCGATGCAGCAGTCTCGGCAGGACGTAGCGCATCAGCAGGGCCAGCCCCGCCAGCATGGCGGCGCCCGTCAACAGCACCCTCAGGGCCTCCCAGGCCATGTTGACGTCGCCGCCGGCCTGGCCGTATGCGGTCAGGCCGATCATCACCAGCACCACGACGATGTCTTGGACGATCAGGAACCCGACCGCGATGCGCCCGTGCAGGGAGTCCACCTCCCGCTTGTCGGACAGCAGCTTGACGATGATGATGGTGCTGGAGAAGGTCAGGGCCACGGCCACGTAGAGGGCCGTCACCGGTGACATGCCGAGCCACAGCGCGATGAGATAACCCATCGCCGAAGTGAAGACCACCTGGCCCAGACCGGAGGCGAGCGCCACCGGCCCCACGGTCCGAATGATGTGCAGGTCGAGCTTCAGCCCCACCACGAACAACAGCAGGGCTATGCCGAGCCGGGCGAACAGCTCGATCTCGGTGCGCTGCTCCACCAGGCTGAAGCCCGAGGGCCCGAGCAGGATGCCCACGCCGATGAAGGCGACGATCAGCGGCTGACGCAGCAACTGCGCCAGTGCGCCTCCCAGCACGGCGAGACCGAGGACCACCCCGATCTGGGCAAACACGCTCTCGAGCATCTTGACTGCCCTCGAATTTGACAACCCAACTCACTGATTTTTCTTTCTTTTAAGGCCCACCTTCGGCCTGCTCTCAAGAGTATACCCTAGCCCATCGCGGGCGGTGTGACCGGATCGAAACACCAGACGGCAGCGTGACGATGGCGCCACGTCGTCTACCCGGCCTGCTCGACGCCCAGGTCCATCGTCCTGAGCCATTGCGACTCACCGGCAGCAGTCGGGAGCCGTCCCTTGCGCCTGTGATTATCGGCCAGCCCAGGATGCACCAGGCCCCGAGCCAGTTGACCGACTCGGGGCCTTTCGTGAATCACTACGGCGAGGGGGTCCCGCCTGGATCCCCCTTGCCAGGCGGGCCCCCTCGCCGTAGCGAAGGAGGGCACGGTCCCGGCGGCCATGGCACGGTGCTGCATGTTGCGTCGGCTGTCGGCCCTCGGGGCAGCGAGGCTACGCTCGCGATTCAGCTTCCAACCCCGTTTGCCAGGACGGCCAGGCCATCGCAGTTATCCAGGCGCAACCCGATGACCTCCTGGTACTCGGGTGAGTCATACCATCCCTTCGCCGCTTCCTTCGAAGGAAACCGCAGCACCACCGTCACATGCCCGGCATCGCCTTCCACGGCGTCGCTTTCGAAATCTGCCGCGAGAATCTCTGCACCATGGGCTTCCAGGATGCTCGGCACAGCCGCAAGGTAGGGATCGTACGCTTCCCGATCATTGATCCGATAGTTGAAGACAAGATAAGCGGACATGTCGTGTTCCCCTTTCCTTCAGGACCCTGAGCCACGAGAAATGTGGCCACCCCCCAGTGGGCGGTCCAAGCCTGTACATTCTAGTCGGCTTCGCGGTCCTGGCCGGCAGATCCTGCCGGGCTCTTCTGGGCGGCCTGGCCGCTTAAGCCCTCGAAGAGGCCCGCAGCGTTATCCAGCAGCTCGTGCGTCCACTGGCTCACCTATGGACGGGTGCATCTCGAAGAAAGCGGCCGGCGCCGAGGTGGTCTCTCGCTGCACGACTGCCGACGCACGCCGCACCCACGTCAGGCATTCATGGCATCGCTGACGATGTTGCCGTCCACCAGGTCAATGGTGCGGTCGCAGGTGGACGAGAGACGCGGGTCATGGGTCACCAGCAGCACCGCACAGCCGCGTTCGCGATTGAAGCGCCGGAACAGCTCGAACACTTCGGCCGCGGTGCGGGTATCGAGGTTGCCGGTGGGCTCGTCGGCCAGCAGCAGCGCCGGCTCGCTGATCAACGCCCGGGCAATGGCCACGCGCTGCTGCTGGCCACCGGAGAGCTGGTTGGGCCTGGCGTCGGCAAACCTCTCCAGCCCCACGGCGGCGAGCAGCTCGCGGGCGCGCTCGAGGGCCGCCCGGTCGGGCTTGCCCCGGGTCAGCATCAGCGGCATCAGCACGTTGTCGAGGGCGCTGAAGGCCTGAATCAGGTGGTGGAACTGGAAGACGAAGCCGATGGCGCTGCCGCGCAGCGCGGTGCGCCCGGCATCGTCCATCCCGCTGGTGGCCTGGCCGAGCAGGGTGAGCTCGCCGCTGCTCGGGGTGTCGAGCAGGCCGAGCAGGTTGAGCAGTGTGCTCTTGCCCGAGCCGGAGGGGCCGACCAGGGCGGCGAAATCGCTGCGGCCGATGGCCAGGTCGATGCCATGCAGTACCTCGGCCTCGTTGGGCCGCCCCACGTTGTAGGACTTGCGCAGCGCCTCCAGGCGCAGCACCTCGCTTGCCGCATCAGACATAGCGTATCGCCACCACCGGATCCAGTCGCGCGGCACGGCGCGACGGCACGGCGGCCGCCAGCAGGCCGGTCAGCGTGGCCAGCAGCAGCGCCGCCACTACCAGTGTCGTCGGCACCGGAATGTAGAACAGCCCCGGCCCGAAGGTGTTGAACACCCACACCAGGAGGTAACTGACCGCGATGCCCATGACCGAACCGAGCAGGCCGAACAGCGCCCCCTGGATCAGGAAGACCCGCATGATATGCCGCCGGGTGGCGCCGGTGGCCCGCAGGATGCCGATTTCCCGGGTGCGCTGTACCACGCTCACCGACAGCACGCTGGCGATACCGAACGCCACCGAGATGGCCACGAAGACGATGATCATGTTGGTGGAGAGGCTCTGGGCCGTGAGGGCATTCATCAGCTGAGCGTTGGTCTCAATCCAGCTTTCCGCCTTGAGCGCGGTCAGGCGTCCCACCTGCTCGGCGATCGTCTCCGCCGCGAAGATATCCGCGACCGTCAGGTCGATGACCGTCACCCCACCGGGCAGGTCCAGCAGCGACTGGGCCTGCTTGAGGTCCAGATACACATAGCGCGAATCCAGCTCGCGAACGCCCAGCTCGAAGATGCCGGCGATGTTGACCACCCTGCTGTTCTGCTGGCCGGTTTCCAGCCGCAGCTTCATGCCCACCTTGACGCCCAGGTCGTCGGCCAGCAGCTTGCCGAGCATCGCCTCGTCGGCCCCCACGCGAAGCCGGCCGCTGACCAGGTAACGCTGCAGTGGAATGATCCGCCGGTAACGCGCCAGGTCGATCCCGGTCAGGGCCACCGACTGCACGGCCTCGCCACGGCGGGCAAAGGCCGGGCCCGACACCACCGGCGACACCGCTGTCAGCTCCGGCAGCCGATCGAGGGTGGCGCTGACCTGCTGCCAGTTGTTGATCGAACGCAGGCGTTGTGCGCGCCGGTCTTCCTGAACCAGTTGCAGGGTCCCGGGGGCGGCCGGCAACACCCGATTGACCTCGTCCGGCGACAGCAGGCGAATATGGGCCTGGGTCCCCAGGGTGCGCTCGATGATGTTGGACTGAAGCCCCTGGATCAGGGCCGCGATGAACACGATCACCGCCACGCCCACCGCCACACCCACGGCGATCATCACCGATTGCGCGCGCCCCTCGCGCAGGAAGGCGATCGCGATGGTCCACTCGGTCCACAGACCCCGCAGCGGGCGACTCAATTGAAGTTCACCGGCAGTTCATTGCGGGTGGCGGCGTCCTCGCCACTGCCGGCCACCGGCGCTGCCCGCTGGGTGAAGCGTACCCGCGAACCCTCCGCAAGGGAGGCCGTGGGGTTCGCCAGCACCCGGTCGCCCGCCTTCAGCCCGTCGAGGACTTCGGCCATCGCCAAACCGCGCAGCCCCAGGGTCACCTCTCGGCGTTGCACCTTGCCCTCGCGCACCACCAGTACCCGCGCCTGCTCCCCATGACCCTGGTCGAGGGCATCGTTGGGCACGGCCAGCCCCTGCTCGCGCCGGCCGGTCTCGATGTTCACCGACACCGTCATGTCCTGGCGCAGGAAAGCGGGAACCGGATCGACCGCCAGCCGAACCTCCACGGTGCCGCGCTGGGGGTCGATGCTCGGTGCAATGAAGATGACGCGGGCGGGGAACGGGCGCTGGGGATAGGCATCGGCGACGGCCATGGCGTCCTGCTGCAAGGCCAGCAGGGCAAGGTTGCGCTCATCGAGCGGCACACGGATCTCGGTGGCGCCGCTCAGCGCGATGGTGAACAGCACCTGGCCGGGCTGCACCAGGTCGCCGGGCGCCACGTCACGAGTCAGCACCGTGCCGGCCACTTCGGAGCGGACCACGGTCTTGGCGAGCCGGGCCTGCAGGGCGGCAAGGCGCTCTCGCAGCAGGGTCTCCTCGACGTTGCCCGGCGCCAGCGCCGTCGCCGTCAGCCGGGCGGCATCAAGGGCATTGCGCGCCAGCGTCTGTGCCTGCTCGGCCTGCTCCAGCGCCTCGGTGGAGAGCAGCGAGCGCTCGGCCAGCGTGCGCCGCCGGGCCGTCTCGCGACGCGCCTGGGCCAGCTCGGATTCGGCGCGCTCGAGCGCCACCTCGGCCTGCGGGCGTCGGCTGGTGGCAAGCTCCTTCAGTGCCGCCTCGGCCTCGCGCACCTGGGCGGCGAGCTCCTCCGAGCGCAGCACCAGCAGCGTATCGCCGGGCATCACGGTGTCACCTTCCTCGACATGGCGCTCCAGCACGACCCCGGTGATTTCACTGCCCACCCGGGCCCGGGAGGTCGTCACGACTCGCCCGGTCGCCACCACCGTCTGCACCAGCGGCTGCTTCTCGAGCACATAGCCCTGCACCTGGGGCCCCTGCCACCAGCGCCACACGCCTACGCCGACAGCGAGTGCCAGGGCCAGTATCACGAGCACGGACGTGTAACGGACGCGGCCGAAGGTGTGTCTCCTTATCAGAATCGCCTCCACTCCCCCCCTGAATTCACGCTATATGCGCAGCAGCTGCGCTGCCCTGGGCTCCCGGGCATTCCCCGGTACCGCCTTGCCGGCCTTCGAGCGCCGCGACACCTCACGGCGTGGGCAGTATAGGTAGTCGCCCCGTCAGATCGCGTCATCGACGGGTGCTGAAGCGAAGGATACCAGCAACAGGCCAACGGGGACCCGACCCTCACGCCCCCTCATGCGGCGTCACCGCCGTGACGGCCCCCTCGCGGCGGAACATGGTCCGGCGGTGGCGCCAGACGACGCCCAGGGCCACCGCCAGGAACAGCAGGTTCTCGAGCGGCTGGGCATCCGGCCACAGGGGGTTGATCAGCTGGAAGTGGAAGAGCACCGGCAGCAGCAGGCTGCCCCGCGAGGCATTGAACATCGGCGTGACGATGAGGCTGAGCGCCACGGCGCCGACCAGGAACGGCAGGAAGGACCAGGCCCCCTGGGGCGTGCCGCCGAGCAGGAACGCCGGCAGGTGCCAGAGGCCCCAGATCAACCCCAGGAGGATCGCGGCCGAGAAGGGCGTGAAGCGACGCTGCAGCAGCGGAAGCGCCACGCCTCGCCAGCCGAGCTCCTCCACGGGCCCCTTGATGGCCATCAGCAGCGCGGCCACCAGCCAGCCGGACAGCGACGCGAAGTGGGGCGGGTCACCGAACCGCCACCCCTGCCACAGGGCCGCCACATAGAAGACCAGCGGCACTCCGAGGAACAGGAACGCATACCAGCCGAAGGAGGCGCGCCATAGCAGCAGCCGCGCCAGCAGGCGACGCACGCCGCCGGGCCCCTCGCCGTGAAAGACGACAAGCAACGCCGCGATGGCGGGCGCATAGACAGCCAGGTAGAACAGCGGATGCTGGCCGGTGATGGGGCCGAACATCCGGCTCATCGGCTCGTTGAGGAACAGGTAGCCCGCCAGGATGCCCCAGGCGATCGCGAAGGTGACAAGCAGGAAGGGCAGCAGCGCGCGCTCGCGCATCACGCCTCCCCCTGCGGCATCACGCTCTCCACCGGGC
The DNA here is from genome assembly GCF_029625235.1 of Halomonas sp. CKK8. NCBI lineage: Bacteria > Pseudomonadati > Pseudomonadota > Gammaproteobacteria > Oceanospirillales > Halomonadaceae > Halomonas > Halomonas sp. CKK8. The sequence continues at coordinate 1,538,150 of NZ_CP121193.1, read as the reverse complement.
GTCGCAGCGAACGGGGCATGGCCGGGGCACGGCCGACGCGCACCACCAGGTCTGGGCGACCACCTGGCAGTCCCAGCGACCGGGCGAACCCGGGGCGCACGCTCGCCTCCTCCACCGGCTGGTTGACGAAGGCATTGCGAAGGCCCAGCGCCGTGGCCTGCAGGGCGAAGCGCTGGTAGCAACGACCGGCCTCGACCCAGTGGGCCCGGTCATCCACGGCCGAGACGAACACCGCCAGACCGGCGGAGCTTCGCACCTGGCGGGCCAGCTTGGCGTTCTCCGGCTTCGGCCGCAGCATGGCGCGCATCAGGTACTTCCCCAACCAGCGCGGCGCCTGGGGGTTGCCGGTCGCCCGGCCACTCAGGCCATCGCCCTTCTCCACCGCCTCGGCGTCGTTGAAGCGGATCCAGGCCTCGAGCTCCCGCCGGAAGTCAGGATTCTCCAACTGCCGCGTGTTGGCGTCCAGGATGAACGCCAACGCCCGTTCGATCGCCTCGCGCTCGGTAAGCAGCACCACCGAGACGCCGTTCCCGCTGCCCGCCGCCTCGAGCCGGCGCCGCTCCTCGGCAGAGAGCGGCGTGCCGTCGTAGTCGCTGCGCGTGCACTGCCGCGAGGCGATGGCCTCGAACAGCGGCGACCTCTCGGACTCGCCGGGCGTGAGGGTCACCCGGACCTCGCCAGCGCCCTCCGGCTGGAACTCGGCCTCGGCAGAGAGCCCCATCGCCCGGGCCGCCAGGCAGAGGTTCTCCGTGGCGCAGCCGAGCGACACATGGAGGTGATGGTCGTCGGGGTCGACCACCGGCGTGCGCCGGGTCAGGTCGGGCAGGATGCGGATGGCGTCCTCCTCCACCCGGAACCGCCAGCACTGGGTGTTGTGGCCCGAGGGCGCCAGGGTGGCGTAGCGGATGAGCGTCTTGAAGCGCTCGGCCTCTTCCTGCGCCGGTGCCTTGTCCACGCGCCAGGTGCGCTTCACCGCCTCGTCGTAGTTCATTGAGCGTCCTCAACTCGCTGGCCGATGCCTCTCAGAGTATGTCGCATTTCTTTCGCGGCGGTGACGCCGCACAAGACAGCGGATGTCATGGCAGGCAAGCTGGGCACCTGACGACGTCCAACCCCGGAGGCCCCCAATGACGGCACGCCTGATCGACTTTCGCCACACGGACGAGGCCACGCGCTGGCGGGCCATCAACGATGACGTGATGGGCGGCGTCTCCCGCGGCGGCCTGCATGGGGAAGACGGCATCGGGGTGTTCAGCGGCGAGACGTCCCTCGAGAATAACGGCGGTTTCGCCTCGGTGCGCCGCGAGCCCGAGCCGTTCGACCTGAGCGACACCCCCAGTATGGTGCTGCAGGTGCGCGCCGACGGGCGCCGCTACCAGCTTCGCCTCTATACCGAGCAACTGCCACAGGGCGCGGCCTACCGCGCGATCTTCCAGCCCCCCGCCGGCGAGTGGCAGCGCGTCGCCCTGCCCTGGCACGACTTCGAGGCGGTATTCCGCGGCCGACGGCTGGAGGTGGCGTGGTTGGGGACGTTGAACAGCTAAGCCATTCACCTGACTCGCCCCGTCAGCACCATTCGGCCTGCGTCATCACGCATCTTGCCTATCCTGAGGTTACGGATGACAAGCCCGTTCAATGGAGGCACGACCGTGATCATCAAGGGACTCGTACTCAGTCTTATCCTCGTCGGTTCCGTCGGACTGGCCAGCGCCGATTACGCCGACGGCATGCGCTACTACGAACGGCAGGAGTACCGCCAGGCACTGCAGGAGTTCGGCGCAGCAGCCAGACGCGGCGATGCCGATGCCCAGTACATGCTGGGCCGCCTGCACGAGGCCGGCAACGGGACCGCCCAGGATTACGTGCAGGCCCACAAGTGGTACAACCTGGCCGCGGCCCGCGGCCACCGCCATGCCGCCGAGGCACGCGATTCACTGGCCGAACGCATGACGGCCGGACAGGTCGCCGAGGCGCAGCGGGCGACACGCGGCTGGCAACCCGAAGAGGCGCCTGTTTCACAGGCGACTGAGCGAGCGCGGCCCGACATCGAGACCCTGTCGGACCGGCAGGGCGTGGCCGAGATACAGCGCGAGCTCAATCGGCTCGGCTATGACGCCGGCCCGGTGGATGGCGCCATGGGACGCCGCACCCGCAGTGCGATACGCGAGTACCAGGCGGACAGGGACATGGCCCAGGACGGCCGCGCAACGGCCGAGCTGTTGAGACGCCTGCGTGAGACGGAGAGACAGGAAGTGGCGTCATCCTCCGAGCCGCCACCCGCTGCCGAGTCCCGGGTCGCCCTGCAGGACGACTTCAGCGACGGCGATTACCGTCGTGATCCGCCCTGGACGGTGCTCAGCGGCGACTTCGAGGTGGATGAGAACGGGTTGCGGAGCATCGTGGAGACGAGGCGGTCGACCGCTCGCGAATCACGCCAGCTCAGCGCCGAAAGTCCGGAGGAGATCGGTCTGGCAATGCTCTCGCTGATCCTCGAGCAAACGGGCAATACCGGGCAGGAGGGGGTGACGGTCCCCGTGGAACCGGCGCACATCTTCGTCAATGCCCCCGTCGACAACGCCTTCAGGATGGAACTGGAGGTCGCCTCCCGGCAGCGGCCCGGCAGCCTGGAGCTCGGGGTCTTCCAGGGCAACCGACCCAGCGGCACCGGCTATCGCCTGGTCTACACGCCCGGCTCGCGCCCGGGGCTCAGCCTGGTCAGGCTGGTTTCCGGAGGCGCCGAGGTGGTCGCCCGCCACGCAGGCAGCCTCGACCTCGAGGACGGCCGCTTCCACCGCATCGTCTGGACCCGTGACGAGGACGGACAGATGCAGGTTCGCGTGGATGACCAGCGGCTGCTGCGTGTGCAGGACAATGGCCTGCGCGATCCCTTCCAGGGCTTCGTGCTGGCCAACCAGGGGGGCGACTACACCCTGCGCCGGATCAGGCTGGAGGAATAGGCGCCGTGTGACGAACAGCCCGATGAAAGAACGAGGGCGACGATCACAGGATACCAGGCAGCACTGACTGAGCGCTTCATCGGCGATTTCACTCGAAAGCAAAGGGGGGCATGCACCCGGTTATCGTCCGGCACGGGAGGGGTGCCGCTTCCTGTCATTGACCCCGACGGTTGCCTCTACCATGTAGATGCTGCCATCCCATGAGAGAGGTGGTGAAGAGGCTGCTGGAGCCCATCAGGATGACTTACGGAAATGGCAATACAGGTACATTTGCCTTACCCCTCCCGGCGTCAGGTGCAGGGATTTGCGCTGGTTCATCAGTTCGAAACTCGCGCCCAGTGTCGCTTCCAGCTGTTCCGGACTGTACCGCTGCACCGGTAGCCCACTGCAGGATGGTGGCGCTTCCGGCGCAAAGGTGCCGACCACGAAGTGCCCACGCAGCGCTAGCGCATTCAGGAGCTTGTCCCGATAGTTACGCTGCTGTTCAACGTCGGTGAGGAAATGAAACACGGCGCGATCATGCCACACATCATACTGACCCTCGGGCAGGTCAATATCTTCAATATCACCCACCCGCCATGTCACGGACTCTGCCCTTGTTCCCAGCCGCTTTCTTGTCAGAGACAGGGCTCTCGCGGAGATATCGAGCACCGTGATGGACCGATAGCCCGCGTCCAGCAGGTCATCGACGAGGGTTGACGCTCCCCCACCGACATCGATGATTGAGGCGTCCAGGGACAGACCAAGGCCCTGGATGAGATCCAGGGAGGTCTGCAAATGTGGCTCATACCACCCCGTCTCCTCAGACGCCTTGCTCGCGTAGACCTTCTCCCAGTGATCCTTTTGACTCATTTCATGCCATCCTGTGTCGATGCTCATATGGACAAAGCAGCAAGGGACGGAACGCGCTTTCGCGCATCATGCCTGCTCCTGCTCCATCACACGCTCCACCGGGCGACCCAGCGAACGGGGCATGGCGGGACCCCGGCCGAAGCGCTGCACCAAGTCCGGGCAGCCGCCAACGAGCCCCTGCATCCGAGGGCTATTCGCTACGCTGGCTTGCCCGGAGAAGCTGGTTCTGCTCTCTCAGGAGGGCAAGGATCTCCTCATTCTGCTCCTGCAAGCGCGGCATGACCGACGAAATCACTTTCGGTGGCGAGTCTTCGGGCATGGCCGCCAGCATTCGCTGCATCATGGAACATCGTTGCCTGATCGGGGCCTTCTTTCTCATCCTGCGGTTATTGAAAAGATAGCCACCGGCGACAAGTGCTGCGCAAGAAAGCACAGCAACGATAGGTTTGCGACGCATCAGAGCCTCCTTTCTGTCTGAATACTGGGTTCAAGCCATTTCGAGCGCGCTGAGCAGTCGGTGAGGACCGGAAAAACCACGGAGGTGACATAGCGCCACGAATGCCGGGTGCACTTTCTCCCTGTGGCTCAGTTCTTTCATGTCTTGCTAATCTCAGCATGCGACACTCTGCCAACCAGGTCGACCCGTTTTCCGCCCCCCATGAGGAACCGTGATGACGCGATGGCACCTGACAACTCGGATGCTGGCAGTTGTCAGCCTGGCGGCCGCCACCATGATTGGCATGGCCCTCGCCGAAGGTCACGCCCTCAAGCCGCAGGTGACCGTGATGGGACAGGAAAAACGCGAGACCACTCCAGATTGCATGCGACAAGGTGAGCCCATGACCTATCTGATCGACTTCCAGGATCCTGATGAGGCCGGCCGCTGGCGGGCCATCAACGACGCCGTGATGGGCGGTGTCTCCCGCGGCGGCCTGAGGGTGGAAGGCGGCATCGGCGTCTTCAGCGGCGAGACGTCGCTCGAGAACAATGGCGGCTTCGCCTCGGTACGCCGCGACCCCGAGGCCTTCGACCTGAGCGAACACCCTGGGCTTGAGCTTTACGTTCGCGGCCACGGGCGTCGCTACCAGCTGCGTCTGTATACCGACCAGTTGCCTCAGGGCGCGGCCTACCGCGCCAGCTTCCAACCCAGAACCGGCCAGTGGCAGCGAGTGGTGTTCACCTGGAGCGAGTTCGAGCCCGTCTTTCGCGGCCGGCTTCTCGAGGATGTTCCGGCTGTCGACCCTGCGAGGATCGAGCAGCTGGGGCTGATGATCGTCGACCGTCAGGCGGGTCCGTTTCGGCTGGAGGTGGCGTGGCTGGCGACAATGAAAGATTTGTAGCCTCTGGACAACGCGACATGCTCTGTGCCCCTACTCCACCGGCGGGAAGCGGTGCCACTCGGTCGAGCTACCGGCAATGGGCACCACAAAGATCACGCCGAGCGCGGAAGCACTCACCTGTACCACCAGGGCGCCATCGTTCGCCCTGCGAAAACGATAGGTCATGGACTCGAAGCCACTCACTTGTTCCGCCACCCAGCGAGACGACTCAAGCAACAGCCACCCGTCCTCGCATCGATAATCCTCCTGCTGCTGCAGGATCCGTGGCTCGAGGGAAGCGGCCTCGCCGAGCGCTTCTACCATGAGCTCTGTGTTCGCATCGCCCGTGATTCGCACACGCGTCGCCCGCGCTGCCGCGGCGGTGTCCGCAAGGAAATAGCTGGAGAGATAAGGCGGGGAATATTGCGGCGAGCCACCCTCCGGTACGGCTCGCTCACCCGCGTTCTGAAACTCCCCCGCAAGCGAGGGGCAGCTATCGCCTGGGGGTGCCGAGAGGCCGCCCCATTCGACGGGATAGGCGCCGTGCGACGAACAGCCCGATGAAAGGACGGCGGCTACGAGAACCGGATACCAGGCAGCACTGACTGAGCACCTCATGGGCGCTTTCCTTCAGAGAACAGTGAGGTCACGACCCAATTCACTCCAGCGCTCTTGCGCGACCGCGATTCCTGCCTACCCCCGCTCAAGGCGAGGCACTAACCTTCTACCCCAACGGGTGACCGTGGGCCTCGACGCGGCGCCTGAGCCAGGCACCGATCAGCAGCAGCAGGGTCAGGGCGACCAGCGGCAGGATCACGCTCGGACTCACGGCCTGCTCGGTCTCCACCGCCTCCAGCGCGCCGTAGATGGCGCTGGAGTAGACCCCCCATTTCGCGCTCAGGCCGATGATGCCCGCCATCACGAAGGTTGCCAACGGCAGGCGCAGCAAGCCGGCGGCGAAGTTGACCACGGAGTGGGGGAACCCCGGCAGCACGCGCAGGGCGCACTGGGTCAGCAAGTCACTGCGCTTCTCCAGCTTGCCCATGACATTGCGAGTGAGGCCCCTGGGCTTCCAGCGGTCGCTGAAGCGGGAAGCGAGGTAGTAGGCCCCCAGGGCGCCCGCCACGCTGCCGACCGTCAGCATCAGGGTGGCCGCCAGGGGCGTATAGAAGGGCGCGATCAGCCACAGCCCGATGCTGCCGGGCAACCCGATGGCCAGGGTCACCGCCATGATCGCGATCACCGAGACGATCACTGCGGGGTGGTGGGAGGCCTGGTCGGCCCAGCGCTGGAGCTCGGCCAGATCGGGCGAGTGCCAGATCCACAGGTAGCCGGCCATCAGCAGCGTGGCGCCGAGCGCCACCCAGCGCCAGGGGCGGCTTGGCGGACTGTCGTTGAGCATCAAGGCGCCTCGGTCATGCATCGAGGACCATGGTGGCATGCCCGCCGAGCCGGGTCATCCCTTTAGACCTAAGTAGAAGATTGTTAGAATGCCATCGCTCTAGTCGGCGTCACGTCCCATCGACGCACACATCCTCCGCAACTAGAGCGTCCCCATGCCTTCGAACCATACCCCTGCACCCGTCAGGGCCTCGGCGCTGTCGCGCCTGGGCGATCCCATCGTGCTGCTGCTAACGGTCGGCTTCATCGTCGCCTTCGTCGGCCTTTCGCTTTACGACATCGACCTGGTGGCCGACAGCATCAGCGCCGGCTTCGCCTGGACGGCGGCCACCCTGGGCACCTACTTCCAGCTCCTGCTGCTGCTGACCTTCCTGATCGCCATCGGCGTGGCCATCTCGCCAGCGGCCGGCGCCCGGGTCGGCAACCTGGATAGCCCGCAGATCAGCACCTTCAAGTGGCTGTCGATGATCATGTGCACGCTGCTGGCCGGGGGCGGCGTGTTCTTCGCCGCGGGCGAGCCGGTCTACCACTTCGTGGTAACCCCGCCGGCCTTCGACACCGAAGCGGGCACCGCCGAGGCCGTGGCCGGCGCCCTGGCCCAGTCGTTCATGCACTGGGGCTTCCTGGCCTGGGCGGTGCTGGGCTCGCTCTCCGCCATCGTGCTGGCCCACGCCCACTACGTGAAGGGCCAGCCGCTGCAGCCGCGCACCCTGCTCTACCCGGTGCTCGGCGAGCGCGTCATGAAGGGCGCGCTGGGCAGCGTGGTGGATGCCTGCTGCGTGATCGCCGTGGTCGCGGGCACCGTCGGCCCGATCGGCTTCCTCGCCACCCAGATGAGCTTCGGCCTGCACGAGCTGTTCGGCGTCAGCGAGGGCTACGCCACCCAGCTCGGTATCCTGGTGCTGCTGGCGGGAGTCTATGTCACCTCGGCGATGACCGGCATCCACAAGGGCATCCAGCTCCTGTCGCGCTTCAACGTCTTCCTGGCGCTGGCCATCGCGGCGGTGATCCTGATAGCCGGCCCCACCCTGTTCCTGGTCAACGCCTTCAGCCAGGGCTTCGGCGAGTACCTGTCGTCGTTCTTCACCATGGCCACCATGAGCGCCGAGACCGCACCGGCCTGGTGGATGCAGTGGTGGACGGTGTTCTTCTTCGCCTGGTTCATCGGCTACGCGCCACTGATGGCGATCTTCGTGGCACGCATCTCCCGCGGGCGCACCATCCGCGAGATGATCCTCGCCGTAGCGGTGATGGCCCCGGTGGCCACCGCGATCTGGTTCACCCTGCTGGGCGGCTCCGGCATCCACTACCAGCTGACTGGAGCGATCGACCTCGCCGAGGCGCTGAACAACTTCCAGTTCGACGTGGCAACCCTCACCGTGGCCCAGGCGCTGCCGGGCGGGTCCCTGATGGCGCTGGCCGTCCTGCTGCTGACCAGCATCTTCGTGGCCACCACCGGCGACTCCATGAGCTACGCCATCGCCGTGGTGTGCGCCGGCCACGACGCGCCGAGCCCGCTGGTACGCGCTTTCTGGGGCATCGCCATGGCGCTGATGGCGGGTATCCTGCTCTACATGGGCGCGGGACAGATCGGCGCGCTGCAGCAGTTCATCGTGATCACCGCGATTCCCGTCTCGCTGGTGCTGCTGCCCTCGCTGTGGGCCGGCCCCCGGGCGGCCTATGCCATGGCGCGGGAACAGGGCATCATCGTGTCCAGTTCGGTGGCCAGCGCCGGGGCCGAGTGAGCCTGCGGGGAACGGCGGACTGACGGCCAAATCCTGCAGCCTTGGCGTATCATGGAGGCATCGGGTGCGGTGCCTCCCGCCCCTGCTGGCCATTGGCCGGCCATCCTGCAGAAGGAGCCGTCATGAAAGTCCTCCCCGCCCTGATTCTGGGTATCGCCGCGATCGTGGCGGCGTCGCTGGTCGCCGAGGGGCTGATCGGCCTGCGCACCGGCGACCGCTACGTCACGGTCAAGGGCCTGGCCGAACGGGAAGTTCAGGCCGACCTCGCCCTCTGGCCGCTCCATTTCGTGGCCACCGGCGAGACGCTGCAGCAGGCCAGCGACGAGGCCAGTGCCAGCCGCGAGGCGGTGCTCGCCTTCCTGGAGGACCACGGCATCGATACCGCGCAGGTGGAGCTGCAGCGCCTCAATGTCAACGACACTGCCGCCAATCCCTACCAGGGCGGTGATCGCGAGCAGAAATTCATCATCAACCAGACGCTGACGGTGCGCAGCGAGGAGATCGCGCGCATCCGCGACACCGCCCAGGCGGTGGGCGAGCTGCTCGACGCCGGGGTGGTGCTCTCCTCCGACTACGGCCCCGGCGGCCCGCTCTATCTGTTCAGCGGGCTCAACGACATCAAGCCGGAGATGATCGCCGAGGCCACCGCGGCGGCGCGGGAGGCCGCCGAGCAGTTCGCCCGCGACGCCGATGCCGACGTGGGCGACCTGCGCCGCGCCAACCAGGGGGTGTTCGAGATCCGCGCGCGGGACCAGGCCATGGGCATCACCGAGGCGCAACAGCCGGTGAAGACGGTGCGGGTGGTAACCACCGTGGACTACTACCTGCGCTGAGGCGACGACAGCGGCCATCGTCGCCCCCTCGCCCGCCCCACCCCGCTCGGCTAGACTGGAAGGCTTTCCGCCCCAGAGACCCGTCATGCAAGCCACCCTCGAGCAGCGCGCCCTCAAGCTCTCCATCCTCATGACCCTGGGGGTCTCAAGCCTCGGGGTCACCTTCGGCCTGCTGGCCGGCTCGCAGTCGATCCTCTTCGATGGTGTCTTCTCCACCATCGACGCCGCCATGTCGGGGCTGGCGCTGCTGGTGGCGCGGCTCGCCGTGCGCGAGGCCAGCGAGCGCTTCCAGCACGGCTACTGGCACCTGGAGCCGCTGGTAGCGGCGCTCAACGGCAGCATCCTGATGCTGCTCTGCTTCTATGCCTTCCTCACCGCCCTGCTCGACCTGCGCGAGGGCGGCCGCGAACTCGCCTTCGACCTGGCGATCGGCTATGCGGTGGTGGTGGCCATCGTCTGCTTCGCCATGACCGCCTACCAGCGGCGCATCAATCGCACGGCCGACTCGGAGTTCGTGCACATCGACATGCAGGGCTGGCTGATGGCGGCGCTGATCACCACCTCGCTGCTGGTGGCCTTCATCATCGCCCGCTTCCTGCAGGGCACCGCCTGGGCGCACCTCACCCCCTACGTGGACTCGGTGCTGCTGATGGTGCTGACGGCCAGCTTCATGCCAGTGCCCATCGGCATCGTGCGTCGCGCCATGAAGGAGGTGCTGCTGATCGCGCCGAGCGAGATCGACCGCGAGGTGCATTCAGCCATGGCCCCGGTGATGGCGCGCGAGGGGCTGCTGCGCTACTACAGCCACGTGGCCAAGGCCGGACGCGGCCACTACATCGAGATCCATATCGTCACCACGCCCGAGTACGGGCAGGGCCAGGGCATCGCCGTGCTCGACGAGATCCGCGAGCAGATCAGCGCCGGGCTGAGCCCGCCGCCGGAGCGGCGCTGGTTCACCGTGGCCTTTACCGCCGACGAGCGCTGGGCCTAGGCCAGGCGACTCGTCCTGAAGGCCGCCCAGCCGCGAGCCCGCCCTTAGTCCTCCCGCGGGACCCACTGCCCCGCCTGCTGCGCGGCGCGCCCCTCGGCCTCCAGCTTGAGCAGGTGGGCCAGCGCCGAGCGCGCCGCCACCCCAAGCTTCTCCGCCGGCACGTCGTCGTAGGCGTGGCGTGTCAGTGCCTCGAGGCTCGCCGGGGCGTGGCGCGCCAGGGCCCGGCACACCTTGTGCTCGCGGGCCAGGCGATGGGTGACCAGGAAGTCGATGGCGGCGTGGGCCTCGCCGATCAGGAAGCCGTGGCCCGGGGCGATGGTATCGAAGGACTCCTCGCCCAGGGCCTGCAGGGCGGCAAGGTAGGCGGCCATGTCGCCGTCCGGCGGGTTGATCACCACCGTGGAGCCCTGCATCACCTGATCGCCCGAGAACAGCAGCCGCGCGGGCTCCAGCAGGTAGCAGAGGTGGTTGGAGGCGTGGCCTGGCGTATGCAGCACCTTGAGCGGGCCCGCGGGCGTCTCGAGGCACTCGCCGTGGGCTGGCCGGTGGTCGGGCACGAAGCCGGCGTCCTGACTGGCCCCGGGCGGCGGCGGCAGGCCCACCAGCCGGGCGCCGGTGCGCGCCTTGAGCCAGGCCGCTCCCGGCGAGTGGTCGACATGGGTGTGGGTCACCAGCACCCGGGAGATCTTCCCGGCGGTCAGCGCCAGCAGCCGCTTCAGGTGGGCCGGATCCGCGGGGCCGGGGTCGATCACCAGATGGTCATCGCCGTCGCCGAGCAGGTAGCTGTTGGTGCCGGGGCCGGTCATCGCGCCGGGGTTGGGCGCCGTCACCCGGGTCACCCCCGGCGCCAATTCGACAGGCCGGCCGGGTGCGATCTCGGCGCTGGCCGTGCCCCGCCGGTGGGGGTCCAGGCGGCGCACCTCCGCATAGGCCGGGGCATCCGGCTCCACCTGCCAGGCGACGCCGCCCTTGCGGGCCGGCCAGGGGCGGCTGGGGCGCGGCGTCGGCGGGTTGGCGTGGGCATGGCGCAACAGCCCCTCGGCGGTGGCGAAGTCGGCGAGCAGACGCAGGGTGCGCAGGGTCGGATAGCCCAGCGCCATGCGGCCCTGGCGATGCGCGGCCAGCACCTCGGCGGGGGTCAGCCAGGCGTGGTCGATGGTCTCGCTGCCGTCGTGCGCCGCCTGCTGGCCCGGCGGCGCCAGGGCCACGAAGAAGCGCGTGTCGAAGCGTCGTGGTGCGCCCCGCGGCGTGACCCAGTGGCCCAGGTAGGCCAGCCGGTCCAGCGGCAGCACCAGCCCATGATGCTTGCACAGCGCATGGAAGCTGGTCGCCTCGCGTCGCAGGGCCTCGCGCCCTTCGGTCAGCACCGGATGGTCCCCCGGCGGCAGGCGTCCCTGGCCGTCCACGGCCAGCAGCAGGCCCGCCTCCTCGAGGCACTCGCGCAGTGCGGCGATCATGTAGTCGGCCCCGCCCTCGTCGAGGCTCAGGGTCTGGCTGATGGCGGCGTCTCCGCGGCCGGAGGTGAAGGCGCGCACGTCCGGGTCCTGGGGGTCGACGGCCCCGCCGGGGAAGACGAAGTGGCCGGGCAGGAAGGCCGCCTGCCAGGTGCGCTGCAGCAGCAGGACCTCCAGCCCCCTGTCGCCATCGCGCACCAGGGCGAGGGTCGCGGCGGGACGGATCTCGGTCATGCGCTCCCCCACCATCAGCGCGGCGTGACCACCGCCAGGGTCACGGTGGCCTTGGCCACCAGGGTGGCGCCCTCCTCGCCGGCGTAGACCTCGGATTCGGCGACGATCAGGGTGCGCCCGGGCTTGAGCACCCGCCCCACGCAGCGAAGTTCGCGCCCGCGGGCCGAGCGCAGCAGGTTGATCTTGAACTCGGCGGTGAGCACGATCGCGCCCGCCGGGATCAGGGTGGCACCCGCGGCGCCGGCGGTGTGGTCGGCGATGGTGGCCAGCACGCCGGCATGCACGAAGCCATCCTGCTGCTGGTGCTCCTCTCGCACCGCCAGGCGCGTCACGCACAGGCCCGGGGCGATCTCCACGGCCTCGACGCCGAGCGAGCGGATGAAGGGCGCCGCCTGGAGGATACGCTCCACCTCGGTGCGATAATCGGGGTTGGCCGGCGGGAAGTCGGGGGCCTGGGGCATCACGGGGTCCTGATGGTGATTGGCTCGGCCACCAGCAATACCATGCCGGAGGCGCCCGGCCCATTGGTCGATGGCAGGGGGCAGGCCTGTCCGCCCCCGCCATGCGCCCGTCCCTGCTCGTCCAGGACTAAGTGTCCACCACTATGCGTCCAACACTATGCGTCCAATACTATGCGTCCAGCACCACGTCGAAACCGCCATAGATCAGGCGCTTGCCATCGAAGGGCATGGGGTTCGCCTCGGGCTGCAGGCGCGGGTCCCCCATGACCTTGGCCATGCCCCGGTCGCGCACCTCACGGGAGGGCCAGGTGATCCAGGAGAAGATCACGGTCTCGTCGGGCTGGCACTTCACCGCCATGGGGAAGGAGGTGAGCTTGCCCTCCGGCACATCGTCTCCCCAGCACTCCACCATCGTGAGGGCGCCGTGCTCCTTGAACACCACGGCGGCGTCGCGGGCGTGCTGGAGGTATCGCTCGCGGTTGGCGGTGGGGACCGCGGCAACGAATCCATCGACATAGGTCATGAGGCGTCTCCCGTATCTCGAGGGGGAAGTTCCCGCACCGGGCGCACCTCGATGGTGCCGAACCGCGCGGGGGGAATGCGGCTGGCAAGCTGCAGGGCCTCGTTGAGGTCGCGGGCGTCCAGCAGGTAGAAGCCGGCCAGCTGCTCCTTGGTCTCGGCAAAGGGGCCGTCGGAGACCAGCACTTCGCCATCGCGCACCCGCACGCTGGCGGCGCGCTCCACCGGCTGCAGCGCCTGGCCGGCCAGGAAGTGCCCCTGGTCGGTCAGGCGTTCCACCCCGGCCAGGCACTCCTGGTTGAGGTCGTGCCACTCCTGCTCGTTCATGGCCTGGATGAGGCGTTCCTGGTAGTAGACCAGCGCGGCGTATTTCATGGTTGGCTCTCCTCCTCGCTCATCGGACATTGGCCAGTCTGGCAGCCGATCATCCAGTGCACGCCGAAGCGGTCGGTGAGCATGCCGACCCCCTGCGCCCAGAAGGTGGCGCCGAAGGGCATGGTGACCTCACCGCCCTCGGCCAGCCGGTTGAACACCGCCTCGGCCCGATCGAGCGTCTCGTAGTCGAGATGCACCTGGGCGCCCTGCGGCGGCTGGTAGCAGTCGCCGGCCATGTCCGCGCCCATCAGGCGGCGGCCGCGAATGTTGAGCGAGGCATGGATGATCCGGTCGTGGCGTTCGGGCGGGGTGTCCCGGGCGGCCGGCGTCTCGCCGAAGGTGATCAGTGCCTCCAGCCGACCGCCGGTGACCTCGGCGTAGAAGGTCATGGCCTCGCGGCAGTTGCCAGGAAAGCACAGGTGCACGTTGAGCTCGCTGGGCAGGCGCGCCATGGCGCGGTGCTTGTCCAGGCCGGGGCCGGGCTCGAAGTCCTCCAGGCTGAAGTAGCGGCGCAGCTCCAGGGTGACGTTGCCGTCTTCGGCGGGCCACTGCCGGGCCCATTCGATGGCGGCCTCGAGCGAGTCCACCTCCAGCACGCTGTAGCCGGCAAGCAGCTCCCCGGTGTCGCCGAAGGGGCCGTGGGTGACCCGCACTTGCCCGTCGCGCCGCTCGAGCCGGCAGCCTTCGCGGCTGGGTCGCAGCCCGTCGCCGGTGATGAAGACCCCCGCCTCGAGCATCCGGTTGTTGTAGTCGGCCATGGCCTCGAGCACGCCCTGCCCTGGCAGCTCGCCGGCCTCGGTGGCCGGGTCGGCCTTGCGCATCAGCATGTATCGCATGAGTTCCACCTCTATTGGCTGGTTGCCTCCCTGAGTCGGGCGACGGCGGTGCAGATCGACAGACCCGCGCGATTTTTCTATCGCGACGAGGAGGCCAGTTCGGCCAGCCGGCGCTGCAGGAAGCGACGCTCCGGCTGCTGGGACGTCAGCGCCAGGGCCCGCTCATAGGCGAGCCGGGCCTCCCGAGGGGGGCCGGCACGGCGATGCAGGTCGGCCCGGGCGGCATGGAAGAGGTGGTAGTTGACGATCGCCTTGTGGGCCTCCAGCGCCTCCAGCAGGCGCAGGCCGACCTCCGGGCCGTCGCGCATGGCCACCGCCGCCGCCCGGTTGAGGGCGATCACCGGCGAGGGCTGCTGGCGATATAGCGCCTCGTAGAGCATCACGATCCGCCCCCAGTCGGTCGCCTGGGCGCTGGACGCGCGGACATGTTCGGCGGCGATCGAAGCCTGCAGCGTGTAGGGGCCGGTGGGCGTCAGCGCCAGTGCCTGGCCGAGATGTGCCAGGCCATCGTGAATACGCTGCCGGTCCCAGCGGCCACGGTCCTGCTCTTCCAGGGGGACCAGCTCCCCGCACGGCCCCTGGCGGGCGTCGCGTCGGGCGTCGTGGAGCCACATCAACGCCAGCAGGCCGTACACCTCCCCCTCGGGCAGCAGCCGGGCCAGCGCCTGGGCCAGTTCCATGGCCTCGGCCGAGAGACTGACGTCGACCAGGGCATCGCCGGCACTCTGCGAGTAGCCCTCGTTGAAGACCAGATAGATCACTCGCAGCACATCGGGCAGTCGCCTCGGCAGCTCCCTGGCATCCGGGACCTCGTAGGGAATGCCGGCATCGCGGACCCGGCGCTTGGCCCGCACGATGCGCTGGGCCAGGGCGGCGGGCCTTTGCAGCAGCGCCCTGGCCACCTGCTCGGTAGTCAGCCCGCACATCTCGCGCAGGGTCAGGGCCACCCGCTCGTCCAGGGCCAGGCCGGGGTGACAGCAGGTGAACAGCAGCCTCAGCGGGTCGTGCTGGATGCTGCGCTCGTCGAGGCTCGCCGCCGGTTCATCGGACGCCACGAGATGGACATGCTGGCGTGAGGTCTGGCGGCGGCGAATCTGGTCGATGCCGCGCCGCTGGCCGGTGCGGATCAGCCAGGCGGCAGGATGCTCCGGCACGCCCTGCGCCGGCCACTGCTGCACGGCGGCCATGAAGGCCTCCTGAAGCGCCTCCTCCGCCAGCTCGAAGTCGCCGAGCAGGCGAATCAGCGTCGCCAGCACACGCCGCGAGTGCTGCCGATAGAGCCGTTCGATGGTGGCATCGTGATTCATGACGCTGGCTGTCTCGCCCGGGATGCTCACTGCAAGCTTAGCCGTCAGGCGCGAGAACGCCGCACGGGCAACGGCATGGGGTCAGTGGGGGCTTCATCGTCGATAAGCAGGAGCATCGCACCAGGCTGGAGGACTGGCATGGAAGCGCACGGGGATGGAAATCCGTGTGCGCCTGGACGACGCTTGACCAGATGACGACCCACCCGTTCCGGAGTGCGCCACCATGCCGCAATACCACAACGATGCCACCCTGCCCCTACCGCTCTTTCCCGGCAGCCATATGGTGATCGACGACGACTACGTCTTCCTCTCGGGGCTCACCGCCGAGGATATCCAGGGCGGCGAGACGGTGATCGGCGACATGGCCGAGGAGACCCGCCTGGTGATGCGCAGCCTCCAGCGCATGCTGGCCACCGCCGGCTGCGACATGGCGGACGTGGTGCGGGTCGACGTGCACATCACCGACCTCGACATGATCCGCGACATGGACGCCGCCTACGCCGAGTTCTTCGACGCACATCGCTACCCGGCACGCACCTGCACCCAGTCGCTCCGCCTCTATGGCGGCGCCCACGTGGAGATCACCGTGATGGCGCGCCGCCCCGCCAGGCGCGAGGAGAGCGACCCGGCGCCGGAGGCGGACAGTTCAGGAACCTGAGGAGCGGCGCGGGAGTCACTGCAGCGTCAGGCGCAGGCCGCGAAAACGCCGGCGATACTCTCGCGGGATGAGCCCCACGCGCCGGCCGAACAGGCGCCGGAAGAAGCTCGGGTCGGCGTAGCCGACCTGCTCGGCCACCGCCTCGATGGGCTCGTCGCCACTCTCCAGGATCTGCTTGGCCTCCTCGAGGCGCAGGGTATGCACATAGTCCATGGGCGTCATGCCGGTGGCGGCCTTGAAGCGACGCTTGAAGGAGCGCTCGGTCAGCCCGCTGCGGCGGACCATGCCGGCCACCGGCGAGTGGGTGTCGTAGTGCAGGGCGACCCACACCTGAGCCTCGCTGATCAGCGCGTCCTCCACCTGCCGGGCGGTGGTCAGGGCCGCATAGGGCTGCTGGCCCTCGTGGTGCCAGTCGATCAGGAAGATCCGCGACAGGTGCATCGCCTCGTCCACCCCCACCAGCCGGGCCACCAGGAACAGCGCCAGGTCGATCCAGGTGGTGCCACCGCCGGCCATGATCAGGCGGCCCCCCTCGCCGCTGACCACCAGGGCGCGATGGGCATGCACGCACACCTCCGGATGCTGGCGGGCCAGGGCATCGCAGTAGGCCCAGTGGGTGGTGGCGTCCTGCCCGGCGAGCAGCCCCGACTCGGCGAGCAGCAGCGAGCCGGTGCAGGCCGCGGCCAGCAAGGCCCCGCGCCCATGGCAGGCCAGCAGCCAGGCCAGCTCCGGGTCGTAGTGCCCCGCAAGCTCGGCGCCAGGCACCACCAGCAGCTCGGGAATGCAGATGGCCGTCGGCGCCCGACAGTCGACCAGGGCCGCGTCCGGCTCGATCCAGGCCCCGTTGCGGGTGCGAAAGCCGCGACCGTCGCGGGAGACGATCAGCGGCTGCAGCAGCGGCGCACCGGGACGACCGTGCATCAGCAGCCCCCAGTCGCGGCCGGCCGACCCGAAGAGGTCGAACATGCCATACAGGGTGCTGGCGGTAGTCTCGGGTACCGCCAGGATGGCGACTTGCGTGGTGGATAGCGTGGTCATGGCAGAAAACACCCCTTTACGGCGCATTCCCCTTTCGTTGACGCTCTTCTTCCGCCGTACCGTTCTCCTGCACCCCAACAACAAGCAGGAGAACACCCATGTGCAACGTCCATTCCCTTTCCGTGGCCGAGGCCGACAGCGGCGCCTTCGAGGCCCGACTGGTCAATGCCCTGAACGAGAGCGGGCTGATGCTGCTCACCGCCATCGGCCACCGCACCGGCCTCTTCGAGGCCCTGGCCGGCCAGGCGCCCCTCACCAGCCGGGAGTTGGCCGAGCGCACCGGGCTTGACGAGCGCTACGTGCGCGAGTGGCTCGGCGGCATGGTCGCCGGCGGCGTGATCGACACCGACCCGGCCGCCGGCACCTATCGCCTGCCCGATGCCCACGCCGAACTGCTCACCGACCGGGGCCCGGCCAACCTCGCCGTCTATGCTCAGTTTATCTCGCTGCTGGGCAGTGTGGAGGATGACGTGGTCCGCTGCTTCCGCCAGGGCGGTGGCGTGCCCTACTCGCGCTATCCGCGCTTCCAGGAGGTAATGGCCAGCGACAGCGGCCAGACCGTGCTGCCGGCACTGTTCGACGCCATCCTGCCGCTGGCGCCTGGGCTCACCGAGCGGCTCGATGCCGGTATCCGGGTGCTGGACTGCGCCTGCGGCCGGGGCCGCGCCCTGCTGGCCATGGCCGAGCGCTTCCCGGCCAGCCACTTCGTCGGCTATGACCTCTCCGACGAGGCCATCGCCTGGGCGCGGGACCAGGCCGAGCGGGCCGGGCTCGACAATCTGGCCTTCGAGGTCCGTGACCTGAGCGACTTCGATGTCAGCGCCGAGCCCGGTGCCTTCGACCTGGTGACCACCTTCGATGGCATCCATGACCAGGCCCGGCCGCGTCGCCTGCTCGCGGGCATCCATCGCAGCCTGGCGCCTGACGGCATCTACCTGGTCCAGGACATCCACGCCTCGAGCCACCACCACCTGGACCGCGACCACCCGCTGGGGACGATGCTCTATGCCGTCTCGGTGAGCCACTGCATGACGGTCTCGCTGGCCCAGGGCGGCGAGGGGCTCGGCACCATGTGGGGCCGCGAGCGGGCCCTGGCCTACCTGGAGGAGGCGGGTTTTCGCGACATCCGGGTCCACCAGCTGGAACACGACATCCAGAACGACTACTTCATCTGTCGCCCCTGACGAGGCGACGGAGGACGAAGAAGGCGCGGCAGGGACCGGGCCGTCCGGCAGCACCGGACGGCCCTTCAAGATGGTCCTAAAAAATGGCCCTTCAGAATGGTGCCGAGGGGCACATCGGGGTTGCCCTCTCCGGCCTATTCGGACGATGGCTCGCCCTCGGGAGATGGCGTCTCGTCGACCTCCTCCACCGTGGCTGGTCGCCGGATCCGTCGCTTGGGCGGGGTGTCGCCCCGGGTGATGTCGTGGTGGCTGAGCACCACCACTCCCCTGGGCCACCATTCGGGATGATGGTCACGGATAAAGGCCAGCAGCTTCTCGCGGACCTTCATCTCCGCTTCCCAGGCCTCAAAGGTCTCGGGACCCATGAGGTAGAACGAAATCTCCTGGGTGGCCTCGTGCTGCCCCGTGACGAAGCAGGTCAGCTTGTGGTGGTCGATAACCTGCTCCTCGGCCATGGCGAACTCCTTGAACTTTTCCCTGAGGGTCGCTACATCCGCGCTGAGGTGGAGGGTCAACACGATGGTCCGGTATTGCTTGGAGTTCTTCGCGGAGAGGTTCTGGAAGGGCTTGGAGACGAAGTATTTCACCGGCACGATCAACCGTTGTTCGTCCCACCGCCGCAGGCGGATGAAGGTGTAGTAGATGCCTTCCACGTAACACCACTGGTCCTCGAAGACCAACAGGTCGCCGATACGGATCGGCTTGGTCAGCGAGATCTGGAAGGAGGCCAGGATGTTGCCGAGCACGGCCTGGCCCGCGATACCCACCAGCACCGTCACCACACTGGCCGAGGCCAGCAGGGTCACGCCGAGGGTCTCGAAGAGGCTGACCTGGGCGATCACATAGATCACCACGACCGTCACGGTGACCAGGATCACGAAGCGACGCAGCGCATGGAGGGTGGTCAGCAACTGACGATCGTCGCGACTCTTGGAGTCGTCGATCTCACCCACCAGGCGACGCGTCATCCTGATCAGCAGGGTATCCACGAGCCGTACCGCAATCAGGCCCACGCCCCAGGCCAGTATGATGATCAGCAGCCCGCGGAAGATGGCGGTGACCACGCCCGAAAAGGAGACCACATAGTCGAGCAGCCATTGCGCCAGCAACGACATGGTGATGAAGGCCATGGGCAGCCGGATCATCTGCGCGAAGACACTGGTGAGTCCCGCGGGCAGGCGGCTCGCCAGCAGGCCCATCAGGCCATGGATGACCCATCCCACCGCGCTGGCGATAGCCAGGAAGATCGGGATGGCAAACCACTCCCAGAGCTTCAACTTGCCGAAGGATCCTTGTAAACCTTCCGGCATATGGTCTTCCAGCCAGGAAGGGCCATATTTCTCGTAGAGCTTGGGGATCGCGGTGATCGTCTCGGGGGCGATCAACCAGACGGGGTCCTGCTCTCCCATCCGGTAACGGGCAATGCGTACCTCGTAGCTCTGCCCATCGAGCTCAAGGGAGGCGAGCTTGAGATTGCGTCGTGCCTGGCCGACGCGGGCACTCTGATCCGCGCCAGCCTCGATCATGGCATCCTGACGCGCGGAAATATCAGAGACGTTGATCCACTCTCCTCGCTGGAGGACGGCGGCAAGTTGCCTGGCCAGCACAGCCCCTCGCTCGGCCTGCTCCTCAGGGGCCAGGTCGAGAAGGTTGAGCAGATGGGCCGCGGCCGAATAGTCCTCCTCCTTGGTCAATTCCAGGAAGCTACGTACCGCGTCGCGCGGCGTCCTGCGCTCGACCTTGTCGGGCGGCTGGCCGAGGCCGGCATTCAGCGAGTCGACGCTGAACCAGCGGGTCTCCCCGCCCTCCTCCTGAGCCACGCCCAGGCCGGAGGGGGCCAGCAGCAACACGAACAGCATCCACGCAAGCGGGATCTTCATAAGCGTCCTTCCCTGAGTATCGGAAAATCCCTTTTCCGGCTGTTGTTACCCTTCCTGGCGGGTCTCCAGCTGGCCGTGCCAGGGCCGCATGGCCAGGATCTCGTCGAACCACTGCAGCGGCTCGGGCTCGATGGCCTCTTCCGGCAGGGGTGCCAGCGCGACCGGCTGCCAGCTGCTGGCCTCCAGCGACTCGCGCAGCCGGGCATAGTCCACCGGAATGTTGGCCGCCGCCTCGTTCGCCTGCAACTGGCCGAGTGCCTCCAGCAGGTCGCCCATGCCGTTCTCCTGCTCCTCGAGCGGCTTGAAGGACTGCACGTAGAGGCGCTGGCCCTCCTGGCCCACCTTCACCGGCATCTCGATGATGTTGACCCGTTCACCGACCTCGATGCGCGAGAAGAGCGCCTCGATGGTCTCCGGCATCATGCGGATACAGCCGCGGCTGGCCCGCATGCCGATGCCGTCTGGCCGGTTGGTGCCGTGGATCAGGTAGCCGGGGATGTCGAGCATGATGGCATGCTGGCCCAGCGGGTTGTCCGGGCCGGGCGGCACCACCTCGGGCGGCGGCTCGCCGTTCTCCCTGGCCTCCTGGCGGACCGACTCGGGCGGGTACCAGGCCGGGTCCTTGAGCTTCATGGTGGTCTTGGTCACGCCCAGCGGGGTGTTGAAGCCCTCCCGGCCGATGCCGATGGGGTAGGTCTCCACCCGGGGCGTCTCGCCCTCGGCGGTATCCGGATAGTAGTAGAGGCGCAGCTCGGCCACGTTGATCACCACGCCCTCGCGCTGCGCCGGGGGCAGGATGTAGCGCGCCGGGATCACCACCTCGGTGCCGGGGTCGGGGGCCCAGAGGCTGACCTCCGGGTTGGCATTGCGGATCTCCTCGTAGCCGACATTGTGCTCGCGGGCGATGTCGAGCAGGGTCTCGCCCTCGCGCGTCTCGACGGTATAGACCTCGCCGACCATGTTGCCCGTCTCGGGCAGCGGGTAGTGGCCACGGGGCCACTCCGGCTCGGCCAGGGCCACCGCCGGCAGGAGCAGCAGCGCGAGGGAGAGCGCCAGGGGACGGCAGCGCCTGGCCAGGGGGTAGAGCGTGGAAGAGGTCATGGTATGCATGGGCTCGGGGATGTCATCGGGGAAAGGGGACTCTTTGCGAACAGTGTTTCATGGCGCCCGCGTGACGGCAACCGGCTGTGAGGCCAGGCCCGCCAGCCCTGCGCCAGGAGAGGAGCGCCTGCTCACCAGTGCTCCTGCAGCACGCGCCCGATGTCGCGCAGGGCGCGTTCGGCCATCGCCACCTCCGCCATGCCGCGGACACAGGCGACCACCACCTGGCGGCGCTCGCCGGTGTCGACGATGCCCGCATCGCAGGCCCGCCGACGCTGGGTTCCGGTCTTGTGGGCAAAGGAGGTAGCCGGCCCGAAGCCTGCCTTGAGGCGGCGCTCCCCGCTGCGGGTCCGGGCCATCAGGCCCAGCAGTCGCGCGGTGGCCTCGGGACCCAGTGCCCGACCCTCGGCGAGCGCGGCCAGCAGCTCGGCGAAGGCATCCAGCCGGCCGCTGTTGAGAGGCCCGGCATAGTAGGTGTCGAAGGCGGCATCCAGCGACGGCAGCCGCCATTCCGAGTGCGGCACCCCGAGACGCCGCGACAGCCAGTCAAGCCGCGCCGGGTCGTCGCCGCGCTTCTGTAGCTCGATGAAGTCGAGCCCGTCCAGGGCAAAGGCCTGGTGGTGCAACCGGGCGTAGACCTGACGACGCACATCCACCAGGGCGGTGATCGGGCCCAGCCCCTCGGGCACCAGGGCCCGGGCCCGCGCGTTGACCGCGGCGAGGCCGAGATGACGAATCAGCATGTCGGTGGCGGTGTTGTCGCTGACCGTCAGCATCGCCTCGAGCAGCACCGCAAGCGACAGCCGGGTGCCTGGCGGCGCCCAGTTGGTGGGCCCCGCCCCGTCCACGTAGTCGCTCTCGTCAAGCGTCAGCCGGTCGTCGAGCGACAGCGCCCCCGCTTCCACCCGGGCCATCAGCTCGATGGCCACCGGCACCTTGACCAGCGAGGCCAGGTACCAGGGCTCCTCGTCCCGCCAGCCCAGGGTCCGTCCGCCGTCGAGCTCCCGGACGTGCACCCCCAGCTCGCCGGGAAAACCGGCCTCCAGTGCCGCCAGGCGCGACTCGAGGGGCGCTGCAGCACCCGGCAGCCCCCACAGCGAGAGCAACCCCGCCCCGACCAGGCGAGCGAGCCAGCACCTCATGACCGCGCTCCGATCCAGCGGGTCAGGGCGATCCAGGCCGCGGTGGCCGGCACCAGCGCCAGGCCGATGCCCAGCACCTGGGGATAGCCGTAGGCCTGCCAGGCCTCGAGCAGCAGGCGGAAGACCCCGAAGATCACCACGATATGGAAGATGAAGGCCGCCAGGGCATCCGACCCGACCACCGTGATCGGGCGCAGCCAGGCCGCGGCCCGCGCGCCTCCCGCCAGGCAGAGGGCGAGCACCAGCAGCGCCCCGCCGAGGCTGAAGAGCATGAAGGCGAGCCCCGGCGGGTGCTTGCCCGCGTTGCGGGCCACCGCCATCAGCGCCGCGTCGAGCTCGGGCAGCGAAAGCGCCAGGAACCCCAGCAGCATGGCCGCGCCGACCGCGGCCAGGGCCGACACCAGGCGGTGGCGCACCGCGTCGCGCTCGCGGCAGCGCAGCACCCCTTCGCCGATCAGCAGGCCGAGCATCACCAGTGGCAGCCGCGAGAGCTGTCCCCAAGTGTAGTGATCGTCGTCCTCGACGAGGATCGCCTTGAGCGGCTCGATGCCCCAGAAGCCGACATGGCGCTCCAGCCAGCCGGCCAGCAGCGCCACGACCAGCGGGGCGGCCAGCCGCGACCAGAGCGGCATCCTGCGCCAGAGCGGCAGTACCCAGGGGATCCACAACAAGGCGATGGCGTAGAAGCCGAGGATCTCCACCCAGATGGGGAAGCGCTGGTAGAGCAGGGTGTCGAGGATGTCCTGGGGGGCGTAGAGCGGCAGCATCTCGACGACGGTGAGCACCTTGTACCAGAACAGCACCTCGACCCCGCGCAGCATCAGTTTCAGGCGCCGCCTTGGCCAGTCGGAGGCGTCGGTCTTCGGCAGGAAGGCCACCGCCAGGGCAATGCCGAAGACCGTGATAAACAGCGACGAGGAGAACTTGGTGAGCAGGTGGATGGGTACCATTCCCCACGCCGGGACCTGGCCGATGCCCAGTAGCCCGCTCACCGCATGGCTGACGATCATCAGGGCGATGGCCACGCCACGGGCCAGGTCGATCGCCGCGATGCGCCCCTGCCCCGGCGGGAGACAGGGGCGCTCCCCCAGCCGCTTCCGGATCGCGTCGCCGGCCGCTGGCATCAGTCGCCCTCCAGGCGCTCGACGCTCTCCAGTGTCAGCCGCCTTCCCTCACGAGGCGAGAAACGGAAGTGACCCTCGACCCGCACGGCCTCGCCCAGGTGGGGCGCGATCCGCTCGTGGGGGAAGATCTCGACCCGGTTGAGGTCCTCGTCCTCGATCCAGTAGTGCAGCGGGTCCTCGAAGTGGCGCACCACGCCGCGGGTGGCGACCCGGCTGTCGTCATGGGCGGCGGGATTGTTGGCCAGCACGGGCAGGGGCACCTCGCTGGCCGGCGTCTCTCCTCCACAGCCCGTGAGCAGCAGCCCGGCGAGCAGCGTCGCCGCCAGGCAAGCGGCGCGTCTCCGGTACGGTCCCATCCTCTCTCCCCCGCTGGTCGATGGTCGTCCACCATGGACGACGCCGGCGCCAGTATCGCCCAGGCGCCGCGGCTCCGTCACCGCCAGGGGGATCTCGCCAGGGTGCTTTTCGCCCGCCTGGCCTCGGGGTAGGCTGGGCGGGTTCCCGTCCACCGAGAGTCGCCCATGTCGCGATCCCGCGCCTTCCCCGTCCGCTCCCTCTGCCTCGGTAGCGCCCTGGCCTGGCTGGCGCCGCTCGCCGCCCTGGCCGACGACTGCCCGGCACCCGGACAGTGGCAGGTCGCCGGCGGCGAGACGCTGACCACCGCCGGGCTGATGGCGGAGCTCGCCGGGAGAGACGTGGTGTTGCTCGGGGAGCAGCACGACCGCCTCGACCACCACCGCTGGCAGCTCCACACCCTGGCTGCCCTGCATGCCCATCGCCCGGGGATGGTGATCGGTCTGGAGATGCTGCCCCGGGAGGCACAGCCGGCGCTCGACGCCTGGGTGGCCGGCGAGCTCGACGAGGCGGCCTTTCTCGAGCAGAGCGACTGGTACCGCGCCTGGGGCTTCGATCCCGAGCTCTACCTGCCGATCCTCCACTTCGCGCGCATGCAGCGGATCCCGCTGCTGGCGCTCAACGTCACCCCGGCGCTGCGCGGTCGTCTGGCCACCGAGGGCTGGGAGGCGGTACCCGAGCAGGAGCGCTTCGGCATCACGCCCCCGGCCCCCGCGACGCCTGCCTACCGGGCGTCGCTGGAGGCGATTTACGCCGAGCATGCCGACCGCGACGACGACCCGGCGGACCTCGAGCGCTTCATCGCGGCCCAGCTGGTCTGGGACCGCGCCATGGCCACCGCCCTGGCCGATGCCGCCACGCAGGGCCCCTTGGTGGCGGGACTGATGGGCCAGGGGCACCTGGCCGACGGCGACGGTGTGCCCTACCAGCTCGACGACCTGGGCCTTCGCGACCATCGCAGCCTGCTGCCCTGGACGCCGGGCCCCGACTGCGAGCCGCCCGCGATCCGGGCCGATGCCCTCTACGTGCTGGGCGACGAGTCTGCCTTCCAGCCCCCCGAGCCACCGCGCCTGGGCGTGCTGATCGGCGAGCACGCGGAGGGCGTGCTCGTCCAGGGCATTGCCCCCGGCAGCGTGGCTGAGGCGGCCGGCCTCGCCGAGGGGGATGTCATCGTCACCGCCGCCGGCCGGCCCATGGCGCAACCCGCCGACCTCACCGCCGTGATCGGCCGCCAGGCCCCCGGCACCCTGCTGCCGCTGGAGATCCGTCGCGACGGCGAGCGCCAGGAGGTGCTGGCACGCTTCCCGCCCCCCGCGAGCTGAGCGCCCGGCAGGGCGAGCCGCTGGCCCACATCGAGCATCCCGACGTCGGTCGGGAACGGCTATGCTGAAGGCATGGAAAGCACCATCGACGCAAGGGAGGCAATCACTGTCGTTCCCGGCCCAGCGTGGCCGAAGGAGGAAGTGTCATGAGCATGCCCATGACGATACGGGAGTACCTCCGAGCCTGTGACATCGACTTCGAGGAGGTCCCCCACTCGCGTGAAGTGACGACCAGCCGCATCGCCCAGCAGGTCCACATTGCCGGCAACCAGCTGGCCAAGGCGGTCATGCTGCACGGCGATACGGGCTACCGCCTGGCCGTGCTTCCGAGCACCCGCGACGCCGACCTCGAGCGGCTCTCGGAGCTCTTCCACGAGAAGGTCGAGCTCGCCTCGGAGGACGAGATCGCCGACTGCTTCAAGGACTGCGACCCCGGCGCGACCACCCCGGTGGGTCAGGCCTATGGCCTGCAGGTCTATATCGATGACCTGCTGCGTCACCAGCCCGATATCTACTTCGAGGCCGGTGACCACGAGACCCTGGTGCACATGAGCGGCAGCGAGTTCGACCGCTTGATGACCGCCAGCCCGCACGGCCAGATCAGCCGCCACCACTGAAAAGCCACCTGGAGGCCAGACGGGCCGCGACCGGCAGGGTCGCGGCCCGTCGACGTTCTCGCAACCCGAGGCCACGACAGGCATCATGGGCGCCCCTGACCCATCCATCGTCCGCGAGGTTCACCACCGCCGATGAGAATCCTGATTCGTACCTTCTTCCGCGGCCTGCGCCTGGTGCTGGCGCCGGTCATGTTGGTCTCCGAGAAGCTCTCCACCCCCCAGGCCGTCGAGCGCAGCCCGGAGGAACAGGCCCGGGTCGACGAGGCTTGCCGCAACCTGACGCTCTACCAGTTTCGCACCTGCCCGTTCTGCATCAAGGTGCGCAAGGAGATCGCCCGCCTGGGCCTGGACATCGAGCTGCGCGATGCCCAGCGCGACCCCGACCACCGTCAGGAGCTCGCCGAGGGTGGCGGGCGGGTCAAGGTGCCCTGCCTGAAGATCGCCCACGACGACGCCCCGACCGAGTGGCTCTACGAGTCCGACGACATCAACGCCTGGCTGCACCATCGTTTTGCCGCGGCCGACCACGCCCGGGCCGCCTGACCCGTCGCGCCCGGGAGGGCGCACCAGCAGGCCCCGGCAGGCGGGACATCACTTGCCCTGTGCCGAGGGGCCGCCTACACCTTGGGGATGGACACCCTTCCGGCACGCCCCGCTTCCGGTCGCGGCCCGCTGGCCGTGGTCCGCTTCCTGGGCCTCGTGCTCCTGGGGGCGCTGGTCGGCGCGGTCGCCGCCCTCGCCGCCGTGGCCTTCGTCAGCGCCGTGCTGGCCCTCAACGAGCTGCTGCTGATCTCGCCGCGCAGCCGCATGATGTTCAACCACCCTGGCCTGCTGCTGGCCGCCACGGTCGCGGTGCCGGCGCTGGGCGGCCTGGTGGTCGGCCTGTTGCACCGCGCGATCCCCGAACGGCGCCCCCATGCCCCGGCCGACGTGATCGCCGCGGTGCAGACCCGCCGCGGCCGGCTGCCGGCCCGGGCGGGGGGCATCTCGGCGCTGAGTGCCCTGGTCTCGCTGGGCAGCGGGGCCTCGGTAGGCCAGTACGGCCCGCTGGTGCACCTGGGCGCCACCCTGGGCTCGCAGGCCGCCCGGCTGCTGCACCTGGGGCGCTCGGATGACAACATCACCATCGCCTGCGGGGTGGCCGCGGCCATCGCCACCGCCTTCAACGCGCCCCTGGCGGGCATCGTCTTCGCCCACGAGGTGGTGCTGCGCCACTACGCGCTGCGTGCCTTCGCCCCGGTGGCCGCGGCGGCCCTCGTCGGCTACGTGATCGCCACCAATGTGCTCGAGCACGGTGCCCTCTTCCATGTGGCCGACACCGCCGTGCCCCGTCCCTGGGAGTTCGTGGCCTTCCTGGCCATCGGCGGCCTGGGGGCGCTGGTCGCCGGGGCCTACATGCACGCCATCCTCGGGGTCACGCGCCTGGCCGGCGCCCTGACGCTCGCGCCGTCGCTGCGCCCCGCCCTGGCCGGTGCCCTGCTGGGCCTCACCGCCCTCTGGGTGCCCGACATCCTCGGCATGGGCCAGGAGACGCTGCGCTTCGCCACCATCGCCGGCGCCTTCGGCAGCGCCGAGCTGCTGCTGGTGCTGGTGCTCAAGATCGCCGCCACGGGACTCTGCCTGGGCATGGGCTTCAGCGGCGGGGTGTTCAGCCCAGCGCTGGTCATCGGCACCCTGTTCGGCGCCCTGTGCGGGAGCCTGGTCGGCCAGCTCAGCGGTGCGCCCCAGGAGACCTTCGTGTTCTATGCCGTGTGCGGCATGGTGGCGGTGACCTCGCCGGTGATCGGCGCGCCCCTGACCAGCCTGCTGATCGTCTTCGAACTGACCGGCAGCTATGCGCTGACCACCGCCGCCCTGGCCAGCGTGACCCTGGCCAGCCCCATCGCCGCCCAGCTCTTCGGCCGCTCGCTGTTCGACATCCAGCTCGAGCAGCGCGGCCTGGACCTCTCCGCCGGGCGCGGGCGCGCCGTGCTGCGCACCACCCCGGTGGCCGAGCACCTGACCGACGACTGCGTGACCCTGCACCCGCAGACCCCCGTGGCCGAGGCGGTCACCGCCCTGTGCCGGGCCCGGCATGGCGAGGGCTACCTGGTCGATGGCCGAGGGCGCTACCGGGGCTGCGTGGGCCTGGCCGACCTGGAGGCCGCCCGGGAATCGGCGACGGGGCCGATGCGGGTCGGCGAGGTGGCGACCCTGGCACGGCCGGTACTGCAGCCTGACACCTCGCTGTGGGACGCCATGGCCGAGCTGCAGGACGTCACCGGCGAGGCCCTGCCGGTGATCGACCCCGCCGCGGATGACGCCTTCCGAGGCGTGGTCTTCGAGTCGAGCATCGCCCGTGCCTACCTGGCGCACAGCGACGAACTGAGGCGTGAGGAACATGGCACGGGTTAAGCGCAGCCGGTGGCCGGCGAGCGCACCGAGGTTGGCGCTACTGGGGCTGGCGCTGTTCGCCGCCGAGCCCGGGCGGGCGGACGATGACGCCCTCACCGTGCTGAGTTGGGGCGGGGCCTACGAGCGCGCCCAGCAGGCCGCCCTCTTCTCCCCCTATACCGCCGCCACCGGCACGCCCATCGAGGTGGCGCAGTACGACGGGGGGCTCGAGGGCCTGCGCCGCGCCGTGGCCGAGGGCGAGGTCCCCTGGGACCTGATCGACATGACCCGCAGCGAGGCCATGGCCGCCTGTGCGGAGGGGCTGCTGGAACCGCTCTCCCCCGCGCTGCTGTCGCCGGCCCCGGACGGCACGCCGCCGGAAGAGGACTTCCTGCCGGACTCCTTCGGGCGCTGCGCCATCACCCACAGCATCTTCGCCACCGTGGTCGCCTACCGCCGCGATGCCTTCCCCGGCAAGCGCCCCGACAGCATCGCGGACCTCTTCGACCAGCAGCGCTTCCCCGGGCCCCGGGCGCTGCAGCGCACCCCGGCGGTCAACCTGGAGTGGGCGCTGCTCTCCTACCGCGTGCCCCACGAGGAGCTCTACGACCTGCTGAGCACGCGGCGCGGCCTGGACCTGGCACTGGCGCGCCTCGACGAGCTGGAGGCGATCCGCTGGTGGGAGGCCGGCGACGCCCCGCCGCGGCTGCTGGCCGAGGGCGAGGTGGTGATGGCCTCGGGCTACAACGGCCGCTTCTTCGATGCCATGGTCAACTGCGGGGCGCCCATCGAGATCCTCTGGGACGGCCAGGTCCAGGAGCACGAGACCTGGGCGATCCCCCGCGGCGCCGCCAACCCCGAGACGGCCCGCGACTTCCTGCGCTTCGCCACCACCACCGAGCGCCTCGCCGACCTGTCGCGTCACATCCCCTACGGCCCGGCCCGTCGCTCGGCGGCACTCCTTGTCACCACCCACCCCGAAACCGGCGTGGACATGCGCCTGCACACGCCCACCCATCCGCTGAACGCCGAGAACGCCCTGGCCAAGGACGAGGCCTGGTATGCCCGCACCCTGGGGCGCATCCAGGACTACTTCCGGGCCTGGCTGGCGACGCGGGAGGGGCAGTGATGCCCCACGATCACCTCACTCGTCGAGGGTCTCCCCCGTACCGCCCATCTCGGCAGGCACGTCGCGCATCTTGGGCAGCCCATCGACAATGCGCAGCACCGACTCCTGATAGTGGACATGCAGGGCCGGCTCGAAGGTCAGGTCGGGGAGGATCGCCGCATAGACGTCGACCAGCCCCATGCCGGGATGGTCGGTCAGTACATGCCCGCCGCAGCTGCGGCACCACTGGCGCAGGCTGGCCGGCGTCCTGTGGTAGCTACCCAGCGTATCGGCCCCCTGGACCACCTCCACTGCCTCGGGCTTCCAGAGCGTGAAGGCGTTCACCGGCCCCGCCGACCAGTGGCGGCAGTCCTCGCAGTGGCAGTAGCCCATGGCCTCCGGCTCGCCGGTTACCTTCAGCTGGACGGCACCGCAGAAACAGGCGCCGTGATAGGTCTTGATCTCACTCATGCCCCACCTCCCGGGAAGGTTCCTCCACGCAAGGGAATCCCCTGCAGTGTAGGAGGCCACGATCTAGTCCCGCGAGGCTCGCAGCAGCAGGTTGCGCGGGGTCAGTTCGCGGGCACAGAAGGTGCCGAGTTCCACCCGGAAGCCTGCCTCCTCGAGCCGTCGCTGGC
The DNA here is from genome assembly GCF_029625235.1 of Halomonas sp. CKK8. Taxonomy (NCBI): domain Bacteria; kingdom Pseudomonadati; phylum Pseudomonadota; class Gammaproteobacteria; order Oceanospirillales; family Halomonadaceae; genus Halomonas; species Halomonas sp. CKK8. The sequence goes on along the minus strand of NZ_CP121193.1, from coordinate 1,508,327 downwards.
GGTCCAGCACCAGCCACACCTCCAGCGGGCGGCGGAAGAGGTGGCGGACCAGCTCCAGGCGAGTGACCTCGGCCTGGCGCCGCCGGCCCTCCTGCTCGAAGGCGTGCCAGTCGATGCCCGCCGGCAGGTCCAGCCCCTTGCGCTCGGCGGCCCAGCGGCAGAAGCCCGCGAAGCTCTCGGGCAGGCGGCCATAGGCGAGGCTCGGCACCGGCAGGTAGGCATCCCGGCCCCGCGCCTGGCGCTGCAGGGCATCGAAGCCCAGCCGCCAGGCGTTGGCCCGCTCGCGATGGCGGCGCACATGGCGCGGGGCGGTCACGGTCTCCTGCACCGCCATGGCCAGGTCCTCGCGGGAGAGCGACAGGCCGTGTTCGGTGACCAGCGCGCGACCGAGTCGCGAGAACGGCCGATAGAGCGCCTCCGCGGTGCGATGATAGCAGCAGGGCGCCAGGGTCACGGCGCTGCCCTGCTCGGCGGCCAACTCGATCAGCCGCCCGTGCAGGTCGCCGCAGGCATGCAGGGCCGCCACCTGGGTGTCCGCCGTGAGCCAGCGGGCGGCATCCGGGGCCAACACATCCTGCTGGGCCAGCTGCACCCGAGCCCCCTGCCGCTCGGCCAGCGCCTGGCCGTCACGGCAGAGCGCGGCCTGCCACTCCAGGCCGGTGACCTCGCGGTCGAGGCGGCGCGACAGGGTCCGCGCCAGGTGGCCCTTGCCCGCGCACCACTCCAGCAGCGAGGCCCCCGGCAACGGGGCCATGCGAGGCACGAAGGCCGCGACCTGCTGCCACTTGCGCCCGCCCATGTGCTCGGCCCAGGCGGCGGGCAAGCACGCTCCCTCGGCCGGCAGCTCGGGAAGCGCGACCAGGGCGGCGAGCTCGGCCACCGGCAGGTGCTCGGCCAGGGGGGAGGCGGTGAAGGGCTGGGCCTGCAGCCGTGCGCAGGCGTCGTCATCGAGTGAGCGCAGGCGGTCGGCAAGCCCGGGATGCGCCTCCGCCCAGGGAAGCCGGCGATGCTGGAACGGCATGGGCCGCCACAGCGGCTGCCACTCGGCCAGCAGGGCGGTCAGTCGCGCGAAGCGCTCGGCATGGGAAGGGATAGCGGGCATGGCGGTTCGATCTCGGAACAAGGGCGCATTGTAGGGGCTTCGCGGCCGGCTTGCATGGCCGGGCGCCAGGCGACAGAGTGCGGGGTGCACTCGCCGGCCATCCGCAGCGCCGGCCTCTTCTGTTCCCCTGCCTGGAGCCCCGCCGATGCCAGTCTCTCCCGATGCCTCACCCCGCAGCGTGCTGGTCACCGGCTGCTCCAGCGGTATCGGCCACGCCGCCGCTCACGCCCTGGCACGCCGCGGCTGGCGCGTGTTCGCCACCGCCAGGCGCGAGGCGGACCTGGCCGGGCTGCGGGATTCGGGCCTCACGGCCGTGGCGCTGGAGCTGGACGACAGCGCCTCGATCGAGGCCTGCGTCGCGACGGTGCTGGAAGCGACCGGCGGGCGGCTCGATGCGCTGTTCAACAATGCCGCCTACGGCCAGCCCGGGGCCGTGGAGGACCTCGGCCGCGAGGTACTGCGCGCCCAGCTCGAGACCAACCTGCTCGGCACCCACGAGCTCACCTGCCGGGTGCTGCCGGCGATGCGACGCCAGGGCCACGGACGCATCGTGCAGAACAGCTCGGTGCTGGGCCTGGCCGCCCTGCCCTACCGCGGCGCCTATGTCTGCTCCAAGTTCGCCCTGGAGGGGCTCACCGATACCCTGCGCCTGGAGCTCACCGGCAGCGGCATCCAGGTCAGCCTGATCGAGCCGGGGCCCATCGCCAGCCGCTTTCGCGAGAATGCCTACCGCGCCTTCAAGGCGCATATCGATACCGCCCACAGCGCCCATGCCGACACCTACCGTGCCGTCGAGGCACGGCTGGCCGGTGACGACAGCGGCGGGCGCTTCACCCTCGGCGCCGAGGCAGTGGTCGACAAGCTGGTTCACGCCCTGGAGAGCCCGCGCCCCAGGGCGCGCTACTACGTGACCCTGCCGACCCACCTCTTCGGCACCCTCAAGCGCCTGCTCGGTACCCGGGCCCTGGACCGGGTGCTGCTGCGCTCGACCCGCGGTGAGCGCCAGCCCTGACTGAGAAAGCCGCTCCGAGGGCCGGGAACACCGTCAGATGGTATTGCGCAGCCCCAGCTCGTAGGGGTGCGGGTCCAGGTAGGTCTGCTCGCGGATATAATCGGAGCCGTGGCGCTTCACGTAGTGGTTCAGCAGGCGGATCGGCACCACCAGGTGCACGTGCCCCAGGCGGTAGTCCTCGATGGCCGCCAGCAGGTCCTGGCGGGTCTCGGCGTCCACCGCCTCCCTGAGGTAGCCCAGCACGTGCATCAGCGCATTGGCGTGGGTCTTGCGGGTCGCCGGCCGGCCCAGCGCCGCCATGAAGCGCTGCAGGTAGTGGGCCATGGCCTCCTCCAGCGGCAGCTTGCTCGACTCGGCCAGGTAACGCCCCAGTTCACGATAGGCCTCCACGTGGTGGGCCATCAGCAGGTACTTCTGGCGGCTGTGGAACTGCAGCAGGGCATGATAGCTCGGGGCGGCCTCCACCCGACGCTTCCAGTCGTCGAAGGCGTAGACCCGGGTGATGAAGTTCTCGCGCAGCACCGGGTCGTTCATGCGCGCCTCCTCCTCCAGCGGCAGCTCCGGGAAGTGGCGACGCAGGGCGCGCACGAAGGCGCCCGAGTCGGCATGGCTGGGCATGCCATTGGGGTGGTAGACCTTGACCCGCTCCAGCCCGCAGCTCGGCGAGCCCTTCATCAGGATGAAGCCGCGCAGGTGACGGTGGTGGGCGGCAAAGTCCTCGCTGACCTCGGCCAGCCGCTCGGTGACGTCGAGGCTGGGGTCCCGGGTGCCCTGCACGCGGGGCTCCTCGCCCTGCAGGCCCACCAGTCGGATGGGATCGCGGGGCACGCCGAGGCCGGCCTCGAGCTCGGGACAGAAGGGCTCGAAGGCGAAGCGGTCCTGCAGGACCTCCAGACAGTAGCGGGAACGCTTGTGCCCGCCGTTGTAGCGCACCTGCTCGCCCATCAGGCAGGCGCTGATGCCCACCGGGATCCCTTCCCTGCTTGCCGCCGGTTCCGCCATCGTCGCGAATCTCCTCTCGCCGTGCATCGCTCATCGTGCCTCGCTTGCCGGGTACCTCCCAGCCCCCATAGGGGCAGCGCCATTGTGGCACAGCCATACCGCGCTGCCAGTCCCGGCGCGCCGGGCCGCTAGCGTTCCAGCCCCAGGCGCCGGTGCCACTCGGCAAGGCTCTCCTCGGGGTAGCCGGCGAAGCAGCGGTCGTTGTCGCGGGCCTCGACCTCCACCCAGGCGGCCTTGCTGTCGAGCAGCAGGTGGACCCGCTCGGGCGGGACCGGCAGCTCGCTGTCGATCGCCGAGGCGAAGGGATGGACCAGTTCGGGCCAGCCCGGGTCGAAGACCCACAGCGCACTGGCGCAGCGGCTACAGAAGTGGCGCTCGCCCGCGCTCTGCTCGCCGTCGATCACTGCATGGTAGACCCGGGTGTGCTCGGCGCCCTCCACCTCGAGGGTCTCGGCACGGGCGCCCAGGTTGATGGCGTAGCCGCCACCGCCGGCGGTCTTGCGGCAGATCGAGCAGTAGCAGCGCTGATAGGGGTAGGGGTGGGGGGCGTCGACGCGGAAGCGCACCGCGCCGCAGTGGCAGGAGCCTTCGAGCAGCATGACGATACCTCGCTGGGGGACACGGGCAGGTGGGTTCATTGGCCGAGCCGGGCAGCCCGGTGAACCCGGGGGTCACCGAGGGTTGAAGGAGCCCCCGGAGTGCATCCGCGGCCGGTGCTTGCCAAGCCGGACCCTGCCCCTCAGGATGACCATCCTGACCGATTGGTGCAATGCAATAACGGCCATGAATACCACAATAACACCAGGACATGGATGACCGGATGGAGCTGAACAACCGCGATCTCGCCCTACAGGCCTGCCTGCTGATCCTGCTGGCCGGAAGCCTGCTGATGGGCCTCGGCGGCCTGCTGCTCGACCTCTTCCCGCGGTTCCCCGTGCCACCGCAGCTGGACATCAGCCTGGACGGCTCGCTGGCCATCCTGATGATCGGCGGCGGCCTGACCGGGGTGGTGCGCGGCAGCCGCTGCTGCCGTGTCGCGGCATTGCTCGGCATGCTGGTCTTCGCCGGCTACAGCCTGGGCCACAACCTCCTGGCGGGAGCCGATGACGCCGGCCTCTCCTGGCTGACCGGCCGGCCCCGGCTGAACACGACCCCGGCGCTGCTGACCCTGCTGGTGGCGCTGTGCTGCGCGATAGGGCTCGGGAGCCGGTGGCGGCGTCGCGTCTGGCGCACGGCCGGGGGGCTGGCCCTGGTCCTCGGCCTGCTGGGGGTGGCGGCCCTGCTGAGCCCCGACACGGGCCCCCTGCTCGCCTGGCTGGCCCACGACTTCACCCTGCTGGGGGCCCTGTTCAGCGGAGTGCTGGGGGCCGGCATGCTGATCATCGCCGAACACCGGACCCTGCCCATCCTGGCCCTGCCACGCCGCGCCGTCACCGTCGGCGTGACCGGCGTCGCACTGAGCATGGCCCTGTGGCTGCTGGGCAGCTGGACCCAGCACAACGAGCAGCTGGCCAACGCCGAGAAGCTCGCCGGCAACCTGGCGATAAGTCTCGAGGAGGTCACCCGCTCACGGGCCGAGCTCATCCAGCGCATGGCCAATCGCTGGCAGGCGACCGGGGGCGTTCCCGACAAGCGGGTCCGCGAGGAGGAAGCGCGCAACTACTTCAGCGACGAGGCGAGCCTGCAGGCCCTGGCCTTCCTCGGCGGCGAGGAGCAGTCACTGTGGCGCCGCGGCCGCCACCCCCGGGCCCTGCTGTGGCTGATGGACCGGCTGGTGGAGCCGGAGACCCTGGCCTGGCTGCGCGAGATCGAGCGCCAGGGCAGCGAGATGGCCTGGCGCTTCCCCGACCCCGCGCGGCCGCGGATGGTCACCCTGGCCGTGCGCGCCAGCGGCGGCAGCGACCAGCTGATGCTGGCGGCCTTCGACCTCGACGTGCTGATCCATGAGACACTGCGCCGCAACACCGGCGACTTCCGGATCACCATCGCCGGCGCCGGCCAGCCGGTCAGCGTGCTGCCGGCCCCGTCGCCGAACGATGGCTGGCACAACCTGGCCACCGCCGAGGCCCGCCTGCCCGAGGGGCCCCGGCTCACCCTGACCGCGGCCGCCACGCCCCCGCTGTTCGCCTCGCTGCCCGGCAGCCTGCCCCTCGGGGCCGGCCTGGTTGGGCTGCTGCTCACCTACCAGCTGATCATCGGCCGCTCCCTGGTGGCGATCCGCGACGAACAGGCGCGCGCCCTGAGCACCAGCGAGCAGCGCTTCCGGTCGCTGTTCACCCAGAATCCGGATGCGGTGTTCGCCATGGACCGCCACGGCACCTATCGGAACCTGAATCCCATGACCCAGGCCATCATCGGGATGGGGGAGCGCGACTGGCGGGGGCTGACCTTCCGCGACATCGTGCACGAGGAGTCGACGACTGCCGCCGACCTGCAGCGCGTGGAGGCCGGCTTCCAGACGGCCGCCAGCGGGCGGCCGGACAGCCTGACGATGCGCTACCACCGCCAGGACGCCGCGCCCCAGGACCTGGAAGTGACCTTCCTGCCGATCCTGGTCGATGGCCATGTCGACGGGGTCTTCGGCATCGCCAAGGACATCAGCGAGCGCCTGGCCGCCGTCCAGCGCCAGCGCATCCTGGAACGCAGCCTGGAGGCCAGCAGCAACGCCGTGGTCATCACCGACGCCCGGCAGCCGGGCCACCCGGCGGTCTACGTCAACCCCGCCTTCACCCGCATCACCGGCTACCTGGCCCGGGACGTGCTGGGCCACTCGCCCCGCTTCCTGGGGGGACCGGACACCGACGAGCGGGATGTCGCGCAGATCCGCGCCGCCCTGTCCGAGGGACGCACCCTCTCGATCACCCTGCGCGCCCACCGCCGCGACGGCTCGCCGTTCTGGAATCAGGTCTTCCTCTCGCCGGTCCACGATGACGACGGTGCGGTGACTCACTTCGTGGCCATCATGAACGACATCTCCGAGCGCAAGGAGCAGGAGAATCAGCTGGCCTACCAGGCCACCCACGACGCCCTGACGGGGCTCGCCAATCGCGCCCTGTTCGGCGACCGCCTGGTCCACGACTTCGCCCTGGCCCGCCGCCACGCTCAGATCCTGGCGGTGCTGTTCATCGACCTGGACGAGTTCAAGCCGATCAACGACACCCTGGGCCACAAGGTGGGTGACCAGCTGCTGATCAGCGTCGCCCGGCGCCTGGCGGCGGGACTGCGTGCCGGAGATACCCTGGCCCGCTTCGGTGGCGACGAGTTCGTGCTGCTGCTGCCGGACCTCGACCATCCCGGCGAGGCCGAGGAGGTAGCCGAACGCCTGCTGCTGGAGCTGACCCGCCCCCACAAGGTCAACAGCCACGAGCTGCATATCTCGGCGAGCATCGGCATCGCCATCAACGACGAGCCCCTGGAGGACCCCGAGAAGCTTCTCCAGCATGCCGACATGGCCATGTACAAGGCCAAGCAGCAGGGGCGCAACGCCTACCAGTGCTATACCGGCGACCTGGACAGCAAGCTCTCCCAGCGGGTGATGCTTCGCAACGAACTGCAGGAGGCCATCGATCGCGACCAGCTGGTGCTGTACTACCAGCCGCTGCTCGATGCCGCCGGTCGCGTCGACGGGCTGGAGGCGCTGGTACGCTGGCGCCATCCCGTCAAGGGGTTCATCTCCCCCGCCGACTTCATCCCGCTCTCCGAGGAGACCGGCCAGATCATTCCGCTGAGCCGCTGGGTGATGGCGCGGGCCTGCCGCGACGCCCGGACCCTGGTCGACCAGGGGCTGCTAGTGGGGCGCATGGCGGTCAACCTCTCGCCGATGCAGTTCCACCGGCCGAGCTTCCTGGCCACCCTGAGGGGAGTACTGGACGAGACCGGCCTGCCGCCCTCCCATCTGGAGCTGGAACTCACCGAGGGCATCCTGATGCGCGATACCGAGGGCGCCATCGACATTCTCAACGCCCTGAACGGCATGGGCATCAGCACCGCCATCGACGACTTCGGCACCGGTTTCTCGAGCCTGGGCTACCTGCGCACGCTGCCCATCGACAAGATCAAGATCGACCGGACCTTCGTCAGGGACGTGACCGCCAGCGACAAGGATGCCGCCATCTGCCAGGGGGTCATCACCCTGGCCCGCGAGCTCGACCTGAGGGTGGTCGCCGAGGGCATCGAGACCCGCGACCAGCACGACTACCTGAGGCATCACGGCTGCGAGGTCTTCCAGGGCTTCCTGTTCGCCCGACCGATGCCCCTGGATGCGCTGGTCGCGTGGCTCGAGGCGCGTCCACGGCCGTGACGCGCATCACGAGGTTCCACATGCCTCCGGGTTGATTGATATGCATCAAGGGGGCCGGGACCTGACGGACTATGCTGGAGGGCAGGTCACCACCGCGGACTCGGCGCCGCGGTGGTCAGGCACGACGACACGCCGGCAACATGAATCCCAAGGGAGATGCCTCATGAACCTTCGCAAGCAGTCGCTCGCCATCGGATTAGCCATGGCCGTGGGAACAGGCGCCAGCGGCACCGCCCTCGCCCAGGGGATGATGGACGATGCCCGGGATGGCCAGGGGTATGGCCAAGGTCAGGGCCAGATGGGCCCCGGCATGATGATGGGACCGGGCCAGGGCCAGGGGTACGGTCGCGGCTATGGCCCGGGTCAGGGCCAGATGGGCCCCGGTATGATGGGACCGGGCCAAGGGTATGGTCACGGCTATGGCCCAGGTCAGGGCCATATGGGCCCCGGCATGATGATGGGGCCGGGCCAGGGCCAAGGGTACGGTCACGGCTATGGCTATGGCCCAGGTCAGGGCCAGATGGGTCCCGGCATGATGGGGCCGGGCCAGGGGTACGGTCGCGGCTATGGCCCAGGTCAGGGCCAGATGGGCCCCGGCATGATGATGGGGCCGGGCTATGGCCAAGGGTATGGCCAAGGATCCGGCCCGGGTCAGGGCCAGATGGGCCCCGGCATGATGATGGGGCCGGGCTATGGCCAAGGGTATGGCCAAGGATCCGGCCCGGGTCAGGGCCAGATGGGCCCCGGCATGATGATGGGGCCGGGCTATGGCCAAGGGTATGGCCAAGGATCCGGCCCGGGTCAGGGCCAGATGGGCCCCGGCATGATGATGGGGCCGGGCTATGGCCAAGGGTATGGCCAAGGCTATGGTCAAGGCTACGGCCCGGGTCAGATGGGACCCGGCATGATGGGCTTCGGCCCGGGTGGCCTGGAGCAGCTCTTCGACGAGGAGCAGCGCCGCGCCGCGCGGGAGCTGATGCAGGAGCACCGTCCCGCTCAGGTCGAGCGCATGAACCGCATGATGGAATTGCGCGAGGAGATGTTCACCCAGATGCAGCAGGAGCGCCCCGACCCCGAGAAGGTGCAAGCACTGCACACCCGCATGGCCGAGCTGCAGGGCGAGATGATGGCCGAGCAGCTGCGCCTGCATCAACAGATGCAGGACCTGCTCACCGACGAGCAGCGCCAGCGGCTGCGCGAGGCCATGCCCTACAACCGGTAACGTCCAGCGTCGCACCGGGGCGGGATGCGCCGCCCCGGCACCCTGAGGCGATTAGAGTGCGGCGAGGGGGCCGAGCAGGCCCTCCGGCAGGTCGGCACCCAGCCGCCTGAGCCCGGCCCACAGGGTCACCTGGTTGGCGGTCAGCAGCTCCCGGCCGGTCTCGCGGCTCAGGGCCTCGCGCAGGAACAGCGAGTTGACCGCCGTATCGGGCACCAGCAGCGGCCGCGAGGCATCGGGATAGCGGGCGCAGAAGCGGCGAACCTCTGTGCAAAGGTCGGCACGGTGCGAATCGGCGGCATAGGGACAGTCCAGTGTCTTGTCGTTGACCACGGTCACGCCCCCTCCCTCAGGAAGCTCACCAGCCGCAGGGTCACGTCGTCCGGATAGGGGCTGAGCAGGTCCACCCGGGCATGGCCGAGGGCCGCCAGCGCCTCATGGAAGGCCAGCGCCGTGGTGGTGACCGGCACGCCCAGCCGGGATGCCAGGGCCTCACTCTGCTCCCGGGCCCACTCCAGCCCGCCGATGAAGCTGGCGCTGGTGCAGGCCCATACCACCGCCTCGGCGCCGCCCTCCTCCACCAGCGTCCGGCCCACCGGGGCCAGCCGGGCCACCTCGCCCAGCGCCAGCAACGCCACCGGCGCATGGTGGCCGTCGCTTGGCACCCTGCCCACCTGGATCCGCGGCAGCCCGGCCACCTCGTCGCCGAGGGTGTACCACTCGTAGTCATCCGGGCCATCGTCGGGCAGCAGGATGCCCAGGCAGGCTTGTTGCGACATGCGATGACCTCCCGGTCTGGCTATAGACATTGCACAACTGGTCAGGACTGACCCTAGGCTACCGCAGGTTCCCCGGCCGCTGGCAATGCCCCTTATGGCTCACAGGAACTCGCGGGTGGCCTCCAGCACCCGGCCGTCGACCGTGCGCTGCAGCCTGTCCTCGATCTCGCTGCACAGCGATGCCACGTCCCGCGAGGAGGTGCCCACCACCACGAAGGTCCACTCGCTGGCATCGTGGCGGTCGAGCTCGCCGCTCTCGCAGACCGCGATCGACGGCTGGCGTCCGAAACGCTCATGAAGGCCGCCCATGCGCTGGCGCTTCTCCTTCAGCGAGCGGCAGCCCGGCAGGGCAATCCTGAGGGTGAGGACAGCGATGTGCATGGCGGACTCCTCTGGCCAGCGGGGGGAGTTCTCGGGTTGGCAGCGGGTGAGCTACCCAGGCTAAGGGCAGCATAGTAGCCTTTTCCCATCGCCTGCCCCGACGGGGATCACGATCACACCAGGAGAGCCCATGATCTGCCTGCACCACTGCATCAGCGCCCGCTCCTTCCGCCCCCTCTGGATGCTCGAGGAGCTGGGGTTGCCCTATGAGCTGATCCTGCACGACTTCCCGCCGCGGGTGCACGACGAGGCCTTCCTGGCGGTCAACCCGCTGGGCACGGTGCCTGCCTTACTCGACGGCGAGGTACGCATGACCGAGTCGGCGGCAATCTGCCAGTACCTGGCCGCCCGCCACCCCGAGGCCGGCCTGGACGTGGCCAGCCAGGACCCCGCCTACGGCGACTACCTCAACTTCCTGCACTTCGGCGAGGCGACCCTGACCTTCCCCCAGACCCTGGTGCTGCGCTACGGCCAGTTCGAACCCCCGGAGCGCCGCCTGCCCCAGGTGGTGGAGGACTACAGCCGGTGGTTCCTCTCCCGGCTGCGGAGCCTGGAGCCCAGGCTGGCGACCCAGCGCTGGCTCTGCGCCGAGCGCTTCACCGCCGCCGACGTCTCGGTGGGCTACGCGCTGCTGCTGGCCAGCCACCTGGGGCTGGACGAACGCTTCAAGCCGAGCGTGCGCGACTACTGGGCACGCCTGCAGGGCCGCGAGGCCTTCCGGCGCGCCCTGGAGGCCCAGCATACCGCCGCCGTGGCCCAGGGCGTCTCACCGACGGCCGCCATGGAATGGCGTTGAACCTGGATAACGGAAGCCTGGCATGTCATGGCATCGAGCCAGGCGCCGGGGGTATCCTCCCGACAGGTACATGACAGCGTTCCGGAGCCGGCCCGCCATGCACACTCCCGCCCTCGCCATCACCCGCACGCCCCTGGTTGCCGTCTACGGCACCCTGAAGCGCGGGCTGCGCAACCACCACTGGCTGGAAGGCGCCCACTTCCTGGGGGCCGACCGCCTCACCTCGGCGACCCTCTACGACCTCGGGCCCTATCCCGCGGCCAAGCCCGAGGCCTCGCGGGGCATCGAGGTGGAGGTGTTCGAGGTCAGCGCCCGGCTGCTGGCCGGGCTGGATCGGCTCGAGGACTACCGGGTGCGGACGCCGAAGCATGGCGACTACGAGCGCGTCATCCAGGCCACCGCCTACGGCCCCGCCTGGCTCTACCTCTACAACCGCGAGGTGGCCGGCTGCCCGGTGATCCGCGAAGGGGCCTGGCGGCCCCGATAACCCTGCAGTTGTGGTATAAACGCGGACGCTAAGGAACCCCTACCCGGAATGTCACCAAGGAGACGGCCATGGTCCGCTTCATCTTCACGCTCGCCGCGCTGGGCGGCCTGGCCTACGGCGGGCTCTACTTCTACTACGACGTGGAGATCAAGCGCGCCCTCGACCAGCGCCTCGACGACCTCGGCCTCACTGCCGTGGAGGTCAGGCGCGTCGACTTCGCGCCCATGGCCCCCCTGGCCAGCGACACCCATGTTACCGCCGAGGTGACCTACGGCGGCGCCGAGGCGAGCCTCGACATCCGCGTCATCGGCCATCCGGTGTTCTCCGACGAGACCCGCCTGGAGCTCGACAGCCTGCAGGCCCTGCGGCTCAGCATCGGCGCAGGCGGTTGAACCGCGGGACGGCAGGCGGCCACCGTTATCCCGCACCACCAGCGCCGTTACCCGGCTCACGACGAGGGTAGGCAGCCGACGGGGCTCGCACCGGCGGGCAGCTCGCGCAGGCGAACCTCCAGGTCGTGGCGCCGATAGTCGGTATCGAAGGCCATCACCGCGAAGACGGTATCGTCGCGCGGCCCCACCAGCCTCGCGCCGGAATGATGCACGAAGGTCCTGCCGTCCAAGGTCAGCGCCACCCTCGGCAGGGATTGCTCGTCGTACGCCAGCCGCAGCGACGCGAAGCGCCACGTCAGCGGCGCATCCACGGCACAGCTCGACAGGTCCAGCGGCGAGCCCGGCTCAAGCTCGACGCGCTGCCGCTCGAGTACCCTGCCCTCAGCATCGGTCACCGTCAGCCAGTAGGCACGCGGCCCCATATGGGGCTCGCCCTCCCCGGGCAGGGTCGCCAGCAGCGCGGCGCGCACCGGCTCCACGGGATGGAGGGGCGGCTGGAACGGCAGGTCTCGGCCCGGCTCGGGACGGTAGACGAAGCGCAGCGAAAGCAGCCGTTCGCTGGAGGCATCCAGCCCCGGCACGAAGCCCGACATCGCGGTCACCGCGCCAGGCTCCCAGGCGAGCTTGGCGTGGCGATCCTGCGCGGTGCGCAGGAAGAGCGTGCCGGGGGTAGCGTCCAGCGTCAGCCGGCCTGCGACAGTCGGCTCGGGGGAAGCATCCAGGTAACGCAGCAGGGAGTCCCAGGAGTCGTGGGCGATCCCCTGCGCCTCGGCCGAGACGAAGGACATCCCGCCACCCTCGGCGACGGCCAGGGTGACCGCGAAGGGCTCGCGCCGCATGGCGACGGGATAGAGATCGGCCCGTGCCGTGTCGCGAACCGGGGCGTGGTCGATGAAGGACCAGCCGAAGGGGTCGCCCGCCTCGTCCCAGCCCAGGTAGGCGGTGCCGCCGGGCAGGCGCTCGTCGCGGTTGGCCACCGTCTGCAGGCGCAACTCCGCTCCGGGCGGCACGTAACCGGCGTCAAGGGAGTGGAATCCCTCCGCCTCGACCTGCAATTGGCCAGAGCCGCTGGCAAGCAGCCATGCTGGCCCGGGCATGGGTACCCGAAAGTGCCCGTCGGCATCGGTGGTGGCACTGGCCACGTAGCGCTTGTCCCAGACCAGTTGGCGATCCGGACCGCTCAGTCCCCAGCCGTGACGACTCAGGGTCACGGTGGCGCCGGCCACCGGCGCAGCACTGTGGTACTCGACCAGTTGTCCCGACACAGGGGGCGGTGTCAGCCGCCAAAGCACCAGCCACGCTGCAAGCACAAGCCCCAGCGCCACTGCACCCGATACCACGACCCACCGCCAGCGACGCCCGGGTTTCTTGCTCATGCTCACCCTCCCCTCCTAGCCCTTGGCAGCGTAGCACCCGTGGCATGGACCAGATGTTGCTGCGCTCGACAAGGGACGAGCGGGAGTGACGGCGAGCGGCGGTTCTGAGGGCAAAGGCGGCCTACCGATCCAGCCCCCAGTACCTGATCCGGCGGTAGAGCGCGGCGATGGCGCCACTGCCCAGCATCATGCCAAGGCCCGCCACCACCACGAACAGGGCGTCGTAGGCGACGGCATCCGCGCCCGTGTAGGCTGCCACCAGCATGCCGACGTGACGCACCACCAGGTACACGCCGATCAGGAAGGTGCCGGCCCGCACCAGGTCCTCGTCCGCGATTCGCGCGCCGGCATCGGCCTCGACGCCGCCATGCAGCCTCTCCGCCAGCCGGCCGGCGAAGCACCACAGCAGCACACCGCCTAGCATCGGCACCCCCACCGTCGCCACGTAGATCAGCAGCAACTTCCCGACCCCGGGCTCGGCGGCATTGGGCCCCAGCAGCGCCAGCGCCGGCACCACCGCGAACAGCGTCTTCAGGAAGAGATAGAGACCCAGAAGGCGGATCAGCAGAATGGAGAAGGGCTTCATGGTGGCTCCCGGTCAGTCCTCCGCCTCATCGTCCTCGATGGGCGTCCCAAGCGTATCGACCAGCATGCTGTGGCACTCGACATCGAACCACTCGTCGAAGCGCTTCAGGGTGCGCTTCGGCCACAGCGTGGGGTCGGTGTACCAGCCCTCCAGCTCCGACTCGAACAGGCTACGCCAGTTGGCCTTGACCCACCGCCTGACCTCCTCCGGCGAATCCGCTACTTCGTCGCTGACCAGATAGACGGTCAGGTCGCTATTGACCTCTTCCAGGGTAACGCTGCTGCCACCCGTCGCGGGGTCGGCGTCGTTGATCCACTTCACGGCCGGGGTCTTGTAGCGCAACATCAGGGCGGAACGGTTGAGCATTGATGTCTCCCTTGGAATGCGTACGAGTGCAGATTTCCAGCCAGGTCAGCTTGGCAATTGTAGTGAACCGGTTCCCACGATCAGTGCCTGTCCCGCAATGCGGATCGTCAGACCGTCTTCGCCGCGCTCAGCCTCGGCAAGGATGCGGCTTGGGCGCCCCAGCTCGATGCCCTGCTCGACCTGCCAACGCCATCGGCCATTTCCCTTTTTCTGCACCAGATACCCTGCCAGGGCCGCGGCAGCACTGCCGGTCGCCGGGTCCTCGCGCACACCACCCTGGGTGGAAAACATACGGGCTCTCACGACGCGTGTTGCATCAGCCTCGTCACCAGCCACATAGAGATAGACCTGATCCTGACCGCTGGGTGACACACATGCCGTCCAGGTACCCGGCGATGGGAGTGCCCGCTCGAGGGCCTCCTGTGACGCGAGCTCGACCAGATGATAAGGCAGCCCGCAGGAGGCGAGCACTGGCTCGCTCAGGACCTGGTGTGCCTCCAGCCCCAGCAGCTCAGCGGCGGCGGCCTGGTTCAAGGTACTGGCCAGGATGCTGAACGGTGGTGCCGTGGTGAAACGAGCCAGTTCGTGCTCGAACTCCACGACCAGGGGGCCGACGCCGGCCTCAAGAACCAGAGGAAGGTCACGCTCTGCCATACCCAGTTCCACCAGCAGGTGGGCAGTGCCTACCGTCGGATGGCCAGCGAAGGGCAGTTCCTCGGTAGGCGTAAAGATGCGGACGGGATAACGATGTTGGCCGGTTGGTTGGCCGACGAACACTGTCTCGGAGAGGTTCAACTCGTTGGCTATGGCCTGCATAGTGCCGGACTCAAGGCCCTCGGCATGGGGAAAAACCGCCAGCGGGTTGCCAGCAAAAGCCCGATCGGTGAAGACATCGAGCAGGAAGTACTCAGTCATACAGCCTCGCCTGAAACCCGAGCTTCAGGGCTGGCGAGCATGTTCATGATCAGCCGGACCATCGTCTCCTTGTTGGCCGGGTCGGACTCGGCGATCAGCAGCGTCAGGGCGGCGAGGCCCACGTCGTTGACCACCACCTCGCCGTGGGCATCGAGCAGACGGTCGTTGTGATAGAGGAAGTCGACGAAGAGGTAGGCCGCGCTGCGCTTGTTGCCATCGGCGAAGGGGTGGTTCTTGACCACGAAATAGAGCAGGTGCGCGGCCTTGGCCTCCACCGAGGGGTACGCCGGCTCGCCGAAGACCGTCTGGTCGAGGTTGCCGAGCAGCGCATCGAGGCCGTCGCCGCGCTCCCGGGCGAACAGGTCTGTGGCCTCGCCCTTGGCAATCAACTCGGCCTTCAGCGACGCCAGCGCCGTGCGGGCCTCCTCCAGCGTCGGCAGTCGGCCGCCGGCCTGGGCATGAGGCTCGGTGAGCAGGCCCTCGTCGTAGCGCTGCAGCAGCAGGAAGGTCTGGGCATAGCGGGTGACGATATCCACCAGGCCCCGGCCGCTGGCGGCATCCAGCGCCGGGCTGCCGGCGGTCTTGCGCACCAGGGCCATGGCGGCCTCAAGCTCGCGGGCGTTCTCCTCGAAGCGCTGGCGATTCAGCGTCCAGCCCTTGGTGAGGTGCTCGCGCAGCACCCGGGTGGCCCACTGGCGGAACTGCACAGCGCGCCGGGAGTTGACGCGATAGCCCACCGAGATAATGGCATCGAGGTTGTAAAGCTCGATCTGGCGGCGAACCTGCCTGGCACCTTCTTCTTGAACTGTTGCATTTTTTGCAACTGTTGCCCGGCGCTCCAGTTCGCCTTCCTTGTAGATATTACGCAAGTGCCGAGAAATCACAGACTTATCGCGACCGAAGACCTCGGAGAGCTGCTGCAGGCTCAGCCAGACGGTCTCGTGTTCAGCATCCAGCCGTACCTCGACCGCCTGGTCAGCCTCCTGGTAGATAACGATGGGCGCCTGGCTCTCGGAACTCATGCCTTAGCCTCCTCCACCGACGCTTCGGACTCTTTGGCCGTCAGCTCGCCGGAGAAGGCCTTCTGCAGCAGGGACTGCTTCCGTTCACCAAGGTTGGCGTTGGCGACGCGGCTCTGTTCCAGGTCGTCCAGGTACTTGAGGAACAGCAGCCAGGAGGTCTGCTCGGTGTAGTCCAGCTCGGTGGCACAGCCGGCCTCTTTCCACAGCACATCGTCGATGTTCTTGAAGGTCTGCTCGAACATGGGGGTTCGCGGTTCCTTGCGATGAGAATCGTGGGGGCAATGCTACGCCGCGGCGTCGGGAGGCGCCAATCGCCTGTGGCGGAGGGAGTCGCGCTGAAAGCTTAATTACCACGAAGGCCCAAATCGCGAAGCAAGATTCGCTCCCACGAAGACCTGTTGGGTGCCGGGAATGAGTGCATTGGCAACCAGAGGGGTTCGCGCTGCAAGCAGCGCTCCCACGAATACCGGTCGTGTGCCAGGCGTGGGGGGCTCCCACGAAAACCGGGAAGTGGCGTGATATGCTCGGGGGCACATCAACCGGCATCCCTGCCGATCATCGAGGAGAGCAACATGGCTCAGGCAAGCGCACGTCATATCCTGGTGGACAGCGAAGCGAAGTGTAACGAACTCAAGGCCGAGATCGAGGGCGGTCGCGACTTCGCCGAGGTCGCCCGCGAGCACTCCTCCTGCCCGTCCGGCAAGCAGGGCGGCGAGCTCGGCACCTTCGGCCCGGGCCAGATGGTGCCGGAGTTCGACAAGGCGGTGTTCGAGGGGGAAGTGGGCAAGGTGCAGGGCCCGGTAAAGACCCAGTTCGGCTACCACCTGCTGGAGGTCACCGAGCGCAGCTGAACCCGTATCGCACCTGATCGACGCCGTGCATGGCCGCCATGCACGGCTTTTTCTTGTACAACCCCTGTATCATCCGGCCAGTCGCGCTAGGATGGGAGGCACCATCGATCACCACAGGAGAAGCCGCCAATGAACGACGAGGCCTTTCAACAGAGCATCCGCAAGCTGCTGAAGACGGTGGGCGTCACCACCCAGCAGGAGATCGAGAAGGCCGTGCAGCGAGCGCTCGCCGAGGGGCACCTCGAGGGCAATGAGAGGCTGCCGGCCCGGGTGACCGTGGAGGTGGACGGCCTGAGCCTGGCGCTCGACTTCGACGGGGACATCACCCTTGAGTGACGCGCCGATGATCCAGGTCGAGGGGCTATCGAAGACCTTCGCCGATGGCTTCAAGGCGCTGGTGGATGTCGACCTCACCATCCAGCGGGGCGAGATCTTCGCCCTGCTCGGCCCCAACGGCGCGGGCAAGACGACCCTGATCAGCGTGATCTGCGGGCTGGTCAACGCCAGCCGCGGCCGGGTCCTGGTGGATGGCCACGACAACGTCGGCGACTACCGCGCGGCGCGGTCGCTGATCGGCCTGGTGCCCCAGGAGCTGACCAATGAGGCCTTCACCACGGTGTGGGATACGGTGAGCTTCAGCCGCGGGCTGTTCGGCAAGCCCAAGGACCCGGCGCACATCGAGAAGGTGCTGCGCTCGCTGACGCTGTGGGAGAAGCGCAACAGCCGGCTGCTGGAGCTCTCCGGGGGAATGAAGCGACGGGTGCTGATCGCCAAGGCGCTCTCCCACGAGCCCCAGGTGCTGTTCCTGGACGAGCCCACCGCCGGCGTGGACGTGGAGCTGCGCCGCGAGATGTGGGAGGTGGTGCGCGGGCTGCGCGACCAGGGGGTGACCATCATCCTCACCACCCACTACATCGAGGAGGCCGAGGAGATGGCCGACCGCATCGGGGTGATCCGCCGCGGGGAGATCGTGCTGGTGGAGAACACCCATGCGCTGATGCGCAAGCTCGGCAGCAAGGAGCTGACCCTGCACCTGCAGGAGCCGCTGGAGGCGGTGCCGGAGTCGCTGGCGGGCCACGGCCTGGCGCTCGCCGACGAGGGCCATGCGCTGGTCTACAGCTACGATGCCGCCCGCCAGGAGGGGGGCTCGACGATCTCGGGGCTGCTGGCCGACATAGAGGCGGTGGGACTTCGGGTCAAGGACCTGCACACCCGCCAGAGTTCGCTGGAGGACATCTTCGTCAGCCTGGTCCAGGAGCGTCACTGAGCATGAAGCGTTTCAACCTGCAATCCGTCAAGACCCTCTACCTGGCCGAGATGGCGCGCAGCCTGCGCACCGTGCTGCAGAGCATCGTCTCGCCGGTGATCTCCACCTCGCTCTACTTCGTGGTGTTCGGCGCGGCCATCGGCACCCGGATCAGCGAGGTGGATGGCATCAGCTACGGCGCCTTCATCGTGCCGGGCCTCATCATGCTGATGCTGCTCACCCAGAGCGTCTCCAACGCCTCCTTCGGCATCTTCTTCCCGCGCTTCTCGGGCTCGATCTACGAGATCCTCTCGGCGCCGATGTCCTACGTCGAGGTGGTGCTGGGCTACGTGGGCGCGGCGGCGACCAAGTCGCTGATCCTTGGCGCCATCGTGCTGGTCACGGCGCGGCTCTTCGTGCCCTACTCAATCGACCACCCGCTGATGATGGTGGTGTTCCTAGTTCTCACCGCGGTGACCTTCAGCCTGCTCGGGTTCATCATCGGCATCTGGGCCGACGGCTTCGAGAAGCTGCAGCTGGTGCCGCTGCTGGTGATCACCCCGCTGACCTTCCTGGGCGGCACCTTCTACTCCATCGACATGCTGCCGCCCTTCTGGCAGACGGTGACCCTGGCCAACCCGGTGGTCTACCTGATCAGCGGCTTCCGCTGGAGCTTCTACGGCATCAGCGACGTCAGCCCGCTCGTCAGCCTGGGCATGATCCTGCTGTTCCTGGCCGCCGCACTCGCCGTGGTGGGCTGGATCTTCCGCAGCGGCTACCGCCTCAAGCCCTGAGCCCTCACGCGCGGATCAGGGTGCCGGCCTGGCCCGCCAGGACGCGGCAGGCGTCCTCCAGCGCCCCGATGCCGGCGACGCCGCCCCG
This sequence comes from Halomonas sp. CKK8, assembly GCF_029625235.1. Classification (NCBI taxonomy): domain Bacteria; kingdom Pseudomonadati; phylum Pseudomonadota; class Gammaproteobacteria; order Oceanospirillales; family Halomonadaceae; genus Halomonas; species Halomonas sp. CKK8. The sequence continues at coordinate 1,489,613 of NZ_CP121193.1, read as the reverse complement.
GGAGAGGACGAACTCGCAGGCGGCCGCCACCTTGGGCCCCATGGACGCGGGGTCGAAGGTCCGGCTGGCCAGCTCGCCCGGGGTGACCGGGCCCAGCGGCCGGGGCGCCGGGCCGCCCCAGCCGTCGTAGACCGCCGCCACGTCCGTCAGCAGCAGCAGGGCATCGGCATCCAGCCGCGCCGCCAGCAACCCGGCGGCATGGTCCTTGTCGATCACCGCCTCCACGCCCTCCAGCCGCCCGCCGACGCCGCGCACCGTGGGAATGCCGCCACCCCCGGCGCAGATCACCACCACCCCGGCCTCCATCAGGCGGCGGATGATGTCGATGGGCAGGATGCGCCGCGGCAGCGGCGAGGCAACCACCCGTCGCCAGTGCCCGGTGGCCTCCTCGACGAAGGCCCAGCGCTTCTCGGCCTTGAGCCGCTGCATGGTGTCGCGGTCATAGCCGGGGCCGATGGCCTTCGACGGGGTCAGGAAGGCGGGGTCGTCGGCATCCACCTCGACCCGGGTCAGCAGGCTGGCGCAGCTGGCACCGGGCGGCATCTCGTTGAGCAGCTCGGCCTCGATCAGGTAGCCGATGATGCCCTCGGTCGCGGCGTCCAGCACGTCCAGCGGATAGGGGGCGACCTCGGCGTAGGCCTGCGCCTGGAGCGCCAGCAGGCCCACCTGGGGGCCGTTGCCATGGGTCACCACCAGCTGGTGGTGACCGGCGAGCTCGGCCAGGGCGGCCGCCGCACGCCGCACGTTATGGCGCTGGTTGTCGATGGTCATGGGCTCGCCACGTCGCAACAGGGCATTGCCGCCCAGGGCTACCACGATTCGCATGCAAGCCGCCTCCGGCGTGGGTGGGTTCGGGGCCTCGATGTCGGGTCACGCGGCAGGACGAGGCCCGGACAAGGCGCAGGCGTGCGTCCCCTTTCATCAGCATAGTCGGGTGCTGCGCTGCCACGTACCTCGACCTGCCCCGCGCCCCGGGGCCGGCTATCGAGGCGCGCCCGGGGCGGGTATCATCGCCCTCCTCGCCACCTCACCGCGGAGTTCCCATGCCGATCCTGCACAGCATCATCCATCGCATCGACAAGGCCGTCGGCGAGGCGCCGATGAGCCTGGTGCCCGCCACGGCGGAGCTGCCCCCCTCCCCGGCCCTGGACGACCTGCTGGCCGGCTTCAACGATGCCTTCAATGCCAAGCCCAAGGCCTGGGGCCACTTCGCCGAGACGACGCCCGAGGGCGAGGTGAGCTCGCCCTTCGCCAGCGAGCTTTCCGACTATCTCGACGGGGGCCGTGACTTCGTTGCCTTCTCCCGGGACCTGGCGGGCCGCATCGCCGAGCTGGTCGGCGCCCACCTCTCGCTCTCCGGCGACCTGCTGGTGCTCCACCACCAGGTCGGCGACACCCGCTACCTGAGCCTCGCGCTGCTGCACCACCGCGAGGGCTTCGGCATCGACGACCGCCTCGCCGTGGTGCCGGTGCGCCAGCTGAACCTGGCACAGATGACCCTGGCGGCACGCCTCAACCTGAACCAGTGGCAGGCCGGCGACTCGAGGCAGTACCTCGCCTGGACCCGCGACCGCGGCGGCAAGAAGCTCGCCGAGGGGTTCGCCGCCCTGCTCGGCGCCGAGGAGGGCGTGGACGCCAGCGGCGAGACCCGCACCCTGCTCAAGGCCTTCAGCGACTTTGTGGAGCAGGAGGACCTGCCCGAGGAGGCCAGCCGCGAGAAGACCGACGCGCTGATCGACTACGCCAGCGACCAGGCCCGCCGCGGCGAGCCGATGACCCTGGAGGCGCTCTCGGAGGTCCTCGACGAGCAGCAGCCGAAGGCCTTCTACGACCATATCCGCAACGCCGACTACGGCCTCTCCCCGGAGATCCCCCCGGACCGGCGCACCCTCAGCCAGTTTCGCCGCTTCACCGGCCGCGCCGGCGGCGTATCGATCAGCTTCGACTTCCACCTGCTCGGCTCCGGCGTGGAGTACGACGAGGACCAGGACCGGCTGATCATCAAGCAGGTGCCCAAACAGCTGCGCGAGCAGCTCAAGCGCCAGGGCTGAGCACGGGCCGGCACACGACCTCCGAGCCGTGTCACGCAGGGCACACATCCCGCTATGCTGAAGCCCTGACCCATATTGCTGAGGGAGAGTCGCCATGCGCCGCATCCTGATCCTTCAGGGCCACCCCGATGCCACCGCCCCCCACCTGCTGCATGTCCTGGCCGAGCACTACCGTCTGGGCGCCGAGACGGCGGGGCACGAGGTGCGCACGGTGAGGGTCGCCGACCTGGACTTCCCACTGCTGCGCAGCCAGCAGGCCTGGACGGAGGAGCGCATGCCCGCCTCGCTCGACGAGGCGGCGGACGCCATCCGCTGGTGCGAGCACCTGGTGCTGTTCTTCCCGCTGTGGCTCGGCGACATGCCGGCGCTGGTGAAGGGGTTCCTCGAGCAGGTGATGCGACCGCACTTCGCCTTCGAGTACGAAAAAGGCAACCCCCTGGGCCACAAGGGACTGACCGGACGCTCGGCGCGTGTCGTGGTGACCATGGGCATGCCCGCCGTGATCTACCGCCACCTCTATCGCGCTCACAGCGTCAGGTCGCTGGAACGCAATATCCTGGGGTTCGTGGGCTTCAAGCCGGTGCGCGAGACGCTGATCGGTTCGGTGGAGGGCCTCGACGCGGATGACTGTCGCAAGTGGTTCACCCGCCTGGAGAAGCTGGGTGCCGAGGCAGAATAACCGCTGAGCCCCCTCTAGTACGTGACTCACACTTGCTCTGTAAGCGATCGCTTACAAGAGCCGTGAGCCTACTGTGACACTTGCACGAGGTGGCTGGCGGGAAGCGCAATTTGTCGCCATGCTTCCCCGGTACCGCTGCCATGTGAGCAGGCACCGACGGCAGGACTTCCATAAGAACACCCACTCAAGGGAAGCGGACGGCCGTAGTCATCAAGACGGGCGCCGTCCCTCAAGGAAGTAGTAATGGCCACCAACGCAGGGGATGGCAACGAACTGGATTGGCGGGGCGAGTTCCGGGACGCCGCCCGGGAGGCCCTGTTCCGCCGCACCATGCAGGCCCATGACGCCTGCCAGCTGCGTCATGCGCTGGTGGTGGCCGCCGGGCTATTCCTCGCCTTCAGCCTGACGGACTTCAGCCTGCTGGGCACCAGCGACGCCTTCATGGTGCTGCTGGCCATGCGCGCCACCGTCGCCACGAGCTTCCTGTTGCTGGCCCTGGCGGTATGGCGGCGCCCCTCCCTGGCCCAGGCGCCACTGTCGATCAACCTGGTCTGCCTGCTGGCCGTCAGCGGCCTGCTGCTCACCATCCCCCTGCGGCCGGATGGCATCATGACCAACCTCGCCTCCATCGTGGCCGCCAGCATGGCCCTCTATCTCTTCATTCCGAACCGGCTGCCCTGGATGCTGGCCAGTAATGCCTACCTGATCGGCGGCTTCCTCATCTCGGTGGTGGTGTGGTCAGCGCTGCCCGGCGGGGTGCTGGTGAACAGCCTGCTGCTGCTGGGCTTCGTCAACCTGCTGTGCTGGCTGACCGTCTCCCGCATCCACCGGCTGCAGCGCGCCCAGTTCGCCAGCCTGCTGGAGGAACGCTCGGTCAACCGCCGGCTGAAGGAGGAGATCGGGGAGCGAAACCAGCTGGAGCAGCGCCTGCGCCATATGGCCAGGACCGATGAGCTGACGGGGATCACCAACCGCCGGCGCTTCTTCGAGCTGGCAGAGCAGGAGCGCCGCCGGGCACATCGTGACGGCACGCCCCTGTCGCTGTGCATGGTGGATGTCGACTACTTCAAGGCCATCAACGACGTGCATGGCCATGCCATCGGCGACCTGGCGCTGACGGTGGTCGCCGCCCGCTGCCAGTCCGTGCTGCGCGAGAGCGACATCATCGGCCGCTATGGCGGCGAGGAGTTCGTGATCGCCCTGCCCCTGGCCAACCTGATCACCGCCAGGGAGATCGCCGAACGCCTGCGTGAGGCGGTGTGTCGCCGGCCCCTGGAGGTCAAGGGCGTGGCGCTGGAGCTGACGGTCACGGTCGGCATCAGCCGGGTCGACGATGGCGAGACCAGCCTCGACCCGGGCCTCTTGCGCGCCGACCGGGCCCTGTATGCCGGCAAGGAGAGCGGGCGCAACTGCGTGGTGGTGACGCCCCAGGGCCCCGAGCTGACCCTGCTGGAGAGCGTGCCCGCGGGTGTCACGCCAGGTGCGGTTCGAGCCACTGCCGCAGCTGCGGCCCCTGCAGCACTCCCGGCTGGCGGGCGACTTCCCGGCCGTTCCTGAAGACGATCAGGGTGGGAATGCTGCGGATGCCGAAACGCGCCGCCAGCGCCTGCTCGGCCTCGGTATCGAGCTTGGCGAAGCGCAGGCGGGGCTCGAGCTCCCGGGCGGCCTCGGCGAAGATCGGTGCCATCATCTTGCAGGGCCCGCACCAGCTGGCCCAGAAGTCCACCACCACCGGCAGTTCGCTGCGCTCCACCAGGGCAGGGAAGTTGGCCGCGTTGAGCGCCACTGGCTCGCCGGTGAAAAGCGCCTGCTTGCACTTGCCGCACTTCGGCCCGTGGCCGAGGCGCGCCCTGGCGACGCGATTGATGGCCCCGCAGAGGGGGCAGCCCAGGGTCAGGGAATCGGCCATCTCGCTCTCCATCCGGAAAGGGTTTCCCGCACTATGCTGGCGACCGGCGGGCGCTTCAAGCGGCATCGCGTCGCAGGCTGCCGCGCCCCGCCATGCAGTGACCTGCGCGGGCTGCTATCGTCGGCGGCAACACCTCCCGTCCAAGCCGCCGAGACCTCCATGGCAACACGACCCGACCCCCGCGTGCTGCTGCGCCTGCTGACCCTGCTGCGCCCCTACCGCTGGCGCCTGGTGCTGGCCGCCCTGGCGCTGCTCGCCGCCGCGGCCAGCGTGCTTCTGCTCGGCCAGGGGCTGCGCCTGGTCATCGACCAGGGGTTTCTGGCCGAGGACCGCGCACGACTCGACCAGGCCCTTGGCCTGATGCTCGCGGTGGTGGCGGTGCTGGCGATGGCCTCGGCGCTTCGCTACTACCTGGTCACCTGGATCGGCGAGCGGCTGGCGGCCGACCTGCGGCGCCGGGTCTTCGACCACCTGCTCGACCTCGAGCCCGGCGTCTTCGAGGGCAGTGCCGGGGAGAGCGGCGGCGCCGGGGAGATCGCCTCGCGACTGACGGCGGACACCAGCGTGCTGCAGAGCCTGTTCGGCTCGTCGATCTCGCTGGCCCTTCGCAACCTGCTGATGCTGGTCGGGTCGGTGGCGCTGATGCTGGTGACCCAGCCATGGCTCTCGGCCATCGTGCTGCTGGGCATCCCCGCCACGGTGCTGCCGATCCTCTGGTTCGGGCGCCGGGTGCGACGCCTCTCGCGCTTCAGCCAGGACCGGGTGGCGGAGCTCGGCCGCTATGCCGGGGAGGCCCTGGCAGGGATCCGCACCGTCCAGGCCTTCACCCACGAGACGCAGGATCGCCGGGCCTATGGGGCTCGGGTCGAGGAGGCCTTCGCCACCGCCGTGGCCCGTACCCGCCAGCGCGCCTGGCTGACGGGCATTGCCATGCTGGCGGTCTTCGCCGCGGTCGGCGTGATGCTGTGGCAGGGCGGCCAGGCAGTCCTGGCCGGCAGCCTGAGCGCAGGGGAGCTCTCGGCCTTCGTCTTCTACGCGGTGCTGGCGGCGGGGGCCGTGGCGACCCTGGCCGAGGTGGCCGGCGACGTGCAGCGCGCGGCGGGCGCCGCGGAGCGCCTGCTGGAACTGCTGGATACCCGCCCGGGCATTACGCCGCCCCCCCATCCGCTGCCGCTGCCCGAACCGCTCTCCGGGGAGATCCGCCTGGAGGCGGTGGGCTTCACCTACCCGGGCCGGGAGACCCCGGCGCTGGATGCACTGGACCTCACCCTCCGGCCAGGGGAGCGGGTGGCGCTGGTCGGCCCCTCCGGGGCCGGCAAGAGCACCCTGCTCTCGCTGCTGCTGCGCTTCCACGATCCGGACCAGGGCACGCTGCGCCTGGACGGTCTCGACCTGCGTGACCTGGACCCGCGCGAGCTGCGTCACGCCCTGGGCCTGGTGGCCCAGGAGCCGGTGCTCTTCAGCGGCAGCGTGGCCGAGAACCTGCGCTTCGGCCGACCCACGGCCAGCCTCGATGAGCTGCGCCGGGCCGCCGGCGATGCCAATGCCCTGGGCTTCATCGAGGCGCTGCCCCGGGGGTTCGACACCTCGCTCGGCCCCGGCGGCGTGCAGCTCTCCGGCGGGCAACGCCAGCGCCTGGCCATTGCCCGGGCGCTGCTCAAGGCGCCCCGGGTGCTGCTGCTCGACGAGGCCACCAGCGCCCTGGACGCGGAGAGCGAGCGGCTGGTGCAGCAGGCTCTGGACCGGCTGATGGTGGGCCGCACCAGCCTGGTGATCGCCCATCGCCTGGCCACCGTGGTCGCAGCCGACCGCCTGCTGGTGCTGGACAACGGCCGGCTGGTGGCCAGCGGCCGCCATGATGAGCTGCTCGAAGCAAGCCCGCTCTACCGCCACCTGGCCGAGCTGCAGTTCGGGCGCCACCCCGCGGCTGCCATGACCGACGCGCCTGCGCCCTCCTGAGCCGACCTGCCGGCTCAGAACAGGCCCAGCTGGCGATCGATCAGGCTCTCGAAGTCGTCGCCGACGAAGGGCAGGATGGCGTCGGCCACCGGCTGCAGCTGCCGGGTCAGGTAGTGGTCGGTGTCGATGGGCGACGAGTGGGCCTCCAGGGGTTCGGGGCCGGCTACCGTCATCACGTAGCGGATCCAGCCGCCGTTCTGGTACTGGCGCGGCCGGCCCAGCCGGTCGTTTTCCGCGTCGGCCAGCCTGGCCGCCCGCACGTGGGGCGGCACGTTGCGGCGGTAGTCGTCGAGGCGCCGCCGCAGCCGCTTGCGATAGACCAGCTGCTCGTCGAACTCCCCCTCCCGGGCACGCCGCAGGAAGGCCTGCACATAATCGCGCACGTAGTCCCGCCAGGGCTCGCCGATGAAGACCCGCCGGTAGAGCGCCTGCTGGAACTCCTTGGCAAGCTCCGTCCAGTCGCTGCGCACCGTCTCCAGCCCCTTGAAGACCAGGTGCTGCTCGCCGTCGGCATCCTGCACAAGGCCCGCGTAGCGCTTCTTGCTGCCCGCCTCGGCGCCACGGATGGTGGGCATCAAGAAGCGCCGGTAGTGGGTCTCGAACTGCAGCTCCAGGGCACTCTCGAGGCCGTACTCCTCGGCCAGCTGCGCTCGCCACCAGGCGTTGACCCGGGCCACCAGCCGCCGGCCGATCGCCTCGGCCTCCGCTTCATCACAGGGACGACCCAGCCAGACGAAGGTAGAGTCGGTGTCGCCGTAGATCACGGTAACCCCCTCGGCTTCGATCAGCTCACGGGTGCGCCGCATGATGGCGTGGCCACGCATGGTGATCGACGAAGCGAGCCGCGCGTCGAAGAAGCGGCAGCCCCTGGAGCCGAGCACGCCGTAGAAGCTGTTCATGATGATCTTCAATGCCTGGGAAAGCGGCGCATTACCGGCACGCTTGGCGGCCTCGCGCCCCTCCCACACCCGCTCGACGATGGCCGGCAGCGCATGGCGAGTGCGCGAGAAGCGCGCGCCGCGAAAGCCCGGCACCGAGGCGGCCTCAGAGGGGTCGGCGAGCCCTTCTACCAGCCCCGCCGGGTCGATCAGGAAGCTGCGGATGATCGAGGGGTAGAGGCTCTTGAAGTCAAGTACCAGCACCGAGTCATAGAGCCCCGGACGCGAGTCCATGACGAAGCCGCCGGGGCTCTCGGCCCTCTCCCCCTCGCCGAGGTTGGGCGCCACCAGGCCCAGCCGATGCAGCCGGGGCAGGTAGAGGTGGGTGAAGGCCGCCACCGAACCACCGCTGCGATCGGCGGGCAGGCCGGTCACCGTGGCGCGTTCCAGCAGGAACTCCAGCAGCTCGGTTCTGGCGAAGATCCGTGTCACCAGCTCGCAGTCCTGGAGGTTGTAGCGGGCCAGCGCCGGCTTGTCCTCGGCGAACATGCGCAGGATGCCGTCGAGGCGCTGGTAGGGGTTGTCGATCGCCTTGCCCTCGCCGAGCAGCGTACGGGCGACGTTCTCCAGGCTGAAGGAGGGGAAGTGCCAGGTCGCCGAGCGCAGCGCCTCGATGCCGTCGATGATCAGCCGCCCGGCAGCCGAGGCGAAGAAGTGGCTGGACTGGTGGCCATGGGGGCGCCATTCCATCTCGGCGCCACCGCGCCCCAGCCGCAGCGGCACGCCGTGCTCGCGGGCATGCTCGTGCAGGATGCGCAGGTCGAACTGCACCAGGTTCCAGCCGATGATGGCGTCGGGATCGAACTCGGCGAACCAGGCGTTGAGCCGCTGGAGCAGCCCGGCCCGGCTGTCGCAGTACTCCAGCGCGAAGTCGAGCCCCTCCGCCGCTCCCCTCGGCGGCCCCAGCATGTAGACCTGGCGCGCCCCGCAGCCCTCCAGGGCAATCGAGTAGAGCTCGCCCCGGGCGCTGGTCTCGATATCCAGCGATACCGTACGCAGCCGTGGGCGGTAGTCCGGTGCCGACCGCAGGCGGGCCTCCGCCAGGCCGCCCTCCCCGTCCGGCGTGCCGGTCACCGTCACGGGCGCGGTGATGAAGCGCTCCATCAGGTAACGCTCCGGGGGCCGGATATCGGCCTCGTACAGCGCCAGCCCGGCCTCGGTGAGGCGGCGCTCGAGGGCACCCAGCTGGCGATGCTGCCGGCAGTAGAGGCCGAGCACCGGGCGGTGATGGAAGTCGCGCAGCGCAAGTTCGCGCAGCATTACGCCCGGCTCGCCGGCCAGCAGCGCCTCGGCCGACGCTCGCTGCTCGGCCGGCAGGAAGGCCACCGAAGGTTGCGGCGGCAGGCGCACCCTGAGCGGGCCCTCGTCGGTGGCCAGCCAGACCCTGACCTCGGTACCGCGGGGCGTCTCCTCCCAATGCCGGGTGAGGATGAAACCGTGGCGCGCCGTGCCGCCCCGTTCTGTCAGGCGATCGCTCGACAAGGGCGCTACTCGAGGCTTGCCAGCTGGCGCAGGCCAGCAGCGGCATCCGCCGTGGCAAGCCACGCCACCAGGCCGAGGTTCAGGGCCGCACAGCCCCACAGGATGATGCCGAAGGGCTGCTTGCGGGTCTTGTGGCGAAACCAGCGCCGGGCCAGCAGGGCGCCCGGCCAGCCGCCGACGAGGGCGACAAGCTGCAGGGTCGACTCGCGGATGCGCCGATCGCCCCGCCGGGCCGCGGCCTTGTCGACGCCGTAGAGGATCACCGCCGCCAGGCTCGCCAGCAGGTAGGCAACGATGAGCAGCGTCATGGGGCGTTCACCTCGATGATCAGGTCGGGCGTAAACAACGGCGGATCAAACTCGTCGGGGTAGCCACCGGGGTTGGCGATGACCCGGGTGCCGCCGGACGCGAGGCCCACCGGCTCGTGGACATGGCCATGGAGCCAGAGGTCCATGCGGCCCATCAGCTGCGGCAGGTGGGAGGCGAAGGCCGGCGACAGCGCATCGCCGCGGTAGCGCTCCGGGATGCACTCGTCCAGGGGCGCATGGTGGCTGATCACCACCCTCGGGCCGCTGAACGGCCGGGCCAGCTCGGCATCCAGCCAGGCCAGGGCCTCGGCATGCAGGCGGCGGCTCTCCGCCGGGGTGAACACCGCCCCCTCCGGCTGCTCGATGACATGGAAATCCGGCATCAGGGCCAGCGCCCTGGCCTCGGTGAGTGCCGGGTCGTGATCGGGCTGGCCGTCATAGAGGCCGAAGTCGGTCCACAGCGTGGTGCCATGAAAGCGCACGCCGTCCAGGGTCAGCGAGCGGTTATCCAGCAGGTGGATGCCGAGCCGTGCGGCCTCGGCGGCCAGCTCCCGGCGCAGCGCGGGCATGCCGGTGCCGTAGAACTCGTGGTTGCCGGGGACATAGAGGATCGGGGTGCCGGCGAAACGCTCCGCTGCCCAGCCGAGCCCCTGGCTGCCGGCGTGGATGTCGCCGGCAAGGATCACCGCATCGGCGCTGGCCTCCGGCAGTTCCGGTGGGCTGTCGAAGTGTTCCAGGTGGAGGTCGGAGAGAAGCCTCAGGCGCATCGTCGGTTCCCTGTGCAGCGAGCCATCCGCGCCAGTGTGAGGCACGGACCGGACGAACACTAGCGTCCGCTCCGCACCTGGCGGCCTCTCCTTGCGCCCTGCCGGCTATGCTGCCAAGGGTCGCCAGCCCCGCCGGGGCCGGCCTCAGTCGTAGTGCACCGCCAGCCAGATGGTCTCCTCGTCCGGGGCGGTCCAGGCGACACGATGCCGGCGGTGGGCGGGAATCGTCAGGTGGTCGCCCGGGCCGAGCGTCACCGACTCGCCATTCTCGAAGGCCACCACCCCCTTCCCCTTGAGCACCAGCACCCACTCGTGCCGCGGCTGGTCGTACCAGCCGGTGTCGGGCGAGGTGTGGCCGCGCGACACGATACGCTCCACCGTCACCCCGCGGCCGCTCACGACCTCATCGAACCGCTCCTCGGGAAGGCCTTCGGGTATCGCCGCGAACAGGTTTGCCATCGACTGCTGCTCCTGCATCTGGAGGGTCATGCGCCGAGGCATGACCGGAGTGTTCCTTTCACCACAGTCTTGACCTTAGCAGCCCGGCCGACGAGGGCGGGACTCGCCCCATCCGGCCAGGCATAAAAAAGGCCCCCCGAAGGGGACCAGTTGGAGCACGCCAGCTCACTCGGTGATTCGCCATGCAGTTCGGCGATGATGGCCATACCCTTGCGAGGATCGCGCCAGGAATATGATCTTTCCAATCAATACAGCATGTTATAGAAACCATGCGTTTCAGGGACCTGGCCCGGACCGGGGGATAGCATGCGGCACTGCACCATGCGAGCGCCTTGACGACGCGGGATGCGCCATGGCGAGGCAGTGTCGCACCGGCTCAGGCCCGTGAACCGGCCCGCTCACGCCACCTGAAGAGGGCCTTTTCCAGCTCCACCAGGATGAAGAGCACCACGCCGAAGGCCAGGATGCCGGCCCACTCAATTGCACCCAGGGGTGCGGTGCCGAACAGGAACTGCAGCGGTGGCGCATAGGTGAAGAGCGCTGCAGGATGACCAGCACGCCCACGGCGAGTAGCACCACACGGTTGCCCAGCAGGCCGGCGCGGTTGCAGGCAGGCTCGAGGATGTAGCGGCTGTTGATGAGGTAGGCGACCTCCCCCATCACCAGGGCGTTGATGGCCACGGTTCGGGCGAGCTCGATCTCCACGCCCTGCTGTTGCATCCACAGGAAGTGGCCGAAGGTCCCCGCCAGCAGCAGCAGCGAGACGAAGAGCACCCGCCAGATCAGGAAGCCGGAGAGGATCGGCGTACCGGGATCCCGCGGGCGACGGCGCATGACGCCGGGCTCGGCGGGTTCGAAGGCCAGGGCCAGGCTCAGGGTCACGGTGGTGACCATGTTCACCCACAGTACCTGGGCCGGCAGCAGCGGCAGGGTCATGCCCAGCAGCACGGCGGCCAGGATCGTCAGCGCCTCGCCGCCGCTGGTGGGCAGGATATAGAGAATGGCCTTACGCAGGTTGTCGTAGACCGTCCTCCCCTCCTCCACGGCGTGGGCGATGGAGGCGAAATTGTCATCGGCTAGCACCATGGCGGCCGCTTCCCGGGCGGCCTCGGAGCCCTTGATGCCCATGGCGACCCCCACGTCGGCGCGCTTGAGGGCCGGGGCATCGTTGACGCCGTCGCCGGTCATGGCCACCACCTGGCCACCCGCCTGGAGCGCGCGCACCAGGCGCAGCTTGTGCTCCGGCGTGGCACGGGCGAAGACGTCCACTTCGCGCACCAGGCGTTCGAGGTCCGCATCGGAGGCCTGCTCCAGGGCATGCCCCGGGATCACCCCGCCCGCGGTGGCGATGCCGAGCTCGTCGGCGATGGCCAGGGCGGTGACCGCATGGTCGCCGGTGATCATCTTCACCACGATGCCGGCCTGCTGGCACTGCTTCACCGCGGCGATCGCCTCCTCACGGGGCGGGTCGATGAGGCCGCAGACCGCCACCAGGGTCAGGCCCCCCCGCTCGATGTCGGGAAAGGTCAGGGTGCGCTGATCCGCGTCCACCCGCTTGACTGCCACCGCCAGCAGCCGCTGCCCGCGAGCGGCGACCGCCTCCATGCGTCGCTCCCAGGAGGGCCGGTCGAGCGGGCGGTCGCCCTCCCGGGTGCGTTCATGGTCGCAGACGGCCAGCACGCGCTCGGGCGCCCCCTTGAGGAAGAGCAGGCCATGATCGCCCTGGTGATGTTGGTGGAGGGTGACCATGAACTTGTAGAGGGACTCGAAGGGGATCACGTCGGCACGGGGATAGCGCCTGGCGACCTCCCGGACATCCAGCCCCGCCTTGAGCCCGGCGACCACCAGCGCGCCTTCCGTGGGATCGCCCTCCAGCTGCCAGCCACTGTCCCGTTGCTGGAGCTCGGCATCGTTGCACAGCAGGATGCCCTCGAGCGCTTCGGCCAGCACCGGGTGGTCCGCGACCTCCACCGCCTCGCCGGCGCGACTGAAGCCACCCCGGGGCTCGTAGCCGACTCCGCTGACCTCGAAATGCTCCTCGGCGGTGAGCAGGGTCTTCACGGTCATCTCGTTGCGGGTCAGGGTGCCGGTCTTGTCGGTGCAGATGGTGGTGACCGAGCCCAGGGTCTCCACCGCCGGCAGGCGGCGGATGATGGCATTGCGAACCGCCATGCGCTGCACGCCGATGGCCAGGGTGATGGTCATGATCGCCGGCAGGCCCTCGGGGATGGCCGCCACTGCCAGGCTGACGGCGGCCAGGAAGGTCTCCACGAGGTCGTAGTCGCGCACCCCGTAGCCGATGGCGAAGGTGATGACGGCCAGCACCACGATGGCGCCCGAGAGCCAGCGCCCGAAGGTGGCGATATCGCGCAGCAGCGGCGTGGTCAGGGTCTCCACCTCGCCGAGCAGCGCCGAGATATGTCCGATCTCGGTGTTCGCGCCGGTCTCCACCACCACGCCGCGTCCCTGGCCGAAGGCCACCAGGGTGCCGGAGAAGGCCATGCAGCGTCGGTCGCCCAGGTCGGCATTCGCCTCCACGGCCGCGGTCTGCTTGTCCACGGCCACCGACTCGCCGGTGAGCATCGCCTCGTCGATGCGCAGGTTGTGGCTTTGCAGCAGGCGCAGGTCGGCGGGCACCCGGTCCCCGGCCTGGAGGAACACCAGGTCGCCGGGTACCAGCTCCTCGGCGGGAACCGTGCGCCGTTTCCCGTCGCGCAGCACCTGCGCCCGGGGCGAGAGCATGCCGCGGATCGCCTCGAGGGCCGGCCCTGGCGCCGGTCCCGCCCTCCTTCGCTTCTCGCACATTCCCGCCGCGCCCGACAAGCCGAGTTGCCGAAAAACCCGTCCATCACGCATGCTGCCTCTCCAGTCCACTTCGCCAGGAGACCCTCCATGACCCAGCCTCGCCTCGGCTTCATCGGCATCGGCCTGATGGGCAACCCCATGACGCGCCGACTGCTGGGCGCGGGATTCGACGTGACCGTATGGAACCGCACCCCCGCCAAGGCCGCCCCCCTGGGCGAGGCCGGCGCCCGGGTGGCCGGCTCCATCGCCGAACTGGTGGAGGGAGTCGACGTGGTACTGCTCTGCCTGGCCAACACCGCCGTGGTCGAGGACGTGGTGTTCGGCGACGGGGGCGTGGCCCAGCATGGCCGTGCCGGCCAGCGGCTGGTCGACCTCTCCAGCAGCGACCCCGCCGCGACGCGTGACTTCGCCGACTGGCTCGAGAGCGAATGCGGCATGCGCTGGGTGGATGCGCCGGTCTCCGGTGGCGTTGCCGGCGCCGAGGCGGGCAGCCTGGCCATCATGTGCGGCGGCGACGCCGAGGATATCGAGAGGATCCGGCCGGTGCTGACGCCCCTCTCCGCCCGGGTGACCCACATGGGCCCGGTGGGCAGCGGCCAGGTGACCAAGGTCTGCAACCAGATGGTGGTCGGCTGCCAGGCGGCGGTGCTGGCCGAGATGGTGGCCCTGGCCGAGGCGAGCGGCGTGGATGCCAGCCGCCTGACCGAGGCACTGGCCGGTGGCTTCGCCGATTCCAAACCCTTTCGGATCCTCACCCCGCGCATGGCGGCGAGCGACTTCGCCGACCCGCCCTGGCACCTGCGTACCCTGCTCAAGGACCTGGACATGGCGGTGGCCCAGAGCCAGCGCAGCCACAGCGCCACCCCCATGAGCGGCCTGGCCGCCCAGCTGATGCGCGCCCATGCCAGCCGCGGCCACGCCGGGCACGACCCGGCGATCCTGGTGGAGGCCTATCGCCCCGTCGGCGAGGGGGATGAGGCATGAGCGCGCCCAGGGTGGTCTACCTCACCGGCGGCGCCCAGGGGATCGGCCTGGGCATCGCCGAGCACCTGCTGGCCCGCGGTGACTGCGTGGCGCTGACCGACATCGACGATGCGGCGCTGGCCGAGTGCCGCGAGCGTCTGGGTCATGCCGAACGCCTGCTGGCCATGGTCTCGGACGTGCGCGACGAGGCTCGGGTCGCGGAGAGCCTCGAGGCGACGGTGGCACGCTTCGGCCGGCTCGACGGGGTGATCCACAATGCCGGCCTGGCCGACCCCTTCCAGGGCCCGGTGGAGTCGCTGCCGCTCGCCACCTGGCAGGCCTACCTGGACACCAACCTCACCGGCGCGATGCTCTGCGCCAAGCATGCCGCGCCCCACCTGCGCGCGAGCCGCGGCGCCATGGTGCTGATGGCCTCCACCCGGGCCCTGCAGTCGGAGCCCGACACCGAGGCCTATGCCGCCAGCAAGGGCGGCGTGGTCGCGCTCACCCATGCCCTGGCGGTGAGCCTCGGCCCCGAGATCCGCGTCAACGCCATCAGCCCGGGATGGATCGAGGTCGGCGACTGGCAGAAGGCCGCGAATCGCGCCCCGGCCGAGCATCGCGACATCGATCGCGACCAGCACCCGGTCGGGCGCGTCGGCCGCCCCGAGGATATCGCCGCCATAGCGGCCTTCCTGCTCTCCGACGAGGCGGGCTTCATCACCGGCCAGAACCTGGTGGTGGACGGCGGCATGACCCGCCGGATGATCTACGCGGAGTGAGGTGCCGGCAGGATTTGTCGCTTCTTGCCCCCTTCCGTACACTCGTTTGATTACTAACCTTTCCCGACGATTCAGGGAAACGCTGAACAAATCGGCGAGCGGACTAGGCGCCCCCGAATGAAGCGCAAGGCGCGCGCAGCGCAGACGCCGGAGCCTATGCGGTACTAGGTGAGGATGTCGACCGGGCTGGCGCACCAGCAGCGCGCAACGAAGCGATTCGCCCGCGCAGACATTTGTGCAGTGCTTCCCCAGCCGAGGCATGACCCATGGCATTTGATTCCACTTCCACCTACGTGGCCACCGAGGCCCTCAAGCAGGCGGTCAACGCCGCCGTGACCCTGGAGCGCCCGCTGCTGATCAAGGGCGAGCCGGGCACCGGCAAGACCCTGCTCGCCGAGGAGCTGGCGGCCTCGCTGGGCACGCGACTGCACACCTGGCACATCAAGTCCTCCACCAAGGCCGCCCAGGGGCTCTACGAGTACGATGCGGTGAGCCGCCTGCGCGACTCCCAGCTGGGGGTCGAAGGGGTGGAGAACGTCGCCAACTACATCAGGCCCGGCAAGCTGTGGGAGGCCTTCACCGCGGACGAGCGGGTGGTGCTGCTGATCGACGAGATCGACAAGGCGGACATCGAATTCCCCAACGACCTGCTCCAGGAGCTGGATCGCATGGAGTTCCATATCTACGAGACCGGCGAGACCATTCGCGCCAGGCACCGCCCGATCATCGTCATCACCTCCAACAACGAGAAGGAGCTCCCCGACGCCTTCCTGCGTCGCTGCTTCTTCCACTACATCGAGTTCCCCGACCGCGCGACCATGCAGGCCATCGTCGACGTGCACTTCCCCGAGATCGCCCCGACGCTGGTCGGCGAGGCGCTGGAGGTGTTCTTCGACCTGCGCCAGGCGCCGGGCCTGAAGAAGAAGCCCTCGACCTCGGAGCTGGTGGACTGGCTGAAGCTGCTGATGGCCGACGACCTGGCCCGGGAGGCGCTCTACCAGCGCGATCCTGCCAGGGCGATCCCGCCGCTGGCCGGGGCCCTGGTGAAGAACGAGCAGGATACGCAGTTACTGGAACGGCTGGCCTTCATGATGCGCCGCCAGGGCAACCCGAGGCGCTGATCCATGTTCATCGGCCTGTTCGAGACCCTGAAGCGTGCCGGGGTGCCGGTGTCGCTGCGCGAGCTGCTCGACCTCCATGCGGTGGTGGCGCGTGGCGTGGTATTTGCCGACATGGAGGCCTTCTACCGGATCGCCCGCACCGTGCTGGTCAAGGATGAGCGCCACTTCGACCGCTTCGATCGCGCCTTCGCCGCCTGGTTCGAGGGGCTGGAGGACATGGACGCCGCCATCGAGGCGCTGATCCCCGACGACTGGCTGCGCCGGGAGTTCGAGAAGCAGCTCTCCGAGGAGGAGAAGGCCCGTATCGAGTCCCTGGGCGGGCTCGAGAAGCTGATCGAGACCTTCAAGCAGCGCCTCGAGGAGCAGAAGGAGCGCCACGCCGGCGGTAACAAGTGGATCGGCACCGGCGGCACCAGCCCCTTCGGCGCCTACGGCTATAACCCCGAGGGGATCCGCATCGGCCAGGAGGGCTCACGCCATCGGCGGGCGGTGAAGGTGTGGGACGAGCGGCGCTTCCGCGACTACGACGATTCCCTGGAGCTGGGCACCCGCAACATCAAGATGGCACTGCGCCGGCTGCGCAAGTTCGCTCGCCAGGGGGCCGCGGAGGAGTTCGACGTCGACGCCACCATCCGCGAGACGGCCCGGGATGCCGGCCTGCTCAACGTCCAGATGCGACCGGAGCGCCACAATGCCGTGAAGGTGTTGCTGCTGCTCGACGTGGGCGGCTCCATGGACGACCACATCCGCACCTGCGAGGAGCTCTTCTCCGCGGCGCGCTCGGAGTTCAAGCACCTGGAGGCCTACTACTTCCACAACTGCCTCTACGAGGGGCTATGGCGCGACAACGCTCGTCGCCACCATGAGCGCATCCCGACGATGGACGTGCTGCATACCTATGGCGACGACTACCAGGTGGTGATCGTCGGCGATGCCGCCATGTCGCCCTACGAGATCACCCATCCCGGCGGCAGCGTGGAGCACTTCAACGACGAGGCCGGCGCGGTTTGGCTCGGGCGCCTCGCCGACAAGTTCCCGCGCCTGGCATGGCTCAACCCCATGCCGCGGTGCGCCTGGGAGTTCACCCACTCCACCCGGCTGATCCGTGAGATGATCGACGACCGCATGTACCCCATGACCCTCGGAGGACTCGAGAGCGCCATGCGGGAGCTGGCCCGGTAGACCTTATATAGCCCTCCTAGGCTATTTATTGAAAATATAGCCATTAAAGGCTATTAGAGTGACAAATAGCCCTGAAGGGCTATACTCGAGGCACGCCCCCGGAGGAGGGAGAAACCTCATGTCACAGTGCATCGCGGTGCTGACCGGCGACGTGATCGACTCGCGCAAGGTCGAGGACCGACCTCGCCTCTACCGGCTGCTGGAGGAGAGCCTGGCCGAGCTGGCCGCCCGGCATGGCGGTCACGGCGAACGCTTCCGGGGCGACGGCTTCCAGCTCGCCCTGCCCCGGGCGGCGCCGGCCATGGAGGCGGCCGTGGCCCTGCGGGCGGCGCTGATCGAGCACTCCGAGCCCGACCAGCGCTGGGATGCCCGTATCGCCGTGGCGGTCGGGCCGGAGGAACACGGCGTCGCGGCGGCCGACGGCGCCACCTTCGTCGCCTCGGGGCGCGCCCTGGATGCCCTGGCCGATACCAGCGCCCACCTGTCGCTGACCCGGCTCGAGGCACCCGAGGACCCCGGCCTCGCCCTGCTGGTCCGCTTCATCGACGACCTGCTGGACGGCTGGTCGCCCTACTCCGCCGAGGTCATCGGCCTGAGCCTGCATCACGACGCCTCCCAGCAGGCCCTGGCCGAGCGTCTCGGCATCCGCCAGCCCAGCGTGCACAAGCGCCTGCGCGCCGCCCGCTGGGCCCTGCTCTCCGACACCCTCGACTACCTGCGACAGCGCCTCGCCGACGAGGAGGGCACGCCATGAGCGCCGATGCCCTGTCGCTGCTCATGGGGCTGGTACTGGCCCACCTGGTCGGCGACTTCCTGCTGCAGCCACGGCCCTGGGTGGAGGAGCGCTATCGGCTGCGCCACCGCTCCCCGCGCCTGCTCCAGCATGCCGGCCTGCACGGCCTGCTCGCCGGGGGCGTGCTGCTGGTGGCGAGTGCGGCCATGCCCCGGGGCCTGGCCGCGGTGCTGCTCGGCGCCCTGGCGGTAGCCGCCAGCCACTGGCTGATCGACCTGGTCAAGGCCCGGCTGCCGGCCGGCGAACTGCGCTGGTTCCTGCTCGACCAGGCCGCTCACCTGCTGGTGCTGCTGGGGCTCTGGCTGGCCTGGCTCGCCAGCCTGGCCCCGCTGCGCGAGCTCGCCGCCTGGCTCACCTCACCGACGGTGCTGGGGTTGGCGGCCGCCTACCTGCTGGTGACGCGCCCGCTGTCGATTGCCATCGCCCTGGTCATGCAGCGCTGGAGCGAGCAGCTCGAGGAGACCGGCACCCTGGCCAGCGCCGGGGCGCGCATCGGCGTGCTGGAACGGCTGCTGGTGCTGACCCTGGTGCTGCTGGACCAGCTCACCGCGGTCGGCTTCCTGCTCGCCGCGAAGTCGGTGCTGCGCTTCGGCGACCTGCGCGACTCCCGCGACCGCAAGCTCACCGAGTACGTGCTGCTCGGCACCCTGCTCAGCGTCTCCACCACCCTGGTGCTGGGCATGCTGGTGCGCCTGCTGCTGCTCGAGGGCTGAACGAGCCGACGGCCCCGGCCCGCCGCACCGGGAAGACACAAGCTTTTGCCGCCCCGGACGGCGGGCCGTACAATGCTCGGTCATTGCCGCCGACCTGCGCGGCCCCGCTTCCGTCACCCGCACGAACACGCTCGAGGAACCGCCGGACCCATGCGCGCTAGCCAACTGTTGATCGCCACCCTGAAGGAAACCCCCGCCGACGCCGAGGTCGTCAGCCATCAGCTGATGCTGCGTTCGGGGATGATCCGCCGCCTCACCTCCGGTCTCTACACCTGGCTGCCGCTGGGCCTCAAGACCCTGCGCAAGGTGGAGCGCATCGTGCGCGAGGAGATGGATCGCGCCGGCGCCCAGGAGGTGCTGATGCCGGCGGTGCAGCCCGCCGAGCTGTGGCAGGAGTCGGGCCGCTGGGAGCAGTATGGCCCGGAGCTGCTGCGCCTCAAGGACCGTCACGAGCGCGACTACTGCGTCGGCCCCACCCACGAGGAGGTGATCACCGACCTGGTGCGCAAGGAGATCGCCAGCTACAAGCAGCTGCCGGCCAACTTCTACCAGATCCAGACCAAGTTCCGCGACGAGATCCGGCCGCGCTTCGGGGTGATGCGCTCCCGCGAGTTCATCATGAAGGACGCCTACTCCTTCCATGTGGACGAGGCCTCGCTGATGGAGACCTACCAGGTGATGTATGACGCCTATGTGCGCATCTTCACCCGCCTGGGCCTGGACTTCCGCCCGGTGATCGCCGACAACGGCGCCATCGGCGGCACCGGCTCCCACGAGTTCCACGTGCTGGCCGACTCCGGCGAGGATGACATCGTCTTCTCCACCGAGTCCGACTACGCCGCCAACATGGAGAAGGCCGATGCGCTGCCCGCCCCGCTGGGCAGCGACATCCGGCGCCCGGCCCCCAGCGAGGAGCTGCGGCTGGTCGATACCCCGAATGCCCGCACCATCGCCGCCCTCGTGGAGCAGCATGGCCTGCCCATCGAGAAGACCCTGAAGACGCTGATGGTCCACGCCGCCGAGGGCGGCCTGATCGCCCTGCTGGTGCGCGGCGACCACGAGCTCAACGAGGTCAAGGCCGAGAACCTCCCCGAGGTGGCCACCCCGCTGACCATGGCCAGCGAGGAGGAGATCCGCGCCGCAGTGGGCGCCGGCCCCGGCTCGCTCGGCCCGGTGAACCTGGACATGCCGATCATCATCGACCGCTCGGTCGCCCTGATGAGCGACTTCGGCGCCGGCGCCAACGTCGATGGCAAGCACTACTTCGGGATCAACTGGGAACGCGACGTGGCGCTGCCCCCGGCCTACGACATCCGCAACGTGGTCGAGGGCGACCCCTCGCCGGACGGCAAGGGCACGCTTTCCATCAAGCGCGGCATCGAGGTGGGCCACGTCTTCCAGCTGGGACGCAAGTACAGCGAGGCGATGAATGCCACCGTGCTCGGCGACGAAGGTCGTGCCGTGCATCCCTGGATGGGCTGCTATGGTATCGGGGTGACGCGCGTGGTGGCCGCCGCCATCGAGCAGAACCATGACGATGCCGGCATCATCTGGCCGGATGTCATCGCCCCCTTCCAGATCGCGATGGTGCCGATGAACGCCCACAAGTCGCAGCGGGTGCGCGAGGAGTCCGAGCGGCTGTACCAGGCCCTCACCGCCGCCGGCTTCGAGGTGCTGCTGGATGACCGCGACCTGCGCCCCGGCGTGCGGTTCGCCGACCACGAGCTGATGGGCATTCCCCATCGCCTGGTGGTCGGCGACCGCGGCCTGGACAAGGGGGAACTGGAGTACAAGGGACGCCGTGACAGTGACGCTACCATGGTACCGGCCGAGCAGATCCTCGACTTCCTGGGCGAGAAGGTCGCTCGCTGAGGGTGGCCGGGCCGCCGCCCTGGCGGCGGCCTGCTGCCTCTTCACCACCGCCGCACTGGCCCGGGGCGACGGGGACTTCATCGCCGCCCTGCCCGCCTCGCTCGCACCCGAGACGCCCGCACCCTTCGTACGGGCCCTGCCGGAGACTCCCGCCAGCCTGCGCGGCACCCTCGACAGCATTCGCGGCGCACCCGTGGCGCCCGCCGAGATCTGGGCCGCCCGCCAGTGGCTCAATGACATGGAACCGCGTCTTGCCCGCTACCTGCCAGACCCGGCGCGGCGTCGCGAACTGCTGGGGCGCATCCACCATGAGGCGAGGCTGGCCGGCCTGGCACCGGAGCTGGTGCTGGCGGTGATCCAGGTGGAGAGCGCCTTCCAGGCCGAGGCCGTCTCCTCGGCAGGCGCCGTGGGCCTGATGCAGATCATGCCGTTCTGGATCCGCGAGCTGGGCCTGCCCGCCGACGACCTCAAGGACCCGCGGCGCAACTTGCGCTATGGCTGCACGATCCTCGCCCACTACCTGGCCGTGGAGGACGGCGACCTGACCCGGGCGCTGGCCCGCTACAACGGCAGCCTGGGCAAGACCTGGTACCCGGAGCGGGTGATGCGGGCCCTGGCCCGCCACTGGTCGCCGGCGAGTCCCGCCCCGGTTCGCTCCACCGCCGAGCGCTGACCCCCGCACGACTCTGCCGCTCGGTGGCCTCCTGGCCCTGCCTGGGACGGATGGCCATGTTGCTGGACGGGTGGGACTTCCTGCCGACGAAAAAAAGCCGACCCAAGCGGGTCGGCTACTGGGGGGAAAGCTCCCCCCTCCCCTGACGACTCTTGAAGCGGCTGGATCAGTGCTTCTTCTTGCGATGGTGGTCGCGGACGATGAACGCGACCCAGCCCCCCATGAAAGCGACCATCATCGCGACGGTTACGAGCCCGAAGATTACGGCGTCATCCAGATACATGGTGGTGTCCTCCCGTCCCGATGTGATGGGTGAACTGTAGCCTCTCGGGTGGGGAGGAAAGCTGACCTGCATCAAGTTTCTCCGCGACCTCGCCGGGTCGCGGGAAATCCGTTGATCCAGGTCAGTTTTCACGGCACCTTCTTGTCCTCGACCTCGCCGGGATCGGTGCCTGGGGGCAGCGGATGGCCCTTGGCGAGCTCGGCACGGGTGGCGTCGCGGACCTCCAGCACCTCGAGGCGGTAGCGCAGGACCTGCCCGGCCAGCGGGTGGTTGGTGTCGATGACCACGGCGTCATCGCGGACCTCGAGTACGGTGACGATCTCGGGGCCGTCGTCACCCGGGGTCTGGAAGCGCATGCCCGGCGCGACCTCTTCCACCGGGAAGGCATGGCGGCCGACCTCGCGCACCAGTGCCTCGTCGCGCAGGCCGTAGGCCTCGACCGGCATCAGGGTGACGGAGAGCTGGGCGCCGGCGTCCTGGCCTGCCAGGGCGTTCTCCAGGCCGGCCATGATGTTGCCGTGACCATGCAGGTATTCGAGGGGCTGCCGGCGGGCACGGGAGTCATCGAGGACACTGCCGTCCCGATCGCTGAGCACATAGTGCAGGGTCACGACCCGTTGCGGGGCGATGGTCATGGGGTCTCCTGAGGCGAGTGGCGGTATGAAGGATGCGACTGCCTAGTCGCGGCGACGCAGCTGGCCGACGGGCATCTCCAGGCGCTGCTGCTTGTGCAGCATGTTGAGCAGCACGATGGCGCGTTCCTCGCCCTTGTGGCTGGCGAACACGGCCTGGAGGTCCTTGAAGGGACCCTCGGTGATCTCCACCGCCTCTCCGGCGCGGAAGTAGACGTTCGAGGTCGCGTCCTCTTCCCCGCTGCCGTGGGTGAGCAGCGTCTCGACCAGCTCGTCGCTGACCGGCACCGGCATGTCCAGGCCGAAGGTGACGATCTTCAGCACGCCGCGGGTCGAGCGGATGGGCCGCCAGTTGCTGGCCAGGCGATCGAGCCGGATGAACAGGTAGTAGGGGAACAGCGGCTCGCTGACCCACTCGAGCTTGCCGCGGCGCTTCTTCTGGACCTGGAGCACGGGGTGGAAGATCTCGTAGCCCTGGTTGGCCAGGTGCTCGGCCGCGCGGAAGGACTCTCCGCCCTTGCACTGGATCACGTACCAGCGGGGCACAGCATCATCGGCCTCGGCCTGGCGAATCTCGGAATCGCTCATGTCGCTCCTGATAAGGGTTCCTGCAAGGAGCCTGTCGGATGTGACGGATCTCGTAGCAGATCAGTGACAAGTCCGACAGGCGCCTAGTATCACTGCCGGGGCTCTGCAACAATCCCACCGCATGCCAGCCCGGCTGGCACGGCTCGGATGACAGGGATCGGACGCTGCCCGGCTGCCGATCCAGGATTTTACCATCGATGCTGGAGGCCTGCGTGGCCCCGTCGAGTCCCATGCAAGGAGTGCTGCCCGACATGCCGTCCCCCACCGCCCGACGCAGCTGGCGCGAAGCCCTGGCCATCTACCTGCGTGCACCGGTCATCACCATGCTGTTCCTGGGCTTCTCCGCCGGCCTGCCCTTCCTGCTGGTCTTCTCGACCCTCTCGGCCTGGCTGCGCAGCAGCGGGGTCGAGGTGGCGGCCATCGGCTTCTTCGCCTGGATCGGCATGCTCTATTCGATCAAGTTCTTCTGGGCCCCGGTGGTGGACCGGCTGGCCCTGCCGCTGCTGACCCGTACCCTCGGCCAGCGCCGCGGCTGGATGCTGCTGGCCCAAGCCATGATCGCCGCCGGCCTGGTGGGCCTGGCCGGGGTCGACCCGGTGGGCCACCTGCCCCTGGTGGCCGCCTTCGCCCTGCTGGTGGCCTTCGGCAGCGCGACCCAGGACATCGCCATCGACGCCTTCCGCATCGAGTCCGCCCCGGACGATGTCCAGGCCGCCATGGCCTCGACCTACATCATCGGCTATCGCGGCGGGTTGCTGGCGGCCGGGGCGGGCGCCCTCTACGTGGCCTCGCTGGCCTCCTGGGAGGCGGCCTACCTGACCATGGCGGCGCTGGTGGGCATCGGCGTGATCACGGTGCTGCTGCGTCCGGAACCCGAGCGACTCTCGCTGACCACCCAGCTGATCCACGAACCGCGGGTGCGCGCCTTCCTGCGCGCCTCCCGCGGACGGGCGAAGCCGCTGCGGCGGCTGGGCGCCTGGGTGACCGGGGCGATCGTCTGTCCCTTCACCGACTTTTTCACCCGCCACCGCCGCAAGGCGCTGTGGCTGCTGCTGTTCGTGGCGGTGTTCCGGATCAGCGATCTGGCCATGGCCTCCATGGCCAACCCGCTCTACATCGACCTCGGCTTCACGCTGGCCACCATCGCCAATGTCACCAACGTCTTCGGCATCGCCATGAGCATCGGCGGCGGGATCCTGGGGGGGCTGCTGGTGGCCCGCTACGGCATCGGGCCGATCCTGGTGCTGGGGGCGGTGGCCGCGGCGCTGACCAACCTGCTGTTCGCGGCCCTGGCGCTGGCCGGCCAGAGCCTGCCGATGCTGGTGATGGCGATCATCGGCGACAACCTGGCCAATGGCCTGGCCAGCGCCGTCTTCATCGCCTTCCTCTCGAGCCTCACCTCGCGTGCCTACACGGCCACCCAGTACGCCCTCTTCTCGTCGCTGATGACCCTGCCGGGCAAGTTCCTCAGCGGCTTCGGCGGCCTGGTGGTCAGCGGCGAGGGCTATGCCACCTTCTTCCTGATCTCGACGCTGCTGGGGCTGCCGGCCGTGCTGCTGGCGATCTGGATCAGCCGCGACCGCGAGCTGGTGCCGGCGCCCGAGGTCGCCTGATCGCCGCTCAGCCGTCCAGCCGCGCCTGCAGCCAGTCAAGCGCCCCCGGCGTGGTCCGCCACTGGTCGCGCATCAGGGTGCGATACTGCCACGCCTCGGCACGGGAGCCGGGGTCGGCGACGCCCTCGCCGCCGCCGACCGGACGCGGGTTCTCGGCGCACAGCATGGCCATGGCGTGGGGGTTGTGGCGAGCCACCTCGCCCAGTGCCTCGGCGGCCTCGTCGCGGCGCTCCAGGCGGTAGAGCGCCAGCACCCGCCCCATCAGCAGTCCCAGTGGCGGTGTCTCGTCGTCGTCGCCTTCGAGCTCGCGCTCGCTCAGGGCCAGGGCCGCGCGGTCGCGGCCCTCCCGGAGCAGCTGGTCGAGGACCAGCTCGCGCAGGCCCAGGCTGTCCTGGTCGTCCAGGGTAAGCAGCCGTTCGGCGAGCTCACGGGAGCGCGCCCGGGCGCCGCGCTCCATGCCCACCACCAGCGCCAGGCCGGTACGCAGCAGCACGGCGTTGTCGGCGCTGTCCCACAGGAAGGCCCCCTCGCCCTCGGCGCGCACCTGCTCGAGCCAGCGCTCCAGGCGGCTCGCCAGGGGCTCGAACAGGCTCGGCGCCATCCACGGCAGGCTACCGAAGCGACTGGCCAGCGCCAGCGCTAGGGATTGCACCACGGCGGGCGCGTCCAGCCACTCGGGATGGGCGCAGAGCGCCGGCAGCCACTCCCCGGCATGCGGCCAGGGGTCCTCGTCGAAGCCCATCGGGGCGTCGCTCTCGACCCGCGCCCGGAAGACCTTCTGCCAGGCGGCGAACAGGGTGTCCTCGCGGGCGGTGGTGTGGTACTCGAGGCCGCCGTCGTCAGCGCGGTGGATCTCCAGGCGCGGGGCCACGGGCAGCGACTCCAGCAGCGCCTGCAGAGCCACCAGCGGCTCGGCCAGGTCCTCCTCGGCACTGAGCAGCTGGTCGGCGAGGGTCGCCCCGGGGTTCTCGGCCAGGTCGGCCAGGAACTGCAGCTGGTCGGGGTCCAGGTCACCCTGGCGGGCCAGGCGCCGAAACCAGAAGCGCGAGCGCTCGGCGGCCTCCTGCTCATGGCCCTCGTGGAGCAGCAGCATGGCCTCGATGTAGGCCAGGGTCGGCGAGTCGGGCAGGGCCTGCTGGGCGCGCACGAAGGCCGCCCGGGCGCTGTCCAGGTCGTCGTTGTCCAGGTGCATCAGGCAGAGCCGCTCCAGGGCCACGCCGCGCAGGAACAGCGGCCCGCGGTCGAGCACCGCATCGAGCAGCGCCTCGCGCTTGCGGTGGAAACCGCGCTCCTGGTAGAGGTCGATGAGGATCTCGAAGGCGGGCTCGGCCTGCTCGGGGAGGGTCAGCCAGTCGGCGCGCTCGAACAGCGACTCGAGTATCTGCTGGGCCCGCCCGCGCTGGCCGGACTCGGCGGCGATCAGGCCGGCCTCCAGCAGCGCCTGGGCCGGGGCCCGGCCGCTGGCCAGGGCGGCCTTGAGGGTCTCGCCCTTCCAGTCGCGCAGCGAGAGCATCCACATCAGGTGCGGCGGCACGTGGCCGGGCAGGCTGACCGCCCCGCAGCAGTGCTTGGTCTTGCGCCCGGAATCGCACCAGCAGGGCTCGTTGCGCCCGGGCCGGGCCAGCGGCTCGGCGGCGAAGTCAAGTCGCGCCAGCGGGGTCTGCGACCACAGCTCCGGGGCCAGCGCCTGGGCCAGCGCCAGGTTACCGCCGACCAGGGCCGGTCCCTCGTCACGGGCCCAGGCCATCAGCGTGGGGTAGCGCTCGTCCTGGCGAATGGCCGCCAGGGCACCCGAGGCAAAGCCCAGCAGCTGTTCTACCCATACTGCCAGCATCGCGCACTCCAACCTTTGGAAAACGGCATAGTCTACCAGTCCGGCGCCAGGCTGGGCAGGTGGGTCGGGCGCCTGTCCGGGAGGGTCAGGCGTGCCCCCTGGCAAACAGCGGCCGGGTGCGCCCGGCCATGTCGAGTCGCGCGCCGAGGCGCACCAGGTTCCAGTAGTGGCCGTTGAGGGTGCGCGACAGCAGCAGCGTGTCCGCCGGGGGCTGGAGGCGGTCCATGGCCGCCCAGACCTTCGGCGAGAGCTCGCGCAGGCGACGGTGCACCCGCACGTCGCCGAAGTCCTGCTCGCCGGGGCGGAAGAGCGGCTCCACCGCCTCGGCCGCCTCGCGGTAGAGGGCCAGGGGCGCACCCTGCCCCTGGCGGCCGCCCATCTTGAGCAGCGCCTCGTCCATGGCCATGGGGTCCTTCGCCAGGGTGGCCTCCAGCAGCTGCATCATCGCGGCCAGGCGTGCCTCGGGTACCGGGATCACCGCGCCCAGGTCGTAGACGACCAGCTGCCCCTGGTCGTTGACGGCAAAGTTGCCGGCGTGGGGGTCGGCATGCAGTTCGCCATGGGTGAAAAGCTCCTCGGTGATCCAGTCCGCCAGGGTCTGGGCCACGCGTTGACGCAGGGCGTCATTGCCGGCCTCCAGCTCACGTAGCGGCGTACCAGGCTCGTAGCGCATGGCGAGCACCCGCTCACCGGAGAGCTCCACCAGCGGCTCGGGGATCACCAGGCTGTCGAGATAGGCGTAGCGCGCGCGGTAGCGGGCCAGCGCCTCGGCCTCGGCGTGGTAGTCCAGCTCGCCGCGCAGGCTCACCGCCAGCTCCTCGAAGAGCGCATCCAGGCGTGCCTGGGGCACCTTGAACCAGCGCCCCAGGCGCATCAGGCGCCGCACCTGCGCCAGGTCGCTCTCCAGCACCTCGGCGAGGCCGGGATACTGCACCTTGAGCACCAGGGTCTCGCCGTCCCGGGTCGTGGCGCGGTGCACCTGGCCCATGGAGGCGCTGGCAAAGGGGGTCTCCTCGATACTTTCGAACACCGCCGCCAGGTCGCCGTACTGCGCGACCAGGGTACGGCGGATACCCGCCCAGGGCATCGGCTGCGCCTGGCGCTGAAGGCGGGCGAGTTCCTCGGCGAGATCCGGCGGCAGCAGGTCGTCCCACTGTGACATGATCTGGGCCAGCTTCATCGCCGGCCCCTTCAGCTCGGAGAGCCCCTCGAAGAGGGCCTCGCCCAGGGCCCGCCAGTCGGCCTGCCCGCCCATCCGGGTGCGGATCAGCGCCCCGCCGGTGCGGGCCCCGAGGCCCAGCAGGCGGCGGGTACGGCCACGTTCGCGCATGCGCTCTCTCCCGTGATCACTATTGTACAAGCATTGTACACATCCTGGTGCAGCTTACACCTGGCGAGGCGCGGAGAATACTGGAAGAATGTCCATGTCATTCACCGCGACGAGTCATCATGCGACTGATCATCGCCGAGAAACCGAGCCTGGCCCGGGCCATCGCCGAGGCCCTGCCCGGCTCGCCCCGCAAGCAGGAGGGCGCCCTGGCGGTGGGTGAGACCACGGTCACCTGGTGCCTGGGCCACCTGCTGGAACAGGCGCCGCCCGATGCCTATGACCCCGCCCTGAAGCAGTGGCGCCTCGACCAGCTGCCGATCCTGCCGAGTCGATGGAAGCTGATGCCTCGCCCCAAGGCCCGCGGCCAGCTGGCGGTGATCCGTCGGCTGCTGAAGTCCGCCCGCGAGGTGGTGCATGCCGGCGACCCCGACCGCGAGGGGCAGTTGCTGGTGCAGGAGGTGATCGAACACCTGGGCTGGAAGGGGTCGGTATCGCGGCTGCTGGTCAGCGACCTCAACCGCCCGGCGGTACAGCGCGCGCTCGCCCGGCTCGAGGACAACGGCCGTTTCGAGCCGCTCTATCGGGCGGCCCAGTGCCGCGCCCGGGCCGACTGGCTCTACGGCATCAACCTGACCCGCGCCTGGACGCTTACCGGCCGCCAGGCCGGCCATGACGGCGTGCTCTCGGTGGGCCGTGTCCAGACCCCGGTGCTCGGGCTGGTGGTGCGCCGCGACGCCGACATCCGCGACTTCGTCCCCAAGCCCTTCTTCGTGCTGTGGGCCGACCTCGCGGTGGCGCAGGGCCGCCTTCGCGCCTGGTGGGTACCCGGGGAGGCCCACCGTCTCGACGACCAGGGACGCCTGCTGGACCGGGAGCCGGCCGCCGCCCTGGCCGAGCGGCTGCCCGGTGCCGAGGGTCGGCTCACGGCACTCGAGCGCCGCGACAGGCGCCAGGCCGCCCCCCTGCCCTACTCGCTCTCGGCGCTGCAGGTGGACGCGGCACGGCGCCATGGCCTCTCCGCCAAGGCGACCCTGGACATCTGCCAGCGCCTCTACGAGCGCCACCAGCTGATCACCTACCCGCGCTCGGACTGCCGCTACCTCCCCGAGGAGCATTTCGCCGCGGCGCGGGCCACCCTGGAGGGCGCCTGCGGCCAGGACGAGACCCTGCGCCAGTGGCTTGCCGGGGCGGATTTCTCGCGGCGCTCCCGGGCCTGGGACGACCGCAAGGTCGGCGCCCACCACGCCCTGGCCCCCACCGGCAAGCCCGCCGACCTCGCGCGACTCGAGAAGGCCGAGGCCGATGTCTTCCGGCTGGTCACGCGCAATGTCCTGGCGCAGTTCTATCCCGCGCTTTCCACCCGCGAGGTGAAGGCGGAATTCACCATCGTCGGCGAAGGCTTCCGCGCCCGGGGCCAGGAGATCCTCGACCCCGGCTGGAAGCCGCTGTTCACCACCCGTGACGAGGCGCCACCGCTGCCGCCGCTCACCGAGGGCGAGGCGTGCCGGGTCCAGGAGGCCGGCGTCGAGGACCGCGAGACCCGACCGCCGGAGCCCTTCACCGACGCCAGCCTGATCAAGGCGATGATGAACATTGCCCGCTATGTCGAGGACCCGGCCGTGCGGCGCACCCTGCGCGAGCATGACGGCCTGGGCACCGAGGCGACCCGCGCCGGGATCATCGAGACGCTGGTGGAGCGCGGCTACCTGGTCCGCCAGGCCAAGGCGCTGCGTGCCACGCGGCTCGGCAGTGCGCTGATCGCCTCGCTGCCCGAGGCGGTGGGCCGACCCGAGCGTACCGCGCTCTGGGAGCAGCGCCTGGGTGCCATCGCCGAGCAGGGCGAGGCCCCGGCGCCCTTCCTCGCGGCCCTGGTCGAGGACCTGCATGGGCTGCTCGCTGCCGCCGATGCGGCCCGGATGCGCGAGGCGCTGCACAGTGCCCGGGGCGAGCAGGCCCCGGCAGCGCGCTCGCCCCGCGGCACCCGGCGCGGCGGGTCGCGCCGCAAGGCAGCCACGGCTCGGCGCCCTCGTCGCTCATGACCCCGGGAGGTGCCCCATGACCCGAGAGACGCACTGGATCGTCGGCCCCGGCGCCCTGGGGCGGCTGATCGCCCTGCGGCTGGCCGGCCGGGTCCCGGTGAGGCTGGTCGGCCGACGCCGGCTTCCCGGCCGCCAGACCCTGATCACCCCGGAGGGCGAGCCCCTGGTCCAGGCGCTTGCCATGTCACGGATCGATGCCCTGCCCCCGGAGACTCCGGCCGTGGTGCACCTCACTACCAAGGCCCACGGCGCCGAGGCGGCCCATGCCGCCCTGGCCGCCCGGCTGCCCGCCGGCGTGCCGCTGGTGCTGTGGCAGAACGGCTTCGCCTGTCAGCCTCGGCTCTCCGAACGCCATCACGGCCCGGTGCTCTGCGCCACCACCACCGAGGGCGCCCATGTGCAGGGCGACGATCGGGTGACCCATGCCGGCCATGGCCACACCTACCTCGGCGCCCTGGACGGGCGCCATGCGGAGCTGGCCGGGCCGCTGGCGCGGACCCTGGCCGACGCCGGGCTGCCGGCCGAGGCGGTCGCCGACATCCGCGTGCGGCTATGGCGCAAGCTCGCCGTCAATGCCGCCATCAACCCTCTGGTCGCCCGCTTCCTGATCCGCAACGGCCAGCTGCGCGACCGTCCCTTCCGGCCCATGGTCGAGAGGCTGATCGCCGAGGTCGCGGCGATCCTCGAGGCGGAGGGCGTCAACGCGCCCGGCGGAGACGGCCTGGAGGGGTGGCAGCAGCTGGTCTGGCAGGTCGTCGAGGCCACGGCGAGCAACAGGGCCTCCATGCTGCAGGACGTGCGGGCCGGCCGCCTCACCGAGCACGAGGCGATCCTTGCCCCGCTGCTGGACGCCGCCTCACGACACCGGCTGTCGGCCCCCTGCCTGGATGGGCATCTCCAGGCCCTGCGCCGCCGGGCGGCGGGATTGGCGGAACCTCCGGCGGCTTGCTAGGCTTGGATGACAATGATTCCGGGCCGGCAGCCCCCGCGTGCTGCCGACTCAAGGTCGGGGAACATGCATCCGGATTCACGCCTCGCCATCGCACTGGCCAGCGTCCTGGCGCTGGTGGCGCTGCCCGCGCAGGCTGACTCGGCCATGCCCGCCTACGGCGGCATGGCACGGGATCTGGTGCATCTCGACAACGGCATGATCGTCCAGGGCAGCGACGTCGAGACGCCCGACGGCTATACCTCGGGCTTCCGCCTTATCGCCGGCTTCACGCCACACCACCTGCCCCGCCTCGACCTCGGCGCCGAATTCAGCTATCGCGAGAGCGATAACGTGCCGGTGTCCCTCGCCGATGGCCAGCAGCTTCTCGACACCACCAGCCTCGGCGGCAGCCTGGTGGCCGGCATCCGCCTGGGGCCACTCGGGCTCTACGCCAAGTCGGGCCTGGCGGAGTGGCAGGGCGACCCTGTCGGCGGCGGCGACCAGCTGCGCGAGGGCGGCGGCACGGCCAGGGTGCAGGGCTTCGGGGCCCGCCTGCAGCTGCGCCACCTGGTGAGCCGGCTGGAGTTCGAGGAGATCGATGCACCGGCCATGAACCACCTCAACCTGATGACCGCCTCGCTGCACTTTCCCTTCTAGCGGCAAGCGGCAAGTCAGACCGAGACGCCTCCCTGACGAAAAGGAGCAAGCCAAGGGTTTCCTTGACGCTTGCTCCTCGTGGCTTGACGCTGGCCGACGGCCTAACCTGTATTGCGCAACCCGGCGGCGATCCCTGCCATGGTCACCATCAGCGCGCGGGAGAGGTCGGCGCTGATCGCCCCGTCGGCATCGCGATTACGCTGCAACAGCTCCGCCTGCAGGCCGTGCAGCGGATCGATGTAGGGGTTGCGCACCTCGATGGCCTGGCGGATCAGCGGCGTCTTCTCCAGCAGTTCCTGCTGGTCGAGCACCTCCAGCAGCGCCTCGTGAAGGCGGCCGAAGCGGGAGCGCAGCCGATCCCCGAGGGCCTTGAGGGCCGGCTCGTCGACCAGCCGGTGCTCGTAGTAGGCGGCGATGCCCACGTCGGCCTTGGCCAGCAGCATCTCCAGCATGTCCAGATAGGTCCCGAAGAAGGGCCACTGGTCACGCATCTCGCGCAGCACCTCGAGACCGCCCTCCTGCTCCAGCCGCTGGCTGAAGGCCTCGCCGCTGCCGAGCCAGGCCGGCAGCATGAGGCGGATCTGGGTCCAGGCGAAGATCCAGGGGATCGCCCTCAGGGTCTCCACGCCACCGTCCTGGCGGCGCTTGGTGGGGCGCGAGCCCAGCGGCAGCCGTCCGAGTGCGCCCTCCGGGGTCACCGCGCGGAAGTAGGGGACGAAATCGGGATCCTCGCGCACCACCCCCACATAGGCGCCGTGCGCCACCTCGGCCAGGCGGTCCATCTCCTCGCGCCATTCCGGCCTGGGTGCCGGCGGCGGCAGCAGGCTCGCCTCGAGGACCGCACAGGCGTAGATCTCCATGGAACGCAGGGCGATCTCCGGCTGGCCGAACTTGAAGCGGATCATCTCGCCCTGCTCGGTCACCCGCAGGCTGCCGTTCACCGAGCCCGGCGGCTGGGAGAGGATGGCCGCGTGGGCGGGCCCGCCGCCCCGGCCCACGGTGCCACCTCGGCCATGGAAGAGCGTGAGATCAACCCCGTGGCGATCGCAGACCTCCACCAGCGTCTCCTGGGCCCGGTACTGGGCCCAGGCGGCGGCCAGCTGGCCGGCGTCCTTGGCGGAATCCGAATAGCCGATCATCACCTCCTGGCTGTCGCCGGCCAGGGCACGATACCCCGGCAGCGCCAGCAGGTGGTCGATGACCTCGCCGGCGTGGTCGAGGTCGTCGAGGGTCTCGAACAGCGGCGCGATAGGCAGGCTGACCGTGCCGCCCACCTCCTTCATCAGCAGCGCCACCGCGAGCACGTCGGAAGGCTCGCCGGCCATGGAGATGATATAGGTCCCCAGCGCCTCACGGTGCTCGGAGGCGATCACCCGGAAGGTATCGATGACCTCGCGGGACTCGGCGGAGCACTCCCAGCGCCGCGGGATCAGCGGCCGCCGCGAGGCGAGCTCGGCGAGCAGGAATTCCTGGCGCTGCCCCTCGTTCCAGTCCCGGTAGTGGCCGAGCCCCAGGCCATGGGTGAGCTCCTCCATCACCTGGGCGTGGCGACTGGCCTCCTGGCGCAGGTCAAGCTTGGTCAGGGTCACCCCGAACACCGCCACGCGGCGCAGGGTGTCGAGCAGCACGCCGTTGGCGATGGTGTCGAGGCCCACGTCACACAGCGAGCGATAGCAGGCCAGCAGGGGGGCATAGAGCTGGTCGCGGGTCTCGATGATGGGGCCGCCCTCGTAGCTGCGCCCGTCGAGCTCGGCCTTGGCCCAGTCGCGGGTCGCCTCGACCCTCGCCAGCAGGCGCTTGATCAGTTCGCGGTAGGGTTCGGCGACATCCCCCACCTCGGCCTTGAGCGCGCTGTTGGCCTTCCACATGGAGAGCTCGGCCTTGAGCTGCTCCAGGTCGCGCAGGTAGAGGTCCGCCGCCATCCAGCGGCCCAGCAGCAGTACCTCCCGGGTCACCTTCGCGGTGACGTTGGGGTTGCCGTCGCGATCGCCGCCCATCCAGGAGGCGAAGCGGATCGGCGCGGAATCCAGCGGCAGTCGCTCGCCGGCGGTCTCCAGCAGCAGGTTGTCCAGATCGCGATGGAAATCGGGCACCGCCTGCCACAGGGAGTTCTCGATCACCGCGAAGCCCCACTTGGCCTCGTCCACCGGGGTCGGTCGCTCGTGGCGGATCTCGTCGGTGTGCCAGGCCTGGCTGATCAGCTCCTCCAGGCGGCCCTGGGCACGCGCCCCGCGCTCCGGGTAGTCCCCGGAGGACTCGATGGCCGTGAGGCAGTCGTCGATGGCGTCATACTTCTGTATCAGGGTGCGGCGGATGACCTCGGTGGGGTGCGCGGTGAGCACCAGCTCGACGCGCATGCCGGAGAGGGTCTCCACCAGCTTGCGCGGCGAATGGCCCTCGCCCCGGGCCCGCTCGAGCAGCTCGGAGAGCACCGGCTGGGAGCCGGGCTTGTAGTCCTCGACCCGGCGGAAGCGCGCCCGATAGTGCTGCTCGGCGATGTTGGCCAGGTTGAGGAACTGGTTGAAGGCCCGGGTCACCGGCAGCAGGTCGCGGTCGGGCAGCTTGCGCAGGTACTCGATCAGCGCGCGCTGGCTACCCTCCTCGCCCTGGCGGCCGCGCTTGGCGAAGCTGCGGATGGTCTCGATGCGGTCGACGAAGCCCGGGCCCAGGTCATCGGCGATGGTACGGCCCAGGCTGTCACCCAGGATTCGAACATTGTCGCGCAGCGATTCGTGCAGGTCGTGGCTCATGGCCGGGACTCTCCTTGCGGCGGTTCCTGAACGGGGGGGTCGAGCTGCTTGGCGGCCTGCCAGTGCCGCTCCATGGCCGCCAGGCCGGCCTCCTCCAGCGGTACCCGGGCGCTGGCCAGGGCCGCTTCGACGTGGCGGAAGCGCCGCTCGAACTTGGCATTGGTGGCGCGCAGGCACTGCTCGGGATCGGCCTTGAGCGTGCGCGCCAGGTTGGTCACCGCGAACAGCAGGTCGCCCACCTCCTCGGCGGCATGCGCACGGTCCCCCTCGGCCAGGGCCTGCTCCACCTCGTCGAGCTCCTCGCGGATCTTGGCCAGCACGCCGCGGGCATCGGGCCAGTCGAAGCCCACCCGGGCGGCGCGCTTGGAGAGCTTGGCGGCCCGGGAGAGGGCCGGCAGGGTACGGGGAACGTCGTCCAGCACCGACGCCGCGGCGATGTCGCGCGTGTCACCTGCCCGCTCGGCGCGCTCCTCGGCCTTCAGCGATTCCCAGCGGGAGTGGACCTGGGCCGTCTCGACCTCCTCGGCGGAAACGCCCGGCGCGCGGCGCGAGGCCAGGGTGCCGTCGGGGAAGACATGGGGATGGCGGCGCAGCATCTTGGCGGTGAGGACATGCACCACCTCATCAAAGTCGAAGCGCCCCTCCTCGGCCCCGAACTGGCTGTAGTAGACCACCTGGAAGAGCAGGTCGCCGAGCTCGCCGGGCAGCTCCTCCCAGGCGCGTCGCTCGATGGCGTCGGCGACCTCGTAGGCCTCCTCCAGGGTATGGGGCACGATGGAGTCCCAGTCCTGCTTCACGTCCCACGGGCAGCCCTGCTCGGGGTCGCGCAGCACGGCCATCAGCGCGAGCAGGTCGTCCAGGTCATGGCGGGGCTTGCTCATGTCATCCTCCTTCTGCGCTTGCCCGACTTGCCCTGGCCGCCCCCGCTGCGCAGCCGTCGTACCTCGATGACATTGGGCAGCTGCTGGATGCGCGAGAAGAGGCGCCCCAGGGTCTCCAGGCCGTCAACCTCGACGGTGATGGACATGCGCGCGATGCCGTCCTCGGTATCGGTGAGGGTGTTCACCGAGAGGACGTTGACGCGGTCGTTGCTGAGCACGCCGGTGACGTCGCGCAGCAGGCCCGAGCGGTCCCAGGCCTGGATCTCGATGTCCACCGGGTACTGGGTACGGGCACGCTCGCCCCACTCCACCTCGATGATGCGCTGGGGCTCGTCCAGGCGCAGCTGCAGGATGTTGGGGCAGTCCTGGCGGTGCACGGTAACGCCGCGCCCCTGGGTGATGAAGCCGACGATGGCGTCGCCGGGCACCGGGTGGCAGCAGTTGGCCATGCTGGTCTTGAGGTTGCCCACCCCGAGCACGGTGATGTCGCTGCCGCTGCCCTTGCCCGGGGCCTTGCGGGGCTTGGCCAGCAGGCGGTCAAGCTGTTCCTGGTCATCGCTCTCGCCGAACAGCTGCTGGGCCTGGTGGAGCACCTGGCCGATGCGCAGGTCCCCGGCACCCAGGGCGGCATACATGTCATCCGGGGTGGGGTAGTTGACCTTGTTGGCCAGGCGGGTCAGGTCCATGTTCTCGACGTCGAGGCGCTTCATCTCGCGCTCGAACAGCGCCCGGCCCTCCTCGAGGTTGCGGTCGCGGGCCTGCAGCTTGAACCAGGCCTGGATCTTGGCCCGCGCCCGGGAGGTGCGCACATAGCCCAGGTTGGGGTTGAGCCAGTCGCGGCTCGGCCCGCCCTTGCTGGCGGTAAGGATCTCCACCTGCTGGCCGGTCTTGAGCCGGTAGGTGAGCGGCACGATGCGGCCGTTGACCTTGGCCCCCCGGCAGCGATGGCCCACCTCGGTGTGCACCCGGTAGGCGAAGTCGATCGGCGTGGCGACCCGGGGCAGGTCGATGACGTGGCCGTCCGGCGTGAAGACGTAGATGCGGTCCGGGGCCACGTCGCTGGTCAGCCCCTCGCGCAGGTCGCCGAAGTCGCCCACCTCCTCGTGCCACTCCAGCACCTGGCGCAGCCAGGCGATCTTCTCCTCGTAGCTGGCGCTGCGTGCGCTGGTGTCGTGTCCCTTGTAGCGCCAGTGGGCGCAGACCCCGAGCTCGGCCTCCTCGTGCATGGCGAAGGTGCGGATCTGGATCTCGAGGACCTTGTTCTCGGGCCCGAGCACCGCGGTGTGCAGCGACTGGTAGCCGTTCTTCTTGGGGTTGGCGATGTAGTCGTCGAACTCGTTGGGGACGTGGTGCCAGCGCGAGTGGACGATGCCCAGCACCGTGTAGCAGTCGGTCACCTCGGGGACCAGGATGCGAACCGCCCGGATGTCGTGGACCTGGGAGAAGTCGATGCGCTTGCGCTTCATCTTCCGCCAGATCGAGTAGATGTGCTTGGCGCGCCCGTCGACCTGGTAGCGGCTGATCCCCTGGGCCGTCATCAGCGACTTGAGGGTCTCCACCACCTCGCTGATGTAGCGGTCACGGTCCAGGCGCTTCTCCGCGAGCTGGCGGGCGATCGCCTTGTACTCCGCCTCGTGCAGGTAGCGGAAGGAGAGGTCCTCCAGCTCCCACTTGAGCTGGCCGATGCCCAGGCGATGGGCCAGGGGCGCGTAGATGTCGAACACCTCCCGGGCCACCTGCAGGCGCTTCTCGCGCGGGGCATCGCGCACCTGGCGCAGGGCGCAGGTGCGCTCGGCGATCTTGATCAGGGCGACGCGGACGTCGTCGATCAGGTTGACCAGCATCTTGCGCAGGTTGTCCTGCTGGTCATGCTGGCTCAGGCCCTGGCTGGGTGCCTGGAAGGTGCTGATGGCGGCCATCTGCAGCACGCCGTCGATGAGGCCGGCGACCTCGTGGCCGAAGCGCTTGTCGACCTCCTCGAGGCCGATCAGCTTCTCGCGGACGGCCCGATAGAGCACCGCGGCTTCCAGCGCCGGCTGGTCGAGCTTGAGCTCGCCCAGGATATCGGCCATCTCCAGCCCCATGCGAAAGCTCGAGCCATCCTTCAGCCAGGCCTTGTGGGGGCGGTCGGAGGCCAGCTCCAGCTGCTGGGCCAGCTCGCAGGTACGGCGCATCTCGTCGACGTCACGCAGCTTGACGTCATCCTGCAGGCGCGTGAGCCACTGGTCGATAGCGACCCTGCCGTCCCGGGTCAGCGGCTGCTCTTCACGCACTTTAACCATCGCTTGTCGCTCCTTGGGCCTGCCGCCCCGAGCCGGGATACTCGAACAGCAGCATGCATTCCAGGTGTGAGGTATGCACGAACATGTCGGCCACGGCCGCATGCCGGATGCGATAGCCACCATGCACAAGGTGTGCCGCATCCCGGGCCAGAGTGGCCGGGTCACAGGAGATGTAGAGCAGGCGCGGCACCGGATGTTCCATCAGTGCCCGACTCGCCGCCTCGGCCCCTTCCCGGGGCGGGTCCAGCACCACCACCTCGGGGCCGACCTCCTGGAGCAGCTCGCGCACGGCCGTCGTTTCGGAGAGGTCCGCCTGGCGCGCCTCGAGGACCAGGCTGCGTCCCGGTGAATTGGCGCGGGCATTGTCACCGAGCCGCGCGACCATCGCCGGGTTGCCCTCCACCGCCGTCACCCGGGCACCGGCGGCGGCCAGCGGCAGGCTGAAGTTGCCCACGCCGGCGAACAGGTCCAGCACCCGCTCGCCGGCGGCCAAGGGGGAGAGCCAGGAGAGGGCCGAGCTCACCATCCGGCCATTGACCTCGGCATTGGCCTGCAGGAAGTCCCCGGGAGCGATGCCCAGGGTGAGCGCCCCGTCAGGCCCCGGCACCGGGCAGCTGAGCGCCGGCACGGGGGTCAGCCAGTCGAGCTCGGCCGCCTCGCGACCCAGCCAGCGGGCCAGGTGAATGCCGTGGGTCCTGGCGAAGGCCTGCCAGCGGCGGGCGTCCCCGGAATGGTCACGCAGCTGGCGCACGACCACCACGGCGCCCTGGTCGCTCTCGAGCAGCTCCAGGTGCCCTACCTGGCGCGGCGCCTCGAGCTCCGCCAGCAACTGGTGCAGCGGCACCAGCAGGGCATCCAGGGCCGGCACCAGCACGGTGCAGGCGTCAATGTCGACCAGGCGGTGGCTATGGCGGGCGCGAAAGCCCAGATGGACGCCGCCGTCGGCATCCACCTTGACGCCCAGGCGGGCGCGGCGGCGGTAGCCCTCCCCCGCGCCGGCAAGCAGCTCGGGCGACGCGGCCAGGGCGATGCCCTGGCGCCCCAGCAACTCCTCCAATACCGCCTGCTTGTGGCGGCGCTGCGCCGGCAGGGCGAGGTGCTGCAGGTCGCAGCCGCCGCAGCGCCCGAAGTGGGGACAGGGGGGGGCGACGCGCTCCGCCGAGGCCACCAGCAGTTCCCGCACATGAGCCTCGTCGAAGCGCTTGCGGGTGCGATGGACGGCGACCCTCACCCGCTCGCCCGGGAGGGCGCCCTCGACGAACACCGTCTTGCCTCGCGCGGTGCGCGCCACCCCGCGCCCGTCATGGGCCAATCCACGGATCTCCAGGGCGTCCTGCGCCCCGGTGGCCTCGCGCGGCTCTGCCTGGCGACCCTCAAGCCCCGAGCCCCCCGACGAGGCACGCCCGGGGCGACGCTTGCCCAGCATGGCCATGCTCAGCGCTCCGGGGCGAACAGGCCGGTGGAGAGATAGCGGTCGCCGCGGTCGCAGACGATGAAGACGATCACCGCGTTCTCGACCTCGGCAGCGATCCGCAGTGCCCCGGCGAGCGCCCCGCCGGACGACACGCCGGACAGGATGCCCTCCTCACGGGCCAGGCGACGCATGTGCTCCTCGGCCTCCTGCTGGCCGATATCCAGCACCCGGTCGACGCGGCTGGCGTCGAAGATGCTCGGCAGGTACTCCGGCGGCCAGCGGCGGATGCCGGCGATGCTGGCACCATCCTCGGGCTGCAGGCCGATGATCTGCACCTCGGGGTTGCGCTCCTTGAGGTAGCGCGACACGCCCATGATGGTGCCGGTGGTGCCCATGGAGCTGATGAAGTGGGTGATGGTGCCGCCGGTCTGCTCCCAGAGTTCCGGGCCGGTGGTGCGGTAGTGCGCCAGGGGGTTGTCCGGGTTGGCGAACTGGTTCAGCGGCTTGCCATCCCCGCGGGCGACCATCGCCTCGGCCAGGTCGCGGGCCTCCTCCATGCCCCCTGCCTTGCTGACCTCGATCAGCTCGGCGCCGTAGGCGGCCATCGCCTGCTTGCGCTCGGCGGAAGCACTCTCGGGCATGATCAGCACCATGCGATAGCCCATGATGGCGGCCGCCATGGCCAGAGCGATCCCGGTGTTGCCGGAGGTCGCCTCGACCAGCGTGTCGCCGGGCGATATCTCGCCGCGCGCCTCGGCCTCCTGGAGCATGGAAAGGGCCGGCCGGTCCTTGACCGACCCGGCGGGATTGTTGCCCTCCAGCTTGGCCAGCAGGGTATTGCCGCGTCCGGCGGTGATGCGCTTGAGACGGACCAGCGGCGTGTGGCCGACGGTCTCCTCGAGAGTGGGGAAATGCATGTAACCTTCCTGATGGAAACGCCTTTTCGGCATTATATCCCTGCGGCTGCACACTGGACAGGCATCTGCCCGGCCTGTGGCATACTGGATGCCGATTCACCGCCCGACGAGCCTGCCGATGTCCCTCAAGACCCGACTGATGCTGATGATCCTCGGCCTCCCCCTGCTGCTGCTGGCCCTGGTGGTCGGTGCGGCCCTGGCCCTCGAGGATCGCCAGCGCCACGCGGCGCTGCGTGACCAGCTGACCCACGCTGCCGAGCTGGTCGCGCCGGCCCTGGGCGAGGCCCTGGCGACGCAGGACGAGCGGGCGCTGATGCGCCTGACCGACGGCCTGCTGGCGCTGCCCCACGTCCAGGCGCTGAGCCTGCGGGATGGCCAGGGCGCGCCCCTGCTGGAGCGCGGCAGGATCCGCGACCTGCCGGGGCCGACCGACCCGGGCGCCCTGCGCCTGCTGGAACGCGATCGCCGCTGGCTGCTGCAGGCCCCCCTGCCCGACGGCTCGCCGATGCCGGCCTGGCTGGTGCTGGACATCGACACCACTCCCCTGCTGCTGACCCACTACCGCCACCTGGCCAGCGCCGGCCTGGCCCTGCTGCTCGCCGGCCTGCTGCTGTTCCTGGCGGCCTACGCCACCCTGCGGCGGCTGAGTCAGCCGCTGGAGGATGCCGGCCGCGCCCTGGACCGGCTGGCCCTCGGGGTCGTGCCCGAGCGGCTGGCCATCCCCCCGGCACCGGAACTAGCCGGGCTGGCCCATCGCGTCAACGACCTGGCCGACCACCTCGAGACGGCCAGGGAGGAGATGCAGGCCCAGATCGAGCAGGCCACCGACGAGCTTCAGGAATCCATGGAAACCATCGAGGTCCAGAACATCGAGCTCGATTTCGCCCACCGCCGGGCCCTGGAGGCCAACCGCGTCAAGTCGGAGTTCCTGGCCAACATGAGCCACGAGATCCGCACCCCCCTCAACGGCATCGTCGGCTTCTGTCGGCTGCTGGGCCGCTCGCGGCTGGAACCGCGCCAGCGGGAATGGCTGGACCACGTGCAGCGGGCCTGCGACAACCTGCTGATGCTGGTCAATGATGTCCTGGATTTCTCCAAGCTGGAGGCCGGCCGGGTGGAGCTCGAGACGCTGCCGCTGGACATGGTTGGCCTGGTCGACGAGGTGCTCGGCCTGCAGGCCCCGCTGGCCCAGCAGAAGGGATTGCAGCTGCTCGGTCTGGTCTACGATGACGTGCCGGCCGACCTCGAGGGGGACCCGCTGAGGATTCGCCAGGTGCTCACCAACCTGGTCAACAACGCCCTCAAGTTCACCGACCAGGGCGAGGTGATCGTGCGGGTCATGCTGGAGCAAGCCGAGGCGAGCCAGGTGGTCCTGCGCGTCAGCGTCAGCGACACCGGCATGGGCATGACCGACGAGGCCCGCCGACGCCTGTTTCAGGCCTTCCACCAGGCCGACATCAGCCACCCGAGGCAATTCGGCGGCACCGGCCTGGGGCTGGCCATCTGCCGGCAGCTGGTCGAGCAGATGGGCGGGGAGATCAACGCCGAGAGCCTGCGCGGCAAGGGCTCGACCTTCTCCTTCACTCTGCCGCTCTTGGGCAGCTCGGAGAACGAGCGCGCCCCGGAGCTCAGCCTGGACGGGGAAGTCATCGTCATCGAGGAGCCCCACCCGCCCACGCACCGTGCCCTCGCGCACCTGCTGGCGCGCTGGGGGGCCCGGGTCACCACACCGGCAACCGCCGGGAGTGGACCCGCAGCCTCGCTGGTCGTGGCGGGGCTGGGCCACGAGGACCTCGACGAGGCGCGCCTGGCGGGGTGGCGGCGCAGGCTGGATGGGCTGGGTTGCCCCGCCCTGCTGCTGGTCAATGCCAGCCCCCCCGACCTGCCGGCCCTGCCCCTGCCACATGGCGGCGAGGTGCTGGGCAAGCCGGTCTCCCGCACGGCCCTGGCCGATGCGGTGGTCCGACAGCTGGCGGGACGGCCGCCGGCCCTGCCCGTACCCGCGCCGCGCCGGCCGTCGGCGTCGCCGGTCCGGCTGCTGGTCGTCGATGATACCGAGTCCAACCGGCTGCTGCTGAGTGAGCTGCTGGCCGGCCCCGGCCTCACGGTGACCCAGGCGGCAAGTGGGGAGGAAGCCCTGGCCCTGGCGCATGACCGGGACTTCGACATGGTGTTGATGGACATCCGCATGGCGGGCATGGACGGCGTGGAGACGACCCGGGCCCTGCGGCGACTCGGCGGCGCCTGGCGGCGGGTGCCGATCATTGCCGTCACTGCCCATGTGCAGGGCGAGCAACACCGGGTGCTGCGCGAGGGCGGGCTCGACGACGTGCTGATCAAGCCGCTCCAGCCACAGCGCCTCGCTCGCCTGCTCGAGGAGCACCTGGGCATCGTGATGCCGCCGCCGCAGGCAGAGAATGGGGCATCGGCGCACGCCCCCACCCTGCAGGAGGGAGAGGAGGACCAGGAGCTGGCGGTGGTGGACCTGGAGCTGGGCGCCCGCCTGGCCGGGGGGCGCGAGCGCCTCGCCCGGGAACTGCTGGAGACGCTGGTCGACTCCCTGGCACACAGCGAGCAGGCCATTCGCGACGCCGTCGCTCGCGACGACGAGGTGGGCCTGCTCGACGCCCTGCATGCGCTCAACGGCGCCTGCCGCTATTGCGGCACGCCTCGCCTGGGGCTGCTGGCGGAGACCCTGGAGACCCGCCTGCGCTCACGGGGCCTGTCCGCGGTGGTGCCGCTGCTGCCCGACCTCTATGCCGCCATGGGCGAGTTGCGGGCCTGGCAGGCGGCTCAGCCCTCGAGCACCACGAAGGCCATGGCCAGCGCCTCCTCGTCGGAGAGCGACAGGTGAAGCGACCTGACGCCGGCCGCCTCGGCCAGCTCATGGGCCTTGCCGGAAAGCATCAGTGACGGGCGCCCCAGTGCATCGTTGACCACCTGGATCTCGGTCCAGCACATGCCCCGGCGCAGACCGGTGCCCAGCGCCTTGACGAAGGCCTCCTTGGCGGCGAACCGCTTGGCCAGGAAGGCCGCGGGCAGCACATGGTCACGGAACCGCTCTCGCTCCCGCTCACCGAGCAGGCGCTGCGCGAAGCGCTCGCCATGACGCTCCATGGCCCGCTCGAAACGGGCCACCCGGGCGATGTCGGTACCGATCCCGATGATCATCGGCAGCAGTCCGCCTCCTCGTCATGATCGTGCTCGTGCGCGTCGAGGGCGGCCACGAAGCCCGCCTCCTGGCCGGCGATGGCCAGCCGCTTCATCTCGGCCACGGCCTCCTTGAGGCCGACGAAGAGCGCCCGGGCGATGATCGCATGGCCGATGTTGAGCTCGTGGAGCCCGGGCAGCGCGGCGATCGCCTCGACGTTGTGGTAGTTGAGGCCGTGGCCGGCGTTCACGGTCAGGCCCAGCTCATGGGCCATCTCGGCAGCGGCAGCGAGCCGGGCATGCTCACGGCGGGCGGCCTCGCCCGTGACCTCGGCGTAGGCACCGGTATGCAGTTCGATCACCGGCGCGCCGGCCCTGGCGGCGGCCTCGATCTGGGCAGGCTCGGGATCGATGAACAGCGAGACCTCGCAGCCGGCCGCGGCGAGCCGACGACAGGCCGCGGCGATGGCCGCGAAGCCCCCCGCCACGTCGAGCCCGCCCTCGGTGGTCAGTTCCTCGCGCTTCTCGGGCACCAGGCAGACATGGGCCGGACGCAGCTCCTCGGCCAGGGCGATCATCTCCTCGGTGACCGCCATCTCCAGGTTCATGCGGGTATTGAGCACATCAACCAGCAGGCGCACGTCGCGCTCCTGGATATGGCGACGGTCCTCGCGCAGGTGCACGGTGATGCCGTCGGCGCCGGCCTCCTCGGCGAGCAGGGCTGCCTGGACCGGGTCCGGGTAGCGGGTGCCACGGGCCTGGCGCAGGGTGGCGATATGGTCGATGTTGACGCCGAGCAGGATACGCGGGGGGTGCATGGGGGTCTCCGGGAGTCGAGGGTCAAGGAATCAAGGAATCAAGGAATCAAGGAATCAAGGAATCAAGGGAGAAGGGTAAGCGCCAAGCAACCAAGCGGCCAAACG
Organism: Halomonas sp. CKK8; assembly: GCF_029625235.1. NCBI lineage: Bacteria > Pseudomonadati > Pseudomonadota > Gammaproteobacteria > Oceanospirillales > Halomonadaceae > Halomonas > Halomonas sp. CKK8. Next base: position 1,445,933 of record NZ_CP121193.1, on the reverse strand, counting down.
CCACGTCAGGCTCTCAGGGCTGCTGCCTGTCTTCCGTGTGGTCTCGGCGGCGCTGGGCAAGCTGGCGCATCAGCTCGCGGGAACGCAGCGGACGGCTGCCGAGCAGCGGGGCCAGCGCCGCCCGGGTGACCGCCTTGGCGGGACCGGCGAGTCCGGGCTCGGCCCAGTCACCGCGGGCCAGCAGGCGCAAGGTGCGCCCGTCGATGCCGCCCTCGCCGGCCACGAAGGCCCGTGAGGCCGGATCGAGCACGTAGCGACGCTGGGGGTCGAGCTCCCCCCCCTCGGGGTCGGTGAAGCGCGGCCAGGCGTCCAGCGCCTCGAGTGCCGCCGCCTCGAGCCGACGCAGCGCACCGGCGCGCCCCTCCGGCCTGGGCAGCACCTCGAGCATGGCGGTGTAGAAGGCGAAGACCTCGGGGACCGGCAACTCCACCGGCAGTACCCGCGCCAGCAGCTCGTTGGCATAGAGGCCACAGAGGAGTCCCTCGCCGGCGAGCAGCGCCGCACTGCCGCGCCCCTCCATCAGCCGCAGGCGCTTGAGCTCGCCCTCGCCGACCCAGGTGACATGCAGCGGGGCGAAAGGCTGCAGCCGGCCTCGAGAACGCGACCCGGGGCGCTGGACGCCCTGGGCCACGGCCCTGACGCGCCCGTGGTGCAGGGTCAGCAGGTCGACCAGGGCGCTGGTCTCGCGGTAGGGGCGCTTGTGCAGCAGGAATGCCGGTTCGGGGGTCATAGGGCCTTCGGCCAGTAGCAAGGAGCAAGGCAGAGTGATTTGCCTTCGCTGCGAGTCACGAGGGGTTATCCTTGCGGCTTGCCCCTCGTTCCTTGTGCCTCAATCAAGGTCGTAGCCGAGGCTCTTCAGTGCCCGCTCGTCGTCGGACCAGCCGCGCTTGACCTTGACCCAGAGGTTGAGCATCACCTTGGCGCCCAGGGCCCGCTCCATGTCGAGGCGCGCCTCGCGGCCGATGTTCTTGATGCGCTCGCCGTTCTCGCCGATCAGGATCTTCTTCTGGCCCTGGCGCTCAACCAGGATCAGGGCGCTGATATGCACCACCCGTCCCTCGTCGCGGAACTCCTCGATCTCCACGGTCATCTGGTAGGGCAATTCATCACCGAGCTGGCGCATCACCTTCTCGCGTACCAGCTCCGCGGCGAGGAAGCGCTGGCTCTTGTCGGTGATCTGGTCCTCGGGGAAGTAGTGAACGCTCTCCGGCAGATGCTTGGCGACCTCGGCCTCGAGCTCCGGGACATTAGTGCCATGCTTGGCGGAGATCGGCACGATGGCGGCGAAGTCGCGCCGCGCGCCGACCTCTTCCAGCCAGGGCAGCAGGCTGGCCTTGTCCTGCAGACGGTCGACCTTGTTGACGGCCAGGATCACCGGCGCCTCGACGTGCTCGAGGCGCTGCAGCACCACCTGGTCCTCGTCGCTCCAGCGGGTGCGGTCGATGATGAAGACCACGCAATCCACGTCACGCAGCGCCTGGACGGCGGCCTGGTTCATGAAGCGGTTGATCGCCTTGTTGCGATCCTTGGCCATGATGTGGATGCCGGGGGTATCGACGTAGATGAACTGGGCCTCCCCCTCGGTCTTGATGCCCATCACCTGGTGGCGGGTGGTCTGGGGACGCCGCGAGGTGATCGAGACCTTCTGGCCGAGGATCCGGTTCATCAGCGTCGACTTGCCGACATTGGGACGGCCGACGATGGCCACGAAACCGCAGGTGGTGGTCATGGGCGGCCCCCCGTGCTGTTGGACTTGACCGGCTCGAGGCGCGACAGCGCCTGGGCGGCGGCCTGCTGTTCGGCATGTCGCCGGCTCGAGCCGACCCCCAGGGTGTGCTCCTCGAGCACCTCGACGTGGCACTCGACGGTGAAGGTCTGGGCATGGGCCTCGCCCTCCACCGAGGTCACCTCGTAGCGCGGCAGCGGCACCTGGCGTGACTGCAGGAACTCCTGCAGGCGGGTCTTGGGATCCTTCTGGGTATCGTCGAGGCTGATGGCCTCCAGGCGCTCGGCGTACCAGGAGAGCACCCGGGCCCGGGCGACCTCCATGCCGGCATCCAGGTAGATCGCGCCGAGCACCGCCTCGACGGCATCGGCGAGGATCGACTCCCGGCGATGGCCACCGCTCTTCATCTCGCCGGAGCCCAGTCGCAGGCAGTCGCCGAAGGCCATCTCCCGGGCCAGCTCGGCCAGCGTCTGGCCCTTGACCAGGCGCGCGCGCAGCCGCGACAGCTGCCCTTCCCGGGCCTGGGGAAAGCGCTGGAAGAGCGCCTCGGCGATGATGAAGTTGACGATGGAATCACCGAGAAACTCGAGGCGTTCGTTGTTCTGGCCGCCGTAGCTGCGATGGGTCATGGCCAGCTCGAGCAGACCGGGGTCGTCGAACGTATGGCCGATGCGGCGGCTGAAGGCGTTGAGGGAGTTGCTCACGGAGCTCCTGACTTTTTGGATAAGAACATGGGTAATGGTGTGCCGGGCGCCGGCGCTCCGTGCAAGCCGCCGGGCCCGAGGGGGCGACAGGTGGCTCCCTACTGGATACGGCGCACGCTGGTGAAGCTCGGCAGTCCGCCGTCCCAGTGCATCCAGACGGCAAAGGCACGACCGACGATGTTCGCCTCCGGCACGAAGCCCCAGTAGCGGCTGTCGTTGGAGTGGTCACGGTTGTCACCCATGGTGAAGTAGTGCCCCTGCGGCACCACCAGCTCGCGCACCTGGGGACCGGGGTCCCGAGGATTATTGTAGATACGGTGCTCCAGCTCGCCCAGCTGCTCGGCCAGCAGCAGCTCCGTGGGCGCCGCGATGGGACCGGCCTCGAGCAGTCGCTTGGGCACTGCCTCGCCGTTGACGAAGAGCTGCTTGTCCTCGTAACGGATGCGGTCTCCCGGCAGGCCCACCACTCGCTTGATGAAGTTCACCGCCGGCTCGTCGGGAAAGCGGAACACCATGACGTCGCCCCGCTCGGGCTCGCCCAGGTCGACGATCTCGGTATGCACCACCGGCAGGCGCAGGCCATAGGCAAACTTGTTGACCAGGATGAAATCACCGATCTCCAGGGTCGGGCGCATCGAGCCGGACGGGATCTGGAAAGGCTCGACCACGAAGCTTCGCAGCACCAGCACCACCAACAGCACCGGGAAGAAGGAGCGGGCGTAGTCCACCGGCCAGGGCTCCTTGAGCGCCTTCTCGCGGGCCCGTTCGCCGAGCCCCTCGGTGGTGCCGGCCTCGGCCGTGGCCAGCCGCTGACGACGGGCAGGACGCCACCAGAGCAGGTCAAGCAGCCAGATCACGCCGGTGACGGCCACCGCCGCCACCAGCATCAGAGAGAAGTCCATGCGGTTATCCGTCCCTAGTCGTTGACCCTGAGCACGGCAAGGAAGGCGTCCTGGGGAATCTCCACCCGGCCGACCTGCTTCATGCGTTTCTTGCCCGCCTTCTGCTTCTCGAGCAGCTTCTTCTTGCGGCTGACGTCGCCGCCGTAGCACTTGGCGGTGACGTTCTTGCGCAGCGCCTTGACGGTGGAGCGCGCCACCACCTGGCCACCGATGGCGGCCTGGATCGCCACGTCGAACATCTGCCGCGGGATCAGCTCCTTCATCTTCTCGACCAGCAGGCGACCGCGGCTGTGGGCATGGTCGCGATGGATGATCACCGCCAGGGCATCGACCCGGTCACCGTTGATCAGCACGTCCAGGCGCACCAGCTTGGCGGCCTCGAAGCGCTCGAAGTTGTACTCCAGGGAGGCATAGCCCTTGGAGATGGACTTCAGGCGATCGAAGAAGTCCATCACCACCTCGCTCATCGGCAGTTCGTAGGTGAGCTGGATCTGGCTGCCGAGGAACTGCATGTCGAGCTGGGTGCCGCGGCGCTGCTCGCACTCGGTGATGACATTGCCGACGAAGTCCTGGGGCACCAGGATGCTGGCACGCACGATGGGCTCGCGCATCTCCTCCACGTCGGCCATGTCGGGCAGCTTGGAGGGGTTGGCGACGTAGATGACCTCACCGTTCTTCATGGCCAGCTCATAGACCACGGTGGGCGCCGTGGTGAGCAGGTCCAGGTCATACTCGCGCTCGAGGCGCTCCTGGACGATCTCCATGTGCAGGGTGCCGAGGAAGCCGACCCGGAAGCCGAAGCCCAGGGCGTCGGAGTTCTCCGGTTCGTAGTCCAGCGAGGCATCGTTGAGCGCCAGCTTCTCCAGGGCGTCGCGGAAGTCCTCGTAGTCGTCGGCACTGACCGGGAACATGCCTGCGTAGACCTGCGGCTTGACCTTCTGGAAGCCCGGCAGGCGGGGGACGTCCGGGGTCTTGGTATGGGTGATGGTATCGCCCACCGGCGCGCCATGGATGTCCTTGATGCCGGCGACCACGAAACCGACCTCGCCGGCGCGCAGGATGCCGGTTTCCTTGCGCAGTGGCGTGAAGATGCCCACCTCGCCGACCGGCCAGTCACGACCGGTGGATGTCATGCGAATCTTGTCGCCCTTCTTCAGGGTGCCGTCGAAGATCCGCACCAGCGAGACCACGCCCAGGTAGTTGTCGAACCAGGAGTCGATGATCAGCGCCTGCAGCGGTGCCTCGGGGTCCCCCTTCGGGGGCGGAATGTCGCGCACCAGCCGTTCGAGCAGCGCGTCGACACCCATCCCGCTCTTGGCCGAGACCTGGCAGGCATCGGTGGCGTCCAGCCCGATGATCTCCTCGATCTCGTGGGAAACCTTGTCGGGGTCGGCCTGGGGCAGGTCCATCTTGTTGAGCACCGGCAGCACCTCGAGGCCCTGCTCGATGGCGGTATAGCAGTTGGCCACCGACTGGGCCTCGACCCCCTGGCCGGCATCCACCACCAGCAGCGCGCCCTCGCAGGCGTAGAGCGAGCGGGACACCTCGTAGGAGAAGTCCACGTGACCGGGGGTGTCGATGAAGTTCAGCTGGTAGGTATTGCCGTCCTGTGCGTGGTAATCCAGCGTCACCGACTGCGCCTTGATGGTGATGCCACGCTCGCGCTCGAGGTCCATGGAGTCGAGCACCTGCTCCTTGAGCTCACGCTCGGTCAGCCCACCGCAGGTCTGGATCAGGCGATCGGCCAGGGTCGACTTGCCGTGGTCGATATGCGCGATGATCGAGAAGTTGCGGATGTGCTTGAGGGGGTCGGAGGTTGCGTCTTGGGACATCGAGTCGATTCTGCCTTGTGGGTGTCGGGCCACGGCCGACACGATGGATCGCGTTGCGGTCGGCTGGCGGGCTCTGATCGGATTGGGCGCCATTGTAGCGGGATGCGCCTGCCAGATACAGCGACCCGACGGCGGGGGCCGTCGGGTCGCGCGATCGTGGCCGCCTATTGCAGCGGCGAAATCAGCCGCGGGAGAGGCGCAGCGCCACGAACAGCGAGCGGCCATCGCGGTAGAGACGCACCGGAATGGCCCGGTCCTCGGGCAGCTCGGCGACCAGCTCGGCCAGCTGGTCGGGGTCCTGGACCGCTCGATGGTCGATGCTGACCAGGATGTCGCCGGCCCGGATACCCGCCTGGGCGGCCGCACCGCGCGGATCGACCTCGCCCACGCGCACGCCGCCCTCGATGCCGAGCTCACGCCGTTCGGCCTCCTCCAGCGGGCCCACGGCGATGCCCAGCCGCGCCGGCGCCGGATTTTCGCCCCGGCCATTCGCCGCCGCGCCCTGGCTGTCGGGCCAGTCGCCCACGGTGATGGTCTCCTCGCGACGCTTGCCGTCGCGCAGCAGCGTTAGCTCCACCTCGCTGCCCGGGCTGACCCGCCCGATCAGCCGCGGCAGGGTGCTGGAACTCTCCACCGCCTCGCCGTTCACCTCGAGGATGACGTCGCCGGCCTGGAGCCCGCCCTGGGCTGCCGGCCCCTCGGGGTCGAGATCGGCGATCAGCGCCCCTTCGGGGTTGTCCATGCCGAAGGACTCGGCCAGGTCTCGGGAGACCGGCTGGATCATCACCCCCAGCCAGCCGCGGCTGACGCGGCCGTCATCGCGCAGCTGATCGGCCACGTCCAGGGCCACGTTGATGGGGATCGCGAAGGAGAGCCCCATGAAGCCGCCGCTGCGGGTGAAGATCTGCGAGTTGATGCCGACCACCTCGCCATCCAGGTTGAACAGCGGACCGCCGGAATTGCCCGGATTGATCGCCACGTCGGTCTGGATGAAGGGGACATAGGCGTCCCGGGGCAGGGTGCGGTCGATGGCGCTGACGATGCCGGCCGTCACCGAGTGGTCGAACCCGAAGGGCGAGCCGATGGCGGCGACCCACTCGCCGACCCGCAGGTTATCGGAGTCCCCCAGGGTGAGGGTCGGCAGGCCGTCGGCGTCCACCTTGAGCAGGGCGACATCGGTCTTGGCATCGGCCCCGACCAGCTCGGCCTGGAGCTCGCGCCTGTCGTTGAGCCGCACCAGGATCTCGTCGGCCCCCTCCACCACATGGGCATTGGTCATGATGTAGCCGGCCTCGTCGATGATGAAGCCCGAGCCCAGCGACTGGCGCTCCTCGCTGCGCCCCGGCCCCCCGCCGGGGGGCATCGGGAAGCGGTCGCCGAAGAAGTGGCGAAAGATCTCGGGAATCTCCTGGCCGCCGAAGTCGTGGAAAGGCGATGCACTGCGCTCCACCATGCGCGAGGTGGAGATGTTCACCACCCCGGGCGCGGCCTGGTCGACCAGTTCGGTGAAGTCCGGCAGCTCACGGGCCACGGCCGTCTGCCACGCCAGCAGGGCGGTGGCGAGCAGCATCCAGAGGGAGAGATGTCGCGTCATGCGCTTCATGAAAGGCTCCTGCGTCGACAAGGGATAGGAAGAAGGGACGAATCTCTTGATACCGCCCCTGTCTCAAAAGGTTCAGGGCATGCCACCCTCATCGCCCTCCTGCCACTCCACAGAGTCGGCCACCCGCAGCAGGACACCGGGCGGCAGCTCCCCCATCACCACCACCTGGCGGGTCCGACCGCCGAGTTCGCGATGGCGCACGGCCGCATGGGAGACGCCGAGGCGATGCATGCCGGGGATCAGCTGGTCCGGCCCCTCCACGGGTTCCACGAACAGGCTGAGGGTGGCGAGCCCGTCACTGTAGACCCGGTGACCGATGTCATCGTCATGGCGGGCGCTGCGGGTCTCCACCGGCTGGGGGATGAAGCCCGCAGGCAGCCAGGCGGGGTGCCAGGGGTCCTGCGGGCGGGCACGGCGTCGGTCGAGGCTGATCTCCCCCTGGTGAAGCTGGGGCTGGCGCAGCTCGGTGATCTGGAAGGTCTCCACCACGCGCCCCTGCTCGTCCAGCAGGATATGCTTGAGCGGCAGGCCCGTGGCGCTGTCGAGCCAGAAGCGGTGGCCGTAGCGCATGCCATCCAGGGGTTCGATATCGAGGCGGGTGGTGTTGCGATTGGCAAGGCGCTCCTCGCCGCTCAGCTGGAGGCGGTAGAGGCCCTCGAGGTGTTCGGCGATGCCCGCCGGCGAGGCCGGCGCCGGGGCATCACCCTCGGCCCAGCTCAGCCGACCGATGCGTCCGCGTCGCTCGAAGACCACCGCGGGCCCATCCAGAAACCGGGCCACCTCGCGCTCGACGCCCTCCACGACATCATGGGACAGCGCCAGGGAGCGGACCCCGTCGCCGCCGATGCGGACCGCACGTGCCTGGAACTCGTAGCAGTGGTTGGCCCAGAGGCTGCGCTCCAGCCAGCCCAGCGCCGTCTCGGGTGGCTCACGCTCCGCCAGGGAGCGGCAGTCGAAGCGCTCTTCCTGGTCCGGGTCGGTGCCGGGCTGGGCCAAGACGCCCGACGAGAGGGTCAGCAGGGCCGCGGCCAGCATCCCGCCGAGCCGGCGGGTGGGACGACCCTGACGCATCAGTGCTGCCCCAGGGACTCGCTACCGGACGCGCGCAGCAGCGGCATCCAGGTGTCGCCGCTGCGGTAGGCGGCGCCCTCGGCATGGCGGTCTAGATAGGACTGCAACAACTGGGCCTGTTGCTGGTCAGCCCGGGCGGACTGGCGAGGGGAAAGGAACAGCGGCGAATCGAAGCCTGCCCCCACCGTCATGGCACCCCGGGCATCACCGGAAGGCGTCTGGAAGAGCGGCAGCCCCGGCAGCGACGGACGGCCGTCGGCGCCCGAAGCCGCCAGCTCCGACCCGCCGAGAGCGGCGGGGCTAGCCTGCAGCTCACTTGCCGGCTGGCCCTGGGAGGCCACCTCGGCGGGGGCCTGCCCCCCATCGAGGCTACCGTTGTAGAACTGCACGCCGCTGATGACCATCAGCGACACCGCGGCCGCGATGCCGGCGCCGCGCGCCAGCGACACGGGACGGCCGGCGGCCTCACCGGCGTCGACACGGGGCAGCGGCTCGTCCCGGAGGCGCGCCATGATGCCGGCCGAGAGGTCGGTGGCGACATCGACCTCCGGTTCCCGTCGCATCAGGCTGCGCATCAGGTGGTAGCGGCGCCAGGTCTCGGCCGCATCCGGGGAGTCGTCCAGTGACATCAGCACTCGACGCAGCTCCAGCTCATCCCCTTCGTTGTCCATCAGGGCAGAAAGCGATTCCCGTGCGTTCTGACTCATTCTTCACACCCTCACACTCGACAAGGCGACCCCGTCAGGGTCCTTTGACAGCCTGTTGATCCCGACATCGGCGCATGTCGCCTTGGCCATGTCGGCATGTTATTGCCCGCTGGTGGCGGGCCGGTCACCGCATATGACGTCGCAGATGCCGGACAGTTCAGCAAATCGTCAAAAAGCTTGCAGTTTCTCGTCCCCGGCGCCTCATTCGACCACCGACTCCTGGTTGCGGGAGGTGGTGACAAGCGGGCGGATGTGCTGGTCCACCGCCTCCCGGGCCCGGAAGATCCGCGAGCGCACGGTCCCCACGGGACACTGCATGATGGCGGCGATGTCCTCGTAGGAGAGGCCGTCGAGCTCACGCAGGGTGATCGCGGTCCGCAGGTCGTCGGGCAGGCCCTCGATCGCCTCGAAGATGGCCGCCTCCAGCTGGTCGCGGGCCATGGCGGCCTCGGGGGTCTCGGTATCGGCCAGCCGTCCGCTGTGATCGACGATCTCGGCATCGACGATGTCCAGGTCGCTGCCCGGCGGGCGTCGTCCCTTCGAGACGAGGTAGTTCTTCGCGGTATTGATGGCGATGCGGTACATCCAGGTATAGAAGGCGCTCTCGGCGCGGAACTTGCCCAGCGCCCGGTAGGCCTTGATGAAGGCCTCCTGGGCCACATCCTGCACCTCGGCGTGATCGTGCACGTAGCGGCCGATCAGCCCGATGATCTTGTGCTGGTACTTCTTCACCAGCAGGTCGAAGGCACGGGTATCCCCCTTCTGGGCACGCTCGACGAGCTGCTGGTCGGTCTCCCGGGTGCCCATTCAGGCCCTCCCCGAGCAGAGCGGCGCGAGTGGCGACCCGGCGGGTCGCGAACGGTCTGGCGTTGCTAGCATAGTGTCAACCTGGGCCTTGGAGCCGCTGAATGGTCAGGGTCATGTATCGCGAGAAGTACAAGTGTTCCTGTTTCTTGAACGTCCATCAAGCCGCATGCCTTGGCCCGGTGCCGGCGATGTGACCGGCCGCGGCCCGACGGGTTCCCGCGGCGATTGAATTTGCCGGCCCCGCGCGCGATAGTAGATGCCACTGGATACCGCCATCAGCGCAGACACGACACAGGAAGCACAATGTCAGAGCAGCAGGTCAACAACCTCAACGTTCTCGCCCAGGACGTCCTGATCACCCCCGAGGCCCTGAAGCGGGAGATTCCCCTCACCGAGGCCGCCGAGCGCACGGTGATCGAGGGTCGCGAGACGATCCAGGCCATCCTCGACGGCCGCGACCCTCGCCTGCTGATGGTGGTGGGGCCCTGCTCCATCCATGACGTGGACGCCGCCCTGGACTATGCCCGTCGCTTGCGCCGCCTGGCCGACGAGGTCAAGGACAGCCTCTACATCGTGATGCGCGTCTACTTCGAGAAGCCCCGCACCACGGTGGGCTGGAAGGGCCTGATCAACGACCCCCACCTCAACGGCTCCTTCGAGATCGAGGAGGGCCTGCACATCGCCCGCAAGCTGCTGGTCGAGCTCGCCGAGATGGGCCTGCCGCTGGCTACCGAGGCGCTGGATCCCATCTCCCCGCAGTACATCCAGGACTGCATCAGCTGGTCGGCGATCGGGGCACGCACCACCGAGTCCCAGACCCACCGCGAGATGTCCTCGGGCCTCTCCTGCCCGGTGGGCTTCAAGAACGGCACCGATGGCAGCCTGGACGTCGCGGTCAATGCCCTGCAGTCCGTCTCTCACCCCCACAACTTCCTGGGCATCGACCAGGCGGGCCAGGTGGCGATCATCCGCACCCGCGGCAACGCCTACGGCCATGTGGTGCTGCGTGGCGGCAACGGCAAGCCCAACTACGACAGCGTGAGCGTGGCGCTGGCCGAGCAGGAGCTGAAGAAGGCCGGGATCAAGCCCAACATCATGATCGACTGTTCCCACGCCAACTCCAACAAGGATGCGGCCCTGCAGCCGCTGGTACTGGAGAACGTCACCAACCAGATCCTCGAGGGCAACCGCTCGATCATCGGCCTGATGGTCGAGTCCAATATCGGCTGGGGTAACCAGAAGCTGACCGAGGATCTCAGCCAGCTCAAGTACGGCGTCTCCATCACCGACGCCTGCATCGACTGGGACACCACCGTCGAATCCTTCAGGCGCATGAACGAGAAGCTCGCACCGGTGCTGGCCGAGCGACGCCAGGCCGCCTGACCCCTGTGTCACGCCACCACACTCACGGGCCCGCCTGACGGCGGGCCCGTTCGTTGCGGGTGACGCCGCCACTGACGGGGGGCGCGCCCTCCCCTCGTCCCTGGTCCTGACGCTCAGACCTCGCGCACGCCGTCGATCTCGCGCACGAAGGGGGGCAGGGCATCGAGCAGTGCCCGGCCGTAGCGGCGGGTCAGCACCCGACGATCGAGCAGGGTGATGCGCCCGCTGTCGGCTTCCTTTCGGATCAGCCGACCACAGGCCTGGACCAGCTTGATCGAGGCGTCCGGCACGCTGATGCGCATGAAGGCATTGCCGCCGCGGCTCTCGATCCACTCGGCCAGTGTCGCCCCCACCGGGTCGTCCGGCACCGAGAAGGGCAGCCGGGTGATCACCACATGGGTGAGATAGTCCCCGGGCAGGTCGATCCCCTCGGCAAAGCTCGCCAGGCCGAAGATGATGCTGCCCTCCCCCGCGTCCACCCGCGCCCGGTGGCGGGTGATCAGCTCGCGCTTGGGCAGGCGATCCTGGGCCAGCACCCGCTCGCGCCGCCCCCGGGAGAGCGCCTTCTCGACCCCCCGCAGCTGAGCCCGGGACGAGAAGAGCATCAGCACCGCCTCCCGGTCACCGAGCGCTTCCACGAAGTCGACAATGGCCCGCTCGTGTCCCTCGCGATCGGCGGGATCGACCGCCTCGCGGGGCACGCTGAGCACCGCCCGGGAGTAGTCGAAGGGACTGGGGAGACGCTGGTAGCGATAGCGGTTGGCCAGCCCGGCACGCTCCTGCAGCCGCTCGAAGCGCCCCAGGGCGGTGAGCGTCGCCGAGGTCACCACGGCCCCGAAGGTGCTGCCCCACAGACTCTTCGCCAGGGTATGGGCCGCCGAGACCGGGCTCGCGGAGAAGGTCAACTCGGGCTCGCCATGGAAGCGCTCCAGGGTCAGCCAGCGCGCGCGAGGAGGCTCACCCTCGGGGTCCGTCTCGGCGAAGGCGAGCCACAGGGCATGGGCCTCCAGGGCACGCCCATGCAGCAGCGCCACCAGCGGCAGCCAGGCCTCGGCCTGCTCCCGCGGCAGGCCGGTGTGCTTGTCCGGGTCGAGGCTCTCGCGGAGGATGTCGGCCATCTCTTCAAGGGTGCGCGAGAGTTGGGCGAAGATCACCACCAGCCCCCCGGCCTGCTCGCGCAGCGTCTCGGGGGCCCGCCCCATCTCCAGTCGGTGGTGCCGGCCCTCCTCGCCGTCGGCCAGCCCCTGGGGGCGCCCGGCCAGCTGGTGACCGAGGGCGAAGGCCTCGCCGAGCCGGGGCTCCAGGGCATTGATCGCCTCCGGCAGCCCCGCCAGCAGCCGCGCCAGGGTCGGCTGCACGGCCAGCGCCTGGTTGAGCTCGGTGAGCGAGCTCTTCAGGGTCTTCAGCCAGCGCAACGCCCCGCCCACGGCGAAGCGGTACGTGAAGTGCTGGAGGGCCTTGTCGGGCAGGTGATGCCCCTCGTCGAAGACGTGGATGCAGTCGCCCGGCGCCGGCAGCACCACCCCGCCTCCCAGCGCCAGGTCGGCCAGTACCAGGTCGTGGTTGGCGACGATGACGTCGGCGCTCTCGAGGTGGCGGCGGGCACGGAAGAAGGCGCAGGCCCCGAAATGACCGCAGCGGCGGTTGGTGCACTGGCGGTGGTCCACGGTGAGGCGTCGCCAGTGGCTGTCCTCGATGGCCTCGGGCCAGCTGTCGCGGTCGCCCTCCCAGCGGCCGTTGCCGTAGGCCTCGCCCAGTTCCTTGGCCAGCGCCTGGAAGTCGTCGCCGCCACTGGCCAGGGACTGCTCGAAGAGCGACAGGGTGGCGTTCTCCTCTCCGCCGTCCAGCGCCTGGTCGAGGCGCGCCACGCAGACATAGCGCCCGCGCCCCTTCGCCAGGGCATAGTCGAAGTCGAGCCCGCTGTGGGCCTTGAGCGCCGGCAGGTCCTGATGGAGCACCTGCTCCTGCAGGGCCACGGTGGCGGTGGCGATGACCAGCCGCTTGCCGCGGGCCTTGGCCACCGGCAGCGCGGCCAGCAGGTAGGCCAGGGTCTTGCCGGTCCCGGTGCCGGCCTCGAGCACGCAGACGTGCTCGTCGCTGACGCGCTTGCCGGCCTCGTCGGCCTCGATGCCCGCCAGGGTGCGGGCGATCTCGGCGATCATCAGCCGCTGGCCGTAGCGCGGCGTCAGCTCGAGGCCCTCCAGCACCCGTCGATAGGCGTCCTGGATCTCGGCCTTCAGCGCGTCTTCAAGCATGGGCCGTCAGAGCAGGCCTTCCGGCGGGTGCTCGCAGGGCAGCTTGTCGTTGATGTAGCGCTCGATCTCGGGCAGCGAGAAGGCGTCCTCCTCGCCCACGAAGCTGATCGAGACGCCCTTGGCCCCGGCGCGGCCGGTGCGCCCGATGCGGTGCACGTAGTCCTCGGGGTCTTCCGGCAGGGTGTAGTTGATCACGTGGCTGACATCCTCGATGTGGATGCCGCGCCCCGCCACGTCGGTGGCGACCAGCACCTGGATCTGGCCCTCGCGGAACTTCTCGAGGGTCTCGATGCGCTGGTTCTGGGGCACGTCGCCGGAGAGCATGGCGGCATTGATGCCGGCCTTCTCGAGCAGGTCGTCGAGCTTGCGCACCAGGTCGCGACGGTTGCCGAACACCATGACGCGGTCGAAGCTCTCCTGCTGGAGCAGGTTGACCAGCAGCCGCTGCTTGTCGTCATCGCCGACCAGGTAGACGCGCTGGTCGATGTCGGCGGCGTTGTCGACGGTGACCTCGATCTCCACATGGGCCGGCTCATGGGTCCACTGGCTGGCCAGGTTGAGGATGTCCTGGCTGAAGGTGGCCGAAAAGAGGAAGGTCTGGCGCTGCTCCTTGTTCGGCGTATGGCGGATGATGCGCTTGACGTCGGGAATGAAGCCCATGGAGAGCATGCGGTCCGCCTCGTCCAGCACCAGCACTTCCACCTGGGTGAGGTCGACGTCGCGCTTCTCGTGGAAGTCCAGCAGCCGGCCGGGGGTGGCGACCAGGATGTCGAGCTTGCCGCCCAGCGCCTCGCGCTGCTTCTGGTAGTCCATGCCGCCCACTACGCTTGCCACCTTGAGATCGGTGAAGCGGGCCAGGGCCTTGGCGTCCTTCTCGATCTGCAGCGCCAGCTCACGGGTCGGGGCCACGATCAGCGCCCTCGGTGCGCCCGGCTTCTGGCCGTTGGGCGCCTCCTCCTCGAGGAAGTAGGCCAGGATCGAGATCAGGAAGGCAGCGGTCTTGCCGGTGCCGGTCTGGGCCTTGCCCACCACGTCACCGCCCAGCAGGGTCTGGGCCAGGGCCTCGGCCTGGATGGGCGTGCAGTATTCGAAGCCCAGGGCATGGATGGCCCGCATCAATGGCAGCGGCAAGTCGAAGTCATGGAAGCGCCACTTGCCCGCCACGACGGGGACCTGGAACTGGCGCAGGTCCCAGTTCGACTGACGACGGCGCGGCTTGCGCCGGCGACGCTTGGGCTTGCGGTTCTGGGCCGGTGCTGTGGTCTGTTCCGACTCGCTCATAGGCTGTGCTGTCTTGTCCATATCGGTGGATGGGGTGCATGACGCAAACCGGCATTGTACCAGTCTCCGGCGACGAGGGCGCGCCCCGGACACCTGCCGCCGCCTCGCCGCTGTCGGCCGGGCCGCCGCGGCTGGTAGAATGGCGCCCATTCATGCAAGGAGTTGCATCATGACACGCCGAAAGAAGACCCGTTCGCTGGCCGACAAGGTGCAGATCCGCACCGGCAAGCGCAAGGATTTCAAGAAGTGGCGCCACGAGAACCCCGACCAGGTCACCTCGACGACCCGCTTCACCCAGAAGAAGCGCCAGCAGCGCAAGCTGCAGGCGGCCCGCCGGCTGGCCCGCCAGGAGTCGGGGCAGCCGATCGCCATCCACCCCGAGGCATCGGACCATGACACGCCCGACGGGAGGGATGACTGAGGATGCGCCTGGTCTCCTTCAACATCAACGGCATCCGCGCCCGCCTGCACCAGCTCGCCGCCCTGGTCGAGACGCATAGCCCGGCAGTGATCGGCCTGCAGGAAACCAAGGTCCAGGACAGCGAGTTCCCCGTGGCGGCGGTGGAAGCACTGGGCTATCGCGTCTTCTACCACGGCCAGAAAGGCCACTACGGTGTGGCGCTGCTGGTCGACCCCGCCCAGTGCGGCGAGCCGGAGGCGGTCTTCCACGGCTTCCCCGATGACGGCGAGCAGGCCCAGCGGCGCATGATCGGGGTGCGCCTGCGCCCGGGCGGTGGCACTCCCATCACGGTGTGGAACGGCTACTTTCCCCAGGGCGAGAACGTCGCGCACCCGGTGAAGTTTCCCCACAAGCGCGCCTTCTATGCCCAGCTCCAGCACCTGCTGGAGACCCAGCATCGGCCCGACGAGCGCCTGGCGGTGATGGGCGACTTCAACATCTCCCCCGAGGAGAGCGACATCGGCATCGGCGAGGCCAACCGCAAACGCTGGCTGCGCGAGGGCAAGACCAGCTTCCAGCCAGTGGAGCGCGAATGGCTGGAGGGCATCAAGGCATGGGGGCTGACCGACAGCTACCGGCTTCGCTACCCGACGGCTGACGACCGCTTCAGCTGGTTCGACTATCGCTCCCGCGGCTTCGAGCGCGAGCCCCGGCGCGGGCTGCGCATCGACCATATCCTGGTCAGCGCGCCGCTGGCCGAGGGGGTGATGGATGCCGGTATCGACTACGACCTGCGCGGCATGGAGAAGCCCTCCGACCATGCGCCGGTCTGGACGGAGCTGGCACTGTAGGCGAGTGTCCCTTCCTTTCAGGGCAATGCCCTATGAGGGTGCTGTCGAGGCCATGGCCTCGAGCCAGCGCCCGGCGTCGTCCTCGCCCAGTTCGTGGGCCCGGGTCAGCGCCCGCTCGGCCAGGCCCTGCCGCCCCCAGGCGTGGGCGAGCTGGCCGAGCCTCAGCCAGTCCTTGCCGGCCTCGCTGCGCTCGGCCAGCGCCTCCCAGGCAGCCAGGGCGCGATCTCGGTCACGCGCCGCCTCCCAGGCCTGGGCCAGCAGGCGGCGGTGCGCCTCGCTGTCTTCCAGCTTCTCCTCCTCCAGCGCCTCGGCAAGGTACTCGGCAGCCCGCGCCGGGGTGCCGCCGGCCAGGTGCAGCTCGATCAGGCGGCGCAGGTCGTCCTGGCCTTCCAGCACCCCGCGCCGCCAGCCGGCTTCCCAGATCGCCACGGCCTGGCCGGTATCGCCCAGCCGATGGGCCAGGGCCGCGGCCTGACGCCAACGCTCGGCGTCGCGACTCTCCCCCAGGCCATCGGCCAGGAGCATAAGGGCGGCGTCATCGCGGCCGGCGCGGCGCAACACCGCCGTGGCCAGCCGGCGCTGATCCTCGCTCGGCTCGGGGCTGACAGCCAGGGCGCGCTCCACCCAGTCGGCGGCGCTATCCCATTGCCCGCGCTCGGCCATTACCCGCGCCAGTCGCCAGCGATCCCGCGGCTCGCCCTCATGGCGCTCCAGCCAGTCGGCCAGCAGCCTGGCCCCCTCTTCGCTATCCCCCGCGGCCAGGCGCAGCCGCGCCTCGTCGCGCTGCCACCGGTCGCGCTGCACCGCCTCCACGCCGCCCGTCTCTCGCGCGGCGAGAAGGTGGTCGGCGGCCGATGCCGGATCGCCGGCGCGCGCCGCCGCGCCGGCGGCCAGTTGCAGGTAGAGGGCTCGCGCCCAGCGGTCGGCGGCGTTGCCCCCTGCCAGACGCCCGGCCTGGGCCAGGGCCCGCTCGCTTACCGCCTCGACCTCGCCGGCCGCGAGACGCTGCTGCAGGCGCTCCAGGTCGGCGATGAAGGCGCCCGATAGCGCCGGCGCCGCCAGGGCCACGGGCGCCACCAGCAGCCAGCCGGCAGTGACCAGGAAAAGAAGGTGAAGACGCGACATGGAAACTCCCTGCGGCAGGCTATCTCAGCTGGAATTCCAGGCGTTGCCGAGCGCGACGCAGGCCCTCGGCCGGTGCGAAGCGCCACTGCGCCACCGCCTGGCGCGCAGCGTCGTCGAAGACGTTGCGTGGCCGGGCGGAGAGCACGCGGAGGCTCTCGGGGTCGACGCGGCCGTCGGCGCGGATCACGAACTCCAGCTCCACATGGCCCTCCAGGCCGCGGCGCTGGGCGCGAGCCGGGTACGCGGGCGGTACCCGCTCTGTGGGTGCCACCTGCCCCACGTCCACCGGCTCGCGGCTGGCCGGCGCGGCACTGGCTGTCTCGCCGGACGACTCGGTGGGCGGTGCCTCCTGGGTGGACGACGAGGCGTCCGTACGGGGCTCAGCCACCGGTTGCGGCTCGGGCTCAGGTTCAGGCTGTGGCTCCGGTACGGACCGTGGCTCCGATTCTGGCCGCGCTTCGGTGAGCTCCGGCAGTTCGCTGTCCAGCTCCGGTGTCTCGGGCAACTCCGGCGGGAGTTCCGGTTCCGGATCGGGCAGGGCCATCTCGCTCTGCGCCAGTGGCGCGGGCTCGGGCATCGGCGGCGGTACCACGGCCTCCGGAGGTGCCGGGGGTGTGGCCTCGACGGGTGGCTCGGCCGCCTCGGCTTCCGGCTCGGGCTGGGGCGCCTCGACGCGGGTCAGCGACATGCGCATCTCCCGTACCTCGATCTCCGGCTCGGGCGGCGAGACCAGCAACGCCAGCAGCCAGAACAGCAGCACCGCCATGGCCGACCCGGCCAGGACGGAGACGGTCACTCGAATCATGGCGCGCTACGAGTCGCGGCGACCGCGACCTGCTCCACGCCGGCCTCGCGGATTCGGTCCATCACCTCGATCAGCAGGCCGGTGGTGGCCTCGCGATCGGCCTGGATCACCACCCCGCCATCGCCGCTGACGAGTGCCGCCACCCTGTCGCCGACGCGATGGGCATCAACCGGCTGGCCGTCCACCCAGA
This sequence comes from Halomonas sp. CKK8, assembly GCF_029625235.1. NCBI lineage: Bacteria > Pseudomonadati > Pseudomonadota > Gammaproteobacteria > Oceanospirillales > Halomonadaceae > Halomonas > Halomonas sp. CKK8. The sequence goes on along the minus strand of NZ_CP121193.1, from coordinate 1,428,291 downwards.
CGGCACCCTCGGGGGTAATCGCCACCATCAGCTGGGCATCGGGCTGCGGGCTGGCGGCACTGGACTCGGGCCGCTCGATCTCCACCCCGCTCTCCTTGATGAAGCTGGTGGTGACGATGAAGAAGATCAGCATGATGAAGACCACGTCCAGCATCGGGGTCAGGTTGATCTCGCCGGCATCGCCTCCCTCGGCGGCCAGGCTGCGGCGTCTACGCATGGGACTCCTCCACGGCGCGGGCCAGGCGGTCATGAAGCCGCTGGTCCTCGCGCCGGATGATCTGTTCGAGTCGGCTGGTGAACAGCAGGCCCACCACCGCCACCGCCATGCCGGCCAGCGTCGGCAGGGTGGCGCGTGCCACGCCGTCGGCCATGGCCCGCGCCTGGCCGGTGTCACTCAGCGCCAGGCTGTCGAAGACGGCGATCATGCCGGTGACGGTGCCCAGCAGCCCCAGCAGCGGGCAGAGCGCCACCAGCAGCTTCAGCCAGGGCAGCGGGCGCCGCAGCCGTGAAATCAGTTCACGGGTCCAGGCCTCGCGCAGCGTCAGGGCGCTCCAGCTGTGGTGGTCGGGGCGCACCGTCCAGCGCGCGATCAGGGCACGACGGGCGCGACGATAGGTGAGGCGGAAGAACAGCACCCGCTCCAGGGCCAGGCTGAACAGCAGTCCCGCCACCCCGGCGATGCCGACCAGGATGATCCCGCCGGCATCGACCAGCCGCGCCAGGGGCTCAAGCCAGAGCGGCAGCACGACGCTCGCTCCCGGAGGCTGTGGGGGTGGCCCGGCGATGCTCGAGTTGCGTGGCCAGGGCCGCGCTCGCCTGGCCCTCCATCACCCCGGCCAGGTGGCGGCTGCGTCCCGCCAGCGCGGTATGGGCAAACAGCAACGGCACGGCGGTGATCAGGCCCAGCACGGTGGTCACCAGCGCCTGGCTGATGCCGCCGGCCATCAGCTGGGGGTCGCCGGTGCCGAACACGGTGATCGCCTGGAAGGTGACGATCATCCCGGTGACGGTGCCCAGCAGGCCCAGCAGGGGCGCCACGGCGGCGAGCAGCTTGACCAGCGGCTGGCCGCGCTCGAGGCGCGGCAGCTCGGCCAGCACCGCTTCGTCGAGGCGTGCCTCCAGAGCCTCGGGCACGGGGTCGTCGGCGAGCGCCCGGAAGCGCAGCAGCACGCGACCCAGGGGGTTGTCCTCGCGCAGCCGGCTGAGGTCGTGCAGCTGGCGGCGCGTCGCCACGCTCACCCTGAGCAGGTAGGCGTACTGGGCCAGGGCCACCAGCAGGCCGATGGCCCCCAGCCCCACCACCACATAGCCCACGGCTCCCCCCTGCCGGAAGCGTTCCATGAGGCTCGGCCGCTGGGCCAGGGCCTCGATGACCTGGCCGCCGGTGGGGTCCAGTGCCAGGCGGTCGCCCTCCCCGGCCTGGAAGTCAGCGAGCAGCTCGCTTAGCTCCCCCGGCGTGCGCGGCGCCGTGGCGAGCAGGCCCTCCTCGGCGCCACGCTCCAGCAGCTGCCCCTCGCTGAAGGCCGCCAGGTCGCCCAGGCGCACCACCTCACGGGTGGCGACCTGGCCGTCGCTGCCCGCCACGGGCGCGTCGAAGGCGACCACCCGGCCGGTCTCGGCGGTCAGCGCCATCAGCGTATCGCCCAGGGTCTCCAGATGCTCGGGCCGCAGCACCTCGGCGTCATCGAGGCGCGGTGGCAACTCGGCGCCGCCCACCGTGATCCAGCTTTCCGCCAGCGCATCGCGCAGCTCGCCGCTGTGACGCGCCAGGGTGTCCAGCACCGCGTCCAGGTCCTCACCCTGCTCGGCCTGGCGTTCGTCGAGCGCGCCACGACGCGCCTGCTGGGCCTGCTCCTGTTCCGACAGGGCCGCGAAGCGTGTCTCGGCCTCCTCGTGGCGTTCCCGGGCCTCCTCGAGGGCCGCCTGCAGGGCATCGCGATCCTCGACCAGCTCGGCCAGCCTCGCCGCATCGCGGGCCTCGGCCGCCTCGCGCTCCGCGCGCAGGCCGGTCAGGGGCTCGTCTTGGGCCTGGGCGGGCAATAGGGCAGCCATCAGCACAGTCATCACCAGCCCTGCCAGCGCGCGACGCGCGGCATGCGTCCAGGAATGACTCATGAGCTCGCCTCCGCGGGGGTGGTCGTCTCTGCTCGTTCGAGGGGTCGGGAGATCGGCAGGGTCAGCAGCTCCGGGGCCCGCTGGTCACGGGCAATGCGCAGGCCGTGGCGCAGTTCGACGCGTCCGGCCTCGTCCAGTGCCTCCCAGCGATCGGCCTCGGCGCGCCAGACACCGCCCTTGCGCCCATCGGGGGTCAGGTAGTAGAGCCCCACCCGCCCCAGGCGCAGGAAGTCCACCTCACGGCGGGCGTCGCCCTCGTCTTTCCCCTCATTCAGGATGCCGCGCCAGGCATCCAGTTCACGACCATAGTCGAGCTCGGTGCGCCAGGCAGCGAGGAGTCGATCCAGGCGCTCCGCGGCCGAGGCGTCGGGGTCGTCCAGGCCGGCTTCGAGGCCCTGGGCGCGGGCCAGGCGCTCTGCCTTCAGGAATGGCAGGTCGCGCTCCACCCAGGCCTGCAGGCGGGACACCAGCGACTGCTCGAGCTGCGGCAACGCCTCGCGGGTCTCGGCCAGGGTATCCAGCGCCGCCTCGCGGCTCTCCAGCCGTTCATCCTGGCGCTCGAGGCGTGGCGCCAGGGCATCGCTGCGCGCCTCCAGGCGGCGGGTCTCGGCCTCCACCCGGCGCAGCTCACGCAGCAACTCGCGGGTCTCGTCGTCGGCCGCGTCGATGCGCGACTGGAGCTCGGCCTGGGCGCGCTGGGCCTGGCTGGCCTCCTCGACAATGGGCTCCTGCGCCTGGAGCAGGCCGAAGGACAACAGTCCGAGGGCGATACCGGCCGGCAGTTGTAAGCGAAAGGTCCTCACCATGGTTCTCCGTCGTGGTCCCGGGCAGGGCAGCCACCATGCCACCAATACGAACGATTATCAATGCGCAATCATGGTCGCCTGTACCGATAGGATGGTGCCACCCTCGGGCCAAGGATGCCGTGGAATGGCGCGACTGACCTGCCGGACACTGACCTGCGACAACCCTGGAGATCCCTGTCGCCTGCGCAACAAAAAGCCGCACCCCCAGGGGTGCGGCTCAACGATGGTAGAGGGAGCCGGCATCAGGCCGTGGCGTTGCGGTAGCGACGCTCGACATCCTCCCAGTTGATCACGTTAAAGAAGGCCGCCACATAGTCCGGACGCTTGTTCTGGTATTTCAGGTAGTAGGCGTGCTCCCAGACATCCAGCCCCAGGACGGGCGTATTGCCGTCCATGATGGGGCTGTCCTGGTTGAGGGTATTCTCCACCACCAGTTTGCCCTGCGGTGTCACGCTGAGCCAGGCCCAGCCGCTGCCGAAGCGGCCCAGCGCCGCCTTGGTGAAGGCCTCCTTGAAGGCGTCGAAGCCGCCCAGTTCGCTGTCGATCGCCTGTGCCACCTGACCCTGCGGATGACCACCGCCATCTGGCGACATCATCTGCCAGAACATCGAATGGTTGGCATGGCCACCGCCGTTGTTGATCACGGCCTGGCGCTTGCCTTCCGGCACGTGGTCGAGGTTGGCAATCAGCTCCTCGACGTGCACATCCTCGAGGCCGGTCCCCTCGAGGGCCGCATTGAGGTTGTTGACATAGGTCTGATGGTGACGGGAATGGTGGATTTCCATGGTCAACGCATCGATATGCGGTTCCAGGGCATCGTAGGCATAGGGAAGGTTTGGAAGGGTATGCGCCATGATCATTCCTCCTCGTTGGTGTCCATCGGGATCCGTGGTCCCGTGTCACTCCCAAGGATGGCAGGTATGCGCAGTTGTTGCTAATGATTCCTGTTATCCCTTGTATAGAAGATGTTAATCGACACCCCTGAACGACGCGAGCCGGCCCTCGAGGGGCCGGCTCGCGCGCTGGCGCAACCTGGAAGCTCTCTCCCTACAGCTTGCTTTCCAGTTCCGGCAGCGCCTCGAAGAGGTCCGCCACCAGGCCGTAATCGGCGACCTGGAAGATCGGCGCCTCCTCGTCCTTGTTGATGGCGACGATCACCTTGGAGTCCTTCATGCCCGCCAGGTGCTGGATGGCGCCACTGATGCCCACGGCGATGTAGAGGTCCGGGGCGACGATCTTGCCGGTCTGGCCCACCTGCATGTCGTTGGGCACGAAGCCGGCGTCGACCGCAGCGCGGGACGCGCCGATGGCGGCACCCAGCTTGTCGGCGATGCCGTCGAGGAGCTTGAAGTTGTCGCCGCTGCCCATGCCGCGGCCGCCGGAGACGACCACCTTGGCCGCGCCCAACTCGGGGCGGTCGGACTGGGCCAGCTCCTCCTTGACGAAGGTGGACTGGGTGTTGTCGGCGACGAAGTCGACCGCCTCCACGCTGGCGTTCCCCCCCTCGCCCACGGCATCGAAGCCGGTGGCGCGCACGGTGATCACCTTCAGCGCGTCCTCGCTCTGCACGGTGGCGATGGCGTTGCCGGCATAGATCGGGCGCTTGAAGGTGTCGGCAGACTCGACGGCGATGATCTCGGAGATCTGCGCCACGTCCTTGAGCGCGGCCACGCGCGGCAGCACGTTCTTGCCGGTGGTGGAGGCACAGGCCAGCACGTGGCTGTAGTCGCCGGCAAGCTCCGCGATCAGCGCCGCGGTGGGCTCGGCGAGCAGGTGAGCGTAGGCGGCGTGGTCGGCCACGCGGACCCTGCTGACGCCGTCGAGCTTGGCCGCGGCCTCGGCGATGGCGGAAACGCCCTCGCCGGCCACCAGCACGTCGATATCGCCGCCGATGGCCTTGGCCGCGGCGACCACATGGGCGGTGGCGCCGGCCAGGGCGCCGTCGTGATGTTCTGCCAGAACCAGAATGCTCATGGGATCCGCTCCTTTCAAAGCACTTTGGCTTCGTTCTTGAGTTTGTCGACCAGCTCGTCCACCGAGCCCACCTTGACGCCGCCCTGGCGCTCGGCCGGTGGCTCGACCTTGAGCAGCTTGACCTTCGAGGCCACCTCGATGCCGAGATCCGCCGGGCTCTTGACGTCCATCGGCTTCTTCTTGGCCTTCATGATGTCGGGCAGCTTGGCGTAGCGCGGCTCGTTAAGGCGCAGGTCGGTGGTGACGATGGCGGGCAGCGAAAGCTCGACGGTCTGCAGGCCGCCGTCGATCTCGCGGGTCACCTGAAGCCGCTTTTCATCACCTTCGCCCTCGACACTGATTTCGGAGGCGAAGGTGCCCTGGGGCAGGCCGGTCAGCGCGGCGAGCATCTGGCCAGTCTGGTTGTTGTCGGTGTCGATGGCCTGCTTGCCGAGGATCACCAGGCCGGGCTGCTCCTCCTCGACCAGCTTGGCCAGCGCCTTGGCCGCGCCCAGCGACTCGACGCGCTCGTCGGTCTCGACGTGGATGGCACGGTCGGCGCCCAGCGCCAGCGCGGTGCGCAGCTGCTCCTGGGCGGCCTTGGGGCCGACGGTGACGGCGACGATCTCGGTGGCCACCCCGCGCTCCTTCAGGCGCACCGCCTCTTCCACGGCGATCTCGCAGAAGGGGTTCATGGCCATCTTGACGTTGGTGAGGTCGACGTCGCTGTTGTCCGGCTTGACCCGGATCTTGACGTTGTAGTCGATGACGCGTTTGACCGCGACGAGTACCTTCATAGTGTCCTCGCTTGGTTCACACTGGGAACCTGATGGTTGGCGAAGCGGACCCTGTTCCCGGGTCGATGCGGGAGGAGACCTGCCTCCTTGGAAACCGGCTGGCATACCCTTATGCGTTTCATGCAAGCGTTTGATAGGCGCAGCACCGTAAAAACCCTCTCAATGTGCCATAGCCGCATCCTGATCAACAATCCCCGGGCATCCGGGCACATGCCGGGCCATGACGCACTGCACCATCGCAGGGGGTGACCCTTTACCGCTATTATGCCTATCATGGGTCATGGCTAGAAGCAAACGACCGTTTTAAATCCTTTCGACGTTGGTCGCATCCAGCGGCCACGTTCCCGGGACAGCAAGGAGAGAGCAGGTGGAAGAACAAGTCGAACGCGATTCCATGGATTTCGATGTGGTCATCGTCGGCGCCGGACCCTCAGGCCTCTCGGCGGCGGCTCGCCTGATGCAGCAGGCCAATGAGGCCGGCCAGGAGCTCACGGTGTGCGTGGTGGAGAAGGGCTCCGAGGTGGGCGCCCATATCCTCTCCGGGGCGGTCTTCGAACCCCGGGCCCTGGCCGAGCTCTTCCCCGACTGGGAGGAGCGTGGCGCGCCGCTGACCACGCCGGCGACCCGCGACGAGGTCTACCTGCTCAAGGATGCCGAGAAGGGCCAGAAGCTGCCCAACGCCCTGGTGCCGCCCTCCATGCACAACACCGGCGGCGACATGACCCGCTACGTGATCAGCGCCGGCAACCTGTGCCGCTGGCTGGCCGAGCAGGCCGAGTCGCTGGGCGTGGAGATCTTCCCCGGCTTCGCGGCCCAGGAGGTGATCCAGGACGAGGACGGCACCGTGCGCGGCATCCTGATCGGCGACATGGGGGTGGGTGCCGACGGCCAGCCCAAGGATGGCCATATGCCGGGCATGGAGCTGCGCGCCAAGTACACCCTGTTCGCCGAGGGGGCCCGCGGCCACCTGGGCAAGCGGCTGATCGAGCGCTTCGAACTCGACGCGGGCAAGGACCCGCAGCACTACGGCATCGGCCTGAAGGAGCTGTGGGACATCCCCGCCGAGCAGCATGAACCCGGGCTGGTGCTTCACGGGTCCGGCTGGCCGCTGGACAGGCACACCCACGGCGGCTGGTTCCTCTACCACGCCGAGAACCAGCAGGTGGTGGTGGGCCTGATCATGGACCTCTCCTACCAGAACCCCTGGCTGTCGCCCTTCGACGAGTTCCAGCGCATGAAGCACCATCCGGTGCTGGCGAAACATCTCGAGGGCGGCAAGCGCGTCGCCTACGGGGCCCGGGCGATCGCCAAGGGCGGCTTGAACTGCCTGCCGAAGATGACCTTCCCCGGTGGGCTGCTGATCGGCTGCGATGCCGGCACGCTCAACTTCGCCAAGATCAAGGGCCTGCACACCGCCATGAAGTCCGGCCTGGTGGCCGCGGAAAGCATCTTCGAGGCGATCGCCTCGGGCGATGAGGGCGGCCAGGAGCTGACCGCCTTCACCGAGAAGTGGGAAGCCAGCTGGGCCTATGCCGAGCTCAAGGAGAGCGCCAGCTTCGGCCCGGCGATCCACAAGTACGGCACCTTCCTGGGCGGCGCCTACAACTTCACCGACCAGCTGCTCGGCGGCAGGCTGCCCAGCCTCCATGACACCACGCCGGACCATGCTGCGCTCAAGCCCGCCGAGGAGTGCGAGAAGATCGACTACCCGAAGCCCGACGGCAAGCTCTCCTTCGACAAGCCCTCCTCGGTGTTCCTGTCGAACACCAACCACGAGGAGGACCAGCCCTGCCACCTGAAGCTGGCCGACCCCGAGCTGCCGATCCGTGACAACCTGCCCAGGTACGCCGAGCCGGCCCAGCGCTACTGCCCGGTGGGCGTGTATGAGGTGATCGAAGACGACGCCGGTAACCCAAGGTTCCAGATCAACTTCCAGAACTGCGTGCACTGCAAGACCTGTGACATCAAGGACCCGGCCCAGAACATCACCTGGGTGGCGCCGGAGGGCGGCGGCGGGCCCAACTATCCGAATATGTAGGCTGCAAGAAGAGAGGATGATGTACTCCAGGGGCAGACCACCAAAGGCCTGCCCCTTTTTTCCTGTCCGAAAGCGACGGGCTGCCCTGTCGCTTGCTCCTTTTGGCTTGCAGCTCCCGGCTCAGTCGCCGGTGGCGATGGGCCGGGCGGGGTCGCGGATCCACTCGCTCCAGGAGCCGGGATAGAGCCTGGGCAGGGGACGGCCGGCGATCGCATAGGCGAGGATGGTATGGCATGCGGTGACCCCGGAGCCGCAGTAGGCAATCGGCGATTCGCCCTCGGGCAGCTCGCTCCCCAGCGCCCCGGCGGGCTTGAAGTGGCCGTCAGCGGTGAGGTTGTCGGCACTGGGCCGGCACACGGCACCCGGGACATGGCCCGCCACCGGATCGATGGGTTCCGCCTCGCCGCGGAAGCGCTCCCTGGCGCGGGCGTCGATAGGGGTCGCCGAGCCCACCAGCAGCTCCCCCGCCGTGACGTGGCTCTGGTCATGGAAGGCCGGTTGCCAGTCGGAGCCTGCCGGCATGGCCTCGGGGTCGCCATCCTCGAGCAGCTCGCCGCCCGCCGCCAGCCATGCCCTGAGGCCACCGTCGAGGAGCCGGACCTCGGGATGTCCCGCCCAGCAGGCGAGCATCCACCAGGCCCGCGCCGCCGCAAGCTGGCCGCCCATGTCGTCATAGACCACCACCGGCTGTCCCGGCCTGATCCCCAGGCGCTGCACCACCGCAGTGAAGGCCGCTGGCGTGGGCAGCGGATGCCGGCCGCCCTCCCCCGGCGGCCCGGCCAGGTCACGGTCCAGGTCGAGGTGGTGGCTGCCCGGCAGGTGGGCCTCCCACCACAGCCGGCGGCCCGCATCGGGCTCGCCCAGGCGGGCACGACAGTCCAGCACCCGGGGCGGGTTGGTGCCCTCGAGGGCCTCGGCCAGCGCGGTGGCCGTGATCAGCGGGGTGGTCATGCGTTGACTCCCTCCAGCAGTTCGATGGGGGCCCGGCGGGCGATCAGGCGGCGCCGGCCGGCATTGTGGAACTGTACCTCGATGACCGGGTTGTCCGGGTCGCCCTCCACCACGCTGATCCGGCCCTCGCCGAACACCGCATGGCGCAGGGCCTGGCCGACCCGGAAACGGGCTGACGGCGCCTCCGCGGCGCCCGCCTTCGCGTCCGGACGCGCCGCCACCAGCGGCAGCGAGTGGCCCAGCGAGACCAGGTAGCGCCGCACCAGGTCGGGGTCGGACACCGCCAGCGGGCCCTGCGCCTCTTCTGCCTGGGTGCCGTCGAGCCGGCGGGCGACCCGCTGGCCGTCCTCCCAGGCGGACTCGGCGATGAAGCGGCTGGGTCGGTGGTCACCGCCATCATGGAGCAGCACGAGGCGCTCCCGGGCCCGGGTGATGGCCACATAGAAGAGCCGCCGCTCCTCCTCCAGGCGCCCCGGCGTCAGGGGATTGTCGCGGGTATAGTGGGGAAAGTCCTCCTCGTTGACCCCCGCCACCAGCACCAGCGGCCACTCCAGGCCCTTGGCGCCATGCACGGTGCTGATCAGCACCCCGTCGTCGCGGTTCTCCACCGGCCGGGAGAGCAACTCGATGAAGGCCTCCGTGTCGCTGCCCAGCTCGCCGGCCTGCTCGACCAGCACGTCGAGCAGGCGCACGTCCTCCTCGCCCTTGTCGCGTCGGGCGGCGGCACGCTTGAGCACCTTCTCGGCGTCGACCTCGGAGACCACATGCTCGAGCAGACGCGCCGGCGGCCAGGCCGACAAACGCGGCAGCTCGCAGAGCAGCGCCCAGCGCTTCTTCAGGGTGCGTCGCTGGTGGGGCCTGAGCCCATCGAGCAGCGGATCGTGGCGCTCCGGCCAGCGCTGGGTCTCGGCCAGCCGGTTGGCCAGGGCAAGGAGCCGCTCCCGGGCCACGAAGGGGGTGGGCTGAGCCAGCAGCATCGCCAGGTGCCCCGGATCCTGGAGCCGCCGGGGCTCGACGGCGAGACGCAGGTAGCCGGCCAGGGCCTCGACCAGCGGCAGGCGGAAGACGAAGCGATCCTCCCGGGCCAGGCGGAAGGGGATGCCCTCGCGGAGCAGCGCCAGCTGCAGCGGCACCGACAGCGCCCAGCTGCGCACCAGCAGGCAGGCCTCGGCCAGCCCACGTCCCGCGTGGCGCCAGCCGTCGAGCTCGGCGAGCAGCCCCTGGCTGCCCTGCCCCACGGCCAGGCCGGTGGCGGGATTGTCCGGCGCGGCCAGGCAGAGCTGGTCGGGACGCCGCCGGTTGGCGGCGATGGCATGGTTGGCGGTGAGGGCCAGCGCATGGCCATGCCGGAAGGTGGTCGAGAGCGGGTAGTCGCGGGCTGCCCCGAAGGTGGCGGTGAAGTTCTCCAGCATGGTGTCGGGATGGGCGCCCCGCCACTCGTAGATGCACTGGTTGGCATCGCCCACCGCCATGACCTCGGCATCGCGGCCGGCGAGCAGCGCCAGCAGCCGCTGCTGGGCGGTGTTGATGTCCTGGTACTCGTCGATGACCACGTGGTCGAGGAAGCCCTGGACCCTGCCTCGCAGGCCGGCATCCGCCTCCAGCGCCAACAGCGGACGGTAGAGCAGGTCGGCGAAGGTCATCAGCCCCTGGTCGGCCAGCAGCCGCTCGGCATGCTCGAAGGCGGCCACGAAGTGGTCCGTCTGCTCCCCGAAGTCGAGCTGGCGGTGCAGCTCGGCCGGCGCGGCCATCTCGGCCTTCACCAACCCGCAGAAGTGGGCCAGCGCCTCGAGGCGCTCGGCCTCCAGGGCCGTCTCGCGCGCCTCGGGGGCCTCGCCCAGCGCGGCCAGCGTGGCCTGGCGCAGCAGCCTCTCGAGCTGCCAGTCGGCGGTGAGCAGCTGACGCGGCGCCAGTGCCCCCCAGCGGGTCAGGCTCGCGGTCAGCCGATGGCCAAGGGAGTGGAAGGTGCGCACGTCGGGCAATGCCTGGCCGGCCGGCGCCATCTCGGCCAGGCGGGCCTGGAAGTCTTCCCGGGCCGAGCGGTTGAACATCAGCACCAGGATCCGCGCCGGGGGCACCCCCTCCGCGAGCAGGTGCAGCACCCGGGCGACCATGGTCGTGGTCTTGCCGGCACCGGCCACCGCCGCGACCCGGGCGTGCCCCCGCCCATGGGCAACCACGGCGCGCTGCTCGGGGGTCAGCTGGCGGATCACCGTCATGGCACCTCGCCCACGGGGTCCGCGCCCGCGTCCAGCCGCCCCAGGGGCTGCCAGGTGCCGCGGCTGGTCATGCCCAGCTCGAGGAGGCCCCCGCCGAGCTCCCGGGTCTCGGCCTGTTCCACCAGGCGGTAGTAGACGTTGCGACCCAACCGTGCGGCGAGCCCGAAGCGCACCGCGACCTCCGGCACCGTCTCGCCGGCCGGCGTCTCGCTGAGCACCAGCCGATGCGCCTCGCCAAGCGCCAGGCGGTCGCCGACGTTGGTGGTCAGCCACCACCGGCCTTCCTCGTCACGCTCGGCATCCACCACCAGAAAGGGACGGTCCTCGACCCGGATACGCTGCCGCTCGGCCGGCGTCACCAGCACGTAGTCGCCGTCGGGTTCGCGGCGCAGGATGGTCGAGAGCAGGCGAACCAGCCGCGGTCGGGCGATGGGCGTGCCCTCATGGATCCAGCGACCGTCGGCGGCGATGGTGAGGTCCATCTCGCCGAGGTGGTCGGGATGCCAGCGATCCACGGGCGGGATCTCGCCCTCGGGATCGATCTGGGCCAGCAGCGGATCGAGTTGCATGGTGCGCCCTCCCCCGGGCCACGGATGACAGGGTGATGACGGTAGCCTAGACCAGTCCGGCGGCGCGCAGCGCCTCGCGTACCTCGGCAGGAGCCTCGGGCGCCGCGGCGCGGAACAGCCGGTAGAAGTTGCTCGTGGTCTGGGCGGCGACCTCCTCGATGCTGATGCCTCGCTCGCCAGCGATGCATTCGGCGACCTCGACCACCCAGGCCGGCTCGTTGGGCTTGCCACGATGCGGTACCGGGGACAGGTAGGGGCTGTCGGTCTCGATCAGCAACCGGTCCAGCGGCAGCCTGCGGGCCAGCTCGCGCAGCGATTCGGCGCTGCGGAAGGTCACGATGCCGGACAGCGAGATGTAGAAGCCGTGCCGCACCGCCTCGCGGGCCATGTCCAGGTCCTCGGTGAAGCAGTGCAGCACGCCGCCCACCGCCGGGTCGGTATGTTCGCGGATCAGGGCCAGGGTATCGTCGCGCGCCTCACGGGTGTGGATGATCACCGGCAGCTCGAGTTCACGGGCGGCGACCAGCTGGCGGCGGAACCGCTCTAGCTGCACCTCCCGGGAGGGCACCCTGTCGGGCGTCCTGTCGAGGTAGTGGTAGTCCAGGCCACACTCGCCGATGGCCACGGCACCGACGCGTTCGGCCGCCTCCTTGATCGCCGCGACGCTCGGCTCCTCGGCGACGCTGTGCAGCGGATGGAGGCCGGCGGAGATCACCACGTCGTCATGGTCCCGGGCAAGCTCGGCCAGGGCCGGCAGGTCCTCGAGGGTCACGGCGATGGCCAGGAACTGGCGCACGTCCCGGGCGCGGGCGGCATCGAGGGCGGCGGCCAGGTCGCCGCCGTGGGTCCCGGGGTCGAGACGATCGAGATGGCAGTGGGAATCGACGAACATTCAGACAACAACCGATGTGAAGGGGTGGACAGTGGAGGCGCGGGCACTCAGAGCGTATAGGTCGGGGCACCCTTGTCGAGATGACCGGCCAGCAGGGTCTCGATGCGATCCCTAACGGCCTGGTCCTCGGCGCTGAAGTGGATGCCGATGCCCGGGACGCGGCGCCCGGCCACGCCCTCGGGCGAGACCCAGACCACCTGGCCGGTGACCGGGACCCGCTCGGCATCCCCGGGAAGCATGAGCAGCAGGAAGACCTCCTGGCCCAGCTCGTAGCGCTCGCGGGTGGGCACGAAGATGCCGCCGCGCTCCAGCACCGGCATGTAGGCCGAGAGCAGGGTCGGGACGTCCTGGATCGTCAGGGAGAGCGCTTTCTGTGCGGCCATGGAGCCTCCTCAGTCAAGGGCACAACAGGTCAAGAGCGCAGCAGCGTGGACCAGCGGACCAGCCAGGCCTCGAGGGCCAGCTGGGGGTTGGGGTTGCCCCCCTCGGCCAGGAGGCGACGCTGCTCGCGGGCATAGTCCAGCAGGCGGAACCAGTCACGTACCCGAGCATTCTTGACCGCCTGGCGATAGAGTACCAGCAGATCGGGGTTGCGCAGTTCGCTGGTGTCGCCCGACAGCCCCAGACGAATCAGGTCCTCGAGCCAGGCGATACCGTACCACAGGATGGCGTCGATGGACTGGCGCTCCAGGCGGGCCGCCTCGGCCACCGGCTCGGCGCCCCTGACCAGCGCCTCGAAGGTCTCCAGGAGCTGCTGGCGCAGGGCTCGGGACTCCGGCTCGGCGAGCTCCAGCGCCCGCAACGGCAGCCCCCCCGCGGCCCGGAACCAGAAGCGGGCCTCCTCCTCGCCGCCCAGGCGCTCGGCCAGCCACGCCTGGCAGTCGGCCTCGGCCGGCACCGCCAGGCTCCAGTGCTGGCAGCGCGAGCGGATGGTGGGCAGCAGCCGCGAGGGAATGTCCGACAGCAGCACGAACAGCGTCCGCCCGCCGGGCTCCTCCAGGCTCTTGAGCAGCGCATTGGAGGCCGCCACGTTCATGGCCTCGGCAGGCGAGATCACGATCACGCGGTAGCCGCCCTGCTGGGCGGTCTGGGCGACGAAGGCATTGACCTCGCGGACCGGGCCGATGCGGATCTGCCGCTTGCCCTCCTCCGGGGCCACGCGCAGCAGATCGGGGTGATAGCCCGAGGCCAGCATGTGACAGGCATGGCAGCGGCCGCAGGCGTGCTCGCCCGGCGAGGCGCAGAGGGTGCGTGCCACCAGCGCCTCGGCCAGGGAGTGCTTGCCGAGGCCGTGGGCGCCGGAGATCAGCAGCGCGTGGGGCAGTCGCGCGGCATCGGCCAGACGCACCAGTTCCTGCCACCGCGCCTGCAGCCAGGGCAAGGGGCGGGGGACCTCGGCCTCGCTCATGACCAGGCCTCCAGCCGCTCGTCCAGCCGCGCCAGCAGTTCGGCCTGGACCTCCGCCAGGCCGGCCCCGGCATCGATCACCACCATGCGACCGGGCGCCGCCTCGGCACGCGCGAGGTAGGCCTCGCGCACCGCCTCGAAGAAGGCGCCGCGCTCCCGCTCGAAGCGGTCGCGCTCGCCGCCCTGCCCCTTCAGGCGCCCCTCGAGGCGCTGCTGGGCCGCGGCCATGGGCATGTCCAGCAGCAGCGTCAGGTCGGGCGTGAGGCCCCGCTGGACGAAGGCCTCGAGCTCGGCGATGCGAGCCACCTCGATGCCGCGCCCGCCCCCCTGGTAGGCATAGGTGGCATCGGTGAAGCGGTCGCAGACCACCCAGGCGCCGCGCTCGAGCGCCGGGCGGATCACCCGCGCCAGGTGCTGGGCCCGGGCGGCGAACACCAGCAGCAGTTCGGCATCCGGGTCCAGGGGCTCCTCGCCGGCGGGGTCGAGCAGCAGGCCGCGCATCGCCTCGGCCCGCGGCGTGCCGCCGGGCTCGCGGGTGGCCACCACCTCGTGGCCACGGGCCCGCAGATGGTCGACCACCAGGGCCAGGTTGGTGGACTTGCCCACTCCCTCCCCGCCTTCCAGGGTAATGAAGCGTCCCTTGCCTTGATTGCCATTGCGCTCGAGACTTTCCCGGCGACCGGCCTGCGAGGAGGCGCTGTGAATACCTCCGTGTACGCTACCGACGCCATCCCTGGCGTAGGACCTCCTCTGCGGCCTGTCCCCGGCGTCCCTCGCTGGCCGATCCGGGTCGTTATTGCACATGCCTGCTCCAGTCAGCGATTGCGGATATACCGGTTCACCGCATTATTGTGCTCGCGCAGGGTGCGCGAGAAGTGATGGGTGCCGTCCCCCTTGGCGACGAAGTAGAGCGTCTCGCCCTCCTCGGGCTGCACGGCGGCTTCCAGCGCGGCTCGCCCGGGCAGGGCGATCGGCGTGGGCGGCAGGCCATCGATCACATAGGTGTTGTAGGGCGTGGCCTCGCGCAGGTCGGCGCGGGTGATGTTGCCCTGGTAGCGCTCTCCCATGCCGTAGATCACGGTGGGGTCGGTCTGCAGTCGCATGCCCCGTTCCAGGCGGCGCTTGAACACACCGGCGATCTCGGGGCGCTCCTCGGGGGCGCCGGTCTCGCGCTCGATCAGCGAGGCCATGATCAGTGCCTCATAGGGGCTCTCCAGGGGCAGGTCGTCGTCACGCCCCGCCCATACCTCATCGAGGGTGGCCTCCATGCGCTCCAGGGCCTGGCGCAGGATCTCCAGGTCGCTGAGCCCCTTGTGATAGCGGTAGGTGTCAGGGAAGAACCAGCCCTCGGGGTGGCGCCCCTCGCGGTCGAGTCGGGCCATCACCTCCTCGTCGGAGAGGCCCTCGGTGTGGTGCTCGAGCTTCGGTGCGGCATCGAGCAGTTCGCGCATCTGGCGGAAGGTCCAGCCCTCGAGAACGGTCAACGGGTAGGTCACCACCTCGTCGCTGCCCAGCAGGGCGAGCAGCTCGCGGCCGCTCATGCCAGGCTCCAGGCGGTACTCCCCTGGGCGCAGGCGTGGCAGGGCCTCGGGGTCCAGCCAGGCGAGCAGCCGGAAGGCCCACGCATCGGCGAGGACCTCCCGTTCGTCCAGCTCCCTCACCACCCGGTGGTAGCCGGCGCCAGCGGGAACCTCGTAGAGGGCCGGTTCCTCGAGGGCGATGGGCGCCTCCAGTCGCGACTGCCAATAGCGGTACCCGGCAAATGCCGCCAGGGCTGCCAGGATGATCAGAACCAGCAAAATCTTCAGCACACGCCCCATGCGGGTCGTCCTCGTTCAGTCGTCAAGACGCGTCGGGTGACCCAGCGCCTCGTGGGCCACCGCCTGCAGGCGGCGATGCACCGCGCCGAGGGTCCAGCGCCGCAGGAGCCCTCCTCCGGCCCCGTCCAGCCGGGTCACCGGCCAGACCCCCTGTACCGAGTTGCCAAGCCAGACCGCCTCGGTACTGGCCAGCACCCCGGGGGCGGCATCGACCTCGGCAATGGGCAGCCGCTCGAGCAGAACTGCCCGCAGCGTGCCGGCCACGCCACAGCGGTCCAGGCGCGGGGTCTCGAGCCGTCCTCCGCGCTGCCAGAAGAGGTTCATGCAGGTCGCTTCCACCAGCCGGTCATCGCCGTCGCAGAGCAGCCCCTCGGCGGTGTCGGCATCCGACCACTCGGACCGCGCCAGCACGTTCTCCAGGCGATTGAGGTGCTTGAGCCCGGCGAGCACCGGCTGGTGGCCCAGCCGCAGGCGACAGTGGCGAACCCTCACGCCCGCCCTCCAGCGGGTGGCATCGGGGACGAAGGCCGACAGCTGCCAGCGAAGCCGGGGAGCGGGTACCGCGGGAGGGGCATAGCCGCGACCTCCGCTGCCCCGGCTAACGATCAGCTTGAGGACCACAAGCCCCTGTCCGGCCTGGGCCAGCGGGCGCTCCAGGTCCTGCGCGGCGGGCATGGGGATCCCCAGCACCCGACAGCCACGCGCCAGGCGAGCCAGGTGGTACGCCCAGAGGTGCGGGACACCATCACGCACAAGCACGGTCTCGAAGAGGCCATCGCCATAGGCGACGCCGCGATCGTCCAGCGGCCAGCCCTTCGGCGAGGCCTCGGCTCCCACCTGATGCTCCTCGGGCCTCACACCCTGGTGAAGACCAGGGTGCCGTTGGTGCCACCGAAGCCGAAGGAGTTCGACAGGCTGACGTCGATCTTCATCTCGCGAGCGGTGTGGGGCACGTAGTCGAGGTTGCAGCCTTCCTGGGGGTTGTCCAGGTTGATGGTCGGCGGCGCCACCTGATCACGGATGGCCAGCACGCTGAACACCGCCTCGACGGCACCGGCGGCGCCCAGCAGGTGGCCGATCATCGACTTGGTGGAGCTGACGGCCACCGATCTTGCGGCCGCGCCCATCACCTGCTCGACGGCACGGCTCTCGGCCAGGTCACCGTGCGCGGTCGAGGTACCGTGGGCATTGATGTAGTCGACGGCCGAGGGGTCGATGCCGGCATCGCGGATGGCATTGCGCATGGAGCGGGCGGCACCGTGGCCATCCTCCGGCGGCGCGGTCATGTGGTAGGCGTCGTCGCTCATGCCGAAACCGGTGAGCTCGGCATAGATGGTCGCCCCGCGGGCCTTGGCCTGCTCATACTCCTCGAGCACCACCACACCGGCGCCATCGGAGAGCACGAAGCCGTCGCGGTCCCGGTCCCAGGGGCGGCTCGCCGCGGCCGGGTCATCGTTGCGGGTGGAGAGCGCTCGGGCCGCCGAGAAGCCCCCCAGGCCCAGCGGCGTGGTCGCCATCTCGGCACCGCCGCAGACCATCACGTCGGCATCGCCGTAGGCGATGGTGCGGGCGCTGTAGCCGATGTTGTGGGTCCCGGTGGTACAGGCCGTGGTGATGGCGATGTTGGGCCCCCGGAACCCGTGCTGGATCGCCAGGTTGCCGGAGATCATGTTGATGATCGACCCCGGGACGAAGAAGGGGGAAATCCGCCGCGCCCCGCCCTTGAGCAGGGCACTGTGGTTATGCTCGATCATCGGCAGGCCACCGATCCCCGAGCCGATGGCCACGCCGATGCGATCGGCATTGCCATCGTGACACTCGATCCCGGCATCCTGGATCGCCTGGGCACCGGCGGCCATCCCGTACTGGATGAAGAGGTCCATCTTGCGGGCCTCCTTGGGATTGAGGTACGGGCTGATGTCGAAGTCCTTCACCGACCCGCCGAAGCGCGTGTTGAAGGCGCTGACATCGAAGTGTTCGATGGGCGCGACACCGCTCTTGCCGGCCAGGATGCTGGCCCAGCTCTCCTCCACGGTATTCCCCACCGGCGTGACCAGACCGAGCCCGGTCACCACAACCCTTCTACGAGCCATCAGCTTTCCTCCAGACAACCTTGGTGACACGACCCCGCGGCGGGGCCGTCATTGCGCGCATTATACCCGAGTCTCCCCGACCTGTGCGGCCCCGGCAAGTTCCTGTCGCGCATAGCACGAGAGCCGTCCTGACAGGGCAGGACGGCTCTCCACGGGGCACTGGCCCCGGACGCCTCAGCAAGCGGTATCGACCGCCACCTTACTGGTGGGCGTTGACGTAGTCGATGGCTTCCTGAACGGTCGTGATCTTCTCGGCTTCCTCGTCGGGAATCTCGGTGTCGAACTCCTCTTCGAGCGCCATCACCAGCTCGACGGTATCCAGGGAATCGGCGCCGAGGTCCTCGGTGAAGGAAGAGGAGTTCTGGATGTCTTCTTCCTTGACGTTCAGACGCTCGGCCACAACCTTCTTCACGCGCTCTTCGATGGTGCTCATTATGACGTACTCCAGTCGTTCACATTGGCCGTTCGGAAAACCAGCCGTTAAAGATCCAGATCCGCTAGCCGGAAGCTGCGGGGTAGTTTATAGACGCCCCCGGGTCGGCGCAACCGCCGCCCCACGGAGGCTTCAACGCATGTTCATGCCGCCGTTGACATGCAGGGTCTCGCCGGTGATGTAGCCCGCCGTGTCGCCGGTCAGGAAGCCCACCGCCGCAGCGATCTCCTCGGGCTCGCCGAGCCGCGCCAGCGGGATCTGGCCAAGCAGCGCCTTGTGCTGCTCCTCCGGCAGGGATTCGGTCATGTCGGTAGCGATGAAGCCGGGTGCCACCGCATTGACGGTGATGGCGCGGGAGGCTACCTCACGGGCCAGGGCGCGGGTGAAGCCCTCCATGCCCGCCTTGGCCGCGGCATAGTTGGTCTGGCCGAGGTTGCCCATGGTGGCGACCACCGAGCTGATCGAGACGATGCGGCCGAATCGCGCCCGGGTCATGCCCCGCAGGCAGGCCTTGCTGACGCGATAGACCGACTTGAGGTTGGTGTCCATCACCGCGTCCCACTCGTCTTCCTTCATGCGCATCAGCAGGTTGTCACGGGTGATACCGGCATTGTTGACCAGGATGGTGGGAGCACCGAACTCCTCGGTGACCGCCTTGACCAGGGCATCGACGCTGGCCTGGTCGGTGACGTCCAGCGGGCGGCCAGCCCCCTCGACCCCCGCCTCGACGAGGTCGGCCCCGATACGCTCGGCACCGGCATCGGTGGTGGCGGTACCGATCACGATACGTCCCTGGCGGCCCAGCTCATGGGCGATGGCGCGGCCGATGCCGCGACTGGCCCCGGTAATCAGGGCGACTCTACGCTCGGTTGTCATGGTCTCTGTCCGTCCACGTCCGGGAGTTGGATCAGCCATTGGCCGTCGGCGACTGGCCGACGGCATCCCTGGCCAGTTCGAGGGCCGCGGAGAGGCTGTCCGGGTCGTTGACCGCCAGCCCCTTGCTGCCTCGGGCGATTCGCTTGTTGAGCCCGGTGAGCACCTTGCCCGGCCCGCACTCGATGAACACCTCGGCACCGCGGGCGGTCATCGCCTCGATGCAGGAGGTCCAGCGCACCGGCTGGTAGAGCTGCTCGATCAGCCGGGTACGCAGGGTCGACACGTCGGCATGGGCCTGGGCATCGACGTTCTGGAACACCGTGTAGCGCGGCGAACGCAGCTCGATCTCTTCCATGGCTGACGCCAGACGCTCGGCGGCCGGGCGCATCAGTTCGCAATGCGACGGTACCGAGACCGGAAGCGGCATCGCGCGCTTGGCCCCGGCTTCCTGGCAGGCGGCGATGGCCCGCTCCACGGCGGCCTTGCTGCCGGCGATCACCACCTGCCCCGGGGCATTGTAGTTGACGGCAGCGACCACGTCGCCATCGGCTGCCCGGGCACAGGCCTGCTCCACCGCCTCGTCATCGAGGCCGAGAATAGCCGCCATGGCGCCCTCGCCGGCGGGGACAGCCGCCTGCATCGCCTCACCACGCAGCTTCACCAGCCGCACGCCCTGGGCGAAGGGCAGCGCTCCGGCACACACCAGGGCGCTGTACTCGCCCAGGCTGTGGCCAGCCATGGCCCCGGGGCGCGGCCCCTCGAGCTCCTGCCAGACCCGCCACACCGCCACACTGGCGGTAAGCAGCGCCGGCTGGGTGCAGGCGGTAGCATTCAGCGCCTCGGCCGGCCCTTCCTGCACCACCTGCCAAAGGTCGTAGCCCAGGGCATCGGCCGCTTCCTCGAAGGTCGTGCGCACCACGCTGTAGCGCTCTGCCAGCTCGCGCAGCATGCCGATCTGCTGGGAGCCCTGCCCGGGAAAGATGAGGGCAAGGGGTTGCGTCATGTCGATCACCTTTGCGCTTGTTGACTGTCGTCGATGCCGGGCGCGCCCGGCATGGTCGGCCCAATGGGCCTGGATCCGCTCTCGGCTCGGCCGCGGTCGGCCGACTCGACAGGGGACCGGCGGTGGTCCAGCTCCGCGGCCAGCCGGCTCGGCAGGTCGCGCCTCACTTCATTCACCGCCCGTTGCACCGCGTAGCGAAAACCCGTGGCATCGGCGCTGCCGTGGCTCTTGATCACGATCCCGGCCAGCCCCAGCAGGCTGGCGCCATTGTAGCGCACGGGATCGAGCTCGCCCTTGAGGCGCCGCAGCGCCGGACGGGCGAGCAGCCCCACCAGCCGGCTGCTCCAGTGGGCCTCGAAGGTCGCCTGAACCCGCTCGACCAGCAGTCGTGCCAGGCCCTCGCTGGCCTTGAGCACGGCATTGCCGACGAAGCCGTCGCAGACCACCACGTCGGCGGCACCGCTGAAGATCCCGTCGCCCTCCACGTATCCCAGGTAGGCGATGTCAGGATGCCGACGCAGCCAGGCATCGGCCTCGCGGACGCTGCGCGTGCCCTTGGTGCCCTCGACGCCGACGTTGAGCAGCGCCACCCGCGGCGCCACGAGGTCGTCCACATGGCGAGCCATCACTTCCCCCATCAGGGCGAAGTCGACCAGCCGCTCGGCACTGGCCTCCACGTTGGCCCCCAGATCGAGCAGGTAGCAGCGACCCAGGTCACGGGTGGGAATGGCGGTGCTGATGGCCGGCCGGGGAATCCCCGCCACCGTGCCCAGGGCACGCCGCGCCAGCGCCATCAGCGCCCCGGTATTGCCGGCACTGACCCCGGCCACGGCGTCCCCGCCGGCGACGCAGTCGAGCATCCGGGCCATGCTGGTGTCGCCCCCGTGACGCAGCACCTCGCTGGGTCGCTGGGACTGCTGGACGACCGCCGGGGCATCGCCGACCCGCAGACGCGACGCCGCCGCGGCAAGCTGCCGCGGCAGGCGGGCTATCTCGTCCTCCAGCAGGCCGGCGGGACCGAACAGGCAGAGCTCGAGATCGGGGTCGGCACTGGCGGCCGCGGCGGAACCCATGACGGCCGGGCGGGGACCGAGGTCCCCGCCCATCGCATCGACGGCGATCCGCACGTCAACGACCAGCCACTACCACCCGGGATGGCGTCGCGTCAGGCGTCGACGACCTTGCGGCCACGGTAGAAGCCGTCCGGGGACACGTGGTGGCGCAGGTGGGTGGTGCCGGTCTCCTTGTCCTGGGAGAGGGCCGGCGCGGTGAGGGCGTCGTGGCTGCGACGCATGCCGCGCTTGGAACGGGTCTTGCGGTTCTGTTGAACTGCCATGGGTTGTCACTCCAGAGTGAAACGAGGGTGTATCAGGGTTTGCCCTTG
This sequence comes from Halomonas sp. CKK8, assembly GCF_029625235.1. Classification (NCBI taxonomy): domain Bacteria; kingdom Pseudomonadati; phylum Pseudomonadota; class Gammaproteobacteria; order Oceanospirillales; family Halomonadaceae; genus Halomonas; species Halomonas sp. CKK8. The sequence goes on along the minus strand of NZ_CP121193.1, from coordinate 1,406,935 downwards.
ATCTGCCGCAGCACATCGAAAGGGCTCGCCGGGGTGCTGGCCGACGCGTCGGTCGCCTCCCCGCTGTTCAGCTGGTCGCGCGAGACCGGACACTCGGCCTCGTCGTGGTAAACCACCTGGGGCAGGCTGAGGATGAGCTCATCCTCGACCACCGCCAGCAGGTTCAGCTGTTCGTTTTCCACCAGCACCGGCTCGTGGGTGCTCGGCAGCTCCGCGGCCAGGGCGTCACTGGTGACCATCCCCAGCCGGAAATTGCTCTCGACCTGCTGCGCCATGGGCTCGAGGCAGCGCCGGCACGGCAGCTGCAGCTCGGCCTTCAGGTGGCCACGGATCTCCCGCCGCCCCTGGGGGTCGATGGCGAAATCCAGCCATACCTGGGCATCGCCGGACTGGGCGCCGACTTCCTCGGCGAGCCGCGCCATGTCGGCGAGCGTCACCAGGCCTTCCAGGTGTTCGGCACGGGCCACGAGCTTGTAGGGCTCGACCCTGCCGGGGAGTCTTGAGGTCAACATAGGCGCGCAATGATAGGCACTCCCCCTGCCCCTGTCAAAGCCGCCATCGTCCCGGGTTACCATGGTGGCGCGGCGCCATGATCGGCGCTGCCGATTCGCCGATCCACCGACCCGACCCGGAGAATGCCCATGCCCCGCCTGATCCTTGCCTCGAGCTCGCCCTGGCGCCGTCAGCTGCTTGAACGGCTGGGGATCCCCTATGCCTGGGAGAGCCCCGACATCGACGAGACACCGCGCCCGGGCGAGGCGCCCGAGGCCCTGGTGCATCGCCTGGCGCTGACCAAGGCCGAGCGACTGGCCGACCGCTTTCCCGACCACCTGATCGTCGGCTCCGACCAGGTGGCGCTCTTCGACGGCGAGATCCTCGGCAAGCCCGGCGATGCGGCCAAGGCCCGCGCCAACCTGGCCCGCTTCTCCGGCCAGCGCGTGCGCTTCCTCACCGGCCTGGCGCTGCTCGACACCGCACGCGGCAACCACCGGGTCTGCCACGAGCGCTATGACGTGGTGTTCCGCCAGCTTGGCGAAGGCGAGATCGCTCGCTACGTGGAGCGGGAGCAGCCCCTGGACAGTGCCGGGAGCTTCCGCATGGAGGGGCTGGGCATTGCCCTGTTCGAGCGACTAGAGGGCGACGATCCCAACACCCTGATCGGTCTGCCGCTGATCCGGCTCTGCGACATGCTGCGCGAGGCGGGGCTCGATCCGATGGGTGCGCACTCGCGCTGACAGACTGCCGGGTATCGATAATGTCGTGTGGCAATGGCTGCCCGATGATCAACGGGTACGCTTCGTCTTGGATCAAGCAGGAGGCCCATCAGAAAAACCCGGCGACCTACCAGATGCCGCGAAAAGTCCGGGATCAGTCGGCGAAGCTGGTCGCAAGCCGTCTATCACCGGGTGGTGAGACGTGCACAAGCACCAGGTCAAAAGCCTGTAAAAAAGCGATGCTGAAGGTTTAGCTTTCGACCACGGACACGACCGGCGCCCGGCCCGCCTGACAGAAACTCAGCCATTCTCGGGCGGCTTCGGGCTGCCGCCGGCTCATCATGCGGTCGAAGATAGTGCGTGCTTCCTCCGCGGTATGGTAACTGTTAACTACGGAGGGGAAGTGACGGTGGTTCGATCGCATCATCAAACCTGCCGGAGCCTTGACCGGCTGCAAGTGGACAGCCGCCGATTCGTACCCCAGTACCGCCAGGCAGGCTAGTCGGTGCTGACCAGTCGAGATGACGATCACCCATTCGCTTTCTCCCACCCAAGCGACCCCCGTCATCCAGTCGCACTTCTCAGGCCGATACCCGTACCGTTCAATCGACTCATAGAGCTTCGTCAACCGGCGGAACTCGATCTCCAGCTTGTCGTTCTCGACAGGCCCAAACTGACTACCACCAATGAATTTATCAGAGCTTCCCCTCTGTTCCTTGTCTTCCGCTTGATGAACCCCCTTGATATGGCGACAATACTCTTCCGGCGAATCCCATGCCCAAAGTGGGGGGGCGGCTAGAGCAGGCAACGTCTCGAACCTAGAATAGCTCGGCTGACCTAGCCCCATAAATTCGGCCGCAGTCCTCGGCTGGTAAAGTTCATAAAACTTCCGAAGTGGCGAGCTATCCACCACCATTTCTCTGTCATTTCGATACTCCTCTAACGTCTTCACGAACGGATGGCCAGCATTCGCCGCGAGAGGAAATGCGCTATAACCAAAAGTAATGATCCGAGAAAGAGGAACTTCAACCAGGCATGGCTCTCCTTGCGATGCATATACAGCTTCAACGGGATGACTTCCATGCCGACATAAATCATACCTCTGATCGCTAGCGACTCTCTTGATCTCAAATCCCGTTTTTCTTACATAAGATTTCACTATTTTTTTAGCAAGTTTCACAACCATGGCTTATGATTCCTTGTCGTCATCATCATATCGATACCTAACCGATACCCCAAAGTCACACAGGCTTATAAGACCCTCCGCGGCCGTGGCGACCCTCATGCCTCATGCATGCTCTGCCATTTCGCGAAAAACACTGTTACGCTCCACCATCTCACTATAGGTACCACTATCCACCACTTCACCTGCCTCCATAAGATATATACACCCACAGGACTTAACGGTTGAAAGCCGGTGAGCAATCATAATAATGGTCTTTTTTCCAGAGAAGTCGTGAATTGCTTCCATTACCATACGTTCGGTAATGCCATCCAAGGCGCTTGTTGCCTCATCCATCACGAGGACATCCGCGTCATCATAGAGGGCTCGAGCGATTCCGATACGTTGACGCTGGCCACCAGAAATCTGTACGCCACGCTCGCCTACCCGGGTATCTAAGCCCTCAGGAAGTCGTTCCAGCAACTCTTCAAGGTGAGCCATGGAAGCCGCACGCCATACTTTTCCCTCATCGATCTTATCTACCGGCAAGCCGAACGCTATGTTTTCTCTAATAGTCGCATCGGCAAGGAAAATGCTCTGCGAAACAAGCCCGACACTGTTCTGCCATTCCCGACGGCGCTCGGCCGTCACGGGCTGGCCGTCTAAAGTGAGTTGACCATGCTCGGGCGTTATCAGCCCCAACAGCATATCGATGGCCGTGCTCTTTCCTGAGCCAGACGCCCCCACTATCCCAACGACGCCGTTCACCGGTATCGTCAGATTCACGCCGTCGAGGGCGGCCTCCTCTTTTCCCGGATAACGAAACGTCACGTCCTCCAGGCAGATACTTTGCCGTGGTACCCACTTTACCTTCTCAATAGCAAGTTCATCGACATCGTCACCATGATAACTTGCTTCCAGATCTTCCCTAAGATGGTGAAAGGAAGCGATATTACCACGCACGGTGGCCACGCCCTTATATATTTGCTGAAAAGCGGGCAACATCTTGAAACCGGCCATGGCATAAACAGAGAGAATAGGAAGAATCGAGCCCAAATTCCCTTGATGAGCAACAAGGAGGTAGAGCACCAGCATTATCACGGCACCAAAGGCGACTAGCTCCATCAGGTAGCGAGGGGCATTGCTAAGTGCCTTAGTAACCCCCTTGGCACGACCCAACTGACGACTGGAACGCTCGAAGCGGCGGTTGAACTCTGACTGCCTAGCCAAGAGAAGAGTGTCCTTAATCCCGCCAAACCCTTCGCTCATCAACTTGAAACGCTGCCGGTTGGTGCTGCTTACCATGGCATCATTATGCTCAAGTTTGCGCCGCACGATACGATACAACCCCCAGTAGACCGCGCCGAAAAGCATCAAACCACAAACAGCAACCCATGGATTAAAGATAACGATAGCAATGGAAACAAACAATGCCATGACAATTTTAGCATTCATATGCATCAATGGCGTGAGGACATTGTCACTTATACGCCTACATTCCTGAGCAAGCTTATTAGTAAGATCACTACTACTACCACCAGCATGAAACAACCAATTCTGGCGCATATAATGTTTGAAAAGTCGCGTACTCAGCTCAGCCCCGACCTGCTGCGAATACAAAGACAGTTTCCAAGTGGTGAAAATTGACATCAACGACGCCAAGGATAGGACACCCATAACGAGAACTCCTACCCAGAAGAGGAAAGTCGTACGATCATCCGCACCGGAAAGCTGATAGACTTCAGCTAACACACCGTTTCCTTCTAAGTAGCGCATATCCCCGACAACTGCCATGAAGGGACCAATGGCTGCAATGCTGACGAGTTCGCCGAAAGCCATCAGTACGACCAGGACCTGCAGACGCAAAAGCCGTCGCCGCTGCGCAGAAGTCAGAAGCAGATAAAGCTCTCTAATACTGGAAAGCAAGGAAGAATGGCCGACTTTCTTAGTAGTATATTCCAAAGCAAGCTCTCTCACGCCTGGGGCTACTAAAGCTAATACCCTGAACTCAACTGTATCGATTTGCCGTACCAAAGGAGCAATAGACATGCTCACGCATGGTCGTCCCGCCGACATGGCGATGGCCAATCAAGTCAGGCCCGAACAAGACCGACGATTAACGATGAGCTCGTTAACGTTACGTTACATTCTGATGGAGAATGCCATAGGATGCGAGATTTTGAAGAGGGGTTTTTCTCATCCCCAGCGGCCCTGGCCAGCCTGAGGCTAGCCAGGGCATCGTGTGGCTTTAGGAATATAATAAATATTATATATATCTTTTAAGAATGAAAAGGTTTGGCGCCTCCGATGCGGACATACAGGCTCATGGCAGCTGATAGCGCACCGGCGACTCGCCCCTCGGCAGGCCCAACCACTCCATGGCCACCCGGCCGAACTGGCGGGAGATCCGCTCGAGGGGATCGAGACGCGGCGTGTAGTCGCGCAGCCGCGCCTCGCCGAGCCGGGCGCGGGCCACGCCGTCAAGGCTGCCGAGCCCATCCACCAGCCCCAGCTCGAGGGCCTGCTCGCCGCTCCAGATCAGTCCGCTGAACAGTCGCTCATCGTCCGCCAGCCGGTCGCCGCGTCCCTCGCGCACGTCGTCGATGAACTGGCGGTGGGTGGTGGAGAGCACCTCCTGCCAGAACTCGCGCTGCGCCGGGGCGATGTCCGAGAAGGGATCGAGGAACGCCTTGTTCTCGCCGGCCGTGAAGACACGACGTTCGACGCCCAGGCGCCCGATGGCCTCCTCGAAGCCGAACCCGGCATGGATGACCCCGATCGAGCCCACCAGGCTGGCCGGTGCGGCGATGATCTCGTCGGCCGCCGCCGCCACGTAGTAGGCGCCACTGGCCCCGATGTCCTCGATCACCGCCAGAACCGGCTTGTCGCCGGACTCGCGCAGCCGCATCACCGCCTCGAAGATGCGCTGGGACTGCACGGGGCTGCCGCCGGGGCTGTCGATATGCAGCACCACCGCCTCGGCCTCTTCCGCCCGCCAGGCCCGCTCCAGCCCCTCGATGATGCGCTCGGCGCTGGCCGGCGAGTCGCTGTCGATCACTCCCTTGATCTCGACGACACCGAGGTGCGGCCGGGCAGGCGCCCCGCTCCCCGGCGCGCCCAGGATCCCGTAGAGCGAGATCGAGAGCGAAGTCAGGATCAGCAGCAGGAAGAAGAAGCGGAAGAAGAGCTTCCAGCGCCGGGAACGTCGTTGTTCCACCAGCACCCCGTCGATCCAGCGTCCCATCATCTCCATCTGGGCCAGGCGCTGGCGCTCGCGCAGCGTCTCGGCATCCTCGGCAGGAGGAGCGGCAGCATCGGCTCGCTGCGCCTCGCGCTCACGGCGCGCCTGCTTCGGGGTCAGCTCCGGCCCGCTCGTCCAGCGGTCGTCACTCTTGTTGTCGTCACTCATGGTCGTCCTGTCCCTTGGTCAGCTAGCCGTGCAGCCAGTCGAAGAGCTCGGGCACCGTCTCGGCGGTGAACACCGGCCGGCTGGCGGCAAGGCGTGCCGGGGCATGCACGCCCCAGGTCACCGCCGCCCGGTCCATGCCCAGCGCCCGGGCCATCTCGAGGTCGTATTCGGTATCGCCGATCATCACCGCCTCGTCGACCGCGACATCGAGCTCGACGAGGAGCTCCTCGAGCATTCGGGGATGCGGCTTGGAGAGGGTCTCGTCGGCGGTGCGGCTGGCATGGAACCAGTCGCTGCTGTCGCTCTCGCGGAAGATGCGGTCCAGGCCGCGGCGGCTCTTGCCGGTGGCCACGGCCAGCCGCTGGTCCGCCCTGCCACGTAGCCGCGCCAGCCCGGCCTCGACCCCGGAGTAGAAGCACATGGGGCCGGTATCGCCCTCGACAAAATGGTAGGCATAGCGTGCCCGGAGCAGCTCGGCACGCTCGGCATCGATGCCGGGACAGAGGGTGGCTATGGCCTCGGGCAGTCCCAGGCCGATGATGTTGCGGACCGCCTCCGCCTCCAGCTCGCCCCAGCCGGCTTCCCGGGAGGCCACCTGCATGCTGGAGACGATCCGGGCGATGGAGTCCATCAGGGTGCCATCCCAGTCGAAGATGGCCAGTCGATAGCGCATGAAGCCTCCGTGTCAGCGGGCGTGGCGGGCGCGGTCAAGCACCGTCTCGAGCTCGGCGGGCAGCGGCGCCTTGATCTTCACCGGCCGGCCACTGCTGGGCTCGGGAAAGGTCAGCGCCGCGGCATGCAGGAAGAGGCGCGACAGCCCCAGTGAGGCGGAGAGCCGCTGGCTCTCGCGGCTGCCGTACTTGTCGTCACCGAGCAGCGGATGACCGGCATGGGCCGCATGCACGCGGATCTGGTGGGTCCGCCCGGTGACCGGTTCGGCCTCGACCAGGGTGGCCTTCTCGAAGGCCTCGCGCACCGCGAAGCGGGTGCGGGCCACCTTGCCACCCGGCTCGACCCGCACCCGTCGCTCGCCGTTGGGAAGCTCGAAGCGGTCGAGCCGGGCGCTGACGTAGTCGCGTCGTGCCGGCCAGCGCCCGGCCACCAGCGCCAGGTACTGCTTGTCCATCTGGCGCTCCTTGAGCGAGGCGTTGAGCGCCAGCAGCGCCGGGCGCGACTTGGCCAGCAGCAGGCAGCCGGAGGTGTCGCGATCCAGGCGATGGACCAGTTCCAGGAAGTCGAGGTCCTCGCGCACCTGGCGCAACGCCTCGATCAGGCCGATCTTCACCCCGCTGCCGCCATGCACGGCGAGTCCCGAGGGCTTGTTGATCACCAGCCAGTCGCGCCCCTCCAGCAGCACGCTGCCGGCGAGCAGGTTGCGCAGGTTCTCGCTCACCTCGCGGACCGCCTCCCGAGGCGTCAGGCGCAGCGGGGGGATGCGCACCAGGTCGCCAAGCGCGAGGCGGGTATCGGCCTTGACCCGCTTCTTGTTCACCCGTACCTCGCCCTTGCGCACGATGCGGTAGATCAGCGCCCTGGGCGCCCCCTTCATGCGCGTCAACAGGAAGTTGTCGACCCGCTGACCGACCTGGCCCTCGGTCACTTCCACCCACTGCACGTCGCGCCCTTCGGCCATGCCGCCACTCCACTGAAAACCTGCTCGAAAGGCGCATTCTACCGCAGTGCAGGCCATCCTGCGCCAATTGCTGGCCACCCCCTTTGCTGTTATATTGCCAACTCGCTTCACTGGGTCGTCACGACCCGCCAGAGCGCCTGCACGACAGACACGCAGGCCGGAGCGAAAAGATCAGGCCGCGACGATCCTCGCCAATCCGGGGTCCCGCCGCCGACAAGCAAGCGATACAACGCCACGCCCGGCTTCGGTCGCGCTCCCTGCAGCACGACCGAAGATCACGGGATACGTACAACAACGTGCCGGAGGCCGGCGTTGGCGAATCGATGAATGCCAGGTGTTGGCGGTGACCGCAGGGCCGGATGGGCGACGTCCCACCGAGACATGTCCTGCCTCCGCCCCGTACTCAACATGATCACGCCGTGTCGGTTACATCGTGCAAGGATGAGCCGGAACGGCCGGGCGCACTACCGCATCCGCGACATGCGCTGAGCACAAGCACGCAGCAACCAGCGGTTCGCCTCCGTCGTTGACCGCCATCCGGCGCGTCCCTACTTGCGAGACGACATGAAACGGATGCTCATCAATGCGACCCAGCCCGAAGAGCTGCGGGTCGCGCTGGTCGATGGACAACGCCTCTACGACCTGGACATCGAGTCCGGTGCCCGGGAACAGAAGAAAGCCAACATCTACCGCGGCAAGATCACCCGCGTGGAGCCCTCCCTCGAAGCCGCCTTCGTCGACTTCGGTGCCGACCGCCACGGTTTCCTGCCCCTCAAGGAGGTATCCCGCGACTACTTCCTGAAGGAGCCCTCGGGCCGACCCAGCATCAAGGAGGTGCTCAAGGAGGGCCAGGAAGTCATCGTCCAGGTGGACAAGGAGGAGCGCGGCAACAAGGGCGCCGCCCTGACCACCTTCATCAGCCTCGCCGGTCGCTTCCTGGTACTGATGCCCAACAATCCCCGGGCCGGCGGCATCTCGCGGCGCATCGAGGGCGAGGAGCGCAGCCAGCTCAAGGAGGCCATGAGCCAGCTGACCGTGCCCGACAAGATGGGCCTGATCGTGCGCACGGCCGGCATCGGCCGCTCCCCCGAGGAGCTGCAGTGGGACCTGGACTACCTGGTGCAGGTCTGGGAGTCGATCACCGAAGAGGCCGGCAAGCGCCCGGCGCCCTTCCTGATCTACCGCGAATCCAACGTCATCATCCGCGCCATGCGCGACTACCTGCGCCAGGACATCGGCGAGGTGCTGATCGACAGCGAGCAGGTCCACCAGGAGGCCCTGGCCTTCATCCGCCAGGTGATGCCCTCCTACCAGCAGAAGATCAAGCTCTACGTCGACGAGGTCCCGCTCTTCTCGCGCTTCCAGATCGAGTCGCAGATCGAGACCGCCTATGAGCGCGAGGTCAAGCTGCCCTCCGGCGGCTCCATCGTCATCGACCATACCGAGGCGCTGGTCTCCATCGACATCAACTCGGCGCGCGCCACCCGCGGCAGCGACATCGAGGAGACGGCCCTGCAGACCAACCTGGAGGCGGCCGACGAGATCGCCCGCCAGCTGCGCCTGCGCGATATCGGTGGCCTGGTGGTGATCGACTTCATCGACATGAGCCCGGCGCGCAACCAGCGCGAGGTCGAGAACCGCATGCGCGACGCCCTCAAGCTCGACCGCGCCCGGGTGCAGATCGGCCGTATCTCGCGCTTCGGCCTGATGGAGATGTCCCGCCAGCGCCTGCGCCCCTCGCTGGGCGAGACCAGCGGCGTGGTCTGCCCGCGCTGCGACGGCCAGGGCACGATCCGCGACGTGCGCTCCATCTCGCTCTCCATCATGCGCCTCATCGAGGAAGAGGCGATGAAGGAGCGCAGCGCCCAGATCCGCGCCATCCTGCCGGTGCCGGTGGCCACCTACCTGCTCAACGAGAAGCGCGCCGTGCTGGCCGAGATCGAGCGGCGCCAGGGCGTACGCGTGGTGATGCTGCCCAACCCGGACATGGACACGCCCCACTACGATGTCCAGCGCCTGCGCGACGACCACGTCGACGAGGAAGGCACCGCGACTCTCTCCAGCTTCGAGCTCTCCACAGACACCGAGGTGGGCAAGGAGCCCGAGGCCGCCTTCGGCAAGCCCGTCCAGCGCGCCGAGGCCGCCGTGAAGACGGTGATCCACCACGAGCCGGCGCCCGCCTCCCTTCAGCAGGAAGAGGCCCCGGCCCCCGCACCGGCCCCGACGCCGCCCAAGGCTGCGGCCAGGGCACCGGCCGCCCCGCCCGTCGCCGAACCCCAGGCCGGGGTGCTGGGGCGCCTGGTCAAGGGCCTGGCCAAGCTGCTCGGCAGCGACGAGGCGCCCGCCGGCACCGAGCCGAAGCCGTCCGCCCGCCAGGGCGAGTCGCGCGGTGACCAGGGCGCGCGCAATCCCGCCCAGCGCGACGACGAGCGTGGCGGTCGCAACGGCCGCCAGCGTCGCCCGCGCAGCGACGAACGGCGCAGTGCGCCACGCCAGGAGGGCGAGCGCGGGGAAGGCAAGCCCGCCGGCGCCGAGGGCCGCGGCAGCCGCGGCGGACGTGGACGCGGCGGTCGTCCCGACGAGGGTCGCCAGGCGCGTCCGCAGGAGGCGCCGAAATCACGTGACGAGAAGCCACGCGATGAGAAGTCACGGGACGAGAAGCCGCATGACGACAGGGCCCGTGATCAGAAGCCCCATAACGAGAAGCCCCGCGATGACGCCCGCCGCCAGAAAGGCGGTGACAAGCCGGCCGAGAGGACGGGCGACACACGTGCCGAGAAGCCGACAGCCGACACCCCGGTGGATGACGGCAAGCCCAAGCGCACGCGCAATAACCCGCGTCAGCGCACCCGCAAGCATGCCATCAACCCCAAGGCCGAGGCCGAGCAGCAGCGCCTGCTGGCCGAAGCCGCCGAGGTAAAGGCCGACGCCCACCCGGCCGAGACAACCGACGAGGCAAAGGAAGAATCAGACGCGGCCAAGCAGCCAGGCGATCAGGCCGCCAAGGCCGAACCCAAGGCGGATACGTCCAAGTCGGAGCAGAAGCCCGTCGAGAAGCCTGCTGAGGCAAAGGCCGAAGCACCTAAGACGGAGCCCAAGGCCGAAGTAACCAAACCCAAGCAGAAGCCCGCCGAGGCCAAGGCCGAGGCAACGAAGCCCGATCAGAAGCCGACCGAAGCCAAGGCCGAAGCCGCGAAGCCCGAGCAGAAAACTGCCGAGAAGCCTGCCGAGACCAAGGCCGAGGCAACGAAGCCCGAGCAGAAGCCGACCGAAGCCAAGGCCGAAGCACCGAAGCCCGAGCAGAAGCCGACCGAAGCCAAGGCCGAAGCCGCGAAGCCCGAGCAGAAAACTGCCGAGAAGCCTGCCGAGACCAAGGCCGAGGCAACGAAGCCCGAGCAGAAGCCGACCGAAGCCAAGGCTGAGGCCGAAGCACCGAAGCCCGAGCAGAAACCCGCCGAGACCAAGGCCGAAGCAGAGAAGCCCGAGCAGAAAACTGCCGAGAAGCCTGCCGAGAAGCCTGCCGAGACCAAGGCTGAGGCACCGAAGGCCGAGCAGAAACCCTCCGAGGCGAAGGCCGAAGCAGCGAAGCCCGAGCAGAAAACTGCCGAGGAGCCTGCCGAGACCAAGGCCGAGACACCGAAGGCCGAGCAGAAGGCCGCCGAGGCGAAAGCCGAAGCACCGAAGGCCGAGCAGAAAGCTGCCGAGCAGAAGGCCGCCGAGGAGAAAGCTGAAGCCAAGCCGGAAGCGAAGGCCGAGGAGCAGGCGACGGAGAGCCGCGCCAGCCGCCGTCGCCGTCGCCGCGCTCACAACGACCCGCGGGAGATCCGCCGTCGTGAGCAGGAGGCCAAGGCCAAGGAGGGCTGAGGACACCCTTCCCCGCCTGCACGAGTGACAGCGCCCGCAGCCATGGCTGCGGGCGCTGTCGTATCGGGGCCAAAAAGGCGCGATCCGGGTCAGGCCGGCACGGCCAGGCGGGGCTCGCGCTCCAGGGTCACGCCGAATCGCTCGCGCACGGCATCGGCCACCTGTCCGGCGAAGTCGAGCAGTTCCACCGCACTGCCACCGCCGAAGTGCACCAGCACCAGCGCCTGGCGCTCATGCACGCCGAAGTGCCCCTGCCGCCAGCCCTTGAGGCCGCACTGGTCGATCAGCCAGCCGGCCGCCAGCTTGACCCGGCCATCGGGCTGGGGGAAGTGCGGCATCGTCGGGTGGGCCTTCGCTAGCGTCCTAGCCAGGTCGGCCGCCACCACGGGATTCTTGAAGAAGCTCCCGGCATTGCCCAGCACGGCCGGGTCGGGCAGCTTCTCGCAGCGGATCGCGCAGACCGCCTCGGCCACTTCCAGGGCACTCGGCGAGGCGCCCACCCGGGCGGCCAGTTCACCGTAGCCGAGTCGGGGTCGCGGCGAGCGCGACAGACGAAGCACCAGCCGGGTGATCACCACGCGCCCCTCCAGGGCACCCTTGAAGACGCTGTCGCGGTAGCCGAAGGCACACGCCGCCGGCGAGAGTACCGCCTCGCGGCCATCGTCGAGATGGACCAGGTGCACCGCCTCGATGACATCGCTCAGTTCCACGCCGTAGGCGCCGATGTTCTGGATCGGCGCGGCCCCGCACTGCCCGGGAATCAGTGCCAGGTTCTCGGTGCCCCACAGGCCCCTGGCGGCCAGCGCCATGACCAGCTCATGCCACACCACCGCGGCCTCGGCATGGACGAGGACCTCCCTTCCCCGCTCCTCCAGCCACCACGACTGCATGGCGGGATGGACCACCAGGCCCGGGAGCCATGTCGGCAGGATCAGGTTGCTGCCGCCCCCCAGCAGGGTCAGCGGCCCACCCTCGCGCCGGGCCAGGTCCAGCGCCTCGCGCACCTCGTCGAGGCTGGCCGGCGCAACGAAGCGCTCCGCCCGGCACGGCAGGCCCAGGGTATTGTCCCGCGAGAGGTCGTGGTGGGCACAGAGCGCCAGGCTCAAGGTCCCGGCTCCAGGTGCGCCTTGACCTCCTCGAGCAGTCCCCGTGAGGCCGCCTCGATCAGGTCCAGCACCTCGTCGAAGCCCCGGTCACCGCCGAAGTAGGGATCGGGCACAGCGCGGTCAGGATGCCCGGCATACTCTAGGAACAGCCGTGCCGGCACCCGGCTGTGGGGCGACCGTTGCGCCTCGATGGCCTCGAGGTTGTCATGGTCCATGGCCAGCAGCAGGTCGAAGCGGTCGAAGTCGTCTGCGGCGAGCTGCCGGGCGCGCAGGCCAGAGAGGTCAACCCCCCGGCGGGTGGCGGCCTCCTGGGCGCGGGGGTCCGGCGCCTTGCCCACGTGCCAGGGACCGATACCGCAGGAGTCCACCTCCACCCGGTGGGACAGCCCGCGTGCCTCAAGCAGGCGCCGGAACACGCCCTCCGCACTGGGCGAGCGGCAGATATTGCCGAGACAGACGAAGAGCACGCGCATCAGTGACCTCCCGGCTGCTGCATCAACTCGCGGACCCGTGCCAGGTCCTCCTCGGTGTCCACACCCGCCGGATGCGGGACCCGGGCCAGCGCCACCTGGATGGCATGACCATGGTGCAGCGCACGCAGCTGTTCAAGCTGCTCCAGGCGCTCCAGCGGCGAGGGGGCCCAGTCGCGGTACTCGGCGAGAAAGCCCGCCCGGTAGGCATAGAGGCCGATGTGCCGCAACCAGGCATCAGTCTCCAGCAGCTCGGGACGATGCGCGAAGGCGTCCCTGTCCCAGGGAATGGGGGCCCGCGAGAAATAGAGGGCGCGACCGGAGAGCGCACGCACCACCTTGACCGCATTGGGGTTGAAGAGCGTGTCGACGTCGCTGATCGGCTCGGCCAGGGTGGCGATGGAGGCGTCGGGGTCGTCGAAGAGCCGCGCCGCCACCTGGTCGATGAGCAGCGGCGGGATCAGCGGCTCGTCGCCCTGGACATTGACCAGCACGGCGTCATCGGCCAGCCCCAGCCGCTCGGCCACCTCGGCCAGGCGGTCGGTTCCCGAGGGATGGTCGGCGGCGGTCAGCAGCACCTCGGCGCCGCAGGGGGCCAGCGCATCAACGACGCGCCGGTCATCGGTGGCGACCACCACCCGGGCGGCAGCGCTCTGCCGTGCCTGTCGCCAGACGTGGGCCACCATGGGCTCGCCGGCGATCTCGGCCAGCGGCTTGCCGGGCAGTCGCGAGGAGGCGAAGCGCGCCGGGATGACGGCGATGAACTCCTGCATGGGGCCTCCTCAGGATTCGCCGGTGCGGCCGGGAGAGTCGTGCAGCTTCTCATCGACGTCCATCGCCCTGGCCTCCTCGGGCAGCATCACCGGGATGCCGTCGCGAATCGGGTAGGCGAGGCCATCGTAGTGACACGCCAGCTCGGCGGCCTCGCGGTTGTACTTCAGCTTGCCCTTGCACAGCGGGCAGATCAGCATCGCCAGCAGTTCCTTGTCCATGATTTCCCCTTGGATGGGTTTCAGGTGGCGGCACGGGATGCTCGCCGCGCCGCCTGGGTTGAGAGTGACACCAGCCGCGCCTGCAGCCAGTCGATGAAGGCGGCGCCGGGCCGGGCCTCCACCTCGAGGACCCAGCTGTCGACGGGCGCCAGCTCGCGACACTTGACCGCGTCCTTGGCCGTCATCACCACCGGCCGACGGTCGGCGAAGGCCAGGTCGGCCGCCGTGAAGCGATGGTGGTCGGCGAAGGCGTGGGGGATCGGTTCCACGCCCAGCGCCTCCAGGGTGGCGAAGAAGCGCGCCGGATGACCGATCCCGGCCAGCGCATGCGCCGGCCCGGTGAAGGGTGGCGGCGTGGGTGGCACTCGCGCCCCGTCGCCGAGGCGGCGCCAGGCGGAGGGTACCAGCACCATGCCATATGCCCCGGGCGGCGCCTCGAAGGCCGGCTCGCCATTGATCACCACGGCATCCACCCCCTCGAGCCGCGACAGCGGTTCGCGCAGCGGCCCTGCCGGCAGGCAGCGCCCGTTGCCGAAGCCACGCCGGCCATCGACGACCACGAGCTCCAGGTCACGCCCCAGCGCCAGGTGCTGCAGGCCATCGTCGCCGATCAGGATATCGCACCCCGCCGCCAGCAGTCGCCTCGCGCCGCGGGCACGGTCCGGGTCGACCACCACCGGCACCCTCGTCTGGTCCGCCAGCATGCGCGGCTCGTCGCCGCAGGCCGCGACAGGCGTGTCGGCGTCCAGCAGCAGCGGATAGTGCTCGCTGCGCCCGCCATAGCCGCGCGAGAGGATACCGGGCGACCAGCCCCGCTCGGCGAGAAAGCGCGCCAGCCAGGCCACCAGCGGCGACTTGCCGGTGCCGCCCAGGGTGATGTTGCCGACCACGATCACCGGCACCGGTGCCTGCCAGGCGGCCCGCCTGCCCGAGGCGAAGGCCGCCGCGCGACGCCGCACGGCCAGGCGATAGAGGGCTTCCAACGGCCGCAGGGCCACCAGCCAGGCATCGCCCCGATAGGCGGCCGCCAGCCAGCGCTCGCCGATACTGCCCGCCATGGATCAGGCCGGCTCCTGGAACTGCAGCCGATGCAGGGCCGCATAGGCCCCGTCCCGGTCGAGCAGCTCGGCATGGCTGCCCTGCTCGACGACCTCGCCCTGCTCGAGCACCAGGATGCGGTCGGCGCGCTCGATGGTCGAGAGGCGGTGGGCGATGACGAAGGTGGTACGCCCCCGGCAGACCTCTTCCAGAGCCGCCTGGATATGCCGCTCCGACTCGGTATCCAGGGCCGAGGTCGCCTCGTCGAGCACCAGCAGCGGCGCATCCTTGAAGATCGCCCGGGCGATGGCCAGGCGCTGGCGCTGGCCGCCGGAGAGCATCACGCCGTTCTCGCCGATCACGGCGTCATAGCCCCCCGGCATGCGCTCGATGAACTCGTGGGCGTGGGCGGCCCGGGCCGCGGCCTCGAGCGCCGCCCGATCGGGATCGTCGATCCCGTAGGCGATGTTGTCGGCAATGCTGGCATTGAACAGGGTGACCTGCTGGGAGACCAGGGCGATCTGGCGGCGCAGCGGTTGCAGGCGGAATGCCTCCAGGGGCACCTCATCGATCAGGATGCGCCCCGCGGTAGGCCGATAGAAGCGCGGCAGCAGGCCCACCAGGGTCGACTTGCCGCTGCCGGAGCGGCCGACGATGGCGACCATCTCGCCGGGCGCCACCTCGAGGTCGATGCCCTTGAGCACTTCGGGCTGGTCCTCGCCGTAGGCGAAGCGTACCCCCTCGAGGCGAACCCGCCCGGCGAGGCGACCCGGGTCACGGGTGCCCTCGTCGCTCTCCGGGGGCTCCTCGAGCAGGCCGAAGAGCTCCCCGGCGGCGGCGATGCCCTTCTGGATCTCGCTGTTGATCTCGGTGAGCTGGCGCACCGGCTTGGCCATCAGCGCGGCGGCGGTGACGAAGGCCACGAACTCGCCGGGGGTCATGGCATCCAGCAGGGTCGGCGACATGGCCAGCCACACCAGCACCGCCAGGGACAGTGCCACCAGCAGCTGGATCACCGGCGTGCTGGTGGCCTTGGTCAAGGCCTCCTTCATGCTCTGGCGGCGATTGACCTCGCTGGCCGCCGCGAAGCGCGCCTTCTCGTAGGACTCGGCACCGTGGGTCCTCACCACGCGGTAGCCGGAGAGCGCCTCGGAGGCCACGTGGGTGACGTCGCCCATGGAGCGCTGGATACGCCGCGAGATGCGCCGGAAGCGCTTGCTGGCATAGCTGACCACGCCGCCGATCAGCGGCGTCACGGCCAGGAACAGCAGGGTCAGCATCCAGTTGGTCCACAGCAGGTAGCTCACCAGGCCGATCACGAAGAGCCCCTCGCGCAGCAGGATGGTGACCGCCTTGGTAGCGGCCCCGGTGACCTGCTCGACGTGGTAGGTGACCCGCGAGATCAGTTGCCCCGTGGAGTGGCCATCGAAGAAGCGTCCCGGCAGGTGCAGCATGTGGTTGAAGACGTCGCAGCGCAGGGCATGCACCAGGTTGCGGGCGACGCTGCTCATGAAGTAGGTGCCGAGAAAGGTGCCGACCCCGCGGGTCGCGAACATGCCCACCACGAACAGCGGCAGGAAGAGCCGGAAGGCGGCATCGGGATTCTGGATGCCGTCGATGAGCCGCTTCATCATCTCGGCGAGGGCGGTGCTCGAGGCGGCATAGATGGCATAGCCGAGGATCGCCAGCGCGAAGGCCCGCCAGTAGGGCTTCACGTAGCCCAGCAGGCGCTTGTAGAGGGTCCAGCCGGAATGTTCGATCACGGTGTCTCCGCTTGAGGGGTTGATGACGCCGCGGTGGCGATGCGTACGTGCCGGATCTCCAGGCCGGCGGCACGGTCCAGGACGCGCACCACGTCGGCGTGGGCGGCACGCCCGTCGGCCTCCACCACCAGGCCGAATTCACGGGCCTGCTCGGCCTCGGCGGCCAGGGCCTCGCCCAGGGTCCCGGCAGTGTGGACGCGCTCGCCCAGCCGGTACTCGCCCGCGGCGGTCACCACCAGGGTCACCGGCGATGTCTCCATCTCCTGTCCGCTCTCGCTCTCGGGGAGTTCGAGCTCCAGCGCCTGGCGGGTCTCGAAGGTGGTCGAGACCATGAAGAAGATCAGCAGCAGGAAGACCACGTCGATCAGCGGGGTCAGGTTGACCTCCACCGGGTCATGCCGTCGCCGGGGAAACCTCACGGCTGCTTCACCCTGGGGGCGATGCGCCCATCGGCCTCCAGTTGCTCGTCACCGCGAGGCCCCGGCCGGAACTCGTCACCATGCCGCTCGGCGAGTACCAGATCGCCCGGGTAGTGGGCGAGATACTCGACCACCTGGCCTGCCTGCTCCTCCATGCGTACCGTGATGTCCTCGACCCGGCGCTGGAAGTAGCGGTGGAACATCAGCGACGGGATCGCCACGGTGAGGCCGGCCGCGGTGGTGACCAAGGCACGGGAGATGCCGCCGGCCAGGTCGGCGGTCCGGCTGGCCCCGTCGCCGGTGACGATCACCGCGAAGACCTCGATCATGCCCACCACGGTACCCAGCAGGCCGATGAGGGGCGTGATGGCGGCGATGGTTCCCAGGGGGCTCAGGAAGCGCTCCATGTCATGGATCACGGCGGTGGCCGCCTCCTGGAGCCGCGCACGCACCTGCTCGTGGCCGAGCCGGGCATTGCGCAGCCCGGCCGCGAGCACACCGCCCAGCGGGGAGTGCCCTTCCAGCCAGTAGAGGTTGACCTGCCCTCGAGCCACCAGCCGGCAGACCTCCTGCCCCAGCCCGTAGGGCGCGATGCGTCTCGCCCTCAGGGTCCACAGGCGCTCGATGATGATCACCGTGGCCGCCAGCGAGCAGCCCAGCAGCGGCACCATCAGCCAGCCGCCGGCGATCAGGGCGTCCATCATGTCCATGCGGTTTCCCCCTGCAGATGACCGGCCCGGAGGCCGGGAGTCAGTGAGGCGATTCTAACGCAAGGCAGCCCCCTCCGACACCGCCCTGCCGCCAGGCGGCCGGCCGCTCGGTGCGAAGGCCCGGATGGGGTTTCTTGCCGAGCCACAGGGTCACGGCACCGTCCAGGGCGGTGCTCCACAGGCAGCTGCCGACGTCACGGAAGCGGCGCACGACGGGGCCTGCCGGATGGCCGAAGGGATTGTCGCGCGCCACACTGAAGACCACGTGACGGGGCGCCAGGCGCCGTACCAGCGAGAGGCCGGAGCTGGTGGTACTGCCGTGGTGCCCCGCCACCAGCAGGGTCACCCCCGGGGGAAGCTCGGCGAGGAAGCGTCGCTCGGCATCGCGCCCCACGTCACCGGTGATCAGCAGGTGGTCCCCGCCGACGCTCGCCAGCAGCACGCAGGAACGGTCGTTGGACGACAATCCGTCGCGACCGGCCGGTGGCCAGAGGATACGGAAGGCCACGCCGTCGCGTCGCCACGCGCGTCCCGCCGTGCAGGGCTCGGCCGGCACGTCGAGGGCCGCGCCGGGCGGAGCCAGGAAGCGCGTCACCCGGTGCTGCTCGCGCAGGGCCGGCAGGCCGCCAGCATGGTCCTGGTCGGCATGGCTGATGAGGACGTCATCGAAGCGCTGGCCCGGCGGCCACAGCGAGCCGAGCGGCATGAAGCCGGAGCCGAAGCGCGGCCCGGTGTCATAGAGCACGCGATAGCCCGCGGTGCGCAGCTCGACCAGCTGGCCCTGGCCCACGTCGTGGACCCGGACGCGCAGCAGCCCCTCGGCGGGCACCGGGGACGAGGAGGAGAGGCCGAGCGGCACCCCCAGCAGCAGGGCCGTGCCGACCAGCCGCAGGCGCGCCGCCAGGCCGGGCAGCGCCCACAGCAGGGCGGCAAGCCCCAGGGCCAGCCCGAGCGGGACGACCCGCGACGGGGCCGGCAGCCAGAGGGGCAGCCAGGTGGCGGCGAGGCCCAGCAGCGAGGCCAGGGCGTCGGCCAGCAGGCCGAAGAGGGTCCAGCACAGCGTCGAGAGCGGCGGCAGCCAGGCCGTCAGCCAGCCGAGCAGCCCGAGGGGCACCAGCAGGCTGCTGACCAGGGGGACGGCGACCAGGTTGACCAGCGGGGCCGCCGGGGCCAGGCGGTCGAAGGCCAGCAGCACCGCCGCGGCCATCAGCGGCGCCAGCAGCAACTGGGAACGGACCAGGGCCCGAAACCAGCCGCTCACCCCCTGCGGGCGTGCCCTCCCCTGCCAGACGAGGATCAGCAGCGCCACGGCGGCGAACGACAGCCAGAGGCCGGGACGCCAGGCCGACAGGGGATCGGCCAGCAGCACCAGCGCCAGGGCCAGCCACCAGGCCTGCCAGGGGCCGGGGGCATGGCGACCGCTGGCCACCCACAGCCCCACCAGGGCCATGATCATGGCGCGCAACGCAGGGGGCTCCAGGCCGGCCAGTCCGGCATACCCCACCGCCGCGGCACCGGCCAGCCACCAGGGCCAGACCGCCAGGCGCCATGCCCGAGGGGTGACCAGCCGGGCAAGCCCCCTTGCCAGCCACAGGGCGAAGGCGGCCACCAGCCCCACGTGCAGACCGGAGATCACCATCAGGTGGGTGGTGCCGGTGGCGTTGAGCAGGTCCCAGTCGCGTGTCTCCAGCCGCTCGCTCGCCCCCAGGGTCAGGGCCGCCAGCCAGCGTCGGTGATGGGGTGCCAGCGCCTGCTCGTCGAGGTGGGCCAGCGCCAGCCGGCGCGGCGAGAAGGGGGCGGAGGCCAGGCGGCGTGGGGGTGGCTCGCGGCGCACATAGCCGCTGGCCTGGATGCCCTCCCGCCACAGCCAGCCGCGATAGTCGAAGGCGCCGGGATTGGCGAAGCCCGCCGGCGGACGCAGGCGAGCCGTCAGCCGCCAGCGCTCGCCGGGGACCATGGCCGGGGCGTCGAAGAAGGAGAGCCTGACCCGCCCGAGGCCGCGGCAATCGGGCAACGTCGCTGCCAGGGGGCGGCACGCGGTGACCGCCAGCGTCAGCCGTGCCAGCCGCTCGTCCCTGACCACCGAGACCAGGCGCCCCTCCAGCCGCAGGTCCTGGCGGGTCAGCCCCGGGGAGAGCTCGCCGCCACGCACCATCAGCAGCTGGGCCGCCACCAGGGCCACCACCCCCAGCCCCATGGCGAGACGCACGCGACGCCCGGCCAGGACGACCAGCAGCCCGATGGCCAGGGCCTCGATGGCCCCCGGCATGGCAAGATGACTCCCCAGCACGCCGGCCAGCGTGGCGAGTGCCAGGGGAATGGCCAGGCCCAGCTGCATGGCATCGTCCCTGAACGGCAAGCAAGGCGGCCCGCTCGCCCCGGAAGCGGCGTCACGTTGAGGGGGCGTCATGGCGAGGCACGCGACTCGTATGCATAATAGCCCGGGTTTGGAAGCCGCGAGCCCCTCGTCAATGCCGCGCCGACTGCTGCAGCGCTACCTGCCCCACCCCGATGCCCTCAGGCGCCGACGTTCCCTGCGCTTCGTCAGCCACCTGATCGGCAATCCTTCGCTGTGGGTGCTGACACGACGCAGCGTGGCCAATGCCTTTTCCGTAGGGCTGTTCAGCGCCCTGCTGCCGATTCCCTTCCAGATGCTGGTGGCCGCCGCCGGGTCCTGGCTGGTTCGCTGCAACCTGCCGCTCTCCATTGGCCTGGTGTGGATCACCAACCCCCTGACGATGCCGCTGATCTTCTACGGCAACTACCGCCTGGGGGCCTGGCTGCTGGACATGCCGGTGCGCCAGGCGCCGGAACGGATCTCCACCCGCTGGATCGCCGAACAGCTGGTGGAGATCCTGCCGACGCTGGCCCTGGGGTCGCTGGTCGCGGCCGTCGCGATTGCCGCGCTGGCCAACCTGGCGATCAGGCTGGTGTGGCGCTGGCAGGTCTCGCGCAACTGGAAGGCACGGGCACGTCGACGCCGGCGTCAACGGCCGGCCGTCCGGGAGGAGTGAGGCCGCCATGGCGGCGGCCGGCTGACTGGCCGCCGTCACATGGGGCGTTCAGTCTCGGTCGTCCGCCGCCTGTTCGACCAGGCGTCCGCCGTCGAGGCGAAGGACGCGGTCCTGGTGGGCGGCGAGACCGGGATCGTGGGTGACGATCACGAAGGCACAGGCCGCACTGCTCGCCAGCTCGTCCATCAGCGCCAGGATGCTCGCCGCCGTGGTCTGGTCCAGGTTGCCGGTGGGCTCGTCCATCAGCACCAGGCTGGGGTCGGTGACCAGGGCCCGGGCAATGGCCACCCGCTGGCGCTCCCCCCCCGAGAGCTCGCCCGGCTTGTGGTCGGCCCGCTCGGCCATCCCGACCCGCGCCAGCAGCTGGCGGGCCCGCTCCTCGGCCACCCGCTTGCGCTGGCCGCGCACGATCAGCGGCAGGGCGGCATTCTCCAGGGCGGTGAACTCCGCCAGCAGGTGGTGGAACTGGTAGACGAAGCCGATGTGGCGGTTGCGGAAGCGGCCCAGGTCGGCGTCACCCAGTGCCAGCAGCGACTCGCCGGCGATACGCACCTCACCGCGGCTCGGGCGATCCAGCCCGCCCAGCAGGTTGAGCAGCGTGGTCTTGCCGGAGCCGGAGCTGCCGACCACGGCCACTCGCTCGCCGGCCAGGACCCGCATCGCCAGGCCATCGAGCACGGTGAGATCCCGCGGCCCCTCGCGATAGACCCGCGTCAGGTCACGGCATTCGAGCATCACTTGCCCCGCCCGGGAGCCCGCTTCCTGTCGTGGGGTCATGGCCGTCTCACTCATAGCGCAGCACCTCGGCAGGCTGTACCCGGGCGGCACGCCATGCCGGGTACAGGGTGGAGAGGAAGGTCAGCACGAAGGCCGCCGACACGATGTTGCCCACATCGCTCCAGATCAGGCGTGACGGCAGGTTGCTGATGAAGTAGACCCCGGCATCGAGGAAGTGGATGCCGAAGGTGCTCTCCACCCAGCCGATCAGGTCCGACACGGTCCAGGCCAGCAGCACGCCCAGGGTCACGCCCACCAGGATGCCAATCACCCCGATCGCCAGTCCCTGGACGATGAAGATCCCCATGATCGAGCGTGGCGTGGCGCCGATGGTGCGCAGGATGGCAATATCGGCCCGCTTGTCGGTCACCACCATCACCAGGGTAGAGACGATGTTGAAGGCCGCCACGGCGATGATCACCGTCAGCAGCAGCGCGATCATGCGCTTCTCCATCTGGATGGCCTGGAAGAGGTTGCCATGGGAGTAGGTCCAGTCGAGCCCCCGGTAGCCGGCCCCCAGTTCGTCGATGATCGCCCGGGTCTCGCTGCCCGCGGCGAAGAGGTCGTCCAGTTCCAGGCGAAGGCCGCCGACCGCGTCGCCCAGCCGCGCCAGGGTCTGCATGTCATCGATGTGGGCATAGGCCAGGGAGGCATCCAGGTCCGCGCCGACGCTGAAGATGCCGCTCACGGTGAAGCGTTTGAGCCGCGGGAAGACGCCGGCCGGGGTGATCGAGGCCTCGGGCACCAGCAGCGTCACCCGGTCGCCCACGCCGACGCCCAGGCGGCGCGCCAGGATCGAGCCGAGCACGATGTTCCACTCGCCGGGCGTGAGATCACCGAGGCTGCCGTGGCGCATGTTCTCGTCGATGATCGACACCCGGCCTTCCCACTCGGGCTCGATGCCGATGACCATGGCGCCCTCGTTGCGTCCGCCCACCGAGAACATGCCCTGCTGCTCGACATAGGGCGCCGCGCCGACCACCCGCTCGCGCTCCATGAGGCGCTCGGCCAGCGGCTGCCAGTCGGTGAGCCCGCCCGGTGCCTCGATCTTGGTGTGGGGCACCATGCCCAGCACCCGGGTGCGCAGCTCGTGGTCGAAGCCGTTCATCACCGAGAGCACCAGGATGAGCACCGCGACACCCAGCATCAGGCCCAGCATGGAGGTCAGCGAGATGAAGGAGATGAAGTGGTTGCGACGCTTGGCGCGCACGTAGCGCAGCCCGATCAGGAAGGGGAGACGGTCGAACATGGGAACATTCCTTGTCGGCGGGCGCCCATGGTACGGTTTTTTGGCATCTACTGCATCGTCGGCGCCGCCCGTTTGCGTGATCATTGCATCATTGCCGGCGGCGGCCTACATTGCGCCGGCACGCCCCGAGACGACCTGCACGAGACCCGCCCATGGCCCATCGCCTGCTCCCCGAATGGCATCCCCAGGATGCCGTGCACCTCACCTGGCCCAGTCCCGACAGCGACTGGGCCCCGCTGCTCGAACGCATCGAGGCGACGCTGGAGGCCATGGTGGTCGCCATCACGCGCTACCAGGCCGTGCTGGTCGCCGTGCCGGATGCCGCAACCCGCAGCCACCTGGCCCATCGCTTCGCCTGCCTGGGCGTCGAGGCCGCCCGCCTGAGGCTGGTGGTCGCCCCCGCCGACGACACCTGGACCCGCGATCACGGCCCCCTGGGGGTGGCGCATGATGGCACGCCGCGGCTTCTCGACTACGCCTTCACCGGCTGGGGCGGCAAGTTCGAGGCCAGCCGCGACAATACCCTGACGCGCCGCCTGGCGGACGCCGGCACCTTCGCCTGCCCGGTGGAAGCCCGCGACCTGGTACTCGAGGGCGGCGCCATCGACACCGATGGCGAAGGTACCCTGCTGACCACCGAGGCGTGCCTGCTCAATCCCAACCGCAATCCCGGTCTCGACAGGGCGGCCCTCGAGGCGCGCCTGAAGGCGGAGCTCGGCGTCTCGCGGGTACTGTGGCTGGCCAATGGCCACCTGGAGGGTGACGATACCGACAGCCATGTGGATACCCTGGTGCGTTTCTGCGACCCGGCCACGCTGGCCTATGTCAGGTGCGACGACCCGGGCGACCCCCACTACCCGGCGCTGGCCGCCCTGGAGAGCGAGCTGCATGCCCTGCGGCGCGCCGACGGCGAGCCCTACCGGCTGGCTGCCCTGCCCTGGCCGCGCCCCTGCCATGACCCGGTGGATGGCCATCGACTGCCGGCGACCTACGCCAACTTCCTGATCATCAACGGCGCCGTGCTGGTCCCGACCTATGGCGACGCCGCCGACAGCCGGGCCCTCGCCGCCCTGGGCGAGGCCTTTCCGGGCCGCGACATCATCCCCATCGACTGCCTGAGCGTGATCCGCCAGCATGGCAGCCTGCACTGCCTGACCATGCAGCTGCCCCAGGGCAGCCTGGCCGACACGCCCCGGCCCTGACCCACAAGGAGAGCCCCATGTCCCGCACCCTGAAGGTGGGCCTGGTCCAGCAGCCCGCCTGGCCCGACAAGGCCAGGAGCCTCGCCGAGAGCGAGGCCGGCATCCGCGAGCTGGCCACCGCCGGCGCCCAGCTGGTGATGCTCCAGGAGCTTCACGCCACCCACTACTTCTGCCAGACCGAGGACACCGACGTCTTCGACCTGGCCGAGCCCCTCGACGGGCCGACCGGCACGCGGCTGGCGACCCTGGCAAAGGAGCTCGACATCGTGCTGGTGGGCTCGCTCTTCGAGCGCCGCGCGCCCGGCCTCTACCACAATACCGCCGTGGTCTATGACCGTGACCGCGGCCGCGTGGGCCACTACCGCAAGATGCACATCCCCGACGACCCGGGCTTCTACGAGAAGTTCTACTTTACCCCCGGCGACCAGGACGACGGCCGCGGCCAGGGCTTCCAGCCGATCGACACCTCCCTGGGACGCCTGGGCGTGCTGGTGTGCTGGGACCAGTGGTACCCGGAAGCGGCGCGGCTGATGGCCCTGGCCGGCGCTGAACTGCTGCTCTACCCCACCGCCATCGGCTGGCATCCGCCCGACGACACCCCGGAGAAGCAACGCCAGAAGGAGGCCTGGACCCTGATCCAGCGCAGCCATGGCGTGGCGAATGGCCTGCCGGTGATCGTCGCCAACCGGGTCGGCCACGAGTCGGATCCTTCCGGGGCGACGCCGGGCATCGACTTCTGGGGCGGCAGCTTCATCTGCGGCCCCCAGGGCGAGCTGCTCGCCCATGCCGGCCAGGAGGCAGAGCGCATGCTGGTGACGCTGGACATGACGCGCAGCGAGGAGGTGCGGCGCATCTGGCCCTACCTCCGGGACCGCCGCATCGACGCCTATGGCGACCTGACCCGGCGCTATCGGGACTGAGGCCGCCAAGCCGCCAAGCCGCCAAGCCGCCAAGCCGCCAAGCCGCCAAAAGTGTGGGATGGTGCCACGAAAAAGCAGACCCCGAGGCAACGGCCTCGGGGTCTGCTTGTAGCTCGGCGCTTGTAGCTCGGCGCTTGTAGCTCGGCGCTTGTAGCTCGGCGCTGGTGACTACTTCCAGAAATCGCGGATCGAGGCGATGCCCTGGGCCCCCACGGCGCGGGCATGGTGCGCATCGAAGCGCGTCATGCCGCCCAGGGCGAAGACCGGCATGCCGGCGTGCTCCACCAGCTGCTGGAAGTCGTGCCAGCCGATCGGGGCCACCTCCGGATGGGAGGGAGTGGTGCGCAGCGGCGAGAGGGTCACGAAGTCGCAGCCGATGCGGCGGGCCTGCTCCAGCTGCCGCCGATCGTGGGTCGAGGCGGAGAGCCACTTGCCCTCGGGCAACGGACGCCGCTCCAGGCTCATCAGCCGGTCGCTGGTCAGGTGGATGCCGTCCGCAGCCACGGCCTCCAGCAGCGATGGCTCGCCATTGAGCACCAGGCGTGCGCCCCGCTCGCGACAAAGCGCCAGGGCCTGCTCGGCGCGCTTCAGGTAGTCGACCTCACCCAGCGACTTGGCGCGCAGTTGCACCAGGCGCACCCCATCCTCGTCGAGGGCTCGGGCCAGTCGCTCCATGAAGCGCGCCTCGTCGGCCTCCTCGCCGGTGATCAGGAACTCGGTGGGTAGCATGACCGCCCGCAGGATCGGCAGGTTGGCCGCCGGGAAGGGGTAGTTCACCAGCTCACTCATCGGCACCCAGCGCACCGCCTGCCCCTCGCGGCCGAACGGCTCGCCGGCGAAGTCGTGTACCTGCCACACATCCAGCAGGATGTGCTTGTCGGAGTATTCGTGGTGGATGCGGATCAGCGGCTGTGCCCGCCGGATCTCGACGCCGAGCTCCTCGTGGAGCTCGCGTTTCAGCGCCTCGAGCCCGGTCTCGTAGGGTGCCAGCTTGCCGCCGGGAAACTCCCATAGCCCTCCGTGATCGACGTTGGAGGGACGACGGGCGAGGAGCACCTCGCTGCCGTCGGCACTGATGATGGCGGCGGCCGCCACATGCACCCTTCTCTTCACCATTGCGTTCATTGACTCCTACCCGCTGGTCCACGCGGCCTTGCCGCCGCGCGGGGTTGCTGTCTGGCTGCCGACCGTCCCCGCCGGTCAGCTGCGATAGTCGGCATTGATGGTCACGTAGTCGTGGGACAGGTCCGAGGTCCACACCGTGGCGCTCTGCTCGCCGCGCCCCAGGGCGATGCGGATGACGATCTCCTCGCGGGCCATCACCGCACTGCCAGCCTCTTCGCTATACCCCGGAGCGCGCCCGCCACGCTCGACCAGGCGCACCTCGCCGAGATCGATGGTGACCCGCTCCACGTCGAACGCCTCGACGGGGGCACGCCCCACCGCGGCCAGGATCCGTCCCCAGTTGGCATCGGAGGCGTAGAGGGCGGTCTTGACCAGCGGCGAGTGGGCCACGGTGAAGGCCACGTCCAGGGCCTCGCGACGGCTGCGCGCCTCGTCGACCTGCAGGGTGACGAACTTGGTCGCCCCCTCGCCATCGCGGATCACCGCCTGGGCCAGTTCAGTCATCACCCGCTGCAGGCCGTTGCGGAAGATGGCCAGGTCCGCCTCGTCTTCCACCGCGGCGCCCCGCCCGGTGCTGATCAGCATGCAGGCATCGTTGGTCGAGGTATCGCTGTCCACGGTGATGCAGTTGAAGGAGCGCTCCACCGCCTCTCGCAACAGCTGGTCGAGCAGCACCGGCTCCAGCGCCGCATCGGTGGCCACGAAGGCCAGCATGGTCGCCATGTCGGGACGAATCATCCCCGAGCCCTTGGCGATGCCGTTGATGGTCACCGTCTCGTTGCCCAGCGCCAGGGTCACGCTGGCGCCCTTGGCCCGGGTATCGGTGGTCAGGATCCCCTCGCCGGCCGCTCGCCAGGCGGCGGCGCCATCATCGAGGGCCTGCAGGGCCGGGGACAGGCCCGCCAGCAGCCGCTCCATGGGCAGTGGCTCACCGATCACCCCGGTGGAGAACGGCAGCACGCTGCGTTCGTCCACCCCGGCCAGCCGTGCCAGCTCGGC
Organism: Halomonas sp. CKK8; assembly: GCF_029625235.1. NCBI lineage: Bacteria > Pseudomonadati > Pseudomonadota > Gammaproteobacteria > Oceanospirillales > Halomonadaceae > Halomonas > Halomonas sp. CKK8. Next base: position 1,379,869 of record NZ_CP121193.1, on the reverse strand, counting down.
ACAGGTGGCACGGGCGTCCTCGAGGCCTGTCTCGCCGGTCCCGGCATTGGCATTGCCGGTATTGATCACCAGGTAACGTGCCCCTTCCCCGCGCGCCGTGCAGGCGGCCAGGTGCTCACGGGCCACCGTCACCGGCGCCGCGCAGAAGGCGTTGCGGGTGAAGGCACCGGACACCCTGGCCCCCTCGGGGATCTCGATCACCACCAGGTCCCGGCGGTCGGGCTTCTTGATCCCGGCCATGGCGGTGCCCAGCCGCAGCCCCTCGATCACCGGCATCTCCGGAAAACGTGTCTCGCCCACTGCCATCGTCTCGTCTCCTCTCCTGGCCGGGGGCGCCCCCGGCCTGTCGCCTCAGCTCAGCTTGCCGCAGCACTGCTTGTACTTCTTTCCCGACCCGCAGGGGCAGGGATCATTGCGGCCGACCTTGGGCCCCTCGCGGCGCAACGGGCGACCGTCGGCTCCCGGGGCCGGGGCGGCCGGGGCCTCGTCCTGGTCGTCGGCCGCCATCGACGGCGCATCATGCCGGCTCGCCGCGCTGGCCTTCTCGCGCTCCAGCGCCTCGCGGCGCTGGCGCTCCAGGGCCTCCACCTCCTCGGGGCGGCGCACCTGGACATGGCTGAGGATGCGGGTGACGTCGGCCTTGATGTTGGTGAGCAGGTTCTGGAACAGCTCGAAGGCCTCGCGCTTGTACTCCTGCTTGGGGTTCTTCTGGGCATAGCCCCGCAGGTGGATCCCCCGACGCAGGTGGTCCATGGACTGCAGGTGCTCCTTCCAGCGGGTGTCGAGCACCTGCAGCATCACCTGCTTCTCGAAACGGCGCATCAGCGCCTCGCCGGCCTCGGCCACCTTGGCCTCGTAGGCCTCGCGATGCATCGCCTGCAGCCGCTCGCGCAGCTGCTCCTCGTGGAAGCGCTCGTCCTGCTCGGCCCACTCGACCACCGGTGCGTCGAGGTTGAACTCGCTCTTGAGGTGGTCCTGGAGGCCGGCCAGATCCCACTGCTCGGGCAGGCTCTGGGGCGGGACGAACTCGCTGATGGCGAGGTCCAGGACCTCCTCGCGGATGCCCATGACGCTGTCAGAGACGTCCTCGGCGGCGAGTATCTCGTTGCGCTGCTCGTAGATGACGCGACGCTGGTCGTTGGCCACGTCGTCGTACTCGAGCAGCTGCTTGCGGATATCGAAGTTGCGGCCCTCGACCTTCTTCTGGGCGCGTTCCACGGCATTGGAGACCATCTTGTGCTCGATCGCCTCGCCGTGCTCCAGCCCCAGGGCCTTCATCATGCGCTGCACCCGGTCAGAGCCGAACAGACGCATCAGGTTGTCTTCCAGCGAGAGGAAGAAGCGCGTCGAGCCGGGATCCCCCTGGCGGCCGGCGCGACCGCGCAGCTGGTTGTCGATTCGCCGCGACTCATGGCGCTCCGAGCCGACCACGTGCAGGCCGCCGGCCTCGAGCACCGCCTCGTGACGGGCCTGCCACTCGGCCTTGAGCTGCTCGACCTGGGCCTTGGACGGGTTCTCCAGCTTGGCGGCCTCGGCCTCCCAGTTGCCGCCCAGCACGATGTCGGTGCCGCGGCCGGCCATGTTGGTGGCGATGGTGACGGCCCCGGGGCGACCGGCCTGGGCGATGATCTCCGCCTCGCTCTGGTGTTGCTTGGCGTTGAGCACGTTGAAGCGCATGCCGGCCCGCTTCATCAGGTCGGCCAGGTACTCGCTGGTCTCGATGGACGCGGTACCCACCAGCACCGGGCGCCCCGCCTCGGTCTGGGCCTTGACGTCCTCGATGATCGCCTCGAACTTCTCCTCGGCGCTCAAGTAGACCAGGTCGTTGAGGTCCTGGCGGATCAGCGGCCGATTGGTGGGAATCACCACCACGTCGAGGCCGTAGATCTGGCGGAACTCGAAGGCCTCGGTGTCGGCGGTGCCGGTCATGCCCGAGAGCTTGTCGTAGAGGCGGAAGTAGTTCTGGAAGGTGGTCGAGGCGAGCGTCTGGCTCTCGCGCTGCACGGGCACGCCCTCCTTCGCCTCCACCGCCTGGTGCAGGCCCTCGGACCAGCGGCGCCCCGGCATGGTACGGCCAGTGTGCTCATCGACGATCACCACCTGGCCATCGCTGACGATGTAATCCACGTCGCGGTGGTAGAGGTGACGCGCGCGCAGCGCCGAGTGCATGTGCTGCAGCAGGTTGAGGTTCTGGGCGGCGTAGAGGGAGTCCTCCTCGCCCAGCAGCCCCTCGCCGCGCATCAGTTCCTCGACCTTGCGATGGCCGGCCTCGGTGACCTCCACCTGCTTCTGCTTCTCGTCGAGGATGAAGTCGCCGCTCTCCGGGTCCTCCTCGTCGCTGCAGGCCGCGAGATTCAGCGCCAGGCGGTCGACGACCCGGTAGAGCTCGGTGTTCTCGTCCACCGCCCCGGAGATGATCAGCGGGGTTCGCGCCTCGTCGATCAGGATGGAGTCGACCTCGTCGACGATGGCGAAGTGCAGGCCGCGCTGCACCTTCTCCTCCAGCGAGAAGGCCATGTTGTCGCGCAGGTAGTCGAAGCCGAACTCGTTGTTGGTGCCGTAGGTGATGTCGCAGGCGTAGGCGTGGCGCTTCTCCTCCGGCGTCTGGCCGGCGAAGATCACCCCTACCGAGAGGCCGAGGAACTCGTAGAGCGGACGCATCCACTCGGCATCGCGGCGCGCCAGGTAGTCGTTGACCGTGACCACGTGCACGCCCTTGCCGGGCAGGGCATTGAGGTAGACCGCCAGGGTCGCCACCAGCGTCTTGCCCTCGCCGGTCTTCATCTCGGCGATGCGCCCGCGGTGCAGGGTGATGCCGCCGACCATCTGCACATCGAAATGGCGCATGCCCATGACGCGCTTGCTGGCCTCGCGCACCGTGGCGAAGGCCTCCGGCAGCAGCGCATCGAGGGACTCGCCGTTCTCCAGGCGCTCGCGGAAAGCCGCGGTACGGGCCTTGAGCTCCGCCTCGTCGAGGCCTTCCAGTTCGTTCTCCAAGCCGGTGACGTCCGTCACCTGGCGGCTCATGCGCTTGACGTCGCGGTCGTTCTTGGAACCGACGACCTTGCGTAACAGGTTGTTGATCATGAAGGGTCCAGTTGCAGCATGTGGCATCGCGTCGCGGACGGGGCCCGCGACCTCTCCGGGCGGTCTCGTCAGCGCACGCAGGGAGGGCCACGACGCGTCAGGACATCATGCGCGGCAACCGGGTGACGGGGCATGAGGGCCGAGAGGATCAGCCCCCTCGCCGCCACGCTCGGCCAGCGGGCGGCTCGCCGGACCCAGCGCACCAGGGCACGACGACGGGCATGCAGGCGGGAGCGCACGCGCAGCAGCGCCGGCACCAGGATACTGACCTGGGCGGCACGCTCGATGGGACGCAGAGACTCGACCTGGGCCAGGCTGGCCGGCAACAGGCATCCCACCAGCAACCCGGCCAGCCACCAGCGTGTCGCGCGGCGCCTGCGCCGGCTCCCGTGAGATCCGGCGCCGATGTCGGTGATGGCGGCTGGCATGCTGTCGATGGCCTCCCGTGCGTGCTAGGCTCTGGGTGTTCTATGGCCGCCCAGCGGTGGCGGCCGACGCGTATCGTCAGGGGCACGGCCCCCGAGAACCAAGCTGATGAGTATAAAGGTTAAGCGGTTCAGAGCACAGCCCATGTCCCGGCTGCTGGAGGGCCGCGGCGAACTGGGGTCGCTGATGCGCATGGCCACCCTGATCGAGCGCGCCCAGCGCCACCTGCGGGAGCACCTGCCCGAGGAGATGCGCGAGCACCTGTTCGTCGGCGGCTATCACCAGGGCCGCCTGGCCCTGATCACCGATCGCGCCGTCTGGCTGACCCGGCTGCGCTATGAACAGCCTCGCCTGCTCCAGCTGCTGCACCAGCTGCCCGGCTTCGAGTCGGTGACCGGCTTCACCCTCAAGGTCCGACCGGTGCGGCCGACCCGCCCTCCCCTGCGCCAGGTTCGCCACCTGCCGGAACGGGCCGCCGACGAGATCTCCAGCTGTGCCGAGGATGTCGACGACCCGGGGCTCAAGCGCGCCCTGGAGCGGTTGGCGGCCCACGCTGAACGCAAGCCGTAGGCGGGAAGCCAGGATGGCCTCGCCCCGTCGTGAAACGACCCCGCCGGGGCTACCGGCGGGGTCGTTGTCTCTTCAGGCGTCGGGGCTGTAGCGTCTCGCCTTCGGCGATGCCGGTCAGGCCATGGCCGGTGCGGAATAGGAGATCGGCGCCTTCTCGGACTCACCCTCGAAGGTGACGAGCTCCCAGGCCTCCGGCTGGGCCAGCAGGGCACGGCAGAGCTGGTTGTTCAGGGCATGGCCGGACTTCACCCCGCGGAACTCGCCGATCAGGCTATGACCTAGCTGGTAGAGGTCACCGATGGCATCGAGCACCTTGTGCTTGACGAACTCATCGTCATAGCGCAATCCGCCCTCGTTCACGATGCGATAGTCGTCGACCACGATGGCGTTGTCGAGGCTGCCGCCCAGCGCCAGGTTGTTCGCGCGCAGGTACTCCAGGTCGCGCATGAAGCCGAAGGTGCGGGCCCGAGACACCTCCTTGACGAAGGAGGTGGTGGAGAAGTCCACCATGGCGGTCTGGGACTGGTCCTCGAAGACCGGATGGTCGAAGTCGATGGCGAAGGAGACCTTGAAGCCCTGGTGGGGCAGGAAGATCGCCTCCTTGTCGTCCTCGCGCACCACGATCTCTCGCTTGATGCGGATGAACTTCTTGGGGGCACCCTGCTCCGCGATGCCCGCCGACTGGATCAGGAACACGAAGGGGCCCGCGCTGCCATCCATGATCGGCACCTCGGGGGCGCTCACGTCGACGTAGGCATTGTCGATGCCGAGGCCCGCGAAAGCCGACATCAGGTGCTCGACGGTGGCGACCTTGACCCCGCCCGCGGAGAGCGCGGTGCACAGGGTGGTATCGGTGACGTTCTCCGCGCGCGCCGGTACCTGCACCTCGGGCTCCAGGTCGGTTCGCACGAAGACGATGCCGGTATCCACCGGAGCCGGCCGAAGGGTCAGGTAGACCTTCTTGCCGGAGTGCAGGCCGACGCCGGTGGCGCGGATGACATTCTTCAGGGTTCGTTGTCTGATCATGGTCGGTCGCCAGGCAGTCATTGGTTATCAAACACCGTTCACTATAACACCGAACGGACGTTTCAACAAAGAAAGCTCACCCGGCGCCCTTTATTCCCGTGATAGCACGAATCAATCGGCCTGCCGCCGCAGGAAGGCCGGAATGTCCAGGTAGTCGTCGAGCTCCTGGGACTTGCGCTTCTCCGGCTGCGGCCTGGGCGCCTCCTGGGCCTCGGGCTTGGGCGCCGCGGCCTGGCCGCGGCTGACCGCCGCCTGGGGACGCTGGCGATAGCCGCTGGCCTCGGCACGGCGCGCGGTCTCGCGGGAGGCGGGCTTCTGGGCCTTGTTGCCCTCGAGGCCGGCCGCCACCACGGTGACGCGCAGCTCGTCGGTCATGTCCATGTCGATGGAGGTGCCGACCACGATGGTGGCGTCCTGGGAGGCGAACTCCTGAACGGTGGCACCCACATCGTTGAACTCGCCGATGGAGAGGTCCGGGCCGGCAGTGATGTTGACCAGGATGCCGCGGGCACCGTGCAGGTCGATGTCCTCGAGCAACGGGCTGCGGATGGCCTTCTCGGCGGCCTCGCGGGCACGGTTCTCCCCGGTGGCCCCGCCGGTGCCCATCATCGCCATGCCCATCTCGGACATCACGGTGCGCACGTCGGCGAAGTCGACGTTGATGATGCCCGGGCTGGTGATCAGCTCGGCGATGCCCTGCACGGCCCCGAGCAGCACGTCGTTGGCTGCACTGAAGGCGGTGAGCAGGGTCGCGCTCTTGCCCAGCACCGAGAGCAGTTTCTCGTTGGGGATGGTGATCAGCGAGTCGACGTGCTCGGAGAGCTCCTTCATGCCCTCCTCGGCGGCCCGCATGCGCTTGGGCCCCTCGAAGGGGAAGGGACGGGTCACCACCGCCACGGTGAGGATGCCCAGCTCCTTGGCCACCTGGGCGACGACGGGTGCGCCACCGGTTCCGGTCCCGCCGCCCATGCCGGCGGTGATGAAGACCATGTCGGCGCCGCCGAGCAGTTCCGCGATGCGCTCGCGGTCCTCCATGGCGGCCTGGCGGCCGACATCGGGATTGGCGCCGGCCCCGAGGCCCTTGGTGATCTCGCTGCCGAGCTGGAGCACCGTCTTGGCGGCGACCCGCTTGAGGGCCTGGGCATCGGTATTGGCGCAGATGAACTCGACGCCCTCGATGTTGCTCTCGACCATGTGGTTGACGGCGTTGCCGCCGCCGCCCCCGACACCGATGACCTTGATGACCGCACTGCTTGAGGGTGCGCTATCTACCAGTTCGAACATAAGTCCCGTCTCCTGGACCGCGACCGCGGCCCTGTCAGAAATTTCCTTTGAACCAGCCCTTGATCCTTGCCAGCGCCGGAATCCCTTCCCCTGCGTCACGCCGGGTGATGTCGTCACGCCTCGGTTGCGCCGGGATGATGCCTCCAGGCCCCTGACGGCCATGCCCTTGACGGGTTTCCAGTAGAGCGTAATGCAGCAGACCGACACCCGTCGAATAAATCGGGTTGCGGACCACGTCGGCCAGCCCGCGCACGTTCTGCGGGCAGGCAATGCGTACCGGCATGTGGAAGATCTCCTCGGCCAGCTCGACCACCCCCTCCATGCGCGAGGTGCCCCCGGTGAGCACCACGCCGGCGGCCACCAGGTCCTCGTAGCCGCTGCGACGCAGCTCGTCCCGCACCAGGGTGAAGAGCTCCTCGTAGCGCGGCTCCACCACCTCGGCCAGCGACTGGCGGGAGAGGTCCCGGGCTGGCCGGTCGCCGACGCTCGGCACCTTGATCATCTCGTCGCTGGAGGCCAGCTGGGTCAGGGCGCAGGCGTACTTGACCTTGATCTCCTCGGCATGCTGGGTAGGCGTGCGCAGCGCCATGGCGATGTCGTTGGTGACCTGGTCGCCGGCGATGGGAATCACTGAGGTATGGCGAATGGCGCCCTCGGTGAACACCGCGATGTCGGTGGTGCCGCCACCGATGTCCACCATGCAGACCCCGAGCTCACGCTCGTCCTCGGTGAGGACCGCATGGCTGGAGGCCAGCTGCTCGAGGATGATCGAGTCCACCTCGAGACCACAGCGGCGTACGCACTTCTCGATGTTCTGGACGGCATTGAGGGCGGCAGTGACCAGGTGGACCCGCGCCTCGAGGCGCACGCCGGACATGCCGAGTGGCTCCCGGATACCGCCCTGGGTGTCGATCGCGAACTCCTGGGGAAGGACATGCAGCACGCGCTGGCCTTCCGAGATCGCCCGCGCCCGGGCGGAGTCGATGACACGGTCGATGTCGGAGGAGGCGACCTCGCGCTCCTTGATGGCCACCACGCCGTCCGAATTCATCGAACTGATGTGGCTGCCGGCAATGCCCACATAGACCGAATGGATGTCACAGCCGGCCATCAGTTCGGCTTCCTCCACGGCGCGCTGGATGGACTGCACCGTGGATTCGATATTGATCACCACGCCCTTCTTCATGCCACGTGACGGATGTGAGCCGATACCGGCGATTTCGATCCCGCCATCGTCGGTGGGCTGCCCCACGATCGCCACGACCTTGGATGTTCCGATATCCAGCCCGACTACCATATTGGACACATTGGATGGACCTGCCATGAGCCGGGAAGTCTCCTCGAACCTGACCCCGAAGGGGAAGATTAATCCTGAAAAGTAGGCCTGGGCCAATTATAGGAACAACTTGAGTTGTTCCACCAGCCCGATTGCCGAATCACCCGACACGATACGGCGAATTTGTCACGAAAGAAACACCCGAAATGCCGCCCGGACAACCGCATTATCTCCTGACGCCGTCAGCTCTCCGCCGACGACTCTTCCTCCACCGGCTCGGTCTGGCCGTGCCAGGCCACGGCGACCCCGTTGGGATATCGCAGGTCGATGTAGCGGATGTGCGACGCCAGGGGACCCAGCTCACGTTGCCAGGCGGCGGCCAGGCGTCCCAGCCGGGCGCGGCGGTCATTGCGACCGAGCATCACCCAGACGCCGCTGTCGAGCTGGAAGCGCCAGGCCCCGCGGGGTTCGAGGCGCAGCTGGCGCACCTCGAGCCCCTGGGTGGCGAACTGGGCGGCGAGCCGGGCATGGTAGCCCAGCACCTCGGCCCCGCTGCCGGGCGGGCCGGCGAGGTCCGGCAGGTCGTCGGGCGGCGACACCGGGCCGAAGGCAAAGGGCTCGCCCTCGGGGTTGAGCAACTGGGCGTCGTTCCAGCGCGCCACCGGCACCTGCTCGACCAGGTCGAAGGTCAGCGCATCGGGCCACTCGCGGCTGACGCGCACTTCGGCCAGCCAGCCGATATCCCGGGCCTGCTGGCGCAGCACGGACAGGTCGACGGATAGCCAAGTCTGCCCCTGGATCAGGGGGGCCAACTGGTTGCGAAGGTAGTCGGCGCTGACATGGTGAAGCTCGCCCCCCACCGAGACTCGCTCGATGGGCCGATCGAGCCAGACCCACAGCGCCCGCCCCCCGGCACCCAGCAGCAGGGCAAGCAGGAGGACGCCGACGAAGCTTCCACGCGGTGCCATGGGCTAGTGCCGCTCCCCGGCCGTGTCGAGAATGCGCAGCACCAGGGCATCGAAGTCGATGCCGGCATGGGCCGCCGCCTGGGGCACCAGGCTGTGGTCGGTCATCCCCGGCACGGTATTGACCTCGATCAGCCAGAAGCGCCCTTCGGCGTCACGCATCACGTCGACCCGCCCCCATCCCTCTGCGCCGATGGCCTCGAAGGCCCCCCGACAGAGTGCGGCGAGCTCGGCCTCCTCGTCGCCGGAGAGACCGCACGGCAGATGGTAGCGGGTCTCGTCGGAGAGATACTTGGCCTCGTAGTCGTAGAAGCCGCTGGGTACCTCGACGCGGATCGCCGGCAGGACATCGCCCGCCAGCAGCGACACCGTGTACTCCTCTCCCCTGACGAAGCGCTCGGCCATCACTCGCGCATCGAAGCGGGCGGCATCGCGGTAGGCCGACTCCAGCGCCTCGCGGCTCTCGACGATGCTGATGCCCAGGGTCGAGCCCTCGTGGACCGGCTTGACGATCAGCGGCAGGCCGAGGCGCTCGACCACCGCCGACCAGTCGGCCTTCGGACCGAGCATCACGCTCTCCGGGGTCGGCAGGCCAAGAGCCTGCCAGATCAGCTTGGTGCGCTGCTTGTCCATGCCCAGCGCCGAGGCCAGCACGCCGCTGCCGGTGTAGGGGATGCCCAGCAGCTCCAGCGCCCCCTGCAGGGTACCGTCCTCGCCACCCCTTCCGTGCAGGGCGATGAAGACCCGGTCGGGGGCCAGGGCCTCAAGCCCCACCAGCCCGCCGTCGGCGGGATCGTAGCCGATGGCGTCCACCCCCGAGCGCGTCAGGGCCGCGAGCACCGCGGCACCGCTCTTCAGCGACACATCGCGCTCCGCGGAGTCCCCGCCATAGAGCACCACCACCCGGCCGACATCATGCGTCATAGTGTCACCTCGTCGAGCGCCAGGGCGGCATCGGCCAGGTGCTGGGCGATGCCGCCCACGTCGCCCGCCCCCTGGGTAATCAGGATATCGCCGGGACGCAGCACCCGGGCGAGCAGCCCCGGCAGTTCGCTCTTGTCCTGGACGAAGATCGGGTCGACTGTCCCGCGCTGGCGGATCGAGCCCGCCAGGGTGCGCCCGTCGGCGCCGGGCACCGGCGCCTCCCCGGCGCTGTAGACGTCGAGCAGCAGCAGGGTGTCCACCCCGGCCAGCACCCGCACGAAGTCCTCGTAGAGGTCGCGGGTACGCGAGTAGCGGTGCGGCTGGTAGACCATCACCAGGCGCCGCTCGGGCCAGCCCGCCCGCACGGCGTCGATCACCATCGCCACCTCGCGGGGATGGTGGCCATAGTCGTCCACCAGCATCACCTCGCCCCCGCCCTGCGGGGCCGGGAATTGGCCATGCACCTGGAAGCGTCGCCCCACCCCCTCGAAGCTCGCCAGGCCCCGCAGGATGGCGTCATCCTCGACCCCTGCGTCGCTGGCCACGGCGATCGCCGCCAGGGCGTTGAGCGCATTATGACGCCCCGGCATGGCCAGGCGTACCGCGAGCGGCGCCAGCCCTTCGGGGCGCACCGCGGTGAAGTGCACCTCGCCGGCCTGCTGGACGAAGCCCTCGATGCGGTAGTCGGCATCCTCGCTGAAGCCGTAGGTGACGAACTGGCGGCTGACCCGGTCGAGCAGGCCGCGCACATGGGCATCGTCGATGCACAGGATCGCCAGGCCATAGAACGGCAGGTTGTGCAGGAACTCGATGAAGGTGCCCTTGAGCCGTTCGAAATCGCCGCCGTAGGTCGCCATGTGATCGGCATCGATGTTGGTGACGATGGCCACCATGGGCTGCAGGTGCAGGAAGGAGGCATCCGACTCGTCGGCCTCCGCCACCAGGTAGTCGCCCTCCCCCAGCCGCGCATTGGTGCCGGCACTGGTCAGCCGTCCGCCGATCACGAAGGTGGGGTCCAGCCCGCCCTCGCCCAGCAGGGTCGCGGTGAGGCTGGTGGTGGTGGTCTTGCCATGGGTGCCGGCCACGGCGATGCCGTGGCGGAAGCGCATCAGCTCGGCGAGCATCTCCGCGCGGCGCACTACCGGCACGCGGTGCTCGTGGGCCCAGCGGATCTCGGGGTTGGTCTCGTCCACCGCGGTGGAGACCACCACCACGTCGGCGTCCGCGGCATGCTCGGCGGCATGGCCGATGGCCACGCGGATGCCGCAGCGGCGCAGGCGGGCCACCACCGGGGAGGCCTTCAGGTCGCTGCCGCTGACCGCATAGCCCTGGTTGGCCAGCACCTCGGCGATGCCGCACATGCCGGCACCGCCAATGCCGACGAAATGGATGCGCCGGATACGACGCATGCCCAGCCCCCGTCCGGGATGGGGGGGCGTGGCCTGACCGGGAACCGGTCCGAGGGTCTCATCGCTCAAAGCCTGTCTCCATGCAACCGGCCACCAGGCGCTCGACGGCATCGAGATGGGCACAGCCACGGGCCCGTGCCGCCATGGTGGCGAGAGTGTCGGGGTCCAGCAGCGACGCCAGGCACTCGGCCAGCGTCGCCGCGCTCATCTCCTGCTGGGGCATCAGTCGCGCCGCCTGCTCGTCGACCAGGGCCCGGGCGTTGGCCGTCTGGTGATCGTCCACCGCATAGGGGAAGGGCACGAAGAGCGCCGGCTTCGCGGCGGCGGCCAGCTCCGCCACGGTCAGGGCACCGGCGCGGCACACCACCAGATCGGCCCAGGCGTAGGCGCCGGCCATGTCGTCGATAAAGGCCGTGACGTCGGCCTCGACGCCCTGCTCGCGGTAGGCCTCACGGGTGGCCGTATCCTTGTCGCGGCCAGCCTGGTGGCGTACCTCGGGGCGAGCAGTCTCGGGCAGCCGGGCGAGCGCCTCGGGCAGCCGCTCGTTGAGGGCCTGCGCCCCCAGGGAACCGCCCACCACCAGCAACCGCAGCCGCCGTCCGGCCATCTCGTCCACACGCCGCGGGACCTCGCCGAGCCGGGCGATCTCGTCGCGCACCGGGTTGCCGACCACCTCGGCCCGACCGGGGAAGGCCTGGGGAAAGGCCGCATAGACGCGACGCGCCAGGCGTGACAGCGCCCGGTTGGTGAGCCCCGCCACGGCGTTCTGCTCGTGGATGACCAGCGGCCGGCGGGTCAGCCAGGCCGCCAGGCCGCCGGGCCCGCTGGCGAAACCGCCCAGCCCGACCACCAGCTGGGGGTCGACGTCGCGGATCACCCGAGTCGCCTGCCAGACCGCCCGGGCCAGGTTGAAGGGGGCCAGCAGCCAGCCGGCCAGGCCATTGCCCCGCAGCCCGCTCACCGCGATACGGTGCAGCGGGATACCGGCCTCGGGGACCAGGCGGTTCTCGATCCCGCGCGGGCTGCCCAGCCAGGCGACCTGCACGCCCTGCGCCGCCAGCCCGCGGGCCAGGGACAGGGCCGGGATGACGTGCCCCCCCGTGCCGCCGGCCATGATCAGCACGCGGCGTTCCTCGCGTCGACTCATGTTGCGCGTCCTTGTGTCCTGCCGGGCGATGGCGCCCGGGATGCCGTGGGCCTGACCCGGCGCACGACCTGGCGGGTCTCGATGTCGGCGCGCAGCAGCAGCGCCATCATCACGCAGCTCACCACCAGGCTCGAGCCGCCATAACTGAGCAGCGGCAGGGTCAGCCCCTTGGTGGGCAGCATCCCGGTACTCACCGCGATGTTGATGAAGGCCTGGGCCCCGATGACCAGGGCGACGCCGTAACTCACGTAGGCGGCGAAGGCCAGGCCGGCCAGTTCGGCCCGCCGTCCCACCGCCATGGCGCGCCACACCAGCAGGGCGAAGAGCCCCACCACGGCGATGGCGCCCAGCAGGCCGAGCTCCTCGGCCAGCACGGCGAAGACGAAGTCCGTGTGGGCCTCGGGCAGGTAGAACAGCTTCTGCACGCTGTTGCCCAGCCCCATGCCCAGCCAGTGCCCGCGACCGAAGGCGATCAGCGCCTGGGTCAGCTGGTAGCCACTGGCGAACTGGTCGGCCCAGGGGTCGGCGAAGCTCGTCAGGCGCGCCATCCGGTAGGGTTCGGCCACGGCGGCCAGGGCCCCGAGGGCACCCACCAGCAGCAGCAGCACGAGGAAGCGCCCCCAGGGGGCACCGGCCATCAGCAGCATGCCCATCACCGCGCCGGTCATCACCACCACGGCACCGTAGTCAGGCTCGAGGATCAGCAGCCCCGCGATCACCGCCATCACCGCCAGGGGACGCAGGAAGGCCCCCCACTGGCGACGCACCAGGGGCAGGAAGCGCTCCAGGTAGCCGGCCAGGTAGACGATCAGGCAGAACTTGGCGACCTCGGAGGCCTGCAGGTTGAAGGGCAGGCCCGGCACGGAGAGCCAGCGGCGGCTGCCATTGACCTCGCGGCCCACCAGCAATACCAGCAGGAGGAGGACTAGCCCCACCAGTAGCAGCAGTGGGCCATTGGCCTTCCACCAGGCCAGCGGCACCCTCAGGGCCAGGGCCGCGACGGCCAGCGCCACCAGCAGGAAGATGCCGTGGCGCAGGCTGAAGTACCAGGCATTGCCGGTGAGGCTCGAGGCCACCTCGCTGGACGCCGAGGTCACCATCACCCAGCCGATCAGCAGCAGAGCGAAGGAGGCCAGCACCAGCCAGCCGTCGAAGGCGTGATCGGCGGTGCTCAGCCGCTGGCGCAGACGGGACAGCCGGCTCATGCCGCCTCCCCGGCGAGGCGCTTCACTGCCCGGCGAAAGGCCTCGCCACGCGCCTGGTAGTCGGTGAACTGGTCGAGGCTGGCACAGGCGGGTGACAGCAGCACGCAATCCCCGGGCGCGGCGACCTCCACCGCCCGCGCCAGGGCCGCCTGCAGGTCCGCGACCCGGGTCACCGGCAGCCGGCCATGCAGGGCCTGGTCCAGCTGCGCGGCATCCCGGCCGAAGAGGATCGCCTCGCGGCCGTAACGCGCCAGGGGCGCCGCCAGGGGGTGGAAGTCGGCGCCCTTGCCCACCCCGCCGGCCAGCAGGATCAGCCGTCCCTCGAGGGTCGGCCCCAGTCCCTCGATGGCGGCCAGGGTAGCACCGACGTTGGTGCCCTTGGAGTCGTTGATCCAGCGCACTCCCTCGACCTCCGCCACCAGCTCGCCGCGATGGGGCAGCCCGGGGAAGTGCCGCAGCACCTCGCGCATGGCATCGAGCGGCAGGCCCAGGCGATGGCCCATGGCCAGCGCCGCCAGGGCATTGGCCTGGTGGTGGCGCCCCGGCAGGCGCATCTCGTCGGCGGGCAGCAGCGGCTTGTCGCCGTGCACCAGCCAGTCACGCCCGGCGCGCCGGGCGATGCCCCAGTCCTCGCCCTGGGGAGAGCGGGTGGTGAAGCGGTCCAGAGCCGGCAGCGGCCCGTCCGGCCAGGTACCGGGGTCGTCGGCATTGACCACGCCGTGCCGGGCGCCGCGGAAGATACCCAGCTTGGCGGCGCGGTAGCCGGCCATGTCGCCATGGCGGTCCAGGTGGTCCTCGGAGAGGTTGAGGAAGGCGGCCGTCTCGGCCCCCAGGCGCGGGGTGGTCTCGAGCTGGAAGCTGGAGAGCTCCAGCACGAAGAGCTCGGCATCCGGTGCCGCGTCGAGCAGGTCGAGCGCCGGGGTCCCCAGGTTGCCGCCCACCACCGCCCGCACCCCGGCCTCGCGGGCCATCTCGCCCACCAGGGTGGTCACGGTCGACTTGGCGTTGGAGCCGGTGATGGCGGCGATGGGTGCACGGGCCGCGCGCACGAAGAGGGCGATCTCCCCCACCAGCAGCGGCTCGGCGGTGGCCTCGCGGGTGCGCCCCGCCAGCGCCTCGAGGCCCGGCGCGTGCGGGTCGACGCCGGGACTGACCACCACCTCCTCCACCTCGGCGAGGTCCAGGGCGGTGAGCGGGCCGCAGTGGACCTCGATGGCCGGGTGGACGGCCTGGAAGTCCGCCAGGCCCGGCGGCGCAGCACGGGTATCGGCGACCATGTAGGGGACCCCGAGCCGGCCGAGGTGGCGGCAGATGGCCCGCCCGGAGAGCCCGAGCCCGACCACCAGCGTGGTTCCCTTCGGCACCTTGACCATGTTGAGCTCCTTGCGGATGGCGAATCGGTCCCCGGGGATCAGCGGACCTTGAGGGTGGCCAGGCCGATCAGCACCAGCACCACGGTGATGATCCAGAAGCGCACGATGACCCGCGGCTCGGGCCAGCCCTTGAGCTCGTAGTGGTGGTGCAGCGGCGCCATCCGGAAGATGCGCCGCCCGGTGAGCTTGTAGGAGCCCACCTGCAGGATCACCGAGACGGTCTCCATGACGAAGATGCCGCCCATGATGAACAGCACGATCTCCTGGCGAACGATCACCGCCACCACGCCGAGGGCTGCGCCAAGGGCCAGGGCCCCCACGTCGCCCATGAACACCTGGGCCGGGTAGGTGTTGAACCACAGGAAGCCCAGGCCGGCCCCGGCGATGGTGGCACAGAACACGGCCAGCTCGCCCGCCCCGGGAATGAAGGGGATCTGCAGGTAGTCGGCGAACACCGTGTTGCCGCTGGCATAGGCGAAGACCGCCAGGCCCATGGCCACCAGCACCGTGGGCATGATCGCCAGGCCATCGAGCCCGTCGGTCAGATTGACCGCGTTGGAGCTGCCGACGATCACCAGGTAGGTGAGCACCATGTAGAACACCCCCAGGGGCAGCACGAACTCCTTGAAGAGCGGCACGATCAGGCTGGTCTCCACCGGCGAGGCGGCGGTGACGTAGAGCAGCACGGCGGCCGCCACGCCGATCAGCGACTGCCAGAAGTACTTCCAGCGCGCCGGCAGGCCCCGGGGGTTCTTCTCCACCACCTTGCGGAAGTCGTCCACCCAGCCGATGGCACCGAAGCCCAGGGTCACCGCCAGCACCAGCCAGACGTAGTGGTTGGTGAGATCCCCCCACAGCAGGGTGCTCACGGCGATGGCCATCAGGATCATGGCGCCGCCCATGGTGGGGGTGCCGGCCTTGGAGAGGTGGGACTGGGGGCCGTCGTCGCGCACCGCCTGGCCGATCTGTCGCTCCACCAGGCGGCGGATCATCACCGGCCCGAGCCACAGGCAGAGCACCAGGGCGGTCAGGGTCCCCAGGATCATGCGCAGGGTCAGATAGTTGAAGACGTTGAAGGCACTCTGGAATTGCGCCAGGAAATCAGCCAGAAAGAGCAGCATGTATCGCGTTCACCTTGAAGCATCCGCACGCAGGACCGCCACGACGCGTTCCATGCCGGCGCTGCGCGAGCCCTTGACCAGCACGCTGGCCCCGGGCGGTAGATGGTGGAGGACGTGGCGCATCAGCGCCTCCCGATCGTCGAAATGGACCCCGCCTTCGCCGAAGGCCCGGCTGGCCGGCCTCGCCGGCTCGCCGAGGGTGCCCAGGAAATCGATTCCCCGTTCCCGCGCGTAGTGTCCAAGCTCGGCGTGCAGCCGGTCGGACTCGCCCCCCAGTTCTCCCATGGCGCCCAGCAGGCACCAGTGCGGGCCGGGCAGCGTCACCAGGACGTCGAGCGCCGCCTTCACCGCGCCGGGGTTGGCATTATAGGTATCGTCCAGCAGCCGCGAGTCGTTGAGGCCCTCCACGACGCTCAGCCGTCCCGGCATGGGTGCCACCGCCTCGAGCCCGGCCAGTACCTCTCGCTCACCCAGCCCCATGGCCAGGGCCGCGGCCGCGGCCGCCAGGGCGTTGGCGACGTTGTGGCGCCCCAGCAGGGCCAGCCGGACGCGCCCGATCTCGCGGCCGTCCCGGACAAGCGTGAAAGCATAGCGTCCGACGGCGTCACAGGCCAGCGCCTCGGCTCGCAGGCGAGCCCGCGCATCCAGGCCGAAGTCGAGCACCTCGCGAGGCGCCGCCAGGCGCGCCCAGGTGGCGAAGAAGGCATCGTCGCGGTTGAGCACCGCCACGCCGTCGGCCGGCAGGCCGGCCAGGATCTCCGCCTTGGCCTGGGCGATACGGCCCATGCCGCCGAACTCGCCCACGTGGGCCCCGGTGACGTTGGTGATCACCGCTACCCGGGGCTCGGCCAGGGTCGTGGTCCAGGCGATCTCGCCGAGGTGGTTGGCACCCAGCTCCACCACGGCCTGGCGGTGACCGGGCTCCAGCGCCAGCAGGGTGAGGGGCGCGCCGATGTCGTTGTTCAGGTTGCCCTGGGTGGCCAGGGTCGACCCGCTCTGCTCGAGCAGGGTCGCCAGCATCTGCTTGACCGTGGTCTTGCCGCTGTTGCCGGTCACGGCGACCAGGGGGCCGCCCCAGGCGCGCCGCCGGGCACGCGCCAGCAGCCCCAGGGCCAGCCGGGTGTCGGCCACCAGCAGCTGGGGGAACGGGGCATCCATCGACCGCTCTGCCGTTCCCTCGACCACGGCCGCCACGGCACCGGCCTCCCGCGCCTGGTCCAGGAAGTCGTGGGCATCGAAGCGCTCGCCCCTGAGCGCCACGAACAGGCTTCCCGGGGCCAGGCGGCGGGTATCGGTGACGATCTCACCGATGGGCAGGTCCTCGGGCGGTGCCGGCAGGCCCAGGGCCGCGGCGACCTCGCCCAGCGTGGTCAGCCCGCTGCCGCTCATGGCTCGCCCTCCCCGGGGGCCCTGTCCGCGCCCCATCCGGCCAGCGCCCGCTCGGCCTCGGCCAGGTCCGAGAAGGGATGGCGTACCCCCCTGACCTCCTGGTAGTCCTCGTGTCCCTTGCCGGCGATCAGCACCACGTCGTCGGGGCCGGCCTCGGCCAGCGCCCGGGCGATCGCCGCGCCCCGCCCGGCCAGTTCGAGGACCCCGTTGCGCTGGGGCTCTTCCAGGCCCGCGAGGACCTGGGCGCGGATCGCCGCCGGGTCCTCGCCGCGCGGGTTGTCGTCGGTCACCACCAGCACGTCGGCATAGCGCGCCGCGGCCTGTGCCATCAGCGGACGCTTGCCGGTGTCGCGGTCGCCGCCGCAGCCGAACAGGCACCACAGCCGGCCGTCGCCCGGCAGGTGGGCGCGCAGCGCCGCGAGGGCACTGTCGAGGGCATCCGGGGTATGGGCATAGTCGATGACCACCGTGGGGCCTCCCGGCCGGGTCAGGCGCTGCATGCGACCGGGCACCGGGGCGAGGTCGGCTGCCGCCGCGAACAGCGCCTCCAGGGGGTGGCCCAGGCCGTGCAGGGTGGCAATGGCCAGCAGCACGTTATCCAGGTTGAAGCGTCCCATCACGCCGAGCTCGAGCACCCGCTCCCCCTCCGGCGTGGCGATGAGCGCCCGCTGCCCCTCGGCATGGGGCACCCAGTCGATGACGCGCAGGGTCACCGCCTCGTCCTCGCCGACGGCCAGCACACGCACGTGGCGGTGCACGCCGGCGAGCATCAGGCGCGCCAGCGGGTCGTCCCCGTTGACCACCGCGAGCTCGAGCTCATGGCGCCGGAACAGCCGCGCCTTGGCGGCGGCATAGGCCGCCATGCTGCCGTGGTAGTCCAGGTGGTCACGGCTGAGGTTGGTGAACACCGCCGCGTGCACCCGACAGCCATCGAGGCGGCCCTGCTCCAGCGCATGGGAGGAGACCTCCATGGCCACCCGGCGGACGCCGTCGGCGACCAGTTCCCCCAGCGCGGCCTGCAGGGCCAGGGGCCCCGGCGTGGTCAGCCGGCCGGCCGCCAGGCGCCCCGGCCGGCCGTGCCCCAGGGTGCCGATCAGCCCGGCGTCCACCCCGAGGGCAATGCTCAACTCGGCCAGGTAGTGGGTCACCGAACTCTTGCCGTTGGTGCCGGTGACCCCGACCAGTTCCAGGTCACGGGGCACGGCAAACAGCAGCTGGCCCAGTTCGCCCTGGGCCTCGCGCAGCCCTGGCAGCCACAGCACCCGGGGGTCGTCGGGCCCGGGCGCCCCGTCGTCATGGGCCAGTACCAGCGAGGCCCCGGCCTCGAGGGCCGCCGGGATGAAGTCGCGGCCATCCGCCGCCACGCCCGGCACCGCCACGAAGACATCGCCCACGGCCAGCCGGCGACTGTCGAGTACCAGCCGGACGGCATCCGGCAGGGTGAGCCGTGCCAGGGCATGGCAACGGTCGGGCCAGAGCCCGGTCAGGCCTGCCTCGAGTCGCTTGGCGGTCAGCTGCATCGCGTTCCCTCCCCAGGGCTTGCGCTCATGATTCCGGCTCCCGAGCATCCGGTGGCACGTCCAGCAGGCGCAGGGCATTGCCGGCCACCCGCGAGAAGACCGGCGCCGCCACCGCCCCGCCATAGTAGCTGTCCCCCCGCGGGTGATCGATCATCACCACCGTGACGATCCGCGGGTCCGAGACCGGCGCGATGCCGACGAACAGGCTGCGGTAGGCCTTCTGCTGATAGCCGCCGGCATCGGTCTTGCGCACGGTCCCGGTCTTGCCGGCGACCCGGTATCCCGGCACCAGCGCCCGGCGGGCGCCGGTGCCGGGCTCGACGACCTGATCCATCATGCCGAGGATCCGCCGCGCCACGCCGGCGTCGATGGCCGGCTCGCCGGCCGGTGCCTGACCGAGCTTGAGCAGCGAGGGCGGCAGCCGCCGGCCGTCGTTGGCAATGGCCGTGTAGGCACTGGCCAGCTGCAGCGCCGAAACCGAGAGGCCGTACCCGTAGGAGAGGGCCGCCCACTGACTGCTTGACCAGCGCGCCGGTGCCGGGATGCTGCCGGCCGCCTCGCCGGGAAAGCCGGTCCCCGGGCTCTGCCCCAGGCCCACGGCCCGGTAGGTCGCCGGCACCACCGGGTCCTCCAGGCGCAGCGCCAGCTTGGACATGCCGATGTTCGAGGACTTCTCGAGGATGCCGGAGAGGCTGAGTTCACCGTAGTTGCGGATGTCCTTGATGGTGAAGCGGTCGATCACCATCCAGCCCGGCGAGGTATCGACCACGGTATCCGGCGGCACCTCGCCGGTCTCGAGCATGGCAGCCATCGCCAGCGGCTTCATGACCGACCCCGGCTCGTAGACATCGACGATGGCCCGGTTGCGCAGTCCCTGGGGGTCGAGCCCGGCTCGGTTGTTGGGGTTGTAGGAGGGCTGGTTGGCCATGGCCAGCACCTCGCCGCTGCGGGCATCCAGCATCACCACGATGCCGCCATCGGCGTCGTGCTCGGCCACCGCCGCCTTGAGCTCGCGATAGGCCATGTACTGGAGGCGCTGGTCCAGGGCCAGGGTGAGGTCCCCGCCCGGCTGGGCCTCCTGCAGCAGCGCCAGGTCACGCACAAGGCGACCGCGGCGGTCCTTGAGCACCCGCCGCTTGCCGGGCACCCCGGCGAGATGCGACTGGTAGGCCAGTTCCAGGCCTTCCTGGCCGATATCATCGATATTGGTCACGCCCAGCAGCTGGGCGGTGACTTCCCCAGCCGGGTAGTAGCGCTTGTACTCCTCCCGGGCGTGGACGCCGGGAATGCGCAGGTCCAGCACCCGCTGGGCCGCCTCCGGCGTCATGCGGCGCCTCAGGTACATGAACTCGCGCTCGGCGTAGCGCGCGATGCGCTCGTTGAGCGTCTCGAGCTCCTGGCCCAGGACCCTGGCCAGCATCAGGCGCTGGATGTCGTCGACGGGCAGGTCCTGGGGGTTGGCCCAGAGGGTGACCACCGGGGTCGAGATGGCCAGCGGCTCGCCGTGGCGGTCGGTGATCATCCCGCGATGGGCGGGAATGGTGTCGGTGCGAAGGGTACGGGCATCGCCCTGCCCCTGCAGGAAGGGACGGTCGAAGACATGCAGGTCGACGATGCGGCCGGCCAGCAGCACGAGCCCCACCAGCACCAGCGTCATCATCACCCGGTAGCGCGCCTTGCCCATGGGGGCCATGGGCGGCGGCCGACGCGGCGTCACGCCGCTGCGGGCGTCGGTGCTCATGGCCGGATGACCTCGACCTCGTCGATGTCGGGCAGGCGCATCTCCAGGCGCTCCCGGGCCAGGCGCTCGATGCGGGCCGGCGACGACCAGGCGCTTTCCTCGAGCAGCAGTTGGCCCCACTCGGTCTGCAGCTGCTGCTGCTCGCGCTCGAGCTGCTGCAGGCGAGCATACTGGTCACGGGTCAGGTGACTGGTGGTGATCACCGCCAGGGCCGAGCCCAGGCAGGCCGCGAGCAGCAGGGCGACCAGCAGCAGCTGCGGCGATACCCCCAGGCGAAGGGGCCAGCCGAACGAGGAGGTTGCCGCGGATCGTCCCTGTGCCATGACCGTCCTCAGTATCGCTTGCGCGCCACACGCATCACCGCACTGCGCGCCCGGGGATTCTCCTGGACCTCCTCGGCGGAGGGACGACGCGCCTTGCCCAGCGACGCCAGGCGTCGCTTGAGCTGGTCGTCGCGGACCGGGATGCCGCGCGGGAGGTCGGTATCGCCGCGCACGTGGTCGCGGATGAAGCGCTTGACCCGGCGGTCCTCCAGCGAATGGAAGCTGATCACCACCAGGTGACCGCCCGGGGCGAGGGCCTCCAGCGCCGCCTCGAGGGCGGCATCGAGCTGTTCCAGCTCGCCGTTGACCTGGATGCGCAGGGCCTGGAAGACGCGGGTCGCCGGGTGCTTGCCCTTCTCCCAGGCGGGATGGGCGGCCTTGACCACCTCGGCGAGGTCCGCGGTCCGTTCGAAGGGTCGCTCGAGGCGCCGCGCCACGATGGCCCTCGCCAGCCGCCTGGCGAAGCGCTCCTCGCCGTAGGCCTTGAAGACAGCGGCGATCTCGCCCTCGCCGGCCCGGGCCAGGAAGCCCGCGGCGCTCTCTCCGCGGGTGGGGTCCATGCGCATGTCCAGGGGACCGTCGCGCAGGAAGCTGAACCCCCGCTCGGGGTCGTCGAGCTGGGGCGACGAGACCCCCACGTCGAGCAGGATGCCGGACAGCCGGCCATCCAGGCCGTGACGCGCGGCGATCTCGCCGAGTCGGGCGAACTCGCCCTGCTCGATGGTGAAGCGCGGGTCATCGATGGCGGCGGCCTCGGCAATGGCCTGGGGGTCGCGATCGATGGCCAGCAGGCGGCCCTCGGGGGCCAGCCGCACGAGAATGGCACGCGAATGGCCACCGCGGCCGAAGGTGCCGTCCAGGTAGGTGCCCTCGGGGTCATGGACCAGCGCCTCCACGGCGCCGTCGAGCAGCACGCTGGCATGGCGAAAGCCGCGGGCGGGCTGTTCAGGGGCGGATGACGGCATGGGGCTCTCGTTCGAGGGGCTGGGGGGCCGTATGCACGGCGAAGTTCGGAAAAGGGAGTCGGCCGATAAGCCGGGTTCTGTCGTGGACAGTCATTCCTCTAGGGGCCCTGTCACCAGGGCCCTCAAGCAACCTACCCGAACCCGACGCGGGCCACGCCATGAGGTTCCTATTTGGTCTTGCTCCGAGTGGGGTTTACCTTGCCACGCACTGTTGCCAGGCGCGCGGTGCGCTCTTACCGCACCCTTTCACCCTTGCCGGCCTCCCGAGGGAGACGTAGGCGGTCTGCTCTCTGCTGCACTTTCCGTCGGCTCACGCCGCCCAGGCGTTACCTGGCACTCTGCCCTGTGGAGCCCGGACTTTCCTCCCCCGCCCCGTCCCGAAGGCCGGGGCGGCGGCGACTGTCTGGCCAACTCCCGGGGCAAGGATACCAGTGCCCCTCCCCCGCCTCAATGCCCGTCCTTGAGCGCCTGGAGCCGGCCGTACCAGGTCTTCTTCGCCCCGCCCAGCACCCGTGCCGCCACGGCGGCCGCCTGCTTGACCCCCAGCCCCTCGACGAGCAGGGCCGACAGCAGTGCATCAGCCTCTACCGTCGAGGCGTCGTCGTCGCCGCGCGGGCCGGCGCCGGCCACCATCACCACGAACTCGCCGCGGGCCTGGTCGGGGTCTGCGTCCATGCGCGCGAGCAGCTCGGCAGCGCTGCCGTCGAGGAATGTCTCGAAGGCCTTGGTCAGCTCACGGGCCAGCACCACCCGTCGTGCCCCGAGGGTGGTGGTCAGGTCCGCCAGGGTGTCACGGATGCGGTGGGGAGACTCGTAGAACACCAGGGTCTCCTCGCGGGCCGCCAGCGCCTCCAGACGCCCCCGCCGGGCACCGCCCTTGGCCGGCAGGAAGCCCTGGAAGAGGAAGCGGTCGGTGGGCAGCCCCGCCGCCGACAGGGCGGCCACCAGGGCACAGGGGCCCGGGACCGGCACGATGCGGCGCCCGCGGGCACGCAGCTCACGCACCAGCACGAAGCCGGGGTCGCTGATCAGCGGCGTGCCGGCGTCACTGACCAGGGCAATGTCATCACCGGCGACGAGACGGGCATCCAGGGCATCGACCCGCGCGGCCTCGTTGTGCTCGTGCAGCGAGAGCATCGGCCGCGACAGGCCCAGGTGGCGCAGCAGGCGGCCGCTGTGGCGGGTATCCTCGGCGGCGATCACCGCCACCTCCCCCAGCACTCGGGCGGCCCGGGGGCTCAGGTCGTCCAGATTCCCAATGGGCGTGGCGACCACGTACAATGAACCGGCAAGCGTATCGGACATCTCGGCTCCCTGGGATGCTCTCGGACTTGGGGACAAGGAAGGATTCATGAAGATCTCGTTTCGCGGCCCGCTGGCCGCCGCGCTGACCGCGCTGCTGCTTGCGGGCTGCAGCTTCCAGCCGGGCATCATCGAGCGCCAGGGCGACGGTGATCCGCAGCGGCTGCTGCAGCAGGCCGAGCAGCAGGAACCCGGCCAGGCCGCCCTCTCCCGCCTGGAAGCGGCCGACATCCTAGCACGCCAGGGAAACCGCACCCAGGCACTGGAGGTCGCCAAGGAGATCGACGACAGCCGCCTGGAGCCCCAGGCACGGACCCGCTGGGCGCTGCTGCTCTCGGAGCTGGGCGAGGCCGAAGGCGATCCCTGGGCGGTGATCCAGGCCGGCCAGCTGCTCGATGAGGTCGACCTGCCTCGCGAGGCCTCCCTGACCCTGCGCGAACGCTTGGGGATGGCTCTGGCCGAGGTCGACGAGCCCCGCGCCGCCGCCCGCGCCCTGATCCGGGTCCAGGCGGAGACCGAGCGCGATGACCTCAACGACGCGATCTGGGCGCAGCTCTCGCGGCTGGACGGCGGCTCGCTGGCCACCCTGCGCGAGGAAGGCGACGATCTTACCCGGGGCTGGGTGACCCTGGCCGAGCTGGTGCGCGCCAGCGGCGGCGACATCCAGCGGCTCTTCGCCCGCCTGGATGACTGGCGCGAGCGCCATCGCGGCCACCCGGCGGCGCGGCGCCTGCCCGGCGAGATCACCGCCCTGGGGGAGCTGCGCGGCCAGGAGGTCGACCACATCGCGGTCTTCCTCCCCGAGTCCGGCCCCCTGTCGGGCATTGCCGGGGCGATCCGCGAGGGGATCCGCACCCACCACCTCGAGGGCGTCGACAGCGGCGCCCGCCTGACCTTCCTCGACAGCAGTCACGGCGACCTGGAGGCACTCTACCGGGAGGCCGCCGAGCGTGGCGCCCAGGTGGTGGTCGGCCCGCTGGACAAGGATGCCGTCAGCGAGCTCGAGCAGCGCGAGCGGGTGCCGCTGCCGACCCTGGCGCTCAACTACGGCCGCGGGGAGCGCAACCAGGCCCTCGGGCTCTTCCAGTACGGCCTCTCCGCCGAGGACGAGGCCCGCCAGGCCGCCCATCGCGCCTGGGTCGACGGCCACCGCCTGGCGTCGCTGCTGGTTCCGGACAACGACTGGGGACGCCGCGTCGGCGAAGCCTTCTGGAACGCCTGGCGCGACCAGGGAGGCGAGGTCGCCAGTGCGGTCCGCTACAACCCCGAGGCCTCGGCCACCGAGAGCGCACGCCGGGCCGTGACCAACCCCCAGCCGGACATGCTGTTCCTGCTGGCCCTGCCGGAGTATGCCCGCCAGGTACCGCCGACCCTGGACTACTACTACAGCGGCGACCTGCCGATCTATGCCACCTCCCACCTCTTCGAGGGCCGCCTGCAGCCCCGCCTGGATCACGACCTGGACGACGTGCTGTTCGTCGATATCCCCTGGCAGATCCCCGATGCCGCCGTGGGCGGCGTCGAGGCCCTGCCCTTCCTCGACAGCTATCGCCGGCTGCGCGAGGAGTCCGACCCCGCCCTGTTCCGGCTGATGGCCATGGGCGTGGATGCCTACGAGCTGGCCACACGCCTGCCGCAGCTGCAGGCCATCAGCGGCAGCGAGCTGTTCGGCGCCACCGGGACCCTGAGCCCCGGCGACGACGGCCGGATCCAGCGCCGCCTGCCGTGGGCCCGCTTCGTCAACGGCGTGCCCCAGCCCGTGCTGATCCCCGGCGTGTTCGGCGATGACCGGGCCCCGTGACGCCCGCGCCCGGGGCGAGGCCATCGAGCGCCTCGCCGCCCGCTGGCTGACGGCGCGCGGGCTCATGCTCGAGGCCAGCAACCAGCATGCCAAGGGCGGCGAGATCGACCTGGTGATGCGCGATGGCGAGGTCCTGGTGTTCGTCGAGGTCCGCCACCGTGCCGACCACCGCCATGGGCACCCGCTGGAGACCGTCACCGTCGCCAAGCAGCGCCGCCTGATCCGGGCGGCGCGTTTTTATCTCCAGCGCAACGGGCTATCATGTGCCTGCCGCTTCGACGTGCTGGCCGTGACCGGCACGCCACCCGACCTCGAGATCGAGTGGGTGGCGGATGCCTTCGAAGCGTACTGACCGGTCAAGCCCATCTGCGAAAAGGACCAGGAACCCCGCATGGATTTCCAGCAGCGAATTCTCGGCCACTTCAACGCCAGTATCGACACCAAGACCTACGCCAGTGAGGTACTGCCGCCCTTCATCGAGGTGGCCAGCCAGATGATGGTCCAGTGCCTGGTCAACGAGGGCAAGATCCTGGCCTGCGGCAACGGTGGCAGCGCCGGTGACAGCCAGCACTTCTCCTCCGAGCTGCTCAACCGCTTCGAGCGGGAACGCCCCAGCCTGCCGGCCCTGGCCCTGACCACCGACACCTCGACCCTGACCTCGATCGCCAACGACTACAGCTACAACGAGGTCTTCTCCAAGCAGATCCGTGCCCTGGGCCAGCCCGGCGACATCCTGCTGGCGATCTCCACCAGCGGCAACTCGGCCAACGTCATCCAGGCGATCCAGGCCGCCCACGACCGCGACATGACGGTGGTGGCCCTGACCGGCCGCGACGGTGGCGACATGGCCTCGCTGCTGGGCCAGGACGACTGCGAGATCCGCGTGCCGGCGACCTCCACCGCACGCATCCAGGAGGTCCATCTGCTGGCGATCCACTGCCTTTGCGACCTGATCGACGAACAACTCTTCGGCACAAGCGAGTGACCCCATGACCAGGAAGTCCCTTCTCACGCCCCTGCTGCTCACCCTCGGCCTCGGCCTTGCCGGCTGCACCACCGTGACCGGCGTCACCACCCCCGGCACCATCGACGAGAACTACGGCGAGCGTACCTTCGGCACCCAGGTCGAGGACGAGAGCATCGAGACCAAGATCGGCCACAATCTCGGCCGCACCGATGCCCGGCTGGGCGATGCCCGCATCAACGTCGACAGCTTCAACGGCGTCGTCCTGCTCACCGGCCAGGTGCCGAGCGAGGAGCTCAAGGCGAGGGCCGAGGAGGTCGCCAGCAAGGTGCGCAACGTCCGCGAGGTGCACAACGAGCTCTCCATCGCCGCCAACCTGCCGGCCAGCCAGCGCCTCTCCGACACCTGGCTGAGGACCCGTATCCGTACCAGCCTGGCGGCCAACGAGGAGATCGACTCCGGCCGCATCCGGGTGGTCGTCGAGAACAACAGCGTCTACCTGATGGGCATCGTCACCCGCAACGAGGCGGAGCGCATCGTCCAGGCCGTCGCGGGCGTCGGCGGCATGCAGCGCATCGTCAAGGTCTTCGACTACCTGGACTGAGCCGCCCCCGGAACGCGAGACGGCAGGCCCATGGGCCTGCCGTCTCGCGTCGATGATCCACGTCGGGGAACGCGGCTAGCCGGTCACTCGCGGATCACTTGATGACCCGCAGCGAGGGGCGCCCCTTGCGCGGCGGTGTCTCGTCGCCCTGGTCATCGTCCTGCGGGGCGTCATCGGCACTTTCCACCTCATTGAGGTGGGGCTCCTTCTCGCCTGCCTCGTCGGCCTCGGCCGGAATCACCGGTTCATGGCCGAACACCATGCCCACGCCGTTCTCCCGCGCGTAGATCGCGATCAACGCCTCGATGGGCACCATCACCTGCATGGGGCGGCCCCCGAAGCGCGCCGAGAAGCTCACCGCCTCGTTCTCCATGGCGAAGTCGCGCACGGCGGTGGGCGCCAGGTTCAGCACGATCTGGCCGTTCTGCACGAACTGGCGGGGAACCTCGACACCCGCCTGCTCGGCATCGACGACGATGTAGGGGGTCAGGTCGTTGTCCAGCAGCCACTGGTAAAGGGCCCTGGCAATATAGGGACGGCTCGATAGCATCGCTTGGCCCTCCTGGGTCGGGGACCCGGTCTGCACCGGATCGAAGTTCAGGCGCGCATCTCGCGCTCGCTTTCGCTGAGGGCTGCCTTGAAGCCATCGCGGTCGAACAGGCGCTCCATGTAGCCCATCAGCGGCTTGACCTGCTTCTCGGGCAGCTCGATGCCCAGCACCGGCAGGCGCCAGAGGATCGGGGCCAGGCAGCAGTCCACCAGGGTGAACTCCTCGCTCATGAAGTAGGGCATGTCCTCGAAGATCGGCGAGATACCGACCAGGCTCTCACGCAGCTCCTTGCGGGCCTTCTCAGCGTCCTTCTTCGCGCCACGCTGGATCTGCTCGACCAGCGGGCACCACTCGCGCTCGATGCGGTGCATCCACAGGCGGCTCTTGGCGCGCGCCACGGGATAGACGGGCAGCAGCGGCGGGTGCGGGAAGCGCTCGTCGAGGTATTCCATCATCACCTTGGACTCGTAGAGCACCAGGTCGCGGTCGAGCAGCGTGGGCACGCTGTTGTAGGGGTTGAGGTCGGCGAGTTCCTCGGGGTGCTGCTCGTCGGTCACCTCGACGATATCGACGGCCACGCCCTTCTCGGCGAGCACGATTCGCACACGATGACTGTAATGGTCATCCCCTCCGGAATAGAAGATCATCGACGACCGCTTGGCCACTACACCCATGTAACAATCCTCGCATCAGTTCGTGCCGAGATGATAACACGACAGGCCCCGCCTTGAGGGCCATCGTGCCGCCCGGTATCGGGCAGAGACCACGAGGGGCGCATGGCCCTCGACCATGCGCCCCTCGTGGATGTCCGTCGCAGACGGATCAGTGGACGTCGCGCCAGTACTCGCGCTTGAGCAGGTAGGAGATGACCCCGAAGATGAAGATGAAGATCAGCACCTTCGGTCCCAGCGACTGCGCCTGCAGCTTGGACGGCTCACCCACGTAGGCGAGGAAGTTGGTGAGGTCGTAGACCGCCTCCTCGAACTCCGCCGGTTCCATCTCGCCGGGCTGGGTGATCTGCAACGTCTCGCAGGACTGGTACTTGCCGGTCAGGGGATCGAGCTCGGCCCCCTCGACCGGCTGGTCCGTCTCGGCGCACACCTTCTCCTGCACCCCCTGCAGCGGCTCCAGCACGTTGGGCATGGCCACCAGCGGGAAGACCGCGTTGTTGACGCCCGTGCCGGTGCTGGGATCCTTGTAGAAGGAGAGCAGGTAGGAGTAGATCCAGTCGTTGCCACGCAGCCGCGACTCGAGGGTCAGGTCGGGCGGCGGAGCACCGAACCAGGCCTCGGCGTCACCGCTGTCCATGGCGATGTGCATCTGGTCGTTGAAGGCCAGGTCCGAGGAGAAGATCAGGTTCTCCTCGACGAGGTCCTGGGGGATGTTCAGGTCCTCGGCGGCACGCGCGAACCGTTGGTGCTCCAGGGAGTGGCACCCCATGCAGTAGTTGACATAGAGCTTCATGCCGTTCTGCAGCGAGGCCTTGTCCTCCAGGTCGGGCTCCATGGAGTAGGGGACGCTCGCGCCCCCCGCGGCCATCGCCGTGACGGGCACCAGCGCGAAGAGCAGTGCGAACAGTTGCTTTTTCATTAGCCAGTCACCCTTTCCGGAACGGGTTTGGTCTTCTCCAGCCGGGTATAGAACGGCATCAGCAGGAAGAAGGCGAAGTAGATGACGGTGCACACCTGGGACAGCAGCGTACGCCCCTCGGTGACCGGCAATACCCCGAGCACGCCCAGGATCAGGAAGCTGATCGCGAACAGCGCCAGCATCACCTTGGACATCCAGCCCTTGTAGCGCATCGAGCGCACCGGGCTGCGGTCGAGCCAGGGCAGCACGAAGAGCACCGCGATGGCCGCGCCCATGGCGATAACGCCGAGGAACTTGGCGTCGAGGCCGAACAGCGAGAAGGTGATCGCGCGCAGGATCGCGTAGAAGGGCGTGAAGTACCATACCGGCGCGATGTGATCCGGGGTCTTGAGCGGGTTGGCCGGCTCGAAGTTGGGCTTCTCGAGGAAGTAGCCACCGCCTTCCGGGAAGTAGAAGATCACCACGCAGAAGACGAACAGGAACACCGCCACGCCGACCAGGTCCTTGACCGTGTAGTAGGGGTGGAAGGGGATGCCATCCAGCGGCTTGCCGCTCTCGTCCTTCTTCTTCTTGATGTCGATGCCGTCGGGGTTGTTTGAGCCGACCTCGTGCAGGGCGATGATGTGCAGCACCACCAGCGCCAGGATCACGATCGGCAGCGCCACCACGTGCAGGGCGAAGAAGCGGTTGAGGGTGATGCCGGAGATCAGGAAGTCACCGCGGATCCACTGGGTCAGGTCGGGCCCGATCACCGGGATCGCCGAGAAGAGCGAGATGATCACCTGGGCGCCCCAGTAGGACATCTGGCCCCAGGGCAGCAGGTAGCCCATGAAGGCCTCGGCCATCAACGCCAGGTAGATGGCCATGCCGAAGATCCATACCAGCTCACGGGGCGCCTTGTAGGAGCCATAGAGCAGGCCGCGGAACATGTGCAGGTAGACGACCACGAAGAAGGCGGTCGCGCCGGTGGAGTGCATGTAGCGGATCAGCCAGCCGTACTCCACGTCGCGCATGATGTACTCCACCGAGGCGAAGGCGCCCTCGGCGGTGGGGTTGTAGCTCATGGTCAGCCAGACACCGGTGAGGATCTGGTTGACCAGCACCAGCAGCGCCAGCGAACCGAAGAAGTACCAGAAGTTGAAGTTCTTCGGCGCGTAGTACTTCGCCATGTGGTCCTGCCACATCTGGGTGGCCGGGAAGCGGTCATCGACCCAGCGCATCAAGCCGCGCTCCGCCTTGACTTTGTTCGGGTTACCCATCAGGCAGTCTCCTCATCTTCGCCGACCGTGATCAGCACGTCGCTGTCGAAGCGGTAAGGCGGGACCTCGAGGTTGGTCGGCGCCGGCACGTTGCGGAACACCCGACCGGCCAGGTCGAAGCGCGAGCCGTGGCAGGGGCAGAAGAAGCCGCCCGGCCAGTTATCCACACCGACGCCTTCGGCATCAGGCTCGGGCTTGAACAGCGGTGAGCAGCCCAGGTGGGTGCAGATGCCGATGATCACGCCGATCTCGGGCTTGATGGAGCGCAGCGGGCCCTCGATGTAGGCGGGCTGCTGGGGCACCTCGGACTGCGGGTCGGCCAGCCGGTCGACATCGATAGACTCGGTGCGCTCGATCATCTCCGGGGAGCGATTGAGGATCCATACCGGCTTGCCCCGCCACTCGACGGTCATGCGCTGCCCGGGTTCGAGCTTCGACACGTCGGCCTGGACGGGGGCACCCGCCGCTCTTGCCCTGGCACTAGGCTGCCAGGAAGCCACAAAGGGGACCGCAACCCCGACGGCACCCACCGCACCCACGACGGTGGTGGCACCTACGAGGAAACGGCGCCGACCCTTGTTTACGCCGTTATCTGCCATTTTCAGGTTTCTCCCATCAGCTTACCCGCTGTTCCATCACGGGCAGTGAATCCCCCGCGACCACGGATACCAAATGCAGTCTATGGTAAAAAATCGTGTCGCCCCGCACAAGGAAAGGTTCCCTGAGCAAGCGGGAAACCTGACGACAAATTCTTGATCCAGAACAAAAAACGCCCAGGTCGCTGGACCTGGGCGTTTTCGTGCGGCAATACGAGGCGTATCAGCGCTTGGAGAACTGCGGACGGCGACGCGCCTTGCGCAGGCCGACCTTCTTGCGCTCGACCTGGCGGGCGTCACGGGTAACGTAGCCCGCCTCGCGCAGCTGGCCACGGAAGTCCTCGTTGTAGTCCATCAGCGCACGGGTGATGCCGTGACGGATGGCGCCGGCCTGGGCCGAGCCACCACCGCCCTTGACGGTGACGTAGACGTCGAACTGGCCGAGGGTATCGGTCAGCTCCAGCGGCTGGCGAACCACCATGCGGCCGGTGACGCGACCGAAGTACTGGTCCAGCTCGCGGCTGTTGACGGTGATCTTGCCGGTGCCCGGCTTCAGGAAGACGCGGGCGGTAGAGGTCTTGCGGCGCCCGGTACCGTAATACTGCTGTGTCATGGCGAAGACTCCCTCAGATGTTCAGTGCTTGCGGCTGCTGGGCAGCGTGCGGATGCTCGGTGCCGGCGTAGACCTTGAGCTTCGAGTACATGGCACGGCCCAGGGGACCCTTCGGCAGCATGCCCTTGACGGCGGACTCGATGACACGCTCCGGCGCGTGGGCGATCATCTTCTCGAAATTCATGGAGCGCAGGCCACCCGGGTAGCCGGTA
Organism: Halomonas sp. CKK8; assembly: GCF_029625235.1. Classification (NCBI taxonomy): domain Bacteria; kingdom Pseudomonadati; phylum Pseudomonadota; class Gammaproteobacteria; order Oceanospirillales; family Halomonadaceae; genus Halomonas; species Halomonas sp. CKK8. Next base: position 1,348,627 of record NZ_CP121193.1, on the reverse strand, counting down.
TGGCGGTAGTAGGTCTTGGCACTGGCCTTGTTGCCGGTGACATGGACCTTCTCGGCGTTGATCACGACGATATAGTCACCGGTATCCACGTGCGGGGTATATTCCGGCTTGTGCTTGCCGCGCAGGCGGCGAGCGATCTCGGTGGCCAGGCGGCCGAGCGTCTTGTCCGCAGCGTCGACGACGAACCAGTCGCGCTGGACGGACTGCGGTTTGGCAGTGAACGTCTTCATGGATGAATCACCATTTGATGTATTGGGTTCTGCCGCCGGGCGTCCGGCATGGAACCATCCCTATTCTTCTTGGTTGCCTGCCCCGGAGAGAAGGCAACAGTCGAGCGAGCGCGCATTCTACACGAGCCGACCCCCTCGGGGAAAGGGGCAGCATCGCCCTCATGGCTTGTGGGGCAGCGCCAGGTAGTCGTGGGACTGCATCTCCTGGAGCCGCGAGAGGGTGCGCTGGAACTCGAACTCCAGGCGACCGTCGCGGTAGAGCTGTTCGGCCGGCACCTCGGCGGACATCAGCAGCTTGACGCCCCGGTCGTAGAACTCGTCGACCATGTTGATGAAGCGCCTGGCCTGATCATCCGTCGCGCCACTCATGCGGGTCACGTTGGAGACCAGCACGCTGTGGAACTCCCGGGCCAGCTCGATGTAGTCGTTCTGGCTGCGGGGGCCGTCGCAGAGCTCGGTGAACTCGAACCACACCACGTCGTCATGCAGCCGGCGGGTGTGCAGCACCCGGTGGTTGATCTCGATCGGCGCCCCCTCCTCGCCCGCGTGGCCGGCGATCTCGCGGAAGCTGCGGGCCAGCTCGGCCTCGGCCTCGTCGTCGAGGGGCGCATGGAAGATCTCGGCCCGCTCCAGGGCGCGCAGGCGGTAGTCGATCCCCGAGTCCACGTTGACCACCTCGCAGTGACGCTCGAGCAGGTCGATGGCCGGCAGGAAGCGAGCCCGTTGCAGGCCATCCTTGTAGAGCTCACCGGGCACGATGTTCGAGGTCGCTACCAGCACCACGCCGTGGGCGAAGAGCGACTCGAGCAGGTTGGCCAGGATCATGGCGTCGGTGATGTCCTTGACGAAGAACTCGTCGAAACAGATCACTCGGGCCTCGGCGGCGAACTTGGCGGCGATCAGCGTCAGCGGGTTGCGCTCGCCCTTGTAGTGCTCCAACTCGTTGTGCACCCGCTGCATGAAACGGTGGAAGTGGGTGCGCATCTTCTCGGGAAAGGGCAGCGTCTCGAAGAAGGTATCCATGAGGTAGGTCTTGCCGCGCCCCACCCCGCCCCAGAAGTAGAGCCCGTGGATCGCGGGCAGCGCCGGCTCGGGCGGCGCCTCGCGGTCGCGCCGACCGAACAGGCCGGCCACCCGCGACTTCAGCCCGCCACCGCGTCTGGGCGGCACCACCCGGGAAGGCGGGGTCGCCACCAGCTCGTCGTAGAGACGCTGCAGGTGCGTCACCGCCTGCTCCTGGGCGGCGTCGGGCTGGAAGCCGTGGCGCTCGAGATCCGCCCGGTAGCGGGTCATCGGCGTCTCGGGGGGCCGCGCGTTGCGGGAAGCCGTTGGAGGATGCGTCTCGCTCATGGGGATTCCTGAGGGCCTTTACTCGGGACGTTCGCGGGGAGGCATTATACGCATCCCGCCCGCTCTTGGCATCGCCGGCCGCCGCGTTGACCCGGCGCACCGCGTCGCCCCTATAATGGACCCCCGGACCCCGTCCGGCCCCATGACGCTCCCGCGCCTCGCGCGGCATGTCGCCCAACGCTCCAGGGAGAACGCACAACGTGGACGAGACCAACATCAACTGGGTGCTGGCCATCGCCTGCCTGCTGGCCGGCATCGGCATCGGGGCCCTGGGCTACCACCTGCTGAACGCCAGCGCCGGCAACACCCAGCGCCTGCGCCAGCGCCTCGCCGAGCGCGAGAGGGAGCTGGCGGAACTCAAGGATGGCATGAGCGATGGCCTGGAGCGGATCGCCCGGCTCGCCGAGAGCCTGCAGCGTGAGAGCCGAGGCCTCGAGCAGGAGGCCGAGGAGGCCCGGGAGCGCCTGGGCGCCCGCTCGCTGCGCCGCCAGGCCCTGGACGCCGTCTCCCCAGACTCCGACACGGCTACCACGGAACCCGCCGTGCCCCGCGACTACGCCGACGGCAACCGCGGCACCCTCTCCGAGGACTTCGGCCTCAAGCAGGATGACGCCTCCACCCCCCAGCCACCACGCTACTGAGCGCTTCCCGCTACCCGGCGCATGCGCCCCCGGTCGCGGGGGCGCATGCCCTTCGCTCAGGCGGGGTTGTCGACGTCGACGAAGCGATGCTCGACAGCGAACTCTGCCGCGAGCCGCTCGCCCAGCGCCTGGACCCCGTAGCGCTCGGTCGCATGGTGGCCCGCTGCCAGGTAGTGGATGCCCATCTCGCGGGCCAGATGGGTGGTGCGTTCGGAGATCTCACCGGAGATGAAGGCATCGGCCCCGGCCTCCCGGGCAACGGTAATCATGTCCTGGGCCCCGCCGGTGCACCAGGCGATACGCCGAATCTCGCCGCCCCCCGGCGCCTCGACCAGTAGCGGCTGGCGACCCAGGCACGCCTCGACGTCGCGGGCCAGGCCGGCGGCGTCGAGGCCCGGCCGGGGCTCGCCCAGCCATACCAGTCCCTCGCCGAGCTCGCCATCGGCGCAGCCCGTGACGGTGAAGCCCAGCCGCCGACCGAGCTCGGCGTTATTGCCGAGCTCGGGGTGGGCATCCAGCGGCAGGTGGTAAGCCAGCAGACTGATGTCATGGGCCAGCAGCGTGGCGAGGCGCCGCCGCTTCATGCCAGTGATGGTGACCGGCTCGTTCTTCCAGAAGTAGCCGTGGTGGACCAGCACCAGGTCGGCCTGCCAGGCCACGGCCTCATCGAGCAACGCCTGGCAGGCCGTCACGCCGGTCATCACCCGGGCCACGCGGTCACTGCCGGCCACCTGCAGACCGTTCTCGGTGTAGTCCTTGAAACGTTCGGGTTCGAGCAGTCGGTCGCAGGCGGCGACCAGGTCGTCACGATTCGTCATGCAGCCTCCGGGCGCGGTCGGGTTGGCAATGTTACAATCCGCACAGTGTAACCAGCGGGAGGATACCCCGCGACCAGGCACCGCCGACAAGGACCCCCGCTGCATGAGACGCTCCCTGCTCCCCTACCTCTGGCCCGTCCTGATCGGTGTGCTGGCGGCCATCGTGCTGCTCAATGCCTTCCCCCAGCTGATCGGCCGGCCGCCCCCCCCGCCGACGGCTCCCGCCACGCCGGCACTGGTGCAGTCCGACGACGCGGCCAGCTCACGCGAGGCCCCGGAGGTGCGCCAGGCCGAGCCCCTCACGCGCCGGCAGGGGCCGGCCAGCTATGCACAGGCGGTGGAGCGGGCCGCGCCGGCGGTCGTCAACATCTACTCCACCCGGGTGGTCGAGCGGGAGGAGCACCCGCTGATGTCGGACCCCTTCTTCCGCCAGTTCTTCGGTGACGAGTTGCCGAGCCGCCAACGCATGCTCTCCAGCCTCGGCTCCGGGGTCATCGTCAGTGACGATGGCTACGTGCTGACCAACCACCACGTGATCCGCGGGGCCGACCAGATCCAGGTCGCCCTGCGCGACGGTCGCGAGACCCTGGCCGAGGTGATCGGCACCGACCCCGAGAGCGACCTTGCCGTGCTGCGCATCGACCTGGAATCGCTGCCGGTGATCGAACTGACCGACACCACCCGGGTCGCCGTGGGCGACGTCTCGCTGGCCATCGGCAACCCCTTCGGCGTGGGACAGACGGTGACCATGGGCATCATCAGCGCCACCGGGCGCAGCCACCTGGGGCTCAATGCCTACGAGGACTTCATCCAGACCGATGCCGCCATCAACCCCGGCAACTCGGGCGGCGCGCTGGTCAATGCCGAGGGTGCCCTGGTCGGCATCAACACCGCGATCTTCTCGCGCTCAGGCGGCTCCCAGGGCATCGGCTTCGCCATCCCCGCCAACCTGGCCCGCAACATCCTCGAGGAGCTGGTCACCCGCGGGCGCGTCATCCGCGGCTGGATGGGCATCGAGGCCCAGGAGCTCAACCAGGAACTGGCCGCCTCCTTCGGCCTGCAGACGCCCGCCGGGGTGATCATCGCCGGCGTGGTGCCGGACGGCCCTGCCGACCGTGCGGGCCTGCAGCCCGGCGACGTGCTGCTCGAGGTCGACGGCCAGCCGGTGCTCGACCCCCGGCGCACCATGAGCGACATCGCCGCGGTGGCGCCCGGCACCCGCCTGCCGCTGACGATCGTCCGTGGCGGCGAGCGTCGGGAGCTGACCATCGAGCTCGGCGAACGCCCGACCCCGGAGACGCGCCGCCCCGACACGGAGTGACGCCCCCTCTCGACAACGCCCCTCGACGACGAAGGGCCCCGCCGAATCGGCGGGGCCCTCTGCTGTCCCGGGGCAGCTCATGCCCCTTCGCGACGTCACGGCTTGAGGCGATACTCGGCAGAACGGGCGTGGGCGGTGAGCGACTCGCCCCTGGCCAGGGTGGAGGCCACCTTGCCGAGCGCCCCGGCGCCCTCCGCCGAGCAGTGGATGATCGAGGAGCGCTTCTGGAAGTCGTAGACCCCCAGCGGCGAGGAGAAGCGCGCCGTGCCCGAGGTGGGCAGCACATGGTTGGGGCCGGCACAGTAGTCGCCCAGCGCCTCGGCGGTATAGCGCCCCATGAAGATGGCTCCGGCATGGCGCACCTGGGGCAGCCAGCCCTCGGGATTGGCCACCGAGAGCTCCAGGTGCTCCGGAGCGATGCGGTTGATCAGCATCACCGCCTCGTCACGATCCCGGCAGTGGATCAGCGCGCCGCGGCGGGCCAGCGACTCGCGCACGATGGGGGCGCGCTCGAGGGTCGGCAGCAGCCGCGCGATGGACGCCTCCACCGCCTGCAGGTGCTCGAGGTCCCAGCTCACCAGCACCGCCTGGGCATCCTCGTCGTGCTCGGCCTGGGAGAAGAGGTCCATGGCCAGCCAGTCCGGGTCGGTCCCGCCATCCGAGACCACCAGGATCTCGGAAGGGCCGGCGATCATGTCGATGCCCACCTGGCCGAACACCGCCCGCTTGGCCGTCGCCACGTAGATGTTCCCCGGCCCGACGACCTTGTCCACCCGCGGCACCGTCTCGGTGCCGAAGGCCAGGGCCGCCACCGCCTGGGCACCGCCGATGGTGAAGACGTGGTCGACGCCGGCGAGATAGGCGGCGGCCAGCACCAGCTCGTTAAGGATGCCATCGGGGGTCGGCACCACCATGACGATCTCGCGCACGCCGGCCACATGGGCGGGAATGGCGTTCATCAGCACCGAGGAGGGATAGGCCGCCTTGCCGCCCGGCACGTAGATGCCCGCGCGATCCAGGGGCGTGACCTGCTGGCCCAGCACGGTGCCGTCGGCCTCGGTGTAGTGCCAGGAGGCGGGCTTCTGGCGCTCGTGATAGGCGCGGATGCGCTCGGCGGCGCTCGACAGCGCCTCGCGCTGCTCCGCCGGCAGCCCCTCGAAGGCCTGGCGCAATCGTCCCTCGCTGAGGGTCAACTCGGCCATGGAGGCGACGGCGAGGCGGTCGAAGCGGTTCGAGTACTCGACCAGCGCGGCATCGCCCCGGGCCTTGACGGCGGCGAGGATCTCGTCGACGCGCTGCTGGACCTCGGCATCGGAGACGCCCTCCCAGGCCAGCAGGTCGGCCAGGCGGCGATCGAAGTCGGCCTGCGAGGTCGAGAGCCGCGCGATGTCGACGCCGTCAATGGGGGATTGGCTCATGGCAGTGACTTCCTCTCGAAACGGGGGCTCGTTGTCTGTGAGACTGCCGCGGCGCCGGGCCGCGAGCAAGGTCGGCGAGGCTATGGGGCCGACACGGCGAGGCTATCGCGACGCGCCGCCACCGCCTCGCGCAGGCGGGCGATGAGCGGTTTCAGGCGATCGTGCTTCATGGTCATGGCCGCCTTGTTGACCACCAGCCGGGTACTGATCGGGGCGATCAGTTCGCGGGGCTCCATGCCGTTGGCCCGCAGGGTGTTGCCGGTATCGACGATATCGACGATCTCGTCGGCCAGGTTCATCAGCGGGGCCAGTTCCATGGCCCCGTAGAGCTTGATGACCTCGGCCTGGATCCCCTGCTCGGCATAGTAGCGGCGAGCCACGTTGACGAACTTGGTGGCCACCCGCCGGCGTGCCCGGGCCGGCTCGGCGCCGGCGATGCCGGCGGTCATCAGCCGGCAACGGGCGATCTCCAGGTCGAGGGGCTCGTAGAGGCCCTCGACGCCGTGCTCGAGCAACACGTCCTTGCCGGCCACGCCGAAGTCCGCCGCACCGAGCTGCACGTAGGTCGGCACGTCCGTGGCGCGGATCACCACCAGCTTGACGTCCGACAGGTTGGTGTCGAACAGCAGCTTGCGGCTCTTGCCCAGGTCCTCCACCGGGGTGATGCCGGCATCGGCCAGCAGCGGCAGGGTCTCGTCGAGAATGCGGCCCTTGGAGAGGGCCAGAATCAGTTGCTTGCTCATGGTCTCGCCTGTTGGTCTGCTCAGCCGGGGATGCGCCGGATGCGCGCGCCCAGCAGCTGCAGTTTTTCCTCGATGCACTCGTAGCCGCGGTCGATATGGTAGATCCGGTCGACCAGGGTCTCGCCCTCGGCCATCATCGCCGCGATCACCAGCGAGGCGGAGGCGCGCAGGTCGGTGGCCATCACCGGTGCCCCGGAGAGGGTCTCGACCCCGGTGATCACCGCGGTGTTGCCTTCCAGGGCGATGTCGGCCCCCATGCGGTTGAGCTCCTGCACGTGCATGAAGCGGTTCTCGAAGATGGTCTCCACCACCCGGGCGGTGCCCTCGGCCACCGCATTCATCGCCACGAACTGGGCCTGCATGTCGGTGGGGAAGGCCGGATAGGGGGCGGTGCGCACGTTGACCGCCTTGGGTCGCCGGCCCTGCATGTCGAGCTCGATCCAGCCCTCGCCGGTGGTGATGGTGGCCCCCGCCTCCTCGAGCTTGGCCAGCACCGCATCGAGGATGTCGGCGCGGGTATTGCGCACCCGCACCCGCCCCCGCGAGAGCGCGGCGGCGACCAGGAAGGTGCCGGTCTCGATGCGGTCGGGCATCACGTCGTGGTAGGCACCATGCAGCCGCTCGACGCCCTCGATGACGATGGTGTCGGTGCCCTGGCCGCGGATCCTCGCGCCCATCTTGATCAGGCACTCGGCCAGGTCGACCACCTCGGGTTCCCGGGCGGCGTTCTCCAGCACCGTGGTGCCCTCCGCCAGGGTCGCCGCCATCAGCAGGTTCTCGGTGCCGGTCACGGTGACGGTATCGAAGAAGATGGTGGCGCCGTGCAGCCGCCCATCGACCCGCGCCCGGATGTAGCCGGCCTCGACGCTGACCTCGGCCCCCATGGCCTCGAGCCCCCGGAGGTGCAGGTCCACCGGCCGCGAGCCGATGGCACAGCCGCCGGGCAGCGAGACGTCCGCATGGCCGAAATGGGCGAGCAGCGGGCCGAGCACCAGGATCGAGGCGCGCATCTTCTTAACCAGCTCATAGGGCGCATGGCAGTCGGTGACCTGGGCGCCGTCGAGCTGGATGCACATCCTGTCGCCCATCACGGCCTCGACCCCCATGTGGCCGAGCAGCTCCAGGGTGGTGGTGATGTCCTGCAGGTGCGGGAGGTTGCCGATGGTCACCGGCTCGTCGGCCAGCAGGGTCGCGCAGAGGATCGGCAGGGCGGCATTCTTGGCGCCGCTGGCCCAGACCTCGCCGTCGACGGGGCCGTTACCGGTAATGATCAGCTTGTCCATGGAAGCTCGACCCTCAGGCCCCCTGGTTGTCGGTGGCGGCCTGCCACTGCTGCGGCGTGTAGGTCTTGATGCTCACCGCATGCAGGGCACCGGAGGCGATCTCCTCGGAGAGCGCGCCATAGATCATCTGCTGGCGCTTGACCGGCGAGAGCCCCTCGAACACCTCGCCCACGGCCACCACCTGGAAGTTGCAGCCTTCGCCCTGGATATGGAACTCGCAGCCGTCGAGTCGGCTCTCGAGCAGCGCCTTCACTTCGCTCGGTTGCATGGCACCGGCACTCCTGTGGTTCGTCGATTCGTCGGGGAGACGCTGCCGGCGGCCACGGCGTGGCCGCCGGCAGCGGGGATCTCATGGCAGCACATGGTAAAGAAAAGCGCCGCGCTTGGCGATGGGAAGGAAGGGCGGCTCAGGCGGCGACCGGCTCGGCGAGCGGCAGCAGGGTGTCGAGACCGGCGACCCGAGTCAGGCGCTCGAGGGGGGCCGAGAGGCGCACGACGGACACCTCGACGCCGGCATCACGGGCCTGGCGGGTCCACTCCAGCAGCACGCTGAGCGCCGCGCTGCTGACCCGGCCGACGCCGCCCAGGTCGAAGACCACCTCGCTGCCGGCCGGCCGCTCGACCAGCCAGGCCGTGCCGGCCTCGGCCATCGCCGCGGCGCCTTCGAAGCCGACCTCGCCGGTGACCGCCAGGCGGCAGCCGTCGGCCTCCAGGCAGGAACTGCGCTGCTCCAGCAGCACGCTCATGCGCTGCCGCCCTCCTCCAGCTCCTCGACGGCAAGTTCGGGCGCCCAGTCATCGATGACCGCGTCATAGTCGCGATTATGGTCGCGCATCGCCTGGTCGAACTGGTTGCGGAAGGTGAGCCCCAGGTTGATGCCGTTGACGATCACGTTGACCACCTTCCACTGGCCGTCGTCCAGGCGCAGCGAGTAGCTGACGGGATAGACGGTACCGTCGTTGGCCACCACCTCCATGGCCACGCTGGCCTGGTCCTCGTAGCGCGAGGCCTGCTGGTTGTCGAGCACCCGGATCTCGCGGTAGTCGAAGGTGACCAGGCCCTTGGCGTAGGTGTCGATCAGGGTCTTGCGAAAGGTCTCGACGAAGCGCGACCGCTGCTGAGGCGTGGCGTTGCCGAAATAGCGCCCCATCACGCTGGCGCCGATGTAGCGGAAGTCGGCCACGCCCTCGAGGCTGTCGTCGACGATCGTCTCGAGCTCGTCGAGGTTGTCGGCGAAGTAGTCCTCTCGCCCCTCGATCCGCGTCATCAGCTCGTCGATGCTGGCCCGGATCATCTGCTCGGGGCGCTGGTCGTGCTGCGCGGCCAGCAGCGGCAATGCCAGCAGCAGCAGGCCAAGCCCGGCGAACAGCGCGCGTAGGTTCATCATCTTCATCTCGTTCACTCCTTGACCATGCTGGACACGAACTGCTGGATCAGCTCCTCGAGCACCAGGGCAGACTGGGTATCGCGCAGGGTATCGCCATCGGCGAGGGTCTCGGGCGCCCCGCCCACCGAGAGCCCGATATACTGCTCACCGAGCAGGCCCGCGGTGAGGATGGCGGCGGTACTGTCCTCGGGGAGCTGGCCTTCCAGCTGCCCATCGAGCTCCATCACCACCCGCGCGTCGTACCAGTCGGTGTCCAGCTCGATGGCCTCGACCCGGCCCACCGTGACACCGGCCATGGTGACCCGCGCCCGCGGCTTGAGGCCGCCGATGTTGGCGAAGTTGGCCTCCAGCCGGAAGGTCTCGCTGGGCAGGGCGAGGCTCAGGCCACTGACCCTGAGCCCCAGGAACACCAGGCCCAGGATGCCGGCCAGCATGAACAGGCCGACCCCGAGCTCCATCGTCTTGCTGCGCTTCATCCGTTTGCTCCGAACATCAGGAAAGCTCTCCGAACATCAGGGCGGTGAGCACGAAATCCAGGCCCAGTACCGCCAGAGAGGAATAGACCACCGTCCGAGTGGTGGCACGCGAGATGCCTTCCGAGGTGGGGATCAGGTCGTAGCCCTGGAACACCGCGATCCAGGTCACCACCAGGGCGAACACCAGGCTCTTGATCAGGCCGTTGCCCACGTCGTCGACGAACTCGACGCTGGCCTGCATGTTGCCCCAGTAGGAGCCCTCGAAGACGCCGAGCCAGTCGACGCCGACCAGCTGGCCGCCCCATATGCCCACCACGCTGAAGCCGATGGTCAGCAACGGCAGGGCCACGAACCCGGCCCAGAGGCGCGGGGCCACGATGCGACGCAGCGGATCGACGCCGATCATCTCCATGCTGGTCAGCTGCTCGGTGGCCTTCATCAGGCCGATCTCGGCGGTCAGGGCAGAGCCTGCGCGGCCGGCGAACAGCAGCGCCGCCACCACCGGCCCCAGCTCGCGCAGCAGGGAGAGGGCCACCATCTGCCCCAGCGCCTGCTCGGCCCCGAAGTCGACCAGGATGGTGTAGCCCTGCAGGGCCAGCACCATGCCGATGAACAGCCCCGAGACCAGCACGATGGCCAGCGACATCACGCCGACGAAGTGCATCTGCCGCACCCAGAGGTAGAGCCCCTCCCGGGACGGCACCCCCACCGCCGACTGGCCGAGGAAGATGCCGGCCCGGCCCAGCGACTCCATCAGGTCGCAGCCACGCCGCCCCAGGTATCGGATACGGTCGATCATCGCGGTCCCCCGCTGCCCAGGATATCGGCATGGAAGTCCATCGCCGGATAGTGGAAGGGCACCGGCCCGTCGGGCTCGCCATGCATGAACTGGCTGACCCGGGGGTCGAGGTCCGCGTCAAGGCTCGTCGGCGTGCCATGGGCCATCACCTGGCCGTCGGCGATCACGTAGACATAGTCGGCGATGGACAGCGTCTCCTTGATGTCGTGGGAGACCACCACCGCCGTCAACCCGAGGGCCTCGTTGAGGCGCTTGATCAGCTGCACCAGCACGCCCATGGAGATGGGGTCCTGCCCGGCAAAGGGCTCGTCGTAGAGGATCAGCTCCGGGTCCAGGGCGATGGCGCGCGCCAGCGCCACCCGGCGCGCCATGCCGCCGGAGAGCTCCGAGGGCATCAGCTCCCGGGCCCCGCGCAGCCCGACGGCCTGGAGCTTCATCAGCACCACGTCGCGGATCATCGCCTCGGGCAGGTCGGTATGCACCCGCAGCGGGAAGGCCACGTTCTCGTAGACATCGAGGTCGGAGAAAAGCGCCCCGCTCTGGAACAGCATCCCCATGCGCCGGCGCAGCACGAACAGCGCCTTGCGCGACAGCGCATGGACATCCTGGCCGTCGATGCGCACCCGCCCCGCATCCGGGGTCAGCTGGCCGCCGATCATCTTGAGCAGGGTGGTCTTGCCGGTACCGCTGGGGCCCATGATGGCCGTGATTCGGCCGCGAGGGATGACCAGGTCGACGCCGCTGAAGATGTCCATCTCGCCACGCGAGAAGTGCAGGCTCTCCACTTCCACGAAGGGGGAGTCCGTCATCGCTTCACCATCCTCGAGAATATTATCGAACATCGTATCCTAACCATGCCCCGCGGCGCCAGCGTCCCGCGCGCCTTGCACCGTCCGGGGCCGGCATGTTCAATGTGCGCCCTCCACCCACCGTTGCGGAACGCGCCATGCTCATCCCCCTGCTGATCGTCCTGCTCGGCTTCGTCGGCCTGCTGTGGAGCGCCGACCGCTTCGTCGGCGCGGCCGCGGCCACCGCCTGGCGGGCCGGCATGAGCACCCTGCTGGTGGGGATGACCGTCGTCTCGCTGGGCACCTCGGCGCCGGAGATCGTGGTCTCGGTGATGGCCTCCCTGGATGGCGTGCCGGACCTCGCCGTTGGCAACGCACTGGGCTCCAACATCGCCAACATCGCCCTGGTGCTGGGCGTGACGGCGCTGGTGGTACCCATCCCGGTGCGCTTCTCCATCGTGCGCCGCGAGCTGCCGCTGCTGCTCGGCGCCACCGGCCTGGCCGGCTACGCCCTGGCCAACGGCCACCTCGACCGCCTCGACGGCGTGCTGCTGCTGGTGCTGCTGGTGTTCAGCCTGTGGTGGCTGTTCCGCGCCGACACCCCCGACGACGAGAGTGCCGGCGAGATTCCCGGCATGCCGCTGGGCCAGGCCCTGGGCTGGCTGGTGGCCACCCTGGTGATCATGGTGGCCAGCTCCCGCGCCCTGGTATGGGGCGCCAGCGAACTGGCCCGGGGACTCGGCGTCAGCGAACTGGTGATCGGGCTGACCGTGGTGGCCATCGGCACCAGCCTGCCGGAACTGGCGGCCTGCGTGGCCAGCGCCCTCAAGCGCCACCACGACCTGGCCATCGGCAACGTCATCGGCTCCAACCTCTTCAACATGCTGACCGTGCTCCCGGTGCCGGCGCTGCTGGCCCCCGGCGCCACGGACCCCGCCGCCGCCGGTCGCGACTATCCGGTGATGCTGCTGTTGACCCTGGCCCTGGGAGCGCTGCTGCTGTGGAACCGCCGCGGCCACCTGGGGCGCCTGCCGGGGGGCTTGCTGGTGCTCGGCTATGCCGGCTACCTGGTCTGGCTCGGCAGCGCCGGTACCTCCCCCGTCGGCTGATCCCCTTGAGTGAAACCCCACAACGGGCAACAATCACCGCCATGACCCATGACGCTCCCTCAGCGGCCGGCACTTCCCTCCTGCGCGAGAGTGCCCGCCGCACCCTGGAACTGGAACAGCAGGCCATCGCCGCCCTGGCGGGACGCCTCGACGACGCCTTCGACCACGCCTGCGAGCTGATCCTGGCCTGTCGCGGACGCGTGGTGGTCACCGGCATGGGCAAGTCGGGCCATGTCGCCGGCAAGATCGCCGCCACCCTGGCCAGCACCGGCACGCCGGCCTTCTTCGTGCATCCCGGCGAGGCCAGCCACGGCGACCTGGGCATGATCACCCCTGGCGATGTGGTGCTGGCCCTCTCCAATTCCGGCGAGACCGCCGAGGTCACCGCCCTGCTGCCCCTGCTCAAGCGCATGGGCACGCCGCTGATCAGCATGACCGGCCGGCCGGGCTCGACCCTGGCCCGGCACGCCGAGGCCCACCTGGATGCCGGGGTCGAGCGCGAGGCCTGCCCGCTGGACCTGGCCCCCACCTCGTCCACCACCGCCGCCCTGGCGCTCGGCGACGCCCTGGCCGTGGCGCTGCTCGAGTCGCGCGGCTTCACCGCCGAGGAGTTCGCCCTCTCCCACCCCGGCGGCAGCCTGGGCAAGCGCCTGCTGCTGCGGGTTGCCGATCTGATGCACGAGGGGGCCCGACTGCCCAGGGTCGACCTGGGCAGCCCGCTGCGCGATGCCCTGCTGGAGATCACCCGCCAGGGACTGGGCTTCACCTGCGTGGTCGACGCCGACGGGCGCCTGGCCGGGGTCTACACCGACGGCGACCTGCGCCGCACCCTCGACCAGCACAGCGACCTCTCCGGCCTCACCGTCGACGATGTCATGACCCGTCCCGGCAAGCGGGTCGCCCCCGATACCCTGGCCGCCGAGGCGGTACGCATCATGGAGGACAACCGCATCTCGGCGCTGGCCGTGGTCGATGCCGACGGCCGCCCGGTCGGTGCCCTGCACATGCATGACCTGCTCGCCAGCGGCGTCATCTGACGCCCTGTATGCCCACCCCAAGCCCCAGACCGCTGGAGACACCATGAGCCTCGATTCCCCCCTGCTCGACAGCCAACTCGTCGACCGCCTGCGCCGCGTCCGCCTGCTCGCCCTGGACGTGGACGGCGTGCTCACCGACGGCCGCCTCTACTTCCAGGCCGATGGCGTCGAGATCAAGGCCTTCCACACCCACGATGGCCATGGCATCAAGCTGGCGCAGCGTGCCGGCATCGTGGTGGCTTTCATCACCGGCCGCGACTCGCCGATGGTCAGCCGACGCGCCGCCGCGCTGGGCGTCAAGCATGTCTTTCAGGGGGCCGAGAAGAAGCTCAGCGTGCTGCGCGAGCTGTGCAGCCGCCTGGGACTGGAGCTCGAGCAGGTCGCCTACTGCGGTGACGACATGCCCGACGTGGCCCCCATCCGGCGCGCCGGGGTCGGCATCAGCGTGCCCGGCGCGCCGGCCTATATCCGCAAGCATGCCGACTGGGTCACCGAGTCCGCGGGCGGCCATGGTGCCGTGCGCGAGATCTGTGACACCCTGCTCCAGGCCCAGGGGCACTGGGATGCGGTGCTCGACACCTACCTGCACGGCACCACCTGAGCCATGCGCCTGCCGCGCCCCGGCTTCCGCGCCGGCCTGTTCCTGCTGCTGCTCGCCCTGGGCGGCGGACTGGCACTGCTCGACCTGCGCGACACCCCGCTCCCCGGCCCCGTGCCGGGCGGCGAGGCGGGCGAGCCGGACTACTACCTGGAGGACGCCCGGCTGACCCGCTTCGATGCCGGGGGACGCCCCCACCAGCGGCTCGACTCCCCTCGCCTGACCCACACCCCGCATGATGACGTCACGCGCCTGGAGAAGCCGCAGGGACGCCTGCTGGACGACTCGGGCCGGGTCTGGCTGGCCAGCGGCGAGCGAGGCACCCTGGGGGCGGGCGGCAACCCGCTGACCCTCACCGGCGACGCACGACTCCTGGCCCCCGCCGAGCGCTGGCAGCTCGATACCGAGGTCCTCCACTTCGACGCCGACAGCGGCCATGCCTGGAGCGAGACCCCGGCCCTGCTGCGCCAGCCGCCCCAGCGGATGCGTGGCGAGCGCTTCGACGCCTGGATCCATGACAACCGCGCCCGGCTGACCGACAATGTGCGCGGCCACCATCCGCCCGACACCCGCGAGGAGCCCGAGTCATGACGCGCCCCCCCTTCGCCCCCCTGCTGACCCTCGGCGTCATCGGCCTGCTACTGGGCAGCCCCCCGGCCCAGGCCCTGGAGGGTGATGCCAGCGCCCCGATCGAGGTCGCGGCCGATCGTCTCGACCTCGACGACCGTGCCGGCACCGCCGTCTATACCGGCGACGTGGATATCCGCCAGGGCAGCATGCAGCTGACCGGCGCCAGGGTGGAGATCCAGCGCAACGACCAGGGCCAGCTGACCCGCGCCACCGCCACCGGCGAGCGCGCCTATATCGAGCAGAAGCCCGCCCCGGACGAGCCGCTGGTGCGCGGTTGGGGACGCACCATCGTCTACCACGTCGCCGAGCGCCGCATCGAGCTGATCGACCGCGCCGAGCTGCACCAGGGCGGCGACACCTTCGACGGCGGCTATCTGGAGTACTTCCTCGACCGTCGCGTGGTCCAGGCCCGCGCCGACGCCGAGGGCGTCGAGGAGCGCCAGCGCGTGCGCATGACCCTGGAACCCGAGCAGCAGGACGGCCAGTGATGAAGACCCTGAGCGCCCTCCACCTGGCCAAGAGCTACAAGCGCCGCCGGGTGGTGCAGGACATCAGCCTCTCCATCGAGCAGGGCCGGATCGTCGGGCTGCTCGGTCCCAACGGCGCTGGCAAGACCACCTCGTTCTACATGATCGTCGGGCTGGTGCGGGCCGACGCCGGGGAAGTCCGTATCGACGACCTCGACCTCTCCACGGCGGCCATGCACGAGCGGGCACGGGCCGGCATCGGCTACCTGCCCCAGGAGGCCTCGATCTTTCGCAAGCTGTCGGTCGCCGACAACATCATGGCGATCCTCGAGACCCGCCGGGACCTCGACCGCGCCGGGCGCCGGGCCCGGCTCGAGCAGCTGCTCGAGGACTTCCACGTGACGCATATCCGCGACAACCTCGGCATGAGCCTCTCCGGGGGCGAACGCCGCCGGGTCGAGATTGCCAGGGCCCTGGCCACGGAACCCGCCTTCATCCTGCTCGACGAACCCTTCGCCGGGGTCGACCCCATCTCGGTGGGCGAGATCAAGGGCATCATCCGCCAGCTCAAGGCCCGTGACATCGGGGTGCTGATCACCGACCACAATGTCCGCGAGACCCTCGACATCTGCGACACCGCCTACATCGTCGGTGACGGGCGCATCATCGCCGAGGGCAATGCCGAGGCGATCCTCGCCGACCAGCGGGTCCGCGAGGTCTACCTCGGCGAGGACTTCCGCCTCTGACCGCAATCATCTGATATGTCTGTCGTTATTCCGCGACGGCATGAAGATTGCGCATGGCACGATTGTTGCAGATTTTGCGCTTGCATGCCCCCTGGCCAGCGGCTAGGGTTGGGGTTTTCGGCAAGTCGAGGGCATTCGTCTCATGGCCATGAAGGCGTCCCTGCAACTGCGCGTCGGCACCCAGCTGACCATGACCCCGCAGCTGCAGCAGGCCATCGCCCTGCTGCAGCTCTCGACCCTGGATCTGCGCCAGGAGATCCAGCAGGCGCTGGAATCCAACCCGATGCTCGAGGTCGAGGACGACTTCGGCGAGCAGGCGGTGAGCGAGGCCCCCGACGAGGAGTGGGCCAGCGAGATACCCGACCAGCTCAGCACCGACAGCGACTGGTCCGACACCTACCAGGACCTGGGTACCGCGCCCGCCGGCGGCAGCGGCGAGGGGCCGGACTTCGAGCGCCAGGCCACGGGCCAGAGCCTCCAGGGCCACCTGGCCTGGCAGCTCGCCATGACCGACCTGGACGAGCGCCAGCTGCGCATCGCCGAGAGCCTGATCGATGGCGTCAACGGCGACGGCTACCTGACCCAACCCCTGGAGGAGATCCGTGACGGCTTGAGGGCCCAGGGGCTCGAAGGTCTCAAGACCCGCGAGGTCGAGCAGGTGCTGCTGCGCCTGCAGCAGTTCGAGCCCACGGGGGTCTTCGCCCGCGACCTGCGCGAGTGCCTGATGCTGCAGCTGGCCACCCTGCCCGATGACACCCCGCTGCTGCCCCAGGCGCGCCGCCTGGTCCGCCAGTTCCTCGAGGCGCTCGCCGGCGACGACCGCCGCCTGCTCAAGCGCCGGCTGGGGCTCGACGATGACGCCCTGGACACGGTGATCGCGCTGGTACGCTCCCTGGACCCCCGACCCGGCAGCGGCTTCACCGACAGCGATGGCGCCTATGTCATCCCCGACCTGATCGCCCGCCATACCCGCGATGGCTGGCAGGTGGAGCTGAACCCGGAGGCCATGCCGCGGCTGCGGATCCAGCCCGACTATGCCGCCCTGATCCGACGGGCCGACAAGAGCGAGGACAACCAGTTCCTCAAGGACCACCTGCAGGAGGCTCGCTGGCTGATGAAGAGCCTCTCCAGCCGCAACGACACCCTGCTGCGCGTGGGCCGGGAGATCATGGTGCGCCAGCTCGACTTCCTGGAGCACGGCGAGGAGGCGATGAAACCGCTGATCCTGGCCGACATCGCCCAGGTGGTGGAGATGCACGAATCGACCATCTCGCGGGTCACCACCCAGAAGTTCATCCACACCCCGCGCGGGATGTTCGAGCTCAAGTACTTCTTCTCCAGCCAGGTGGGGGGCGGCAGCGGCGAGGGGGATGCCCACTCCAGCACTGCCATCCGGGCGCGCATCCGCAAGCTGATCCAGGACGAGCCAGCACGCAAGCCGCTCTCCGACAGCCGGCTGGTCACCCTGCTCGAGGAGGCCGGCATCAGCGTCGCGCGGCGCACGGTCGCGAAGTACCGCGAGGCGATGGGCATCCCCTCCTCCAGCGAGCGCAAGCGGCTGCGTTGACGCCTGCCGCTGGCGCTCCCGCAGCCGCCGGACTTCCTCCTCCCTCGTGGACGCAAGCAGTTGAAATGACGCCGGTCATGCGCCCCTCGAATCCCCTCGACCGAGGGGGTATGCAGGGCAGCAAAAAGGGTTACAATCGACCCATAACCCGAAAGAGCAAGGAGCGTGTCATGCAAGTCAATATCACCGGCCATCATGTGGAACTGACCGACGCCCTGCGTGACTATGTGCAAGAGAAGCTCACCCGCGTCGAGCGCCACTACGACAACATCACCAACGTGCAGGTCACCCTCTCCGTGGAGAAGGAGCGCCAGCAGGCGGCCTGTACCCTGCATGCTGCCGGTGCCGACCTCCATGCCGAGGCCATGGAAAATGACATGTATGCCGCCATCGATGCCCTGGCCGACAAGCTCGACCGCCAGCTGGTCAAGCACAAGGAAAAGGCCCAGGCCCGCGCCCAGGGCGCCGGCGCCCGCTGATCCGTCATGACACTGGACGCCATCCTGCCCCCCGAGCGCACCCTCTTCGATGTGCCCGGGGGGAGCAAGAAACGGGTGCTAGAGTTCTTCAGCACCTTCATTGCCCAGAACACCCCCAGCCTCGACAGCCAGGAGGTCTTCAGCCGGCTGATCGGGCGCGAGCGGCTGGGCAGTACCGGTATCGGCAACGGGGTCGCCATCCCCCATGCCCGCAACCCCCACTGCAAGGCGCCCATCGCCGGCTTCCTCAAGCTGGCCGAGCCAGTGGACTTCGACGCCATCGACGGCGAGCCGGTCGACCTGGTCTTCGTGCTGCTGGTCCCGGAGGAGGCCGACGAGGCCCACCTCGCCCTGCTCGGCCAGGTGGCCGGCGTGATGAACGATGCCGACACCCGTGCCCGTCTGCGCCACAGCAGCAGCCAGCGCGAACTCCATGAGCGCCTCACGGAGGCGATCCGACGACAGGCCCCGGCCGGCAGCCAGGGAGGCTGACCCCTCCCGCCTCGGGCCTGCCCGGCCACCCCCATGACCAGGAGACCCGCATGCAGCTTGTGATCATCAGTGGCCGTTCAGGCTCCGGCAAGTCGATCGCGCTGCAGGCGCTGGAGGACCTGGGCTACTACGCCATCGACAACCTGCCGGCCATGCTGCTCGGCCCGCTCGTCGATGAGCTGCAGGATGACCGCTCGCTGCGCTCCTCGATCGCCGTCAGCATCGATGCCCGCAACCTGCCCGCCGCCCTCGAGCGCTTCCCCGAGCTTCTGGAGGAGCTGCGTGGCCGCCGGGTCGACTGCCAGGTGGTCTATCTGACCACCGACGCGCGCATTCTCCTCGAGCGCTACTCCCAGACCCGCCGCCGGCATCCCCTGACCCGCGGCAGCGACATGACCCTCGCCGAGGCAATCGATACCGAGGAGCAGTCGCTCTCCGAGATCCGCGACCTCGCCGACCTGGTGATCGACACCACGCGCCTCTCGGTGCACGAGCTGCGCGGGCGCATCACCGACCAGGTCGCCGGCCACCGGGCCGAGCGGATGACCCTGACCGTGGAGTCCTTCGGCTTCAAGCGCGGTGTCCCGCTGGACGCGGATATCGTCTTCGATGCCCGCTGCCTGCCCAACCCCTACTGGGACCCGGCGCTGCGCGACGCCACGGGACGCGACCCCAGCATCATCGCCTTCCTCGACGGCTACCCCGTCGTCGGCGAGATGCTCGACGACATCCTCGCCTGGGTAGAGCGCTGGCTGCCGCACTATCGGGCCAGCCAGCGCAGCTACCTCACCGTGGCCATCGGCTGCACCGGCGGCCAGCACCGCTCGGTCTACCTGGCCGAGCGCCTGGCCGACCGGCTGGCGAGCCGGCAGGACGGGGTGCGGCTGCGCCACCGGGAACTGGGGGTCCAGATCACCCTCCCCGCCGGCCAGGAGATGGCCGCGGACAATTCCGCCCAGGAAGGAACCTGAAAGCGTGCCGAGTCGCAAGCTGACCCTGACCAACCGGCGCGGCCTGCATGCCCGCGCTGCCACCAAGCTGGTGCAGTGCTGCCAGCCCTACGACGCCCGGGTCACCGTATACCGCGGTGACCAGCAGGCCGACGCCGGCAACATCATGTCGCTGCTGATCCTCGCCGCCCCCTGCGGCACCGAACTCGAGGTCTGTACCGAGGGGGAAGACGCCGAGGCGGCCCTCGAGGCCATCACCGCACTCTTCGAGGCCCGCTTCGACGAGGACGGCTGACGTTCAGCTGCCGCCCACCATCATCTCGTCGACCAGCCAGCTGCCGGTATGGATGCTGCCGCGGGTATCGGTATCGTCAGCGACGCCCACCAGGCCCTGGAACATCGTCTCCAGATTGCCGGCGATGGTGAACTCCTCCACCGGGTGTCGTATCTCGCCGTCCTCGACCCAGAAGCCGGCGGCGCCGCGGGAGTAGTCGCCGGTCACGCCGTTGACCCCCTGCCCCATCAGCTCGGTGACCAGCACGCCGCGGCCCATGCGGGCGAGCAGCGCTTCGCGACGCTCCAGTGGCGCGGTGATGCGCAGGTTGCGCGCCCCGCCGGCATTGCCGGTGGTCTGAAGGCCCAGCCGCCGGGCACTGTAGGCCGAGAGCATGTAGCTGGCCAGACGGCCATCGCGCACGAAGACATTGTCGCGGGTCTGCACCCCGTCGCCGTCGAACGGCGAGCTCGCCATGGCGCCGACCTCCATGGGCCGCTCGCCGAGGCTGAACCAGGCGGGGAAGAGCGGGGTGTCCAGCCGGTCGCACAGGAAGGAGGCTTCGCGATAGAGGGCGCCCCCGGCAATTGCCCCCATCAGGTGGCCGACTAGGCCGCTAGCGAGGGTCGGGTCGAAGAGCACCGGCATCCGCCCGGTGGCCGGTCGCCGGGCGCCCAGGCGACGCAGGGTGCGGCGCGCGGCACTCTCCCCCACCGCCTCGGCGGCGGCCAGGTCGCGGGGGGCACGGGCGCTGGTGTAGTCATAGTCGCGCTGCATGCCGTTCTCGTCCTCGGCGATCAGCATGCAGGAGAGCGAGTGGCGGCTGCCGCACTGGCTGCCCAGGAAGCCATGGCTGTTGGCGTAGACCCGCACCCCCTCGCCGCTGGAGAGGCTGGCGCCATCGGAGCTCCTGATGCCTGCCATGCCTCGGCCGGCCGACTCGCAGCGCAGCGCCAGGTCGGTGGCCTCATCGATGGTCAGCGGCCAGGGATGGTGGACATCGAGGTCCGGCAAGTCGGTCGCCATCAGCCGCGCATCGGCCAGGCCCGAGGCCGGGTCCTCGCCGGTGTGGCGGGCGATCGCCAGGGCCTTCTCGACCACGGCACGCACCGAGGCCTCGCCGGCGTCGCTGGAGGAGGCACTGCCCTTGCGCTGCCCGACATAGACGGTCACGGCGATCCCCTGGTCACGGGACAGCTCGACCGTCTCCACCTCGCCCTCGCGCACGCTGACGCCGACGCCCTGGTCGACGCTCGCCCCCACCTCGCAGGCATCAGCCCCCAGCCGACGGGCCAGCTCCAGGGCCATCCGGGCGCGACTCTCCA
This sequence comes from Halomonas sp. CKK8, assembly GCF_029625235.1. Classification (NCBI taxonomy): domain Bacteria; kingdom Pseudomonadati; phylum Pseudomonadota; class Gammaproteobacteria; order Oceanospirillales; family Halomonadaceae; genus Halomonas; species Halomonas sp. CKK8. Next base: position 1,327,699 of record NZ_CP121193.1, on the reverse strand, counting down.
GCAGGGTCTGCTGCGCGGCGGCATCGAAAGCCTGTGTCATGAACGTCTCTCCTCACTCGGCCGGCCATCGGGCCGGCCCTGTCGATGGTGCATTGTCCAGCCGCGTGTCGCGGGCTGATATACTGTCGCGCAATTCGATCCCGACCAAGTGGAACCGGCATGACCCAGGATGACCTCTCCCCGGCCGACGAGCGGCCCAGCAAGTCCCAGCTCAAGCGCGAGATGCAGGCCTTGCAGCAGCTCGGCGAACAGATCATCGCCATGAGCGATGCCCAGCGTGCCCGCTTCCCGCTCTCCGACGACCTGCTGAGGGCCATCGAGGAGACGGGGCGCATCAAGGCCCGCGAGGCCCGCCGGCGGCACATGCAGTACGTCGGCAAGCTGATGCGCGGCGAGGACCTCGACGGCATCCAGGCGGTGTTCGACGAGATCGAGAACGAGACGCTGCGCCGTGACCATGCCTTCCACCGCCTGGAAGCATGGCGCGACCGGCTGATCGCCGAGGGCGACGCGGCCGTGGAGGCCTTCGTCGACGAGTTCCCCGAGGTCGACCGCCAGGCCCTGCGCCAGCTGATCCGCAATGCCCGCCGCGAGCGGGAACAGGGTAAGCCCCCGACCAACGCCCGCCGACTCTTCCGGCTGATCCGCGATACCGCGGGACTATAGGCCTGCCCCCCGGGCGGAACGTCGCCGAGCTAAGGCCAGGGCTAGACCCGTTCCCTACGGGCCTACGCATTTCCCACATCCCTGTGGGTCACCGGCGGCGATCGGCGAGCCAGCGGAGTTTAGGGGCCCCAAATGAGCATGGCGAGCCGAGCGCCAACGCCGTATGGGCGAGCGCAGGCACGTTTACTCAGGATGCCGTGCCGCCCACGGTCAGCTCGTCGAGCTTGAGCGTCGGCTGGCCCACGCCCACCGGCACGCCCTGTCCCTCCTTGCCGCAGACGCCGATGCCGGTGTCGAGTTCCATGTCGTGGCCGATCATCGAGACCCGACCCATGGCCTCGGGGCCGTTGCCGATCAGGGTCGCCCCCTTCACCGGCGCGGTGATCCGGCCATCCTCGATCAGGTAGGCCTCGCTTGCCGAGAAGACGAACTTGCCGGAGGTGATGTCCACCTGGCCACCGCCGAAGCTCACCGCATAGAGGCCGCGTTTCACGCTCTTCAGGATGTCCGCCGGGTCGTCGCTGCCGGCGCGCATGTAGGTATTGGTCATGCGCGGCATCGGCAGGTGGGCGAAGGACTCGCGCCGCGCGTTGCCGGTGGGCGCCATGCCCATCAGTCGGGCATTGAGCTTGTCCTGCATGTAGCCGGTCAGGATGCCGTCCTCGATCAGGGTGGTGCTCTGGCCCGGGGTCCCCTCGTCGTCGACGGAGAGCGAGCCGCGCCGGTCGGCGAGGGTGGCATCGTCGACCACGGTGACGCCGGGCGAGGCGACCCGCTCGCCGATCCGCCCGGCGAAGGCAGAGCTGCCCTTGCGATTGAAGTCCCCCTCCAGGCCATGGCCCACCGCCTCGTGGAGCAGGATGCCCGGCCAGCCCGGCCCCAGCACCACCGGCATCTGGCCGGCCGGCGCCTCCACGGCCTCCAGGTTGACCAGTGCCTGCCTCACCGCCTCCCGGGCATAGCGTTCGGCGACATTCTCGTCACGCAGCCGCGCCATGGCGTAGCGACCGCCACCGCCGGCGCTGCCCCGCTCGCGGCGCCCGTTGCGCACCGCGATCACGCTCACGTTGAAGCGCACCAGCGGGCGGATGTCGGCCGCCAGGGTGCCATCGCTGGCCCGCACCAGCACCACCTCGTGGACCCCGGTGAGCGAGGCGCTGACCTGGGCCACCGAGGGGTCCGCCGCCCGGGCGATCCGGTCGGCGAGCTTGAGCATGGCGATCTTGTCCTCCGCGGAGAGGCCGGTGAGCGGGTCGACCCCGGCGTAGCGGGCCTGGCTCGCCATGGCCACGCCCGGCGCCACCGCCAGCCGCTCGCCGCGGCGCACGATCCCGGCGGCGGTGCGACCGGTCTCGGCCAGGGCATCGGCGGTGATCTGGTTGGAGTAGGCGAAGCCGGTCTTCTCGCCGGCCAGGGCGCGCACCCCGACACCACCGTCGATGTTGTAGCTGGCCTCCTTGACCTCGCCGTCCTCCAGCACCCAGCCCTCGTGCCAGCTGCGCTGGAAGTAGAGGTCGGCATAGTCGGTTCCCGGGCCCATGGCGTGGCCGAGCCCGTCATCGAGGGCCGCGAGGTCGAGGCCGCCGGGCGTCAGCAGAACAGCGGAGGCCTCGTCGAGCATGGCGTGAGTCTGTGATGTCATTCGGCACTTTCCAGAGAGATCCGCGGTGAGGTCCAGGGGCCCTGCACGCGGTAGTGGATTCGGGTCACGCGGTCGATGGCGTCGCCGAACAGCTTGTCGGCGAGGAACAGGGCACCCCCCACCACCGGGGCGCCGGCCAGAACCGCCGCCAGCGGCAGGTTGCTGCTCACCGGCACTGTGACGGCCAGGCGCTGGTCGAGTTCCCGGCGCGCCAGGTCGACGCTGCCGTCGAGGGTGAAACGGGTCGCCGGCCCCTCGATCTCCACCGGCCCGCGAGTTTCCAGCACTCCACCATACAGGGTAGCTTCACCGGTGACACGATCGAAGGCAGTCCCCTGGCCGGTGACATCGGAGAAGTCGAGCCTCAGCCGGCGCAGCAGGTTGTCGACGTTGAGCAGGCCGACGACCCGCGCCGAGGGCGACTCGATGTTGACGAAGCGCCCATCGCGCAGCGCCACCTCGAGACTGCCCCGCGAGCGGGCCAGGGCGAACTGCCAGGGGGCCCCCGGCCAGGCTAGCTGGCTCCTCACCCGGGTCTCGGCGCTGCGCACGGCCACCGGCTGGCCCAGCACCGCCAGGGCAGTGCCCAGGTCCCGACCGTCCAGGTCGAGCCGCGCCCGGGTCAGGCTGTCGCCGGCCCCGCTCGCTTCCCACACCAGGTTGCCATGGGCGCTGATCTGGCCGAGCGTCAGGCCCAGCGGATCGACCACCAGCCGGTCGGCCGACGACCGCCAGCGTCCGTTGAAGGGGCCGAGGCGCTGCCCCTGCCAGGCGATCTCGGCGATCCGCAGCCGCCCGTCGGGCACGGCGTCAAGGCCCTCCGGCAGCGGGGTCGCGTCGGGCGGTACATCGAGCTCGTCCAGCAGCTGGCCGCCGCCGCTGGCCGGCGGCACCAGGGCGTCCAGTGCCAGCCGTTCCAGCGCGATATCCAGGGGCTCCCCCAGGGCGGGGCGATACGACAGGTGGCCGCTGGCCAGGCTGCCGTCCAGGTCCAGCTCCCAGCCCCCGCCGCGGGGCCCCCCCTCCACCGCCAGCGAACCCAGGCAGCGTGACTGCACCTGCAGGCAGTCGGTGCGGAGGGACAGCGAGGAGAGTGCCGCCGGTGCGCCACGACTCCCCTCTCCGCGGCCCCCCCGGGCGACCAGCGGCGACAGGGCACGGGCCCAGTCGGCCAGCGGCAGTCGCGGCTGGTAGGCCTCGACGCGCCAGCCGGGCTCGCGGGGCCAGGCGTCCGGCCGCCGCCCCAGCCATGCCTGCCCCTGCCCGGAGGCGCCCCCATCGAGCTCGCGCCAGCGCAGGCCCAGCCGGTCGCCCAGGCGGCCATCGAGGCGCCCCCCGGCCAGGTCGAAGGTCAGCTGCAGGGGCAGGCGTGCCTCGCGGCGCTTGCCCAGCGGCTCGGGCAGGGCGATGGCCAGCCCCTCCAGGCCACTGTCGAGGCGCAGCGAGGCGCCCTCGTCGCCGAGCGAAAGGCGGCCCTGCCAGGGCAGCTGGCCCTCCATCAGGCCGCCGAGGACCGGCATGCCACTCCACTCGGCGATGGCCTCTGCCTCGGCGGTGCCGGCGAGGTCGAGCCCCCCGGCCAGGGTGTCGAACTCGCTGGTCACGGGCCCGCCCAGGAGCCGCCCTGCCAGGCGCCCCTCCAGGCCGCCCTCCTCGCCGCGCTGACGCCAGGCGAGCGGGCCCTGGAGCTCACGGAACGCCAGCGCCAGGGGGGCATGGACGAGCCTCGGGAAGTCCGCCTCGGTGGCGATGTCAAGCTCCAGGGAGCCGGGCTCGCCCAGGGTCAGGGCCAGGTCCAGGGTACCGGAGGCCAGGCCCTCGCCCTGCCACGCCTCCACTGCCTCCATGCCCTCCACGGGCAGCGCCAGCAGGTAGCGGCGCAGCGCCTCGGCGGAGGCCTCGAGCTCACCGCTCACCGCGAGTCGCTCGTCCGCCAGACGAACCTCGCCGCCGCGTGCCTCGACCCCCAGGCTCTCGGCGCGCTCCACCTCCGCCGTCAGGGTCCCGTCGGCCATCCTCAGCCGCCCGCCGACCCCCTCGAGGGCCGGCCAGCCGGGCGCGAAGGAGAGTCGCCCCTCCTCCACCGCCAGGGCCAGTTCCAGGGCCGGCTCGACCTTCACTCCCTCACGGCTCAGCGGCACATGGAGGCGCAGCGAGCCCTCCGGCACCCGGCCGGCGACCCCCTCGACCAGCCAGTCGGTGAGCTCCGGCCCCAGCACGCCCACCGGCAGCCAGTCGACCAGCGGGGTCTCGATGGCGTCCACGTCGTGCAGGTCGAGCTGGAGCCCGAAGCCGCCGCGCTGGCCACCGCCCACCGAGAGCCCGAAGCCGCCCTCGACCCGGGCCCCGTTCCACTCGACCTCGAGCTCGCGCCCGCTGATGAAACTGCGCGGGCCATCGTAGGCCCAGTCGATCACGCCGCTGGCCCGGGAGAGCGCCATGGGCGAGCCGAACACCCGCGGAAAGTGCAGCCGGCTGTCGCGGCCGGCGAACTCGACGTGGCCCCTGAGGTCCCGGGAGGTCACCCAGACGTCCAGAGGGCCGCCTCCGGGGGCATGCTGCCAGGGGGAGACCGCCACCTCTGAGGCCGACGCCCGGGCGACCCAGTCGCCGCCCTCGCGGCCCAGCCCCAGGCCGGTGACCCGTCCGCGCGGGTCGAGGCTGTCGATGACCCGCGCCAGGGCCTCCGGCAGCGGCAGCCGGTCGCGCCAGGCGGCCAGGGCCCCGAGGTCGAACTCGCTGGTGTTGAGCCACCAGCCATCGTCGCGGCTGCGGGCATGCCAGTAGCGGGGCACGGCCGGCCCCGTGGCCGCCGCGTCGCCTTCCCCGTCGGGGCGGGCCCAGTCGGCACTGCGCGCATCGCCCTCGAGCCAGGCCTGCCAGCCCGACGCCTCGCGCAGCCACTGGCCGCGGGCCGAGACACGGTTGAGCACGATGGCCGGTGGCGACGCCTCGTCGGCGGACTCGGGCTGAGCCAGGGCCAGCAGCGGGGCCTCGACGTCGAGGCGCAGGTCGGCCAGCCGGCCGGCATGCCAGCGGCCCCACAGGCGCGCCTCGCCACTGGCCGCCTCCAGGCGCAGGGCGTCGCCATAGCCCAGCACCTCGGAGAGCCCCAGCAGGCTGTCGAGCCGCATCTCGGCCTGCAGGGCCGCGCTGAAGTCGCGCAGCCCGGACGGCCCGGGGACCAGTTCCATCACCGCCCGGATGGCCTGCTCGCGCTGCCCCTCCACCAGCACCTCGCCCTCGAGGTGGGTGCGCCGGGCGTCCCCCGTCATCACCAGCCGGGGCGCCTTGAGCACGGCGCGCTCCTTGCGGCCATGCAGCACCAGGCTGACCTCCTCGACCCAGGCGCTCTGGCGCAGCAGCATGCCGACCCAGAAGTCGAGGCGCTCGAGGTCGAAGGTGGTCTCGGGGACCAGTTCGGGGGGAAGCTCCGCGGGGGCCGGCCAGTGCCACCGCCCAGCCTCGTCCTGGTAGAGGTGCACGGTCACGCCCTGCAGCCGGGCATCGGCCACCAGGGGGACGCCGGCAGCCAGGCTGGCGAGGCTGTCCAGGCGCAGCTCGGCCTGCTCCACCTCGAGCAGCGGGACGTGCCCCAGCCCCTCCCGGGAGCGGATCTGCAGGTCGTCGATGGCCAGGTGCGGGTCGTACCGCTGCAGGCCGGCCGTCAGCGCGTCCACCTCCACCACCGCGTTGAAGCGCGCGGAGAGCAGGCGCTCCAGCCGCGGGCCCTGCGTCTCGAGCAGTACCGGCAGCAGGCGCAGGACCAGGGTCAGCACCGCCAGCAGCGCCAGCAGCAGCGCCACCAGGGTCAACAGCCAACGAGCGACCAGGCGGGTCAGGGACATGGGCTCACATCAGCACGATGTCGTACTGCTCCTGGGAGTAGTGGGTCTCCACCTGGAAGCGGATCGGCTTGCCGATGAACTCCTCCAGGTCGGCCACCGCGGCGGACTCCTCGTCGAGCAGGCGATCCACCACCGCCTGGGAGGCCAGCACGGCATAGGTCTCGGCGCTGTAGGCCCGGTCCTCGCGCAGGATCTCGCGGAAGATCTCGTAGCAGACCGACTCCGGGGTCTTGAGGGTGCCGCGCCCCGCGCAGGTCGGACAGGGCTCGCACAGCGTCTGCTCCAGGCTCTCCCGGGTGCGCTTGCGGGTCAGCTGGACGAGGCCCAGCTCGGTGACGCCGGTGCACTTGGTCTTGGCGTGGTCGCGCTCCAGCGACTTCTCGAGCATGCGCAGTACCTGGCGCTGGTGCTCCGGGTCGTCCATGTCGATGAAGTCGATGATGATGATGCCGCCGAGATTGCGCAGCCGCAGCTGGCGGGCGATGGCGGTGGCGGCCTCGAGGTTGGTCTTGAAGATCGTCTCCTCGAGGTTGCGATGGCCCACGTAGCCGCCGGTGTTGACGTCGATGGTGGTCATCGCCTCGGTGGGATCGATGACGAGATACCCGCCCGACTTGAGCTGCACCTTGCGCCCCAGCGCCTTCTGGATCTCGTCCTCGACGCTGAACAGGTCGAAGATCGGCCGCTCGCCGGCATAGTGCTCGATGCGCTCCACCGCCGCGGGCATGAACTCCTGGGCGAACTCGATCAGCTTGACGTAGTTCTCCCGGGAGTCGATGCGCACCTTCTCGATGTCGTCGCGCATGACATCGCGCAGGGTGCGCATGAACAGCGGCAGGTCGTCGTAGACCACGCTGGGGGCCGGGGCGGTCACCTTGCGCTCGCTCACCCGCCGCCACAGGCGCAGCAGGAAGTGCATGTCGGCGGCAAGCTCCTCGACGCCGACGCCCTCGGCGGCGGTGCGCACGATGAAGCCGCCGGTCACCTCCAGTTGCTGCTCGCTGCCGGCCGCCTCCACCAGCCCGCGCAGGCGCTCGCGCTCCATATCGTCCTCGATGCGCTGGGAGACCCCGTGGTGGGGCGAATCGGGCATGTAGACCAGGTAGCGCGAGGGCACCGAGAGGTGGGTGGTCAGACGCGCCCCCTTGGAGCCGATCGGGTCCTTGGTCACCTGCACCACCAGGGCCTGGCCCTCGTGGAGCAGCTGGGCAATGGAGACCTGCTCGTCGGCCGGGGTGCCGGGGGGCATCACCTCGTGGGCGTGAATGAAGGCGGCCCGGTCCAGGCCGATGTCGACGAAGGCGGCCTGCATGCCCGGCAGCACGCGCACCACCTTGCCCTTGTAGATGTTGCCGACGATGCCGCGGCGCCGGGCCCGCTCGATGAAGGCCTCCTGCAGCACGCCGTTCTCCACCACGGCGACGCGGGTTTCCATCGGCGTCAGGTTGATGAGTACTTCACCGCTCATGCGGAAATCCTTGTCCAGAAAAGTCTGCGGCCATTATGACATAGGCCCGCTCGGGAGCGCCCCGTTCCAGAGCGGCACGCCCTGCCGGGCCATCAGCTCGGCGGTCTCGAAGAGCGGCAGCCCCACCACCGCCGAGTGGCTCCCCTCGATGTGCTCGACGAACACCGCCGCCAGACCCTGGATGGCATAGCCGCCGGCCTTGTCCGCCGGCTCCCCGGTGGCCCAGTAGGCGGCGAGCTCGGCGTCGCTGATCGGGCGCAGGAAGACGCGGGTGGTCACGCAGGCCGTGAGCAGCCCGGCGGGGCCGGTGACCGCCACCCCGGTGAGCACCTCGTGGGCACGGCCGGCCAGCCCCCGCAGCATGGTCGCGGCCTGCTCGCACCCCGCCGGCTTGCCGAGGATCGCACCGTCGCACACCACGGCGGTATCCGACCCCAGGACGGGGAGCGCCGAGTGGCGGGCGCCGGCCAGGGCCTTCTCACGGGCCAGGCGGAGCACATAGTCGTGCGCCGCCTCGCCGGCGCCCGGCGTCTCGTCGATGTCCACGGGACGCACCTCCACCGCCACGCCGATCGTGGCGAGCAGGTCGCGGCGGCGCGGCGAGGCCGAGGCCAGGCAGAGCACGGGGTCGGGGGGCATGGCGGCTCCAGATCGGGTGGCAAGAGGATCAGTCGCGGGCGAGGCGGCGTCCCAGCGCCTCGAACAGGGTGGTCAGCCAGGGCCAGAGCACCGCCCCGATCAGCGCTGAGAGCAGGAAGGAGAGGTGCATCGAGACGGGCCCGAAGAGGGCCCTGAGCCACTGCTCGGCCAGCTGGACCATGCCCAGCAGCACGAAGATCAGCACCGCCTGCTGGACCAGCGAATAGGCCCGGAAGCGCGCATAGACCAGGGCGCAGAGGAAGGCCAGCAGCGACAGCAACAGGGCATTCTGCCCGAGCGGCGCGCCCTCGATGAGATCCATCAGCAGGCCCAGCACGAAGCCGTGGAAGACGCCGACCCGCAGCGGCTCGCGCATGCACCAGTAGATCAGCATCAGGCCCAGCCAGTCGGGGCGCCATACCTGCCAGCCATCGGCCAGCGGCATCACCTGCAGGCACAGGGACAACAGCAGGGTCACCCAGATCCACAGCAGGTTGGCGGGCGGGGATGTGGCCATCAGGGCGCCTCCTCGTCGGTCGCCGCCGTGCCGATGCGACGGGCCGCCTCGAGGGCCGGGGCGGCCAGCTCGCCCTCCGGGGGCGCGGCGGGCGGCGCGGGCGGAAAGAGCAGCAGGAAGTGGCGCGAACGCTGAAGCTGTGCCACGGGCGCGGCGGTGACCCGGGCGAAGGGCTGGCCAGGGTCATGGACCACGTCGGCGACCCTGGCCACCGGGTAGCCCGGCGGGAAGCGCCCGCCCAGGCCCGAGGTGGTCAGCAGGTCGCCCGCGCGGATGTCGGCGGTGTCAGGCACATGCGTGACATTGAGGGCGTCGTAGCTGCCCGACCCCTGGAGGATGAAGCGCAGCCCGTTGCGGTTGACCTGCACCGGCAGGGCGTGGCTCGCATCCGCCAGCAGCAGCACCCGGCTGGAATAGGCCGAGGTGGCGGTGATCTGGCCGACCAGCCCCGAGGCATCCAGCACCGGCTGGCCGACGTAGACCCCGTCCCGGCGACCGCGGTCGATGACCATCTGGTGAGTGAAGGGGTCGGGGTCCAGCGAGAGCAGCTCGGCGGTGATGTAGGGCATGTCGCGCTGACGGGTGGCCGCGAGCAGCTCCCGCAGCCGCACGTTCTCGGCGGTCAGGCTGGCCATGCGCTGCACGCGGTGCGACAGCGTCAGGATCTGCTCGCGCAGGCGACGATTCTCGTCCACCAGGGCTCGCTGATCGGAGAGCGCCAGCGAGGCCCAGTTGAGGACGTCACTGGGCAGGCTGACAAGCCACTGGATGGGGGCCACTAGGGTGGAGAGCTGCGCCCGCACGGGCTCCATGCGGGTGAAGCGCGTATCGGCGAACATCAGCGCCGACGCCAGGATCACGCACAGCAGCATGCGATAGCCCGGCAGCGGTCCATGCGAGAACAGCGGCTTGATAGGGCGTCCCCCCCGAGTCAGTCGCTGGAAAGCAGCTCGAAGGTGTGCTGGTCGATCATCTCCAGGGCCTTGCCACCGCCCCGGGCCACGCAGGTCAGCGGGTCCTCGGCGACGATCACCGGCAGGCCGGTCTCCTCGGCGATCAGCTTGTCGAGGTCGCGCAGCAGCGCCCCGCCGCCGGTCAGCACCAGGCCGCGTTCCGCGATGTCCGAGGCGAGCTCGGGTGGCGACTGCTCGAGGGCGCTCTTCACCGCGGCAACGATGGAGCCGAGGGTCTCCTGGAGGGCGTCGAGGATCTCGTGGGAGTTGAGGGTGAAGCTGCGCGGGATGCCCTCGGCCAGGTTGCGGCCGCGCACGTCGATCTCGCGCAGCTCGCCGCCCGGATAGGCGCAGCCGATCTCCTCCTTGATGCGCTCGGCGGTGGCCTCGCCGATCAGGCTGCCGTAGTGGCGGCGCACGTAGGCGATGATCGCCTCGTCGAAGCGGTCGCCGCCGACGCGGATCGACTCCGAGTAGACCACGCCGTTGAGCGAGATGATGGCGATCTCGCTGGTGCCACCGCCGATGTCGACGACCATCGAGCCCTGGGCCTCCTCCACCGGCAGGCCGGCACCGATGGCGGCCGCCATGGGCTCCTCGATCAGGAACACCTCGCGGGCCCCTGCGCCCTCGGCGGACTCCTTGATGGCGCGGCGCTCGACCTGGGTCGACATGCAGGGCACGCAGACCAGCACGCGGGGGCTCGGCGTCAGGAAGGTACTCTGGTGCACCTTGCGGATGAAGTACTGCAGCATCTGCTCGGTGACGGTGAAGTCGGCGATCACGCCGTCCTTCATCGGGCGGATGGCGGTGATGTTGCCGGGGGTGCGACCCAGCATGCGCTTGGCATCGGCCCCCACCGCGGCCACGCTGCGCATGTTGCCGGACTGGCGAATCGCCACGACCGATGGCTCATCGAGCACGATGCCGCGACCGCGGACATAGATCAGCGTATTGGCCGTCCCCAGATCGATCGACAGATCGCTGGAAAACAGCCCCCTCAAGCGTTTGAACATGGAGTCGTTACCTAGTGCAGTCCGGGAACCCTGTGCGGACGCAAACGGTATCACCGCGGCCTACCGGCAGCAAGCAAAGTCCCGCGGCGCGCGGCATTCCCGGACCTGCCAGCGAGGCGGCGGATGTGGTACCTTCTGCGGTCATTTCCCAGACCCCACTGCCTGTCGAGGACATCCGATCATGGCGCTTGAACACGCAGACGTTCTCAGGGCCGCCCACCTGGCCCGGCTCGGCCTGGACGACGACGAGGCCGCCCACTACCTGGACGACCTGGGCCGCATCCTGGCGATGGTCGACCAGCTCCAGACCCTGGACACCGAGGGGGTTGCCCCGCTGGCCCACCCCCTGGAGACCACCCAGCGGCTGCGCGCCGACGAGGTCACCGAGACCGACCAGCGCGACCGCTTCCAGCGCTGCGCCCCGGCGGTGGAACAGGGCCTCTACCTGGTCCCGCGGGTCGTCGAATGACCCGAGCCACTCCCATTCGTTTCCGGCAAGCCATCACGGAGCCCAGGGCCCATGCATGACAAGACTCTGACGGAACTCGCCGCCGGCCTCGCCACCGGCGAGTTCTCCAGCCGCGAGCTCACCCAGGCGCTGCTCGCGCGCATCGAGCGCCTCGACGGCGACCTCAACAGCTTCATTTCCGTGACCGCCGAGCAGGCCCTGGCCGCCGCCGACCGGGCCGATGCCGCCCGCGCCGCCGGCAACGCCGGCCCGCTGACCGGCGTGCCCCTAGCGCTCAAGGACATCTTCTGCACCGAGGGCGTCAAGACCAGTGCCGGCTCGAGGATGCTCGACAACTTCATCGCCCCCTATGACGCCACCGTGGTCGAGAAGCTCAAGGCCGCCGGTACCGTGAGCCTGGGCAAGACCAACATGGACGAGTTCGCCATGGGCTCCTCCAACGAGAACAGCTTCTTCGGGCCGGTGAAGAACCCCTGGGACCGGGACGCCGTGCCGGGCGGCAGCTCCGGCGGCAGTGCCGCCGCCGTGGCCGCGGGCCTGGTGCCCGCCGCCATGGGCACCGACACCGGCGGCTCGATCCGCCAGCCGGCCGCCTTCTGCGGCATCACCGGCTTGAAGCCCACCTACGGGCGGGTCTCGCGCTACGGCATCATTGCCTACGCCTCGAGCCTCGACCAGGCCGGCCCCATGGCGCGCACCGCCGAGGACTGCGCCCGCCTGCTCACCGCCATCGCCGGCCATGACCTGCGCGACTCCACCAGCGTGGCCCGCGGCGTGCCCGACTACACCGAGGAGCTCGACGCCCCCTTGGCCGGGCTTAAGATCGGCCTGCCCCGGGAATACTTCGGCGAGGGCCTCGACCCCGCGGTAGAGGGCGCCGTGCGCGAGGCGATCCGCGTCTACGAGTCGCTGGGCGCCACGGTGCGCGAGGTCAGCCTGCCGCACACCCACTACGCCATCCCGGCCTACTACGTCATCGCCCCGGCGGAGGCCTCCTCCAACCTGTCGCGCTACGACGGGGTGCGCTTCGGCCACCGCTGCGAGGCCCCCGCCGACCTGACCGACCTCTACAAGCGCTCGCGGGCCGAGGGCTTCGGCGAGGAGGTCAAGCGGCGCATCCTGATGGGCACCCACACCCTCTCCGAGGGCTTCTTCGATGCCTACTACAAGAAGGCCCAGCAGGTCCGCCGGCTGATCCGCCAGGACTTCCTCGACGCCTTCGACGAGGTCGACGTGCTGATGGGGCCGGCCTCGCCGACCCCGGCCTTCGACCTGGGGGCGAAGAAGGACCCGGTCTCGATGTACCTGCAGGACATCTACACCATCGCCATCAACCTGGCGGGCATCCCCGGCATCAGCGTGCCGGCCGGCTTCGTGGGCGGCCGCCCGGCGGAAGGCCGCCCCGTGGGCCTGCAGATCCTGGGCACCCACTTCGCCGAGGCGCGGCTGCTCAACGTCGCCCACCAGTTCCAGCAGGCCACCGACTGGCACCTGCGTCGTCCCGCGCTTGCCGAGGAGACCCTGTGATGCAATGGGAAACCGTGATCGGGCTGGAGGTCCACGTCCAGCTCGCCACCCGCTCGAAGATCTTCTCCGGCGCCTCCACCGCCTTCGGCGCCGAACCCAACAGCCAGGCGTGCGCCGTGGACCTGGGGCTGCCCGGCGTGCTGCCGGTGCTCAACGAGGCCGCGGTGGCCATGGCCGTGCAGTTCGGGCTGGGGATCCACGCCGAGATCCCCGAGGTCTCGGTGTTCGACCGCAAGAACTACTTCTACCCGGACCTGCCCAAGGGCTACCAGACCAGCCAGATGTATCACCCCATCGTCGGCCCCGGCGAGGTGGAGATCACCCTGGAGGATGGCGCGACCAAGCGCATCCGCGTGCACCACGCCCACCTCGAGGAGGATGCCGGCAAGTCGCTGCACGAGGACTTCCACGGCATGACCGGGATCGACCTCAACCGCGCCGGCACCCCGCTGCTGGAGATCGTCTCGGAGCCGGACATGCGCTCGGCGAAGGAGGCCGCCGCCTATCTCAAGGCGATCCACTCGATCGTGACCTACCTGGGGATCTCAGACGGCAACATGGCCGAGGGCTCGATGCGCTGCGACGTCAACGTCTCGGTGCGCCCCCGGGGGCAGGCGAGCTTCGGCACCCGCGCCGAGATCAAGAACGTCAACTCCTTCCGCTTCGTCGAGCGCGCCATCGCCTTCGAGGTGGAGCGCCAGATCGAGCTGATCGAGGATGGCGGCGAGGTGGTCCAGGAGACTCGCCTGTTCGACCCGGAGCGGGACGAGACCCGCAGCATGCGCACCAAGGAGCAAGCCAACGACTACCGCTACTTCCCCTGCCCCGACCTGCTGCCGGTGGTGCTCGACCGGGCCTATGTCGACCACCTGCGCGATAACCTGCCGGAGCTGCCCGCCGACAAGCGCGCCCGCTTCCAGGATGCGCTGGGACTCTCCGCCTATGACGCCGGGGTGCTCTCGGCGAGCCGCGAGATGGCCGAGTACTTCGAGGCGGTCAAGGACGCCTGCGGCGATGCCAAGCAGGCCGCCAACTGGGTGCAGGGCGAGCTCTCCGGCGCGCTGAACCGCGAGGGCCTGCCGATCCAGGACAGCCCGGTCTCGGCGACCCAGCTCGGCGGACTCATCGCGCGGGTGATGGATGACACCATCAACGGCAAGGCCGCCAAGCAGGTCTTCCAGGCGCTGTGGAACGGCGAGGGCGGGGGTGACGCCAATAGTGCCGACGAGGTGATCGAGGCCAAGGGGCTCAAGCAGGTCACCGACACCGGCGCCATCGAGGCGATGATCGACCAGGTCATTGCGGACAGCCCCGCCCAGGTGGCCCAGTACCGGGATGCCGAGCCCGACAAGCGCGGCAAGATGATCGGCTACTTCGTCGGCCAGGTGATGAAGGCCTCGCGGGGTACCGCCAACCCCCAGCAGGTGAATGCCCTGCTGAAAGAGAAGCTCGACGCGCTGTGCTGAGCCCGCGCTGAGGGAAGGAGAACCGGATGTCGGATGATGTCGGCGCGCGACTGCGCGCCCTGCGCACCCTGAAGGGCATCTCCCAGCGCGAGCTGGCCAAGCGCTGCGGGGTCACCCACTCCAGCCTGTCGCTGATCGAGCAGGGCAAGGTGAGCCCCTCGGTCAGCTCGCTGAAGAAGATCCTCGACGCCATTCCCATGAGCGTCGGGGACTTCTTCACCATGGACCTGGAGAACGGCCGGCGGGTGTTCTACTCGGCCGAGGAGCTGGCCGACGTGGGCTCGGGCGACGTCATCTACAAGCTGGTGGGCGCCGATCGCCGCGATCGGGCCCTGGCCTTCATGATCGAGACCTATCCGCCCGGGGCCGACACCGGCCGCGAGATGATCGCCCACCAGGGCGAGGAGGCCGGGGTGGTGCTGGAGGGCGAGATCGAGATCACCATTGGCGCCGACTCCCGGGTGCTGGGAGCCGGCGAGGCCTACTACTTCGAGACCAACGTGCCCCACCGCTTCCGCAACCCCGGCCGCGAGCCCTGCCGGCTGGTCAGCTGCGCGACCCCGGCGCGGACCTTCTGACCCGTCCCTCAGGACGACTTGAGCTTCTCGATCTCCTCGCGCAGTGCCTCCGCCTCCTCGGTCAGGGAGGCGTTGGCGCGCATGTCGCCGTTGCGCGCGGCCAGCATGGCCTGCTCGAGCTTCTGCTCGTAGGCCTTCTGCAGCTTCTTCGACGGGTCGCTCTTGAAGAGTCCGAACATGGCGCAGTCTCCTGCCAGGAATGTCCCTTCAGCCTACTCCCCCCGACGGCAAAAAGCTATGCAATAGCTGTACAGTTATTATAGTTGGTATAAAAAGAGGCCGGCACCCGGGTGCCGGCCTCGTCGTGTCGTGCAGGGTAAACGCGGGTCAGGTGGCGAGTGACATCCACACGCTCTTGAGGTCGGAGTACTCCTCCAGGGAGTGGTGGGACTTGTCGCGGCCGTTGCCGGACTGCTTGACCCCGCCGAAGGGCATGGTCTGGTCCCCGCCGGCCCAGTTGTTGACGAACACCTGGCCGGAGGCCAGCCGACGCGTCACGCGCATGATGCGGTCGATGTCCTGGCTCCACAGGCCCGCGGCCAGGCCGAAGTCGCTGTCGTTGGCCATGGCGACGGCCTCCTCCTCGCTGTCGAAGCCAAACACCGAGAGCACCGGGCCGAAGACCTCCTCGCGGCCGATGGCCATCGCCGGGGTCACGCCGTCGAAGACCGTGGGCGGGATGAACAACCCCTGGCCCTCCAGGGCCTCGCCACCGCAGCGCAGCCTGGCCCCCTCCTCGACGCCCCGACGGATATAGTCGAGGATGCGCTGATGCTGCGCCTCGTCGACGATCGCGCCCATGAAGCTCTCGGGGTCGAGCGGGTCGCCGGGCTGCATCGCCTCCGCCGCCGCCAGCACCTTCTCGACGAAGGCCTCGCGGATCGTGTTCTCCACCAGCAGGCGGGAACCGGCGATGCACACCTCCCCCTGGTTATGGAAGATCGCCTCGGCGGCATGGCGGGCCACGCGGTCAAGATCCTTGCAATCGGCGAAGACCAGATTGGGGCTCTTGCCACCGCACTCCAGATAGAGGCGCTTGAGGTTGGACTGGCCGGCATACTGCATCAGCTGCTTGCCCACGCCGGTGGAGCCGGTGAAGGCCAGGCAGTCGACCTGCATGGAGAGCGCCAGCGCCTTGCCCACGGTGTGGCCGAAGCCCGGCAGCACCTGGAAGACGCCGCGGGGCAGCCCCGCCTCACGGGCCAGCTGGGCCAGGCGCAGCGCCGAGAGTGGCGACTTCTCCGAGGGCTTGAGGATGACGCTGTTGCCGGCGGCCAGCGCCGGGGCGATCTTCCAGGCGGTCATCATCAGCGGGAAGTTCCAGGGCACGATGGAGGCCACCACGCCCAGCGGCTCGCGCAGCACCAGCGCCAGGGTCTCCTCGCCGGTGGGCGCCACCTCGCCGTAGAGCTTGTCGATGCACTCCGCCTGGTAGCGGATGCAGCCGATGGCCCCGGCCATGTCGCCCAGCGAGCTGCCCACCGGCTTGCCCATGTCCAGGGTGTCGAGCAGCGCCAGCTCGTGCTTGTTGGCTTCCATCAGGTCGGCCAGGCGCAGCAGCACCTTCTTGCGCCGCCCCGGCGCCAGGCGCGACCAGGCGCCGCCGTCGAAGGCCGCCCGGGCATGGCCCACGGCGATCTCGGCGTCGGCGGCGTCGCAGCTGGCCACCCGGGCCAGGCGCTCGCCGGTGGCCGGGTTGAGGGTGTCGAAGGTCTCGCCGCTGGCGGCCTCGACGAAGGCGTCGTCGATGAAGGCGCGCGACTCGAGGGACAGGCCGGCGGCCAGGGCCTCCCAGTCGGCCAGGGTCTTGGGGGATGCGGGACGGCTCATGCGGATCTCTCCTCGGGTTGCGGTTCGTCGGCGACCCTCGCCGCCAGGCACCGGGCGGTCTCGTCCAGCGCCTCACGGGCCAGGGTCACCAGGTCATCGATCTGCTCGCGGGTAATCACCAGGGGCGGGGCGATGATCATCGTATCACCCACCGAGCGCATCACCAGGCCACGGCGGAAGCTGATGTCGCGGCACAGGTTGCCGGCGGCGAGGGCCTTGTCGAAGCGCTCGCCGCTGGCGGGGCTGATGAGCTCCAGGGCGCCCATCAGCCCCAGCGAGCGGGCCTCGCCGACGAGGGGGTGGTCGGACAGCGTGGCCCAGCGGCGTGCCAGGTAGGGCCCCAGCTCGTCGCGGACCCGCTCGACCACGCCCTCGGCCTCCATGAGCTCCAGGTTCTTCAGCGCCACCGCGGCGCACACCGGGTGACCCGAGTAGGTGAAGCCGTGAAAGAACTCGCCGCCCTCCTCGACCAGGGTGTCGGCGACCCGGTCGCCGACCAGTACCCCGCCGATCGGCAGGTAGCCGGACGAGAGTCCCTTGGCGATGGGCACCAGGTCGGGGGCGAGATCATAGTGGACGCTGCCGAACCACTCGCCGAGGCGGCCGAAGCCGCAGATCACCTCGTCCACCACCAGCAGGATGTCGTACTTGGCCAGCACCGCCTTGACCGCCGGCCAGTAGCTTTCCGGCGGCATGATGGCGCCGCCGGCGCCCTGCACCGGTTCGGCGATGAAGGCCGCGACCTTCTCCTCGCCGAGCTCGAGGATCCTCTCCTCGATGGCGGCCGCGCACTCACGGCCGAAGGCCTCGGGATCCTGGCCCTCGGGACGGCCTTCCCCGAACCACCAGGGCTGACGCACATGGGTGATGCCCGGCACGCAGGGGCCACCCTGGTCATGCATCGGCGCCATGCCGCCCAGGCTCATGCCGGCCACGGTGGAGCCGTGGTAGCCGTTCTCGCGACCGATCACCCACTGCTTCTCGGGCCTGCCCTTGAGTGACCAGTAGCGGCGCACCATGCGCAGCACGGTGTCGTTGGCCTCGGAACCGGAGCCGGTGAAGAAGACGTGGTTGAGGTGCGCCGGCGCCAACGCGCAGAGCTTCTCGGCGAGCTTCACCGCCGGCGGGTGCGTGGTCTTGAAGAAGTTGTTGTAGTAGGGCAGCCGGCGCATCTGCTCGGCGGCGGCCGTGACCAGCTCCTCGCGCCCGTAGCCCAGGTTGACGCACCACAGGCCCGCCATGCCGTCGAGGACCCGGTTGCCCTCGGCGTCGAAGATGTAGACCCCCTCGGCACGTTCGATGATGCGGCTGCCCTCCTCGCCCAGCGCCTTGAAATCGGTGAAGGGGTGCAGGTGGTGGGCACGGTCCAGTGCCTGAAGCGACTGCGACATGATGCTCCTCCGGGTCAGGGCGACGGCCTCAGGCGCCGACGGCGGGTGACGGAAGGCGGGCACCGCGATGGGCCTGGCAGGCCGCGGCGAAGGCCCGGAACAGGGCGTCGTAGAGCGGGTGCTCGCGGGGCTTCCATTCGGGGTGCCACTGCACCGCCAGGGCGAAGCCAGGGGCACCGGCGACCGAGACCGCCTCGACGAGCCCGTCCGGGGCCAGGGCCTCGGCGACGAGCCCTGGCCCCAGCTCGGCGATGCCCTGCTGGTGCAGGGAGTTGACCCGGCACGCCGGCTCGGGATGGAGCGCGGCGAGCCGTCCGCCGGGCACCAAGGTGATGTCGTGGCTCGGGGCATACTTCGCCTCGCGGTCGCCCTCCGGCTCACGGTGGTCGAGCATGTCCGGCACCCGCTGTACCGCCTGGTGAAGGGTGCCGCCAAAGGCCACGTTGAGCTCCTGGAAGCCGCGGCAGATGCCCAGCAGCGGCAGTCCCAGGTCCAGGGCGGCGGGAATCCAGCCCAGCGCCGCGGCATCGCGATGGGGGTCATCCCGGGTGTTCTCCGGGGCCCGTTCGGCACCGTAACGCTGCGGCTCGACGTTGGTGTAGCTGCCGGTGAGCAGCAGGCCGTCGAGCGACGCCAGCAGCTCGCTCTCCACCGCGTCCTCCCATACCGGCAGGATCACCGGCGCCAGGCCATAGTCGCGCAGGGCGGAGAGGTACTTGTCGGTGACCATGTGCGCGGGGTGGCCTTCCACCTCGCGCCGGCAGGCAATCACGCCTACCAGGGGTCGGGTGCGCATGGCAGTCTCCTCGAAACACGCGTGATGATTGTTATGCTTTGCTCAACATATCGCCGTTGATTAACCTTGCCAACCCCCGTCGACACCCTGTCACCACAGATATCCACCAGGTGGCTGTAATAATGGGATAAAATTGACATGCAAACGTCCGAAAGGTCGCCGACGCCTGGCGAAATACGTAAAAGATTTGACAACATGGGTGTGTGCTTCAAAGATGACAGCCATCGAACAATGAACCGAAGCCGATAGGTGGCCCCATGTCCTCCCCAGCCGATGAAGCCCGCGACTTCCTCGACCGCCATCCCGACGTGGACAGCGTCGACCTGCTGATCAGCGACCTGAACGGCGTGCTGCGCGGCAAGCGCATCCCCCGCGACAACCTCGAGAAGGCCTTCCGTGACGGGGTCAACCTGCCGGCCTCGGTGTTCGCCCTGGATATCCTGGGCAATACCATCGAGGCCACGGGCCTGGGCCTCTCGATCGGCGACAGCGACCGGGTCTGCCGACCGGTGGCGGGCAGCCTGATGCCCAGTCCCTGGCTGCGCGACGCCCGCCAGGCGCAGCTGCTGATGACCATGACCGAGGCCGACGGGACGCCCTTCTTCGCCGACCCCCGCCAGGTGCTCGCCCGGGTGCTGGAGCGTTTCCGTCGCGCCGGGCTGACGCCGGTGGTGGCCGTGGAGATGGAGTTCAGCCTCGTCGACCGCCGCCGGGACGCCCTGGGCATGATCCAGCCGCCCTGCTCGCCGGCGACCGGCGAACGCGCCGCGCAGAGCCAGCTCTACTCGATCAACGAGCTCGACGAGTATGCCGAGCTGCTCGAGGAGATCCATGCCGCCGCCCGGACCCAGCAGTTGCCGCTGGATACCGCCCTCAAGGAGTGCGCCCCGGGACAGTTCGAGATCAACCTGATCCACTGCGATGATGCCCTCGCGGCCTGCGACAGCGCGGTGCTGCTCAAGCGCCTGATCAAGGGCGTGGCCCTGCACCATGGCTTCGAGGCCACCTTCATGGCCAAGCCCTATGGGCAGGAGGCCGGCAACGGCACCCATGTGCATATCAGCCTGCTCGACGAGGCGGGGCATAACGTCTTCGCGGCCGAGGACGGCGCCCCGCTCGGCACGCCGCGGATGCAGCACGCCGTGGCCGGGCTGCTCGAGCTGATGCCGGCCTCCATGGCGCTCTTCGCCCCCAACCTCAACTCCTTCCGCCGCTTCCAGCCCGGACTCTATGTGCCCATGGCCCCGACCTGGGGCTACGACAACCGCTCGGTGGCGCTGCGCATCCCCTCGGGACCCAACGCGGCGCGGCGCATCGAGCACCGGGTGGCCGGCGCCGACGTCAACCCCTACCTGCTGCTGGCGACCCTGCTCGGCGCCATCGACCACGGGCTGCAGCAGCGGCTGACACCGCCGCCGGCCATCACCGGCAACGCCTATGACCAGGTCGCGCCCAGCCTGACCAACAGCTGGTGCCAGGCCCTGGACCTGCTGGAGCAGAGCGAGCCCCTGGCCGAGGCACTGGGCGCGGACTTCCTCGCGGTCTTCCTGGCCAACCGCCGAGCCGAGCGGGACCAGGCCATGCAGGCGGTCAGCAAGCTCGAGTACGACTGGTACCTGCGCCACGTGTGACCTCGAGCGCCCACTACTCCTTGGCTGCCGCGTCGCGCGACGCGGCAGGCCTACTCGAGGAGGCGCATTCCCTGTTCGATATCGGCGGCAATGGCGTTACAGAAGCCCTCTCTGTCGCCACGGGACAGGGCCTGGGTCACGTCGCGATGATGGTCATCGGCGATGCGTGATGCGCCCCAGCGAGTGCCGATCTGTCGCATGCTGGGCCCGTACTGCAGCCAGAGGAGCTCGACCAGGGGCAGCAGCACCCGGGAGCGGCTGCGTCGATAGATCAGGAAGTGGAAGCGATGGTTGCCACGCATGTACGCCTGCATATCACCGGCCTCGATGGCCGCATTGATCCGAGCATCGATGCCCTCGAGCTCAACCCGGTCCGCGGCGGTCAGCCGGGGGAAGGCCTGGCGGGAGACTTCGGTCTCGAGACTCTTGCGCGCGAACAGCACCTCGTGAAAGCGCTCGCGGCTCAGCTCGGGGACCCGGATCTTGCGGCTGTCGGAGAAGACCAGTGCCCCCTCCGTCACCAGCCAGCGCAAGGCCTCACGGGCGGGCATCGCGCTGGTACCGTACTCGGTGGCGATACGGCGTATCGAGATCAGGTCTCCCGGCGCAAAATCCCCCTCGCAGAGCCTCGTCCGCAGCTCCCGATGCAGCCGGGTGGCGGCGGTATCCGGCGAGAATCCTTCGCCCTGTGTCTGTTGCTCCATCGGCTTGCCATGTCGTCGTCATACACCCCGCCAGCATACCCCAAACTGGTGCCACTGCGGCTCCGCCCCAGCCGGGTTGCCACGCTCTCAAGGCCCTGCTAGTGTGATCACACACATGTGATCACACCTTACAGCGAGTATTTTTATGGCCCAATCGCGCCCCCCGTCCTACTACGCCGCGTCCGTCGTCAGGGAATCCGATTACCCCATGCTCGAGGGCCATCACCGGGTCGACGTCGCCATCGTGGGTGGCGGCTTCACGGGCGTGGCCACGGCCGTCGAGCTGAGCGAGCGGGGCTATCGGGTGGCGGTGATCGAGGCGAACAAGATCGGCTGGGGGGCCAGTGGACGCAACGGCGGCCAGGTCACCGGGAGCCTGTCCGGCGAGGATGCCATGCGCCGCCAGATGCGTCGCACCCTCGGCGATGAGGCCGCCGATTTCGTCTGGGACCTGCGCTGGCGCGGCCAGCGCATCATCCGAGAGCGTGTCGCGAAATACGCCATTCCCTGCGACCTCAAGCACGGCCATCTCCAGGCGGCCTACCAGCCGAGCCATCTGAAGGCATTGCGACGGGACTACAACGCCTCCCAGTCCCACTGGATCGGCGACCATGTTCATTGGCTGGACAAGGCAGGGGTCGAAGACGTGCTCGGCACGCGGCTCTACCACGGTGCCCTGCGCAACGACTACAACATGCACCTCCACCCCCTGAACCTCTGCCTGGGCGAGGCCCGGGTAGCGGCAAGCCTGGGGGCCAGGATCTTCGAGGCGTCCCCCGTGGTGGAGGTGGTGCACGGTGAATCCCCGGCCGTCATCGGCGAGCATGGCCGCGTTGAGGCCGATAGCGTGATCCTGGCCGGCAACGCCTACCACCACCTCGAGCGCCAGCGGCTCGGCGGCAAGCTCTTCCCCGCCTCGCTCGGCATCGTCACGACCGCCCCGCTGGACGAGGCCACCGCCAACGCGATCAACCCCCAGGACCTGGCCGTCTACGATACCCGCTTCGTGCTGGACTACTACCGACTCACCGCCGACCGGCGGCTGCTCTTCGGCGGCGGCGCGAACTACTCGGGAAGGACATCAGACGACATCGCCGCCGAGCTGCGCCCGCGGCTGGAGCATACCTTTCCCCAACTCGAGGGCGTGGCGCTCGACTTCCAGTGGCAGGGACTCGCCGGGATCGTGATCAACCGCGTGCCGATGCTCGGCAAGCTCTCCCCCCACGTCTACTACGCCCAGGGCTACTCCGGGCACGGCATCGCCACCTCGCACCTCGTCGGCGAGATCCTCGCGGAGGCGGTCGACGGCAGCAGGCGGGAGTTCGATGCCTTCGCCAATGTCCGTCACTGGCGCGTCCCGTTCAGCGACCGTCTCGGCAACACCCTGCTGGCTGCCGGCATGTGGTACTACCAGCTGCTGGAACGCCTGCGCTGAGCCCCCCCCCCACCACCCTCACACAATGACAAGATCGAGGAGGTATTCATGCAAGCCAATGACAAGGTGATCAAGCAGGGCGCCCGCCCGTGGCAGCGCTGGATGGTCATGATAGCGCTGGCCGGCGCCTTGGCCGCCGTCGTCAGCGCCGTGGTCGGCACCAGCGGTGCCGACGCCATCGACGGGCCCTTGATCCTGGTCCCGACGGGTCTCGTGCTGCTGCTTGCCCTGCTCTCCCGGCGCGCGCTTGAGCCGCTGGTGTTCGGCGCCTTCGCCGGCACCCTGATGATGGACCCCACCAATGCGCTGAGCAGCCTCTCCGAGAGCCTGATGAGCGTGATGACCGATGAGGATGTCGCCTGGGTCATCATGGTCTGCGGCCTGATGGGCAGCATCATCGCCCTGCTGCTGAAATCGGGCTCGTCCCAGGCCTTCGCCCGGGCCATGATGCGCTACACGACCGACAAGCCCCGCGCCCTGATGGGCTGCTGGTGCATGGGGATCGTGCTGTTCGTCGACGACTACCTCAACTCGCTGGCCGTGGGCACCTCGATGCGCAGGATCACGGACCACTTCAAGACATCGCGCGAGATGCTGGCCTACGTCATCGACTCCACCGCGGCACCGATCAGCGTGCTGATCCCCATCTCCACCTGGGCGGTATTCTTCGGTGCCCTGATCGAGAAGAACGGCGTCGCCGCGGACGGTCAGGGCGTGATGACCTATATCCAGGCCATCCCCTTCATGTTCTACCCGTGGATTGCCGTGGCCATGGTGCCGCTGGTCATCTACGGCAAGATTCCGCTGATCGGGCCGATGAAAAGCGCGGAACGTCGCGCCGAACGACAGGGGCAATGCGTGCCGCCGGGGGCCGAGCACATCGACGAGGACATTGCCCACCTCGAGGCGGATGCCAGGCACAAGGGCAGCGTCTGGTCCTTCCTGCTGCCCATGGCCTCGCTGGCCTTCTTCACCTGGTGGTTCGACCTGGATTTCCTGATGGGCATCTTCGTCACCCTGGCCGGGATGATCGTGACCTTCATCGGCCTGAAGATGCTGTCCGCCAGCGAGACCTTCGACAATATCGTCGAGGGCTTCAAGTCGATGATCGATGCCCTGGCCGTGCTGGTGGCGGCCTTCCTGTTCAACGAGGTCAATACGGCGCTGGGCCTCAACGAGTACATCATCACCACCGTAGAGCCGCTGATCTCCGCGGAGCTGTTGCCCTTCATCATCTTCAGCCTCATGGGCTTCGTCTCCTTCGCCACCGGTTCGAACTGGGGCGTGTTCGTGATCATCCTGCCCATCGTCGCCACCCTGGGGCACAACCTGGGCGCCGACATGACGCTGGTGATCGGCGCCACCCTGTCGGCCAGCACCTTCGGCAGCCATGCCTGCTTCTATTCGGATGCCACGGTGCTGACCTCCCAGGCCAGCGGCTGCACCCCCTTCCAGCACGCCTTCACCCAGCTGCCCTACGCGGCACTGGCGGGCATCCTGGCCGCCGGTGCCTACCTGGTACTGGGCTACCTGTGAACGACGGGAGCTCGCCTTGACCGGCGCCACATCCGAGACACCTGCCCCCAACGACAGCGCCCCGGCCATCACTGGCCGGGGCGCTGTCGTTCATGACGCAATGAAGCTCGCTCAGCCACCTTGCGAGGAGACGGCATTCCATTGCGGCTGCCCCTCCTCGAGCAGGACCCGGTCGCCCTGGGGCGGGCTGTCCAGGCGGCTGGTCTGCACCGTCTCGCCGTGGCGCCAGGTGACCTCGTAGCCCTCGGTCTCCTGGCGGGTGTCGACCACGGTGCGACACTCCTGGCGGGTGGTGGTGCGCGGCTGGGACTGCGCCGCCTGGGCATGCTGGCGCGCCTCCACGCGCTCCTGGACCTCGCGCCCGGCCAGGCCGCCGCCGATGGCGCCGGCCACCGTGGCGATCTTCTTGCCGCTGCCGCCGCCGACCTGGTTGCCGAGCAAGCCGCCGACAATGGCCCCGGCGGCGGTGCCCAGCACGCGATGGGGATCACGGCTTGCGCCCTGCCCCGTCGGGGTCTCCGGCGGCAGTTGCACGACCACCTCCTCGCATACCTCGCGGGGGGTCTCCACGGTCCGCGTCAGGGTCTCCACATTGGTGATCTGGGCGTACTCGGGGCCGCGCTGCTGCTCCTGGATCTGCCAGGCCCCGAAGGCCAGTCCGCCCAGCCCCAGCACGGCCAGGGTGGAACCGATCACGATCGACTTGCTCATCTTTCACCTCCTGGGGGACGCTGCCGCGCCTCTTCATGATCACGAGGCTCCGGGAGATGCGTGATGGAAAAGGGGCGATGGTGAGGGCGCATCCTGCGCCTCTCGAGAATCGCCCCCAGTATAAGCCCCGCGATGCAGGACTTCAGGGGGACGCCGCGGGTTTCACATTTCCTGACCTGCTGTCACCGAATGGCGACGCTCCAGGCAGTCAGGCCAGGGGCTCGCCGGCGGAGGCGACGAGCGGCGCCTGCGGCTCATCCGCCGCTGGCCGATCACCCATCAGATGCTGATACTCCTCCAGCCAGCGGCGGGTGGCGGCGACCCGGTTGAAGGTAAAGAGATGCAGGCCGGCGAAGCCGGCAGCGGGATCCCCCAGCATCGGGGCCAGCCCCGCCAGCAGCGCATCGGGGCGATAAGCCCCAGGCCGCAGCAGCCGTGCCCACCAGCCCGACTGGCGACGCAGGGCGCGCACCGAGGGGCCAAGCCCCAGGCGCAGGGCGATGGCGAGCAGTCGCCTGGGCTCCATCACCCCGGGCATGCCGGCAAGCACCGGCAGCGGCAGGTCGAGCCGCTGCTGCCGCGCGCGCCAGGCCAGCAGCGGCGTGGCCTCGAAGCACAGCTGGGTGACGGCATAGTCGGCCAGTGCCGCCTTGGCCTCCAGGTCGCGCTGCAGCGCCGCCTCTGTCAGCTTCGGATGGCCTTCCGGATAGGCCGGCACGCCGAGGCGCGCCGGCCGCAGCTCGAGCCCGGCCATGGCCTCGAGCAGCGCCCGACCATGGGGGTAGGCCCCTACCGGGCGCTCGGCATCCCCGCCCACCACGAAGGCATCGTCGGCGCCCAGCGCCGCGAGGCGCCCAAGCACCTGCGCCAGGTGGTTACGGTCACGCACCAGCCGGGCGGCGAGATGCGGCACCACCCGGAAGCCCGCTCCGACCAGCCACTCGCTGGCCGCCAGGGTACGCTCCAGGCCGTGGCGCGGTGAGCAGGTCACGGTGACCAGGGCGCCGTGCGGCAGGTCCCGGGCCGTGTCCTGCAGGCCCGTGATGGGCAGCAGTTCGAAGCGGTTCGCCGTCATCCTCCTCCCCCCTTATGCCCTTTACCCCTTGGGAATCGCCTTGGCGGGGTCGTGGAAGGGCTTCTCCACTACCCTGGCCGCCTGCAGGCCGGTATTGGCCTCGATGCGCAGCGGCGTGCCCAGCTCGGCGTATTCGACCGGCACCATGGCATAGCCGATGTTGCGCTCCTGGCGCGGTGAGCGGGTGGCCGAGGTGACCTTGCCGATCCGTGTGCCCCCCTCCTCGAACACCGGGAAGACGTCGATCATCGACCCGTCGGTGAAGTAGCCGACGCTCGGGCCGTCGATCTCCACCCCCACCAGCTTGCGCGACACGCCCTCGGCCTTGATGCGTTCCAGGGCGGCGCGGCCGATGAAGTCGTCGTCGCCACGCAGGTCCACCATCCAGTCGTAGCCCATGCCCACCTCGAAGGGGTTGGTGTCGTACCAGATGTCGCAGCCGAAGGCGAGGATGCCGCCCTCGATGCGGCGGATGTGGCAGGGGCCGATCACCTGCATGCCGTGGGGCCGCCCGGCCTCGAAGACGCGCTGCCAGAGCGCCTCGCCGAAGCGGCTGGCCTCGCGCAGGTAGATCTCGTAGCCGATCTCCCCGGAGTAGCCGGTGCGCGAGATCACCACCGACATGCCGTCGAGCTCGGCCTCCATCAGGTGGTAGTAGGGCATGCCCAGCACCGCCTCGCCGAACAGGTCCACCATCACCGCCTTGGCCCTGGGGCCCTGGACCTGTACCGGCGCCACGTCCACCTCGCGCAGCGTCACGTCGAGCCCGGCATTGACCGCGAGCCCCTGGCACCACAGCAGGATGTCGCTGTCGGCAAGCGACAGCCAGAAGCGGTTCTCCTCGATGCGCAGCAGCACCGGGTCGTTGAGGATGCCGCCGTCGGGGGCGGTGACGAAGACGTACTTGCACTGCCCCACCTGGCAGTGGCGCATGTCGCGGGGGACCAGCCGCTGGGTGAAGGCGAAGGCGTCGGGCCCGCTGATCTCGATCTGGCGCTCGACACCGACGTCCCACAGGGTCACGCCCTGCACCAGGGCCCAGTACTCATCCACCGGGTCGGTATAGAGGCGCGGATGGTAGTGATGGTTGTAGACGCTGTACTTGCGCACCCCGTGCCGCCGCGAGGCGTAGAAGAATGGCGACTTGCGAATGCGCGGGTAGAGCAGGATCTCCGGCGCCGATGGGGTGTGCTGGGTGCTCTGGATGCTCTCGATGGCCTGGGACATGACCGCCTCCTCGAGTGTCGCTGTGCCGGGGGCCGGCGCCCGCCGGCCGCCCTTGTCTTCGACACTAGTCCCGGCAGAGACGGCCCATCTCGCCATGGACGCCTCGCTCTTTGGCGTGGGCGACAGGGCCGGCCGCGGCCTGTCGCCGCCAGGCAAGGGGGCGTCGCCGCGGGACAGCGTGCCGCCCGGGGCCTGCCTTATCCTGCGGGAAACCCTCGAAATCAGGAGGACGACCATGGCGGCGCTCCCCTCGCAGGCAGACGCGGTGATCATCGGCCTGGGCGGCATCGTCGGCGCCTCGGTGGCCCATCACCTGATCGAGCAGGGCTGGACGAACCTGGTGGGGCTCGAGACCTCCGCCCTCCCCTCGGACATCGGCTCCACCGCCCACGCCTCCGACTTCTGCTTCATGACCGCCCACGACCGGCTCTCCTGCTACACCACCACCTACAGCCAGCGTTTCTATGAGGCGATGGGGCACTACCACAAGGTTGGCGGCCTGGAGATCGCCCGGGTCGGCGACGAGGCGCGACTGGCCGAGCTGCAGCGCAAGGTCGCCTCCGGCAAGGCCTTCGGCACCAACGTCCGCATGGTCGATGCCGACGAGGTGCTGGCGCGCTTCCCCCTGCTGGACCGCGACCAGGTGCTGGGCGGCATGTGGGACCCCGACGCCGGCCTGGTGATCCCGCGTTCCCAGCGGGTGGCCGGCGAGCTGGTCGAGCGCGCCGTGGCGGGCGGCCAGTTGCAGGCCTTTGCCGAGACCCCGGCGCTGGACATCGACGTCCAGGATGGCCGGGTCTGCGGCGTCGAGACGCCCAGGGGCTACGTTGCCACCCCGCGGGTGATCATCACCTCGGGCATCTGGGGCCCGATTCCCGCCGCCATGGGCGGCGCCGCCCTGCCGCTGATGCCGGCGGAGCATCCGCTGCTGTTCTTCGGCCCCTTCGAGACCTTCGCCGGCACCGGCAAGGAGATCGGCTATCCGCTGCTGCGCGACCAGGGCAACTCCGCCTACATGCGCGACACCGGCGACCCGACCAGCACCGAGGGCGGCCAGCTGGAGTGGGGCTACTATGAGTCCCGCGAGCCGCGGCTGGTGGACCCTCGCGCCATCCTCCCGCGCGACCGGGCACGCCTCTCGCCCTCCATGCGCGACCTGGACCTGGACCAGGTGGCCGAGGCCTTCGAGCGGGCCATCGAACTCGCCCCCGTGCTCGGCGAGCTGGGCTGGGACGAGAAGCACTCCTTCAACGGCCTGCTCTCGGTCACCTCGGACGGCGGCTCCCTGGTGGGCGAGTCGCCGGAGACCCGCGGCCTGTGGTTCTGCGAGGCCGTCTGGGTCAAGGACGGCCCCGGCATGGGCAAGCTGCTCGCCGACTGGCTGACCCATGGCCGCCCCGAGCTCGACCCCTGCGGCATCGACATCGCGCGCTTCTACCCGGTGCAGAAGACGCCCCACCATGTCCTGGGTCGCTGCCGGGAGATCGCCCGCAAGATCTACGACCCGCCGGTGCACCCCCGCGAGCCCTTCGAGAGCGGCCGCGACCTGCGCCGCGGCCCCTTCTGGCCTCGCGAGAAGGAGCTCGGCGGCCACTTCATGGAGGCCGCCGGCTGGGAGCGCGCCCACGGCTATGCCGCCAACGAGGCGCTGCTGGAGCGCTACGGCGAGCGGGTACCCGAGCGTCCGGCCGAGTGGGACGCCCGCCACTTCTGGCGGGTATCCAATGCCGAGCACCTGGCGCTGTCCGACGACGTGGGCATGATCAACCTCTCCCACTTCGCCATCTACGATATCTCGGGCCGCGATGCCGAGGCGCTGCTGGAGTGGCTCTCGGTGGCCCGGGTGGGCGGCGATACCCCCATCGGCAAGGGGATCTATACCCACTTCCTGGATGCCGCCGGCGGCGTCCACTCGGACCTCACCATCGTGCGCCTGGCCAAGGACGCCTGGCGGGTGGTCTGCGGCGGCGACACCGGCCACCGCGACCTTATGTGGATCACCCGCCGCGCCGAGGCGGCCGGCCTGACCCGCTGGCACCTGGAGGATCGCAGCGACGGCCTGGCCACCCTCGGCCTTTGGGGCCCCAACGCCCGGCGTACCCTGCAGGCCCTGGCGGATGATCCCGAGGGCCTGGAAGACGCCCGCTTCCCCTTCGCCACCGCCCGCGAAATCCGCATCCAGGGATTGCCGGTGTGGGCCTTTCGCATCTCCTACGTGGGCGAGCAGGGCTGGGAGCTCTATGTGCCCTTCAGCTACGGCCTGGCGCTCTGGGACCGGCTGTTCGACGCCGGGGTGACGCCGGTGGGCATCGAGACCTACGCCAACAGCCGCCGCCTGGAGAAGAGCCTGCGCCTGCAGAACGTCGACCTGCTCACCGACTACAACCTTTACGAGGCGGGCCTGGCACGACCCAGGGTCAAGGCCGCGGACTTCCACGGCAAGGCCGCCTACCTGGAACAGCGCGAACGGCACGGCCAGCCGGCCACGCTCTGCACCCTGGTGATGGAGGCACACCACGACGCCGCCGGCACCCCGCGCTTCCCGGTCGGCCAGTCGCCGCTGCTCGACCCCGAGAGCGGCGAGGTGCCGGTGGACACCCTGGGCCGGCGCTCCTACGTGACCAGCATCGCCTTTGGGCCCTCGCTCGGGCGCAACATCGCCCTGGCCTATCTGCCCGCTGGCTACGCCGAGGAGGGAAAGACCCTGTTGCTGGAGTACTTCGCCGAGCACTACCCGATGCGGGTGGCCGCCGTCGGCTATCGCGCCCTCTATGACCCGGAGAACGCCCGGCCGCGAGGCTGAGGTCTCAGCCGCCCGGCAGCCCGTCCGGCAGAGCCAGCTCGGCCTGCCGCTGCTGCCGGCGCTTACGCTCGCCGCTCGGCGAGTGGCCGAAGTGGTCGTGGTAGCACTTGGTGAAGTGGGGGGGCGAAACGAAGCCGCAGGCCAGCGCCACCTCGGTGATCGGCATCCGCGTCTGCTGCAGCAGCAGCCGTGCCCGGGCCAGGCGCAGTTCCAGGTAGTACTTGAGCGGCGGACAGCCCACGTAGCGCTGGAAGAGGCGCTCCAGCTGACGCCGCGAGAGGTCGGCATAGCGGGCCAGCTCGTCCAGCGCCAGGGGCTCCTGGAGGTTGGCCTCCATCAGGGTGGCCACCTCCTCCAGCTTGGGATGGCTATGGCCCAGGCGCACCCGCAACGGGCTGCGCTGGCGGTCGCCCACGCCGCGGATGCGCTCGTGGATGAACTCCTCGGCGATCGCCTCGGCCATGGCCAGCCCCTGCTGGCGACCGATCAGGTTGAGCATCATGTCCAGGGGGGCGATGCCGCCCGTGCAGGTGTAGCGGTCGCGATCCATGACGAACAGCTGGGAGGTAAAGGTCACCTCGGGGAAGCGCCGCGCCTCGTGGAGGCTGCCGATATGCTCCCAGTGCAGGGTGCAGCGATAGCCGTCGAGCAGCCCCGCCCGGGCCAGCACATAGCCCCCGGTGCACACGGCGCCCAGTGGGATGCGCCGTTCGGCCAGGCGCCTGAGCCAGGAGAGCGTGGCGCGATCGCAGTGCGCCTGCACGTCCAGGCCACCGCACACCAGCAGCAGGTCCAGTTGCGGCATGGGCTCCAGCGCCTGGTCCACCGCCGTGGGCAGGCCGCTGCTGGCCGTCACCGCGGTGCCATCGCGGCTCACCAGGTGCCAGGTGTAGAGGGGACGGTCGGCCAGATGGTTGGCCATGCGCAACGGCTCCAGCGCCGCGGAGAAGGCGAGCTGCGAGAACCCGGACAGCAGCAGGAAGCCGATGTCATGGTGGTCCTTGGCCGGTACGGGAGCCTCAATCATCCTCCTTCCCCTCGCCGGCGCTCGGCCGGGCGACGTTGTCATCAGGAATAGTCAATCCCTTCGACCCTCGGCAAGGGCAGCGAGTTTGCGGCAGGTGTCGCTGCGCCCAAGGCCGCGGACGTCGACAGGCAAAAGGGCCGCGTCAGGCGCACGATACTGAACGGGACGCGAGGCATGACCCGCCGACGCCCAAGAGGAGAGACGCTGATGGCACCCCAAGCGACCGAGCAGGCCGCGTCCCGGCCCGCCGACAACCTGAGCATCGCCCGCGCGGTGCGCCTCTGGCCGATCGAGGAGATCGCCCATCGCCTGGGCCTGCCCGGCGAGGCAGTGGAGCCCTATGGCCGCGGCATCGCCAAGCTCGACCTGGCGGCCTTGGCGACCCTGGCCGAGCGCCCGCAGGGGCGCTACGTGGTGGTGACCTCGATGACCCCCACCCCGCCCGGCGAGGGCAAGACTACCACCGCGATCGGCCTGGTGCAGGGACTGCAGCGCCTCGGCCACACCGCTACCGTCGCCCTGCGTCAGCCCTCCATGGGCCCCACCCTGGGCCTGAAGGGCGGCGCCACCGGCGGCGGCTACAGCCAGGTGCTGCCCATGGAGCGCATCAACCTGCACCTCACCGGCGACATCCATGCGGTGGCGGCGGCCCACAACCTGCTGGCGGCCATGGTCGACAATCACCTGCACCATCGCCTGGAACCCGAGCTGGATCCTCGCGAGGTGCGCTGGCAGCGCGTCATCGACCTCAATGACCGCGCCCTGCGGCACCTCGTCATGGGCCTCGGCGGGCGCGGGGACGGGATGCCCCGCCAGGGCGGCTTCGAGATCACTGCCGCCTCCGAGGTGATGGCGGTGCTGGCGCTGGCCGACTCCCTGGCCGACCTGCGCCGACGCTTGGGCCGGCTGATCGTGGGGCTGGACCGCGACGGCGAGCCGGTCACCGCCGAGCAGATCGGCGCCGCCGGCGCCATGACGGTGCTGCTCAAGGAGGCACTCAAGCCCAACCTGCTGCAGACCCTCGAACACGCCCCGGCGCTGATCCATGCCGGCCCCTTCGGCAACATCGCCCACGGCAACTCCTCGATCGTCGCCGACCGCATCGGCCTGCACGCCGGCGACTTCCTGGTCACCGAGGCGGGCTTCGGTGCCGACATGGGCGCCGAGCGCTTCTTCAACATCAAGTGCCGGGCCTCGGGCCTCGTGCCAGACGCCGCAGTACTGGTGGTCACGGTACGCGCCCTGAAGTACCACAGCGGCCGCCACCGGGTGGTGCCCGGCAAGCCGCTGCCCGCCTCGCTGCTGGGGGAGTCCGCCGACGAGGTCCGGGAAGGCGGGGCCAACCTGCTCAAGCAGATCGACAACGTGCGTGCCCACGGCCTCTCGCCCGTGGTGGCGATCAACGCCTTCCCCGGCGACCATCCAAGCGAGGTTGCCACCATCCGTGAGCTATGCGCCTCGGTGGGCGTGCGCGCCGAGGTCTCCAGCCATGTGCGCGACGGCGGCGAGGGCGCCCTGGGCCTGGCGCAGGCGCTGGTCGAGGCGATCGACGAGGCCGACGAGGCGGGGAACGGCTTCCAGTTCCTCTACCCCGCCGAGATGGCGCTGGCGGAGAAGATCGAGCGCATCGCCACGCGCCTCTATGGCGCCGAGGGGGTCGACTTCGCCCCGGGGATCCGCGAGCTACTGGAGACCTGGCAGCAACAGGGGTACGGGGCGTTTCCGGTATGCATCGCCAAGACGCACATGTCGCTGTCGTCCGACCCGGGACGGCTCGGCGCCCCCACGGGCTGGCGGCTGCCGGTGCGCGAGGTGCGCCTCTCCGCCGGCGCCGGCTTCGTCTATGCCCTGGCCGGCGACATTCGCACGATGCCCGGGCTCGGCGCCTCGCCGGCCGCCATGCGGCTGGATATCGACGAGGATGGCGAGACGGTCGGCCTCTACTGAGGCTGGGGAACAGCTGATTTATGTCGCGAGCGAAGAGAGGTTGGCCGCCGCCGGAGCACAGAAACCGGAGCCTATGCGGCACTAGGTGAGGATTTCGACCGGGCTGGCGAACCAGCACCGCCGGCGGCCAAGATATCGAGCGCAGCAATAAATCAGTGTTTCCTAGAGGCCCAGGCGATCGCGGGTGGCGTAGTACCAGGCGCCGATCGCCGACAGCGGCACGCGCAGCAGGCGGCCACCGGGAAACGGCAGGTGGGGCAGGCCGGCGAAGGCATCGAAGCGCTCCTCGCGGCCCGTCATCACCTCGGCGATCAGCCGGCCGGCCAGGTGGGTACAGGTGACGCCGTGCCCCGAGTAGCCCTGGGCATAGTAGACGTTGTCGTTGACCACCCCGAACTGCGGCAGGCGGTTGAGCGTCATCAGGAAGGTGCCGCTCCAGGCGTAGTCCACCTTGACGTCCTCGAGCGACGGGAAGGTCGTGAGCATCTTGGGCCGGATGACGCCCGCGATGTCGGCGGGGTCGCTGCCGCCGTAGTTGACGCCGCCGCCATACAGCAGGCGGTTGTCGCGGGTGAGGCGGAAGTAGTCCAGCAGGTAGTTGCAGTCCTCCACCGCCAGGCCATTGGGGATCAGGGCACGGGCCCGCGCCTCGTCCAGCGGCTCGGTGGTGATGATCTGGGTGCCGCAGGGCATCGACTTCCCCTCGATCTCGGGCAGCACGCCCTTGAGGTAGGCATTGCCGGCCATCACCACCCGGTCGGCCCGCACGCGACCGCCGGCGGTGCGCACCACCACCGGCTCGCCGTGCGCCACGCCGGTGACCGGCGAGTACTCGAAGATGCGCCCGCCCAGCGACTCGACGGCCGCCGCCTGGCCCAGCACCAGGTTGAGCGGGTGCAGGTGACCGCCGCCGTGGTCCACCAGGGCGCCGGTGTAGCGCTCGCTGTCGACCTCGCGCTTGACCGCCTCCCCGTCGAGCAGTTCGAGCTCCCGATAGCCGTAGCGCTCCCACAGCGCCTGGTGCTCGCGGAGCCCTCGCATCTGGCTGGCGTTGCAGGCGGCGAAGAGGTTGCCGTCCCTGAGGTCGCAGTCGATGGCGTAGCGCTCGACGCGCTCGCGGATGATGCGGTTGCCCTCGAAGGCCATGTCGCCCAGGGCGCGGGCGGTATCGGCGCCGTACTTCTCCTCGATGACGTCCATGTCGCGGCTGTAGCTGTTGACGATCTGGCCGCCGTTGCGCCCCGAGGCGCCATAGCCGACCCTCACCGCCTCCAGCACCACCACCGAGAAGCCGCGCTCGGCGAGGTGCAGGGCGGCGGAGATGCCGGTGAAACCCGCTCCCACCACGCAGACGTCACAGCTCACCTCGCCCTCGAGGGCGGCGCGCTCGGGGGCGTCGTTGGCGGTGGCGGCGTACCAGGACGCGGCGTGATCGCGCTCGAATGGGACAGACATGGAACCCCCCTGTTGGCAATTTTATTCAACATCAATACCCCATGTTAGGCGTAATATCCCGACAATGGCAATGAGATGACATGGGATAATCACCAAAAAAGACCGCCGGAGGGGAGCCCCTCCGGCGGCGCCGGCCCGCGGGGTACCGGGATCAGCGACTGCGCGCCTCGCTCCACAGCTCCTGGAGCAGCTCGAGCTCCTCGCCGCTCACCGAGGGAGTGAAGTGGAGCCGCTCGCGAGCGGCGGCATCCGGCATCACCGGCGGTTCGCGCAGGGCATCGTTCACCAGCGGCAGGGCCGCCTCGTTGGGGGTGGTATAGAAGTTGTAGTCGGCCAGTCGGGCAGCAACCTCGGGGCGCAGCAGGTACTCGATGAAGGCCCGCGCGGCCCCCGGGTTCGGCGCTCGCGCCGGGATCGCCAGCACGTCCACCCAGCGCTGGGAGCCCTCCTCGGGGATGAAGAAGCCCAGCTTGCCATAGGTCTCGGGATCCTCGGCGCGCTTGCCGGCGAGGTCGCCGTTGTAGGCGATGCCGGCATGGATCACCCCGTTGGCCACCTGTTCGATGGCCGCCGTGGCATCCACGAAGCCGACGAAGTTGTCCCGCTGGCGGGTCTCGATCACGCCGCGGGCCGCCTCCACCCAGGGAGTCTCGCCCACGCAGTCGAAGCCCTGCCCCTGGAAGGCACAGAGGGTGCCGAAGGTGAACTGGGCATCGCCCTTGAGCAGCGCGAAGGGGTAGTCGGCGTTGACTTCGGGGTCATAGAGCAGCCCCCAGCTGGGCTCGGGTGCCGGCCAGGTCTCCCGGTTGTAGACCACCCCGGTCACGCCCCACAGGTAGGGCACGGTGTAGTCACCCTCGGGGTCGAAGCTCGGCGCGCGGAACTCCGCGAGGATATTGTCGTGGCCCTCGAGCCCCTCGCCTTCGGCGGCAAGCGGCTGGATCAGGCCGGCGTCGATCAGCCGCGGTACGAAGTAGTCCGAAGGCACGATCAGGTCATACTGGGCATCGCCACCGGCGGTAAGCTTGGAGAAGAGCTCGGCGTTCGAGTTGTAGTAGTTCTGTACCACCTCGATGCCCGTCTCCGTCTCGAAGGCGTCGATGATGGCCGGATCCATGTAGTCCGACCAGTTGAACAGCCGCAGCTTGCCCTCCTCGGCCGTCGCCGCCAGGCTGACGGCCACCAGCCCCAGGCCCGCCAGCCGGGCCCATTGTCGCAGCAGCATCTCGTCCCCCTCCCTGATGATGGTTTGCCTCGATACGGGGCGACCCCGTCCAGGCACTATACCCGCAACAGCAGGTGCTCGCGTTCCCAGGAGCTGATCACCTGGAAGTAGGCGCGATGCTCGGCGCGCTTGACCGCCAGGTAGCTGTGGGTGAAGCGCTCGCCGAGGATGTCGGCCAGGGGCTGGCAGTCGTGCAGCAGGTCCAGCGCCGGGCCGATGTCGTCGGGCAGCTTGTTGCCGCCGGACCAGGCGGAGCCGACCATCGGCGGGCGCGGCTCGAGGCGGCCCAGCAGGCCCAGGTAGCCGCACGCCAGCGAGGCCGCCATCACCAGGTAGGGGTTCGCGTCGGCGCCCGCCAGGCGGTTTTCCACCCGCGTCGCCTCGGGGGGAGAGACCGGCACGCGCAGTCCCACGGTGCGGTTGTCCATGCCCCACTCCACGTTGATCGGTGCCGAGCCGCTGGTCTCGGTGCGCATCAGCCGGCGGTAGGAGTTGACGTTGGGCGCCAGCAGCGGCATCACCGAGGGCAGGTAGCGTTGCAGGCCGCCGATGAAGTGGTGGAACAGCTTGCTGGGCTGGCCATCCGCGTCGGCGAAGACGTTGTGCCCGTCCTTGGTGTCGAGCAGGCTCTGATGGATGTGCATG
Source organism: Halomonas sp. CKK8 (assembly GCF_029625235.1). Classification (NCBI taxonomy): domain Bacteria; kingdom Pseudomonadati; phylum Pseudomonadota; class Gammaproteobacteria; order Oceanospirillales; family Halomonadaceae; genus Halomonas; species Halomonas sp. CKK8. The sequence goes on along the minus strand of NZ_CP121193.1, from coordinate 1,291,472 downwards.
GAGCTGCCCGGCTCGTTGGCCATCGGCTTGGCCATGAAGGTGGCATACATGCCATGGCGCAGCGCGGTCTCGCGCAGGGTGCGCTTGAACATCACCACCTGGTCGGCGAGGGTCAAGGGGTCGCCATGCTGGAAGTTGACCTCCATCTGGCCCGCCCCCTCCTCGTGGATCAGGGTGTCCAGGTCGAGGTTCATGGCCTCGCAGTAGTCGTACATCTCCTCGAACAGCGGGTCGAACTCGTTGACCGCATCGATGGAGAAGGACTGGCGACTGCTCTCCTGTCGGCCGGTACGACCGATCGGCGGCTCCAGGGGATAGTCGGAGTCGGTGTTGGTCTTGACCAGGTAGAACTCCACCTCCGGGGCGATCACCGGGGTCCAGCCGCGGGCGGCGTAGAGCTCCAGCACCCGCTTGAGCACGTAGCGTGGCGCCAGTTCCACCGGCTCGCCGGTCAGGTAGAAGCAGTCGTGGATGATCTGCGCCGTGGGGTCCTCGGCCCAGGGCACCAGGTAGATGGCGTTCGCGTCCGGCACCAGTTCCATGTCCCGCTCGGCGGGATTCCAGAAGCGGATGTCCTCGTCGTCGGGATAGCCGCCGGTGACGGTCTGGATGAAGATCGAGTCGGGCAGCCGCGGACGCCCGCCGTTGAGGTACTTGCCGGCGGGCATGATCTTGCCCTTGAGGATGCCGGTCAGGTCGCTGACCAGGCACTCGACCTCGGTGATGCCGTGATTCTGGAACCAGTCGTTGAGGAGCGGTTGCTCCTGTCGGTTACTCATGGGAATTTCCTTGCTCGGGATGGCGGGCCCCCGGCCCGATGCCGGGGGCCCTGCGCTCAGCGAGACTGGACCTCGGACCAGAGCTGCTGGAAGGTCTGCAGGGCATCGCCTTCCAGGCTGGGGGTGAAACGCAGTCGCTCCATGTCCGCCTCGCTGGGCTGGACGGGCGGCTCGGTCAGCACCGCGTCCAGGTAGGGCTCGGCGGCCGCATTGGGGCTGGCGTAGTAGTTGTAGTTGGAGAGCTGGGCGCCGACCTCGGCATCGAGGATGAAGTCGATGAACTTGTGCGCCATGTCCGGGTTGGGGGCCTCGGAGGGGATGAGCATCGCATCCACCCACATCTCGGCGCCCTCGTCGGGGATCATGAAGTCCAGGGTCTCGAAGGTCTCCGGGTCCTCGTCCTTGAAGAAGAGGTAGTCGCCGTTGTAGGAGAGCCCCACGTGGGTGACGCCGCGGGCCAGCTGCTGCAGCGCCGGCGTGCCGTCGGAGAAGCCGCTGAAGGTGTCACGCCCCTTGGTGTCGATCAGCAGCCGGGCGGCCTCCTTCCAGGCGTTCATGTCGGTGCAGTCGTAGCCGTGGCCCAGGTAGGCGCAGGCGCCCCCCATGCTGACCTGGCCGTCGCCCATCAGGGCGAAGGGATGGTCGGGATTGACCTCGGGGTCGAACAGCAGCGACCAGCTCTTGGGGGCCTCCGGGAAGGTCTCGGTGTTGTAGACGATGCCGGTGGTGCCCCACTGGTAGGGTGCACTGTACTCGGCCCCCGGGTCGTAGGCCGGATCCTGGAACTGCGCCATGACGTTGTCGAGGTTCTCGAGCTTCGACTTGTCGAGCTTCTGCACCAGGCCGGTCTGGATCAGCCGCGGCACGTAGTAGTTGGACGGCACGATGATGTCGTACTGCGAGACCCCGCCGGCATTGAGCTTGGCGAACATCTCGGGCAGCGAGTTGAAGTAGTTCTGCACGACCTCGACGTCGTACTTCTCCTCGAAGGCCTCGATGATCTCGGGGTCCATGTACTCGGTCCAGTTGAACAGGTAGAGCTTGTTCTCCTGGGCCTGGACGCTGCCGGCCAGCAGCGCGGCGCCGACGGACAGGGCAAGTGCGGTCTTGTTGATTGTCATCTCGGACTCTCCTCGTTTCCCCTAGGGAAGGCTTGGCCGGCTCATGCCTGCCGGCGACGGCTGAACACCAGGCTGATGATGGCGGCGAGGGCCACCGCGCCGATCATCAGGGTGGCGATGGCGTTGATCTCGGGCGACACCCCCTTCTTGATCGCCCCCCAGATGTAGATCGGCAGGGTCGCGCTCTCCGGCCCCGCGGTGAAGAAGCTGATCACGAAGTCATCCACCGAGAGTGTAAAGGAGAGGAAGAAGGCCGAGATCAACGCCGGCTTGATGGTCGGGAGCATGAAGTGCACCACCCGCTTGATCGGGGTAGCATAGAGGTCCTTGGCGGCCTCGAAGAGCGTCGGGTCCAGGCCCACGAAGCGCGAGTAGACGATCAGCGCCACGAAGGGGATCTGGAAGGTGACGTGGGCGATGATCATGGTCACCAGGCCCGGCTGCAGCAGCCCGGTGAGGCGATGGACCTGCACGAAGAAGGCCATCTCCGAGATGCCGAAGACGATGTCCGGCAGCACGATGGGCAGGTAGATCAGCACGATCAGCCAGCCCAGCTTGCGGTGGCGATGGCGGTACATGCCGTAGCCGATCAAACAGCCGATCCCCAGCGCGATCACCGAGGAGGTGATGGCGAGTATCATGCTGTTGGAAAAGGCCGAGAGGATCTCCTCGTTGCCCATCAGGCGGCCATACCAGCGCAGCGAGATGCCGGTGAAGGTGGCCGCACTGTTGGAGGCATTGAAGGAGAACAGCACCACCACGGCGAGCGGCAGGTAGAGGAAGGCCAGGGTGAACCACCAGAAGCCGGTCAGGCCGCGCTTGAGCGTGCGCTTTCTCATATCACCACCTCCTCGCCGCCACCCAGGCGCTTGCCGATGCGACGCATGGCGAACAGCCCGATAAAGGTGGCGATCAGCATCAGGATCGCGCCGGCGGCGCCCAGCGGCCAGTTGGCCCCGCCGGCGAACTGGTTGGCCACCAGGTTGCCGAGCATCATGCCCTTGCCGCCACCGAGCAGCTCGGGGATCACGTACATGCCGAAGGCGGGGATCGCCACCAGCACGATGCCGGCCAGCAGCCCCGGCAGGGTCTGGGGGAAGACGGCGTGCCAGAAGGCCCGCACCGGCGAGGCGAAGAGGTCCTGGGCGGCCTCCACCTGGGCGGTGTCGAGCTTCTCGAAGGCCGCGTAGAGCGGCAGCACCATGAACGGCAGGAAGTTGTAGACCAGGCCCAGGGTCACCGCGAAGTTCGACGGATAGAGCCCCATGTTGGGGGCAATGAAACCGAGGCCCTCGGCCAGGTTGGAGAGCGGCGTGCCCGGCGCCAGCAGGTTCATCCAGCCGAAGGTGCGGATCACCTGGTTGGTCCAGCTCGGCACCACCACCAGCAGCAGCATGATCGGCCGCCACTTCGCCCGGCAGGTACTGATGTAGTAGGCGATGGGATAAGCGACGATCACCACCAGGCCGGTGGAGACCAGCGTCTGCCACAGCGAGCGCAGCAGGGTGTAGAGGTTGCCGGGGCTCCAGCCCAGGAAGCCGAAGCCGGCCAGGCGCCGGAAGGACTCCAGCGACAGCGGCATCTCCGGCAGGCCATAGGGGCCGTTGGTCATGAAGGCCACGCCCATCAGGTAGGCGCTGGGCAGCACCAGAAAGATCACGATCCAGGTTGCCCCGGGTGCCACGGTGGCCAGCAGGTGCCGTGCCTCGCGCACCATGCCGCGGCTGCGGGCGGAGGGCGTTACGCCGGTGTAGGCCATGTGCGTCTCCTCACTCGCTCAGGGTGACCAGGTCTTCGGGGGCCACCGATACGGTGACCCGGTCCCCCACCTCGGGCAGGTGCCTGCCCCGGTTGTTGAGGGTCGCCTGCAGGGTGCTCGAGCCGATCTCGAGGCGATACTCGGCATGGCTGCCGCGATAGAGCCGCTCGCTCACCACGGCCGGCAGGTGGTTGTCGCCTGCCACCTCACCGGGCAGCAGGTCCAGTGTCTCGGGTCGGATCAACAGCAGGCCGCCCTCCCCGGCGTCCTCGGCGGTGAGCTCGCCGAGCGACGTGGTCAGGCGCCCTCCCTGGCGGGCGGTGACCGGATAGAGGTTGTCATGGCCCATGAAGCGCGCGACGAAGGCGTTTGCCGGACGCTCGTAGACCTCGCGGGGCGGCCCCACCTGCTGGATCACCCCGCCGTTGAGCACGGCGATGCGGTCGGACATCACCATGGCCTCCTGCTGGTCATGGGTGACGAAGACGAAGGTCATGCCGAGGCGCTTCTGCACCCGCAAGAGCTCCACCTGCAGCTGGCTGCGCAGGCCGGCGTCCAGTGCCGAGAGCGGCTCGTCGAGCAGCAGCACGTCGGGCTCGTTGACCAGGGCGCGGGCCAGGGCGATGCGCTGGCGCTGGCCGCCGGAGAGCTGGTCGACACGGCGATCCACCAGGTCGCCCAGCTTGATGAACTCGGCGATCTTCGCCACCCGGGCCTCGCGCTCCTCGGGGGGCAGGCCGCGCATCTTGAGCCCGAAGGCCAGGTTCTCGCGCACCGAGAGGTGCGGGAAGAGCGCATAGGACTGGAAGACGGTATTGACGCTGCGCTTGTGGGGCGGCACCTCGGTGATGTCCTTGCCGCCGATGGCCAGGCGGCCGTCGTCGGCCTCCTCGAGGCCGGCAAGGATGCGCAACAGGGTGGTCTTGCCGCAGCCCGAGGGGCCGAGCAGGGTGAAGAACTCGCCGGCCTCGATGGTCAGGTCGACGCCGTCCAGGGCCACGGTATCGCGGCCGAAGCGCTTGTGCAGGCCCTGCATCTCGATGGAGGAGGCCTCGCGGGCCACCTCGCCCTGTGCCGCCTCCCCGACCGGTGGCGCGCCTGGTGACGCGCTGGCTTCCGCCGTGATGGTGTCGCTCATGGGGGTGCCCTCTCGGTTCTCGATGGCCCGGTTCACAGCCGGTCCCGCAGTTTGTAGAAGTTGGTGGCCAGCACCAGCAGCGGCTTGCGCAGCAGGGTGCCGCCCGGGAAGTGGCGATGGGGCATGGCGGCGAAGACGTCGAAGCGCTCGCTCTGCCCGGCGATGGCCTCGGCCAGCAGCTTGCCGGCCAACCCAGACAGGGCCATGCCGTGTCCGGAATAGCCCTGGGCGTAGTAGACGTTGCTGCCCAGCCGGCCGAAGTCCGGCGCCCGGTCGAGGGTGATGGCCACGTCCCCGCCCCAGCGGTAGTCGATGCGCACCCCCTCGAGGACCGGAAAGATCCGCGCGATCTTGGCATCCATGCGCGCCTCGAGGCCCCGTGGCTCACGGCCATCGTAGCTGACCTCGCCGCCATAGATCAGGCGCCGGTCGGCGGAGAGCCGGTAGTAGTCGAGCACGAAGTTGGCATCGGACAGGGCATCGTTGCGCGGCAGCACCCGGGCCGCCCGCTCGGCCGAGAGCGGCTCGGTGGCGATCATGTAGTTGGCGGCGCGCATGATGCGGCCGGAGAGCTCGGGCACGAGGCCCGCCTGGTAGGCGTTGGTGCCCAGCACCACGAAGTCGGCGGTGACCCGGCCAGCGGCGGTGAGCACGCTGGCCGGCTGGCCATGGCGGACCTCCACGGCGGCACTCTGCTCGTGGATCGCCACCCCGGCGCGGCGGGCCGCCCGGGCCAGGCCCAGGGTATAGTTGAGGGGGTGCAGGTGGCCGCCCTCGGCATCGTGAAGGGCCGCCGGGTAGGCATCGGACACCACGTGTTCGCGCAGGGCCTCCCCCTGGAGCATGGTGAGCGCCGGGTAGCCGTAGTCGCGCGCCATGCGCTCGCGGAAGGCCTCGAGCTCGCGCACGTGGCGCCGCTTGACCGCAGCGTGCAAGTAGCCCCAGGCCAGCTCGCAGGGAATGGCGTGGCGCTCGACCAGCTCGGCGGTGAGGCGCACCGCCTCGCGGCTCATCTCCCAGATATCCCGGGCCCGCTCCCGCCCCAGGGCCTTCTCCACGGTGGCGATGTCGGTGCCCAGCCCCGGCAGGATCTGCCCCCCGCTGCGCCCGGAGGCGCCATGCCCGATCTGCCCGGCCTCCAGCAGCACCACCGAGTAGCCCCGCTCGGCCAGGTGCAGTGCCGCCGAGCAGCCGGTGATGCCGCCGCCGACCACGCAGACATCGGCCTTCACCTCGCCCTCGAGCGGGGGGCAGTCGCCGAGCTCGACGGCGATGGAGTCGCGGTACCAGGAGGCGGGCGGCGCCAGCGGCGGGGTCGTCATGCGGGACACCTGTCGTGTGATGCGCAGTGCGCTGGTTGTTGTTGGCTTCCTCGCCCGGTGAAACCACCCGGGCAGGCCACCTCAGTTTGACACCAGCACCGCAACACCTGTCAAGTATTTAATACCTTGCTGGCGAGCGGCTTTCACGATACCTCAATCCGGCCTTGTTCAACCTCGATACAATAGTCTGTTTTCAAAGACATATATGGGTGAGAAAAGAACATTGACGGTCAGGCGGCCCCCCGGCATTCCGCGCAGATCTCGTCAATTAATCACCATCACCCGCCCGGACGAGACGATGAGGGAACCCTGCCTTCACGTCAGGGTTCACTCACGCAAGGGTCAGCAGGTGAGCCTTTTATCGACTCGAGACACCCGCCATCCTCCAGTGAGGACAACGCCCCGACCGAGGAGACCCCCATGACGGCGTCGACTGCCCCTGCCCCCCATGCCGTCGAGTACGGCGAGGGCGAGAGCCCGCTCAACCACCACTACTGGATGCCGTTCAGCGCCAATCGCGACTTCCATGCCCATCCCCGGGTGATCACCGCCGCCGAGGGACGCTACTTCATCGACGACCGCGGCCGGCGACTGTTCGACTCCCTCTCCGGCCTCTGGACCTGCGGCGCCGGCCACAATCGCACCGAGATCCAGCAGGCGGTGGCAACCCAGCTGGGCCGGCTGGACTACGCCCCGGGCTTCCAGGTCGCCCACCCGCTCGCCTTCGAGCTGGCCGAACGGGTGGCGGCACTCACCCCGCCGGGCCTGGACCACGTCTTCTTCACCGACTCCGGCTCCGAGTCCGCCGACACCGCGGTGAAGATGGCGCGCGCCTACTGGCGCCTCCAGGGGCGTCCGGAGAAGACCCGGCTGATCGGCCGCGCCAAGGGCTACCACGGCGTCAACGTGGGCGGCACCAGCCTCGGCGGGATCGGCGGCAATCGCAAGCACTATGGCCAGCTGCTGGACGTCACCCACCTGCCCCACACCCTCCAGCCGAGCCTCGCCTTCACCCGCGGCCAGGCCGAGAGCGGCGCGGAGCTCGCCGACGCCCTGCTCGACCAGATCGCCCTGCACGACGCCTCCAGCATCGCCGCGGTGATCGTCGAGCCCATGTCCGGTTCGGCCGGGGTCATCGTGCCGCCGAGGGGCTACCTGGAGCGGCTGCGCGAGATCTGCTCCGCCCACGACATCCTGCTGATCTTCGATGAGGTGATCACCGCCTTTGGCCGTGCCGGGGCCCGCACCGGCGCCGAGGCCTTCGGAGTCACCCCGGACATCATGAACGTGGCCAAGCAGCTCACCAACGGCGCGGTGCCCATGGGGGCCGTGATCGCCTCCCGGGAGATCTTCGACACCTTCATGGCGGGGGGCGGGCCGACGCACGCCATCGAGTTCCCCCACGGCTATACCTACAGCGCCCATCCCGTGGCGTGCGCCGCGGGGCTGGCGACGCTGGACCTGTTCGAGCGCGAGGACTTCCCCGGACAGGTGCGGGCCATCGCCCCGGCGTTCGAGGCGAAGCTCCACGCCCTCAGGGGCCGCTCCCACGTGGTGGATATCCGCAACCACGGCCTGGCCGGGGCCCTGCAGCTCGCGCCCCGCGACGGGGATCCGACCATCCGTCCCCGGGACGCCCACCTGGCGCTCTGGGAGGCGGGCTTCTATGTGCGCTACGGCGGCGACACCCTGCAGTTCGGGCCTCCGTTCGGCAGCACGGAGACGGAGCTCGAGCGGCTCTTCGATGCCGTGGCCACCACCCTGGACCGGCTGGCGTGACGCTCGGCTAGGCGGCGTCGCCGCCTAGCCGAGCGCGGCCAGGAAGGCCTCCAGCACGCGATGGGGGCGCCGGTCGCGCTGGGTGATCGCCACCAGCGGGATGCGATAGCGGCAGGTGTCGGGGCACAGCGCCCGCAGCCGGCCGGCGGCGACCCAGGGCGCCGCCAGGTGGTCGGGCAGGTAGCCGATGTAGCAGCCGGTGAGGATCAGGAAGGCCGCGCCCTCGCGATCCGAGGCGGTGGCGGCCCCGAGCAGCCGCGCATGGGCCGCCCGGGCGGCGTCCGGCAGCGGGTAGCCCGGCACCACCGCCTCGTGGGCTCCCAGGCGCTGGGGGTCTACCACCGTCTCGGCGAAGAGCGGATGGCTGTCGGCACAGTAGAGCAGGGAGCGCTCGTCGTAGAGCGCCTCGCTCGCCAGGCTCGACGGCAGGTTGACCTCGGGGACGACCCCCACGTGCAGCCGGCCGTCCACCACGCCCCGGGCGATGCTGTCGGGCGCCTCCATGGCGATGTTGATGCGCACCTCCGGCCCCCGCGCCTTGAGCTCGGCCAGGGCGTGGGTGATGCGCATCTCGGGCATGCTGACCAGGTTGTCGGTGATGCCGATGTTGAGCTCGCCACGCAGGCTCTCGTGCAGCCCGTTCACCTCGGTGCGAAAGGTCTCCAGGGAGGCCAGCAGGGTGAGCCCCGCCTCGTACACCTGGCGCCCCTCCTCGGTGAGCGAGAAGCCGCCGCGGCCTCGCTGGCAGAGCCGCAGCCCCAGGCGACGCTCCAGGTCGTTCATGTGCAGGCTGATGGCCGAGCGGCCGACGCCGAGCACCCCCTCGGCGGCGGAGAAGCCGCCGCACTCCACCACCGCCTTGAAGACGCGGATCAGGCGGATGTCGAAGTCGCTGACCTGGCCCAGGGGGGCCACCGGGTGGTCGCTCATGCCCCCTCCTCAGGCCGGCCCGCAGACCGGGCAGGCGGGGTCGCGGGGCACCCGGAAGTGGCGCCACTGGCCGCCGAGGCCATCGAAGGTGGAGAGCCCGCGATGGGGCGTGCCGGCGCCGCTGACCAGCTTGATCGCCTCCAGGGCCTGGAAGCTGCCGATCAGCCCCACCAGGGGCGCCACCACGCCGCTCTCGGCGCAGCTGAGTGCCTCGTCGCCCTCCCCACTCTCCCCTCCCCCAGGCGGATAGAGGCAGGCATAGCAGGGCGAGTCGGGGTCGCGGGCATCGAAGACGGCGAGCTGGCCGGAGAAGCGGATCGCCGCCCCGGAGACCAGCGGCACCCGCGCCGTGCGACAGGCGGCATTGATGGCATAGCGGCTGGAGAAGCGGTCGGTGCAGTCGAGCACCACGTCCGCCTCGCCGACCGCCCGCGCCAGCATCTCGCCCTCGAGATGCTCGGTGATCGCTTGAATCGTGCAGCCGGGGTTGAGGGCGAGCGCCGCCTCCCGGGCCGACTCGGCCTTGTTCCGACCCAGGTCGGCGGTGGCGTGGGCGATCTGGCGCTGCAGGTTGGAGAGCTCGACCTCGTCGGCATCGGCCAGGGTCAGCCGGCCAAGGCCCGCGGCCGCCAGGTAGAGGGCCACCGGCGAGCCCAGCCCGCCGGCGCCGACCACCAGGGCATGGCCGGCGAGCAACCGCTCCTGGCCGTCGATATCGACCTGGTCGAGCATGATCTGGCGGCTATAGCGCAGCAGGGCCTGGTCATCCATCGCGGGGCTCACTTCTCCTCGAACTCCTCGATCTCGGGCACATGGAGGCTGAAGTCCTCCTTGACCTCCTCCATGACCACGTAGCTCTTGGACTCCTTCACCCCGGGCAGGGTCAGCACCACGTCACCGAGCAGCTGGCGATAGGCGGACATCTCGGGAATCCGGCACTTGAGGATGTAGTCGAACTGCCCCGAGACCAGATGGCACTCCTGGATCTGCGGCAGCTTGGCCACGGCGCGACGGAACTCGTCGAACACGGCCGGCGACTGGGTCTCCAGGCTGATCTCGACGAACACCAGCAGGTTGGCCTTGAGCGCCCGGGGATCGAGCAGCGCCTTGTAGCCGCGGATGATGCCGGCGCGCTCCAGGCGCTTGACGCGCTCCAGGCAGGGGGTGGTGGAGAGGCCGACCCGGGAGGCCAGGTCGACATAGGAGATGCGGGCGTTCTCCTGCAGGCAGCGCAGGATCTTGAGGTCGATGCGGTCGAGCGAGCGGGTCTTGGCTTTCATGGTCGTGGGCGTGCCGATAGGAATGGGCCGTTCACGTCGTCGCGACAGCACGATCACCTGAAAATCACCCCACCAATGGCACCCCGGTGGGTTTCACGAATGCAAAGGCGACGAGACGTGGCGTTTTTTGCTGATCAAGATGTACCACATCACGACCTCCCCCCTCCAGTCCCGCCCTCAACGTGACGTCCCAGGCTGACCCTGTCGTTGCCGCCGAGGTCGCGAAGCGTCGCGACCTCCCCATAGCCGGCATCGGCGAGGGCATCGCGCACCGCCTTCCCCTGGCCATGGCCATGCTCGAGCAGCAGCCAGCCACCGGGGACGAGGTGAGCACGGGCCTCGACGACCAGGTGGCGCAGGTCGGCCAGTCCCTGCTCGGCGGCCACCAGGGCGCTGGCCGGCTCGAAGCGCAGGTCACCCTGACGCAGGTGCGGGTCGTCCGCGGCGATATAGGGCGGGTTAGAGACGATGAGCGCGAAGCGCTCGCCGCTATCTTCATGGTCCAGCGCCGCGAACCAGTCTCCGGCGCGGAAGTCGACGTTGCCGATGGCGAGGCGCTCGGCATTGTGCCGGGCCAGGGCCACCGCCTCCGGGCTACGGTCGATGCCGACCACCGACCAGCCGGGGCGCTCGCTGGCGAAGGCCAGGGCGATGGCGCCGGTGCCGGTGCCGAGGTCCAGCAGCCGCCCCCGCGGCGATGCGTCATGCGCCAGGGCCGCCTCCACCAGCCGCTCGGTATCGGGACGGGGAATCAGGGTGTGCGGCGAGGTGGAAAGCCGCAGCCCCCAGAACTCGCGCTCGCCGGTCAGGTAGGCCACCGGCTGGCCGGCGGCGCGCGCCGCCAGCAGCGCCTCGAAGCGGGCCCGCTCGAAGACCGGCACCTGGCGGTCGCCCCAGGTGTAGAGCCAGGTGCGATCGACGCCCAGCACGTGGCAGAGCAGCACCTCGGCATCGAGTCGCGCGCTCGGCGAGCCGGCGTCAACCAGGCGCCGGGCGGCCCGGGCCACCAGGGCGTCGAGGGTCATCCGGCGTCCTGTTGGAGGGCCGCCAGCTGCTCGGCCTGGTACTCGTGGATCAGCGGCTCGATCACGTCGTCCAGCTGCTCGCCGCTGACCACCTCGGAGAGCTTGTAGAGCGTCAGGTTGATGCGGTGGTCGGTGACCCGGCCCTGGGGAAAGTTGTAGGTGCGGATGCGCTCGCTGCGATCGCCGGAGCCCACCAGGCTGCGCCGGGCATCGGCCTGCTGCTGGCGCTGGCTGGCCACGGCCGACTGCTTGAGCCGCGCGGCGAGCAGCGACATCGCCTTGGCGCGGTTCTTGTGCTGGCTGCGCTCCTCCTGGCACTCCACCACCACGCCGCTGGGCAGGTGGGTGATGCGGATCGCGGAGTCGGTGGTGTTGACGTGCTGACCGCCGGCCCCGCTGGAGCGGAAGGTGTCCACCCGCAGATCGCTCGGATCGATATCGATGTCACCCACCTCGTCGGCCTCGGGCATCACCGCCACCGTGCAGGCGGAGGTGTGGATGCGCCCCTGGGACTCGGTGGCTGGCACGCGCTGCACCCGGTGGGCGCCGGACTCGAACTTGAGCCGGGCATAGACCCCCTCGCCCCTGACCCGCGAGATGATCTCCTTGTAGCCGCCCTGCTCGCCATGGCTGGCACTGACCACCTCCACCTTCCAGCCGTGCTGCTCGGCGTAGCGCGAGTACATGCGAAAGAGGTCACCGGCGAACAGCGCCGCCTCGTCGCCGCCGGTGCCGGCACGGATCTCGAGGAAGACGTTGCGCCGGTCGTCGGGGTCCCGCGGCACCAGCAGCTGCTTGAGCCGGACCTCGAGGGCCTCCAGCCGGTCGCGCCCCTCGTCCCGCTCGAGCTCGGCCAGCTCGCGCATCTCGGCATCGGCATCGCCGAGGAGCTGCTCGGCGGAGGCGATGTCGGCCTCCACGGCGCGATACTCGCGCCAGGCCTCCACAAGGGATTCGAGCTCGGCATACTCCCGCGAGTAGTCGCGGAAGCGGGTCTGGTCGCTGATCACCTCGGGCTCCGCCAGCAGGGCGGAAAGCTCCTCGAAGCGCTCGACGAAGGCATCGAGTCGCTGGCGCAGGGTGGCTTTCATCGGCGCATCCTATCGGGAGTGGTCGGTGGATTCATCCAGCAGCAGGGCGGTGGCGGCCTCCAGCAGGTCGCGACGCTCCCGGGAGGCGGCCTCGCGCATCGCCACGGTGGGACGGTGCATCAGCCGGTTGGTCAGCTGGTGGGCCAGGCGGCGGATCACCAGTTCGGGGTCCTCGCCGCGGGCCAGGCGCGCCAGGGCCTGCTGCTCGGAGAGCTCGCGCATGGCCTCGCCGCGGGCGCGCACGTCGCGGATCAGCTCGCCGCCGCTGCGGATCCGCCGCTCGTGCTGCCAGTTGCCCACGCCGTGCTCGATCAGCGACTCGGCCTGGTCGGCGGCCACCTGGCGATGCCGGCGGTTCTCCTCGATGACCTCCTGGAGGTCATCGACGGTATAGAGGAAGACGTCGCTGAGCTCGCCCACCTCGGGCTCGATGTCCCGGGGCACGGCGATGTCGACCATGAAGACGGGGCGGTGGCGGCGCTTCTTCAGCGCCCGCTCCACCATGCCCTTGCCGAGGATCGGCAGCGGCGCGGCCGTGGAGGAGATCACGATATCGGCCTCGACCAGGGCCTCGGGGATGGCATCGAGGGTGATCGCCTCGCCGCCCAGCGGCCCGGACAGGGCCTCGGCCCGCTCGCGGGTTCGGTTGGCCACGGTGAGCCGGCGCACTCCCGCCTCGTGGAGGTGGCGCGCCACCAGCTCGATGGTCTCCCCGGCCCCGATCAGCAGCGCCCGCGAGCGGGTGAAGTCGCCGAAGATGCGGCTGGCCAGGCTCACCGCCGCGTAGGCCACCGACACCGGGTTGCGACCGATGCCGGTCTCGGTGCGTACCTGCTTGGCCACGGCGAAGGTGTTCTGGAACAGGCACTCCAGCTCGCCGCCCAGGCCCCGGGCCCGGCGGGCCGCCTGGTAGGCCTCCTTGAGCTGGCCCAGTATCTGCGGCTCGCCGAGCACCATGGAGTCCAGCCCCACCGCCACCCGCATCAGGTGCCGGGCCGCGTCGTTCTCGAGAAAGTGGTAGGCACAGCGCGAGAGGTCCTCGACCCGCAGCCCGTGGAAACGGCCCAGCCAGTCGAGGATCTCGCGCTCGCCGACGGCCTCGGTGACGCAGTAGAGCTCGGTGCGATTGCAGGTGGAGAGGAGTGCCGCCTCGCGCACTTCCGGCAGGGCACGCAGCTCGGCCAGCGCCGCCTCCAGCTGAGTCGGCGAGAAGGCGACCTGCTCGCGCACCTCGATGGTGGCGGTCCGGTGGTTGATTCCCAGGGCAAGAAGCGTCATGCGTTCGGCGTCTTCGCGAGTCGTGGTTCCGGCAGGGGCGCTGTGGTGATGTCCGCCGACGCGGACCGCCCTTCCTCGAAGCGCAGCATTCTACCACAGGCCATCCGCCCGGGGCGCCATGACATGCCGTGATCGGGATCATGCTTTGCCCGGGGGAGCCGAGCCGTTATGCTGACGGCTCGTCCTTTGGCACGAGACGCGCATGCCCCGCGGAACGCTCCCCCGATTCACTCGCCACTTTCCCCTGGCGCCGCTGGTGCTGGCGACCCTGCTCGCCGGCTGCCAGGGCCTGCCGGGAGCGTCCTCGGCCGCCGAACCCGACGAGGACCCGTTGGCGGGCGCGCCGCCGGTCACCCGTGGCCTGGATGCCGACAGCCTCTCCGGCCTGCTGGAGGCCGAGCTGGCCGGACAGCGCGGCAACTACCCGCGTGCCACCCGCGGCTTTCTCGACGTCGCCGAGCGCTACGGCTCGGCGCCCCTCGCCGAGCGCGCCACCCTGGCCGCCCGCTTCAGCGAGGATCCCCGGCTGCTCGAGGAGGCCGCACGTCGCTGGCAGGCCCTGGCACCGGAGAGCGACGCCCCGGCACGCCTGCTGGCAAGCCTCGCCATCCAGCGCGGCGACTGGAACGCCGCCCTGGTGCAGCGCCTGGCCGCCATCTCGCGCGGCGCCCAGGAGGAGTTGACCGGCTTCGTGGAGAGCGCCCTGGAGGCCGGTGCCGACCCGGCGCCGCTGCTGGAAAGCATGCGCGAGCACCTGGCAGGACCTGGCGACGCAGGCCACGACAGCCAGCTGGCCACCGCCCTGCTGGAAGCCGCTGCCGGGGAGCGCGCCGCGGCCGAGCGGCGCCTGTCGCGACTGGCCCGGGAAGCCCCGGAGCTCCCCGAGCTATGGCAGGTCCGCGCCCGCCTGGCCCTCGAGGCCGACGACCCGGCGAGTGCACGATCGTCGGCGCGGCGCGGCCTTGAGGTGGCACCGGGCGACCCGCGCCTGATGCTGCTGCTGGCCCGTGCCGAGATCCGGCTGGGCGGCATCGAGGCCGCCGAGGCCACCACCGACGCTCTGCTCGACGACCAGGGCGACGACCCCGAACTGCGCCTCGCCCTGGCACGGCTGTTCCTGGAAGAGGAGCACCTGCCCCCCGCGCGACGCCTGCTGCTGCCCCTGGTCGGCGACGACCAGGCCCCGCCGCTGGCCTTCCTGCTGCTGGGTGCCATCGCCGAGGAAGAGGGAGAGGTGGACAACGCCCTCCTCTATTACCGCCAGGTGCCCGAAGGCGAGCAGTTCCTGACCGCCCGCCTGAGTGCGGCCCGGATGCTCATCGAGGATGACCGGCTGCTCGACGCGCGGGCCTTCCTGCGCCTCGAGCGGCTGCGCCACGAGGCCTACCGCAGCGAGCTGGTCTCCCTGGAGGTCGAACTGCTCGACGAGGCCGGCCACGTCGAGCAGGCCGACGCCCTGCTCGACAGCGAACTCTCGCAGCACCCCGACGACGAACGGCTGCGCTATCAGCGGGCCATGCGCGCCTTCGCCGACGACGACCTCGCCGCCATGGAGGCGGACCTGCGGCACATCATCGAGGCCGACCCGGACAACGCCAATGCCCTCAACGCCCTGGGCTACACCCTTGCCGATGCCAACCTCGAGGGCCGCCTGGAGGAGGCACGCGAGCTGATCGAGCGGGCCCACGCCCTCGAACCGGACAACCCGGCGATCCTCGACAGCCAGGGCTGGGTCCGCTATCGCCAGGGCGACCCCGAGGGTGCCCTGCCCTGGCTCGAGCGCGCCTGGTCGGCCATGCCCGACCAGGAGATCGCCGCCCACCTCATCGAGGTACTCTGGGCGCTGGGCGAGGAGCAGCGCGCCCGCGAGCTGCTCGAGGAGGCCCGGCAACGCTTCGAGGAGCGTCCGCTGATCGACGAACTGCTGCAACGCCATCCCGAGCTCGGCGCGCCCGGGCATGACGACTGACCCCTGACGAACGGACCTCGCCATGACGACACTGCCGCGACTGCTGATTCCCCTGCTCGCCCTGTCCCTGCTGGCCGGCTGCGCCGGCCGGGCACCCGCTCCCGAGGGCGAGCGCGCCGCAGGCCAGTGGCAGGCCCAGGCCGAGCGCCTGGCCGAACTCGACACCTGGGTGCTGGCCGGCAAGGCCGGCCTGCGCACCCCCGAGGACTCCACCAGCGCCAACCTGGACTGGAGCCAGCACCCGCATTACTACCGGCTGCTGATCAGCGGGCCCTTCGGCAGCGGGCGCAGCACCCTGGAGGGACGCGAGGGGCGCTTCTCGCTGACCACCGCCGAGGGCCGCTTCGAGGCCGAGACCCCGGAGGCGCTGATGGAAGAGCAGCTGGGCTGGTCGCTGCCGGTCAGCGCGCTCTCCGACTGGATCCGCGGCCTGCCGGCAGACGACACGCCCTACCGCCTGGAGGAGGACGAGCTGGGCTTCCCCCTTCGCCTCGAGCAGGATGGCTGGGAGATCGCGTATCGCGACTGGACGCGCGTCGCCGACCTCTGGCTGCCCCGGCGCCTGGTGATGACCTATGACGACCTGCGCGTCACCCTGGTGGTCACCGACTGGCGCCCGGCCCTCGACGACTGACATGCCTCAGACCGCTAAACCTTCCGAGACGCTGGTGCTGCCGGCACCGGCCAAGCTCAACCGCCTGCTGCACATCACCGGCCGACGGCCGGATGGCTACCACGAGCTGCAGACGCTGTTCCAGTTCCTCGATCACGGCGACACCCTCACCCTGCGCGGCCGCGAGGACGGCGAGATCCGCCTCGCTCCCCGCCTGCCCGGGGTGGCGGCCGAGGACAACCTGGTCGTGCGGGCCGCTCGCCTGCTGCAGGCCGAGAGCGGCTGCCGCCGGGGGGCGGACATCCACCTCGCGAAGCGCCTGCCCCTGGGCGGCGGCCTGGGCGGCGGCAGCAGTGACGCCGCCACCACGCTACTCGGCCTCGATGCCCTCTGGAAACTCGGCCTCGGCCTGACGCAGCTGGCCCGGCTCGGCCTCGCCCTGGGGGCCGATGTGCCGGTGTTCGTGCATGGGCACGCCGCCTGGGCCGAGGGGGTCGGCGAACGCCTCACCCCGGTCGAGCTCGACACCCCCTGGTTCGTGGTGCTCCACCCCGGCGTGACCGTCTCCACCCCGGCGGTGTTCGGGGCACCGCAATTGACACGCCACACCCCCCCGATTACCATGGCGCGCGCACTGCAGGGGGGAGCGGCGAGCTGGCGCAACGACTGCGAGCCCACCGTCCGGGCACTGTATCCCGAGGTGGGGCATGCTCTCGACTGGCTGGCGGCCCGTGCGCCGAGCATGCTGACCGGCACCGGCGCCTGCGTCTTTGCCCGGCTCGACAGCGAGGCCCGGGCAGACCGTGTTCTGGCCGAGGTTCCCGAGGGCTGGCAGGCCTTCAAGGCGCGCGGCCTGAATCGCTCACCTCTCCATGCTGCGCTGGGTCGATGACCCTCCCCGCCCACGGGCGCCGAGGCATCCCGGGACGTCCCGGAGCGGAGCAGGCTGCTGGGGCATAGCCAAGCGGTAAGGCAGCGGTTTTTGGTATCGCCATGCGGAGGTTCGAATCCTCCTGCCCCAGCCATCCGTCCCGGAACGACCCTCGACCCGAATCCCTGAAGACCCAACACAGCAAAGGTGGCTGCGCGTGTCAAAATTGATGGTTTTCGCCGGGAATGCCAATCCCGAACTCGCCCGAAAGGTCGCCGAGAGTCTGGACACCTACCTGGGCAATGCCACGGTCGGCCAGTTCAGCGACGGCGAGGTCGCGGTCGAGATCAACGAGAACGTGCGCGGCAAGGATGTGTTCATCCTGCAGTCCACCTGTGCACCGACCAATGACAACCTGATGGAACTGATCCTGATGGTGGATGCCCTGCGCCGGGCCTCCGCCACCCGGATCACCGCCGTGGTGCCCTACTTCGGCTACGCCCGTCAGGACCGCCGCGTGCGCTCCGCGCGCGTGCCGATCTCGGCCAAGATCGTCGCCGACATGATGGTCAAGGCCGGGGTCGACCGGGTCATGACCATGGACCTGCACGCCGACCAGATCCAGGGCTTCTTCGACGTGCCGGTGGACAACGTCTACGGTTCGCCGATCCTGCTCGACGACATCGAGCGCCAGAACTACGACGACCTGGTGGTGGTATCGCCCGACGTCGGCGGCGTGGTGCGGGCCCGCGCCATCGCCAAGCAGCTCAACGCCGACCTCGCCATCATCGACAAGCGTCGGCCCTCGGCCAACCAGGCCCAGGTGATGCACATCATCGGCGAGATCGAGAATCGCACCTGCGTGGTGGTGGACGACATGATCGATACCGCCGGCACCCTGTGCAAGGCCGGCGAGGCCCTCAAGGCCCGGGGCGCCCGGCGTGTGGTCGCCTACGCCACCCACCCGATCCTGTCGGGGCCGGCGGTGGACAACATCACCGGCTCGGTGCTCGACGAGGTGGTGGTGACCGACACCATCCCCCTCTCCGAGACCGCGCGGCGCAGCGGCAAGATTCGCCAGCTCAGCGTCGCCGGCCTGATCGCCGAGGCGATCCGCCGGGTCAGCAACGAGGAATCCGTCAGCGCCATGTTCCACTGAATGCGGGTCCAACGGGACTCGCCCGGCGGGACAGGGCGCGGGACACATGCCCTGCGGGGCTCCCGGAAACGCCGTGGTCTGGTCGCGGGCCACGGCGCTTTCCTTACTTCCAGAAAGAGGCAATTCCATGTCCGATTACACACTCAATGCCAGCGTTCGCAACGACCTGGGGAAAGGTGCGAGCCGCCGCCTGCGTCGTGCGAACGAACAGGTGCCGGCCATCATCTATGGTGGTGAGCAGGCTCCGCAGCCGATCGCCGTCGACAAGACCAGCTTCTACAAGGCGCTGGAAGACGAGGCCTTCTTCTCCTCGGTGATCAACCTGCAGGTGGATGGCAAGGCCCAGCAGGTGGTGGTGCGTGACCTGCAGCGTCACCCCTACAAGCCGCTGATCACCCATGCCGACTTCCTGCGGGTCGATGCCACCCACGAGATCACCCTGCGCGTGCCGCTGCACGTGGTAGGCGAGGAGAAGTGCAAGGGCATCAAGGACGAAGGCGGCGAGCTCCACTTGCTCTCCAACGAGGTCGAGGTCAGCTGCCTGCCGAAGGACCTGCCCGACTTCCTGGAGGTCGACATCGCCGAGGTCGCGCTGGGCACCACCCTGCACCTCTCCGACCTGACCGTGCCGGCCGGCGTGACCCTGGTCGAGCTCACCCATGGCGAGGATCATGACAACGCCGTGCTGAGCATCACCAAGCCGAAGGTGCGCGCCGAGGAAGACGAAGGCGAAGCCGCCGAGGGCGAGGAAGAGGGCGAAAAGGGCGAGGAGTGATCCTCACCCGCTCAGGGGCCGCGCCTGGCGCGGCCCTCCTGATGATGATCAAGCGCCCCGGCGCTTGATTTTTTTTGGAGGTGATACATGAGTCAGGTCAGAGCGATCATCGGCCTTGGCAACCCCGGCGCCGACTACGCGGCCACCCGCCACAATGCCGGTGCCTGGCTGGTACAGGCCGTGGCGAGGGCGGCGGGCGGTGAGCTGCGCCCGGACAGGAAGTTCCTGGGCCTGCACGCCAGGGTCCAGCTGGACGGCCAGGACGTGCACCTGCTCGAGCCCACCACCTTCATGAACCGCAGCGGCGGCGCCGTGGCGGCCCTCTGCCAGTTCTTCAAGCTGGCACCGGGCGAGCTGCTGGTGGCCCATGACGAGCTCGACATGCCGCCGGGCACGGCACGCTACAAGACGGGCGGCGGACACGGCGGGCACAACGGTCTGCGCGACATCATCCGCGCCCTGGGCAACGACCGGGACTTCCATCGCCTGCGCATCGGCATCGGCCATCCCGGCGACAGCCGCCAGGTGACGAACTACGTACTGGGCCGGCCCGGCAAGGCCGAGCGCAGCGCCATCGACGCCGCCATCGACGAATGCCTGGCCACCCTGCCCCAGGCCATGGCCGGCGACTGGGCGAAGGCCATGAACCGGCTGCACAGTTTTACAGCGCCGAGCTGAAGGCGCCGAGCTACAAGGGGAGCGCCGACGCGCAGCCATGCCCGGAACGACGCTGCCCGAGGCCGAATCCGCCCTGCCTCGTAGAGGACCCGTCTCTTCGCGGCTTGGCTGCTCGGTGCTTGTAGCTTGGCGCTCCGCGCTTCCGTAGAATACTCGCCACTTTCCACTCGCGAACACGCTTTCCAGGACACTCCCATGGGTTTCAACTGCGGTATCGTCGGCCTGCCCAACGTCGGCAAGTCCACGCTGTTCAATGCGCTGACCAAGTCAGGCATCGACGCCGAGAACTTCCCCTTCTGCACCATCGAGCCCAATGTGGGCATCGTGCCGATGCCCGACCCCCGCCTCGACCGGCTGGCAGAGATCGTCAAGCCGCAGAAGGTGCTCCCCACCACCATGGAGTTCGTCGACATCGCCGGCCTCGTCGCCGGCGCCTCCAAGGGCGAGGGGCTCGGCAACAAGTTCCTGGCCAATATCCGCGAGACCCAGGCCATCGCCCATGTGGTGCGCTGCTTCGACAACGATAACGTGATCCACGTCGCCAACCAGGTCGACCCGCGGGCCGATATCGAGATCATCAACATGGAACTGGCGCTGGCCGACCTCGACACCGTCGAGCGCGCCATCCAACGCCTGGCTCGCGTGGCCAAGGGCGGCGACAAGGAGGCCATCGCCACCAAGGCGATCCTCGAGCGCATCCAGCCCCACCTGGCCGAGGGCCTGCCGCTGCGAAGCTTCGGCCTCGACGACGACGAGAAGCACCAGCTCAAGAGCTTCGGCTTCCTGACCCTCAAGCCCACCATGTACATCGCCAACGTCAACGAGGACGGCTTCGAGGCCAACCCCTACCTGGATGTGGTCAACGAGATCGCCGCCGAGGAAGGCGCCGTGGTGGTACCGGTGTGCAACCAGCTCGAGGCCGAGATCGCCGAGCTGGAGGACGAGGAGCGCGCCATGTTCCTCGACGAGATGGGCATGGAGGAGCCGGGGCTCGACCGGGTGATCCGCGCCGGCTATGCCCTGCTCGGGCTGCAGACCTACTTCACCGCCGGGGTCAAGGAGGTGCGCGCCTGGACCGTGAAGGTGGGCGCCACCGCCCCCGAGGCCGCCGGGGTGATTCACACCGACTTCCAGAAGGGCTTCATCCGCGCCGAGGTCATCGCCTACGACGATTTCGTCACGCTGGGTGGCGAACAGGGGGCCAAGGACGCCGGCAAGTGGCGCCTGGAGGGCAAGGAGTACATCGTCCAGGACGGTGACGTGATCCACTTCCGCTTCAATGTCTGAGGCACGCAAGCCTTGACCCGAGTGGGCAAACTCCGTAGACTTCGCCCCCGTTGTTCGGCTACGTAGCTCAGCTGGTTAGAGCACATCACTCATAATGATGGGGTCCCCTGTTCAAATCAGGGCGTAGCCACCAGATACCGAAAACCCGGCGCCCCTGGCGCCGGGTTTTTCGTATTGCAACACATGCCCATCCGGACTCGAGGCTTACCCGGGAGCAGGCCCCGGGGTGCCGGGCAGGCACTGTGAATACGTCTCCCGGCGCCTCTCGTACGTCACTCTAGGCCAGTTCGGGGCGATCGAAGAAGGCGGTGAGCACCCGCGTCAGGGACTCCACGTCCCGGGCGCCGGCGGTCTCGCGGATCGAGTGCATGGCCCACTGGGGCACGCCCACGTCCAGGGTCGGCACGCCGAGCTCGGTGGCGGTGATCGGGCCGATGGTGCTGCCGCAGCCCATGTCGGCCCGGGTCACGAAGCTCTGCACCGGCACCTCGGCCGCGCGGCAGAGATCACGGAACAGCGCCGCCGTGGCGCTGTTGGTGGCATAGCGCTGGCTGGCATTGACCTTGATCACCGGCCCGCCGTTGAGCACCGGCCCGTGGCCGGCATCGTGCTTGTCCGGGAAGTTGGGGTGCAGGGCATGGGCGTTGTCGCAGGAGATCAGCCGGGAGGCCTGGATCAGGCGGATGAAGCCCTCTTCCCCCGGCTCGCCGAGCTGCTCGTTCACCCGCCGCAGCACGTC
This sequence comes from Halomonas sp. CKK8, assembly GCF_029625235.1. Classification (NCBI taxonomy): domain Bacteria; kingdom Pseudomonadati; phylum Pseudomonadota; class Gammaproteobacteria; order Oceanospirillales; family Halomonadaceae; genus Halomonas; species Halomonas sp. CKK8. The sequence goes on along the minus strand of NZ_CP121193.1, from coordinate 1,269,879 downwards.
ACCGAGGAAGGGCCCCTGGGCGCCGCAGGCGCTGGCGCTGCCCACCTCCTCGTGGTCGTTGGCCACCAGCACCGCCCCCTGGCGACCGTCGCTCTCGAGCAGGGCCTCCAGGCCGATGAAGCAGGAGAGCAGGTTGTCGAGGCGGGCGCTGGCGATCAGCTCGCCGTCGACGCCGACCCGTGACGGCGGCTGCATGTCACGGAAGGCGAGCTCGAACTCGAGGAGCTCGACGTCCTCGAGCCCGTGCTGCTCGGTGACCCAACCCGCGAGCAGCCGCTCGAGGTCGGGCCGCCCCCCGCCCTGCAGGAGGACCGGAGCCATCTCGGTCTGGGCATTGATAGCACGACCGTTGTTGGCCTCGCGGTCCAGATGGATGGCCAGGCTCGGGATGATCGCCAGCGGCTGCTCCACGTCGAGCAGCACGCCCTCGATGCGGCCGTCAGGGTGACGCAGGTGCACCCGCCCGGCCAGCCCCAGGTCACGATCGAACCAGGGCGCCAGCAGGGCCCCGCCATAGACCTCGACGCCGAGCTGGAGCCAGCCCGCCGCGCTCTGCGCGGGGTTGGGCTTGAGGCGCAGGCCGGGGCTATCGGTATGGGCACCGACCAGGCGCAGCGCCGTGAGTCGCTCGCACGGCAGCTGCAGGGCGACGATCGAGGAGTCGTTGCGGGTGACGTAGACACGCTCACCGGGCGACAGGCGCCAGGCCTCGGTCTCCTCGAGACGCCGGTAGCCGGCCTCCTCCAGGCGCCTGGCCATGTTGGCCGTGGCATGCCAGGGCGTGGGGGATCGACGCAGGAAGTCGAGCAGCCGCTCGAGTCGGGCATCCTGGGACATGGAATTCCTCTATCGCGGGGCATTTCAGGGGTCTTGGCGGCACGACCAAGCTGATACAATGACCGTTCGGTCCATGCAACTCGTCAGCCGGGTCGGAGTCTGGATAGAGAGTAAGTGTACACGAATCGGGGAGTGCTTCATCGATGAGCCTGTTTGTCACCCTTGGGCGTTCAGCGGCCCTGGCCCTGCTGCTGGCCACCACGCCGTTACTGGCCGCCGTCGAGCCGAGCGACGCCCAGCGCCAGGTGGCCGCGGAAGTGGCCGAGTCGCTGCGCTACGGCCACTATGCGGATGTCAGCCTCGACGACGACTGGTCACGGCGCGCCTACTCGCGCTTCCTGGACATTCTCGATGGCCAGCGGGCCTACCTCCTCGACCGCGACGTGGCCGCCTTCGGCGACCTGGAAACGGGCATGGACGAGGCACTGCTCGACGGCGACCTGTCCCGCCCCTTTGCCCTCTATCAGCGTTACCACGAGCGCGCCGAGGCGCGCTTCGAGTGGCTGCTCGACCGCCTCGACGAGGGCGTCGACTTCGCCTTCGACAGCGAGCAGCGTCTGGAACTCGAGCGTGAGGACGCCCCCTGGGCCGGCCGCGAGGCGGCCCTGGACGAGCTGTGGATGAAGCGGCTCAAGAACGCCGCCCTGACCCTGGCCATCAGCGACCAGGACGCCGAGCAGGTGGAGGACAACCTGCGCCAGCGCTACGAGGGGCAGCTGTCGCGCCTGCGCCAGACCAACGAGGAGGACGTCTTCGGCCTCTTCATGGCCGCGGTGACCGGCAGCATCGACCCCCACAGCGAGTACCTCTCGCCACGCCAGGGCGAGTCCTTCGACATCCAGATGCGCCTCTCGCTGGAGGGCATCGGCGCCCTGCTCCAGGCCGACGGCGAGTACGTCAAGGTCTCGAGCCTGGTGCCGGGCGGCCCCGCCGAGCGGGCCGGCGCCCTGCAGCCGGCCGACCGCATCGTCGGCGTGGGCCAGGAGGGCGAGGAGATCGTCAACGTGGTGGGCATGCGCCTCGACGACGTGGTCGACATGATTCGCGGCCCCAAGGGCTCGGTGGTGCGCCTCGACGTGGTGCCCGCCCAGGCCGTCGACATGACGCGCTCCAAGGTCATCGAGATCACTCGCGACACCGTGGACCTGGAGGATCAGGCCGCCCAGGGCGAGGTGGTCGAGATCGCCCGGGACGACGGCACCCACCGCCTCGGGGTGATCAAGATCCCCACCTTCTACGTGGACTTCGATGCCTGGCAGGCCGGCGAGGAGGACTACCGCAGCACCACCCGCGACGTGGCCAGGGAGGTCGAGCGACTCCAGGCCGAGGGCGTCGAGGGCATCGTGCTCGACCTGCGCAACAACGGCGGCGGCGCCCTGCAGGAGGCCAACTCGCTGATCGGCCTGTTCATCGACCGCGGGCCTACCGTGCAGGTCCGCGATGCCCGCGGCCGCATCAGCCTCTACGGCGATACCGAGAGCGGCACCCTCTACGATGGCCCCCTGGCCGTGCTGGTCAACCGCCTCTCGGCCTCGGCCTCCGAGATCTTCGCCGGCGCCATCCAGGACTACGGCCGTGGCCTGGTGGTGGGCACCGACACCTTCGGCAAGGGCACGGTCCAGACCCTCAACGAGCTCTCCCACGGCGAGATCAAGCTGACCCGCGCCAAGTTCTATCGCATCTCCGGGGAAAGCACCCAGCATCGCGGCGTGGAGCCGGACATCCGCTTCCCGAGCCTGATCGACCCGGAGCTGATCGGCGAGAGCAGCCTCGACAACGCCCTGGAGTGGGACACGGTGCGCGAGGTGCAGTACCGCACCTATGGCGAGCCCCGCCAGTACCTGGAGACACTGCGCAGTCGCCATAACGAGCGTGCCGAGCAGCACCCCAACTTCCACTACCTCGAGCAGCAGTCCGAGTTGGCCAACCGGCTTCGCGAGCAGCACACCAGCGTCAGCCTCAATCGCGAGCAGCGTCAGCGCGAGGTGGAGGCCCAGGAGGCCGAACAGCTCGCCCTGGAGAACGAGCGCCGGCGCGCCCTGGGGCTGGAGCCGCTGGAGGAGTGGATCGATGCCCGCGACGAGGAGGAGAGCGAGGAGGAGCCGGTCGACCGCGCCCAGATCCTGGAGGCGGCCCAGATCCTGCTCGACTACACCCAGCTCGAGGGCACCTGGCACTACGCGAAAGGCACCTGAGCCCGCCCTCCCCTGTCAGCGGATGCGACATGCGACGCCGGGCCTTCGGGCCCGGCGTCTTTTCCTCTCGCCTAGCAGACAAGCGCCAAGGCGGCAGAACCAGGCCGCAGGCGGTCCGGGCGACAATGAGACGCAGAAAGGGCAGGCGCTAACAGGCAGAAGCCGATGAGGCATCGCGCGACAGGCAAGGCAAGACAGGGTGACGGCCAGACAGGACTGGCTCCCCGAACAGGACTCGAACCTGTGACCCAGTGATTAACAGTCACTTGCTCTACCAACTGAGCTATCGGGGAACGATGCAGGATAATGCGTGGGGAAGCGGCAGGCAGCTAGGAGCGGTTGGCTCCCCGAGCAGGACTCGAACCTGCGACCCAATGATTAACAGTCATTTGCTCTACCAACTGAGCTATCGGGGAATGACCGCATGCCGCAATGTGCTCGTCAGGTTGACGAGTTCCTCCGCTGCATGAGCGAAGCTGGCTCCCCGAGCAGGACTCGAACCTGCGACCCAATGATTAACAGTCATTTGCTCTACCAACTGAGCTATCGGGGAATGACCTCGAGCACGGGGCGTAGTATACGGATCGGGCCCGCAAGGTCAAGCGGGGATTGGCACCGCGCGCCCTCGCAAGGCGCACCGGGCACCATGGAAAAGCGCCCGCCAGGGCAAGGCCTGGCGGGCGCTTTTCTATGGATCCTGGTGGCTACGCCCTGATTCGAACAGGGGACCCCATCATTATGAGTGATGTGCTCTAACCAGCTGAGCTACGTAGCCTTATCAACGGCTTGCCCGACCGCAGCCGGGCAACGGGGTGGGATTATGCACGCGGGCCCACCGCATGGCAAGCCCGCGTGACCCTCACGCCTCGATGTCGAGGGCGCGCTTGACCGCCGGCAGCCCCGGCTCGCCCTCGCGGGTCTCGACGCCTTCGAGCCAGCCCTCCAGGACCTCGGGATTGGCCTGCAGGTAGGCACGGGCGGCATCACGGGGATCCTCGCCCTCGTCCATGATCTGGCCCATCAGCTGGTTCTCCATCTCGAGGGTGAACTCGAGGTTTTCCAGCAGCGCACCGACGTTGGCGCACTCCTCGACATAGCCGCTACGGGTATTGGTGTAGACGGTTGCGCCGCCGAGGTCGGGACCGAAGTAGTCATCGGCACCTGCCAGGTAGGCCATGTCGAAGTTGGTGTTCATCGGATGCGGTTCCCAGCCGAGGAACACCATCCACTTCTCATCCGGCACCCGGGCGCTGAGCTCGGCGAGCATGCCGGCCTCGCTGGAATCGACCAGCTGCCAGTCCCCCAGGCCGAAGGCGTCGTCGTCGATCATCTGCTGGATCAGCTGGTTGCCGTCGTTGCCGGCCTCGATGCCGTGGATCTGGCTGTCGAACTGCTCGGCATGCTCGGCGAGGTCTTCCACCGAGGTGACGCCGGCATCGTGGACATACTGTGGCACCGCGAGGGTGTACTTGGCGCCCTCGAGGTTGGCCCCCAGGCGATCGATATCACCATCCTCGACGTAGGGATCACTGATCGAGGCCATGGAGGGCATCCAGTTGCCCAGGAAGACATCGAAGTCGCCGTTCTTCATGCCCTGATAGGCGATGGGCACGGAGACGGTATCGATGCGGGTGTCATAGCCCAGTGCCTCGAGTACCTCGGTGGTGAGCGCGGTGGTCGCGGTGATATCGGTCCAGCCGACCTCGGCGAAACGGACCGTCTCGCAGCTCTCGGGGGCGGCGGCCTGCAGCGGCGAGACGGAGAGACCGAGGGCGGCGGCGCCGAGCCCCAGGGTCAGGCGACGGTTCAGGTTGCGGGTGAGCATGGAGACACTCCTCTTGTGAGACTTGAAGTATAGCCGCGGTGGCAGCACCACGAGCCAGCGATATCCTTGGCCAGGCTCTTTATTGATTGAACGTTCAATAAAAAAATGGCAAGCTGTGCACATGGTAACCATGCTTCACGTGGTGGTTGCAAGATCAATTCCCCGGGAAAGGAGCCAGCAACGGTGCCCAAGGTTGGAATGGAACCCATCCGCCGCCAGCAGCTGATCAAGGCCACCATGGCGGCGATCGACGAGGTCGGCCTGGCCGATGCCACGGTGATGCGCATCGCCCGCCACGCGGGCGTCTCCGCCGGCATCATCAGCCACTACTTCGGCGGCAAGGATGGCCTGCTGGAGGCCACCATGCGCCAGATCCTCAGCGATCTCGGCGAGGCGGTGGCGGCGCGGCGGCGCGAGCTCACCAGCACGAGCCCCCGGGACCATATCGGCGCCATCATCGATGGCAACTTCGACCGCAGCCAGGTCACCGGGCCGGTGGCCAAGACCTGGCTGGCCTTCTGGGCCAGCAGCATGCACAAGCCCGAGCTGGCGCGCCTGCAGCAGGTCAATGACCGTCGCCTCTACGCCAACCTCTGCCACCAGTTCCGCCGCCTGATGCCCCGTGATGAGGCCCGCGCCTGTGCCCGCGCACTGGCCGCCCTGATCGACGGCCTGTGGCTGCGCGGTGCCCTGACCCTCGAGGGCCTGGACAGCGACGAGGCGCGTCGCCTGGCCCGGGACTACCTCGATCGCCTGCTCGACAGCCGAGACACCCTTTCCCCTTCCTGAATGGAGGTCACCATGCCATCCCTCGAGACCCAGACCCTCTACATCGACGGCCGTCGCACGGCCGCCACCTCCGGCGAGACCTTCTCGGTGGTCAACCCCTACGACGGCTCACCACTGGCCGAGGTGCAGCAGGCCGCCGAGGCCGACGTGGACGCCGCCGTAGCCGCGGCCCGCAAGGGCCAGCGCGCCTGGGCGGCGATGACCGGCATGGAGCGCAGCCGCATCCTCAACCGCGCCGTGGCGCTCCTGAGGGAGCGCAATGACGAGCTCGCCGAACTCGAGACCCGCAACACCGGCAAGCCGATCAGCGAGACGGCCGCGGTGGACATCGTCACCGGCGCCGACGTCCTCGAGTACTATGCCGGCCTGGCGCCGGCCATCGAGGGCAGCCAGATCCCGCTGCGCGAGGACTCCTTCGTCTATACGCGCCGCGAGCCGCTGGGGGTGATCGGCGCCATCGGTGCCTGGAACTACCCCATCCAGATCGCCTGCTGGAAGAGCGCCCCGGCACTGGCCGCCGGCAACGCCGTGGTCTTCAAGCCCAGCGAGGTCACTCCGCTGACCACCATGCGGCTCGCCGAGATCTTCACCGAGGCCGGGCTGCCGGACGGTGTGTTCAACGTCATCCACGGTGACGGCAGCGTCGGTGCCCTGATGACCGGGCACCCCGGCATCGACAAGGTCTCCTTCACCGGGGAGGTGGGGACCGGCAAGAAGGTGATGGCCGCCGCCGGAGGCTCCACCCTCAAGGACGTCACCATGGAACTGGGCGGCAAGTCGCCGCTGATCGTCTTCGCCGACGCCGACCTCGACCGCGCCGCCGACGCCGCCATGATGGCCAACTTCTACTCCAGCGGGCAGATCTGCACCAACGGCACCCGGGTCTTCGTCGAGAGCGCCGTCAAGGAGGCCTTCGAGGCGAGGATTGCCGAGCGCGTGGCGCGCATCAGGGCCGGCGACCCGCTGGACCCCAGCGTCAACTTCGGTCCCCTGGTGAGCTTCGAGCACCAGGAAAAGGTGCTCTCCTACATCGCCCTGGGCAAGCAGGAAGGCGCCACGGTGCTGGCCGGTGGCGAGGCCTGGAACGACGGCGAGCGGGCGAACGGCGCCTGGGCGGCCCCCACGGTATTCACCGACTGCACGGATGAGATGCGCATCGTGCGCGAGGAGATCTTCGGCCCGGTCATGGCGATCCTCGCCTTCGATGACGAGGAGGAAGTGATCCGCCGGGCCAATGACACCCACTACGGGCTGGCCGCCGGGGTCTTCACCGAGCGCCTCAACCGCGCCCATCGGGTGATACACCATCTACAGGCGGGCATCTGCTGGATCAACACCTGGGGGGAGTCCCCCGCCGAGATGCCGGTAGGCGGTTACAAGCAGTCCGGCGTGGGCCGCGAGAACGGCCTCGAGACCCTGGCCCACTACACCCAGACCAAGTCGGTGCAGATCGAGATGGGCCCCTTCGAGTCGGTATTTTAAGGAGACCCCATGTCACAGACCCGTGAATTCGACTACATCATCATCGGTGCGGGATCGGCCGGCAACGTGCTGGCCACTCGCCTGACCGAGGACGAGGGCGTCAGCGTGCTGCTGCTCGAGGCCGGCGGCCCCGACCACCGCTTCGACTTCCGCACCCAGATGCCGGCGGCCCTGGCCTATCCGTTGCAGGGCAAGCGCTACAACTGGGCCTTCGAGACCGACCCCGAGCCGCACATGGATGGGCGACGCATGGAGTGCGGCCGTGGGAAGGGGCTGGGGGGCTCCTCGCTGATCAACGGCATGTGCTACATCCGCGGCAACGCCCTGGACTATGACGGCTGGGCCAAGGCGCCGGGCCTCACGGACTGGACCTACGCCGACTGCCTGCCCTACTTCCGCAAGTCCGAGACCCGCGACATCGGCCCCGACGCCTATCACGGCGGCGACGGGCCGGTGAGTGTCACGACCCCCAAAGAGGGTAATAACCCTCTGTATCGCACCTTCATCGAGGCGGGCAAGCAGGCCGGCTACCCGGAGACCGAGGACGTCAACGGCTACCAGCAGGAGGGCTTCGGCCCCATGGACCGCTTCGTCACCCCGAACGGCCGGCGCGCCTCCACGGCCCGTGGCTACCTCGACCAGGCCAGGGGGCGCGCGAACCTGACCATCGAGACCCACGCCCTCACCGACATCATCGAGTTCGAGGACAAGCGAGCCGTGGGCGTGCGCTACTCTGTCAAGGGCAATCGCAAGGGCGGGGAACGCCAGGCCCGTGCCCGCCGCGAGGTGCTGCTGTGCGGCGGGGCCATCGCCTCGCCGCAGATCCTCCAGCGCTCCGGCATCGGGCCGAAGGCGGTCCTGGACGAGTTCGGCATCGCGCCGGTGCAGGTCAACGACAACGTCGGCGCCCACCTCCAGGACCATCTGGAGATGTACATCCAGTACGAGTGCACCCAGCCGATCTCGCTCTACCCGGCGCTGAAGTGGTGGAACCAGCCGAAGATCGGCGCCGAGTGGCTCTTCCTAGGCAGGGGCGTAGGCGCCAGCAACCAGTTCGAGGCGGCGGGCTTTATCCGCAGCAATGACCAGGAAGCATGGCCCAACCTGCAGTACCACTTCCTGCCCATCGCCATCAGCTACAACGGCAAGAGCGCGGTGCAGGCCCACGGCTTCCAGGCCCACGTGGGCTCCATGCGCTCCGAGAGCCGCGGCCGCATCCGCCTCACCTCCCGGGATCCCGAGGCCGCGCCGAGCATCCTCTTCAACTACATGTCCAGGGAGAAGGACTGGCAGGAGTTCCGCGATGCCATCCGCCTGACCCGCGAGATCATCGCCCAACCCGCCTTCGATCCCTACCGCGGCCGGGAGATCTCGCCGGGGCCGGATGTGCAGTCCGACGCCGAACTGGATGCCTTCGTCAAGGCCCATGCCGAGACCGCCTACCATCCCTGCGGCAGCTGCCGCATGGGCGAGGGCGACGATGCCGTGGTGGACGGCCAGGGCCGGGTACACGGCGTGGAAGGGCTCAGGGTAGTGGATGCCTCGCTGTTCCCGGTGATTCCCACCGGCAACCTCAACGCGCCGACCATCATGCTCGCCGAGAAGATCGCCGACCGTATCCGCGGCCGCGAGCCGCTGCCGCGAAGCGACGCCCCCTACTACGTGGCGGGCGACGCCCCCGCCCGCGGCGAGCCGCGGCGCCGCCTCGACTGACCGCGCCAGTGCCTCGGCACCCATGCGCCCCGCCCTGCCCTGCAGCGCGGGGCGCATGGGTGGGCACTGGCCGGTTGCAAGGATGTGAGCTAGTCTGCAAGAATTCAAACATTTGTTCGAATTCTTGCCGTCGACAACAACCGGAGTCTCCCCATGCTCACCCTGATCCTGCTGCTCGCGGCCATCATCGGCCTGCTCGCGGTGATGCGCCGCGAGGCGGGTGCCCTGCCCGCCCTGGCCGTGCTCGCCGTGACCGGCCTGGCCAGCCTGCTCTTCGCCTCTACCCTGCTGGGCGTGCTGCTGCTGGCCGGCGCCGCCGGGGTGGCGGTGGCCGGCCTGCCCTCGCTGCGCGTCCGCTGGCTGTCACCGCGCCTCTTCACCCTGTTCAAGAAGGTGTCGCCGAAGGTCTCGGACACCGAGCGCGTAGCACTCGAAGCCGGCACCGTGGCCTGGGACGGCGAGCTCTTTACCGGGCGTCCAGACTGGGAGGCGCTGCTCGGGTACCGCGACGAGGGCCTTACCGAGCAGGAACGGGCCTTCCTCGACCACCAGTGCAGCGTGGCCGCCGGCATGTGCAACGCCTGGGAGATCGCCCGGGAGCGCGCCGACCTGCCCCAGGAGCTGTGGGACTACCTCAAGCGGGAAGGCTTCTTCGGCATGATCATCCCCCAGGCGTACGGCGGCCTCGGCTTCTCTGCCAAGGCCCAGTCACTGGTGCTGCAGAAGCTCTCGGTCAGCGAGACGCTGATGGTCACGGTGGGCGTGCCCAACTCCCTCGGCCCGGGCGAGCTGCTGCTCAAGTACGGCACCGAGGCCCAGAAGGACCATTACCTGCCGCGTCTGGCCGACGGGCGCGAGATCCCCTGCTTCGGCCTCACCGGCCCCCGCGCCGGCAGTGATGCCACGGCCATCCCCGATACCGGCGTGGTCTGCCGGCAGGAGGTCGACGGCGAGGAGGTGCTGGGCCTGCGCCTGAACTTCGAGAAGCGCTGGATCACCCTGGCGCCCATTGCCAGCGTGGTGGGGCTGGCCTTCCGTCTCTTCGACCCCGACCACCTGCTGGGCGAGGAGAGCGATCGCGGTATCACCCTGGCGCTGATCCCGCGCGACACCGCGGGCATGGAGATCGGCCGCCGCCACCACCCCATCGGCAGCCCCTTCCTCAACGGCCCCATCAAGGGCAAGGACGTCTTCGTACCGCTCGATACCATCATCGGCGGGCCCGAGATGATCGGCCAGGGCTGGCGAATGCTGGTGGAGTGCCTCTCCATCGGCCGCTGCATCACCCTGCCCTCCGGCGCCACCGGAACCGCCCGCTACGCCCTCGGCTGGAGCGGCGGCTTCGCCCGCATCCGCCGCCAGTTCAACGTGCCGGTCGCCGAGATGGAGGGGGTCCAGGAGCCCCTGGCACGCATGGCCGCGCTGGCCTATGTCTCCCGGGCCGCGGTCTACCAGACCGCCAACACCATCGACCACGGCGAGAAGCCGGCGGTGCCCTCGGCGATCCTCAAGAGCCAGCTCACCGAGTTCCAGCGCCAGATCCTCGGCGACGCCATGGACATCCACGGCGGCAAGGCGGTGACCCTGGGGCCGCGCAACTACCTCGGCATCGGCTACAGCGCCAATCCGGTGGCCATCACCGTGGAAGGCGCCAACATCATGACCCGCAACCTGATGATCTTCGGCCAGGGGGCGATCCGCTGCCACCCCTACGTGCTCGAGGAGCTGGCCGCCAAGGACGCCGACGACCTGCAGGCCTTCGACCGCGCCTTATTCGGCCACGCCGGGCTGATCTTCGGCAATGCCGCCCGTGCCCTCACCCAGGGCCTGGGAATCGGCCGGGCGGCCGTGCCCTTCGACGAGGTCGCCGCGCCCTATGCCCGGGACGTCGCCCGCCTCTCCGCCGGTTTCGGGCTGTGCGCCGATGCCGCCATGGCGAGCCTCGGCTCAACCCTCAAGCAGCGGGAGATGCTCTCGGCCCGCCTGGGCGACGTGCTCTCCAACCTGTACCTCGCCTCGATGACGCTCAAGCAGTGGCACGAGGGCGACAAGGTCGAGGGCGAGGCCGCGCTGCTGCACTATGGCTGCCGCTTCCTGCTGGGTCGTGCCGAGCAGGCCCTGGACGAGCTCTTCGACAACCTGCCGAGCCGTGCCCTGGGCCGGCTGCTGCGCATCGTCGTGATGCCCGCCGGCCGCCGCTGGAAGCGCCCTCAGGACGCCCTGACCCGCGAGATCGCCCAGGCCGTCTCCCGCGACACGGCGCTGCGCCGCTACCTGCTGGAAACCACCTGGCAGGAGAACGACGGCAGCCGGGACAACCCCCTCGCCCACTACAACGCCCTGCTCGCCACCCAGGAGCGCGCCGAAAAGCTCTACCGCCAGGTCCAGAAGGCCCATGCCAAGGGCGAACTGCCGGCGCACGCCCTGCACCCCGAGCAGAAGGTGGAGGAGGCAGCCAGAGCCGGCATCATCAGCGAAGACGATGCCACCTTCATGCGCGAGCGCGAGGCCGAGGTGCTGGAGCTGCTCAGCGTGGACGACTTTGCCTACGACGCCTTCGTCACCGACAAGTCCCGGGTCCTGTGGCATACCGAGGAGCCATCGGCCATGGCCTGACCGGCCACCACGCCACCCTCCCGCCCCGGCCATCTGCCGGGGCGTTCTGTTAGGAGCCTGTCGGATTTGACCGATCGTCACGAGAGATTCGGATTTCGAGACAAGTTTATCGATCTGATGAGGCGAATAGCCCGCTATTTAACGAATCAGATCGAATAAAATTGACCGGAAGGCCGGATCTCGCAGTAGATCAGCGTTAAGTCCGACAGGCTCCTTAGAGGGGCCAGACCATCAGGATCATGGGAATGGCCACCGCCACCACCACGACCTCCAGCGGCAGGCCCATGCGCCAGTAGTCCCCGAAGCGATAGCCCCCGGGGCCCATCACCAGGGTGTTGGACTGATGGCCGATGGGCGTGAGGAAGGCGCAGGACGCGCTGACGGCCACCGCCATCAGGAAGGGGTCCACCGACACCTCGAAGCCGCGCGCCAGGCTTGCGGCGATGGGGGCCATCAGCACCGCCGCCGCAGCATTGTTGATGATGTCGGAGAGCATCATGGTGATCACGAAGAGCCCCACCAGGGTGACCACCACCGGCCACTGCCCGCCCCAGCCCAGCAGGGCGTCGGCGATCAGCGCCGCCCCGCCACTGGTCTCCAGCGCCTCGCCCACCGGGATCATGGCGCCCAGCAGCACCAGCACGGGGCCGTCGATCGCCTGGTAACCCTCACGCAGCGGCAGAACCCCCACCAGCAGCGAGGCCAGGGCCGCCGTGGCAAGCGCCACCGCCGCGGGCAGCACGCCCAGCAGGATGGCCAGGATGGCCGCGGCGAAGATGGTCAGGGAGACCAGCAGCAGGCGCGGCTGTCCCAGGGAGAGGTTGCGGCTGGCCAGCGGCAGGCAGCCCAGGGTCGCCAGGCTCTCGGAGAGCTCGCTCTCGCCACCCTGCAGCAGCAGCACGTCGCCCGGGCGGAAACGGATGTCGCGCAGGCGCTGCTTGAGGCGCCCCCCGTCGCGGGCCACGGCCACCAGGTGCAGGCCAAACTGGTTGTGCAGGCGCAGCTGGCCGACGGTGCGATTGACCATCATGGAGTCGTTGCGCACCACCGCCTCGACCAGCTGCAGCCCCTCGGTATCAACGCTCTTCTTTTTCTTCTCTTTCTTGCTCCCCTTTTCGTCCTCCTCGTCATGCGCCCTGCCCTGCGCCGCCGGGTCCTTGGCCGGCATTGCCGCTTCCCGCGTATCGTCGTCGGTCTCGGCCTGCTGCGCCGTCTCGTCACCTTCCTCGGGTTCCTTGCCCACGCGAAGCCCCGCCTTGTCCTCCAGCAGCTTCATCTCCTCGGGGCCCGCCTCCAGCAGCAGGATGTCGCCGGTTCGCAGCTCACCATGGAAGGCATGGCCGGCGCGGCGCCGGTCATCGCGCACCACGGCGAGCACCGGAATGGTCTCCTCCAGGGCCTCGTGCAGGTCTCGCAGCGTCCAGCCGTTGGCCTTCGCCTCCTCGTCCACCTCGAGTTCGACCAGGTAGTTGGCGGTGTCGAACATCTCCTCGGTGGAGGCCTTGCCGGCACGCTGGGGCACCAGCCGCCAGCCGATCAGCAGGATGAAGGCGAGCCCGGCCAGGGCCACCGCCACGCCCACGGGAGAGAAGGAGAAGAGCCCGAAGGACTCGCCGATGACCGAGCCCCGGTAGCTGGCGATGATGATATTGGGCGGGGTGCCGATCAGGGTGGTCAGCCCGCCCAGCAGCGAGCCGAAGGCCAGCGGCATCAGCAGCAATGACGGCGAGGTGTCGTGCTCCCGGGCCAGGCGCATGGCCACCGGCAGCAGCAGCGCCAGGGCCCCGACGTTGTTCATGAAGCCGGAGAGCACCACCACCGTCCCGGTCAGCGCGGCAAGCTGGAGGAAGAGCCGCTCCCCGACCTTGAGCACCTGCTGGGCGATCACGTCCACCACGCCGGAGCGCTCGAAACCGCGACTGAGCACCAGCACCGCGGCCACGGTGATCACCGCCGGGTGGCCGAAGCCGAGGAAGGCCTCCTCGCCTGGCACCAGTCCCAGGATCACCGAGCCCAGCAGCGCCGAGAGGGCTACGAGGTCGTAGCGGAAGCGCCCCCAGACGAAGGCGGCAAGCGTCAGTCCCAGGACAATGAAGACCAGCGTGCTGTCGGCCATGACACCTCCCTGTCCCTTCATGGAGACTCAAGCACACCAGCCGCGGGACAGAAAAGCCAGCCCTTTCGCCCGCCCGGATGCGAAGAACCCGGCAATGGCCGGGTCCGTCGGGTTGAGGTGTCGCGAGGCCTACTTCCTGGCCATCTTCTCCAGCATGGCATTGACGGCCTCGAGGTGCTCGGGCTCGTTGTGGCACATACCCTGGAAGGTCGCACAGAGGTCGAGGAAGTCGGGCAGCTCCATGCGGCTGCCCATCTTCATCAGCCGCTTGGTCAGTCGCGTCGCCTTGGGGGGCTGGGCCGCCATCTGCCCGGCCATCTCGCCGACGCGCTCGAGCAGCGCCTCGGGCTCGGTGACCTCCAGCACGATGCCATACGCCTTCGCCTCCTCGGCATCGATCACCCGGCCGGAGAGCGTCAGCTCGAAGGCACGCTGATAGCCGATCAGGCGCTGCATGAACCAGGCACCGCCGTCGCCGGGAATGATCCCCAGGTTGAGGAAGGTCTCGCCGAACTTGGCCTTGCGGGAGGCGATGCGCACGTCGGCCATGTTGGCCAGGTCGAAGCCGGCGCCGATGGCCGGGCCGTTGACCGCGGCGATGATCGGCACCTCCACGCCCTGCAGGGCCAGCGGAATCCGCTGGATGCCCCGCCGGTAGCGGCTGGCGACCTCGGCCACGTCGCCGGCGAAGTCGCCGCCGCGCTCGGCCATGTCCTTGACGTTGCCCCCGGCGGAGAAGGCCGAACCCGCGCCGGTGATGACCAGCACGGAGACCTCATCGCAGGCATTGACCCAGTCGGCCACGGCCACGATGTCATCCACCAGGGCGGTGCCGGTCAGGGCATTGCGCACGTCATGGCGATCCAGGGTCAGGGTGGCCACCCGCCCCTCCAGCGTCAGGCGGGCATCGGTCAGTTGCGGTCGGGTCAGGCTCATGCTCGGGCGTCCTCGTCGGTGGCAGCAGTGTCACGGTCGACGATAACCCGGGCATCCACCACCGCATAGCCGTCGGCGTTGACGATCACCGGGTTGAGGTCGAGCTCCTTGAGGTCCGGGTAGGCGGCGACGATGCTCGACACCTTGAGCAGCAGGTCGACCAGCGCCTCCTTGTCCACCGCGGACTCGCCGCGCACCCCCTCGAGGATCCGCTTCGCCTTGATCTGCTCCACCATGGAGCGGGCGTCATGGCGCGACAGCGGGATGGCGCGAAAGGCGACGTCCTCGAGGATCTCGACGAAGATGCCGCCGAGGCCGAACATCAGCACCGGCCCGAAGATCGGGTCGCGGATCACCCCGACGATCACCTCAACGCCCTTCTTCGCCATGGGCGTCACCAGCACGCCCTCGATCTCGGCGTTGGCGTCATAGGCCCTGCAGGCGTCGAGGATCGCCTCGCGGGCATCCCGCATGGCGGCTTCGCCCACCACGTTGAGCTTCACGCCGCCGGCGTCGGACTTGTGCAGGATGTCCTTCGAGACCACCTTCATGGCCAGCGGCGTCTCGCCAAGCGCTGACGCTGCCGCGGCAAGCTCGGCCTCGTTCCTGACCACCCGCTCCTCCGGGACCTCGACGCCGTGGTCGCGCAGCAGCTGCTTGGCCTCGTACTCGAAGAGGTCACGCCCCTCGGCCCGTGCCTGCCGGAACATGCTGGTGAGCTCGGGACGGGCCTCCACCGGGGTCTCGCGGGACTGGCCACTGGCCTGGGCCAGGTACTGGCCGCGCTCGCCCAGCGCCGCAAGCACCCGGACCGACTGCTCGATGGAGGCATAGACCGGCAGGCCCGCCTCGTGAAGGCGACGCAGCGCCGGCGGCTTGATCGGCGTATAGAGGCTGTAGATCACCAGCGGCTTCTCGGTGGCGTTGGAGAGGTCCACCATCGCCTCGGCGCCACGCATCTCGTCGCCCAGCAGCGACTCGGCGAAGCGGATGCTGTAGCCGCCGAACATGCCCACCAGGAAGACGCTGTCGACATTGTCGTCGGCGGCGACAATCTCCATGCAGGTGGCGAGCAGCGAGGGATTGGCGTCGGTGGAGCCGGCCACGTCGACCGGGTTGACGGTGGACGCCTGGGGGAAGAGCACCTCCCGCAGCTTCGCCCGCGTGGCCTCGGAGAGCTCGGCGAGCTCCAGGCCCGCCTCGGCCAGGCGGTCGGAGGCGATGGTGGCCTGGCCGCCGCCGTCGGAGATCACCGCCACCCGCTTGCCGCGGGACTTCTGCAGCAGCCCCAGGCCCTCGGCTACCGGGAGGATCTCGTCGGAGTACTGCACCACGCTGACCCCGGACTGCCTGAGCAGGTCCACGGTCATGGCGTAGCTGCCGGCCAGGGCCCCGGTGTGGGAGCTGGCGGCCTTCTGGCCCTGCTCGGTGGAGCCGGACTTGTAGACCACCACCGGCTTCATGGCGGTGACGTCACGGGCCACCTCGAGGAACTTGCGGCCGTCCCGGAAGCCTTCCACGTAGAGGGTAGCGACCCGGGTGTGCTCGTCCTCGCCCAGGTAGCGCAGGTAGTCGTTGAAGCCGATGTCGCTCTGGTTACCGGGGCCCACGTAGGTGGAGAAGCCCACATGGCCGTTGTGCTGGGCCTCCAGGGCCAGCGACAGCAGCATGTTGCCGGACTGGGAGATGATGCCCACGTCGCCCGGCCTGACGTTATCCAGCGCCAGCAGGTTGATATGGTGATGCAGGTTGAACACGCCCGAGGTGTTGGGGCCGATGATCCGCACGCCGTGCGCCTCGGCCTTGGCCATCATCTCGCGCTCGAGCGCCGCACCCTCACCGCCGACTTCGGCAAAGCCGCTGGCGAGTATCACCGCCCCCTTGATGCCGCGACGGCCACACTCGGCGATCAGCCCCGGCACCGTGGCCGCTGGCGTGCAGATCAGCGCCAGCTGGGGGTTGCCGGGGATCGCCGTGACCGAGGGCCAGGCCTTGACCCCGAGGATCATGTCGGCCTTGGGGTTCACCGGGTAGATGTCGCCGCGATAGCCGTCCTTGATCAGGCCGACCATCGCCTTGTAGCCCCGCTTGGTGGGATCGGCGGAGGCGCCGATCACCGCGATGCCGGTCGGCGCCAGGATGTCGTGCAGCGGGCTGCGGGTCGGGAGGTGTCCTTCGATGGGATTCATGTGCTGATGACCTTGACCGCAAGGGTCGTTGAACGGTGACAACGGGCCCGGCAGCCGGCCGGGCAGGGAAGATCGTGATTACTTGCCCTGGAACCGGGGGGTGCGCTTCTCGGCAAAGGCGTCGACGCCCTCCTGCCAGTCCTCGGTGGTGGAGCAGGTGAAGACCGCATCGAGCTCCTGCTGCAGCTGGCTCTCCAGGTTCGTGTCGCTGCCCTGGTTGACCAGCCGCTTGAGCATGGCGATGGAGACCGGCGCCTGCTTCGCCAGCTCGCCGGCCAGGGTGCGGGCCTCGTCGAGCAGGGAGTCGGCGGTCCAGCTGGAGGTCGCCAGGCCGATGCGGGTGGCTTCCTCGCCATCGATGCGCCGGCCGGTGAAGAGCAGCCGGCGCGCCTGGGCCAGGCCCACCAGCTCGGGCAGGAGCTTGGAGACACCGCCGCCCACGCAGGTGCCGATGCTGGTCTCCGGGAAGCCGATCTGGGCATCCTCCGCCATCAGGATGAAGTCACAGGAGACCGCCATCTCGGCGCCGGCCCCCAGGGCATAGCCATTGACGGCGGCGATGACGGGCTTGTTGAGACGCAGGATCGCCTCGCAGACGTCGTTGCCCAGCTGCAGGTACTGGCGGCGCTGGAACAGCGAACGCTTGGCGCTGCCATGCTCCTTCATGTCGGCGCCGACGCAGAAGGCGCGACCCTCGCCGGTGAGGATCACGGCACGGATATCGACATCGGCGGAGACGACGGCGAGGACATCGAGCAGCTCGGTATACAGCGTCTCGACCACGGCATTGAGGCGATGGGGCCGGTTGAAGCGAATCTCCATCACCTGGCCGTGGCGCTGGGTGATCAGGGTCTCGTAGGCGGGATGCTTGGCGGAGTGGCTCATGTCGGGTTCGGTCGTTCCTGGAGTGGCTGACGATGAATGAAACAAACGTATCAGTCACTTTGACAATGAGGCACGTCTGTTTTGCCGGCATCCTAGACGACAATCCGGAGAGGCGTCAATACATCCGTGTCATGGTTTTTTGCCATGGGACACATTTGTTTCATTCATGCCGGCCCGCATGCGTTACAATGCGCGCTGCCACGATGGGCGGATGCCATCAACATGATCAGCTGAGGAGAACCGCGTGCTGGAACCGCAGACCCCGAGCCAGGAGGCGCTGCCGGAGGCCCCGGCGGGACTGGATGCCGTCAACCAGCAGCTGGCCGAGGCGTATCCGGAGCTGAGCCCGCAGCTCAAGCTGGCCGCCGGCTACGTGCTGGAACACCCGGTGGAGATCGCCTTCCAGTCGATCCGCAAGTCGGCCACGGCCGCCGAGGTCACGCCCTCGACGCTGATGCGGCTGGCCAAGCGGCTCGAGTTCGAGAGCTATGAACAGTTCCGCGAGGTGTTCCAGTCGGCGGTACAGGCCGGTCCGGTGGAGCTCTCGGGGCGGGCCAGCCAGCTGCGTAGCCTGGCCAACCAGACCGATGATCAGGTGTTCCTGGACGTGGGAGACGCGGCCTTCGACAACATCGGTCGGCTGTTCACCGCCGACAACCAGAAGAAGGTCCGCGAGGCGGCCCGGCTGCTGCTGGGCGCCGGCAAGGTGGCGGTGGTCGGCTTTCGCGACACCTTCGCCTGCGCCTACCACTTCGCCTACGTGGGGCGCATCGCCATGCCCGACATCTACCTCATCCGCGGGCAGGAAGGTGGCCTGCTCACCGAGCTGGCCCCCTTCGGCGAGGGGGACGTGGTGATCGCCTTCGGCTTCGAGCCGTACTGTGCCGAGACCATGCGGGCCCTGGAGATCACCCGCGCCAACGGCGTGAATGCCATCGTGGTTACCGACACCATGCGCTCGCCGCTGGTCCCCGGCGCCAGCATCACCTTCCCGGTGGCCAATGCCACGCCGCACTTCTTCCCCTCGATCCTCTCGGCGATCACCCTGATCGAGGTGCTGCTGGCCGAGTGTGTGGCCTTCGGCCCCGACGACCTGGTCGACAACGTGGCACGCTTCGAATCGCGGATGCGCGAGATGGGCGCCTATGTGGAGCACAGTTAAGGGGCAAGGAGCCAGCCACAAGGGTGTTACCTTGCTCCTTGATCCTTGTCACTGGCCGCAGGCCTTCAGGGAAGCAGGATGGTGGAGCCGGTGGTCTGGCGCCCCTGGAGGGCCTCCTGGGCCTTGCCGGCCTCCGCCAGCGGATAACGCTGCGCGATATCGACCTTCACCTTGCCGCTCTGGAGCATCTCGAAGAGCTCGCCGGCCATCCACTCCAGCCGCTCGCGGGTGTCGGCATAGCCGTTGAGGCTTGGCCGGGTGACGAACAACGACCCCTTCTGATTGAGGATGCCGATGTTGACCCCCTCCACGGCGCCCGAGGCGTTGCCGAAGCTGACCATCAGCGAGCGCGGCTTGAGGCAGTCCAGCGAGGTCTCCCAGGTGTCCTTGCCCACCGAGTCGTAGACCACGTCGCACATCGCCCCGTCGGTAAGCTCGCGTACCCGCGCGACGACGTCCTCCCGGGTATAGTCGATGGTCGCCCAGGCGCCGTTGCGCTCGGCCAGCGCCGCCTTCTCAGGCGAACTGACGGTACCGATCAGCTTCACGCCCAGCGCCCTGGCCCACTGGCAGGCGATGGAACCCACGCCACCGGCGGCGGCGTGCCAGAGGATCGTCTCGCCGCCCTTGAGCTCGCGGGTCTGGCGCAGCAGGTACTGCACGGTCAGGCCCTTGAGCATGCTGGCGGCGGCGGTCTCGACGTCGATGCCGGCGGGCAACGCCACCACCTTCTCCGCCGGCAGCACATGCTGCTCGGCATAGGCGCCCAGCGGCCCCTGGGCATAGGCGACCCGGTCCCCCGGCTTGAGGTGGGTGACGCCCTCGCCCACTGCATCCACCACGCCGGCCCCCTCGGTGCCCAGACCGGAGGGCAGCGACGGGGCCGGATAGAGGCCAGTGCGAAAGTAGATGTCGATGAAGTTGAGGCCGACGGCCTGGTTCCTCACACGGACCTCGCCGGGCGCCGGCTCGGCCGGGGCGACGTCGACGAGCTCGAGGACCTCGGGGCCACCGGTGCGGGCGAACTGGATGCGCTTGGCCATGGGAGTGCTTTCCTTGTGCTGCCTTCGGGATGGGCCCACCAGTCAAGCGCCGTGGTCCCCCTGGGTCAAGTCGCGCCGCGCTCAGAGCGTGGCGGGAAAGGTTTCCAGGCCGCGGATGAAGCGCGCCTTGTAGTCATCGAACTGCTTGCGGTCACGCTTGAAGGACTGGATCACCGCCGCCTCGTCGAAGGTCAGTGCCCGGGGCAGGTCCTCGAGGGAGGTGGCGGGATGCTTGGGACCCAGGCCGATCCGCATCCCGGCCTTGCCGTCCAGCCAACGGGTGATGCCGGCGTCGCGAAAGCGCGCCTCCTGCTCGGCATCCCGGGCATCGACCCGTAGGGGGGCCTTGAGCGCCAGCTCGGCGACCAGGCGCTCGGCCGGCCGCGCCACGCCCTCCTGTTGCGGGTCCTGGTCAAGCTCGGCCAGCAGCATCACGGTCATGCTGCTGCCGAGCTCATCGAGCACGAGCAGGGCCAGCGCCACCGGGCGCGACTGGTCATCCACCAGCGCCAGCACCCTGGCCGCCTCCTGCTTGACCAGCACGCCCAGGGTGCCGGCGAAGGTGGCCAGCGGCCTGAGGCCCGCCTCCTGGCCATAGGCCTCGGCACACAGCCGGGCCAGGCAGGCCTCGCGCTGCCGGGGGTTCTTGATATGCACGACTCTCATCTCACGCTCCTCGCATCGTCGGGTCCGGCACCATCACCAGGGTCGAAATCGCGCAGCCTACCATATCCAGGCCATGGCGGATGGCGATACGCTGTAGGCCGCTTCCTCGCCGCCAGTGGACGGCGCCTCGCAGACCAGGACGACCGAGCATGCCCCACCCCGACATCCCCCTGCCCCGCCTGATCGCCCACCGCGGCCTATCCGCCCATGCCCCGGAGAACACCCTTTCCGCGGTGCGCGCCGCCCACGCCGCGGGCGTCACCTGGGTGGAACTGGACGTGCAGCTGCTCGGCGACGGCACACCGGTGATCTGGCACGACGCCAACATCCGGCGCTGCTCCGATGGCCGTGGACGCCTCGCCGACCTGGACCTGGCCGCGGCCCGCCGGCTCGACGCGGGCAGCTGGTTCGGCGACGCCTTCCTGGGCGAGCGCATGGCCACCCTCGGGGAGATGCTGGCCCTGCTCGACGAGCTGCAGATGGGGGTGAACCTGGAGCTCAAGGTGAATCGCGGCCGGGACCCCCGGGCCCTGGTGGAGGCCGCCCTGCCCCCGGTGATGGAGGCGCTGTCGCCGGCACGCTGCCTGGTCTCCTCCTTCAACGACACGGCGCTAGCCCAGGCGCGCGCCCTGGCCGGGCCCGAGGCGCTGGCGCTCGGCGTGCTCTTCGAGGCGGTCGGCCGCGACTGGCGCCGGCATTGCGAGCCGGTGCAGGCCTACAGCGTGCATGCCGACTGGCGGCGCCTCAAGCCGTCGCGCGTTCGCGAGGTCGTCGAGGCCGGCTACCGGCTGCTCTGCTATACGGCCAACGATCCCGCCGCCTTCGCCCCGCGCTGGCAATGGGGGGTTGAAGCGGTGATCAGCGACGACCCGGCGCGCTTCCTCGGCCATCTGCCCGACGCCTGACCTCCCCTTCCCCACAGCAGGCGGGCCGCCTCGAAAGGCGGCCCGCAACATGGCAAGACGCGTGTGCACGATCAGCGCGTGACGGGCTCCGGCTCGAGGCCATCGTCCGTTTCTACCGCCATGTCGTCTTCCACGGCGATCGGCTCCTCGGGTTCGGCAACGCGCGCCCGACGCGACCGGTGCTCGACCATGAAATAGAGCACCAGGCCGACACCCAGCCCCCAGGCGGCACCGTGGGTCGCCAGCACTACCCCCATGATGCCGGCCACGCCCATGGCGGTCGCATTGCGGATCTGCTCCACCGCCACGGCGATGCACAGGTAGCCGGTGATCAGCAGGGTGATCGACAGGGCGATGGGCAGCACCGGCCGGAACAGGGTGATCAGCGGCAGCATGAACAGCGCCAGGAAGCCGACGATCCAGAACACCGAGGCGCCGGAGTAGATGGTATCCATGGCCTTGCGCCCGTAGCGATAGCGCTCGGCGATGGTCGCCATGGCACCGGTGAACAGCGGGCCGGCCAGCCCCGGATAGGGGGCGAGGAAGGCGTGCATCAGGTTGCGCAGGCCGGTGATCAGGTGAACGCGATCGACATTGACCTCGATCTTCTCGTCGGGCCGCAGGTGGTCGACCCGCTTGATCAGGCTCTGGCCGACGATGATGTCACCGAAGGCGATGATATAGGCGATGACCGCCGTGGGGATCGCGGTCAGCAGCAGCTCCAGGCCCGGCAGCCCGACCGCGAAGGGCAGGTAGCCCCAGATACCGGCGAAGTCGGGAATCGCCATGCCCCACTCGATCTCGGGCAGCGGGTACTCGCCCACGCCCCAGCCGATGGCCATGGTCACCAGCATGCCCGGCACCATGCCGTAGGCGGCGATGTTGCGCGCCCAGCGATGCCTTTCGGCGAGGTCGCGAAACGACAGCGAGAAGAGCACGTAGAGGGTCACCAGGCCGCCGATGCCCAGCGAGATCGGCGTGTTGTAGAGGCGTCCGCCGGCGCTGATCTCGCCGCTGATCGCGGCGATGCCCGCCCCCAGCAGGATGCCGGCCTTGATCGAGTCGGGAATGTTGTTGACCAGTTTCGAGCCCAGCCGGGTCACCGCCATGAACAGGAAGATGGCCGTCACCATCAGCTGCAGGGCCACCATGGCGCGGATCGCCTCGGGGCCGGGCGTGAAGTCACTCAGGAACAGCAGTACCACCGGGATCGCGGGGGTGATCCAGCCGGCAATGAAAGGCACGCCGAGCAGGGGTGGCAGGATGAAACCGATGCCGCAGACCACCACGAAGGCCAGCGCTACCTCGTAGGGCACCCCCAGGTACTGCTCGAGCAGCGGGATCATGCCCATGGCGATGACGAACATCACCAGCGCCTGGACGGTCTCGGGGACCTCCCAGCGGAAGTGGATGAACGGCAGGCGCAGCTTGAAGGGGCCGAGGGGCCAGTAGGGATGTTCTTCACCGTATTCGCGTTTGAGCAGCACGTCGGTTCCTCATCGTGTCGGATTGGGCATGAGCGGTCCTCGTCGAACATTGTTGTTGTTGGCCATGGCCGTTTTACGCAGGTGCAGCAAGAGAGGACATTCGACCTTCTATCGAACGATGGGCGGCGTGAGCGTCACTTGGTGTCGACAATCATCACTTCAGCCGCCGCCCACCAAGCAAGATGACGCCATGGAGCCGATCGAGCTCCGGAATGTTGTCGACACTTTCCCGGGGAGATTGACGACGTTTACGTCAACGTCATCCATGGGTGACGAGAAGGCAACCCGTGCCCGAGCGGCAGGAAAACCGACAGGGTGGATGCCAGCGCCGTGCGGCGGGCACGACCAAAGTGCAAGGCTCAGGGCACGGCGACGAACACCCTCGCGCCTTCCACCTCGGCACTGGCCAGGCGCTGGCCATAGAGGCGCTCGAGGGCGGCGGGGACCAGCATGCTCTCCGCCGGGCCCCAGCAGGCTTCGCCGCTCGGGTAGAGCAGCAGCAGGTGATCGCACCAGCGAGCGGCCAGGTTCAGGTCATGCAGGCACAGCATCACGGCGCGGCCGCCGGCCGACTGCCCGGCCAGCAGGCGCATCACCGCCACCTGGTGGTGCAGGTCCAGATGATTGGTGGGCTCGTCGGCGAGCCAGATGCCCGGATCCTGTGCCAGCAGGGTGGCGATCGCCAACCGCTGGCGCTCGCCACCGGAGAGGGTAGCCACCTGGCGACCACCCAGCTCGGCCAGGCCGAGTCGCGCCAGGGCGCGATGAGCCAGCGCCAGGTCCTCGGCGGTTTCCATCTGCCACGGCGAAAGCCAGGGATGGCGGCCGATCAGGGCGGTCTCCTCCACCGTGGCAGGAAAGCCATCGTGATGTTCCTGGAAGACCAGCCCCAGGCACTGGGCCAAACGGCGACGGCGCAGGCGCGTCAAGGGCACGCCATCCACCTCGATCCCGCCGGCGCGCGGCGAGCGCAGGCCGGCCAGGGTATGCAGCAGGGTGGTCTTGCCCGCGCCATTGGGTCCCAGCACGCCCCACACCTGGCCCGGCAGCACGGCGAGGTCCAGGGGGTCCCCACCCTTGCGGCCCGGCACGTCGATGACCAGCCCGCGGGTCTCCAGGCGACTCATCAGCGGCTCCGATGCAGCAGGTAGAGGAAGGTCGGCACGCCGAGCAGGGCGGTGATCACCCCCACCGGCAGCTGCTCGGGGGCGATGATCGTCCGCGCCAGGGTATCGGCCAGCACCAGCAGGGTGCCGCCGGCCAGGGCACAGGCGGGAAGGATCAGCCGCTGGTCGTTGCCCAGCGCCAGGCGCAGCAGGTGCGGCACCACCAGCCCCACGAAACCGATGCTTCCGGCCGTGGTCACGGCGACGGCGGTCACCAGGCTCGCCAGCAGGTAGATCAACCACTCCAGCCGTCGGACCGCCACGCCCAGGGCCGCCGCCTGCAGCCCGCCCCGGGCCAGCACGTTGAGGCTTCGCCCGAGCGGCACCACCAGCAGGCAGACCAACCCCAGCAGGCCCAGCGCGACGCCGGGGCCCCGCGCATGGGCCAGGTCGCCCATCAGCCAGTAGAGCATCCCCGGCAGCTGGCGGGACGGGGTGAGCGACAGGATCAGGGTGATCACCGCTCCCCAGCCTGAGGCCACGACCACCCCGGTGAGCAGCAGCCGCGAGGGGGTCCAGCTGCCGGTCCCATGGGCCAGGCCGAACACCAGCAGGGTCGCCGTCAGGGCGCCGGCAAAGGCCGATCCCGAGATCAGGGCGCTGCCCAGCCCCGCCAGCATCGCCAGCAGGGCACCCACCGCCGCACCGCCGGAAAGTCCCAGCACATAGGGGTCCGCCAGCGGGTTGCGCAGCAGCACCTGCATCAGCGCACCGGCCACCGCCAGCAGGCCACCGGTGGCGAAGGCGGCCAGGGCTCGCGGCAGGCGCAGCTCCAGGATCAGGGTGCGTGACAGGGCGTCGCCCCCGCCCACCAAGACGGCGAGGCCATCCGACAGGGGCACCGTGGCGCTGCCCAGGGCGACGGCGAAAACCAGGGCCGCCAGGGCCACCGCGGCCAGCCCCCCCAGGGTCAACGCCAGGTGGCCCAGGGTCAGGTGCCCCTGGGCAGCGCGCGGGCTAGCGCCGCCCACGGGCCACCTCAAGCCGCTCGCAGAGGAGCCGGCTGCCCTCGAGCAGGCGCGGCGTGGGGCGCTGGAGCAGCGACGGGGGCACGAAGAAGAGGTTGTCGCGAGCCACCGCGGTCAGCTCGGGAAAGCGCTGCCAGTCTTCGAGCCAACTGCGGTTCTCCTCCCCTCGCCCACCGGCGAGGATCACCTCGGGGTCGGCCGCCAGCAGGGCCTCCTCATCGATGCGCGGCACCAGCCGCGCGAGACCGCCGAAGACATTCACGCCCCCGCAGAGCGTCACCACCTTGCCGATCAGGTGCTCGTCGTTGACGGTCATCAGCGGCGAATCCCACACCTGGTAGAACACCGTCACCGGTGGCGCGTCGGCATGGCGTGCCGCCAGCTCGGCCAGCCCCTGGCGAAAGCGCTTGGCGGCCAGGCGCCCCTGAGCCTCGCTGTCGGCCAGCCGCGCCAGCCGCTCCAGGGCCGTGGCGATGCCCTCGAACGCCCGTGGCTCGATCCGGAACACCGGCACCCCCAGCCGCTCGAGGCGCTCCACCTGCGCGACGGGATTGCCGGTGACCCAGCCGATCACCAGGTCCGGCTGCAGGGCCACCAGGCGCTCCAGGTCCAGGCGGTCATGGCTGCCCACCGAGGGCAGCACCTTGGCCTCGGGTGGATGGTCGCTGTGATCCACCGCCGCCACCAACCGCTCCCCTGCCCCGGCGGCAAAGAGCAGCTCGGTGGCACCGGGAGAGAGCGCGATGATCCGCTCGGCCGGGTCCGCCAGGCAGACCTCGCGGTCGGTATCGTCGATGGCGCAGACCTGATCGGCAGCGGCCGGCCCGATGAGGCCGGTCAGCAGCATGAGCAAGAGCCCGGCCATGCCGGGCAGACGGTGAGTCACTGGCGACTCCCTAGGGACCAAAGTGGACACTGACAAAGCCAGCTCGGCCGGCGTTGATGTAGTCGAAGGGGATGCTCTCGAAGGTGGCAAGGTCGAAGTCAGCACCCTGGGCGATGGCATACTCCTTGTCCGTCAGGTTCTCCACGGTGGCGCGCAGCGACCACATCGGCGCAAACTCCCAGCCGGCCCGCAGGTTGACGATGCCATAGCCGGGCAACCGCTGCTCGTTGGCGCTGTCGTTGTAGCGATGGTTCTGGGCGATCCAGGACGCGCCCAGCGACCACTCCCCCAGTTCGCGATCGATATCGAGACGCAGGCCCTGGGTGGCACGGCGCGCCAGCCGGTTGCCGGTATCGCGGTCTTCGGGGTCGGTATAAGTCAGCGCCGTCGCCAGCGTCCAGCCGTCAAACTCGGCACCGACGGTGAGCTCGGCGCCACGAATCCTCGCCTCATTGACGTTGACAGGGCGGAAGCTGGCATCCAGGGCAATCAGGTCCTCCACCTCGGTCCGGTAGGCGGTGAGATCCCAGAACCAGGCGTCGTACTGCCCGCGCATGCCCAGTTCGACCGTCTCGGAGGTTTCGGCTTCCAGGTCCGGGTTGCTCGAGCCGACGAAGGGGAAGTAAAGCTCGTTGAAGGTCGGGGCACGAAAGGCCGTTCCGAAGCTGGCACGCAGGCTGTGACGGGCATCCAGCTCATAGCCCAGTGCCAGGCTGCCGGTCAGTTCCTCACCGAACGCCTGGTTGTCGTCATGGCGAAGGCTGAGCTGGGTGGTAAGCGGCTGGAAGTCCAGCAGCCCCTGGGCGAACACCGCCCGGTTGTCGCGGCTCTCCTTGTTGAAGGCGAGCCCGGACGTCTGGCTGTCGCCGAGATCATCTTCGCTGTACTCGGCACCGACCACCACTTCATGCTGGCCGAGGGCCAGGGTGTTCTTCCACTGGGCGGTACGGGTCCGGGTCTCGAAGAGGGAACTGTAGGTCGGTGCTAGCGTATCACGCTCGTCACGCGCCTCGCTGAGGGTGAGCCGGCTCGTCCATCTCTCGGTGAGTGGCAACTCGGTATAGATGCCTGCCACCTGCTGCACGAAATCATCCTCAGCCGGCCCGGACGCGTCGAATTCCGTGCTCCCCCTTGACCGCAGCGCCAGCATGCCGATCTCGGCCCCGCTGTCGAAGGTGTGGGAAAGTCGTACCAGGCCGGTGGTGTTGTCATACCCCTTGTCGTCCCCATCACGGCGCACCGGTGCGCCCTCGGTATCGAAACGGCTGGCGGCAAAATGGTAGCGGGTGCCGTCCTCGGCGCCGGAGAGACTGGCGGAGTAGCGTTGAGTCTCGAAGGAGCCACCACCAACCGAGATGCGCGGCTGGGGACCGCCCTCTTCCCCTTCCGGCGTGAACAACTGGACCACGCCACCCACCGCGTCGGCGCCGTAGAGACTGCCGCGGGGCCCGCGCACGATCTCGGCGCGCTCGAACATGCGCGGATCCAGGAACTCCCAGGAGGCCGCCCCCGTGGTCGCCGAGCGCAGCCGGATCCCGTCGATCAGCAGCACATTGGCATTGCTGCCCGTCCCGCGAATGAAGACGCTGCTCTGCTTGCCGAAACTGCCTTGGGTGGTGACATCCACCCCGGGCTGGCCACGCAGCACATCGGTGATGCTGGCGGGATCCTGGCGACGCAGGGCAGCCTCGTCGATCACGGTGACGGAGGCGAGGCTCTGGTCGGCGGTGCGGGGCGCCAGGGCGGCGGTCACGACCATCGGATTGAGCTCGACGGTTGGGGACGCCTGGTCGGTGGTGTTCGCCTGGGCGTGGACGGCCAGCGGAAGCGCGGCAAGGCCAAAGACGGCCAGGCCCTGGGCGGCGTGGTTTATGGTTTTCATGGTGTGTCCCTTGCTCACCGTGCTCACCCGCACGGCGTGATGGCGTATTGAGCGCCGAGGCGGCAAGGGGTCGAGGAAGAAGGACGAACGGAAAAGCGACGCCGGCCCTGCCTCGAGGTCGCCCACCGCAACTCGGCATGAACTCTCGGGCCGGTCTCCGGGCTGACGAGTGGGGGGCCGGGCATGAAGCAGGCCCGACGTCCGGAACGACCGCCTTCCCGTGCCGCAGCACAGTGGCGTGATGGCCGTTCTCTCCTCGATCACCGTTGCGGGGGCAGCGTCGGAATGGGATCACCGACTTCCCGTTTCACTGGCAGACGCATCCACCAGCACCTGAGAGTGCGCGTAAGCTAGCAACCCCCCGATGAAGCGTCAACGCGCACCCTCGCGCGGATTGACCTGGCGCAGCCGATCTACCGATGGGCTGACAGACCACTGCCGGGCCCTTATACTGTTTATTCATACAGCAAAAGGTCTCCCCGATGGTCCATCAGCCGAACCGCGATGGCGTGGCGCGCAAGGGCCGCGGCGCCACCTTTGCCCCCCACAACCGCTTCGCCCCGACCACCAGCGAGCCGGTCGACGACGGCTGGTGGCAGGAGGAGGCGCCGACGAGCCTGGCCACCGAGGTGCGCGAGGAGAACACTCGCAGCGCCCTGGCCTGGAACAGCTCCCCCGACCTGCCCTTCGACCGCTCGATCAACCCCTATCGTGGTTGCGAGCATGGCTGTATCTACTGCTATGCGCGCCCCAGCCACGCCTACTGGGACCTCTCCCCGGGGCTCGACTTCGAGACGAAGCTGATCGCCCGGACCGGGCTGGTGGAACGCCTGCGGGACGAGCTGTGCCGGCCTGGCTACCAGTGCCGCCCCATCAATCTCGCCGGCAACACCGATGCCTACCAGCCCCTGGAGGCCCGCTACGCCACGACCCGCGCCATCCTGGCGCTGCTGCTCGAGTGCCGCCATCCGGTGACCCTGGTGACCAAAGGCGGGCTGATCCTGCGCGACCTCGATCTGCTGCAGGACCTGGCCAGGCAGCGCCTGGTGCGGGTGATGGTCAGCCTCACCAGCCTCGATAGCGAGCTGAAGCGAACCCTGGAGCCGCGGGCCGCCTCCCCGTCGGCGAGGCTGAGAGTGATCGGCACCCTGGCCGAGGCCGGCATCCCGGTGGGTGCCCTGGTGTCGCCGGTGATTCCCGGGCTGACCGACCATGAGCTCGAGCGCCTGCTCGAGGCCGCCGCCGACGCCGGGGCCACCACCGCCGGCTGGATGCTGCTGCGCCTGCCCCGCGAGGTCGCCCCGCTGTTCGAGGCCTGGCTTTCGGAGCACTACCCCGAACGGGCCGGCAAGGTGATGAGCCTCATCCGCCAGTGTCGGGGTGGTGCGGACTACGACTCGCGTTTCGGCAAGCGCATGCGGGGCGAAGGGGTGTTTGCGGAACTCCTGGCGCAGCGCTTCCACAAGGCCTGCCGCCGCGTCGGCTTGAATGATCCGGACGCCGTGGCCAGCCAGGAGCTGGACACCTCGGCCTTCCGGCCGCCCCGCGCCCAGGGGGATCTCTTCGATTGAGGGCCCGGCTTGCACGCTGCGATTCGCTGCTATGCTGGAATATCGTAAGGCCTGGAGTGATGGAGCACTCCCCACAAGACAATCACAACACCGGCCCGGCATGCGCACAGGACGCCCCGCCCCCGCATGCCAGAGGCCGCCAGGAGTCCCGCCATGACACGACAACCCCCCGATACCAGGACACGCGGCATCCATGAGCTCTATGCCGAGGATCCCGAGACCGCGGATCGCAAGCTCTGGGGCCGCGAGGTCGACCCCGTCACCCGACGCGGCTTCCTGAAGCGCTCCAGCCTGCTCGCCATGGCCGCCGCCGTGGGGGGCTCCATCCCCTTCGCCGACCGCATGCCGGGCGGGCTCATCCCCGCGGCGCTGGCCCAGAGCGACGAACCCTTCACCCTGGAGGGCAAGGAGGGGCTGACCGTCCTCAACGACCGGCCCATCAACGCCGAGACCCCCCCGCACCTGCTGGACGACGACGTCACCCCCGGCAAGGTCATGTTCGTGCGCAACAACGGCATACCGCCGGCGATGGAGGAGATCGACGTCGATGCCTGGCAGCTGGAGGTCGCCGGGGAGTCCTGCGAGAACCCCCAGAGCTTCTCGATCGCCGACCTCAAGGAGCGCTTCGAGCACCACACCTATCAGCTCCAGGTGGAGTGCGGCGGCAATGGCCGCAGCGAGTACGTTCCCTCGGCCAGCGGCAACCAGTGGACCACCGGCGCGGTAGCCTGCCCGACCTTCACCGGCGTGCGACTGCGCGACGTGCTGGAGGCCTGCGGGATCAAGGACGACGCCGTCTACATCGGCTATTACGGGGCCGATGCCCATGCCAGCGGCGATCCCAACAAGGACCCGATCTCCCGTGGCGTGCCCATGGAGAAGGCCCTGGAGGACGAGTCGCTGATCGCCTGGGCGATGAACGGCGAGGACATCCCCTACCTCAATGGCCACCCGCTGCGCGTGGTGTGTGGGGGCTGGCCGGGGTCGGTGTCCGGCAAGTGGCTGCAGCGCATCGTGATCCGCAACCAGAAGCATGACGGCACCAAGATGGGCGCCCCCTCCTACAGCGTGCCCAAGCACCCGGTGGCGCCGGGCAGCAACGTGCCCGAGGAGGACTTCGTCACCATCCAGTCGATGCCGGTGAAGTCGCTGGTCACCTTCCCGAAATCCGGCATCGACCATGCCCTCGGCGAGGCCATGGAGGTTCGCGGCCATGCCTGGGCCGGCGACCTGGCCGTGAAGGAGATGCACGTCTCCATCGACTTCGGTGCCACCTGGCAGAAGGCCGAGCTGAAGGACCCGCCCAATCGCCTGGCCTGGCAGCGCTGGACCACCACGGTGGAGTTCCCCGAGCCCGGCTACTACGAGGTCTGGGCCAAGGCCACCGACGAGGAGGGCCGCGCTCAACCCATGGTCGTCCCGGGCTGGAACCCCAAGGGTTACCTGAACAACGCCTGTCACCGCATCGCGGTCCAGGTGGCCTAGGAGGTCACCATGAAGCCTTTACACGCATTCGCCATGCCGACGCTGGGAGTGGCCCTGCTGTGTCTTCCCCTGGCGGCGGGGGCCCAGGAGACGGACCCGGACACCGGCCTGATCAAGGCCGAGGGCTGGGAGACAGTGCGCAACAACTGCACCACCTGCCATTCGGCCAAGCTGGTCACCCAGAACAGCGGCTCCCGCAACCACTGGCAGTACCTGATACGCTGGATGCAGGATACCCAGGGACTTTGGGAGTTCCAGGCCGAGACCGAGGCGACCATCCTCGACTATCTCGCCGAGCACTACGGCCCCAAGGAGGGCGCACGACGCCCGCCCCTTCCGCGCACGCTGATGCCGGACAACCCCTATCCCACGGTCGCCGGTTCCGGCTGATCTTCGACGTTGCTGTTGTCACCACAGGCCCCTCGCGAGGGGCCTGTTCTCGTTCGGAGATCACAGCCCGGAGAAGGGCTCAGGAAACCAGCACCGCGGCGCCGGAGAGTCGCCCCTCGCGCAGGTCGTCCAGCGCCTGGTTGGCCTGCTCCAGCGGATAGGCCCGGGTCTCGGTGCGGATCGGCACCTCGGGCGCGAGGGCCAGGAACTCCTCGCCATCGCGGCGGGTGAGGTTGGCCACCGAGCTCAGACGGCGCTCCTCCCAGAGCAGGCGGTAGGGAAAGGAAGGGATGTCGGAC
Organism: Halomonas sp. CKK8; assembly: GCF_029625235.1. Taxonomy (NCBI): domain Bacteria; kingdom Pseudomonadati; phylum Pseudomonadota; class Gammaproteobacteria; order Oceanospirillales; family Halomonadaceae; genus Halomonas; species Halomonas sp. CKK8. Next base: position 1,238,386 of record NZ_CP121193.1, on the reverse strand, counting down.
ATGTGGATGCCCCCGGAGACCACCGCCCCGCCGGGGCGCACCGCGGCAAGCGCGGTGGGGATGAGCTCGCCCACCGGGGCGAAGAGCAGCGCAGCGTCCAGGCGCTCGGGCGGGGCCTCGTCGCTGCCGCCGGCCCAGACGGCGCCGAGGCGACGGGCGAAAGCCTGGGCCTCGTCGTCGCCGGGGCGGGTAAAGGCAAAGACCCGCTGGCCGCGAGCCACCGCCAACTGGGCCAGGATATGCGCCGCGGCACCGAAGCCATAGATGCCGAGCCGCCGGTTCGTTTCGCCACCGGCCAGCCGCCAGGTGCGATAGCCGATCAGGCCGGCACACAGCAGCGGGGCAGCGGCCTGGGCGTCCTCGACATCCAGCGGAAAGCAGTAGCGGGAATCGGCCACGCAGTACTCCGCGTAGCCGCCGTCGCGGGTGTAGCCGGTGAACTCGGCCCGTTCGCAGAGGTTCTCGCGGCCGGCCCGGCAGGGCTCACACTCGCCGCAGGTCCAGCCCAGCCAGGGCACCCCGACCCGCGTGCCCGGGGCCGGCGCCTGGACGCCCTCCCCCAGCGCCGTCACTTCGCCGACGATCTCGTGGCCCGGGATCAGCGGCAGGCGGGGCTCGGTGAGCTCACCATCGAGCACGTGAAGGTCGGTGCGGCAGACCCCGCAGGCCAGCACGCGCACCTCGACCTCACCGGGCCCGGGCGCGGGGCGCGGGACTCGCTCCAGTTCGAGTGGCCTGCCCGGGGCGTGCAGGCGCATGGCGCGCATGGAATCGCTCATCGGCTTTCCTCCTGCTGGTGCACACAGTCGCTGCTGCAGGATAGCCCAGGTCTCAGGCGGCGACCTTGACCTCGTACCCGGTAAACTTGCGCAGGTTGATCACGCCGCTGTCGAGCATCAGGTACTGGCCCTTGATGCCGAGCAGGGTGCCGGCCACCACGCGATGCTTGTCCAGGTTGTGGGAGACCACCTTGGCGGGAAATTCCAGCACCGGATAGTCGAAGCTCAGCGGTGCCTCGTCGAGGAGACGGATGGCGTCGGCCCCGAAGCGTTCGCGCAGGTTGGCCAGGCCGGCGTCCAGGCGCGCCAGCAGGCGGTCCCGCTCGGCCACCAGGTCAAGGGCCAGGGTGTCGCCCTTGAGCATGGCCCGCCAGTTGGTACGGTCGGAGACCTCCTCCTTGAACAGCACCTCGACGAAGCCCGACTGCTGGCGGGTATCCACCTCCAGGATCGGCAGGGCCTGCACGGCGCCCTGGTCGAGCCAGCGGGTCGGCATCTGGCTTGAGCGGGTGATGCCCACCTTCAGGCCGGAGGCATTGGCCAGGTAGACCACGTGGGGCTGGAAGCAGTGGCGCTCGGCCCAGTCGGGCTCGCGGCAGGTCCCTTCGAAGAAGTGGCAGAGCTCCGGCTTCATGATGCAGGTATCGCACTGGGCGAGCCGCTTGAAGCACGGGTAACAATGGCCCTGGGCGAAGCTCTTCCGGGTGGCCCGGCCACAGTGGGTGCAGGCGATGGCGCCGGTCCACTCCAGCCGGAAGGGCTTGCCCAGGCAGGCGTTGAGGTCGAGACGGGCCTCGCCGGCCCGCAGCAGGTAGCGGGCCGGCGAGCCCGGCTCGACGGCCATCTTGCTCAGGCAACCCTGCAGCGCCGTGGCGGCCTCGATCGACTCAGTCACGGCTGGCATCCCGGGCCAGGCCGGCCCGTTCGGGGGGCACGTCGGTGCCGCTGCTGGCGCTGCCGCAGGTGCGTCGCTGCAGGTAGCCGACCCGCTGCTCCTCGGGCACCTGGTTCTCCACCTCGTAGCGCATCACTGCCTCGAGGCACAGCTCGGTCTGCTCGGCCGTCAGCATCCGCCCATCCGGCCACTTGCGCAGTGACACGGCGCGCTTGAGGCTCTCATAGATGGACGGGGTCATCTGCTGGATCATGCGATCGAAGGACATCTCGCTCATGACGGGTTCTCTCAGGATTGACGGCGGGCACGCCCGGAATGATACCAGCCCAGCGCCAGGCCCACGACCAGCCCGCCCAGGTGCGCCTCGTTGGCCACGTTGCCGAACCCCACCATGGCCGCCATGTCGGTCATCGCGAAGACCAGCCAGCCGAGCATGAAGACCACCAGCATCTGGGGCACGAAGAAGCCGCTGCGCGGTGCGCGCCGCGACATCAGCCAGACATAGCCAAGCAGCGCGAAGTCGACGCCGGACATGCCACCGAACAGCACGGTGCCGGTGGCGTACTGGGCCAGGTTGGCGCCGATGCCGGCGACGAGCAGCAGCGTCAGCATCCGGGTGCTGCCCTGCAGCGCCTCCACCTGGCGGCCAAAGTACCAGAGCCACAGCATGTTGAAGATCAGGTGCATCCAGCCGAAGTGCAGGAAGGCCGGTGACAGCAGCCGCCATACCTGCCCCGAGGCGAGCGCCTCGCCGAGGTTGCCGAAGGCCAGGCCGCCATTGGCCACGACCACCGGCACGATGGTCAGCGCCGCGACCACGCGGTCGCCGAGCACTCCCATGGCGGCGAAGACCCCCAGGCACAGTGCCAGCGCGAGGGAGGTCACCGGTACCTGGCGAAAGGGGCCGAGCAGCTCGCCGGTCGAGCGCCTCGCGGCCGGGGCCCGCTCGGGCATCAGCGGCTCCCCCTGCCGCCAGCGCTCGAGCAGCCTGAGCATGGCGTCATGCTGCTCGGGGTCGACCAGCCACAGCACCTGCCCCTCGCTCTCCTCGGTGACGCGGTGGCCGATGCGATGGGCCCACAGGGCGCGCCGCAGCTCGCGGGTATCGACATCGTGGGGCAGCAGGATTACCCGGTACATGGCCTCTCCAGCAGGTGACGAGCCCGGCATGACGGCGCGTGCAGGCCACGCAAAGAAAAAGTCCGGCGGAGGGGGCCGCCGGACAAGAGCAAGGGATCATTCAAGGGAACACCTACTCTGATGGCGTGCATGGGCGAGAGTTCAGCGCGATGACACGACTTTCTTGTAACGAATTGTATCAATCGAAATCGATCTCCCAGGGCTGCGGTCGGGCTTCTTCCTCGCGAGGCACGCGGATCCACACGAAGTGGTTGGCATCGAGTCGCGGCTCTCCGCTCCAGCGGTAGGCCACCAGGCGGCCGAACTTGACAGCGCTGTAATCCAGGCAGGCGACGTTGGCGGCGGGCAGCGCCGGGATCCCCTCGCACCAGTAGTGGCCGATGAACAGCGGGGGCTGCTCGGGCCCATAGTAGCTCAATCGGGCGCGCTCCTCGGCGGAGAGCTCGCGACGCTCCAGATCATCGGGCAGGTTGTCCGGCTGGAAGATGACGTCGCCCCAGGTCTGCGGCTGCCGGGCCCAGAAGTGGGCACGGAAGCTGCGCCGGGTGAAGCCGTCACCCGACTGGATCTCCACCCCCTCCGGCAGGGGCAGGTGGGTGCCCCGCGTCAGGCGGTCGAGGATGCGGAATTCCAGGGTTCCCGGCATGACAGAGGCGGCCAGGAAGGCCTCATCGATGCGGCCGTCGGGATGCTCGCGGCGCAGCGCATCCACGAGTGGCTGGTCCCAGCAGGCATGCACCACCCGCAGGCCATCGAGCTCCAGGCAGAGCGGGATCTCCAGGAACCAGGCCAGCGCCTCCTCCCACTCCTGGGGATGGTCGCGGTACTGCTCCAGGGTCTCCTTGATGATGCGATTGTGGCGCGGCGTGTGCTCGCGCAGCCACTCGCGACCCAGGCCCTCGGGGGCGCGATGGCAGTAGGCCAGGGCATTGTACTCGTGGTTGCCCATGACGATGTGGGCCTCGCCCTCCTCCACCATCCGCCGGGCGATGCTGACCGCCAGGCGGATGCGCGGCCCCCGGTCGATCAGGTCGCCGAGGAAGATCACCTTGCGGCGCGGATGGCGATAGACGCCGCCACGCCGGTGGTAGCCGAGACGCTCGAGCAGTGAGCCCAGGGTCGCCCCGCAGCCGTGGACATCGCCGATCAGGTCGTAGCCCTCGAGGCCGCCTTGCATGCTCACGTCGCTCCTCACTTCAGTCCCCCAGGCGATTGCTCCAGCCCAGCTTGCTGCGCAGGACCTCGTAGAAGTTGTGGCCCAGCGGATGGACCAGCTGCACCCGCCGGGGCTTGCGGCGGATCACCAGCACATCGTCGGGCTTGGCCACCGCACGGGTCTGGCCGTCGCAGCTGATATGCGGATAGGTCTGGTTGGTCTCGCCGATATGGATGCGGATCTCGCTGGCGGCATCGATGGCGATGGGGCGGCTCGACAGGGTGTGCGGGAACATCGGCACCAGGGTGATCACATCGAGCTTGGGGTGCATGATCGGCCCGCCGCCGGAGAGCGCATAGGCGGTGGAGCCGGTGGGCGTGGCGATGATCAGGCCGTCGCTGCGCTGGCTGTAGACGAACTGGTCGTCGATGAAGAGCTCGAACTCGATCATGCGCACCGCCTTGCCGGGATGCAGCACGACCTCGTTCAGGGCATCGCCGTTGCCGACCTGAACGTCGCCCCGGTAGAGCTCGGCATCCAGCAGGAAGCGCTCCTCGAGCTCAAAGCGGCCCTCGAGCACCTCGCCGACCCGCGCCTCGATCTCGTCGGGCGAGATGTCGGTGAGAAAGCCCAGGCGCCCGCGATTGACGCCCAGCACCAGGGTGCCGCTGTGGCAGAGGGTCCGGGCGGCGCCGAGCAGGCTGCCATCACCACCGACCACGATCACCAGGTCGCAGAGCTCGCCGAGCAGGCGGCGACTGGCCTCGGGATGGCCATGGTCGAGTAGCACGGTGGCGGTCCTGTCCTCGATGATGACATGGTAGCCACCGTCGTCGAGGAAGCGGATCAGGCGCTTGAGGGTGTCGACCACCTTGGCGCTGCCCAGGCGACCGATCAGACCGATGTTCTTGAAGGTTGGCATGCGCAGGCCTCTCGCTTCGCGGCCGGTCATTATGGCGACTGGCCACGAGGCGGGCAAACGCGGTCAGGCCGCCGCGAGGCGGCGGCGCTTCAGCCACCACTCGTTGAGCAGCAGCGAGCCGACGATGATGGCACCGCCCAGCCCGAGCCGGACGAGGTCGGCATCGCGGTTCCAGATCACCAGGTTGACCAGCAGGCCCGCGGGGATCAGGGCATTGTTCATGATCGCCAGGGCACCGGCATCGACCCGGGTGGCCCCCAGGTTCCAGAGGAAGTAGCCCAGCCCCGAGGCCACCAGCCCCAACCACAGCAGCACGCCCCACTGGATCCCGGTGGAGGGCAGGCCGGCGGCATTGCCCAGCAGCGCGAAGGCCGGCACGGCCACCGCCAGGGCGCCGAGATAGAACCAGCCGAACACGCTGTGACGGGGCAGCGAGGCGGGCAGGCTCGCCGACAGGCGCCGATAGCCCACCTGCCCCAGGGCAAAGCAGAGGTTGGCCCCCTGGACCACCAGGAAGCCCGTCCAGAAACCGCTGTCGAGGCCCTGGTAACGGATCACGGCCGCACCCAGCACCGCCAGCGACGCGGTCACCAGATAGAAGGGCGTGAAGCGCCCGAAGAGGGCATCATCGAGCAGGGCGATGTAGATCGGCGTGAAGATGGTGAACAGCAGTACCTCCGGCACCGAGAGCAGCAGGAAGGACTGGTAAAAGAAGATGTACATCACCCCCAGCTGGACCGCCCCCAGCCCCATCAGCGCGAGTCGCTGGCGGCCGCGCAGCAGCGAGGGGCGCAGGAAGGGCAGGAAGACCAGCACCGCCAGTCCGATCCGCATCAGGACCGCGAAGTAGCTGTCCACCTGACCGGCCAGGTAGACGCCGATCAGCGAGAACGAGAACGCCCAGAGGACGGTGACACCGACAAGAAGGCCCAAGGTCAACTCCTGATGGCAAAAAGGGTTGACGCCGATTATACCCGTCGTGCGCGCCGAGCAAAGCCCGCCGGCGTGGTGCGACCCTCAGCGCGAGGCGTGGCGCAGCCACCAGAGCGCATGGATGGCCCCGGGCAGCCAGCCCAGCAGGGTCAGCGCCAGGTTGGCCGCTACCCGGCCCCGGCCCCCCCGCGAGAGGCCGACCGCCAGCGGCGGCAGCAGCACCGCCAGGGCATGCAGGGCAAGCCGGGGCTCGGCAGGCATCGCCCGGCCCGGCCCCTGGCTCTCGTCCTGCTCGGACGATGCCGGTGTCCGGTCGACCCGGGCCCGGTCGCCCGCCGCCGGGGTGAAGTGCTGGACGGCCTCGCTGGACTCGTGCTCGAGCGCCCGTCGATGGGCCTCGTGGTCGATCTTCTGGTCGAGCGCCTCGGCCCCTTCGGCCAGGGTCTCGTGGTAGCGCTCCCACTCCTCCCAGTCGAAGGGCGTCCCCGCACGGGGACGGTGCTCCCCGGCTTCCCGTGCCCGCGACCAGGCCTTCTCCTCCAGGGTATTGGGACGCTCCTGGTCTCGCTCACCGTCCAGCCCCTTCTTGGCCATGTACTCTCGAGCATCCATGAGGCAACTCCCTTGATGGTGGCACGCCGGCACCGAGGCCGGCCGGTGTTCCAGAGTGTGCCATATTGGAGCCGGGAACCGGGGTCGGGTTCCTGAACGCGGGCCGAGCCCCCTGGCCAGCGTCCAGCGTGGAGAAACGTTGGCGGCACGCGTACCGGCGAGTCCCGCGAGTCGGCTATGCTGGAGGCGAGACACGGCTGCGGCCCGTGCCCGGCACCGTTGACGCTGGCTGCAGCCCAGGCCATTACTGTCCGGCACAAGGAGACACGCCATGCCCAACAAGGCCCCCACCACCGTGCGCGAGATCATGTCCCGCGACTGCTACCGGGTCACCGGCAAGACCTCGGTCTCCACCCTGGCCGAAGGCCTGGCGCTGCATCGGCTGCCCGGGGTGCCCGTGGTCGACGAGCGAGACCACCTGATCGGCTTCATCTCCGAGCAGGACGTGATGGGCAAGGTGCTGGAAAGCTCCTACCTCAACGATGAACCCCCGCTGGTACGGGAACTGATGCGCAACGAGGTGCTCTCGGTGCCGCCCAACAAGAGCATCACCGACCTGGCCCAGGAGATGCTCGGCGCCAAGCCCAAGGTCTATCCGGTGGTCGAGCAGGGCCGGCTGGTGGGCATCGTCACGCGCCGCGACGTGCTCAGCGCGCTGCTGCGCATGCGCCACGCCTGAACCGCCCACCCCCTCTTCCTGGACACCCGGCCTGCGCCGGGTGTTGTCGTGTTCGGGATATGGAAAGGGGTGGCGACAAAGAAAAGCCGCCCCATGAGGCATGGGGCGGCAAGATCGAAAGTGCAAGCCGAGGCAACAGTGTTAGCGACTGCTATCGCGTTGCTGCCTACGCCCATTCAGACAGCGCCACGCAGAAAAGTTCGTCGGGGGTAAAAAAATATCGCTGCCGGGAGGCGCTGCGGGCACGACAGCGTCTTGTACCTTTCGGCAAGGCAGAGAAAAACAGGGACTTAGCATGAGGGGAGCAAAAAAGTCCCGGGACGGCTTGCAAAGGCTAACCGGTTGGTTTTACTATCGAAATCGCCTCGCGGGTGTAGCTCAATGGTAGAGCAGAAGCTTCCCAAGCTTAAGACGAGGGTTCGATTCCCTTCACCCGCTCCAGTAGCCATTCAACCTACTGATCCGAAAGATTTTTCCCGCCTTTCATGGGGTTAGATGCTACAGGAATGGCTACACAAGTGGCTACACCTGATCCCCGCTCCAGTGCTATCCTCGCCCTACTCGAACATTGGTCGAATAGGGGTGAACATCATGGCCAGAGGCAAGCCCACCGACACCCGCAGCCTTCGCCAACGCGGCACAGTCTGGTTCATCCAGAAGCGGCTTTCTCCTACCCTCGCCAAGCACCTGGGCAAGAAGATTCTCCAGCAGAGCACCCAGACGGGCGACCTCGATGAAGCCTGTCGGATACGAGACAGAGTGCTGGCCGACCTCGGTGACCTTGAAGCCCAACTGAAGGGCGAAGCCAGCCAGCTCCAGCAGCGGCGGATGTTCCTTCAAGCACGGGACCGCTACCAAAGCACAGAAGACGCTCTCGTCAGCACCGATCCCCGCGACCCAGTGAGCCTGACGGAGATCATGGACCCCGAGAAGCTTCCAGAGATCGAGCAGGACGCCTTCAGGAGCGTCTATGAGGGGGACACACCGGCCCGCTACCGCCTGACCCTGAGAGCGGCGCTGGAGGACTGGAAGGCGTCACCGCTGGTGGAGCGCAAGCCATCGACACGCTCGAAAAACGAGCTGGCGATGGAGCGGTTGCTGGCGTACTTGGGCGAGGATGACGTAGCACTGACCTCCCTAGACCGTCGACAGATCAAGGGCTTCATCACCTCGATGCTCGGCGAGGGCAAGACGAAGCAGACCGTGGCCAACTACCTCTCGGGACTGTCGGCCATCTGGCACCACGCCGAATACTCGATGGAAGAGGAACTGCCAAATGGCAATCCGTTCAAGGGTCACCAGCTCAAGCCCAAGGCTACCGTCCGCAGCTACGACCAGTTCACCCGGAGAGATGTGGAGGCCATCTTGGAGGCGACGGCAGAGAACGAGGGCATCTACTACCTCCTCCCGCGTCTGGGCTTCTACACGGGTGCTCGACTCGATGAGCTGTGCTCGCTGAAGGTGACCGACATCATCCAGCGTCAGGGCATCTGGTGTCTGGCAGTCCGTGAGGGGAAGAACCAGAACGCCACACGGGAAGTCCCGCTACACCGTGAGATCAAGCCCCTAGTCATGAACCAGCTCCGCAGAGCCAAGGCTGCTGGATGCACGTACCTGTTCCCTGAAGCCGAGGCGTCCACACGGAGCGACGGTAAGAAAGGACCAAAGTTCTCCCAGTGGTTCGCCCGACTGTCGAAGAAGGTCATCAACCGGGGAGACCGCAAGCTCGGTTTCCACTCGTTCAGGACCACCGCCATCACAGTCATGGGGGACGCTGGAGTGGGCGAATCGGTCATCGTGTGGATCACAGGGCATGAGCGAGGACTCACTTCCGCCAATAAGGTCTATAACCGGGGACCAACCTTCAACACGAGGCTGAAGGCCGTCGAGAGTATCAGGCTGGAGGCTATGCATTGAAGCCCCACGCTCTTACAGATGATGGCTTATCACGAATAATTTAGAGGTGTGCATGAGAAGATTGAGTAGGCTAGCGAAAAACCCTTTGTTTGTCTTGTCGTTTTTGGTACTGGTGGCGGCTTTAATCGCTATGTTGTTTGGGTTTTCAATTTCGGGCCTTTTCCTCGAGTTGTGTGGCGTGTCAATAACCATCCGGTCAATCATTTTTACTAGGGATTACTTTGGGGCGAAAGGTTTAATCAAAATTGTCAAAGAGAGACTCCTTGAGCTTAATGAGCTCCTGTTTTCCCTTGAGGAAAAGGGGCAGCACAAAAGCTTATCATCTGCCAAAACCCATGAGTCAGCAGGAATAGTAATACCCATCAGACAAGTGGTTATTCACAATGTTGAGGAAACCTCTTTAATGACTCTGAGAGAAGATGTTAAGAAGCTTTCCGAAAACCAACGGGTTATAATGGATATGGCAAAGGAGGACTCTGAAAGGCTTCAAAGAGAAATAAAAAAGATTCGTTCTCTTTCAGAAAAAGCTAGCAAAGATATTGAGCAAACATTTATTGACCTTCATGTGGAAGGAAGCGAGTTTTCTTTTGTTGGGGTTTTGCTGGTATTCCTTGGCGCTGTGATGGGGATATTTGCATAGCACTGTACATGTAAAGATGATTTGCAAATATTATATGAGTAACGAGGCATAGCGTATCAGTCGTGAGGTGATTTATCGAAAATGGATAGACAAGTATGGACAGCAGCCAACCAGCAAGCCCAAGACTTAGCCGACGAGATAGAGGCAGGAAATCATACTTCTAAACACATCGAGTTCAAGCGGGGTCGAGGCATCACTGGCACCTACGTCGTCAAGGAGTTGGTCTACGCATACGCTCTATACGCCTATCTAAGGGCTTCCGGTACCCACATGACCAACCCTACTGCTTCACCCTGTAGCCCAGCGCCAGCAAGCGCAAAGTGAGCTTTAGCGAATACCTCAGGGAAACTCTAACGCTCTCTCCCTTACTGTCTCCTCCATCCGTTGGCTGTTAGGCCCCTGCCTAACCTCCGCAAGGTCTAACGAGCCTCTGATAGCCCTCCCCTATCACACATCAAACTCCCGATAGCCCTGATATTAACATGCACCTCAGGGAGGAGGAGTGCTTCAAGCCCATCCAAGTAATTTCCCCTCACTTCAGGGAGAGCTACCGCCTTCGTCAAGATCGAGCCGCTTCCCACTTCCAAGTTAGTTCACCGCAGTGATTGACCCTGACCTATGGGAGGTAATCGTCCGCGGTCTCGGGTAATTAGGGTGCGCCTCAGGGAGAAACGCGACTCCTCCACCAGGCGATTACCCTGCACCCAAGGGGGGAGCCTGGTCATCTCGAATAAATACCAGACACCCAAGGAGGGGGCCATCCTCTAACCGAGTAGAGGCATTCATGCTCACCTCGGAGGGAGAAGCGTCTGCTCCTTCTTCTCCACCACTGCGTTCAAGCGAGCCAGCCTCAATGGCGTTCGCCATCCGGCACGTGAGGACGCTTTCACCACATCCACAACCAACCCTTCTTCAGTAGACCTACCGCCAGCCAACCGAAGGACTGGGCTCGTCGTGAGCCCGGTTGGTAGTCCCTCGGCGTTGGACTTGTGGTGGGTCCGGCTGATGGTGGGTCTACTCATGAGGAATACACGATATGAATATAAATGCCGCAACTGCTAGGGCCACTGACAGTCCTCCCCGGCCTGATGTTGAGATGCACAATAGAAGCGGGACACCGGGATATGAAGAAATGTTGGCCCGTGGGATGGCGCTCAAGGAACGATACGAGAGAAGCCTCCATGAGATCGAAAAGCTGCCCCGTGATGCGTGGCCGTTCGGGCTAGGCAAGGGACAAGTCTACCCGATAGAGCAGATGCCGAACCTGACGAGGCGGCTGGGAAGGGGTCGAACAGCCAAGCTCCGTGCCCAATTCAATGGTAAAGCTGTGACGCTCGAAAAGGCTTCTACCACATCCCACAAGGGAAGCAATCGGGAGAAGCGCATCGAGAATAGTGTACAGTCAGCCATGCGAGGACGGGTGGTCGGTGATTCAGGCTGTCCTGTCTCAGATATTCTGTCTGGAATAGCGAATCTTGATCACCACAACCAGAAAGAGAGGAACATACCGCTCAACAAGGTCAGCCTGTACGTCATCCTCCAAGAGCTTGACGTGATCACCACTAGGGAAGTTAAGGAACTTCTCGATGTTGGAGACCGTCAGGCGCGTAAGTACGTCAAAGCTTGTGAGATTGCACTACCATTCCTGGCACGATCCTTGATGACGGAGGATGCACAACCAGACGAAGGCGGCCAAGACGATCTGGTAGAACCACCGGGGGAAACGACAGAGCCCCTTGAAGCAACCCTGGAAGCTCACCTTGATGACTGGGCTCAAACAGGATGCTAACTAAAAAACCCACCATATCATAGGGTTATAGGATTTTTCTAACGGACGCAGTATTAGGGGAATCCATAGATTAATCCTCAAGAAGAACCTAAAAAAAGCGGAACACCACGATAACCTTAATGTAACCTCTCGGCTTGATCGGTATGAGTGAATATAGTGAGTAAAGTACCACCATCACCACTTATCAGGCCATCGGTGGGGTGGAGCGTCAAGGAAATCCACTGGCTGATGCTGTGAAGGACCGAAGTCTAGCCCAGTGGGTATCTTGAAGTAGTCTCACCGAGGGAACCAGTAAGCTCGCTATCGCTCGGGGCGGACAACATTGATTCATTGGCTCCGCAGACAACTTACACTTCTTGTCAGTCAGAGCATCTACTGGCTCACCCCCTGAGCCAATCAGAAGAATTCAAACCAAGCAGCACATTCGCGAAGACAGTCAGTCAGGCTGGCGGTATCGTCCGTCTGCTGGTCCGTCCGTCTGAGGGGGAACCGACTGTCTCCGACAATGAGGACGAATCACTATGCCCACACCGAATCCGACACTTCCACTGACCCACACGCCCACCGATACGGCTGATGGTCTGCACGAGAGTTCCCGTCCAGGGACGAGCCACGAGACTCCATCACCGGATCATCCAGTAGAGTCTCCCATCGTCCACATCTGGACAGATGGCGCCTGTAGCAGCAACGGACAGAGTAACCCTCAGGGAGGTTGGGGGGCTGTCCTGTTGAGTCCATCGGCAGGGAAACGCCTGAAGATCGCCGGTAAGCTCCAGGGGGAGCCGGTGACCAACAATCGAGCCGAGTTGACCGCTGTCATTGAAGCTCTGTCCGCACTGAAGAAGGCTACATCTGTGGACCTGACCACCGACAGCGAGTACGTCATGAAGGGAGCCACGGAATGGCTTCACGGTTGGAAGCGGAAAGGCTGGAAGACGGCCAGCAAGAAGCCCGTCAAGAATGCCGACCTGTGGCAGCAGCTCGAACAACTGCTGGAGGTTCACTCCGTCCGTTTCCACTGGGTCCGTGGCCACTGTGGACACCCAGAAAATGAACTGGCGGATGCCTTGGCGGTGGCTGGCGCTGAGGGTGAGTCAGTGAAGGAGTATGGCTAGTCGTTCCCGACCGTCCCTGGTCAGGAGCCATCGTCCTGATGGTGGAAACTCCAGAGCGACTGCCTGAAAGACTCCGGGTTCCCGGTCCTTGGCCATGACGCATGTTCCGTACTTCCCATGCTGGGCGTAGATTTCAACTGGCGCCATACCCTGAGCCTAGCCGAGCCTGTGAGGGATTCCGTGCGAGATCGTTTCGGTGGTTTGTAAGACATCGCTGACACGGCTTCGGCGATATTCAATGCAGTGCTTGATCGAGCTTGCGGTAAGTAGCTCGTGCTACGCACTCACCGAGAGTCGATCACGGTGGCAGGAAATGCGGACACACAAGGATTCAATCTGCATGTGATCCACCGGCTTGGTGGGGGGCTACGTGCCTGACTCCGTGTGGACGCTACAGCGACAGAGGAACGGGACTCCTACCCTCGATGACCTTCCGACGACGTCTGACTGAGTCTCGGACCTACTGGCCCCGGCCATTTTGTGGCGCATATCTGAGCCGGTATTGATGTATATAGAGCAGCGCGATTCCCCCACGGAGACCCTACCGTTGGCGTATGGGTGGCCAGGGGATCGACCTTTTTGATACCCATGGGGGATGACCGGCTGGCTGCTCAAAAGCTATCCGATAGCCCTATCTGCTAGTCGCTGTCGCTAGCTGGCTCGCTTCGCTGCTCTCTGGACTGTGCTGACGCCACACCCGATGATCTCAGCAGTCTTTCGGACGCTGAAGCCTTGCTCTCGAAGCTCCATGATCCTCCGATGTAGACTTTCATTCACCGGACGTCCTTTGTAGCGTCCCTGCTCCTTGGCTTTCTCGATGCCTTCAGCCTGACGTCGACGCCTGTCCTCGTAGTCCTTCCTAGCGACGGCCGCCAGCATGTCGAGAAGCATGGCATTGACTGCATCGAGCATCCGTCCTGTGAAGTCATCAATGGCATTGACGGTCAGTGCTGTGTGGCTTGTCGGTAGATCGAGAGAGACCACACGAAGACCTGCACTCTGGATCGCAGCCTTGAGCCTGTCCCAATCGCTCTTCGTCAGGCGGGTCAGTCGGTCTACCTGTTCAACAAGGAGAACGTCACCCGGCTGTGCGTCATCAATGAGCCGTGCCAGCTCTGTCCGGTCAGCCTTGGTGCCGCTGGCATTCTCCACATACCACGAAGCAACCCTAGCGCCCTTCTCCTGTGCAAAGCTGGTGAGCGCCTCACGGGCACGGCTGGCGTTCTGGTCATCGGTGGAGGCTCTGAGGTAAGCACGGATGAAGCTCATGATGCGGCTGCTCCTTTGGCCATGTGTTCTTTTGGGTATGTTCACAATATATGTACCCTTTAGGGTTGTCAAGGAACGTATATGAACACGGATGAGCACGGGTCTGAGGCGTAGTCGCTGAGGTACACCCTAGTAAAAACACGATATGTCGATAAGGATAAGAATCATTCATGATTTTAAAGTGGCGTCGCACCCTGACATATTCTATGAAACTGCTACAATCACCCGAATGACCCCTGTAATGCTAAATGCTGGGTGTCATTGGTTGCGAAGAGTAGCTTGGCGCTAAGAACCAAGTGCCTCAGATATAGCAGGGAGTCACAATAATGAAGTCTAGCACCTTATTTGTAGCGGTAGCAGTGATGTCTCTGACCGCTTGCTCCTCTCTTAAATATGAGCGTAGAGTTGCAAACCTGACGGAAAATCGACAGGACATGAGCAACTGGAGCCTGTACCAAGTGCGTGCATGGCCGAAAGGCACTATGCCTGAAGACTTCAGCTCGCCATCAGAATTTTACACTAAGAAAGTTGAAGCGAAATGCTTAGCGAGTTTCTCCGATGGGGCTAGGAATGTTCAGGCACAACTGAAAAATCCGGGAAACGGACTTGATTACAAGCACTACAAGTCAGCTCAAGCTGAAGCTAAGGTGGTCATGGACTATGCTGAACAGTGTGCTAATGATTTAGGTGCTGATGCCCATTTCAGGCTCGTCCACAAAGAAAAGAATTCTTGGTACGATCTTGAAGGGTGGGTAAAGACCAGTCGTTACTATGACAAGCATAGCAAACTAGCTGCTAAAGATTTGGTTAAGGCAAAAGAGCGGGACCGGAAAACCACAGCTACTGTACTGGGGGTTATGGCTGTTGGCGCAGCAGCCATGGCGGCTGGTTACAGCGCCGGCGCAGGGGGTGGAAGTAGCTACGTAAACCCGAATCAGCATTGGGTCTCTGGCTACTATCGTTCAGATGGCACATATGTTCCTGGTCACTGGAGAACCGACCCTAACAGCGTTTGTTACGACAATATTAATGGCTGCCGGTGAGTCACAGCTTCAGCATCAACCCTGTGGAGACTTTCGTTGTCAATTTTATGACCTTGCAAGTGACCTATTTGGTTCAATACAACCAGCCCTTATTATTGCCGCGTATTTGCTAGGGGATGATTTTTTATTCTTTACTGATGTAAGACAAGGGCAAGATATACCCAAAGCACAGAAAATAGGCATGATGTCCTAATACATCTGAGAAATACTTAAATATTCGATTATTGCGTCAGGGGAATCTGTGTATTTTAGACACCCCTAATTTTTTACTCACAAAAAAATAGGCTAATACGTCTTAATGGTATTGTCGAAAAGTACGTTTATCAATGGCACCCATCAACGTAAAGCTGAGCATCAGGGATGCTTTCCCTCCTTCTCTTTTTCCCAGAACTCTTGCATCGCCTGATAGGCTTCACGTTCTGCATCGATAGCTCTCGTTAATTCGGCGTAATTAGGTAGTGGCCGGAAGGAGGAAGCTATTTGCTCAACCTCTCTTCGAGCAGATAACCAAGCCTTTAGAAGTGGCTGCCACTGGCGGTCCCAGTAGGTGAATGGGCGAGAATCCGGGGACGACACCTTACGGATGATGGAACCATCGCTTTTGAAGACAATGCTAGATTCGGCCCTTTCGGGATCATCCCAACGGACTAGTATGCGCCACTGTTCCTGTTGAGCATTCCGGTGTGCTCGCGTAAACCTATAATCCTCGACTCTGACTGAGGAAATCGGCTCACCAACAACAGTACCGAAACCGAACAATTTGTGATCAACTCGATCGCCCTCTTCAACCGGGCATGAAATCTGACTCATTGTGGCTCCCTTGGCTTTCCAGCGATGTGGCTATAGTTAATCACGTTCAAGCATACAGGGAAACATTCAGTTAGATCAAAATGTGCACCTCGTGATCCATTCTGAGCTGGTGCCTATGGTGCTGATTACTTTTGATATTCAATGATCTATACCCAATGAGCCTCAGTGCATGAGCAACCGACATGACAGCCACCATCGCTTACGTCCGGGTAAGTACTGATAATCAGTCCACCGACACCCAGCGAGGAACGCCATAAGGTCTACCGCTGGTTTGTCGATGAGGCGACCTCGGGAGACATCAAGCGGGCTAAGGCTAAGGGGAAGGCCCTCAGCAGGGAGAAGGTCATCGTTGACGGTGACGTTGCTCTGTGGCCCCGGGAGAACGGACCCAGCATCAAGGCCACGGCGGAACACTTCGACATTTCTTCGGCAACCGTGAAGCGAACTTGTTGTACAGCCAAGAATAACGCCAGAGCCTAATCACCAAAAACCATCAACCAAGGGTTATCAATAGCATTTTACTATAATCTTCACTTCTTCCACGGGGCTTGTTTTTGCGTTTACACCACACTCTTATCAGCATAGAGCCTCACATAACCACATGAATAAAAAGAACTTTTATCAAAAAACCATCATGGCGTTTCTTTATCACATCAAGCATGGTAGATTCTACTTATATATCATCAATAAAGTGGAAGCCATGCATGTCTAAGCGATTATTTATAAGCCACTCCTGGTCTTACAGTGAAAGATACAACTCGATGGTCAACCTGCTTAACAACAGGCTCTTTTTCACTTGGACAAACTACTCAGTCCCGGTATCAAAAGCTTTTGGCTCAATGGCAAACTATCGAATGAAAGAAGAGCTACGCGGACAAATCCGCCCTGTCCAGTGCGTTGTTATTATTGGAGGAATGTGGACAAACCATAGTGATTGGATTCAGTTTGAGATGGACTTCGCAAAAGAAATCGGCAAGCCGATATTAGGGGTAAGACCACGCGGAGCAAAGGTTATGCCAATTGCTGTCATCAACAAAGCTGACAAAGTTGTTAACTGGAATTCTGATTCCATCGTATCAGGCATTCGTGAAATCTCATGACTCTTCCAACCCTTCAATACCCAGGCCTATATGAAGGTGCGGATACCGGGTCAAACTCTGCTCAGCGCTTATTTTTGTGGACTATCCGCATTGAATACCTTCTACTATTCTGTGTAAGCGTAGCAAGTGCATTACGCGGCATCACAGGCAACAACAGTGTTCTGATAACCATCCTACTTGTATTCCTTGCAGGTTTGTTTGTTTTCAAAATCGTAAAAAAGCTTGAGCAGAACTGGTATCAATGCAGAGCTCTTGCCGAGTCTGTAAAAACATCCACATGGCGCTTCTCTATGAGAGCGCATCCTTTTCAAGATGCTTCTTCTATTGAGATACCAAAATCTGAGCTTCGCAACATGTTGAGAGACATATTGAAGTCGAATCGGCATATTGCGGAAAATCTAAATAACCCAGAAAGCGATCAGGTAACGGACTCGATGCTAAGCATCCGAAAACTGTCTTTGAACGACCGCAGAGATTTTTACATAACAAACAGGATTGATAATCAAAGAAACTGGTATGCTAAAAAATCGGCTGATAACAAGAAGGCTCAGAGAATATGGCTCTTTATTACCATATCCGTCTACTCCCTTGCAGCGATTAGCGTTAACTCAGAGCACTTTGGAGTAGTGTGGGCTGCGTATGCATTTGACCCACTGATAGTTGTTGTCACTTCAGCTATCGGTTGGATTCAGATGAAAAGGCATGGAGAGCTAGTTGCAAGTTATAACCTCACAGCGCATGAAATAGGAATCATCCGCAGCAACTCGGACGACATAACCTCGGAAGAAGACCTTTCAGAATTTGTGAATGAGGCAGAACTAGCATTCTCCCGAGAGCATACTCAATGGGTTGCGCGGAGAGATGCCGTGTAGTTACCCCACTTACTTACAAGAAAAATCGCAGTATCAAGCTGCAATGAATGTGCTGTGCACTCCATTCATCTGCCCATGGAAAGGTATATAGCTACTTCAGCACGCCCAGAGATGTGCGGCCTCAGCCCAGTTCACCATAGCTTCACAAAGGCATAGGCTGTACAATCCATCTGATTGTTTGGCTACGTGAATGGCTACAGTAGCGGCTACAGATGGCTACTTCATTAACGTAACCTATTGGTTTTACTGACATCTACGGAGAAAGGGGCGATTCCCTTCACCCGCTCCAGCGCGGCCTCATCAAGCGTCAACGAACGACCGCCCTCCTCCGCAAGCACCTGATTCACTTCAAAAGCCTGTCGCACAGCGTCAAGAGACGTCATCGTGCATGGCTGGGATTCGTGTACGGCATCATGTATGTTTCGACCACGACTTGGCCTTCTCGCGGGGATGCAGCGAATCTCCATCGAGCGCCGACGTCGTCTTGCGATCGTCCATTAGCCGAGAGCATCTCAGGTCTGTTGGCGCCGATGGCCGCCACACCTCCATCAGCCCTGGGCTCTGACATATCCTGCATCACCGGGCCTCGCGGCGATCGGGCCCGGCCATCCGGAGTCGCGATCCATGGCCCTGTTCCTGCTGGTCCTCGTCGTCTGCCTGGCCATCTTCGGCGGCATGATCGCCCTGCTGATGCTGTCCGGCACCCCGCGCTATCGCACCGAGCCCGAACACCTGCTGGAGCTGTTCGACAAGGCCCTGGAAAGTCGCGTCGGCGAGACCGAATGGAACGCCATCATCGGCTATCCGATCCGCCATGACGACTACCTGGACGGGATCCGGCGCCGCGCCCAGCGCCTGATGGACGAGCACGGGCGCCATGGCCGCGTGACCCGCGGCAAGGCGCTGCTCGACGCCACCGGTCAAGAGGAGCTCGCGGCGCTGCGCGATCACCTGGCGGCACATACCTCGCTGCAGCGCCGCCAGGACTGAGCAAGCCTAGCGTTGATGCACCGTCCGGCAGAGTGTGGTGTCATGTCTTCGACATGCCCAGCCGGAGGCCGTCCATGACCAGTGCCATCCGCCAGATCCCCCTCGACACCGCGATCCACCATCATGCCCACGATTTCCACCAGATCGTGATCGGCCTGCGCGGCGAGGCGGAGTTCGAGATCGAGGGGCTGGGGGGCTCCATCTCGGCCTTTTCGGGATGCATCGTGCCGGCCAACCACATGCACTACTACGCCGGGACCGGCGACAACCGCCAGCTGATCCTCGACCTGCCCTGCGATGCCTTCGCGGTCACCGGGCATCACCACGAACTGGTGCGCCTGTTCGATGCCCCGCGCTTCTTCGCGCTCGACACTTCGCTGCGCCATTACCTGGACTTCCTGCTCCATGAGCTGAGCCTGCTCTCTCGCCAGGCGCCTGCCCCCCCCATCCACCACGAACGCCTGGCCGGCACCCTGCTGGGCTCCCTGCATGCCCGGCTGGCCAGCGAGCCACCGGCACCGGGCCGCCCGCTCGACCTGGCCGCCCTCGACCGCTTCATCGACCGCCACCTGGGCAGCCGACTGCGGGTGGCCGACCTGGCCGCCGAGGCCTGCCTGAGCGAGGCGCACTTCAGGGAGCGCTTCCGTCAACGCACGGGGCTCTCGCCCTGGCAGTACGTCATGCGCCGCCGGCTCGACTGCGCCCGGCAGATGCTGCAGCAGAGCCACCTGCCGCTCTCCGAGATCGCCGCCCTGACAGGCTTCACCAGTCAGAGCGCCCTGTCCCGGGCCTGCCGTCAGGCCTTCGGGCACCCCCCCAGCCAGCTGCGAGGCGCCCGGGGCCAACGGCTCGCCTCGCAGGCTCCATGCCGTTAGACGAAGGTCGAAATTTCAACCCTCGCGCGGCCAAAAACCGTGGAAACGTGAAATCGGGCCGGGAAATCGACAAGCAGGACACCGCGTGCGGCCCTACCCTCAGGGAATGCCCCGCGACCGCCTGCGACCCTTCGCCGCAGCGGCCGGGCCCTGCCCTCTGACGACGGGTGACAACCGGGGGACCTAGATGCTCAACGCCCACACCATGCTCGACGCCAGCACCTGGCGTCAGGAACTCGACACCCTCTTCGCGCGCATCAGTGACCACTATGTCGCCGACGAGAATGCCTTCGTCGGCGAACTGGTCAAGGTCCTCGATGCCAACAGCGAGGACTTCCGGCGCATCGCCGGCAACACCGCCGAGCTGGTGCGCGAGGTCCGCGAGATGGACACCGCCGTCGACACCATCGACGAGCTGCTTCAGCAGTACAGCCTGGACACCCACGAGGGGCTGATGCTGATGTGCCTGGCCGAGGCCATGTTGCGCATTCCCGACAAGGCCACTGCCGATGCCCTGATCGAGGACAAGCTGGGCCCGGCCGACTGGAAGGCCCACATCGGCAAGAGCGAGTCCTGGATGGTCAACGCCTCCACCTGGGGCCTGCTGATGACCGGGCGCGTGGTGACCATGGACAAGCCCCGCGAGGGCAGGCCCTCGACCTTCATCAACAAGATGGTCAACCGCATGGGCGAGCCGGTGATCCGCCGCGCCATGGTTGAGGCCATGAAGATCATGGGCAAGCAGTTCGTGCTCGGCCGTGACATCGACGAGGCGCTGAAGCGCTCCAGGCCGCTGTTCGACAAGGGCTACACCTACTCCTACGACATGCTGGGCGAGGCCGCCCGCACCCGGGCCGATGCCAGGCGCTATTTCGACGACTATGCCCGCGCCATCGAGCAGGTCGGCAAGACCAGCAGGGCGCTGTCGTCGAAGACGCCTTCGCCCTCGATCTCCATCAAGCTCTCGGCCCTGCACCCGCGCTACGAGTTCGGCCGCCGCGAGCAGGTGCTGCGCGAGCTGGTCGGCAGCGTGCGCGAGCTCGCCGCCATCGCCCGCGAGCGTGACGTCGCGGTGACCATCGATGCCGAGGAGGTCGACCGCCTCGAGATCTCCCTGGAGGTGTTCCGCGCCGTCTACGAGAGCGAGACCTGCAGGGGCTGGGGCCACTTCGGCCTGGTGGTCCAGGCCTACTCCAAGCGCGCCCTGCCGGTGCTGCACTACCTCAACCGCCTGGCCGAGTCCCAGGGCGACGAGATCCCGCTGCGCCTGGTCAAGGGCGCCTACTGGGACACCGAGATCAAGGAGTCCCAGCAGCTCGGCGTCGATGGCTATCCGGTCTTCACCCGCAAGGCCTCCACCGACGTCGCCTACCTGGTCTGCGCCCGCTTCCTGCTCTCCGACGCGACCCGCGGGCGCATCTTCCCGCAGTTCGCCACCCACAACGCCCATACCATCAGCACCATCCTCGAGCAGGCCAACGAGGCCACCCGGGCCTTCGAGTTCCAGCGCCTGCACGGCATGGGCGAGGCGCTCTATGATGCCGCCCTCAAGCGCGCCCCGGAGGGCACCTACTGCCGCATCTATGCGCCGGTGGGGGCCCACAAGGACCTGCTGCCCTACCTGGTACGTCGCCTGCTGGAGAACGGCGCCAACTCCTCCTTCGTGCACCAGCTGGTGGATCCCAAGGTGCCGGTGGAGTCGCTCTGCGTGCACCCGGTGGACACCCTGCGCCAGTACGCAAGATACGCGAACCCGCAGATTCCCCTGCCGGCCGACATCTATGGCCCCGGGCGTCGCAACTCCCGTGGCTTCGACCTCAACATCCGCAGCCAGTACCAGCCGCTGATGGATGCCATGGCGAAGACCATGGACAAGACCTGGCAGGCCGGCCCCCTGCTGGCCTTCGAGGTGAAGGCCGACCCGACCAATACCCATGAGGTCACCTGCCCCTACGACCGTCGTCGCCAGGTCGGTACCATCCAGTGGACCACCCGGGAGCAGGCCGGCAAGGCCCTCGACGCCGCCTGGGCCGCCTTCCCGCGCTGGGAGGCGACGCCGGCGGCCGAGCGCGCCGCCATCGTGCGCCGCCTCGGCGACCTGATGGAAACGCACATGGCCGAGCTGATGACGCTCTGCTCCCGGGAGGGTGGCAAGCTGCTCACCGACGGCATCGACGAGGTGCGCGAGGCGGTGGACTTCTGTCGCTACTACGCCATGAAGGCCGAGGAACTCTTCGCCGAGCCGACCCGCCTCCCGGGGCCGACCGGCGAATCCAATGACCTGATGATGGGCGGCAAGGGCGTGTTCGCCGCCATCAGCCCCTGGAACTTCCCGGTGGCGATCTTCTGCGGCCAGGTGGTCGCCGCCGCCGTGGCCGGCAACACCGTGCTCGCCAAGCCCGCCGAACAGACCTCGCTGATCGCCCATCGGGTGATCGAGCTGCTGTACGAGGCCGGCATGCCCCGCGACGTAGTGCAGTTGCTGCCCGGCGACGGCCCCACCGTGGGCAGCGTGCTGACCAGCGACCCGCGCATCACAGGGGTCGTGTTCACCGGCGGTACCGACACCGCCCAGATCATCAACCGCGCCCTGGCCGCGCGCGACAATGCCCCGCTGCCCACGCTGGTCGCCGAGACCGGTGGCATGAACGCCATGATCGTCGACTCCACCGCCCTGCCCGAGCAGGTGGTGGTGGACGCGGTCCGTTCGGCCTTCCAGAGTGCCGGCCAGCGCTGCTCTGCCCTGCGGGTGCTCTACCTCCAGGAGGACGTGGCCGACCGGGTCATCGAGATCCTCAAGGGCGCCATGGACGAGTTGCAGGTCGGCGACCCCCGCGACCTGGGGACGGACGTGGGCCCGGTGATCGACGAGGACGCCCGCCAGGGACTCACCGCCCATATCGAAAAGCTCAAGGGCGAGGGTCGCCTGGTGGCCGAGACACGGCTCGATCCGGCACGGACGGCCGACGGCACCTTCGTCGCGCCGGTGGCCTTCGAGATCGACGGCATCGAGGCGCTGGAGCGCGAGCAGTTCGGCCCTGTACTGCACATCGTGCGCTACAAGGCCAGCGAGATCGACCGGGTGGTCGACGCCATCAACGGGCGAGGCTATGGCCTGACCTTCGGCGTGCACAGCCGCAATGAATCCTTCGCCGAGGAGATCGCCCGGAAGGTGCGTGTTGGCAATGTCTACGTCAACCGCAATATCATCGGTGCCGTGGTCGGCGTTCAGCCATTCGGCGGCCAGGGGCTCTCCGGCACCGGGCCCAAGGCCGGCGGGCCGCACTACCTGCTGCGATTCGCCACCGAGAAGACAGTGACCATCAATACCGCCGCCCTGGGTGGCAATGCGTCACTGCTTGCGCTGGGAGACGAGTGAACCTCACTCATCATCAACAAGAAACTGAAGGAACCCCCTCATGATTGAACACGATGCCACCAACGGCCTCACGCTAGCGCCCGACCCGATCGTGGTGCTCGCCACCAGTGTTCTGGCCGGCCTGCCTACCAACAAGATGTCGGAGCTACATCCGGCCCAATAAACGGGAGAAGTTTCTATGGCTACTGGCGTTTGGATCAGTCTCTTCGCTTACTTTGCGCTCATGATCGCCATCGGCTTTTATGCCATGCGCAAGTCCACGTCCACCTCTGAGGATTACATGCTGGGGGGCCGACAGCTCAGCCCGCAGGTGGCGGCCCTCTCGGCCGGCGCTTCGGACATGAGCGGCTGGTTGCTGCTCGGTCTCCCCGGGGCGATGTTCGTATCGGGGCTGGGGTCTGCCTGGATCGGTATCGGCCTGCTCGTGGGTGCGTTCTTCAACTGGACGCTGGTCGCACCTCGCCTTCGCGAGCAGACGCTTCACTATAATGATGCGATAACCATTCCGGAATTCCTGGGCAACCGGTTCCCGACTCAGGCCATTCCGCTGAGAACGGTATCCGCTATCGTCATCGTGATCTTCTTCGCGGTGTACACGGCCTCAGGCCTGGTGGCAGGCGGCAAGCTGTTCGAAAGCGCGTTTGCTGGCGTTCTCAACATCGGTGGCATGAGCGACTACGCCTCGGGCGTCGTCATCACCCTGGGCGTGGTGCTTGTGTACACGGTGGTGGGCGGCTTTTTGGCCGTGAGCATGACGGACTTCGTTCAGGGCTGCATCATGATGCTGGCCCTGGTGATCATGCCGGCGGTGGTGCTCTTTGGCGAGGGTGGCGGCGGTTTCTCCCAGGCCTCACAGACCCTGAATGAGGTCGATCCTACGCTCCTCTCGTGGACCGAGGGGCTGACCATCGTCGGCTGGCTCTCTGCGGTGACCTGGGGGCTGGGGTACTTCGGGCAGCCGCACATCATCGTGCGCTTCATGGCCATCCGCTCCCAGAAGGATGTGCCCATTGCCCGTAACATCGGCATGAGCTGGATGCTCATCTCCCTGATCGGCGCGGTCTCGCTGGGTATCTTCGGGCGTGCCTATGCCGTCCGCAACGGCATGAATGTCGAGGATCCGGAAACGATCTTCATCATCCTGGCGGACCTGCTGTTCCACCCGCTGGTGACCGGCTTCCTCTATGCGGCACTGCTTGCTGCGATCATGAGCACCATTTCCAGTCAGCTGCTGGTGTCGTCCTCCTCACTGACCGAGGACTTCTACCGCCTGTTCCTGCGCAAGGAGGCTTCGGAAAAGGAGGTCGTCGCCGTTGGCCGGGGCAGCGTCGTTGTGGTGGGTCTGGTTGCCGCCGTCATTGCATCCGATCCGACCTCTCAGGTTCTGGGGCTGGTCAGTAACGCCTGGGCAGGGTTTGGTGCGGCGTTCGGCCCGCTGATCATCCTGTCGCTGATGTGGCCGCGCACCAACGGCGCTGGCGCCCTCGCGGGCATGGTGGTGGGTGCGGTCACCGTCATGCTCTGGATCTCGCTGGGCTGGAACGGCTCGTTCATGGGAGGACCCGGTGTGTACGAGATCATTCCTGGCTTCATCGCTGCCTTCATCGCCATCCTGGTGGTGAGCAGCGTGACTGCCGACGCCGGTGAGTACCAGCAGATCAGTCGCTGACAGAGCGCAAGAGCGCGTCTAGCGCACTGATGGTAAAGAAAGGGCTCCTGCGGGAGCCCTTGCTGTTATCGGGGCGCCGGTCCGCGACTGGCTGGTGCACACGCAGGAAAGCCGCCCTTGGGCGGCTTTCCTCATTTGCGGCTGTCCTCGAGTTGCCGGCGGCACCCTGCGCTGACCGGTCAGGCGATGGCCGCCCGTACCAGCAGCACCAGGGTGAAGGCGCCGAGCGCCGCCAGGCTCCAGGGGGGCGTGGTCATCCGCCGCAGCCAGGGCCGACGCGCCTCCAGCCCCATGGCCGCCATGAAGGCCGCGCCCAGCGCCCAGATCCCCAGTCCGATCAGCGGCAGGCGCAGGCTCATCGGCAGCGTGCTGATCAGGGCGGGCTGCCACAGCAGCCACAGCGCGAGCGCCGCCGCCAGCAGCATCGCCCCCAGGGTCACGCCGGGCAGGCGTCGACGTGTGTTGGTCTCCATCTCGGCTCTCCTTGTCGCCTGCCCCCAGTCAAGACGATTCACGGCAAGGACGCGAGCCCCAGGCACGGCATGCCGGCAATTTCTTGTACAGGTGTTGCATGATGCAGACGGCAGTGTCGCCCACTCGCGACAGAATTATGCTGATAAAGCCTCATCTTAGCGGCTATCGAGGCCATGACAATTTTTTACAAGACTTGTAGAAACGCCGTTTCCTATAATCAAGCTCGAAACAGGCCATCCGGCACTGCGCTCCTTTCAGGACTTAAGGCGCAGGACACCAGGAAAGGGAGGATTCATCCCATGCGCACGACACGACTGATCCCCGCCATCGCCCTCGCCGCCGGCTGCACCTTCGCCAGCCAGGCGGCCCTGGCCTATGGTGCCGGCGACATCTTTGTCCGCGGCGGCATCGCCAAGACGGAACCCGAGGGCTCCGACAACGGCAACCTCGGCGGCAGTGAACTGACCATCGAGAGCGAACGCGGCTTCACCTATGGGTTCGGCTACCTGTTCACCGACAGGCTCGGCGTCGAGCTCAATGGCAGCGAAAAGTTCGAGCATGGCCTGACCCAGGGCGGCGCATCGGTAGGCAGCGTCGATCGCATGCCCGTCAATCTGATGGCCAACTACTACCCGCTGGGTGGCCTCGACTCCCCCGTCCAGCCCTATGCCGGCGTGGGCGTCAACTACACCCGCTTCTCGGGTGAACCCAGCGGCGTCGATGTCGAGAGCACCTACGGCGCCGTCGGCCAGCTTGGCGTCGACCTCGCCGTGACTCGCAACCTGATGCTCAACGGCTTCGCCAACTACGCCGACGTCAGCGCCGACATCGAGTCGGGAGGCACACAGATCGGCGAGGCCGAGGTCGACCCGGTGACCGTCGGGGGCGGCGTGACCTACCGCTTCTGAGCCACGAGTCCGATGCCACACAGCAGGACGCCGGGCCATGGCCCGGCGTCCTGCTGTCAGCTCCTTCATGGCAATGGCGCCCAACCCTTGCGCTGGATCAATAATGCCCCGGCGCGCCCGCGGTAGACTGCTTGCATGTTCCATTGCGGCAAGAGGCCGCACCCTCGTGACCAGGAGTCGACCCATGCGCAACACCGCCCTCCCCACCCTGCTCGCCGCCGGCATCGCGGCGGCCGCCTTCACCGCCAGCACCCAGGCCTTCGCCTACGGCGCCGGCGACTTCTTCACCCGCGTGGGCGTGGCCAAGGTCGAGCCCAAGAGCGACAACGGAGAACTCACCGCTGACAATCTGAAAATCGACGTCGAGGACGACAGCGCCTTTGCCTTTACCCTGGGCTATCGCTTTACCGACAAGCTGGGCGTGGAACTGCTGGCCGCCGAGCCCTTCGACCACAACTTCAGCATCGCCGACGGGACTCTGACTGGCTCCACCGACCATCTGCCGCCGACCCTGACCCTGCAGTACTACCCGCTGGGCGGCACCGACGCCCGCGTCCAGCCCTATGCCGGTGTCGGCATCAACTACACCACCTTCTCCGATGAAGAGATCAGTAATGGTGCCGACCTGGAGCTGGACGACTCCTGGGGCGCCGCCGGCCAACTGGGCGTCGACCTGCTGATCGACGACCACTGGGCGCTCAACGCCGCCGCCTGGTACCTGGATATCGATACCGATGCCAGTCTGAACGGGAACGACATCGGCACGGTCGAGATCGACCCGGTGGTGGTGATGGCGGGCCTCAGCTTCCGCTTCTGATCGCCCCGCCGACACCACGAGGCCCGCCAATCGGCGGGCCTCGTCGCGTTTTGCGCCGGCAGGCGGCTAGCGGGGCGAGTGGCGCGAGAGCCCCAGCGCCGCCAGGGTCACCTCGTCGAGCCCGTTGACGGCCTCCACCGCCGAGAGCCGCGCATGGTAGGCGGCACTGAGGAAAGGCTCCCCGGCCAGCAGGTGCTCGAGATACTCCCGCGCCGGGCGCAGTGCCTCGGCGGTGGTGCCCGGCGCGGCGATATAGACCCAGGCCTCGATGGCCCCTTCGCGGGTCGCCACCGGAAGGCGGTGACGATCGTACTCGTTCGGATAGCCCTCGAAGGGATCCATGCGCCGGATCTGCCCGGGATCGTCGAGCTCGAACAGCGCCCCCTCCACGCGCTCGCCCTGCCGGGGCACCACGTTGGCGTGGGCGATGCCCGCCACCCGGGAGGCCTTGTCGAAGCGCAGCGCATGGTCATGCAGCACGCCGGCCAGCACCCGGCGGGTGGCGCCGATGCGGGCCGCAACCCGCGCGGGGTTCATGTTGCTGCCATAGGCAAAGTAGTAGGGCATCTCGGGATTCCGGTGGCATCAGTTCTCGGTAACCAGGCGGTCGATCTCCTCGACCACCTTGCCCATCAGCAGCCGGTCGCTGGCCCGCGCGCCCTCTTGCTGCAGCCAGGCGTCCACCGCGGGGGCGACGTCGCAGGTCTCAGGCATCGGCGAGCGCGACTCGACCAGGGCCTCCAGGCGCACGATGAACACGAAGCGCAGCCACTGGGGCAGCGTCATGGTATCGATGCAGAACGGCTGGACGCTGCGGAAGGCGTCCGGCTCGGGTCGCTCCATGCGCCACAGGCTGGCGGCCTTCATGGTGGCCTCGAGCTCGCGCAGGGCGCTGCCGAGTTCGTCGTGAACGGTCATGAGCAGTCTCTTCGGTGCATGTGCGCCCATTATCCCCGCTCGGCCCCGCCGCTGGCCACCCCGCGGGGCCTTCCACTGCCTGACCCGCCCTGTTGTGCACAGTGCACAGATATCCTGAACGGGCCTGTGGATAAACACTGGAAAGGTCTCCCCTGGCCGCTTCCCATGGGCCATGGGGCAGACTGGTCAACAACTGACCAGCGGCGGATCGTGACGAGGCCCCTCTCGGCGGCTGACAGCACCCCGACACCGCGGTAGAGTGCACGGTTCCTGACCCGGAGACAGCATGCAACCGATCCACAGCCTTCACGACTTCTTCCTGCGCAGCGGTGCCGAGGTGAGGCTCTACCACCTGGGACGCCGGGTCGAGCCCTGCTCGCTCGACACCCTGGCCGCCTTCGAGGCCGGCGAGCTGGCGTGGCCGGCCCCCTGGCAGGGCACGGCGCGCCTCGCCATGGTGTTCCGCCTGGGCGACCTGGAGGACCCGCTGATCTGGTTCCTGGCCCTGCCGCTGGACGAGCAGGGCCACCTCGACCCGGCCCCGCGTGACGCCTTCGTGCAGCGCCTGCTGGAGACCCTGGGCCATGGCGTGCGGGGCCTGGGGCGCACGGAGAGCGCCGGGATCGACAACCTGATGAAGGACAACCCTCTGGCCTTCACCCCCGCACTGCCCTTCCAGGCCGTGTTGCATGCGCGTGCCAGCCTGGATGCGGGCCTGCCCGCCAGCCAGCACCTCGAGCCGGTCGAGGCCTACCTGACCGGGCAGCAGGCGATCGACTGGCGCGCCCTGGGCCTGCAGGGCCTGGCCGACTTCGCGGTGCGCCTGGATAGGGAATCGAGCCGGATGCTGGCCGCACGCCTGGACACCCTGCCCGGCGAGGTGCTGACCTCGCTGTGCTACTGTCTGGAGCATGTGGCGATTGCCGACGAGCTGGCCCATGCCCTGCGCCGTCGCGGGGAGACCGCGGGCCGCGCCGGGGACATCGAGACCTTCTGCGCCTGCGTGCGGGCCATGGGCGGCGCCTCGACCGAGCTGGCCGGCGCCTGGTTCGACGCCCTGCTCGATGACCCGGACGCCTGCGGCCCCGACCTGCTGGCGGCCATCGCCGGGCGCGGCTGGCGCCACCTGGAGGATGCCGAGCGCCTGCCCCGCTTCCTCGCCCGCCTGGCCGAGACCCCCGGGGCCGACTTCACGGCCGTGGCTCGCGACCTGGCGCTGATCCCGCGACTGCGCCTGCCGCTGCTGATGACGCTGCGCGAGGCCGAGGCGGACTCCGCCATCGGCCGCCGCCTGGCCGGCCTGTCACGCTGAGTGCAGAGACCTGGGAGCGAAGATGATGAAAGAACTGCCCTACACGCCCAAGGCGGTGATCGGCCGCCGCGAGATGGTCACCCTGCCGGAACTGCACCTGACGCTCTGCGCCAAGGCCGATACCGGCGCGCGGACCTCGGCCCTGCATGCCGAGGACATCGAGTCCTATGAAGAGGACGGCCACCTCTGGGTCAGCTTCACGACCCGCAGCGGCGGCCCCGGCACGCCGGCCCACGTCCACCGCATGCATTTGCATGACCGCCGGCGGGTGACCAGCTCCAACGGCCAGGCCGAGTGGCGCTACGTGATCCGTACGACGATGCAGCTGGGCAGCCTGGTGTTCCCGGTGGAACTGAGCCTGACCGACCGCCGCGACATGCGCCACCCCATGCTGCTGGGCCGCCGCGCCCTGCGCCGCCTGCTGGTGGCGCCCGGCGTGGCCTTCCTGCATGGCGAACCCTGAGCCTCCCCGGCCATCGACCCTGGAGCCCCGAATGCATATCGCGCTGCTGTCCCGCAACCGCAACCTCTACTCCACGCGGCGCCTGATCGAGGCGGCCGAACTGCGCGGGCATACCGCGCGGGTGGTCGACACCCTGCGCTGCTACATGAGCATCGCCTCGCACCACCCCTCGATCCACTACAAGGGCGAGGAGCTCGAGCCCTTCGACGCGGTGATTCCGCGCATCGGCTCCTCGATCACCTTCTACGGCTGTGCGGTGCTGCGCCAGTTCGAGATGATGGGCACCTACGTGCTCAACGACAACGTCTCCATCACCCGCTCCCGGGACAAGCTGCGCTCGCTGCAGCTGCTGTCGCGCAAGGGGCTCGGACTGCCGATCACCGGCTTTGCCCACTCCCCCGACGACATTCCCGACCTGATCACCATGGTCCGGGGTGCCCCGCTGGTGATCAAGCTGCTGGAGGGCACCCAGGGCATCGGCGTGGTGCTCGCCGAGACCAACCAGGCCGCCGAGAGCGTGATCCAGGCCTTCATGGGCATGAAGGCCAACATCATGGTGCAGGAGTACATCAAGGAGGCGAAGGGCGCCGACATCCGCTGCTTCGTGATCGGCGACAAGGTGGTGGCCTCGATGAAGCGCCAGGCCGCCGAGGGCGAGTTCCGTTCCAACCTGCATCGCGGGGGCAGCGCCAGCGTGATCCGCATCACCCCGGAGGAGCGCTCCACGGCGATCCGCGCCGCCAAGGCCATGGGGCTGCGGGTGGCAGGCGTCGACCTGCTGCGCTCCAACCATGGCCCGGTGATCATGGAGGTCAACTCCTCGCCGGGGCTGCAGGGCATCGAGACGGCCACCGGCAAGGACATCGCCGGGCTGGTCATCGAGCACCTGGAGAAGAACGCCGCCCCGCGGCACAAGGTCCCGCCTCGCCCCAAGGGCTGAATCCTCCGCCCAAAGGCTAACGGGGAAGCGGCAAATTATTGATCCCCGGGGGTGGCAAATGGGCGTCGACAGCCCCACAATCTGCGTCACCGGAGGAGGTGACCGCTCATGTTTCTCGACAATCGCCAGGTGGCGATGGACAGTGCCCTCGAGGCGATGGCCGACAGCATCGACTACTTTCAGGACAACCTGGAGCGCCTGCGTCCCTCGCTGCGCGACAGTCTGAAGCCCCACTACGAGGCGCGGGCGAAGTCGATGCACGAGCTCCAGGAGCTGTCGCGCAAGCACCTCAACCTGCTGCCCCGCGATGCCGATGTCGAGCGTGACGACTACATGTGGCTGTGGAGCCGGCTGAAGAGCTTCGTCGGCAACGAGAGCCAGGTGGTGATCGGCGAGCTGCTGGAACAGGAACGGGTACTAATGCAGGCCCTCTCGACGCTATTCACCCATCCCCTGCCCGAGCCGATGGAACCGGTCATCGAGGAGTGCTGGAAGGGTTGCCGGGCGCTGATCCGCGAGCTGTATCGCCTCCAGAAGCAGCGTCCGAAGCGTTGAGCACCCCCGGCGGGAGCAGCAGGCGGTCACGCTCCCGCGGCATGATCTTCAGGGGCTCGAGCGGCCCCAGGAAGTGCGGCTCGCGCTCCCACAGGTAGAGATCCCCCAGGGTGGCCACCCGCGCCACCCACTCGCGCAGCTTGAGTCGCCAGAGCCCGTCCGAGGCGCGCTCGGGCGCCGCACAGCCGCTCACCTCTAGCCCCAGCGCCTCGCCGATGAACAGCGCCCGCGGCAGGTGCCAGTCCTGGGTGATCAGCAGCGCCCGCTCCACGCCGAACACGTCTCGCGCCCGGGCCAGGGTGTCGAAGGTGCTGAAGCCGGCATAGTCCAGCGTCATGTCCTCGTCGCGCACGTCGCGGCCGCGCAGGTCACGCCACATGGTCACCGGCTCGTTGTAGTAGCGGGTGCTGTTGTCGCCGGAGATCAGCAGGTGGTCGACCCGTCCGAGATGGATCAGGTGGGCCGCGGCGCCCATGCGCCCCTCGAAGTGCGGATTGCGCGCCCCGCTGCGCGTCCAGTGAGAGGTGCCGAAGACGATGCCCACGGGCTCGCTGCCGCACTGCGCCAGTTCGCCCTCGATCTTCCCCTGAGTGCGCCCCAGCACGTAGAAATTGGCCAGCGCGAACAGACATGCCGCCAGGAGCGCAAGCGCCCCCAGCGACATCAGAACCGCCTTGAAGACCTTCCAGAATGGCCGGTGCATCGTGCTCCCCGGAGCAGGCGCTAGAACATCCCGAGTTCCAGCTTGGCCTCGTCGCTCATCATCTCACGACTCCAGGGGGGATCGAAGACGATCTCGGTGTGCACCTTGCTGATCTGCGGGGCACCGAGGATCTTGTTGCGGGCATCGGCGGCGATCACGTCGCCCATGCCGCAGCCCGGTGCCGTCAGGGTCATGCGGATGGTGACGATGCGCTCGCCGGTGATCAGCCGCTCGATGCGGCAGCCATAGACCAGCCCCAGATCGACGATATTCACCGGGATCTCGGGATCGAAGCAGGTCCGCAGCTGATCCCACACGAACTGCTCGATCTCGTCCTCCGAGGCATCCTCGGGCAGGGTCGGCCGCGGCAGCGCCTCGAGGCCCAGGGCATCCAGGTTGGCCCCCTCGACCAGGTAGAGGCGCCCCTCGAAGCCCACGCTGACCGTGCTGCCCTTGGCCTGCATCACGCTGACGACGCTGTCCTCCGGCAGGGTCACGGTCTTGCCGAAGGGAATGGAGATCGCCTCCACGTCCCGCTGCAGGGGCAGCTCCTGGCCCTTGTGGAGGGTGGCAATCTGCTCGATATCGCTCATGTCGCTCCTTGATAGCCTTCAGCGCAGCATGCCGACGACGCGCTCGAGCCCCTCGACGAAGACGTCGATCTCCTCGGGCGTGTTGTAGGCGGCGAAGGATGCCCGGCAGGTGGCGTCCACCCCGAACTGGGCCAGCAGCGGCTGGGCGCAGTGATGGCCGGTGCGGATCGCCACCCCGAGCTGGTCGATCAGCAGCCCGATATCCTGGGAGTGCGCGCCGTCGACCACGAACGAGAGCACGCCCGCCTTGTCCGGCGCGGTCCCCAGGATGCGCAGTCCCTCAATGCCCCTAACGCCCTCGGTGGCATGCTCGAGCAGCCTGGCCTCCCAGGCGCCGATCAGCTCGAGGCCGATCTGCTGGACCCACTGCAGGGCGCGCCCCAGGGCGATTACCTCGGCGATGGCCGGGGTCCCGGCCTCGAACTTGTGGGGGATGTCGGCGAAGGTGGTGGGCGCCTCGAAGGAGACCGTCTTGATCATCTCGCCGCCCCCCTGCCAGGGCGACATCGCCTCGAGCAGCTCGGCCTTGCCGTAGAGCACGCCTACCCCGGTGGGGCCATAGACCTTGTGGCCCGAGAAGGCATAGAAGTCGGCATCGATATCCCGCACGTCGATGGCCTGGTGGGGCGCGGCCTGGGCGCCGTCGACCAGGATCCGCGCGCCGTGCTCGTGGGCCACCCGCGCCATCTCGCGCACCGGGTTGACGGTGCCGAAGGCGTTGGAGATATGGTTCACCGCCACCAGTCGGGTGCGCTCGGTGAACAGGTCGCGGTAGGCCGCCATGTCCAGCACGCCGCGCTCGTCCACCGGGATCACCTTGATGGTGAATCCGAGCTCCCCGGCCAGCAGCTGCCAGGGCACGATGTTGGAGTGGTGCTCGAGGCGCGAGATCAGCACCTCGTCACCGGGACCGAGGTTGGCGCGCCCCCAGCTGTTGGCCACCAGGTTGATCGCCTCGGTGGTGCCGCGGGTAAAGACGATCTCGCGGGTCTCGGCAGCGTTCAGGAAGGCACGCACCGTCTCCCGGGTCCCCTCGAACGCCGCCGTGGCCTCGTCGGCCAGGGTGTGCAGCCCGCGATGGATGTTGGCGTTGTAGCGACCGTAGTAGTCGTCGAACATCGCGATCACCTGACGCGGGGTCTGGCTGGTCGCAGCGTTGTCCAGGTAGACCAGCGGCTTGCCATGGACTTCCCGGTCGAGGATCGGGAAGTCGCGTCGCACCTTCACCACGTCCAGAGTCAGGTCGCTGAAGTCAGCCATGGCTCACTCCTCGTTCAGGGCGGCGGCGGTTTCCACCAGGCCGGCGAGGTTGAAGCGCTCGGGAAGCTTGCCCGCCACGGCCAGTTCGACCCGCTCGGCGATGGCGTCGAGGTCGACCTGCTCCAGCACCTCGCCGGCGAAGGCCAGGGTCAGCAGGCCGCGGGCCGTCTGCTCGTCGATGCCGCGGGTGCGCAGGGCGAACACCGCCTCCTCGTCGAGCTGGCCGGTGGTGCTGCCGTGGGAGCACTTGACGTCATCGGCGTAGATCTCGAGCTCGGGCTTGGTGTCGATCTCGGCACGGTCGGAGAGCAGCAGGTTGGCGTTGCTCTGGAAGCCCTCGATCTGCTGGCTGTCGCGCTTGACGATCACCTTGCCGTTGAACACGCCGTGGGCGCGGTCGTCGAGGATGCCCTTGTAGTTCTCGTTGGAGAAGGTCCGCGGCGCGTTGTGGTTGACCAGGGTGTGGTTGTCCACGTGCTGGCGTCCCTGGCCATAGAAGAGGCCGTTGAAGTTGGCCTCGGCGCCCTGGCCGTTGAGCTCGGCCACCAGGTCATTGCGCACCAGGCCGCCGCCCAGGTTCAGGTTGAAGGAGGTGTAGCGGCTATCACGGGCCTGCTCTATGTGGATGCTGGCCACGTGCAGGTCGGCCAGCGGCGCCTCCTGCAGCTTGTAGTGGGTGAGGATCGCGCCACGGTCGAGGATGATCTCCTCCACCAGGTTGGTGAAGTTGGCGGCCTGCTCCTCGCCCACGTGATGCTCGATCACGGTGGCCTCGCTGCGGCCGCCCGCCTCGATCAGGATGCGCGGGTGGCTCATCACCGCCTGCTCACCGGCCCGGGAGAGGAACTGCAGGATGATCGGCTTCTCCACCACGGTGCCCGGGGCCAGGCGCAGCACGACCCCCTCCTCCATGAAGGCGGTATTGAGCGCCGCGAAAGAGGAGAACTCGACCCCGGTGAGCCGGCCCAGCGGGCCGCCCACCGCCTCGTGGTTTTCCGCCAGGGCCGCCGAGAGCGGCACCAGCTGCGCGCCCGCGGGCAGGTCATCGAGCCGCGACAGGGCCGGGGCGAAGACACCATCGACGAAGGTCAGCCGGTGGGCCTCCATCGGCAGGGTCAGCCGCGCCGCCGTGGCCGGGGAGAAGTCGGCCTCCGTGGCCAGGGCGAAGTCGCCGCGGGCAATGGCCCGCACATCGGTGTACTTCCACGCCTCGACACGGCGGTGGGGAAAGCCCAGCGCCTCGAAGCGGGCGGCCCCCGCCTGGCGCCGCGCGGCGATCCAGGTCGGCTCGGCGCCGCGGCCGGCGCGGTACTCGCTAAGCCGGTCGAGGAAGCGTTGCACGTCGCTCTGCACTGCGTCATTCATGCGGCGGTCTCCTCCTGCACCCAGTCATAGCCGCGGCTCTCGAGTTCGCGGGCCAGCTCGGCATCGCCGCTCTTGACGATGCGGCCATCGACCAGCACGTGCACGCGATCCGGCACGATGTAGTCGAGCAGGCGCTGGTAGTGGGTCACCAGCAGAATGGCCCGATCCTCGGCGCGCAGGGAGTTGACGCCGTCGGCGACTACCTTCATGGCGTCGATGTCCAGGCCCGAGTCGATCTCGTCGAGCATTGCGAGCTTCGGCTGCAGCACCAGCATCTGCAGGATCTCGTTGCGCTTCTTCTCGCCACCGGAGAAGCCCTCGTTGACGGCACGCTGCAGGAAGCTGGTGTCCATCTTCATGGAGGCCACCTTCTCCTTGATCAGCTTCATGAACTCCGGTGCCGGGATCTCGCCCAGGCCCTGCGCCTCACGCTGGGCGTTCAGCGCCGCCTTGAGCAGGTAGATGTTCTTCACCCCCGGGATCTCCACCGGGTACTGGAAGCCCAGCAGCAGGCCGGCGCGGGCCCGCTCCTCGATCTCCATCTCCAGCACGTCCTGGCCCTCGAAGGTGATCGAGCCCTTCGTCACCTCGTAGCCGTCCTTGCCGGCGATCACCGCCGAGAGGGTCGACTTGCCGGCCCCGTTGGGGCCCATGATGGCGTGGACTTCACCGGCGTTGATGGTCAGGGTGAGGCCCTTGAGGATCTCGGAACCCTCGACCGTGACGTGCAGATCCTTGACTTCGAGCATGTTGACTACCTTTTCGATTCTGGCGAGCCGCCACCGCGACTACTTGAATGTTTTGACCTTCTCGCGAATCCGGAGAAACGCGCGAGCGGCGCCTGAACAAGGCGGAAGCAGGTGAGAGAGGCGGAGTTTACGACCGTAAATGAGCATTCTCGACCCTGTTTCCAACGCCGTGCAGGCGTCGCGCAGCCGTTTCCTCAACCAACAGCGCCTTCGAGGGTGACGTTCAGCAGCGCCTCGGCCTCCACGGCGAACTCCATGGGCAGCTCCTGGAAGACGTCCTTGCAGAAGCCGTTGACGATCATGCTCACCGCATCCTCCTCGGAAATGCCGCGGCTCTGGCAGTAGAACAGCTGGTCCTCGCCGATCTTGGAGGTAGTCGCCTCATGCTCGACGGTGGCCGTGCTGTTGCCGATCTCCTGATAGGGAAAGGTATGGGCGCCACACTGGTCGCCGATCAGCAGCGAGTCACACTGGGTGAAGTTGCGCGCGCCCTTGGCCCGCGGACCCACCTTCACCAGGCCACGGTAGGACTGGTTGCTGCGCCCGGCCGAGATGCCCTTGGAGATGATGCTCGAGCGAGTACCCTCACCGATGTGGATCATCTTGGTGCCGGTATCGGCCTGCTGGCGGCCGTTGGTCACCGCCACGGAGTAGAACTCGCCGATGCTGTCCTTGCCGCGCAGCACGCAGGAGGGGTACTTCCAGGTGATCGCCGAGCCGGTCTCGACCTGGGTCCAGCTGATGCGCGAGCGGTCGCCGCGGCAGTCGCCACGCTTGGTGACGAAGTTGTAGATGCCGCCCTTGCCGTCCTCGTCGCCGGGGTACCAGTTCTGCACGGTGGAGTACTTGATGTAGGCATCCTCGAGCGCCACCAGCTCCACCACCGCCGCATGCAGCTGGTTCTCGTCGCGCATCGGCGCGGTACAACCTTCCAGATACGACACTTGGGCGCGGCTCTCGCAGATGATCAGGGTGCGCTCGAACTGCCCGGTGTTCTCGGCGTTGATGCGGAAGTAGGTGGAGAGCTCCATGGGGCAGGTCACGCCCTCCGGGACGAAGACGAAGGAACCATCAGTGAACACCGCGGAGTTCAGCGCCGCGAAGTAGTTGTCGCCCTGGGGCACCACGCTGCCCAGGTACTGCTTGATCAGTTCCGGGTAGTCGCGAATCGCCTCGGAGATGGAGCAGAAGATCACGCCCGCCTCGTGGAGCTTCTCCTTGAAGGTGGTGGTCACCGACACGGAATCGAAGACGGCATCCACCGCCACGCCGGCCAGGGCCGCCCGCTCGTGCAGGGGAATGCCCAGCTTCTCGTAGGTCTCGAGCAGCTTGGGGTCCACCTCGTCGAGGCTCTGGGGCTTGTCCTCGTCACGCTTGGGCGCGCTGTAGTAGGAGATCGCCTGGTAGTCGATGGGCGGATAGTCCAGATGCGCCCAGGAGGGCGGCGTCATCTTCAGCCACTGGTGGTAGGCCTTGAGGCGCCACTCCAGCATCCACTCCGGCTCGCCCTTCTTGTTCGAGATGAAGGCGATGGTGCTCTCGTCCAGGCCGGGCGGTACCGTGTCGCTCTCGATGTCGGTCACGAAGCCTTCCTTGTACTCGCGACGGACAAGCTGTTCCATTTCCTGACTTGCCATGATGAATCCCCTCCCGGGCGGTTGGGTCGGCGAGCGCGGCTCGCCTCGGGTAGTGAAATGCTCGGTTGCGTCAGGCCTCGGCGGCCAGACTCACGCTCTGAATGGGCAGCTGCACCGGCAGCTTGATGGGACTGGTGTCGGCCAGGTGGGCCAGGGTCACGCTGTCGAGCAGGGTGCGGATGGCCAGCGAGACCCGCTGCCAGTTGTCCGCGACGCCGCAGGTGGCGGCCAGGTCGCAGTCGCCGCCGGCCTGGCTGCACTCGGTCATCGCCACCGGCCCCTCGATCGCCGAGATGATGTCGCTGGCGGTGATGCGGGAGGCGGGGCGTGCCAGGGAATACCCTCCCTGGGCGCCGCGGCGTGACTCGAGCAACCCCGCCTTGACCAGCATCTTCAGGGTCTTGCTGACCGTGGGATGGGGCAGCTGTACCGCCTCGGCAAGCTCCGCGGCCGCCTGGGGCT
Organism: Halomonas sp. CKK8; assembly: GCF_029625235.1. NCBI lineage: Bacteria > Pseudomonadati > Pseudomonadota > Gammaproteobacteria > Oceanospirillales > Halomonadaceae > Halomonas > Halomonas sp. CKK8. The sequence continues at coordinate 1,200,646 of NZ_CP121193.1, read as the reverse complement.
GGTCCGGGTGACGGGCAATCTGCGCCATCACCACGGCGGCGTAGTCGGTCAGCCGTGAAAGCTTGAGCAAGGCCTGACTCCCCGGGGGCATCTCCCCCTCATGTTCGATTGGGGACCATTTTAGTCCTGTATCATTTTGATGTGAAGCCCCGGGCGTCCAATCGCGTGGATCGCGGCACGTTCACGGACGTTACCGACAATAACGATAATCGATCGCATTTGAACACCCATAGGAAGGAGTCCACCTGCCCGGGAGGCATCAGCACTGCCAATTCGTGCCATTGCGCATCCTCATCCACGGAAAAACAAATAGATAGGGTGCTCTGCTATGCTGTGATGCCTCGCATGGGGCATTTCGTCGCCCCCTCGCCCCTGCCCACGACATCGTCACACCTCGGCACCGCAGGGCCGTCGCCCGGCGGCTATGCTTGCCAAGGGACAGGGCTCGCAAGGAGAAACGACTTGGAACTGATTCAGTACGCACTGGACAACATCGACCTCTTGGCCACGCGCACCCTGGAGCACATCTCGCTGGTGGGGGTTGCCGTCGGCATCGCCACCCTGACCGGGGTGCCGATCGGCATCGCCATCACCAAGAACGAGCGCCTGGCCCAGGCCGTGCTCTACGCCGCCTCGATTATCGTGACCATCCCCTCGATCGCGCTGTTCGGGATCATGATCCCGGTGCTCTCGCTGATCGGCCAGGGCATCGGCTACTTGCCGGCGGTTATCGCGGTGCTGCTCTACTCCCAGCTACCGATCATCCGCAACACCTACACGGCGATCAACAACGTCGACCCGGCCTTGCGCGAGGCGGCCCGGGGGATCGGCATGAGCCCCAACCAGCGTCTGCGCCTGGTGGAGATTCCCCTGGCGGTGCCGGTGATCATGGCCGGCGTGCGCACCGCCGTGGTGCTCAACATCGGCGTGATGGCGATCGCCGCCTACATCGGCGCCGGTGGCCTCGGCACCTTCATCAGCCGCGGCATCTCCCAGTCCGACCCGCGCCAGCTGATCGTCGGCGCCGTGGCGGTGAGCCTGCTGGCCGTCATCGTCGACTACACCCTGCTCTACGTGCAGAAGCGCCTGACGCCCCGCGGCATGGAGCTCGACGCCTCCACCGCCTGACGGCGAGCCCCTGACGACCGAGACGACAAGGACCCCCGAATGATCCAACTCGATAACCTGACCAAGGTCTTCGACACGCCCGAGGGCGCCGTGGTCGCCGCCGACCACATCAACATGAAGGTGCCCAGCGGCGAGATCTGCATCCTGCTCGGCCCCTCGGGCTGCGGCAAGACCACCACCCTGAAGATGATCAACCGCATCGTGAAGCCGACCTCCGGCAAGGTGTTCATCAACGGGGAGGACACCACCGACCTGAACACCCAGGACCTGCGCCGCAACATCGGCTATGTGATCCAGCAGATCGGGCTCTTCCCCAACATGACTATCGAGGAGAACATTACGGTGGTGCCCAAGCTGCTGGGCTGGAACAAGGCCCGCTACAAGGAGCGGGCCCGGGAGCTGATGGCGATGATCTCCATGGAGCCCGACGCCTTTCTCAAGCGCTTCCCCAGCGAGCTCTCCGGCGGTCAGCAGCAGCGCATCGGCGTGGCCCGGGCGCTCGCCGCCGACCCGCCGGTGATGCTGATGGACGAGCCCTTCGGCGCCATCGACCCCATCAACCGGGCGGTGATCCAGGACGAGTTCCTCAAGATGCAGCAGGAACTGAAGAAGACCATCATGTTCGTCAGTCACGACATCGACGAGGCGATCAAGATGGGCGACCGGGTGGCCATCTTCCGCGAGGGCAAGCTGGTGCAGTACTCCTCGCCCGACGACCTGCTGGCCGCACCCAAGAACGCCTTCGTCGAGTCCTTCCTCGGCGAGGACCGCGCGCTCAAGCGCCTCAACCTGGTCAAGGTCGAGGAAGTCGTCTCCGACGAGATCGCCACCGTGAGTCCCGGCGACACCCTGGAGACGGCATTGGCCCGCATTGATGACTACGGCTACCAGAACGCCATCCTGATGGTGAACGACCAGCGCCAGCCGGTGGGCCTGATCACAAGGTCCAAGGCGCGCACCACCAAGGGCTACTGTCGCGACCACTTCGAGAGCGTCCCGGCCACGGTGACCCTGGAGGACGACCTGCGCAAGGTCGCCTCGCTGATGTTCGCCAAGGACGCCACCTGGCTGCCCTGCGTGGATGACGAGGGGCGCGTCTGTGGCCAGATCACCCAGCGCGCCATGACGCACCACCTCGGGTCACGCTTCCGTGCCCGCGAGGCTGCCAGCCGGAATCCCGCCAGCGCCGTCAAGGAGTGAGCCGATGCCGATTCAGAGCCTGAAAGGGGCCCTGCGTGCACTCCTGCTGGTGGCGATCTTCTTCGCCGGGGTATGGAGCCAGTCGAGCGGGGTCATCGATGACTTCCTGTGGTACCTGCCCGACGTGCAGTACCTGGCCGCCCAGCACCTGTGGCTGACCGCGATCTCCGGCGGCCTGGCGATCCTGGTGGCCATCCCGCTGGGCATCGTGCTGTCGCGCCCGAGCATGACCCGCTGGGCGGAATCGCTGATGCAGGTGCTCAACGTCGGTACCACTATCCCGACGCTCGCGGTCCTGGCGCTCTCCATGAGCTTTTTGGGCATCGGCACCGTACCGGCCGTGTTCGGCCTGTTCGTCGCCACCCTGCTGCCGATCACCCGCAACACCTATGCCGGGCTCAAGGGCGTCGATCCGGCGCTGATGGAGGCCGCCGCCGGCATCGGCATGTCGGCGACCCAGCGGTTGCTGCGGGTGGAATTGCCCAACGCCCTCTACGTGATCTTCGCCGGCATGCGCACCGCCCTGACCATCAACGTGGGCACCGTGCCGCTGGCCTTCCTGATCGGCGCCGGGGGGCTGGGCGAGCTGATCTTCACCGGCATCGACCTGTACGACCCGGTGATGATGCTCTCGGGCGCCATTCCCACCGCCCTGCTGGCGATCGTCGTCGATGCCTTGGTCGCCACCGTTGCCTTCCTGGTGGTGCCGCGCGGGGTCAACCCGTCGCGCGCCTGATCGTTCGAACCGTGCTAGACCATCTGAAACCACATAAGGAGAAAGACTCATGAAACGCCTGATGACCACCCTGTCCGGCCTGGCCCTGGCCGGCGCCATGACCACCGCCGGCGCCGCCGAGATCACCGTCGGCGGCAAGAACTTCACCGAGCAGCAGATCCTCTCCAGCATGACCACCCAGTACCTGGAGGGTCTCGGCTACGACGTGGAGAACCGCTCCGGCATGGGCTCCGCCGTGCTGCGCCAGGCCCAGGAGAACGGCCAGATCGACCTCTACTGGGAGTACACCGGCACCTCGCTGATCAACTACAACGACGTCACCGAGCGCCTGGGGCCGGAGGAGACCTATGAGCGCGTCAAGGAACTCGACGCCGAGAAGGGCCTGGTGTGGCTGGAGCCCTCCGCGGCCAACAACACCTACGCCCTGGCCATGCGCGAGGCAGACGCCGAGGAGCGCGGCATCGCCTCCCTCTCCGACCTGGCCCAGGCGGTCAATGACGGCGAGGAGCTCACCTTCGCCCTGAACGCGGAGTTCTATGCCCGCGAGGATGGCTGGCGGCCGCTGCAGCAGGCCTACGACTTCCGCGTCAGCCGCGACGATGTCAAGCGCATGGATTCCGGCCTGGTCTATCCGGCCCTGCGCGACGGCGACGTCGAGGTGGGGCTGGTCTTCGCCACCGACGGCCGCATCCCGGCCTTCGACTTCCGCGTGCTCGAGGACGACAAGGGCTATTTCCCGGCCTATGCCCTGACCCCGGTGGTGCGCGAGGAGACCCTGGAGGCCAATCCCGAGCTGGCCGAGCAGATGAACGCGCTCTCCAGCCTGCTCGACGACGAGACCATGGCCGAGCTCAACGCCCGGGTCGACGTCGAGCGCGAGACCATCGAGGACGTGGCCCAATCCTTCCTCGAGGAGAACGAGCTGCTGTAACCAGGACGATACGCTCCATAGGCCCGCTCCAGAGGGGCGGGCATTTTTTAACAAGAGCTAATGAGATTCTATGCAACACACCTTGAAAACAGTCATGACCGGCACCGTGATGGCTGCCACATCAGTGATGGCGCAAGCCGAGACAATTACCGTAGGCGGCAAGAACTTCACCGAACAGCTGATCCTGGCCGACATGACGGTCCAGTACCTTGAGGCCAAAGGCCACGATGTCGATGAGCGCTCGGGAATGGGGACCTCTGTGCTTCGCCAGGCGCAGGAAAGCGGGCAGGTAGACCTTTATTGGGAGTACACCGGCACCTCACTGATCAGCTACAACAAGGTGACCGAGAAGTTGACACCTGAAGAAGCATATCAGCGCGTCAAGGAGCTCGATGCCGAAAAGGGCCTGGTGTGGCTGGAGCCTTCCGAGGCCAACAACACCTACGCGCTGGCCATGCGCGAGGACCATGCGCAAGAGCTTGGCATCACCTCTATTTCTGACCTTGCTGAAGCCATCAATTCAGGAAATGAATTGGTACTAGCCTCGAATGCGACGTTCTATTCCCGTGATGATGGACTTCGCCCGATGCAGGAGACCTACGGATTCGAGTTCGGCAGACGCAATGTCAAGCGTATGGATCAAGGGCTCACTCTTCCTGCACTTGACCAGGGAGAAGTAGACGTAGCCATGACCACCGCAACAAATGGCCGAATCCCGGCACTGGACTTGACGGTGCTGAAGGATGATCGTCAGTTCTTCCCTGACTATGCCCTGACCCCGGTGGTACGCCAGGAGACGCTGGAGGCAAATCCCGACCTCGCAGAGCAGATGAATGCGCTGTCGTCACTACTCGACGACGAGACCATGGCAAGACTTAATGCCAAAGTCGATGTCAAGAAAGAAAGTGTTGAGGACGTGGCCCAGTCCTTCCTCGAGGAGAGCGAGCTGCTGTGACCGCCAGGCAATGCCGCCATACGCATCGAGGCCGCCCCCGGGCGGCCTTCGTGTATCCGCCCCAGAATCGGTATCGAGCTTCCGATGCCCTCCGGCCATGCTCCCGTGGACTGGCCGCCTTTGACCCTGCCCTGCTTGGGCCGCCCGGCAGGGAATGACCCGAGACGGTGGCGGGGCATCGACGCCCGGCCACCGTCTCGCTAGCATGACGCCACACCACCGGAGACCGCTGCGATGACGACTTCCTTCCTGCTGATGATGGGCGGAGCCCTGGCCGTGCTGGCGGTGCTGCACTGGCTGCTGTTCCGGCTGGTCAAGCGGGCGATGGCTCGCTCCGCCGACAACGACCGATCCACGGACTGATATCCCCTCCACCATGAGCCCCGATCATGCACTATCAAGACCGCCTGCGAGTGGGCGCCGCCCAGATCAACGCCACCCTCGGCGAGGTGGATGCCAACCTGGCACAGCATCTCGACACCATTCAGGAGGCCTGCGACCAGGGCGTCGAGCTGCTGGTCTTTCCCGAGCTCTCGCTGACCGGCTACGGCCTGGGTAGCCGGGTGATGCAGGTGGCGATGCCACTGGAGGATCCGCGCCTGCGCGAGCTGGCCCTGGCCTGCCGCGAGATGCAGACGGTGGTGGGCTTCGTCGAGGAAGCGAGTCCCGGCGAGTATTACAACGCCCTGGCCATCCTCCAGGACGGCGAGATCGCCGCGGTGCACCGCAAGCTCAACCTGCCCACCTACGGCGGCCTCGAGGAGGGCAAGTGGTTCACCCACGGCAGCGAGCTCACCCATACCCCGGTGCGCCCCGGCTGGTCGGCGACCCAGCTGATCTGCGCCGACCTGTGGAACCCGGCACTGGTGCACGCCGCCCTGCTGCGCCGTCCCACCGTGCTCTGCGCGCCGATCAACTCGGCCTCGGGCATCGTCAGCGACGACTTCTCCAACGAGCAGAACTGGGCCCTCAACGTACGCTTCTACGCCATGACCTACGGCACGCCGGTGATCATGGCCAACCGCTTCGGCCCCGAGGGCCAGAGCCACTTCTGGGGTGGGTCGCGCATCCTCGGCCCGCGCGGCGAGCTGCTCGCCGAGGCCGAGGAGCGCGAGACGCTGATCACCGCCGAACTGTCACGCACCGCCATCGCCCGGGCCCGCTTCGAGCTGCCCACCCATCGCGATGCCGACACGCCGCTGGTGCGCGAGCTGATGGCCGGCTTCCGTTGAGCGGCCACAAGGGAGAGCGATGATGCGCGAGGGTCCGGTCACGGTCTTCGGTGGCACCGGCTTTCTCGGCGACGCCATCGTCCGCGAGCTGGTCGAGGCCGGCCGCGGGGTGCGTATCGCTGCTCGCCATCCGGCCCTGCCCGCCTGGCTGGAGGACGGGGACCCGGTGGAACTCGCCACCGCCGACCTGCGCGACGAGGCAAGCATCGAGGCGGCCCTCGCGGGCGCCAGCGCCGTGGTCAATGCCGTCAGCCTCTATGTTGAGACCCGCGATACCAGCTTCGAGGCCATCCATGTCACGGGGGCCGGGCGGCTGGCAAGCCAGGCCCGGGCGGCAGGCATCGAGCGGCTGGTGCTGGTCTCGGGGATCGGCGCCCGCCACGATTCGGCCTCGGCCTACGTGCGGGCCCGCGCCCGGGGCGAGGATGCGGTGCTCCAGGCCATGCCCCGGGCGATCCTCGTGCGGCCGAGCGTGCTGTTCGGCCCCGGGGACGCCTTCCTCAGCGGCCTGGAGGGCCTCACCCGGCTTCCGCTGATCCCGCTGTTTGGCCGCGGCACGACCCGGCTGCAGCCAGTTCACGTGGTCGACGTGGCACGAGCCATCGTCCGGCTCACCGGCCACCCCGCCACCGAGCGGCGCCTCTTCGAATTGGGCGGCCCCGAGGTCCTGAGCTACCGCGAGATCCTCGAGACGCTGCTCGCCCACCTGCAGCGCGAGCGACCGCTGGTGCCGCTCCCCTTCCTCGCCTGGCGGCTACTGGCGGCCCTGGCCGCCTGGCTGCCAGGCCCGCCGCTGACCCGCGACCAGGTGATCCTGATGCAGGCGAACAACGTCGCCGACGAGGACGTCGGCGGCTTTGGCGACCTGGACATCCTGCCCCGCTCACTGCGCGAGAGCCTGCCCAACTGCCTGACGCCTTCCGGCCCCTGACCCCCGCAGGACATTCTGGTCGTCAGACGCGGGCCCCAGCGTCTATGCTGCAGGCATGAAACTCTTCTCCCTCAATCCCAGCAGAGCCTTCGGCGAGAAGGTGGCCCAGTCGCTTGGCATCTCGCTTGCAGAACACGAGGAACGCGACTTCGAGGACGGCGAGCACAAGGCGCGGCCGCTGGAAAGCGTGCGCGGCGAGGATGTCTACGTCCTGCAAAGCCTCAATGGCGACCCGGCCCAAGGGGTCAACGAACGGCTCTGCCGACTGCTGTTCTTCCTGGGCACCGTCCGCGATGCGGGAGCCGCACGGGTGACTGCCGTGATCCCCTATATGGCCTATGCACGCAAGGACCGCCGGACCAAGCCCCGCGACCCGCTCACCTCCCGCTATCTGGCCATGCTGCTGGAGGCCATGGGCATCGACGCCGTCATGACGCTCGATGTACATAATCCCGCGGCGTTCCAGAACGCCTTCCGCTGCCCTACCCACACCCTCGATACGCGTCGCCTGTTCGCCGACCACATGCGGGAGCGATGCGGCGACGGACCGGTGGTGGTGGCCTCCCCTGACCCGGGCGGCGTGAAGCGAGCGCAGGGCTTCAGGGAAATGCTCGAACCCATGCTGGGTCGCGAGATTGGGTCGGCCTTCATGGAGAAGCGCCGCAGCGAGGGCAAGGTCAGCGGCACACTGCTGACCGGCGAGGTCGAAGGCGCCAAGGTGCTGGTCGTGGATGACCTGATCAGCTCGGGTGGCACCCTGCTGCGCGCCGCCCGGGCCTGCCTCGACCGGGGCGCAAGCGAGGTATATGGCCTGGCGGCACACGGCCTGTTCGTCGGTGACGCGGACAGGGTGGTCAGCGACCCGCAGCTGACCAAGCTTGTCGTGACCGATACCGTCCCGCCGACCCGCCTCGATGCCGAGGTGGCACGCCAGCATCTGGAGGTGGTCAGCGCCGCTCCGCTCTTTGCCGAGGCCATCCGCCGCGTTCATGAGAATGGCTCGCTCACCGATCTGCTCGAGGGTCCTGCATAACGGCAGCTCCCTCCTTGCCCCGATGGCCAGGGATCCGTGCCAGGTCCAGGCTAGTCCAGTTCACGACAGGCCCGCAGCCCCAACGCCAGGTACTCCCTGGCCTGCGGCTCCCACTTGTCCGGGGTGCGCGGGTCCGGTTCGAGCAGGTGGGAGAGGGACAGGCGTGCCCTGAGACAGGCACGATAGGCCGTATAGAAGGCCAGCAACCGCTTGTCTGGCCGGTCCTGGAGCGTCCGGGCGCATTCGCCGACCAGTCGCTCGAGAATCCAGGCAGCCCCGAGTCGCTCGCACTCGAGGCCCAGGAAACACAGTTCGTCAAAGGGGTCCACCAGCCGCAGGGGACGGCTGAATTCGAGGCAATCGATGACAACGGGAGGATCGGAGAGGCAGACATGCTCGGGGCGCAGGTCACCATGCCCCTCGACGATCCGCCCCCGGCGGGGGCGATCCCCCAGCAGGCCAGGCTCTTCCTCGAGCAGGCGGTCGAGACGGTCGAGCATGAGCCGCACCCCGTCGCTGGCGACGGAGAATCGCGTATCCGTGATGACCTCGCGGTTACGATCGAGCTCGAGCTGGAAACGGTCCAGGTAGGTTTCTGCTGGCATGTCGACCGGCTCGAGCCCCCGGTAGAAGGCGGCGAGCCTCCGGGCGACCCGGGTCACCATGGTCCCGGTGACGTTGTCCCGAGATAGTGCGACATCCAGCATGAGGTGCTCGGGCAGACGCTTCATCACGACCAGCCAGTCGACCACTTCGCCCTCGCCATCGAGCACCAGCCTGCCCGTGAGATCGAGCCGCAAGGCTGCCACCCCGAGGTAGACCTGCGGCGCCAGGCGACGATTGAGCCGCACCTCCTCGTGGCAGAGCACCTCGCGGTCGCGCAGGAAGTGGCAATCACGGTGCCTGTACTCGACGGGTTTCTTGAGCTTGTAGACGCAATCCCCCGCCAGGAAGACCCAGGCCATATGGGTTTCCCGGACATCGACCTCCCCTTCGAACCCAGAGTACGCCCGGGTACTCGACAGGAACGCGACCTTGTACCGGAGTGACACATCGTTGACAGCCGCAGCAGCCTTGTGGGATGAATCCTCGGCCATGGGGGTACTCCTCCCGTCGTGGCCAGAGGGTATCACACCTTCTTGACGAACTCGGACTTGAGCTTCATGGCCCCGATGCCCTCGATCCGGCAGTCGATGTCGTGGTCGCCGTCGACCAGGCGGATGTTCTTGACCCGGGTCCCGACCTTCACCACCGAAGAGCTGCCCTTGACCCGGAGGTCCTTGATCACCGTGACGGTGTCGCCGTCGGCCAGGGGGTTGCCGTTGGCATCGCGGACCCCCGCCTCCTCCACGGCCGGCTCGGCACCGGCATCCCTCGACCACTCGTGGCCACACTCCGGGCAGACGAGCTGAAGGCCGTCGTCGTAGGTGAACTCGGAGCCGCACTCGGGGCAGTTGGGCAGGTCGCTCATGATCGGGTCCTGTGCTGTGAAAGACAGGGCGGCAAGCCTACACCGACCGGCATCGCCGCTCCAGTCCGGCCATCGCCGCGGCGCGCCCATGGCGGTATGCTCGAGAGCGCCATCACCGACAGCACAAGGAGAGAGAATGAAGGTCGCGATCATGGGCAGCGGCGGCGTGGGAGGCTACTTCGGTGCCCGCCTGGCACAGGCCGGCGAGGAGGTCACCTTCATCGCCAGGGGCGAGCACCTGGCGGCGATCCGCCACCACGGCCTCGCGGTATCCAGCATCGAGGGCGACGTGACCCTCGCCCCGGCCAGGGCCACCGACGACCCGGCCGAGGTCGGCAGCGTGGACGCGGTGATCGTAGCGGTGAAGGCCTGGCAGGTCCGCGAGGCCGCCGAGGCGATCAGGCCGATGGTCGGCTCCGGGACCCTGGTGCTGCCGCTGGAGAACGGCGTCGAGGCGGCCGACACCCTGGCCAGCGTGCTCGGCGAGGCGCCGGTGCTCGACGGCCTGTGCGGCATCCTCGCCTGGCGTGAGGGGCCGGGGCGCATCCGCCACGCGGGCGTCTCGCCCTTCGTGCGCCTGGGCATCCGGCACCCCGGTCAGGAAGACGGGGCCCGGCAGCTGCGCGACACCCTGGACCGCGCCCCGGGCGTCAGCGCCGAGATGCCCGACGACATCCAGGCCGCGGTATGGAGCAAGTTCCTGTTCATCTGCGCGATGAGCGGCATCGGGGCCGTCACCCGGGCGCCCATCGGCGTGACCCGCACGCTCCCCGAGACCCGCTCGCTGACCGAGCGCCTGCTCGCCGAGATCGAGACGGTGGCCCGGGCCCGGGGGGTGGCGCTGCCGAAGGACGCGGTGACGCGCGCCATGAAGTTCATCGACTCGCTGCCGGCCGAGAGCACTGCCTCCATGCAGCGCGACATCATGGCGGGGCGCCCCTCCGAACTGGAGGCCCAGAACGGCGCGGTGGTACGCCTGGGCCAGGAGGCCGGCGTCGACACCCCGGTCAACGCCATGATCCATGCCGCCCTGCTGCCCCAGGAGCGGGCGGCACGCGAGGACGGTGCTTTCGGGTAACGAGGCTCAGTCGCCAAGGGCGGCTGAGACACCTGCCGCCATGTCCTGCGGGGCGACGCGCTGTTACCCTCCCGGGGTCTGCCGCATCGCCACAGGAGGCACCCGATGACCCGCCCACGCATTACCCTCGATGTCTTCAGCGACTTCGTCTGCCCCTTCTGCTACCTGGAGGTCCCGGAGCTCGCCGCCCTGGAAGAGCGCTTCGGCGACGTCGTGGCGATCCGCTGGCGCGCCTTCGAGCTGCGCCCCGAGCCCGAGCCGACCCTCGACCCTGACGGCGACTACCTGCACGACACCTGGGAACGGGCGGTCTATCCCATGGCCGCGGAGCGCGGCATGACCCTGCGCCTGCCCCGCCGCCAGCCCCGTTCGCGGCTGGCCCACGAGGCCAGTGCCTGGGCCCGGACCCAGGAGGCCCTCCGGGCCGAGGGCGCCATGCGCACGGCGCTGTTCCGCGGCTTCTTCGAGGAGAGCCTCGACCTGGCCGACCCCGAGGCACTCGTCCAGGTGGCGCAGACACTCGACCTGGATGGCCAGGCCTTGCGCCAGGTCCTGGCGCAGGGCGATTTCCTCCAGCAGGTGCGGGCCGACCAGCAGACCGCCCGGGAGCTCGGCATCGGCGGCGTGCCGGGCCTTCGCTTCTCGCTGGACGGCGAGCATGCCGGCGTGCTCGAGGGCGCCCAGCCGCGCCGCCAGCTGTTCCTGGCGGTGGAGCGACTGCTCGACGCCATGCGCTGATGTCACGGGCCGTCCTCCCCCCCTGATGCCAGCCCCCTGATATGCTGTAGCCAGAAGCATGATTCGTCTCGCCCATATGTTGCGCACAACAGGGAGCCTTCACCGTGGCCGAACAGAACAGCGTGATCGCCTTCTATGACGAGCGGATGCTGGCCCATGAACCGGATATCGAGGTGCCCTTCCTGCCGGGGCGCATGGACAAGCGAGTCCGCTCACTGCTGTCGGGGCTGGGGGTGCCCTGGAAGTATCCCGAACACCCCGCCCGGCTCTCCGCCATCCGACACCTGCTGGACCTCGAACCGGTCCCCGGGGTGACCTTCGAGGCCGGCAAGCCGGCCACTCGCGAGCAGTTGGGGCACGTCCATACCAACTCCTACCTGGACAGCATCTACCAGCTGCGCGGCAAGAGCGCCTGGCTGGACGTGGATACCACGGCCGTCTCCCCCGGCAGCGTCGATGCCGCCGAGGTGGCCGCCGGCACGGCGATCGCCGCCGTCGAGGCGGTGGTAGAGGGGCGGGCCGAGAGCAGCTTCGCGCTGGTAAGGCCCCCCGGTCATCATGCCGAACCGGTACGCGCCCGCGGCTTCTGCCTGTTCAACAACGTGGCCGTGGCGGCCGCCCATGCCCAGGCGGCGCTGGGCTGTCAGCGGGTGATGATCGTCGATTGGGATGCCCATCACGGCAACGGTACGCAGGACATCTTCTGGGCCGACCCGGATGTGCTGTTCTTCGATATCCACCGTGCCTCTCCCTTCTATCCTGGCACGGGAAGTCTCGAGGAGGTCGGGGTGGGCCTCGGGGAAGGCACCATCGTCAATGTCCCCCTGCCTGCCGATGCCGGCGACGCCGCCTATCTCAAGGCCTTCCGTGAGATCCTGATACCGGCGGCCGAGTGGTTCCGCCCCGACCTGATCCTGGTCTCGACAGGATTCGATCCCCACAGCCATGACCTGGCGCTGAATGTCTCCTATGACGGTTTTGCCGCCATGACCGGCATCCTGCAGAGCCTGGCCCGCCGGCAGTGCGGGGGAAGGCTGGTCTTCGTGCTGGAAGGCGGCTATAACCTGATATCGCTGGCGCGCGGCGTCAGGTCGGTGCTCCAGGTGCTGGCCGGCGATGAGCCACCGGAACCCGGCCTGCGCGGCCTTGCCGAGGTGGAAGCCGCGGCGGCCTTCCATCGCAGTGCCTTCGTCGCCGAAGAGGATACGCCGAGCACTCCAACCGACGCCGGTCCGGACGGGCTATCAGGCACCCCATAAGTTGAGCGACATCACTGCTCGGCTTGCCACTCGAGCACCAGCCGGTCTGGGCCATCGCGGCGTACCCGGGTGCCGAGCGGATGTCCCTCGCGGTTCAGCATCCGGCACAGCCACTCGGCCTCATCGCGAGGGGCTCGATCGAGACGGAAATGGCGGCGCTGCAGGGGCACCATGACCAGCCGTTCCAGGCGGCCGTCCGTCGGGCAGAGGGTCGGGAAGTAGAGCAGCGCCAGGTCGTCACGGAACGCCTCATGGCCGGCGATGCCCTCGTAGTCGTTGATCAGGTCGCCGCAGCCATAGAGGATCAGCCTGCCACGATACACCTCGATGCCCAGCGGATGGTGAGAGGAGTGGCCCCAGACCAGGTCCACACCGGCCTCGTCGATCAGCCGGTGGGCGAACTCTCGATGCTCGGCGGGGATCGCGTAGCCCCAGTTGCCGCCCCAGTGCAGCGAGACCAGGGCCAGTTCTCGGGGTTCGCGTCCCCGGGCGACGTCTGCGGCAATGGTCGACACGGTGGCGGTCGAGAGGTCGGTCAGTACATTGACCCCGGGTCGGGCGTCACCGGCCGCCCAGTCGAGGGGCACGCCGCTGCTGGGCAGCCCGAAGGCCAGCAGCCGCAGGTGCCCGCCCGGAACCTGGAAACGTGCCGGGACCCTCACCTGATGCCGGTCAAGGCCGGCACCAGCCGTGGCGTAGCCGGCCTCCCCGAGCACCTTCAGCGTCTCGTATAGCCCGCGTCGTCCCCAGTCCAGCACATGGTTGTTGGCCAGCACGCAGGCATCCACTCCCGCCGCGGCAAGCACCGGCAGGTTGGCGGGATGCATGCGGTACTGGATGCCCTTGGGCTCGGCATCGTCGCTGGTAGTGACCGCCGTCTCGAGGTTGATCAGGCGCAGGTCGGGAGCCTGGCGCTCAAGCGACGTCAGGGCGTCGCCCCAGACGTAGGGGAAGTCGACGGGATGCGAAATGGAGCCGGTCACGCGCTCGGCCAGCCGGACGTAGTCGATGGCCGAGGTCATGTACGACTCGAAGATCCGGGGATCGCCGGGATGCGGCAGAATCTGGTCGATACCACGCCCGGTCATCACATCCCCGGTCAGCCAGAGGGTCACGCCGACCATCGCCGTACCCCGGTTCCGGCCAACTGCCCCCTACCCCTCAGAGGAAAGGGGCGGCCGGGGCAGCCGGTCGGGCAGATGGGCCCGGAGCTCCTCTGCGCTCAGTGCCGTGAGGTCCTTGTGCAGTTCGAGCACGATGCACTTCGCGACAGCCTCGGGCAGCGTCTCGCGCAGCAGCCCCAGGAAGCGCGGCGTGGCGCTGATGATCAGGTGCCGGAAGGCGCCATCGTGCAAGCCGGCGGCCAGGCGCTCCCCCACCTCATGGGCGAAGCGGATCGCCTCCTGCTCCTTGGGCGAATGGTGCTTGCCCATGGCATGGCGCCCCTCGCCCATGGAGTCGAAGGCGCGTCCCGGGCTGTCGGCATTCAGGTCCCGGTCATGCAGGCGGCCCTCGGGGTTGGCCAGGTCCTCCAACTCCTCCAGCGGCCCTCTCTGGTCCGACGCCGAGAAGAGCCGTGCCCGTGCCTGGTCGGCGACTACCACCCAGGTGGTGTCCATGTCGTTTCCTCACGCCAGGGAAGCCCCCAGGCCGGATTAGCCGGCCTGGCGGTCATTCCGAATGGTTACTTGACCTCGACCTTGCGGCGGTTGGCCTGCTTGAGCTTGGGCAGCGTCAGCTCGAGGACACCGTTCTTGAAGCTGGCCTCGGCCTTGTCGGCATCGATCTCGCTGGGCAGGGCCACCGTCCGGGTGAAGGAGCCACGTGAGATCTCGGAGTGGAAGTATTCCCCCTCCTCCTCCTTGCTCTCCTCGCGGTGGTCGCCCTTGATGGTCACCGCGCCGTCGGTCACCGAGACGTCGAGCTCCTCGCGCTCGAAGCCCGGGACCTCGGCGCGCACCACCACCTCGACATCCCGGTCGATGACGTCGACCTTCGGCATGCCCTTCTCGAAGGCGGCGAAGCGCTGCCAGAGGGGATGCTCCCAGCGGGAGGGCATCCCGCCGCGATCGAAGAAGGTATCGAGCATGCGATCGAACTCGCGGAACGGGCTCATCGCCCTCGACTCGGTCTGCGGTGCAGACTTCCCGGACGAGACCGGGACATCCTGGGTCTCCTTTGACGCTTTCTTGGCCATGACGATGACTCCTTGAATGCAGATCACGAATGGCGTAGCCGATGGGTACTCGAGGTGCCGGATACCGGCAAGCACCGTGTGTCGTTCCTCTGGCAGGCCCGCCTCATCCCAAAGGTAGTCCAGCGCGGCCCGAGCGACTTGACCCAGATCAGTAGGGTTTTCATCATGCCCTTACGAGCAGGCGCTACTCGCCGATGTCCTCGTGCCACAGTTCGGGCGAGGCGGCGATGAAGCCCTCCATCATCGCGATGCACTCGGGATCCTGGAGCACCTCCACCTCGACGCCACGCTCCTTCAGCAGGGCCTCCTCGCCCAGGAAGGTGCGGTTCTCGCCGATCACCACCTTCGGAATGCCGTAGAGCAGGATGGCACCGCTGCACATCGGGCAAGGCGAGAGGGTGGTGTAGAGGATACTCTCGCGGTAGGTCTCGGCCGGATGGCGCCCGGCGTTCTCCAGGGCATCCATCTCGCCGTGCAGCACCGCGCTGCCCAGCTGCACGCGACGATTGTGGCCGCGGCCGATGACCACCCCGCGGTGCACCAGCACCGAGCCGATGGGGATGCCGCCCTCCTCGAGGCCATGGCGGGCCTCCTCGAGCGCGGCCTGCATGAAGCGATCCATTCGTTGACTCCCTGGCGTGACGGTGCCACCAGCCTACGCCGCCCTGGCCCGAGCATGCCAGCGCCCAGGCCAACCAGGTCCTCTCACCCTCGCGGGGCTCGTGAGCGACCCGGTTGGCGGGTTCCAGGGTTCAACGCAAAGAAAAGGTGGCCTAGATGTGATCTCTCGGTAGGTTGTTCATCCGGAGCCTACCCGGAAGACTGGAGATGCGAACCAACCAACCGCTCCAGGAGGCCCGGATGAACACCCATAAGAATGCCCGTCTCACTCCGCATGGTCGAGCCCTGCTGGCAGCCCGTGTCATCCAAGAAGGGCTACGGCCAAGGGAGGTGGCGCAAGCTCAGGGCGTCAGTGTGAGAACGGTCTACAAGTGGGTGCGTCGTTTCCGTAAGGAGGGTCACGCTGGTCTCCACGACCGTACGTCACGCCCTGCCCGAAGCCCCTTCGCGACAGACGCCGTTACCGTGGAGCAGATCATCGAACGTCGACAGCAGCGCCAGACCTATCGCCAGATCGCCCAGGCGCTGGGCATCGGCCAGAGTACGGTGGCACGGATTCTCAAGCGTAAGGGGCGTAAGGGGCTGAATCGGCTGGCCGTCCTGTCACCGGCAAGGCCCGACAACCGCTACGAGCACGATGCGCCCGGGGATCTCCTTCATCTGGATATCAAGAAGCTGGGGCGCTTCGAGCGCCCGGGGCATCGCGTGACCGGCGATCGCCAGCAGAACACCCCAGGCGCAGGATGGGAGTATGTCCATGTCGCCATCGACGACCACTCGCGAGTGGCGTTCAGCAGCATTCACCCGGACGAGACGAGTTGGAGCGCTTGCCTGGCCCTGCTACGGGCCGTGCGCTACTACGCCAGCCTGGGCATCCGCTTTACCCGGGTGCTCACCGACAACGGTGCCTGCTACCGCTCCCGGCGCTTCCATCGCCTGTGCCGGCGGCTGAGGCTGAAACATCGCCGGACAAAGCCGTATAGCCCTCGCACCAACGGCAAGGCAGAGCGGTTCATCCAGACAGCACTACGGGAGTGGGCCTACGCTCGATCATACTCAAGCTCGGAAGAGCGCGGCAGGCACCTGCCTGCCTGGCTTCATCAGTACAACTGGCATCGACCGCATGCGAGCCTGGATTACTACCCTCCGGTTAGCCGGCTGGGCCTTTCCGTGAACAACCTGATGGGTTTACACACCTAGAGGCCCACGCCGAACAGCGCCTGCGCCAAGTGGCCGGTGAGGAAGGCCAGCCCCGCCGCGGCCCCTCCGATCAGCAGGGTTCGCAGCCCCGACTTGAGCACCGGCTGGTGGTAGACCAGGCTCTTGCCCATGCCGATCAGGAAGAACATCAGCCCGGCCACCGCCAGGCTCGCCAGGAACTGCCGGGTGGTATCCAGCCCCGGCACCGCATAGGGCAGCAGCGGCATGGCGCCCACTACCAGGAAGGCGAGGAAGGTGGCCAGCGCCGAGCGCAGCGGGCTCAGCCCAGCGGTCTGCAGGCCGTGCTCCTCGGAGACCATGGTCTCCACCCACACCTCGCGGTCGCTGCAGATGGTCTCCACCACCCGCTCCAGGGTCTCACCGGAGAACCCCTTGCGCTGGAAGATCTGGCGGATCTCCTCGCGCTCGCCCTCCGGTACCACGTCGATATGGTGGTTCTCGGTGCGGCGCACTCCCTCGACATGCTCGCGCTGGGCCTGGATCGCCTCGTAGTTGCTGACCGCCATGCTGAAGCCATCGGCGAGCAGGTTGGCGACCCCCAGCACCAGCGCCACCGTGGACGAGAACCCCGCGCCGAAGGCCCCGGAGACCACCGCGAAGGTGGTCACGCAGCCGTCGATGCCGCCGAGGATGGCATCGGGCAGGTGCCGGAGCCGGGAGGGAGCACGCAGCCGTCGCTCGATCACCTCCGGGCGATGCTCGTGCTCCAGCGCCTCGCGCCGCCGATCGTTCATGGAGCCTCCCGTCGATGCATGATTGATCCTGGCTCCAGCTTGGCACAGCCGGCCAGGCTCGGGTAAGGCGCGCCAGCGGCGCCCCTCCCCCGAGGATGCACCATACTGACAGCGCAATACGCCACGGCGAGGCACCGGCATGACCCACGACACGCTCGACGGCCCCTTCCGCCACCGCTACCTGAGCCACGAGGCGCTGACCCGCCAGCTCGAGACCTGGGCCCGGGACCACCCGCAGCTGGCCCGCCTGGAGAGCCTCGGCACCAGCCCCGAGGGACGCGACCTCTGGGTGCTGACCCTCGGTCCCGAGCCCGACCGGCGGCGCCCCGCGGTGTGGGTGGACGGCAACATGCATGGCACCGAGCTGGCCGGGTCCAGCGTCGCCCTGGCCGTGGCGGAAACGGTGCTGGCGCTGCACCTGGCCCCCGAGTGCCTGCCCGGGGGCTGGCCCGAGCACCAGTGCCGGCAGCTGCGCGAGGTGCTGTTCTACATCTGCCCGCGTCTCTCCCCGGATGGCGCCGAGCAGGTGCTGCGCCAGGGCGGCTTCGTGCGCTCCGCCCCGCGGCGCACCGCCGGCAGCCCCGACCGCCCGCGCTGGCGCGCCGAGGACCTGGATGGCGACGGCCGCTGCCGCTACCTGCGCCGCCACGACGAGGCCGGCGATTTCGTCGCCTCCCCCGACCACCCGGGGCTGATGCTGCCGCGCCGGGTGGAGGACCCGCCGCCCTACTGGCGGCTCTACCCCGAGGGGGTGATCGAGCACTGGGACGGCGAGACGATCCCCGACCCCGACTGGCTGGCCGACACTCCGGACTTCAACCGCAACTTCCCCTGGGGCTGGCGGCCCGAGCCGGAGCAGGTCGGCGCCGGCCACTACCCCGGCGACGCCCCCGAGACCCGGGCCGTCATCGACTTCGCCCTCGCCCACCCCAACCTCTATGCCTGGCTCAACCTGCACACCTTCGGCGGCGTCTTCATCCGCCCGTTGGTCGATGCCCCGGACAGCGGCATGGCCCCGCAGGACCTCGCGCACTACCGCCAGCTCGCCGCCTGGGCCCAGTCGCTCACCGGCTACCCCACCGTGAGCAGCTACGAGGAGTTCAGCTACGAGCCCGAGACCCCGCTGCATGGCGACCTCATCGAGTTCGCCTACCACCAGCGCGGCTGCCTGGCCCAGGTCTGTGAGCTCTGGGACCTCTTCCAGCGCCTCGGCCTGCCCCGTCCCGAGCGTTTCATCGACCACTACACCGCCTTGGACCGCGAGACGATGGAGCGGCTCGCCCAATGGGACCTGGTGAGCAATGGCCGGCGGCTGTTCGGCGACTGGCGACCGCTGACACACCCCCAACTGGGCGAGGTGGAAGTCGGCGGGCTGGACGCGTGCCTCGGCATCTGGAACCCGCCGCCGGAGATCCTGCCGGCGATCTGCGATGGCCTGGCGACCTACTGGCTGCAGGTCGCCTCGATGATGCCGCGGCTGGTGATCGATTCGGTGCACTGCACGCCGCTGGCCGAGGGCGTCCATGCGCTGGAGGTGACGGTGGCCAACCACGGCTACCTGCCGAGCCATGGCGTTCAGGCCGCGCGCCATCGCCCCTGGAACGTCGGCGTGGAGGCCGAGGCCACCCCCCGGGGCTGCCGGCTGCACGAACCCGACCGGGCCCGCCGGGTGCTGGGGCACCTGGACGGCTGGGGACGCGGCCTCGGTGACGCCGCCCACATGCCCTGGTTCCAGCGCTCGCGAGGCAACAGCCACCAGGCCCGTGTATGCTGGGTGGTCCTGGGCGAGGGCGAGGTGACCGTGCGGGTCGCCAGCCCGCGGCTGGGTGAGGTACAGCGGACGATCCCGATCCCCGGGAAACCCGGCGCACCGGGTCCTGCCTGAGGTAGCCGCGACGCCTCACCCCAGTCGGCGAGTCATGCCCCAACGGGAGGAGCAGGCGATGGACATAGCACTGAGGGACGTCACACGCGAGAACTTCGAGGCCGTCATCGCGCTGGAGGTCGCGGCCTCGCAGCGTGGCTATGTCGCCGACAACCTCTATTCCCTTGCCGAATCGAGCTTGCATCCGAGCTACCGGCCTCGCGCCATCTATTGCGACGGGGAGGTGGTCGGCTTTCTCATGTACGAATCCTTCGACCACGACGACCGGCCGCC
The DNA here is from genome assembly GCF_029625235.1 of Halomonas sp. CKK8. NCBI lineage: Bacteria > Pseudomonadati > Pseudomonadota > Gammaproteobacteria > Oceanospirillales > Halomonadaceae > Halomonas > Halomonas sp. CKK8. The sequence goes on along the minus strand of NZ_CP121193.1, from coordinate 1,181,023 downwards.
GGCCTACAACATCTTCCGTCTCATGGTCGACCGACGCCATCAGGGAAGAGGCATCGGGTACGGGGCCATGCAGTGCGTGCTGGACGAGATCCGGGCGCAGGGCCCCTTCGAGCGGGTCGCGATCTGCTACGTGGCCACCAACCAGGTCGCCCGGGCCTTCTATGCCAGCCTCGGCTTCCAGGAGACGGGGCTGAGCGAGGAGACCGGCGAGGTCATCGCCGAGATCCGGGGCTGACGAGGGGCGCATCGCGCCGCCGGCGTGCGCCACGCTTGACGGACGGGTGACTGCCGGCCCCAGAATAGAGCATTATCCCGAGGAGCCCCCCATGTCCCTGCTGAACGCCATCCTGGCCGTCGCCCTCTCCGCCGCCCCCTGGCTGCTGCTGGGGCTGGTGATGGCCGGGCTGATCAAGGCGCTGGTCTCCGAGGCCCTGCTGCAGCGCTGGGTCGGCGGCCAGGGGCTGGGCAGCATCGCCCGGGCGGCGGTGATCGGCGCCCCCCTCCCGCTCTGCTCCTGCGGGGCCATTCCCACGGCACTGGCCATGTATCGCGGCGGCGCCTCACGCGGCCCGGCCACCGCCTTCCTGATCGGCACCCCGGGCATCGGCGTGGACTCCATGGCCATCACCTATGCCCTGCTCGGCCCCTTCATGGCCGTGGCCCGGGCGACCAGCGCCGTGCTCACCGCCATCGTCACCGGCCTGCTGGTAGGCCGTACCGTGCCGACGGACATGCCGACGAGCGTGCCAGCCGACGTCGAGCCCGAGGCGGAGGATGGCTGCGGGAGCTGCTGCGCCAGCGGCTGCGGCGATGCGCGGGATATGCCTGCCGAGAGCGCCGCGCCTCGGCTCGCCAGCCGACTGGCCGATGGGCTTCGCTATGCCTTCACCGACATCCTCGACGACATCAGCCTCTGGCTGCTGGTGGGCCTGCTGGTCGCCGGGGGCCTGATCGCCCTGGTGCCGCCCCAGCAGCTGGCCGCCCTGGGCAGCGGCCTGGGGGCCATGCTGGTCATGGCAGTGATCGGGATCCCGCTCTACATGTGCGCCACCGCCGCCACGCCCATCGCCGCCGGTCTGCTGCTGGCCGGCGTCTCGCCCGGCACCGTGCTGGTCTTCCTGATCGCCGCGCCGGTCACCAGCCTGGCCACCCTCGGGGTCTTCCGCCGCGAGATGGGCAACCGGGCCCTGGTGGCCTATCTCGCCGGCATCCTGGCAAGCGCGGTGCTGCTGGGACTGGGCGTGGATGCGGTGGCAAGCTGGTGGCAGCTCGACATCGCCCGCCAGATCGAGGCAGTGAACGAACTGCTGCCGGCCTGGGTCGAGTGGATAGGGCTAGTGGTGCTGGTCGGGCTGGCGGTGAAACCGCTGCGCCGCACCCTTGCCGGCCACCTGCCCCACCACGCCTGATCCCGGCGACCCGGCAGGCGGCACCAGCACCGACATTTCCCTGCCGGAGAACGGTCGACCCCGAAGGAGCCTACATGACGGATCGCCAGCCTCACCCCCGCATCCTGGTCTTTGCCGGCAGCAGCCGCGCCGGCTCCTACAACAAGGCGCTGGCGCGCCTGGCCGCCGAGCGCATCGAGCACCTGGGCGGACGCCCCACCTTCATCGACCTGCGCGACCACCCCATGCCGCTCTACGATGGCGACCTGGAGGCCGAACAGGGCCTGCCCGAGAACGCCCTGGTGCTGCGTCGCGGTCTGGCCGACCACGAGGGGCTGCTGATCGCCTCGCCGGAGTACAATGGCTTCATCACTCCGCTGCTCAAGAACACCCTGGATTGGCTGACCCGCCCCCATGAGGGCGAGAGCGGCCTTGCGCTCTTCGAGGGCAAGCTGGCCGCCCTGGTCTCCGCCTCGCCCGGCGGCCTGGGCGGCATCCGCAGTCTGGGGCTGGCCCGCCAGCTGCTGGCCAACATCGGAGTGACGGTGCTGCCGGACCAGCTCGCCGTGGCGAAGGCCGCGGAGGCCTTCGACGACACCGGCCGACTGCGCGACGAGAAGCAGCGGGAGAAACTGGACGCCATCTGCGGCCGACTGGTCGACAGCCTGCACCGGCTGCACGGCTGACCCCCGCCAAGGAACGCGATGCCGATCGGGACACAACGCCTCTGGCGCAGCCGGATGAAGAACGGCCTGCAGACCCTGCTGATCATGGCGGGCCTGGCCCTGGTGTTGGCCGTGCCCGGCTACCTGCTGGCCGGCGGGCTCGGCATCGTCATGAGCCTGGGGGTCGTGGTGGCAGGAGCCTTCGCCGGCAGCTGGGTGCCGGCGCGGGTCATCCTCGCCGATGCCGGGGCCGGTCTGCTCGATCGCCATCAGGCACCCTCGCTCTACCGGCTGCTCGATACGCTCTACCAACGCGCCGGCCTCACACGGCCCCCGCAGCTCTTCTACGCGCCCTCGCCCGAGCTAAACGCCTTCGCCGTGGGGACCCGCCACGACGGCGGCATCGCCGTCACCGAGGGCCTGCTACGCACCCTGACGCTGCGCGAGCTGGCCGGCGTGCTGGCCCACGAGGTGAGCCACCTGCGCCATGGCGATACCCGGGTGATGTCCATGGCCGCGGCCATGACCCGCCTGACCCTCTGGCTGACCACGGTGCTGCAGCTCAGCCTACTGCTGCTAGTGCCGCTGATCCTGGCCGGCGAGCTCCGCCTGCCCTGGAGCCTGCTGCTGGTGGTGGCCTTCGCCCCCAGCCTGAGCACCCTGCTCCAGCTGGCCCTCTCCCGCAACCGCGAGTACACCGCCGACCTGGACGCCGTGGCCCTGACAGGCGACCCTGAGGGGCTGGCCTCGGCGCTGGCCGTGCTGGAACGCCACCACGGCCGCTGGCTGGCCGCGCTGTTCGGCCGCCATCCGCCCGCGGGGCCCGACTGGCTGCGCACCCACCCGCCGACGGAGGAGCGCATCCGCCGGCTGATGGGCGTCGAGGCGACAAGGGACACCTCCCTGCATGACCATCACGACGACAATCACCACGCGCCACCGGAAATCCTCGAGCGCCCGGGGGCCATGGGCCGGCGCTACTGGATACGCCGCCGGCGCTGAGGCGCTCGCCCCCTCCCCCACTTTCCTGAACGAGCAAGAGAGACCGCCATGAGCGATACGCAAAAGCCCTGGAACAGCCCCATGCCCGAGCCGCAGTTCGACCTAATGCGGCGCATCCTCGCCGCCCCCAGCCCGGTGGGGCTCGAGGCCGCCATGACCTACGGCGTGCTCAAGCCCCACTTCGAGGGCTTCGCCCCGGATAGCTGGCAGCTGCACCAGTTCAAGGGCCACGCCGGCGTGGTGCTGGACACCCATCCGGGCCGCGACGACCTCTTCAAGGTGATGATCATCGGCCATGCCGACAAGATCCGCATGCAGGTGCGCTCCATCGGCGAGGACGGCAAGATCTGGATCAACAGCGACTCCTTCCTGCCCAACGTGGTGATCGGCCACGAGGTCACGCTGTTCAGCGAGGACCCCGAGGCGCCCGGCAGCTACCGGCGCATCGAGGGCGGCACCGTGGAGGCGCTGGGCGCCATCCACTTCTCCGACCCGGCCCAGCGCAATGGCGAGAAGGGCATCAAGAAGGAGCAGCTCTACCTCGAGCTGCAGATCCACGGCGAGAACAAGAAGCAGCAGGTGGAGAACCTGGGCGTGCGGCCCGGGGATTCGATCCTCCTCGACCGGCCCATCCGCCACGGCTTCAGCCCGGACACCTTCTACGGCGCCTACCTGGACAACGGCCTGGGCTGTTTCGTCACCGCCGAGGTGGCGAGGCTGATCGCCGAGGCGGGCGGCACCGAGAAAGTGCGGGTGATGTTCGCCATCGCCAGCTACGAGGAGATCGGCCGCTTCGGCAGCCGGGTGCTGGCCGGTGAGCTCGAGCCCGACGCCATCATCGCCGTGGATGTGAACCACGACTACGTGGCCGCCCCCGGCATCGGCGACCGGCGCATGCAGCCGCTGGAGATGGGCAAGGGCTTCACCATGTCGGTGGGCGCCATCGCCAGCGAGCAGCTCAACCGGATCATCGAGACCACCGCCCGGGAACAGGGCATCCCCATGCAGCGTGACATCGTCGGCGTGGATACCGGCACCGACGGCATGGCCGGGGTGCTTGCCGCCGTGGACTGCGTGGCGACCTCCATCGGCTTCCCGATTCGCAACATGCACACCATCTCCGAGACCGGCTATACCCGGGACGTGCTGGCGGCCATCCACGCCATCACCCATACCGTGCAGGCGCTGGACGCCCTGCCGGACCCGCACCGCGAGTTCCTCGACCACCACCCGCGCCTGGACGAGGCCGGGGCGCTGGGGCACCAGGGGGCCGACAAGCCCGGGAAAGCCGACAAGTAACCGCAAGCGTCGCCTGAAAGGCATGCCGCAGGGCGGGCCAAGGGCCCGCCCTGCGGCCTTCTGGACAGCGCTAGCCCAACGCGGCGAGCGCCTCCGCGAGCACCGGCGCCATGGCGATGGCGTTGCTGTCGTGGGCGATGCAGTCGGTGCTCCACACCTCGCCAACCCCGGCGGCCTCGATCACCGCCAGCGCATCGCCGGCGAACAGCGCGTGGGTGATCGCCACGTCCACCGAGGCGGCCCCGGCGTCGAGCAGCGCCTCGGCGGCGCGGGCCACGGTGTGGCCGGAACTCGCCACGTCGTCCATCAGCACCACCTGGCGGCCGGCGACTTCGATATTCGGCAGCTCGATCTGCACGTTGCGGTCGCCGTTGCGGGTCTTGCGGCAGGTGCCGACCTCGAAGCCGGTGGCCTCGCCTGCCTGACGCACCCACTGCAGGGCCTCCTCGTCCGGCCCCAGCAGCAGGGGGGCGTGGCGCTTCTCGGCGATCAGCGCGGCCAGGCGCGGGGCACCGGAGAGCGCGATGGCGTGCTCGAGGGGAATCGCCTGGTCGAGACGCGCGATGCGGTGCAGGTGCGGGTCCACGGTGATCACGGCATCGAAGAGCTCGGCGAGGAAGCCGCCGACGATGGTCTGGCTGACGATCTCACCGGTGTGGAAGGCGATGTCCTGGCGCATGTAGGCGAGATAGGGCGCCACCAGCACCAGGCGGGTCACGCCCTGCTGGCGGGCGTGTCGCGCCAGCAGCAACAGCTCGACGAGCTTGTCGTTGGGCCGGTCGAGGCTGCGATAGAGCACCAGGGTCTCGGGAAAGGCGCCCGTCTCGGCGAAGGGCAACCGGAGCTTGAGCTCCTCGTCGGGAAAGCGGTGGCGCTCGACGGCGTGGGCGGGCAGGCCCGCCGCCTCGGCGAGGCGCCGCGCGGGGGCCGCCTCGTCCTGGAAATGCAGCAGTGCGCGGGTCATCGAACCTCCCTGTTCAGAACTCGACGTTGAGCCGGGTGATCTCCTCGGCGCGGCCGATGGCGATGCCGGTGTCCCGCTCGGTGGACTGGTGGGCGAAGGTCAGCTCGTTGCGGTAGGCGGCATGGACGCGATAGAGCGGCTGGCCCCGGGTCACCGGGTCGCCGATGCGCCGGAGCAGGTCGACCCCGGCCCCCGCCGCCTTGGGGGCACCGGCCAGGCGGGCAATGCGCGCCAGCTTGAGGCTGTCGATGGCGGTGACCACGCCGTCGGCCGTGGCCATCACCTCGAAGTTATGGGGGGCCAGCGGTGGGTTGTCCGGGTCGAAGGGCCTGCGGCCCTGGGCCGCGATGATCGACTGCATCTTCTCGGCGGCCCGGCCGTCATCGAGGATGTCCCGGGCGATGCCGAAACCGGCGCCGCCGCGCACATCCGGGTCGAACTCCAGCATCCGTCCAGCCAGGCGCAGCGCCTTCTGCCGCAGGTCCATGGGCGCCTCGGGGTGGTGGGTGAGCACGCGCATCACGTCGCGGGCCTCCAGCACCGGGCCGATGCCGCGCCCCACGGGCTGGCTGCCGTCGGTGATCACCACGTCCAGGGTCAGGCCCATGCGTCCGGCCACGAACTCGAAGAGCCGTCGCAGCTGTCGCGCCTCGGGCATGGAGCGCACCTTGGCATGGGGGCCCACGGGGATGTCGAGCAGCAGGTGGCTGGAGCCGGCAGCCACCTTCTTGGAGAGGATGGAGGCGACCATCTGGCCCGGTGAATCGATGGAGAGCGGGCGCTCCACCGAGATCAACACGTCGTCGGCGGGCGAGAGCTCGCTGGTACCTCCCCAGGCCAGGCAGCCGCGATGGGTGCGCACGATCTCGCCCAGCACGTCGAAGGGCAGGTCGACGTTGGCCAGCACCTCCATGGTGTCGGCGGTGCCCGAGGGCGAGGTGATGGCCCGCGAGGAGGTCTTGGGACACAGCAGGCCGTGGGCGGCGACGATGGGCACTACCAGCATGGAAGTGCGGTTGCCCGGGATGCCGCCGATGCAGTGCTTGTCGACCACCGGATGCTCGTGCCAGTCGAGGCGGCGCCCGACCCGGCTCATGGCATCGCTCAGGTAGAAGACCTCCTCGCGGTCGAGCTCACCGCGGTCGCAGCCCACCACGAAGGCGGTCAGCTCGATCTTGGAGTAGCGCAGCTCGGCGATGTCGCGGATGATGTGCCGGAAGTCGTCCCGGGAGAGCCGCTCGCCGGCGAGCTTGCGGTGCAAGGCGGGTATCGAGGCCGGGGGCTCCGCCTGGGAGACGCTCACCGGATGGCCCTCCTCCACGCCCAGGGCCTCGAAGGCGTCCTCGGAAAGGCCAAGCTGCTGGCAGTCGACGATGGCGGCATCGTCCACCACGTTGAGGCTCGCCAGGATCCGCTGGCCGTTGGCGCGGATCTCCACCTTGGAGAGCGCCTGGAAGCCCTCGGCGCGATAGAGGTCACACTCGCGGTGCAGGTAGGCCACGTTCTCGCGGTAGGTGTCGATGCCGACCCGCTTGAGCGAGAGCGGCGAGAGGGTATCGTCCAGGGCTTCCGCCCGAGTGGCATGGGTCGTCTTCATGACAGCCTTCCTTGCGGCGGGTGCCGGCCTGCCGGCCGCGCGTCACGCAGGTGACGGATGGGCCCATCCTAGCAGCGCCCCGCCAGGGCGTCATTCGGGTGCGGTTCGGGCCGTGACGCCGGCCCCGGGATCGCGCTAGGCTTGCCGCATCTCGACAGAAGGACCACCGCCCGTGCTCGATGCTGCCCTGGATGCCGGCCACCTCTGGGCCGTGGCCATCACCCTGATCGCCGTCGTGGTCTGCATCCTGCTGCACTACGAGGTGTCGCTGCGGCTGTGGCAACGCCTGGAACGCTCACGCAGCACACTGCGCCGGCGCTTCCTCAAGCTGGCCATCGGCCTGTTCATCGCGCATATCGCCGAGATATGGCTGTTCGCCGTGGCCATGGCCCTGCTTGGTGAGCACCCGCTGGCCGGTGGGCTATCGGGCATCGGCGCCGTCAACTTCCTCGACTACGTCTACTTCTCGGCGATCACCTACACCACCCTGGGCTATGGTGACCTCTTCCCCACCGGCCCGATCCGCTTCCTGACGGGCACCGAGGCACTGATCGGCTTCATGCTGATCACCTGGTCGGCCTCGCTCACCTTCCTCGAGATGCAGCGTCACTGGTCGGCCCGGCAGGAGCGCTGAGCCATCCCCCTGGAGGACGACGCTACCTTGCCTGTGCCCAGCCACACGCCTTCCATAGGGGAGCGAAGGTATCCGACTTCGCGGCGGCGCAGCCGGCTACGCCGTGCCCGACGCCATGCAGACCCGGTCTCGCCCCTGGCGCTTGGCGCGATACATCGCATCGTCGGCCGCCTTGAGCAGCTCATCCAGGCCGACCTCGCCACAGGGGGCCGCCGCCAGCCCGAAACTCGCCGTGCCGCCAAGACGCAGCCCCGCGTAGCTGAATGGCTTCGAGCACAGTGCCAGGCGCAGGCGCTCGGCCAGGTCGGCGGCATCCTCCAGGGACGTATCGGGTAGCGCCAGGGCGAACTCCTCGCCGCCGAAGCGGCACAGGATGTCACTGCCGCGCAACTCCGCCCGAAAGCGGCTGGCTACCTCCCGCAGGACATGGTCACCAGCCGCGTGGCCATGGGCATCGTTGATCGCCTTGAAGTGGTCCAGGTCGATCAGCAAGACGGCGAAGGGGCGCTCGGCCGGGAGACGTACCAGCTGCTCATGGCAGGCGGCAAAGAAGGCGCGCCGATTGAGCAGCTGGGTCAGCTCATCGCGGTAGGCCAGCCGTTCGACGCGGTGATGCGAGGCCTTGAGGGCATCCTCCAGCGCCTTGCGCTCGGTGATGTCGGTGGCGATCTCGACCCTCACCAGGCGCCCATCGCTCCACACGATGGCCTGGTCGCGGCACTGGTACCAGCGACCATCCTGGGTGTTCTGGAACTCCCACATCACGGCGGGACCGGGCCGGCCCTGAGCATCCAGCAGCCGGGGGTTGTTGCAGAACTCGCAGGGCCCGCTCTGGCCCTCCTGCAACACCTGCCAGCACTTGCGGCCGTCCGGCTCGCCCCACTGCTGACGTCCGTAGGCATTCAGGAACAGCAGGTCATGGGAGTGCATGTCACTGACATAGACCGCCGCGTCCAGGCTATCGAGAATACGCAGCAAGTCCTCGGCGCCGGGCGACGCCGTGGTGTCCTCGGGAACCTGGAGGGTCGTAAACTTGCGGGTCATGAGCTGCCTCGGGGAATACCGCCATGGGCCATCGTCGACGACCAGGCCACTATGTCAGCCCGAGTCGTCGATGGCCATTGGACCTCAGGGCATGCGCCCCTCTCGAGCCAGCCGCCTGTACACCCAGCGGTCATAGCACCAGCGCAGCGCCGGCTTGAGCCCCGGCAGGCCGATCAGCCAGGCCAGGGGCTTGAGGCGTGGCACCCGGCGCATCAGCAGGACATAGGCGTCGATGCCTTCCATGATGCGCCCGCCCTCCTCCTCCACATGCAGGGAGAGCAGCGCCGCCTGCGGGTCGACCCCCTTCTCGCGCAACGTCGCCTGGTGCTCGGTCACATCGCACCACGCTACCTGGCGACCGGCCTCCCCCGCCCAGCGCTCGTAGCGGGCGCGATCCCGCCGGCAGACTGGGCAGATGCCGTCGTAGTAGACCTTGAGCGGTGGCAGTTCAGACATCGGCTAACTCCCTTGCATTTGGGGCCTATCGCGGCAGACCCTGCGCGGCCGCCGGGGGTTCACGACAGGGCAGTGAATGTCTCTCCCGCCATCAATGGACAAGCTGACCTGACACACCACTGTCATGCAAGCGCGCCAGGCTCAATGAAAGTGCCAACGGAGCCCGCCGGCATGACCCAGCACAATCCACTCAGCACCGCAGAACAGGCATTCCTCACCCGGCTGGCCCATGGCAATGCGCTGGGCCTTCAGATTCGGGCCGAACGTGACGCGCAGCGAGCCCTCACCTCTGCCCGCCTGCGGGCCAGCGGCGCCCCTGCCCCCAGGAGCCGCACCCTGAAGATCCTGATGATCTCGGACGTCTACCTGCCGCGGGTGAACGGGGTCTCCACCTCCATCGCCGGCTTCTGCGCTGCCCTGGAGCGCCTTGGCCACTCGGTGACGCTGATCTGCCCCGCCTACCCGGTGGGCCAGACGGACAGTCCCGGGGTGCTGCGCATCAGTTCCCGCGGGGTACCCGGCGATCCCGAGGATCGCATGATGCGCTATCGCGAGGTGCTGGCCCTGGCACCGCAACTCCTGGCCGAGGGATTCGACCTGATCCACGTGCATACGCCCTTCGTGGCGCACGCTGCCGGCATCACCCTGGGCAAGCGGCTGGGCATCCCGGTGGTGGCGACCTACCACACCCTCTTCGAGGAGTACCTGCACCACTATGTGCGCTGGCTGCCGCGGCGCTGGCTGCGCCGCTTGGCCCGGCGCCTCTCGGTACGCCAGTGCCAGCAGCTGAGCGCCGTGGTCGTGCCCTCCCTCGCCCTGCATGATGTCCTGAGCCGCTACGGTGTGAGAACGCCCATGTCGGTGATTCCGACCGGCCTGGCGCTCGAGGCCTTCACGCAGCCCCGGGAGATGGAGGGCTTTCGTGCCCGCTACGGCCTGCCGCCGACGGCCCGGCTGCTGCTCTACGTGGGACGCACCGCCCACGAGAAGAACATCGGCTTTCTGATCGAGATGCTGCCGCGGGTGCTGGACCAGCATCCCGATACCCGCCTGGTCATTACCGGCGAGGGCCCGGCCCGAGCGGCACTGGCCCACCAGGCACAGGCGGCGGGCGTTGGCGAGGCGGTGCACTTCCTGGGGTATCTGGATCGCGACGGCCCCCTGCAGGCCGCCTACCGCGCCGCCGATGCCTTCGTGTTCGCCTCGCGCACGGAAACCCAGGGCCTGGTGCTGCTGGAGGCCCTGGCACTGGGCACACCCGTGGTCTCCACCGCGGTGATGGGCACCCGCGACGTCCTGGCGGATGGCGAGGGCTGCCTGATTGCCGAGGAGACCCATGACGACTTCGCCGCCAAGATCATTCGGGTACTGAGCGACCCGGCGCTGCGCGAGAGGCTTTCCCGCCGCGGCCCGATACATGCCGCCCGTTGGCACGAGGACACCCAGGCGGCCAGGCTGGCGGCGCTGTACCTCACCAGTACACGGGATCGTCGAACGCCGTGACACAGCGTGGGATGCCTGCCAGGGCCGTCATCTCATGCCCATCCAGCGCCCGGCCGAGCCAGCCTTCCGGCTGGGACAGCAGGAAGGCCTCGACCGGGGTATCGAACGTGAGCCTCGAGAAGAAGATGCTGCCCCCGACCTGTTCGCCTTCTGCCGGCCCCTCGGCATCGAAAAGGTCCTTGCAAACAGTGCCAGGCCTCCTCTTGATAGGGCATGACGGGTCACTGACGAGGAGATGGGCCGTGCACGTCGCCTGCGCTCATGAGGCTGATGCAGGAAGTCAGCCGGAAGCGGGCCTGCTCTGCCATATGCTTCAGCACACATCATCCCTTGGGTGGGGTATCCACCAGCCGGGCCTTGAGCCACCCCACGGCGCGAGTGGCCCGGGCGGAAAGTGGCCATTCAGCCCGGTGCAGGAGCCACAGGCTATCGACGACCGCCGGGATGTCGTCGACGACCCGGATCGCCTCGGGATGCGCAAACGCCTCGCGCGCGAAACGTGGCAGCACGCTGAACCCCAGACCCTCGGCCACCGGGGCAAGGATCAGGCCGATCTGGTTCGTGAAGCCTCGCCGGGGCAGGCGGCGAACCCCAGGGTTGCCGGGGAAGCAGCGGCTCAGCAGTCGAGTGGCCATGTCATGCCCGTCGGGATGGTCGATAAAGCCAAGCCGCGCCAGGTCGTCCCACCCCTGCACACGCTCGTGAGCCGGCACCACCAGCTCCAGCGCTTCGCGGGTGAATAGCGATACCGCGAGCCGGGGATCCTCGGGGCGTTGGGTGGCGAGCCCGAGCTCCGCACGATTGTCGAGCACGGCCTCGAACACCTCGGCCGTCGGGCCGAACCGATGGCTGATGGCGAGCCCGGGGGCCTCTCGCTGCAGGGCCAGGAGCTGCGGGTAGATCGCCAGGCCGATGCTGCCCGGGGTAATCAGGGACAGCTCACCCTGGCTGGCGTCGTCGCCGGCCAGGCGCTGCTGCAGGCGCTGGTCGGCGGCGTGCATTTCCCGCTGATAATCGAGCAAGGCATGTCCCGCGGGCGTCAGCTCCAGGCCCCGGGGCTGGCGCAGCATAAGCGGACCGAGGCGTGTTTCCAGGTGCTTGATGTGCTGGCTGACCGCGGCCTGGGTCAGGTCCAGGCGCTCGGCCGCGCGAGTGAAGTTGCCAAGTTCCACCACGGCCTCGAACGTGCGCAACCACTGGGGCTGAAGCATAAAGATCTCTTATCAGAGAAATAAGGACACGATGGTTCTGATTATGGGCGGCGGCACCTAGCATGGAAAGCGTTCCAACCACACATCACAGGAGCGCCTGCCATGAGCCCAGTCTACCCCCGCACCTTTTCCCACATCGGCATCTCGGTCCCCGACGTCGAGGCCGCCCTCCGGTTCTATACCGAGGTCCTCGGCTGGTACGTGATCATGGAGCCGACCACGATCGTCGAGGACGATTCGGCCATCGGCGTGATGTGCAGCGACGTCTTCGGCCCCGGCTGGGAGTCGTTCAGGATCGCCCACCTGTCGACTGGCGACCGGGTTGGCGTCGAGCTCTTCGAGTTCCGGAATCAGGAAACACCGGAGGACAACTTCGAGTACTGGAAAACCGGGGTCTTCCACTTCTGCATCCAGGACCCGGACGTCGAGGGGCTGGCCGAGCGGATCGTCGTCGCCGGCGGCAAGCAGCGCATGCCGGTACGCGAGTACTTCCCGGGCGAAAAGCCCTTCCGCATGGTCTACATGGAAGACCCGTTCGGCAATATTCTCGAGATCTACAGCCACAGCTATGAGCTGACCTATGCTGCCGGGGCCTACGCCTCCTGAGGGTCTGGATGGCAACGTAGAAGGTCGCTATCGGCCATCCGTAGGCGATGGAGAGTACCCGCACCCACCTAGCCACCGGCGACGCCGCGAGGCCATGTGAGGGCTATGGCATTGCACCCCTGTGGTCCCCTCTCCCGCAAGGAACACTGCCGAGGGCAGGCCGCTGGTCAGGACCGAGGCCGATGGCGACGTCTGCGGTATCGCACCCTCGACATTCGCCGCGCTCCCTTGCGAAGTCTACGCCACGCACCACCAAAGAGCCTGGCAAATAGCTGAGCCCGCAATCGGGCATTACGCTGCTCCAGTGCCCGAATTTTCGGATTCGGATTGTGGAAGGCCATCGTCTCCTCCGCCGTCTCAAGCACACTGGATAAGGAGAATAATAGGGGCACCGCGCTTGCTTTTCATGGCTGCCTGAGAGGCAGGAATCGGCCAAGAGGGGACCTTGAGGATGCACCTATATAAAATTCACTTAAACAGCCGGCTTTGAACCTCGGCGTAAGCCTGAGCCTGTTCAAGCCATGGTGACCCGGATGTTTCATGATGCGGCACCCGCCGAAGCTGCCGGCCCCTTTGCGCGTATCAATATCACAGCTCCTGCTACCGCCGCGGCAACAAGTCCGACGTCTTGATGCACACCAAGGAGAAACGCGGCTTGCGCACCTACGAAACACCACAGAACAGGGACGACAAGAGGGCTTCGCGGATACGGCGGCACAAGAAACGCGAGCAGGCCAATGGTGAACATGGTGGTCGGGCACGGAAGGCCAAAAGTAGGCATCTGCGGATAAGGGTGTCCTGCTTGCCATGACCAGAGTGGGTAGAGAACGAGCGCAAATACGACAAGAGCCGTGCCAACGAAGGCGCGCCAACCACCAACCCACGCAAACTGCAGCCGTCGCCGCACAACACCCTGCCAGAAGAAGCTGAGTGCACCCACTAATGACATGCCGGAAAACACGTAGGCCAGCGAATTGATGCGAGAAAAAAAGGCGAGATGGTAGGCGATCGCGAGCCATGCCCACAGGAAAGCCAGAATTGCCGATACCCCGAGGCCAGACCATCGAACTGGCCTTAGCACGAGCAGAATTGCGATAAACGCTAGAGCAACCAGCCCCAGCTGGGCGGGCCATAGCGCCTCATTGTAGTCTCGGAATACACCGAAAAACTCATCAATGGTGAACGGGAGCTGCATATGCCCTGATGGCCAAAGTTAGTTAGAGTTTACGATCGTATATCACACAAAAAGGATGCCAGCACCTTAGGGAGTCTTGTACCACACTGTTCTGGTCAAGTCAGAGCGGACACATTTTCAAGCTACAGCTGCCAATTCAATCTCCCTCGGCGTCTGGTAGCCCAGGGTCGAGTGGAGCCGGCAGCTGTTGTACTCCATCTCGATGTAATCAATCACGTCCCGCCGCGCTGCCTGTCGGCTCGCATACCGCTGGCCCGCCAGCCACTCGCTTTTCAGTGAGCCGAAGAAGCGCTCCATGACCGCGTTGTCCCAGCAGTTCCCCTTGCGGCTCATCGAAGCCTGGAATCCATGCCGGACCAGTGTGCCGCGGTACTCATGCGACGCGTATTGGCTGCCGCGATCGCTATGATGGATCAGCCCTCTCAAGGGCTGCCGGCGACCTACGGCCATTTCCAAGGCGTTCAGGACCAACTGCGTGCGCATGTGATCGGCCATCGCCCAGCCCACCAACTGCCGATCGTGGAGGTCGAGTACCGCCGCCAGATAGAGCCACCCTTCCAGCGTCCAGATCGCCGTGATATCGGCCACCCAGGCCCGATTCGGTGCCGCCACCATGAACTGGCGGTTCAGTAGGTTGGGCGCCACCGGCAGACTGTGCTCACTGTCGGTCGTATGTCGCCAGCGGCGCCGCTGACGTGCCTCTACACCGGCTTCCCGCATCAGGCTGCGGGCCTGGTAACGGCCGACGTCGTAGCCTCGGCGTCGCAGTTCTCTGGCCATGCGGCGGCTGCCATAGCTGCCACGCTTCTGGCGATGAATCTCTCTGACTTCGTGGAGCAGGGCCTGACGCTGGTCATCAGGGCCACGTCGTCGCCAGACATAAAAACCACTCCGGCTGACCTGCATGACCCGACACAACACGGCCACGGGATAGGTGGCCTTCTCCGACTCGATGAACTGGTATCTCAGCTCGACTCTTTGGCGAAGAAGGCCGCCGCCTTTTTTAAAATATCCTTTTCAATCTGTAGCTTACGCACTTCTTCGCGGAGCTTTTTGATCTCGGCGTCGCGATCGTCCTCCTGCCGCTCCAGGCTTCCGGCGTCCTGCTGACGGTGCTTGCGGCACCAGCGGTCCAGTACGCTGCGCTCCACGCCCAGGCGTCGAGCAGCCTCGGATACGGAATACCCCTGATCGATCACCAGGCTCACCGCATCCGCCTTGAATTCATCGGAAAACCGACGTCGAGTCTTCTTGGTCATGAACACCTCCATTGCCTCCATTATGAGGCTTATCGGGGTGTCCGCTCCAATTGGACCACTTCACACGATCATGCTTTCCAAGTGACTAAACATGGGAACACCGACGGTGAAAACGGTTTTATAACAACGCTCATCGCGATAGCTGAATAATATGGCTTGGGGAGACTTCAGCCTTTACCGACATGTCGGCGTTGGGTGGCTGGCTACATACATCAACATAGGCCAACCTCCCAGTTCGCCAGAAGCGGAGACTTGGTCTTCTTATCATGATGACCTCATGGTGGCAGCGAGGCCAGGAAAGGAGGCCCAGAGAAGCAAGGCGGCCCGGGAAGGGGGATGGGAAGGAGCTACCGTTTCAGCAGCGAGCTCGTGTTAGTGCGGTAGCCACCAGCGGGAAAAGCGTCGCCCCGGCCTGACGGCTGAGGCGACATGGGCCTTGCCCGGACTCACAGCATGCGCTTCAGCTCCCCGTAATCACCGTCGATGCGCAGCACCACGGTCACCTCGTTGTCGTTGCGGTTGCGGAAGAACCAGCCGTGGTTCCCGGTGAAGGCCGCTTCCAGTTCGCCTTCGTCCTCGGGCACGCCGCGGCCCTTCTCGTAGCTGATCGAGTTGCCATTGCCGTCACCGTGGGTGTCGAAGTTGATCGGTCCGCCGTCGGACGACCAGGCGTACGTCGCGACGGCGCCCTCTTCCATGGTCAGCTTGTACTCGGTGCCTTCGCCCGGGGTCAGGGTGAAGCTTACCTCATCACGCCAGGTGGCCACCGCCGCGGGGGTTTCCGAGGCCTCTTCCTGGGACGAGGAGGCGTCAGCCACTGCCTGGCTGGCCTCGGGTTGCGGTTCATCCTGGGCGGGCTCGGAAGAGGCCACTGGGCCAGCCGCGCCGCTGGAGGTTGAGGCGGTCGCCGGCTGCTCTGGGGTTGCCTCGGGCGAGGTGTCGGCAGTGGCTTGGCGTTCTGCCGAGGCCTGGGACTCCGGTTCTGTGACGACCGGCGATGCCTCGTCCGCGGCGGCCTGTGAGGCTTCCCGGTCGAGTTCGGCCTCCTCGGCCAGCTGCTGCTTGATTTCCCCCATCTCGGTGAGGCCCAGCAGGCGCCCGGCGCCGGTGGGGTCGATGGCGTACTCCGCGGGCAACACCACGGTCACCAGCAGGCCTGCGGCCACCACCGCGGCCACCAGGGTGGAACGGATCAGCTTGCCGGTCGAGGGCAGCTCGGCACGGGTGGGAAAATCGGTGTTGTACATCATGGACTCCCTGAATCAGGCGACGAAATAGCCGGTGAGCTGATAGCCGATCAGCACGAAGCCGGCGCACATCATGGCGACGTTGGCGGTATAGGCGTGGCGCAGGAAACCGGCGGTGCGCCGCCAGAAGCCCATGACGATGAGGATGGCACTCAGGGCCAGCAGCTGGCCGACCTCCACCCCGACGTTGAACGCCAGCAGGTTGGGCACCAGGCCGTCAGGTGAGATCTCGTACTCGATGATCTTGCTCGACAGGCCGAATCCGTGAAAGAAGCCGAAGACCAGCGTCGCCGCCTTGGTGTTGGGCTGAACGCCGAACCAGCGCTGGTAGGCGCCAATGTTGTCCAGCGCCTTGTAGACGACGGAGAGCCCGATGATGGCATCGATGAGATAGCTATTGATGCCGATGTTGAAGACCACCCCCAACAACATGGTCGTGGAGTGACCGATGGCGAAAAGGCTGACGTAGATGGCGATGTGCTGCATCCGATAGAGGAAGAAGATCACCCCCAGCAGAAACAGGATGTGGTCGTACCCGGTCACCATGTGCTTGGCGCCGAGGTAGACGAACGAGATCAGGTGAACGCCATAGATCTCCTGGATGTAGCCCTTGTCGCCTTCGGCGACGGCGTGGGCAAGGGCATCACCGCTGGCTCCCAGGAGCATCACCAGCAGCGTAAGCAGGGTCAGGGCATGGCGTCGGGCCTTGTCAGGCACGCCGAACGCCTCCCCCATTCGGGATGGGAACATGAAACCTCCACGGGTCTGTCTTGGGTATCGGCCGTCCGGTGGACGGCCCCGGCCATCCAGCGATGACCGGCCGTGGAGGGCGCTCCAGGCGATAGACGCGGCGCAGCGGAACGCCGTGCCGAGCACCGATCCGCAGGGCGTCACGGAAGCGCGGTGCCAGGCTCACGCCTGCCGCGAGACGGTCCGCCGTCTCGTGGAAGTGGCTGCCACTCTCGTGATGCAGGTGGCGACCGTCCCCGTGGTCGTGGCCATGGACATTGGCATGGGAGTGCCCATGGTGTTCCCTTTCCATCGCCTGGTACGCCGCCTCGCTCGCTGCCGTGCTCAACGGCCCATGGGCACGCGACTCGCCGGCACTGGTCAGCACCAGGCCCGGTACAATGAGCAGCAGCAGGAGCAGGTAGCCGAGACGATGGCGCAGCCGGTGGAGCATGAATAGCCAACCAGGATGACAAGGGAAACCGGGGCGCAAGTGCCGGGCCGCGACGGGCGGCATTGGCACGCTGCCGGCAAGAGCCTAACATCCTCCCTAGGGGGATAGGAACAACGACAGGGAGCCTAAACATGCCACCACATACTCACGAGAGCCACCCCGACATCATCAAGCGGCTCAACCGCGCCCGGGGGCACTTGCAGAGCGTCACCCAGATGATCGAGGAAGGTCGCCCCTGCCTGGACATCGCCCAGCAGCTGCATGCCGTGGAGAAGGCCATCCAGCAGGCCAAGCGCACCCTGGTGCAGGATCACATCGACCACTGCCTGGACGCGGCCATTGGCGCCAAGACGGAGGGCCAGCAGGCCCAGATCGAGGACTTCAAGGCCATCGTCCGCTACCTGTAGCGGCGTGGTATCGCAGTGGTGAGATCGGAGCCGCCTACTTCACCTTGTCCTTCCACATGGCGTGACAGCTGACGCAGGCGGTATTCAGCTCCTGCAGGGCCTGACTGGCGGCGGGCCAGTCCCGCTCCGCCGCCGCCGCGGCGGTGCTCTCGGAATACGCATCCAGCAGCTTGTCGAAGGCGACCAGGCTGGACTTGAAGCCGGCCTGGTCCTCCTCCGCCATGATCGCCCAGGGATCGTGGCTCGGTGCCGGGTGGGTGAGAATGATATTGGCCCCGCTCTTAACCATCTGCGGGTTCTGCCGCAGGATGCCTTCGTGCATCAGGCCGGAGGCGCCGCCCATGACCTCCATCAGCTCGCGATAGGTCATGTCGGCCCGCTCCATGCCGGCCACCAGGCCTTCGGCGGTGCCCTCCTGGGCCTGGGTCCCGCCCGCCAGCAGGGCCAGGGCACCAACGATGAGTGATGCCTTTCTGACAAAGGGTGTCATCGGTCTCTCTCCTCTGTATGACGACATGCTCAGACGCATGCTTCTGTCGTTTCCGCCGGCCATAGCCTCGCGGCCAGCAGGGTGGCGGTCAGGGCCAGGATGGCCAGGATCGCGAAGGCGGGCATCATGCCCAGGGCACTCCCCAGCCAGCCGGCCAGCGGATAGGCCACCAGCCAGCAGGCGTGGGAGAGCGAGAACTGGGCGGCGAACAGCGCCGGGCGCTCCTCGGCCGCGCAGGACTGCTTGAGCAGCCGGCCGGTGGGGGTCATCACCATCGAGGCCCCGGCGCCCAGCACGAACCACAGCAGCAGCAACGTCACGAAGCCAGGCGCCGTCAGCCCCGCCAGCAGGCTGGCACTCATCAGCAGGCCGCCCGCCAGCATCACCGGCCGCTGGTCCAGGCGCTCCAGTATCTTTGGCAGGGTAAGGGCAACGACCATCGAGCCACCGCCCGCTGCCGCAAAGGCGATCGCCACCTGGGTCTCCCCCAGGCCCAGCGCATGACGCACGTAGACCACGGTATTGACGATCTGCATGGCGCCGGCCGCGGCCACCGCCATGTTGAGGGCGAGCAGCCCACGCAGCCGTGGGGTGGCGAGATAGCGGCTCATGCCCTGGGTCAGCCTGGCCCAGACCCCGCCGACGCCTGTCTGCGGATGCGGCGAGGGCAGCGACACGCTGACCACCAGCAACGCCGAGAGCAGGAAGGCCGCCGCATTCAACACGAACAGCAGGTTGAAGGAGATCACCACCAGCAGCAGCGCGGCGAGCAGCGGGCTCAGCAGGTTCTCCAGGTCATAGGCCAGGCGCGACAGGGAGAGCGCCCGGGTATAGCGACGCTCGTCCTCGAAGATATCGGGGATCGTGGCCTGGAACACCGGCGTGAAGCCCGCCGAGCAGGCGTTGAGAAGGAAGATCAGCAGGTAGATCTGCCACACCTCTGTCACGAACGGCAGGCTCACCACCACCGCAGCGCGCAGCAGGTCGAGGGTGACCAGCAAGGCGCGCCGTGGCAGCCGGGTGGCATAGGCGCCCACCACCGGGGCGATGCCCACGTAGGCGATCATCTTGATGGCCAGCGCCGTGCCCAGCACCTCCCCGGCGCGCTCCCCGGCCAGCTCGCTGGCCAGCAGCGCCAGGCCGACCGTGGTCAGCCCGGTGCCGATCAGGGCGATCACCTGTGCGGAGAACAGGTGGCGATAGCGACGATCCCGAAGCAGCTCCATACCGATCCTCTTGAGCCGGGGTGGCCCGAGGCCACCAGGCATGTCAATTCATATCCCCCCCAGGGGGATATGGGAAGCCTAGCGACTGCCGACCAGGAGGACAATTGATGTTGGGCAACTCAGGACGAGATCGCGCACCATGCAGGGGGGCAACAACGCCATACCGGGCACGACACAAGGAGATCACATGGCGCCGCTGTACCGAGCTGCCATCTGCCCCTCTTGGCGACTGCCGGATCTGGTACCCAGACCGGCCGGAGGGACAGCAGCCACCGCCCGGCGACTGCGATGAGCTCCGTTACCAGGTTCCGCCCGGCGCACGGCTCATTCGTGGTTGACAGCAGAAAGAACACACCTTTTTCTTTCAATAGAAAGGTTTACACGATTAATTTCCAAAAACCGCTCATCCAGGGCCTCTTGGAGGAGCGGTCGGCGTCCGTAAAGAAAACGACCGGATAGTATACAGCAGCTTTCGGCCATGAGCGGCCATTGAGATTTTCCTGATGTTTAACGCTATGAATAAGCCGCCGTTTTTTAGCAGCTAGCAAAAAACGGTCGGCTTGATTAACTTTTTAACTCCTACTGTTCCTGAACGACTTCAACATAGTTTTTTAGCTTTCTGTTAAGATAGCTGGTTACATTAGCCAAATTGAACTCTTTAACTGCTGTAAACTCACATGTTATCGCGGTCCTTCGTATACTATCATTAATAGAGCTTATGTTATTATCTTCGCAAGAAGTTAATTTACATGGGCGATATTTTTCAACTACATAATCTGGTCGATATGTAAGAAAACCTTCATGTCCCTTGTCATAACTTTCTAGTATTTCTGATAACCTTTTTTCGTATTGTGAGGCTCGTATCTGCCCGATTGACCAAAATTCGGACAAATCACGATCAATCTCTCCCGAAAATGTTCTATTTAACAAATCCTGAATTTCACTCTTGTGCTTTTCTAACGTTGTCTCACGGGTGCCCGGGCCATGATGAACAAGCACCTTCTCTATCAACTCTTTTGTGAGCTCTTGGTTCGTGCCATTTAAAAGCTCATCCGCAAACTGATTTCCGGCGACTACAATCCTGAGACTCCACTCCGATTCAAGAAGCTTTCCTTGTCGCTCATATTCGAAATCGAAAAACTTTCGCCAATTATTCCTAAAAGTAACAGAGTTTATATATCTATTTTGAGCTAAATCAGAAACCTTGTTATCGGCATCGAGAATGTTTAAAAGATCAGAAACATCATCTGAATTTGTAAGTACAAATAATGTAAGCAAACATTTTTTTGGAGGCCTTCCAACTCGGGATGCGTCGGCACTCTTAATCGCGCCATCTATCGCCTCAAAGCTATCTTTAAAGCTCGTAGAAGTGGAAAGTGCTGCATGCGCATTTAATTTCTCGTCAACTCCAGCCTTATCCAGACAATACCAATAAGAGAATGGGTTTAGTCTATTCGTATTTACACGAACCACTGTTTCTTTACTGACTGAATCTGGAATAGGGAGATTTATAACGCTAACTAACTTTTTGTGTTGCTTGTTGACTTCTTCTTCAAATTTAAGAGAAAAAATATCATCATTTGTAAACATTATTATTAGAGCGCCCCTCAACCCAGAGCGACATAAGGCGACGTATCTCTGAGCGGCGGCAGTCACAAGAGCGTCGGTTCTGCCGGTTGCTAAATACTCGGTGTCGGACAACCCTAGTAAACCTTGAATAAAATAATCGCGCTCGCAGTTGTCAGCAATAACAACACATGTTCTGTCAGAATTACTGGAAGAAAGTTCCTTTGCTTTCTTCACCCATTCCGTGTCATCTTCAATATGTAGGAAGACAGAATTCCTAGACGATTTCTCTATTAAATCAGTATTTTTACCAAACCCAGAAACTACGCGGTGCCAAATATTGTTGTTATCATACCTAATATTGGACGCTGATGACATGGAACTCTGAGTTTCCATAAAATCTCTATTTAGTTTGCTGGCGAATAGCGTCTTTCCTGTGCTTTGCTCCCCATAAATTATAATGCTCTTGCTCACCTTTCTTAGCAAACTCTCTTCAAACGAAGATTTAATATCTGCCACCAAGCCATCCCAGTGATCCAAGAAAACTTTGTATCCACTATAAATGCTTTCGTTTAAATACTCCGCTCTTTCTGGATAAATAATTCTATTGTATTCCACGGTACTACAACCTCCATTTCTAGAGCCTTTGATAAGAAGCTCGCTATCAAGCTAAAACCAATTATTTCGCCGGCGGCATAACACTACTCGATCTGCCCGCAGCATGTGCGGCATGACCGCTTTGGGTCGAAATCAGCCATTCATTCGCGCTGCAAGCAGCGCTCCTACGAAAACCGTTGCAGTGGACGGGGTCCAAGGCCCGCTGAACGAGCGCGGTGGATTTCTTTGGCATCCCATCTGCCCTATTCCATGGCCGAACATGGCCCCATGGTAGACGCAATTCCCTAATATTGCCCGGGTGATTGAACTCTTCCGCCACAGAAGTAAGCGTTAACTTGCGCGATGTAGGCTTTTACCACGGCCCTCCGTCGTGATTGACGACAAGAGCTTCGGCAAGGCGGGAGCCGTACCTGCAAAGTGGCGCCGCCTTGCGTGGGCACGGGCATGGAGGGCAGGACGAGGATCATACCAGGGGAAATCAAGCTGACAGAAACGACATCGCCCATCCACGAGGGATGGGCGATGCATGTGCCTGGGTTGGCGGCTCAGCGTCAGTTGGAGGGGAAGTTCAGCTGGGCCCGTTCCCGTGTGCTCTGGGCGGGCCAGCGCTGGGAGACGGCCTTGCGGCGGGTGTAGAAGCGCACCGCATCGGGGCCGTAGGCGTGGAGGTCGCCGAACAGCGACTCCTTCCAGCCGCCGAAGCTGTGGAAGGCCACCGGCACGGGCAGCGGCACGTTGATGCCCACCATGCCCACCTCGATGGCATCACTGAAGCGCCGGGCGGCCTCGCCGTCGCGGGTGAACACGCAGGTGCCGTTGCCGTACTGGTGGGCGTTGATCAGCGCGATGGCCTCCTCGAAGGTCTCGACGCGCACCACGCAGAGCACCGGGCCGAAGATCTCGTCGCGGTAGATGCCCATCTCCGGGGTCACCCGGTCGAACAGGGTGGCGCCCAGGAAGTAGCCCGGCGATTCCGTCACCAGCGGATGCTGGCGGCCGTCGACCACCAGCTCGGCGCCGGCCGCCTCGCCCTGTTCGATATAGCCCGCCACCTTGTCGCGGTGGGCGGCGTTGACCAGGGCGCCCATGTCGAGGCCCTTCTCGGTCCCGGCGCCGATCTTGAGGGTACGGGCCTGCTCGCGGACCTTCGCCACCAGGGCATCGGCGGTGGCATCGCCCACGCACACCGCCACCGAGATCGCCATGCAGCGCTCGCCGGCACTGCCGAAGGCGGCGCCGATCAGGGTGCTGGCGGCATTGTCCAGGTCGGCGTCGGGCAGCACCACGGCGTGGTTCTTGGCCCCGCCCAGCGCCTGCACGCGCTTGCCGTTGTCGGCACCGCGGCGGTAGATCGATCTCGCCACCGGGGTGGAGCCGACGAAGCTGAGTGCCTTGACGTCGGGGGCGTCGATCAACGCCTCCACGGCCTCGCGGTCACCGTGCACCACCTGGAAGAGCCCAGCGGGCAGGCCCGCCTCCTCCAGCAGCTCTGCCATCTTGAGGGCGGCGGAGGGCACCTGCTCGGAGGGCTTGAGGATGAAGGCATTGCCGCAGGCAATGGCCATGGGATACATCCACAGCGGCACCATGGCCGGGAAGTTGAACGGCGTGATGCCGGCGACGATGCCCAGCGGCTGGTGGTTGGACCAGGTGTCGATGCCCGGGCCGGCGTTATGGGAGTATTCGCCCTTGAGCAGCTCCGGCACGCCGCAGGCATACTCGACGTTCTCGATGCCGCGCTTGAGCTCGCCCATGGCGTCCTCGAGCACCTTGCCGTGCTCCTTTGCAACCAGGGCGCAGAGCTCATCGGCGTCGCGCTCCAGCAGCATCTTGAAGCGGAACATCACCTGGGCGCGCTTGGCCGGCGGGGTGTCGCGCCAGGCGGGCTGTGCCGCCCGGGCGGCGTCGATGGCGCGCTCCACGGTGGCGGTATCGGCCAGGGGCACGCGGCCGATCACCTCGGCGCTGGCGGGGTTGGTCACGTCCAGGTGGCGGTCGCCGTCCAGGCGCTCGCCACCGATCCAGTGGGTCAGGGTCTGCATGTCGCGTCCTTGTGGATCAGTATTCACGGCCGAGCAGGGCCTCGTCGAAGGGGTAGCGGGAGAGCTTCTCGACCCCGGTGTCGGTGATCAGCACCTCCTCCTCGAGCTTGACGCCGTCTGCGGCGCCCACCTCGCCGATGTAGCTCTCCACCGAGACCACCATGCCGGGCTCGAGGACGCCGTCCTTGGAGAAACGGTCGAAGTCCATGTGGTGCGCCACCAGCGGTGTCTCGCCGTGCATGCCCACCCCGTGGATGATCGAGGGGTAGCGGCGATCCAGAAAGCGCTCGGGGATCTTCCAGGCCGTTTCGGCGATCTCGCGGTAGCTCATGCCGGGCTTGAGGATGCCCATGTTGTGGTGCACCTGGTCATAGGCCATGCGGTAGAGCTCGCGCTGGTAGGCGCTGGGCCGGCCCGGCCCGACGTGGAAGGTGCGCGAGAAGTCGGAGTAGTAGCCGTGGCAGCCGATGGTGTCGGTGTCCAGGGCCACCAGCTCGCCGGGGCGGATCTTGCGGTCGCTGGCCTCGTGGAACCAGGGGTTGGTGCGCGGCCCGGAGTTGAGCAGGCGGGTCTCGATGAACTCGCCACCGCCGCGGATCACCTCGCCGTACATGATGGCAAAGAGCTCGTTCTCGGTGACGCCGGGCTTGATCGCGGCCTCCACCTCGGCCACCGAGGCCTCGCTTGCCGCCATGGACTGGGCCAGGCAGGCGATCTCCTCGGGGGTCTTGATGCGCCGGCAGTGCAGGGTGTCCTGCATGCAGTCGAAGACATCCAGCCCCTGGGCCTCCAGCGAGCGGGCCAGGTTGAGCGCGCAGCGGTCCAGGCCCACCTTCCTGTTGCCGCGGCCATGTTCCTGGACCAGCTCGGCGATCTCCAGGCCGAAGGGGTCCGAGGAGAGGTTGTCGCGCTGGTTCACCGCCGACCACACCACCTTGGAGGTGCGCGACTCGTCGATGGTCTCCAGCCAGGTGGAGATATGCGCGCTGCCCGGGTACTCGAAGAGGATGATCGGGCCTTCCAGCGGCACGTAGATGTAGCGCGTGGAGTTGCGCAGGAAGTAGCCGAACATGTTGCGCGACCCGGTGGCGTAGCGCTGGTTGTTGGGGTCGAACAGCACCAGGGCGGCGTAGCCCTGCTCGGCCATCATGGCGCGCAGGCGCGCCAGGCGCCCGGCGCGTAGCTGCACGGGGTCGAAGGCGGTCGGGATGCTGTCGCCGTTGGCCATCGGCGCGGACGGCACCACCGGAATGTGGTCCGGTTCGCTGTCGGTCAGTTTCTCTGACTCTACGATGCTCATGGGGTCTCTCGCTGTGTCGTCAGGGGGATGGCCGCCTGCACGCGCGGCCATCGGCAAGGGAGGTAGCAGGAAGCGACGTCGGGGCTCAGTCGGCCAGGCTGTCCGAGCGGTCCATGCCCTCCTCGAGGAGCCGCTCGTGGACCGGCGCCATGCGGCCGAAGATGCGCTGGGCGCGCTCGGGGCGGCCGATGAAGCCCGGCTCCTTGGCGTAGGCGAAGATCACGGTGTGGCGCTCCTTGTCGCCCTCCACCGGGGTGACCCGGTGCAGCGAATAGCGGCCGAAGAAGACCTGCAGGTCGCCGGGCTGGAGGTCGAGCGACTTGAGGCGCGTGCGGTCGCCGTCGATCACCTTCTCCACCTCCGCGAAGTTCTCGCCCTCCGGGCTGCGGATGCCCGGGGCATACTCGAAGCGGCCGCCGCCGTGGGACTGGCGGGTCATCATGGTGACGATGAACTCGTTGGTGTCGTAGTGCCACGGATGCTGGCAGCCCTCGCGCAGCACGTTGACCACCAGGTCGGCCAGCGGGTCGGCGTACTGGTGGATCTCCTCCATGCCCACCACGGCGCCGATGAAGCGCTGGAAGTCGGGATGCTCGTAGACCTGGCGGATGATGGTGTCGCCATCGATGCGATCGCCGGCCACGAAGCCGTTGGTGCGGTCGTCGAAGCGGTTCACCGGATGGCTGGCCGGTTTCTCGGCATCGCCGGCGCTGTTGTAAGGGTTGGTCTCGGTCTGGTTGTAGTGCGCCTCCGGCGAGAGGCGTTCGGTCTCGCGCTCGAGCCGCGCCAGGGCGTCCTCCGGGACGAAGTTCTTGAGCACCACGCAGCCGTCCTCGTCGAGCTGGCGACGGCACTGCTCGATCAGGGCGCGGCCGGCCTCGCCGTCCAGGTCATTGACGGGATAGCGGGCCAGGTCGATCAGGCCATCGAGGGTGTTGGTCGTCTGGACGTCAGCGGTTGCCTGCATGGCTCTCCTGCTCCTGAGTGTTGCGGGATGTCGCTGGACAGCATAGTGACGCCTCATTCATAATGAAAATGAATGATTGAGATACAACCAATTTCAAGAGCTCATTGTTCATGGATACCGTGCTGCTTCGCACCTTCGTCACCGTGGCCGAGTGCCAGGGCTTCAGCGCCGCCGGCAAGGTGCTGCATCGCACCCAGTCGGCGGTGAGCCTGCAGATCAAGCGTCTCGAGGACCAGATGGGCCAGGCGCTGCTGGAACGCACCAGCCGCAGCGTCTTGCTGACCGCCCCGGGGGAGCGACTGCTGCCCTATGCCCGTCACATGCTCAAGCTCGAGGACGAGGCCCGGGAGGCCCTGGGCGACACGCGGCGCGGCGAGCTGATCCGCTTCGCCACCTCCGAGGAGCAGGCCGCCGCCTATCTGCCCGCCCTGCTGCCCCGCTACGCCGAGCGCTTCCCCGACACGCGCCTGGAGATCCACTGCGACATGAGCGCCAGCCTGGTGAAGCGCTTCCAGGAGGGACTGCTGGACGTGGTGCTGTCGATCCGCCACCTGCCGACCCAGTCGGGCCAGCTGCTCGGCTGGGAGCCGATGGTGTGGGTGGTGGCCGAAGGCGTCTCGCCGGCCGACTGGGCGACCCTGCCCCTGGCGCTCAACCCGGAGGGATGCATCTTCCGCGCCCATGCCCTCTCGGCCCTGGGCCGCGAGGAGCGACGCTGGGAGGTCCACTACTCCAGCCAGTCGCCCACCGGCATCAACCTGCCGGTCCAGGCGGGCCTGGCGATGACGGTGAAGACCCCGCGCAGCGTGCCCGAGGGGTGTCGCATCGTCGGCGAGGCGGAAGGCCTGCCGCCCCTGGGCCAGGTGGAGATCGAGCTACATCGCCGGCCGGGGCACACCAGCGAGGCCCTGGAAGCCTTCTGCGAGGAACTGGAGCACCTGGTGATCGACCACGACGACGTGGCCGCCCCGGAGCCGAGCGAGGCCGTCACCTGAGCCATGGGCAACAGACGCCGCGGGCCCGCGTCGTAAAGCGACGCGGGCCCGCCTTGCTCTGCCGGGGCGCGATCAGGCGTCGCGCCCATCAGTCCCGCTGATAGGTGCCCACCAGGCGGTTCATGCCGATCAGGTGGGGCTCCGCCTGCTTGAGCAGTTCGGGCAGCGAGAGGCCCTCCGGCAGGTCGGTGGCCTTGTCCAGCGCCAGCACCCAGAAGTAGTACTGGTGCACACCGTGGCCCTCCGGCGGCATGGGGCCGCCATAGCCGTTCTTGCCGAAGTCGTTGAGCCCCGGGGTGCCCTCGCCGCTGCCCTCCTTGAGCTCGCTGGTGGCGGCGGGCAGGTTGTAGAGCACCCAGTGCACGAAGCCGTAGCTGCCGTTCTGCACCAGGGGGGCATCCGGGTCATGGCAGATCACCGCGAAGCCCTTGGTGCCCTCCGGGGCGCCCTGCCAGCTGAGGGCCGGCGAGACGTCGTCCCCCTCCCCGGTGTATTTCGTCGGAATGGCACCCCCCGCCGCAAAGGCGGAGCTTTCGAGCTGCATGGTCGAGAGAGCAAAGGCCATGGTGATCAACCTCCCTGGATATCCAAGAGTTGAAGATGTCTACGTTTTGGCGAGACGGTGAGACAGCGCCGACTCAGCGTCGGAGAAAGCCCGGCGCCTGTCAACGCCACCTCTCCATGGCATGATGGCCGCAAGCCACGAGTTCAACCCGGGAGACCGCCATGCCTCGCCTGCTGATCGTCGCCCATGCCCCCTCGCCCAATACCCTCCGGCTGCGCGAGTCCGCCGAGCGTGGAGCCCGCCACCCCGATATCGAGAACGTCGAGGTCACCGTGAAGCCACCCCTGGAGGCCGGCCCCGAGGATGTGCTGGGCTGCGATGCCATCCTGCTCGGCACCACCGAGAACCTGGGCTACATGAGCGGCGCCCTGAAGGACTTCTTCGACCGCAGCTACTACCCGGTGCTGGAGGAGAAGCAGGGGCTGCCCTGCGCGCTCTATATCCGCGCCGGCCGCGACGGCACCGGCACCCGCCGGGCGGTGGAGGGGATCGTCACCGGCCTGCGCTGGAAGTGGGTGCAGGAACCGCTGACCCTGCGCGGCGAGTGGCAGGAGGCCTTCGTCGACCAGGTGGAGGAACTGGGCATGGCGATGGCCGCAGGGCTGGAAAGCGGGATTCTCTAGTGTGCTGTTTCTCACGTTCGCGTAGATAATTTGGTCAAGAGATCCTTCCATATGCTCTCATCGGCCCTCCTCTCGTGATCAGTGCCGCTTGT
Organism: Halomonas sp. CKK8; assembly: GCF_029625235.1. Classification (NCBI taxonomy): domain Bacteria; kingdom Pseudomonadati; phylum Pseudomonadota; class Gammaproteobacteria; order Oceanospirillales; family Halomonadaceae; genus Halomonas; species Halomonas sp. CKK8. The sequence goes on along the minus strand of NZ_CP121193.1, from coordinate 1,152,879 downwards.
TTCGAGCGCAGAAACACGGTCTCGAGGAGAGGTCCGAGAGGCGGCCGTCCTGGGACCGCCTTCTTGGTTAACACTCAGCCCTTCGGGGTGAACCAGATTGGCGAGGTGTAGGCCCGCTCCTGCGTGGTCATCGGCACCTCGTCCGGCATCGTCAAGCCGTAGAACTTGGCGTCGTAGGCGGTCCAGCGCGGGGTTGGGATCTCGATAACGCGGGCGTAGTAGAAGGCGCGTTGAGAGGCGTCAAAGTCCGGGTCGGTCCAGACCGTGATCAGTTCGGGGGCTCCGATGGTGTTGGTCCAGGTCGCCTCGGCCGTGTTCACCGAGTTGCCGACCGGGGGCAGCGTGCCATCGGTGCCCAGCTCGCGCTCATCGGCATCGCTCCAGACCACGTCATGAACCTTTTCCTGCGTCTCGCCGTTGGCATCGACCCAGCCCTTGATGATCTGTATGCGGTCGAGGTTGGCGCCGATCGGATCCTTGAGCGCGGCGACGAGGAAGGTCGGGGCCTTGCCCTCCGGCGCATCGCTGAGGTCCCCGCCCATGGGCACCCCCTTGGTGTAGCCGGTCTCGGCCGGGAGCCGACTGTGCGCATCCTCGGGCGTATAATCCCAGCCGCCGAAGAAGCGGACGATAATGCGACTGCCGGTGGTGGCATAGGCCTCACGCCGCTCCATGGCATCGAAGATCGCTTCACGGGTATTCTCCGTGGCCCACACGGCGGCGTAGCCGGAGGCGGTCACCTCCCACTCCATGATCTGCAGGTCACCTCGCCTCATGAAGGGTCGCTTGATCCGCTCCGGCCCCGGCTCCATGCTCGAGACCTTGCCGAAGAAGTTTTCCTCCTCGGCGGTGGCGAGGCCGGTATGCGAATCGGTCGAACCGATCAGGCCGAACTTGTAGGGATTCGTGCCGAGCTCCGGCGCGAGGGCCAGCCCGTTCTTCAGCGCCGAGCGGGCATACTCGAACTCCAGCATGTCCTGCGTCTTCGCCTCGCTCAGGACCAGGTTGCCCTTGTCCCAGGTCTCATAGTCGGCGAACTCGTCGTTCGGCGAGAGAAAGGGGTGGGCCTCGCCGTCACCCTTCATCTGCGTCACCTCGTAGAGCGGTTCCCAGCGCGCCCGGCCCTCGGCATAGGCATCATCGATTGGCTGACCGGTGAAGGACTCGATGCGCGGGAACATGCGGCCGTTGGAGAGGTTGCCGTTGTGCGCGATGGCGAGTACGTCGCCGCCGGTCTTCTCCTCGTAGGCTTGCATCCACTTCCAGAGCTCGCGGGGGTTGTCGCTGCCCCAGGGCGCCAGGGTCACCATGGGCTCCATCTGCCGGGCATAGCTTCCGCCATCGCGGTAGATAACGTTGCGGTGCAGGTTGTTGCCGCCGGAGTTCGAGGTCCACTCATAGCCGATGAAGGCGGTGAAACGGCCCGGCTCGTTGGCCGCCTCGGCCGCCTCGATGGTTTCCTCCCAGGCCGAGCGATAGATACTCGCGCCCGGCATCGACAGCAGATCCTTCGGGAAGGATCCATCCGAGAAAGAGTTGACGATCTCGAGTGCCGCCTCCACCCCCTTGCCGGACTGGACCATGTTGTACCACTTTCTTCCCGTTGGATCCGCCAGCGAGGAAGGGGCGCCCGAGAGCAGCTGCGGGAAGAACCCCATGTTATCGGAATGGTCGGCGACGACCAGGAAATCGAGCGGGCGCGAAAGCTTCACCTGCTGACCGCTCGAGGCCATGAGCTCTTCACCCTTTGCAAAGCGGTAGGCGTCCTGCGGCATGAGCCGCGCGCCGGCGGCACCGGCGTCCATGGACATGCCGGTGTGAAGGTGCGTGTCGCCGAAAAACGGCCGCGTGGGGAAATTGCGCCCGGCATAAGGCGAGTACGGTCGCGGCTGCTGGATACCCTGAAGAGCTTCCTCATCCATCGTGCTGGTGTTGATTCCCACGGTCGAACGTTCTTGCGCCACGGCCGGAAGGCTCAATACGGCTGCCGTTGAGCCGGCAAGTAGAACTCGGTGAAGCGTTTCCCAGGACATTGTCTTTCTCCTTCCATCGCTCGAATCAAAAGGGTTGGTCGTACAGTCCCATCCGCTGTGGTCATACGAACCCTGTCACGCGCTCGATCAGCCAGAAGGCCGCCAGCGAGCCGATGGCGTAGGCGGACGCGCCCGCCCCCCATCGCGAGGGTGCAACACTCACACGACGCCAGGCCCAAAGGCAGGCGGCGACGGCGGCGACGAAGGCGAGCTGTCCCGCCTCGACACCGAGATTGAAGGTCAGCAGCGCCAGCGGAATCTCGGCGGAGGGCAGGCCGACCTCCGCCAGCGCCCCCGCGAATCCGAGGCCATGCAGAAGACCGAAGGCGAATGCCACGATCCAAGGATGCCGCGCGGTGAGTCCCGGCTCCCCGCGCCCCTGCCGCGCCAGCTCGCTGGCCAGGAAGAGGATGCTGAGCGCGATCACCGCCTCGACCGGCGCCTGCGGCACGGCGACGACGCCGAGGGTGGCGGCGGCAAGCGTCAGGCTGTGCGCGATCGTGAAGGCGGTGATGGTCTTGACCAGCAACGCGGTTCCTCGAACGATCAGCGTCAATCCGAGAACGAAGAGCAGATGGTCAAGCCCGAGCAGGATATGCTCGATGCCCAGGACGAAGTACTCGCCGGAGACGGCAAGCGCGGGGCGAGGGCCCTCGATGTCCACCCACGGGGCGGATGGCTTCACGAGATTGGTCTGTGCGGTACCATCACCGAATGCGACCCGGACGAGCGTATCGGTGCGCATGCCTTCAAGCCCCTCGATGACGATGCGCTGACCGACGAGGCCATCCGCACCACAGTCGATCAGGCCACGCTCGACCAGCGCGCCGGGGACGGCACGGCCGGTGCCGGCGGCAACCTCGGAGCAGGACCCGGGCCAGCCGACCGAAAGGCCCAGCGCCTGGTCACCGCGTGCCGGCCGCTTCCAGAGCACCTCATACTGGCCGGATGGCAACTCGCGAATGTCGAGATAGGCCGGGCGCGACTCATGGGCGCTTGCGGGCGTCACCCACAACAGCAACACGGCCAATGCGATAGCGAGCCGGGCGATCACGGCTGCCCCCTGCCCATTGCCAGCCCAGCCGGCATTGCGTCGGTTTCTTCCTCGATCACCACCTCGTAGCGGGCGAGGAGCTGGTGATAGATCGCCTCGTTCGCTTCCTGACGTTGCACGTGCGCCCAGTCTGCCCGGACCTTCGCCTCTATCTCCGCGAGCGGCGGGGTCACGCCCGCCTGCCGCCCCTCCACTCGGACCAGATGCAATCCGTAGCCGGTCGCGATCGGCCCGGACCAGACGCCTGGCTCGAGTCGCATGAGCGCGTTCGCGAAGTCCTGTCCGAAGAGGAGTGCGACCTCCCGTACCGTGCTGCCACGATAGGTTCGATCGAGCAGCCTGCCGTCACCCAACCCGTCCGGACCGGCATCGCCCGCGCGCAGGCTTGCCAGCACCACTCGGGCCGCCTGCTCGCCTGCCGCGCCGCGCCGATCCAGGTCGAAGTAGACCTGAGTGAAGGAGAGCCGGGGCGGCGTGCGATACTGCTCGCGGTTGGCCTCGAACCAGGCGGCGAGTTCCTCGGCAGACGGCTCGCGCAACGCGGCGAGGTCCTGGGTGACGAACTCGAACTTCTGTCTCAGCAGACGGCGAATCACCGTATCGTCGCGGTCGAGCCCGAGCGCCAGCGCCTCGCGGTAGAGCACCTCCTCGCGAACCTGTTCATTGATGAGGCCGGCGACCTCGGCGTCTGTCGGGGGCCGTTGCCAACGCTTCTGCCACAGCGTTTCCAGCCGCTCGATATCCCCCGCCGTCATCACGATCCGGTTGTCAGGCGAAGTGGTTTCCGGGTCTGCCGTGGCGCCATAGAGTCCAAAAAGCACTCCTCCGATCAGCAGGAAGTGCACCAAGGGTTCCCTCGCGATCCGCGATACGATGGACTGTCTGGAGCGCATGTCCGATACCCTCCATGGGCATAAAAAACCGCCAACCATCACCAGTGCGAGACAGCCTGCCAGATAAGGACTTCTCCATTGCGCCCTAAGGGTGCAGCGGGAACTTGTAGGCTAATCTCTCTGCTGGAAAAGCCTAGGTGCTTCGCCGCGAGGTCGGTAGTTGGACCTTGGGCCCACTTAATATTGCAGCAGCGCCTCAAGGCCCCCCCCCTACCTCATGGCGTAGGACGCAAGATGTGGCCATCGGGGCTGAATGCGGCGCCCCTGCACCGCCCTCAGTCTTTATAACTACTGCAGCACAGGCCGGGCGTTCACCGGTTGGATGAGGCAGTTGTTGGGGAAAGAGTCCAAACCGATAGGCGACCGGCAAGGTTACCCGGTATTATTGACGAGCGGCTCAGTCGCCGTTCCCTGCTGGCTCTTTCGGCAGGGGGGTCAGGAACATCCTTACCAGCACGCCCACGCCCAGGCGTGTGCGGATCACGGACAAGATGTTGTAACCCAGCAAAGCACCCGACAGACAGATGACGTTCGCCCAGACGTGGGGCATATCCAGGTCTCGGAACAACGCACTCAGCGAGGGAATAAGGCCGCCATACTCGTGCCTTCCCTCGAAGCCCTTTTCCAGCAACAGGACGACCAGCACGCCAAGAGCGTACAAGGTGGTACGCAGTACAACATCTACCCATGCTGATTGACGCCGCACCCAGCTCCCCAGGGGCACGTGCTGCATCACCAGCACGACCTTGGACAGGATCAGCGCGCCCACAACCGCCTTGGACATACCACTGAATTCAATCTGGTATTCCGCCAGAATGAGCTGCTTCAGCAAGAGAAAGGGGGCCAACCAGCAGCCAAAATAAAGCGTTGCAAGTCCCACCGATTTTAGCTCGTGGATCAGCTTTTTTCTCAGTTCCATCGGGTCTTGTTCTCCCACGGTTAACGACTCTTCAGGCGCTGTCCGAAAAAGGCTGACCATTAGCGGTCTGAATCGCTTTGTCGTCAGGCGTGAAAACCCGAGCCATGTTATAGATCTGGTTCCACGGCGCCCTGAACTCTGGACTCTATCCTGTCCACGAAGTAGGCATACTGGATTCGATAGTTACCCACCACCGGATTGCCGTAGATATCGGCTTCCTTGGCGATCTCGGGGGCTTCCTCCGGTCCTGCTTCGACTTGGGCACTCGCGAACGATGATATGGGCGTTAGAAGCAGAAGGCCGGAAAGAGCAACTCCGGTACAAGTTCTCATGATGGTGTTCCCCTTCTCGTTGAACTCCGTATTGAACTACGCAGTTGATAGGCTAGATAACGTTTCAGCTCAGCCGCGGACAGCCCGCGAAGCGCGGTTGGCCGTCGGATGGAGCGCTTCGTTGGGTTGCACGCCAGCTACTTAGGTGGATTCGCCGGCGGAAGTGCTCCGACCTGCTCCTGCAGATCGATGAGCGGCTGCTGGCTCACCTTGAGGAATCCGTCGCGCGGTCGATCAAGATCGACCACGAGGGTGATAACCGCACCAAGGAGGGCGATCAGCACGATGGTAGTGATGGGGCTGCGCCGCTGGATCAAGCCTGCGTTGTAGCCCACCATCCCCAGCGTCAGCATCGAGCCGCAGAAGAGGAGGAGGATGATCGTTTCGGGTACGCGTGCGTAGATGCCCGCCGTTACCCGCGTCTCATTTAGGTCGATCGTCTCGTTCAGTGAGTCAATGAACAGGGCCAGGACGTCAGATTCGGGTGTGGCGCGGGCCAACTCCTCGGCGACTGACCAGAGCTTCTCTTGAAGCTCGACCGATCGAGCTATTCTCACTCGGACGTCTGCCAGATCGTCGGTCGCGATGCGCAGGGGAACGTACTCGCGGAGCAGATCCCGGATCTCGCTCGAGGCCGGCTCTGGCAGGTAGCCGGCCCTGAGGTAAGTGGTACCTATGGAATTCGCCTCGGCCAGCACGAGCCCGCGGCGCGTGTCGAAGCGATCGGATGACATCCCCATCGCGACCGCGAGCAGGAACGCCATAAGGGCCAGGAGCGAGCCCACGATCATGCCCGTGGGGCCCTCCTTCTCGTCATGCGTGCGCTCCTGCCACCAATACCCGTAGCGGTAACCAACCTCGATAACGGTCAGCGCGAAGATGGTGAACGCTACGAAGACGCCACCGATCGGCAGTGAATCAAGTATCTGCTGGAAACTCACCGTACCTCACGCCTCGGTAGTGGCCAGGTTCGCGAGATGTCGCGAATAGCCGTTATATCGGGCATAGAATAGTCCTTGTATCATGCCGCCCAACGCCTGAGCTAACCGGGCGGCGGCAGAGGCGTTGATTATAGATTCCGCGCCAACCGCCGCTCCGGTTGAGCGACTTGCTAGCTGGCCTGACGAATCCCAATGTCAGGCCGATTCATTGTGCTAGGGCACTTGCTTTACCGGCGGAGGGTTCCATTTTCCGGTGAGCGCATCGGGCTTCGGCCAGTAGATACGCAGGTAAGATGAGAATGGTCCCTTGGGTGCCGGAAGCCAATTCGATTCCATGTCCTTGCCGGGTGACTCGTGCTGGATGTAGAGCGTGAGGCCGCCATCGGCATCCATTTTCATGTCCGGCAACATCGGTGAGTTGATGAGGTAGCGGTCGATGGGATTGTCCACCAGCAAGCTCTCCGGCAGCTGATACATGGTGAGCGACCAGAATGCATGCGCTGGTGGCAGTTTTCCCTTGGGGAAATGCAGAGTATAGCGGTTAGCGCCGTTGAGCTTTTGGCCGCTAGCGTCAGTAAAATAAATAGGGTACATCGCTTCCTGTTTTGAATTTCCCCAGATGCCAATGGTTGCGAGCCAGCGATAAAAGTAATTGTTTTTCATGGATGCGCGAGTGCCGAAGACATCGCCGGCGGTAATTTTACCTTCTGCCAATAACTTCGCGCCGTCCGCAAATTCATTCCAAGCGTCGACTATGCCTTCCTCGAAGGCTTTCTTCATTTCAGGGGAAAGATTTTTGGGATCAAAGGTCTTTCCGGCGCCGATGCCAATCTTGGCGAACCTTTCCATGAGTTCCTTCTCGGACGGAACAGTCGGACTGAATTGCAGGATGAAATTCAGGATATTGAACACCTCTAGAGAGCTTTTCTGCTCTTCCTGGCTGATCGGCTTGATGTAGTCGATGTCCGGGGCCGGGGTAGGCTCTGCGGTGCCGAGAAAGGACGAGAGCGGCTCCACCTTGTATCCGGCCTGGATTTTTTTCACGTTGTCGATGTCGGACGGATCAAAAAGTTGAGTGCGATAGATGAGCACGTTTATCTCGGTCTCGGACTGTATGACCTTCTTGATCCCCTGCGGTTTCTCGCCCTTCCAATTCGGGCCAGCCAGCATGATGCTACCCGCTTCGTTACCGGTGGTTCGGCTGCCGGCATAAGCAAAGTTGAACGTATAGGCGTCGATGAACTGAATCGAATAATAGCGGCCTTCTGGAATTTCCGGGACCGTCAGAACGAGCGGTTCGGCCCGGAGGTCTGCACCGATAAAGGAATACGGCGTGTCGGAATTGGGCGTCTGGACGGCCTTGTCCTCCGGGGTGTAGACGCGCGGGATGTTGTGGATCTCATTCCACTGTCCCTTGTATTCGGGGTCGGTCTTGTCAACGAAGTAGCCGTATTGGATGCGGTAGCCGTCCACCATGGGATAACCGTAGATGTAGGCTTCCTTGGCGATGGCACGCGCCTCCGCTGCGCTGATCTTGTCTTGGGCGTGAGCCTGGACCTGTGGAAGCGCAAGCAGCGCCGTGATGCACCCCAGCGTGATGAGTCTTGTGAGACTTTCACGTATTGTCATCTTGTGTGTCCTTTGCTGTTGAACCGGATTAAAAACTGGACAGCTCACAACCACCCACGCATATCAGCACTCCTCCCAGGTCCCCGAGGGTACGTGTTGCCTCACCTACACGATCTTGGGCAGGGCCGGAGCGGCGCCCTTTCACGGCAGTAGCCGTATGACGACTCCTGAGCCTTCCGACCAGGAATGACATGCCTCGCAATCGAGCCGAATGCGGCTTTTTCAGCAATGGCTAGTTATCGGTACGCCTGAAATCGGGAGCCGAATGGTGATGGCACACGACTCGTCGCTGGAAAAAAGCCTAGGCACTTGGCCTGGTAGGCGGTAGTTGGACCTTGGTCCCATCGCGTTTCATCGCGGCCCTGTCGAAAACATAGGGTTGGCAAAGGCTTCTTCGCTTCGTGCCGCTCTCAGCGCCTGGCGTTGGGTAGAAGTTGAAAACACGTACCATCTCCACACTGCCGATCATCGACTGGCTCTTACGGAAAGTGGGCAACGGCTGATCCGCGCTGGCCGAATCGCCAGGCACGAAAATGCAAAGTGGGACCAAGGGCCAATGACGCCAGGACTGGAAAAGGTCTAAACCTTCTAGTTCATGCAGGAGGGCCATGAGTTGGCATCGAATCGCTCAGATGTGTCCGTGTTCGTGGTCGATGACGATGCTTCCGTGCGTCGTAGCCTGTTGCGACTGCTAGGCGCCGCCGGGTTCCAGGTCGCCGTTTTCGACGCTCCCGACCACTTTCTCGACGCCGTGCGTTTCAACAAGACAGATCGTTGCTGCCTGCTCCTGGATATCACCATGCCAGGTTCAAGCGGGCTACTGACGATCGAACGCATGCGTCAGCGGGGCATTGACATACCGGTGATTGCCCTCTCGGCGACTGACGACGAGCTCACCCGCCGAATGGCCAAACGCCGCGGGGCAAAACTGTTCTTCAGCAAGCCTGTCGACGACAAGGCATTGCTCGACGCCATCGAGTGGGTGACCGCGTTGAACCAGAACGATGGCTGATGCAATGGACGAGTCGGCACCCGGAGCGGGCTGGCATGGAGCCCGGGGGCGCCCGATATTCGGGCCCATCTCGATATCACGGAAGGCGATGCACGCCCTCCCCATCGCCGCCCCTTCCCCTTCAGGCGCTGATTCCCTGGTGGTCGGCCAGGGTGATGACGACTTGATCTGCATCAACACCCTATTGGGAATCTGGGCTAGTCTGGAAGGAAGTCGGGGCAAGCATCGCTGCCAACCTTGGTGGCGGCGCTTGTGAGGTACCCAATATGCGGGATGAGATCTACGCGTCAGCCCTCTTCGTGCTGGCGGGTGTGTGCCTGCTCGGGGCTTTCCACCACGGGATGTCGAGCCGTGGGCGACACGTCGAGCGTTCCCAGCAGCTGTTTGCCGTCTTCTGCGCGCTGATGGCCGGACATCTCGCCGTGCGAGCCATCGGCCATCACCCGCTTTCGTATGATGCGCTCACGGGCGGGTGGCGCGCCGAGGTCATCACCGCCGCAATGGCGTTCGCCGTCTTGCCCTGGTTCCTGGTCGAATTCACCAACGCTCGTCCCCGATGGCCGCGTATCGCGCTGAGTCTCTACGTCCTGATCATTGCGCTCGGCGTTGCTGGTGTTCCCGCCACGGGGCCTCTTGCAGATGGCTTGGCTCCGTGGCATGCCGCAGAGCGACCGGAGGCCCCACTCTCTGCCCCCACCCTCCTCTATACCGCCCTGCTCCTGGGGCTGGTAACGGCCCAGCTTGACGGCATCCTCGCCTGCCGACGGCGGTATCGGTCGGGGACGGCAGGCCGCCACCTGGCTGTCGGCGTGGCACTCGCCGTGTTCACCGTGGGTACCGTGCTCGAGCTGATGCGCTTGCTGAAGCTGGCGGACACCTCCCCGGCCTTCGAGCTGAGTCTGCTTCCCGCGCTCGTGCTGATGAGCGCGGCGGTAGGACACGATCAACGCCTGACCTGGATGCAGGCGCTGCTGGACCACGTCCCGGCGATGATCACCCTGAAGGACCGGAATCGACGGTATCTGCTCGCCAACAAGGCATTCACGGATGAATACCGTCTTGACCCGGCCAGGCTGCGGGGTCGCACGGATCGGCAGCTATTCCCGGGCCAGGATCTCACAACGAGCCACCAGGCCGACACCGATGCCTTCACGAAGGGGGACGAAGTGGAGACGGAGGAGAGGGTGCAGTCACCGGATGGTATCCGCTTCCTGCGCTCGCGGCGCTTCCCCGTATTCGATTCCAACGACCACATCTGGGCCTACGGCTGCGTCTCGGAGGATGTGACAGCCTCGCGGAATGCCGACCTGGAAGCGCTCGAGCTTCGCCAGCAACTCACGCACATGGAGCGGGTCACACGACTCGACGCGATCAGCGCCTCCCTCGCCCACGAGCTCATGCAGCCGCTCACCGCAACCCTGAGCAACGCTCAGGCGGGACTGCGACTTCTGGAGGCTCACCCCTTGTCGATGGAGCCGATCCGCGAAGTGCTGACCGACATCGCCGCTGATGCAAAGCGTGCGAGCCAGATAGTGAGAACCTTGCGGGATATGACGCGACACACTCCATCACCGCACGAGCCAGACGACCTCTCGGAGGCGGTACGCGAGGTTCTCGATATGCTGGGTGCCGAAATGGCACTGAAAGGTGTTGTCTGCCGCAGGGACCTGGCACCGAGTTGCATCGCGACGATGAGCAAGCCGCAGATCCAGCAAGTCCTTCTCAACCTGCTGCTCAATGCCATCCACGCCGTGGAACAGCAGCCCGAAGGCTGCCGCCGGGTCGATGTACGCGCCGAGCTGGATGAGTCCGGGGCGGTGCAGGTTTCGGTATGGGATAGCGGGCAGGGCATACCGGCTTCCGAGATGCACCGCCTCTTCACCCCCTTCTACAGCACCAAGCCGGAGGGCATGGGAATCGGGCTGGCCGTCTGTCGCAACATCATCGAATGGCAGGACGGGCGCATCTGGGCAGAGAGTAACGAGCCGGAGCCAGGTACCACCTTCCGGTTTACGTTACCCGCCCAAGAGTCGCAATTCGCGAGTCAGCGCGCCGAAGGACGAGGCAACAGGTCATGACGAACCAGGCAACGAGCGAGCCTCGGGTGTACGTTGTCGAGGATGACGACAGCGTTCGTCGGTCCCTCGGGCGACTTCTCATGGCCAACGGCTACGCGGTGGCCTGTCATGAAAGCGCCGAGAGCATGCTCACGACGCTGCCGAAGAATTCAACGGGATGCGCCCTGTTAGATATTGGCTTACCGGACATGGACGGGGTTCAACTGCAAGCATTACTGGCCACCCACAGTCCGGCGTTGGCAGTGATCTTCCTCACGGGCCACGGCGAACTTGGCGCCGCCGTCAACGTCATGAAGCATGGCGCCGTCGACTACCTCATCAAGCCGGCCTCCGAGGAGACGCTTCTTCCGGTAGTCCGCGAAGCCCTGCGGCGAAGTGCCTGCACACTGGCGAGGCTGGCCGCCGAGCAGCGGGTCAGCGAGGCGATGGCTCGGCTCACCCGACGCGAACTTGAAGTCCTGGAACATGTGGTCGGTGGAAGGCTCAACAAGCAGATTGCCGCGGACCTCGGCATTGCCGAGAAGACCGTGAAGGTGCACCGCAGCCGGGTCATGGCGAAGATGCGCGTCCGCAGCGTGGCAGAGTTGGCGAGACAGTGTCAGATGCTCGGCATTGTCGGCCCGCACTTGCCGGAAGAACCTCCGGAGTGACTCACGGCCACCAGTTAACGAGCCTGAATACGGCCATACTCGACGCGCTACCGTGCTTGGTCATGGCGGTCAACAGCGTGGTATGGAAGACCCCCTTGGTAATACCGACACCGACGCGAGAAGTGGTCATGGGATAGGCTCCTCAACCGTGGGCAGGGCAGTGGCCCTCACTTCTGTCATTGGGGCGCAACGGCGCCTGTATCGGGTGGGGAGGGCTCTACCCCATTGCTTCGCCCGCAGGGTCACCCGTACCGACCCAAGGCTCGCTTCCTGCTGGTGGCCAGCCTTGACCGGGTGAGGTTGGCTGCCCACAAGACTCCAAAGACAACCGCCTCGGCTGCTCATAGCCGATGTACGAGTGACCAGACTTCTTCTGGCGAACGAATTATGCAGGATCAAGTAGGGCCAAGGTCCAATGAACGCTTCCGCCTGAATGCTCTATACCTAAATTCTGGCATCTGGAGTGAACTGAGGGACCTCAAATGCGAACGATCATTCCTACGGTTATCGTAGCCGGGGTAGCGACAATCGGGTCGGTCTGGTTTTCAACAGCGCATGCTCAGTGGAGTGGTGAAATCACTCCCTACCTCTGGGCGGCGGGTATTGACGGTGACGCGACGATTCAAGGTAATGACGTCGAGATCGATGTTGGCTTTGATGACCTTCTCGACAACACTGACCTCGCCGGTTCGGTACTGGGGGTGCTGAGACGGGATAGGTTGGTGTTCTGGGGCCAGGTTGACTACTTCGGCCTGAGCACTGGTGCAGTGGATACGCCATCCGGCGCGAGCGCTGAGTTGGAGACCGATTCCGTTATCTGGACGTTGGCCGCGGGCTACCAATTTGATGGCTGGATGCCTGGCCAGCACGTCGACGTCATGTTGGGTGCACGGCAACTTTCTCTGGACAACGAGCTTTCCATCAGCGGCGTTGGTACCTTCAAGCGTGACAAGGACTATACGGATGCTGTGGTGGTGGTTCGGCCCAGCTTGCCGATCAACGAGCGCTGGCTTTTCAACCCCACGCTCTCCTTCGGTACAGGGGATTCCGATAGCACGTGGGAACTCTGGCCGCAGTTCCAGTACAAGATTACGGACACCTGGGCGGCACGCATCGGTTACCGCCGTCTCCACTACGACATTGAGGGAGACGCCGGGAACGAGTTCGATGCCGCGTTTCATGGCTTAGTGGTCGGCTTTGGCGGATTGTTCTGAGGTTTTTCCCCTAGGACGCATCGAAGCGTGTGGCGTGCCCTGGTTCGGTACGCCATCGCGGGAGCGAAGGGGACAGGATTTTACAAGCTGATCACCCTGCAGTAGCGATAAGCCCCCTTGATCGTCGCGGAACGTCCAGCCGCGTGTCCACGACTGCATAATCATAACTCATGTTCTTTTAGCCAATCTAAAAAGCTGAACTATTGCCAAATAAACAACAGCACTCTGGTTAGCATGTAGACAAGGTTGCACGGCTCACAAAAATCTTAAAGCAACCATTTTGGAAAGGCGATCATAATGATTGACTCAACCCCGAAAAAGGACTGGCTAAAAATCAAAGAAACAGTATTAAATTACATTCAAACGTCAATGGAAGCCATTGAATGAACATTGTGCCACGAATTTTACTTGGGGTTTCGTTTCTATGCTTCGGGTTTTCCGTATCGGCCCAACAGTCAATTGTCTACCCAGCCAAGGGACAAACAGCAACACAACAAGCTAGTGACGAGGCCGCTTGTCATGCATGGGCCAAGCAGTCAACAGGCATAGACCCTGCAGTCGTGACCCAAAGCCCCACTCCATCCTCGCCACAAGCTGGGACGACATCGGGCAGTGGCGGTGAGCGCTTTCGCGGCGCCGTGCGTGGAGCTGCGGGTGGCGCACTGATTGGCGAAATCGCCAACGACGATGCCGGCGAAGGGGCCGCCATCGGCGCCGTGGTCGGCACCATGGCTGGGGGACGTCGGGCACGGCAGCAGCAACAGCAGATGCAGCAGCAACAGGTCCAGCAGCAGCAGCAGCAGACACATAGTCAGCAGCAACAGCAGATGGACACCTTCAGCCGCGCCTACGCCGCCTGCATGGAAGGGCGTGGCTACACCATCCGCTGAGTCACACGACACCGCTTCGGGATCATGCCCGGGCGACAGCAAAACGTGAGAAACACAAGGAGAGTCAGATGAGAGTGTCATTCCACCTGCGACGTCTGGCGCTGGCCACAGGAACGTTGCTTGTCGCCCTGCAGGTTTCCATGGCCGGGGCGTCCGAGTTTATCGAGGAGATGCCCGAGCTTTCCCAGGACCCGGATCGTGCCGGGGCCATGATCTGGGAAAGCCCTGATTTCAGGAGAGAGGACTACACCCGGGTGATGATAGAGCCGATCACCATCTATATCAGTCCCGAGTCCAAGGAGAAGGGGCTCAGGGCCAATGAGCTCAAGGCACTGGCAGACGGATTCGTGGAAGCGGTAACCATTTCACTGGAGCCGGAGGTTCCCGTGGTCAGTCAGCCTGGACCTGGAGTGCTCTACATTCGTGCGGCTCTCGTTGACGTGAAAATGGATAACAAGAAGCGTGGCCTGATGGGGTATACCCCCATCGGTTTCGTTGTCACAGCGGCCGCCAATGCGGCGGGAGCACGCATCATCTTGAGCGATGCCGTCCTTGAGGTCGAAGTCCTTGACTCGGTCAGTGGCAAGCGGCTGGGGGTGCTGACCGACAAGGCACCGAGCTCAGCGGATGGCGAGAACCTCTCCTGGGACTCCATCAGCCAGACCCTCACCTACTATGCTGGGCGCTTCAAGCAGCGCATGCAGATCGCGCAGTGAGTTCAAAAACGTGGCTGGAACGCGATCTTCCAGCTCTACGGGCCTCGAGCCCTGGTTCGATAAGGACCGGAGGCTCCGCGAGATTGAGCTGATGGAATAAACAGTCGACCAGCGAGGTGCAGCAGCTGCGACTGCTTGAGGCATGCTGAGGGGTAAGGAGCAGAAAAAAAATGGCACTTAAAATTGATACCAAAGCTGGCAGTCGTCGCTACGCTGCCTGGGTTGCCACAATAGCGGTCGGCTGCGCCTTCACCATGGCAGCGACCGCCAGCGATGACCTGGAAATTGCCAAGAAGCTGAGTAACCCGATTGCGTCCCTGACCAGCGTGCCCTTCCAATTCAATTACGACGAGAACATCGGCGTGACGGACAAGGGAAGCCGCTGGGTGCTTAACATCCAGCCGGTGATTCCCTTCAGCCTGAATGCGGACTGGAATGTCATCTCCCGCACCATCCTGCCGCTGATCGACCAACAGGATCTCCCGCCCGGTACCGACGAGAGCGGCGTGGGCGATGTCTTCCAGAGCGTGTTCTTCTCGCCCAAGTCGCCGACGGCCGGTGGCTGGATCTGGGGGGCCGGGCCGGCGCTACTGCTGCCGACAGCTAGTGATGAATTGTTGGGTGCAGAGAAGTGGGCGGCGGGACCAACCGCCGTGGCCCTGAAGCAGCAGAACGGCTGGACCTATGGCGGGCTGGTGAATCATGTCTGGTCGTTTGCAGGCGACGATGATCGCAATGACGTCAGTGCCACGTTCATGCAGCCCTTCCTGGCCTACACGACCCCGACGCTAACGACCCTAACCTTGAACAGCGAATCCACCTACGACTGGGAGGCCGAGGCGTGGTCGGTTCCGGTCAACCTGCTGGCCACCCAGCTGTTCCGTGTCGGTCAGCAGCCGATGTCCCTACAACTGGGAACACGCTACTGGGCAGATGCCCCTGAAGCTGGGCCAGACGGCTGGGGATGGCGTCTGACCTATACCCTGGTGTTTCCGAACTAGCCCCGTACCGATGGATGGGTAGCCCATGACCTCGTGGAGAACCTGACATGAAAGCCCTGAAGACACCTATTCTGACCGCCTTGCTGGCCATCGTCCTTGCCGGCCTGATGGCGACAACGACCAGCGTACAGGCCGCTACGCCCACGGCGGCGGAGATCGAGGCCAGTGTCGCCAACGCCCTGAGGGCGTTTCGCGACGAGGTCGACGGTGCCGACGACTACCTCAGCGAGGCCAAGGGCGTGCTGGTCATCCCGGATGTCAGGAAGGTCGGCTTCCTGGTAGCGGCCCAGTGGGGAACAGGCGCCCTTCAGGTGGAGGGGCGCACGACCGACTATTACAAGATGGAGGCCGGCTCTGCCGGCTTTCAGGCCGGCTACCAGAAGACCAATCAGGTCTTCATCTTCTTCACCGACGACGCCCTGGAGAAGTTTCGCAGCGGCGATGGCTGGACGGTAGGCGCCGAGGCTGGACTGACCCTCGTCGAGGTGGGCACCGGCATCTCGGCCGACACCCTCAGGAACCAGGGGGCCGTAGCCGCCTTTGCGTTCGGCAGCGAGGGGTTGATGGGCGGCTGGTCAGCGAAGGGAACCCGCTTCAGCCGGATACAGCCCGGCCGTTGACGGCGCTCCCATCCCGCGCATCCGCGATACCCCAGGGGATAGAAGGCGATAACGATGATAAAGATGGTGACAAGAACCCTGATCGTGCTCGGCTTCTGCCTGGGGGGGCTGTTGCTTCCCCAGGCCGAAGCGGCAAACATCGAGGCCGCGCAGCCGGGCCGCCAGAAGGTGGGCCTGGCCCTCAGTGGCGGCGGCGCACGGGGCGCAGCCCACCTCGGGGTGCTCAGGGTGCTGGAGGAGATGAAGATCCCCATCGACTATATCGCCGGCACCAGCATGGGCTCCATCGTCGGTGGGCTCTACGCCTCGGGGATGACGCCGGATGAGATCGAGCAAGCCCTCAAGACCATGGACTGGGAGCATATCTTCAGTGACGCCCCACCCCGAGTCGAGCGCTCCTTCCGGCGCAAGCGTGACGACGACCTCTACCTGGTGAAGGCCCGGCTGGGGATTTCCGATGACGGCAAGCCGCGTTTCCCGACCGGTGCCATACAGGGACAGAAATTCGACCTGGCGCTGCGAGCGCTCTCCCTGCCGGTGACCAATACCACGGACTTCGACCGCCTCCATATCCCGTTCCGCGCGGTGGCATCTGATATCGGCAGTGGAGCGAAGGTCGTGCTCGGAGAAGGCGACCTGGCAACCGCAATGCGTGCCAGCATGGCGGTACCCGGCCTCTTCGCCGCCGCCGAGGTCGATGGCCGCCTGCTGGTGGACGGTGGCATCACCGACAACCTGCCGGTGGACGTGGTGCGGGAGATGGGCGCCGATATCGTGATTGCCGTGGATATCAGCACCCCCATCAAGCCGGCGGAAGAGGTCATCAACCTCTTCGCGATCACGGGCCAGCTGACGTCACTCCTGACCCGCAATAACGTGGAGGAGCAGCTGGCGACACTGACGGAGGCCGACGTCCTGATCATTCCTGCCCTCGGGGATTTCTCCAGCTCCGACTTCGTGAATGCTACTGATGCGGTGCCAATCGGCTACCAGGCCGCCGATGCGCAGAGGAGCGAACTGCGGCGGCTGTCACTGCCAGCAGACGACTACCAGGCTCATCTTGCCGCCCGCACGGCCAGGCCCCCGCGTGACCTGCCGGTCATCGAGTTCGTCCGCATCGAGAACGACGCCGGGATATCCGACGCCATGATTCATGACCGCATACGCCAACGGACCGGCGAACCGCTTGACCGACAACAGCTGGAACAGGACATCGCACACATCTACGGCCTTGAACTGTTCCAGAACGTTCGCTACGACCTCGTCGAGGAGCAGGGTGAGACCGGCCTGCTGGTCGACGCACGCGCCAAGAGCTGGGGGCCGAACTACCTCCAGTTCGGCCTGGACCTGTCCAGCGATATCCGGGGCACCAACAGCTATGACCTGGGGGCAGCCTACCTTCGCACGGGGATCAACCCCCTGGGCGGCGAAATCCGCCTGGCGACACAGATCGGCCAGGACCCGCTGCTAGCGGCGGAGTGGCACCAACCCCTCGATAGCCTGTCACGCTATTTCGTCTACACCGGGGCCCGTTACGGTGCCACCAACGTGGATGTCTTCGATGGTCGGCGGGATGCGGTCGCGGAATACCGGGTCAAGGAGGCACGTGCCGAGCTTGCCCTCGGGCGAGAGCTCAGCGTCTATGGTGAGTCCCGGCTCGGCTATCGCTATCGTGACGGTGAAGTCGTCGTCAAGACAGGTTCGCCCGAGCTGCCCGAGTTCAGCTATGAAAGCGGGAATGCCTTCGCTCGCCTTGCGGTAGATCGCCTGGATAACTACAACTTCCCGGAAGAAGGCTGGCTGGGCGCCGTCGAGTACGACATCGCCCGGGAAGACCTCGGTGGCGATAGCGAGTTTGAACAAGTCAGGCTAGTCGCCAACGGTTTTACCAGCCTCGGAAATGGCCATGTGGTCGGCCTCGGAGGCCTGGTCAACTCGACCATCAGTGGATCGGCCGACATCCAGGACCGCTTTCGACTCGGCGGATTTCTCAACCTGTCGGGCTATACGGAAGACAGCCTGAGCGGCCAGCAGGCAGGCGTGCTCACTGCCATCTACTACAGGCGGTTCGAGGCCCTCCCCTTCCTGTCATGGTACCTGGGGGGGTCATTCGAGTACGGCGGCGTCTGGGAGGACAAGGGCGACCTCTTCGATGACGCCATATCTTCAGGAAGTGTCTTCCTGGGTGCCGACAGTCCTATCGGCCCGCTCTACCTCGGCTACGGGCATGCCGAAGGGGGCTATGACTCGATCTTCTTCTATCTTGGCCGTCCGCAGTTCCGGTAAAACGGGCTTTCATGAGCAGCTAGTGCAGATGGCTTTCCTGAGTTTATCGTCGTCATGCATTGCGCGTAAGGTATGTTCGCACTCGGGTATCTGGGATTCCTGCGCAATCACTCGGGCCTGCAGGCGCCGCTTCTCCTGCGCGACGAGTGGCAAGAGGACTTCGTCGACCAGGTGGAGGAACTGGGCATGGCGATGGCCGCAGGGCTGGACGCCGGCGTGCTCTAACCATATGCGATTAAATTCCGTTGATAGTCCCTTCCGATCCTTAAGCCCCTGCTATACCTCAAGGAGGCCCGTCTAACCGCAGGGATTTTCGGGCCTTGCCGAACGCCGCATCGGCCGATCGCGCGACAACAAGACAACAACAAGATCAACAGAACAACACGCTACGTCGACCAGACGCGATGTGAAGTCTTTCCCTTGGCTTCCGTCCAGCCCCCTCATTGGTTCTGGAGTGCCTCTGGCCGACTCACTGACGCGAGGTGAGTCATGAAGCTCTGGAATGATGGAATTACCGCAAGGCTGCTGGGCATCGGCGTTACCAGCCTGTTCCTATGGAACTCGCCGTCGGCGCAGGCTGACGATCCCCTGGTCATCGCCACCGCCAGCCCTGCCGGGGTCTACCACGTGGTCGGCCGGGCGCTGTGCCGAGTCGTCGAGATGCCCTGCAGGGCGCAGCCCAGCGACGGCTCCAGTGCCAACCTGCGCGCGCTGCGACGCGGCGAGCTGCAGCTCGCCATGGCCCAGTCGGACCTGCACCTGTACGCCACCCTGGGCACCGAAGGGTTCCGCAATGACGGCCCGAACGAGGCGCTGCGCTCGGTCTTCTCGCTGCACAGCGAGCCCTTCACCCTGGTGGTGCGCCGTGATGCCGGGATTCGCGACTTCGAGGACCTCCAGCAGCGCTCGGTGAACATCGGCAACCCGGGCTCCGGCCAGCGCGGCACCATGCTCAGGCTGATGGATGCCCGGGGCTGGAGCCGCACCAACTTCCGCCAGACCCACGACCTGCCGGCCGACCAGCAGTCCATGGAGCTCTGCCACGGCAACATCGACGCCATGGTCTATACCGTGGGCCATCCCAACGCCTCTGTGGCCCAGGCCATCCGGCTGTGCGATGCCGAGATCGTCGACGTGCAGGGCGACTTCGTCGACCTGCTGGTGGATGCCTACCCCTATTTCACGCGGGCCTCGATCCCCGCCGGCCTCTATGGCCCGGACCAGCAGGCCGTGGAGACCTTCGGGGTCAAGGCCACCCTGGTCACCACGGCGGACACCGACCCCGACCTGGTCTACCGGCTGGTCGCCAGCGTCTTCGATGACTTCACGCGCTTCAAGGCCGCCCACCCCGCCCTGGGCCAGCTGACGCCCCAGGCGATGATCCAGGACGGGCTCAGCGCCCCCCTGCACGAAGGGGCGCTGCGCTACTACCGCGAACAGGGCTGGGTCGAGGCCGAAAGCATGATGTCCGAACGCCACGCGCAACCCCGCCTGGCCGTGCACGACGCGGCACGTCCCGACTGAGCCCCGAGCGCGCAATGCAGAACGGCACCCGAGCAGGGTGCCGTTCTGCGTATCACCGCGCCGATGATCAGGCCGGGCAGGTTACCTGAGGCGTTCGAACACCGTGGCCACGCCCTGTCCCATGCCGATGCACATGGTGGCCAGGCCCAGGGTGGTATCACGCTCCTGCATCACGTTGAGCAGGGTGGTGCTGATGCGCGCCCCGGAGCAGCCCAGCGGGTGGCCCAGGGCGATGGCGCCGCCGTGGAGGTTGACCTTGTCGTCCATGGCGTCGCGCAGGCCCAGGTCCTTGAGCACCGGCAACGCCTGGGCGGCGAAGGCCTCGTTGAGCTCCACGGTCTGGATGTCGTCGATGGTCAGGCCCGCGCTCTTCAGCGCCTTCTTCGAGGCCGGCACCGGGCCATAGCCCATGATGGAGGCATCGCAGCCGGCCACGCCGGTGGAGAGCACCCGAGCGATGGGCGCGAGGCCCAGGGCCTGGGCGCGCTCGTAGCTCATCACCGCCATGCCGGCCGCCCCCACCGAGAGCGCCGAGGAGGTGCCGGCGGTGACGGTGCCGCCGCGGGGGTCGAAGGCCGGCTTGAGCTCGGCCATCTTCTCCAGGCTGGCGTCGCTGCGGATCACCTCGTCGCGGTCGACCCGCACCCGGAAGCCATTGGCGTCGTGGCCCTCGATGCCGATGATCTCGCGGTCGAACCCGCCGTTCTCCATCGCCGCCTGGGCCCGCTGGTGCGAGCGCACGCCGAAGGCGTCCTGCTCCTTGCGGGAGATGCCGTGCATCTTGCCCAGCAGTTCCGCGGTCAGCCCCATCATCATGGCCGCCTTGGCCACGTGCTTGCTGGCCGCCGGGTTGACGTCGACGCCATGGGTCATGCCCACGTGCTCCATGTGCTCCACGCCGCCGATGATGTAGAACTCGCCCATGCCGGCCCGGATGTTGGCGGCAGCGATGTGCAGCGCGCTCATCGAGGAACCGCACAGTCGGTTGACCGTCTGCGCCGGCACGGTGTGCGGGATGCCGGTGAGGATCGCCGCGTTGCGGGCGATGTTCATGCCCTGCTCCAGGGTCTGGTTGACGCAGCCCCAGATCACGTCGTCGACCTCGGCCGGGTCGAGCCCCGGGTTGCGGTCGAACAGCGCCTGCATCACCGCGGCGGAGAGGTTCTCGGCGCGCACGTGGCGGAAGGCCCCCTGCTTTGCCTTGGCCATGGCGGAGCGGGCACAGTCGACCACCACCACGTCTCTCGGATTCAAGCTCATCGATAACTCCTTAAATAGTGTCCGGAACGTCCTGACCGTTGCGTGGCATATCCTGTGGACGCGTCAGCCCTGGGCCTGGCTGGCATAGAAGGTCTCGCCGGCGGCGGCCATCTGGCGCAGCTTCTCGGTGGGCGCGTAGAGCGGGCCGAGCTCCTCGGCCAGGCGCTCCGCCTGGCTGACGAAGGCGTCGACGCCCATGGCATCGATGTAGCGCAGCGCGCCACCGCGGAACGGCGGGAAGCCGATGCCGTAGATCAGCGCCATGTCGGCCTCGGCGGGGCTGCCGACGATGTCGTCCTCCAGGCAGCGCACGGTCTCCAGGCACAGCGGCACCATCATGCGGGCGATGATCTCCTCGTCGGAGAACTCGCGGCGCTCCCGGGCCACCTCCTTGATCAGCGCGATGGCGGCCTCGTCGGTGACCTTCCGGGGCTTGCCCTTGCGGTCCTCCTCGTAGGCGTAGAAGCCCTTGGCATTCTTCTGGCCCAGGCGGTCGTTCTCGAACATCACCTGGATGGCGCTCTTGCCCTGGCCATCGCCCCGCTCACCGGCCATGCCGGCCATGCGCTCCGGGAAGCCCTCGGCCATCACCTCGCCGGCATGCACCGCGGTATCCATGCCCACCACGTCGAGCAGGTAGGCGGGGCCCATGGGCCAGCCGAACTTCTCCATCACCTTGTCGATCTGCTGGAAGTCGGCGCCCTGCTCCACCAGCTGGCTGAAGCCGCCGAAGTAGGGGAAGAGCACGCGGTTGACCAGGAATCCCGGGCAGTCGTTGACCACGATGGGCGTCTTGCCCATGGCCCGGGCGTAGGCCACGGTGGCCGCCACGGCGGCGTCGCCGGTCTTCTCGCCACGGATCACCTCCACCAGCGGCATGCGGTGCACCGGGTTGAAGAAGTGCATGCCGCAGAAGTTCTCCGGCCGCTTGAGGTTCTCGGCCAGGCGGGTGATGGAGATGGTCGAGGTGTTGGAGGTGAGGATGGTCTCCTCTCCCACCTGGCCTTCCACCTCGGTGAGCACCGCATCCTTGACCTTGGGATTCTCGACCACCGCCTCGACCACCAGGTCGACGTGGCCGAAGTCGCCATAGGAGAGGGTCGGGCGAATGTTGCTGAGCTTCTCGGCCATCTGCCCGGTGGAGAGCTTGCCCCGCTCCACCTGCTTGGCGAAGAGCTTGCGGGCCTCCTTGAGGCCGAGCTCGATGGCCTCCTCCTTGATGTCCTTCATCAGGATGGGCGTGCCCTTGGAAGCGCTCTGGTAGGCGATGCCGCCCCCCATGATGCCGGCGCCGAGCACCGCCGCCTGCTGGACGGGCCGCGCCTGCTTCTCGTACTGGCTGCCCTTCTTCTTGACCACCTGGTCGTTCATGAACAGGCCGACCAGGTTGAAGGCCACCTCGGAGAGCGCCAGCTTGGCGAAGGCCTTGGCCTCGATGGCCTGGGCGCGGGCGCGCGACTCGCCGGCGCCCTTCTGGATCACCTTGATGGCCTCCACCGGCGCCGGGTAGTGCGGCCCCGCCTTGCCCTTGACGTAGCCCTTGGCGGTCTCGAAGGTCATCATCTGCTCGATGGGGCCGAGCGTGAGCGGCGCGCTCTTCTCGGCGCGGCGGGCCTGGTAGTCGAGCTCTCCCCGGTGGGCGCGGGCCAGGATGTCGAGGGCCGCGGCCTGCAGCTGCTCGCCCGGCACCACGGCGTCCACGGCCCCCATCGAGAGGGCGGCCTCGGCGCGGTTCTCGGTGCCGCCGGCGATCCACTCGATGGCGTTGTCGGCGCCGATGACCCGCGGCAGGCGCACGCAGCCGCCCCAGCCGGGCAGGATACCGAGCTTGGTCTCGGGCAGGCCGATCTTGGCGGACTCGGCCATGACGCGGAAGTCAGTGGTCAGGGTGATCTCGCAGCCACCGCCCAGGGCCAGGCCATTGATGGCGGTGACGGTGGGGAACGGCAGGTCCTCGATGGCATTGAAGATGCCGTGCACCCGCTCGAGCATGCCCTCGAGCTGCTCGGCGCCCTGCTCGAACATGCCGTGGAACTCGGTGATGTCGGCACCGACGATGAACGCCTCCTTGGCGCTGCCGATCACCAGCCCCTCGAGCCCCTTCTCGGCACGGAGGGCCGCGACGGCCTCGCCCAGTTCCGCGACCACGGCGCTGGAGAGCTTGTTGATGGACTCGCCCTTCAGGTCGAAGGTCAGGGTGGCGATGGCATCGCCCCCGTCCTCAGGACCACGCGCCACCGTGATGGCATTGCCTTGATAGATCATCCACGAACCTCCATGCAGGAATTCATACGGCCGTTTGATTTTCGACAGCTTGGTGCAGCCGAGCCCGAACGTCAAGCCCCTGCCGACAGCATGGCAGCTCCCGGCGACTCACCCCAGCGGGACGCGCGCTGTTAGACTCGGCGGATGAACCGAGAACCGCCGAGGGCCGCGCCCCACTCCCCTGCATCCCCTGCCGCCGGCAGGCCGTCACCGCGCCTCGGCGCCTGGCAGTCCCGCCTCGAACGCCTGGTGGAGCTCGCCCGGCCCTGGAGCTGGCTGTGGCCCCCGATGGCCCTGGCCGCCGGGCTGGGGAGCTTCTTCCTGGTCGAGCGCCAGCAGTGGCTGGGGGGGATGCTGGCCCTGGGCATGCTGCTGGCCTGGGGACTGCTGCTCTCCGAGAGCCTGATCGGCCGGCTGCTGGTCCGGCGTGGCTATCCGCCCCTGCCTCGTGGTGTGACCACCTTCATCGCCCAGCTGATCCACCAGGAGACCCTGTTCTTCACCCTGCCCTTCCTGCTCGCCACCACGGTATGGCACAGCGGCCAGGCGCTCTTCACCCTGCTGGTGCTGGCCATGGCGCTGCTGTCGATCCTCGACCCGCTCTACTACCGGCTGGCCGGTCGGCTGCGCTGGCTCTACTTCGCCTTCCATGCGCAGTGCGTGTTCCTGGTGGTCCTGGTCACCCTGCCCACTCTGCTCCACCTGACCACCGGCCAGAGCCTGCTGCTGGCCATCGGCGCCATGGTGCTGTTCAGCCTGCCGAGCCTGATGCACCTGCTGCGGCCCATGAGCCCCTCGCGCTGGCTGGCGATGCTGGCTCTGCTGCCGTTGCTGGCCGGCGTGGCCTGGGCGGGGCGCGCCTGGGTGCCGCCGGCCAGCCTGTGGATCTCGGGCAGTGCCCTCTCGCCCGAGTTCGATACCCAGGCCAGGAGACCGCTCGGCAGCACCGCCCTGACCCCGGCGGCACTGGCCAGCGAGGGGCTCTATGCCTTCACGGCGATCCATGCCCCCCGCGGCCTGCGCGAGGAAGTAGTGCATGTCTGGCGACAGGACGGCGTGGAGGTCGACCGCATCCCGCTGGAGATTCAGGGGGGGCGCGAGGCCGGCTACCGGGCCTGGAGCCACAAGCAGAACTTCCCCGAGGAGGCGGGTGGCGAATGGCGCATTGACGTGATGACCGACAGCGGCCAGCGGATCGGGATGCTGCGTTTCACGGTGAGTGACGACGCCGGGGCGGCGACCCAGGCCGACGGCACGATACAGCGGCCCTCGGGCATTCCCGGCCTGGATGTCCGGCGCTTGCTGCCCCGGCCCGAGTCCGTCCCCGAGGCGGCAACCGAGGACGCACCCGATGAGGAGGTCCAGCAGGCGGCAGCGAAGACGCCCGGCTCCCCGGGCGTCAAGGAGGCCCCGGAGGGCGAGACGCAGGCGGACGAGACAGGCGAGACAGGCGAGAAAGGAGACGAAGGCGAGGCAGGCGAGGCAGGCGAGGCAGGCGAGGCAGGCGAGGCAGGCGAGGCAGGCGAGGCAGGCGAGGCAGAGGATGACGCGGGGACAGCCGAGGGCGTGCAATGATAAGCCTGCTTGCATTCCACGGCGGTGGTTCGGACAATCCGCTCAGGCTTCTCCCGGATGCACAGACCCATGCACCAGAACATCGGCTTCCAGCTGTCCCGCGTGCCGCGCCTGTGGCGCGCCGTCATCGACCGGCGACTGGCGCCGCTGGGCCTGACCCAGACCCGCTGGATCACCCTCTACCACCTCTGGCGGCTGGGTGACGGCCAGCCGCAGTGCGACCTGGCCCGCGCCATCGGCGTCGAGGCCCCCTCGCTGGTCCGCACCCTGGACCAGCTCTCCGAGCAGGGGCTGATCGAGCGGCGCGGCTGCGAGCAGGACCGCCGCACCAAGCGCATCTACCTGACGCCCGAGGCCACCCCGCTGCTGGAGCAGATCGATGCGGTGGTCAGCCAGGCGCGCAGCGAGATGCTGGCCGGCCTCGACGACGCGGAGGTCGCCCAGTTGGCGAGCCTGCTGTCACGCATCGAGGAGAACGGCCTGGCGATCCAGGCCCGCGAGGACGCGGAGTGACCGCGCTCAGGCGCGTGGCCCCTCCAGGGGCACCTCCTTCTCGGGATAGTCGGGGCGCCCGGCGAGGGCGTCGCGCAGGGCCGTGAAGTCCTCCAGGTAGCTGGAGAAACGCTCGGTATCCTGCGACTCCCACCACCAGAGCCCGAGGGCCGCCCGGTTCGACTCCAGCACACTGGCATCCAGCGGCAGGCGCGTCAGCAGCGCCTCGAGGGGCGCCTCGGCCGCCGCCGGCAGGGGCCGCAGTGGCTCGAAGCGCCAGTACCAGCCATGGCGGAACGGCTTGAGCGCCGGCCCGGCCTCGGCATCTCGCACCAGCGTGAAGTCAGGCCCTGGCTGTTGCGGCGGATAGGGCCAGCGGTAGTGGGGCATGACGCCCCTGGCTTCATGAAAGGGTGGCTTGTCCAGCTTGACGGTGACGCCCGCCCGGCTCACGGCCGTTCGCATCCGCGCCACCCGCTTCTGGCGCGGGTTCGGCTTGAGCCAGAGTAGCGGCGAGATCACCAGCATCACCGCGACGAGAATGATCAACCAGGCCATGCCGTTCTCCCTGTGAATCTTGATGCAAGTCGTTGTCTTGTCACGCGAGCCGTCCTAGAGTGGAAGCATCCCCAAACACGCTGGATGCTGTACGGAGAGTCACACCATGAGCAATGAATATCGTCATGTCCTGGTCGCCGTCGACCTGACCAAGGACTCCCACAAGGTCCTGGAGCGGGCGATGCAGATCGCCGACCGCAACAAGGCCAAGCTGTCCATCATGCATACCCTGGAGCCGCTGGGCTTCGCCTATGGCGGCGACATTCCCATGGACCTCACCAGCATCCAGGACCAGCTCGACGAACACGCCAAGCAGCGCCTGGCGGAGATCGCCGACACCCATGTGCCCCGCGAGAACCAGCACGTGGTGGTGGGCATGCCCGATACCGAGATTCACCGCTTCGCCGAGGAGCATGACGTCGACCTGATCGTGGTCGGCTCCCACGGCCGCCATGGCTTCGCCCTGCTGCTCGGCTCCACCTCCACCGGCGTGCTGCACGGCGCCCAGTGCGACGTGCTGGCCGTACGGGTGGGCGCCAAGGGCGAGAAGAGCGAGGAGTAACCCCACTCGCCCCGATAGACCGCAAGGGCGCCCCAGGGGCGCCCTTGCCGTTTGGGGCCCGACGCCAGCGACGCCTCGCCCTGTCACTCGCCGGCCGCCATCGCCTCCAGCTCCATCCACCGCTCCATGGCCGCTTCCAGCTCGGCCTGGGTATCGTTCAGCGACTGCAGGGTCGCCGAGACGGTCTCGGCATCCTGCTGGTAGAAGGCCGGGTCGCCCACCCGTGCCTCGAAGGCGGCCACCTCGCCCTCGAGGCGCTCGATCTCGGCCGGCAGGCCGTCGAGCTCGCGCTGCAGCTTGTAGGAGAGCTTGACCGGCCGGCTCGCCGGGGAAGCCTCGGAGGCCGACCTGGCCGGTGCCGGGGTGTCGTTCGCCGCCGGGGCCGCGGGTTCGGCCTGCTGGCGCGCCGCCCCCTCCCAGGGCGCCGGCGGCAGCCTGCCCCCCTGGCGCACCCAGTCGCTGTAGCCCCCCACATACTCGCGCACCCGTCCCTGGCCCTCGAAGGCCAGCACGCTGGTCACCACATTGTCCATGAAGGCGCGGTCGTGGGAGACCAGCAGCAGGGTACCGTCGAAGTTCAGGAGCAGCTCCTCGAGCAGCTCCAGGGTCTCGACGTCGAGGTCGTTGGTCGGCTCGTCGAGCACCAGGACATTGGCCGGCTGGGTGAACAGCTTGGCCAGCAGCAGGCGGTTGGACTCGCCCCCGGAGAGCGCCTTGACCGGCTGGCGCACCCGCTCGGGGGTGAACAGGAAGTCCTGCAGGTAGCTCATCACGTGGCGGTCGCGGCCACCCACGGCGATGCGGTCGCTGCCCTGGGCCACGTTGTCGTAGACGCTCTTCTCCGGCTCCAGCCCCGCGCGCAGCTGGTCGAAGTAGGCGACCTGCAGCTTGGTCCCGAACTGCACCTTGCCCTCGCTCGGCTCGAGCTCGCCGAGCAGGATCTTGAGCAGGGTCGTCTTGCCGGCACCGTTGCGGCCGATGAAGCCGATGCGGTCGCCGCGCTGGATCTCCAGGGTCAGGTCGTCGATCACCACCTCGTCGCCGAAGCGCTGGGTGACGTGCTCGAGGCTGACCACCCGCTTGCCGCTGCGCCCACCGCTGTCAACGGAGATCGAGGCCTTGCCCTGGCGTTCGCGGCGTTCGCTGCGCTCACGGCGCAGCTGCTCCAGCGCCCTCACCCGGCCCTCGTTGCGGGTGCGCCGGGCCTTGATGCCCTGGCGGATCCAGGCCTCCTCCTGGGCGAGCTTCTTGTCGAACTCGGCATGCTCCCGGGCCTCGACTTCCAGCTCATGGGTCTTCTGCTCCTGGTAGGCGGCATAGTCCCCGGGGTAGCGGCCCAGGCGCCCGCGGTCGAGTTCGAGGATCGCCGTGGCGAGCTTCGAGAGGAAGGCACGGTCGTGGGTGATGAAGAGCACGGCCCCATTGAAGTCCAGCAGCTGCTCTTCCAGCCAGGCGATGGTGTCGAGGTCGAGGTGGTTGGTGGGCTCGTCGAGCAGCAGCAGGTCGGGCTCGGCGACCAGCGCCCGGGCCAGCGCAACGCGGCGGCGCCAGCCACCGGAGAGCGCGGCCATCTCGGCATCGGCGGGCAGCCCCAGCCGGGTCAGCACCACGTCGATGCGCTGGTGAAAGGACCAGCCGTCGATCGCCTCGATCCGCGTCTGCAGCTCGGCCATGCGGCGCATGTCCGGGTCCTCGTCATGGATCAGGTGGTGATACTCGGAGAGCAGCTCACCGGCCTCGGGGAGCCCCTGGGCCACCACGTCGAAGATGGTCTGGCCGGTGGCATCCGGCAGCTCCTGGGCGAGCACCCCGATCTTCAACCCCGGGGCCCGCCAGATGTGGCCGCCGTCGGCCTGGATCTCGCCGGCCACCAGCTTGAGCAGGGTCGACTTGCCGGTCCCGTTGCGCCCCACCAGGGCGAGGCGCTCGCCCTTCTCCAGTACCAGGTCGGCGCCGTCGAGCAGTACCTGGGTGCCATAGGCCAGTTGCAGCTGTTCCAGACGTAGCAGGGTCACGCGTTCACCTCTTCAGTCATCAAGGTCGCTAGTGTAACGCATGGCCGGGCCGGCGTGGCCCCACCCCCCTACTGCCGGGTACAATGCGCGCCCGCTTTCACAGGAGTGTTTCGCCGTGGCCGACGCAACGCCCCCCTTCGATGACGTGCTGCCCGAGGCACTGAGGTTCCGTTCACCGGCCCCGCTGGTCGACATCGGCGCCAACCTGACCCACGAGAGCTTCACCCGCGACCTGGAGGCGACGATCCAGCGCGCCCGGGCGGCGAACGTCACCACCCTGATCCTCACCGGCACCGACCGCGAGCACGCCGAGCAGGCCGTGGCGCTGGCCCGGCGCCATCCGGGGCTCTTCGCCACCGCCGGGGTGCATCCCCATGACGCCAGCCGTTGGGACCCGGCGCTCGCGCGGGCGATGCGCGACCTGCACCGCCAGCCCGAGGTGGTGGCGGTGGGCGAGTGTGGCCTCGACTTCAACCGCAACTTCTCCACCCCTGCCGAGCAGGAGCGCGCCTTCGAGGCCCAGCTCGGCCTGGCGGCGGAGAGCGGCAAGCCGCTGTTCCTCCATGAGCGGGATGCCGGCCGGCGCATGCGCGAGATGCTGCACGCCTGGCGAGACGATATCGCCGATGCGGTGATCCACTGCTTCACCGCCGACCGCGAGACCCTCTACGGCTACCGGGACCTGGACCTGCATATCGGCCTGACCGGCTGGCTGTGCGACGAGCGTCGCGGCCACCATCTGCGCGAGCTGGTCGGCGAGATTCCCCTGGACCGGCTGATGGTGGAAACCGACTGCCCCTACCTGCTGCCGCGCAATTTACCTGCCAAACTCAAGGGCAGGCGCCACGAACCGGCGCTGCTGCCCTGGATCGTGCGAGAGATCGCCCACTGGCGGGGCATGGACGAGGCCGAACTGGCCCGTGCCACCACCGCGACCGCGCTCGCCTTCTTCCGCCTGCCGGCAGGCGAGACGCACCGCGCCAACGAACATGAGGAGCCCTGACATGGCCGGCCCCGAGAGCAAGGAGATTCCCGGCTTCATCGCCGTCGAGACCGGCGAGGACGGCGGATTGCCGCTGGCCATCGCCTGGACGCTGCCCGATGGGCGGGTCAAGCACACCCTGATCCAGCCGGACGACGACTGGCTGGACAGCGAGATGGTGTCGCTTGGCGAGTACAGCCTGGAGGAGCTCAACAGCATGGGCGTGAGCCCGCTGGACGTGATCCGCGAACTGGAGAACGACCACTTCAGCGCGACGCTCTACACGGCCGGCGTGAGCGATGACGAGGCGGCGATCTCGCGACTCTTCGACACCTACGGCCTCGACCCCTTCGTCGAGCTGGCCCCGGCAGACAGCCTCTACCATGAGCTCGAGCCTGGCGACTGGGCCCGGGCCCGGGGCGAGCTGTTCGGCGAGCTGGGCCTCGAGCCGCTGCGTCCCGAGCACGAGGTGGCGGTGATGCTCAACCTGCACCAGCGCCTCGCGCCGGGCGTCGCGCCCCCCGAGGCCACCCCCTTCGATGGCCGTCTGCTGGACGGCGACGATGTCGACGACTGAGCGGGCCCCAGGGTAACTACGCCCCCGACCGGCCCAGCAGCGCCCTGGCCTGCTCCACGATCCCCGCCACCGAGGGCAGCGTGACCGTGGCGGCCAGCCCCAGGGCAATGAAGCTGTCCTCGGCGGTGAGCCGCGCCAGGCGTTCGCCCGCCACGCCGCGCTCGACCAGGCCGGTGACCAGCTCCTCGCTCGGCGAGCCCGACCGCCGGCACTCGTCCACCACCAGGATGGCCGCACAGTCGGCCACCCGGCGGTGCAGGGCATCGTGGTCGATGGCGGTGAGCCAGCGCAGGTCGATGAGGCGCAGCGCGATGCCCCCGGCCTCGAGGCGGGCGGCCGCCTGCCGTGACAGGGCGATCCCGTTGCCGTAGCTGACGATGGCCAGGTCGCGCCCCTCCCCCCATTGGCCGAGCTCGCCCACCGCCAGGCGGCAGTCCGGCCCCGGGTCGGCGCAGCAGGCGAGATCGTCCCCCTGCTCCAGCAGGTCCCGGGCGTGGTAGCGGGCGATGGGCTCGATCAGCACCACCACCCGCTGCTCCTCGTCGGCCAGGCGGACGGCCTCCTGCAGCAGCCCCCCCGCCTCGGCCCCGTTGGACGGGCAGGCCACCAGCAACCCGGGGATGTCGCGCAGCACGGCGATGGCATTGTCGTTGTGGAAGTGGCCGCCGAAGCCCTTCTGGTAGCCGAGCCCGGCGATGCGCACCACCATCGGGTTGGTGAACTGGCCAGCGGAGAAGAAGCTCAGCGTGGCCGCCTCGCCACGCAGCTGGTCCTCGGCGTTGTGCAGGTAGGCGAGGAACTGGATCTCGAGGATCGGCACCAGCCCACTCTGGGCCAGGCCGATTCCCAGCCCCAGGATGCTCTGTTCGTCGAGCAGCGTATCGATCACCCGGTGCGGGCCGAACTGCGCCTGCAGGCGCTGGGTGACCCCGTAGACGCCGCCCTTGCGGCCGATGTCCTCGCCGGCCATCACCAGGTGCGGGTAGCGGGTCATCAGCCGCACCAGCGCCTGGTTGATCAGCCTGGCCATGGGGGCCGGGGTGGCATCGACCTCCCCCTGCCAGGGGGCCTGCCGGCCGGGGCGCAACGGCGGCACGATGCTCGCCATGACCTGGGCGGCGTTCTCGAGCCTGGGTCGCCGGATCACCGCCTCGGCCTCCCGGGCCACCCGTTCGCCGATTTCCCAGTAGCGCTGGGCGATCTCCTCCACGGAGAGCACGCCATGGCGACGCAGCAGGCCGGCGCTGACCAGCAGCGGGTCGCGGGCCTCGTCGGCCTCGATGCGCGCAGCCGACAGGTAGGCCTGCTGGGCATCGGAACCGGCATGGCCGAACAGGCGCACGCAGTGCATGTGCAGGAACACCGGCTGGCGACGGCTGCGGGCGATGTGCGCGGCCTCGCGAGCGACCCGCCAGGTGTCCAGCAGGTCGAGTCCGTCGCAGGCGAGATAGTGCAAGCCGGGGCGGGCGCGCATGCTGGCGGCCACCCAGCCGGGTGGCGTGGGCATGGAGATGCCGATGCCGTTGTCCTCGCAGACCATCACCAGCGGCATGGGCGCGCCCTGCCAGGCGGCCCAGCCCGCGGCATTGAGGGCGCCCTGGGCGGTGGAGTGGTTGAAGGAGGCATCGCCGAAGCTGCAGACCACCACGCTGTCCGGCGGCCACTCGCCGCCACCGCCCAGGCGACGCCACAGACCGAGGCTGTGGGCCGCCCCCACCGCCTTGGGGAGGTGGGAGGCGATGGTGCTGGTCTGCGGCGGGATGTTGAGCGCCCTGGAGCCCAGCACCTTGTGACGACCGCCGGAGATCGGGTCCTCCGACGAGGCGGTAAAGCTCAGCAGCAGGTCGCGGATCGGCGTCTGGCCCGGCACGGTGCGGCTGCGCTGGATCAGGAAGGCGGCATCACGGTAGTGCAGGAAGGCGGGATCGGTGGGGCGGAAGGCGCGGGCGATGGCGGCGTTGCCCTCGTGGCCGGCACTGCCGATGGTGTAGAAGCCCTCGCCCCGTGCCTGGAGCCGCCGGGCCTGGAGGTCGAGGTGGCGGCTGGTCAGCTGGGACTCGAAGAGTTCGACGAGCCCCTCGGGGTCGAGCCCGGCCGCCTCGAGGGAGCCGTCGTGTGACGGCGCGGGCCAGGTGTCGTCATGCAGGGCGGCGAGGAAACGCTGTTCCTGGGGCAGGGAGTCGGCCACGTCGGCCTCCGGTCGGCTGGGCGATGCCTCTCAGCCTAGTCGATCGCCGCCACGGGCCGCGATCCCGCGGACGCGAGCCGATCGTGCCCGGCCGCCACGGCCTGCTCGAGGCTGGCCCCTTCCCGGTAGAAGGCCGCCAGCGTCCGCCGGAAGGCCGCCGCGCGCCCAGGCAGGCCCTCGCGCAGGTAGCGCTCGGCGCGCGCCTCGACCCGCGCCTGGAAGCCCTCGCGGTCGACCTCCACCTCGCCCAGGTTGTCGACGCTGACGTTGAAGGGCAGGCCGCAGGCCTCGGAGAAGAGCCGCTCCAGTGCCTGGGGCGCCACCTCCACCGCCTCGAAGTCGCGCTGCTGGCGGGCATCCCGGCCGTCGGGCAGGTACCAGTAGCCGTAGTCCTCGAGGCGTCGCCGGCGGGCCCCGGCGATGCACCAGTGGCTGACCTCGTGCAGGGCGCTGGCGTAGAAGCCGCGGGCGAAGATCACCCGGTGCCAGGGAGTGACCTCGTCGGCCGGCAGGTAGAGCGGCTCGTCGCCGCCACGCACCAGGCGGGTCTGGTAGCGGGGCAGGAAGAGACCGTCGAACAGCGCAATGACATCCTCGAGTCGGTGGCTCACACAGGCTCCTGGAAGGCGTAAAGGGCGCCATTATAGGCGCAAGGAGGCGCGGCGCGAAAATCGCTGCCTCCTGATAGACTGGACGGCCGGCGCTCGTCCCGGGCCGGACGCTGCCGACTCACCCTCGACGCATGGAGCTGCTGCCTTGGCCTCGTTTGCCTCACGCCTGCTGGCCACCAGCCGCAAGGAAACGCGCCCCCTGATGCGCCTGGCGCTGCCCATTTGCGGGGCCCAGCTGGCCCAGGCCGGGATGAGCGTCGTCGACGTGATGATGACCGGGCGCCTCAGCGCCACTGACCTGGCGGCGGTCTCGGTGGGTTCCAGCCTGTGGATGCCGCTGATGCTGTTCATGACCGGCACCCTGATGGGGCTGACGCCGATCGTCGCCCAGTTGCTGGGGGGCGGCCGCACGGCGGGGATCCGCCCCAGCGTCCACCAGGCACTGTGGATCGCCCTCGCCCTGGGCATGGTCGCCGCGGTGCTGCTGTGGTTCACGGTGCTGCCGATCTTCCGGCTGATGGCGGTGCCCGAGGAGGTCGCCGGGCGCGCCGCCGCCTACCTGGCCGCCGTGGCCTTCGGCATGCCCGGGGTGGCCCTCTTCCAGGCGCTGCGCGCCTTCTCGGACGGCATGAACCATACCCGACCGTCGCTGTGGATCAGCCTGGTCGGCCTCGGCGTGAACATCCCCTGCAACTTCGTGCTGATCTACGGCGGCGAGGGGCTGACGGGACTGTTCGGTGACTGGCTGCCCGGCAGCGTTCAGGGCCTGCCGGCCCTCGGCGCCCTGGGCTGTGGCATTGCCACGGCGATCTCCATATGGGTGATGGGCCTGGCGATGATCGCCTACACCCGGCACTCCCGGGCCTACGGGGACGTCGCGCTCTGGCACTCGCCCACGCCCCCGCGCTGGCCGCTGATCGGCGAGCTGCTGCACGTGGGCGTGCCCATCGGCGTGGCGATCTTCGTGGAGGTGACGCTGTTTACCCTGATCGCCCTGTTCATCGCCAGCCTCGGCGAGGTCACCGTGGCGGCCCACCAGGTGGCGCTCAACTACACCTCGATCCTCTTCATGCTGCCGCTCTCCCTGGGCATGGCCCTTACCGTGCGGGTCGGCAACACCCTGGGGCAGGGTCGCCCCGAAGCCGCCCGGATGGTGGCCTGGCACGGCATCCTGGTGGCGCTGGCCGTGGCGGGGCTCAACAGCCTGCTGCTGTGGCTCACCGCCGAACCGGTGATCGGGCTATATACTCATGACAGCGAGGTGGCACGCCTCACCCTGTCGCTGGTCGGACTGGCCATGATCTTCCAGGTCTCCGACTCGTTGCAGGTCAACCTGGCCGGGGCCCTGCGCGGCTACAAGGACACCCGGATCATCATGCTGATCACCCTGCTGGCCTACTGGCTGGTGGGGCTGGGGGGCGGCCACTGGCTGGGACGACACGGCCTGTTCGGGTGGATCGGACCGCTGGGCGTGCATGGTTACTGGATCGGCCTGATCGCCGGCCTGACGACGGCGGCGGTACTGCTGGGCGAGCGACTCAGGCGCATGAGCAAGGCGATAGTCCATGGAGAGATCGAGATTCCCGTCGAGTGATCGCAGGGGCGTGACCTGGCTCGGGCGAGGCATGCTGCTGGCCGTGATGCTGACGCTGATGGCCGGTTGCGGCGAGGGCCAGAGCGAGACCCTGTTGGGCGACTACCAGCAGCGCCTGGCCGAGACCCTGGGCGTCGAGGCACCTGAGCGCGCCTCCCCGGACAACATCGGCGCCTTCCCCGAGCAGGACGAGCGGCTGTTCGAGATTGCCGAGACCCGCGAGGGCATGCTCGATATCTATGCCCTGCGCGAGTGCCATATCGCCCACCTCGTGGCGGGACGCAACAACCAGCTCGGCAAGGTGGCGGCCCCCAGCCAGCGCTGGCTCTACGAGCTCGAGCTATGGCGCCGGCTGAGCGGCTGCTGGAACGGCGACGTCCCGGACGCCCTCTCCGATGACAGCAGTGAACGCCTGGCCCGGCTCACTGCCACCAAGACCGAACAGCTGCCCCGGGTCAGCTGGAACGCCCTGTTCGCCTCCGAGGAGTGGGTCAAGAACTTCTCCCGGGCGAGCTCTCCCCTCTCCCCCGAGGCCCTCGGCGAGGTCGAACCGCGCAGTGCCGCCCTTCGCTATCTGCGCAAGGCGACCCTGCATCAGTTCAACCGGGACTGGAAGGCCGACTCGGCCACCCTCGAGGGTCACCTCAAGACCCTGCAGGAGCGCCCGCTCTCTGCCGAGCTGCTGCGTGCCCTGCTGCTCACCGAGCAGCGCCTGGGCGAGGCCTCGATGCTGATCGAGGCCACCCTTGAGCAAGATGACGGTGCCAGCTGTCGCGGGGCGGCCGAGGCCCTGGCCGACTCCCCCGAGGCGAGCCGGCTGGCGGCATGGATTGAGGACCTCGATCGCGCCGCCCGGCACTGGCTCGGGGCCGTCGACGCCCTGCTCTCGGTTCATGTGGTGCCCCCGCCGGCGGTGGTCGACTATCGGCGCCAGTGGCTCTCGCTGAGCGACCCCGAGGCTCCCCTGTCGGCCTTCACGGCGGCCCGGGACCACCATGCTGCACTGCGCAACCGGCTCGCCCGTCACTGCGGATCAGCCCCCGGGACTTAACCTCGGCAATCACTCTGTGCTATTGATGAGACAACAGTGACGCAGTGCGCTGCTTACCAGGCCGATGCCGTGACCACGCAGCACTTGGAGGGACATCATGGGAATCCCGCAGTCACCCCGCTCCGCCCGGGTCATCGACCTCGAGGCCATGCGCCAACGTCAACTGGCCCGGCGCCGGTTGGTTCGCCTTTCACCCGAGCTGGACAACCTGGAGATGGTCTATCGGCTCGCCTCGGATGCCGACACCCTGTACGGCATGCCCCTGCTGGCCTGGGGACTCCAGGAAGATGGCGAGGTGGTCGGCCTGGTGCCGTGGATGGAAGCCCTCACGCCCTGCCATCGCCTGGATGACGCCGAGCACGGCCATTTCATCGGCTATCGTGACCCGGAGACCGAGGAGCTCTTCGAGGAGGCGCCCGAGCACAAGGTGCTGGAACTCGAGCACGCCGCCGCCTACTTCGATTACGAGGAAACCGACGAGACCACGCTGATCCAGCAGCTTCCCGAGACCCAGGGGACCCATGCCCTGTGCATGGACGAGAGCGACGCACCCTGGCAGCTGAAGCAGGTCTTCGGCTGGCGCCTCTACAGCGACGGCACCGTGGAGGCCCTGCTCGCCGACGAACGCCTCATCGAGACCACCCCGATCCTGCCCGGCGACCCCTGCCTCTACCCCGGCCACAGCCGCCACCGCGTGGTCTACTTCTTCCAGCGGCAGATCGCCAACCGCATCCGCCACGAGGACCCCACCACCCTCGAGGCCCTGGCACTGATGGTCATGCCCGGCAGTGGTGACGTTGACCCGCCGAGCGACTGACGGACTGGCCGCGACTCAGCCGAGACGGATAAAGTAGAGAAAGCTGCCGTCGTCTTCCTGCTGGTGCAGGAGCTCATGCCCGAGGAAGCTGCAGAACTTGGGGATGTCGCGGGTCGTCGCCGGATCGCTGGCGATCACCTTGAGCACCTCCCCCGCGTGCATGTCACGCACCTTGTTGTGCATCAGCATGATCGGCTCTGGGCAGTAGAGCCCCGTGGTATCGAGCTGCGCATCACAGGCCGGCAGGGAATCCGCGGAATCAACCATCGATGACCTCGTTGCAGGACAGTTAAGTAAGGGAGTAACGGATGATCAAGATCATTATCGAACGTCGTATCATGCCCGGCCTGGAGGAGGAATACGAGGCAGCGGCCCGAGAGGCCATGCGCCATTCCCTGGGCGCACGTGGCTTCGTCGGCGGCGAGAGCCTCGTCGAGCTTGGCCACAGCGATCGACGTCTGATGATCACCAAGTGGCGCGACATGCGTGCCTGGAAGGAGTGGTACCAGAGCGAGACACGCGCCCGGGTCATGCAGAGCCTGCTGCCGCTGCTGACCGAGGAGGAGCGTATCCGCATCTACGAGCCGACGACCCACTGACGGGCTCGCGGATCCCCATCAGTCCAGAAGCCGCACGTGTACCGTCACCTCCTCGCGATCATGGTAGAGGTGGCGACACGCCACCTCGGCCCGCACGCCGGCCTCGGCGAGCGCTGACTCCAGGCCCGCGAGGCAGCGTGAGACCTCCTGCCAGCGCCGCTTCATGGGCAGCTTCAGGTTGAAGACCGCCTCGCGGCACCAGCGCCGCACCAGCCAGCGCTGGACCATCGCCATCACGCGCGATGGCTTGTCGACGATATCGCACACCAGCCAGTCGAGCCGACCGGGCGGCTCCCAGACGAAGCCATCCTCGCGCAGGTGCTCCACCAGCCCCGTGGCCATCAACCCCTTGTCCATGGGGCCATTGTCGATGGCATAGACATGCATCCCGCGCTGCACCAGCTGCCAGGTCCAGCCGCCGGGAGCGGCACCCAGATCGGCCGCCTGCATGCCCTCCCCCAGACGCTCGTCCCATTCGTCTCGCGGGATGAATTCGTGCCAGGCCTCCTCCAGCTTGAGGGTGGAGCGGCTGGGCGCACGATGGGGAAAACGCAGCCGGCGAATTCCCCCGGCGAGTTCGCTGCGATTGCCGGGGAAGCTCATGCCCAGCTGCACGCGGTCACCGTCACTCCACAGCAGGTGAAGCCGACGCCCGTCAGCCTTGCGCCGCAGGGCGCCGCGCTTCTTGAGCAGCGACTCCAGCGGTCGCTTCAGTGCCTTGATCAGGCCGGCGAGGGCCTTGGCCTCGTTGGTGTCCGGCGTCTCCTGCCAGACCGAGTCGAAGCTCCAGCCGCTCGCCACCACCTGCTCGATGATCGGGGTGAGGCGATCTTCGCGCGGGAGCGCAAGGGGCGGCAGTGCGAGCAGGCTCTGGCGGGCAAACACCAGGCCTGTCAGCGGCAGTGCCCGATGCAGGGCATTGGCCGGAGCATCGCCGGCGGCGATGAAGCGCACGAAACCGGCATCGGGCCTGGCATCGGCCTCTCCCTGCCAGCCGAGCGCCATGGCCTTTTCCGCGAGCTCTGCCGCCAGGTCCTGCTCGAACCCGGGGCGACAATAGAGCAGCAGTTCACCGGGAACGCTCATGGGCCGGCCTCCTCGGCCGCCACCGCGGAGGTGCCCTTCCTCAGGTCCTCGATATCCTGCAACTGGACATTGAGTGCATTGGTGGAAATGGTCACCTCCCAGAGCGAGTAGATCAGCGATATGGAGAGGGTCACCAGGCTCACGCCGAAGAGCAGCATGCCCAGCAGTTCGAGCGACAGGAAAAGCGCGAACATCGACAGCGTGCATAGCAGGAAGCTCAGCACGCCCGCCACCTGCATGCGTTTGGTCAGGGAGATGCGCCGACGCAGCAGCAGGATCTGTCGGGCGGTGCCGGACTGATGCCGGTCACGCTCCTCGTCCGCCAGCTTGCGGATCAGCTGGGCGAGTACCAGGAAACGGTTGGTATAGGCCAGCAGCAGCAACGAGATGGCGGGAAAAAGCAGGGCCGGGGTGGTCAGCGTCACGGAACGATCTCCGGTTGTCATTCGCAACGCCATGATAACAGGTGACACTTTCACGGGCCGCACATGAAAAGACCCCGTGCTCTTTCGAACACGGGGTCTTCTCGGGATAGGTGCCTGACGAAGACCCGGGCGGCGCTCCGCTACTCTTCATGGGGAGGCCCCCATAACAACGAAACCCCGACCAATGGCCGGGGTTTCTGAATAAGTGCCTGACGATGACCTACTCTCGCATGGGGAGGCCCCACACTACCATCGGCGCTGAGCGGTTTCACTGCTGAGTTCGGCATGGGATCAGGTGGTTCCCGCACGCTATGGTCGTCAGGCGAAAAACGGTGAATCATGCTGACGATACGTCTCGTCGTATCCGTCATGTCGGTCGCCATCGGCAGACCGCTTGGGTGTTATATGGTCAAGCCTCACGGGCCATTAGTACCGGTTAGCTCAACGCCTTGCAGCGCTTCCACATCCGGCCTATCAACCAGCTGGTCTCGCTGGGCCCTTCAGGAGGCTCAAGGCCTCGGGGATGTCTCATCTTGAAGGGGGCTTCCCGCTTAGATGCTTTCAGCGGTTATCCCGTCCGCACATAGCTACCCGGCAATGCCACTGGCGTGACAACCGGAACACCAGAGGTGCGTCCACTCCGGTCCTCTCGTACTAGGAGCAGCACTTCTCAAACATCCAACGCCCACGGCAGATAGGGACCGAACTGTCTCACGACGTTCTAAACCCAGCTCGCGTACCACTTTAAATGGCGAACAGCCATACCCTTGGGACCGACTTCAGCCCCAGGATGTGATGAGCCGACATCGAGGTGCCAAACACCGCCGTCGATGTGAACTCTTGGGCGGTATCAGCCTGTTATCCCCGGAGTACCTTTTATCCGTTGAGCGATGGCCCTTCCATACAGAACCACCGGATCACTAGAACCTACTTTCGTACCTGCTCGACGTGTCTGTCTCGCAGTTAAGCACCCTTATGCTCTTGCACTCAATGCACGATTTCCAACCGTGCTGAGGGTACCTTCGTGCTCCTCCGTTACGCTTTGGGAGGAGACCGCCCCAGTCAAACTACCCACCACACACGGTCCTCGATCCGGATCACGGACCTGAGTTAGAACGCCAATGATGCCAGGCTGGTATTTCAAGGTTGGCTCCACCGTGGCTGGCGCCACGGTTTCCAAGCCTCCCAGCTATCCTACACAAGCAACATCAGCGTCCAGTGTGAAGCTATAGTAAAGGTTCACGGGGTCTTTCCGTCTAGCCGCGGGTACACAGCATCTTCACTGCGATTTCAATTTCACTGAGTCTCGGGTGGAGACAGCGTGGCCATCATTACGCCATTCGTGCAGGTCGGAACTTACCCGACAAGGAATTTCGCTACCTTAGGACCGTTATAGTTACGGCCGCCGTTTACCGGGGCTTCGATCAGGAGCTTCGCTTGCGCTAACACCATCACTTAACCTTCCGGCACCGGGCAGGCGTCACACCCTATACGTCCGCTTGCGCGTTTGCAGAGTGCTGTGTTTTTAATAAACAGTTGCAGCCACCTGGTATCTTCGACCGGTTCAGGCTCAGGGAGCAAGTCCCGTCACCCTAGTCCGGCGTGCCTTCTCCCGAAGTTACGGCACCATTTTGCCTAGTTCCTTCACCCGAGTTCTCTCAAGCGCCTGGGTATTCTCTACCTGACCACCTGTGTCGGTTTGGGGTACGGTCCCACTGTATCTGAAGCTTAGAGGCTTTTCCTGGAAGCGTGGCATCGATGACTTCCAGACCGTAGTCTGTTCGTCTCGTCTCTCGGCCTTGGGGAACCGGATTTGCCTGATTCCCCAGCCTACTGACTTTCACCAGGACAACCAACGCCTGGCTCACCTAGCCTTCTTCGTCCCCCCATCGCAATACAGTGAGGTACGGGAATATTGACCCGTTTCCCATCGACTACGCCTTTCGGCCTCGCCTTAGGGGCCGACTCACTCTGCTCCGATTAGCGTCGAACAGAAACCCTTGGTCTTCCGGCGGGGGAGTTTTTCACTCCCCTTGTCGTTACTCATGTCAGCATTCGCACTCGTGATACCTCCAGCAGACCTCTCGATCCACCTTCATCGGCTTACACGACGCTCCTCTACCGCTCGTCATTCGACGAACCCGTAGCTTCGGTACCTGGTTTGAGCCCCGTTACATCTTCCGCGCAGGCCGACTCGACTAGTGAGCTATTACGCTTTCTTTAAAGGATGGCTGCTTCTAAGCCAACCTCCTAGCTGTCTGAGCCTTCCCACATCGTTTCCCACTTAACCAGGATTTCGGGACCTTAGCTGACGGTCTGGGTTGTTTCCCTTTTCACAACGGACGTTAGCACCCGCTGTGTGTCTCCCACGCGTCACTCACCGGTATTCGGAGTTTGCCTCGGGTTGGTAAGTCGGGATGACCCCCTAGCCGAAACAGTGCTCTACCCCCGGCGGTGCTACGTGAGGCGCTACCTAAATAGCTTTCGAGGAGAACCAGCTATCTCCGGGCTTGATTAGCCTTTCACTCCGATCCACAAGTCATCCAAATCTTTTTCAACAGATCCTGGTTCGGTCCTCCAGTTGATGTTACTCAACCTTCAACCTGCTCATGGATAGATCGCCCGGTTTCGGGTCTATTCCCAGCGACTGGTCGCCCAGTTAAGACTCGCTTTCGCTACGCCTCCCCTATACGGTTAAGCTCGCCACTGAAAATAAGTCGCTGACCCATTATACAAAAGGTACGCGGTCACATGACATGCATGCTCCCACTGCTTGTACGCATACGGTTTCAGGATCTATTTCACTCCCCTCTCCGGGGTTCTTTTCGCCTTTCCCTCACGGTACTGGTTCACTATCGGTCAGCCAGGAGTATTTAGCCTTGGAGGATGGTCCCCCCGTCTTCAGTCAAGGTTTCTCGTGCCCCGACCTACTCGATTTCACGACACTCAGATTTCGGCTACGGGACTATCACCCGCTATGGTCAGGCTTCCCAGCCTGTTCGCCTATCAGTCGTGCCGCTTAAGGGCTACTCCCCGTTCGCTCGCCGCTACTGGGGGAATCTCGGTTGATTTCTTTTCCTCGGGGTACTGAGATGTTTCAGTTCCCCCGGTTCGCCTCCCAACACCTATGGATTCAGTGTGGGATACCCACGTTACCGTGGGTGGGTTTCCCCATTCAGAAATGCCCGGGTCACAGGTTGTTTGCCACCTCGCCGAGCCTTATCGCAGGCTTCCACGTCTTTCATCGCCTCTGGCTGCCTAGGCATCCACCGTATGCGCTTCATCGCTTGACCATATAACCCCAAGAGGTCTGGTCCGCGATGACGATCGACAATTGCCGGATACGCTTGAGACGTATCTCGTGTCTCTTCCTCTCGGAAGAAACGTTTGTCAGCATGATTCACATTGTTAAAGAGCAGACTGTCAATCGACAGTCACAAACCTGTCATCACTCAATGTGACGATGGCTTGTGACTGCAGACTCGATCAGGTCACGGACTGTTGGATGGTGGAGCCTAGCGGGATCGAACCGCTGACCTCCTGCGTGCAAGGCAGGCGCTCTCCCAGCTGAGCTAAGGCCCCTGATGCAATTTGGGTCAGACAAGGCGCTTTTCGCCGACGTGTAGCCTGCTACACGAGGTGGAAAGCAACGACGTATGACACAAATTTGGTGGGTCTGGGCAGACTTGAAATAAACCCCGCGACCTCACCCTTCTCTTTACAGGACGTCCGGGGATGCGCTCTAACCAACTGAGCTACCCGGCCGTTCAGAGAATGGTGGGTCTGGGCAGACTTGAACTGCCGACCTCACCCTTATCAGGGGTGCGCTCTAACCAACTGAGCTACAGACCCATTGGTCACGCTGGGCCTATACCCAAACAGTCTTTGCTCGCTCGATCAGGTAATTCATTGTGGACACTTGCCGGGTGCCGGGACTGGTCGTTTAAGGAGGTGATCCAGCCGCAGGTTCCCCTACGGCTACCTTGTTACGACTTCACCCCAGTCATGAACCACACCGTGGTGATCGCCCTCCGAAGTTAGGCTAACCACTTCTGGTGCAGTCCACTCCCATGGTGTGACGGGCGGTGTGTACAAGGCCCGGGAACGTATTCACCGTGACATTCTGATTCACGATTACTAGCGATTCCGACTTCACGGAGTCGAGTTGCAGACTCCGATCCGGACTGAGACCGGCTTTTCGGGATTAGCTCCACCTCGCGGCTTCGCAACCCTTTGTACCGGCCATTGTAGCACGTGTGTAGCCCTACCCGTAAGGGCCATGATGACTTGACGTCGTCCCCACCTTCCTCCGGTTTGTCACCGGCAGTCTCCCTAGAGTTCCCGACCGAATCGCTGGCAAATAGGGACAAGGGTTGCGCTCGTTACGGGACTTAACCCAACATTTCACAACACGAGCTGACGACAGCCATGCAGCACCTGTCTGTGCGTTCCCGAAGGCACCAATCCATCTCTGGAAAGTTCGCACGATGTCAAGGGTAGGTAAGGTTCTTCGCGTTGCATCGAATTAAACCACATGCTCCACCGCTTGTGCGGGCCCCCGTCAATTCATTTGAGTTTTAACCTTGCGGCCGTACTCCCCAGGCGGTCGACTTATCGCGTTAACTGCGCCACAAAGGTCTCAAGGACCCCAACGGCTAGTCGACATCGTTTACGGCGTGGACTACCAGGGTATCTAATCCTGTTTGCTACCCACGCTTTCGCACCTCAGCGTCAGTGTCAGTCCAGAAGGCCGCCTTCGCCACTGGTATTCCTCCCGATCTCTACGCATTTCACCGCTACACCGGGAATTCTACCTTCCTCTCCTGCACTCT
This sequence comes from Halomonas sp. CKK8, assembly GCF_029625235.1. Classification (NCBI taxonomy): domain Bacteria; kingdom Pseudomonadati; phylum Pseudomonadota; class Gammaproteobacteria; order Oceanospirillales; family Halomonadaceae; genus Halomonas; species Halomonas sp. CKK8. The sequence goes on along the minus strand of NZ_CP121193.1, from coordinate 1,109,598 downwards.
AGCCTGACAGTTCCGGATGCCGTTCCCAGGTTGAGCCCGGGGCTTTCACAACCGGCTTATCACGCCGCCTACGCGCGCTTTACGCCCAGTAATTCCGATTAACGCTCGCACCCTCCGTATTACCGCGGCTGCTGGCACGGAGTTAGCCGGTGCTTCTTCTGTGAGTGATGTCCTTCCTCGGGGGTATTAGCCCCAAGGCCTTCTTCCTCACTGAAAGTGCTTTACAACCCGAAAGCCTTCTTCACACACGCGGCATGGCTGGATCAGGCTTTCGCCCATTGTCCAATATTCCCCACTGCTGCCTCCCGTAGGAGTTCGGGCCGTGTCTCAGTCCCGATGTGGCTGATCATCCTCTCAGACCAGCTACGGATCGTCGCCTTGGTGAGCCATTACCTCACCAACAAGCTAATCCGACATAGGCTCATCCGATAGCGCAAGGTCCGAAGATCCCCTGCTTTCTCCCGTAGGACGTATGCGGTATTAGCCTGGGTTTCCCCAGGTTATCCCCCACTACCGGGCAGATTCCTATGCATTACTCACCCGTCCGCCGCTCGACGCCTGGAGCAAGCTCCATCGTTTCCGCTCGACTTGCATGTGTTAGGCCTGCCGCCAGCGTTCAATCTGAGCCATGATCAAACTCTTCAGTTTAAAGTCTGACAGTTCCTAAGGTGGAACCAAACCTGGCTCAAGGTTCAAACGTCTCTTTGACGAGTCGCTTGCCTTGAATGTTTCAGTGACTGGTCACCGACATCCCGACAAGCGCCCACATGAATTACCTGATCGATTGTTAAAGAGCGGCTCCGAGCTCTCATTCGAGCGGGGAGCATCTCGCTGTTGCCGTCGTGCCCGGCTTCTGCTGAAGCGGCGGTCTCGCCGGCGCCCTGCGAGGAAGGCGTATTCTACGTGACCGGCTGTCGTTGTCAACCCTGCGAGGCGTTCCGAAGAAGCGAAGCGGGTGGCCAACTCTCGTACCGCCGGAGCGATGCGAGTGCCGATAAAGCCCTTGGCGGGTCTCTGTCACGAGTGGCGTGCATTCTACCGAATGCGGCGAGTTCGTCAAGCGGGAATTTTTCGGAACTTCTCGAAAAACCCAAATGGAAACAAGCACTTCTGCCACTTTTCACCGCCTGCAACGTGTGCCCGTCGCCGGCAGCGGATGCGTACTTTACGATCTGAAGCCGGAACGCGCAACCCCTGTGCGTCAGAAAAATATAGCCCAGCTTTCACAGCCGCGCCATATCGCTCGCCGGCGTGTTTCCCGGGGCCCCTGGGGGGCATTGCCCAGGGACCGTGGCTCAACCCGTGTGGCCACTCTTCGCCGCGCGACGTCAGGACGGCGGAGAGACCCGCGGCTGCTCAGATCACGAAGAGGTCGACGAAGCGGTTCACCGGGGTTCGTTCCAGGCGCGCCTGCTCCCCGCACAGCGCCATGATCGTCTCGCAGCGGCCCGCCGGGAAACGGGTCGCCAGGTTGCGCCGGAACTTGTCGACCAGCAGCGGAATCCCCTCCGCCCGACGGCGACGATGGCCCACCGGGTATTCGACCTCGACCTTCTCGGTGGCACTGCCGTCCTTGAAGAAGACCTGGATGGCATTGGCGATGGAGCGCTTCTCGGGGTCGTAGTAGTCCCGCGAGTAGGCCTCATCCTCGACCACCTCCATCTTGCCGCGCAACGCATCGATGCGCGGGTTCGCCTCGTGGAAGTCGTCCTCGTAGTGCTCGGCGGTCAGGCTGCCGAAGATCAGCGGCACGGCGGTCATGTACTGCAGGCAGTGGTCGCGGTCTGCCGGATTGGCCAGCGCCCCCTCCTTGGAGATGATGCGTATCGCCGAGTCGTGGGTGGTCAATACGATGCGGTCGATCTCGTCCAGACGATCCCTGACCTCGGGATGCAGGGTGACGGCGGCCTCGCAGGCGGTCTGGGCGTGGAACTCGGCCGGGAAGGAGATCTTGAAGAGGATGTTCTCCATCACGTAGCTGCCGAGCTCGCGCTGGAAGGTGAACTTGCGCTGCGCTTCCGGCTTCAGGGCCAGATCCCGGTTGGTATGGCTGAAGAGGATGTCGTAGAACCCCCACTGCGGGGCGGAGAGCACCCCGGGGATACCCATCTCCCCGCGCATGGCGATATCAGCCAGGCGCACCGCCCTCGAGGTGGCGTCACCCGCCGCCCAGCTCTTGCGGGAACCGGCATTGGGGGCATGGCGGTAGGTCCGCAGGCTCTGGCCGTCGACCCAGGCATGGGAAAGCGCCGAGAGCAGCTGCTCGCGATCGGCGCCCATCAACTTGGCCACCACCGCGGTCGAGGCCACCTTGACCAGCACCACATGATCGAGGCCCACGCGGTTGAAGGAGTTGTCGAGCGCCAGCACGCCCTGGATCTCGTGGGCCATGACCATGGCTTCCAGCACCTCGCGCATGGTCAGTGGAGACTCCCCCTGGGCCAGCCGCTTCTGGGAGAGGTGATCGGCGATGGCCAGGATTCCTCCCAGGTTGTCGGAGGGGTGCCCCCACTCGGCGGCCAGCCAGGTATCGTTGTAGTCGAGCCAGCGGATGATGGCCCCGATGTCCCAGGCCGCCTTGACGGGATCCAGCCGGAAGGAGGTGCCCGGCACCCGCGCCCCGTGGGGTACCACGGTGCCCTCGACCAGCGGCCCGAGGTGCTTGGTGCACTCCGGGAAGCGCAGCGCCAGCAGGCCGCACCCCAGGGTGTCCATCAGGCAGTAGCGGGCGGTGTCCAGCGCCTCGCCGCTCTCGATCTCGAAGCCGAGGACATAGTCGGCGATCTTCTGCAGCTCGACGTCATAGTCCGGCCGCACGTTGGCTTCCACGGTACTCATGAACTTCTCCTGTCGCCTTGTCGAGCAAACGCCCTTGATGCGTGACCATCACTATAGAAGACGCCCCGGGTCCTGGGACCCGGGGCGTCGTTTCCTTAAGAGGACCCTGCACCTGGCAGCCCCTAGAAACTGTCGCCGGGAACGCGCACCCAGCCCTCCATCAGCACCCGGGCGCTGCGGCTCATCACCGCCTGGTCAATCACCCAGCGGCCGTCCACCAGGCTGGCCTCGGCGCCGACCCGCAGGGTGCCGGAGGGGTGGCCGAAGGTCACCGCGTTGCGCTTGCCGCCACCGGCAGCCAGGTTGACCAGGGTGCCCTCGATGGCAGCGGCCGAGGCGATAGCCACCGCCGCAGTGCCCATCATGGCGTGGTGCAGCTTGCCCATGGAGAGCGCCCGCACCAGCAGGTCGACCTCGTCGGCCTTGACCTGCTTGCCGCTGGAGGCGAGGTAGTCGGCCGGCGGCGCCACGAAGGCCACCTTGGGGGTATGCTGGCGAGCCGCGGCCTCGCTGACGTCGGCGATCAGCCCCATCTTCACCGCCCCGTGGGCGCGGATGGTCTCGAACATCTCCAGCGCCTTGGCGTCGCCGTTGATCGCCTCCTGCAATTCGCTCCCGGTATAACCGAGCTCGTCGGCATTCAGGAAGACGGTCGGGATGCCAGCATTGATCATCGTCGCCTTGAGGGTGCCCACGCCCGGCACTTCCAGGTCATCCACCAGATTGCCGGTGGGGAAGATGGCGCCCTCACCGTCCGCCGGGTCCTTGAAGGCCACCGGCACCTCGGCGGCCGGGGAGGTCACCCCGTCCAGCTCGAAGTCGCCGGTCTCCTGCACCTGGCCATCGGTGATGGGCACCCGCGAGACTATGGTCTTGCCGATATTGGCCTGCCAGATGCGCACCTCGACCTCACCGTTCTCCGGGATTCGCGCCGGGTCCACCAGGCCGTTGCTGATCGCGAAGGGCCCCACCGCCGCGGAGAGGTTGCCGCAGTTGCCGCTCCAGTCGACGAAGGCCTTGTCGATGGAGACCTGGCCGAAGAGGTAGTCCACGTCGTGCTCGGGACTCTCGCTCCGGCTCAGGATCACCGTCTTGCTGGTGCTGGAGGTAGCGCCGCCCATGCCGTCGATCTGCTTCTGGTAGGGGTCGGGGCTGCCGATCACCCGCATCAGCAGGCGATCACGGGCCTCGCCCGGCACCTGCGCGGCCTCCGGAAGGTCGGTCAGCTTGAAGAAGACGCCCTTGCTGGTGCCGCCACGCATATAGGTGGCCGGAACCCTGATCTGGGGTTGCTGGCTCATGCGCTCGCCACCTCCTCACTCCCCACACCTTCCAGGAAGTCCTTGGCGAAGCGCTGCAGCACGCCGCCGGCGGAGTAGACCGTCACTTCCTCGGCGGTATCCAGGCGGCAGGTCACCGGCACGCGATCGACCTCGCCGGTCTTGCGGTGGATCACCAGCTCGAGGGTCGCGCCCGGGGCCGGCTTGCCCTCGACGTCATAGGTCTCGGTGCCGTCGAGCTGCAGGGTGTGGCGAGTGGTGCCCTCCTTGAACTGCAGCGGCATCACACCCATGCCGATCAGGTTGGTGCGGTGGATACGCTCGAAGCCCTCGGCGACGATCGCCTCGACCCCGGCCAGCGCCACGCCCTTGGCCGCCCAGTCACGCGACGACCCCTGGCCATAGTCGGCACCGGCGATGACGATCAGCGGCTGCTTGCGCTCCATGTAGGTCTCGATGGCCTCCCACATGCGGGTCACCTGACCCTCCGGCTCGATGCGCGCCAGCGACCCCTGCCTCACCTCGCCGTTCTCGTCCCGCACCATCTCGTTGAAGAGCTTGGGGTTGGCCAAGGTGGCCCGCAGGGCGGTGAGGTGGTCGCCGCGGTGGGTGGCGTAGGAATTGAAGTCCTCCTCCGGCAGGCCCATCTTGTGCAGGTACTCGCCGGCCGCGCTGTCCATCATGATGGCGTTGGACGGCGACAGGTGGTCGGTGGTGATGTTGTCCGGCAGGATCGCCAGCGGCCGCATGCCCTTCAGTGCACGCACGGCCGCCATGTTGCCTTCCCAGTAGGGCGGGCGGCGGATGTAGGTGCTCTGCGGACGCCAGTCGTAGAGCGGGCTCTCGGCCTTCTCCGCGGCGTCCAGGTCGAACATCGGGATATAGACCTGCTTGAACTGCTCCGGCTTGACGAACTCGCCGACGATGGCATCGATCTCCTCGTCGGAGGGCCACAGGTCCTTGAGGGTCACCGGGTTGCCGTCGAGATCGGTACCCAGCACGTCCTTCTCGATGTCGAAGCGCACGGTACCGGCGATGGCGTAGGCCACCACCAGCGCCGGCGAGGCCAGGAAGGCCTGCTTGGCATAGGGGTGGATGCGGCCATCGAAGTTGCGGTTGCCGGAGAGCACCGCGGTGGCATAGAGGTCGCGGTCGATGATCTCCTGCTGGATCTTCGGATCCAGGGCACCGGACATGCCGTTACAGGTGGTGCAGGCGTAGGCGACGATGCCGAAGCCGAGCTTCTCCAGCTCCGGCAGCAGTCCGGCCTCCTCCAGATAGAGCCGCGCGACCTTCGATCCTGGTGCGAAGGAGGACTTCACCCAGGGCTTGCGCGTCAGGCCCAGTTCATTGGCCTTCTTGGCCAACAGGGCAGCGCCGACCACGTTGCGCGGATTGGAGGTGTTGGTGCAGCTGGTGATGGCGGCGATGATCACCGCGCCATCGGGCATATGACCCGCCTTCTCCTCCGCCTGGGCCTTGTCATAGTCGACGGCAATGCCGCGCTCGTGCAGGGCGCTGGTGGGCAGGCGACGGTGCGGGTTGGAGGGGCCCGCCAGGTTGCGCTCCACGCTGGACAGGTCGAAGGTCAGCACCCGTTCGTACTGGGCCTGCGTCAGGCTGTCGGCCCACAGGCCAGTCTGCTTGGCGTAAGTCTCGACCAGCTCCACCTGCTCCGGCTCGCGGCCGGTCAGCGTGAGGTAGTCGATGGTCTGCTCGTCGATATAGAACATCGCCGCCGAGGCGCCATACTCCGGGGTCATGTTGGAGATGGTGGCGCGGTCGCCGATGGTCAGGCTCTTGGCCCCCTCGCCGAAGAACTCCAGATACGCCCCAACCACGCGCTCGCGGCGCAGGAACTCGGTGATCGCCAGCACGATATCGGTGGCGGTGATGCCGGGCTTGGGCTTGCCGGTGAGCTCCACGCCGACGATGTCGGGCAGGCGCATCATCGAGGGGCGACCCAGCATCACGGTCTCGGCCTCGAGGCCGCCGACGCCGATGGCGATCACGCCCAGGCAATCGATATGCGGGGTATGGCTGTCGGTGCCCACGCAGGTATCGGGGAAGGCCACGCCATCGCGTGCCTGCACCACCGGCGACATCTTCTCCAGGTTGATCTGGTGCATGATGCCGTTGCCGGCGGGGATCACGTCGACGTTCTCGAAGGCGGTCTTGGTCCACTCGATGAAGTGGAAGCGATCCTCGTTGCGACGATCCTCGATGGCGCGGTTCTTGTCGAAGGCGTCGGACTCGAAGCCGGCATGCTCCACGGCCAGGGAGTGGTCGACGATCAGCTGGGTCGGCACCACCGGGTTGACCTTGGCGGGATCGCCGCCCTGCTCGGCGATGGCGTCGCGCAGGCCGGCCAGGTCGACGAGTGCCGTCTGGCCGAGGATGTCGTGGCACACCACCCGGGCCGGGTACCAGGGGAAGTCCAGGTCGCGGCGACGCTCGATCAGCTGCTTGAGGGCGTCGGTGAGCATCTCCGGCTCGCAGCGGCGCACCAGCTGTTCGGCCAGCACCCGCGAGGTGTAGGGAAGGGTGTCATAGGCACCGGGCTGGATCGCCTCGACGGCCGCACGCACGTCGAAGTAGTCCAGCTCGGTGCCGGGAAGCGGTTTACGGTAGTCGGTATTCATGGCGTGAGGGATCTCTTGCTGGCGTCGGGGCGAGGGCGGAGAAGACCGGACGACCTGGAAGGGTCGTCCGGTGGTGGCGATCGATCAGTCGCGCTGCTCGATGGGCACCCACTCGCTCTTCTCCGGACCGACGTAGTCGGCGCTCGGGCGAATGATGCGGTTGTTGGCGCGCTGCTCGAAGACATGGGCACACCAGCCGGTGACCCGCGAACAGACGAAGATCGGGGTGAACAGCTTGGTGGGGATGTCCATGAAGTGGTAGGCGCTGGCGTGGAAGAAGTCGGCGTTGCAGAACAGCTTCTTCTCGCGCCACATCACTTCCTCGACGCGCTCGGAGACCGGATAGAGCACGCTGTCGCCCACGTCCTCGGACAACTTCTTGGACCAGTGCTTGATGATGGCGTTGCGCGGGTCGGACTCGCGATAGATCGCGTGGCCGAAGCCCATGATCTTGTCCTTGCGCTCGAGCATGCCCATGATCTCGCGCTCGGCCTCCTCCGGCGACTGCCAGTCCTCGATCATCGCCATGGCCGCCTCGTTGGCGCCGCCATGCAGCGGGCCGCGCAGCGAGCCGATGGCGCCGGTCACGCAGGAGTGCATGTCGGACAGCGTCGAGGCACAGACACGGGCGGTGAAGGTCGAGGCGTTGAACTCGTGCTCGGCATAGAGGATCAGCGAGACGTTCATCACCCGGGCATGCAGCTCGGAAGCCGGCTCGTCGCGCAGCAGGTGCAGGAAGTGCCCGCCCACCGACTCGTCATCGGTCTCGGTCTCGATGCGCACGCCGTCGTGGCTGAAGCGATACCAGTAGCAGATGATCGACGGCAGCACGGCGAGCAGGCGGTCGGAGACGTCCTGCTGCTCGTCGAAGCTTTCCTCGGTTTCCAGGTTGCCCAGCATGGAGGCGCCGGTGCGCATCACGTCCATGGGATGGGCGTCCCTGGGAATCTGCTCGAGGACGGTCTTGAGCGCGTCAGGCAGGCCGCGCAGGCCCTTGAGCTTGGTGATGTAGGCATCGAGCTCAGCCTGGTTGGGCAACTTGCCCTTGAGCAGCAGGTAGGCCACTTCCTCGAACTTCGCCTTCTCGGCCAGTTCCTTGACGTCGAAGCCGCGATAGGTCAGGCCCGAGCCGGTCTTGCCGACGGTGCACAGGGCCGTGGTCCCGGCGCTCTGGCCGCGCAGGCCGCTGCTGCTGACGGGTTTGTCTGCCATGTGGTGTCTCCTTGTGAGTCGTTTCTTGTCGGAATTGACGGTCCGGCAGCGTTACGCCTCGCCGCCCTTCTCCGCGAGCTGGTTTTCGGCAAATAGCGCGTCGAGCTTGCGCTCGAAGTCGTGGTAGTTGAGGAAGTCGTAGAGCTCGTCGCGGGTCTGCATGAGCTCCACCACATCCTTCTGGTGGCCCTTGTCATGGATGCTCTGGTAGACCTTGAGGGCCGCCGCATTCATGGCGCGGAAGGCAGAGAGCGGGTAGAGCACCATGCGGCAACCCACCTCGCCCAGCTCCTGCTGGGTGAACAGCGGGGTAGCGCCGAACTCGGTGATGTTGGCAAGGATCGGCGCATCGACGCGCTCGCAGAACGCCTTGTAGTCATCGAGGGTGTGCACGGCCTCGGCGAAGATGGCATCGGCGCCGGCCTCGATGCAGGCGTTGGCCCGCTCGATGGCGGCATCCAGGCCATCCTTCTGGAAGGCGTCGGTGCGCGCGATCAGGTAGAAGTCGGGGTCGAGGCGCGCATCCGCGGCGGCCTTGACGCGGTCCACCATCTCCTCCTGGGAGACGATCGCCTTGTTGGGACGATGGCCACAGCGCTTCTGGGCCACCTGGTCCTCGAGGTGGACGGCGGCCACGCCGGCGCGCTGCATCTCCTTGACGGTGCGAGCGATGTTGAAGGCGCCACCCCAACCGGTGTCGATGTCCACCAGCAGCGGTACCTCGGTGGCGCCGCAGATACGATGGGCGTCCTCGACCACGTCGTTCATGGTGGTCATGCCGAGGTCCGGCAGGCCGAAGGAGGCGTTGGCCACGCCGCCGCCGGAGAGGTAGATGGCCTGGTGGCCCACCCGCTCGGCCATCATGGCGGTGTAGGCATTGATGGTGCCGACGATGGGCAGCGGGCGATGGGCCTCGAGGGCGGCGCGGAAACGCGCACCGGGGGTCTGCTGGGTCATGCTGGGTCTCCTAGTGTTGTCCGGGTCGGCCTCAGGTGGTCGCCTCGGCTTCCTGCTTGAGAGTGGCGGCGTAGCGGTCGGCCACATTGGCCCGGGAAGCGCTGACGTGGCGGCGCATCAGCAGCTCGGCCAACTCCGCGTCGCCGGCCTCGATGGCGTCGACGATGCGGTGGTGTTCGACGAAGGCGCGCTGGGGGCGAGTACCACTGGCGCTGAACTGGGTCCGGTAGAGCCTCACCAGGTAGTAGAGGTCATCGCAGAGCATGCCCATCAGCATCTTGTTGTGGCTGCCCTGGACGATCCGGAAGTGGAAGTCCAGGTCACCCTCGCGCTGGAAGTAGGCCTCGCCCTTCTTGAGATCGGCCTGGCGCTCGTGCATGGCCAGCACCTCACGCAGCCCGGCGATTTCCCCGGCGGTCATGTGCTCGGCGGCGAGCCTTGCCGCCATGCTCTCCAGCGCCTCGCGCACGTCGAAGAGCTCGAGCAGCTCCTTCATGGAGAGCTTGACCACCCGGGCCCCGACATGGGGCACCCGCTCGATCAGGCGATGCGCCTCCAGGCGGCGCATGGCCTCCCTGAGCGGCCCGCGAGAGATCCCGTAGTCCCGGGACAGTCCCGGCTCGGTGATCTTGCTGCCCGGTGCCAGCTCTCCCCTGACGATGGCATCCTGCAGTTGCTGGAAGACCCGTTCCGCCAGGGTGCGGACTTCGGGGTTGGTGACCTGTTCCGGTGCGGCTGAGTTCATGGCAATTGTCGACAATCGAGTGATGGATGAACTTTAGACACTGCCTCCCCCGGGGTCAACAGCCCGGCTGGACGGAAGAGGTTAACCTTTGGTTGTAGACAACCAGCGACCCACCACCGGTACTGTCGACAATGGCCGTACCCGGGAACGGGGCGTCAGCATTGACCGGGACGCCGGCGGGAGGGACAAGCCGGCTCTCGAGGCCTAGAATGGGGCGCCTGTTCCGGGAAGACGCCGCAATGACGCCACCGATCGAGATCACCCCCCTGCCCTACTGCGAGGATCCGCTGAGCTACTTCGCGGCCCTGCGCCACAGGCCCGGTGCCGTACTGCTCGACAGTGGTCGCCCGACGGCGCCGGGTGGGCGCTACGACATCCTCAGCTGCGCACCCCTCGCGCTGCTCGAGGTCGATGCCGCCGGGCGCGTGCAGGGAGAATCCGCCCTGGCGGGTCTCCCCCCCTTCGCCGCCCAGCAGACACTTCTCGACCGGCTGCCTTGCGATGTGCCGGACAGCGAACTGCCGTTTCTCGGCGGGCTGATCGGCTACTGGAGCTACGACCTCGGGCAGCGACTCGAGCCGGTGGCCGGCAAAGCCAGGCAGGCGGTCACGCTGCCGGCGAGCCGGGTCGGCCTCTATGACTGGGCGCTGATCCAGGACCACGACTGCCGGCAGAGCTGGCTGGTGGGCAGTGCCTCGCGGCGCCGCCAGGTGCTCGAGTGGCTGGCGGCGCCGGCGCCGACGACGGCAGGCTTCCGCCTTACCGCCCCCTTCGCCGCCGAACTCAGCCGCGACGACTACCTGGCCCGCTTTGCGGCCGTGCAGGACTACATCCGCGCCGGCGACTGCTACCAGATCAACCTGGCCCAGCGCTTCAGCGCTCCCTTCGAGGGTGACCTCTGGGCGGCCTACCGCAGCCTTCGCGACGCCACGCCCACCCCCTTCGCCGGCTACTTGGCGTGGGACGACAAGGCGATCCTCTCGCTCTCCCCGGAACGCTTCCTGCGCTGCCGGGAGGGCCGGGTCGAGACCCGCCCCATCAAGGGCACGCGGCCACGCGGCGCGACCCCCGAGGAGGACCGGCGGCTGGCCAGGGAGCTGGCCGAGAGCCTCAAGGACCGGGCCGAGAACGTGATGATCACCGACCTGCTCCGCAATGACCTGGGGCGGGTGTGCCGACCCGGCAGCGTGAAGGTACCCCAGCTCTGCGGCCTGGAGAGCTACGCCAACGTGCACCATCTGGTGAGCGTGATCGTCGGCGAACTCGAGGCAGGGCAGCGCCCCATGGACCTGCTCGCCGCCGCCTTCCCCGGCGGCTCCATCACCGGCGCCCCCAAGGTGCGGGCCATGCAGATCATCGACGAGCTGGAGCCCAGCCGTCGCAGTGCCTACTGCGGCAGCCTCGGCTACGTGGACGTTCGCGGCCAGATGGACACCTCCATCGCGATTCGCAGCGTGGTGGCCGACGGCGAAGCGCTACACCTGTGGGGTGGGGGGGGGCTGGTCGCCGACTCCCGTGGCGAGGACGAGTACACCGAGACCCTGGACAAGATCCGCCACCTGATGCGGGCCCTGATGGCCGCCAGTCCTGACTCATTATGGAATAAGAATGCGGCATACTTACTTCGCTAGGGAATAGATATCCAATGAATCGGTATTGGGGAAGGCCTCGCGAGCTCTGCTAGGGTAGCCCGAGACCCAAGACCACCTGCCCGGGAGCCCCTCATGGAGCCGCAACTCGACGTCATCAACCGGGAACTCGGCAACGACCCCGAGGCCCTGATCCGCTGGGCGCTGGATCAGGGGCAGAAGCCGATCTGCACGACCAACTTCCGCCCCTTCGAGGCCGTGATCCTGCACATGGTCACGCGCCAGCGGCCGGATATCCCGATCGTGTGGATGGACAGTGGCTACAACACCGAGGCCACCTACCGCTTCGCCGATGAGCTGATCCGGCGCCTGGGCCTCAACCTGGTGAGCTACCTGCCACGGCGCTCGCGGGCCCATCGCGAGGCACTGGAAGGCACCGCGCCCGGGATCGAGGATCCCCGCCACGCGGCCTTTACCCAGGAGGTGAAGCTCGAACCCTTCGAGCGGGCCCTGCGCGAGATGGCACCGGACGTCTGGTTCACCGCCCTGCGTGCCGAGGACACCCCCGAGCGTGCCCGCATGGCACCGGTGAGCCGCAACGCCGACGGCCTGCTGAAGGTCTCCCCCCTGCTGCACTGGACGGCCCGCGACCTCTATCGTTACCTGCAGGACCACGACCTGCCCAACAACTTCGACTACTTCGACCCCACCAAGGTGGAAGAGAAACGCGAGTGCGGCCTGCACCTGCAGCATTGACGCCCAGGGGATGACGTCGCGGGCGAGACCGCCCGCGACAGGCAGGGACGGGAAAGCAGCGTTCTCGAGGAAAATTGCCGAGAGGAGTCGCCGAGAAAGCGGCCCTCAGCGCGAGGGCAGCGCGATCTCCTTGAAGAGCGCCTCCTCGTGACGGGGCCCGGCGGCAAGGGCCGCGTCGACCAGGTCCCGCGTCAGGTGGCCGGCAAAGCCTTCCAGGAAGTCATACATGTAGCCGCGCATGAAGGTGCCGCGGCGGATACCGATCTTGGTGGTAGAACTCGCGAAGAGGTGGCCGGCCTCCACCGCCACCAGGTCGGTGTCGTGCTCGGCATCCACGGCCATGTGGGCGACGATGCCCACCCCCATCCCCAGACGCACGTAGGTCTTGATGACATCGGCATCGGCCGCGGTGAGCACCACATTGGGCGTCAGCCCCTTGGCGCGGAAGGCATCGTCGAGCTGGGAGCGCCCGGTGAAGCCGAACACGTAGGTGACCAGCGGGTAGTCCGCCAGGGCCTCCAGCGTCAGGGTCTCCATCTCGGCCAGCGGATGCCCCTGGGGCACCAGCACGCAGCGGTTCCAGCGATAGCAGGGCAGCAGCACCAGGTCGTTGAAGAGTTCGAGGGACTCGGTGGCGATGGCGAAGTCCGCCTGGCCATCGCTGACCATCTGGGCGATCTGCTTGGGCGTGCCCTGCTGCATGTGAAGGGCCACGTCGGGATACTTCTGGGTGAAGTCGCGGATCACCGGCGGCAGCGCATAGCGCGCCTGGGTGTGGGTGGTGGCGATCGCCAGGCTGCCGCGACGCTCGTCGCTGTGCTCCTGGGCGACCTCCTTGATGTTCTCGGCAAGCCTCAGTACCTGCCCGGCCAGCTCGATGATCGCCTGCCCCGCAGGGGTCACGCGGGTCAGGTGCTTGCCGCTGCGGGCAAAGATCTCGACACCGAGCTCGTCCTCCAGCAGGCGGATCTGCTTGGAGATACCGGGCTGGGAGGTGAAGAGACTCTGGGCAGTGGCCGAGACGTTGAGGTTGTGGCGCGACACCTCCCAGATGTAGCGCAGCTGCTGTAGCTTCATGGCCGCCCTCCCTCGCGTGTCACTGGGCCTTCAAAATACCCGCAAGACATAAGAAAATTATCCATGATCGCTTTATAGCATAACCTGACCGGGCAGGTGCAACCGCTTTCCTGCCCTCTGACACTGGGCGGAGATTTGCCAGCACTTCGGTCGACCGCTAACATCGTCCGACCGGGCATGCCCTGCATGTCACCCCATCCGCTCGATGTAGCGCAACGAAACTGGAGAATCACATGGCCAACAACGTCGATGTCACCAATGCCAACTTCGAGCAGGAAGTCCTCAAGGCCGACACGCCGGTCCTGCTGAAGTTCTGGGCCCCCTGGTGTGGTCCCTGCAAGGTGATGGCACCGGTGGTCGACGAGGTCGCCGAGGAGCGCAACGGCAACCTCAAGGTCGTCAGCATCAACGTGGACGATGCCCCCGAGATCGCCGCCGAGCAGGGCGTGCGCGGCGTGCCGACCGTGATGCTGTTCAAGTCCGGCACCAAGGTCGCCTCCCTGGTCGGTGCCCAGTCGAAGTCACAGCTGAGCCAGTTCATCGACCAGAACGCCTGATCCCGCGACTCTCGCACCTCCCCGTCGCCCCGGCCATGGCCGGGGCGACGTCGTTTGGCACTCTATTCCTCGTCACGTTCCGAGATCGGGCGGTCGGCCTTCGCGACCGGCGCCCCGTCCGCGGGCCCCAGCAGGTGGGCGATCCAGCGGGTCTCGGGATGGCTGTCCAGGGCGATCTTCAGGGTCATGGTCAGCACCACCGAGAGCAGCATTCCCACCGCCCCGAAGATCCAGCCCCACACCACCAGCGACAGGAAGGCCACGAAGGTCGAGAGCCCCAGCGCCCGCCCCATCACTCTGGGCTCGACGATATTGCCCATCACGAAGTTGACCGCCAGGTAGGCCGCGGCAAGCATCAGCGCGTCGAACACGCCGCCCTCCGGCGAGACCAGCAGCAGCATGACCGGCGGCACCGCCGCGATGGCCGAACCGATGTTGGGAATATAGTTGAGGGCAAAGGCCAGCACCGCCCACAGCAGCGGAAACTCCACCCCCAGCAGCTTGCAGGCCAACCAGATCAGCGCGCCGGTCGCCAGGCTGATCAGCGTCTTCACGGCCAGGTAGCGCTTGAGGGTCTGGCTGAACTCGTTGAAGCGTCGCAGGCTCGGGGCCGGGTTGACCAGGGCACGCGAGACCTTGTCGCGGAAGTTGAGGGTCTCGAACAGCAGGAACATCACCAGCAGGGCCACCACGATGCTCTGCATCATCAGGTTGCCTACCTCGCCGAGCACCGCCGGGATCCAGTTGCCGAACTGCTCGGCATCCAGCAGTTCGGCCAGCCGATTGGTATCGATGGCAAGCCCCATCCCGGCCAGGCCGTCGAGAAGCCCGAGGTAGTACTGGTAGAGCTTCTGCTCGATGCCCGGCAAGGCATCGATAAAGGTGCCGAAGCTGTTGACCAGCAGCAGGCCGAGCAGGGAGAGGAAGCCGCCGATCACCACCAGTGTCAGCCACACGGCCAGCCGCGTGCTCAGCCCGAGACGCTGCAGCCACTGCACGGGCGCGGTGCAGACGACCGCAATGAACAGCGCCAGCAGCAGCGGCACCAGCAGGCTGGACCCCGCCCGCATGCCCGCGATGATCACCACCAGGGCGGCCAGTGCCAGGGTCAGGTTGAGGGGGATGGTGCTCTGCTTGCTGTCTTGGGGATGGGGCATGCCCGGACTCGCGACCGTGAAAGATCCATTCATGATGCCGGGGCAGGCGGCAATTGCAAAGGACGGGAACCATCCCCGGCCCGCGTTCTCGAAGCCAGTGCCCGCCATGCGACAAGGAGAATACCATGCCGATTGCCCGAACCTTTCGCCCGCTGCTCGTACCGGCCCTGGCCGCGCTGATGATCGCGGCCTCGCCGCCGATGCTCTCCCATGCCCACGCCGAGGAGACGCCGCGGCGCCTGGAAGTCCAGGCCGAGGCCGAACTTCAGGTGGTGCCGGACCGAGCCACGCTCAGCGCTCGCCTCTGGGAACGCACGCCGGCCATCGCCCGGCACGAGACGAGCGCGAACGACCCGGATGCCCTGCGCGAGGCCCGCGACCGACTGGAAGCCCGGGCCGCCAGGCTGATTCGCGCCCTGGAGGAAGCGGGTCTTGCGCGCGAGGCGATCCGCGCCGGCTCCCTGAACGTGCAACCCGAGCACCTGCCGGGCGAGCGGCACGAGGAAGGCGAGCGCGAGACCCTGGTGCGCACCCGCCTCGAGCGTCCGATTCGTCTCCAGCTCGATGACCTCGAGCAACTCCCCGGGCTGCTCGATGCCCTGACCGAGGCCGGCGTGGATGCCCTGGACGGCGTGAGCTATGACCTGGCCGACCGCGACGCCGCGACCGACGAGGCGCTGGTCAAGGCGCTGGAGAAGGCCCGCCACAAGGCCACCCTGATGGCCGAGACGCTGGGCATCGACCTGGGTGAGGTGATCGCGGTGAGCGAGACCCGCTCGCCGATCTTCCAGCCGCGCATGATGGCCATGAGTGCCGATGCCCGGGAGAGCCTGCCCCAGGCCGAGTACCGTCCCGGCACCATCACCATCGAGGCGGGGGTCAGCGTCAGCTGGAAGATCGCGCAGTAGCGCCGGGCGCCACACGATGAGCTAACAGCCCCTTCGGACATGAACCAACAAACCCCACCGGACGCGATACATCCGGTGGGGTTTCTCGTTGGCATCGCCAGGAACCGGGCGCCAGTCACCGAGCAGCTTGTCGCCCGGCGCTGCCCGAAGCGCGTCAGGCGTTGATGGTGTCGACCCCGCCCATGTAGGGGCGCAGCGCCTCGGGGACGCCGATCGAGCCATCGGGGCGCTGGTGGTTCTCCATTACCGCCAGCAGGCAGCGCCCCACCGCCAGGCCGGAGCCATTGAGAGTGTGCAGCAGCTGCGGCTTCTTCTGCTCGGGGTGGCGGAAGCGCGCCTGCATGCGCCGCGCCTGGAACGCCTCGCAGTTGGAGACCGAGGAGATCTCGCGGTAGGTCTCCTGGCTGGGCAGCCACACCTCCAGGTCGTAGGTCTTGGCCGCCCCGAAGCCCATGTCGCCGGTACACAGCGTCACCACGCGATAGGGCAGCTCCAGCGCCTGGAGGATCGCCTCGGCGTGACCGCGCATCTCCTCGAGGGCCTCGTAGCTGGTGGCCGGGTCGACCAGCTGTACCATCTCGACCTTGTCGAACTGGTGCTGACGGATCATGCCGCGGGTATCGCGGCCATGGGAGCCCGCCTCGCTGCGAAAGCACGGCGTGTGGGCGGTGAGTTTCATGGGCAGCGCGCGGTGGTCGAGGATCTCGTCACGGGCGAAGTTGGTCAGCGGCACCTCGGCGGTGGGGATCAGGTGGTAGCCGCGCTCGTCGTCGAGGCGAAACAGGTCCTCGCCGAACTTCGGCAGCTGGCCGGTGCCGTGGAGCGACGCCTCGTTGACCATGTAGGGGACGTAGCACTCCTCGTAGCCATGCTCGAGGGTCTGCTTGTCGAGCATGAACTGGGTCAGTGCCCGATGCAGTCGCGCGATGGGGCCACGCATCACCGCGAAGCGGGACCCGGTCAGCTTGGCCGCCAGCTCGAAGTCCAGGTGGCCCTTGAGCGCCCCCAGGTCGACATGGTCGCGTACCGCGAAGTCGAACGCCGGCGGCGTCCCCCAGCGGTGGAGCTCGACGTTGTCCTCCTCGCTATCGCCCACCGGCACGCTCTCGTGGTGCAGGTTGGGCAGGCCGCTGACCACCTCGTCCCACTCGGCCTGCACCTCGGCCAGGCGTGCCTTGGCGGCGTCCAGGCGCTCGCCCAGGTCGGAGACCTCGTCGAGCAGCGGCTGGATGTCCTCGCCCTGGGCCTTGGCCTTGCCGATCGCCTTGGAGCGGGTATTGCGCTCGGCCTGCAGGGACTCGGTCTCGGCCTGCAGCTCGCGCCGCCGAGACTCGAGCGCCTCGAGACGGTCGGTGTCGAGGACGAAGCCCCGCTTGGCCAGTCGTTGGGCGACATCTTCGAGGTCGCTGCGCAGCAGTTTGGGGTCGAGCATGGCATCCAGTCCGTTGCAGTCGTGACGTGGGGGGATCGCCAGGGCCGGGCGCGCCGGCAATGGCCTCGGTCAACAGGGCGACCATTGTAGGCAAAAGGCCACAGCGGTGCCACGCGTCACCACCAGCCCCGCGGCGTGCTCGCCCGGGCAGGATGCGCGGCACCGTCCTCTCGCGGTAAAGTAGCGCCACTCTCTCCTCCCCAGACAAGAGTTCCATGATCGCACGACTGGATACCGCCGACTCGCGCCGCCTCGAGGGCCTCGCCGCCCCCTACCTGCGCTTCCTGGACGCCCTGCGCGATGCGGGCTTCGAGGGCGAGATCGCCCCGGACTATGCCGCCCGCACGGTGCTGGCCACCGACAACTCCATCTACCAGCGCCTGCCCCAGGCCGTGCTCTACCCCAGGCATGGCGCCGACCTCGAGCGCATCGCCCGGCTGGCCGGCCGTGACGAGCACCGCCAGGTAGCGCTCACCCCGCGCGGCGGCGGCACCGGTACCAACGGCCAGTCGCTCACCGACGGCCTGGTGGTGGATGTCTCGCGGCACATGAACGCGATCCTCGAGATCGACGTGGAGAAGCGCCGGGTGCGGGTCCAGGCCGGCGTGGTCAAGGACCAGCTCAATGCGGCGCTGAGGCCCCATGGGCTCTTCTTCGCCCCGGACCTCTCCACCTCCAGCCGCGCCACCATCGGCGGCATGATCTCCACCGACGCCAGCGGCCAGGGCAGCTGCGAGTACGGCAAGACCCGCGACCATGTGCTCGAGCTCGAGACCCTGCTGCTGGGCGGCGAGCGGCTAGTGAGCCGCCCGCTGGAGGACGCCGAGCTCGGGCGCCAGTGCGAGCGCCAGGATGTTACCGGCCGCGCCTACCGCACCGCCCGGGCGATCATCGACACCCAGGGCGAGCTGATCGCCGAGAAGTTCCCGCCGCTCAACCGCTGCCTGACCGGCTACGACCTGGCGCACCTGCGCGACGCCGAGGGCCGCCTCGACATCAACAGCCTGCTGTGCGGCTCGGAGGGCTCGCTGGGCCTGCTCGACGAGGCGGTGCTCAATGTGTTGCCGATCCCCAGGCACTCGACCCTGGTCAACGTGCGCTACGCCGGCTTCATGGAGGCCCTGCGCGACGCCAAGGCGTTGATGGCAAGTGATGCCCGCCCCACCTCCATCGAGACAGTGGACGACACCGTGCTTATGCTGGCCATGGAGGACTTCGTCTGGGACAGCGTGGCCGCCTTCTTTCCCTCGGGCGAGGCGCCGGTGCGCGGCATCAACCTCGTGGAGTTCAACGACGATGACCCCGACCGGTTGGCCGAGCGCGTCGACGCCTTCTGCCGCCACCTGGAAGCCGATGCCAGCGTGCCCCGCCTGGGCTATACGCTGGCCGAGGGGCGCGAGCAGATCCAGAAGGTCTACGGGATGCGCAAGCGCGCCGTGGGCCTGCTGGGCAATGCAAAGGGCGAGAAGCGCCCGATCCCCTTCGTCGAGGACACCGCCGTCCCGCCGGAGCACCTGGCCGACTATATCGCCGAGTTCCGTGCCGCTCTGGACGCGCGGGGCCTTACCTACGGCATGTTCGGCCATGTGGATGCCGGGGTGCTGCATGTGCGGCCGGCCATCGACATGAAGGACCCGGCCCAGGAGCGGCTGATCCGCGAGGTCTCCGACGAGGTGGCCGCGCTGACGAAGAAGTACCACGGCCTGCTGTGGGGCGAGCACGGCAAGGGCGTGCGCTCGGAGTATGCCCCACGGTTCTTCGGCGAGCTCTACCCCAGCCTGCAGCAGGTCAAGGCGGCCTTCGACCCCCACAACCAGCTCAACCCCGGCAAGATCGCCTCGCCGCTCTCCTCTTCCACCCCACCCGATCCCATGGGGAGCCCGCCCGATGCCGCGGGTAAGGCCTCGCCATCCAGCGCCTCTGATCAAGAGGAAACGGTCAAGTGGGTCGATCCCAACCTGCTGACCATCGACGGCGTCCCCACCCGCGGCCAGTTCGACCGCCAGATCGACGAGCGGGTCTGGCAGGCCCACGCGGCCACGGTTTACTGCAATGGCAACGGCGCCTGCTACAACTATGACCCCGATGACGCCATGTGCCCCTCCTGGAAGGCCACCCGCGACCGCATCCACTCCCCCAAGGGTCGCGCCAGCCTGATCCGCGAATGGCTGCGCCTCCAGGGCGAGGCCGGCACCGACCTGGTCGAGGAGTCGAGAAAGAAGAAGGCCGAGGGCGCCTGGGGCTTCGTCAAGGATTTCCCGCTGCGGCTCAGGAACACCCTGGCCAGGCGGCGCGGCGAGAAGGACTTCTCCCACGAGGTCTACGACGCCATGGCGGGGTGTCTCGCCTGCAAGTCCTGTGCCGGCCAGTGCCCGGTGAAGGTCAATGTCCCCGACTCCCGCTCGCGCTTCCTCGAGGTCTACCACGGCCGCTACCTGCGCCCACTGCGCGACTACCTGGTGGGTGGCATGGAGTTCCTGGTGCCGACGCTGGCCCGGGTGGCGCCGCTCTACAACGCCGCCCTGGGCAGTCGCCTGGTCGACCGGCTGCTGGCCGGCCCGCTCGGCCTGGTGGACAGCCCGAAGCTCTCCCGCGCGAGCCTGAAGAAGCAGTTCGCCGCCTGGGGCGTAGCGGAGGCGACGCCGACATCGCTCGGCCTGCTCACCGATGCCCAGAAGGCGCGCAGCGTGGTGCTCGTCCAGGACGCCTTCACCAGCCACTTCGAGGCCAGGCTGGTGATGGATATCGTCGAGTTGCTCTCGCGCCTGGACGTGCGGGTCTTCGTCGCGCCCTACACGCCCAACGGCAAGCCGCTCGATGTCCAGGGCTTCCTGGGCGCCTTCGAACGCACCGCCGAGAAGCAGGCCAGGCGCCTCAGGACCCTGGCCGAATTCGGCGTGCCGCTGGTCGGCATCGACCCGGCCATGACCCTGACCTATCGCCAGGAGTACGTGAAGGCGCTGGGGCCAGACGCCGTGCCCGAGGTGCTGATGCTGCAGGAGTGGCTGGTGGCTCAGTCTCCAACCCTGGCCGCCCGGCTGGCGCCCCCTGGCCTGAACCTCGACGACCCCGGCTACCGGCTGCTCTCCCACTGCACCGAGAAGACCAACGCCCCGGGCAGCCCCAGGGCATGGCAGCAGGTCTTCGCCGCCTTCGGGCTGGAGCTCGAGCTGGTCAGTACCGGCTGCTGCGGCATGTCGGGTACCTACGGCCACGAGGCGCGCAACCGCGAGACCTCCAGGACCATCTACGCCCAGTCGTGGCAGCCGGTGGTGGAGGACGAGGCCAGCGCCGGCCGCCTGCTGGCCACCGGCTACTCCTGCCGCAGCCAGGTGAAGCGGTTCTCGGACCAGGCCCTGCCCCACCCATTGCAGGCCCTGCTGGCGGCGCTCAGGCAGCGCCGATAGCGCCACCCCTCGCCCGCCGGCCGAGCCGGCGGGCCCACCTTGCGTGCGTCGCGACAGGAGGCCAGAGGCATGAACCGCACCCTGATCCTCGTCGGACTGCTGATCGTCGCCATCGGGCTGCTCTGGCCCTGGCTGTCCAGACTGCCCCTCGGTCACCTCCCGGGCGACATCGTGATCCGCCGCGAGAACGTCTCGTTCTACTTCCCGATCACCACCATGATCCTGGCGAGCCTGGTGGTCTCAGCGCTACTCTGGCTCTTCCAGCGCTGACCCCGGGCACGACGGCAGCGATTGTGCGATCCATCGGCAGTGACTAATCTGAGACTGCCCCCTCGCCAGGAAGCCTGCCATGGAAAGCCCCGCCGTCCTGCTCACCGGCATCGGTCTGCTCTCCCTCGCCTGCCAGTGGCTCGCCTGGCGGCTCAAGGTGCCCGCCATCCTGCCGCTGCTGCTCACCGGCATCCTGGTCGGGCCGATCACCGGCCTGCTCGACCCCGACGCCCTGCTCGGCGACCTGCTCTTCCCGCTGGTCTCGCTGGCCGTGGCGGTGATCCTCTTCGAGGGCAGCCTGACCCTGAGCTTCACCGAGCTGCGCGGGCACGGCCATACGGTGCGTCGCCTGGTGACCTGGGGCGTGCTGCTCACGGCGGTGATCAGCGCCCTGGCCGCCCGCTGGCTGCTAGACCTGTCATGGGGGATGGCCAGCGTGCTCGGCGCCCTGCTGGTGGTCACCGGCCCCACCGTGGTGCTGCCCCTGCTCGAGACCCTGCGCGCCAAGCAATCGCTGTCCCAGATCCTTCGCTGGGAGGGGATCCTCATCGACCCCATCGGCGCCATCGGCGCGGTGCTGGTCTACGAGTACGTGGTGATCGGCGCCTCGGGGGATGCCTTCATGCATACCCTGGGACTGTTCGGCCTGACCGCCCTAATCGGCTTCGGCCTGGGGGGCCTGGGCGGTTACCTCTGGGGCTGCGTGCTGCGCCACCACTGGCTGCCGCGCCAGCTGCACAGCTTCGGCACCCTGATGGTCATGCTGACCCTCTATACCCTCTCCAACCAGCTCTTCCACGAGTCCGGGCTGCTGACCGTCACGGTGATGGGCGTGTGGATGGCCAACATGCCACGGGTGCCCACCGGCCCCATCGTCGAGTTCAAGGAGACCCTGTCGGTACTGCTGATCTCGGGCCTTTTCATCCTGCTCGCCGCGCGGCTCGGCCTCGATCAGCTGGCCCTGCTGGGCTGGCCGGCCTGGGCCTACCTGGGGGTACTGATGCTGTTGGCGCGACCACTGACCGTGTGGCTCTGCACCGCGGGCAGCCGGCTCGACTGGCGGGAGAAGGCACTGCTGGCCTGGATCTCGCCGAGGGGCATCGTGGCAGCGGCAGTGGCCTCGCTGTTCGCCCTCAAGCTCGAGGCCCAGGGGCTCGAGGGGGCCGAGATGCTGGTGCCGGTGACCTTCATGGTGATCATCGCCACGGTGGTGATCCAGGGCCTGCTCTCCCGCCCCATCGCCGGTGCGCTCGGCGTCACGACCCCGCCGCCCAGGGGGTTCCTGATCCTCGGCGCCAACCCGGTCGCGCGCGCCGTGGGCCAGGCCCTTCAGGAGGCGGGCTTCGACGTGCGCCTCTGCGACCATGACCGTGACGCCCTGGAGGAGGCGCGCATGGCCGGCCTGCCGACCTATTTCGGCAACCCGACCTCGGCGCATGCCCAGGAGCACCTGGAGATGACCGGCCTGGGGCACTTCCTGCCCCTCTCCCCCTATCGCGAACAGAACGACCTGGCCGCCCTGCACTTCGAGGGGACACTGGGTCATGGCAAGGTCTTCCAGCTGGAGATCGACGGCGAGCGCGACGCCGAGAGGGAGCGGCCTAGGCAATTGGCCGAACTGCCCCGCCTGTTCGGCGAGCAGGTGACCTGGCACAAGCTGGCGAGCCTGGTGGCCCAGGGGGCGGAGGTGAGAACCACGCAGCTGCACGAGGCCTTCGACATCGACGCCTATGTCGCGACCCATGCGCGTCGCCTGCTGCCGCTGTTCTGCATCGATGCGCAGGAGCAGATCCGCGTCGCCAGCGACCAATCACCCCTCGAACCGCAGCCGGGAGAGCGTCTGATCAGCCTGGTCTACCCGGACTCTCCCGCCTTCTGAGCCTCTCGCCCTGCCCGAACCACAACGGGCAGCCCGAAGGCTGCCCGTTGTCGCTTGCGCAGGAGGATCAGAAGAAGAGTCGCCGCAGGGCCTGGCCGGGGTCGGCCTCGCGCATGAAGGCCTCGCCCACCAGGAAGGCGTTGACATCATGCTCGCGCATGCGCAGCACGTCATCACGGGTATGGATGCCGGACTCGGTGACCACGCTGACGCCGGCGGGAATCCGCGGCAGCAACTCCAAGGTAGTCTCGAGCCGGGTGTCGAAGGAGTGCAGGTCGCGGTTGTTGATGCCCACCAGGGCGAGGTCGAGCTTGAGGGCCCGGTCGAGCTCCAGGGCGTCGTGCACCTCCACCAGCACGTCCATGCCCAGCTCCACGGCCTGGCGATGCAGGTCCGCCATCCGCGCATCGTCCAGGGCGGCGACAATCAACAGGATGCAGTCGGCGCCGAGAGCGCGTGCCTCGCTGACCTGGTAGCCGTGGGTGATGAAGTCCTTGCGGATCACCGGCAGGCCACAGGCCTCGCGCGCCTCGATCAGGTAGTCCTCGTGGCCCTGGAAGAAGTCGGCATCGGTGAGCACCGAGAGGCAGGCCGCTCCGCCCTCGGCATAGCTCGCGGCGATCTCGCCGGGGCGAAAGTCCTCGCGGATCACTCCCTTCGAGGGCGAGGCCTTCTTGATCTCGGCGATCACCGCCGGATCGCCGGCCTGGATGGCGCGGTCGAGGGCGGCGACGAAGCCCCGCGGCGCGGACTGCTCGGCACCCAGGCGCAGCAGCTCCTGCTCGGAGACGACGCGGCGGCGCTCGGCGACCTCCTCCTCCTTGCGGGAGAGGATGCGCTCGAGGATGGTGGGCAGGGGACGGGATTCGGGCATATCGGGCCTCACTGGGTGAAGACGCGGGTGAAGTTGGCGAGCTCCCGGAGCTTCTCGAGGGGCAGCTTGGAGGCCTGGGCGTCCTGCGCCATGGCCACGCCTTCCGCGAGGCTGTCGGCCACGCCTGAGGCATAGAGGGCGGCACCGGCGTTGAGGGCGACGATGTCCGCCGCCGGCCCCTCGCCCACCAGGGCCTGCTCGACCAGTCGCAGGCTGTCCTCCGCGGTCTTCACCCGCAGCGGGTCCAGGGACTGACGGGCGATGCCGAAGTCCTCGGGGGCGATGGTGTACTCGCGGATCTCGCCCTCCTTCAGCTCGGCGACCAGCGTCGGCTGCGCCAGCGAGATCTCGTCGAGGCCGTCCTCGGCATGCACCACCAGCACGTGCTCGCTGCCCAGGCGCCGGAGTACCTCGGCCATCAGGGGCACCAGCTCGGGGGCATAGACGCCCAGCACCTGATTGGGGGCGCCGGCGGGGTTGGTCAGCGGTCCCAGGATGTTGAACAGGGTGCGTACCCCCATCTCGCGACGCGGGCCCACGGCATAGCGCATCGCCGGGTGATGGTTGGGGGCGAACATGAAGCCCACCCCCACCTGTTCGATACAGCGCCCCACCTGCTCGGCATCCAGGTTCAGGTTGATGCCGGCCACGGCGAAGAGGTCGGCACTGCCCGACGACGAGGAGACCCCGCGGTTGCCATGCTTGGCGACATGGGCCCCGCCCGCCGCCACCACAAAGCTCGCCGCGGTGGAGACGTTGAAGAGGTTGGCGCCATCGCCGCCGGTGCCGACGATGTCGACCACGTTGTCGGCCTGCAGTCGGACCGGGTTCATCAGTTCGCGCATCACCTGGGCCGCAGCACTGATCTCCTCGGCGGTCTCGCCCTTCATGGCCATGCCCACCAGGAAGGCGGCGATCTGGGGATCGCTGGCCTCGCCGGTCATGATCTGGCGCATCACCTCATGGGTCTCGGCGAAATTCAGGTTCTCACGGCGCATCACCGCACCGATGGCCTCTCGCATCTGCATGACGTTGCTCTCCTCTGGCATGGGCACGGCTCAGCGACGTTTCAGGAAATTGGCCAGCAGCTCATGGCCCTGGCGGGTCAGGATCGACTCGGGATGGAACTGCACCCCCTCGACATCCAGCTCACGGTGGCGCAGGCCCATGATCAGCCCCGGGGTAACGTCATCGTCGTCGCACCAGGCGGTGACCTCGAGGCAGTCGGGCAGGCCCTCGCGCTCCACCACCAGCGAGTGGTAGCGCGTCACCTCCAGGGGGTCCTCGAGGCCCTCGAAGACGCCTTGGCCGAGGTGGCGGATCCGCGAGGTCTTGCCATGCATCACCTGGGGCGCGCGGACCACCTTGCCGCCATAGACCTGGCCGATGGCCTGGTGCCCCAGGCAGATGCCCAGCACGGGGATCCGCCCGGCGAAGCGACGGATGGCCGCCATGGAGATGCCGGCCTCGTCGGGGGTGCAGGGCCCCGGCGAGATCACCAGGTGGCTCGGGGCCAGGGCCTCGATCTCCTCCAGGGTAATGGCGTCGTTGCGGTGGGTCACCACCTCGGCGCCCAGCTCCCCCAGGTACTGCACCACGTTGAAGGTGAAGCTGTCGTAGTTATCGATCATCAGCACGGACATGGCAGGCTCTCCGGCACTCGCCCGGCCAGCGCCGGACGACAGGAATCAGGGGTCACTCGAGGTTGTCCAGGCCACGCTCGGCCATGGCCACGGCACGGAACAGCGCGCGGCCCTTGTTGAGCGTCTCCTGCCACTCCATTTCGGGCACCGAGTCGGCGACGATGCCCGCGCCGGCCTGGACGTGCAGCTGACCATCCTTGATCACCGCCGTGCGGATGGCGATGGCGGTGTCCATGTTGCCGTGCCAGGAGAGGTAGCCCACCGCGCCGGAATAGACGCCGCGCTTGACCGGCTCCACCTCGTCGATGATCTCGAGTGCGCGGATCTTGGGCGCGCCGGACACCGTGCCCGCCGGGAAGGTGGCGCGCAGCACGTCCATGGCGGAGAGGCCCGGCTTCAAGCGTCCCACGACGTTGGAGACGATGTGCATCACGTGGGAGTAGCGCTCGACCACCATCCGGTCGGTCACCCTCACCGAGCCGGTCTCGCTGATGCGCCCCACGTCGTTGCGCCCCAGGTCGATCAGCATCAGGTGCTCGGCGAGCTCCTTGGGATCGGCCAGCAGGTCGGCCTCCAGGGCGCGGTCCTCCTCTTCGCTGTGGCCACGCTTGCGGGTGCCGGCGATGGGCCGCACCGTGACCTCCCCCTCCTCCAGCCGCGTGAGGATCTCTGGCGAGGAGCCCGCCACCTGGTGATCGCCCAGGTTCAGGTAGAACATGTAGGGCGAGGGATTGAGGCTGCGCAGGGCCCGGTAGAGGTCCAGCGGCGGTGCCTGGTAGGGGATCGACATGCGCTGGGACGGGACGCACTGCATGACGTCGCCGGCCAGCACATACTCCTTGATCTTCTCCACGGCCGCCTTGAACCCCTCCTCGGTGAAGCCCGAGGTGAAGTGCCCCTCCTCCACCGCCGCGCGACCGGTGCCGGGGCTGATGGTATTGAGGGTGGCACTGCGCAGGCGGATCTCCAGGCGCTCCAGCCGGTCCAGGGCGTGGGCGTAGGCCTCCGGCTCGGCGGGGTCGGCATGCGTCCACAGCGCCAGGCGCCCGGAGAGGTTGTCGAACACCACCAGGTCGTTGCAGACCATCAGCAGGATGTCCGGAACGCCGATCGGGTCTGGCTTCTCGACGCCCCGCAGTCGCGGCTCGATGTAGCGGATGGTGTCGTAGCCGAAGTACCCCACCAGGCCACCGTCGAAGCGCGGCTGGTCATCCAGGCGCGGCACCTTGAAGCGGGCCTGGAACTGCTCGATCCAGGCCAGCGGATCCTCGACCTCGGCGGCGCCCTGGAGCTCGCCATCGACGATATGGCTGACGGTGAAGCCGCGGACCTCGAGGCGCTCGCGGCAGGGCAGCCCGATGATCGAGTAGCGCCCCCACTTCTCGCCGCCCTGCACGGACTCCAGCAGGAAGGTCCAAGGCTCGTCGGCCAGCTTGAGGTAGGTGGAGAGCGGCGTGTCGAGATCGGCCAGCACCTCGCGGGTGACCGGAATGCGGTTGTAGCCGGCGTCGGCCAGCTCGCGGAAGCGTTCGGGAGTCATCATGCCCGGGTCCTCGGTGTGACGGGTTGGCGATGGCGGGCGCAGGAGCGCCGCGGGTCAGGCTCGCTAGGCGAGCGTCACCATCGCCAGCCGCCGCAGGCAGGCGAACGGGGCAGGCATCGTGCGGCGGGCATGACGCCGCCGGCGGTCGAGAGGGGGTCCGGCTTCATGCGGCTGATCATCAAGGGGCTTCCGCGTCTTATAGCAATAACATATTGATTGGGCCGCGCTTATAGCATTAGCCGAGCTCACGTTAAACGAGTTCCGCCAGCGATTCAACCACGCCATCCGGGGCGCTGTCGCGCACCGGCTCGCCGTGATTATAGCCGTAGGGCACGGCCAGGGTACGGAACCCCGCGGCGCGCCCGGCCTCGATGTCATGACGCGAGTCACCGACCATCAGGCAGGCCGCAGGCGGCACGTCGAAGTGGGCCGCCACATGCTGCAGCGGGGCCGGGTCGGGCTTCTTCCGCGCCAGGCTGTCGCCCCCCAGGCAGAGGCCGAAGTGCGCCTGCAGGTCGAAGGCTGCAAGGATCGGCGCGATGAAGGCGCTGGGCTTGTTGGTCACCAGCGCCAGGGGCAGACCTCGGTCACGCAGGGCGTCCAACGCCTCCTGCACCCCGGGATAGAGCCGGGTATGGGCGCTGGGGTCGCGACCGTAGTGGTCGAGGAAGCCCTGGTGGGCCCGGTCCAGCAGCGCCGCATCGGGATCCCGGCCCAAGGCGTCCCGCAGGGCGCGCGCCATCAGCCTCTGCGACCCATTACCCACCCAGTCTCGCACTCGGGGCTCCCCGGCAGGCGGCATGCCGAGATCCGCGAGGGCGGCGTCCACCGCCGCGGCCAGGTCGGGCACGGAGTCGACCAGGGTGCCGTCCAGGTCGAAGGCCACCAGGCGGATGTCGTTCAGTATGGGGTGCATGATGCCTCTCGCGATGCGGTCGGGCATACATTATGCCGGACGGGGCATGGGCAGGAAATCGGTGAGGGCTTATGCTGGAGGCTCGTCCCCTACTGGAGTCACTGCATGGGTGTGCCAAGAATCGTCGTGGTCGGGGGTGGCGCCGGTGGCCTCGAACTGGTCACGCGGCTCGGCCGCAAGCTCGGCAGGCGCAAACGCGCCGAGATCGTGCTCGTCGACCGCAATGCCACCCATATCTGGAAGCCGCTGCTGCATGAGGTCGCCACCGGTGCGCTGGACTCGGGTCTCGACGAGATCTCCTATCAGGGACACTCCGGCGCCCACGGCTACCGCTTCCAGCGCGGCACACTGTGTGATATCGACCGGGAGGCCCGCACCCTGACCCTGGCCCCCGTCCTCGAAGACGACGGCAGTGAGGTACTTCCCTCCCGCACGCTGGGATATGACCTCCTGGTGCTGGCGGTGGGCAGCGTCAGTAATGACTTCGGCACGCCGGGTGTCGGCGAGCACTGCCACTTCCTCGACAGCCCGCAGCAAGCCGAGGCGTTTCGCCGGGACATGCTCAATACCTTCCTGCGCCACAGCAGCCCGGGCAGCGAGCGTCATGCCCGCATGGTCGTCGGCATCGTCGGTGCCGGCGCCACCGGGGTGGAACTGGCGGCGGAACTCCATGAAGCCTCGCGCATGCTGCACAGCTACGGCGTCACGGACCTGGACAGTGACCACCTCGAGGTTCACCTGGTCGAGGCCGCTCCCCGAATCCTGCCGGCCCTGCCCGAGCGCATCAGCCAGGCGGTCCAACGCGAGCTCGAGGGCCTCGGCGTGCATGTTCATGCCGACACCCGCGTGACTCGAGTGGAGGCCAACGCGATTCATACTGCCGATGGCGAGCGCATCGACACGGACCTCGGCGTCTGGGCGGCGGGCATCAAGGCACCGTCCTTCCTTTCCGAGCTGGGGCTGCCGACGGAACGCAATCACCGCCTCAAGGTCCAGGCGACCCTGCAGAGCACGGAGGATCCCCATCTCTTCGCCCTGGGTGACTGTGCCAGTTGCCCGCAGGCGGATGACAGCACGGTCCCCCCCCGCGCCCAGGCCGCCCACCAGCAGGTCGAGACGCTCTATCGCAACCTGCGCGCCCAGCTGGAGGGCAAGCCGCTCAAGCCCTTCGTCTACCGGGACCGGGGGTCGCTGATCTCACTGGCCCACTTCGATGCCGTCGGCAGCCTGATGCGCGGCGCCTCGGCCCGCAGCCTCTTCATCGAGGGCCACCTGGCGAAGTTCTTCTACGCCTCCCTCTACCGCATGCACCAGCGAGCCATCCACGGCACGCTCAAGACGGGCCTCATGGTGGTGGTGGATGGCATCAACCGCTTCCTCAAGCCACGCATGAAGCTGCACTGACCTAGACGCCAGCCTGACAGGCCGTCAGGTCACCGGGACCTCTGCTATCACCGCCCTGCGCTTTGCCAGCCAGGCGCGCTTGGCCGAGGCGGTCAGGCGCTTCAGGTGTGCCTCCAGGCGCAAGGCCTCGCTGCGGCTGCCGACGGGTTCCTGATGACGAAGCACCAGCGGTCCCTTGCCGCGCAGCGCCTTGGCCCCCCGACCGGCGCGGTGCTCGGCCAGGCGTCGGGCGACGTCGGTGGTGATCCCGGTATAGAGAGCACCGCCGGCGGTCTCCACCAGGTAGAGATGCCACAGGGGAGCGAGGGCCGCCTCCGCCACGGCGCGCCCTATGCCCTGGCCAGCTGGTCGCGGAATTCGCGGATCACGCTGTCGTAGCGATGCGGGTCGGCCTCGTTGCGGGCCTTGAACACCGCCGAGCCGGCCACGAAGGTATCGGCCCCGGCCCGGGCGATCTCGGCGATGTTGTCGACCTTCACCCCGCCATCGATCTCCAGGCGGATCGGGCGCCCCGAGGCATCGATGCGCCGCCGGGCCTCGCGCAGCTTGTCCAGGGTCCCGGGAATGAACGACTGCCCCCCGAAGCCGGGATTGACGCTCATCAGCAGGATCATGTCGACCTTGTCCATCACGTAGTCGAGATAGGAAAGCGGCGTGGCCGGGTTGAACACCAGGCCCGCCCGGCAGCCGGCGTCGCGGATCAGCTGCAGCGAGCGGTCGATGTGGTCCGAGGCCTCGGGGTGGAAGGTGATGTAGCTGGCCCCGGCGTCGACGAAGTCCCCGATCAGCCGATCCACCGGCCTGACCATCAGGTGGGCGTCGATGGGCGCCGTCACCCCGTGCTTGCGCAGGGCCTCACAGACCATCGGCCCGATCGTGAGGTTCGGGACGTAGTGGTTATCCATCACGTCGAAGTGGACGATGTCGGCGCCGGAGGCCAGCACATCATCCACTTCCGCGCCCAGCCGGGCGAAATCGGCGGAGAGGATGGAAGGCGCGATGAGGAAGTCACGGGTCGTGTCGGTCATGGGGTCGTCCGTCATGGGATGGGCAGGCGATCGCGGGCATTCTACCAGAGCGCCGCGAGAGGCAGGACCTCGCCAGGCGCCTCAGCGTGACCAGACCATGAGCGACTCCTGCTCCCCGGTCTCCGGGTCCTCACGCTCATCGACGATGCTGAAGCCCAGCCGCCGGTAGAAGGAGACGGCGCGCACATTGCGGGAATAGACCCAGAGGGTGATGGTGCGGTGACCCTCCATGGCGTGGGCCATCAGGCCGGACCCATGCCCGAAGCTCTGCACCTCGGGGTCCACGAACAGCGCCTCGAGGTGGTCACCGTGCATGGCGCAGAAGCCAATCACGCGGTGGCCGGCCTCCAGCACCTGCACCTCGCAGGCGGGCAGGCGGCGAAGGGCCATGTCATCGGCACGCGCCTTCCAGCAGGCCTCAGAGATGAAGGGGTGAGCCTGCCGGGAGGCACGCAGCCAGATGTCGACAAGCTGCGGGAACTCCTCCCGGGTGGCGGGTCGGATCATGTTGCGGCTCCTTTGGCTATCCCTGCAGTGTAACCCCTCGCACGAGACGGGTCGCGCCACCGGTTTCGGCCACCCGGAGCGGGGGATATACTCGGGACCCTGCCATCATCGGGAGACCTTCCATGCAGCGTCGTCACTTCCTGGGGGCCTGTGCCCTGCTCCTCGCCACCGGCTGGCTGGCCGGCTGTGCCAGCCCCCACTACCTGCAGCTGGATCCCAGGCGCACTGCCCCGGTGCCGCAGAGCGGCAGCGGCCAGGCGGTCACCGTGACGGCCGTGGACGGTCGCGACAGCGAGGTGATCGGGACCCGCACCGGCAGCACCATGTCCACCGCCGTGATCACCGCCAACGCCCACGAGCTGGTGCCGCAGCTGCAGGCAGAGGCGGAGCGCGCCGTGCGGGAAATGGGCTTCACCCCGACCACCGAGCGGGCAGCGGGACGCCCCAGCCTGACGCTGACCCTGGATCACCTGGGCTACGAGCGTGGCGAGAGCCGTCCCCTCATCGATGAGGCACGGCTCGAGGCGGTGCTGGTCGCCGAGGCGATCAACGGCGGCACCACCTACACCGGCACCTATACTTCCCGCCGCACCCAGAGCTATGCCGTGCGCCCCGACAAGGACGCCAACACGCGCATGGTCAACGAGCTGCTCTCCGATGGCCTCGACCGCGCCTTCCGCGACCCCGAGCTGGGACGCCTGCTGGCTCGCTGAATCAGGTCAGCGGGCCACGGCGCTCCAGGGCCCAGGCACTCTCTCGGAAGCCATTGGGCTCCGGCTCGCCATCTTCCAGGTGGGTAACGCGGAAGTTGGGCTCGAACAGCTCGCGCACCTCCTCGGCGGAGACGCTGAACGGTGGCCCCCCCGGGCCGCGGGTCAGGCTGATCAGCAGCCCTCGGGCCCCGGGAGGGATCAGCTGGGCCAGGTGGAAGGCGTAGCGCTGGCGGGTGGCCGCCGGCAGGGCGATCAGGGCGGCGCGATCGTAGAAGGCGCCGATCTCCGCCGCCTGTTCGATATGGAAGTGGAAGAAATCGCCGCACCAGAGCTCCACGCTGCCCTGGCGGCAGATGTCGAAACCCGCCTGGCGATAGCGGGTCACCTCCCCCACGCCCTCGGCGACGAACGCCTCGATGGCTTGCCCGGCCAGCTCGATGCCCAGTACCGGATGGTCATGGCGCGCCAGCCAGCGCATGTCGAGGCTCTTGCCGCACAGCGGCACCAGCACCTTGGTGCCGGCCCGCACCCCCAGATCGGGCCAGTGACGGACCAGCACGGGGTGGGGGCGGTCACGGTGGAAACCGATGCGCCCCTCGCGCCAGCGCTCCAGCCATTCGTTAGCCATCACTCCCCCCTGCCGGGCCGGCATCAGAACCAGCGATCGCGCTTGCGGCGACGGCGCGGCAGGTGTGGCACGATCAGCCCCACCAGCAGGCCGGCGCCGGCGACTCCGCCACCGTACATGAAGTAGCGCATCAGCAGGTCTTCCTCCTGGGTATCCAGGCGGGCCTGGAGCTCGCGGATGGTGGAGCGCGACTCCTCGGTCTCACCCTCGAGCGCCGCGTTGCGCGCCTCGAGTTCGGCGATGCGCCGTTCGCGGACCTCCAGGGTCTCGGTCATCGACGCGGTACGGCCCTCCCAGGTGTCGTTGATTCCGGAAAGCTCCTCGGTCAGCGCCTCCACCCGGGCTTCCAGCGCCGGCAGTTGCTGCTGGGCGCTGGGTGCCTCCTGCAATTCGCGGCTGAGCACCCAGACGGCGTCGCCGTCGGCGTCCTCGACCCGGCTGTAGTCGCCGCTGGTCTCCAGTACCGTCACCGGCTCGCCGGCGGTCAGGGTGCCGATGATCCGGTAGCCGTCGGTCGGACCGCTGCGCACATAGGTGGTGAGCTCGTCCGAGACCCAGGCCGAGCCGTCAGCCGCCTCCTGGGCAGGCAAGAGGGGGGAAAGCGTCGCGAGCGCCACGCCCAGTGTCAGTATCTTGAGTCTATGAATCGTCATGCCGTTGTCCTGGCTGTCCAAGGCCCGCGTGTCGCGGCTCTGTCACATGGAGCACACCACCCAGGCCCTCCCTGCCGAGGCGGCGCTGCTGATGTTCGGGGTCGGGTTACCCACAGTGGCTGTGGACAACCATCGGGAAAACCGCTGGAAAGCCACCGGAAGCCGGCATGCCAACCGCCCCTTGCCGCTGCCGGTCACTTTCTGACCAGGGGACGCACCTGTACCCGTCCCTGGAAACCGCAAAGGGTACCACAGTCGCGCCGGCCGGTTGCTGGCCCCGATGGCGGCCGCCGCGTATAATGATGGGTCTTGTCCCGGGTGGCCACTCGGCCGCCTGCCAACGTCCAACCACCGGTGCACCGTCGCGCCAGAAGCCGCGACCTATTCTTATGGCGAAGAAACTCTTCATCAAGACGCACGGCTGCCAGATGAACGAGTATGACTCCGCGCGCATGGCGGATCTGCTCGGCGAATCCCACCAGCTCGAGCTCACCGACGACGAGCGCGATGCCGATGTCATCCTGCTCAACACCTGCTCCATCCGCGAGAAGGCCCAGGAGAAGGTGTTCCACCAGCTGGGGCGCTGGAAGAAGCTCAAGGAGGCCAACCCCGACCTGGTGATCGGCGTCGGGGGCTGCGTGGCCAGCCAGGAGGGCGAAGCGCTGCGCAAGCGCGCCCCCCATGTCGACATGGTGTTCGGCCCCCAGACCCTGCACCGGGTGCCCTCCATGCTCGACTCGCGTCGCAACGACCAGATCTCGGTGGTCGACGTCACCTTTCCCGAGATCGAGAAGTTCGACCACCTGCCCAAACCCAGCTCCGACGGCGCCACCGCCTTCGTCTCGGTGATGGAGGGGTGCTCCAAGTACTGCACCTTCTGCGTGGTGCCCTATACCCGCGGCGAGGAGGTCTCGCGCCCCTTCGAGGCGGTGATGGAGGAGGTGATCCACCTGGCCGACCAGGGCGTGCGCGAGATCAACCTGCTGGGCCAGAACGTCAACGCCTACCGCGGCGAGAATCAGCTGGGCGACGAGATCGACCTGGCCGAGCTGATCAGCTGCGTGGCGGCCGTGGAGGGGATCGACCGGATCCGCTTCACTACCTCCCATCCGGTGGAGTTTTCCGACAGCCTGATCGAGGCCTTCGGGGAGGTCCCCGAGCTGGTCAGCCACCTGCATCTCCCGGTCCAGGCCGGCTCGGACCGGGTGCTCGCGGCCATGAAGCGCGGCCACACCGTCGAGGAGTATGTCGAGAAGATGGAGCGCATCCGCGCGCTGCGCCCGGAGATCAGCTTCTCCTCGGACTTCATCATCGGCTTCCCAGGCGAGTCCGAGGCGGACTTCGAGGCCACCATGGACCTGATCCACCGCATCGGCTTCGACCACTCCTTCAGCTTCGTCTACTCGGCCCGCCCCGGCACCCCGGCGGCCAGCCTCGAGGATGACACGCCGGAAGAGGTCAAGAAGCAGCGCCTGGCGATCCTCCAGGAGCGCATCAACCAGCAGGCCATGCAGATCAGCCGGCGCATGGTGGGCACTACCCAGCGCATCCTGGTCACCGGATTCTCGCCGAAGGACCCGGGCCAGCTCTCGGGGCGCACCGAAAACAACCGCGTGGTCAACTTCCGTGCCGCCAACCCCGTCGAGCTGATCGGCTACTTCGTCGACGTGGAGATCAGCGAGGCGCTGCCCAACTCGCTGCGCGGCGAGCTGGCCTCCCCCGCTCGCTTCTGAGTGCCACGATTGCCCCGGCCAGCACCGGGGCAGTAAGCTGACCCCACATTCTCCCAGCACGGATCCCCTGTCTTGAGCCAGCCATCTTCTCCGGCCAATCGCATCGTCACGCTGAACCTCGAGCCCAACGACCCGCGTCGCCTGGCCAACCTCTGCGGCCAGCGTGACGAGCATCTCAAGCTGGTCGAGTCACGCCTCGGCATCACGCTGCGCAACCGCGGCAACATCTTCCAGCTCGCCGGACCGACCCATCGCGTCAAGGCGGCCGCCAACGTGCTGGAGCACCTCTACCGCGAGACCGAGGCCAGCGACCTGGAGCCGGACACCGTGCACCTCTTCCTGCAGGAGTCGGGCCTGGAGGCGCTGGACGAGGAGGAAGGCGGCGAGCCGGACGACGAGGTGCTGCTGCGTACCCCGCGCACGTTGATCAAGCCCCGCGGCCTCAACCAGCAGGGCTATGTGCAGAGCATCCGCGCTCACGACATCAACTTCGGCATCGGCCCGGCGGGCACCGGCAAGACCTACCTCGCCGTGGCCGCCGCGGTGGAGGCCCTCAACCAGCAGGAGGTGCGCCGCATCCTGCTGGTGCGCCCGGCCGTGGAGGCCGGCGAGAAGCTCGGCTTCCTGCCCGGCGACCTGGCCCAGAAGATCGATCCCTACCTGCGCCCGCTCTACGACGCCCTCTACGAGATGATCGGCTTCGAGCAGGTGGCCAAGCTGATCGAGCGCCAGGTGATCGAGATCGCCCCGCTGGCCTACATGCGCGGGCGTACCCTCAACAACGCCTTCATCATCCTCGACGAGAGCCAGAACACCACCCGTGAGCAGATGAAGATGTTCCTGACCCGCATCGGCTTCGGCTCCACCGCGGTGATCACCGGCGACGTCACCCAGGTCGACCTGCCCCGTGGTCAGACCTCGGGGCTGATCCAGGTGCTCGAGGTGCTCAAGGGCACCCCCGGCATCGGCGTGACCCACTTCGCCGCCAAGGACGTGGTGCGCCACCCGCTGGTGCAGCGCATCATCGAGGCCTATGACCATTTCGAGGCCGAGCAGGAGGCCTCCGAGCGCGCCCAGCGCGAGGAGCGCGAGGCCCAGCGCCAGGAGCGACTGGAGCGCGTCCTGCAGGAGAAGCAGCGCCACGACGACCCGGGGCCCGCCGACTCATGACCCCCCTTCTCGTCGACCGGCAGGTCGCCCTCGAAGCCGACGGCCTGCCGTCACAGGCCGAGCTCGAGGCCTGGGTGGCCGCGGCGCTGGCGCACCATGCCGGTGAACCGCGCCACGAGCTCACCATCCGCTTCGTCGATGACGCCGAGAGCCAGGCCCTCAATCGCGACTATCGCGGCAGGGACAGGCCCACCAACGTGCTCTCCTTCCCCTTCGAGAGCCCGCCAGGGATCGAGCTTGGGCTGCTCGGTGACCTGGTGGTCTGCCACCCGGTGGTGGTCCGCGAGGCCGCCGAGCAGGACAAGACGCTGCGCGCTCACTACGCTCACATGGTGGTCCACGGCACCCTGCACCTGCTGGGCCATGACCACCTGGAGGAGACCGAGGCCGAGGCCATGGAGGCCCTCGAGC
This sequence comes from Halomonas sp. CKK8, assembly GCF_029625235.1. Taxonomy (NCBI): domain Bacteria; kingdom Pseudomonadati; phylum Pseudomonadota; class Gammaproteobacteria; order Oceanospirillales; family Halomonadaceae; genus Halomonas; species Halomonas sp. CKK8. The sequence goes on along the minus strand of NZ_CP121193.1, from coordinate 1,073,669 downwards.
GTGAGATAATCGCGTCGCTGGGGTTCGCCGACCCCTATGCGCCGTCGAATCGCGATTCCGATACCGAGGACGAGAGAGCCGACGCATGAGCGAAGACCGATCGAGCAGCCAGGCCAGCAAGTCCTGGCTCGACAAGCTGTTCAGCGCCCTGTCCAGCGACAGCGATGAGCCCAGCTCCCGCGACGAACTGCTGGAGTTCCTGCGCCAGGCAGGCGCCCGCCTCAAGCTCGACCAGGACGCCATGATGATCATCGAGGGCGCCCTGAACATCAGTGACCAGCAGGTACGCGAGGTCCTCATCCCGCGTTCCCAGATCACCGCCATCGCCCTCGACCAGCCCCTCGAGGAGTACCTGCCGGTGATACTGGAGACCGGACACTCCCGCTACCCGGTGATCGGCGAGAACCTCGACGAGGTCAAGGGGATCCTGCTGGCCAAGGACCTGCTGCCGCTGCTGCGTGGCGGCCAGGGGAACGGCCTGCCCTTCCAACTCGACGAGGTGCTGCGACCGGCCATGTTCGTGCCCGAATCCAAGCGCCTCAACAGCCTGCTCAAGGAGTTCCAGGATACCCACAACCACATGGCGGTGGTGGTGGACGAGTATGGCGGCACGGCGGGCATCGTCACCATCGAGGACATCCTCGAGGAGATCGTCGGCGAGATCGAGGACGAGCACGACATCGACGAGGAGATCGATATCCGCGAGTTGGGGGACGAGCGCTACGCGATTCGCGCCCTGACCACCATCGAGGACTTCAACGACCGCTTCGGCACCCGCTTCTCGGACGACGAGTTCGACACCCTCGGCGGCCTGGTGATGCAACGCTTCGGCCACCTGCCGGGACGCGGCGAGCACACCGAGATCGGTGGCTGGCGCTTCACGGTACTCAACGCCGACAACCGCCGCATCCGCCTGCTCGAGGCCGAACCCTGCGAGGAGAGCGCCGAGGAGTGACGCAGCCCCATGACCACGGATGGACACCATGGCTGACGCCCGACTGACCCCGGCACTGGGCTGCCTGGCAGCGCTGCTCGCCGGCGGCCTCACCACCCTCAGTGCCGCGCCCTTCTCGCTCTGGTGGCTGGGCCCGATGGCGGCCGGTCTCGTCTACCTGGGCCTGCCTGCACTAACGCCCGGCCAAGCGGCGCTTCGTGGCTGGTGCTACGGGCTGGGTCTGTTCGGCTCCGGGGCCTCCTGGGTCTACGTCTCGATCCATGACTACGGCTACACCGGCGTGCCCCTGGCGCTCTTCCTCACCGCGCTGTTCGTCGCCGGCCTGGCGCTGTTCTTCGCCCTCACCCTCTGGCTCTACCGGCGGCTGTGCGGGCCACGCCTCGCGGCGCTGAGCTTCGCGGGCGCCTGGGTGCTCGGCGAGTGGCTGCGCACCTGGCTGTTCACCGGTTTCCCCTGGCTGCTGCTGGGTAGCGCCCAGGTCGATTCTCCACTGGCGCCCTGGGCCCCGGTGGGCGGCGTCTACCTGCTGACGCTGATCACCGCCCTCACCGGCAGCCTCGGCGTCGAACTCCTGCGGCGCCGCGCCTGGGCCGCCGCACCGCTCGCCGCGCTGTGGCTGGTGCCGCTGGCCCTGCCCGCCCAGTGGACCTCCCCCACCGGCGAGCCGGTGCGCGTTGCCCTGCTGCAGGGCAACCTCCCCCAGCTGATCAAGTGGACCCCCGAGGGACAACGCCGGGCGATCGACACCTACCTCTCGATGACCCGCGGGCTGGAGGCAGACGTCGACCTGGTGATCTGGCCCGAGGCCGCCCTGCCCATGTTCGAGGACCAGGCCGCGCCGATCCTCGACCGCGCCCGGGCCGGCCTGCCGACGGGCACCGACCTGCTCACTGGCATCCTGCAGCGTGACGAGGAGGGCCGCTACTACAACAGCGTCGTCGGCCGGGGCGACGTGGAGGGCGAGTACCGCAAGGCCCATCTGGTGCCGTTCGGCGAGTACCTGCCGCTGGAGAGTCTGCTGCGCGGGGCCATCGCCTTCTTCGACCTGCCGGCGCCGACCATGGCGCCGGGACCGGCCGACCAGGCGCCGATCCGCGCCGGCGGGCTGACCATCGGCAACGCCATCTGCTACGAGATCATCTATGCCGACCTGGTGGCCTCGCGAGCCCGCGAGGCCGGGGTCCTGCTCACGGTCTCCAACGACACCTGGTTCGGGCGCTCCATCGGGCCGCTGCAGCACCTGCAGATGGCCCGCCTGCGGGCCCTGGAGAACGGCCGCCCGGTGGTTCGCGCCACCAGCAACGGCGTCACCGCCCTCATCGACCCCCAGGGCCGGATCACGGCCCGGGCGCCGCAGTTCGAGGCCACCGTCCTCGAGGGCGAGGTCACACCCATGCAAGGCCTCACCCCCTTCACCCGCACGGGCAGCTGGCCGGCCTGGCTGCTGGCCGCGCTGCTGGTGCTGCCGGGGATTCAGCGCCGAGCGCCGAGCCAATAGCAGCCAAGCGGCCAAGCGGCCAAGCGGCCAAGCAATGGGATGGACTCCTCCTCACCCTACTCCCGGCGTCAATGCGCCACACTGGAGGGGTTAGCTACTTCCACCAGCCTGTGGATGAGGAGGAGCCCAAATGAACATTAGTCGGGTAGGTGTCGATCTCGCAAAATCCGTCTTCCATGTGCATGGCGTGGACCGCCATGGCCAAGTGCAATGGCGTGGCCAGTATCCCCGTCACCGGTGGCTGAAGGCCCTGCTCACGCGAGTCCCCAAGGGAACCCCGATCGGCATGGAGGCCTGTGCCTCCGCCCATTACTGGGCCCGAGCCCTTCAGCAATACGGCTATCCTGTCAGACTGATCGCTGCCCAGTTCGTCAAACCCTACGTGAAGAGCCACAAGAACGATCGTGTCGATGCCGAAGCGATCTGTGAAGCCATGAGCCGACCACAAATGCGCTTCGTGCCGGTCAAGACGGTCGCCCAACAGGATACCCAAGCCAGCCACCGTATCCGCGAGGAACTGGTCGGCCAGCGCACGGCCAAGGCCAATCAGATCCGTGGATTGGTCGGTGAGTACGGCCTGGTCGCGCCCACCGGCCTGGCCCAGCTACGCGCCGCCCTGCCACAGTGGCTGGAAGACGCCGACAACGGTCTGACCGAGGCCTTCCGGGGACTGCTCGCCGGTCTGGCTGAGGACCTGCGCCATCTCGATGCACGGATTGCCGCGCTCGATGCCCACATCACCCAGCACCTTCAGCACGATCCGGTCGCGCGACGCCTGCTGGCGGTGTGCGGTATCGGGCCGCTCACCGCCAGTGCCCTGGCCAGTGCCCTCGGCGATGGCCAAGCCTTCTCGCGGGGGCGCGACTTTGCCGCCTCCCTGGGGCTGGTCCCCCGGCAGCACAGCACCGGGGGCCGTCAGCGATTGCTAGGGATCACCAAGCGCGGGGATGGGTACCTGCGCAAGCTGTTGGTACATGGTGCCCGCGCGGTACTGCAGCATGCCGCCAAGAAGAGCGACCCGCTCAGCCAGTGGCTCAATACGCTGGCGTTACGCAAGCATCCCAACGTGGTCATCGTGGCCTTGGCGAACAAGATGGCACGATTGGCCTGGGCCATGACGCGCCACCAGACGCCCTATAATCCGGCTCTGGCGGCTGGCTAACGCCGCCTGCTCCTGGCCAGCGGACCGTCACACCGCCGTGGCCACTCGTCCCACCTGCCACGATTGCAAGACACGCTGAGAGATGGCGAACAGGTCGAACCGACGTGGGGTCATTCCGTGCTTGGCCCAGAGCCAGCAAAGCTCGTCCAAGCGTCATGGAACCCAACGTGCGCATAGCCCATCAAGGTCCGGTGCCGGACGGCACCATCAACGAGACCGGATATACGCTGGCAGTCGTACCTTCTCGCCACCGACCATCGTGTTTGCAAACGAGGAGGAGTCCATATACGGCCAAGCGGCCAAGCGGCCATCAGTGTGTGTTGCTCCCGAAAAAAGCAAACCCCGAGGTCATGGCCTCGGGGGTTTGCTTGTAGCTCGGTGCTTGTAGCTCGGCGCTTACTTCTCGCCCAGCACCTCGGGAATGGTCATGCGCACATAGCGCCCCGGAGCCGCCTCGAGGATATCGAGTTCGCCATCACCGGGCTGTCGTGCCGGCACCAGCTTCTCGGTATCCACATAGCCATTCTCGGTGATCCACGCCTGCCAGTGCGGCCACCATGAGCCCTCGTGCTGCTCGGCGCCCTCGAGCCACTCCTCGGGGGTCTCCGGCAGCGCGTCGTTGGTCCAGTAGCCGTACTTGTTCTTGCTGGGCGGGTTGACGATCCCGGCGATATGACCGGAGCCGCCCAGCACGAACTTGACCGGTCCCTTGGGCAGCAGGGCGCCGTAGTAGGTGCTGTTCCACTTGGCGATGTGGTCTTCACGGGTGGAGATGAAGTAGCTCGGTGTGGAGATCTTGCGCAGGTCGATCTTGACCCCGTCGAGCTCGATGCCCCCCGGCTGGACCAGGCGGTTCTCCATGTACATGTGCCGCAGGTACCAGGCGTGGGTCCCGGCCGGCAGGTTGGTGCCGTCGGTGTTCCAGTAGAGCAGGTCGAAGGGGGCCGGCGCGTCGCCTTTCAGGTAGTTGTTGATGTAGAAGGACCAGAAGAGGTCGTTCTCGCGCAACAGGTTGAAGGAGTAGGCCATGACCCGGCCGTCGAGGTAGCCGTCGCGCTCGAGCTTGGCCTCGATGCCCTCGAGCACCGGCTCGGAGAGGAAGACACCGATCTCGCCCGGGTCACGGAAATCCTGCAGGGTGGCCATGTAGGTCACCGACTTCACCTTGCGGCCACGCCGGGTACTGGTCAGGTAGGCCACGGTCGAGGCGGCCAGGGTCCCGCCGATGCAGTAGCTCACCAGGTTGACCGACTTCTCGCCGGTGGCCTGCTCGATGGCCCCCATGGCGGCGATGGGGCCCATCTGCATGTAGTCGGCCCAGGTCAGGTCACGCTGGTCGGGGCCGGGATTGCGCCAGGAGATCAGGAAGACGGTGTGGCCCTGCTCCACCAGCCAGCGCACCAGGGAGTTATCCTGGCGAAGGTCGAGGATGTAGTACTTGTTGATCCAGGGCGGCACCACCAGCAGCGGGGTCTTGTAGACCTGCTCGGTGGTCGGCGTGTACTGGATCAGCTGGATCAGCTCGTTCTCGTAGACCACCGCCCCGGGAGTGACGGCGATGTTCTCGCCGATCGCGAAGGCGCTGCGGTCGGTCATGGTGACATTGAGGCCCTCGGCGGAGTTGGCCAGGTCCTCGCGCAGCCGGGCCAGGCCCTCGACCAGGTTCTGGCCGCGAGTCTCCATGGTCTTGCGCATCACCTCGGGGTTGGTGGTGACGAAGTTGGTCGGCGCCATGGCATTGACCAGCTGGCGCGCGTAGAAGCTGAGGTTGCGCTTCTGGTCCTCCGAGAGGCCATCCAGGCGCTCGATCAGCTCTTCCACCATGCGCGAGAACAGCAGGTACTGCTGCATGATCGCCAGGTAATAGGGGTCGTCGCGCCAGGCATCGTCCCGGAAGCGGCGGTCGCCCTTGTCCGGCGTGATCAGCGGCTCGACCTCCTCGCCGGCGAGGCGGCGCAGCGACTGCTGCCACAGCTGGAACTGGTCCTGGAGCAGCCGGGACTGGGTCTGCCACAGCAGGGGCGGGTTCTGCATCAGCGACTGGGCACCTGCCTGGAAGCTCTGGCGCATGTCCTCATGGACCGATTCCGCGGCATCGCTGGGCACCATGCGTGCCAGCAGATCCTGCATCAAGGTCTTGTATTCCTCGCCGATCGCGGCGAGCTGGGCATTCCACGCCTCGAGCTCGGCCTGTGTCGGTGCTTGCACCCCTGACTGCATTGACCCCTCCTGTTATTCATGAAGGCCGGTGTTGCTGACGGCCAGGCACCGGCCTCAGGCCATCTACGTCTAGAACCGCATCACCTTGCGACGGGCAAGGCATGGCCAACAACGGCACTGTCCGGCCCCCGAGACCCGGGCACCGGACAGGCGTGACTAGGTTACCGTGATATCAGCGCTTGCGCGACGTGGACTGGCTGGTCGCCTTGGCGGGCTCATCCGATTTCGGCGCCTCGCCCTTGGCGGCCTGGCCGGCCTTCTCGGCCTGCTCGGCGAGCTGCTTGCCCGACTCGGCATAGAGTTTCTCGAGCTCGGCCTTGAACTCCAGGCTCATCTCGCTCATCGCCTTGGCATCCTCGAGCATCTGCTTGGAGAGCTCGTTCATCATCTCGGCCTGGCGAGTGCCGAAGTCGCGCATGCTCTCGGCATCGCTGACCTCGCTGGCGTCCCGCATGCGCTCGGTGCCCATCTGGCTGTAGCGCTTCATGGACTCCATCTGATACTGGGTCATCTTCTCCATGTTGTTCAGCATCAGCGAGTTGAGCTTGCGCATCGGTTCGAAGAACTGACGGGTCTGCTCGTTGAATGCGTCGATCATCTTGTCCTGCATGTCGAATCCCTCCTCGAGGATCGGTAACGAACGATTTGCTGCACTGCACAAAGCGTAGTCTGCCACCTACACTGTTGCAACCGTATTAATGGCGCCCCCAGCGAAGGTCGAATGCGCCCCGTCGGCTTGCGCCCTCAGCTCTCGCGCTTGCTGCGGGAGCGGGCACTGGCCGTGGACTTGCGGGAGGTGCTGCCGGCGCTGGACTTCCCGGCTGAGCCACCGGAGGCCTTTCCCGAACTCCCGGACTCCCCCGCGTCCGTCTTCTGGCCTTCCTGCTGGTCTCCGCTCGCTGTCCCGCTGCCGCTGCTCGCGGAACTGGCGGCCTTGGTCAGCATGTCGAGCATCATCTGCTGGTAGTTGCCGAAGCTGGACAGGCCCTGGGAGAGCCCCTGGGAAAGGTTCTGGGACAAGCCGGGCTGCTGCAGGAAGGGCTGCATCAGGCTCATCGGGTCGTACCCTTCCGTTCCCGACTCCATCTGCTTGTAGATGCGGTTCAGGAGGTCCTTCTGGAAGGCCTCCACGTCCGGCAGGCCCAGGGCCCGGCGAAACTCCTCGGGGGTCAGGTCGAACTCGACGTTGATCTTCATGGCGTCACTCTTGTGGATGGTCCCCTGAAGTGTAGCAGCCATGCAGGATGGCACGGCTCAGCGCAGTCGCGGGGTTGCTACCTGGACCTCGGCATTCTGGCCGCGGTGACGCAGCAGGTGGTCCATCAGGGTCAGCGCCATCATCGCCTCGGCGATGGGCGTGGCCCGGATGCCCACGCAGGGGTCGTGGCGCCCCCTGGTGACCACCTCGACCGGATGGCCATGGACGTCGATGCTGCGCCCCGGGGTGGTGATGCTGGAGGTGGGCTTGAGCGCCAGGTGGGCGATGATCGCCTGGCCGCTGGAGATGCCGCCGAGCACCCCGCCGGCATGGTTGGAGAGGAACCCCTCGGGGGTCATCTCGTCGCGATGCTCGCTGCCACGGCTGGCCACGGCGGCGAAGCCGTCACCGATTTCCACGCCCTTGACCGCGTTGATGCTCATCAGGCCGTGGGCCAGCTCGGCATCCAGGCGGTCGAACACCGGCTCGCCGAGCCCGGGCGGCACCCCCTCGGCCACCACACTGATCTTCGCCCCCACCGAGTCCTGGTCGCGGCGCAGCTGGTCCATGTAGGCCTCGAGTTCCGGCACGCGGTCCGGGTCGGGGCAGAAGAAGGGGTTCTCGTCCACCGCCTCCCACTGCTTGAAGTCGATGGCGATCGGTCCGAGCTGGCTCATGTAGCCGCGGATGGTGATTCCCCGCTGGGCAAGATACTTCTTGGCGATGGCCCCGGCCGCCACCCGCATGGCGGTCTCCCGGGCACTGGAGCGCCCGCCGCCGCGATAGTCGCGGATGCCGTACTTGTGGTGATAGCTGTAGTCGGCGTGGGCCGGGCGGAACTGGTCCTTGATCTTCGAGTAGTCCTTGGAGCGCTGGTCGGTATTCTCGATCATCAGGCCGATGGTCGTGCCGGTGGTCACACCCTCGAAGACCCCGGAGAGGATCCGCACCCGGTCGGGCTCACGCCGCTGGGTGGTGTGACGGGAGCTGCCGGGACGGCGGCGGTCCAGGTCGCGCTGCAGGTCCTCTTCGCTGAGGGGGAGTCCCGGCGGGCAGCCATCGACGATGGCCCCCAGTGCAGGACCATGGCTCTCGCCGAAGGTGGTGACGGTGAACAGCTTGCCGAAGGTGTTGCCAGACATGGGCGCTCCTCCTGGGTCGGGAGATGGGGATCAGGCGAAGGACGCCGCATGGGCGTCGAGTTCCGCGGCGGTCAGGGCAAACACCCCCTGGCCGCCGCGCTCGAATTCGAGCCACAGGAAGGGCACCTCGGGGAAGGCGGCCTCCAGGTGGTGGTCGGAGTTGCCGACCTCGACGATCAATACGCCCGCATCGCTGAGGTAGTCGCGGGCCTCGCGCATGATGCGCCGCACGATATCCAGGCCGTCGGCGCCGGCCCCCAGGGCGAGTGTCGGCTCATGGCGAAACTCGGCGGGCATGGTGGTCAGGTCGCGGGTGTCCACGTAGGGCGGGTTGGAGACGATCAGGTCATAGCGCTGCCCGGCGAGCCCCGCGAAGAGGTCGGACTCCACCGCACGGACCCGCTCGCCCACCTCGTGGCGGGTGATGTTGATGCGGGCCACGGCCAGGGCATCGGGACTGATGTCGGCCAGGTCGACCTCGCAGCCGGGCAGGTGCAGCGCCGTGGCGATGCCGATGCAGCCCGAGCCGGTGCAGAGGTCGAGCACGCGCGTCGGTGGCTCGACGGGAAACCAGGCAGCGAAGCCATGCTCGATCAGCTCGGCAATGGGCGAGCGGGGGATCAGTACCCGCTCGTCGACGCTGAAGGGGACACCGGCGAAGAAGGCCTCGCCCAGCAGGTAGGGCAGCGGGCGGCGGGTCTCGATGCGGGCGCGAACCAGCGACACGATGCGGGCGCGCTCCATGGGCAGCAGCCGCGCCTCGAGGACCGCCGGGTCGACGTTCCAGGGCAGGTGCAGGGCGCCCAGCGTCAGCGCCACGGCCTCGTCCCAGGCGGAATCGGTGCCGTGGCCATAGAAGAGGCTCGCCAGGTGGAACTCGCTGGCAGCCCAGCGCAGGCAATCGCGCAGGGTGACCAGGCCATCGCCAAGGGCCTCGTCGCTCATCACGAGGGTGGAGGAAGACGCATCAGGGAGAGATTCAGCCACGGGGCATCCTGGAGTCGGAGGGTTCGGGTCGGGACGAGAGCCGATTGTAACCGGGCCCGCGGTTCACAGCCACGGCGGGGGCGGTATACTGGCGCTTTGCGTCACAAGCCGAAGGCCCCATGAGTCGAGACCGCCACCCCCCGGACGAGGACGAGATCAGCGCCTTTCGCCAGGCCCTGAAAGAGGCCGGCGTGCGCCCGATCGCCAGCAACCGGGCTGACCCCGGGCGCCGGCGCCGGGGGGATCCCGCCGCGGCCGAGCGACGGGCCGCGGCAACCTCGGCCAGCGACGATATCACCGCGGCCGGTCGCACCTCTGACGGCCGGGTGGAGCCAGTGCGGCCCTCCGAGTTCCTCGACTTCGCGCTGCCCGACCTGCCCTGGCGCACCCGCCAGCAGCTCAAGCGCGGACGCATCGGCTGGGAAGCGGGGCTCGACCTGCATGGCTATACCCTCGAGGAGGCCCGCGCGGAGCTGGAGGCCTTCCTGCGCGACGCCGCAGGCCACCGCCGGCGCTGCGTGCTGGTCGTCCACGGCAAGGCCTGGGGCGCCACCAGCGACTATCCGGTGATCAAGAGCCACGTGAATGCCTGGCTTCGGGAGTGGCCAAGCGTGCTCGCCTTCTGCTCGGCGACCGCGATCGACGGCGGCACCGGGGCGGTCTACGTGCTGCTCAGGCGGCGCGGCCACGAGGCCTGACGCCGCTCAGGTTGCCCCCTCCCCTTCCTGGCCCTCCAGGGCCGGCGCCTCCACGACGATGGACGGGCTTCCCCAGCCGGGGTGGACCCGCCCCTCGAAGCGGTCCAGCGCCTCCACGGCCAGGTGCCTGCCCAGGCTGATCAGCGCCTCGGCACGGTGGAACTCGTAGGCGCCACAGACCGTCTTGGGCACCTCGATGAGCACATCCGGCGGGTAGCCCGCCACCTTGTACTTGGCCAGGGCGGCCTGGGTGATGTCGAAGGAGGCCAGCACCATGTCCAGGCGTCCCCACTCGCGGCGACCGCGTTCCAGGACCGCGTCCTCCTCGCTCTTGTCCGAAGGGCCACCACTGGCACTGTTGTTGCCGAGGCCATCGAACAGCCGACGGGTGGCGCCGCGGACCCCGTCGATCCAGCTGGCGAAGTCGACGCCTCCGGCGTCCCGGGACTTCTCGCGCGCCTGTTCCTGGGCGGCCTCCTCGGGGGGCAGCAGCTCCTCCAGGGTCACCGGGCGCGGACTGTGGGCGGTGGCGTTGACCGCCAGCACGAAGTCCGCCTGGGCGGACACCGTGGGGATGATCGGCAGGGGGTTGAGCAGCCCGCCATCCACCAGCACCTGGTCGCCGCGATGCACCGGCGTGATCACCCCGGGCACGGCGATGGACGCGCGGATCGCCTCGAGCAGCGAGCCGCTCTGGAACCACACCTCGCGCTGGCGGGTCAGGTCGGTGGCCACGGTGGTCACGGGGATCGCCAGGTCCTCGATGCGGGTATCGCCGATCAGGCTCTCGAGCTTGCCCATCACCTTGTTGGCGCGCATGGCCCCCATGGGGCTCCAGGTGACATCGACCAGCCTGAGCACGTCGAAATAGTCCAGCCGGCAGACCCAGTCGCGATAGGCGGCGAGCTCCCCTGCCGCGTAGACGCCCCCCACCAGGGCCCCCATGGAGCAACCGGAGATCGCCACCACCCGATAGCCTCGCGCCTCGAGCTCCTCGATCACCCCGATATGGGCATAGCCACGGGCACCCCCGCTGCCGAGCACCAGTGCCACGCTCTTTTGCCGTGTATCGTCGGCTTTCCGCTGCTGGCTCATGACGCGCCTCCCCTCTCGGCTCCCACCATCAGCTGTTGTGCCACGCCACGATGGCCTCCGCCACCCCGGCGACCGCCGACGGTTCCAGGTGCAGGTGATGACCGCCAGGCAACACGCGCCGGGTCAGCCTCGCCACCGCCGCCCGGGCCTGGCGTGCCCGTACCCGTTCACCCAGGATGCCGGCCTCCCCCTCCAGCAGCAGTACCGGGCTGCGGACCGCCGCCAGCATGGCCCCCACCTGCTCGGGAGAGAACCGCACCAGGGAGGGTCGCAGCAGGCGGGCATCGGTGCGTAGCTGCACATGGCCGTCGGGCAGCGCCTCGAGGTTGCGCGAGACCAGCGGTCGTGCCGTCTCGGCATCGATGGGCGTCGCCCCGCCGGCCACCCGTGCCGCCACGGCGGTTTCCCTATCAGGATAGCGCGGCGCCGACGAGAGGGGGCGCCGATCGGCGAGCAACCCCTTGCGCAGTTGGGCGGGTGCCTCGCCGGCCTCGGTGGTCAGGGCCCCCAGGCCGTCGAGCAGCACCAGCGTCTCGACACGTTCCGGCAGGGCGGCGGCCGTCAGGCAGGCCACCCCGGCCCCCATGGAGTGGGCCAGCAGGGGCACCCGCGCGAGGCCCAGATGGTCGCAGGCATCGAGGAGGTCGTGGCAGTAGTCCCAGAGCGCATAGTCGCCACGACGGTGGCGGGAGAGGCCATGGCCGGCGAAGTCGATCGCCACCACCCGAATGCCCAGGGCGTCGACCAGCCGGGGCGCCAGGCGCGAGAAGCTGGCGGCGTTGTCCAGCCAGCCGTGCAGCGCCAGCCAGGTCGGGGCCTGGTCATCGCCCCAGGCCAGCGCCGCCAGGCGGTCCCCGGCCAGCCTCAGGGAACGGGGCTCGCTCATGCCGACGGCCCCAGCAGGTCGTCGAGCATGGCCAGCAGGGCCGAGCGGGTCTGGTCGGGGTACTCCATGGGGAACATGTGCCCGCCCGGGACCTGAGCCACGCTCACGCCCCGACGCGTCAGGCGGTGCCGCCGATGCGGGATGAGCACATCGGACTCGGCGCCGGCCAGCACCCCCAGGGGGACCCTGACCCGGCCGGGGAGATCGCCCAGGTGGTCCGGCAGGTGACGGAAGATCTCTACCTCGATGTCGGGGTCGTAGAGCAGTACCACGCGCCCGTCATCCAACTCCCGGGTCCCCCCGTCCACGTAGTCGTGCAGGGCGGCCTCGGTGAAGCGCCGGAAGAGGCCCCGCCGGCGCAGGTAGTGGAACATGGCCTGGCGGTCGGGCCAGCTGTCACGACGGCCGAGACTCCTGCCCGCTGGGGTCACCCGGTCGGCCAGCCCCAGGCGCTTGGCCACCTTCATGGCCCAGGCCTCCAGGCCCAGCATCAGCGGTGGATCGAGCATAACCACGCAGCGGAACCGGTCGGGGGAGTGCTCGGCGGCCATGGCCATCAGCACGCCCCCCATGGAGTGGCCCACGCCGACCACCGGACCCGGGAAGCGAGCCAGGTGGCCGAGCAACTCGTCGCGCAGGGCCAGCCAGTTGTGGCCGACGGGGAAGTCGGGGTGATGGCCCAGTCGATCCAGCGGGTGCAGGTCGAAGCGCTCGGCCAGGGGCGCCAGGAAGCTGCGGTAGCTCTGCCCCGGGAAGCCGTTGGCGTGGGCAAAGACGAGAGGCGTGCGCGGGACGTGGTCGGATCTGCTCATGGATTCTTCCTGCTGGCGGGCACCCGGCCGGCACCCTTCTGGCGATAGCAGGCTAACGGGATTACCATGATCCGCCAAGTCGCCCGGCGGCGACAGGCCAATCGACAGGAGCCCTTCGTGGAAGACCCCCGCAAGCCCGTCCGTGATACCCGCACCCGCAATCGCGTGTTCCTGATGACCGTGGTGGCCGCTATCGTCGTCGGCTTCTGGCTGACGCGCTAGCCCAGGCCCATGGAGCTCTCGACCCTCTTCCTGCGGACCCTGGAGATCACCCTACCGGTCTTCGCCATGGTGTTCATCGGTCTCGGCCTGAAGCGCGCCGGCTGGATCGACCAGGCCTTCGTCGCCACCGCCTCGATGCTGGTCTTCAAGGCCACCCTGCCGACGCTTATCTTTCTCAGCATCATACGTGCCGACCTGGCGGCCACCCTCAACCCGGCACTGCTGGGCACCTTTGCCCTGGCGACCCTGGGCGGCTTCCTGTTCAGCTGGGGCTGGGCGGTCCTGCGCGTGCCCCGAGAGGAGCGCGGCGTCTATGTCCAGGGCGCCTTTCGCGGCAACTGCGGCATCGTCGGCCTGGCACTGGCCGCCGGCATGTACGGGGACTATGGGCTGTCCGCCGGTGGCCTGCTGCTGGGAGTGGTGATCCTCACCTACAACGCCTTCTCGGTGATCGCCCTGGCCCACTACCGGGAGGGCCGCCACACCGACTGGCGCAGCATCCTCGGCCATATCGCCACCAACCCGCTGATCCTCGCGGTGGTCGCCGCCGTCCCCGTGGCCGCGGTGGGGTTGCCCCTGCCCGACTGGCTGATGACCTCCGGCGACTACTTCGCCTCGCTGACCCTGCCGCTGGCCCTGATCTGCATCGGCGCCACCCTGTCGCTTGGCGAGATCCGCGACTCGGGCCGGTTGGCGATCAGCGCCAGCCTGATGAAGATGGTCACCCTCCCGGCCCTGGCCACCGGTGCCGCCTGGGGCGTCGGCTTCGAGGGCCGCGAGCTCGGGGTGATGTTCCTGTTCTTCGCCAGTCCCACCGCCGCTGCGGCCTTCGTGATGGCCAAGGCGATGGGCGGCAATGCCGCACTCACCGCCAACATCATCGCCCTGACCACGCTGATGGCCAGCGTGACCATCACCCTGGGCGCCTTCGGCCTGCAGGTGGCCGGACTGATCTAGTTCAGGTCGACGGGGGCCGTGAACCGTGCGAGCCGCGCACAGCCGGCGGCCCGTATCTCCGCCTCGAGCTCCGCCACGGCGGCCGTGGGGAAGCCGGGACCACGATCCCCTCGCCCTTCCACCAGCAGGCCGGTGAGGGCGGCGACCAGCGGCATGTGGCTGACCAGCATCAGTGGCCGGTCATCGGGCTCGCCGAGCAGCCACTCCACCACCGCCTCGGGAGGATCGTCGGGGGTGATGAGCGGCAGCGGCTCCACCTCGAGGCCCAGGGGCTCGGCGATCCATGCTGCCGTCTGTCGGGCCCGCACGTAGGGACTGGCCAGCAGGCGCAGGCGCGGGAGGTCCAGGTCCTCGCGGGCGGCGAGCCAGCGGCCCATGCGCCGCGCCTCTTCCACGCCGTGCGGTGTCAGCTCGCGCTCGGCGTCGGGACGGCCCGCCGCGGCCTCGCCGTGTCGCATGATCAGCAGCCGCTCAGCCATGGCGCTCGCCCCCATCGCGACGATCCTGCTGCACGTCCTTGCGGGGGAGCACGAACTCCACGTCGCTGCTCTGCTCGCCGAGCATCAGCAGCCGCGCCATGTCCCGGGCGGGCACGCCCTTGAACAGCACCTGGTAGAGGCCCTCGGCGAGCGGCATGTAGACGCCGTCCTCGTGGGCCTTGTCGCGCACCAGGCGCACGGTGTTGACCCCCTCGGCGACCTGGCCCAGGGCCTGGACCGCCTCGTCCAGGGTCTTGCCCTCGCCCAGGGCCTGTCCCACGCGATAGTTGCGTGACAGCGCCGAGGAGCAGGTGACGATCAAATCGCCCACCCCGGCGAGTCCCAGGAAGGTCATGGGGTTGGCCCCCTGGTCGACGGCGAAGCGGCTCATCTCGGCCAGTGCGCGGGTCATCAGCATGCTGCGCGTGTTCTCGCCCATGCCCAGTGCCGCCGCCATGCCGGCGGCGATGGCGTAGATGTTCTTCAGCGCCCCGCCGAGTTCCACGCCATAGCGGTCGTTGCTGGCATAGACCCGGAAGTAGTCGCAGCCCAGCGCGCTCTGCACGCGGGTGCGGGTCTCCGGGTCGTCGCTGGCGATCACCGTCGCGGTGAGCTGCCGGTCGGCGATCTCCGAGGCCAGGTTCGGTCCCGAGATCACGCCGATATGCGGAAAGCCGGTTTCCTCCTCGAGGATCTGGCTCATCAGCTTGAAGCCCTCCTCCTGGATGCCCTTGGTGGTACTGACCAGGATCTGCGCCTCGTTCAGGAAGGGCCGTGCCTGGCGCACCACCTCGCGGAAGGCCTTGGAGGGAATGGCCACCAACACCAGCTCGGCGCCCTCGAGGACCTCGGCCATCTCGGTGGAGGCCACCACCGCGGCATTGATGGTGAAGCCCGGCAGGTAGCGGCCGTTACGGTGCTCGCGAGTGATCTGTGCCGCCAGGTCGGGATCGCGCAGCCACTGGCGCACCTCGGCGCCGTTGTCGGCAGCGATGCTGGCCAGGGCGGTGCCGAAGCTGCCGCCGCCGAGCACCGCCACGCGCATGGGTTGGTCTGACATGGTTGCCCCGGGAAGTTGGAGGGATGAGGGGAGTGTAACGAAAAAACGCCCCGCGAAGGGACGTATCAAGGGTAGGGAGAAGCCCGGGCCGGCTTGCCGGCCCGGGCGCGACAGGGTCAGTCGATCAGGTGCAGCAGCGAGTCGATGCTCGACCTGGCATCGCCGTAGAACATCCGCGTATTCTCCTTGAAGAACAGCGGGTTCTCGATGCCGGAGTAGCCGGTCCCCTGGCCGCGCTTGCAGACGAACACCTGCTTGGACTCCCAGACCTTGAGCACCGGCATGCCGGCGATGGGGCTGTTGGGATCTTCCTGGGCGGCCGGGTTGACGATGTCGTTGGAGCCGATGACGATCACCACGTCGGTGCTCGGGAAGTCGTCATTGATCTCGTCCATCTCCAGCACGATGTCGTAGGGCACCTTGGCCTCGGCGAGCAGCACGTTCATGTGCCCCGGCAGGCGACCCGCCACCGGGTGGATGCCGAAGCGCACGTTCTTGCCGGCGGCGCGCAGCTTGCGCGTCAGCTCACTGACAGCATTCTGGGCCTGGGCCACCGCCATGCCGTAGCCCGGCACGATGATCACGCTGTCGGCATCGTTGAGGGCGCTGGCCACGCCGCCGGCGTCGATGGATACCTGCTCGCCTTCGATCTCCGCTGCCGGCCCCTGGCTGCCGCCGAAGCCGCCGAGGATGACGTTGATGAAGTTGCGGTTCATCGCCTTGCACATGATGTACGACAGGATGGCACCGGAGGAGCCCACCAGGGCACCGGTGACGATCAGCAGGTCGTTGGAGAGCGTGAAGCCGATGGCCGCCGCGGCCCAGCCGGAGTAGCTGTTGAGCATCGACACCACCACCGGCATGTCGGCGCCGCCGATGCCCATGATCAGATGGTAGCCGATGAAGAAGGCCAGCGCCGCCAGCACCAGCAGGGTCCAGAAGCCGGCCCCGTTGAGGTAGAGGATAGCCAGCAGCAGCGACAGGGCCGCCGCACCGGCGTTGAGCATGTGGCCGCCGGGGAGCTGCCTGGGCTTGCCGTCGACCTTGCCGGCCAGCTTGCCGAAGGCGATCACCGAGCCGGTGAAGGTCACCGCGCCGATGAAGATGCCCAGCACCACCTCGACCTGCAGGAACATCAGCTCGTCCGGGGCCTTGGTGGCCACCAGGGCGGCAAAGGCCGAGAACTCCTCCATGGAGGCCTCCGCGGCCCTCGCCGCCATCACCCGGCGCCGCTCCAGGTCCGCGCTCCAGGCCACGAAGACCGCGGCCAGGCCGACGAAGCTGTGCAGCGCCGCGACCAGCTGCGGCATCTCGGTCATGTCGACCTTGCCGGCCACGTAGACGCCGACGCCCGCCCCGATGATCATCATCGGGATCATCCACCAGTAGCCGCCGATGCCCGGCCCGAAGGCGGTGAAGAACACCGCCACGGCCATGCCGACGATGCCGTACCAGACGGCCCGCTTGGCCTTCTCCTGGTTGCTCAGCCCCCCCAGCGAGAGGATGAACAATACACTTGCCGCGATCGCCGCGGCAGATACGAATCCTTGACCCAACATGTCGTGTCTCCGCCGCTCAGGATTTCTGGAACATGGCCAGCATCCGGCGTGTCACCAGGAAGCCACCCACGATATTGATGGACGCGATCAGCACCGAGATCGCCGCGAGCACGCCGACCACGACGCTGCCGGAACCGATCTGCAGGATCGCCCCGAGGATGATGATGCCGGAGATCGCGTTGGTCACCGCCATCAGCGGCGTATGCAGCGAGTGGCTGACGCCCCAGATCACCTGGAAGCCGACGAAGCAGGCCAGCACGAAGACGATGAAGTGCTGCATGAAGGAGGCCGGGGCCACCTGGCCGAGCAGCAGCATCAGCGCGCCGCCCACGGCGAGCAGGGTCACCTGGCGCTTGGTCTGCGCCTTGAAGGCGGCAAGCTCGGTGGCCTTCTTCTCCTCCGGCGTCGGCTCCTTCTCCTTGGGCTTGGGCTTGGCCGCGGCGATGGCCTTCACCTTGGGCGGCGGCGGCGGGAAGGTGACCTCGCCCTGGTGGGTCACCGTGGCGCCGCGGATCACGTCGTCTTCCATGTCATGCACGACCTTGCCGTCCTTCTCGGGCGTGAGGTCGGTGAGCATGTGACGGATGTTGGTGGAATAGAGCAGCGAGGCCTGGGTGGCCATGCGCGAGGGGAAGTCGGTGTAGCCGACGACCGTCACGCCGTTGTCGGTCACCACCTTCTCGTCGGGCTTGGTCAGGTCGCAGTTGCCGCCCTTCTCGGCTGCCAGGTCGACAATCACCGAGCCCGGCTTCATGGCCTCGACCATGTCCTCCAGCCACAGCTTGGGCGCCGGCTTGCCGGGGATCAGCGCCGTGGTGATCACGATGTCGACGTCCGGGGCCTGCTCGCGGAAGCACTCGAGCTGCTTCTCGCGGAACTCGGGGCTGGAGGGCGCGGCATAACCGCCGCTCTCGGAGCCGTCCTGGCTCTCGTCGAAGTCGAGGAACAGGAACTCGGCCCCCATGGACTCGATCTGCTCGGCCACCTCGGGGCGCACGTCAAAGGCGCGCACCACGGCCCCCAGGCTGGTGGCGGTGCCGATGGCGGAGAGGCCCGCCACGCCTGCGCCGATCACCAGCACCTTGGCCGGCGGCACCTTGCCCGCGGCAGTCACCTGGCCGGTGAAGAAGCGCCCGAAGTTGTTGCCCGCCTCGATCACCGCCCGGTAGCCGGCGATATTGGCCATCGACGAGAGCGCGTCCATCTTCTGCGCCCGCGAGATGCGCGGCACCATGTCCATGGCGATCACGGTAGCGCCCTGGGCCTTGCACAGCTCGAGCAGCGCCTCGTTCTGGGCCGGCCAGAAGAAGGCGATCAGGGTCTGCCCCTCGCGCAGCCGACGGGCCTCCTCCTCGGAGGGCTCGCGGACCTTGATGACCACCTCGGCCTCATGCCAGAGCGCCTCGGTCCCGTCGACGACGCTGACCCCGGCCTCGCGGTAGGCCTCATCGTTGAAGCCCGCGGCCACCCCGGCCCCGGCCTCGATCAGGCATTCATGTCCCAGCTTCTGGATCTGCTTCGCGCTCTCGGGGGTGAGCGCGACACGCGCTTCCCCCCGGGCAGTCTCCTTCGGTGCGCCTATCTTCACAATGGATCCCCCATGTGGCCAACGTTTGTTACGATTGCTTGTCAGAGTGTGGTTTTAATCAATCCCATCAGTGTTACCTTTTGCGGCCCCTCGGCACAAGTCCCGGGCCCAGGTTTTTTGCTGCATCGCAGCACGAAGCAAGGTCCTGATATCCCCGAAAAGAATCTTTCCGCAGCGCAACAGGCCGCTTGCTGAATCGTGCCCGTTGCCGCCTGGCTGCCACGGCAACCGACACAAAGACGCCACCCGAAGGTGGCGTCGTAACGGTCAGTGGCGTGCGCTGTCAGGCGCTCAGCAACGCATTGAGTCGCTTGACGTATGCGGCGGGATCGTCGAGGTGGCCGCCCTCGGCGATGATCGCCTGGTCGAGCAGGATGCGCGCCAGGTCCTCGAAGCCCTCGCCCTCGACGCCCTCGAGGCGCGCCACCAGGGCATGCTCGGGGTTGAGCTCGAGGATCGGCTTGACCTCCGGCATCGGCTGGCCGGCGGCCTCCATGATGCGGCGCATCTGGAAGCCCATCTCGTGCTCGGGCAGCACCACGCAGGCCGGCGAGTCGGTCAGGCGATGGGTCACCTTGACCTCCTGGACCTCGTCACCCAGCGCCGCCTTGACGCGCTTGACCAGCTCCTCCTTGGCCTTGGCGGTCTCTTCCTGGGCCTTCTTCTCCTCCTCGTCCTCGACGTCGCCGAGATCGAGTTCGCCCTTGGCCACGTCGACGAAGCGCTTGCCCTCGAACTCGTCGAGATGGCTCATCAGCCACTCGTCGATGCGGTCGTGCAGCAGCAGTACCTCGATGCCCTTCTTGCGAAAGATCTCCAGATGGGGGCTCGACTTGGCCGCATTGAAGCCGTCGGCGACGATGTAGTAGATCTTCTCCTGCCCCTCCTTCATGCGCGAGACGTAGTCGGCCAGCGACTGGTCCTGGGTGGCGCTGTCGGTGTGGGTAGAGGAGAAGCGCAGCAGGCCGGCGATCTTCTCGCGGTTGGCGAAGTCCTCCGCAGGCCCTTCCTTGAGCACGCTGCCGAAGGTGTTCCAGAAGGTCTGGTAGGCCTCCTTGTCCTTGGCCAGCTTCTTGAGCATGTCCAGCGCACGCTTGGTCAGGGCGGACTTGATCTTGTCGACCTTGGGGTCCTGCTGCAGCAGCTCGCGGGAGACGTTGAGCGACAGGTCGCGAGTGTCCAGCACCCCCTTGATGAAGCGCAGGTAGAGCGGCAGGAACTGCTCGGCGTCGTCCATGATGAAGACGCGCTGCACGTAGAGCTTCACGCCCCGCGCGCCGTCGCGCTCGTAGAGGTCGAAGGGCGCGCGGCCCGGCACGTAGAGCAGGCTGGTATACTCGAGCTTGCCCTCGACCTTGTTGTGGCTCCAGGTCAGCGGATCGCTGAAGTCGTGGGCCACATGCTTGTAGAAGGCCTTGTACTCGTCGTCGGAGATCTCGCTCTTGGGGCGCACCCACAGCGCGGTGGCCTCGTTGACGGTCTCCCAGGTGGTGGTCTCGCTGCCCTCGATCTCGTTGCCGTCCTCGTCGCGGGCCGTCTCGACCTTCGGCATGCGCACCGGCACCTCGATATGGTCGGAATACTTGCGCACCAGGCTCTTCAGGCGGAAGTCGTCGGCGAATTCCCGGGCATCCTCCTTGAGGTGCAGCACGATCTCGGTGCCGTGGGCCTCGCGCTCGATATCGGCGACGGTGAACTCGCCCTCGCCTTTCGAGTGCCATTCGACGCCTGCGGCCTTGTCGCTGCCCGCCTTGCGGGTGCGCACGGTGATGTCGTCGGCGACGATGAAGCCGGAGTAGAAGCCGACCCCGAACTGGCCGATCAGCCGAGCATCCTTCTGCTGCTCGCCGGAGAGCTGCTTGAGGAACTCGGCGGTGCCGGAGCGCGCGATAGTGCCCAGGTTCTCGATCACCTCGTCGCGGCTCATGCCGATGCCGTTGTCGCGCACGGTCACGGTGCCCGCCTCGGCGTCGTGATCGATCTCGATGCGCAGCTCGCTGTCGCCCTCGTAGAGCGCGTCGTTATCCAGCGCCGCATAGCGCAGCTTGTCGCAGGCATCGGCACCATTGGAAATCAGCTCGCGCAGGAAGATCTCCCGGTTGGAGTACAGGGAGTGGATCATCAGGTGCAGCAGCTGCTTGACCTCGGTCTGGAAGCCGAGGGTTTCCTCATGCGTGGCTGTGGTCATGTGGCTTGGACCCCTCTTTCGACATGCCATGGTGGCAGGAACCACCGGTTCACAACTGTCGTCGATATGGGGCCCGGGCGGGGTTTTTCAAGCGCCGGCCCTGGCGGGATCACCGAGCACGAAGTGCAGCCGCGCGGTGGCCACGGGGACCGCCTCGCTTTCCTGCCAGGCACAGACCTGCACGTTGCCCATGCGCCGCCCCTCGCGCAGCAGGCTGCAGCGGGCCAGGGTCGGCACCACCCGCGCGGTGCGCAGGTAGTCGATGGAGACGTCGACGATGCGCGGCAGGCGCGGCGCACGGGTGGCGAGCATCAGGTCCAGGGTCGCCGCGGTCTCCATGAAGGCGGCCACCACGCCGCCATGCAGCGCCGGCAGCAGCACGTTGCCGACATTGCCCTCGCGGGGGTCGAGGCGGAACAGCAGGCCCTCGCCCTGCGGGTCCGGGAGCGCCGAGACGCCGATGCGCCGGGCATAGGGGATCAGGGCCAGCCAGGCCTCGACATCGCCCTCGGCGCGGGTCCTCGTCAGCCACTCGACATTGTCGAAGCCCTCACGCATGGTCGCCTTCCCCCGCGAAGAGTGCCTCGGCGAAGCCCTCGGGCGTATTGCGTGGCCCCAGCCGCACGAAGTTGCCGATGCCCCGGGCCAGCGGCCGCCCCGCCTCCTGCCACAGGGTGCCCTCGGTGAAGACCACCGACGCGGTGACCCGGACCACGCGCGCCTCGGCGAGGATGGCCTGCCCCGCCACTGCCGGCCGGAAGTGGTCGACGCGCAGGTCCAGGGTCGGGCAGACCTCCGGGGCCGGCAGGGCCGGCAATACCGCCGAGCCGCAGACGGTATCCAGCAGCATGGTCATCACTCCGCCGTGCACCAGCCCCCGGGCGCTGTCGCCGAGAAGGCCGTCGCACCAGGGCAGGCGCATGGTGGTCGACTCGGGGGTGACCTCGAGCACCTCGAGGCCCAGTTCTCGGGTGTGGGGGATCACCGTGACGAAACGCGTCAGGGCGCGACGCCAGTCGGCGTCGCTCGGGATCTGGCCATGGGTCATCCGGGCCTCGCAGGCGGCAGCAGGGAACGAAGATTTCAAACGATCGTATCAAGGCCGCGGCGTCTCGTCGCCTCGACCTTCGCCGGAGGCTGACCCGCCCTCCCGCCAGGCACGATAGCCCGCCAGGCGTCGGTCGACCCGGGTCAGCAGCCAGCCGACGATCACCGCATCGTCCACCAGCCCCAGCAGCACGAGCATGTCGGGAATCAGGTCAAGCGGCGAGACCAGGTACGCCAGGGCCGCCAGCATCCACAGGAAGGCGCCCCACGGCACCGGACGGAAGCGTCCCAGCAGCACGTCGCGGGTCATGGGCAGGAACAGTCGCAGGGCTCGGCCGATATGGCCCAGCACGTGGGCGCGACGCCTCAGCCGCGCCACCAGGAAGCCGCCACGCAATCTGGCCATCTCGATCTCCTTGCCGACAGGCGGGAATACCGCTACACGATAGGATATCCCCTCCCTCACGGACAGCCGCTGCCTGTCGGGCAACGGCGACACTACTCAATCGCCCTGCCATCGGCCACCATGGCAGGCTGACGACCGCGAACCACAATGAGGTCACGCTATGCCCCCGTCATTCGGCCGCTGCAAGGCCCTGATCGCCGCCACCCTGTGCGTCTTGCCCCTGACCGGACAGGCCGATGACCGCGCCATGCGCGAGGCCCTCGAGGCCGCCCGCAATGCCCAGTGGGAGAAGGTCGACCGGGGCGCCATCGAGGATCATGTCCTCGTCGGCTATGTCGACTACCATCGGCTGCGCCAGCGCCTGCCGGAGGTGGATCCCGACCGGGTACTGGCCTTCATCGAGCGCCACGAGGACTCCCCGCTCAGCGACTGGATGCGCGGCCAGGCGATCGCCAGGTACGGCCACGCCGGGCGCCCGGCCAGCCTGCTGGCGGTCGCCGACGGCGTGCCCGAGGGCACCGCCCGCCAGTGCTACTACTACACCGCCCTGCTCGATCGTGCGCCACAGGACGCCGCCCGGGGCGGTCGCGAGCTCTGGCTCGTCGGTCGCTCCCAGCCGGATGCCTGCGACACCCTCTTCGACACCCTGCGGGCCCGGGGCGAGATCGGCCAGGCGCATATCTGGGAGCGCATGATGCTCGCCTGGCAGGCCGGCGAGAGCGGGCTGATGAACTACCTGGGCCGGCAGCTGAGCACCGACTGGCAATCCGCCAGGGCCAGCCTCGACCGGCTGCGCAAGGACTACGCGGCCGTGACCGAGGTCCCGGCCTGTGCGGGACCGGGCTGCCGGGGCAGCGGACCGCTGTTCGCCGCGGCCATGCATGGCTTCACCCGCGCCGACACCGAGGCGGCCCTGGAGGCCTGGCGCAAGGTCTCCCCCCACCTCTCGCTGGAGGCACGCCACCTTGACGCCATCGAGCGTGACCTGGCCTTCTACGCGATGGTGCGCGAGGTCGACCAGCACGGTGGCTGGCGCGACGAGGTCGTGGCACGCCTCGGCGATGCCGAGCTGCTGGAGCTTCGCGTGCGCAGGGCCCTGGCCGAGCGGGACTGGCCGGGGGTCATCGACTGGGTACATCGCATGCCCGACGAGACCCGCCGGGAGGCCCGCTGGCAGTACTGGCTGGGCCGCGCCCTGGAGCAGCAGGGCGACAGCGCCACCGCGGAAGAGGCCTATGCCGCGGCGGCCGATGAGCGAAACTTCTTCGGCTTTGCCGCCGCCGACCGCCTTGGCCGCCCCTACGCGCTCAACCTGGAGCGCAACACCCTCGACGCGGCTACCCGCCGGGAAGTCGCCGAGTGGCCGGCGGTCCGGCGCACCGAGGCGCTTCGCCGGATCGACGAGCCTGGCCTTGCCAACAGCGAATGGTACCGGGCCGTGGCCCGCGGCACCCCCGAGCAGGCCCGGGCCCTGGCCGACTATGCGGCGCAGCGGGGCTGGCTACCCGAGCTGGTGCAGACCACCATCGTCGGCCAGATGTGGGACGCCCTGGCCTGGCGCTTCCCCGAGGCCTATCGCGATGACTTCCTGCACTGGGGCGGCGTGGCCGGGGTCGACCCCTACCTGCTGATGGGCATCGCCCGGCGGGAGAGCGCCTACAATCCCGTGGCCCTCTCCCCTGCGGGTGCCCGCGGCCTGATGCAGCTGATGCCGGCCACCGCGGCCCAGCTCGGCCGGCGCCTGGGGATCGGTGACCCCGGCCCCTACGGTGTCCTCGAGCCCGAGGTGAACATCCGCCTGGGCAGCACCTACCTGGGCGAGCTGATCGATCGCTACAGCGGCAACCGCCTCGCCGCCGCGGCGGCCTACAATGCCGGCCCCGGCCGGGTCGACCGCTGGCTGCGCGACGCGCCGGAAGAGTTCGACCTCTTCGTCGAGAGCATCCCCTTCCGCGAGACCCGTAACTACGTGCAGGCCGTGCTCGCCTATCGGGTGATCTTCGAGAGCCTCTCCAGGGGCGGTGAGAGCGAGGGCGTCTCGATGCTGAGCCCGACGGAGAAGACGGTGCGCTACGACCGCTCGCTGCTGGCCAGCAACTGAGCCACCCGCGGCGCTCCCAGCGCGAGCGGCCCCGGCAATGCCGGGGCCGCTCGCGTTTCGGCACTCGGCCTCAGCCCGGCTGGCGCGTCAGGGCCAGCTTGACCCCGAAGCCCACCAGCACCGCGCCGGTGATGCCATTGAGCCAGCGGGAGAACGCCGGGCTCGCCAGCCAGCGACCCGCGCTGCCCACCATCACCACGATGGCGACCTGCCATAGGTTGGCGACCACGAAGTGCACCCCGGCCAGCCACAGCGACTTGGCCAGGGCCGGATCGCCCGGCGCGATGAACTGGGGCAGGAAGGCCATGTAAAAGACCACCGTCTTGGGGTTGAGCACGTTGGAGAGCAGCCCCTCGCGCAGCGGGCGACACAGCGATACGGCCTGGCGGTCGGCCTGCACGCCGCCCACGGGAAGCCCCTGGCCTCGCCGGGCCGAGCGCAGGCTGTTGACCCCCAGCCACACCAGGTAGGCGGCACCGGCCAGCTTGAGCAGGCCGAAGGCCCAGGCCGACTGCAGCAGGATCAGCGAGATACCCAGGGCCGAGACCGCCGCATGAACGAAGAGCCCGCAGCAGATGGCCAGGCTAGTCACCACGCCGTCGCGCCAGCCGCCCCGGGCGGTATTGCGGATCACCAGCAGGGTGTCGACCCCCGGGCTCATGCTCAGCAGGGTGATAGCCACCAGGAAGGGCCAGAATTGTGCATCGAAGAACATGGTCGTCCTCAGCCGTCAGTGGACAGGCATCGCCGTCAGCCGTTGAAGATGCCGCGACGGGCATGGCGCACGGAGATCTGGTCGTTGAGGGTCCAGAAGTCGTAGAGCACGCCAAGGCCGAAGAGCCCGAAGGTCAGCAGGTAGAGGAGCCCGGTCAGCCACTTGCCGAGGTAGAAGCGATGGATGCCGAACACCCCCAGGAAGGTGAGCAGCAGCCAGGCCAGGGAGTAGCTGATGGGACCGGCCTGGAAGCGCAGGTCCGCCTGGCGATCCATGGACGGAATCAGGAAGAGGTCGATCAGCCAGCCGACCCCCAGCAACCCCAGGGTGAAGAACCAGATGGTGCCGGTCACCGGCTTGCCATAGTAGAAACGGTGGGCACCGAGGAAACCGAACAGCCATAGCAGGTAGCCGATCAGCTTGCTGTGCGTGTCCCGGGAGGCGATTCGGGTATGGGTCATGGGGCGCTCTTCCATGGGTGAAACGGTCGGGATGGAGGCTGGACGCTCACAGGCTTTGCATCTACAGTGATCTTGCGGGCGCAGCGCCAGTCTCCCTGTGCCACCGTGTTGACGCAACCCTGGCGCTGTTGCACTATCCGCTGCGTTGGTCAGCAAGCAGAAAAGTCGTCAGTTGTACTTCGATTCGTTCGTTGCACCCGGTGCGCACTTCCTTCTTGCCTTGCCCACGCATTACGGGTCTGCGGCGAGGACACTCCCTGCCCGGCCCAGCACCATTATTTAGTTAGTTAAGGAAATCGACGATGGCAACTGGCACTGTCAAGTGGTTCAACGACACCAAGGGCTACGGCTTCATCTCTCCGGACGACGGCGGTGATGACCTGTTCGCTCACTTCTCCGAGATTCAGGCTGAAGGCTTCAAGTCCCTGCAGGACGGCCAGAAGGTCACCTTCGAGGTGACCCAGGGCAAGAAAGGCCTTCAGGCCTCCAACATCCGCGCCGCCGACTGATCCTCGGTCGAGCCGGAGGCAACCGGACGGCCCTGCCGCCCGGTCGCCACAGGGAAGGGCCCACCTCACGGTGGGCCTTTTTCGTTCCGGGCCTCGAGGGACGAGGCGTCAATCGCCGGTGCCGGCACCATCGCTATCCTCGAGCTCGAGCGCATCGAGCTCCGACGAGCTTCCCGGGGGCCGGCGCTCCGCCTCCTCGAACTGCTCGTCGATCTTTCGGCTGGCCTCCTCGAAGCGCTTCTCGGTCTCCTCGAGGATCGCCTCGATGTCCGAGCTGGTGCTCTCCCCGGGTAACGCCTGCTGCTCGTACAGGTCGCTGCCCGGCGACGCGTCCAGGCCGATGTCGGACTCGAACGCGGGAGACGACTCCATGGGCCCGAGCTCGATGGGCTCCTGCTCGGCACTCTCGAACTGCTCGTCGATCTGGCGGCTGGCCTCCTCGAAGCGCCGCTCCGTCTCCTCGATGATCGCATCGACATCGGAGCGGGTCGTCTCGCCGGGCAGGGCTTCGTCCTCGTCCAGGGTATCGTCCGGTGTTGCACCCAGGGTCTCGGCCTCGGCGTCGACCTCGCCCTCGCCTTCAAGATCGACCTGCCCCTCGCCGTCGAGCTCCTCTTCGGCACCGACGGCTGCCTCGTCAGGCACGGCGGCTTGGCTCTCCGCGGGGGCCTCGTCGGAGGCCGGCTGCTGATCCGTCTCGTCGAGCGATTCAGTGGCCCCTTCCTGCGTCTCCTCGACCTCGGCCGGAGCAGGCTCGTCGTCACCGTTGCCGCAGCCGGCGAGCCCGATGGCCAGCGCCATGACCGCGACCAGCGGCATCCAGGGTTTCATTGCCATTCTCTTGCTCCTGACGAAAGGGACGACATTGCACCAGAGCGCCCCCGCTCTCGCAAGGCGGCGTGCCACCTCAGGTGGCAAACAGCTGGCCGGCGATGTCGCGAAATGCCTTGAACTCGATGGCATTGCCACTGGGGTCACGGAAGAACATGGTGGCCTGCTCGCCGGGCTCGCCACGGAAGCGGATATAGGGCTCGATCTCGAAGCGCACGCCCGCCGAGGTGAGGCGGTCTACCAGGGCCTCCCAGTCGGCCATCTCCAGCACCACCCCGAAGTGCGGCACCGGCACGCCATGACCGTCTACCGGGTTGCGGTGGTCGTCGACCCCCTTCTCCCCCAGGGCAGGGTTCAGGTGACAGACGAACTGGTGGCCATAGAGGTTGAAGTCGACCCAGGCATCGCTGGAGCGCCCTTCCGGGCAGCCCAGCAGTTCCCCGTAGAAGCGGCGTGCCTCGGCCAGGTCGCGGACCTGAACGGCCAGGTGGAAGGGAGTGAGCATCACGGAGTCCTCCGGCTGGTGACGGGTTATGATTCCTTCATCATGCCGTTCCGGCGTCCACCTGGCCAGCCGTGCGCTCGGTTGAGGGCAGCGGGCACCCCAGGGTCCAGGCCACGGCGCTCAACAGTTCCGCCTCCTCGGGGTCGATCCGGCCATCATGCTCCACGCAGCAGCTCATGGCCGCCAGCAGGGGCCCCCGCTCGGCCTGAACCAGTCGCGCCAGTCGCGCCATGGCCCAGTCGAGGTCGGAGGCTAGGGCCGGCTCAGCGACGAAGTCCAGGGACACGCCCAGCACCGAGGCGAGTCGCTCGACGGCGACCCGCGCCTGCCCCGCGTGCTGCTGGCCGGCCCGTGCCAGTGTCGAGAGCAGCAGCGACAGCGGCCCGGCCAGGTCCGCCAGGTGCCGGTCGCGACGGGCCCGCCGCTCCCCCTGGATGCCCTGGACCACCAGCCGGTGCAGGGCCCACTGCAGGGCACCGGCATGCAGCTCCAGCGCCATCAGCCGGCGCAGGCAGGCCTGGAAGCGGGCATGCTGGGCCGCGGAAAGCTGGCGCAGCGCCGGGAGGGCCAGCTCGATCAGCGGCAGGCGCTGGCCGGGCGCCAGCCCCGACAGCGGGACGTCGAGGGCATCGAGCTCGCTGAGCACCTCGGGCAGCGCCTGGCCGGCCAGGGCCTCGCGCTGCGCCTGGCGGCTATGCGGGTCGGCGCCCATCAGGATCCCGTAGACCAGTGCCCGGGCGGCGAAGGGCTCATGGGCGGCCTCGAACAGGCGCTCGTCGATCTCGCCGAGGCGACGGCGGGCGCGGGCGATATCCTCGGCGCTCGGCCGACCCACGCTTGCCACCACCGCGGCGGCCAGCGCCCCCGAGGCCAGGGTTTCGGCACCTCGCGCGCCGCCGGAAGGCGAGGCACTGGCCTGCCGGGGTCGTGGCGAGCGGATCGCCGGGGCCGGCGGCAGGCTGCCGTCCCAGCGGGGCAGCACCCGGCGAATCCGCGCCTCCACCGGGGGGTGGGTGGCGGTCAGGCGCGACAGGGAGCGCACGCCGCTGCCGAAGAAGAGGTGGCTGAACTCCGCGGCATGGGTGGCGAGCAGGCGCGAGCCGAGGCGATGGGCGGCCAGCACCTTCAGCGCCCCACCGATGCCCTCGGGGTTGCGGGTGAACTGCACGGCGCTGGCATCGGCCAGGAATTCGCGCTGGCGACTCACCGCGGCCTTGATCAGGTTGCCGCACAGGGTGCCGGCATAGCCGACCACCATCAGCGCCGCCCCCAGCCCCAGCAACGCGGCATGCCCCCTGCCCCGCCGCGAGCGCAGCCGGCGACCGCTGCCCGAGGCATGCAGCAGCATGCGACCGATCAGGCCGATCACCAGGATGCCGTGGAGCAGCGCCACCAGTCGCAGGTTGAGCCGCATGTCGCCGTGGAGGATATGGCTGAACTCATGGGCGATCACTCCCTGCAGCTGGTCGCGGTCGAGGGCCTCGATGGCGCCGCGGGTGACCCCGATGGCCACGTCGTCGAGCTCGTGCCCGGCCGCGAAGGCGTTGATAGCCTGGTCCTCCAGCACATAGACCAGCGGGACCGGCATGCCGGAGGCGATGGCCATCTCCTCCACCACATTGAGCAGCCGGCGCTCGTCCGCATCGCGGGTCTCCAGATTGAGCGGTCGGCCGCCCAGGGCCTCGGCCACCGCACTGCCCCCGGCCCGCAGCTGCAGGTGGCGGACGAGGCTCCCCAGCCCCACCACCAGGATCACCGCCGTCGCCACCCCGACGAGCAGCCGCGGCTGCAGGGCACGCGCCAGGGGGTCGCCGGCGAAGGGAGCGCCGTCGAGCAGCACTACCGCGAGGGCCACCACCACGGAGGTGACGACGATCAGCGCCACCACCGCCAGCACCAGCAGCAGGACCAGCCGCCCGGTCAGCCGCCGGGCGCGATCCTGGGCCGTGAAGAAATCCACGGGGGCCGGCTCAGAAGCTCACCCGGGGCGCCGACTGGATCTCGGCGCTGTCGGCGAACTCCAGCAGAGCCGCATCCTGCTTGTGGCCGAAGGAGCCGGCCAGCAGCACCGGGGGGAAGCTCTGCCGATAGGCGTTGTACTGCATCACTGCATCGTTGAAGGCCTGGCGGGCGAAGGCCACCCGATTCTCGGTGCTGGTAAGGGTCTCGGAGAGCTGGCGCATGTTGTCGGAGGCCTTCAGATCCGGGTAGGCCTCCATCACCACGTTGAGGCGCCCCAGGGCGGCGCCCAGGGCGCCCTCGGCGCCGGCCAGCTCGGCCATGGCGCCGGGTTCGCCGGGCCGCGCCGACGCGTGCTGCAGGCCGACCTCGGCGGCGTTGCGCGCCTCGGTCACCGCCTGCAGGGTCTCGCGCTCGTGGCTCATGTAGGCCCGCGCGGTCTCCACCAGGTTGGGGATCAGGTCGTGGCGACGCTTGAGCTGCACCTCGATCTGGGCGAAGGCATTCTGGTAGCGATTCTTCAGCGTCACCAGCCGGTTGTAGATGGCCACCCCGTAGACCAGCAGGGCGCCCAGCAGCACGACGGGAATGATCAGCGAGAGGTCCATGGTGTCGTGGTTCCTTGTCGACAGAGGTAGGGGCCGCCAGGGGACGGTTGCCGTTAACCTTAAGCCTTGCCCGACATGTCGTCGAGCGATGACCCGGCAAGGCAGAAAACAGCAAAGGACCGCGCCTGGGTGGTGGTAATGAGTACCGTGATCGGACTCGCGCACGAGTCGATGGTTAACGCCGTAGGGGCAAGCGCAGGCAGTGTTCAGCCAGGGCGCAGGCCTGACCGCGGGATACTGCCTCACGGCGGGCGCGAGAAGAGCGGGCACTCCGGGGGGGCCGCCAGCGCCAGCGCCCCGGGGCTGATGGCCACCCGGAATCCCCGTCGATGCAGCGGCTCGCCATCCAGGGTCACCGGCAGTGCCTCCTCTGCCTCGAAGGTGAGGCCCTCGGTACGGAAGGCATCGACGTAGCGGCCCCGACCGGGGCGAGCCGCCAGCTCGCGGCGCATGGCGCGCAGCCGTGCCAGGGAGGCGACATCATGCAGCAGCAGCACGTCGAGCAGGCCGTCGTCCAGCGAGGCGTCGGGCGTCAGGGCCTGGCCACCGCCCGACTGGCGACCGTTGCCGATGGCCAGCATGAAGACCTCGGCGCGGCGCTCACCGCCCTCCCAGCGCAACACCCCGGGATAGAGCCGGTAGTCCCAGGCCTTCACCGCACCGATCAGCGAGTAGGCGCCGCCACCGAGCAGGCGCTTGAGGGTCTTGGGGGTGGAGGAGGTGATCTCGGCACCGAAGCCACAGGTGGCCATGTTGAGGAAGTGCCAGTCGTCCAGTCGCGGCACGTCGGTGCGCCGCAGGGGAAGGTGCAGGGCCGAGGCCAGGGCGGGCTCGGCGTCCAGCGGCAGACCCAGCGAGGTGGCCAGGTCGTTGGCGCTGCCCAGGGGCAGAATCCCCAGACCGGGGCGCTGCTCGGGCGACAGACGCATCAGGCCGTTGACCACCTCGTTGAGCGTGCCGTCACCCCCACCGGCGACCACCCGCTCCACCCCGTCGCGCCCGGCCTGCTCTGCCAGGCGGACGGCATCGCCCTGCTCCCAGGTGACCCTGACCTCGAGGTCGTCCCCCGCCTCGCGGCGGGCGAAGACCGCCTCCCTCACCGCCGGCAGCTGCGCCGACTTGCCATTGATAATCAGCCTGGGCATTCGCGTTCCTCTCGCCTGCTGCGTCCATCCTAATCATGACACCGCCACCGGATGACGGCGTACGCCCACTCATGCATCTCAATCATGCATGCCAATCAGCTTACGATTTCCCTACACTATCCGTCTTGCCGTCGCGTGCCGAACAGGGAGTGAGCATGATCGAACCGGCCTTTCTTCTCGCGGCCTTTCTCGGTGGCCTGACTGCCGTGATGCTGCGTCTACCACCCATGGTGGGCTTCCTCGCCGGTGGTTTCGTGCTCAATGCCCTGGGCTACGACAAGACCCCGTTGCTGGAGACCCTCGCCCACATCGGGGTCACCCTGCTGCTGTTCACCATCGGCCTGAAGCTCGACGTGCGCACCCTGCTGCGACGGGATGTGTGGGGGGGCGCCTCCCTGCACATGCTGGCTTCGACGCTGCTGATGGTGGCGCTGCTGTCGCTGTTCAAGTGGCTGGGGCTGGGCCTGCTGGATGACACGGGCTGGCACACCCTGGGCCTGCTGGGGTTCGCGCTCTCGTTTTCCAGCACCGTCTTCGTGGTCAAGGTGCTGGAGAAGCGCAGCGAGACCCAGACCGCCTACGGGCGCCTGGCCATCGGCGTGCTGATCATGCAGGACATCTTTGCGGTGATCTTCATCACTGCCTCCACGGGGGAACTGCCAAGCCCCTGGGCCCTGGGCCTGGTGCTGCTGATTCCCCTGGCGCCCGCGCTGCGAGCCCTGCTCGACCGGCTCGGCCATGGCGAGATGCAGATGCTCTTCGGCATGCTGCTGGCCCTGGTGCTGGGCTACGCCCTCTTCGAGTCGGTGGGCGTGAAGGGGGACCTGGGGGCGCTGATCATCGGGCTGCTGCTGGCCCCCCACCCTGCGGCACAGACCCTGGCCCGCTCGATGTTCAGCCTCAAGGAGCTGCTGCTGGTGGGGTTCTTCCTGAGCATCGGGCTGACGGCGATGCCCAGTACGGAGATGCTCGCCATCGCCATGCTGCTGGTGCTGATCCTGCCGTTGAAGAGCGTGATCTATCAGCTCGTCTTCATGCGTTTCCGGATGCGACATCGCACCTCGCTGCTGGCTACCCTCAGCCTGACCAACTATTCGGAATTCGGCCTCATCGTGGGCGCCATCGCGGTGTCCAGCCAGTGGCTCCCGGAGGAGTGGCTGGTGGTGATTTCACTGGCGGTGGCGCTGAGCTTCGGGTTCTCGTCGATACTCAACGGCTTCAGCGAGCGACTCTACCGCTGGCTGGAGCCTCGGCTCCCGCAGGTTGCCGTCGATGAGCTTTCGCCGAGTGACCGCCCGATCGAGGTCGGCGACGCCGAGGCCGTGGTGCTGGGCATGGGACGCATTGGGCGCAGCGTCTACCGTCGCCTGCAGAAGGAGTACGGGCTGCGCGTGCTGGGCATCGACAGCAACCCCCAGAGCGTCAGGAAACTGGGGGCGCGGGGCTTCAATATCCTCGAGGGCGATGCCGTCGATTCGGACTTCTGGGACAAGCTGCTGATGTCCCATGGCGTCCAGATGGTGGTGCTGGCCATGCCGCACCATGCGGGTAACCTCTTCGCGCTGAAGCAGCTGCGCTCCCGGAAGTTTCCGGGCAAGATCACCGCCGTGGTGGAATACCCCGAGGAGATCGAGCCGATCCGCGAACTGGGCGCCAATGCGGTCTTCCACGTCTATGACGAGGCCGGCCGGGCACTGGCCGACAGCGCCGCCGAGGAGGCCGGGGTGGTCTCTCGCGCCAGCCAGCTGGGGTGAGCGACTTGCCCCCCCGGGGCGCTTCTCGAGATACTCGGGCCCTGGCGTGATGCCGAATGCCCTCATCCAGGCCCTTCGGGGCATGCAACATGACCGCTCCCTCTCAGACTGGAACTCGCCACCCATGGACGACGTCTTCGCCTTCATCGGCAACGCCTTCGGGGAATTCATCCGCTTCATCGTCGATGGCCTCGTCGGCTTCTTCACGGGCATCGACGACGCGGCCCGCAGCTTCATGCAGGGGCTCTCCGAGTCGCTGGGCATCGCCCCCACGCTGATCAGCCTGGTGGTGCTGGTGATCGGCCTGTGGCTGCTGTGGAAGGGGGTCGCCGCGCTGATGCGCCGCGCCCTCGTCGCCACCCTGATCTGGTGGCTGCTGGGGGTTACAGTGCTGAGCTGGCTGATCAACTGACCCCTCCCTAATGCAACGTGCCGCCCTTTAGGCGGCACGTTTTTTTTGCATCAGGAAAGGAGGAATTTCCGTAGCGAGCGAAGTTAGGCTGGCCGCCGCCGGAGCGCAGCTGCCGGAGTGTAGCCCGCTACATGGAGGAGACGACCGGGCCGGCGCACCGGCACCGCCGGCGGCCAGCTTCTTTTATCAAGAGCCCGAGCGCAGCAGGAAATTACCCTTCCCTCATCAGGCCAGGGCCTTCTCTACCACCTCATAGACGTTCGGCGAGAGCTCCTCGGCGCGGATACGCTCGAGCTCGCCCTTCATCAGCTCCTGGCGGGCCTCGTCGAAGCGCGCCCAGCGCGTCAGGGGGGTGACCAGTCGGGCGGCGATCTCCGGATTGAGACGGTTGAGCTCGATCACGGTGTCGGCCAGCAGCCGGTAGCCTGCCCCGTCGGCGCGGTGGAAGTTCACCGGGTTCTGGTTGGCGAAGGTGCCGATCAGCGCCCGTACCTTGTTGGGATTCTTAAGCGAGAAGGCCGGGTGCGCCATCAGGAAGGTCACGCGGTCGAGCACGTCCGGCTGCGGGCGGGTCACCTGGATGGCGAACCACTGGTCCATCACCAGGGGGTCGTGGGCCCAGGTCTCGCCGAAGGCCTTGAGGGCCGGGTCGGCGATGTCGCCGCGGGAGCTGTGCACCAGCAGGGTCAGGGCATGGCGCACGTCGGTCATGTTGTGGTCCGCCTCGAACTGCTCGCGGGCGAGTTCCAGTCCCGTCTCGTCCTCGATGGCCATGAGGTAGGAGAGCGCCACGTTCTTCAGGCTGCGCGCAGCGATCTGCTCGGGCTCCGGCGCATAGGGGGCGTCGTCCTGGTTCTCGCGATAGACGCGCAGGAAGTCGTCACGCAGCGCCAGGGCAAGGCTCTGCTTGACGAAGGTGCGGGCGGCATGGATGGCATCCACGTCGACCAGCGGCTGCTGCTCGGCGATGTAGGCCTCGGAGGGCAGGGTCAGCATCTGGGCCAGCACCGCCTTGTCGTCGCTCTCCGCTGCCAGCAGTACGCGGAAGGCCTCGGTGACCCGCGGGTCCATCACCTTCTCGACGCCGTTGCGGTGGGCCGCGATCAGGTCGTCCAGGGCCAGCAGGGCCAGGCGCTGGCCGGCATCCCAGCGGTTGAAGCCGTCGGAGTCGTGGGCCTGCAGGAACGCCAGGTCCTCGCGACCGTAGGGGAAGTACAGCTTCACCGGCGCCGAGAAGCCGCGCAGCAGCGAGGGCACCGGGGCCTCGCTGACATCGGTGAAGAGGAACTCCTGCTCCTCCTCGCGCAGGTGGACCACCGTATCGGTGCCAAGCGTTTCGCCCTCCAGGGTCAGCGGCAGGTCACGGCCTGACTTGGTGCCCACCAGGCCCAGGCGAACCGGGATATGCAGGGCCTGCTTGTCCGGCTGGCCCGGGGTCGCCGGGGTACGCTGGCGCAGGATGAGGCGGTACTCGGCGTTGGCGTAGTCGTACTCGCCGTGGGCATCGATCTCGGGGGTGCCCGCCTGGGAGTACCAGAGCATGAACTGGGTGAGGTCCTGGCCCGAGGCCTCGGCCATGCAGCCCACGAAGTCCTCGATGGTCACGGCCTGGCCGTCGAAGCGTTCGAAGTAGAGGTCGCTGCCGCGGCGGAAGGCCTCCTTCCCCACCAGGTTCGAGAGCATGCGCACGATCTCCGCGCCCTTCTCGTAGATGGTCAGGGTGTAGAAGTTGCCGATCTCGATGTAGTGGTCGGGGCGCACCGGGTGAGCGGTGGGACCGGCGTCCTCGGCGAACTGGGCGGTGCGGAAGAAGGAGACGTCCTCGATGCGCTTGACCGGCGCCGAGTTGGTATCCGCCGAGAAGCACTGGTCACGGAAGACCGTGAACCCCTCCTTCAGGGAGAGCTGGAACCAGTCGCGACAGGTGACCCGGTTGCCGGACCAGTTGTGGAAGTACTCGTGGGCGACGATGCCCTCGACGCGCTGGAAGGCCGCATCGGTGGCGGTATGGGGATGGGTCAGCACCGCGGCCGAGTTGAAGATGTTGAGCCCCTTGTTCTCCATGGCGCCCATGTTGAAGTCGTTGACCGCCACGATCATGAAGAGGTCCAGGTCGTACTCGCGCCCGTAGGTCTCCTCGTCCCAGCGCATGGCGCGCTTCAGCGAGGCCATGGCGTGGTCGGTCTTGTCGAGGTTCTCCTCCTCGACCCAGATCTGCAGGGTGACGTCACGCCCGCTCATGGTGGTGAAGCCATCCTCGACCTTGCGAAGGTCGCCGGCCACCAGGGCGAACAGGTAGCTGGGCTTGGGGTGCGGGTCTTCCCAGGTGACGAAGTGGCGGCCGCCGGGCAGCTCGCCGCGCTCCACCGGGTTGCCGTTGGCGAGCAGCACGGGCTCGCGCTCGGCGTCACCGATCACCGTGGTGGAGAAGGTCGCCATGACGTCGGGGCGGTCCGGGTAGAAGGTGATGCGGCGAAAGCCCTCGGCCTCGCACTGGGTGCAGAACATGCCGCTGGAGCGATAAAGTCCCGACAGCGCCGTGTTGCCGTCGGGGGCGATCTCGACCTCGGTATCGAGCAGGAAGGTCTCCGGCACCCGGTGCACGACCAGCCCCGCTTCACCGACCTCGTACTCGTCCTGCTCCAGGGGCTGGCCGTCGATGGCGATGGCCTTGAGCGCCAGCTGCTCGCCGTCGAGCGCCAGGGGGGCTCCGGCCTCGCGCTCCGGATGGCGCGCGAGGTGCAGGCGCGCCTTGACCCGGGTGGCATCCGGGTCAAGGTCGAAGGTCAGTTCGGTACGGGTCACACGGTAGGCAGGCGGACGGTAGTCACTCAGGTAAATCGGCTGCGGTTCTGACATCGAGGATGGCTCCTGTCGGTGATTGCCATCCATTGTACGGCGCCCCGCGCCCGGAGCTCAAAGCAATGCGACGCCCGTCGCGATCAGCGCACGGCGACCGGCTCCGGGCGCGACAGGACCCAGGCGCCCACCAGGCAGAGCCCGGCGATCAGCGACAGCTTGAGCCACCAGAGGCTCACGGTGAGGGCCAGCACCAGCATCGAGATACCCAGCATGGCGGTAGCCAGCCGCTTGGCATGGCGGGGAATCGCCCGCTCGCACTCCCAGGCCACCACGGCGGGGCCGAAGCGGGGATGCTCGCGGATCCAGGCGGCAAAGCGCGGTGAGCCCTTCGAGGCCGCCCAGACCGCCAGCAGCATGAAGCAGGTGGTCGGCAGCAGCGGCAGGAAGGCACCCACCACGCCCAGCCCGAAGCTGACCCAGGCCAGGGCCATGAAGGCGACACGACGAACGACGGGCATCGAACGCTCACTCCCGATAGTCAGGTATCCTTCCCATTGAAGAGCATTCTGCCCTCCCGTGCCAATCGCCGGCGACTATGGGCGCCATCGGCGTGACCTGGATCAAGGCGCCAAGGCAGCCGTCAGTCGCGGAAGTTGTCGAACTGCAGCGGCAGGTCGGGGCCGCCCTCCCCGCGCAGCAGGGCCATGACGGCCTGGAGGTCATCGCGTTTCTTGCCCGTGACCCGAACCTTCTCGCCCTGGATCTGGGCCTGGACCTTCAGCTTGCTCTCCTTGATGCGCTTGACGACGTCCTTGGCCTCCTTCTGGTCGAGCCCCTGCTTGAGGGTCACCTCCTGGCGAGCGCGGACCCCGGAGAG
This sequence comes from Halomonas sp. CKK8, assembly GCF_029625235.1. NCBI lineage: Bacteria > Pseudomonadati > Pseudomonadota > Gammaproteobacteria > Oceanospirillales > Halomonadaceae > Halomonas > Halomonas sp. CKK8. The sequence goes on along the minus strand of NZ_CP121193.1, from coordinate 1,036,831 downwards.
CACCGGCTCCTGGACGTCCATGCAGCGGGCATCGATGCCGCGCGCGATGAGCTTGTTGCGCAGCACGTCGAGCATCTGCTTGAGCTGGAAGTCGACCTCGGCCTCCAGCGAGACCGTCTCGCCGCTGAGCTCGAAGCTCGCGGTGACCCCCTTGAAGTCGAAGCGGGTCTGGATTTCCCGGTTGGCCTGGTCCACGGCGTTGCTGGCTTCGTGCTTGTCGAACTCGGAAACGATGTCGAAGGAGGGCATGGGCATGTCCTGCTGAAGGGTGGATCACTGTGAGGGGACGAATGGCACGATTCTATCAGCCCTCGCGGGCCTGCGCGGCCCCCTGTTCGGCCAGCAGCGGCTTCGCCATCTGCCAGCCCGCACAGCCGTCCTCGTAGTAGTCGCCGAGCCAGCGCTCCGGGCGAAAGCCCATCCGTCGATAGAGTCCCAGCGCCACCTGGTTGTCGGCGCGCACCTCGAGGCCCAGCACCTCGGCATCACGTGCCAGCGCCTCGGCCTCCAGGGCCACCAGCAGCCGCCGGCCCAGGCCACTGCCACGCGCATCGGGATGCACGCAGAAGGAGTAGAGCCGGGCACGGCGGGTGCCACGACGAAACAGCAGGGTGCCATAGCCCAGCAGCCTCGGGGGCCCGCCCTCGGGCACTCGCTGCTCGGCGACCAGCGTCAGGGCATTCGCGCGGTTGAGCAGGTGCCAGAGCTGGCGGCGACTGAAGCGGTCGCCGGTGAAAGCCACCTGCTCCAGGCGGTAGAGTGCAGCCAGGTCGCGCCCCAGGGCCTGGCGCAGGATGACGGTCATCTCGGTTCTCCGGAAATCTCGGGACGATTGTGATCATGGCCAATATCGCTGTCACCGGCGTTGACCATGAAATCTTTTCACTCGAACGCCGGCTTGTCCGGGAGCGGGCTCAGGAGCATGCTGGCCGCATTCCGGCGGCACCCCGCCGCCCAGCCCGGAAGCCCCACCATGTGTCCGCTGCGCATCGTCGTCGACCGACTGGAAGACTGGCGGCCCTACTATCCCTCCGAGGACCTGATCACCGCCGATGACTTCCTTGCCCAGGACCGGCAACACCGCATCGGCGACGACCAGGACCGCACCACCCATGTGATCAACCTGTGCAGCGAGCTCGACTACCTGGGCACGGGCTACTACGTCTCGCTGCTGGCCCAGGCGCGGGGACAGCGGGTACTGCCCGCGGTCGAGACCCTCAACGCCCTCGGCCGCAAGATCCTGGTCGACCTCCAGCTAGATGGCCTGGCGCCGCTGCTCGGTGACCTGGCCCGCCAGGGGGCACTGCCGGGTGACCAGCTGTCGCTGCGGGTGCTGTTCGGCGAGTGCCGGGAGCCCGGCCTGGCGCGGCTGGCGCGCCGGCTCTTCGAACGGCTGCCCTGCCCGCTGCTCGAGGCGCGCCTGGTGCGTCGCCATGGCGTTTGGCGCCTGTCGCGCCTCAAGCCGCTGCGCCTGCGCGACCTGACGCCCGAGGAGCAGGACCTCTTCGCCACGGCCCTCAACCGCCACTCCCGCAAGGTCTGGCGCACGCCCAAGGCGCGGCGCCGCTACCGCTTCGACCTGGCGATCCTGATCGACCCGCAGGAGGCCCTGCCCCCCAGCAACCGCGGCGCGCTGAAGGCCTTCATCCGCGCCGGACGCCGCCTGGGCATTGATGTCTCGCTGGTCACCCGCAAGGATGCCGGCCGGCTCGCCGAGTTCGACGGCCTGTTCATCCGCGAGACGACCGCCCTCGACCACCACACCTATCGCATGGCCCGGCGGGCGGAACACGAGGGGCTGGTGGTGATCGATGCCCCCCGCGACATCCTGCGCTGCACCAACAAGGTCTACCTGCACGCCCTGCTGCGGGCCCGGGGCGTTCCGGCCCCGGAGGGCATCCTGCTCAAGCGCGGCGACCGCCGAGCACTGGAGGAACGGGTCGCTGGTCTCGGCTTCCCGATGGTACTCAAGATTCCCGACGGCGCCTTCTCCCGGGGCATCGTCAAGGTCGAGTCGGTGCAGCAGCTCGAGCGCGAGGCCAGCCGGCTGTTCGCCACCTCGGCCCTGCTGCTGCTCCAGGAGTGGCTGCCCACCGAGTACGACTGGCGGATCGGCGTGCTCGATGGCCAGGTGCTGTTTGCCAGCCGCTACTACATGGCCCGCGGCCACTGGCAGATCTACGACCATTCCGGCGCCCGGGTGAAGAGCGGCGGCTTCACCACCCATGACCCCGCCGAGGTCCCAACGACGGTGATCCGGGCGGCGCTCAAGGCCACCCGGCTGATCGGCGACGGCTTCTATGGCGTGGACCTCAAGCAGGCCGGTGACCGGGTGGTGGTGATCGAGGTCAACGACAACCCCAATGTGGACGCCGGCATCGAGGATGCCGTGCTCGGCCGCGCGCTCTACGAGCGCATCATGGGGGTCTTCCTGGCCCGCATGGAGGCCCGGGTGCGCGAGCGGGCGTGACCTCGAGTGGCTGACGCCGCCCCGGTTGTGGCGTATGCTGTCGCTTTCCTGGACAAGCCTTGTACAACCTACGGAGCCCCGATGAGCGATCGCGATACCCGCCACCAGCAGGCCATGCAGAAACTCAAGTCCCGTGTCGACGAGAAGGTCGCCGAGGCCACCGAGCAGCGCGGGCTACTGCTGGTCTTCACCGGCAACGGCAAGGGCAAGACCACCGCTGCCTGGGGCACCGTGACCCGCGCCCTGGGTTACGGCTACCGGGTCGGCGTGGTGCAGTTCATCAAGGGACTCTGGGAGTGCGGCGAGCGCGAGCGGCTGGCGGAGGACCCCAACCTGGAAGTGGCCATCATGGCCACCGGCTTCACCTGGGACACCCAGAACCGCGAGGCCGACACCCGCGCCTGCCGCGAGGTATGGGCAAAGGCCGAACAGATGCTCGCCGACCCGGACGTCTACCTGGTGGTACTCGACGAGATCACCTACATGCTCAAGTTCGGCTACCTGGATATCGAGACGGTGAAGCGCGCGCTGGAGAACCGTCCCGCCGAGCAGACGGTGATCATCACCGGCCGAAACGCCCACCGGGAACTCACCGCCATGGCCGATACCGTCACCGAGATGCAGGAGGTGCGCCACGCCTTCAACAGCGGGCTCCAGGCCCGCCGCGGCATCGACTATTGACCCCATGATTTTCAATCACTTAACGAGAAACGAGTCACGGACGTCGTCGTCAGGCAACACTTAACTAATTGATTTTAAAGACTTGCCTTCACCTCCCCGATAACCGTCTCTTCATGGCGACGGTTATCTCCTTCCCTGATGTGCCCGGCCCCGGCCAACTGGCCCACCCCTTCCCCAACTAATTGATCATGCAATCTTTTCTTAAGATGGCATGCGCCTTGCTCTATGACTGGATCGAAAAGCAGAGGATGCGTGACCGCCCGCCGAGGGCGGCCGCCCCGGTCATCGAGCAAGGAGACAGCGATCATGAGAATCACCATCTTCGGTTCCGGCTATGTGGGCCTGGTCACCGGCGCCTGCCTGGCCGATGTCGGCCATGACGTGATGTGCGTCGACGTGGATGCGGACAAGGTGGCCCGGCTCGAGGCCGGCGAGGTGCCGATCTACGAGCCCGGGCTGGAGAGCCTGATCCGCCAGAACCGGGCGGCCGGTCGCCTGCACTTCACCACCGATGCCGAGCAGGCGGTGGCCTTCGGCCTGCTGCAGTTCATCGCCGTGGGGACCCCCTCGGACGAGGATGGCAGCGCCGACCTTCGCCATGTGCTCAAGGTCGCCGAGACCATCGGCCGCCACATGGATGACTACCGGATCATTGTCGACAAGTCGACGGTGCCGGTCGGCACCGCCAGCCGGGTAGAGCGCGCCGTCGCCGCCGAGCTCGACCGCCGCGGGGTCGCGCTGGACTTCGATGTCTGCTCCAACCCCGAATTCCTCAAGGAGGGCGCGGCCATCGAGGACTTCTCCAAGGGTGCGCGGATCGTGGTCGGCACCGACTCGGAGCGGGTCAGGAGCGCCATGCACGAATGCTATGCCCCCTACAGCCGCCAGAAGGACAAGCTGATGTTCATGGGGGTGCGCAGCGCCGAGCTGACCAAGTACGCCGCCAACGCCATGCTCGCCACCAAGATCAGCTTCATCAACGAGATCGCCAACCTCTCCGAGCGGCTGGGTGCCGATATCGAGGAGGTACGCCACGGCATCGGCAGCGACCCGCGCATCGGCTACCACTTCATCTACCCGGGCTGCGGCTACGGCGGCTCCTGCTTCCCCAAGGACGTCAAGGCGCTGGCGCATACCGCCGAGGAGGTCGGCCACCCCGCCGAGATGATCGCCGCCGTGGAGCGCGTCAACGCGCGCCAGAAGAGTCGCCTGTTCGAGATGCTCTGCCAGGCCTTCAGCGGCCAGCTGGCCGGCAAGACCATCGCGCTGTGGGGCCTGGCCTTCAAGCCCAACACCGACGACATGCGCGAGGCCCCCAGCCGGGCCCTGATGGAGGCCCTGTGGGAGGCCGGCGCCCGGGTCCAGGCCTTTGACCCGGAGGCCGCCGGGGAGTGTCGCCGGATCTATGGCGAGCGCGACGACCTGAGGCTCGCCAGCCAGCGCAACGAGGCCCTGGAAGGTGCCGATGCCCTGGTGATCTGCACCGAGTGGAAGGCCTTTCGCACCGTGGATTTCGCCGAGCTGCGCGAGTCGCTCGCCTCGCCGGTGCTGGTCGACGGCCGCAACCTCTTCCAGCCCGAGACCGTCAAGGCCGCGGGCCTCGCCTACTACGCCATCGGCCGGGGTGACTCCGTACGTCCCGTGCTCGCCTGAGGGGAGTCGAGATGTCGAACAGACCTGACGATCGCTCCGTCGCCAGCAAGGCGACGGAGGTCGCGACCTTCATCCTCGGGATCGCCCTGCTGATCGTGGTGATCGACGGGCTGCCGCTGGATGTCTTCTCCCCCGAGTCGAAGAGCTTCTTCTTCGCCGTCGGGGCCGTGGGCATCTGGCGCTACAGCTGGTGGCTGATCCAGGCGCTGCGCTCGGTATGGTACAACCGCCGGATCTTCCCGCGCCTGCGGGCCGAGGCCGATGCCGCGGGGGAGCAGGCGCTCCCGCCGGAGCTCTATGTGCTCTGCACCTCCTTTCGCATCGAGCCCGAGGTCAGTTTCCAGGTCTACGATGCCCTGGTGCGCGAGGTTGCCGACTATGGCGTGCCCACCACCATCTTCGCCTCGCTGTCGGACCGCACCGACGTGGACGTCATCACCCACGTCATGGAGGACAACGGCTGGCCGGAGAACATCGAGCTGCGCTACATGTTCCAGAAGGGCGACGGCAAGCGCTCGGCCATGGCCGAGGTGCTGCGCGCCATCTCGCGCCGCATGCCGGCACCCGGCGCCCTGCTGGTCTCCATGGACGGCGACATCCGGCTGGAGCCGGGCACCCTGTCGCGCTCGCTGTCGTTCTTCAGCGTCCAGGAGGACCTGGGCGCCCTGACCACCAACAACAGCGCCATCGTCACGGGGGGCGACGCCACCAAGGAGTGGTACGACATCCGCTATGCCCAGCGCCACCTGGTGATGAGCTCGATGTCGGTCTCCCGGCGCCTGCTGGTGCTGACCGGTCGCTACAGCGCCTTCCGGGCCGACCTGGCGACCCAGCCCGGTTTCATCGAGCTGGTGGAGAACGACCACGTCGACCACTGGCGCTTCGGCACCTTCAAGTTCCTCTCCGGCGACGACAAGTCGACCTGGTACTGGCTGCTGAAGAACGGCTGGCGGATGCTCTACATCCCGGATGTGCACGTCTCGGGCTTCGAGGAACTGCCCGACCGCAAGCGCTTCTTCCATTCGACCACCGACCTGATGCGTCGCTGGTACGGCAACATGCTGCGCACCAGCAACCGGGCCATCGCCCTGGGGCCGCGGCCCATGGGCCTGTTCACCTGGTGGAGCCTGGTCGACCAGCGGCTCTCCATGTGGACCACCCTGATCGGCCCCACGGTGGCCATCCTGGTGACCCTGTTCATCCGTCCCTCGTTCATCTTCGCCTATGCCCTGTGGATCCTCTTCACCCGCGGCATCGTGACGCTGATCCTGGCCTGGCAGCACGGTCGCTACAGCCTGCTGTGGGTGCCCCTGATCTACTACAACCAGGTGTGGGGTGCCCTGCTCAAGACCTATGTCAGCTTCCGCTTCAACCGCCAGAAGTGGTCGCGTCAGGGCATCTCCGCAGGCGAGCCCAACGACCCGGCGGCCGTGACGCGCCAGCGGCGCATGGGCCATGTGCTGCACGGCTTTGCCTACGGGGTGCTGCTCTACGTGTTGATACTGGCCACCGGCGTCCTGCAGCCCCCGGACCGGACCTCACTGTCCATCCTCACCGGTGGCGGCAGCACGCAGGCGCAGTCGCGGGTGGATGACCGCTGGCTGTCACTGGCCATCGCCGATGCCCCGGAGGGGGGCAGCGTGCAGCTGCCGGCCGGTGACTTCCACCTCGACGACGACCTGCTGGAGGCGCTCGAAGGGCTCGACCGCCCCCGCGCCGGCCATCTGCTGGGCGCCGCACGGGACACCACACGCCTGATCGTCACGCCCGAACTGGCCCGTCACCTGCGCGATGCCCGCGGGCGCCCCATTGCCGAGGCCGCGGCCTGCCCGCAGCCCGACGGCTGCACCCTGGAGCTGGAGCACCACTCGATGCGCTTCAAGGACCTGCAAATCCGCGTGGAAGCCGGCCGTTCCGGCGACGCCGTGGCGTCGGCCAAACAACAGAGCAAGGAGAACGCAAAGGATGTCTGACCATCATTCCGACATGAATGGCATCGAGCGCAACGAGCCGACCCTGGGCCCGGGCACCCCCCGCGGCGCGGGGCCTGCCGGCAGCCCATCGGGCGGCCATGAGGCGCCGGGTGAACGGATCCACCACGAGCGTCGCGACGAGCGCCGGTTCATCCGCGTCTCACCGCCCTTCCGGGTCCGCTGCGAGGATGGCCAGGAACTCCCCGGCGCCGATGTCTCGGTGGGCGGCTTCGCCGTTCGCACCTCGCGTCCGCTGCGCCAGGGCGAGCGCCTCTCGGCCTCGCTGCTGCTGACCGTCGGGGCCACCGAGCTGATCGTGCCCGTGCGGGCCGAGTGCCGCCATGCCACCGCCGAGGCCGACGGGCGCCACCACGTCAACGGTTTCGAGATCACGGACATCGACCCGCCCCATCGCGAGCTGCTGCGCCAGGTGGTCCGCAGCTGCCTGACCGGGCGCCAGGCCAGCATCGAGTCACTGATGGAGGGCGAGGACCCGCAGACCCCGCGCAAGCGCAAGGCGGCCCCGTCCACGCCCCTGCCCCCGTCGCGCCCGCCCAAGCCGAAGGGACGCTATGTGCTGCTGTTCAGCGCCATCGCGATCCTCGCCCTCGCGGCCGCGGCCACGGCCTATCGCAACTTCATGCTGATCGAGCCGAGCTTCGCCGCGGTCACCGCGCCCCGGATCGACATCCGTGCCCCGGGCCCGGGCATCCTCGAGGCCCACGACCTGCAGGCCGGCGACCGGGTCGAGCGTGACCAGGAGCTGACCAGCATCACCAACAGCGACCTGGAGTCGGAGCTGATCCTCTCCCGTGCCTCGCTGAACTACAACGAGCAGCTGATCGCCAACCTGAAGGAGCATCTCCAGTCGGCCGGCGGCGGTCAGGTCAGCATCGCCAGCTCCGCGCGCCCCGAGAGCGGCGATGCCATGAACTTCGAGACGGTATCGCCCGAGATTGCCCAGGCCCGCATCTCACAGTTCGAGACGGCTCGCGACCTGGAGAGCTCGCGCATCACCGCCCTGGAGGCTCGCCAGGCCAGCAACGAGATCTATAGCCCGTGTGACTGCCTGGTGGCCTGGGCCCTGAGCAGCGCCGACGGCACCTACATCAACGAGAGCGAGCGGATCATGACCCTGATTCGCACCGGCGAGAACGATGTCATGGTCGAGGCGCTGGTCCACATGGACGACATCGAGCGCATCGAGCCCAACCAGACGGCCTACGTCTCGCTGCCCAACGCCTCGACCCCGATCCGCGCCCGGGTGCGCAACGTGGCACTCGACATCGAGCGTCAACCGCGTGCCGGCTTCCCGAGCTGGGTCCGCCAGCAGCAGAACGTGGCCAGCGTACTGCTGGTGCCCGAGAAGAGCCTCCCCGCCGAGAGCGTCGGCAAGCCGGCGGACGTGCGCTTCACCGAGGCTCCGCTGCTGGGTGCCACCGCCGAGTGGATCTGGCAGGGCATGCGTGCCGTCGGCCAGTTCGGTGAGCGCGTCTATCGTGCCGTCACCCAGGAGGACGAGCAACGCGAGGCGGGGTGATCCCCGCTCGCCTTCGCCGCGACGCCTCGACGCCGCGGCCCTTCGCCAAGGAGACACCATGAGCATGGAACACCCCCGTAACCGCCGCCACGCCCTTGCCCTCACGGCCCTGATGACAGGCCTCGCCTCGACGAGTGCCCCGGCGCAGGAGGGCAAGGAGCCGACCCTCTCCTATCCGCGGGTCGAGCCCTGCTCGGCGCGCTACCCGCCGGTGGCCACGCCGCAGCCGGACCTCGCCACCAAGGATGCCCAGGCGGGGGTCCGCCAGGGCTTCGGCACCACCCGTGACTGGGGCGTCGAGGACAATGTCGAACTGCTCGACGCCGGCGCCACGGGACTCGACGAGCCCGGCCTGCGTGTCCACTACCCCGAAGGCACCTCGTCCCCCGGGGACACCGAGCAGGGTGGGGCCGGCTTCTACGCCGACCCGGCGAGCCTGGCCGGCGCCGAGCGGGCCTGCCTGACCTACCAGGTGCGCTTCGAGCCGGGGTTCGACTTCGTCAAGGGCGGCAAGCTGCCGGGCCTCTACGGCGGCGAGGCTCCCAGCGGCGGCGACGAGGTCGATGGCGAGAGCGGCTTCTCGATGCGCTTCATGTGGCGTGAGGCCGGCCAGGGCGAGCTCTACGAGTACGTGGCCAGTCAGGACGAGAAGTTCGGCGCCTCCGTGGGCCGCGGGCTGTGGAGCTTCCCCACCGGCGAGTGGGTCACCATCGAGCAGGAACTGGTGCTCAACACGCCGGGGGAGGCCGACGGCCTGGCCCGGGTGTGGATCAACGGTGTACCGGTGCTCGAGCAGAGCGAGATCGTCTATCGCACCACCGAGGAGGTGACCATCGATGGCCTGATGTTCTCGACCTTCTTCGGCGGCAACGGCAAGGAGTGGCGCACCCCCGTCGACCAGCATGCCGATTTCGCCGCCTTCCGCTTCTACGCCCCCTCGACCTGAGCGGGGCGCGTCCCGTATCACAAGGAGTCACCCCTGCCATGCCCCATGCCCGTCCCAGACTGACCCATCGGCCACTCACGTCTGCCCTGGCCCTGCTGCTCGCCGGGCTGTCGAGCAGCGCAGGCGCCCAGGAGATGGACATCCTCACCATCGAGGAGCGCGAGGCACTGGACCTCTCGGACTATCGCGTCACCGCTCCCGATGCCGGCTACTTCGACGTGGCGGCCCGCATGGAGGAACTCGCAGACACCGACAACGCCATCCTGCTCCAGGAGATCGATGACCTCTCCCAGGGGCCGAGCTGCCAGCAACTCATGGAGTACGAGCCCATCACCACCCACCTGCGGGTTCCCGGCTACTATCCCAGCCCGGAGGCGTGGGAGCTCGCTTCGGAGCCGCTGTTCCAGTTCGAGGACAACGTCTCGATGCTGGCCGGCAGCTTCGTCGCCAGCGGCGACGACTACTATGCCGAGTGCCTGGTGCGCTTCCTGGACCACTGGGCGCAGCAGGAGGCCCTGACCGACTTCTACTACGACTCCATGGAACCCCAGGCCTGGTTCGCCACCGAATCGATGATCTTCGCCGCCGCCATGGCCTATGCCAACGTGCGCCCCTTCGTCGAGGGCATGGAGGAGGAGCGCGAGCGCGTCGAGGAGTGGCTCAACGGCCTGGCCCACCAGCACGCCGACATTCCCGGCGGCGAGGGCAACAGCTGCTGCAACAACCACTTCTACCGCCGGGCGCTCTACGCCAGCATGGTCGGCGTGCTGACCGAGGACAACGAGCTGTTCCGCTTCGGGGTCAGCGCCATCCATGCCGCGCTGCACGACATGACCCGGGAAGGCGCCTTCCCGCTGGAGGTTTCCCGGGGACGTCGCGCCACCCACTACCAGAACTATGGCCTGCTCTACCTGATCACCAACATGCAGGTCATCGCCCGGCAGGGCTACGACATCTTCGAACTCGAGGTCGACGGCCACACCATCCATGACGCCATCGACTTCCTCTTCGCGATCCTCGACGACCCGGCCGCCCTGGGCGACTACGCCCCCCTCGAGCAGTACACCGGCTTTCTCAAGGATCCCCAGTACTTCACCTGGATGGAGATCTATCTCGAGCGCTTCGACGCCCCCCGCGTCGAGGACTTCATCCGCCGGATACGCCCCCTCTACAACCGCAGTGCCGGCGGCTACATGACCCTCTACTTCATGGACCCCGGGGCACAGCAGCATGTCGTCCTCGACGAGGAGAAGCAGGAGACCACCGCCTTCAAGGGGCTGGGTCAGGAGTGATGCCCCGCTGTCAGCCGTCATCCACCGATCACCGCGAGGACCGAACACCATGAACACCACCCCGACAGACATCACCGTCCTCCCGCATGCCCGGGGCCTGCGCCTGATGGCCTCGGCCAGCCTGCTGGTGCTGCTCGCGGGATGCGCCGTCACCGACAGCGCCCCCCAGGCCACCGCCCCCCTGCCCGAGCGCTATCAGGCCTGGTTCGAGGATGGCCAGCCGCGCAACCTCGAGTGGATGCACAAGCAGACCGTCAAGAAGGCCGACGAGGCGGCCGCCGCCGGCAACCCGCGTGAGGCGATCCGGCTGCTCACCTCGCTGGCCGACCAGGGCTTTCCCCAGGCGCACTACGAGCTGGGCAAGCTCTACGACCAGGGCAAGGCCATGCCACGAGACCCTGCCCGGGCGGCCGAGCACTATGCCCGGGCGGTGCGCACCCCCTCCTACATCCGCGGCCATGCCGCACTCAACCTGGCGAAGCTCTATCGCGAGGGGGACGGGGTCGAGCGCAACGACCTGCTCGCCTACCACCTGCTGCGCCTGGCCGTGGAAGAGGAGGTGGGCCGCGACGAGCGGGTGATGCTGGCAGAACTGCTGCGGGAAGGCGGCAACGGGGTGTCGGCAAACCCCGAACGGGCGGCCAGGCTCTATGCCATCGAGGCCGAGCAGGGCCAGGAGGAGGCGCTCAGGGCGCTGGCCGAGGCCCACGCCCCCGGCGGCTGGCTCGACGAGAAGCCCGAACGCGCCATGGACTACGCCCAGCGCTACGCCGAGGCGCTGCAGAAGCGCGCCACTGCCGGCGAGACCGATGCCATGCAACGCCTGGCGGGCCTACATGCCCCCGACGGCCTGCTCGGCGACCAGCCCGAACAGCGCCTGCACTGGCTGCGCCAGGCGGCCGAGGCCGGTGACGAGGATGCGCTGGGCAATGCCGGGAGCGCCATGCTGGACGCCGGGGAGACCCGGCAGGGCATCGCCATGCTCGAGGAGGCGGCCAGCAACGGCGATGTCGATGCCATGACCAAGCTGGGCGGGTTCCTGGTCGAGCGCCGCCCCGGCGAGGCGCGCCAGTGGCTGACCCGGGCCGCGGAGCAGGGCTCCACGGATGCCCGAGTGCATCTGGGGCGCCTGCTGATCGAGGGCGAGGATCCCCGCCGCGGCGTGGCCCAGCTCGAGGAAGCGGCGGCCCAGGATCATCCCCTGGCCCTTGCCTCGCTGGGCGACTTCTACATGAACGACGAGCGCTCCCCCAGCCAACCCTTCATCGCCGTCGACTACCTGGAACGCGCCCATGAACTGGGCCATCCCTGGGCCACCCAGCAGCTGGGCGAGGCATATCTGAGGGGCCGCGGCGTGACCGCCGATCCCCAGCAGGCCGAAGCGCTGCTGCGCCAGGCGGCCGACCAGGGACAGAGCGGCGCCTTGGCGCTGCTCGGCCAGGCCTACCTGGAGGGCGAGACGCTGCCCCTCCACCCCAGTCGTGGCGAGCAGCTGCTGCAGGCGGCGGTAGACGCCGGCGAGACCTCCGCCATGACTGCGCTCGGCGAGGCCTACCTGGAGGGCCCGCTGGAGCCCCGGCCGGAGCGCGGCCTGCAACTGCTGAAGCAGGCCGCACAGCAGGGCGACGGCTACGCCATGGTGGTGCTGGGCCGCGCCTACCGCAAGGGCGAGGGCGGCCTCCCCCGGGACCTGGACAAGGCCACCCAGTGGCTGACCCGCGCCCGTGAGGCGGGCCATGCCTCCGCCGACGACGCGATGACCCGCGTCAACCGCGACCTTGGCGCCCAGGGCGACATCCGGGCCCTGGTCAAGGCCGCCGAGGATGGCCACCCCGGCGCCATGGCCGACCTGGGGCGCGCCTTCCTCGAGGGTCAGGGCATGCAGCAGAACCGCGAGCACGCCCGGACCTGGCTCACCCGGGCCGCCAATGCCGGCCACAACGGGGCGCGGGCGGAGCTCGGCGAGATGCTCCTCGACAGCGACCCCGAGCGGGCCCTGACGCTGCTGCGCACCGCCGCCGACGCCGGCAACCAGGGGGCCCGGCTGACCCTGGGGCGCGCCTACCTGGAGGGCGAGCACGTCGCCGCCGACCCCGAGCAGGGCATCGCCTACCTGCGCCCCTCGGCCGAGGCCGGCAATCCCTATGCCGCCCAGCTGCTGGGCCAGGCCTACCTGGCCGGCAATGGCGTGGAGGCCGACCCGCAGAAGGCCGAGGAGTGGCTGAACCGCGCCGTGGCGAGCGGCGACCTCTCCGCCCGCGCCAGCCTCGGCCGCGTGCTGCTGCGCGGCGAGAACGGCGTCCCCCGCGACGGTGAACGCGGCCGGCGCCTGCTCGAGGAGGCCGCCGAGCAGGGCCACCCCGGTGCCATGGCCACCTTGGGACGGGAGTACATCCGCGGCGAGAACCTCGAGCAAGACGTCCGCCAGGGGGCCGACTACCTGCTGAAGGCGGCCGAGCAGGGCCACCCCAGCGCCCGCCTGGCGCTGGCCAAGGCCTACCTGGCGGCCAACGGGCTGGAGAATGCCAGCCGCGAGCAGGCCCTGGTGTGGCTCGATGGCGTCATGGAGGGCGACAGCGGCATGGCGCTGCAGACCCTCCACGAGCTGCTCTCCGACGAGAGTGCCGCCGAGGCCCTGAAGGTGGCCGCGGCGGAGTGACCCGCTGTCGCCCCCGCAACGCGAAGGCCGGCCCCCGAGGGGGCCGGCCTTCGCGTTTCAGCAGGGCTGTCGAGGCGGCGGTCAGCCCTCGAAGGGATTGCGCAGCACGATGGTCTCGTTGCGATCCGGCCCGGTGGAGATGATGTCGATGGAGGTCCCCACCTTCTCTTCCAGGAAGCTGATGTAGGAGCGCGCATTGGCCGGCAGGTCCTCGACGCGACGCACCCCCAGGGTGGACTCGCTCCAGCCCGGCAGGTCCTCGTAGAGCGGCTCGATGGCTTCATAGCCCTCGGAGTCCACCGGGGTGTCGAGCACCTCGCCGTCCTTGCTGCGATAGCCCACGCAGACGCGGATGTTCTCCAGGCCGTCCAGCACGTCGAGCTTGGTCAGGCAGATACCCGAGACGGAGTTGATCTGCACGGCGTGACGCAGGGCCACGGCATCGAACCAGCCGCAGCGGCGCGCGCGACCGGTGGTGGCCCCGAACTCGTGGCCCTTCTCGGCCAGGTGGCGGCCATGGTCGTCGAACAGCTCGGTGGGGAAGGGCCCGGAGCCGACCCGGGTGGTGTAGGCCTTGGTGATGCCCAGCACGTAGTCCAGGTAGAGCGGCCCGACGCCGGAGCCGGTGGCGGTGCCGCCGGCGGTGGTGTTGGAACTGGTCACGAAGGGGTAGGTGCCGTGGTCGATGTCCAGCAGCGAGCCCTGGGCCCCCTCGAAGAGGATGTTCTCGCCGGCGCGACGCATCTCGTGGACCAGGCTCACGGTATCGCAGACCATGGGCCGCAGCTCCTCGGCCATGCCCATCGCCTGGTCGAGCACCTGCTGGAAGTCCACCGGCTTCTCGCCGTGGTACTGGGTCAGCACGAAGTTGTGGTAATCCAGCACCTCGCCGAGCTTGGAGGCGAAGCGCTCGCGGTGGAGCAGGTCGCCCAGGCGCAGGCCACGGCGCGCCACCTTGTCCTCGTAGGCCGGGCCGATGCCGCGGCCGGTGGTGCCGATCTTGGCGATGCCGCGGGCCTTCTCGCGGGCCTGGTCCAGGCGCACGTGGTACGGCAGGATCAGCGGGCAGGCCGGCGACAGGCGCAGGCGCTCGCGCACCGGCACGCCCTTGCTCTCCAGCTCGCGGATCTCCTCCATCAGCGCCTCGGGCGACAGCACCACGCCGTTGCCGATCACGCAGATCTTGTCGTTGCGCAGGATGCCCGAGGGGATCAGGTGCAGGACGGTCTTCTCGCCGTCGATGACCAGGGTATGGCCGGCGTTGTGCCCGCCCTGGAAGCGCACCACCGCCGACGCGGATTCGGTGAGCAGGTCGACGACCTTGCCCTTGCCTTCGTCACCCCACTGGGTGCCCAGTACGACTACATTCTTGCCCATTGTGCTCTCGTCTCTCGTTGCGGCACCGCGCCCGTGGAAAGGCCCAGGGCCGAGGTCATTGACCGCGGGCCCTCAGGCCCGGTCCTGTGAAGTCTCCAGGAGGCGCGGCTCCCAGCGACCATCGATACGTTCCAGCCGGCGGTCGCAGCGGTGCTCCGCCGGCCCGGTGCGCTGCCCGGGCAGCGCCTGGACGACCCGCTCGCCCTGCTGGCGAAGCGCCTGCAGGACCTCCGTCAGCCCTTCTCCCTCGGCCGGCGCCCAGATGCCGTCCGGCTCCGGCTCTGCGGGCGCCAGGGTGGCCAGCAGCTTGAGGTCCATGGAGAAGCCGGTGGCGGGCCGTGCGCGGCCGAAGGCGCGGCCGGTATCGTCGTAGCGCCCCCCCTTGGCCAGCGCCTGGCCGTAGTGCGGCACGTAGGCGGCGAACATCATGCCGGTGTGATACTGATAGCCCCGCAGTTCGGCCAGGTCGAAGTAGGGTTCGACCCCCGGGTACTCGGCCAGCACTCCGTCGACCATGGCACGCAGCTGGTCCAGCGCCGCCCCCACGGGCTGGGGCGCCTCCTCGAAGGCCTCGCGGGCCGCCTCCAGCACCTCGAGCCCCCCGTGCAGGTCGCCCAGGGCGCGGAACATCGCCGCCAGCCCCGGATCGCGGACGCTCTCCTCCACGCGTGACGCCAGCTCGCCCGGCGACTTGAGGGCCAGGGCGTCGAACAGGGCACGCTCCTGGTCGGCATCCAGCCCCGCGGCCTGCACCAGGCTACGGTAGATGCCGATATGGCCCAGCGCCAGGTGGATCTCCGTCGCCCCGGCGGTCTCGAGGCTGGCCAGTGCCAGGCGCAGGATCTCCAGGTCGGCCTCCAGGCCGGCGTGGCCGAACAGCTCCACGCCGACCTGCACCGGACTGCGACCGCCCTGGTGCTGGTCGGCCTTGGCACGCAGCACGTTGGTGCAGTAGCAGAGCCTCACCGGCCCCTGGCGGCGCAGGGAGTGGGCATCCATGCGCGCCACCTGGGGGGTGACATCGGCGCTCACGCCCATCATGCGGCCGGTCATCTGGTCGGTCAGCTTGAAGGTCTGCAGATCGAGGTCGGTACCGGTGCCGGTGAGCAGGGAGTCCAGAAACTCCACCGGCGGGGGCATCACCTGGTCATAGCCCCAGCGGTGATAGAGGTCGAGCAGCGCGCGGCGCAGCTCCTCCATGCGACTGGCCTGAGGCGGCAGTACCTCGTCCATGCCGTCGGGAAGCAGCCAGCGGTCAGCGATGGTCATGTCGTTCATCCTGCGAGACGATGGTTGGCCTGCGACGATGCCCGAGTCGCGCGAGGCGTGCTGGCGAACGGGAGCGCCGGGAGTGGAGAGGCCACAAAAAAACCGGGCCACGCCCGGTTCAAGGATTCTACCACGTTTGCGGGCCGGTTGAACCCCGGCCGGCAGGCGGCACACCGCCCGCCGGGCCCGTCACTCGGCTCCGCCCTGGGGGCTCTTGAGGTACTGGAAGAACTCGCTGGAGGGGTCCAGCACCAGCATGTTGTCGTCACCGGCGAAGCTGTCGCGGTAGGCGTTGAGGCTGCGCCAGAAGCTGAAGAACTCCTCGTCCTTGCCGTAGGCCTCGGAGAAGATGGCCGCCGCCTCGGCGTCACCCTCACCGCGCAGGGTCTCCGAACGAGCACTGGCCTGCGCGAGAAGAACCTGGCGGCGGCGGTCGGCGTTGGCGCGGATGCGCTCGGCCTCCTCCTGGCCCTGGGCGCGCCATTCACGGGCCTGGCGCTCGCGTTCTGAGCGCATACGCTCATACACGGCGGAAGACACATCCTCCGGCAGATCGATGCGCTTGACCCGAATATCACGCACCGCCACCCCCAGTTCCTCGCGCATCAGCTCGTCGAGATCCTCGGTGGGGCCGGTCATCAGGTCGTCGCGGCGTTCGGCGATGATCTGCTGCAGGTTCAGACGGCCGAACTCGTTACGCAGGCTCTCGTCGACCCGCGGCTGGATCAGCCGGCTGGCCATCAGCTCGTCACCGGCGGTGGCCTCGTAGTACTGGGTCGGATTGACCACCTGCCACTGGACATAGGAGTCGACGATCACCGCCTTCTGCTCCAGGGTCAGGTAGCGGCTGGGGTCGGTGTCCAGCGTCAGCAGCCGGGTATCAAAGGTGCGCACCGTCTGGGTAATCGGCACCTTGAAGTGCAGGCCAGGCTGGATGTTCTCCTCGATGATCTCACCGAAGCGCAGCTTGACGGCACGCTCGGTCTCGTCGACCACGTAGAGGCTGTTGCTGGCAAGCCACGCCACGGCGGCCAGGCCACCGACGATGAGCAGGGAACGATTATTGATCATTTAGCGGCCCTCCCTGCGGATTCCACTGTTGCTGCTGTTGCTACTGTTGCTGCTGCTCGACGACTGGCTTGAGCGCATGCGTTCGAGCACGCGCGGATCCAGTTCGCCCTGCTCGCCCTGGCTGACGTCACTGCCGGCACTGCCACCGCCGGGACGCTGGTCCAGGGGCAGGTACATCAGCGGGCTGTCCTCGGCCACGTCGACCATCACCTTCGAGGTATTGGCAAACACCTCGCTGAGGGCATCCAGGTAGAGGCGCTCGCGCATGATAGAGGGGTTATCCTCGTACTGGCCAAGCAGCGCATTGAAGCGGCTGGCCTGACCCCGGGCCTCGGCGACCACGGATTCGCGATAGCCCTGACCCTGCTCGACAAGGCGCTGGGCCTGGCCCTGAGCCTCGGGGATGATGGAGTTGGCGTAGGCGATGCCCTGGTTGATGGTGCGCTGGCGGTCCTCGCGGGCGCGGATGACGTCGTCGAAGGCGTCCTGTACCGCATCCGGCGGTGCAGTGGACTCAACGTTGAGCGTCTGCAGCAGGATGCCGGTGCCGTAGCTGTCCAGGTAGGACTGCAGGCGGCTGGCCACCGAGCTGCCGAGGATCTCACGCCCGGACGTCAGGATGTCGATCATGTCGGTACCGCCGACCACGTGACGCAGCGCGCTGTCCAGGGCGTTCTCGAGACTGAGTTCAGGATCACGGACGTTGAGCACGTAGTCCCTGGGTTCGGCGACCTGGTACTGAGCCGAGATCTCGACGGAGACGATGTTCTCGTCCTGGGTCAGCATCGACTGCGTCTGGGTGACGGAGCGCACGCGAGTCACGTTGACCATGCGCACGTCATCGATCAGCGGCGGGTTCCACTGCAGGCCGGGGGTGACGACCTCCTGGAATTCGCCGAAGCGCAGCACCACGCCCCGCTCGGACTGGTCGACCAGATAGAAGCCGGAGGCCGCCCAGATAGCCAGGGCGACCACGATCAGCAGGCCCGGCAGGGTGAAGGCATTGCGCGGCTTGCCACCGCCGCCCTTGCCGCCGGAACCGCCCTTCTTGCCCCCGCGGCCGCCCAGCATGCTGTTGAGCTTGTCCTGAAACTTCTTCAGGGCCTCGTCGAGGTCGGGCGGCCCCTGATTGCCGCCGCCCTTGCCCCCGCCGCCACTGCCACCGCGGCCACCCCCGCTCCAGGGGTCGTGCTGGTTGCCACCACCAGGCTCATTCCAGGCCATACGTCGTCTCCACTATGCGTTGCATTCCGCCACCGGCAGCGCCGGCGACGGACGTCGGTTGCGAACCTGCGGGTATCGCCCGGCGCAGCCCGGCGTCCCTGTCATCGTGTTGTGGCTGCTGGCCTGCCCGCCAGCGGACCGGCCCTCACGCGTCACGCCTCCCACACCGGCGGCGCCTGCAGCGCTCTCGGCAGGTAGTCGTCGGCACGCTCGCCCAGTCGCGCCATCAGTTGCAGGAAGTCACGCCGTGGCAGGCGCACCTCCAGCAGGGTGTGCCCCGCGTCATCGAAGCGCTCCCCGCGCACCGCACCGAGGTCGTGCAGCCCGGCCCGCAGCCTGCCCTGCTCCGGGGCCAGGCAGAGCTCGAAGTCGATGATGTCATCGGCCAGGCACTCCGATAGCGCCTGCTCCAGCAGCTCGAGCCCCTTGCCCTTGCGGGCCGAGAGCCAGACCACCTCGGGCCGGCCCTCCCCGTCGCGCTCGATGCGCGGTGCGCTGTCGAGCAGGTCGATCTTGTTCATCACCTTGAGGGTCGGCACCTCGAGGGCCCCGATCTCGTCGAGCACGGCCTCGACCTGAGCGACGTTGAGTTCGCGGTCAGGGTCGGCGGCGTCGATCACGTGCACCAGCAGCGAGGCCTCGGCGGCCTCCTGGAGGGTAGCGCGGAAGGCCTCGACCAGCTTGTGGGGCAGGTGACGGATGAACCCCACGGTGTCGGCGAGCACCACCGGCCCCACGTCCTCGATCTCCAGGCGACGCAGCGTCGGGTCGAGGGTAGCGAAGAGCTGGTCGGCCGCATAGACCCGGGCGGACGTCAGGGCGTTGAAGAGCGTGGACTTGCCGGCGTTGGTGTAGCCCACCAGCGAGACGCTGGGGATCTCCGCCCGGGAACGGGCCCGACGATTCTGACTGCGCTGGCTGCGCACCTTGTCGAGCCGCTTGTGGATCGCCTTGATGCGTGCCCGCAGCAGGCGGCGGTCGGTCTCGAGCTGGGTCTCGCCCGGCCCCCGCAGGCCGATACCGCCCTTCTGGCGCTCCAGGTGGGTCCAGCCGCGCACCAGGCGGGTCGACATGTACTCGAGCTGGGCGAGCTCCACCTGCAGCTTGCCCTCATGGGTCCGGGCACGCTGGGCGAAGATATCGAGGATCAGGCCGGTGCGGTCGATCACCCGGCACTTGAGCTCGCGCTCCAGGTTACGCTCCTGGGAGGGGCTCAGGCCATGGTTGAAGATCACCAGCTCGGCGTGATGCACCGCCTTCGCCTCGCGCAGCTCCTCGAGCTTGCCCGACCCCACGAAGGTGCGGGAATCGGGGCGCTTGCGACTGCCGGTGATCAGGGTGGCCGGCTCCGCGCCGGCCGAGCGCACGAGTTCGAGGAACTCACCCGCATCCTCGCGCTCCTGCTCGTCCTGGAAATCCACATGGACAAGGATCGCCGTCTCGCCGGCGTCGGGACGTTCAAAAAACAATCAATACCTCACGCATCAGGGTCCGGCTGCGCGTCCGGAGCCGGCAAGCGCACGTTGCGCGACGGCACCACGGTGGAGATGGCGTGCTTGTAGACCATCTGGCTGACGGTGTTGCGCAACAGGATGACGAACTGGTCGAAGGACTCGATCTGGCCCTGCAGCTTGATGCCGTTGACCAGGAAAATCGAAACCGGAATGCGCTCCTTGCGCAGGATGTTCAGGTACGGGTCTTGAAGGGACTGCCCTTTGGACATGTTGCTCTCCCTGAGTGTCTCTGGGGGTTGATGTTATGTCGGTCGTCGTCGCTCCCGCCAGGGGGCAACGCTGGATACCCTGAGGGGCCTGTTCACCCGGCCACCGAAAGGCCCATCTTACGCTAAGTGCCGAATTCGCGCACGAGTTTCAATACCTCGCCCAGGGGGTCGGGGCCCAGGCTGTCGACCCAGTGGAGCCCCGGCCAGCTGCGCATCCAGGTCAGCTGGCGCTTGGCCAGCTGGCGGGTCGCGATGATCCCGCGCCGCTCGAGCTCGTCACGCCCGAATTCGCCCTCCAGACAGGCCCATGCCTGACGATAGCCCACGCTCTTCATGGAGGGCAGGGAGGCAGCGAGGTCGCCGCGTGCCTTCAGGGCCGCCACCTCGTCGATGAACCCGGCGTCGAGCATCGCCCTGAAGCGCTGGGCAATGCGCGCATGGAGCACGCCACGGTCGGCCGGCGCAAGGCCTATCGACAGCGTGCGCCAGGGAAAGGTTTCACGGCGCTGCTCGGCCCAAAGCTCGGTCAGCGTGCGGCCACTGACGCGCTGGACTTCCAGCGCCCGCATCAGCCGCTGGGGATCATTGGGGTGGATGCGCGCCGCCGAGACCGGATCGACCCGGGCCAGCTCCGCATGCAGCGCCGCCAGGCCATGACGCGCCACCCTGCCTTCCAGCTCGGCGCGCACCGCCGGGTCCGAGGCGGGCAGGTTGGCCACCCCCTCGAGCAGGCGCTTGAAGTACATCATGGTGCCGCCCACCAGCAGCGGGACCCGGCCGGCGTCGCCGATCGCGCGCATCTCGCGCAGGGCGTCCTCGCGGAAGTCGGCGGCCGAATAGGGCTCGGCCGGGTCGCGGATATCGATCAGCCGGTGCGGCGCCCGGGCCAGCTCCTCGGGCGAGGGCTTGGCACTGCCGATGTCCATGTCGCGGTAGACCATGGCCGAGTCGACGCTGATCAGCTCGCACCCGAGCCGCTCATGGAGTTCGATGGCCAGGTCGGTCTTGCCGGCCGCGGTGGGCCCCATCAGCAGGATGGCGGGGGGTCGCGAATCGCTCATGGGTCTACTGCCCGCGCAGGAAGAGGCGGTCCAGCTCCTTCATGCTCATCTCGGTCCAGGTGGGACGGCCGTGGTTGCACTGACCGCTGCGCTCGGTGCGCTCCATGTCGCGCAGCAGGGCATTCATCTCCTCGATTCCCAGCTGGCGGTTGGCCCGCACGCTGCCGTGGCAGGCCATGGTCGCCAGCAGCTCGTTGATGCGCGCCTCGAGACGGTCGGAACGACCGTAGCGCTCCAGGTCGGCGAGCATGTCGCGGATCAGCGGCTCAACGTCGGCCTCGGCGAGCAGCACCGGCACCTGGCGCACCAGCAGGGTCTCGGGGCCGGCCACATCGAGCTCCACGCCAAGGCGCGCGAAGGCGTCATGCTCGGCTTCGGCGGTGGCCACCTCGCCAGGGCTCGCCGCCAGCGATACCGGCACCAGCAGCGGCTGGGCCTGCAATCCACCTTCACCCCCGGCGCCCCCGTGGACCTGGGTCTTCATGCGCTCGTAGACGATGCGCTCATGGGCGGCATGCATGTCCACCACCACCAGGCCGCGCTCCGTCTGCGCGAGGATGTAGACCCCGTGCAGCTGGGCCACGGCATAGCCCAGCGGCGGCGCGCGGGTCGCGTCCTCCTCGGGCATCGCCGGCCGCGGGGCACGCGCCGCCTGCGCGGCGCGACGCTCCTCTAGGGCCACGCCCGCGGCGCTGCCGCCGGGGGCCGGGGCGACCGGCTGGGGGGTCAGCAGGCGCTCCTCGTGGTCGGGATGCAGCGCCCGGTAGCCCTCCATGAAGGCCCTGACGCGATCCGGCGTGACGCGCTCGCCCTCCCCCTGCCCCGGCAATGCCATCGGCTGCTGCTGCCAGGCCGGCGCCGCCTCGCGCACGCCGTCCGCCGCCTCCTGCGTGTCTCGCGCCTCGTCGCGTTCGCCTCCCTCGCCGGGCCGGGCCTCGCCCAGCGCGCGGTGCAGGCTCGAGAACAGGAAGTCATGGACCATCCGCCCGTCGCGGAAGCGCACCTCGTGCTTGGTGGGGTGGACGTTGACGTCCACCACCCTGGGGTCGACCTCGAGGTAGAGCACGAACACCGGGTGGCGACCATGGAAGAGCACGTCGCGGTAGGCCTGGCGGATGGCATGGGCGACCAGGCGGTCGCGCACCACGCGGCCGTTGACGAAGAAGTACTGCTGGTCGGCTTGGGCCCGGGAGTGGGTCGGCAGCCCGACCCAACCCCACAGCCGCAGCCCCCCCACCTCCAGGTCCAGGTGCAGGGCGTTCTCCAGGAAGGCCTTGCCGAGCAGGGACTGGAGACGACGCTCCCGGGCCACCGGGTCATCGCCTGCCGGCAGCTGGTGCAGGGTCTTGTGGTTGTGGCGCAGCACCCAGCCGATGTCGAAGCGCGACAGCGCCTGGCGCCGGAAGGCCTCCTCGACGTGGCCGAACTCGGTCTTCTCGGTGCGCAGGAACTTGCGTCGCGCCGGGGTGTTGAAGAAGAGGTCACGAACCGTCACCGAGGTGCCGCGAGGATGCGGGGCCGGGGTCACGCGCGGCTCCATGCGCCGCCCCTCGGCCACCACGCGCCAGCCGCTGCGCGGGTCCTCGTCGGTATTGGAGGTCAGCTCGAGGCGCGCCACCGAGCTGATCGAGGCCAGGGCCTCGCCGCGAAAGCCCAGGCTGGCCACACCCTCGAGCTCCTCCAGGGAGACGATCTTGCTGGTGGCGTGGCGCGACAGCGCCAGCGGCAGGTCGGCCTCGCCGATGCCACTGCCGTCGTCCCTGACGCGGATCAGTCGGGCCCCGCCGTTCTCCAGCTCGACCTCGATGCGCCCGCTGCCCGCATCGATGGCGTTCTCCACCAGCTCCTTGACCACCGACGCCGGCCGCTCGACCACCTCGCCGGCGGCGATCTGGTTGGCCAGGCGGGGATCGAGGATCTGGATGTGTCGCTTCTCTGACATGTCGCTCCGAGGGGTCCGGGTCTGAAGAGGGGGCACCGGCCTCACGTCCGGGGGATGCGCAGCACCTGCCCAACCCGGATCACGTCGCCGTTGAGCTCATTGGCCTGCTTGAGCTGGGCCACCGGCACGCCGTGACGGGCCGCGATCTCCGAGAGGGTGTCGCCGGGCTGGATGCGATACTCGTTGCCCTCGGCGCTGCGATTACGGTCACGCTGCCAGGCCAGCAGGCTCGCCGGTGGCGGGTTGCGCTGGAAGTGGCCGCGGATGCCGCCGAACAGCGCCTCGACCATCTTCTGCTGATAGCCGCCGTCGCGCAGCCGACGCTCCTCCTCGGGATTGGAGATGAAGCCGGTCTCGACCAGCAGCGAGGGGATGTCCGGCGACTTCAGCACCATGAAGCCGGCCTGCTCGACCCGCGACTTGTGCAGCCGGTTGACCCGCCCTAACTGATCGAGCACCTGGCCACCGATGGTCAGGGAGTCATTGAGGGTTGCCGTCATGGTCAGGTCGAGCAGCACGCCACGCAGCACCTCGTCCTTGTCGTCCAGCGACAGGCTGCCGTCGACCCCGCCGATCAGGTCGGCCTGGTTCTCGCTGGCGGCCAGCCACTGGGCGGTCTCCGAGGTGGCCCCCCGCTGGGACAGCGCATAGACCGAACTGCCGTTGGGTCTGGGGCTGTTGAAGGCATCGGCATGGATCGACACGAAGAAGTCGGCCTTCTGCTCCCGGGCGATGCGGGTCCGCTGGCGCAGCCCGACGTAGTAGTCGCCGTCGCGGATCATCACCGCCCGGAACCCCTCCGCGGCGTTGACCAGCCGCGCCAGGCGCTGGGCCATCTCCAGCACGATATCCTTCTCGCGGGTGCCGGAGGGGCCGATCGCCCCCGGGTCCTCGCCGCCGTGGCCGGCGTCGATGGCGATGATGATGTCACGCCTGGGATGCGGCTTGGTGGACTCCAGCACCGGGGCGGCGGCGATATCGGCGGGGTTGCGGCCCTCGGCCACCGCCTCGCTGCGGGCACGGTCGGCGGCGATCTCCTGCTCGCGGATCATCGCCTCGATGGGGTCGATGGGATCCTCCACGGCGCTCTCCCCGGGATACTCCAGGTCCACCACCAGGCGATGGCCGTACTGGTCGTTGGGGGCCAGGGTGAAATGGCGGGGCTCGACCTCGCGCTCGAGTTCCAGCACCACCCGCAGGCCATTGCCGTCGCGCACCCCGGTGCGCAGGGTGCTGATCGCACTCCCCTCCAGGTCCAGCCGGTCGACGCTGGCATTGAGCTGGCTGTCGTCGAGGTCGATCACCAGGCGGCGCGGGTTGTCGAGGCTGAAGACATTGGCCCGCGCCGGAGAGGAGAGGTCGAAGACCAGGCGCGCATGGTCGGGCGCCGCCCAGAGGCGGAGGTTGTCGACGCTGGCGGCGTCGGCCAGGCCGCTGGCCAGCCACAATGCCAGCCCTGCGAGTCCGGCCAGCAGGCGCCCTCGCGGTCTCATGCGTGTCATCGCGCCGCCTCACCTTCCCTGTCCAGGAGCCAGCCGGCCAGCGCCGGCATCGCCGCCAGGCGCGCCAGCACCGCCCGGCCATGCTCGCTTCCGGCCACCAGGGTCGCCTCGCGCCCGCTGCCGGCCAGCCGCAGGATGACCTCCAGGTCCGGGGCCGGCAGCCAGCCCTCGCCCCGCTCCGGCCACTCGATCACGCAGAGCGCCTCCTCGGCGAGCAGGTCGCGGCCGCCGATGAACTCCAGCTCCTCGGGGTCGCCCAGGCGATAGAGGTCGAAGTGGTACACCCGGACCCCGTCCAGCTCGTAGGGCTCCACCAGGGTGTAGGTGGGGCTCTTGACCGCCCCCCGGTGGCCGCAGGCCCGCAGGATGCCCCGTGTCAGGGTGGTCTTGCCGGCCCCGAGCTCGCCGGCCAGGTGCACGCGACCATGACCCTCCAGGGCCCGCCCCAGGCACTCGCCGAAGGCGACCTGGCGGTCTTCGTCATCGAGTCGCAGCTGCATCGTCCTTGCCCATCGTCGGGTTGACCAGAATTCGTGCACAGGATGCCAGATCGCCGGCCAGCAGGCCACGCTCTCCCCCCTGCCTGGCCGCCATGTCGGCGGCCAGGGCATGCACCAGCACGCCGAGCCGGGCCGCCACCTCGAGGGGCAGCCCCTGGGCCAGCAGCGCGCCCAGGATGCCGGAGAGCGCATCGCCCATGCCGCCGCTGGCCATGCCCGGATTGCCGTGGGGGCAGACGGCGAGCCCCTCGGGGCCGGCCACCAGGCTGCCGGCGCCCTTGAGCACCACCACCCCGCCGTAGCGCCGCTGCAGGGCCCGGGCCGCCGCAGGCCGGTCGGCCTCGACCTCGCCGGGAGAGAGGCCCAGCAGGCGGGCAGCCTCGCCGGGGTGCGGTGTCAGCACCCACTCCTCGCGGCGCTGGCCGGTGAAGCGGGTCGCCAGCAAGTTGAGGGCGTCGGCGTCCACCACCAGCGGCTTCTCGGCCGAGAGGGCTGCCTGCAGCACGCCCTGCCCCCAGCTGCCCTGGCCAAGTCCAGGCCCCACCACCAGCACGTCGGCGCGATCCGCAAGCCCGTCGAGCTCCCCGGCACCGCGAAGGCCGTAGACCATCACCTCGGGGCGGCGCACCAGGCTTGCGGTCACGTGCTCGGGGGCCGTGGCCAGGCTCACCTTGCCGGCTCCCAGCCGCGCGCAGGCCTCGGCGGCGAGCAGCGCCGCCCCGCCGAAGCCCGGCGCCCCGCCCAGCACCAGCGCATGGCCGAAGTCGCCCTTGTGGGCGCTGCGCTCCCGCGGCGGCAGCCAGGCCGGGATCAGTCCGGCATCCAGCAGGCGGGCCGCGGGCACGAGGTCCGCCTCGGCCTCCACCCCCAGCGCTCGGAAGTCGACCTCCCCCACCCTGGCCGGTGCCGCCCCGGTATGCAGACCCAGCTTGTCGCCGATAAAGGTCACCGTCCTCGTGGCCTGCACCGCGACACCCAGCACTGTGCCGGTATCGGCATGCAGCCCCGAGGGAATGTCGATGGCCAGCACCGGCAGGCCGCTGGCGTTGATGGCCTCGATCGCCTCGCGGGCCTCGCCGCGCACCTCGCCGCCGAGGCCGGTGCCCAGCAGGGCATCGACGACCAGTTCGCCCTCGAGAACGAGGTCCGAGCGCCAGGGTACGGCCTCCACCCCGGCCGCCGTCGCCATGTCGGCGGCGCGCCCGGCATCGCCGGACAGGGCGTCGCGTGGCTTGAGCAGGATACGCTGCACGGCGACCCCCTCGGCGGCGGCCAGCGCCGCCAGCACGTGGCCATCGCCGCCGTTGTTGCCGCCGCCGCAGATCACGCTGAGCGAGCGCACCCCGGGCCAGCGGGCCTTGAGGCTCTGCCAGGCGGCCGCCGCCGCGCGCTGCATCAGGGCGAAGCCCTCGATGCCGGCGGCGATGGTGCGCCGGTCGAGTTCGCGCACCTGGTCGGCGCGATAGAGCGGCCGCCCGTGACGCTGCCAGTGATCGAACGACTCGACGGACATCCGGTGTCTCCCTTGAACGTGATGCTTTACCATGGAGTGTAAGTGCTTCACGCCTCGCGCCAAGCCCCCCGGCAGCAGAATCAGCGCCGGCTCCCCTTCTTGCTCATTCTTTTCAACAATGACGGTTTATCGCTCATGAGCGCCCCGGCGCCGATTCCCGACACCCCGTCCGACCTCCAGGCCCTGGCCGACCGGATCAGGACCTGGGGCCGCGAGCTCGGCTTCCAGCAGCTGGGCATCACCGACGTCGACCTGGCCGAGGACGAGCAGCGCCTGGCGCGCTGGCTCGCGGCCGGCCACCATGGCGAGATGGCCTTCATGGCCAAGCACGGTACCAAGCGCACCCGTCCGGCGGAGCTGGTCCCCGGCACCGTGCGGGTGATCAGCGTGCGCCTCGACTACCTGCCCGCCGAGGTGGAAACGGCAAAGGTACTCGGTCGGCCGCAGACCGCCTACGTCTCCCGCTATGCCACCGGACGCGACTACCACAAGCTGATGCGCAAGCGGCTGGCCACCCTGGCGAAATGGATCGAGGCCGAGATCGGCCCCTTCGGCTACCGCGCCTTCGTCGACTCCGCCCCGGTGATGGAACGGGCCCTGGCCCGCAAGGCGGGACTGGGCTGGTTCGGCAAGAACGCCATGCTGCTCAACCCCAGGGCCGGTTCGCTGTTCTTCCTGGGCGAGCTCTACACCGACCTGCCGCTGCCGGTGGACGCGCCCTTCGAGGGCGACCACTGCGGCAGCTGCAGCGCCTGCCGCACCGCCTGCCCGACCGGCGCCATCGTCGAGGACCGGGTGGTCGATGCCCGGGCCTGCATCTCCTACCTGACCATCGAGCTTCACGGTGCCATTCCCGAGCGTTTCCGGGAGGCCATGGGCAACCGGGTGTTCGGCTGCGACGACTGCCAGCTGGTCTGCCCCTTCACCCGCTTTACCCGGGTCTCCCGCGAGGCCGACTTCGCTCCCCGCCACGACCTGGACCGCGCGAGCCTGGTCTCGCTGTTCGCCTGGGGCGAGGAGGAGTTCCTGGAGAAGACCGCCGGCAGCCCGATCCGCCGCATCGGCTACGAGCGCTGGCTGCGCAACCTCGCCGTGGGGCTCGGCAACGCCCCCTGGAGCGAGGCCGTGGAGGCCGCCCTGTGGGCGCGGCTGCCCTACCCCTCCGAGCTGGTCCGCGAACACGTGCGCTGGGCGCTGGCCCGCCAGCGGGAGAAGCGACAGCGGCTCATCGCCGCCGGCTAAGAAAGCTGCAAGCCAGAACGTGCTCCGCCATTACCGGCGGTAAGGGGGTTCCTTGCCGCTTGCTCCTTGGCGCTTGTTCCTGGCCCGAAGGGCCTACTCCTCCTCGTCGCTCTCGTCCCCCGCCAGGCGCAGGAAGGTGCGGCGATAGTGCGCCAGCTCGGCGATGGACTCCTTGATGTCGTCCATGGCGAGATGCACGTTGCGCTTCTGGAAGCCGACCAGCGCCCCCGGGTTCCAGCGCTTGGCCAGCTCCTTCAGGGTCGAGACGTCCAGGTTCCGGTAGTGGAAGAAGGCCAGCAGCTCGGGCATCTCCCGCTCCAGGAAGCGGCGGTCCTGGTGGATGCTGTTGCCGCACATGGGCGAGGTCCCGGGGACAACATGCGCCTCGAGGAAGGCAAGCGTCTGCCGTTCGGCCTCGGCGGTGTCGACCGGGCTCTCCTTCACCCGCTTCACCAGGCCGGAGGCGCCATGGGTCCGGGTGTTCCACTCGTCCATCGCCTCGAGGAGGGCGTCGGGCTGATGCACCGCGATCACCGGCCCCTCGGCGACGACGTTGAGCTCGCTGTCGGTGACCAGGGTCGCTACCTCGATGATCCGCTCGCGGTTGGGGTCGAGTCCGGTCATCTCCAGGTCGATCCAGACCAGGCGCTGACGACGCGGGTCCCGGGTGTCGGAGGAGGTGTCGGGGGCCTCGGAGGAAGGGTGGTCTGCCATATGAGTTCCTTGCGTGGGCCCGCTGACGACAGCGGACACCTTGGGTGAGTACAATGAGGCCCATTGTAGCGAGCTTCAGGCCCCCATGAGCAAACGCAAGTTGAGCCGCCAGCAGCGCTGGCGCATCGAGAAGGTCCAGGCAGAGCGCGCTCGACGCGCAGACCGACGCGACTCCCGGGACGGCGAGAAGCTGGCCGCCGGCGAGTACGGGGCCGAGCAGGGCGGCCGGGTGATCGCCCACTTCGGCCGCACCCTGGATGTGCGGCCGGATCAGGACGGTGAGGCCGTGCGTTGCCACCTGCGCGCCAACCTCGAGGGACTGGTGACCGGCGACCGGGTGATCTGGCGCGCCGCCCATGACGCCAGTGACGGCGTGGTGGTGGCCCGGGGCGAGCGCGACAACGTCCTGGAGCGCCCCGATGCCCGCGGCCAGCTCAAGCCCGTGGCCGCCAATATCGACCAGATCCTGATCGTCTTCGC
The DNA here is from genome assembly GCF_029625235.1 of Halomonas sp. CKK8. Taxonomy (NCBI): domain Bacteria; kingdom Pseudomonadati; phylum Pseudomonadota; class Gammaproteobacteria; order Oceanospirillales; family Halomonadaceae; genus Halomonas; species Halomonas sp. CKK8. The sequence continues at coordinate 1,007,999 of NZ_CP121193.1, read as the reverse complement.
GGTGGAGCCGGCGCCCCATGCCAACCTGATCGACCGCTACCTGGTGGCCGCCGAGGCCACCGGCATCGCCCCGGTACTGGTGCTCAACAAGGTCGACCTGCTGCCGGCACACGGCGGTGAACTGCGCGACCTGCTGGGGCGCTACGAGGGCCTGGGCTACCCGGTGGTCACCACCACCATCGAGCGCGAGGGCGGACTCTCGGCCCTGCATGCGCGGCTGGCCGGACGCACGTCGGTCTTCGTGGGTCAGAGCGGCGTGGGCAAGTCCTCGCTGATCGACCGCCTGCTGCCGGACGAGGAACTCCGCATCGGGGCGCTGTCAAAGGACACGCGCAAGGGCACCCATACCACCACCACCGCGCGCCTCTACGCCCTGCCAGGCCCCGCCCCGGGCGAGGCCAGCGAGGGCGAGCTGATCGACTCGCCGGGGATCCGCGAGTTCGGCCTGGGCCATCTGGACGCGGAGCAGGTCACCGAGGGCTTCATCGAGTTCCGCGACTTCCTGGGTCACTGCCGCTTCCGCGACTGCCGCCACCGCCATGAGCCGGGTTGCGCCCTTCTCGCCGCCGTGGAGCGGGGCGATATCCATCCCGAACGCTTTGCCAGCTACCGACGCATCCTCGAGAGTCTCGGGGAGGCCTGACGCCAGGTGTCTGCCTCTAGGGGCACCTGAATCAAGGAGTCGATTTTACGGAGCTGAATTTAAGGAGAATGTGCCATGAGTTCCGAAGACAACCTGCTCCCGCTGATCATCGAGCCCGACCAGCTCGCCGAGCACCTGGACGAGCCGTCGCTGCTGGTCATCGACGTGCCGCTCAGGGCCGAGAGCTACGGAGAGGGGCATGTCCCCGGCGCCGTCTTCCTGGATCATCGCCTGCTGATGCGCGGCGAGGACCCGGCCGGCAACAGCGTGCCCAACGAGGTGCCCACGGTCGAGGCGCTCTCCCGGCTGTTCTCGTCGCTCGGCCTGACCCGGGACACCCATGTGGTCGCCTACGACGACGAGGGCGGCGGCTGGGCCGGGCGCCTGCTGTGGACCCTGGAGCTGATCGGCCACACCCGCTACTCCTATCTCAATGGCGGCATCCATGCCTGGCGGGAGGCCGGCCGGCCCGTCTCCACCGAGCCAAGCGCTCCCCGTCCCAGCGACTACGAGGCGAAGATCCTGCACCCCGAGGTCGCCATCGATCGTCTCGAGCTCCAGGAGCGCCTGGGCGAGAAGGGGTTCGCCGTCTGGGATGCCCGCTCGCGGGCCGAGTACGACGGCGAGAAGGGTAACAACACGCGCCTCGGCCATATCCCGGGGGCGGTGAACATGGAGTGGACCGACGCCATGGACCGCGAGCACGGCCTGCGGATCCGCGACTATGCGGAGCTCGTCACCGAGCTCGAGGCGCTGGGCCTGACCCCTGACATGGAAGTGGTCACCCACTGCCAGAGTCACCACCGCAGCGGCTTCACCTGGCTGGTGGGCAAGGCGCTGGGCTTCGAGAAGATCCGCGGCTATGCCGGCTCCTGGAAGGAGTGGGGCAACCGCGACGATACGCCGATCGAGACATAGGACACCCCCTTGCCACTCTCCCGACTCTTTGCCCTGATCCAGTACCCGCTGCCCCATCACCTGCTCTCGCGGCTGGTGGGCGCGCTCGCCGACTGCCGGCTGCCATGGCTGAAGAATGCGTGTATCCGCGCCTTCATCCGGCAGTTCCGCGTCGACATGGACGAGGCCGCCGAGCCCGACCCGACGGCCTATGCCACCTTCAACGACTTCTTCACCCGCGCTCTGGAGGAGGACGCCCGCCCCATCGGCGAGGGCCTGGTCTCCCCCGCCGACGGCACCCTCTCGCAGTTCGGTGCCGTCGAGGCCGGCCAGCTGCTCCAGGCCAAGGGCCACCGCTTCTCGATGATGGAGCTGCTCGGCGACGACGGCGAGGCGGCGCGCCGCTACCTCGGCGGCAGCTTCGCCACCGTCTACCTCTCGCCGAGCGACTACCACCGGGTCCACATGCCCGCCACCGGCACCCTCACCGAGATGGTCTACGTCCCGGGCCGGCTGTTCTCGGTGAATGCCGCCACCACCGAGCATGTGCCCAACCTCTTCGCCCGCAACGAGCGGCTGGTGTGCCACTTCGACACCGAGCACGGCCCCATGGTGGTGGTGCTGGTCGGGGCGATGATCGTCGCCGCCATCGAGACGGTCTGGGCCGGCCAGATCACCCCGCTCTCCGGCGAGGTGCAGCGCGTGCGCTTCGACACCCCGGTGCGCCTCGAGAAGGGCCAGGAGATGGGCCGCTTCAAGCTCGGCTCCACGGTGGTGATGGCCTTCAGCGAGCCGGTCACCTTCACCGACGACCTCGCGCCCGGCGCCAAGGTACGGATGGGGCAGTCGCTGGGGCAACTGTCTCGCTAGGGCCAGGGCTTTTCCGGCGGAAAGTCTACGCGGAGGCGCTGTGAACCCTTCCCTGGGCGCTACCGATGCCATCCCTGGCATAGGACCTCCGCTTCGACTTCCCCCCGGCGCCCTACCTCTCAGACCTAACAACGGGGCGTGGCGAAGGCCATGACCTCCGCCACGCTCGACTTGCCCAGCGCCAGCTGGATCAGCCGGTCGAGGCCCAGCGCCACGCCGCTCCCCTCGGGCATGCCGTGCGCCAGGGCGGCCAGCAGGCGCTGGTCTACGTCCACCTCGGACAGGCCCGCGGAACGGCGGTCGGCGTTGTCCTGCTCGAAGCGCGCCGCCTGCTCCTCGGCATCGGTGAGCTCGTCGTAGCCGTTGGCGAGCTCCAGCCCTTCCAGGTAGAGCTCGAAGCGCGAGGCCACCCGGGCGCCGTCCTCGGAGTCGCGATGGTGGCGAGCCAGGGCGGCCTGACTGGCCGGATAGTCCACGACCACCTCGAGCCCCTCTCGCCCGAGATGGGGCTCGATCGCAAGGCTCATCAGCAGGTCGAGGCAGCCGTCGCGGTCGCTGTCGGCCATGTCCAGGCCGCCCACCTCGCCGGCCCGGCGCCGCAGCTCGGCAAGCGGGGCGGTGAAGGGGTCGATGGCCAGGTGCTCGCGAAACAGCTCGCGGTAGCGTCGCCGCCGCAGCGGGCCCAGCTTATCCCCCCGTTCTCGGCCCAGCACGGTGCGGACCAGGGCAGCGGTCTCCTCGATCAGCGCATCGAGCGCAAGCCCGGGGCGATACCACTCCAGCATGGTGAACTCGAGATTGTGGCGCCGCCCCACCTCGCCATCGCGAAAGCTCCTGGCCAGCTGGAAGATCGGCCCCGAGCCGGCGGCCAGCAGCCGCTTCATGGCGAACTCCGGGGAGGTCTGCAGCCAGAGCCGCTCACGCCCGGCCGGCGTGGTCGCCTCGGCAGACAAGGAGGCCAGGTGCACCTCGGTGCTGCCGCCGTGGCCCAGCACCGGCGTCTCCACCTCCAGCACGCCACGCCGGGCGAAGAAGGCGCGCACCTCGGCGAGCAGGCGGGCCCGCTCGCGCAGGGTCTCGATCGTCGCCGTGGGGCGCCAGTCGTCCGTCATTTCCCAACCTCCAGAACCGCCAAGGCCACGCCGGATGAGCGTGGCCTTGGGAGCTTTATCAACAAAGCTGTCGCCCTCTCCGAGCGATGCTCAGACTAGGCGAATCCCGTGTAAGGCGGCGGAGTTTAGCAGCGCTAAATGAGCAAGCCGTCTCGGGATTCAACGACGTATGAGCGAGCGCAGGAAGGGCCGCACCTCAGGCGCGGGAGACGTACTCGCCGCTACGCGTATCCACCTTCAGCACCTCGCCCTCGTTGATGAACAGCGGCACGCGAACCACGGCGCCGGAGGAGAGGGTCGCCGGCTTGGAGCCGCCCTGGGCGGTGTCACCCTTGAGGCCGGGGTCGGTCTCGGTCACTTCCAGCTCGATGAAGTTTGGCGGGGTGACGTTGATCACGTTGTCGTTCCACAGGGTCACGGTGTAGGGAACCTGCTCCTTGAGCCACTTCTCGGTATCCCCCAGGGCCTTCTTCTCCACGGCGTACTGCTCGAAGGAGCCGTCGGTCTTCATGAAGTACCACATGTCACCGTCGGTGTAGAGGTACTCCATCTCCAGCTCGAGGACGTCGGCAGCCTCCAGGGAGTCACCGGACTTGAAGGTGCGCTCCCAGACGCGGCCGGTCATCAGGTTGCGCAGCTTGACGCGGTTGAAGGCCTGCCCCTTGCCGGGTTTGACCAGCTCGTTCTCGACGATGCTGCACGGATCGCCGTCCAGCATCACCTTCAGACCGCCCTTGAATTCGTTGGTAGAATAGTTGGCCATGATGTCTAACCCATATTCGAGCGCGCCACCGGCACTGGCCGGGGGCGCGCGCAAGCAGATGAAAGTCGACGGGGAACTCGCCCCCGTCCGCATTGACTGGTGTGTCGCATGATAACCCGAAGCAGCGCCCTTTTGCAGCGTCCCGACCGGGAGGCGCGCCCCCTGTCCCTCCAGGCACGCTGGCAGACCCAGCTGGCCAGGGCGATCCGCGACCCCCGCGAGCTGTGCCGCCGCCTGGGGCTCGACGAGAGCTGGTGGCCCGGTGCCGAACGAGGCCATGGCCTCTTCGAGGTACGGGTCCCCGAAGCCTACCTGGCGCGCATCCGCCCCGGCGACCCGTCCGACCCCCTGCTGCGCCAGGTGCTGCCGCTGGCCGAGGAGGCGCTGGCCGCGCCCGGCTATGTGGCCGACCCCCTCGAGGAGGCAGAACATGCGCCTGCGCCGGGGCTGATCCACAAGTATGCCGGCCGGGTCCTGCTGATCGCGAGCCCGGCCTGCGCGGTGAACTGCCGCTACTGCTTCCGCCGTCACTTCCCCTACGAGGAGAATGCGCCTTCGCGAGCGCAGTGGGACGAAAGCCTTGAGCACATCCGCCGCGATACCACGATCCACGAGGCCATCCTCTCGGGGGGCGACCCCCTGGCCGCCAGCGACCGCCAGCTGGCCTGGCTGGTCGAGCGCCTGGACGCCATTCCCCACCTCAAGCGGCTACGGATCCACACCCGGTTGCCGGTGGTGATCCCCGAGCGCATCGACGACGCCCTGATCGGCTGGCTCGGCGCCACCCGCCTGCAGAAGGTGGTGGTGCTGCACATCAACCATGCCCACGAGATCGACGAGGCCGTCATCGCCGCATGCCACCGGCTGAGCGACGCCGGCGTGACCCTGCTCAACCAGAGCGTGCTGCTGCGGGGGGTCAACGACTCGGTGGAGGCCCTGGCCGCACTCTCCGAGCGGCTGTTCGAGGCCGGCATCCTGCCCTACTACCTCCACGTGCTCGACCCGGTCGCCGGGGCGGCGCACTTCGACGTGGCCGACGTTGATGCCCGCGAACTGGTCGCGGGCCTGCGGGAGGTATTGCCGGGCTTCCTGATGCCCCGGCTGGTGCGCGAGATCCCCGGCGAGGGGAGCAAGACGCCGCTGTAGCCACAAGCTGCAAGGGGTCAAGGGGTCAAGGGGTCAAGGGGTCAAGGGGTCAAGGAAACCATGACAAGGAACCCCGCCGGCTCGGAGCTGGCGGGGTTCCTTGTTCCTTTTCACTTGGGCCTTGCTACCTCGTCACGCCAGTGACGCTGCGGTCACGTTGGGCGCCGGCGCCTCGGTGGAGAGCTTGCGATTGATGGCGCTCATCACCCCTTTGATGGAGGCACTGGTGATGCTCTCGTCGGTGCCCACGCCGAACACCGCCTCGCCGCCGACACGCACCTCCACGTAGGCGATCGCCTCGGCGTCGGCGCCCTGGCCGCGGGAGTGCTCGTGGTAGTCGATGATCTCCACGTCGTGGCCTTCGGCGGCCAGCGCCTTGACGAAGGCCGCCAGCGGGCCGTTGCCCTGGCCCTGGATGGTGCGCCGCACGCCGTATTCCTCGATGGTCGCCTCGAGGCTCACGGTCGGGCTATCCGGCTCGGAGGACATGCGGTGGCTGATCAGGGCGAAGGGTTCGTGCTGCTCCAGGTACTCGTCGACGAAGGCCTGGTAGATCATCTGCGAGGTGATCTCCTTGCCCAGCCGGTCGGCGACCTCCTGCACCACCTGGCTGAACTCGATGGAGAGCCGGCGCGGCAGCTCGATGCCGTGCTCCTGCTCGAGCAGGTAGGAGATGCCGCCCTTGCCGGACTGGCTATTGACGCGGATCACCGCCTCGTAGCTGCGGCCGACGTCCAGGGGATCGATGGGCAGGTAGGGAACCTCCCAGACGTCGTTCTCTGCCTCGCGGCGAGCGGCCATGCCCTTCTTGATGGCGTCCTGATGGGAGCCCGAGAAGGCGGTGAACACCAGGTCGCCCACGTAGGGGTGGCGCGGATGCACCGGCAGCTGGTTGCAGTATTCCACCTCGCGCATGATCGGCGTGATGTTGGAGAAGTCGAGCCCCGGGTGCACGCCCTGGGTGTAGAGGTTCATGGCCAGGGTGACGAGGTCGACGTTGCCGGTGCGCTCGCCGTTGCCGAACAGACACCCCTCTACCCGGTCGGCACCACCCATCACGGCGAGCTCGGCGGCGGCCACACCGGTACCGCGATCGTTGTGCGGGTGCACGCTGACGATCAGGTGGTCGCGCTTGGCGACGTGGCGGCAGAACCACTCCACCTGGTCGGCGTAGTTGTTGGGCGTCGCGCACTCCACGGTGGCCGGCAGGTTGACGATCATCGGCGCCTCGACGCTGGCGCCGAAGGCCGCCTCCACGGCGTCGACGATCTCCACGGCGAAGTCCATCTCGGTGGTGGAGAAGAGCTCCGGGGAGTACTGGAAGGTCCAGTTGGTCTCCGGTGCCGCCGCCATGTGCTCGCGGATGCGGGTGGTGGCGTCCACGGCGATCTGGATGCACTCGGGCTTGTCGACGTTGAACACCACGCGGCGGAACACCGGGTCGGTGGCATTGTAGACATGGACGATGGCGTTCTTCGCACCCTTCAGCGACTCGAAGGTGCGATCGATCAGGTGCGGGCGGGCCTGGGTGAGCACCTGGATCCGCACGTCGTCCGGCACCTTGTCCTCCTCGATCAGGGCGCGCACGAAGTCGAAGTCGGTCTGGGAGGCCGAGGGGAAGCCCACCTCGATCTGCTTGAAGCCAATCTTGACCAGCAGGTCGAAGAGGCGCTGCTTGCGCTCCTGGTCCATGGGGTCGATCAACGCCTGGTTGCCATCGCGCAGGTCGACGGCGCACCACTGGGGCGGCATCTCGATACGGCGGTTCGGCCACTGGCGGTCGGGCAGGTCGACGGCCACGAAGGGGCGGTACTTAGAGGCGGGGTTGTCGAGCATCATGGTGGCGTTCTCCCTGGACTGGCGATGCGGCACTCTTGCGAATACGGCTCAGAAACGGCAACGCCCCGACGGCCGGGGGCCTGTCGGGGCGTCACGCGAGGTATCGGACACATCCATACCAAAGACACGAACGGCATGACGTTCGCGGCGACTCGGTACGGCATGGGCTTTCATGGAACGGATGGGGACGGTGGCTGACATGATACGACCTCGTTTCGACCGGGACCTTCTGGCGAAGGACAGTGGCGATGCAGGCGGCATCGCCCACGCTCTCAGGAGCGGGCTAGTAGTCGTAGGTCGAGGTCGTACGCCGTCATGTTCATGACACTAGAAAATCAGGATCGGGCGGCCTTGTCAACTCCGGCGTTCGAGCAGCGCCTCCATCCGGGAGAGCTGGTCACGCAGTTCCCGCACGTCGCTGCGCAGGCCATGCAACTCGGCGGCCTCGCCCTCGCCGCTCTCGATCTCCATCTGCACGCTCTCCTTCTGCATCACGTCGAGCACGATGCCGATCATCATGTTGAGGAAGATGAAGGCGGTGAGAAAGATGAAGGTCAGGTAATAGATCCAGCTCCAAGCATAGACTTCCTGGGTGGCATACATCACGTCGGTCCAGTCCTCGAAGGTGGCGATGCGGAACAGGGTGAGCATGGCGATCGAGATGTTGCCCCACAGGAAGTCGTCCACCTCGGCAAAGAGGAAGCTGCCCAGGGCCGCGTAGATGTAGAAGATGATGAACATCAGCAGGGCCACGTAACCCATGCGCGGAATCGACTTGACCAGCGCCGCCATCAGCATGCGCAGCTCGGGGATCATCGAGACCAGGCGCAGCACCCGGAAGATGCGCAGCAGGCGTGCCAGCAGCACCATCTCCGAGTCGTCCAGGGGGATCAGGCTGGCGGTGACGATCAGGAAGTCGAAGATGTTCCAGCCCTTGCGGAAGAAGTCGCGCAGGCGCTTCTCCGCGGCCATGCGAATCAGGATCTCCACCAGGAAGAACACCGTCACCGCCACGTCCATCACCAGCAGCCACTGCTGGAAGCGGGTGGTCTCCTCGTAGGTCTTGGCGCCGATCAGCAGCGCCGAGACGACGATGATGGCGATGACCGCAGTCTCGAACAGTTTGTTGGCGCGCAGCCGCTCGAAGCGCTCGCGCCAGCTAACGAAGGCAGTGCTCATGGGCCTCGGATCTCACAGCTTTCAACCTCAGGAACGGCTAGCGACAGGCATGGCCACCCTGCTCCACCGCCACGTATCGGCCGGTTCAGAATTCGGGACTGCGCGATAGTACCATGGGCAGGCTGGACGCCATCACCCAGCGGGGCTATGGGCAAGGGGGACGAAGCGAGGAAAGCGCGATGGCAAAAGCGGAAGGGGAAGGAGAAAATGGCCGGCCCTGGCCAATCGGCACGCTCCCGGTCAGGTCAAGGAGCAAGATGACCATCCCTGGTCCGGGTCATCAGCTGACGAAAGCGGCGATGGCGTCGTAGGCGACCCGCTGCGCGAGCGCGTGCTCGGTCCAGTGACTAAGAACTTCACTATTGAAGCTAAGAGCATCCTGAGACATGGACATGCTATTTCTCCTGCTGGGTGGTGAGAAATAATCATGCCCCAGGCACTCCTGGCGCGCAAATTCGCGTCAAATTGTCGCATAACAGCAGAAAACACTGCAAAACCACGATGATGGCTCGAGAACACAAGGGCAAGTCAAGCGTCACCCGGGCGACCAGGGCCATGATCCAGAACATGACCGGGCCACCCTCGATGGTTTCGAGTGGCAAGCCGCTCTTCAGCGCCCGCCCCCAGCCGGCCGTGGGAATCAGGCGTGACCATGCCCCCGACACAGCGGACCACCAACAACACCCCACGGTGTCCATGGGGATACCACGATTCACCGGACTGACTTGTCGACCAGTATGAGACTCCTCTACGTGCACTGCCCCACAAGAATCGATGGGCAGCGACAAGGCGTTCCGGCATGGACGAGCACAAGCCACCTCCCCCAACATGCCCGGGGCGCGGATCTGCTCAATCCTCGAGATCCCCCTGACGGTAGCCGATCAGGTAGAGCACGGCGTCGAGCCCCAGGGTGGAGATCGACTGGCGTGCCTGGGCCCGCACCAGGGGCTTGGCCCGGAAGGCGATGCCGAGCCCGGCGGCGGCCAGCATCTTGAGGTCGTTGGCGCCATCGCCCACGGCGATGGTCTGCTCCATGGCCAGGCCCTCGCGGCGGGCGATCTCGTGGAGCAGCTCGGCCTTGCGGTCGGCATCGAGAATCGGCTCGCGCACCTCGCCGGTGACCCTGCCGTCCTCGATCAGCAGCTCGTTGGCATGGATCTCGTCGAAGCCGAGCTTCTCCTGCAGGTGGCGGGCGAAGTAGGTGAAGCCTCCGGAGAGGATCGCCGTACGATAGCCCAGCCGCTTCAGGTGGTGCATCAGCCGCTCGAGGCCATCCATCAGCGGCAGGGACTCGGCGATCTCGGCGAGCACCGACTCGTCCAGCCCCCTGAGCTTCGCCATGCGCTCGCGGAAGCTCTGCTGGAAGTCCAGCTCGCCGCGCATGGCCCGCTCGGTGACCGCCGCCACCTCGTCACCCACGCCGTGACGGCGGGCCAGCTCGTCGATCACCTCGGTCTGGATCAGGGTGGAGTCCATGTCGAAGCAGACCAGGCGTCGATGCCGACGCCAGATGGAATCCTCCTGGAGGGCGATGTCCACGCCGTGCATGGCACCCAGCGCCAGGGCCTTCTCGCGCAGGGCGTCGAGGTCGACCTCCTCGCCGCGCAGCCAGCACTCCACGCAGGCACCGTGCTCGGGCATGCCACCGTCCAGCGGCTCGCGGCCGGAGAGGCGGTGGATCAGCTCCACAGTCAGGCCGTGCTCGGCGGTCAGCGACCCCACCTCGGCGAGGATCCCGGCCGGCAGGTGGGGCGCCAGCAGGGTCAGGATCAGCCGCGGCTGGCTCGCCTGCACGCTCCAGCGCTGGTAGTCCTCGGCGCTCACCTGGATCGCCTGGATGTCCAGGCCCAGGGCGTCTCCCGTCGCGGCCAGGGCGCCCTCCAGGTCGCTCTCCCGGGCGAGCCCCACCAGGGCCTCCAGGGAGAGGATGCCGAAGGTCACGCTCTGGTTGATGTCCAGCAACCGGGCGCCGCTGGCCGCCAGCGCCTTGCCGAGGCCGGCCAGCTGGCCGGGGCGTGCCACACCGGTGGCGCGGATCAGTACGCGTCGTGTCATTCGGCAATCTCCAGCCGGTCCACCTTCTGCAGGCCGCGGGGCAGCTTGCTGCCGCGCCGGCCACGTTCGCCACGATAGTAGTCCAGATCGGCGGCCTTCAGTGTCAGGTGGCGCTTGCCGGCATGCACCACCAGTGCGGCGCCGGCGGGCAGCACCACCAGGTCGCGCACGAACTCCTCGCGGCGGGCGGCCCGGGCGCCGGGGATGTCGATCATCTTGTTGCCCTTGCCCTTGGCCATCTCGGGCAGCTGCGAGAGCTCGAAGACCAGCAGCCGCCCCTCGTTGGAGACCGCGGCCACGCAGGACCCCTCCTCGGCCGGCACTTCCAGCGGCGGCAGAACGTTGCAGCCCTTGGGCACGCTCAAGATCGCCTTGCCCGACTTGTTCTTGCCGATGAGCGCGTCGAGGGGCGCAATGAAGCCGTAGCCGCCGTCGGAGGCCAGCAGGAAGCGCCTGTCCGGCGGCGCCAGCATCAGGCCGGCCATGTGGGCCCCGGCCGCCACGTTGACCCGCCCCGTGACCGGCTCGCCCTGGCCCCGGGCGCTGGGCAGGTTATGGGCCGACAGGGTGTAGGCCCGCCCGGTGTCGTCCAGCAGCACCAGCGGCTGGTTGGTCTTGCCTCGGACGGCCAGCGCAAACCGGTCACCGGCCTTGTAGGAGAGGCCGGCAGGGTCGATCTCGTGGCCCTTGGCACTGCGGATCCAGCCCTTCTCGGAGAGCACCACGGTGACCGGGTCGGCGCCGACCAGCTCCACCTCGGAGAGCGCCCGGGCTTCCTCGCGCTCGACCAGCGGCGAGCGGCGGGTATCGCCGTGCGCCTCGGCGGCGGCGCGCAGCTCCTCCTCGATCAGGTCGGTGAGCTTGGCCTCGCTGCCCAGCAGCTCCTGCAGGCGCTTGCGCTCGGCCTCGAGCTCGTCCTGCTCGCCGCGGATCTTCATCTCCTCGAGCCTGGCCAGATGGCGCAGGCGCAGCTCAAGGATCGCCTCGGCCTGGCGGTCGGAGAGCCCGAAGGCCTCCATCAGCGCGGCCTTGGGCTCGTCCTCCTCGCGGATGATGCGGATCACCTCGTCGATGTTGAGGTAGGCGGCCAGCAGGCCCTCGAGGATATGCAGGCGGTCCTCGACCTTGCCCAGGCGGTGCTCGAGGCGCCTGCGCACCGTGGCGCGGCGGAAGCGCAGCCACTCGCCGAGCAGGTCGGGCAGCGCCATGACCCGCGGCCGGCCATCCAGGCCGATCACGTTCATGTTGACGCGGATGTTCTTCTCGAGGTCAGTGGTGGCGAAGAGGTGCGCCATCAATGCCTCGATGTCGACGCGGTTGGAGCGCGGCTCGATCACCAGCCGCGTCGGCTCCTCGTGGGTCGACTCGTCACGCAGGTCGGCCACCATGGGCAGCTTCTTGGCCTGCATCTGGGCGGCAATCTGCTCGAGCACCTTGGCCCCGCTCACCTGGTAGGGCAGCGCGGTGACCACCACGTTGCCCTCCTCGCGCACGTAGCGGCCACGCAGCTTCACCGAGCCGCGTCCGCTCTCGTAGAGCTTTCGCAGGTCGCTGCGCGGGGTGATGATCTCCGCCTCGGTGGGAAAGTCGGGCGCCGGCATGTGCGCGAGCAGGTCCGTGGTGGTGGCCTGGGGATGGCGCAACAGGTGGCAGGTGGCCTCGACCACCTCGTTCACGTTGTGGGGCGGAATGTCGGTGGCCATGCCCACGGCGATGCCGGTGCCGCCGTTGAGCAGCACGTGGGGCAGGCGCGCCGGCAGCACCACCGGCTCGTTCATGGTGCCGTCGAAGTTGGGGGTCCAGTCCACGGTGCCCTGGCCGAGCTCGGCGAGCAGCACCTCGGCGAACTTCGACAGCCGCGCCTCAGTGTAGCGCATGGCGGCGAAGGACTTGGGATCGTCGGGGCTGCCCCAGTTGCCCTGGCCGTCCACCAGCGGATAGCGGTAGCTGAAGGGCTGGGCCATCAGCACCATCGCCTCGTAGCAGGCGCTGTCCCCGTGGGGATGGAACTTGCCCAGCACGTCGCCGACGGTACGCGCCGACTTCTTGTACTTGGCGTTGGCACCCAGCGCCAACTCGCGCATGGCGTAGACGATGCGCCGCTGCACCGGCTTCATGCCGTCGCCGATATGCGGCAATGCCCGGTCGAGGATGACGTACATCGAGTAGTCGAGGTACGCCTTCTCGGTGTACTCGCGCAGCGAGAGGCGCTCGACGTCGCCCTCCGCCACCTGGATATCCATGGTCATAGCACGTTGACCTTATTCGCGATCGTGGAATCGTCGAGGGCTCACCCCTCTGCAACTAGGTGCCAGTGGCTTCGAATCGCGGCTGTTCCGGGGTCAGCTCTTCGGGGAGGCGCTGTGAACCCCCTCCCTGGGCGCTACCGATGCCATCCCTGGCATAGGACCTCCCCTCTGACATGCCCCCGGCGCCGCTCGCCCTTGGCGCTTTTGGCTTGTGGCTTGGCGCTATACCTCTATGTCAGCGAGGTTGCCGTAGTCCTCGAGCCAGCTCTTGCGGTCGCCGGCACGCTTCTTGGCCAGCAGCATGTCCATCATCTCCATGGTGCCGTCGCCGACCTCGCGGGTGAGCTGCACCAGGCGACGGGTCTCCGGCGCCATGGTGGTCTCGCGCAGCTGCAGCGGGCTCATCTCGCCCAGCCCCTTGAAGCGCTGCACGTTCACCGTGCCGCGCTTGCCCTCGAGCTTGCGCAGGATGGCCGCCTTCTCGCTCTCGTCCAGGGCATAGTGCACCTCCTTGCCCAGGTCGATGCGGTAGAGCGGCGGCATGGCCACAAAGACATGGCCGGCATCCACCAGCGCCGGGAAGTGGCGCACGAAGAGCGCGCACAGCAGCGTGGCGATATGCAGGCCGTCGGAGTCGGCATCGGCGAGGATGCAGATCTTGTGGTAGCGCAGCTTGGTGAGATCATCGCTGCCCGGGTCCATGCCCACGGCCACGGCGATGTCATGAACTTCCTGGGAGCCGTAGATGTCATGGGACTCCACCTCCCAGGTATTGAGTATCTTGCCGCGAAGCGGCAGGATCGCCTGGGTCTCGCGGTTGCGTGCCTGCTTGGCGCTGCCGCCGGCGCTGTCGCCCTCCACCAGGAAGAGCTCGCTGCCGGCCGGGTCCTGGCCCGAGCAGTCGGCGAGCTTGCCCGGCAGTGCCGGGCCCGAGGTGACCTTCTTGCGCGCCACCTTCTTCGAGCTCTTCTGTCGGCGCTGGGCGGCACTGATCACCAGTTCGGCCAGCGCCTCGCCCTGGTCGACATGGTGGTTGAGCCACAGCGAGAAGGCATCCTTGACCACGCCGGAGACGAAGCCCGCCACGGTGCGCGAGGAGAGTCGCTCCTTGGTCTGGCCGGCGAACTGCGGGTCGAGCATCTTCACCGAGAGCACGTAGGAGACGCGCTCCCAGAGGTCCTCGGCGGTGAGCTTGACGCCCCGGGGCAGCAGGCTGCGGTACTCGCAGAACTCGCGCAGGGCGTCGAGCAGGCCGGAGCGCAGGCCATTGACGTGGGTGCCGCCCTGGGTCGTGGGGATCAGGTTGACATAGCTCTCGAGCAGCGGCTCGCCGCCCTCGGGCAGCCACTGGATGGCCCAGTCCACGCCGTGCTCGTCATCGGCGAAATGGCCGATGAAGGGAGACGGGGGCAGCACCTCATAGCCGTCGGTGGCCTGGGCCAGGTAGTCGCGCAGGCCATCCGCGTACTGCCAGACGCTCTCGTTGCCGTCGGGCTCGACCAGGGTGACCGCCAGGCCCGGGCAGAGCACCGCCTTGGCGCGCAGCAGGTGCTTGAGCCGCGAGAGCGAGAGCCGCGGGCTATCGAAGTAGCTCTCCTCGGGCCAGAAGCGCACCACCGTGCCGCGGGCACGCTTGGGGGCGCTGCCGATCACCTGCAGGGGGGAAGCCTTGTCGCCATGCTCGAAGGCCATGCCGTGGCGGCTGCCATCACGCAGCACCTCGATCTCCAGGCGCTTCGACAGGGCGTTGACCACCGAGACCCCCACCCCGTGCAGGCCGCCGGAGAAGCGGTAGCTCGACTGGGAGAACTTACCCCCGGCGTGCAGCCGGGTCATGATCAGCTCGACCCCGGAGACGCCATGCTCGGGATGGAGGTCGATGGGCATGCCGCGGCCATCGTCCGAGACCTCGACACCGCCATCCTCGAACAGCCGTACGGTGATCTCCCCGGCATGGCCGGCCAGTGCCTCGTCCACGCTGTTGTCGATGACCTCCTGGACCAGGTGGTTGGGCCGGGAGGTGTCGGTATACATGCCGGGGCGCTTGCGCACCGGCTCGAGACCGGAGAGGACCTCGATGGAGCTGGCACTGTATTGCGTCATGCATCACCCAAAGTGGTTGCGATCGTTCGTGTCGCCCGGGATGCCGGCGCCCTCTGTCCCGGGGGCCTTGCTGCCGGACCAGCCTGGCGGCAGGCCATGGCCGCCATGGGCAAGGAGCGCCGGCAGGTAGTCGGCCAGCGCCGCGAGCCCATGATCCCCCTGCGGGTGCAGGATGGTCCTGGCGCCGCGATACAGGGCGAAGGCCTCGGCGGGGTCCAGGGTCTCGTCGGCGGTCCCCAGCAGCAGCAGATAGCGCTCGCCCGTGACCCGCTCGGGCGTCAGCGCCTCGAGCTCCTCGAGGTGCGCGGCGTCGATGGCGAAGCGCTCGCCGGTGTAGGCATTGTCGAAGCGCTCGCCGACCCAGTCCGCCACCAGCCCCGCCGGGGCCACCGCCGGGTTGATCAGCACCCCCGCCAGGTCGTACCGCTCGGCCACCAGGGTCGCCAGGAAGCCCCCCATGGAGCTGCCCGCCACCAGCGGCCGCGGCCCCAACCTGGCCAGCCGCGACTCGGCCAGCGCCAGGGCCGCTGCCGGGCGGTGCGGCAGCTGCGGCGTCGCGCAGGGCAGGCCGAGCCACGCGCAGGCCTGGCGCACCAGCGCCGCCTTGGGCGAGGCGCTGCCGCTGTTGAAGCCATGGAGGTAGAGGACCCCGCTGGCGGCCGGCAGGTGCCAGGCGGCACTCAGCATACCGCAACCCCTGTACATGCAGCCAGTGTCATCGCGAGCCGCGCTCCGCCGCCCACACGGCCTCGATCAGGCCCCGGGTGGACTCGTCCATGTCGGCGATGTCCGCCTGGTGCTCGAGGATCCGCTGGGTCTCGCCGGCGATCTTCTTGCCCAGCTCCACGCCCCACTGGTCGAAGGGATTGATGTCCCAGATGGTCGCCTGGACGAATACCTTGTGCTCGTAGAGGGCAACCAGCGCACCGAGGGTGGCTGGCGTCAGCCGGTCGAGCAGCAGGGTGCTGGAGGGCTGGTTGCCCCGGTAGCGCTTGTGCACCGGACGCGGGCCGTCCTCCTCGATGGCCTCGTCGCCGAGCATCAGCACCCGCGACTGGGCGAAGCAGTTGGCGAGCGTCAGGCGGTGCTGTCCCATCAGGTGGTCGCGGGTGGCGGGATCCTCCACGTCGTCGTAGCGCACCTTGGGGGCGATGAAGTCGCACTCCACGGCCTGGGTGCCCTGGTGGAGCAGCTGGTAGAAGGCATGCTGGGCATTGGGTCCCAGCTGGCCCCACAGCACCGGGCAGGTGGAGTAGCCGACCTCGTCCCCGTCATGGGTCACCGACTTGCCGTTGGATTCCATCTCCAGCTGCTCGAGGTAGGCGGCGAAGAACTCCAGGCGACCATCGTAGGGCAGGATCGAGTGGGCGCGGATGTCGAGGAAGTTGACGTTCCAGATCCCAGCCAGGGCCAGCAGCACCGGCAGGTTGTCGGAAAGCGGCGCCTCGCTGAAGTGGCGATCCATGGCATGGGCCCCGGCGAGCAGCTCACGGAAGTGGTCCATGCCCACCACCAGGGCGA
Organism: Halomonas sp. CKK8; assembly: GCF_029625235.1. Taxonomy (NCBI): domain Bacteria; kingdom Pseudomonadati; phylum Pseudomonadota; class Gammaproteobacteria; order Oceanospirillales; family Halomonadaceae; genus Halomonas; species Halomonas sp. CKK8. Next base: position 991,622 of record NZ_CP121193.1, on the reverse strand, counting down.
TGGGCAGGCCGATGGCGCCCCACAGCGAGTAGCGGCCCCCCACCCACTCCCAGAACTCCAGCTGGTGCTCCTCGGCGATGCCCCATTCGTTCATCTTCTCGGGGCTCGCCGAGACGCCGATGAAGTGCTGGCGCATCACGAGGTCGGCGTCGACGCCCTCCTCGCGGTGCTCGCCCATCAGCCGGGCCATCAGCCAGTCCCGCGCGGTGCGCGCATTGGAGAGGGTATCGATGGTGGTGAAGGACTTCGACGAGAGCACGAACAGCGTGGTCTCGGGATTGAGCCGTGCCAGGTAGTCGGCCAGCTGGGAGCCGTCCATGGTCGAGGCGAAGTGCACGTCGATGGTGTGCACCCCCTCCGGCCGATAGTCGGCCAGGGCATGGGTGACCATCAGCGGGCCCAGGTCGGAGCCGCCGACCCCCAGGTTGACCACGTCACGGATCGCCCGGCCGGTGGCGCCCCGCCACTGGCCGGCGTGGAAGCGCTCGACCATGGTGGCCATGCGTTCGAGGGTGGCGTGCACCGAGGGCACCAGGTCCTCGCCCTCCACCACCAGGCTGGCCTCCGGCGGCAGCCTCAGCGCGGTATGCAGGGCCGGCCGGTCCTCGCTGCGGTTGACCCGCTCCCCGGCCAGCAGGGCGCGGATTGCCTCCGGCACCTCGGCCTCCCGGGCCAGGTCGAGCAGCCGCTCGAGGGTCTCGTCACGCCAGCGCTGCTTGGAGAGATCCAGGGTCAGCCCCGCCGCCCGGCGGGTAAGGGCCGCGTGGCGCCCCGGCGCGCCGGTGAACAGCTCGCTCAGGTGGGTGGTACGCATCTCGCGGGCGTGCGCGGCCAGGGCCTGCCAGGCATGGCGCTGGTCGATCGTGGGGTGTGTCATGGCTTCCTCCTTGACGTCCTGTCGTGCAGCCGGCGTGGGCGAGGCGTAGAATATCGCCCCTTTCCCACGAAATCCGGCCAGTTCCATGAGTGACGCATCTTACCGTGACGCGATCTTTTCGACACCCCTGGACCGGGTGGCGCGCTTTTCGTTCGACGAGAAGGTCGTCGCCTGCTTTCCCGACATGATCCGCCGCTCGGTGCCGGGCTACGGCCAGATACTGGGCATGCTGGGGCTGATCGCCGCCCGCCACCTGCGCCATGGTGCGCGGGTCTACGACCTGGGCTGCTCGCTGGGCGCCACCGGCCTGGCGCTGGCCGGGACGCTGCCGCCGGACGCCTTCCGCTACACCGGGGTGGACCTCTCCCCGGCCATGGTAACGCGGGCCCGGAAGACCCTGGCCGCGGAGTGCCCCGACCACGTCATGGAGGTGCTCGAGGGCGATATCCGCACCCTGGACTACGCCCCCGCCGGCATGATCGTGCTCAACTTCACCCTCCAGTTCCTCGCCCCCGGGGACCGCGACGCGGTGATCCAGCGGCTGTTCCAGGCCTTGGAGCCCGGCGGCGTGCTGGTGCTCTCGGAGAAGGTCAAGGCCGCCGACGAGCAGGAGAACGCCTGGCTGGTGGAGCGCTACCACGACTTCAAGCGCGCCAACGGCTACAGCGAGATGGAGATCAGCCAGAAGCGCACCGCCCTCGAGAACGTGCTGGTGCCGGACACCCTGGCGGGCCACCACGAGCGCCTGGCCGGGGCCGGCTTTCCCCGCGCCCACACCTGGTTCCAGTTCCTCAATTTTGCTTCGCTGATCGCCTTCAAGGACGCCTGACATGCCGATCGCGCCCGAGCACCGCGCCATCTACCGGGCCTTCCTCGACCAGGGGCTGGACGCCTGGCTGGCCCGCCTCCCCGACCAGCTGGCCCGCGGCCTGGACCGACAGCGCTTCGGCGACCTGCCGGCCTGGGAGAAGGCCGTGGCCAAGCTGCCCGCCCTGCCCGACGACAGGCAGGTATGCCTGGACGCCGACACCGTCAGCGTCGAGGTCGACCTCGCCGAGGGCCAGCGCCGCCAGTGCCACAATCTGCTGGCCAAGCTCGCCCCCTGGCGCAAGGGGCCCTACCGGCTCGGTGACATTCACATCGACACCGAGTGGCGCTCCGACTGGAAGTGGCAGCGCGTGGCGCCGCACCTGGCGCCGCTGGCCGGTCGCCGCGTGCTGGACGTGGGCGGCGGCAACGGCTACCACGCCTGGCGCATGGCAGGTCAAGGGGCGGACTTCGTGCTGGTGATCGACCCCTCGCCGCGCTTCTTCTGGCAGTTCCGGGCGGTGCGCCACTTCGTCGGCGATGCCGATGGCGGGCGTACCCACTTCCTGCCGGTGGGCATCGAGGAGGTGCCCGAAGGGCTCGCCTTCTTCGACACGGTCTTCTCCATGGGCGTGCTTTACCACCGCCCCTCACCCTTGGAGCATATCCAGCAGCTCAGGGAGGCCCTGCGCCCCGGCGGCGAGCTGGTACTGGAGACCCTGGTAGTGGAGGGCGACGACACCACGGTGCTGCTCCCCGGAGAGCGCTATGCCGCCATGCCCAACGTCTACTTCCTGCCGTCGTCGGCCGCGCTCTGCCGGTGGCTCGAACGCTGCGGCCTGGAGAACGTGCGCGTGGTGGACGAGGCGGTGACCACCACGGATGAGCAGCGCGCCACCGAGTGGATGACCTTCCAGTCGCTTGCCGACTTCCTCGATCCCGGGGACCCGAGCCGGACCCGCGAGGGCTGCCCCGCCCCGCGCCGCGCGGTGGTCATCGCCAACCGACCGGTCTGAGCTACGCGGCGCGATCGATGGGGCCGGCTCTCAGACGCTATCGTCGGCCATGCCGGCCACATCACGGCGCACGGCCGCCAGCCCATGGTCGGAGATGAGCCCGCGCGCCCGGGCATGTTCCGCGATCAGTACGCTGTCGGCTGCCAGCACCAGGTCGCAGCGGGTGTGGCGTATCTGGTCGCGCAACAGCTGGATGTCACGCTGGCGCTCCACCCCCCGGTCCACGCGACGGATATAGATCGCCTCGACGCGTCCGGGGTGGGCCTTGACGATGCGGGTGTAGACTTCGGGGTCGTGCTGCCCGCTGTCGCCGACCAGGATGCAGGGCACCCCCTCGAACAGCGCCAGCATGTGGCTGATCAGTCGCTGCTTGTGATCCTCGGCCCGACGCGGCCAGGGGTGGCGCACCGAGATGCCCCACTCGCGCAGGAAGAGGATCGGCCCGACCGGGATGCGATTGATCTGGAAGAAGGCCTCCAGCATCTCGTAGATCGCCCAGGGCCCCCGGGACACGTAGAGAATGGGTCGCTCCCCCCGGTCATCCGCACCGCGGTGCAGCGCCTGGTAGAGCGATGCCACCCCGGGAAAGGCCGTACGCCGGTGGGGCTTCTCGATGAACAGCCGGTAGAGCATCCGCAGCCTGTCGGCCACGCCGGTGTACATCACGGTATCGTCGATGTCGCTGATCACCAGCAGGTCGATCTCCTGGGCCGGGATATAGACCTCCACGCTGGCGCGCACCGGCGTCTCGTTATCGGCCGTGACCCACAGCTCGGCATGGTGCCAGGAACGGTCGCGTGGCAGTGATGAGACGAGCGGCAGGTGGGCATCGAAGTAGCCATCGCGGTCGGTGGTCACGGCTAGATGGCTGTCGCCCAGATGGATCCTGACAGTGGCATCCGCCACACCACGACGGGCGATGCGACGGACCACGTCGGCCAGGTCGCGCAGGAAGCCGCGGCGCGGCACCAGCCTGCCCAGCGGCGACTGACGAAACACGCGGCCGGTGAGGAAGGCTTCTCGTCGCGAGCCATAGCCTCGATAGGGGGTAATCGTCAGGCCGCCGTGACCATGATCAGGCTTCATCGGCCTGGCCACCACCCCCACCAGCCGCTTCACGAACAGGGAGAGGTGTCGAAGCGCCTGCTTCATCCTCGAGCCCCCGTCCGGTGACCAGGACGAGACTTGCCATTCATGGATGCACGCTCCTGGCCATGTCGATGATTCCCAGCCTAGTACCGGCCCCGTGGTTCCCGCACGACCTTCGTCTTCGATGGCGCTAACTGCCGGCAGGGAAGGCGTAGCGCTGTCACCGATGGAGCAGGCCTATCGCCTCAGGATCACCAGCCAGCGCCCCAGGTTGAGGATGCTGGCCAAGGAGGCCGCCACATAGGTGAAGGCGCAGGCGGTGAGCACGTGGCGGGCACCGGCCAGGTCGCGGGGCGGGATATACTCCTTGAGCAGCGGCAAGGCACGCTGGAAGCTGGCATCAAACTCCACCGGCAGGGTCACCAGGTGCACCAGGGCGGCGGTGCCGAAGCTGATCACCGCGGCGGCCACCACGATGGCCAGGCCGCCCGGCAGGCGGGTCAGCACGAACAGGAAGGGCGCGGCCATCATCAGCAGCGCACCGACCTTCTCGGCCTTCTGCGCCACCGCCACCAGCCGCGAGCGCGCCAGCAGTGGTGCGTAGCCCTGCTGGTGCTGGATGGCATGCCCCACCTCGTGGGCCGCCACCGTCACCGCGGTGAGCGAGCGGCCCTCGTAGTTTTCCCGGGAGAGGCGCACGCGACGCGCCTCGGGGTCGTAGTGGTCGCCTTGATCGGTCATCTCGACCCTGACCCCCTCTAGCCCCAGCCGCCGGATCAGGTGGTCGGCCAGCTCGCCCCCGGTCCCGGGATACTCGTCGCGCCCGCGTGCATGGCGCGCCAGCACCCACTTCGCCCAGAGGTTGGGCAGCAGGAAGATGGCCAGCAGCAGCACGATTGCCAGGACGATGATCATCGGGGCAGGCTCCGGGGAGGGGTCAGGTCATTGGACCTACCCTAACAGAGCATGGTTCTTTCGGGACCTAGTCAGGCGGGGCTTACTCGGGGACAGCTCTATGAGGGGGCGCTGTGAATACCTCCCTGTACGCTACCGATGCCATCCCTGGCATAGGACCCCCTCTACGAGCTGTCCCCGGCGCCCCTCACCTTGCGGCATGCGTGCTTATTTCAACAGCTCGCGCAGGTCCCTGGCCTCCCAGTGGGGGAAATACTTGCGCACCAGGGCGTTGAGCTCCAGCTCGAAGCCGGCCCAGTCCACCTCGCCCGCTGGCCGGTCACCCGAATCGGCGACGCCGCGGATCATCCCCGCGCCCACGGTGACGTTAGAGAGCCGGTCGATGACGATGAAGCTGCCAGTGCCGGGGCTGGTGCCGTAGTCGTCCAGCGCCACCTCGGCGGTCAGCTCGACACGGCAGCGGGCGATGGCGTTGAGCTCGAGGTGCTCGGCCGGGTGGCGCTCCAGGCTGTTGACGTCCACCTGGTGGAGGATCTCGCCGACCTGCCCCGACACGGAGCGCCCGGCCAGGCGGATATCGACTTGGCGACCGGGGGCGAGCGCCTCGTCCCTGACCCCCTCTAGCCCCAGCCGCCGGATCAGGTGGTCGGCCAGCTCGCCCCCGGTCCCGGGATACTCGTCGCGCCCGCGTGCATGGCGCGCCAGCACCCACTTCGCCCAGAGGTTGGGCAGCAGGAAGATGGCCAGCAGCAGCACGATTGCCAGGACGATGATCATCGGGGCAGGCTCCGGGGAGGGGTCAGGTCATTGGACCTACCCTAACAGAGCATGGTTCTTTCGGGACCTAGTCAGGCGGGGCTTACTCGGGGACAGCTCTATGAGGGGGCGCTGTGAATACCTCCCTGTACGCTACCGATGCCATCCCTGGCATAGGACCCCCTCTACGAGCTGTCCCCGGCGCCCCTCACCTTGCGGCATGCGTGCTTATTTCAACAGCTCGCGCAGGTCCCTGGCCTCCCAGTGGGGGAAATACTTGCGCACCAGGGCGTTGAGCTCCAGCTCGAAGCCGGCCCAGTCCACCTCGCCCGCTGGCCGGTCACCCGAATCGGCGACGCCGCGGATCATCCCCGCGCCCACGGTGACGTTAGAGAGCCGGTCGATGACGATGAAGCTGCCAGTGCCGGGGCTGGTGCCGTAGTCGTCCAGCGCCACCTCGGCGGTCAGCTCGACACGGCAGCGGGCGATGGCGTTGAGCTCGAGGTGCTCGGCCGGGTGGCGCTCCAGGCTGTTGACGTCCACCTGGTGGAGGATCTCGCCGACCTGCCCCGACACGGAGCGCCCGGCCAGGCGGATATCGACTTGGCGACCGGGGGCGAGCGCCTCGTCATGCATCCAGACGATGTCGGCCTCGAAGGCATCGGCCATGGCCACCTCGGCGTCGGCGGCAACGATCCAGTCGCCCCGGGAGATGTCGATCTCGTCCGCCAGGGTCACGGTGATCGCCTGCCCCGGCCAGGCGGCTTCCAGGTCGCCGTCGAAGGTGACGATGCGTTCGACCGTCGAGACCCGCCCGGAGGGCAGCACCTTGATCGCCTGGCCCGGGCGCAGGATGCCGGCCTCGAGAGTGCCGGCATAGCCCCGGAAGTCCAGGTCGGGTCGGTTGACGACCTGCACCGGCAGGCGCAGGTCGGTCAGGTTGCGATCGCGGCTGACCTCGATGCCCTCGAGCAGCTCGAGCAGCGGCGGGCCGGGTTCTCCATCGACCGAGTACCAGGGCATGCGCTCGCTGCGGTTGACCACGTTGTCGCCCTCGAGCGCCGAGAGCGGCACGAAGTGGATGTCGGGCGCGGCCAGCTGCCCGGCGAAGTCGCGATAGTCGGCGACGATCTCCTCGAAGCGCGCCTGGTCGAAGCCCACCAGGTCCATCTTGTTGACCGCGATTACCAGGTGCTGGATGCCCAGCAGGTCGGCGATAAAGCTGTGCCGCCTGGTTTGCGTCTGCACGCCATAGCGGGCATCGATCAGGATGATCGCCAGGCTCGCCGTGGAGGCACCGGTCGCCATGTTGCGGGTGTACTGCTCGTGGCCTGGGGTGTCGGCGATGATGAACTTGCGCTTGTCGGTGGAGAAGAAGCGGTAGGCCACGTCGATGGTGATGCCCTGCTCCCGCTCGGACTGCAGGCCATCGACCAGCAGCGCGAGGTCCACCGCCTCGCCGGTGGTGCCGCTCTTCTTCGAGGCCTGGGTGATCGCCGCGAGCTGGTCATCGAAGATCATCTTAGAGTCGTGCAGCAGCCGGCCGATCAGGGTCGACTTGCCGTCGTCGACGCTGCCGCAGGTGATGAAGCGCAGCAGGTCCTTGTTCTCGTGCTCGTGCAGGTACTGGTCGATGTTCTCTGCGATCAGGGTCGATTGGTGTGACATCAGAAATAGCCCTCGCGCTTCTTCTTCTCCATGGAGCCGGCCTGGTCGTGGTCGATGGCGCGGCCGCTGCGCTCGCTGGTGCGGGTCAGCAGCATCTCCTGGATGATCTCGGGCAGGGTGTCCGCCCGCGACTCCACGGCGCCGGTCAGCGGGTAGCAGCCGAGGGTACGGAAGCGCACCCACTTCTCCTCGGGCACCTCGCCCTCGGCCAGCGGCATCCGCTCGTCGTCGACCATGGTCAGCATGCCGTCGCGCTCCACCACCGGACGCGGTGCGGCGTAGTAGAGCGGCACGATGGGAATGCCCTCGAGGTGGATGTACTGCCAGATGTCCAGCTCGGTCCAGTTGGAGAGCGGGAAGGCACGGATCGACTCGCCCTTGTTGACCCGGGCGTTGTAGAGGTTCCACAGCTCCGGGCGCTGGTTCTTGGGATCCCAGCGGTGGTGACGGTCGCGGAAGGAGAACACCCGCTCCTTGGCACGGCTGGCCTCCTCGTCGCGACGCGCCCCGCCGAAGGCGGCATCGAAGCCGTACTTGTCCAGCGCCTGCTTCAGCGACTGGGTTTTCATCACGTCGGTATAGCCGCTCGAGCCATGGTCGAAGGGGTTGATGCCGGCGGCACGCCCCTCCTCGTTGATGTGCTCGATCAGCTCCATGCCGGATTCCGCGGCCATGCGATCGCGGAACTCGATCATCTCGCGGAACTTCCAGGTGGTGTTGACATGCATCAGCGGGAAGGGCGGCGGCCCGGGATAGAAGGCCTTGCGCGCCAGGTGCAGCATCACCGAGGAGTCCTTGCCGATGGAGTAGAGCATCACCGGGTTGGCGAACTCCGCCACCACCTCGCGGATGATGTGGATCGACTCGGCCTCGAGCTGCTGGAGGTGGGTCTGCCGCTGGCGCGACGGGACCAGGTCGGCGGCGGCCTCGACGGCGCTCTCGCGTGACGGTGCGTGAAGACTGCTCATAGCCCGGCTACCTCGCATGACGTTGGGCGGGTGAGATCATGCGAGACAGGGTAACGCCGGGCCAATAATAACCCAAAAGAATTAATAACTATCTTTTTATAGCCAATACGGCTATTTGCCACTCACGGGTCGACGCGCTCCACCCAGGTCTCCAGCGTGCCGTCCCGAAGCTCGATGAGGCGATAGCCCGGACGCGAGGCCTCGTCGAGGGCGAAGGTCGAGGAGCCGGGCAGGAACTGGTCGGTGGTGGCGGGGCAGCCATAGGCCGCCACCTCGCCGTCGCCCAGGGCACGGGCGCCGTGGAAGGCCTGGTGGACATGGCCGAAGAGCACCGCGCGGACCTGGGGATGGTGAGCAACGACCCGCCAGAAGGCCTCGCCGTCGGCCAGGCCGATCTCGTCGAGCCAGGCCGAGCCGACGGGCAGCGGCGGATGATGCATCACCAGCAGCGTCGGCCGGTCGTCGGCCGCGAGACGCTCGTCCAGGGTAGCCAGGGCCGACTCGCCCAGCTCGCCGCCGGGCCGGCCGCTGACGTGGGTATCCAGCAGCAGCGCCCGCCAGTTGCCCAGGTCCAGCTCGTCGTGCAGCGCGCGACACTCGGCCATCAGCGCCGGCTGGTCGTGGTTGCCGGGGAGCCAGAACCAGGGCGCGTCGAGCCGTGACAGCGCCTGCTCTGCCAGCCGGTAAGAGGCCGCCGTCTCGTCATCGCTGACGTCGCCGGTGACCAGCACCAGCTCCGGCCGCTCCCGGTTCACCACCTCGACCACGGCCTCCAGCTGGCGCAGCGGGAAGCCCGCCCGGGCACGGGCCGCGGGGTCGGCCTGCAGGTGGCAGTCGGTGAGCTGGACCAGTCGCATCAGTACCGCATCCTCATCAGGGCAGTTGGGGCAGGTCGAGGGAGTGGCCATGGGCCAGGCCATGGTCGAGCCACTCGCCGAGGAAGCGGTTGAGCTGCAGCTTCTCGTCGGGCTGGTGCATCCGCGAGTTGGGATAGCGGTAGCGGCCATCGAAGTGACGCTGGCGCTGGAAGTCGGTGACCTCGGCCATGCGCACGTCGTGGTAGAGGTGAACGCGCATGCGCGGGGTGTCGATCACCGTATCGAGCACCCCGCGCTGGGAGACGCGCACGATGCTGGTATAGGGCGCGCGCTCCTGAAGCTTGAGGCACAGGGCTCCCAGGCGACGGCCATGGTTGTGCAGCTCGACCTCGCGGGTCTCGCCGACCTCCAGGTCGCCCAGCAGCCGGGTCAGCCGGATGAAGTTGGCGGTGCACTCGCCCTGCAGGGTCTTCAGGTCGGTGACATAGGCGTTTCTCGGCACGCTACCTCCTTGCTCGCAACGATGCGCGTTCGCCGGCCAGCCAGTGGAAGGCGATCAGGCACATGGCATTGTCGAGTCGACCGGCCTGCAGGAGTTCCCAGGCTCGGGTAAACGGCAGCACGTGCACGCGGATGTCCTCGTGCTCCTCGTCGAGGCCATGCACCCCGCCGAGGCCACGGCTGTCGACCAGGCCGCAGAACAGGGTGACCCGCTCGTCGCAGGCCCCGGGGCTCGGGTAGTAGGTGTGCAGCTCGATCAGCTCGCCCACCTCGCAGCCGGCCTCCTCCATGGTCTCGCGGCGCGCCACCTCGGCGACACTCTCGCCGCGCTCGACGAGCCCCGCCACCACCTCCAGCTTCCAGGGGGAGTCGGGGTCGTCGAGGGCGCCGGCACGGAACTGCTCGACCAGCACCACGGTGTCGCGCTCCACGTCGTAGAGCAGCACCCCCACGGCATCGTGGCGGTGGTGCACCTCGCGCACCACCCTGCCGCTCCAGCCGCCCTCGAAGAGGCGGTGGCGCAGGTGGAGCTCCTCCAGCCGAAAGAAGCCCTGATGCAAGCAGCGACGCTCGGCCAGGTCCACGTCGGCAGCCGTGAAGGGCGCCGCGAGGGACAGGTCCTGCTCGTCTGCGGGCGGGCGGGTCTCGCTCATGCCGGTCTCCGGGTCGCGCAAAGGCCCCATTATCGGGACCCGGGGCAGGAATGCCAACCGCCCTGCCCTTCGGCCAACCTCAGAGATGCTGGAGCAGCGCCCTGGCCTTCTCGCGCAGCGCCTCGTCGGAGGCCCGGCGGGCCTTCCGGGCCTGGCCTTCCACGGCGCGGCGGGCATGCTCGAGGGCTTCGCCGCGGCGCTCCTCGTCGTCGAGGAAGGCCGCATAATAGTAGTTGACGTCGATGCCCTGCGGGCGGATCGCCAGGGCACGGCGGAACATCTGGTCGGCGGTCTCGGCATCGCCGAAGGCCACCGGCCAGCCCGGCGCGCGGTGATAGAGTGCTCCCAGGGTCACCCAGGCGGAGCCGTTGTGACCTTCGGGGTCGAGCTCGATGGCACGCTCCAGCAGCCGGCGCGCTTCCTTGGCCGAGCCCAGCGCCGCAAGCCCTCCGGCCTCACGGGCATGGGAGGCGAGGATGATCCCCCGCCAGACCAGTACCCGGCTCTGCTGCGGATGGGACTCGGCGAGGCTCTCGCTCTCCTCCGCCAGCGACTCGAGTGCGGCCTCGCGGCGCTCCGGGGCCACCTCGGTGGTGATCCGCTCCCAGCGATGGCGCAGGGAGAAGAGCTCGTCCTCCCATTCCAGGGCCTGGGCCAGGACCTGGGAAAGCGGGGCGGCGGCCAGCGCCAGGCAGAAGGCGACAGCGAACGGTTTGCGTCGCAGCATGGGGCATCTCCTTGTCACGATGTTGTTATGGTCGTAGGACACCCGTAATGTAACGAACGTTTGAATCAATCGCCAGTTGCCCCTCCCCCGGCTTGGCGCCTCTCGGTCGATGGCGTATGTTGCTCCCTCGACAGCAGGAGGAGCCGACGGGATGAAGGGCCGCAACATGACGCGCTGGCGGGATCCCGCCAAGGACCCGCGCCAGGAACCCAAGAGCAACCTGATCACCGCCGAGGGGGCCGAACGGCTGCGCGGCATCCTCGACCACCTCTCGCGGGTCAAGCGCCCCGCCCTCTCCACCAAGGTGGGCGAGGCGGCGGCGCTGGGCGACCGCAGCGAGAATGCCGACTACACCTACAACAAGAAGGAGCTCAACCGGGTCATCGCGCGCATCCGCTACCTGACCAAGCGCCTCGACGAGCTCACCGTGGTGGACCGTCTGCCGGCGGACACCGGCAAGGTCTTCTTCGGTGCCTTCGTCACCCTGGAGGACGAGGCAGGCGAGGAGATGCATATTCGCCTGGTTGGCCACGACGAGACCGACACCACGAAACGCTGGATCAGCGTCGACGCGCCGCTGGCGAAGGCCCTGCTCGGCCGGGCGCTGGAAGACGAGGTGACGGTGGCCGCCCCGGGCGGCGAGACCACCTACGTGATCACCGAGATCGTTTATCGCGACCCGCAGGCTTGATCAGCCCTTCACGGCCCGATAGACCCGGAAACGTCGATCGTCGGCCAGGACCTCGAAGGCGCCGAAGGCGCGCTCCAGCAGGTCCGGGTAGGGCAGGAAGGCATTGGCCACCAGGATCAGCTGGCCGCCGGGGTGCAGGTGGTCGGGTGCCTCGAGGATCAGCCGCCCCGCCGGACCATAGTCGATCGCCCGTTCCTGGTGGAAGGGCGGGTTGCTGACGATGGCGTCGTAGCGACGTTCCCCCAGTGCCGTATAGACATCGCTCGGCAGGACCTCGCCCTCGAGGTCGTTGGCTGCCAGGGTGCGCCGGGTCGCTTCCACCGCGAAGTGGCCCACATCCACCGCCGTGACCCGCGCCCCGCGCCGGGCCAGCCAGGCCGCCAGGATGCCGTCGCCGCAGCCTACATCAAGAACCTCGCCCCCCTCCGCCAGGCGTGCCGGTAACTGTTCCAGCAGCAGCCGGGTACCTTCATCCAGCTTGCCGTGGCCGAACACGCCCGGGTGGCTGACCAGCCGAATGCCCGCCGCCTCGAAGGTGGTCCAGGCCTCGTCCGGGTCGATGCCCACCCGATCCAGACGGGTCGCGTAGAGACCGCAGCGGCGGGCGCTGTCCAGCTTGCGACACCCGAGCCCCAGGGCCGCCAGCGCCTTGAGGACTCGCTTGATGCCGCCCTGGTTCTCGCCCACCAGCTGCAGCGGGGTCCCCGGCGGCAGGTGGGCACAGAGCCACAGCAGCCACCACTCCCCCAGGGCATGGCTCTTGGGCCAGAACAGCACCGCCCCCGGCGGGGCCGGCGCGACACCCTCGAAGGGTGAGTGCGCCCCCCGCCCCCTGGCCCGCCAGTCGGCGAGCACGGCCTCGTCGGCGGAGAGCAGCCTCCCCTCCCCGACCTCCAGCCAGGCATCTCGGGGCGGCGCCACCCAGAGCCAGCCGCGGTAGTCGCTGCCCTGGCGTTCCAGCAGCTGGCAGACGGGGGTTTCGGCACTCATGCGGTGGCCTCCTCGAGCGGGCGTTCCAGGGTATAGAGCAGGTAGCGGCCCAGCCGCCAGTGGGGATCGACGCGGCAATAGCGCTGTTCCAGCGCCAGCAGTCGCTCCCGGTCGGCATCGCTCTCTGGCGGTTGGCGCAGGTAGTCGGCAAAGACCCGGATGCCCGCCACCTCGCGGATCCTGAGGCCATTCTCGGCACTCCAGGCCGCGACCTGACCATGGGTCAGCGGCGAGATCGGCGTCAGCCGCTTGCGCAGTCCCTTGCCCTCGAGCCGGTCGGCCAGGACCTTCTCCAGGTTGCCCTTGACCACGTTGGAGAGCCGGAGGGCATCGCGGTTGAACACCATCAGCGAGAGCTGACCGCCCGGCGCCAGCAGGCCGGCCAGGGTGGCGAGGGCCCCGCGCGGGTCCGCCAGCCACTCCAGCACGGCATGGCAGGCAACCAGCGGCCAGGGGCCGGGCGCCAGCTCCGGCAGCGCCTGGAGCGGTGCCTGCAGTAGGTTGACCTCATGCCCCGCCAGCGATTCCCGAGCCCGTGCCAGCATCTCCCCGGAGGGCTCGGCCAGGGTCACGGCGTGGCCGCGTGCAGCAAACCAGCCGGCCAGCTGACCCAGTCCGCCCCCCACGTCGAGCAGCGGCTGGCCGTGCAGGTCGAGCATTTCAGGCAGCAGGCGGTCCAGCAAGGCCAGGCGCAGCTCGCCGCGGGCCCCGCCGTAGAGGCTCGCGGCGAACTTGTCGGCCAGCCCGTCGAAGTGACGATCGCCAGCCGGTGAAAGAGGGAAAGCGGGGTCTGACATGCTGGCCACCGGTCGCGGGTTTGCCGCGCATTCTACCCGGGAATCCCGCCGGACTCATGGCCTGCGGCAAGGACACGGGCCGTGGCGGGTTTATCTTGGCGGTTCAGGCGCTTATAATGCGCCTCGTCGCGCCCCCATAGCTCAGCTGGATAGAGCGTCCCCCTCCTAAGGGGAAGGTCTCAGGTTCGAATCCTGATGGGGGCGCCAGCGAAATCAATACATTATGAACAAATTGCTCGTTTTCGGACTTGCCAGAAACGCTTCCGCCCCCACGCACGCCCCCACACTCTGCAAGGTATGGCCGACCATCCAGCCACCCTGTCCTGTAAGAACGAAAGCAAAGCGACCGTGAAGCCCGGCTAACGTTCCCCTCACGCGCCCGCAAAAAAGCCCCGCGGGTGCGGGGCCTATCTCGGTCGCGTGGATCATGGCCGGGTTTTCGGCGTGTCCCTCACCGACTCTAGAGCTTCATGCGCAGCCCAAACGTTGCCCTTCAACTTGATGATTCGGACCTTGTTATAATCGAAAACGTTAATATCCAGTGGGACCACTCGGTAACGCTCGCCTGTCGCCCCGCAGCCGCTCACGGCCTCGTTGACGTTGTGTGATATGTACTGCATTTGCTCATGAATCGCGGCCTTCGTCGTGCAAACGATATGGCCCTTTTTCAAGTACCAGTCACTAGCCCATGTGGTGGGGGCTGCCAGCAGCGCCCCCAGTGTCAACCAGGCAATCATCCTTCGCATACTATCCCCTCCATCCGGTTTGCCTAATTCAGGTTAGCCCAGGCGTGGGGGTTGCGCTCATACCCGGTTCAACTCAGCATCGCGGCACCGGATGGCGTGTTTCGGCGTTGTCTATGGGCACTAGGCGAGCGCCACCAGCCATCTTGGGTTTGCCTGCGGCCTCCCACTCGACGCGACCAATGGAAACGAAGGCAGGGCGACAGCCGTGCCTACGGTGATAGCGGTCGACATACTGACGCATTAGCCAAACCACGTCGGCGACAGAAATGCCTTCTTCGGTGCTGTGCGGGTCTGTCATTGTGTTATCCCCCCGTGTCGTGTCTTGTGACAATCCCTCGACCCGGTATCGCACAACCCGGCAGCTTGCGGAACCCCCGCACCTGTAAAGCCTAAATCCCGCCAGTAGTTGACACGGCAAGGGCCTGAATCCCGGATTTTCCCCGATTCGGAGCGTGCCAGAGTCAACCGTCGGTTGACTGCTGAATCCCGGAAAAACCGGGATTCGGCACCTAGCGCTGTAAACTTAAGACTGATATCGGAGTTGTCCCGGAAAATTTCCCGAACTCTCTTTGCCCACGCTCCGCGCTTCTCGTGGGCAACGGAACCCCCAGGAAGGACCCGCGACCTCAGACGGGCAGGGTTAGCCAGGGCTGGGGGTGCCGGGTAACCAACCCGGCGGGTTTCGCCGGGTATCCGCCGCCTATCGTCCGAGTAACGTCCGCCTATCGTCCGGGTTGTCCGGGTTGCACCGTTTGCCGGGTTTGCCGCCCCCCCTATAAGGGGCGGCAACCCGGCGGCACCCCGGACGGCATAACGGCAGGTCAGGAGGAGTGCAGTAAGTTCACCGTTTCGCCATCGTCTTCGGCGAAGATCCACCCCAGCTTGGCTAAACTGTCCAGGGCTTCCGGTACCCGGCGGCGGTCTACGCCTTCCTTATCCAGCTCTCGGCGCAACGTTTCCAGGGCTACCCGGCAACCGCCCTCCCCGCTTTCCACGTCATCCGGGAAGGCGACCAGATTCTCCAGGATCTCCAACACGCGACGGGGGTGCTTCCCCTTCGGCCGTTTCGGTGCCCCTACCCGAGCTTCGGTCGGCTCGGGTGCGCAGGACCAAACCGGCTTCCCGTCGTCATCCGTCAAAGGCAGTTCGATAGGCGCCAGCCGGAAGGCCCGGCGGCCGGGCGTGTCGGCGTCCTTCATCTTGGTGGCCTCGAGGGTCACCAGGCCGGCGGGGGCCTTGGTTACCCGGTACTCGGCATCCACGGCACCACGCAACGCCGTAGAGCCGCGGGCACCCCGTGCGGCGTCCTTGCCGCTGTGGTGGACCACCAAAACGGTTGAGCGCCAGCGATGCCGCAAGGCGTCCAGGTTGTTGACGAAAGTCCCGATATCCGTAGCGCTGTTCTCGTCACCTCCAAAGCAACGCGCCAGGGTGTCCACCACGATAAGGGCGGGGTTCTGCCCGGTCTCCGTGGCCAGGCCATCCACGACCCGCAGCACTTCGGCGGCGCTGTCCTTGTCATCCAACGGGGCGGCCCGCTTTGAAGCGTACAACCCACCCTCTGCCAGGCTAGCCCCACGGTGAAGCTCCCACGCCTTGAGGCGGCGGGAAAGCCCGTTGTGTCCCTCCCCGGCGATATAGAACACGGCCCCCGGCTTGGTCTCCGCCCCGTGCCAGGGCGTCCCCGTGGCGATACTGGCGGCCAGGTCGATGGCCAGGAAAGACTTTCCGTGCCCGGGCTCCCCATAGACCAGCGCCAGGGAATCGGCCTCCAGATAACCCCGGACCAGCCACGACACCGGCTGCAGATTGGCGACCAGCTCCCCGGCATGGACGAACCCGAACGCTCCCCGATGGCGCTTGCGGTCGTCCTCCAGGGGGGCATCGTCGCCGCCCGGGTCCTCCGGGTCGCCTTCATCGTCGAACGCCTCCAGGGCGTCACTCCGCAGGCTGTCGCGCCAGCGATCCTGATTGAACTCGGTCAGGGTGCGCCCGTCCTCCGTGGTCATCATGGCGCCCACGGCCCGAAGGGCGGCGGCCCGGTCGCCGTCGTGTTCCCAGAACGTCAGCAGGTCGAAGGCGTCCCCCCACTCCGGCAGGCCGGCGGCCCGGTCGCTTTCGTGGGCGGTATGCCAGCGGGTACCGTCCTTGGTGATAGTCACGCCCGGGGTGCCGGACTCGGACAGCGGCGACAGCCAGCGGGTGCTGTGCTGCCGGTAGCCGTGGGCTTCCAGCACCAGCGGTAACGGGTGGGCGTCGTTATACGCACCGATGGGGCTAGCCTGCCCGGTTGCCTGCCGTTCTCGCAGCTTGGCGCCTGCCTCCGCCTGCCTCCGCTCCAGGTCCTCCCGTCGCTTGGCTTCGGCCTTGTCATGGGCTGCCAACTCGGCAGCGAAGGTCTTCGCCCAGTCAAACCCGAGAAACGCCAGCTCGTCCTCCCCGGAAGTCGCGGCGTAGAACTCCCCGCGGTTGGGCAGATAACAAAGCTGACTGGCGCGTTCGCTGGCCCGGTCGGGGGTGATCCCCAGCACCGCGAGCCGGTCATTCAAGATACGCTGGCAAGCCTCGACACGGCTGCCCGGGCAGACGGAGGCCAGGGGAATCAACAGCCGGGCCTTCGGGTTGTCCTCCGTGGCGCTGGCGCTGGTATAGCCCAGCACGGTAGCGCCAAGGTCAGCGGCCAGACAATCGGCGGCGTCTTGCAACTCCGGCGGGTTGTGGTCCAGGTCCGCCCACAAGGCGTAGAACCGCCCATGCTGGCGCTGATCCTCCGCGCCGCGGCTCAGGTACTCGGAGAAAATAGCCCAACGTGCGTGGGCCTTGTCGACCCGCTGGGGGTGATTCATCAAGGCCACCACCCCGGCGCCCGTGATGGTCTCCAGAGCACGCGGGGCGTGCTTGTTGTCGGGGCTGTGATACTGGCCCACGCCCGAGCAAAAACGCGCCTCGAGGAAGGTACGGGGCAGCCCCAGGGCCTCGGGGTCGATGGCCGGCGATGGGCGAAGGCGAACCACGGTCGCGGTCATGCGGCGCCCTCCGTATTGGTGGCGGCAAGGATACGCGCGATCCTCCGGCGATCCACAGCGGTGGGGATATACACGCCACGCCATGACGATTCCCCGTCGATGGTCATACAAGGGATACGCTCACACGGCAGCGCCAGCCGATAGGCCCGGCGAAGCGTGCCGATGAAGTGGGGCCCATTGGTAGCCGGGGCGGTGGGGTCGGCATCCTCACGGCTCACCGGACCGCGTGCCAGGGCCTCCAGCAGACGGCGCTGCCGGGACGTAGGGGGTGCAATGGCGGCCATTGCTGGTCCTCCAGGTTCGAAGGCACCAGCACGGCTAGGGGGGCGCCTGCCCGGGCTGGCGGGGGTTCAACTCCAGGTTGAACGGCTGCCGGTCATGGGTTAGGCTTCAGTCATCCCGTGGCCAGTGCTGGCGCGGGTTTCGGAAGGTTCAAGGCATCCGGTCGCCAAACTGTCAGCCCTGATCTCCTCCAGGAAAGTACACGCGCAAGCGCTCGGACCTAGCCCCTCGGGTTGGCTCCGGGCGTTTTCGTTTCCGGTTCGATGATCCGGGCGCCAGCACTCAGGGCCAGCCGGATCTCCCGCACCGCGAAGGCAGCCTGCATCGTCTTGTCTGCCTTCCTGCGGTGATTCCCCTTTTCGGCAGCTTCCACAGCTTGCGGCCATGCCCGCAGCAGGCGGCGAACGGCCCGCCGGGTTTCGTCGGTTTCCGGTTCGATCCGGGCGCCCCGGTCGAGCCAGTGGTGGAAGTGCGCCACGTCATCCAGGATATGGGCTGTTTTTTCCGCCATGCTCATCCAGGACAGGGGCTCGGGCTTAGTTGCGGCCATGTGCCACCTCCTTGGAAGCCTCGAAGCTCTCCAGGTCCTCCAGGCGCCAGCGAGTGCAGCCAGGCCCCAGCTTTACAGGGCTAGGAAACACGCCGGCCTGACCCCAGCGCCAAACCGTCGACACTGCTACTCCGTAACGGGTTGCCACCTCCCGGGCGTTCAAAAATGAGCGTTGCTGGTTTGCGATGTTCATCGAATCTTCCTCCCACCGATTGGGTAGCGTGCGGGGACATCCCGAACTTTCTGAACTCTAGCGGCGGCAGGGGGAACTTTACAAGCAGAAATTTTTGTAAGTCATTGTTTTGTCTAGATTAACATCCTCTTTAACGTCCTTTTTAACGTCCTCTTCAATGTCCACCTAAGTCACCTACAGCGTCGGTCTTATCAGTCACGCTTACCCTCGAAGCGGTACCACATTGGCGCCAGGTTCGGCAGCGATCCGTTCGGCGACCAATTCCGCCCATCGCTTCCAAACGTCCTTTTGCGCTGGCCAGCGGGCGGCGTGGTTGTAGGTGGCGACCAGCTTGGGTGGGGCATGGCCCAGCATTTGCTCGACCAACAGCGGCTCAGCTAGCAGGTCCTCGGTCCAACGGGTGGCGGCGCTCCGGCGAAGGTCGTGCGTGGTGAACGGGGGCAGGCTGTACAGCGGGGCGGTCTCGTCGTGTTCTTTGCGGCTCCTGCCCTGCAACCGTGCAACCGCGGTGCTCAGGCTGTCCGGGTGAACCGGCTTGCTTGGGGCGGTCAGGCTGGGGAACACAAACGGGCTTTCGGTATGCTGGCGCTGTTCTCGCAGTATCTCCAGCGCCAGCGGTGCCAGGTATACGCGATGCGCTCGACGCGACTTGGCGCGCTCGGGGGGAATCGTCCAGGCATCCCGCGACACCTCATCCCAGCGCATCGCGGCGACCTCGGTCCGGCGGCACCCCGTCAGGATAAGCAGTCGGATAGCATTGGCGGTGCTGGCGCCCATGACAGCGGTGGCGGCCAGCCCCTCCGGGATGTGGCGGGCGTCCGTTATGGCCTGCCACAAGGCGCGCAACTCCGGCAGGCTAAGGTGACGGTCGCGGGGCTTTCCGGGGCGTGCCTTGATTTTGGCCGGTGTCAGGCCGGCGGCGGGGTTATCGTCGACCTGCTCCCGGTCCTCGCAGTAGTCCAGCAACTGGCGCAACAAGTTAAGACACTTGCGCGCCTCCTCCTTTGACGCACCAGCGGCGTCCTCCAGAACCTCGATAAGCAGCCGGCGGGTCACGTCTCGGACGTAAAACTTAGCCAAGCGTGGGGCCAAGTGCAGGCGCCAGCGCCCCTTGTGCTGGGCAACGGTTCGCTCGGTTGGCGGGTGACCGCCTTTGGTCGGGGCCTCTGCATAGAATCCGGCCCACCGTTCGAACGCCTCTCCCATCGTCCAGGCGGTCTCATTGCGGGCCTTCTCCGCCTCGCGGTGCTTCCGCGGGTCGATCCCCTGCTCTACCAGCTTGGCGGCCGCCGTGTGGGCTTTCCGTGCCTCTGCCAGCTTCATGCCCGGATAGCGCCCCAACGTCATTTCGATGAGCTTGCCGCCCAGTCGGAAGCGATAGACCCATGCCTTAGCCTGCCGGTCGGTACGAACATACAAGGAAAGCCCCCCGGCCGCCTTGTTGGCGACGGCACAACGGGCCTTGTCCTGACCCTCGGGTGGAGCGAAGGCGGCAACCTGACGATCTGTACTGATGGGCTTCTGGTGGGGCTGGCGTGCGGCCATGGCGTGGTGTCCTCGGTTATCAGTGTGGGGGCGGGGCGATTTCGCCCCCACATACGCCCCCACACGAAACCAGTATAGTCTGATATTCAGCGAGACACCATGGGACTAAAAAATGGCTCAACAAACTGTATTTAAAGTAAAAAATGGAATAGATTGAAACTGATTGAAACCCCGTGAAACCGTTTATCGTAGTTCTCCTAAGGGGAAGGTCTCAGGTTCGAATCCTGATGGGGGCGCCAGTAAAATCAATATGTCAGCTTGAACCCTCACCTCGAAATACTCTTCAAAATCACTTCCGACCCCAACAGCGACCCCAACAAGATTGCTTGGTAGGCCTAAGCTGGGGCGACGTCATCGATGACATCCCAAGATAAGCCTCGCGCCAAACTATCAAATTTATTCACCATGGGTAGATGGCCACGCGACACGTCTCAGCGCATCTGGGGCCTGAGACAAAGCGCCGGACGAGTTCAGGGGCGCATCGAGAAAGTGCTCGACTACACTACCGAATCAACCACAGAGACTCCGTGAACCCTGCGGGCTTGCGAAGTCACTTCTACCAGCCACTACCCCGACCAGGACCTCTTCCTCAAGATGATCAAGAAACTGGTGCCGGGATGACCGGCAGGGTGCTGTCCCCGGCACGACATAAACAACGGGGGTGGGGGGCAGTGCGTCTTGAAGGCGGGAAATCGGTCACAAAATGACCGATTCTCGCGCCATCCAGCATGAAGAGCTGGCCTGCTCACCCGCCGGGCAGAACTCGCGACACTGGTGCAATATTCAGGCTAGCAACTTGACTTCCTAGAACAAATACTTGAAACGCAGTCGACCACCGTAGCGGTCGGCATCATCTATATTGTCGATTTCCTCATGATCGACCCGGCTATAGTAGGCGCCGAGATAAATATTGAAGCTTTCGATACTCATCACATTGGAAAACCGGCAGGTAATGATTGAATGTTTGGGCGTCCGAGTTATGGAACTTTTTTACGAGTTAAACTAATAAAGAAAGGCATTACATACAGTACCATCCAAGCCAAAGCCGTACACAGCACAGCGGTTTGCTCGCGTCCCAATCCAACTGCTATTCCTATGGCGGCCGTGAACCAAATGCCAGCCGCCGTGGTAAGCCCTGTAGCACCTTGGTTATCTTTGCCAATGATGATAGTTCCCGCACAAAGAAAGCCGATGCCGGCAATCACGCCCTGAATGACACGACTCATCTCCGAATCCGAGATACCCGCTTGCTGCGGGATAAAAATAAATAGTGCAGCCCCCATGCAAACCAGCATATGGGTGCGTATCCCAGCAGCCTTTCCACGCTGCTCTCGTTCGAGCCCAAGTAGGCCACCCAAGAGGGCAGCGAGCAACAATCTAATAACAACAACTACGAACTCACCCAAATCATTAAAATCCGAAAACTCAGATAAAACAATATTTCCGATAAAATCCATAAATTTCTCCCTATAAACCCCGGATCACCCTTTACTATGCAAAAAACTCTTGTCATTTTTGAATGACAAAACATTAGCAGCGTCAACTTAAGCTTTTGGAAAATCAATGTGCTTTCAGCACCCGAATTCGAAGATACAAGCGTAAGATTCTGATCTCAGGCAAACACGTTTCCAGGATTGGCGCCACAACAATCATTTGAAGTGGTCACCGAAATTCGGACCAGGCGCTAAGCTCTGGTCAGACCGACCAGGAGAAACTGATCATGAGCAGGAAACGTCGGCAGTACAGCAGTGACTTCAGGGCCAAGGTGGCTCTCGTCGCCCTGAAGGGCGACCAGACCACCTCGGAGCTGGCCGCCCAGAACAGCCAGGAGGAGACCGACACCCTCTACCGCGAGATCAGTTAGCTGACGGTGGAAAGGGATTTTTTATGACGCAGGCTCGATCATTGCGCCGGGCACAGCGCCTGGCCATGATCGAGCCGCCCTCCCCCGCCACCTCGAGTCTGAGACGGCATTGTCAGCTACTTGGTATCAGCCGCTCGTCGCTGTACTACCGCCAGCGCGAGTGGCTGACCGAGGATCTGGTACTGATGCGCCTGATAGATCAACAGCACCTGCTGACGCCGGTCTATGGGTCACGCCGGATGACCGTCCATCTCTATCGGCTGGGCCACCGGGTCAACCGCAAGCAGGTCCGTCGTCTGATGCGCCAGATGGGGATTCAGGCCGTCTATTAGAGGCCTCGTCCCAGCCTGCCGCGCAAGGGGCATCGCATCTATCCCTACCGACTGCGCGGCCTGACGATCGACCGGCCGAATCAGGTGTGGGCGACCGACATCAGCACATTCCGCTGGCACGCGGGTTCATGTACCTGGTGGCGGTGATGGACTGGCACAGTCGTCGAGTGCTGTTCTGGCGAGCCTCCAACACGCTGGATAAGGACTTTTGTGTCGATGCGCTGGACGAGGCACTGGCACGTCACGGATCGCCGGAGATCTTCAACTCGAGGGGTACCAATTCACCAGCCAGGCCTTCACCGACGTCCTCGAGACTCATGGTGTGGCCATCAGCATGGACGGCAAGGGCTGCTACCGGGACAACATCTTCGTGGAGAGGCTCGGCGCAGCGTGAAGCATGAATGCGCCTACCTTACGGCCTTCAAGGACGGGGCTCATCTGAAGCAGGAATTGAGGCGCTATTTCACCTGATACAACCGGGAATGACCCCACCAGGGGTTGGATGATGCAACACCTGATGAGATGTACTTCCCTCATCCACTGACACAGGCCGCCTGACGCCGATAATGACCCGATCCGAGATTAGATGACCTGTCAGACGGTCCAGAGGAAAGGGTCCACTTCAGTGCCCTTCCGGGGACAAGCAGAGTTGTAATACGAAGCCAGTCATGAAGGTAGCAACCGTGGTGAGCTGCTGAGCGAAATTACTGGACCAGGTGATGTCGCGGGCAGAGAAGATTAGTCTCTGGGAACTGAATGGTCCCATGGGACGCAGGCGGACATGCCAGGTGCATTGACCACTGGGACCTCGATGGGGCGCTCATACTCAACGGTGCCGCCCTGTGCTAGAAAGCGACGGTATTCTTCGGCCAGGCTTGCCGCCTACTCGGCGGGCAGGAACGCTTCAAGGCGGGCATTCTCGCCCTGATCCCGAGCAAAGCCGGTGGCCTCGATAGAAGGTCTCACTGACCTTCAGGTAGCGAAACCCGCCACCGGCCTCTCCTTGAACAACCATCAGTGCATCCAGGGAGTGCTCGAAGGCGGCGTGCAGCAGGCCATCAAGACTCCTCATTGTCACTACGGTAGTCGGTTCTGCCCAACCACGAGGAGCAGTGTGCCCGCTCCTGCCTGCAAGAGGGGATCATCCGCTCACTCTCTCTTATCGGCCAAGCCAAGGTAAGGCTGAGCCCAGCTGACGAGAGGCTGAAAACTCCAGCGATGGGTCGGCAGGGAGTCAGGGAGGTTCACCAGACTGGCCGCATTACCCCTCCGCTCTCCTCCGTCGCTCCTGCACCGCCAACACGGCCAGCGTCATTGCCGTCAGGGGCAGTGCAAAATAGAGCAGGGTGGCGCTGAAGACTGGCAGGGCGTCGTGGTCGGTGGCCGCAAGGATCAGGTAGAGGGTGTAGGCCAAGTAGTAGGCCAGCAGCACGCCACCCTCCCAGCGGTTGATCACCCCGCCGGTGAAGCAGATCGGCAGGCAAGCCAGGGCAACAACAATCATCACCGGGATATCGAACCCAAGCAAGGCGTCGGAGACGGCGATGCCCGAGGGGGCAAGCAAGCCCGTGAGCCCCAGCACGCCAAGAAGGTTGAAGACGTTGCTCCCTACCACGTTGCCCACGGCGATATCGCGCTCGCCACGCAGCGCGGCGATGATCGAGGTGACCACCTCTGGCAGCGAAGTACCGGCGGCGATGATGGTCAGGCCGATAACCTGCTCGCTGATGCCCAGCGACTGGGCAAAGCTCACCGCGCCGCCCACCAGCCAGCGCGAGCCCAGCACCAGCATGGCCAGGCCGACCCCCACGTACAGCAGGTTGATGCCGAGGGATGAAGGAGCCGATTCGCCGTCCGGAGCAGCCTCCATCGAGGGCGCCTTGGCGTTCTGGCGAAACAGGAACACCAGGTAGGCGCCCAGGCCGGCAACCAGCAGCACACCGTCGAGGCGACTGACCCCGCCATCCATCGCCAGCAGCAGCACAGCCAGAGACAGCCCCACCATCAGCGGGATGTCGAAGCGGATAAGCTGCTGCGCCACCACCAGAGGCACGATAAGCCCCGAGACGCCCAGGATGAACAGCACGTTGAAGATATTGCTGCCCACGACGTTGCCCATGGCGATGCCCGCCTGATCATCGAGGGCCGCCTTGAGGCTCACCGCCAGCTCCGGCGAGCTGGTGCCGAAGGCCACCACCGTCAGGCCAATGATCAGCGGTGACATGCCGACGCGGGTGGCCAGCCGCGAGGCGCCCCTCACCAGCCCCTCGGCACCGAGAATCAGTAACAGCAAACCGGCAAAGAATGCCAAGAGCATCATGCTTCCCCCTTCCCCATACTAAGTCTCTGTCGTGAGACCAGTATTACCAGTTCCTGACTAAATGGCACCCCTTGTCAGCACAAGGTTGCACGCATGCCACCGCCGCAAGAAAAGCAGCTAATCATATATAGATTCCATCAGGATAGCGAAACAATTGAAACCTTCCGTCCCTCTCACTTAAAAACATCAGGAGCCGCAATATCCCTACTTAAAATCTATATGGAAAAAGGGCAGAAATCGAAGCAGCTTCAAGAGGATCTGGATAAGCTACAGAATGACGCCCGGCTGAAAGCTTAGCTTGACTTAAAGAACCACCTTGAAGCTCTGATGCGACAAGTCGAAATTCGGCAGTCGATGTCATCGGTCTTTTCAACCCGACGCCTATCGCCAACAAGACATCAAGCAGCACCAGAAGCATAGGCCGTGCCAAGCGCAAGCTCAATATCTACAAGCACCCAATTCAGGTGAAGTTTTCGAGACCCGGTGCGGCAATAAGAAGACGCTGAAGTGGTGAAGTGTAGTGGTCAAGTGATTTTGGCCACCGTATTTTGAGCATTCCAGTAGTTCTTTTCTGCTACATTCGGCGGCAGTCCATCGTTATGCCTGTGCGGCCTGAGGCTGCTGTAGTAACCGATCATATAATCAGTTACAGATTGCTTCGCCGACCCAACATTGGGGTAGCCAATCTCTGGCATCCATTCCGTTTTCAGACTCCTGAAGAAGCGCTCTGTCGGGGCATTATCCCAGCAATTGCCACGGCGACTGAGACTCTGCGTCATCCGATATCGCCAGAGCACCTGCCGGAATGCCAGGCTGGTGTACTGGCAACCCTGATCCGAATGAAACAGGATGTCCGGTGGCTCTCCACGCGATTCGTAGGCAATGGTCAGTGCCTTCTTCACCAGCTCCGTATTCGGAGACAAAGATAATGCCCAACCCACGGGCTTACGGGCATACAAGTCGATGACTACCGCCAGATAAGCCCAGCGTGCCCCTGTCCAAATATAGGTAATGTCGCCAGTCCATACCTGATTGGGCTCCTTTACGTCGAACTCCCGATCGAGAAAATTCGGGATATCCAGGTGCGGCTGATCAGCCTTCTTGTAGGCGTGGCTTGGCGGCTGTGAACTCACCAGCCCCAACTGCTTCATCCGTCTGCTGGCCCGATAACGACTCAGCGGTGTTCCAGCCTGCGTGACCATTTTGGCGATGCTGCGAGCGCCGGCAGAGCCGTTACTGACGGTATGCGCCTCGACAACCTGATCCAGTCACAGGGCCTTCTGTCCCGGCTACGCCAGGCCCGGTAGCTACTGCGATGCACCCCAAACACCTGACACAAGTGCTGCACCGCATAGCTCTCTTCAAGTCGCTCGATTATCGAGAATTGCTCAGGGAGTCCGACATCAAGAGAGCGGTAGCCTTTTTTAATATTTCCTTTTCTTCCTCCACCCGCCGCAGCTTGCGCTTCAGTTCCTGAATCTCACGCTGTTCCGGCGTCAGAGCTTCACCTTTCAGCGGTGCCTTGCCTGCCCGCTCAGCCCGAAGCCTGCGTACCCAATACTCCATGGTGGACTTGCCAACTCCCATGGCCTCACACGCCGCCTTCAGCGTGTAACCCTGATCGACCACGAGCTGGGCCGCCTCCAAGCGAAATTCCGGGCTGAACGTTCTCTTCTTCGTCATCGTCTGCACCTGACTGTCTCTGTGAGTGATCATACACTCAAAACCAGGTGGCCAGATTCACTATGCCACTACACTCGCCCGGAAGGGGGCTGGTGGCGAAACCGGAAACGAAGCATCAACCCGCCACGCCTGCTGCTTCAGGCATTCATCGTACTGATTGGGGGTGGGCGCATGCTTGCTGAAACTGCCCATCGCCACGGTCACGCCCATTAGCTGGATGGAGGCAGCCTTCACGGCAACCTCGGCGGTCACCGTGACGGGGTTGGTTGTCGTTGACACTGGCAGCCAGTTCACCATCTTCGGGCAGCTGGTCATACTCTCCTTGATTCAGCTTGGCGGCCTGGGACTGATGACATTTGCCGTGCTCACGGCACTAGCGCTCGGTTTCAAGTTGCGACTCAAGCACCAACTCGTGGCGCAGGAGGCCTTCAATGAAGTCTCGCTCAAGACCGCCAGGCGAGCGGGAAGATCCATTGCTGCCTTTGCACTTGTCACTGAGGCCATTGGCATACTGTTACTTGCTACGTTCATGGTGCCCGAAATGGGATGGCAAGAGGGTCTGTATCAAGCACTCTTTTATACCATTTCCGCCTTCAATAATGCGGGATTCGCCCTGTCCTCGGACAGCCTATCGGCTTATGTCAGCCACCCAGGCATAAGCCTCTCGGTCACGGCGCTGTTCATCACCGGTGGCCTGGGTTATATCGTCATCATGGAAGTACTGGAGAAAAGGCACTGGACCCAACTTTCGGTCTACGTAAAAGTCATCCTCATTACCACACTGGTGCTCAACGCTGCCGCCGTCGTGGCCATCCTGATTCTTGAGTTCAATAACCCCAGTACGCTGGGTGCACTGGATGGGCTTGGCAACAAGCTGCTGGCCGCCTGGTTTCAGGGCGTCACGCCCAGGACAGCCGGGTTCAACACGCTAGACATTGGCGCCTTGACGGCTGGCACCACCGTATTGATGCTGCTTCTCATGTTCATTGGCGGTGCCCCCAACTCAACCGCCAGCGGGATAAAGATCTCGACATTCTTCATCCTGATCACCGCAACGCGCTCCTTCCTCAAGGGCAACCTGGTCATCAACTTCTTCGGCAGGTCACTGAGCCGGGAGACCCTATTGAAAGCGCTGGCCACCACGACCATCGGAATGGCCACGATTTTCATGGCGGTATGGATGCTGGCCATCCTGGTAGAAGACGACTTCATGGATATTGCTTTTGAAGTGGTATCGGCGTTTGGAACCGTCGGTTTATCGCGCGGCACAACCAGCGAGCTCGATACCGCCGGCCAGCTGGTGATCATGGCCGTCATGCTGATCGGGCGCCTCGGGCCCCTTACGCTGGGCTATACCTTGACGGTTCGGCGAAAGTCACATGTGCGATATGCGCCCACCGAGTTCCCCGTGGGGTGAGCCCCCCATGGGACATGGCCGTAGCAGGCAGTTGGCGATGCCCTGTCCAGATTTTACGGATTTTTTAGATGGCCCTGTGATGCCATGACATCACTGGCTCCATGCCAGATGGCATAACCGCAGAACGTCGAGGAGGCTAGCATGCGCGAGAGCGTGCTCCGGGAGCAGTGGCTCAACTGGGCGCCGATACTCAAGGTGCTCTCCGTGCTGTGGCTGGTCCTGGCGGTCTTCATGATGGTGCCCTGGCTGGTCCTGGTCATCGAGGAAGACCCCGATGCACGCGCCTTCGCCCTGTCCACCGGCATCGTGCTGGCTTCGGTGGCCATCAGCTTGCTGGCCACGCTGCGTATCACGGTTTCCCTCAAGCCGTGGCAGATGTTTCTGGTCACCACGCTCAGCTGGGTGAGTATCAGTACCTTCGCCAGCCTGCCGCTGGTGCTGGGGGCGCCTCAACTCACCTTCACCAACGCCGTGTTCGAGTCGGTGTCGGCCATTACCACCACCGGCTCCACCGTCCTGTCGCGCATCGACCAGCTTTCCGATGGCCTCAAGCTATGGCGCGGCATCATGCAGTGGCTGGGCGGCATCGGCATCATCGTCATGGGCATCGCCATCCTGCCGTTCCTGAAAGTCGGGGGCATGCGGCTGTTCCATACCGAATCCTCCGACTGGTCCGACAAGGTCATGCCGAAAACCGGCGGCATCGCCAAGGCAACGCTCGGCATCTACTGCGGCTTCACGCTCACGGCGATGCTCGCCTACTGGCTGGGTGGCATGGCACCGCTGGATGCCGTGGTGCATGCCATGACCTCGCTGGCGACCGGTGGCTTCGCCAATTCCGATGCCTCCTTCGGTGCCTATGCCGAACAGCCCCACCTGCTATGGCTGGGCTCCCTGTTCATGCTGATGGGCGCCCTGCCCTTTGTCCTCTACATCCGCGTGTTGCGCGGGGCACGGATGGCGCTATGGCGGGATCAGCAGGTGCATGGGCTGCTGATCCTGCTGGCCACGGTCTGCCT
Organism: Halomonas sp. CKK8; assembly: GCF_029625235.1. NCBI lineage: Bacteria > Pseudomonadati > Pseudomonadota > Gammaproteobacteria > Oceanospirillales > Halomonadaceae > Halomonas > Halomonas sp. CKK8. The sequence goes on along the minus strand of NZ_CP121193.1, from coordinate 963,372 downwards.
GTTGCTGACCCTGTGGCGCATGTGGCTGGGCACCCCACCCTTCGAGGCACTCACCCATGTGGTCTTCAACGTCATCTCCGTGGTCACCACCACCGGCTACGCCTCGGATGACTACACCCTGTGGGGCCCGATGGCGACGGTCGCCTTCTTCTACCTCACGTTCGTGGGAGGCTGCAGTGGCTCGACCGCCGGGGGCATGAAGATCTTCCGCTTCCAGGTCGCCATGCTGCTACTGGTCAGCCAGCTGCGCTTTCTCAACCACTCCAGCGGCGTCTTTGTCTCGCGCTACAATGGCCAGACGCTGACCGACGAGATCACGCGTGGCGTGGTGGCGTTCTCGTTCTTTTTCTTCCTGACCATCGCCGGGCTGGCACTCGGCCTATCCCTGATGGGGCTGGACTTCATCACGGCGCTCTCGGGCGCCGCCACGGCGGTGGCCAATGTGGGGCCAGGGCTCGGCGACATCATCGGCCCGTCGGGCAACTTCATCCCTCTGCCTGACGCCGCGAAGTGGCTGCTGTGCGTCGGCATGCTGATGGGGCGTCTGGAGATCCTGACGGTGCTGGTCCTCCTGACCCCGATGTTCTGGCGGCGATAGATCACCATGCAAAAGGCCCTCGAGGAGACCATGCAGGATCTCGAAGAACACACGGCCAGTCCGTCGCGTCATCCAGCGCCCATTCGGCTGCTGGTCGCACTGAGCGGTGGCGCAGAGGATGCCGCTCTGGTGCGTGCCGCCCATCGCCTGGCGACGCGTGACCGCGTCCAGTGGTGTGCCGCCTACGTCGAGAGCGACAGGGAGGATCCGCAGCGACGGCTGATGCTGGAGCGCGACTTTGCCCAGGTCCAGCGCCTGGGCGGCGATGTCCGCGTGGTCTCGGGACAGGATCGTGCCCGCGAACTATTGGCACTGGCGAACGAGCTGAAGGTTGCCACCCTGCTGGTCGGCCATGGGCGCCCCTCGGGCTGGCGGTTCTGGCGTCGCCCTCTGGCAGAGCGTCTGGCCCGTCTGGGCGGACCCTTCGACCTCGTGGTGGCCGCCGAGGCACGCCAGCGGCCACGCTTTCGTCCTCGCCCCCGGCAACGCCCCGGGCTGTGGCGGGATGCCGGCATTGCCGTGAGTTCGACCCTGGCGGCCCTGGGCCTGTCGGCGGGCCTGAAGTCCTGGCTGGCACTGGGCAACCTCTCCTTGCTGTTTCTTGGCGCGGTACTGCTCAGTGCCACCCTGGCGGGCACCCGCTCCGCCATGCTGGCCGCCGTGCTGGGGTTTGTCAGTTTCAATTTCTTCCTGACCGAACCGCGCTACTCGCTGGCCATGGTAGAGGACGATCAACTGGTCACCGTGGTGGTCTACCTGCTGGTCGCCGTGGTGGTCGGGCAACTGGCGGGCAGCGCCCGAACCCGCCTGCTCGCCCTGCGGGCGAGCCGCGAGCAGACCTACCAGCTGCTGACCTTCTCCCGGGAGCTCGCGGTGGCAACGGACCGGCACCGCGTCGGCGAGGTGGGCGTGGCCACCCTGATGCGCTGGCTCGGTTGTCCGGTGGTGATGCTGGATACCACCGATGAAGAGGGTGATGTGGCAGTGCTCCATAGTGCACCGGCCGGACATCATCTTGCCCCCGAAGCCAAGACCGCCGTGGCCTGGAGCCGTCTTCATCGTCGTCCCAGCGGCAAGGGGACCGAGCAGCCGCTGGACACCGACTGGCAGGTGATTCCGCTGGTGGAACAGGGGCGGCTGGTGGCGCTGATCTGCCTGACCCTCGGACAACGGGAGCACCCGCCATCTCCCGACGAGGACGGGCGCATCGATGCCATGCTGCGCCTGCTGACACTGGCGCTGGAGCGCACCCGCCTGGTCGCCGACCTGGAGGCATCGCGGCTTTCCGAGGAGAACGAGCGCCTGCGCTCGGCCCTGTTGTCATCGGTTTCCCATGACCTGAGAACGCCCCTGGCCTCGATCATCGGCTCTGCCAGCACCTTGCGCGACCTGGCCGACCAGCTCAACGAGGCCGACCGTGGCGAACTGCTCGACGGCATCTTGAGTGAAAGTGAACGACTCGACCGTTATATCCAGAACCTGCTGGACATGACCCGCCTCGGGCAGGGTGGCCTCAAGCTGGAGCGCGACTGGATTTCCATGGAGGACCTGGTGGCCAGCGCCCTGCGGCGCCTGGGACCTGCACTGCGCGGACTTCACGTGCAGCGCGACTGGCCGGAGGACCTGCCGCTGTTGCACGTGCATCCGGCGCTCATCGAACAGGCGCTGGTCAATGTCATCGAGAATGCGGCGCGCTTCTCGCCGCCAGGCGGGACGCTGCGCCTTGAGGCCGGGGTCGAGTCGGGCCAGCTATGGCTCGCGGTGACCGACCAGGGCCCCGGCATCGAGCTCCACCTGCGCGAACGGGTGTTCGACATGTTCTATACCGGCGGTGAGGGCGATCGCGGCCGCCATGGCAGCGGCCTGGGGCTGGCCATCTGTCGCGGCATGCTCGGCGCCCATGCCGGCACCATCGTCGCCGAGCCTGGCCACGAGGGAACCGGCACGCGCATCGTGATGCGCCTGCCGCTGCCCGATGCCATCGAGGAGCCTCGCCACCATGCCGAATGAACCCCAACGCATCCTGGTCATCGACGACGAGCCGCAGATTCGTCGTTTCCTGCGCATCAGCCTGGTCTCCCAGGGCTTCGTGGTCTATGAGGCGGCGAATGGTCGCGAAGGGCTGGCGCTGGCCCTGAGGGAGGTACCCGATCTCGTCCTGCTGGACCTGGGCTTGCCCGACATGGACGGCCAGGCGGTGCTCGACCGGCTGCGCGCGCGCAGCCAGATGCCCATCATCGTGGTCTCGGTGCGTGGCCAGGAGGGGGAGAAGGTCCGGGCACTGGACCATGGCGCCAACGATTACGTGACCAAGCCCTTTGGCATCCAGGAACTGTTGGCACGCATCCGTGCCCTGTTGCGCCTTCGCGAGGTCTCCCAGGAGATCCCGGCAGGCCAGCGCTACCGCGGCAACGGACTGGTGATCGACCCCGTCGAACGGCGTGTCTGGCGGAACGGGGCCCCCGTTCACCTGACACCCAAGGAGTACGCCGTGCTCGAACGCCTATGCCGCCACAGCGGCCGGGTCGTCACCCAGACACAGCTGTTGCGCGAAGTGTGGGGGCCGAGCCACGCCGAGGATACCCACTACTTGCGCATCGTGATCAGCAAGCTGCGCCAGAAGCTCGGTGATGATCCCGCTGACCAGTCACTGCTGCAGACCGAGGCCGGTATCGGCTACCGCCTGATGATCGAGCCCGAACGCGCCGACGATCCTGCCGACGACAAGAAGGAGAACCTGCCGTGAAGATCATCATCCTCGGCGCCGGCCAGGTCGGCGGCACCCTGGCCGAGCACCTGGCCCGGGAGGAGAACGACATCACGGTGGTGGACACCGACGGTGAGCGCCTGCGCGAGCTGCACACCCGCCTGGACATCCGCACGGTGTCCGGGGCCGGCTCCTACCCCATGGTGCTTCGCCAGGCGGGCTGCGAGGATGCCGACATGTTGATCGCGGTGACCAACTCCGACGAGGTCAACATGATCGCCTGCCAGGTGGCCCACACCCTGTTCCGCACGCCGACCAAGATCGCCCGGGTACGCGCCACCGCCTACCTGACCCGCAAGGGGCTGTTCGCCCACGAGGCGGTGCCCATCGACGTGCTGATCAGCCCCGAGCAGGTGGTCACCGATCATATCCGCCGGCTGATCGAGCATCCCGGCGCCCTGCAGGTGCTGGAATTCGCCGGCGGCCTGGTGCAGCTGGTGGCGGTGAAGGCCATCTACGGCGGGCCGCTGGTGGGCCAGGAGCTGGGCTTCCTGCGCCGCCACATGCCCAGCGTGGACACCCGGGTGGCGGCCATCTACCGCCAGAACCGGCCGATCATCCCCCGCGGCGACACCGTGATCGAGGCCGATGACGAGGTCTTCTTCATCGCCGCCCGCCGCGACATCCGCGCGGTGATGAGCGAGCTGCGCCGCCTCGACCGCGACTTCCGCCGGGTGATGATCGCCGGCGGCGGCAACATCGGCGAGCGCCTCGCCGAACACCTGGAGCACAGCCACCAGGTCAAGATCATCGAGCACAACCTCGAGCGCTGCACCCAGCTCTCCGAACGGCTCGACCGCACCGTGGTGCTGCACGGCAGCGCCACCGCCAAGCGGTTGCTGGAGGAGGAGAACATCGAGGACTGCGACATCTTCTGCGCGCTGACCAACGACGACGAGGTCAACATCATGTCGTCGATGCTGGCCAAGCGCATGGGCGCCAAGAAGGTGCTGACGCTGATCAACAACGCCGCCTATGTGGACCTGGTGCAGGGCGGCGAGATCGACATCGCCATCTCGCCCCAGCAGGCCACCATCGGCAGCCTGCTGACCCACGTGCGGCGCGGCGACATCGTCAACGTCCACTCGCTGCGCCGCGGCGCGGCCGAGGCCATCGAGGCCATCGCCCACGGCGACACCCAGTCATCCCGGGTGGTGGGACGCGCCATCGGCGAGATCGACCTGCCCCAGGGCACCACCATCGGCGCCGTGGTGCGTGGCAAGGAGGTGTTGATCGCCCATGACGACGTGGTGGTGGAATCCGGCGACCACGTCATCCTGTTCGTGATCGACAAGCGCCGGCTGCGCGACGTGGAGCGGCTCTTCCAGGTCGGGCTGACCTTTTTTTAAGGAAGGGTTGCTAACTGTAGGGTCACGGGTCAGCGACCACATCGTGGTCGCGAGCGAGGGATGTATGTTCTTTGCAGAACTGGGGTATCTTCAATCAATCCGCATCACGGATACCACGATGCCCCAACCAGGAGCATCGTGCACTTTATTAGTGCGATGTCTTTTTTGGCCTCTTCGTCGCTGGGTATGTCACTAGCTGTCGGGTCCAAGATTATCAATCACCCGGAACCCTACAGGTAGACGATAATCTCGGCTCCGCGAGGAGTAGGCTGCAGCGCTTGGGCCTCGGCCATCACCTGATCGATGGTCACTGGGAGGGCGATCTCATCATGGGCGCCAACAATCGCTCTGCCGTCGGTACCCTGGTGGAACGCACCACGCGCTTGGTGATCGTGGTGAAAGTGGATGGCACCACGGCCACGGAGGAACTCGACGAGCCTTCCAGGCTCACTACCCGACCGCACCACAGATGGCTAGGAGGATCGATGAGCCAGGATATCAGCGCGATCGTCTCCGACTCCCCCTCATGACGTCCCGGCTGGTGCGCTCTCGCCCCCCAGAGCGCACCAGCCGACGTCATGGTGAACCTTCCTTGATGAGGATCCGGCGGTAGAGGCTTCGATCGGCGGCATAGCAGCCACAGGAGGCCTCGATCAGGCCGGCCCGGTCCAGCACCGTGATATCCCCCCGCTGATAGCTGATCAGCCGGCGCCCCTGAAGCGCCATGGCGGCCAGGGTGATGCCGGAACGACGCACCCCCAGCATCATGGCCAGAAACTCGTGGGTGAGATGCAGACGATCGGAGTGGGCACGATCCTGGGTCATCAACAGCCAGCGCGCCAGGCGGGCCTCGACCTGATGAAAGTGGGTACATGCCGCCACCCGAGTGAGCTGCTGCATCAGCACGTAGAGATAGCGATTCAGCAGCGCCTCGAGTGCGGGGCGCTGCTCCAGGTGACGGCAAAAGGCAACCGCCGGCATGCGCAGGGCCTGCCCTGCCCCCTGCACCAGAGCGCGCAAGGGCGACTCATCCAGCCCCAGGATCAAGGGCATGCCGTACATCCCTTCACTGCCGACCATCGCCACTTCCAGCCGCTCACTGTCACTCAGGCTGGCAATCAGGGAGATGAAGCCGTCGAGCGGAAAATGGACATGCAGGATCTGCCCACCTGGCTCGGTCAATACCTCACCAAACGCCAGGTCGATGGTCTCGCAGTCGGCAAGGAAAGACGCCCGGTCCTGAGGCGGCAGGCTGTCGATCAGGTGGTTGGTCATCGGACCGGGGATAGAGGACTGCATGTGCTCGCTCCTGGTGAAGACCCGGCAATCGGCACATGGCAGGCAACCACCAGGCTCCGAGGCCGGCGGCAGCCGGGGTGATCAGGCAGTCACCGAAAAGCCACCGAACGAACAGTGGCATGTTCATCATCATGCCGTCGGTGCGCCAGGAGACACACGAAGGGCACGTGCTGCTCGAACACGATCTCGCGCCGCGAGGAAAAGGGCCCCATCACCCGGGACGATGGTAGCTCAGCAGGCGATCGTACTCCTTCTTGACGACCGCATAGCACTCACAGACCCGCACCTCCAGGCCAGGCCTGTCCAGGATGCTGATGTGCCCGCGATGGTAGGAAATCAGCCCGGCCCTCTGCAGCTTGCCGGCCGACTCGGTGACGCCCTCTCGGCGGACACCCAGCATGTTGGCGATCAGCTCCTGGGTCATGACCAGCTCGTTGGTCGGCAAGCGATCCAGGCTCAGCAAGAGCCACCGACACAGCTGCTGATCCAGGCTGTGGTGCCGGTTGCATACCGCCGTCTGCGCCATCTGGGTGATCAGGGCCTGGGTGTAACGCAGCAAAAGGTACTGGAGCGTCGACGCGCGATCGAATTCATCCTTGATGAGTTGCCCCTTGAGGCGATAGGCGCTGCCGGCGCTCTGCACGATGGCACGGCTCGGCGTAGTTTCGCCGCCCATGAACAGCGAGATGCCGACGATACCCTCGGCACCGACGACGGCAATTTCCGTCGAATCCCCATCTTCCATCACGCAGAGGAGCGATACGATGCAGTCCACCGGGAAGTAGACATGGCGCATCACCTTTCCCGACTCGACCAGCGACTCCCCCAGGATCAACTCGACTCGCTCGAGGTGGGGTGCCAGGCGCTGGTATTCATCCCTCGGCAGGGCCGCCAGCAGGTGATTCTGACGAGGGTCATGTTGCTGGGCCATGACGAACACTCCCGTATCGGGCAAGCCGCCCTGGCAACAGGGGGAGAAGAGCGGGCTTGTCCGATGGTGGTTGACGAACCGAGGCAGCCGCTGGAACGCCTTGCCGGCCTCACCCCGGGTCACATCAAGAGACAGGCGACCGGCGGCCCAAGGGTACCAGCCATCCGCTAACAAATTGAAATATTTAGAAAAAAGACGAATCAAACAAGACTCACTGCACTCCCCCCAGCCGCCGAAACACGCTCAGGAAGTGAAGTCCATGCCATGTACGCTAACGCACGGAAGCGACGCCGTCACGCCACTACGCTCGCTGGATATCGGCCAGGCGCTCCAGGGCTCGGGCCAGGCAACGCCACCCCGGCGGAAATCGGACATCGGCAGAACAGGAAACCGGCTCATGGTAATGCACGCCCTTCTGATGACCAGGTCCCTTGTCTCACGCCATCGAGCGCACCAGCGGACCACGCCATCCTTGCCCACCGCATGGGCATCTGCGCCATGGGCCAGGCGCGTTCCCAGGCCGAGTCCATGAGGGACGATTCGATGCTTGAGGGCACCGCCTGGACACCACTCGGTTCCGCCGCCTTCCCTGCCGAGCAGCCGCTGCGGCAAGGTCACCCTCCGCGCACGGAGGTCCTCCCCGAGCGAACAGCGACCAGAACCTCGAGACGGTGCCTCGCAGCGGCCCTGGAGGCCGAGAAGCGATGGGCCCGGGCGGCCCTCGGCGCCATCGGCGATGCCGTCCTGACCATCGACCTCCGCGGGACGGTCACCTACATGAACCGGGTGGCGGAGACCCTGACAGGCTGGTCACAACGGGAGGCCATCGGAGCGCCACTCTCGCGTGTGTTTCCTCTCGTCGATGGCAAGACACACCGCACGGCCATCACCCCCGGGCGGCGCGCCATCGAGGAGAACAGAGCGGTGGGCCTCGCCCTGGATGGCGTGCTGGTCCGCCAGGATGGCAGCAAGCTTGCGATCGAGGATTCCGCGGCGCCCATCCATGACCGGGAGGGTCGCGTCACCGGCGCCGTGATCGTGTTCCACGACGCCTCCCAGTCGCAGGTCATGCTGGAGCGGATGGCCCACCTCGCGCAGCATGATGCACTCACCGGCCTGCCCAACCGTGCCCTGCTGACCGAACGGCTCTCCCGCGCCCTAGGCCTGGCCCGACGTCACCGCCACCTGGTCGCCCTGCTCTATCTCGACCTTGACGCCTTCAAGCCCATCAATGATTCGTTCGGCCATGCCGTGGGGGACAGCCTGCTCCAGGCGGTGGCGAGTCGTGTTCAGGAGTGCATGCGCGACATCGACACCGTCTGCCGCCAGGGTGGCGACGAATTCGTGATCCTGCTCGCCGAGATCAGGCGACCCGAGGATGCCACCCGAGTCGCGGAAAAGCTGCTCGCCGTCCTCGGCAGGCCCTACTGCATCCATGGCAATCAACTCCTTGTCACGCTCAGCATCGGCATCAGCCTCTACCCGGATGATGCCGACGATGCCGATGCCCTCATGCACAACGCCGACACGGCCATGTACCACGCCAAGCGAAATGGTCGAAATGGGCATCACTGCTTCACGGCCGAGATGAATACCCGCTTCCTGCAACGCAGGCGGACTGAACCAGGCCTGCACCACCCCCTCCAGCCCTCGCAACTCGTTCTCGACTTCTAGTGGAGGACAGGGCGTTTTGCCAAGCTTCGGATGCGAAGCGCACTGTACGCCAACGAACAGATGGCGGGGGGCCAGTCGCCTATCATCAAGGTGGGTGAGGCAAGGGAACTGCTTGTACAGGGAGTTGCACCACGCGTCGCACGGACGGCGACGCCATCATGACACGAGCCATCCCGCAGCATCCTGGCACAGGATCATGCGCCAAACAGGAATACTTCTTAATGAACAACATCGTCTATATCGTCGGTGCCGTCGTGATCGTTCTGGTGGTCCTTTCCGTTCTCGGGCTTCGTTGAGGCAAGCGACGAGCGAGTGGATCGGCAAGGCATCGGAAGCCGAGGGGCTGCCGGCCGGAGACATACCATCCCGCTGGAAACGCGCTCGTAACCATCCTCGAGGAATTCGTGTTCCTGCGCTTCCTGTTCGGTCACATCGCGCTGACCAGTGCCAATGACACCTACACCGACACTCTGGGGAACCATGAGCGGCAGGAGTACCGCCAGGCCTTGCCGATAGTCGTCCGCCTTGCCACCACCGGCGACGCTGACGCCCAGTCCATGTTGGGGCAAATGCACGGCCGGCCAAGGGCCGCTCCGGGTCTTCGTGGAGGCGCATAACATAAGGGGTACAACCTGGCCGCGGCTCTTGGCCAGCGAGATGCCGCCGCTGCGCGCGATGCCCGTCGACTTCACCGAGAAGCTGGTCAATGCCCAGATCGACGCGACCAAGGCCAAGAAATCTTTGAGCACGCGGGCCAGTTTACGCGAGATACCCAGGTCGCCGATCCCTGATCGGTGGCCTCTTGGTGTGAGCCAATCGACGACCGGGGCATCACCCCCGTTCGCTGCGCAAGAGCCTGCCGGCGTGCTTGGGCACCGAGTGAGTTCGTCGACACCCGTTCCGCATGGACCTGCCCATCTATGCTGTAGCCAGGCACTTGGCCTGAATCACTTTTTCGCTTTACTCCCATGGAGTTTGCACTGTGGCCGACGAGAACAGCGTGATTGTCTTCTACGACGAGCGAATGCTGGCCCATGAGCCGGATATCGAGGTGCCTTTCCTGCCGGGTCGCATGGACGATCGTATCCGTTCACTGTTGGTGGGACTGGGCGCTCCCTGGAAATATCCGGAACACCCCGCCAGGCTCACCGCTATCCGGCACCTTCTGGAACTCGAGCCGGTTCCCGGCGTGACCTTCGAATCGGGCATGGCGGCGACGCGGGAGCAGCTGGGGCGCGTGCACACCAGCTCCTACCTGGACCATATCTTCGCGCTTCGCGGCCAGAGTGCCTGGCTGGATGTGGACACCACGGCCGTGTCACCCGGCAGCGTCGACGCGGCCGAGGTGGCCGCCGGCACGGCGATCGCCGCCGTCGAGGCCGTCGTCGAGGGAAGAGCCGAGAGCAGTTTCGCACTGGTGAGACCACCCGGTCACCACGCCGAGCCGGTGCGCGCCCGCGGCTTCTGCCTGTTCAACAATGTGGCGGTGGCCGCCGCTCATGCCCGCATGGCACTGGGCTGTACGCGTGTGATGATCGTTGACTGGGATGCCCACCACGGCAATGGCACTCAGGATATCTTCTGGGCCGACCCTGATGTGCTGTTCTTCGACCTGCATCGCGCCGCCCCCTTCTATCCTGGTACGGGGAGTCTCGAGGAGGTCGGCATGGGCCGCGGGGACGGCACCAACGTCAATGTTCCCCTCCCCGCCGACGCCGGCGACGCCGCCTACCTCAAGGCCTTTCGCGAGATCCTGGTACCGGCGGTCGAGTGGTTCCAACCCGAGCTGATCCTGGTCTCGACCGGTTTCGATCCGCACACCCATGACCTGGCCCTGGAGGTCTCCTATGACGGCTTCGCCGCCATGACCGACATCCTCAAGGCCTTGGCACGCCAGCATTGCAAGGGACGCCTGGTCTTCGTGCTGGAGGGTGGCTACAACCTGATCTCGCTGTCACGCGGTGTCAGGACGGTGCTGCAGGTGCTGGCCGGCGATGTGCCGGCGGAACCCGGCCAGCGTGGCATCGCCGAAGTCGGGGCCGCGGCGGACTTTCACCGCGGTGCCTTCGCCGGGCCCCCCCCGGATTGACCAAGGGCCATCAGGGACGGGCACCAATGAGCGAAATCTTCTTATTTGCGCAAGCGCATCGAAGAACAGTTGATGGTTCGGGTAGTCCATCGTAAAGACGAGTGCCTTCGGTTTGCCAAGCGCCAGGCTTTGTCCGAAAAGTCGAATCTGCTAATTCTAATTATCACCACCAGCGAGTATTTTTAAAACCCAACCTGGGTTTATCGTTATCCCGCGAATTCGATAACAGCGAAACCTCTCCTGCCGATGGAATTTTACGGCGTTTTTTGATTGCTTTTGTGTCGTCATGCTGTGTGAAACGTCGGACAACACAGGCCCACCTCCTCACCGTCATACGCTACCCGCACATTGGCCGGCAAGGCGCATGCTCCCTCACATAGCTCCCTGTCAAGCTCGTGACCGATATGGGTCAGGTAGGCCATCGGCACCGACAGCCGCTCGATGATCTGCACGGCAAGCGTCGGTGTATTGTGATTGCGAGGCTCACTCACACGACTCGGGTAGCCACAGTCCAGCACCACCACGTCCGGCTGCCACTCGCGCAGGAAACGCTCGGTTGCCCCCGGCAGGCCGCAGGTATCGGTCAGGTAGGCCAGCCGCCCTCCCCCATCGTCCAGGCAATACCCCAGCGTCGGCTTGCTGTGGTTGAGCGGCACCGGCGTCACCGTCAGCGACGGAAGTGACAGGGGTCGGAACGGCTTTAGGGGTACCTGGAAGTCGAGCACGCCGGGGTGGCGAAAGAGGTCGGCACACCCTTGCGGATCCTTGGGGCCGTAGACCGGGATCGACTCGCCGCACCCCCAGCGCAGGTGCAGGAGCCCCTGCACATGGTCGGGATGGTAGTGCGTCAGCAGGATGGCACTGGGGCGATGTCGCTCACAGCGTTCGACCAAGTCCATCTGCCCGGCATCGAGCAGATAGCGATGTCCGTCGACCTCGACCTCGGCGCTGCAGGGCCCACGCCGGGCGCTGGCGATCACCCGCGCCCGGGCACAGACAAGGCAGTCACAGCCGAAACACGGCACCTGGGCACTATCGCCGGTGCCCGTGAAGCGAAACTTCACGCCATGACCTCCCCGTCGACCAGCCGTTCCAGGGCCGCCAGGGTAAGATCCAGTGGACCGCCGTTATCCAGGCGCGGCACCTCGGGCAGCGCATCACGCAGCTCACGATGACGCGCCAGGCGGGCCTCGATCTCTGCCTCATCTTCGCGCCCGCGACGCCTGAGCCGGGCGCGGAGCACCTCGTCCGAGGCGGTCATGACCACCGGCGTCAACGCAGCGCCGAAACGCGCTCTGGCCGAGGGCAGCGCTCGACGGCTGCCGTTGACCAACACCACGCGATCACGAGCCAGCCAGGCGTCGAGCTCGATCCCCAGGCCATAGTGGAGACCATGCGCCTCCCAGCTCAGGGCGAACAGGCCCGCGCGTCGGCGGGCCATGAACTCCTCGGTTGACAGGGCGACGCTGTTCTCCGAGGCACCACTGTCTCGGGTCACATAGCGGTGGGCGACGAGCCACTCCGGATAGTGCTGGCGCGCGGCAGCCAGCAGCGTGTCCTTGCCCACCCCGCTGGCCCCGACCAGATAGATCAGGCACCCCATCAGTGCACCTGCCGTCCGGCGCACCACACCCGCTGGACCAGCGGATGGTCGTCCACCACCCGCACGCGCAGCAGGTCGGCCCGCAAGCCTGTAACCAGGCGTCCGCGGTCCTCCAGGCCGACGGCCTGCGCCGGAGTATGGGTGGCCGTGGCCACGGCCTGGGGCAGCGAATAGCCTGCTTCCATGTCGGCGATGCGGAACACGGCATCGAGAAGCGCCGCCGGGTAGTAGTCCGATGAGAGCACATCGAGCACGCCCAGCGATACCAGCTCCGCCGCGGCGATATTGCCCGAGTGGGAGCCGCCGCGGACCACGTTGGGCGCGCCCATCATCACCGCCAGCCCGTGACGGTGGGAGGCCTCGGCCGCCTCGCGCGTGGTGGGGAACTCCGCCACGCGAGTGCCGTACTCCAGGCTCTCGGCCACATGCTCGATGGTGGCGTCATCGTGGCTGGCCAGGGCCAGGCCACGCCGGTGGCACGCCGCGGCGATGGCCTGACGGTTAGGACTGCTGTAGCGCGCGCTGTTGGCCAGTTGCTTCTCGATAAAGGCCTCCAGCGCCTCATCGCTCATGCGGTGCTTGCCCTGGTAGTAGGTCCGGTAGGCGTCGAGGCTCACGAACTGACGCTGCCCCGGGGCATGATCCATCAGCGACACCAGGCCGAGCAGCGGCGAACCGGCCAGGGACTCGAAGCGCTCCAGGGTCGCCGGCTGACAGACCTCGCAGCGCAGGTGGAGGCGATGGTCGATGCGGGCCATGCCGTCGTCCATGATCGCCTGCAGCGAGGCAACCATCTGCTTGAGCGCGCCTTCACGCATGCTCTGCTCATCGATATCGCCGATGGAGAGCGCGTCGAACACCGTGGTGATGCCGCTGGCGGCCATCTGGGCGTCGTGAGCCAGCGCCGCGGGACGGCCTGGCCAGGCCACCTTGGGGCGGGGCTGGAAGTACTTCTCCATATTGTCGGTGTGCAGCTCGACCATGCCCGGCATCAGGTAGTCGCCGTCGCAGTCCACGGCGGACGGCACGGAGGTTACGCCACCATCCACGGCCGCGATGCGTCCGTCGCGAATCACCAGGGAGCCTCGGCGTACCTCGTCGTCGAGGATCAGCCGGGCGTTGGTCAGCACCTGTTCGTCAAGAGACATCAGCCTCGCTCCTCTGAAATGGCTTCTACCGCATCAAGGAAAGCCAGGGCATCACCTTGAAAATCCTTGAGATGTTCTTGAAGCAACTCATGTGGCCAGTGCCACCAGCCCACCGCTTCCAGGCGCTCCGGAATGTCGGAATTCTCGAAGCGCGGCCGCAAGACGCGGGCGGGGTTGCCCACCACGATCATGTAAGGCGGCACATGTCGCGTGACCACGCTCCCGGCGCCGACGATGGCACCATTGCCGATGTGCACGCCCGGCAAGACTGTCACTCCGTGGCCAATCCAGACATCGTGACCCACAACGACACGGTCATTTTCGCGCCACGCGAACACATCCTGATCCAGCGCCTGACTATCTGATGTGAAACCGAATTTGCCGGGCCGATAGGTAAAGTGGTGCAGCGTGGGTCGCCACCACGGATGGTTGCTGGGATTGAGCCTCACGCTGGACGCGATGGAGGTAAAACGGCCCACCTGCGTAAACATCAGGTCGCCATCACGCTCGATATAGCTGTAGTCCCCGAGCTCAACGTGATTGAGCACACAGCGCTCACCCACCTCCGACCAGCTCCCCAGGCGGGTCGCATTCAGGGAGGCCGTGGGATGCACGCGGGGCTCGGGAGCGAGCGTTGTCATAGTCGGCTGATGATCCGACGCGGGTTGGCTCGCGCCTGGTTGCCGACCTACCTGCTGTTGGTTGGCGTGCATCAGCGCACCTCCTCAGCAGCAGGTGGTGTGGAAGCCATTGCGGCGCCCATGTGCGGCGTCAGGGGCAACAGGCGATCGGCAACGCGATCGCGCACGTCCTCGTCGTGGAAGATGCCCAGCAGTGCCGCGCCGCGCGTCTTGGCCTCCTGGATCAGTTCCACCACCACCTCGCGGTTGGCGGCATCCAGCGAGGCGGTGGGCTCATCCAGCAGCAGTAGAGGATGCTCGGCGATGAAGCCGCGGGCGATATTGACCCGCTGCTGCTCGCCGCCGGAGAAGGTGCCCGGGGGGAGGCTCCAAAGGCGCTCGGGCAGGTTGAGCCGTGCCAGCATCGCCTCAGCCCTCTGGCGAGCCTCGGCCTCGTCCACGCCACGGGCCAGCAGCGGTTCCATCACTACTTCCACCGCCGGCACCCGCGGCACCACGCGCAGGAACTGGCTGACGTAGCCGATCACGTCGCGACGCAGGGCATGCCAGGCGTGGGCGGGCAGCGTGTCGAGCGACAGGTCACCGTCTTCGAAGTGCAGGCGCAGCGTGCCGCCGGTGACGCGGTAGCTGCCGTGGAGCATCTTGAGCAGCGTGCTCTTGCCGATGCCACTGGGTCCGGATAGAACCAGGCACTCGCCGGGCGACAGGGTCAGCGTCAGGTCACGCATCACCTCAAGGGTCATGCCGCCCTGGCCGTGCAGCACGAAGGCCTTGTGCAGGGCGTCGACGCTGAGAAAGGGGTGCGTCAAGGATGTCATGGCAGGCCTCTTCACGGGGTCAGGACCGACGACACCAGCAGCTGTGTATAGGCGTGCTGGGGATCGTCGAGGATTTGGTCGGTCAGGCCGGTCTCCACCACCTGGCCACGGCGCATCACCATCAGGCGATGGGCCAGCAGGCGGGCCACCGCCAGGTCATGGGTGACCAGGATCACCGAAAGGCCGAGCTCGCGTACCAGGGTGCGCAGCATGTCGAGCAGCCGGGCCTGCACGGAGACATCCAGCCCCCCGGTGGGCTCGTCCATGAACACCAGGTTGGGGCGGGTGACCAGGGTGCGGGCGATCTGCAGGCGCTGTTGCATGCCGCCGGAGAAGGTCTTCGGGGCGTCATCGATGCGCCGCGGGTCGAGCTCGACACGCCCCATCCAGTCCTGGCCGGCGGCACGCAGCTGTCCATAGTGGCGCTCGCCCAGGGCCATCAGGCGCTCGCCGATGTTGGCCCCGGCCGAGACGCCCAGGCGCAGGCCATCGCGGGGGTTCTGGTGCACCAGGCCCCACTCCATGCGCAGCAGCGCGCGACGGCGGGCCTCGCCGATGGCGTAGAGGTCGAGCTCGCCCTCGTGGCCGGCTCCGTCGCGGCCCTGGGCGGCGACTGAGTGATAGACCACCTGGCCGGCATCGGGGCGCTCCATCCCGGCGAGCAGACGCAGCAGTGTCGACTTGCCGGAGCCGGACTCGCCGACGATCCCGAGCACCTCACCGCGGTGCAGGCGGATATCGATGGCCTCGCAGCCCTTGCCGGGGCCGTAGAGACGTGAGACGCCACGCGCTTCGAGCAGCGTGGCGCGATCAAGGTCGGGACGCTTCATGCCACCTCCTCAACACGTGACTGGCAGTAGTCGGTATCAGAGCAGACGAACATGCGCCCGCCCTGGTCGTCGGTGATCACCTCGTCGAGGAAGGTGTCGCGCGCCCCGCAGATGGCGCAGGGGGCATCCCACTGCTGGACCTCGAACGGGTGGTCCTCGAAGTCCAGGCTCTCCACCCGCGTGTAGGGCGGGATGGCGTAGAGGCGCTTCTCGCGCCCGGCCCCGAACAGCATCAGCGCCTCATTCATGTGCAGCTTGGGGTTGTCGAACTTGGGGATCGGCGAGGGGTCGGTGACGTAGCGCCCGTCCACCTTGACCGGGTAGGCGTAGGTGGTGGCGATATGGCCGTGGCGGGCGATGTCCTCGTAGAGCTTGACGTGCATGACCCCGTACTCCTCCAGGGCATGCATCAGCCGGGTCTCCTCTTCGCTGGGTTCGATGAAGCGCAGCGGCTCGGGGATCGGCACCTGGAAGATCAGCAGCTGCCCCTGGCGAAGGGGCTGTTCGGGGACGCGGTGGCGGGTCTGGATCACGTCGGCCTCACCGGTGGCGGTGGTGGTGGTGACACCGGCCACGCGCTCGAAGAAGGCGCGGATGCTCACCGCATTGGTGGTGTCGTCGGCGCCCTGGTCGATCACCTTGAGCACGTCGTCCTGGCCCAGCACGCTGGCGGTCAGCTGCATGCCGCCGGTGCCCCAGCCATAGGGCATCGGCATCTCGCGCCCGCCAAAGGGCACCTGGTAGCCGGGGATCGCCACCGCCTTGAGCAGGCCGCGACGGATCATGCGCTTGGTCTGTTCGTCCAGGTAGGCGAAGTTGTAGCCGCTGGCGGTGCATTCGCTCGCCGTCATGCTTGCTGCTCCTTGACCGGGTCGCTGTGGGTGGCATTCGAGGTGGCGGTATTGGTCTCCGTGTCGACACCGGAGCCGATATCGGCACGCGTGGCGTGCTCGCAGCGCAGCCGTCGCAGCAATTCAAGCTCCGACTGGAAGTCGACGTAGTGCGGCAGCTTGAGGTGGGAGACGAAGCCCGCGGCCTCGACGCTGTCGGCATGGGCCAGCACGAACTCCGCCTGCTGGGCGGGGCCGGCGGCCGTCTCGCCCAGCTCCTCGGCACGCAGGGCACGGTCGACCAGCGCCATGGCCATGGTCTTGCGCTCGTTGTGGCCGAAGGCCAGGCCGTAGCCGCGGGTGAACTGGGGCGCGGTCTCCCGCGAGCCGCCGAACTGGTTGATCATCTGGCACTCGCTGATCTCGATCTCGCCGATGCACAGCGGCTCGTCGCCCTCCTCGACCGCGATCTCCACCTCCACGGTGCCGAGGCGAATCTCGCCGGCGAAGGGGTGTTTGCGGCCGTAGCCGCGCTGGGTGGAGTAGCCCAGTGCCAGCAGGTAGCCTTCGTCGCCCCGGGCCAGCATCTGCAGGCGGGTGGCGCGGTCCACCGGGAAGTCGGGGGGATCGCGGGTGATGTCGTAGGGCTCGGCGCCGTCATCCTCCTCGCGCTCGATCAGCCCCTCGGCGTCGAGCAGTTCAAGCACCTGGGGGCAGTCGGCCAGAGTCTCCTCGGCCGCGGCCGGCGCCGCCACTTCGGCGTTGGCCAGCTGCAGGAAGTCCAGCAGACGGTGGGTGTAGTCGTAGGTCGGGCCCAGCACCTGGCCACCTGGAATGTCCTTGTAGGTGGCGCTGATTCGACGTTCGATGCGCATCGCGGACGTGTCCAGCGGCAACGTCTCGGCCAGGCGCGGCAGCGTGGTGCGGTAAGCGCGCAGCAGGAAGACCGCCTCGACCATGTCGCCACTGGCCTGCTTGATGGCCAGGGCGGCAAGCTCGGGGTCGTAGAGCGAGGCCTCGGCCATCACCCGGGAGACGGCCAGGCGCAGCTGTCCCTCGACCTGGGAGACAGCAAGCTCCGGCGTCTCGCGCGGGCCACGGCGGCGGTCGGCCAGCCAGCGGTGGGCATTGGCGATGGCCTGCTCGCCCCCCTTCACGGCGACATACATGTGTCGACCTCCTCGGAAGCAGAACGGGTGATACGGGTGCTGCGGGGCACGGCGGCGAGCCGGGTGCCGCAGGTGAGGATGGCGTCAAGCCCGCGGGGAAAGCGGGCACGATTGGCGGCGAGCCGCGTCATCAGCGCCTCTCCGCCCTGCCCCACGACCAGGTGCCGCTGGCCGGGAATGCCAGGGCCGCTCAGAGCCCAGGGACCAGCGGTATCCAGGCGGTCGAGCATCACCACCAGGGTGGTGCTGCGGTCGGGGTAAGTGTCACTGCCTTCCTGGAAGGCGGGTGCCTCAGCCTCGCCCTTTGCGGCCAGGGTGGCAGGCGTGACGAGGGCGAGGTCGGCCTCGTCAGGACGCTCGGCCTGACGAGCCCCGGTGTGGAAGGCCAGGGCCTCGCCGAGGCCGACGGCATCGAGCTCGGGGGCCAGCCAGACGCGGGTGTCGAGGTCGCACAGGGTCAGCAGTGTCGCCCAGCAGGCGGTGCCGATAGCGGCCCCGGGTGGCGGCAGCGGGGCCCCGCCCACCTCGGCGAAGGTGCCGGGCTCGGCCATCGCCGAGAGCAGCTGGCGATAGACCCGCTGGCTGTCGTGCACGGGGTTGTCGAAGGCGTTCCAGCGCATGGTTACTCTCCCCTGACCAGGGTGAAGAAATCGACCCGGGTCGCCGCGGCGCGCCGGGCATTCTCGTCGCGCTTGGCGTCGAGCGCTTGCTCCAGCGGAGCCACCAGTCCTTCCTCGATGGCGGCTTGCCAGTGGTGGCGCCTCGCACAGGCGTCCACCAGGGCGATCAGCTCGGCATGGCGAGGGTCGCGTCCCTTCACCCAGCCATGGCCCAGCGGCGATCTGGCATCGGCAGCCGCGCCGTCATCGTCGGTCAGCTGGACGCTGGCCCGGGTGAGAGTCATCTCGCCCAGGTTGAAGGCGTTGCCGGTGCCGCCCATGCGGCCGCGCACCATGGCCATGCCCACCTCGGGGCCGCGCACGCAGCGGTAGTCGGGGGTGATCCCCAGTCGAGCCCAGTGCTCGGCCAGGCGGTCACGGGGAGTCAGCGCGAGGATGCGCTGACGTCGTACAGAGGTCATGAAGACACCTCGTCAGTCGGTGAGTCGGGGAAATCGATGTGGTAGGCGAGCCGGTCGGCCCGGGCACGGCTGATCGAGACCTCGACCAGGGCGCCGTCGGCATCCACGTTGTCGCTGGTCAGCTGGAGCAGCGGTGCCTGGTCGGCACAGCACAGCAGGCGCTGGTCGTCGCGATCGGCGCCGGCGGCCTCGATGCGCACGCGCAGGCGGTGCAGGCGCAGGCCGTAGTGCTGATCCAGCAGCGCCCGGGTCGAGCCGCCGCGATAGCGCTCCAGCCAGCCGGGAAGGCGCTCGGGGTCGAACCAGTGACGCAGGCGCATCAGCGGGGCCTCGTCCACCCAGCGCAGGGTGTCCACGGCGATCAGGGGGGTCTCGGCGGCAACACCGAAGCGCATGGCCACGCCCTCCGGGGCGGGCGTCATGGCCTGGTGCAGGCACTCCGTGCGCGAGGCGATGCCGCGCTCGGCCAGGTGATGGGTGACCTTGCTGGCGGCACTCACCGCGTAGTCCAGGCGGCGGTCGACGACCAGGGTACCGAGGCCCTGGTGGCGCGTGACCAGACCGGCGCGAACCAGCTCGTCGAGCGCCCGGCGCACGGTGTGGCGGTTGACGCCGAAACGCCTGGCCAGGTGGGTCTCACCCGGCAGCCATTCGCCGGGCTGGAAGTGCGTACGCACCTCCTGGGCCAGGGTGTCGGCCAGTGCCTGGTAGCGGGGTTCGCGAAGCGCTTGTCTAGACATGTCGGCTCCTGAAAAAGAGCGCTTCAGATGAAGCGCTTGCGAACCTGTTGCGAGACCATGTCGAGCAGCGTCACGGCGACAATGATCACCAGCAGAATGGTGGCGGTCTCGGTGTACTGGAATCCGCGCATGGTTTCCCACAACGCGACGCCGATGCCGCCACCGCCGACCATGCCCAGCACGGTGGCCGAGCGAATATTGGACTCGAAGCGGTAGAGGCTGACCGAGATCCATAGCGGCAGCACCTGGGGAATCAGCCCGAAGACGATCTCCTCGATACGCCCGGCCCCGGTGACCCGCACGCCCTCCATGGGGCCGGCGTCGCTGGCCTCCACGGCCTCGGAGAAGAGCTTGGCGAGCACCCCGGTGGTATGGACAAAGAGCGCCAGGGTGCCGGCGAAGGGCCCCAAGCCCACGGCGACCACGAAGAGCATGGCGAAGACCAGCTCGTTGATGGCGCGACAGGCATCCATCAGGCGACGCATGGGCTGGTGGATCCACCAGGGGGCGAGGTTCTCGGAGGAGAGCAGGCTGCAGGGCACCGCACAGATCACCGCGAGCAGCGTGCCCCAGATGGCGATCTGGATGGTGACCAGCATCTGATCGATGTAGTGACCCAGGTTGCCCAGGCTCGGCGGCATGAAGTCGCCGGCAAGCTCGGCCATGTTGTCGGCATTGGCGACCAGTTGGCCCGGCTGCATCTCGGCGCCCTGCCAGGCCCAGCCGAGGACCGCCAGGGTGACGCCCCAGCCGATCAACGTGCTCCAGCGGCGCCGCGGCAGCTGGGCATTCAGGGTGGCGTGTTGCATGTTCATGGAGACTCCCGAAGAGGGGCCATCACGGCCCCTCGTGATGACGCTAGGCGGTCAGGGTTACTGGCTGGCCATGGCGGTGGTCGGCGCGTCGCCGGCACTGGCCTGCAGCTCGTCCATGCGCTGGTTGAGGGCGTCGAGCTTCTCATCGAGCTCGGCCAGCTGGGCCTCGCGCTCCTCGGCGGAGAGGCTGTCGTCCTTGGCGACCTGGGCACGCTCCTTGAAGAGTTCGAGCTGGCGGATCGGCAGCAGCTGGTCGTTGTCCGATTCGTCGAAGCCCGACCACTGCAGCGGTTCAAGGATCTCGCGCTGGGCGTCGGTCTCGCCGTAGGAGTAGAAGAACTCACTCAAGTCGGCCTTGAGCTCCTCGGGCAGGTTCTTGCGCCATACCAGCGGGTCGGACGGGATCAGCGGCGACTTCCAGATCACCTTGAGCTGCTCGGCCTTCTCCGGGTGGTTGATCTCCAGGCGCTCCATGCTCTCGGTGTTGAAGGTGGCCACGTCGACCTGGCCGTTGGCCACGGTCAGCGCGTTGGTCTCGTGGTTGGCGTTAAGGGTGCGCTTGAAGGCGGTGGAAGCATCGACGCCGTTCTTGGCGAAGACGTAGTAGCCCGGCACCAGGTAGCCGGAGGTGGAGTTGGGATCGCCGTTGCCGAACACCAGCTCGTCGGCGCGCTCCAGCACCTCCTCGACGTTGTCGAGGTCGCTGTCACGGTGGGTGATCATCAGGCTCCAGTAGCCCGGGGCCCCGTTGTAGGCGACGGTCTGGGCGAAGATCTCGCCGCCGGCGCGGTCGACGGCCTCCATGGCGGACTTGTTGCCGTACCAGGCCAGGTCGACCTTGTCGAAGCGCATGGCCTGGATGACGGCGGCATAGTCAGTGGCGAAGAAGGGCTTCACCTCACGGCCCAGCTCGCGGGACATGTCGTCCAGGAAGGGCTGCCACTGGTCCGCCTGGTTCTGGCTGGATTCGGTGGAGATGATGCCGAAGTTGAGGGCCTCGGCGGCCAGGGTCAGCTGGCTGGCGAAGAGGCCGGCACCGGCGATCAGGGGCAGTGCGAAACGACGAAGCGTGAAGCGGGACATGGAGAGGTCTCCTTGAGGGTGTCGTGTGAGCGTTCAGTGGTTGGGATGGGGCGGGTGTCGCATTTCGGGTCTGCTGGTGCGCGGGGTGTTACCCCAGCGCTCCGACGGCGCTGCCGATGTCGTTGGCCGCCGGTCGGGCATGCAGCTCATCCAGGCCGGCGTTGGCATAGAGCGCTTCGAGGCGGGCATCGGTGAGATCGCTGGTGGGGCCATCGAAGTAGAGCCGGCCCTCCTTCAGCGCGATGGTGCGCGGGCAGAAGCGGCGCGCCACCTCCACCTGATGCAGGGTGACCAGCACCGTGCGGCCGTCCTCGGCGTTGATGCGGGCCAGGATCTCCATCACCTCGCGGGAACTGCGCGGGTCCAGCGAGGCAATCGGTTCATCGGCGAGAATGATGTCGGCGTCCTGCATGAGGACCCGGGCGATGGCCACGCGCTGCATCTGGCCGCCGGAGAGGGTGTTCGCGCGCTGGTGGGCCAGGGAGTCGATGCCGACCCGGGCCAGGGCACGCAGCGCCTGCTGGGTTTCCTCGGCCGTGAAGCGGCCCAGCAGGGAACGGCCGCGAGGCATGCTGCCCAGCCGGCCGATCAGCACGTTGGTGAGCACGCTCAGGCGGCCGACGAGGTTGAACTGCTGGAAGATGTAGCCGGTGCGGCAGCGTTCGGTGCGGGTGCGGCGAGACAGGCGGCCGGCGCTCTGGATGTCGCGGCCCAGCACCTCGATGCGGCTGTGGCTGTCGCGGTTGGCGCGGGTGAGACCGGCCATATGGCGCATCAGAGTGGACTTGCCGGAACCGGAGGGTCCCACCAGGGCGACCATCTCGCCGGGGGAGACGGAAAAGCCAACCTCGCGAAGGACCGGATGCTGACCGAAGGTCTTGCTGACCCGATCGACCAGGATGCTATGAATCGACATGACGCCTCTCCTCTTGGGAATGGCATCAGTGTCGTGGCATCAGGTTAACGGCAGTTGTCTAGACAATGATGATCTCGTGACACGAGAACCGAATTGGCACTAGGGGAGATTGGCCAAGCAGGAATACTCCCATTAAGAATCAGAGACATGAGGAGCACCTGACATTTCATCGTCATCAGAATGACCGTGAAATGTCATATATGAACCACCCGGGTATTCTAGACAGCCGTCAGGCTATGGGGATAACGCCGTTCGTACTCGATGGGTGACAGGTCATCGCTCGTGCCGTGACGACGCCTCAGGCTATAGAACATCTCGGTATAATCGAGCACACCGCTCCTGGCGGCTTCCCGGTTCGAATAGGTTCGGCGCGTGATACGTTCTTGCTGTCGGAGGACACCATGACAACCCCCTGGGCTTGCGGCGCCAGACGGCTGTCAGCAAGGCATCCAAGGCCAGGTCGGTAGCCATGCGCGGCTTCATCGACAAGTCCATGACTTGGCACGAGGATAAGTCGGTGACACCGACAAATAGGGCCAGCCCTCGTGGGTGCAGATATGGGTGATGCCGGTGACCCAGGCGACATTGGGTGCCGGCACGTCAAGTCGGCGACCCAGACGATTGGGCGACACCATCGCCGGCTTGCCTCCATAGGCGCCGGGACCCTACCCCACTGTAAGCCCTATACTCGAAGTGGTCAGAGACCGGCTGCGATAATGTAAGCGACACGACGAGTACCGAGCCGGATTCGATGACGACCTCCTGCTTGCTGCAGGAGGTCGACGCGGAGGAGCACGAGGATGCATGACGCCCTGAAGGCCCTCTCCGAGAATGCCCGCGCGAAGATGAAGAAGGCTTCGCAGCCCGGTTTCGTCGAGCCGATGAAGGCGACGCTGGTGGACGAGCCCTTTTCCGACCCCGACTGGATCTACGAGCGCAAGCTCGACGGCGAGCGCTGCCTGCTGCACAAGAAGGGGCGCACGGTGGCGCTCTACTCGCGGAACGAGAAGCGGAAAAACCACACCTACCCCGAGATCGCGGAAGCGGTAAGCAAGCTCGACGGGGACTTTATCCTCGATTCGGAGATCGTGACCTTCGACGGGAAGGTGACCAGTTTCAAACGACTGCAGAAGCGCATCCACCGTAAGGCGCCCGATGCAGACATCCTCAGGGAATTTCCGGTCTACGCCTACGCCTTCGACATCCTCTACCTCGAGGGTTACGACCTGACCGACCTCCCCCTACGGGAGCGAAAGAAGGTCCTGCGAAGGGCGTTCGAGTGGGCGTCGCCCCTGCGCCTTCTGCCGCACCGCAACGAGCAGGGAGAGGCCTATCTCAAGGAGGCGTCGAAGAAGGGCTGGGAAGGCCTGATCGCGAAGGATGCCCGGTCCCCTTACGTGCACGGGCGCTCCAGGAGCTGGTTGAAGTTCAAGTGCGGCCACCGCCAGGAAATGGTGATCGCCGGCTATACGGAGCCGAAAGGCGAGCGGGTCGGCTTCGGCGCGCTGCTGCTCGGTTACTACGAGGACGGCGCGCTTCGCTATGCGGGCCGCGTGGGTACCGGCTTCGACGAGGCATTCCTGACATCCTTCCACAAGACCATGCAGCGCGAGGAGCGCGATACGTCGCCCTACGCCGATGACATGGAGGAGGACGCGGACATCCACTGGATCGAACCAAGGTTCGTCGGCGAGGTGGGATTCACGGAATGGACGCAGGATGGCCGTCTGCGACATCCGCGCTTCCTTGGCCTGCGCAACGACAAGGATCCCCAGGAGGTCAGGAGGGAGACCGCCCAATGAAACCCAACCAGGTCGAGATTTCACACCCCGACAAGGTGCTGTTCCCGGATACGGGCATCACCAAGGGTGAGCTCGCCGATTACTACGCGCGAATCGCCGAGCGCTTGCTGCCTTACGCGGAGGGCCGCCCGCTGACCCTTCGCGCCTTTCCGGAAGGCATCGGCGAGGCGGGGTTCTTCAACAAGCATGCGCCCGACCATTTTCCCGACTTCATCAGGCGTATCGAGGTGCCCACCCGCGACGCCGGCAGAAAGGCCGCTCTCATGTCCAGCGCCGACGAGGCGGCCGACCTGGTGTACTTCGCCGGGCAAAACGTGATCGAGATCCACGCGGCACTCTCCACGGAGGCGGACCTCGAGAAGCCGGACCAGCTCATTGTCGATTTCGATCCCTCCGACGACGATTTCGACAAGGTGCGAAGGGTGGCCCTGGGGTTGTGCGATTTGCTTGATTCCTTGGCACTTAACGCCTTCTGGAAGACGACGGGCTCGAGGGGGCTGCACGCCCACATTCCGATTCGCCCCGAACGGGATTTCAGCACGGTCAAGGAGTGGGCGAAGGCGCTCGCCCGCAAGCTGCACGAGGAGATGCCCGCGGAAACCACGCTGGAGCAGCGCAAGGAGAAGCGAGGCGACAAGGTCTACATCGACGTGCTGCGTAACGACTATGGGCAGACGGCGGTCCTGCCCTACTCGGTGCGCGCCAGGGAAGGCGCCCCGGTCGCGATGCCGATCCGCGCGGACGAACTGGAAGACAGCGATCTCCTGCCGGACCGTTATACCCTGAAGAACGTCTTCCAGCGCCTCGGCCAGGTCGAGGATCCCTGGCACCACTTCAAGCGTCGACGCATCGGGGCGAAGCGCCTGGCGGAGGCCGTCAGCTGAGGAGCATCACGCCTCCCCGCTGCCCAGGCACGCCCGCCAGCCACGTCACCCTGTCGAGCTAGAAGGTATAGTCGACGCCCACCCAGAGGCTGCGGCCCGGCTCGTTCAGGGGCAGGGCCAGGCTCTCCGGATCTTCGGCAAGGAAGGGGTCGCTGGCGCTGCGGTTGCGGTTGAGGAAGTCGCTGTAGGTCTTGTCGAGCAGGTTGCTGACCCCGGCACGCAGGGTCATGGCCTGCCAGCGCCAGGCCGCCTCGGCATCCAGCACCACATAGCCCGACGTGGCCACCTCGTCCGGCCCCAGGCGGTCCTGGGCGTCGGAGAAGCGGGCCGTGATGCCGGCTTCCCAGGCCTCGCGAACATGGAACTGAGAGAGCTGGCCACGCAGCGGGGCGATATCCGCCAGGGCCCCGCCGTCATCCAGGTTGTCACCGCGCACCCAGCTCAGCTGGCCGCGGGTCTCCCAATGATGCGCCCAGCGCAGATCGCCGGAGAGCTCCACGCCGTAGAGGGTGGCGTCGATATTGCGGTAGACGCTGACGCCATCCCGCGTGTCGCGGAAGATATAGTCGTCGACGCGGTCGGCGAAGGCCGCCACCTCGACGCCGCCCCTGGCCAGTCGCCGCTCCAGCCCCACGTCCAGCTGGTGGTGCACCTCGGGGTCGAGGCCGGGGTTGCCCACCCAGTCCTCCTTGGCGAAGTAGCGCTCGGTGGCGTCGGCGTCGCGCTCGGCACGGCTCAGGCTGGCGTAGAGGGTGTCGGTGTCGCTCAGGCGCTGCTCGCCGCGCAGGAAGGCCCCCACCAGCCAGGCGTCGTGGTCCAGGTCGCCCGCCGCGCCATACTCGCGGCGGTAGAGATCGGCCGCCACCACGCCGGTGTCGCTGGCCTGGTCGGCGGCATCGGCGCTGGCCTCGGAGTAGTCCAGTCGCAGGCCGCCGCTAACGGTGGTGCGCTCGCCCAGGTAATGGTCCAGTTCGGCGAACACGCCGGACTGGCGGGTGGTCACGTCGGGCCAGGAGAGGAAGGCCACCTTGTCCGCGGTGTCGTTGATGATCCGCGCGTCGCGCACGTTCTGCAGCACGTTGACCCCGAAGCGAAGGTCGCTGTCAGCCAGCTGCCGCACAACCATGCTCTTCCAGGTGAGGGTGTCGGACTCGGTGGGCGAGCGCATCTTCATCATCGGCGCTTCACGCAGAGAATAATTGTCCATCACGTGGTCGATGGTGGTGAACTGCAGGCGATTTTCCATCCGCAGGGTGTCGGAGAAGGCGTGGTCGAGGCGTACCCGCAGGGTGTCGTTGTCGCTCTCCGGGGAGTCCATGCCGGCGCCGGCGAACTTGACGTCGCGTTCCCGCACGCCCTCGTAGCCGAACGCCACCTCAGTGTCGGCTGTAGGCGTGAACCCGAGGGTCAGGCCACCGCTGGTGGTCTCGAAGCCACTGTGGATGCGCCGGCCATCGCCATCCTCGTAGTCGTTGGCCTCCTGGTGCTCGCCGAACAGCCGCCAGTAGCCGTTCTCGTTGCCGGCGACCAGGTTGGCATAGAGGCCGGCGCGCTCGCCGTTGTCGTCGTAGCTCGCCCCCACGCTGCCCTGCTGCTGGACGTCGCCACCGTCGAAGTCCGGCGTGGTGCGCTCGAAGAGCACGGTGCCCCCGCTGCCGCCGGCACCGTGCTGCAGGGTAGTCACGCCCTTGCTCACCGTCACCCGGTCGAAGCTGTGCAGCGGCGCATAGGCGGTGGGCGGGTCCATGCGGTTGGGACAACCGCCGAAGACGTAGCCCCCATCCATCAGGATATTCAGCGCATTGCCCTGCTGGCCACGGATCACCGGGTCGAGGCCGTGCCCGCCCATGCGCACCGCCTCGATGCCATTGATCCGGCGCAGCCATTCGCCGGCATCCGCCGCCGGCGCGGGGGACTGGCGGGGCGCGATCGAGAGCTCACCGGGCACGCCGGCGCTCCCCTCGATGATCATGGTGGCGAGGGTCTCGGTCTCGGCCTGGGCAACACCGGCCCAGCCAGCGGCGATGCAGGCCACCAACGGCAGGCGGCGAAGGATTGGCGTAGTCATGGTCCCGTGCTCTTTCGAATCAGTTTATAAGGCACGGGAATATTAAGTCGGGATGAAATGACCCGAAATGGGTCAGGATGCCGCATGGGCATATCGCGGACGTAGCGTGCGACCCAGCGGGGATACACCTCGGGTTCGGGATGGGTCACGAATGTCCCCGAGGCGTTCACCCTCGTTCAGCGGCGGTTCTCGGCCTCCTCGGCCAGGGCCTCCAGGGCCGTCAGGTCCAACAGGGTCACCTCTCGTCCCCTCAGCTCGAGCAGGCCATGCCGCTGGAAGCGGCTCATCAGGCGGCTGACGGTCTCCAGCGCCAGCCCCAGGAAGCTGCCGATGTCGGCCCGCGACATGGCCAACTGGAAGCCATAGGGCGAGTAGCCCCGCGCGGCATGACGCTCTGACATATCCATCAGGAAGCTTGCCAGGCGTCGCTCTGCGGTGGCGAAGGCAAGCAGGCAATGCAGGCGCTGGTCGCGGTGGAGTTCCTGGCTCATGCAGCGGTAGAACGCCCCGCGCAGCGCCGGCAGCCGGTTACCCAGCGCCTCCAGTGAGGCGAACGGCAGTTCGCAGACGAAGCTGCTCTCCAGCGCCACCACGCTGGTCGGGTGGATCGCCTCGCCGACCGCGTCCAGCCCTGCCATTTCACTGGGAAGCAGGAAATGGGTCACATTCTCGCGATACCCGACGTCGCCCACCACCTGCTTGAAGCTTCCCGAGCGCACCACGTAGAGGCTGGTGAAGGGCTGCCCCTGGCGCATCAGCAGCGCCCCACGTTTGAGTGGCCGAGGACGGCGGATGATGGCATCAAACTGCTCCAGGTCCTCAGCGGCCAGCCCCAGCGGCAGGCAATGCGTACAGAGGCTGCAGCCCTGACAGCGCGACACCTGGCCCGACGGCATCGCCGCCTGGCCGGTGGGAAGATGGGTCATGGTGAACTCCCTGTTCCTTGACGACCGGATCGTTCAAGGCCCGGCCCGACTCCACGGCACCGAAGTTGCCTTGACAGTCATCAAGCGTAGTTCAGGAAGCAGCGATACAAAATGACAGTGCCACGTTACCGCCTGCCTTCAGGAGCGCGATGGCAAGAGCAGCGTCGCCTGTGTGCCGGAGAACATGCCCCTCACAGCCTTACAGAAAGGTTCCTCATCCTTTTGTCGTAAAAATGACATGTCCGATTGTCAGTCCGATTCTAGGTCGATATGTTGAGTTCTGACGCCGAACGTATCTTCGCTATGCGCACAAGTTACGTTGACGTCAAGGTCAATACAATAAACGATCTGCCTCCTGCAGGGGCAGCCACGCATCGAAAGGAACCGCAAGTGACAATTCAAAAACGCGTCAAGCACGCCGCCATCTTCTCCGCCAGCGCCCTGGCCCTCGCCGTGGCCAGCGCTTCCCATGCCGTCGATTTCGAGGTGGGCGACACCACCGCCAGCGTCTATGGCTACGCCAAGCTGGATATCATCTACGACGTGGATGCCGACCTGGGCAACTCCATCGGCCACAGCAATATTGCCCTGGACGACGAGCCCAGCCAGGATGGCCACTTCAATATGCATGCCTACCAGAGCCGCATCGGCTTCCAGACCAGCACGCCGGTCTCGGGCAGCGACCTGGTGACCCGCATCGAGGGTGACTTCTATGGCAGCGGCGGCGGCTCCTTCCGCCTGCGTCACGCATACGGCTCATGGGACGGCATCCTGGCCGGCCAGACCTGGACCAACTTCTACGGCTTTGTGGCCGGCACCCCGACCGTCGACTTCACCGGCCCTCCCGGCGTAGCCAATCAGGCCCGCCAGCCTCAGCTGCGCTACACAGCCGGCAACTTCTCCATGGCCATCGAGGACCCGGACACTCTGGGTGGCTCCGAAACAGCCTTGGTCGACACGGTTGAAGGTGAAGAAGATGTTGCCAAGAGCAGCATGCCTGACCTGACCGCGCGCTATACCGACACCTCCGGCCCCTTCAAGTACTCCGCCTCCGCCGTACTGCGCCGACTCGAATACGATGCCGAAGCCTATCCGGCTGCTGACGTAGACGATGACTCGGCCTTTGGCTGGGGCATGGCCCTGGAAGCCGCTATGGACGTCTCCGAGGCGCTGACCCTGCGTGCTGGCGTGACCCATGGCGACGGCATGGGCGGCTACCTGAACGTCAGCCCACAGTCTTCCCCGGCCTACCTGGCCAGCAATGGCGAACTCGAAACCCTCGAGAGCACCGGCGGTACCATCGGCGTCAGCCTCAAGGCCGGTCCCGGTGCCATCAACGCCTCCTATAACGTCGCCACCGTCGATCTGGACGACGAGGAAATCTCTGGCACTGACACACACGAGACAGCCTATCTGAACTACATCTGGTCGCCGGCCGAGCGCATCAGCTACGGCATCGAGACCAGCTGGGCCAGCCGCGAGACCAAGGATGATCGCGACGGCGATGCCACTCGCATCCAGGGCATGGTGATGTACAGCTTCTAAGCCGAGCCGATGGCGGGGCCCGCCCCGCCATCATTGCGATAGCGCTTTACGACACAAGCAGCCGCATATTCGATCCTTTCACCCCGGCCAGCTGGCCGGGGTTTTTTGTGCGCATGTGCCAATCAGCTGATATAGAACAAGGCATTAATGGCTGCTTAATCGCATTAATCCAGTGATTGTCCTGCAATACAGGCTCTATAAAACAGATCATGCTGTTTTTTGATCGATATCAAGCTTTTCCTTCCATTCCCCCATGGGCCGGGAGTGCCGAGATGGTTAGCATGGCATCCATTGGCGGCACCGGGATCATCAGGGGAACCAGGGACGCCGCCGCACCTCCTCCGCCACGGAGGCGAACCCGCAGAAGGAAGATGCCTGATGAAACACCACTCCGACCTCAAGTCCGCCGCGCTGCTTGCTACCGGCACCCTGGCGCTCGTCTTCGCCTCGGCCTCCCATGCCATCGATTTCGAGGCGGGAGACACCACCGCCAGCCTTTATGGCTACGCCAAGCTGGACATGATCCATGACATCGACAATGAACTCGGCGACCTGGTAGCCCGGCCGCGGATCCTGATCGATGGCCAGTCCGGCAGCGATGGCCACACCACCCTGCACGCCTACCAGAGCCGCATCGGCTTCATGACCACCACCCCCATGGGTGGAAGCCAGCTCAAGACCCAGGTGGAGGTGGACTGGTTCGACAATGCCCCTGAGGGCGGCGACCTGCGCCTGCGCCATGCCTACGGCAGTTGGAACGGCGTGCTGGCGGGCAAGACCTGGACCAACTTCGGCAGCCTGCTGGGCAAGACCCCCACCATCGACTTCGCCCCCCAGCCGGGCCAGAGCAAGGCGGGTCGAAAGGCGCAGCTGCGTTTCTCCCGGGCCAACTGGCACATCGCCCTGGAGAATCCTGACCCCGAGGACTACAAGGACGGCGTCGCCACGAGCTTCAACCCCAAGCGGGGCATCTACAACGAACATGACGACGCCAAGAGCGGCCTGCCCGACCTGACCCTGCGCTACCAGAACCAGGCCGGCGGCCTGCACTACTCCGCCTCGGCCATGGCGCGCCAGCTGGAGGTCGAAGGGCAAGGCGTGGACGACAGCGCCACCGGCTGGGGGCTCAACCTGGCCGCCCGCTATCCAGCCACGGAGCGCCTGACCCTGCGTGGCGCCGTGACCTGGGGTGACGGCATCGGTGAATACCTGCAGAACAACCCCTCGGCACCCGGCTACCTGGAGGATGGCAGCATCGAGATCCTCGAGGCCTGGGGCGCCAACGTCGGCATGAGCCTGGCCGCCGGCCCGGGGGCCATCAACCTGGGCTACGGCATCTCCAGGACCGACCTGGACGACGCCCGGGAGGCCGGCATCGCTGGCGTGGAGGGCGCCAACGAGCAGTTTGAGGCGGTGCACCTGAACTATATCTGGTCACCCATCGAGCGCGTCAGCTACGGCGTGGAAGCGGGCTACCACACTCGTGAGGTGGTCGACGGCCGCGACGGCGATGCCCTGCGCCTGCAGGGCATGGTGATGTATCGCTTCTAGCGGTGAGAACACCGATGCCATGCAGCGATACCCTTACCCCGGCCGGGCGGCCGGGGCTTCCTCATGACAACGGCTCAATGGCAAACACGCATCGCCATGTAAGCCTGGCCAAGGCGGTGACACCAAGCAGCAAGACCTGACGACAGGTCTCTTCCTCTCACCGCAAGACCATGAGGTGTCACCATGAAGATGAAGCTGCTGTTTGCCGGCCTGCTTACCAGCCTGATGATGGCCGGTTCCGCCCTGGCCATGGACTCCGAAACCATCGAGGAGCATATGGCCAAGATCAACGACCAATACATCCAGACAAGCGAAGAGGAGGGCAAGGTCGAGGCACTCGAGGAAAAAGTCGAGGCGCTCGAGGAGATGCTCCAGATGATCATAGACGACCAGGATGCCTGACGACCTCAGAACCCTGAGGCATTACAACGAGGCCCCCGACGCAAAATGCGCCGGGGGCCCGTCATGTCGTGGCGCTGGAAAGGGTTACCGGCGATCCAGCTGCTGCACCTTGAGCTCGTAGTTATTCACCCCGGTCATGGATGATCCGAACTTCTGGCCCTGCACGCGAATGCGATAGCGACCGGGTGCCAGGTCGGTGGTCATGTCGACATCACCATCGAAGCCCTGACCGGCGCCTTCGGCTACCACGCGACCGGCCTCGTCGAGCACCTCCAGCTCGATGCGGTAGGTGTCCTCGTAGCCGCTGGGGTAGGTCGAGGTGGTGATCGCGACGGTGCCGCGCTCGGCCACCTCGAAAGTCAACACTTCGCCACTCGCCCGGATCTTGACGTCGGTGACAATGGTCTCGAAGCTGCGTGCCGACGCTTCGGCTTCTTGCCTCGCTGGCTCTTGCGCTGTCTGGGCAGCGGCTTCCGCTACTTCGGGTGCATCAGCGGTAGCGGCCGCTGTCCCAGCCGCCGCGCCGGCAGCTGCCTCCTGGCTCGGCGCAGCAATGGTCGCCACGTCGTCCCGGTTACGCACGAAGACGCTGCGACTGCCCTCACGGCCGTTTCCGGTAAAGGCGAACCCCTGGCCATCGCTGACGCCATCCTCCAGTCGACGGCCCTGGCTATCCAGTCCCGAGACGGTGATATAGAAACTGTTACCCGCCTTGCTGCGAGTGCCGAACTTTCGGCCTTCCACGCGTAGTGTGTAGTCACCGGGCTGCAGGCGCTGCCTCATGGCCAGGCCGCCGTTCTGGCCCAGCGCCTCGCCGCGCGCGATCTCCTGCCCTTGATCGTCCAGCAGTACGGCCGCCACACGATAGTCCTCGGAGAACCCGCCTGGAACTCGGCTCTCGAAAAGATACTGGCCGGCCTCGTTGACCGTGAAGTCATGCTCGTGCGGGCTGCCGTAAAGGAAGCTTCGACTACGGGCGTCGTTGTCGGCCTGCAGGAAGCCGGTAAGATCGAGCTGCCGGCCCTCCTCGCGGAAACGCTCTTCCATCTCGCTGGCCAGCGCCGCAGCACTCCCGAGGGACAGACCCAGTGTCAGCAGGCTGGCGGTGATAATCGGCTGTTTCATGGGACCTCGCATCAGGCAATGAAAAAAGCCGATCCATTGAGGATCGGCTTTCGATGTTCCACTCATCAAGCAGGGTTAACCTGCCAGAGGATTTAGAACAGGTAGGTCACGCCGACACCGAGGGCGTCTTTCTCGTCGAATTCACGATCGTACATCGCGTACTCAGACCAGACATACATGGCGTCGGAAATGTTGTAGTTGGCACCGAGGATGACCTCGTTATAGGTCTCGTCACGATCCTGCTCATCCTGGAGTGACTCATCCAGTTCGGAGAGGAAGGTACCGGCGCCCACGTCGACGTACTGGTAGGCAGCGTAGATATCGCCGTTACCGTAGCCGTAACGCGCGCCCAGCGCATAGAAGTTGGTGTCGTCACCGTCTTCAATGTCTGAATCGAAGCGCTCAACCTTGGCAGACAGGCGCAGGGTATCAACGGTGTACTGGGCGGTGATACCGTACTGGTTACCTACGCTGTCGACTTCGCCGGTGTCGGTATCAGTGTACTGGAGATTTTCCAGGTTATCGTACACAGCGGCGATGGAGAAGGCTCCAGCGGTATACTTCACGCCGCCAAAGGCAGAGGCGCTGCTGGAGTCGTCGATGTTTTCTTGCTCAGCGTCGCCCTTGTACTGGGTACCCACGGCAAACTGGAAGCCGCTGAAGGAGGGCGAGGTGTAGGTAACTTTGTCGGTTTCCTGATTGGCGCCGCCACCGTGGGCGGTGGTGGAATCAGAAACGTCAAAACCTTCGTTGTTGGTGATCGGGTCCTGGATCCAGTCGTCGATCAGCTGGTCGTAGGAACCGAGACGAACGTCACCGAAGTTGCCCTTCAGGCCGACATAGGCCTGGTCGCCGGAATCGTTGGCATCAGTAGCCGTCTTCATTTCGTCGGCCTTGATGTCGTCGAACTCGAGCTTCAGGTAGCCGGTGAGGCCCTCGCTGATGACGTGCTCGGCGGCGAAACCGAAGGTAGTGCCGTTGTCGGCGATCTGGTCCCTGGACTCGGCGCCAACCACTTCACCGGCATCATTTTCAACAGCGGTTTCGATGTCGAAGTAGGCAATCTGGATGTTGCCGTAGATGTCGAGCTTGGTGCCGTCTTGGTTGTAGACGGTGGCGGCCTGGGCGCCGGAAGCGGCCAGGGCACCGGCGATAGCAGTCGCTAACAGTGTCTTTTTCATTGCGATAGTTCCTTATTGACTAGCTTGCTGTTTCGATCGTGGCTGCCCGTTCTTGGTGAGCGGGTCAGCGGGCTTGGCCGGTCTTGGTGCCGGTTCTCGTGCCTGCGGGCTCCCTCCCGGGAGGTGGCAGGTCGCGAGCCAGACCTCGGCAAAGCCTTAGTTATAGTCCAATGCTCGCAAGAGGAACTCTATACCGGGATATACGGGAACGCAACAAGAAAAAAACACTGTTTTCCTTCGCTGCGAACACCGTTCTCCGATGTCTCCTCCAGCCTTGCGGTTCGGGCGCCATCCCGGCGAGCCCGGTACCCCTTCCGCCAGCCACGGCGATCCGGCAAGCGAATCAGGTACCTGGCGCGATGAGCAGGTTTATCATGCCCCGCGAATATGACGAGAGCAAGTCAGCGCATCAACGCTGGTTGTGCTTGGCGAGCAGCGCGGAGAGCTTCTCTTCCAGGGTGGCGGGCTCCTGGCGCGGCGTGGCGCCATGCCCGGCACCCTCGGCCGCGGCGGGAGCCCGGTTCGAGGAGGGAGCGGCGGTCCTGGCCGCGTCAGGCCGGGGTGCCTCGGCGGAGGGCTTGCCGCCCTTGGCGGTATCCGCCTTCCTGCCGCGCTGCCGGGCCGGGCGGCCCTTCTGGCGGCGGTCGGCCTGCAGCCGCTCGAGTTTCTTGTGGGCATGTTCGGCGGCCGCGGCATCCACCCGCCCCGCCGGCTCGCCGGCCAGGTCGAGGCGCTCGGCGCCCTCGCGCACGGACTTGAGGTAGCGCGGCAGGTTGACATAGCAGGCCAGCGCCCGGCGCACCAGCTTCTCGGGCCAGGGCTCGCGCGCGGTCAGCTCCTCGTGGATGCCGACCTTGAGCGGTCGGGTGTGGCCCTTGAAGAAGGTCGAGGAGTAGCGCTGGTACCACTGGTCGAGCAGCGCCTGGGGGGAAGGCGCCTCATCGGAGGACGCCTCGCCCGCGGGCTTCGCTTCAACGGCGGGCTCGGGGTCAGCCTGTGGCGGCTCCGGCGCCGGCGGAGCGGTCTTCTCGGGAGTGGCCGGGGGTTCGCCAGCGGCCTCGCCGATATCGGGCTGCCGGGGGCGATGGCCGATCAGCGCGGAGAGCCCCTGGGCGCGGCGCGCCTGGCGATGGAAGAGCGACGCCGGGGCCTCGGCGGGCTCGCGTTCCAGCAACCGTCGGTTGTGCGCCTCGAGTTCGCGATTCTGCTCGTCGAGCTCGCGGTTCTCCTCGGCGAGCTCCAGGCGGGTGGCCTCCAGCTCGGCAAGACGCGCTTCCAGCTCGCCGCAACGTGTCGCCAGGGCCTCCCGACCGGCCTGCTCCTCGCGGACCTCGGCGGCCAGTTCGGCATTGCTCGCCTCCAGCTCGACGCGACGGCGTTCCAGCTCGGCCAGCCGAGACTGCAGGGCATCCTGCTGGACGCGGGATTCCCGCAATACGCCCAGCAAGGCCGCAGCGCGGCTCTCCAGCTGTTCCAGCAGGCGGGTTGAGCGTTCCTCGATCAAGTCCTGGCCCTCCAGTGCGCCTTCCCGGTGATTATTCGGGCCACGGCCGAAGGCTATGGCACCTGCTGCTCAGTCTGTGCCAGGCGTGGCGCGGTGACAAATGTCGCCGGCCGGCGACGGCGTCAACGTCGCTACCCTTCACACCGACGGTACTGCACGAAGTGGTAGGCCGGCTGGCCCTCGGCGGGCTCGCCGGGCACGCGCTGCACCTCCTCCCATTCGGTCGTGTCGAGCTCGGGGAAACGGGCATCGCCCTCCACCTCGATATCAACCTCGGTGAGATAGAGCCGGCTGGCGAAGGGCAGCGCCTGGGCGTAGATCTGCGCGCCGCCCATCACCATGATCTCCTCGACGCCATCGATGGTGGCCTGCTGGTCGGCGAGGCGCAACGCGGAGGCGAGGTCATGGCAGACCCGCACGCCCTCGGGCTGGAAGTCGGGGTCGCGGGTCACCACGATGTTGAGCCGCCCGGGCAGCGGCCGGCCGATGGACTCATACGTCTTGCGCCCCATCACCAGCGGCTTGGCCTGGGTCATGCGCTTGAAGAACCGGAGGTCCTCCGGCAGGTACCAGGGCAGCGCGTTGTCCACCCCGATCACCCGGTTGCGGGAGAGCGCGGCGATCATCGCCACGGGGATGAGGGTCTCGTCGGTCATGCCAGGGGTCTCGCTCATACGGCCACCTCGGCCTTGATATGGGGATGGGGGTCGTAGCCCTCGATGGCGATATGCTCGAAGCGGAAATCGAAGAGGTCGGTGACGCCCGGGTCAAGCACCAGCCGCGGTGCCTCGCGCGGCGTGCGCGAGAGCTGGTCCTCGGCCTGCTCGAGGTGATTCAGGTAGAGGTGGGCATCACCCAGGGTGTGCACGAAGTCGCCGGGCTCGAGCCCCGAGACCCGGGCGATCATCTGGGTGAGCAGCGCGTAGCTGGCGATATTGAAGGGCACGCCCAGGAAGATGTCCGCGCTGCGCTGGTAGAGCTGGCAGGAGAGCCGCCCCTCGGCCACGTAGAACTGGAACAGGCAGTGGCACGGCGGCAGGGCCATCTCGTCCACCAGCGCCGGGTTCCAGGCCGAGACGATCAGCCGCCTTGAGCGCGGGTTCTCGCGGATCTGCTCGAGAAGCTTCGCGATCTGGTCGACATGGCCGCCGCGGGGGTCGGGCCAGCTGCGCCACTGGTAGCCGTAGACCGGGCCGAGGTCGCCGTTCTCGTCGGCCCACTCGTCCCAGATGCGCACCCCGTTCGCCTTGAGGTAGGCGATGTTGGTGTCGCCGGCCAGGAACCACAGCAGCTCGTGGATGATCGAGCGCAGGTGCAGCTTCTTGGTAGTGACCAGCGGGAAGCCGCGCGCGAGGTCGAAACGCATCTGGTGGCCGAACAGCGAGCGGGTGCCGACGCCGGTGCGGTCGTCGCGCTCCACGCCGCGGTCGAGCACCTGGCGCATCAGGTCGAGATAGGGCTGTTCGAGAGCGGGGAGCTTCTGGTCGGTCACGGCGTTCATCTGGGTAGGGTGTGTAGGAGCAAGGATTCTACACACCCGGCGACACTCCCTGAAGGCATAGAGGGCCAACCCTCCAGATTATCACGAAAGCACTCCGTCGCTCGTTCTTGCTCCTTGCTCCTTGCTCCTTGCTCCTTGCTCCTTGCTCCTTGCTCCTTGCTCCTTGCTCCTTGCTCCTTGCTCCTTGCTCCTTGCTCCTTGCTCCTTGCTCCTTGCTCCTTGCTCCTTGCTCTTTGCTCCCTTGTCCCTGCCCCTCATTCTTTCACATCCACCGGCTGCCGGCGCGACCAGGCGATCAGCGCCAGTCCGGCGGCGATCATCGGCAGCGTCAGCAGCATGCCCATGGTCACCCAGCCGAAGGCCAGGTAGCCGATATGGGCATCCGGCAGGCGCACGAACTCCACCAGGAAGCGGAAGGCGCCGTAGAGCACGAGGAAGAGCCCGGAAACCAGCCCGCGGCGCTGCGGCCGGGCCGAGACCCACCACAGCACCACGAAGAGCACGGCCCCCTCCAGCAGCGCCTCGTAGAGGGACGAGGGGTGGCGCGGCTCGGGCCCCATGCCGGGAAAGGGCATGCCCCAGGGCAGCCCGGTCACGCGGCCGGGAAGCTCGTGGTTGATGAAGTTGCCGATGCGCCCCGCCCCCAGGCCGATGGGCACCAGGGGGGCAACGAAATCGGTCAGGGTGAAGAAGGCCAGTCGCTTCTTCCTGGCGAACCACAGGGCGGCGAGCAGCACCCCCACCAGGCCGCCGTGGAAGCTCATACCACCATCCCAGACGCGGAAGATCCACAGCGGGTCGGCGAGCCACTGGGCGAGGCCATAGAAGAGCGCGTAGCCGAGCCGGCCGCCGACCACCACGCCGATAGCGGCATAGAACAGCAGGTCGCCCACGTCGTCGCGGGTCAGGCCGATGCGCTCGGCCCGCCGGCGCCCCAGGAACCAGGCGGCGACGAAGCCGACGACGTACATCAGGCCATACCAGTGGACCTGAAAGGGACCGAGGGAGATGGCCACGGGGTCGATATCGGGATAGTTCAGCATGCAAGGCCCTTGGGTAACGGAAGTGTCAGAGGAGGAACTTGAGGCCCACCGCCGTCAACAGGGCGGCGAAGGAGAGGCGCAGCGTGCGGGGCGAGAGGCGGTGGGCCAGCAGGACGCCGAGGCGCGCGAAGGGCACGCTGGCGAGCACGATGCCCAGCAAGGCCGGCAGCATCACGAAGCCGGCGGCCCCGGCGGGCAGCAGCGGGTTGCCCCACCCCACGGCCACGAAGGTGGTCGCGCCGAACAGCGCAATGGGCAGCCCGCACGCCGAGGAGGTGCCCACAGCCTGGGTCATGGTGGCCCCGCAGCGCGACAGCCAGGGCACGCTGAGGGTGCCGCCGCCGATGCCGAAGAGCGCCGAGACGCCACCGATCACTGCACCCGCCACGCCCATCACGGCACGCCCCGGGGCCACGCTGCCGGGCCGGGGGCCGCGCCCCAGCGCCATCTTCAGGGCGACCAGGATCACGAACAGCCCGAACAGGGTCCCCAGCCGCCCGCCGGAAAGGCTGCCGGCGACGAAGACCCCGGCGATCGCACCGAGCATCAGCCCCGGCAGCAGGGCCAGGAACCAGTCGCGGCGGATGCTGCCGCGACGGAAGTGTCCCCAGGCCGAGGAGGCCCCGGTGACCACGATGGTGGCCAGCGAGGTGCCTACCGCCAGGTGCATGGTCACGTCCGGGGCCACGCCCTGGAGCCCGAAGGCCAGCGTCAGGGCCGGCACGATGATCAGACCACCGCCCACGCCATAGAGGCCAGCCATGGTGCCGGCCAGCATGCCCAGGACCAGGTAGCCGGCCAGGCTTGCCAGCAGGCTCATGCTGGACCGGGCGCCATCGCGCCGGGCAGCCAGCGCCGCACCAGGTCGACCAGCGACTGGGGACGATAGGGCTTGGCAAGGAAGTCGTCCATGCCGGCCTGGCGAAAGCGCCGGCGATCCTCGTCGCTGGCGTTGGCGGTCAGCGCCACCAGGATGCTTCTCTGGCGGGCAGCCCCTTCGGCCTCACGGTCGCGCCAGTGCCGGCTGGTCTCCACGCCGTCCATGCCGGGCATGAAGATATCCATCAGCACCAGGTCGAAGGGGGCCCCTTCCAGCCGGGACAGGGCCTCCTCGCCGCTGGTGGCCGTCTCGACGTCGAGCCCCTGACGCTCCAGCACCTGGCGTGCCAGGGTCAGGTTCACCGGGCCATCATCGACGATCAGCACCCGCCCCTTGCCGTAGGGGAGCGGTCGGGAAGGCGCCGCAGACGTGCCGGCGGTCTCGCCGAGGTTCTCCAGCAACACCACGGCATCGGCCAGCCGCTCGCGCAGAGCCAGCAGCGCGGCATGGTCCCGGTCGCCGCCGCACTGGCGCAGGGCATCGCTCTCGAGCACCTCCGAGAGCGAGCCCATCAGCGGGGCCAGCGACTGCTGCAGGTGGGAGAGATAGCCGGACTTGAGGCGCGACTCCTCGCGGGCCCGCACCCGGCCGGCCTCCAGCCGCTCGAGCTGGCCATTGCGGGCCTGGAGATCACCAGCCAGGCGCCGCTCGGCGGCCCGGCTCTCCTCGAGGTCGCGCTGCCAGCCCTCGACCAGCGCCTGGCAGGCCTCCGCCAGGGCCGACAGGCGCCTGGGGAGGGGCAGCTTGTCGCCGGGCTGAGGTCGCTGGTGGCGGGCCAGCCAGGCCTCGATGCCGGCCAGGGCGTCGTTGACATCGCGCTGGATGCCGCGCAGGCGTTGTCGCAGCAGCGTCAGGAAGACCGCCACGTTGAGGCTGCTGCCCAGCAGCAGCGCCAGCAGCAACCAGAAGGTGGCGCCCCAGGAGGCGTGGGCGGGCATCATCGACCACAGCATGCCCCCGACTACCAGGCAGAGCACCACCAGAATGGCCTGGGCGAACAGCACCGGCCAGAGGATCGGCCAGACCAGGCGCGACCAGAGGCGGTCCAGGCGAATGTCGTCCTGCATTGTCATCCCTGTGCAAGCACGATGGAGGAAAAGAGTGTACGCGGCCGGGGGAAGACTGTCATGACGGCGCCTTCCCCCCGGCCGGCCGGCCGGATA
Source organism: Halomonas sp. CKK8 (assembly GCF_029625235.1). Classification (NCBI taxonomy): domain Bacteria; kingdom Pseudomonadati; phylum Pseudomonadota; class Gammaproteobacteria; order Oceanospirillales; family Halomonadaceae; genus Halomonas; species Halomonas sp. CKK8. Next base: position 923,416 of record NZ_CP121193.1, on the reverse strand, counting down.
AGCTGGCGCCATGTGCCTGATCGCCTTCGACCATCGCCCCGGCAGCGCCTGCCCGCTGCGCCTGGTGGCCAACCGTGACGAGTTCCATGCCCGCCCGGCCGCCCCACTGGGCGCCTGGGAGGATGCCCCAAGGATCCTCGGCGGTCGCGACCTGGAGGCCGGCGGCACCTGGCTGGCGGTGCACCGCCGCGGCCGCTTCGCCGCCGTCACCAATGTGCGCGACCCGCGCCTCAAGGTACCGCCGGGAGCCCCCAGCCGCGGCGCCCTGGTGCGCGAGGCCCTGGAACACGACGACCTGACGGCCTGGCTGGATCGGCTATCCGACGGGGCCGCTCGCCACTATGCGGGCTTCAACCTGCTGGTCGGTGACGGCGAGACGCTCTGGCACCTCCACCGGGGCCTCGACGGCATCCGGCTGAGGCGCGTCCCGCCGGGACTGCACGGGCTTTCCAACGCCAGCCTGGACACTCCCTGGCCCAAGCTGATCGCCGCCCGCCAGGGGCTGGCCGCCAGCCTGCGCCGTGGCCGCTGGCCCGAGGACGCCCTGGCCGTGCTCGGCGACCCCCACCCCGCCGATGACGACCAGCTGCCGGAAACCGGCGTGGGGCTCGAGATGGAACGCCGACTCTCGCCTCCCTTCATCATCGGCCGGGACTACGGCACCCGCGCCTCCACCTGGCTGGCCTGGCACGGCGACGGGCGGGTAGAGATCGGCGAGCGGCGCTTCGGGCCGGAAGGGGTCAGGCTGGGAGAGACCCAGCTTCGCTTGGAGCTGAAAGCTGAAAGTAGCCTGACCTTACCGCCCAAGGCATAAGGCCATTTCTTTCACCTTCGGGCTTCCAGGCGCGAAGCGCCGCTCTTTCCGCTCCCGGCGAAGCCGGGTCAGTCGCGAGGTGGCAGCAGGTGGGCGAGGTCCCAGCCGCCGAGGCGCTCGGCGAGGTGATGGCGCACGTCACCGGGCGAATCGAGCCTGAGGGTCTCGGCGACCAGCTCGCGGGCGCTGTCGAGGGGCACCCGACGGATCGCCGCCCTCACCCGCGGCAGGCTGGGGGCGTTCATCGACAGGGCATCGAAGCCCATGCCCATCAGCAGCAGGGCCCCGGCGGGATCGCCGGCCATCTCGCCGCACACCGAGGTAGGCATCTTCAGGCGCCGGGCATCCTCGGCGAGCCGGGCCATGGCCGAGAGCACGGCGGGATGGCAGGCGTCGTAGAGGTCAGCGACCCGCGGGTTATTGCGATCCACCGCCAGCAGGTACTGGGTCAGGTCGTTGCTGCCCACCGAGAAGAAGTCGACCCGCCGGGCCAGGGCATCGAGCTGGTAGAGGGTCGCCGGCACCTCCAGCATCACCCCCACCGGAGGCCGGCTCACCGCCACCCCCTCCTCGCCGAGCTCGAGGATCGCGCGGTCGAGCAGGCGCAGCGCATCGTCGACCTCGTCGACGTTGGTGATCATCGGCAGCAGCACCTGCAGGTTATCGAGCCCCTGGGAGGCGCGCAGCATGGCGCGCAGCTGCACCATCAGCACCTCGGGATGGTCGAGGGTGACCCGGATGCCGCGCCAGCCGAGGAAGGGGTTGGCCTCCTCGATGGGAAAGTAGGGAAGGTCCTTGTCGCCGCCGATGTCCAGGGTGCGCATCACCACCGGCAGAGGTGCGAAGCTCTCGAGCTGCTCACGATAGAGGCGGGTCTGCTCCTGCTCGCCGGGGAAGCGCTCGGTGATCATGAAGGGCACTTCGGTGCGGTAGAGCCCCACCCCGCCGATCCGCGACTTGAGCGAGGCCACGGCATCCACCGCCAGGCCGGTGTTGACCATCAGCGGCATGTCGTGGCCGTCCGGGGTGCGGCTGGGCAGGTCCTGCTCATGCTCCAGCACCGCCATCAGCGCCCGCTCCTCGTCGATCAGGCTCTGGTAGTGGCTCTCGAGCTCCGGCGTGGGTCGCACGAAGAGGCGCCCGCGGTGGCCATCCAGCACCACCCGGTTGCCGCCGAGGCGCGGCAGCGGCAGGTCGACCATCCCCGAGACCGTGGGAATCCCCATGGCCCGGGCGACGATGGCCACGTGGGACGTACTGGAGCCGCGCACCGAGACCAGCCCGGCGAGCTTCTCGCGGGGCACCTCGCCGAGCATCGCCACGCTGATTTCGTCGCCCACCAGGATGGTACTGTCGGGGTAGACGTCCGGGGTCTGGGGGGTCTCCTCCTGCAGGTGGGCCAGCACCCGCCGCCCCAGGTCGCGGACGTCGGCGGCGCGCTCGCGCAGGTAGTTGTCGTCGACCCGTTCCAGGTACTGGACGTGGCGGCGCACCACGTCGGCCAGGGCACCGGGCGCCCACTGGCCTTCGCGGATACGCTTCTCGACCTCCTGGGAGAGCGCCGCCTCGCTGAGCATCTGCTGGTAGACATCGAACAGCGCCAGCTCCTGGGCGGAGATGCGGCTGGCCAGGCGTTCGCCGGCGGCGCGGATCTCGTCGCGCACCCGGCCGATGGCCTCCTTGAGCCGGGCGATCTCGTACTCCACGTCGGTGGGGATCAGGTCCGGCACGCTGTTGAGGTCCGCCGGGGCGGCGATCACCACCGCCTCGCCGATGGCCATGCCCGGCGAGGCCGCCACCCCGGTGAAGCGCGCCTGCCCGCCCGGGATGCTCGGCCGGTTGAGGCCGCCCGTCGCCAGGGCATGGGCCAGCACGCCCGCCAGCTGGGCGGCCATGGTGACCAGGAAGGCCTCGTCCTCCTCGTCGAAGCGGCGCTTCTCGGACTGCTGCACCACCAGTACCCCCAGCATGCGGCGCTGGTGGATGATCGGCACGCCGAGAAAGCTCGAGTAGCGCTCCTCGCCGGTGGCCTCGAAGTAGAGGAACTGGGGGTGGGCCTGGGCGTCTTCCAGGTTCAGCGGTTCTTCGCGCTTGGCCACCAGGCCCACCAGCCCCTCGCCCACCTGCAGGCTGACCCGACCCACGGCCTGGGCGCGCAGGCCGATGGTCTCCATCAGCACCAGCCGGTCGATGGTCCTGTCGAAGAGGTAGAAGGAGCACACGTCGGTGCGCATCGCCTTGCGGATGCGCCGCACCATGGTGGCCAGGGCCGCTTCCAGGTTGCGGGCCCCGTTGACCTCCTGGATGATGCGTCGCAACACCTCGAGCATCGGCGTCTTCTTTTCCATTGTGGTTGTCTCTCGCCTCGCTGAGGAATGGCGCGGCCGTCAGGCCTTCGGCTTATCCATGGCCAAGGGCCAGCCGCTGGGCCCGGGGGGAGAGCTCGCGCAGGGCGCGGCGGTAGACCTCCCGCTTGAAGGGCACGACCTGTCCCAGGGGATACCAGTAACTGACCCATCGCCAGCCGTCGAATTCCGGCTTGCCGGACATGTCCATGCAGATCCGGCTCTCCTGGCAGCGAATCCTCAGCAGGAACCACTTCTGTTTCTGGCCGATACACACCGGCCTCGAGTGGGTACGAACCATGCGTCGCGGCAGGCGGTAGCGCAGCCAGCCCCGGGTGCAGGCAAGGATCTCGACGTCGTCGGCGGTCAGGCCGATCTCCTCGTGCAGCTCACGAAAAAGTGCCTGTTGCGGAGTCTCGTTAGCCTTGATGCCTCCCTGGGGAAACTGCCACGCATTCTGTCCTACCCGACGCGCCCAAAGCAGCTGCCCCTGCTCGTTGGCGATGATGATGCCAACATTGGGGCGAAAGCCGTCAGCGTCGATCACGGACTTCACCTTATGAATCCAGTATTGACGCCATTCTTCCACAAGGCCGCAAAGGGCATCAATACGACCAAGCTGTAAGCCGTGAATGCGTCCTCATCCGCGCCGGCCCGGCGCTCGAAGCGCGACGGCGCTTCTGCCATAATCGCCGACCTTGTCACGACCTAGAAACGCTTTCGAGACCACCAGAGGGGAATGCAGTGAGCCTGGCCATCTTCGACCTGGACAACACCCTGCTGTCGACCGACAGCGACCATGCCTGGGGCGAGTTCCTGCTGGAGCAGGGCGCCGTGGACCCGGTGGCCTACCGCGAGGCCAACGACCGCTTCCTGGCCGACTACGAGGCCGGCACCCTGGACATCCAGGCCTTCCTGGCGGTGGCGCTGCGCCCGCTCGCCGAGCACAGCCCCGAGCAACTCGCCGCCTGGCACCAGCAGTTCATGGCCAGCAAGATCGAGCCGCATATCCTGCCCCGGGGCGAGGAGCTGGTGGCCCGCCACCGCGCCCGCGGCGACACCCTGCTGATCGTCACCGCCACCAACCGCTTCATCACCGGCCCCATTGCCGAGCGCCTGGGCATCGACGAGCTGATCGCCGTGGAGCCCGAGGTGGTCGACGGCCGCTACACCGGACGCTCCACCGGCATCCCCAGCTACCGGGAGGGCAAGGTCAAGCGCCTCGAGGCGTGGCTCGCCGACAGGGACCTGACCCTGGACGGCAGCTGGTTCTACAGCGACTCCCACAACGACCTGGCACTGCTGGAGCGGGTCGACCACCCGGTGGCGGTGGACCCCGACCCCAGCCTGCGCGAGGTCGCCGAGGCGCGGGGCTGGAAGATCATCAGCCTGAGGGACTGACAGCGCCAAGCAGCCAAGCAGCCAAGCGGCCAAGCAATGGGATGGACTCCTCCTCACCCTACTCCCGGCGTCAATGCGCCACACTGGAGGGGTTAGCTACTTCCACCAGCCTGTGGATGAGGAGGAGCCCAAATGAACATTAGTCGGGTAGGTGTCGATCTCGCAAAATCCGTCTTCCATGTGCATGGCGTGGACCGCCATGGCCAAGTGCAATGGCGTGGCCAGTATCCCCGTCACCGGTGGCTGAAGGCCCTGCTCACGCGAGTCCCCAAGGGAACCCCGATCGGCATGGAGGCCTGTGCCTCCGCCCATTACTGGGCCCGAGCCCTTCAGCAATACGGCTATCCTGTCAGACTGATCGCTGCCCAGTTCGTCAAACCCTACGTGAAGAGCCACAAGAACGATCGTGTCGATGCCGAAGCGATCTGTGAAGCCATGAGCCGACCACAAATGCGCTTCGTGCCGGTCAAGACGGTCGCCCAACAGGATACCCAAGCCAGCCACCGTATCCGCGAGGAACTGGTCGGCCAGCGCACGGCCAAGGCCAATCAGATCCGTGGATTGGTCGGTGAGTACGGCCTGGTCGCGCCCACCGGCCTGGCCCAGCTACGCGCCGCCCTGCCACAGTGGCTGGAAGACGCCGACAACGGTCTGACCGAGGCCTTCCGGGGACTGCTCGCCGGTCTGGCTGAGGACCTGCGCCATCTCGATGCACGGATTGCCGCGCTCGATGCCCACATCACCCAGCACCTTCAGCACGATCCGGTCGCGCGACGCCTGCTGGCGGTGTGCGGTATCGGGCCGCTCACCGCCAGTGCCCTGGCCAGTGCCCTCGGCGATGGCCAAGCCTTCTCGCGGGGGCGCGACTTTGCCGCCTCCCTGGGGCTGGTCCCCCGGCAGCACAGCACCGGGGGCCGTCAGCGATTGCTAGGGATCACCAAGCGCGGGGATGGGTACCTGCGCAAGCTGTTGGTACATGGTGCCCGCGCGGTACTGCAGCATGCCGCCAAGAAGAGCGACCCGCTCAGCCAGTGGCTCAATACGCTGGCGTTACGCAAGCATCCCAACGTGGTCATCGTGGCCTTGGCGAACAAGATGGCACGATTGGCCTGGGCCATGACGCGCCACCAGACGCCCTATAATCCGGCTCTGGCGGCTGGCTAACGCCGCCTGCTCCTGGCCAGCGGACCGTCACACCGCCGTGGCCACTCGTCCCACCTGCCACGATTGCAAGACACGCTGAGAGATGGCGAACAGGTCGAACCGACGTGGGGTCATTCCGTGCTTGGCCCAGAGCCAGCAAAGCTCGTCCAAGCGTCATGGAACCCAACGTGCGCATAGCCCATCAAGGTCCGGTGCCGGACGGCACCATCAACGAGACCGGATATACGCTGGCAGTCGTACCTTCTCGCCACCGACCATCGTGTTTGCAAACGAGGAGGAGTCCATATACGGCCAAGCGGCCAAGCGGCCAAGCGGCCAAGCGGCCAAGCGGCCATCAGTGTGTGTTGCTCCCGAACAAAAACGAACCCCGAGGCGATGGCCTCGGGGTTCGCTTGTAGCTCGGCGCTTCGCCCGAAGGGCGATCAGCCCAGCAGGTGCTCGACGGCGGCGCGCTCCTCGCGCAGCTCGTCCTCGGTGGCCTTCATGCGGCCACGGCTGAACTCGTTGACCTCGAGGCCCTGGACGATCTCGTACTTGCCGTTCTTGCAGACGACCGGGTAGGAATACATGATGCCGGGCTCGACGCCGTAGCTGCCGTCGGCGGGAATGCCCATGCTGACCACCTCGTCGGTGCCCAGTGCCCAGTCGCGCATGTGGTCGATGGCCGCGGAGGCCGCGGAGGCCGCGGAGGAGGCACCGCGCGCCTTGATGATCGCGGCACCGCGCTGCTGCACGGTGGGAATGAAGTCGTTCTCGTACCAGTCACGCTCGACCAGATCGAAGGCCGAGGTGCCGTCCACCTTGCAGTGCGCCAGGTCGGGATACTGGGTCGCGCTGTGGTTGCCCCAGACGATCATCTGCTCGACGTCGGTGACGTGCTTGCCGGTCTTCTGGGCCAGCTGGGTCTTGGCGCGGTTGTGGTCCAGACGCATCATCGCGGTGAACTGGCCCGCGTCCAGGTCCGGCGCGTTGCAGGAGGCGATCAGGGCGTTGGTGTTGGCCGGGTTGCCCACCACCAGCACGCGCACGTCACGGCTGGCGTTGTCGTTGAGCGCCTTGCCCTGCACGGAGAAGATCGCCGCATTGGCTTCCAGCAGGTCCTTGCGCTCCATGCCCGGGCCGCGCGGACGGGCACCGACCAGCAGGGCGAAGTCGGCATCCTTGAAGGCGACATTGGCATCGTCGGTGGCGACGATGTCCTGGAGCAGCGGGAAGGCGCAGTCGTTGAGCTCCATCACCACGCCGTTGAGGGCGTCCATGGCCGGCGGGATCTCCAGCAGCTGCAGGATGACCGGCTGGTCCTTGCCCAGCATGTCGCCGGAGGCGATACGGAAGGCGAGCGAGTAGCTGATCTGGCCGGCAGCACCGGTGATGGCAATACGGACGGGGTCTTTCATGGTGGCTCCTTGGGTTTTCAACGCGCGGTTGTCGCCGTGAGGATAAGCCGGGCCGGCATGCCGCCTGCCCTGGCCGGAATTCGAACCGCAAAGATGGTATGCCTGCACTGCACAAAACTCAATTCGACCTGCGGCTAGGTCCGGCACCCCCGGCGACACCCCGCCATCCGCTGCGCTATGCTGGCGGCCTGCCGACCCGGGCCGAAAGGCCCCGCTCTTGAACGTCGCGCCGCACCAGGGAAGGTCCGAATGCCTCGTCGTCTCCCCCCGCTCTCCGTCCTGCTCGCCATCGGGCTGGCCTGCCTGCTGCTGGTCTGGCTGGCACTCGGTGACATCGAGGGCTTCCGCGATACCCCGCCCGAGGGGGACGAGGCCGCCCCCCCCGCGCTGACCCGCGTCGAGGTGACGGAGCGCCAGGCGCAGGCCCACTCGCCTAGACTGGTGCTGCAGGGCCAGCTCGAGGCCCACCGCGAGGTGGCGCTGCGCGCCCGCCAGGCGGGCCGGGTGGAGGCGCTGCCCGCGCCCCTCGGGGAACGGGTGAGCCAGGGCGAGACGCTGCTGGCCCTGGCCCGCGAGGAACTCCCCGCCCGGCTCGCACAGGCCGAGGCCGAACTGGCCCTGGCACGGGCCGAACTGGCCGGCGCCGATTCCCTGCGCCGCCGCGAGCTGATCTCCAACCCCGACTACCTGCGCCTGCAGAGCGGCGTCAGTCAGGCCCTGGCGGAGGTCGCCACCCTGCGTCGCCAGCTCGACGACACCCGACCCGAGGCGCCCTTCGACGGGGTGCTCGACCGCCTCGACGTGGAGCTCGGCGACCTGGTGCAGGTCGGCGAGGCCTGGGGCCGGCTGGTCGATGACTCGCGGCTCAAGGCCCTCGCCGCGGCCCCCCAGCGGGATGCCCTGTCGCTTTCCCCCGGGCTGCCCGTCGAGATCCAGCTGCTCGACGGCACGCACCTCCCCGGCGAGCTGAGCCACGTCGCCAGCCGCGCCGAGGAGAGCACCCGCAGCTTCCCCGTCGAGGCGACACTGGCCAATCCCGACGGACGCCGCCTGGCCGGTGCCAGCGCCACCCTGGTCATCCGCCTGCCCGAGCGCCGGGTGCATCGCCTCTCCCCTGCCCTGCTCGAGCTCGATGGCGACGGCCGGCTGGCGGTGAAGCACCTGGACGACAATGACCGGGTGCGCCTCACCCCGGTCGAGCTGGTCAGCGCCGATGCCGAGACCGCCCGGGTGGCCGGGCTGCCCGAGCGGGTCCGCCTGATCACCCTGGGGGGCGGCTTCGTCGAGGCCGGCGAGCGGGTAGAGGCCGTCCCCGCCGAGACGGTCAGCCCGCAGGCCGGCACGGACGCGTCCGGGGACGTGCCCTGACATGCGCTCCCTGATCGAGGCGGCGCTGGATCGCTCGCGCACTACCCTGCTGCTGCTGGTCGCACTGCTGCTGGCGGGGCTCGCCGCCTGGCAGGCGATCCCCAAGGAGGCCAACCCCGACGTCACCATCCCCATCATCTATGTCTCGATGTCGCTGGAGGGCGTCAGCCCGGAGGACGGCGAGCGGCTGCTGGTGCGTCCCATGGAGCAGGAGCTGCGCAGCATCGAGGGGCTGCGCAAGATGACCGCCCAGGCAAGTGAAGGCCACGCCGCGGTCACCCTGGAGTTCGATGCCGGTTTCGACCCCGACCAGGCGCTGACCGACGTGCGCGAGAAGGTCGACATCGCCCGCGCCGAGCTGCCCGCCGAGGCCGACGAGCCGAGGGTCACGGAGGTCAACGTGGCGCTCTTCCCGGTGCTCTCCATCGGCCTGGCCGGCCCGCTGGAGGAGCGCCAGCGGCTGGCCGTGGCACGCCGCCTCCAGGAGGAGATCGAGGGTATCCCCGAGGTGCTCGAGGTGGAGATCGGTGGCGACCGCGAGGACCTGCTGGAGATCGTCGTCGACCCCCTGGTACTCGACAGCTACGGGGTCGACTTCGGCACCCTGTTCGACCTGGTCAGCCGCAACAATCGCCTGGTGGCGGCGGGCAGCCTGGACACCGGCACCGGACGCCAGGCGCTCAAGGTGCCGGGGATCATCGAGCGCCTCGAGGATGTCATGGCGATGCCGGTGAAGATCGACGGCAACCGGGTGGTGACCTTCGGTGACGTGGCCTGGATCCGTCCCACCTTCAAGGACCCCGAGGGCTTCGCCCGCATCGACGACCAGCCGGCCCTGGTGCTGGAGATCTCCAAGCGGGCCGGCGCCAACATCATCGCCACCGTTGCCCAGGTGCAGGGGCTGCTCGACGAGGCGGCCGGTCTGATCCCCGACGAACTGGAGATCACCACCATCCTCGACCAGTCCGAGACCGTGCGCGACATCCTCTCGGAACTGCTCAACAACGTGGTCACCGCGGTGGTGCTGGTGTTGGTGCTGATCCTGGCCGCCATGGGCCTGCGCTCGGCGCTGATGGTGGGCCTGACCATTCCCGGGGCCTTCCTCACCGGCATCCTGCTGATCTGGGCCCTCGGCTATACCCTCAACATCGTGGTGATGTTCGCGCTGATCCTGGTCGCCGGGATGCTGGTGGACGGCGCCATCGTGGTCAGCGAGCTGGCCGACCGCCACCTTCGCCAGGGGCAGCCGCCGCGGGAGGCCTGGATCCGGGCCGCCACGCGCATGAGCTGGCCGGTGATCGCCTCCACCGCCACCACCCTGGCGGTCTTCGTGCCGCTGCTCTTCTGGCCCGGCGTGGTGGGCCAGTTCATGAAGTACCTGCCGATCACGGTGATCCTCTGCCTGCTGGCGTCGCTGGCCATGGCGCTGGTGTTCCTGCCCACCCTGGGCGGCGTGTTCGGCGTGCGCAGCGCCGGCGCCAGCCGCGATGCCGAACTGGTCACCGCCGGCGGGCGGCTCTACCGGAGCCTGCTGGCCCGCCTGCTCGCCTGGCCGGGCCTCACCCTGCTGGTTGCCCTGCTGCTGATGGCGCTGATCTACACCGGCTACGCCCGCTTCAACCACGGTGTCGAGTTCTTCCCCAGCGTCGAGCCCGATACCGCCCAGGTGCTGGTGCGCTCGCGAGGCGACTTCTCCGCCGCGGAGACCGATGCTGTGGTGCGGCGGGTCGAGGCGCGGCTCGCCGGCATGAGCGAGGTCCAGGCGCTCTATGCGCGCTCCTTCGCCGTGCCCGACCAGCAGCTCGGCGGCGATGTCGTGGGGGTGCTGCAGTTCCAGCTGATCGACTGGCAGCGGCGCCGCCCGGCCAGCGCGATCCTGGCCGAGATGGCCGAGCGCACCCGCGACCTGCCGGGCATCCAGCTGGAGTTCCGCGAACAGGAGATGGGGCCGGCCGGCGGCAAGCCCATCGTGCTGGAGATCAGCGCCGAGGAGCCGGCCCTGGCCGACCGGGCCGTTGCCGAACTGCGCCGGACCATGGGCGAGCTGGGCGGCTTCCGCGACATCGAGGACAACCGCAGCCTGCCGGGCGTGGAGTGGCGGGTGAAGGTGGACCGCGAGGCCGCCGCCCGCTTCGGCACCGACGTGGCAAGCGTCGGCAGTGCCGTGCAGCTGATCACCACCGGGCTGCAGGTGGCGAGCTACCGCCCCGCCGGCGTCAACGACGAGGTGGATATCCGGGTGCGCCTGCCGCAGGGGGCCCGCTCGCTGGACCAGCTGGGTCGCCTGAGCATCAATACCCGCCGCGGCCAGGTACCGATATCGCACTTCGTCTCGCTGGAACCCGCGCCCAAGGTAGGCACCCTGCACCGCATCGACGGGCGCCGGGCCATTACGCTGGAGGCCGACGTGCAACCGGACCGGAGCGCCGACGAACGATTGCGAGCGCTGCTCGAGGCAGCCAAGGCGCCTCCCGAGGGGGTGATGGTGAACGTGGCCGGCGAGCAGGAGGACCAGCAGCAGGCGATGCGCTTCCTGGCCACCGCCTTCCTGGTGGCGATCTGCCTGATGGCGCTGATCCTGGTCACGCAGTTCAACAGCCTCTACCAGGCGGCGCTGGTGCTCTCCGCCATCGTCTTCTCCACCGCCGGCGTGCTGCTCGGCCTGCTCGCCAATGCCCAGCCCTTCGGCATCGTCATGGTGGGCATGGGCATCATCGCCCTGGCGGGCATCGTGGTGAACAACAACATCGTGCTGATCGACACCTACAACCAGCTGCGCGGCGAGGGGCTGGCCCCCGGGGAGGCGGCCCTCGAGGCCGGTGGCCTGCGCCTGCGCCCGGTGCTGCTCACCGCCGTGACCACGGTGCTGGGCCTCGCGCCCATGGTGCTGGGTGTCAACGTCGACCTGATCACGCCGAGCCTGGGGCTGGGCGCCCCCTCGACCCAGTGGTGGACCCAGCTCTCCAGCGCCATCGCCGGCGGCCTGACTTTCGCCACCGGCCTGACCCTGCTGCTCACCCCTTGCATGCTGGTGCTCGGGTCACGGCTGGACCGCCGGCTCTAGGCAGCGCCGTCATCCGTGCGGATGGCGGATACGACCCCCGACACGACAACGCCCCATCGCCCTCGGGAGGCGATGGGGCGTTGCCTTGCGGGAGGGCGTTGCGCTCAGGCGCGGGTATCGGCCTCGGCGCGAGCGGCATCCGGCGCATGGGCCGCATGCAGGCGGGCGATCAGCTGGTCCTCGAGGGTGAAGCGCTCGCTGAGCCCTCGGCTCAGGCGGTCGAGCCAGGCGGGGAGGCGACGCATGTGGTGCTGGGCGCGGGCGGGACTGTCGTAGTCGCGATCGAAGGAGAGCACCAGCTCGGTGGACATCTCCAGGCGCTCGAGCAGGCGGTCGGCGAGTTCCAGGGCCTGGTGGTCGTCGAAGGCCTTGGCCTCCTCCCGCAGCTGTGGGTAGACCTCGAAGTGGCCGGCGCTGATGTAGTCCATCAGCAGCTCGCCGAAGGTATCGACGCGCTGCGCACTCACCGCCTCGAGCTCGGCGTCACAGGCCTGCTTCAGCGCGGCGAAATGGATCAGCAGCTCACGGCGCTCGTGGAGCCAGCGATCGATCAGCTCGTGCACGCCGCCCCAGCGCTCCAGGGCATTCTTGCAGTCTTCCAGCATGGGTGCCTCCCTTGCCCGATGCGGCCAGCCACTCGGGGCATTCGACCCGCGAGTTGACAGACTCGCGCCTGCCGGGCCCGCTGTCAATCCCGTTGCCGCCTCGGCGCGACGCGTCGCTTGAGTCGTCGTGGCTTGCCCGCGAGGATGGGCAGGAGGAACGGGCGTCGGGTAGCGCGAGGGGAGCGTGGAGAGGCCATCCCGGCATTCGTAGTACCGTATGCGATACCTTGTAGCGCAGCCAGCCGCCGCGCTGCCGCCATCACACCGCCACGACACCAGGACTCTGGAGGGATTCCCATGAACACGCTGACCCGCGCCGGCCTCGGCCTGCTGATGACGACCGCCGTGGCCACGGCCCAGGCCGAGGAGGTCAGGATCGGCATGATCACCACCCTCTCGGGCGGTGGCTCCCATCTGGGCGTCGATGTCCGCGACGGCTTCATGCTCGCCATCGACCAGGCAGACCGCGACGACATCGAGGTCCTGATCCAGGACGACGCCCGCCGCCCCGACCTCGCCAAGACGCTCTCCAACGAGTTCATGCAGCGCGACGAGGTCGACATCATGACCGGCATCATCTGGTCCAACCTGGCCATGGCCGTGGTGCCCTCCGTGGTCCGCCAGGGGACCTTCTACCTCTCGCCCAATGCCGGACCCTCGGCGCTGGCCGGGAAGATGTGCCACGAGAATTACTTCAACGTGGCCTACCAGAATGACAATCTGCACGGCGCGATGGGTGCCTGGATGCGCGAGCAGGGCTATGAGGCCCCCATCCTGATGGCACCCAACTACCCCGCCGGCACCGATGCCCTGGCCGGCTTCAAGCACCTCTTCGAGGACGAGGTCGTCGACGAGATCTACACCCAGCTGGGCCAGACCGACTACGCCGCCGAGATCGCCAGGATCCGCGCCAGCGACGCCGACAGCCTGTTCTTCTTCCTGCCCGGCGGCATGGGCATCTCCTTCATGAAGCAGTGGGAGAACTCGGGGGTGGAGATGCCGGTGTTCGGGGCGGCCTTCTCGTTCGACGAGACGATCATCAAGGCGGTGGGCAGCGCCGCGATCGGCGCCATGAACACCTCGCAGTGGGCCTACGACCTGGAGAACGCGGCCAACCAGGCCTTCGTCGAGGGCTTCCGCGAGGCCTACGAGCGGACCCCGACCCTCTATGCCGCCCAGGGCTATGACACGGCCCGCCTGATCCTCTCCGCCCTGGAAAAGGCCCACCCCGACGACCAGGACGCCTTCCGTGAGGCCCTGCGCGAGGCCGACTTCGACTCGGTACGCGGCAAGTTCCGCTTCGGCCCGAACCACCACCCGATCCAGGACATCCATGTCCGCGAGGTGGTCGAGGGCGAGGACGGTGAGCCGACCAACCGCCTGGTCGGCCTGGCCGTCGAGGACATCCAGGACGTCTATGCCGAGCAGTGCCGGATGTGATCGTCGCGGCGCCGGGCCGGGCGTGGTCCCGGCGTCGCCTCCCCCCTCGTTTCCCCAAGGATGCCCGACGTGTCCGTCACCCTGCTGATCGAGCAACTGATCAACGGCCTGCAGCTCGGCACCATGCTCTTCCTGATGGCCAGCGGCCTGACCCTGGTGTTCGGGGTCATGGGGCTGATCAACCTGGCCCATGGCTCCTTCTACATGGTCGGGGCCTATGTCACCGCCCTGGCCACCGCCTCGACCGGCTCCTTCCTGGTGGGGCTGGTGGCCGGCGTGCTGGCGGCCGCTGCGGCGGGCGCCATCGTCGAGCTGCTGGTGATACGCCGCCTCTACCGGCGCCAGCACCTCGACCAGGTGCTCGCCACCTTCGCGCTGATCCTGATCTTCTCCGAGGGCACCCGCTGGCTCTTCGGCTCCTCGCCGCTGTGGCTCAGCCCGCCAGAGGCGCTGGCCGGGTCGGTGGCCCTGCCCGGCGGTTCCCGCTACCCCGTCTACCGGCTGGTGATCATCGCCGTAGGCGTGGTCGTGGCCGCCGGCCTCTACCTGCTGATCGCGCATACCCGGCTGGGCATGCGCATCCGCGCCGGCGAGAGCGACCGGGAGATGATCGGCGCCCTGGGGGTCAACATCCGCCGGCTCTATACCCTGGTGTTCGCCCTGGGTGCCGCCCTGGCGGGCCTGGCCGGCTCACTGGTGGGCGCCCTGCAGTCGGTACAGGTGGGCATGGGCGAGCCGGTGCTGATCCTCGCCTTCGTGGTGATCGTGATCGGCGGCATCGGCTCGATCAAGGGCGCCCTGCTCGGTGCCCTGCTGGTCGGCCTGGTGGATACCCTGGGCCGGGTCTTCCTTCCCGCCCTGTTCGGGCAGTTCATGGCGCCGTCGGACGCCGCCGGCGCGGGGACCGCCCTAGCCGCCATGCTGATCTACATCCTCATGGCGGTGATACTGGCCTTCAAGCCGAAGGGACTCTTTGCCGCCCATGACTAGGCTCCATCCCACGACCACCTCCGCAGCCCAGCGCCCGTCCGGCACGGGCCGCTGGCTGGACCGCCAAAGCCTGGTGCACGGCACGCTGCTGGCGCTGATGCTGCTGGCCCCGGTCGCCGCCCACCTGCTGGGCGAGGTCTACTATGTCAACCTCGCCTCGCGCATCGCCCTGGTGGCCATGGCCGCCGTGGGGCTGAACCTGGCCATCGGCTTCGGCGGCATGGTCAGCTTCGGCCATGCCGCCTACTTCGGCCTGGGCGGCTACGTGAGCGGCATCAGCGCCTACCACGCCTTCGACGGCAGCCTGGTGATGGGGCTGCCCGGCAGCGACGACATGCTGGTGATCTGGCTGTCGGCCGTGCTGCTCTGCGGCCTTCTCGCCCTGGTGATCGGCGCCATCTCGCTGCGCACCACCGGGGTCTACTTCATCATGATCACCCTGGCCTTCGCCCAGATGGCCTACTACTTCGCCAACTCCTGGCCCGACTATGGCGGCGAGGATGGCCTGCCGATCTACCTGCGCAATACCCTGCCCGGGCTCGACACCAACCACGCCCTGACTTTCTTCCTGGTCTGCTTCACGGGCCTGGTGCTCTCCCTGGCGCTGACCTCGCGACTGATGAAGTCCCGCTTCGGGGCCGCCCTGACCATGGCGCGGCTCAACGAGACCCGCCTGGCCACCGCCGGTATCTCGCCCTTCCCCATCCGCCTGGTGGCCTTCGTCATCTCGGCGATGATCACCGGCCTGGCCGGTGCCCTCTATGCGGACCTCAACGGCTTCGTCAGCCCCTCCATGCTGAGCTGGCACCTCTCCGGCGAACTGATGGTGATCGTCATCCTGGGTGGGGTCGGCCGCCTCTACGGGCCGCTCGCCGGGGCCATCCTCTTCGTGATGATGGAGACCCTGCTGGGGGGGCTGACCGAATACTGGCAGTTCTTCCTCGGCCTGGTGCTGCTGGGTGTGGTGCTGTTCGCCCGGCAGGGCGTGATCGGCTGGCTGGCCGGGAGCGAGCGCCATGTGTGAGCCCGTGCTGTCGATGACCAGCCTGCACAAGCGCTTCGGTGCCCTGCAGGCCACCCAGGACGTATCGCTGGACCTCAGGGCCGGCGAGATCCATGCCCTGATCGGGCCCAACGGCGCCGGCAAGTCGACGCTGATCGCCCAGATCGCCGGCAGCCTGAGGCCCGATGCCGGGCAGATCCGCCTGGGGGAGCGCGACATCACCGCCCTGGGGGTCGCCCGCCGGGCCCGCCTCGGCCTGGGGCGCAGCTTCCAGGTCTCGTGCCTGGCCGAACCCCTCAGCGTGCTGCGCAACGTGATGATTGGCGCCCAGGCGCTGCAGGGGCACAGTTTCCGCTTCTGGCGACCGGTGGCCAGCGACCCGAGCCTGCTGGCCCCCGCCCACGCGGCCCTTGAGCGCATGCACCTCACCCACCACGCCGATACGCCGGTGGCGGCACTCTCCCACGGCGAGCGCCGCCAAGTGGAGATGGCCTGTGCGCTGGCCCTCGAGCCCCGGGTCCTGCTGCTGGACGAGCCCATGGCCGGGCTCGGCCCCGAGGGGTCGGCACGGCTCACCGAACTGCTCGAGACCCTGAAGGAGGAGGTCCCCATCCTGCTGATCGAACATGACATGGACGCGGTGTTCCGGCTGGCGGATCGCATCTCCGTGCTGGTGGCGGGCAGCATCATCGCCCATGGCGACGGCGAGGCCATCCGCCGGGACCCGCGGGTCCGCGACGCCTACCTGGGAGATTGAGATGCTCGAGATCACCGACATCGAGACCTTCTACGGGCCGTCCCAGGCGCTGTTCGGCGTCAGCCTGCAGGTCGAGGCAGGCGAGATGGTGGCGCTCATGGGACGCAACGGCATGGGCAAGACCACCACCATCCGCTCGCTGTTCGGGCTGACGCCGGCGCGGCGCGGACGCATCACCTTCGAGTCCCGGGACCTGCGGCGCCTGCCGGCCTACCGCATCGCCCAATGCGGCCTGGGGCTGGTACCGGAGGGCCGGCGCTGCTTTCCCAACCTCTCGGTGCGCGAGAACCTGGTGGTCACCGCCCGCCCCGGCCCCTGGAACCGGGCGCGGGTCGAGACCCTCTTTCCCCGGCTCGCCGAGCGGCGCCGCCAGATGGCGGCCACCCTCTCCGGCGGCGAGCAGCAGATGCTCGCCATCGGCCGTGCCCTGATGACCAACCCGCGCCTGCTGGTGCTCGACGAGGCGACCGAGGGGCTGGCACCGGTGATCCGCCAGGAGATCTGGTCGGCGCTGAGGGTGATCAAGTCGCAGGGGCAGTCGACCCTGATCGTCGACAAGTCGCTGGGCGAGTTGCTGCCGGTCGTCGACCGCTGCACCATCCTCGAGAAGGGACGCACGGCCTGGACGGGACCGCCCGAGGCGCTGGACGCCAGCGTCCGCGACCGCTATCTGGGGGTATAGGCCCGTGCGCCGGAGGCTCAGGGATGGAAGGCGGTGATCCCCTCGACGAAGCGCCCGCCGGGGCGATAGTGCTCGAGAAGTGAGAAGTGGTCATCGCCGTCCAGCATGGCCGACGCAACGCCGATGCCCTGCCCGCGCAAGTGCTCGGCGTAGGCCTGCATCTGGCGCGCGAACTCGCTGGACTCCTCGCCGCCGGCGACCAGCTGCACCCCCACCGGTACGCGGCAGGGCAGCCGCACCGGGCTGTAGTCGCTCACGTCGCGGCCGCTGAGCTGCAGCTTGGGCTGCAGCCATGACCAGGGAAAGGGCCCGAGGTCATAGAGGCCACTGACGCACAGCGCCCCCTTGATCAGGTCGTCAGGCAGGCCATAGTCGCCTTCCCAGTCGGTGGCCAGCAGCATGGCGCAGAGGTGCCCGCCGGCGGAGTGGCCCGAGACGCTGATCTGGCGCGGGTTGACACCCAGTGCCCCCGCGTGGCGATAGACCCACGCCAGCGCCGCCCGGGCCTGGCGCACCACCTCGCCGAACGCCACCGCGGGGCAGAGGGCGTAGTTGACCACCGCCACGGTGATGCCCGACGCCACCAGGCCGTCGACGACGAAGCCGAATTCCTTGTGGCCGAGCGAGCGCCAGTAGCCGCCATGGAAGAAGAGGTGGCAGGGGACAGGCTTGCCCTCCTCTCCCCCCGCCGCTCTCTCCTCCCCCCTGCCCTCGGCGTGGTAGACGTCCAGGCACTCGGCAAGCGTCGGTCCATAGGGCAGATCGAGCGTCACCCGGTGGCGCTGGCGGGACGCCGCACTCCGATCATGCCAGTCGGCGAGCAGTACGGCGGGGTCCCGACCCCGCATGGGATCGTAGGCGCGGTCGATCGCCTCCTGGGTAGCCAGGTCGCGATAGAGCATGGTGCCCTAGCCCTGCCAGCGATAGCCGCGGCGCGGACGATTGGCCGCCAGCAGCAGGCCCAGCGGGGCCAGGGCGAGCACCAGGAAGCCGGCCAGGGTCCAGCCGGGCAGCGAGATGCCGAGCAGCAGGAAGTCGATCTCGGCGCACTCTCCCGAGCCCGAGAGCACCTGGGCCAGCACCTGCTGCAGGGGCAGGATCTCCATCATGTAGTCGAGCCCCGGGCCGCAGCTCGGCACCTGGTCGGCCGGCAGCGACTGCAGCCACAGGTGGCGCCCCGCCACGGCGATGCCGCCGCCCACGGCGGCCAGCGACAGCAGGCCGTAGGTCACCGCCCCCGCGCGGCCCACGGGGTCGTGGATCGCGGCGACGAGGAAGACCGCGGCGGCGGCCAGTACGGCCACCCGCTGGAAGATGCACAGCGGGCAGGGCTCCAGCCCGACGATATGCTCGAGCCCCAGGGCCACGGCCATCATCAGCACGCAGAAGGCGAGGCCCGCGAGGCTCCACTCGCGGACCGAGAGGCGCCTAAGGTCGTCGATCATGACGTCTCTCCCGTCTGCAGTGGCGTGACGGCCCGCACCTCGCGGGCACGCTCGAAGTAGCGGGCCAGGAAGGCGTCGAAGCCCTCGGTCTCAGCCGCCTCGAGGTCATGCTGCTGCGCCAGGGAGGTCGCCACCAGCTCGTCGAACAGCGCCTCCCGAGACGGGTCCATGGGGGTGTCACGGAAGGCGTTCGCCTGTTCCCGGGCGAGGCCCAGCATGGCCTCGACGAAGGACTCCCCGCTCGACTCGAGGCGCGCCAGCAGGCGCGCGGAGGGCGTCAGGGCGGGGTCGTCGAGGCGCGGCGACAGGGCCGCCAGCGCCTCGCCATGGGGCTCGCCCTCTTCCAGGCGATCGAGCAGCTCGGCCACCGCCACCATCTCGGTGAAGATCTCGCCGCCCCAGTCGGCGATGGAGCGATGCCTGCCATCCTGCAGCAGGCGCAGCTCGGGGTCCCGGCCACGCTCGACCACCAGGCGCCGGTTGTCATCCAGCCGGTCGCACTCGTCGTCGGGGATCCAGGGGCTCTCGCTGAGCAGGCACCACATCAGGAAGGTGTCGATGAAGCGGATCTGGGACTCGTCCACCCCCAGCGGCAGGAAGGGGTTGAGGTCCAGGCAGCGCACCTCGATGTACTCCACGCCGCGGGCCTCCAGCGCCTGGCTGGGGGTCTCGTCATGGCGTGCCACCCGCTTGGGGCGGATGTCGCTGTAGTACTCGTTCTCGATCTGCAGGATGTTGGCGTTGAGCTGGCGCCACTCGTCGCCCTCCTTCACGCCCAGCTTCTGGTAGTCCTGCCAGGGCGTGGCGATGGCGTGGCGCAGGGTGTTGACGTAGTTGGAGAGCGAGTTGAAGCAGATCTTCAGCTGCTCCTGGACCTTGTTCTGGTAGCCCAGGTCCGACATGCGCAGGCTGGTGGCGTGGCGCGACACGAGGGTCTCCTCGCCATGCCGCTGGAGCTTCTCGGGCAGCTCGCCGCTCGGCAGGAAGCTGCGGTCCAGCGCCGGCGAGGCGCCGAACAGGTAGAGCAGCAGCCAGCTGTGGCGGCGGAAGTTGCGGATCAGGCCGAAGTAGCGCGACGAGCGGTAGTCGCGCAGGGGGGTGTCGAGGTCACCCTCGAGCTCGCGCAGCAGCTGCCAGAGGTCATCGGGCAGCGAGACGTTGTAGTGCACCCCGGCGATGGACTGCATGATCCGCCCGTAGCGCAGGTCCAGGCCCTTGCGGTAGACCTGCTTCATGGTGCCCACGTTGGAACGGCCGTAGTCGGCGATGGGCACGCTGTCGTTGCCGTCCAGGCGCGCCGGCATGCTCGCCGGCCAGATCAGCTCGTCGCCCAGGTGCCGATAGCTGAAGCGGTGCAGGTCGGCGAGGAACTCCATGGCATCGACCGGCCGACAATAGACCGGGGTGATGTACTCCAGCAGCGCCTCGGAATAGTCGGTGGTGATATGCGGGTGGGTCAGCTTGGAGCCCAGCGCGGCGGGATGGGGGGTGGCGGCGATGCGCCCCTCGCCGTCGACTCGCAGCCCCTCCTTCTCGATGCCGCGGCGCAGGCGCCCGACCCGCCCCTCGTCGGCCAGGGACTTGAGTCGATCGACGCGGCTGGTGAACGATTCGGACAAGATGGTCACCCCATGTGTGAAAAGGCGGGCGCCATCGCGCCCGGCAAACATCAGATTATGGTGCCGTCAGGCGACGCTTCAAGGTCAGCGCCCCTTCTTGGCCTGCAGCAGGGCCGCCCCCAGGGCGCCCATCTGGCTGGCCGGCTCGGCCGCCTTGCCGCCGCGACCGGCCTTGCCGGCGCCCTGGCCCCGGGCGTTGCCACGTCCGCGGCGCGGCGGGTCGGAGGCCTTGTCGTCACCCCGGTCGTCCGGCTGGTCATCGAGGCGCATGGTGAGGCCAATGCGCGAGCGCGCGAGGTCCACGCTCATCACCTTGACCCGCACGATGTCGCCGGCCTTGACGACGGTGCGCGGGTCCTCGATGAACTTCTCGGAGAGCGCCGAGATGTGCACCAGGCCATCCTGGTGGACGCCGATGTCGACGAAGGCCCCGAAGTGGGTGACGTTGGTCACGCTGCCCTCGAGGATCATGCCGGGCTCGAGGTCCCTCAGGGTCTCGACCCCCTCGCGGAACTCGGCTGCCTTGAACTCGGGGCGTGGGTCACGCCCCGGCTTGTCGAGCTCGGCGAGGATGTCGGTGACGGTGGGCACGCCGAAGCGCTCGTCGGCGAACTCGGTGGGCTTCAGCGACTTGAGGGTGGCACTGTCGCCGATCAGCCCGGCCAGCGGGCGCCCGCTGCGCTGGGCGATGCGCTCCACCAGCGGATAGGCCTCGGGGTGCACGGCGCTGGCATCCAGTGGGTTGTCGCCGTTCATGATGCGCAAAAAGCCGGCGCACTGCTCGAAGGTCTTGGGCCCGAGGCGGCTGACGTCGAGCAGCGCGCGACGGCTGGTGAAGGCGCCCTCGGCGTTGCGACGCGCGACGATATTGTCGGCCAGGGCCGCATTGAGGCCGGCGACCCGCGACAGCAGCGCGCTCGACGCCGTGTTGAGGTCCACCCCCACGGCGTTGACGCAGTCCTCGATCACCGCCTCCAGGCTCCGGGAGAGCTGCAGCTGCGAGACGTCATGCTGGTACTGGCCCACGCCGATGGACTTGGGCTCGATCTTGACCAGCTCGGCCAGCGGGTCCTGCAGCCGCCGGGCGATGGAGACCGCGCCGCGGATGGTGACGTCGAGGTCCGGCAGCTCCCTGGACGCATACTCCGAGGCGGAGTAGACCGAGGCGCCCGCCTCGCTGACCATCACCTTGGAGAGCGCGCGCTTCCCCGCGAACCGTTTCACCAGCTCGCCGGCGAGCCTGTCGGTCTCGCGGCTGGCGGTGCCGTTGCCCACGGCGACCAGCGCCACGTCGTGCGCCTCCACCAGCCTGGCCAGCTCGGACAGCGACGCGTCCCAGGCATTGCGGGGCGCGTGGGGGTAGATGGTGGCGTGCTCGAGAAACTGGCCGGTGGCATCCACCACCGCCACCTTGCAGCCGGTACGCAGGCCCGGGTCGATGGCCAGGGTCGCCTTCTGGCCCGCCGGCGCGGCCAGCAGCAGGTCCTTGAGGTTGGCGGCGAACACCTCGATGGCCTCGAGCTCCGCGCGCTCGCGCAGCCGACCCATCAGCTCGGTCTCCAGGTGGGTGTAGAGCTTGACCCGCCAGGTCCAGCGCACCACCTCGGCGAGCCAACGGTCGGCGGGCCGGCCCTGGTCGCCGCTCCCGTGGAAGATATCGAAGTGCCGGGCGATGGCCACCTGGGCCGGATGGAGCGGGGCCTCCTCCTCGCCGGGCAGTCGCAGGGCCAGCGCCAGCGCGCCCTCGTTGCGCCCACGGAACATCGCCAGCGCGCGGTGCGAAGGCACCTTCGCGAGCCGCTCGTCGTGCTCGAAGTAGTCGGAGAACTTGGCGCCCTCCTGCTCCTTGCCGGCAATCACCCGGGAGGAGAGCTCGCCCTCGCGCCACAGCCGTTCGCGCAACTGGCCGACCAGCTCCGGGTCCTCGGCGAAACGCTCCATGAGGATCTGCTTGGCGCCGTCCAGGGCCGCCTTGGCGTCCTCGACGGCGGGGATGTCGCCCTCGGCGGCGCGAAGGTACTCGGCCGCCTCGGCCTCGGGGACCAGGGTCGGGTCGGCCAGCAGGGCATCGGCCAGCGGCTCGAGCCCCGCCTCCCGGGCGATCTGCGCCTTGGTGCGCCGCTTCTTCTTGTAGGGCAGGTAGAGGTCTTCCAGGCGCTGCTTGGTCTCCGCCGCGCGGATGCTGGCGGCGAGGTCGTCCGTGAGCTTGCCCTGCTCGTCGATGGCGGCCAGCACCGCCTCGCGCCGCTCCTCCAGCTCGCGCAGGTAGGACAGGCGCTCGTGGAGCGCTCGCAGCTGGATGTCATCGAGCCCGCCGGTGACTTCCTTGCGATAGCGGGCGATGAAGGGCACGGTGGCCCCGCCGTCAAGCAGCTCCACCGTGGCCTTGACCTGCGGCGGGCGAACGGCGAGTTCCTCGGCGAGGCGGCTGATGATCTTGTCGTGTGCGTCCATGAAATCCTTGGCAATCAAACGTCCAGACGATCGCGACAAGGTACCACAATCGGGATTCAGGCGGGGACGAATCGCAGCGCCAGGCCGTTGTTGCACCAGCGCAGGCCGGTGGGCTCGGGGCCGTCGTCGAAGACGTGGCCCTGGTGGCCGCCGCACCGCGCGCAGTGGTATTCGGTGCGCGGGAAGACCAGGAAGTAGTCGACGCTGGTCAGCAGGTGCCCCTCGACGTGCTCGAAGAAGCTCGGCCAGCCGGTCCCCGAGTCGTACTTCATGGCACTGGTGAACAGCCGCAGGTCACAGCCGGCACAGCGGTACTCGCCCTCGCGGGTCTCCTTGTCCAGCGGGCTCGAGAAAGCCGGCTCGGTGCCCTCCTCGCGCAGGATCTCGAACTGCTCGTCGCTGAGCCGCTCCCGCCACTCGGCCTCGGAGAGCTCCAGCACCTCGAGCCCCTCGGCACGCGTCAGGTCCGGCTTGGGTCGGGCCGCGGCGAGCCCCGGCAGCAGGCCGGCGAGGCTGCCGGCCCCCAGCACGCCAAGAAAATGCCGTCGTTTCATGGTCGTTCTCCCATCAACGGGGTGTGATCTGTGTCGTGCTCTCCCCGATTTCCTTACACCAAAAAAAGAGGGGGAAGCCTCGGCTTCCCCCTCTCGGACAGGTCTAGGGCGTTCGGGTTCTCTCCGACCGCCTCAGGTCAGGCTGGGGCCCGCCTTGACGATTGCCTCGTTGACGCCCTCGAACTTCTTGAAGTTGTCGACGAACTTGGCGGCGAGCTCCTGGCGCTTGCGGTCGTAGGCGGTCGTGTCCTCCCAGGTCTCGCGCGGGTCGAGCAGGCGGGAGTCGACACCCGGCACGGCGGTGGGCACCGCCAGGTTCAGGCCCTCGACCTGGCGCGTCTCGACGTCGCGCAGCACGCCGGACTGGATGGCGCTGATGATGGCGCGGGTGGTAGGGATCGAGAAGCGTGCGCCCCCCTCCCCGTAGGCGCCACCGGTCCAGCCGGTATTGACCAGGTAGACCTGGGCATCCTTCTCGGCCACGCGCTTGACCAGCAGCTCGGCATACTCGCGTGCCGGGCGCGGGAAGAAGGGCGCGCCGAAGCAGGTGGAGAAGGTCGCCTCGAGCCCGGCGGTGGAGCCCACCTCGGTAGAGCCAACCTTGGCCGTGTAGCCGGAGAGGAAGTGGTAGGCGGCCGCTTCCTTGGAGAGCAGGGAGACCGGGGGCAGCACACCGGACATGTCGCAGGTGAGGAAGACGATGGCATTGGGCTCGCCGGCGCGGTTCTCAGGCACGCGCTTCTCGACGTGCTCCAGCGGGTAGGCGGCACGGGAGTTCTGGGTCAGGCTGTCATCGGCGTAGTCCGGCTCGCGGCGGTCGTCGAGGACCACGTTCTCCAGCACGGTGCCGAACTTGATGGCCTGCCAGATGATCGGCTCGTTCTTCTCGGAGAGGTCGATGCACTTGGCGTAGCAGCCACCCTCGATGTTGAAGACGGTGCCCAGCCCCCAGCCATGCTCGTCGTCACCGATCAGGTAGCGGGCCGGGTCGGCGGAGAGGGTGGTCTTGCCGGTGCCGGAGAGGCCAAAGAAGAGCGTGGTCTCGCCATCCTCGCCGACGTTCGCGGAACAGTGCATGGGCAGCACGTCGGCGGCCGGCAGCAGGAAGTTCTGCACCGAGAACATCGCCTTCTTCATCTCGCCGGCATAGCGCATGCCGGCGATCAGCACCTTCTTCTGGGCGAAGTTGAGGATCACGCAGCCGTCGGAGTTGGTGCCATCGCGGGCCGGGTCGCACTCGAAGAAGGGGGCGTTGAGGATGGTCCACTCGTCCTTCACGGACGGGTTGTAGGCCTCGGGGCGCACGAACATGGTGCGGCCGAAGAGGTTGTGCCAGGCGGTCTCGGTGGTGACGCGCACCGGCAGGTAGTGGACCGGGTCACTGCCCACGTGGAGCTCGGACACATAGTGCTCGCCGCCGGCCAGATAGGCATCGACGCGGGCCCAGAGGGCATCGAACTTCTCGGCGTCGAACGGGCGGTTGACGCTGCCCCAGTCGATCTGGCCGCTGGTGCTCGCCTCGTCGACGATGAAGCGATCCTTGGGGGAACGGCCGGTGCGCTCGCCGGTGTTCACCACCAGGGCGCCATTGGCGGCCAGGCGCCCTTCCCCGTTGGCCACTGCCCGCTCGATCAGCTCGGCGCTGCAGAGGTTGACGTGGGAAATGGCGGCTTGCTGGGGGGCGGCTTGAGTCGTGGTCATGTCGTGTCCTGGGCCTTGCGGCCGCTTCTCTCTCGTGTGCCGGGCGTCGGTGACGCAACGTGGGTCATGCCATGATCGCCGTGCGCGGGTCATTGCCGTCTTGTGCTGGGCGATCGACCGGAAAAAACGGCGCCATTATGGCAAAAACCCGGCCGCCGGGAAACGCCGTTCTTGGGCGAAGTTCATGTAGTTTTACTACTACATCGACGCCGTTCACTACCGCTCACCCGAAGACGCATGCTGCAATGCAGCGCCTGGGCATCACACGTCTCAGTGCAGGGTCGGCGGCTCCCCCTCGGGGCCCTCGAGCATCGCCTCGACCTCGGACGCCGGGAAGTGGTAGCGGGAATGGCAGAAGTGACACTGGGTGTCGATGCCCCCCTGCTCGGCCAGCACCTCGCGAAGCTCCTGGGCGCCCAGGGTCATCAGCGCGGAGGCGATGCGCTCGCGCGAGCAGGTGCAGCCGAAGCGCAGTGCCTTGGGGTCGAAGACCCGCACCGTCTCCTCGTGGTAGAGCCGGCGCAGCACCTCGAGCGGCTCGAGGCCGAGCAGCTCCTCCTCCTTGACGGTGTCGGCCAGGTGCACGGTGCGCTCCCAGGCGTCCACGTCCTGGTTCTGCGACTCGTCCGGCATGCGCTGCAGCAGCAGGCCGCCGGCCCGGCGGCCATCGGCGGCCAGCCACAGCCGCGTCGGCAGCTGCTCGGACTGGGCGAAGTAGGCGGCGAGGCAGCCGGCCAGGCTGTCGTGCTCGAGGGCCACGACACCCTGATAGCGGTGGCCGTCGGTGGGGTCCAGGGTGATCATGATCTGCCCCTCCCCCACCAGCTCACGGAAGTCGGCGTTCTCACCGGGAATCGCCGCGTCCTCGGCCAGGCGGGCAATGGCGCGCAGCTCGCCGCCGGGGTTGGATTCGGCCATCAGCAGGGCGAGCGCGCCCTGGCCACGCACCTCGATGCTCAGGGTGCCGTCGAGCTTGACGGTGTCGGTGAGCAGCGCCACCGCGGCGAGCAGCTCGCCGAGCAGGTGGTTCACCGCCGGCGGGTAGTCGTGGCGCTCGAGCACCTCGCCGTAGGCGCGCTCGAGGGTGACGATCTCGCCACGCACGTTGGTCTTGTCGAAGAGGAAACGCTGGATCTGGTCGGTCATGAGGCTCTCTGTCTAGTCATCCTGCTGGCGCTGGAAGCGTTGGATCTCCCGGCGCTGCTTCTTGTCGGGGCGCTTGAGCGGGTGCTGCATGACCTGGTTGGTGAGGCGCCGGGCCTCGGCCTCGCGCTCGCGGCGCGCGATGCTCTCCTCGGTCTCGCGGTAGAGCGCGCGGGCCTCGGGGGCACCACGGCGCTGGTCGGAGAGCGCCAGCACCTCCACCTCCAGGATATCCCAGCCCTGGGGCACACGGATCAGGGCGCCGACCTCGACGGCCTTGCTGGTCTTGGCGCGCCCGCCCTCGTAGTGGACCTTGCCGCCCTCGATGGCCTTCTTGGCCAGGGCACGGGTCTTGAAGAAGCGCGCCGCCCACAGCCACTTGTCGAGCCTGACGCTATCCATGGACACCTCCCTCGCCCGCCGCAGGCGGCAGGTTGTCGGGCAGGATGCTGGCGAAGCGGTCCAGGGCGATGAACTCCTCGAGCTCCCGCTCCGGCCGGCGACTGTCGGGCTGCTTGATGCCCAGCAGGTGGCGGATGCCGAACTCCCGTGCGCTCTCCAGCACCGAGGCGTTGTCGTCGATGAACAGGGTACGCTGCGGGTCGAAGGGCTCGACCTCCTGCAGGGCAAACCAGAAGGCCTGCTCCTCCTTGGGGACCCCGAAGTCCGCCGAGGAGACGATGGCATCCAGGTAATCCTCTAGCCCGGTCAGCGGAAGCTTGAGCTCCAGGCTAGCCCGGTCGGCATTGGTGGCCAGCACCACCCGGGGATGGGCCGCCTTCAGCCAGCGGAGGAAGTCCAGGGCGTCGCTGCGCAGGCCGATCAGGTGCTGCACCTCCCGCTTGAGCGCCACCACGTCGACCCCCAGCTCGCGGCTCCAGTAGGCCAGGCTGTACCAGTTGAGGGTGCCCTGCTCACGGATGATCCGTGCGCGCAGCTCCTCCTGGGTCGCCTCGTCGAGGCGGTGCAGCTCCACGTAGCGCCGCGGCAGGTGCTCGAGCCAGAAGTGGCTGTCGAAATGCAGGTCCAGCAGGGTGCCGTCCATGTCCAGCAGGACGGTGTCGATGGCGCGCCAGTCGATCATCGCTACTCCGGGGGTGAGTCGGGGGCCGTTGGGACGTAGTATTGTATCGAATCGCCATCCGGGGCGCACAGCGCCTGCCTGGCATCCACCACATGCCCCTTTCGCCCGCCCCTGTCGCTCTCCAACAAGGAAGTCCGCCCATGTCCGACCCGCACGACGCCTCCCGGCCCTGGCCCGTCAAGCCGCACATCCTCGACCGGCGCAGCGTGGCACGCAGTCGCCTGTTCCACGTCGAGGAGCTGGACCTGCGCTTCTCCAACGGCGCCGAGCGCACCTTCGAGCGGCTCACCGGCACCGGCCAGGGCATCGGCGCGGTAATGATCGTGGCCATGCCCGACCCGGAGCACGTGCTGCTCATCCGCGAGTATGCCGCCGGCTTCGAGGACTACGTGCTGACCCTGCCCAAGGGGCTCGTGGACCCCGGCGAGGACATCGTCACCGCGGCAAACCGCGAGCTGATGGAGGAGTGCGGCTTCGGTGCCAACCGCATCGAGCCCCTGGTGGAGCTGTCGCTGGCCCCCAACTACATGCGCCATCGCATGCAGGTGCTGCTGGCCAGCGACCTCTATCCCAGGCGCCTGCCCGGCGACGAGCCGGAGCCGCTGATCGTGGAGACCCACGCCATCGACGAGCTCTCGGCCCTGCTGGCCCGGGAGGACTTCCACGAGGCCCGCGCCATCGCCGCGCTGTTCATCGCCCGGGACAAGCTGCGCAGCGAGGCGCCCGTGGATGCCGGGCTCTGGTGAGCCCTCTAGCGTGAGTGCAGCCGGCGCAGCGCGCTGTTGCTGTCCTTGAGCTTGACCCAGCGGCCCTGGCGGTAGCTGTCGAGCCCGGTCTCCAGCAGGGTCATCACGTCCAGCGCCGATTCGCTGGTCACCGGCGGCGGCGTGCCCTCGAGCAGGGACCTCGCGATGCCGGCGTAGAAGGCGGGGTAGTCCCCCGGCACGGCCGGTGCCTCGCGGCTCGCCAGGGAGGTCGCTTCGCCCTCCCCCTCGTCGAGGGTCAGGGTGCCGGGCGAGGGATCCACCCCCCAGCCCGGCGACGGGACCTGCCCTTCCTTGAGCCAGGCCTCCTGGGGGTCGAGCCCGTACTTCACGAAGCTGCCCCGGGTGCCATGGACCCGGAAGCGTGGGGTCGGCTCGGCCACCAGGGAGCTGGCCTGCAGGCTGACCCGCAGGCGGTCGTACTCCAGCAGCGCCAGGAAGTCGTCGTCCACCTCGGCCCCCTCGCGAGAGGTGGCGAGCTCCAGCAGGATCGCCTTGGGCATGCCGAAGAGCTGCCGGGCCTGGTCGAGCAGGTGCGGGCCGAGGTCGTACCAGATGCCACCGCCCGGCTTGTGGTGGTCGCGCCAGCGGTCGGTGACCCGGGGGCGGAAGCGGTCGAAGCGCGACTCCAGCGCCACCACCCGCCCCAGGGTCCCCTCGTCGAGCAGCGCCTTGAGGGTCAGGAAGTCGCTGTCCCAGCGGCGGTTGTGGAAAACGCTCAGCAGGCGCTCGGCGCCATCGGCCTGGGCCTTGAGCAGGCGGGCCTCGGAGGCGCTGACGCTGAAGGGCTTGTCGATCACCACGTGCTTGCCGGCCGCCAGCGCCGCCTTGGCCAGCGGGAAGTGGGTGTCGTTGGGGGTGGCGATCACCACCAGGTCGATGTCGCGGCGGGCGAACAGCGGCGCCGCCTTGGGCAGCACCTCCACCTCGGGGTGGTCGGCCTGAACGCGCTCGGCATTGCCGCTGACCACGGCGGTCAGCTCCAGGCCGGGGGCGGCCTGGATCAGCGGGGCGTGGAAGGTGCGCCCGGCCATGCCATAGCCGACCAGGCCGACGTTGAGAGTCTGTGTCTTCATCGTGCGGGCTTCCCTGCAGGGGTCATGGGGCCCGGCCCTCGGCAAAGGCTCGCGTGGCCTGGCGTCCGGCCGGGTCTCGGGCTCAGTCTAGCCGGGTCAGGTCGCGTACCGCGCCCTTGTCGGCGGACGTCGCCAGCAGCGCATAGGCCTTGAGCGCCGCCGAGACCTTGCGGTCGCGCTGGATGCTCGGCTTCCAGGCCTCGCCGCCCTTCGCCTCCTCCGCCTGGCGACGGCGGGCGAGCTCCTCGTCGGGGAGCTTCACGTCGATGCGCCGATTGGGGATGTCGATGCGGATGAGGTCGCCGCTCTCCACCAGGCCGATGGCGCCACCGGCGGCGGCCTCCGGCGAGGCGTGACCGATGGAGAGCCCCGAGGTGCCCCCCGAGAAGCGCCCGTCGGTGAGCAGCGCGCAGGCCTTGCCCAGCCCCTTGGACTTCAGGTAGCTGGTCGGGTAGAGCATCTCCTGCATGCCGGGGCCGCCGCGCGGGCCCTCGTAGCGGATGACGACCACCTCGCCCTCCTTCACCTGGCCACCCAGGATATGCTCCACCGCCTGGTCCTGGGACTCCACCACATGGGCCGGGCCCTCGAAGACCAGGATCGCGTCATCGACGCCGGCGGTCTTCACCACGCAGCCGTCCTCGGCGATGTTGCCCTTGAGCACCGCCAGCCCGCCCTCGCGGGAGAAGGCATGCGCAAGGTCACGGATGCAGCCGCCGGCCCGGTCGCCGTCGAGGCTCGGCCAGCGGGCGGCCTGGGAGAAGGCCTCCTGGGTGGGGATGCCGCCGGGGCCGGCCTTGTAGAACTCCACCACCTCGGGGCTCGGCGAGCGCATGACGTCCCAGGCGTCCAGGGCCTCCTTGAGGGTATCGCCGTAGACGGTGGGCACCCGAGTATCCAGCACCCCGGCACGGTCCAGCTCGCCGAGGATCGCCATGATGCCGCCGGCGCGGTGGCAGTCCTCGATATGGTACTGCTGGGTGTTGGGCGCCAGCTTGCAGAGCTGCGGTACCTCCCGGGAGAGACGGTCGATGTCGGCCATGGTGAAGTCCACCTCGCCCTCCTGGGCGGCAGCCAGCAGGTGCAGGATGGTGTTGGTGGAGCCGCCCATGGCGATGTCCAGGGTCATGGCGTTCCCGAACGCCGCCTTCGAGCCGATGGCCCGCGGCAGCAGGTGCGCCTCGTTGCCCTCGTAGTAGCGCTTGGCCAGTTCGACGATGCGGTGGCCCGCCTCCTCGAACAGCCGGCGGCGATCGGCGTGGGTAGCCAGCACCGTGCCATTGCCCGGCAGCGCCAGGCCCAGCGCCTCCATCAGGCAGTTCATGGAGTTGGCGGTGAACATGCCCGAGCAGCTGCCGCAGGTGGGGCAGGCGCTGCGCTCGATCTCCTCGATCTCCTCGTCGCTGTATTGGTCGTCGGCGGCGGAGATCATCGCATCGATCAGGTCGATATTGTGGTCGAGCAGCTTGGTCTTGCCCGCCTCCATGGGCCCGCCGGAGACGAAGATCACCGGGATGTTGAGGCGCATGGCAGCGTTGAGCATCCCGGGGGTGATCTTGTCGCAGTTGGAGATGCACACCAGCGCATCGGCGCAGTGGGCGTTGACCATGTACTCGACGCTGTCGGCGATCAGGTCGCGGCTCGGCAGCGAGTAGAGCATGCCGTCGTGGCCCATGGCGATGCCGTCGTCCACGGCGATGGTGTTGAACTCCTTGGCCACGCCGCCCGCCTTCTCGATCTCGCGCGCCACCAGCTGCCCCATGTCCTTCAGGTGCACGTGGCCCGGCACGAACTGGGTGAAGGAGTTGGCCACGGCGATGATCGGCTTGTGGAAGTCGTCATCCTTCATGCCGGTGGCACGCCACAGGGCGCGGGCGCCGGCCATGTTGCGGCCGGCGGTGGTGGTGCGGGAACGATACTCGGGCATGGTGTCCTCTTCTCATCGTGCAGCCGCCTTGTGCCGGCGGCTCGGGTGTCCAGTCGGCTTCAGATTCTGTCACGCGGCCGGCCGTCAGGCCAGTCGCATGGGGCGCAGCCGGCCGCCCTCCAGGCGGCAGCGCCGGTCGGCCAGGGCCTCGATGTCGTCGCGGTCGTGGCTGACCAGCACCACCGCCGCCCCCGCGGCCTTCTGGCGACGCACCAGGGTCCAGAGCCCGTCGCGGGTCGCCTCGTCCAGGCCGGAGAAGGGCTCGTCGAGCAGCAGGACCCGGGAGCCGCGCAGCAGGGCGCGCAGCAGCGCCACACGCTGGCGCTGGCCGCCGGAGAGCTCCCCGGGCAGGCGGTCGTGCAGCCCCTCGAGCCCCACCTCGGCCAGCCCCTCATGGATGCGGGCCCGCTGCTCGCGGGTTAGCTTCATGTCCGGCGCCAGCCCCAGCCCCACGTTGAGCCAGACCGGCAACTGGTCGAAGAGGTTGTGTTCCTGGAAGACGGTGGTGATGCCGCGCTCCCAGGGCGGCAGCGCCAGCAGGTCCTGGCCCTGCCAGGCGAGCGTGCCGCCGGCGGGCTCGAGGAACCCCGCCAGCAGCCCCAGCAGGGTGCTCTTGCCGGAGCCCGACGGCCCCTCCACCGACAGGCACTCGCCCGGGGCGAGCCGGAAGCTGAAGTGGAAGTCCGGCGTCTCCCCGGGCTCAAAGCGGTCGTAGTGGAAGCTCAGGTCACGACACTCGAGCATGGCGCTCCTCGCGGGTGTGGCGGTTCCAGGGGTAACGGGGCGGACGACGGGTTAGCCAGCCCAGCAGCACGAAGACCAGCACCACCAGCACCAGCAGCACCAGTGCCGTGGCGGCGGCGCCCTGCCAGCGATAGCCGCCCAGCTGCTGGTAGAGCAGCATCGGCAGGGTCGGCGCCGAGGGACTGCCGAATAGCGCGATGACGCTGAAGTCACCCAGCGACAGGGTCATGGCATAGGCCAGCGCCAGGGCCAGGGGGCGGCGCAGCCGCGGCCAGACCAGCCAGCGCAGCCGGGCCCGTCCGCGGATGCCGAACTGGTCGGCCAGGCGTTCCTCGGGCGCCGAGAGCCCCGGCAGGGCCCCGCGCACCACCTGCATGGCGAAGGGCAGCGCCATGAAGGCATTGACCAGCACCACCAGGGCGTAGCCCTGCCAGCCGCTGCCCAGGGTCGGACGCAGCAGCAGGAAGAGCCCAGTCCCCAGCACCAGGGAGGGGATCACCAGGATCAGCTGACCGCCCCCCTCCATCAGCAGCGCCGCCCCGGCATGCCGACGGGCCCGCAGCCAGCGGCTGCCCACCAGCAGGGCCACCGCCAGCGACAGGGCCCCGGCCCCCGCCCCCAGGGCCATCACCAGGCTGCGCGCCGCCGCCGGCCACAGGCTCGCGCTGCGCGGCAGCTCGGGCAGCCCGGCGAGTCCCGCCAGCACCACCGCGGCGAGCGGCGGCAGCAGGAGTGCCGCCAGGGCGGTGAGCCAGGCCGCATCGGTGAGCCGCGAGACGCCGACGCCGTCGCGCCGGTGCCAGCGCCCGCCGGCCGGCAGGGCGGCGCTGCCGACCACCAGCGAGGGCGCCCCGCCTCGGGAGAGGGCCATCAGCCACAGCGACAGGCAGATGACCAGCTGGGTCAGGGCCAGCAGGGCCGCCAGGGCCAGGTCATGGTCGAACTTGAGCGCCTGGTAGAGCGCCACCTCCAGGGTCGAGGAGCGCGGCCCGCCGCCCAGCGTCATGACGATGGCGAAGCTGGTGAAGCAGAGGGTGAA
Organism: Halomonas sp. CKK8; assembly: GCF_029625235.1. Classification (NCBI taxonomy): domain Bacteria; kingdom Pseudomonadati; phylum Pseudomonadota; class Gammaproteobacteria; order Oceanospirillales; family Halomonadaceae; genus Halomonas; species Halomonas sp. CKK8. The sequence goes on along the minus strand of NZ_CP121193.1, from coordinate 890,836 downwards.
GACCAGCGCCGCCAGGCGCGGCAGCAGCGGTGCGAGGCGCGGCCACTCCAGGGTGCGCCAGAGGGTCGCCCGCGTCAGCCCCAGTTGGGAGGCCAGCCGCCAGTGCGCCGCGGGGGCCGTCTCCAAGGCCTGAAGCATCAGCCGGGCCGAGAGCGGCAGGTTGTAGAAGACATGGGCCAGCACGATGCCGGAGAGCCCGTAGAGATAGCCCGACTCCGCGCCGGTCAGCCACTCCCAGAGCGGCGCCGCCCAGCCCCGCCGGCCATGCACCGCCACCAGGCCGAACAGGCCGATCAGCGTGGGCAGCACCAGCGAGAGCTCCATGGCCCGCAGCAGCAGGGCACGCCCCGGGAAGCGCGGTCGCCGCGCCAGGGCCAGCGCCACCGGCACGGCGAGCCCCACCGCCAGCAGGGTCGAGACGGTCGCCTGCCAGAGGGTGAAGCGCAGCACGGCGGCCAGCCACGGCTCCTGCCACAGCGCGGCCGGGTGCAGGCCGCGGGCCTGCCACAGCAGCGCCCCGAGGCTGCCGAGCCCCAGCCCCACCACCGCCGTCAGGGCGGCGAGGCCGAGCCCCGGCGGCCAGCGCGAGAGCGTGGCCCAGCGTGAGGCTGTCGACACCTCGCTCAGCGCACGCTGGCGTTGAGCCACTCGCGGATCCAGGCACGACGGTTCTCGCGCACCTCCTCGGGGGTAAAGGTCAGGCTCTGCGGCTGGATCAGCCGCTCGAACACCTCGGGCAAGTCGTCACCCAGGTCGATGGCCGGGTTCATGACGTTGCCCAAGGGGATATGGCGCTGGAAGTCCGGCGTCAGCATGAAGGCCAGGAAGTCGCGGGCGAGCTCGGGCTGCTCGGTGGCGCGCAGCATGGCGGCAGTCTCCACCTGAAGGTAGTGGCCCTCCTCGAACTCGGCGGCCTGGTAGCGGTCGGTCTCCTCCACCGCCATGTGGTAGGCCGGCGAGGTGGCGTAGGAGAGCACCATGGGCGCCTCGCCGTTCATGAACAGCGAGAAGTAGGCCTGGCTCCAGCTGTTGGTGACGGTCAGCACCCGCTCGTTGAGCTTCGCCCAGACGGCCGGGGCCTCCTCCCCGTAGACGTGCTTGATCCACAGCAGCAGGCCCTGGCCGGTGACGCTGGTGCGCGGGTCCTGGAGGATCAGCTGGACCTCCTCAGGGGCCTCAAGGAGTTCACGGAAGCTGCCCGGCGGCTGGTCGAGCTGTTCGGTGTCGTACACGAAGGCGAAGTGGCCCCAGTCGTAGGGCAGGAAGGTGTCATCGGCCCAGTCGATGGGCAGCGCCAGCGGCGTGGTGTCGACCCGGTGGGGGGCCAGCAGCTCAAGCTCGCGGGCCTCGGCCATCAGGTTCATGTCCAGCCCCAGCACCAGGTCCGCCGCGGTGCCCTCCCCCTCCAGGCGCAGGCGCTGGAGGATGTCGACGCCGCCATCGAGGGCCACGAAGCGCAGGTCGCAGTCGCCGCAGCGCGCCTCGAAGGCGGCCTCGATGCCGGGCCCGGGTCCCCACTCGGAGACGAAGGAGTCGTAGGTGTAGACGGTAAGCGTTCGCTCGGCGGCGGATGCGGTGCCCGCCGCTACCAGTGTCAGGATCAGGGCTGCCGGTCTTGTCATGGGATGTCCCGTTGTCATGGATAACCCCGGCATCGGCTCGGCACCGACCCGGGGTTGTCTTGCCGCTTACCGCTGATGGCGTGCGGCGCAGGCGAAGCCGGCTTTGCCGGTCAACCGAACACCACCCTGGCCACGTCGCGGTAGCGGCCGGCGAAATGCACCGTCATGCCCTCCTTGAGGTAGCCGGGCAGCTCGTCGTAGTCGCGCCGGTTGGCCTCGGGCAGGATCAGCTCGAAGATGTCGCTGCGCCGGGCGGCGATCACCTTCTCGCGAATGCCGCCCACCGGCAGCACCTGGCCGGTCAGGGTCAGCTCGCCGGTCATCGCCAGCGGCCGGTCGATGGACCGGTGCCGGGCCAGCGACAGCAGCGCGGTGGCCATGGTGACCCCGGCGGAGGGGCCATCCTTGGGCGTGGCCCCCTCCGGCACGTGCAGGTGGACGAAGGCCGAGTCGAAGAAGTCCGCATCGGCGCCGTACTCGCCAAGGTGGCCGAGCACGAAGCTGTAGGCGATGTTGGCCGACTCCTTCATGACGTCGCCGAGCTGGCCGGTGAGCTTGAAGCCGCGGTCCAGGGCGTGCACCTTGCCCGCCTCGACGGAGAGCGTGGCGCCGCCCATGGCGGTCCAGGCCAGGCCGGTGACCACGCCCTCGCCCTTCATCACCTGCTCCTTGCGGAAGATCGGCGGCCCCAGGTAGTCCTCGAGATTGTTCACCGAGACTCGTACCGACTGCTGGTCATTCTCCAGCAGCTTCACTGCCGCCTTGCGCACGATGCGGTGCAGCTGCTTCTCGAGCTGGCGCACCCCCGCCTCGCGGGCGTAGCCCTCGATCACCTGGCGCAGCGCCGCCTCGGTGAGGTTGATGCGCTTCTTGGGCATGCGGTCCCGCTTGAGCAGCTTGGGCCACAGGTGGTGCCTGGCGATGGCCACCTTCTCCTCGGCGATGTAGCCGGAGAGGCGGATCTGCTCCATGCGGTCGAGCAGCGCCGGGGGGATCGCGTCCAGGGTGTTGGCGGTGCACACGAAGAGCACCTTGGAGAGGTCCAGGCGCACGTCGAGGTAGTGGTCGAGAAAGTCGACGTTCTGCTCCGGATCGAGCACCTCGAGCAAGGCCGAGGCGGGGTCGCCCTGGAAGGACTGCCCCATCTTGTCGATCTCGTCGAGCATGATCACCGGGTTCTCGACCTCGACCTCCTTGAGGGCCTGGGCAAGCTTGCCAGGCATGGCCCCGATGTAGGTACGGCGATGCCCCTTGATCTCGGCCTCGTCGCGCATGCCGCCCACCGAGAAGCGATAGAACTCGCGGCCCAGGGCGTCGGCGATGGAACGCCCCACCGAGGTCTTGCCGACCCCCGGGGGGCCGACCAGCAGCAGGATGGAGCCTCCCACGTCACCCTTGAAGGTGCCCTCGGCGAGGAACTCGACGATGCGCTCCTTGACGTCCTTCAGGCCGTCATGGTCGCGGTCGAGCACCGACCGGGCATGGGCCAGGTCGAGCTGGTCCTGGCTGCGCACCCCCCAGGGCATGGCGGTGAGCCAGTCCAGGTAGTTGCGGGTGGTGCCGTATTCCGGCGAGCCGGTCTCCAGCACCGAGAGCTTGTCGAGCTCGTCGTCGATGCGCTCCATGACCCGCTCCGGCACCACGCGCCCCTCGAGCCGTGCCCGGAAGGTGTCGACATCGTTCTCGCGGTCGTCCTTGGAGATGCCCAGCTCGCGCTGGATCACCTTGAGCTGCTCGCGCAGGAAGAACTCCCGCTGGCGCTCCTGCATCTGGGCATTGACCTGGTCGCTGATCTCGCTCTGCAGCTGGGCGACCTCGATCTCCTTGCGCAGCAGGGGCAGTACCTTCTGCATGCGGGCCATCACCGGCATGGTCTCCAGCACGTCCTGCAGCTCGGGGCCATTGGCCGAGGTGATGGCCGCGGCGAAGTCGGTCAGCGGGCCGGGCTCGTGGGGACTGAAGCGGTTCAGGTAGTGCTTGAGCTCCTCGCCGTAGAGCGGGTTGATCGGCAGCAGCTCCTTGATGCCGTTGATCAGCGCCATGGCATAGGCGCGGGTCTCGTCCTCCTCGACGTCCACCGGCTCGCGGGGATAGCTCACCTCCACCAGGTAGGGCGGCGTGCGGGAGAGCCAGCGCTGGATGCGGAAGCGGCGCACGCCCTGGGCGATGAACTGGATCTGCTGCTCCTCGCCCTGCAGCTTGTGCACCTTGACCGCGGTGCCGATCTCGGGGAAGTCCTCGTCACCGAGCTCCTCGACCCCCGTCTCGCCAACGAAGGCCAGGCCCACGGTATGGTGCGGCGTGTTACCGACGCGGCGGATGGTCTCCTCCCAGCGCTCGCGGTTGACCACCAGCGGCTGGACCTGGGCGGGAAAGAAGGGCCGGTTGTGGATCGGCAGCAGGTAGATGCGCTCGGGCAGCGAGTCGCTGGCGGGTACCACCGCGTGGTGGCCCTCCTCGCCCGGCCGCTCGTCGTAGGAGGCGTCGTCGCTGTTGGCCTGGATCCAGTCCAGGCCATCCTGCGCTTCGTGGTCGTCGCTCATGCGTTCCTCGTCCTGGATCGTCGGGATGGGTTCCCGGGGCTGCCCTCAGGAATGCGGGCACCGGCGCCCGACTTCAAGTCACTGCAGTCGCTCGAGGGCCGGCGGCAGCGGACGGCCGTTGATCCGCACCCGGCCTCGCACCACGTCGATCTCGAGGTCCTGGGTGTCCAGCGGCAGGCCGAGCCACAGGGCCACCACCTTGGGCACCTGGTGCCAGGTGAGGTCACCGTAGAGCCGCGTCCGCCAGCGGGCCTGCTCGCTGGCCTGGTCATCGGGATCTGCGAGTGCGACCAGGCTCAGCTCCTCGAGCCGGCGCGAATCGAAGAACAGCGCCCCGTCGCCCCGCGCGTCCAGCCCCAGCATCGGGCTGTCCAAGGCGATGGCATGAATGTCCAGGCGTGGCGAATCCTGGAGCATGGCCAGCAGCTGCGGCTCCAGGCGCGCGAGCAACTCGCGGCCGTCCTGGGCGGCATCGCCTCGGGCCGCCTCGTCGCGCAGCACGGCCAGCACGCTGCGCAGGGCGTCGGCGTTGACCCGCGACAGTTCCAGGGCAACGCGGCCGGAGAGCAGCACCTGCTCCGCCGTCACCAGTCGGTCCAGGGTCAGCTCGCTCTCGACGCGCAGCTCCTGCTCGTCGAGGACCGTGCGGCTGTGCAGGACCAGCCCATGGGCCTCCAGCTCGAGGTCCGGCTGATGCCAGCCCAGTCGCTCCACCTTGAGCAGATCCTGCTGGCTGAAGTGGTAAGCGCCCTCGGTATAGGCATAGCGGCTCTCCAGGGTGGTCGGCCCCGCTTCCAGAGTGACCGGGCCATCGCTGAGCCGCCAGGGCGCAAGCCGGGCCTGCAGTCGCCAGTCGCCGTAGACGCCGCCGAAGGTGATCCGCCCGCCGCGGAAGTCGAGCTCGCGCCCCGCCTGGCTGACGATGAAGGGCGCCAGCTCGAGGTGCCCCTCCAGGGTCGCGCCGAGGGTGCGATAGCGGGCCTGCCAGGTGGGCGGGGTCGAGGGAAGCGCATCGCCGAACAGGCGCCGGTCGCCCGGCCCGAAATGCAGTCTCAGTTCGCCGTCGATGCGGGTGCTGATCACCCCGTGACGCGCCACGTAGGGCAGCTCCAGGTGCCAGGCCTGGCCGAAGCGGGGGGTCAGGTGGAGGGTGCCGCGGGACTCGAGCCAGCCGCGGTCGACGTCGCTGCGCTTCACCGCGAGCTCCCCCCGGGCAGCGAGGTCATCCAGGGCCCGGGCGAGTTCGCGCTCGAAGAGCACGCCGGAGAGGTACTGGGCGATGCCCCAGAGCAGCGCCAGCCCCACCACCAGCGGGACGATCAGTCGTTCCTTGCGCATCATGGCATTCCTTACCCGCGCCTTGTGCGGACCACTCCTGTGTCGTCGGGACGCTGGAGAACGTTCGTTGCCGCCGGATCAGTGGAGCCAGAACCACAGGTGCATGGTACTCCATGCATAGGCGGCCGCGAGGACATCGTCGATCATGATGCCGAAGCCGCCGGCCACCCGCCGGTCCGCCCAACGGATCGGCCAGGGCTTGAAGACATCGAAGATGCGGAAGACCACGAACCCCCAGAGGGCAGCCTCCCAGGAGAAGGGCACCGCCGCCATGGTCAGCCAGTAGCCGACGAACTCGTCCCAGACGATGCCCGAGTGGTCGTGGACCCCCAGGTCGTGGGAGGTCTTGTCGCACAGCCAGATGCCCCAGAAGAAGGTCACCGCCACCAGGCCCAGGTACCAGCCCAGCGGCAGCTCGGACATCAACCAGTAGAAGGGGATCGCGGCCAGGGTACCAAAGGTACCGGGCGCGAAGGGCACGGTGCCGCTGCCCAGCCCGAAGGCCAGGAAATGCACGGGGCGTCGCCAGACGCTGGCGGGGGCCTGGTTCATGGAACACCCTCGCCCGGGAAGTGCTGCCAGCCCCGCTCGCCGGTGACGGTCACCCCCCGCAGGCCGGGCTGGTCGCTGACGCGACCGATCACCGTCAGGGGCAGGTCCAGGGCGGCCAGCCGGGCGCGGGCCTCGTCGAGGTGTTCGGGGGGCAGGCCGAGCAGCAGCTCGTAGTCGTCGCCGCCGTGGAGCCCCGCCTGCCGGGCCCCCTCTTCGCCCAGCGCCGCCACCAGGCCCTCGGCCAGGGGCAGCGTGTCGGGCATCAGCTCGGCCCCGACACCCGAGGCCTCGAGGACATGCCCGAGGTCGGCCAGCAGGCCGTCGGAGATGTCGATGGCGGCACTGGCCAGGCCGCGCAGGGCCAGGCCTGCCTCGAGGCGCGGTAGCGGATGGAGGTAGCGCCTGAGCAGCGGATGGCCGGTGTCCCGCTCGCCGCGGCGCCACAGGGCCAGCCCCCCGGCACCGCCTCCCAGCGCACCGGTGACCGCCAGCAGGTCGCCCGGCCGGGCCCCACTGCGGGTCAATGCCTGCTCGGCGGGCACCTCGCCCATCACCGTCACGCCGATGGAAAGCGTCCCGCGGGTCACGTCGCCGCCCACCAGGGCCGTGCCGGTGGCGTCGCAGAGGGCATGGAAGCCGCGGGCGAAATCCGCCAGCCAGGCATCGTCATCGGCCGCCGGCAGGGTCAGCGACATCAGGCACCAGCGGGCACGGGCACCCATGGCGGCGAGGTCGCTCAGGCTGACCGCCAGCGCCCGGTGGCCGACCGCCACGGCCGGCGCATCCTCGGGAAAGTGGATGCCGGCCACCGAGGTATCCACGCTGACCGCGAGCCGCTGTCCGGGGGTCGGGGCCAGCAGGGTGCAGTCGTCCCCCACGCCCAGGGTCACGCCGGCCTCCGCCCCCGGCGGGTCGGGCGTGAAGAAGCGGGTAATGAGCTCGAATTCGCTGTGCATCAGGGACGGACCTTCAGCGGCGGCGCGCGGAGACCTCGGCGGATCGCAGTCGCACGGCGAGCTTGTCGAGAATGCCGTTGACGTACTTGTGCCCGTCGGTGGCGCCGAAGGACTTGGCCAGCTCGACCCCCTCGTTGATCACTGCGCGATAGGGCACCTCGAGGCGACGCGAGAGCTCGTAGGCGCCCAGGCGCAGGATCGCCAGCTCGATGGGATCGAGGTCCTCCAGGCGCCGGTCGAGCAGCGGCGCGATGGCGGCGTCGAGCTCGCGGCGCTGGTCCGCCACGTTGTGCAGCAGCTCGTGGAAGAGCGCCAGGTCGGCGATCTCCATCACCTTGTGCCAGTTCTCGTGGTCCTCGAGATCGTCGTCGGCCACCTGGCTGCGGAACTCGGCCTCCACGGCGCTGATCGACTTGCCGGTCATCTGCCACTGGTAGAGGCCCTGCACCGCCAGCTCACGCGCCGCATGGCGGGACTGCTGGGTCTTCGACGGGGCCCGGGAGCGCTCGCCGCTCATGCCTCACCCCCGTCGTCGGCATCGTCGCCGAAGCAGCGCAGCAGCGAGACCATTTCCATGGCCGCCATGGCCGCCTCGGCGCCCTTGTTGCCGGCCTTGGTGCCGGCGCGCTCGATGGCCTGCTCGATGGACTCGACGGTCAGCACGCCATTGGCCACCGGGGTGTCGAACTCCAGCTGAAGGTTGCCCATGGCGGTGTTGCAGCCGCCGGCGACGTACTCGAAGTGCGGGGTGCCGCCGCGGATCACCGCCCCCAGGGCGATCACCGCATCGGGGCGGGCCACCTGCAGCACGCGCTTGATGGCCAGCGGCAGCTCCCAGGCGCCGGGCACGTGGACGATATCGATGCCCTGCGGGTCGACGCCATGGCGCACCAGGCTGTCCACGGCGCCCTCGACCAGGCTGTCCACCACATGATGATTGAAGCGGCCGACCACGATCACGTAGCGGCCATCGACGTCGACGAAGCTGCCTTCGACTTGGGAAATCGGTTGCATGGTTCTGTGTCCTGAGAGATCCGGGGCTTGAGGGTCCGGCAGGCATGACCGGGGGCCATGCCACGATATGAAAGGCGGCGCTAGTCGTCGCCCTGCCCGGCAGTCGCCTGCTCGCCGGGCTCCAGTCGTTCCACCACCTCGAGGTCGAAGCCGGAGAGGGCCGAGAACTTCCAGGGCGAGCTCAGCAGGCGCATCCTGCCCACCCCCAGGTGGCGCAGGATCTGCGAGCCGGTGCCGATGGTCAGGTAGTTGCCGGCGCCATCGGAGTCGCTGGTGCGCGGCGGCCGCCGGCGCTCGAGGAACACCTCGAGCATGGCATGGAGGTCCTGGCGCGGACGCCCGTCGTCGAGCAGCACGAAGACGCCGTGCTCGGCCTGCGCCACCTCGGCGACCGCCTGCTGAGCGGTCCAGCTCGGCTTGTCGCCCTTCTGCAGGGCGAGCAGGTCGCGCATCGGGTTGGCCAGGTGCACGCGCACCGTGGTCAGCGCCTCGGGGTGCGGATGGCCCTTGACCAGCGCCAGGTGATGGGCGCCCTGGATGCTGTCGCGGAAGACGTGCAGGTTGAGCTCGCCGAAGGCGGTCTGCACCGGGGTCGACTCCACCGGCTGCACGGTCTGCTCGTTGTGGATGCGGTAGTGGATCAGGTCGGCGATGGTGCCCATCTTCAGGCCATGCTCGACGGCGAAGCGCTCGAGCTCCGCCCGGCGGGCCATGCTGCCGTCCTCGTTCATGACCTCGCAGATCACGCCGCTGGGGTCGAGGCCGGCCAGGGCGGAGAGGTCGCAAGCCGCCTCGGTATGGCCGGCGCGACGCAGCACGCCGCCGGGCTCGGCCATCAGCGGGAAGATGTGGCCGGGCTGGACGATATCGGCGGCAACCGCGTCACGGGCGACCGCAGCGCGCACGGTGCGCGCCCGGTCGGCGGCGGAGATGCCGGTGGTCACGCCCTCGGCGGCCTCGATGGAGAGGGTGAACTTGGTCCCGAAGCCGGAGCCGTTGTCGCGCACCATCAGCGGCAGCTGGAGACGCTCGCAGCGCTCGCGGGTCATCGGCAGGCAGATCAGGCCCCTGGCGTGGCGCGCCATGAAGTTGATGTGCTCGGCCTCGACCTTCTCGGCGGCCATGATGATGTCGCCTTCGTTCTCGCGATCCTCGTCATCCATCAGGATCACCATCCGGCCCTGACGGATGTCCTCGACCAGTTCTTCGATGGGGGCCAGGCCCCCGGATGAGGAGTGCACCATGGAGTCTCCATTGATTCAGCGTGGTGGCTGTCGTCATCCGACGACGAGCGGGTCGCCATCGGGCGTCGCCACCTCGAAACCGCGTCAGGGTACCGTGGCGCGTCGTCGGGCGCCAGTAAACAGCCCTGTCGCTAGGAGTTCATACAGCTCGGAGCTGACCCGGCAACAGGTCCCGAAGTGTCGGACCATCGAGGAGGCGCTGTGAACCCATCCTTGGGCGCTACCGACGCCTTGCAGCGCTCTCGCATCCTGCTCCGCTTGCAAGACCGGTGCTGGCCATCCCTGGCCAGCCCGTTCGGAGGGGATCCTCCTCACCCATGGCGTAGGACCTCCTCTGCGACCTCCCCGGCGCTCCTCGCGCAAGGTCACTGCGATGTCTGCGTAAGCCGCCGGGGCCGGGCGGTGATGCGCCAGTCTCCTCCCACGGCGCGGATATCGAGGACCTCCAGCCCCTTCTGCTGGGCCATCAGGGTCAGGCCCGGCAGTTCGAAGAGCGGACGCGCCTCACCGCCGAGCAGGGTCGGCGCCACGAACAGCTGCATCTCGTCGATCAGGCCGGCCTCGAGCATGGCACCGGCCAGCGTCGCCCCGGTCTCCAGCAGCACCTCGTTGGCCTGCTCGGCCTCTGCCAGGTGGCGCAGCAGGGCGTCGAGGTCGACGCGGCCGTCGGGGCCCGCGTCCATCGCCAACACTTCGGCGCCGGCGGCCTGGAGCCGCTCGCGCCGCTCGGGGTCGTGGTCGCCCAGGGTGGCCACCAGGGTGCGGCCGGGTTCGCGCAGGCAGGCCGCGGCCAGGGGCAGGCGCAGCCGGGAGTCCACCACCACGCGCAGCGGCTGGCGGGCAGCGAGCGCCTCGCCCTCGGGCAGCTCGAGCTGCTCGGGGCGCACGGTGAGCCGCGCGTTGTCGAAGATGATCGACTCGACCCCGGTGAGGATGGCGCTGGAGCGGGCACGCAGGCGCTGCACCTCGCGGCGGGCCTGGGGCCCGGTGATCCACTGGGACTCACCGGAGCGCATGGCGGTGCGGCCGTCGAGGCTCATGGCCATCTTCAGGCGCACGAAGGGCCGGCCGTGGGACATGCGCATCACGAAACCGGGATTGAGCGCCAGCGCCTCCTCCTCGAGCAGGCCCACCGCCACCTCGATGCCGGCGGCACGCAGCCGGGAGATGCCCCGGCCGGCAACCCGAGGGTTGGGGTCCTGCATGGCCACCACCACCCGCGTCACGCCGGCCTCGACCAGCGCCAGGGCACAGGGGCCAGTGCGCCCCTGATGGGAGCAGGGCTCCAGGGTCACGTAGGCGGTGGCGCCGCGGGCCTGCTCCCCCGCCGCTCGCAGGGCGTGGATCTCGGCATGGGGCTCGCCGGCCCGCTCATGCCAGCCCTCGCCGACCACCCGGCCATCCTTGACCAGCACGCAGCCCACCCGGGGGTTGGGGTCGGTGGTATAGCGCCCGCGGCGCGCCAGCGTCAGGGCGCGCGCCATCCAGGTCTCGGGGAAGGCATGCTGCGCCATCAGGAGGCTCCCGACGGGTCCGTGGGGAAGCCGGGTTCCTGGGCCAGACGGTCGATCTCGGCGCGGAACTCGTCGATGTCCTGGAAGCTGCGATAGACCGAGGCGAAGCGGATGTAGGCCACCTGGTCGAGGCGCTTGAGGGCCTGCATCACCTCCTCGCCGATGTCTCGGGCATGGATCTCGCGCTCGCCACGGGCGCGCAGGTTCTGGCGTATGCGCTCCACCGCCGCCTCGATGGACTCGGCGCTGACCGGTCGCTTCTCCAGCGCCCGCAGCATGCCGGCGCGCAGCTTGGCCTCGCCGAACACCTCCCGCGTGCCATCGGACTTGATCACTCGCGGCATCACCAGCTCGGCGGTCTCGTAGGTGGTGAAGCGCTCGCCGCAGGCCGCGCACTGGCGCCGCCGCCGTACCTGGTCGCCATCCGCCACCAGCCGAGAGTCGGTCACGCGCGTGTCGTTGGCGCCACAGAAGGGGCAATGCATAGGGATAACCCGAGGTCGTTGGAAAGGCTGTCGCCGCATTGTAACGGTTCGCGAGGAGAGCGCCCAGCGACGCAGCGCCGCCCCGAGATGGCACGCGACATGCAAGGGAGTGGCATTCCCTGGCCGACCACCGGAGCCCACCATGCCCCTGCCCCGCTCCCTCGCCCACCCCCTGGACGAAGCCGCCTTCGGCGCCCGCGCCCGCGAGCACCTCGACCTGCTCTACGGGCCCCGCCGGGAGGAGGTGCTGCGCCGCCTGATGACGCTGCTCTCGCACCATCGCGGTGCCATGCCCTCCGCAGGGACGCCAGGCGACGCCCCCTTGTGGAGCGAGCGGGATCAGTGGCTGATCGCCTACGGCGACAGCCTGCTCGACGGCGACACCCCGCCCCTGGCGGTGCTCCATGACTTCCTCGCGGCACGCCTGCCCGACAGCTTCAGCGGCGTGCATGTGCTGCCCTTCTTTCCCTGGAGCAGCGACGACGGTTTCTCGGTGATCCACTACCGGGAAGTGGACCCGGCCCTGGGCGACTGGCGCCACCTGCGCCGGCTGGCCGAGCATGGGGACCTGATCGTCGACCTGGTGCTGAACCACGTGTCCCGGGAGTCGCTGTGGTTCGTCGACTACCTGTCGGGCAGCCTGCCGGGGCGGGACTACTTCATCGAGATGGACCCGGCCACCGACCTCTCCGCGGTGGTGCGGCCGCGCAGCTCTCCGCTGCTGGTGCCGGTGCCTACCCGCCGCGGCACGCGCCACCTCTGGGCGACCTTCTCCGAGGACCAGATCGACCTGAACTTCGCCAATCCCGACGTGCTGCTGGAATTCATCGGCATTCTGCTCTTCTACCTGGCGCAGGGCGCAAGGGTGATCCGCCTGGACGCCATCGCCTTCCTGTGGAAGGTGCCCGGCACGCCCTGCATTCACCTGCCCGAGACCCATGAGGTGGTGCGCCTGCTGCGGGCCGTGGTCGACCACATGGCGCCGGGCACCCTGCTGCTGACCGAGACCAACGTGCCCCACCGGGAGAACCTCAGCTACCTTGGTCTGCATCGCCTTTCAGGCGGGGGTCTGGAGCGTCTTTCAGACGGGGGACTCGATCGGCGCTCAGACGGTCAGGAAGAGGGTCCGGAAGTCCCGGACGAGGCGCACCTGGTCTACCAGTTCCCCCTCCCGCCGCTGCTGCTGCATGCCCTCACCAGCGGCGAGGCGGCCACCCTCGCCCGCTGGCTGGAGAGCCTGCCCGACCTGCCGCCAGGGTGCAGCTACGTCAACTTCACCGCCAGCCATGACGGCATCGGCGTCCGCCCGCTGGAGGGCTGGCTGCCGGACCACGAGGTCGAGGCCCTGCTGGAGCTGATGCACCGCTTCGGCGGGTTCGTCAGCATGCGCACCGACTCCCGGGGCCAGGACATCCCCTACGAGATCAACATCACCTGGTTCGAGGCCATGAAGGGCACCCGCCGGGGGGCCGACCCCTGGCAGGTGGAGCGCTTCCTGTGCAGCCAGCACCTGATGCTGGCCCTGCAGGGCATTCCCGCCCTCTACGTGCATTCGCTGACCGCCACCCTCAACGACCTGGAGGGGGTCGAGCGCAGCGGCCGCCTGCGGGCGATCAACCGCCGCCGCTGGCAGCGCCGCGAGCTCGAGGAGCTGCTCGACAGCCGCAACACGCCGACCCGCGAGGTGTTCCAGGCCCTGACGCGTCGCCTGGCGGTGCGCCGCCGGGAGCCCTGCTTCCATCCGGACGCGCCCCAGCGCGTGGTGCCCACCCCGCCGGCACTGCTGGTGGTGGAGCGAGGGCCACTGCCCGATGGCCGACGCCTGCTGGCGATCCACAACGTCAGCGACCGGCGCCAGCCACTCGAGCTGGACCGGCTCGACCATCCCGGCTGGATCGACCTGCTGGAGGATGTTCCCTGGACGCGGGAAGCAAGCCTGGCCCCCTACCGCAGCCTGTGGCTGCTGGCCCCGGGCTGATCAGTGGCTACCGTGCTGGCCATCATCCTGCATCTCCATGGGCTGCACCCGCTTGACCGGGGCCTCGACGGTCAGGGTCTCGCCGTTGTCGAGGGTCAGGGTGAGCTCGACGCTCTCGCCCTCGACCGGGATCCTGGCCAGTTCGAAGAGCATCAGGTGCCAGCCGCCGGGCGCCAGCCGCACGGTCTCGCCGGCAGGCACCGGGATCGTCTCGACCTGGCGCATCTGCATCACGCCATCCACCATCACGTGGTTGTGAAGCTCCAGGCTGCCGGCCAGGGGCGAGCTGCCCCCGACTAGCGCCAGGTCCGTCTCGCCCGGGTTGGTCAGCGCCATGAAGGCGGCGGTGGTCGGCGACCCCGGCGGCACCGCCCGCACCCGGGCCTCCTCGACGGTGAGGGACTGGGCCAGGGCAGTGGCGCTGAACAGCGAGAACAGGACCAGCGGCAGGGCTGCGATGCGCATGTCGGTCGACTCCATGGGCTCAAGGGAACGCGTTGAGCTTACCCTGCCTCGCCGTTGACGGGGAGCGGGCTGCGACATCGCGTCCCGCCTGGGGGTGCCAGCATTAATCCACGGCTAATGGACGCGTGGCAGGATGGGAACTCCCGGGCCCCCGACGGGTCCCCACGACACGCCCTGGCGACACCCCTTCATGACATCTCTTCATAACATCTCTTTATAACAGGACATCGCGATGCGAACTTTATTCCTCTCCCTGACAGCCGGCCTGGTCACGCTCTCGCTGACCTCGGCGCTCGCCGCCGAGGAGCACTGGCCGGCCCCGGTCCAGGCCCTGGTGGACCAGGGCCTGGAGATCCACGGCGAGTTCGCGGCCCCGGGCGGCCTCAGCGGCTACGCCGCCAGCCACCGGGGTCGCGAGATGGCCGTCTACCTCACGCCGGACGGCGACCATGCCGTGGTCGGCACCCTGCTCGACGCCGAGGGCAACGACCTCTCCGCCGCGCCCCTGGACAAGCACGTGCGCAGCGTCCAGGAGGCCGAGGTGTGGCAGCAGCTCGAGGAGAGCCACTGGATCCAGGACGGCGACCCACAGGCAGGGCGCGTGATCTACACCTTCACCGACCCCAACTGCCCCTACTGCGCCCGCTTCCACGACCAGAGCCGCCCCTGGGTCGAGGCCGGCGAGGTGCAGCTGCGCCACATCATGGTCGGCATCCTGAAGAGCGACAGCCCGGCCAAGGCGGCTGCCCTGCTCGGCGCCGAGGATCCCGCCGCGGCGCTGCAGGCACACCAGGAGAGTGACAGCGGCATCGACGGTTCCGCCCAGCCCCGCGAGGTCGAGGAGCAGGTCTATGCCAACAACCAGCTCTTCGAGGGCCTGGGACTGATGGCCACACCCACCACCTACTACCGCAACGAGGCCGGGCGCCTGGAGAAGGTCGAAGGAGCCCCCGACGCGGCGCGCCTCGAGGCGATGATGGGCTCGCCGCGTCCCTGAGGCGGCGCGACGCGCCACCAGGATGCAAGTGGGCCCCGCTGCCGATGGCAGCGGGGCCCGTCGCGTCTCCCCGTCACGGATCAGCCGTCGAGGGGCGTCGGGTTCTCGCCGAAGTCGGCATGGTCGCCCAGGCGACGGCCGTCGATCTCGTCCCCGTAGAACCCATGGTGGTTGTGGAAGATCTCGTCGGTCTCGTCCACGGACTCCAGGGTGCGGCGCCGCGGATCCTGGGGCCGCTCATGGCTGTTGATGAAGGCCGCCACGTCCCAGGCCTCCTGGTCGGAGAGGGAGTAGGGCTTGCCCAGCGGCATGTTGGCCTTGATGAAGTTGGCGGCGGTATTCACCCGGTGCATGCCGGCGCCCCAGTTGTAGGCCCCGTCGCCCCACAGCGGCGGGAAGACCTGTCGCTCGTCGACCTTCTGGCCCTGGCCCTCGTCACCGTGGCAGACCGCGCACTGCTGGGCATACACCTCGGCACCGCGCTCGCGGTCGGCGCCCTGCTCGGTCTCCTCGAGCTTGGGATAGCCGCGACCCGGCATCGACTCGTTGATCGGCGCGCCGGTGGCCATCCAGTGCAGGTAGGTCTGCATGGCGACCAGCGGCTCGCTGCCGTACTCCGGCGGCTTGCCGTTCATGGAGTAGGTGAAGCAGCCCTGGATGCGCTCGGCCAGGGTATTGACCTTGTCGTTCTTGCCCCGATAGGCCGGGTAGACGCCGAAGGAGGCCCACATCGGCGCCGAGTTGGCGAGCCGGCCGGCATCGAGGTGGCAGTTCGCGCAGTTCTGGTCGTTGAAGACGTACTCGCCGCGCAGTGCCTGGGTGTTGACGAAGAGGTCGCGGCCCTTGCGCACCATCTCCCCGTACTGGTTGTCGGGAAGGTCGCGCTCATGGGGCGGCTGGAAGGTGATCTCGCCCTCGGGGGCCTCGGGCAACGGGACCTGGTAGTCGCGCTCGGTCGCGTCGTCCTGGGCAACCGCGGCCAGGGAGAGGCTCAGCGCCGAAACCAGAGTGCCGGCGATCAGCAGGTGGGATGTGCGCTGGTTCATTGACCGTCCTCCTCTTGCGCCCGGGTCTCTCGCTCGGCGATGCGCTCCGGCAGCGTGGCGTAGTAGTCGGCGATCATCGCGACCTGCTCCTCGTCGAGCCGCTCGGCGATGCCCACCATCAGGTCGTTGGGGTCGTTGTGGCGCTTGCCGTCGCGCCAGGCCTCGAGCTGGCTGACGATATAGCCCGCGTGCTGGCCCGCCAGCGGCGGGAAGGTGGCGCCGACGCCCTGGCCATTGGGGCCGTGGCACTGGCTGCAGGCCGGGATCATCTTGCCCTCGGCCCAGTCACCGCGGTCGGCCAGCCACTCGGCCTCGTCGGTCGGATCGGCGGCACGGTAGGCAGTGGGCAGTTCCGGCCAGGGCTCCATCTCGGCGTAGTAGACCGCCACATCGGCGATCTGCTGGTCGTCCAGCATGTTGGCAAAGGCCATCATGGTGGCACTCTCGCGCCGTCCTTCCTTGATGTCATGCAGCTGCTTGGCGATGTACTCCGCCGGCAGCCCCGCCAGGCGCGGCCAGGACTCGCCCTGGGGGTTGTTCATGCCCATGCCGTCGGCCTGGTGGCAGGCCACGCAGGCACCGGCCGCCTGCTGGCCGCGCTCGGCATCGCCCTCCAGGGCCTGGGCCTGACCGGCAGCCAGGCCAAGGCCCAGCAGCAGGCCGAGCCCGCTCGCGATCCTCATGCTCGTCATTTCGGGTCACCCTCGTCGTTGTCATTGATCCCTTGCGGGGTTGCTTCCCGGGCCGGCCGTACCGGGCCCGTCGACCTCGGCGTCAGCGGCAGCGTCAGCCGGGCCTCCAGCCCACCCCCCTCGGGGCGGGAAAATGCCAGCCCTCCGCCGAAGCGCTCGGCGATGGCGGCGACGATCGCCAGCCCCAGGCCACTGCCCTGCCGGCGGCTGGCCCGCCAGAAGCGGCGCGGCAGCTGCTCGAGCTGGGCATCGTCGACCCCGGGGCCATGGTCCCTGACCCCGTAGGTCAGCGTCTGGCCATCCGCGTCGATGCGGGCGGCGACCTCCACGGGGCTCTCCCCGGGGCCGTGGCGGAGGGCGTTGTCCACCAGGTTGCGCAGCGCGGTGATCGCCAGTTCCCGAGGCACCGCCAGCTCCACCTCGGGCCAGGCCTCGGGCAGCGCGAAGCGTTGCCGGTCGCTTGCCGAAGCGTCGCGCAGCGCCAGCTCCACCACGTCGGCGGCACGGCTGGCCTCGCCGTCCTCGAAGTGTAGCCGCCCTTCCACCCGCGCCAGCATCAGCAGCTGGTCCAGGGTCCGCGACAGGCGCGCCACGCCCTCCTCGGCATGGTCCAGCGACTGGCGCGCCGCCTCGCCCTCGACCCGGCTGGCCACCTGCAGGTGGGTCTTGATGGCCGTCAGCGGGGTGCGCAGCTCGTGGGCGGCATCGTTGGTGAAGCGCTGCTCGCGCACGATGGTCTGCTGGATGCGCGCCAGCAGGCCATTGAGGGTCTCCACCAGTGGACGGATCTCCACCGGTACGCCATGGGTCGCCACCGGTGCCAGGGCATCCGGGTGGCGGCGAGCCAGCGCATCGCGCAGCCGGCCCAGCGGCCGCAGCCCCCTCACCACGCCGAACCACAGCGCCAGCAGGCTGCCGGAAAGCGCCACCACGAAGGGCACCACCGCCACCTGCAGCACGTTGCGCATCAGCAGGTCGCGCTCGTCCATGCGGTCGGCGGTGGTGATGGTCAGCCCGCCCCGCTCGTAGGTGAACACCCGCCAGGTCACGCCGCCCTCCTCGCGGTAGGCATGCCCCGGCTCGCGCGCCTGCAGGATGTCCTCCATGTCGGTATGGGTGCGCGCGATGATCTCGCCGCGCGGCGAATGCACCTGGCAGGCCAGCCCCTCGATGGGCGGGATCGAGAGGGCACGCTGGTCGGCCTGCTCCCACACCTCCAGCGGCAGCTGGGCCATCAGCCCGGCCACCATGCGGGCCGACTGGGCGAGCCGCTGGTCCAGGGTCTTCTCAACCTGCTGGTGGAGGTCGCGCATCAGCCAGGCGGCGGCCAGGCCCCAGAGCAGCAGCAGGGTCAGCCCCAGGGTCAGCACCAGGCGCGTGCGCAGGCTCATGCCCGGCCGGCCCCATGGCGGCGCGGCACCTCCACCGCGGAGGGCTTGCCCAGCCGGTACCCCAGGCCGCGCACCGTCTCGATCACCCGGCTGCCGAGCTTGCGGCGCAGGTGGTGGATATGCACGTTGAGCGCATTGCTCTCCACCTCCTCGTTCATGCCGTAGAGGCTGTCCTTGAGCTGGCCGGCGGTCAGCACGCTGCGCGGCGCCTGGAGGAAGGCCTCCAGCAGCACCAGCTCGCGGCGCGAGAGGCTCACCGCCCGCCCCGCCACGCTGACCTCGCGGGAGACCGGATCCAGGCACAGCGGGCCATGCTCGACCAGCGCCCGGGAGCGCCCGGCGGCCCGGCGCAGCAGGGCCTGAAGGCGCGCCACCAGCTCGTCCAGGTCGAAGGGCTTCACCAGGTAGTCATCGGCACCCACATGCAGCCCCTCGATGCGATCGCTCACCGCGTCGCGGGCGGTGAGGATCAGCACCGGGGTATCCACGCCGGCCCTGCGCCACTCCTCGAGAAGCAGCATGCCGTCACCGTCGGGCAGGCCCCGGTCGAGGATGACCACATCGCTCGACACGGTTTCCATGGCCGAGCGTGCCTCGGCCATGGAGCCCACATGGTCGATGACGAAGTCATAGACGGCCAGGCCGGCCTGGATGCCCGACGCCACCAGGGCATCGTCCTCGATGAGCAGTACGTGCATGACTGGGAATCCTCGTGATGTGCGACATCGTGTCACCCGACCATTAAGAAGGCGTTAAGCCGTCATAAGGCTAGAACGATTCGCGCTCGTCCATTGGTCGCAAGCTCAGGGTCGCAACTTCCGGGTCGCAGAAAAGCCCCCGCCGGCAGGCCGGCGGGGGAGCGTGGCGGGTGTTCAGGCAGTGTCATCCCCTGGCAGGGATCGCCCGGGCCAGGAACCAGCCCGCCACCATGGCCACCAGCATAGCGAGCAGCGGGCCGGTGAGCCCGGCGATGGAGGCGAAGGCCGGTCCCGGGCAGTAGCCGGAGAGGCCCCAGCCGATGCCGAACAGCGCGGCTCCGCCGATCAGGCGGCCGTCGATGTCCTGACGGGTGGGCAGCTGGAAGCGCTCGCCGAACACCGGGTTGGGGCGACGCAGCACCAGCCGGTAGCCGATGAAGTTGGTGATCACGGCGCCGCCCAGCACGAACATCAGCGTCGGGTCCCAGGCCCCGGCGACATCCAGGAAGCCGAGCACCCGGGCCGGGTCGGTCATGCCGGAGATGGCCAGGCCGAGACCGAAGATCAGCCCCGCGACATAGCCCATGATCGTCTTCAGGGTCTCGGTCTTCATGCACCACCTCCGATCACGTGCCGGACCACGAACACGGTGGCGATCGCCGCCACCAGAAAGGTCACGGTCGCCACCATCGAGCGCACCGAGAGTCGGGAGAGGCCGCAGACGCCATGGCCGCTGGTGCAACCGCTACCCAGGCCCGTGCCCAGGCCCACCAGCAGGCCGGCCAGCAGCATCAGCGGCACACCCACCGCGGGCTCGCCGATCACCTCACCCGGGGCGCCGGCCACGTTGCCGAGCCCGCCACCGGCGAGCAGCACCACCACGGGACCGCTGACCAGCCCCAGCACGAAGGCCAGGCGCCAGGCGCTGTCCCCCCTGGGCCGCGCGGTGACCAGGGTGCCGATTATCCCGCTGATGCCGGCGATGCGGCCCAGGGTGGCCATCAGCCAGGTGGCCGATAGGCCGATCAGCACACCGCCGATCAGCCCCTGAAGGCTTGCTGTCCAATCCACGTCATATCTCCTCTAGTGTCAGGGTACCGCTCGTCCACCCGGTTCAGCAGCCCGCGCCGAAGCGCCCTGCCCCGCCTGTCGTCGGCAGGAACGGCGCGATGCACGCGCCGGCCCTACTTGCTGGCGACCAGCCCGGCCTCGCCGCAGACCCGGTCCGAGACCGCGTCGACATTGTCGTGCAAGGCCCGCCAGGCGTCATAGGTGCTCAGGAACACCCTGCCGGTCAGCTCATGGCAGAATTCCGTATGCTGCAGCCGATCCATCACCGGCCCCTTGACCTCGGCCAGGTGCAGGGTGACGGCGGAGTCCTTGAGCCGCGCATTGATCGCCTCCAGGCTCTCCAGCGCCGAGGCATCGATGACGTTCACCGCCTGGCAGGCCAGCACGATGTGCTCGAGGCCCGGCTGGCGGGCCGCCAGCGCCATCACGGTGTCCTCCAGATAGCGGGCGTTGGCGAAGTAGAGGCTCTCGTCGACCCGCAGGATGGCGATCCGCTCGTCGGTCTCGACCTCGTGGCGCCGCACGTTGCGAAAGTGCTCGCTGCCGGGCACCCGCCCCACCACCGCGCTGTGCGGGCGGCTGGTGCGATACAGGTGAAGGCCGAGCGACAGACCCACGCCGACCAGGATCCCGCTCTCCACGCCATGGGCCAGGGTCAGCACCAGGGTGGCCAGCATGGCCACGCCATCGGCCCGGGAATAGGCCCAGGTGCGCCGGATGGCGGGCAGGTCGATCAGGGTGCCCACCGCGACGATGATCGTGGCGGCAAGTGTCGCCTTGGGCAGGAAGGCCAGGGGCGCGGTCAGCGCCAGGGTGGCCACGGCGATGCCCAGGGCGGTGAAGGCGCCGGCGAGAGGCGTGGCGGCACCGGCCTCGAAGTTGACCACCGACCGGGAGAAACCGCCGGATACAGGCGAGCCGCCGCTCGTGCCTGCCCCGATATTGGCGAGCCCCATGGCGATCAGCTCCTGGTTGGGATCGATCCGCTGGCGCCGCTTGGCGGCCAGGGTCTGGGCCACCGAGACCGACTCCACGAAACCCACCAGGCTGATCAGCACCGCCGCCGGCAGCAGGTTCGACCACAGCTCGGGATCCAGGCTGGGCAGGGCCAGTGACGGCAGGCCGCTGGGCACCTCGCCGACCAGGGCCACCCCCTGCTGACCGAGGCCCAGCCCCCAGGCCAACAGGGTGGTGGCGACCACCGCCGAGACCGGCGCGGCCTTGGCCACCAGGTCGGCGACCGTTGCCGACAGCCCCAGGCGCCTCAGGCCGCCCTTCAGATGGCGTCGGCACAGCAGCAGGTAGCCCCAGACACCGAGCCCGATCACCAGGGTAATGACATTGGTGTCCGGAAGCCCCGCGACCAGCGCCGACCCCATCTCCACCAGGTTGTGGCCGGACGCCTCCACGCCCAGCACGTGACGCAACTGGCTGGCGGCGATCAGGATGCCCGAGGCGGTGACAAAGCCCGAGATCACCGGGTGACTCAGGAAATTGGCGAGGAACCCCAGGCGCAGCACCCCCATGGTCACCAGGACCAGGCCGGAGAGGGCCGCCAGCACCAGGGCCGCCCCGACGTACTCCGCGCTACCGGGAGTGGCGATGCCGGAGAGCGCCGAGGCGGTCATCAGCGAGGCCACCGCCACCGGCCCCACCGCCAGGGTGGCGCTGGTGCCGAAGAGGGCATAGAGCACCAGCGGCAGCATGCTGGCGTAGAGCCCCACTTCCGGCGGCAGGCCGGCCAGCAGGGCATAGGCCAGCGCCTGGGGCACCAGCATCAGGGTGACGATCACCGCCGCCACCAGGTCACGCGCCAGCACATCGCGCCGGTAGCCGTGCAGCCAGCCGATCAGGGGAATCCAGCGTGAAGGGATCATGAAGGTCTCGTCATCTGCGGTGAATCCTGCTCAGTGACGTCGCGCCGGTCGGGCCAGCCACTCGTGTCCCTTGAGCATGCCGTTCCAGTAGAGCCAGGGCAGCTGCTTGGCCTTGAGCCACCAGGCCCGGCGAGTCGCCCGGGTGCCCTCGTTGACCCAGCGCGGGAAGGTCGGCTGCAGGGCGCCACCATAGCCGAACTCGGCCAGCACGATGCGTCCCCGCTCCACGGTCAGCGGGCAGGAACCATAGCCCAGGTAGGCCGCCGACAACGGTGTCGCGTCCAGGGAGGCCAGCAGGTTCTCGGCCACCACCGGCGCCTGCTTGCGCACCGCCGCCGCGGTCTTGGCATTGGCCGTACCGCTGGCGTCGCCCAGGCCGAACACCGCCGGGTAATGGGCGTGCTGCAGCGTCTCGGGATCGAGGTCCAGCCAGCCCCCGGCATTGGCGAGCCCCGATTCAGCAATGAAGGCCGGGGCCTTCTGGGGCGGCACCACATGCAGCATGTCGAAGGGGCGCTCCACGGTGCGCTCCCCGTCCTCGCCGGATACGACGAACCGTGCCGTGCGCGATGGGCCATCCACGGCCACCAGGCGATGACCGAAGGCCTTCTCGATGCCGTAGCGCGCGATGTAGCCCTCGAGGGCCGGCACATAGTCCGCCACACCGAACAGCGCTTCCCCGGCGTTGCAGAAGCTCACTTCTATCCCGTCCAGGCGCCCCCGGCGATGCCAGTGGTCGCAGGAGAGGTACATGGCCTTCTGCGGGGCACCGGCGCACTTGATCGGCATCGGCGGCTGAGTGAACAGCGCCCGGCCCTTCTCCAGCGACTGCACCAGCGACCAGGTGTAGGGCGCCAGGTCGAAACGGTAGTTGGAGGTCACGCCGTTCTGGCCCAGCGTCTGCTCCAGCCCCTCGATCGCGCCCCAGTCGATGACCAGTCCGGGCGCCACCACCAGCCGGGAATAGCCGAGGCGCCGGCCATCGACCAGCACCACCTCGCCGCATTGCGGGTCGACGCGTTCGGCGCCGGCCGCATACCAGCTGGCCCTGTCGGGAATCACATCGCCCATGGGACGGCGAGTAATGGCGGCCGGGAATACCCCGCCGCCCACCAGGGTCCAGCCAGGCTGGTAGCTGTGCGTCTCGGCAGGGTCGACGATAGCGATGTCCAGGTCGCCGCGGCGCTTCAGCAGGCTCGCGGTGACTGCGATGCCCGCCGCGCCGCCGCCGATGACGACGACATCATGATGACGGGACGAACTCTCGGGGGTCGGGTGGTGCATGGCATGGCTCCAGGGCGTCGTTATCGTTGTCGTGGGGGGCGCCTGTCAGGTCTCGAGCATCTCGCGGATCGGCTGCGGATCATGGCCGGCATCGTGGGCGGCGGCCAGCAGCGCCGGGATATCGCAGCCGGCCTCCCGGGAGCGGGCGTGGGCCCAGAGGTGCACGGCCCGCTTGCCGGTCCTGCAGAAGGCGAGGATGGGAGTGGGCAAGCCGTCGAGGGCCTGGCCGAAGGCCGTGATGTCGGCCTCCGAGTATTCGCCCGGGGTGACCGGGATACAGCGCCATTCGAGGCCCAGCTCGGCGGCTCGGGCACTCAGGGCGCGGTCGTCGGGGTGGTCCTCGGCCTCGCCGGGACGGCGGTTGCAGATCACCGAGCGGAAGCCGCGGCGAGCGACCTCGTCGAGATCGGCGGGCGTCACGGCATCGGTGATGGCGAAGCCGGGTTCGAGCTGATGAATCTGCATATCGACTGACTCCTGAGCCATTCAGAACTTGTTGATCGGCACCTTGAGGTAGACCTGGCCGTTATCCTCGGCCGGCGGCATGTGGCCGGCGCGCATGTTGACCTGCACCGAGGGCAGGATCAGCCGAGGCATATCCAGGGTGGCGTCGCGCTCGGTGCGCATCTTGACGAACGCCTCCTCGCTGACGCCTTCGTGGACATGGACGTTGTGGGCACGCTGCTCCGCCACGCTGGTCTCGTGCTGGTACTCCTCGCGCTCCGGCGCCTTGTAGTCATGGCACAGGAAGAGGCGCGTCTCGCCCGGCAGCGCCAGCACCTTCTGGATGGAGCGATAGAGGGTGCGGGCGTCACCGCCCGGGAAGTCGCAGCGGGCGGTGCCGTAATCGGGCATGAACAGGGTATCGCCGACGAAGGCAGCATCGCCGATCACGTAGGTCAGGCAGGCCGGGGTGTGGCCCGGGGTGTGCAGCACCCGCCCCTCCAGGTTGCCGATGGTGAAGGTGTCACCCTCCTCGAAGAGGCGGTCGAACTGGCTGCCGTCGCGGGCGAACTCGGTGCCAGCGTTGAAGGCCTTGCCGAAGACGTCCTGCACCACGGTGATGTTGGCGCCGATGCCGGTCAGCCCGCCCAGACTCTCGTGCAGGTAGGGCGCGGCGGAGAGGTGGTCGGCGTGGACGTGGGTCTCGAGGATCCACTCCACCTCGAGGCCGTTGTCGCGCACGAAGGCGATGATCTCGTCGGCGGAGCGCACGTCGGTGCGGCCGGCGGCGTAGTCGAAGTCGAGCACCGAATCGAGGATCGCACACGCCTTGCTGTCGGGATCCTGCACCACGTAGCTGAAGGTGTTGGTGGGCTCGTCGAAGAAATGGGTCACGCTTGGCTGCTGGGACATGGGGAACGACCTCCATCGAATGTCACTGGCCGGGGTATGAGGTCAGCTTAGCGCAATTAAAGTTCTAAGAATAGATTATTTTGCTATATGCAACCGGCGATGGATGACATTCCTGCCATCCGGGAGGCCCGTCGCCGCGGCGACGGGCCTGTTGCAGGCCGTCATTCCCAGGCGGCGCCTTCCAGGGCGTCCAGCGGGATCTTCAGGTAGCGCTTGCCATTGGCCTCGGGCTCCGGCAGGCGACCGCCCCGGGTATTCACCTGCAGGGAGTGCAGGATCAGCTTGGGCATCGGCAGCTCGCTGTCGCGCTCGTCGCGCATTGCCGTGTAGTCATCCTCGGTGACGCCGCCGGCCAGGTGCTTGTTGGTCTCGCGCTGCTCGCGCACCGTGCTCTCCCACTGCGGCTCGCGACCATCGGGCATGTAGTCGTGGCCGGTAAAGAGCCGGGTCTCGTCGGGCAGCGCCAGGATCGCCTGGATGGAGCGCCACAGCTGGTGGGCATCGCCGCCGGGGAAGTCAGCCCGGGCGGTGCCGAAGTCCGGCTGGAAGAGGGTGTCATGGACGAAGGCGGCATCGCCGATCACGTAGGTGATCGAGGCCAGGGTATGGCCCGGCGAGAACATCACCCGCGCCTCCAGCTCGCCAATGCGGAAGGAGTCGCCCTCGGCGAACAGCCGATCCCATTGCGAGCCGTCGGCGGGAAAGTCGGGCCAGTGGTAGAGCTCCTTCCAGAGCTTCTGTACCTCCACCACCTTCTCGCCGATGGCAGTGGGGGCGCCTGTCTTCTCACTCAGGTACTGCGCCGCGGAGAAGTGGTCGGCGTGGGGGTGGGTATCGAGGATCCACTGAACCTGGAGCCCCTGGTCCTTGACGTAGGCCAGCAGCTCGTCGGCGTGGTGGGTGGCGGTCGCTCCGGACTTCTCGTCGAAGTCGTGGACCGGGTCGATGATCGCGCACTGGCGGGTCGCCGGGTCACTCACAACGTACTGCACGCTGAAGGTCCGCGGGTCGAAGAAACCGGCCACGTCGGGAGTGCCGACACCACTGCTCGGGGAGAGGGCGAAGGTCTTCATGGGTCACCTCCTGATGGCGCCCGGCCTCGACCGGGCGGTGATTACCGAATTCGGAATAACCTTAGCATATTATGCTCTATACACCGATTGAGTCCGTGCATGGTCGCGATAGTTCCAGGCCGCCCCGGAAGCGGCCTGCTCGCCTCAACGCAAGGCGCCCGCAACCCGGAGGTCGCAGGCGCCTTGTGGAACACTACGGTCCCGAGCCGTGCTGCCTACTTGTTCGGCTTGCGGGTATTGATACCCAGCAGTTTCCAGGCCGGACAGAAGTTGAACAGGCCGGTGGCCAGCGGCACCACGCCGATCCAGCCCCAGACGCCGATGGTGCCGGTCAGGGCCAGCAGGATCAGCACGGCCCCGACCACGATACGGGCAATCTTGTCGATACCGCCCACATTGCTCTTCATGACGGACTCCTTGGGTTCGCTTCGGACGCTCAGAAGCTGTAAACGGGGATGGACGGGTCGCGCATCATCTCGGCCATCGGACCGGGAGCGGCCACGCCGACGCCCTCGAGCAGATCGCCCTCGCCGTGGTCACTGTTGGGCAGATAGATCGCGCAGACATCCACCTGGGCGCCATCCTTTATCAGCATCTTCAGGATCGCCTCCGGCGTCATCTGGTCCACCTCACTCATGGCCGGCGTCTTGAAGGGCTCGTCGCTCTCGTATCCCTCGATGGCCAGATCACCCGCCTGGTCGCAGAGCAAAA
The DNA here is from genome assembly GCF_029625235.1 of Halomonas sp. CKK8. NCBI lineage: Bacteria > Pseudomonadati > Pseudomonadota > Gammaproteobacteria > Oceanospirillales > Halomonadaceae > Halomonas > Halomonas sp. CKK8. Next base: position 864,929 of record NZ_CP121193.1, on the reverse strand, counting down.
TATGTGGGTCTGTGCCCTGCCCCTGCATATTCCGGGTCAGGATCATCGCCATGCCCTGGGTCTGCAGCGAGTCGCTGGTGAGGATCACCAGGGCCCGGTCCTGCGGCTCGTCGCCGCCGTGGTTATCGGCCAGGGCAGCGGTGCCCAGGCTCATGGCACCGGCGGCAATGGCTACGCCAAGGGTCGTCTTGAAGCTCATGGTGTTACCTCGATTCGTTGGGGTCGATCGTGGGAGCAAGCCTGCTCGGACGTGCCGAGCACGACCTGGTTAAAATCGCTTATTCGGCCGGGCGCCAGGCCACGTCGGGGTCGATCTCATAGCTCCAGGGCAGCCCGGAGTTGCGCCAGCCATTGACCGCACGCACGCCCCTGGAGTCGCCCTCCTCGAGCTTGCCGCCCTCGAAGCCATCGGTCACCGAATAGACCTGGCTGAAGCCCATCTCGGCGATCACGTCGGCGCCGGGGGCACTACGGGTAGAACCGGAGCGGCACATGACGATGATCGGGTCGTCCTCGGCCACCTCCAGGGCCTCCAGCTCGGCCCGCACCTGGGCCTCGAAGTCGGCATTCTTGACCATCGGCCAGCTCTTCGCCTCCTCATCGAAGTTCTCGCGATCGGCCAGCACCCAGGGCACATGGATGTCGGTGGGTTCGGCGAAGCCGGTGAACTTGATCTCGATGGGATCGCGCACGTCGACCAGCACGGCCCGATCGTTTTCCTGCATCAGCTCATAGGCCTCGCTCGCCGTGACGTAGAGCCCCAGCTGTGTTTCCCGATAGGCGGCGGCCTCCTCGGCCAGGGCCGGCCCGGCAGCCAGTGTCGCCGCCAGCAGTGAACTCGCCAGCAGATGTGTCATCTTCATAACTATATCCTCTAAGCAAATAACTTTTCCTGTATTGATTTGAGTCTAGTCCATTGCCGCATCATCTGCATGGGGCATCTGGACGCACCTTGATACAGGTCAATCCGCCGAGTGAAGGACGGCAATGGGGACAACGTGACGCACCTACCCGCCACTCACCGGAAGGCATCATGGCGGCTGTTCCCACACAGGCGGAGCGGCACATGTCCAGCGTCCGGCGATGGATCACCCTGCCCTATCGGCGCTACCCCATGCTCACCGGCATCCTGCTGCCGCTGGTGATGGTTGCCGCCTTCCTGCTGGGGCCTCGCCTGATGGCCCCTGAAGCGTCGGCCGTCGACCCGCTGGGCCGCACCGCGCTGACGCTGGCCGCCGAGCGCGGCGAGACGGATGCCGTGCTGGCAATGCTCGACGACGGCACCGCGGTGGATGCCAGCGACCGCTGCGGCTGGACGGCGCTGTTGAAGGCCGCCGCCAATGGCCACCTGGCGATGCTCGAGGCGCTGCTGGCCCGGGGTGCCGATACCGAGCACCGCGACCAGGCCGGCTATTCGGCGCTGCTGGTGGCGGTGATCAACGACCAGGAGGCCACCAGCCGAGCACTCCTCGATGCCGGTGCCGACGTGGATGCCGTGGATGACGAGGCGGGCTGGTCGAGCCTGACCTGGGCCGCCAAGGACGGCCGCACCGAGCTGGTGGAGCTGCTGCTGACATATGGCGCCGACCCCACTCACGAGGCCGACGACGGCACCACGCCGCTGCACTGGGCGAGGGAGAACGGCCATCGGGAGATCACCTCGCGCCTCGAGGCCGCCGTCGCCGGCGAGTAGCGCGGTCAGGCCGGCTCCGCCGGTGGACCGAACAGCCGATCCGAGAAACGCACGTACCAGGCCGCGGACTGCACCTGGATGATATAGGCCAGGGCGATCAGCAGGGCGGCGTCGGTCCCGGCCTCGCCGAAGGCGTTCATGGCCAGCGCCAGGGCGATGGAGAGGTTGCGCATCACCGTGCCGTAGACCAGGGCGATACCGTCGCCACGGGTCAGCCAGGCCCTGGCCACCAGGGTGCTGATCAGGTAGTTGACGCCATACAGCAGCAGCAGCGGTACGGCGATGTCCAGCAGCAGGCCGGGGCTTGCCAGCAGGTCATCGGCCTTGAGCGCCATGGCCACGAAGACGATCCCCAGTACCCCGAGGGTCGAGAACGGTGGAAAGCGTGGCGCCCACTGCTTGCGAAAGCCTTCCGCCCCGTGGCGCCTGATCAGGAAGTGTCGCGTCAGTTGGCCGGCCAGCATGGGGATGCCCACCACCAGGATGATCTGGCGGAATACCGCCAACAGGTCCACCGGGATGGCGGCGCCCATCAGCCACTTCACGTAGAGCGGCGTGGCCAGCGAGCCCAGGATCAGCCCGACCACGGTCATCTTTACCGCTGCCGGCAGGTTGCCCCGGGCAAAGCCGGTCCAGGAGATGGTCATGCCACTGGTGGGCAGCAGTGCGGCCAGCATCAGCCCCAGCGCCAGGTAGGGCTGATCGGCGAACCACCACAGGCCCAGCCCGAAGGCGATGAAGGGGATCACCGCGAAGTTGATCAACTGCGCCAGCCCCTGGGCACGGCCGTCGCCGCCCACCAGCAGCTCGCGAAGGCGCAGGTTGACCATCATCGGGTAGATCATCAGCAGCGTCAGCGGGATCACCAGCGCCGAGAGCCAGCCGACGGGGGCCAAGGCACCGAAGGCCAGCCCCAGCAGCAGGGTCACAGGTATTGCCACCACCAGTTTGCGCGTCAACGCCTGGATCACCCCCATCATGCTCCCCTCTCCTGCGGACTCCCAAGGCCATCACGGTGCGCCGGCGCCATTGCGCCGGCAAGACGACAGGTTGTCGCGGCGAGGCCTGCTCAGAGCTCGATACAGTCACCGTAGGCGGGAATCTCGGCCGCGATGTCGCTGCGGGCGAGAGCCGCCTGCAGCGCCTGCTGGGCCCCGGGCTCGCCATGCACCAGGTAGAAGCGGGGACGGTTGCGGAAGGCCCCGGCCCAGCCCAGAAGCTGGGTCTGGCCGGCATGGGCCGAGAAGCCGCCGATGGTGTGGACCTTCGCCTTGACCGCCAGGTCCCGGCCCATCACGCGGATCCGCTCGGCGCCGTCGACGATCTGGCGCCCCACCGTGCCCGCGGCCTGGAAGCCGACGATCACCAGGCGGGTATCGGGCTTCTCCAGGTTGTAGCGGAAGTGGTGGATGATGCGCCCGCCATTGCACATCCCGGCCCCGGCGATGATGATCGCCCCGCCGTGGATGCGATTGATGGCCATGGACTCCTCCACGGTACGGGTCATGCGCAGGATCGGCAGGTACTGGCTGGTATCGCCGCTGGCCGCCACGTTGAGCACCTTGAGGTCCTCGGGATCCAGCGACTTGCGTGCCCGGTGGTAGAGCTCGGTGACCTTGATCGCCATGGGGCTGTCCAGGAACACCATCTGCTGGCGCAGCCGCCCCTCATGGTAGAGCACGCTCAGATGGTAGAGGATCTCCTGGGTACGCCCCACGGCGAAGGCGGGAATCAGCACGTTGCCGCCCGCCTCATGGGCCTCTTCCAGCACGCGGGCGAACTCCTCGAGGGTCTCCTCCAGGGGCCGATGGTCGCGGTCGCCATAGGTGCTCTCCATCAGCACCAGATCGGCGTCATAGAGCTTCTCGGGATCCTTCATCAGCACCGAGCTGGGATTGCCCAGGTCGCCGGAAAATACCAGCCGCTTCGTCTGCCCTCCGGAGGGGATGGCCAGCTCGACGATGGCCGAACCGAGGATGTGACCGGCGTCGCGGAACACCAGGCTGGCCCCGCCCGGCAATTCGACCAGCTGGCCGTAGGGGTGGGACTCGCACAGTGCCAGGGTCTGTTCCACGTCCTCCAACTCGTAGAGCGGTTCGACCAGCGGCTTGCCGTTGCGCTTGCGCCACTTGTTCTCCCACTCGACGTCCTTGGCCATGATGAAGGCGGCGTCCTGGAGCATGATCTCCAGCAGGTCGCGGGTGCCCCGTGTGCAGTGGATCGGCCCACGATATCCCTCCCGCACCAGCTTGGGCAGCAGCCCCGAATGGTCGAGATGGCCATGGGAGAGCACGACCGCCTCCAGCTCCCGAGGCAGGCTTCCGAAGGACCTGGCGTTGGCCTCGTCGGCGTCGCTGCCGCCCTGATGCAGGCCACACTCCAGCAGCAGCTTGTGAGAGCGGCCATTGCCGTCCAGTTCGATGAGATAGCGCGACCCGGTGACCTCCTTGACCGCGCCCTGGAAGGTGAGTGTCGACATGGTCTCGCTCCTTGTAGCCGAAGAACTGCTGGTAGCCGAAGAACAGGGCGAGCCCCCGTCCCAGGCCGGCCCCTTGACCTCAGCATAACGGATTCACGTCCTGTCGGCGTCATTCGAGCCACTCCCCTTGACGAGGGTCATACCGATCGGGCAGGCCGCCCATCAGCTTCTCTCGATACCGGGAAAGGCATGACGACATGCCTGGCAAAGGCGCGAGATTCACTGGCCATTCCCGTCGTTCTTTCGCTATGATAAACGACATATATTCTACCCATACAATGGAAGAAGACAGATGAAATCCACGCCGACACTCGTACTAGTCATGGGGGTTTCAGGGTCCGGGAAGTCTCACGTCGGCAAGCGCCTTGCCGAGACCATCGGTGCCGACTTCATCGATGCCGATGACCACCACAGTGCCAGCAGCATCGCCAAGATGTCGCGTGGCGAACCCCTCAACGACGGCGACCGGGAGGGCTGGCTCGAGACCCTTGCCGGTTTCTTCCGTGACCATGCTCGCCAGGGGCGTTCGCTGGTGATCGTCTGCTCGGCGCTCAAGCGCCGCTACCGCGACCAGCTGCGCACGGGAGCGCCGGCATTGCGCATCCTCTATCTGCACGGTAGCCGGGAGCTCCTGCTGGCACGACTGCGCGCCCGTCAGGGGCATTTCTTCCAGGGCGATCACATGCTGGACAGCCAGCTTCGCGACCTGGAACCCCCGGGCGACGACGAGGCGATTCGCATGGATATCTCCCTCTCACCGGAGGAGATCGTGTCGGCCTTTATCGAGCAAATTGACGCCTGATCCCTGCCCTTTCCGGGTGAAAACGTCAGAGAAAATTATCGAAAAAGGGAGGCCATTCGGCCTCCCTCTTTTTACTCCTCACCCTGCTCGCTCCGCACCTATAACGGCCAGATGGCGAGCTGCGGCCAGATGAGAAGGGCCGCCAGCACGCACAGCTGGATCGCCATGAAGGGCAGCACCGAGACGTAGATGTCCTTCAAGCTGATCTCCGGCGGCGCCACGCTCTTCAGGTAGAAGGCCGCGGGGCCGAACGGCGGCGACAGGAACGACACCTGCATGTTCACGGCGAACAGGATGCCGAACCAGATCGGGTCATAGCCCAGCTGGGTGACGATGGGCAGGAAGATCGGCAGGGCCAGCATGGCGATGCCGATCCAGTCGAGGAACAGCCCCAGCACCAGCATGATCGCCATCATCACCAGGATGATCACGATCGGCGCCACCTCGAGCCCCAGGATCATCCCCGAGACGAAGCGGTTGCCGCCCATCAGGTTGTAGACCCCCACCAGCGCCGCGGCGCCGATGCCGATCCAGATGATCATGCCGCAGGTGAAGAGCGTCTGGCCCAAGCTGTGGTGCAGCATCGCCACGTTGAACTCGCCGCGCAGCACGATGGCCAGCATCACCCCGAACACCCCCATGGCCGCCGCCTCGGTCACCGAGGCGATGCCGCCGTAGATGGTGCCCAGCACCAGGAAGGCGATCATCCCCGGCAGCAGGATCGCCTTGATCGCCTCGAACTTGCTGGCGAAGGGGTTGTCCTGGGTCTCGGCAGTGAGCGGCGGGCCCATCGCCGGGTTCTTCAGGCAGCGCACCAGCACGTAGGCGATGTAGGAGCCCATCAGGATCACCGCCGGGGTGATCGCCGCGGTGAACAGCTCGGCGATGGAGACGCTGGCGATCAGGCCGTAGATGATCAGCACGATCGACGGCGGCATCATGGTGCCCAGTGCCCCGCCGGCGCACACCACGCCGATGGAGAGCCGCTTGTCATAGCCCAGGCGCAGCATCTGCGGCAGCGCCAGGATGCCCAGCAGCACGATCTCGCCGCCGATGATCCCCGACAGCGCGGCAAGGAAGAAGGCCACCACGATGGTCTGCACCGCCACGCCGCCGGGCAGCCGCCCGGCGAACACCCGCATGGCGTTGAACAAATCCTTGGCGATGCCCGAGCGGTCGAGCAGCGAGGCCATCAGCACGAACATCGGCACCGCCACCAGCGAGTACTCGGTGATGAAGCTGAACACCCGGCTGGTGACCAGCGGCAGCGCCGTCTCGCCGAACCAGCCGAAGGTGAAGACCATCGCCACCAGGCCGGTGATGAAGGCCAGCGGCAGGCCGGTGACCAGCAGGCCGAAGATGGCGGCGATCATCAGGATCGTGGCCGTCCCGATATCCATCAGCGTGTCTCCTTGTTGGCGGACTCATGGTCGGCGGGACAGGCGCGAATCGACTGCACCAGGTGCAGCAACGCCTGCAGGGTCATCAGCGCCAGGGCGAACAGGATCATGCCCTTGACCAGCGCCGGGAAGGGCGGATTCCAGGAGGTGCCGGAGCGCTCCAGCTGCCACTCGCCCAGCGGGTTGTGCGAGGCGCGCCAGAACATGTGGAAGGCGGCATAGCTCATGGCCAGGCAGAAGCCCAGGGTCACCAGGTCGTTGAAGCGGTCCATCCAGCACCTGAGCCGCGGGCCGGCGCTGTCATAGAGCACCTTGACGCGGATATGGCTGTTGCGGGCCAGCGCCGCGGGGCCGCCCAGGGCGAAGGTCACGGCGACCAGGAAGACCACGGACTCGTGCACCCAGGAGGTGGGGTTGTTGAAGCCGTAGCGCAGGAACACCTCGACCACGCTGATGCCCATGGCGATCAGCACCAGCCAGGCGGCGCCGCGGGCGCCCCGGGCCACCAGGCGGTCCAGGGCGGTGCGTTCGGGGCCGAGTTCCTCGGCCTGGTCGACCAGCTCGGCCGGGTCGCGGTTGTCGGGGGAAGGTTGGGTCATGACGGGTCTCTTCACGCATCGTCCGGGCGGGGCCCGGACGATGGTCGGCTTGCCAGGGGGTGGATGTCGGCCGGCTTACATCAGGTTGCGGGCCTGGAGGAACTCGACCACGGAGTCGTAGATCTTCTGGTTCATCTCGCTGCGCTCGGCCCACTCGGCCCACTCTTCCTTGGCGATGGTGCGGAACTTGGCGCGTTCCTCCGGGGCCATGTCGATCAGCTCGATCTCCGGGTTCTGGCGCGCCTCGGCCACCGCCTCGAGGTCCAGCTTCTTGAGCTCGAAGACCATCTCGTAGGCCAGCTTGTCCACCGAGGTCTCCAGTATCGCCTGGAGGTCCTCCGGCAGGCCGTCCCAGATCTCCTTGTTGAGCGACACGGCAACCATGGGCAGCGAGTGGAAGCCCGGGTAGTTGGGGTAGTTGGCGAAGCTGTGCAGCCCCTGGCTGTGGTTGGTGGAGAACACCGTGTAGTCGGCGGCGTCGATCACCCCCTTCTCCAGCGAGGTGTAGACCTCGGAGCCCGGCAGGTTCACCGGGGCGGCACCGGCCTTCTCGAAGATGTTGTAGACCATGCCCTCCGGGGCGCGGACCTTGAGCCCCTCGAGGTCCTCCACGGTGCGGATCGGGCGCTTGGAGGGGAAGGACTCCAGGCCGGTGGCGGCGGCGCCGATCAGCTGCACGCCGTAAGGGTTGACCAGCTCGTTGTAGAGCGCCTCGCCGCCGCCGTGGTTCATGTACTCGAGGAACTCCAGCGGGTCGCCCCAGGCGCCCACCAGGTTGCCGAGCATGCCGAAGGCCGGGTCGCGGCCGGAGAAGTAGCTGGGGTCGGTGAGATGGCCCTGCAGGATGCCGGACTGCACGGCATCCAGGGTCTGGTTGGCCTGGACCACGGCGTTGACCGGCAGGATCTCGATCTCGATGCGACCGTCGGACATGGTGTTGACGTTCTCGGCCCAGGCCTTCTTGAGCTCGAACTGCGGCTCGCCCGAGGTCTCCGAGGTCTGGAAGGTCCACTCGTACTCGGCGGCCTGGGCGGAGAAGGCCAGTGCGCCGAGCACGGCGGCGGTCAGGCCCTTGAGGGCAAAGGAGCGTGGCCTGGTCTGTTGCATGGTGCGTTTCCTTCTTCAGCGCATGAGGGTTGTTGTTGTCGGTGCGGGGCACCGGGTACGAGGCGAACCGGTCAGCCCGGTTCGGGAACGTCTACGCCCGGCAGGCGCAGGCGTGGCGGAGGATGGTCGAACAGGCTCTCGAACCCCAGGTCCAGCCCGGTGCGCTCGAGCACCGAGAGGGCCGCCTGCTCGGCCGCGTCCGGCTGGCGCAGGCGGATCGCCTCCATCAGTCGGCGGTGGCGCTCCATGCTGTCGCTCAGCTCGGCCGCGCTGTGGTTGGAGGTCTCCACCAGCAGGCCGATGGCCGGCTTGAGCATGTGGCTGAGCTGGGCCCACAGCAGGTTGTGGGTCGCCGCGAAGATCGCCTCGTGGAAGGCCACGTCGTGCTCGTCGTGGCTGCGCCCCTCGCAGCGGCGATCGGGCGCCTCCAGGGCACGGATCATGTTGCGCCAGGCGGTCTCGATGGCCAGCAGGTCGGCGGCGGTGGCATGTACCGCCGCCAGCCGCGCCATGAAGGGCTCGACGGCCACGCGGAAGGCGAAGATGTCGCGCTGGATGCGCGGATTGGGCTGGGCGAAGCGGGCCATCCAGTCGCTGACCCGGGGATCCAGCAGGTGCCAGTCGGTGAGCTCGCGCACCCGGCTGCCCTGCCCCGAGATGCGCGTCAGCATGCCGGCCGAGACCAGCTGCTGCAGGGCGCTGCGCACGGTGCTGCGGCTGACGCCGTAGCGCGCGCAGAGGTCCAGCTCCCGGGGCAGGAAGCGGCCCGGCGCGTGCTCGCCGGCGAAGATCGCCCGGGCCAGGTCCTCGGCGATATCGGGCTTGTGGGCGGGCGTGCGCCCGGTCGGGGGCTGGCGCGATGGCATGGGGCTCTCGACGACTCCTGTACGACTTGATGCAAGCTATGTCGGACATAGGGTCGCCCAGATGCCGCGGTCGCGCCTTTAGACTTTGGTCACAGACGACTCACCACGGTGGCGTTGTCATGCTCCACCGCCTGGACCATGCGCTCCGGCAGGTCGGGGATCGCCGCCCGCACCCGGTTCCAGCTGGGGATAAAGGGCCGCTCGCCGGGATTGTCGAGAAAGGCGCTGCCGGCCTCGAGCAGGTTGGCGGCGAACAGCTCCACCGCCTGCTCCTCGGCGTGGCGGTCGAGGCGCAGGCCGTTCATCACGGCATCGTGGTCATAGGCCTCGATCAGGTCCAGCGCCAGGCGATAGTAGGTCGCCTTCAGGGTACGAAAGCCCTCGGCGCTGAAGGTCACGCCCTGGGTGGCGAGCTTGCGGTAGAGCGCCTTGGCGATGTCCAGGCTCATGCGGTTGAGGCCGCCGGAGGCGTCCTCGGCGGAGACCGGCTGGTGCTTGTGGTCGTAGGCATCGGCCAGGTCCACCTGGCAGAGCCGCTTGGTGGAATAGTTGCGGTGTACCTCGGAGAGCACGCCGATCTCCAGCCCCCAGTCGGCGGGAATGCGGATGCCGTCGAGCACCTCGCTGCGCATGGAGAACTCGCCGGAGAGCGCATAGCGGTAGCTGTCCAGGTACTCCAGGTAGGGCAGCGGGCCATGCATCTGCTTGAGCGCGCGCAGCAGCGGGGTGACCATCAGCCGCGAGACCCGGCCGTTGAGCCGGCCCTCGGCGATACGCGGGTAGTAGCCCTTGCAGAATTCGTAGTGGAAGTGGGGATGGGCCACCGGATAGAAGAGCCGCGCCAGCAGGCCGCGGTCGTAGGTGAGGATATCGCAGTCGTGCAGCGCCACCACCCGGCCGCGTCCGGAGGCCTGGACGTAGCCGGCGCAGTACCAGACGTTGCGCCCCTTGCCGGGCTGCTGGGGCGCCAGGCCCTGCGCCTCGAGCTCGGCATCCAGCGCCCGCAGCCGGGGACCGTCGTTCCACAGGATGCGGTGGTGCTGGGGCAGGCGGGAGAAGAATTTCCGGGCCTGCAGGAACTGATCACGGTCGGCGCGATCGAGACCGATCACCACCTCGGCGAGATAGGGCACCCGGCGGAGCTCCTCGACGATATGGGCCAGCGCCGGCCCCTCCAGCTCGGCGTAGAGCGACGGCAGGATCAGGCTCATGGGGCGACGGGCGGAGAAGGCGACCAGCTCCTCCTCGAGGGCCGCCAGTGGCCGGCGGGTCAGGTTGTGGAAGTCGGTGATGATGCCGTTCTGGTGGAAGTCGCTCATGCCGTCGCCCTCCCAGCCCCGTCACGGCTGGCGTGGCTCACCGCCGGCCCTGGCCGGCGCTCGGCTCGCCCCCACCAGTGGGCCACCCCCTCGGCCCAGCCGGCGGGACCGGTGGCCTCGCTGCGATAGAGCGCCGGCTGCTTCGGCGACACCGCCAGGCCATGGCAGCCGCGGATCACCACCGCCTGGTCCACCATCTCGAGCATGGGAATATCGTTGGGACCGTCCCCCAGCGCCAGAGTCTGGGGACGGCTGCCACGCAGCGCCTGGAAGCGCTCGATCAGCCAGGCGACGGCACTGCCCTTGTGGCAATCCCCGGTGACGTGCCAGAAGCGCCCGCCGCGCACCAGGCGCAGGCCGTCGCCCTCGAGCCCCTCCCGGAAACGTGCGAGACCGTCGTCCGAGTCCTCCCAGAGCAGCGGCTCGCTGCCCTCGCGCAGCCGCGCCAGGCGCGCCTGTGGCTCCGACAGGCCGGTGAAGGCCACCAGGTCGTCGAGGGGCATCTCGCTCATGGTGGTGAAGCATACCCCCAGCCGCTCCCGCCAGACCCAGAGGCGCTGGCGGATGAGGCCGATATCGACGCCCAGGGTCCTGATCGCCAGGCCATCGGCGGCAACGCCGCGATCCAGCCGGGCATGGCACCAGGCTGGCGGCAGCCCGGCCAGGGCGCCGTTCTCGGCGATGAAGGGCGCCCCCTCGAGGCCGAGTTCTCGACGCAGCGGCACGACCTCGCTGCGGGTCTTGCTGGTCACCGGGATCACCGGCACCCCGAGTTCCTTCAGACGAGCCAGCCAGTCACGGGCCGGCGACCAGTCGTAGCCGTGGTGGTCGAGCAGCGAGCCATCCAGGTCGGTGAAGAGCAGGCGCGGGCGCCGGGTGGGGTCAGGGGGCGAGGCGGGTATCGAGGGCATGGCGTCTCGGGCTCCGGGTCGTGGACTCGCCATGCCCCATGCAGGGCGCGTGCCAGAGCGGGACAGAGCGCCCGTCCCTTGGGGCCTCACGGTGAGGCACGCCCGGGCGTCGACACGGCTGCACCCGTCGCAGGCAAGAAAACGCCCCGCCATGGTGCATCCTGGCGGGGCGCTCGGGCCCTGGCCTCAGCCGGGGTCAGTCAGCGACAGGGCGTCTCAGCGATAGACCGGCAGGCGGGCGCAGACCGCCTCGACCTTCGCTTTGACCTCGGCCTCGATGGCGGCGGTGTCGTCCCCCGCAGCCATGACGTCGAGGATGTCGCAGATCCAGCCGGCGAGTTCCTGGCACTCCGCCTCGCCGAAGCCACGGGTGGCCACCGCCGGGGTGCCGATGCGCAGGCCCGAGGTGACGAAGGGGCTCTGCGGGTCGCCGGGCACGGCGTTCTTGTTGACGGTGATGTGGGCCCGCCCCAGGGCGGCGTCCGCGTCCTTGCCGGTCAGGCCCTGCTTGATCAGCGAGAGCAGGAAGAGGTGGTCCTCGGTGCCGCCGGAGACCACCTCGAAGCCGCGCTCGATGAACACCCCGGCCATGGCCTGGGCGTTCTTGACCACCTGCTGCTGGTAGGTCTTGAACTCGGGCTCCATGGCCTCCTTGAAGCAGATCGCCTTGGCGGCGATGACGTGCTCCAGCGGGCCGCCCTGCCCGCCCGGGAAGACGGCGGACTGCAGCTTCTTCTCGATGGCCTCGTCGCCCTCGGCGGAGAGGATCAGGCCGCCACGCGGGCCGCGCAGGGTCTTGTGGGTGGTGGTGGTGACCACATGGGCGTGGGGCAGCGGGGTCGGATAGACGCCGGCGGCCACCAGGCCCGCCACATGGGCCATGTCGACCAGCAGGTAGGCGCCCACCTCGTCGGCGATCTCGCGGAACTTCGCCCAGTCGATGACCTGGGAGTAGGCGGAGAAGCCGGCGATGATCATCTTGGGCTGATGCTCGCGAGCCAGGGCCGCCACCTCGTCATAGTCGATCAGGCCGCCCTCGCCCAGGCCGTACTGCACGGCGTGGTAGTGCTTGCCGGAGAAGTTGGGCTTGGCGCCGTGGGTCAGGTGGCCGCCGGCATCGAGGCTCATGCCCAGGATGGTGTCGCCCGGCTTGACCAGTGCCTGGAAGACCGCACCGTTGGCCTGGGAGCCGGAGTGGGGCTGGACGTTGGCATAGCTCGCGCCGAACAGCTCCTTGGCGTAGTCGATGGCGAGCTGCTCGACGATGTCCACGTACTCGCAGCCGCCGTAGTAGCGCTTGCCGGGATAGCCTTCCGCGTACTTGTTGGTCAGCTGGCTGCCCTGGGCCTCCATCACCCTCGGGCTTGCGTAGTTCTCGGAGGCGATCAGCTCGATGTGCGCTTCCTGGCGTGCGACTTCCTTCTGCATCGCATCGAACAGGACGTCATCGAAACCGGCAATCTGCATGTCACGGCTGAACATCGGCGGGAAACCTCGCAAAACGGGGGAATCTGGGGAGCACATGATACCCCAGCCCCCGGCGGCTTTCATATGAAAGGCGGTCATGGCCAACCGCGACCCCCTCATGGGGACCGGCGATGCACCCGGCCCGCCGATCGCCTCAGCGACTCTCCACCTGCATCTCGAGCCGTTCGGGCAGTGCCAGGGGGTCGGCGGAGAGGGCCTCCAGCTCGCTGTCGGCGGGCAGGGTCAGCTGGACAGCGAGCTCGCGTGCCTCGCCCGCCATCATCGCCACCAGGCCGGTGAGGATGGCCTCGACCTCGGGGCCGAGCATCATGCCGAAGCCCTGCGCCTGGGTGCGCGCCTGCTCCAGGAAGACCGCCTCGCTGATGCCCTGGCTTGCCGCCATGACCACCGGCAGCCGACCGAAGAGCCCCAGGTCCGACAGGGTCGCGTCGACCCGCCCGCCCAGCAGGGTCACGCCCTCCAGGCTCTCCATCTCGGCCAGGAAGGCGGCCGGCGCCACCCCCTCGGGCAGGCGCACCGGCAGGTCGGCCTCCAGCACCCAGCCGAAGGCCTCCTCGGCAGTGACATCCAGCTCGCCGAGCAGCCGGGTGGCGTCGTCTTCCGTCTCCCAGCGCCCGGTGGAGACCGCATCGAGGCGCAGCGTTCCGCTGCCCCCGGTAAGCACGTTGCTGGCCATGCGCAGCTGGGTGCGCTCCTCCTCGGGGGCCAGGGCGATCATGCGGGCCAGGTCAAGCTCCAGCGCCTCGAGGCGTATGCCGCCCTCGCCGTCCTGCAGGTCGCCATCGACCTCGAGCCCCGCCAGGGCGGCCACCAAGCGGTCGGAGTCGATCGCCAGGTCACGCAGCTCCAGGCGGTCGAGCTCCCGCTCCTCCTCCGGCCCCTCGAGGCCACGCAGCCCCTCGACCCGGGCGAACGCCAGGGAGACGGTGCCGCTGCCGAATTCTCCCTCTCCCTCGGCCTGCCCCTCGACCCCGTTGAGCTCCAGGCTGTCGATGGCCTCGCGGGACAGGCCGGTGGCCTGAAGGCGCTCGACGCTGACCCGGCCATCTCCCTCGCCGAACCCCTCCCCCAGGTCCTGGCCGGCGAACTCGGCGGCCAGCGCCTCGATCTCGAGCCCGGCGATCCGCAGGCCCGCCGGCCAGCTCTCCTCGTGAAGAGGCAGCACCGCCCGGGTGGGGTCATCGAGGCGCAGGGTCGCGGCGCTCAGCTGCGTCCGTTCGCGGCCGGGGGTCTCCAGGCGGATGCCCTCGAGGCGCACCTCGTCGGGGCTGTCGTAGTCGCCACTGACCACATAGCGGTCGAGCCACAGCTGTTGTCCCTCGGGGCCGACGAAGTGCAGCTCCCGCGCGGTGACGCGGTCGCGAAGCAGCGCCGCCGAGACCTCGCCGATCTCGAGGCGTCCTTCGCTGGCGAACAGCGCCCGCAGGTCGGCCTCCAGGCGCTCGGCCGGGCCGGGCTCGGCAAGGGCGGGCTGGGAGACGGACAGCGTCAGGGCGGCAAGGATGGCCTTCCAGGGCATCGGGCGCATGGGCGCACCTCCGGTGTGGGCGTGGCGGGAACTGGTCAGCAGTCTAGCGTCATCGCGTCGCGGCAGGCCAGACTCAGTGCGGCGAGGCCAGGCGCATCTCCAGCCGACGATTGACCTCCTCGATCACGGCGAGGCGCGCCCGGCGCTTGTCGTCGCAGGCGATCAGCGCCCACTCGGCACCCGGCGCCTGGGTGCGGGCGAACATCTCGTCGATGGCCCGCTCGTAGTCCTTCCAGCGCTCGCGGTTGCGCCAGTCCTCGTCGGTGAGCTTGTGGCGCTTGTGGGGGGTGGCGGCGCGGGCCTCGAAGCGGCGCAGCTGCTCCTCCTGGCTGATGGCCAGGAACAGCTTGCCGAGCACGGCGCCATGGGCCAGCAGCTGGCGCTCGAACTCGCGGATCTCCGCATAGGCGCGCCGCCAGGCCGACTCCGGGGCCAGCCCCTCGACCCGCTCCACCAGCACCCTGCCGTACCAGCTGCGATCGAAGATGGCGATGCGCCCGTCGGCCGGCAGGCGGCGCCAGAAGCGCCAGGCCCAGGGCAGCGCCAGCTCCTCGTCGCTGGGGGCGGCGATGCGATGGACCCGGTACTGGCGGGCATCCAGTGACGCGGTGACCCGGTGGATGCTGCCCCCCTTCCCCGCCGCGTCGAGCCCCTCGAAGGCCAGTACCACCGGGATGCGCCGGCGGGCCATCTCCCGGGCATTGATGGCCAGGCGTCCCTGGGCCTCGACGAGCCGTTCGGCATAGTCCGACTTCTTCAACGGCGCCGCCACCCGGGGCTCGGCACGACGTATCGAGGGCGCCGGCGGCGCCTCGCCGGGCACCCCCTCCGGCACGCCGGAGGGCGCCACGGGGGGCGCGACCAGGGTCTCGTGCAGCAGGGCCCCCACCCGCCGGAGCTGTGCCGCCGGGTCGCGGAAGTCGAGCCGCCGCCAGGGCGCATGATCGGCCGCGGTGGCATCGCGCATCTCGCGGCCCAGGCCGGCGATGGCGGCATGCTGCAGGTGGCGCTGCCAGTCGGTGGCGCTCAGCTGCCAGGCACGGGCCGGGTCCGCCTGCAGCGCCTGGAGGTGACGACGCTGCGCGGGTCGGTCGATATCCATCCACAGCTTGAGCAGCACCACACCTTCGGCGGCCAGCTCGGCCTCGAAGGCGCGGATCTCCGCCAGCCTGTCGCGGAAGGCACCCGGCGAGAGACGCCGTTCGGCACGGGCGAAGAGCGCGTCGCCATACCAGCCATGGATGAAGATACCGATGCGGCCGCGATCGGGGACGCGCCGCCAGAAGCGCCACCAGTAGGGTCGCTCGCGCTCCTCGCTGCTGGGTCCCAGGGCATGCACCTCGGTGTGGCGGTTCTCCAGCCAGTGATTGAGCTCGTTGACCAGCCGTCCCTTGTGGGTGACGGCGTGGCCGGTGAGCAGCAGGATCACCCCCCGCTCCCGACGATGGACCAGCTCGAGCTGGGCCTCCAGCAGGCGGGCGCGCAGGGTCTCGGTCTTCATGGCTGCGCCTCAGGCCTCGCCCAGCAGGCCGAGGCTGGCCGCCGGGGCCTGCCGGCGCAGGCCCCGGGAAAGCAGGTGCCCGATGAGGCCGATCAGCAGCGCACCGACCGGCGGCAGGGTCAGCCACAGCAGCCAGTGGATCCGCGGGGCCAGGTCGAACCAGGCCAGGTAGATCCCCGCGGCCGCCAGCTCCGCCAGCAGGGCACCCATCAGCCCGCTGGCCAGCCCCAGCACGGCGAACTCCGCCGCCTGCATCCGCGACAGCAGCCGGTTGCTGGCGCCGAACACCCGCAGCAGGCCACTCTCGTGGGCCCGCACCGGCAGGCTGGCGATCAGCGCCGCATAGAGCACGCTGACGCCGGCCAGCAGCACGAAGCCCAGCACCAGTTCCACCGCCCGGGTGACCTGGGTCAGCACCTCGCGGACCTGGCCGAGGATGGCCTCCACGTCGAGCAGGGTGACGCCCGGGAACTCCCGCACCAGTTGGCGCAGCAGGTCGCGGTCGTCGTCGCCGAGATGGAAGGCGGTGATGTAGCTATGGCCGAAACGCTCCAGGGTTCCTGGCGGGAAGATCACGTAGAAGTTGGGCCGGAAGCTCTCCCAGTCGAGGCTGCGCAGACTGGTCACCTCGCCGGTGACCGCATCGCTGCCGATGGTGAAGGTCAGGCGATCGCCCAGGGCAATGCCCAGGCGCTCGGCCAGGCCGTCTTCCATGGAGATCGGCACCGCCGCCCCGCTGGCCGTGGGGGGCGGCTCGGCGGCCACCTCGTCCAGCCAGCCGCCCGTCTCGCTGTCGGGGCCCTCGGCGAACCACTCCCCCGCCACCACCCGGTTGCCCTCGGGCAGGGTCTCGCGCCAGGTCAGGTTGAGTTCGCGACGCAGGGCATTGTCGCCCCGTGACTCGGCGGGCACGGCCTCCTGCGGGACCTGGTCGTTGATGGCAGTGAGGCGCCCACGGACCATCGGATAGAGGGCGCTGCGGGCATCCGCGGCCCCCGCCAGGGCCGAGGCGAAGGCATCGCGCTCCTGGGGCTGGATATTGATGGCGAAGTGGTTGGGGGTGTCCTCCGGCAGCTGGGCCTGCCAGGTGGTCAGCAGGTCGCCGCGCACCAGGACGATCATTGCCACGGCGAAGAAGGTCACCGAGAAGGCCAGCAGCTGGCCGAGGCTCGCCTGGCGGCGCCGCGCCAGCTGCTGGCCGCCCAGCCGCACGGCCGTGACCAGGCCATCCGCCGGGCCGCGGGGCAGCCGGGCAGTGCCCTTCAGCACCAGCCCCAGCAGGACGCCGCCGAGCCCCCAGAGCACCACCAGCATCACCAGCCCGCCCAGCAGCAGGCCGGCGGCGAGCCCCGGATCGCCGGAGTAGAGCCACAGCAGCCCGCCGAAGACCAATGCCGCCACGCCCACCACCAGCCAGGCCGAGGGCGGCAGCGGGTCCAGCTCGCGGCGCAGTACCTTGAGGGCACTGACCCGCTTGAGGCGCAGCAGGGTCGGCCCGGCGAAACCGGCCAGCACCACCAGGGCGGTGAACACCCCGAGCCACAGCGGCAGCATGCCGGGCGCCGGCAGGCTGAACGGCAGGAAGGTCGACAGCAGCCGCACCAGCAGCGCCTGCCCGGCCAGCCCCAGCAGGGCGCCCAACGCCGAGGCCGCCAGCGCCAGCCACAGCAGCTGCAGCACGAACAGCCGCAGCAGCTCGCGCTGGGTGGCGCCGAAGCAGCGCAGCAGCGCCGCGGTATCCAGGTGGCGGTCGACGTAGCGCCGGGTCGACATGGCCACCGCGACCCCGGCCAACAGCACCGCGGCGAGTCCCGCCAGGCCGAGGTACTTCTCGGCGCGTGCCAGGGCATTGCCCAGCTGGGGGCGGTCCTGGCGCACGTCGCGTACCTCCACCCCCTCGCGGCGCAGCCGCTGCAGCAGCGGCTCGATGCGGGCCACCGCCTCGGCGCTGCCGGCGGCCAGCAGCTCGAACTCCACCCGCGAGCCCTCCTGGACCAGGCCGGTGGCATCCAGATCATCGCGGTGCATCATCAGTCGCGGGTTGAAGCTTCCGAAGCCCGCCGACTGGTCGGGCTCGCGCTCGATCACGCCGCCGACCTCGAGCTTGGTCTCGCCCAAGCGCACCCGATCCCCCACCTCGAGTTCCATCAGCAGGGCGAGACGCGGCGCCACCCAGGCCTCGCCCGGTGCCGGGCCATGGGCCAGAGACTCGACGCCGTTGCCGCGGTCCACCCGGGCCGTGCCGTAGTGCGGATAGACCGAGTCGACCACCTTGAGGCTGGCCGGCTGGAAGCGGTCGCCGCGGCTGACCATGGAGACCATGTCGACCTGGTCGGAGAGCGTCAGGCCGGCCTCCTCGAGGGCCCGGCGGACCGCCTCGTCGAAGGGCCGGCCCTGCTCCAGCACCACGTCGCCGCCCGCGAGCTGGCCCGCCTGGCGGGTCAGACCGCGATCCAGGCGGTCGAGGAAGAAGCCGATCATGGTCGAGGCGGCCACCGCCAGCGCCAGCGCCAGCGCCAGGGCGCGCACGTCGGCGGCACGCAGGTCACGGATCAGGCCCCGGGCCGAGAGGCGCAACAGGGCCGGCCAGGCGGTGCGGCTCATGCCATCACCTCGTCGCGGGCCATCTCGACCAGCCGGCCCCCCTCCAGGCGCAGGCAGCGATCGCAGCGTCGCGCCAGGGCATGGTCATGGGTGACCAGCACCAGGGTGGTGCCGGCCTCGCGGTTGAGCGAGAACAGCGCCTCGATGATGCGCTCCCCGGTGACCGGGTCCAGGTTGCCGGTGGGCTCGTCGGCGAACACCAGCTCGGCGCCGGTGACGAAGGCCCGGGCCAGGGCCACGCGCTGCTGCTCGCCCCCCGAGAGCTGCTTGGGCAGGTGATCCAGGCGCTCGCCGAGGCCGACGCGGGTCAGCCAGTCGCGGGCCCGGGCCTCGGCCCCGGTGCTCGGTGACAGCTCCAGCGGCAGCAGCACGTTCTCCAGGGCCGTCAGGGTGGGCAGCAGCTGGAAGTTCTGGAACACGAACCCCACCCGGCCCGCGCGCAGGGAGGCCCGGCCATCCTCGTCGAGGGCGCGCAGCGACTGGCCGAACAGCGACAGCTCCCCCCTGCTGGGCTTGTCCAGGCCGGCCAGCAGCCCCAGCAGGGTCGACTTGCCGGCCCCGCTCTGGCCGAGGATCGCCACGCTCTCCCCAGGGAACACCGAAAGCGACAGGTCACTCAGAATGCTCAGTCGCCGTTCGCCGCTCTCGACCTCCTTGGCGAGACGGTCGGCGTGTAGAATCAGCGAGGCATCCGTTCGAGAGGAGATGGACATGGCGAAGGGCTTCCCTGTAGGTGCGTTGGGCCGGCAGGCACCGCGCCGGCTCACGGGGCGCTGGCACACGGCGTTCTGGTTGACGCTGCTCTTGTTGGCGTCGCTGCTGGCCGGCGGGGCGGCGCAGGCGTCGACTCGACCGGTGCTGCTGGTGATGGGCGACAGCCTGAGTGCCGCCTACGGCATCGAGCAGCAGGCCGGCTGGGTCAGTCTGCTGCAGGCGCGTCTGGACGGGAAGGCGCAGGTGGTCAACGCCAGCATCAGCGGCGAGACCTCCAGCGGTGCCGCCGCCCGCCTGCCCGACCTTCTCGGACAGCACGAGCCCGATATCGTTGTGCTGGAGCTCGGCGGCAACGACGGCCTGCGCGGCCTGCCGCCGGGCCAGTTCGAGGCCAACATGGCCGCCATGGTCGAGGCCAGCCAGGCATCGGGCGCCGAGGTGCTGCTGCTGGGCATCGACATCCCGCCGAACTACGGCCGGGCCTACCGCGACGCCTTCACCGCGGTCTACACGCGGCTGGCCGAGGAGTACGAGCTGCCGCTGGTGCCCTTCCTGCTCGAGGGCGTGGCCCTGGAGGAAGATCTGATGCAGTCCGACGGCATCCACCCCACCGCGGCCGCCCAGCCGCGGATCCTGGAGAACGTCTGGCCACGACTCGCGCCGCTGCTGGAGGCGAACGGCGCCGTCGTGGCAGAGACGGCTCAGGACTGAGCCACCGGCGCGGGCGTCTTCTGCCACTGCTGCAGCGCCAGGCCCCCGAGGATCAGCACCAGGCCCACCAGGGTGGAGGGCAGGATCGGCTCGCCCACCACCAGGAAGAGCAGCAGCAGCGACACCGGCGGCGAGAGGAAAATCAGGTTGGAGACCTTCGCCGTGCGCGAGACCCGGTGCACGGCCAGCTGCCAGAGCACGAAGGCGATGCCCATCTCGAACAGCCCCACGTAGATACCGGCCCCCAGCGCCGTCCAGCCGTGCCATTGAAGGCCCGGCCCGGCCAGCAGGAGGACCGTGAGCACCGGCACGCCGACGCTGAAGTTCTGCCACTGGGCCACCAGCGGCGGACGGTGGTCGCGGGCGTTGAGCAGCCAGTAGAGCGCCCAGAGCAGCGTCGAGGCGAGCGCCAGGCCGACGCCGAGCGGGTCGGCGAAGGCCACGTCGAACACCGCCCCGCGGGTGGCGATCACCCACACGCCACCGTAGGCGATCAGCCCCGCCAGGACGTCGATGCGGGTCAGCCGCTGGCCCAGCAGCGGCACCGCCAGGAAGGCCATCGCCAGCGCCCAGGTGTAGTTGAGCGCCATGGCCTCCTGGCCGGGCAGGCGGTCGTAGGCGCCGAACAGCACCAGGTAGTAGGCCACCGGGTTCATCAACCCTGCCCAGGCGGCGGTGCGCCAGCCGCGCCGGAGCGCCTGGCCCAGCAGCCCCTGGCGCGCCACCAGCACGCCGATCAGCGCCCAGGAGACCAGTGAGGCGAGCCACATCAGGGCCAGCGGCGACATGTGGGCGAGCGCCACCTTGAAGGCGGTGGCCACGGTGGACCACAGCGCCACCGCCCCCAGCCCGAAGAGCATCGCCTGGCGATCACCGGCCATGGGCCTCGGGCTCATCGGTCGAGGTGCCCCAGGTCACGGCCGGGGGCCAGGCGGTCGCGTACCGCCTGCTTGAGGGCCTTGATGTCGGGGAAGCCGCCGTCGCGCTTGCGCTCCCAGAGCGAGGCCTCATCAAGGAGGATCTCGAAGTGGCCGCCGTGGGAGGGCACCAGAGCCACCTCCTCCAGCTCCTCGCCGAAGGTGGAGAGCAGCTCCTGGGCGTACCAGGCACTGCGCAGCAGCCACTGGCACTGGGTGCAGTAGTGGATTCGGATACGTGACATGGAACCTCGAGTGTCGCGACAATGAGCCTCTGATGATACCAGCCAGGGAGTTCCGATGGCCGCCCCCGAGATCAGCCAGACCCGCCTCTTCGAGTGGCTCACCGGTGACGAGGACAGCCGGATGTGCCGGGACATCCCGGACGAGGCCTGCCACGAGCAGCCGCGCAACTTCTTCCTGCACCTGGTGGCGGCACTCGGCAACAAGCTGGCCGACGAGCTCTCCAGCGCCCGCCTGGTGCTGCCCTGGTTGCTGGGGGTGATCGGCGCCCCGCTGTGGATGGTCGGCCTGCTGGTGCCGATCCGCGAGTCCGGCGCCCTGCTGCCCCAGCTGTTCGTGGCCGGCTTCATCCGGCTCAAGCCCGAGCGCAAGTGGGTGTGGGTGCTGGGCGGTGCCCTGCAGGCCCTGGCCGCCGCCCTGCTGGCCCTGCTGGCGCTGCTGGGCAGCGGGGCCGTCGGCGGGGGCCTGGTACTCGCCGTGCTGGTGGCGCTGTCGCTGGCCCGGGGCCTGTCGTCGATCGCCACCAAGGACGTGATGGGCAAGACCATCGCCAAGCAGCGCCGCGGCACCCTGATGGGCTGGAGCGGCAGCGTGGCTGGCGGGGTGACCCTGGCCGCCGGCGGCGTGCTGATGCTGTTCGGCGACCGTCCCGGGGAGCTGGCGCTGGCCGTGCTGCTCGGGGTGGCGGCGCTGGGCTGGGCCGTCAATGCCCTGTCCGCGGCACGCATCAGGGAGACACCCGGCGCCGTGGAGGGTGGCGAGAATGTCTGGGACAGCGTCAAGCTGGGGCTGCGCCTGCTGCGCGACGACCGCGCCTTCCTGCACTTCAACCTCTCCCGCGCCCTGCTGCTGGCCAGCGCCCTGGCCCTGCCCTATGTGGCGCTGCTCGGCCAGCAGCAGAGCGGCGCCGAGCTCGGCGGCCTGGGCATCCTGATCGTGGTCTCGGGGCTTGCCGGCATGCTGGCAAGCCCGATATGGGGCAAACGCGCCGATGCCTCGAGCCGACGGGTAATGCGCGATGGGGGCCTGGGCACCGCGGCGGGCTGCCTGCTCGGGGCGGCCTTCGCCTGGCTGCCCGGTGCCTGGAGCGAGAGCGTCTGGCCCTATGCGCTGGTCTACGCGCTACTGGTGATCGTCCATGCCGGCGTCCGCCTGGGCCGCAAGACCTACATCGTCGACATGGCCGGCGCCGACAAGCGCGCCCTCTACGTGGCGCTCTCCAACACCCTCACGGGCGTGCTGATGCTGGTCGTGGGCGGGGCCGTCAGCCTGCTGGCCCAGTGGCTCGGCAGCGCCGGGCTACTGGCCTGCCTGGCACTGATGGGCCTCGGCGCGGCCGCCAGCGCCTGGCGACTGCCCGAGGTGCAATGACCCGCCGGCACGCCAGCGCGTTGAAATCCCGACGCCGGCTGGCCATGATGAGGGCAATATCCCGCCCCTTGCCGCCATGCGATGCGCCAAGGGCACCGCGACAGGAACCCCCTGCATGAAACGATCCCCCCTGATCAGCCCGGAACTGCTGGAACGCATCATCGATGCCTCCGAGGATGGCATCGTGGTCGCCGAGCAGGAGGGCGACGAGAACATCCTGATCTACGTCAACCAGGGCTTCGAACGCCTCACCGGCTACAGCGCCGACGAGATCCTCTACCAGGACTGCCGCTTCCTGCAGAACGAGGACCGCGACCAGCCGGGGCTCGATGCCATCCGCAAGGCCCTGAAGGCGGGTCGTCCCTGCCGCGAGGTACTGCGCAACTATCGCAAGGACGGCACCCTGTTCTACAACGAGCTCTCCATTACCCCCATGTACGACGAGGATGACCACCTCACCTACTACATCGGGGTGCAGAAGGATGTCACCGAGCGCGTCGAGGCCCAGCTGGAACTCGAGCGGCTCAAGGCCGAACACGGCCTCACCTGAGAGCGCAAAGGCGGCGACGAAAAAAAGTCTCCCGGGGGGCTTGTCCCCGGCCCACCTTGCGGCTATATAGCCAGCAGGCAACGGCCGTTGCCTGCTGGCGCTTCAGGTTCCGCACCCGGGACGGGAAGCGATCGTATGATCCGCCGGACCTTGCAGCGTTCGGCCCCGGGCCATGGGAGGACGTCGCATGAGCCATGAACCCCTTCTCGATACCACCGACGACGATCAGGACTACCTGGAAGCGGTCAACGACGACTACGGTCGCGTCCGCCCCAGCAGTCGTGCCGATACCCTGAGGGCCCGGCGACGCGTGGAGGCCCTCATCGAGGAGCGCCGCCTGCGCCGCGCCATCGAGGACGACTGGACCCTCGAGGAAGAGGAAGAGTAACCCCTGCCCTCGGCCCGGGGACGCTGGCCTTTGGCGTCCCCGGGCTCTATCATCGTGGCCACTGACATCCCCCAACCAAGTGGCTTTCCATGGCGCAATACGTCTACACCATGAACCGGGTGGGCAAGGTCGTGCCCCCCAAGAAGCAGATCCTCAAGGACATCTCCCTCTCCTTCTTCCCCGGCGCCAAGATCGGCGTGCTGGGCCTCAACGGTGCCGGCAAGTCGACCCTGCTGCGCATCATGGCCGGCGTCGACACCGAGTTCGAGGGCGAGGCGCGCCCCATGCCGGGCATCAACGTCGGCTACCTCCCCCAGGAGCCGGCACTGGACGACGACAAGAACGTCCGCGAGACCGTGGAAGAGGCCCTGGGCGAGATCAAGGAGGCGCAGGAGAAGCTCGACGCCGTCTACGCCGCTTATGCCGAGCCGGACGCCGACTTCGATGCCCTGGCCACCGAGCAGGCGCGCCTGGAGAACATCATCGAGGCCTCCGACGCCCACAACCTGGACCGCAAGCTGGAAGTGGCCGCCGAGGCCCTGCGCCTGCCACCCTGGGAGGCCCGCGTCGGCCACCTCTCCGGCGGCGAGCGGCGCCGCGTGGCGCTGTGCCGCCTGCTGCTCTCCAGCCCCGACATGCTGCTGCTCGACGAGCCCACCAACCACCTGGACGCCGAGTCCGTGGCCTGGCTGGAGCGCTTCCTGCACGACTACAGCGGCACCGTGGTGGCGATCACCCACGACCGCTACTTCCTCGACAACGTGGCCGGCTGGATCCTCGAGCTCGACCGCGGCCAGGGTATCCCCTTCGAGGGCAACTACTCGGGCTGGCTGGAGGCCAAGGAGAAGCGCCTCGAGCAGGAGGCCAAGCAGGAGGCCTCCAAGAACAAGGCCATCAAGCACGAGCTGGAGTGGGTCCGCAGCAACGCCAAGGGCCGCCAGGCCAAGAGCAAGGCGCGCCTCAACCGCTTCGAGGAGATGCAGTCCGGCGACTTCCAGAAGCGCAACGAGACCAACGAGATCTACATTCCGCCCGGCCCGCGCCTGGGCGACAAGGTCATCGAGTTCCACGACGTCGCCAAGGCCTTCGACGACAAGCTGCTCTACGAGGACCTGACCTTCACCGTCCCCAAGGGGGCCATCGTCGGCATCGTCGGCGGCAACGGCGCGGGCAAGTCGACGCTGTTCAAGCTGATCACCGGCCAGGAGCAGCCCGACCGCGGCGAGGTGGTGGTCGGCGAGACCGTCGATATCGCCTACGTCGAGCAGCTGCGCGACGCCCTGGATGACAAGCAGACGGTGTGGGAGGCGGTCTCCGACGGCCAGGACATCCTCAACATCAACGGCTACGAGGTCTCCTCGCGGGCCTACGTGGGGCGCTTCAACTTCAAGGGCAACGACCAGCAGAAGCGCCTTAACGAGCTCTCCGGCGGCGAGCGCGGTCGCCTGCAGCTGGCCCAGACCCTCAAGCAGGGGGCCAACGTGCTGCTGCTCGACGAGCCCTCCAACGACCTGGACATCGAGACGCTGCGCGCCCTGGAGGAGGCCCTGCTGGCCTTCCCCGGCTGTGCCCTGGTGATCTCCCACGACCGCTGGTTCCTCGACCGCATCGCCACCCACATCCTGGCCTTCGAGGGCGACTCCCACGTGGAGTTCTTCGAGGGCAACTACACCGAGTACGAGGCGGACCACAAGAAGCGCGTCGGTGACGACACCCCGCACCGCATGAAGTACAAGCGCATCGACGCCTGACCCGGCTTCGCCGCGCCGAAAGAACGCCCGCTTCGCGGGCTGAAGCTTGAAGCTGGAAGAAGACCCCACGACCGAAAGGTTCGTGGGGTCTTTTCTCTTCTGGCTTCCCGCTTCCAGGCGCGAGGCACCGCTCTTCCAGCTCCCGGGGATAGCGCGGGGTTGCCCCGAACGACGAGACGCGCCATAAGGGGGATTCCTGCCGCGAGGAGTCACCCATGAGCGTCCTGCTGTCCTGGCCCATCCACCTGCTCAAGGCCTTCCGGCAGAGCATCGCCTACCTGCCCTCACTGCTGGCATTGGCCTATGCCCTGCTGAGCCTCGTCGCGCTGCTGCTGCCGATCTCCGACGACCGGCTGCCGGCCCTGCTCACGATGCTGGGCCTGGAGGCGCCGGAAGAGACCCGCGCCCTGCTCGCCGCGCTGCTCGGCGGCATGATCTCGCTGATGGTGTTCAGCTTCTCCATGGTCATGTCGGTGCTCTCGCAGGCCGGCGGGCAGTTTTCCCACAAGCTGGTGTTCGGCCTGATCTCGGAGCGCCCCCACCAGTGGGTGCTGGGCCACTACCTGGGCACCATCCTCTTCACCCTGATGCTGCTGATGGTCCCGGATGTCGCCGAGGGCCAGGCGACCTGGCGGTCGCTGGCGATCTACCTGGCCTGCGCCATGGTGATCCACTGCCTGGCGCTGTTCGTCTACTTTATCCACAACGCCTCTCAGTCGATCCAGGTCGACGCCGTGGCCGCCGACCTGCACCAGTCGACGCTCGCCTCCCTGCAGGCGCTGCAGTCCCGCCAGCAGGGCAAGGAGTGGCGCATCCTGGCCGTCGCGCCGTCATCGGGCCATCGCCAGCATGCCGTGCATGCCCGCCGCGCCGGCTACCTGCAGAACGCCGATCTCACCGCCCTGGCCGAACTGGCGCGCCGTGTCGACGGCATCGTGCACCTTCACTTCCGCTTCGGGGACTACGTGGTGGAGGGGCTGCCGATCCTCTCGCTGGAGGCCGCGGCGGCCCCCGAGGCGAGCTGGTGCGACGAGGTCCGGGCCACCCTGACCTACGTGGAGGGAGAGTCGATCACCGAGCACCATGTGTTCGGCATGACCCAGTTGATGGAGGTCGCCCTGAAGGCCCTATCGCCGGGCATCAACGACCCCGGAACCGCCCGCCTCTGCCTGCATCGCCTGACCGACCTGCTGCGCCGGCGCCTCGAGTGGCGGCCCTGCGATGCGCTCTTCGATGAGGACGGGCACTGCCGGGTGACCTGGCAGGTAGAGGATTTCGAGAGCCTGCTCTACCGGCTCTTCCAGCCCATCCTGCGGTACGGCAGGGACGACCTGAGCATCGGTCTCGGGGTGCTCAAGGCCCTGAAGACCCTCTCGCTGTTCGCCGAGCAGAAGGATCTCGAGACCCTCCAGGCCCATGCCGACCGGGTGGTGGAGACGCTGTCCCACGCGGCGAGCCACCCGCTTGACCGGCGCTTCGTCTCGGCGCGCCTGGACGACGGCATTCACCGGCTCTCGCTCCCGGCCGCGCTCCCTGGCCGTCAGCAGGCCTGATCGCCGCCTGCCGGCGTCAGTAGAGCTTGGGCTCGCCGGGCGGGCGGGTCTTGAAGCGCCGGTGCAGCCACAGGTACTGCTCCGGGTGGCGGCGGATCGCCGCCTCGATCACCGCGTTGATTCGGGCGGCATCGGCCACCTCGTCGCCGCTGGGGAAGCCTTCCAGCGGCGGCAGGTACTCCAGGGTATAGGTGCGGTCATCCGGGTTGCGGTGGAAGATCAGCGGGATCACCGGGGCGCCGGTCATGCGCGCGATGCGCGCGGTCATCCGCACCGTGGCGGCCGGGATGCCGAAGAAGGGGGCGAAGACGCTGGCGTCGCGGCCGAAGTCCTGGTCCGGGGAGTACCAGACGCCGTGCCCGGCCTTGATGCGACGCACCACGCCGCGCAGGTCATGGCGGTCGAGGACCGCATCGAAGTAGGGGGCGCGGGCGCGGGACATGAAGCGGTCGAAGAGCGGGTTGTCATGGGGCCGCTGCACGGCGTCGGCGCGGAAGTAGAGCGCATGCAGGGCGGCCCCCAGGTCCAGGGTGGAGAAGTGAATGCCGAGGATCAGCGCCCCCCTCCCCTCGGCCTGCAACCGGGCCCGGTGCTGCTGCCCCAGGAAGGTGACGCGGTGGCGCAGGTGCTCCGGATCGCGGCACCAGCCGGTGGCCGTCTCGACGATGCCGATGCCATTGGCGACGAAGGTCTCCCTGACCAGCCGGCGTTGCCGGGGCTCGTCGAGGTCGGGAAAGCAGAGGCGGATATTGGTCTCGGTGATATGGCGTCGCCGCCTGGCGAGGCGCCAGGCGGCAAGGCCGATCCCCCGGCCGACCCACAGCTTCAGCCGCCAGGGCAGCCAGGCCACGACATGCATGGCGCCGATAGCCAGCCAGGTCGGCCAGTAGCGCGGATGGGCAAAGGCGGTCTGCGGGGTGTCGTCCCTGGACATGCGGCTTCCCGTGGTGCGGCGATCAGTCCGCCCCATGATACCGCCTGGGCACCCTCGGCAGCACCCCGGTCAGCAGGGTGTAGCTGATGGTGTCGCAATGGCGGGCTACCTCATCCACCGACAGCAGCGCACTGTTCGCGGCGCGTCCCCAGAGCACGACCTCACTGCCGATGCCGGCCTCGGGAAGGTCGGTGAGGTCCACCGTCAGCATGTCCATGGAGACCTTGCCGGCGATGGCCGTGCGCTGCCCATCGACCAGTACCGGGGTGCCGTCGACCGCGTGCCGGTCATAGCCGTCGCCGTAGCCACAGGCGACCACGCCGATCCGCGAGGGGCGTGGCGCCCTCCAGCGCCCCGCATAGCCCACCGGCTCGCCCGGGGCGAGTTCGCGCACGGCAATGATCGCGGAGCGCAGGGTCATCACCGGCGCCAGGCGACGGCTCGCCTCGTTGGAGGCTTCCAGCGGGTCGCTGCCGTAGAGCATCACCCCAGGACGGTTCCAGGCGCCATGCGCCTCGGGCCAGGCCAGGGTGGCGGGGGAGTTGGCGAGACAGGTGGGGGCCTCGAGCCGGATCGCCAGGTCGTCGAGCAGCTCGAGCTGGCGCCGGAAGTAGCCGGGTTCCAGGGCGTCAGCGGTGGCGAAGTGGCTCATCAGGTGCAGGTCGCAGGCGCGGTCGGGCGCCGCGGCGAGACGCGCCCAGACCGCCTCGGCCTGTTCCGGCGGGAAGCCCAGCCGGTGCATGCCCGAGTCCACCTTGACCCACACCGGGATGGGTCGCGCGGGGCGATAGGCGAGCAGCGCCTCCAGTTGCCAGTCGGTGTGCACCGCGATCCACAGCCCCAGCGCCTCGACCCGCTCGAGCTCGGCGGCCTCGAAGATGCCCTCGAGCAGCACGATGGGCGCCGTGATGCCCCCCTCGCGCAGGATCTGCGCCTCCTCGAGGCAGGCCACGGCAAAGGCCGGCGCCAGCCCCTCGAGTGCCCGGGCACAGGCCACGGCGCCATGACCATAGGCATCCGCCTTGATCACGGCGACGGCGCGGCTGTGGGGGGCCTGGTCACGGGCCAGGCGATAGTTGTGACGCAGGGCGTCGAGGTCGATGTCGGCGTTCAGCGGCCGGGCCATGGTCGGGGTCCTGGAGCGTCGATGGGAAACGCCACGATTATCCCCCAAAGAGGAGCCGATTTCACGGCACGACCAACTAGCAAGAGAGCTTTTAGCGGGATAAACGCCAGATAAAGGGGCATGTTGACAGGGCGATCATCTGACCGTCATGAGGGAATGACACGACGGTGCCGGAGGCGCCTCCTCCGGCACACGGCATCACTCGAAGATGGCATCCAGCGAGAGGCCCTGCTTGTCGAGCATGCGACGCAGCTTCTTGAGCGCCTCCACCTGGATCTGGCGGACCCGTTCGCGCGTCAGGCCGATCTCCTCACCGACCTGCTCGAGGGTCGCGGCCTCGTGGCCACGCAGGCCGAAGCGGCGCACCACCACCTCCATCTGCTTCTCGGTGAGCTCGGCCAGCCATTCGTCGACATGCTGGCGCACGTCGCCGTCCACCAGGGTGGATTCCGGGCCCTGGTCGTTGTCGTCGGCCAGGGTCTCGATCAGCGGCTTGTCGCTCTCGCTGCCCATCGGGTAGTCGACGGAGGAGACCCGCTCGTTGAGGCCCATCATCTTCTTGACCGTCTCCACCGGCTTGTCGAGGTAGTCGGCGACCTCCTCGGCCGTGGCCTCGTGGTCCAGCTTCTGGGTCAGCTCGCGGGCCGCCCGCAGGTAGATGTTGAGTTCCTTGACCACGTGAATCGGCAGCCGGATGGTGCGGGTCTGGTTCATCAGCGCCCGCTCGATGGTCTGGCGGATCCACCAGGTGGCGTAGGTGGAGAAGCGGAAGCCGCGCTCGGGGTCGAACTTCTCCACCGCGCGTATCAGGCCCAGGTTACCCTCCTCGATCAGGTCGAGCAGGGTGAGGCCTCGGTTGAGATAGCGCCGGGCGATCTTCACCACCAGGCGCAGGTTCGACTCGATCATCCGCGAGCGGCCGAGCGGATCACCCTTGCGCGCCAGGCGGCCGTAGTAGACCTCCTCCTCCGGCGTCAGCAGCGGCGAGAAGCCGATCTCGTTGAGGTAGATCTGGGTGGCATCGAGGCTGTGACGGTGATGGCGATCCTCGCGACTCAGCGCCTTCTCGAAGGCCTCCTCGTCGCCGACCACCGCCTCCTCGTCCTCGATCTCTTCCCGCTCCAGGTCATCCTCTGCCTCGACAGCGTCATCGTCCGCCTCGTCGGCGGAGGCCAGATTCACATCCTGAAGGTCCCGTTCAAGCATGCTCATCGATTGCTACCCCATGGTTGCGACAGGGCGTCGTGGGTCCATGGCCGGACGATCGACGCGCGAAGTTATTATTGTGCGGCCCCCCGTCATGGATCCGATGCGCGCCGACCGTCGGGGTCAGCGGGCCGGCAGGAACTCGAGGGGGTCCTGAGGCTGGCCATCCTTGCGCACCTCGAAATGCAGCCTGACATCCTCGGCATCGCTGTCGCCCATGGTGGCAATGACCTCACCGGCCTCGACCACATCGTTCTCCTTGACGTTCAGGGTGTCATTGTGGGCATAGGCACTCAGGAACTGGTCGTTGTGCTTGAGCAGGATCAGGTTGCCGTAGCCCCTGACGCCGCTGCCCGCATAGACCACGATTCCCGGGCCGGCTGCCTTGACAGGTTGCCCCTTTTGACCGGCGATATCAATGCCGGCGGTGATGCTCCCCCCTTCGCCGAACTGACCGACCACGTCACCGGCGACCGGCCACTGCCAGTCCACCTCGTCCACCGGGGTATAGCTGCGTCCGGCGCGCTGCTCGGCGGCCGGCTCGCCGGCGACCGAGGTCCCGGCATCGGCGCCGGCGTCGTCCCTCTCCGTGGACGCCCGGGCGACCTGGGCCGCCTCGTCCTCGGCCGCCGCGTCTGGCTCGGGGTCGCCCTGTGCCGCCGCCGTCGTGCCGGCGGCCTGCTGCTGCTGCGCATTCTCCGCCTCCGTGCGCGCGGCCAGCTCCCGCCGTTCGGCCAGGTCACGCTCGCTCAGGCTGCCATCCGCTCCCGGGCTGTCGTAGCTGTAGACCGGGCCCGGGCCCTGGTCGGCCCCCGAGACGGCATCGGCGCTCTCCATGGCCGTCTGGCTGGGCCCCTGGGACGCGTCGCCCTCCTCCAGGCGCTCGGCCGAAAGGCGACGGTTGCGCTCGATGGCGCTCTCGTCGGGCATCAGCCAGTCGAGCTCCTCGTCGCTGCCGGACGCCTCGCCGCCGAGGCCCGTGGCCACGACCCCACGGCCGCCGGACGCGCCTTCGCCGCCGTCCTGGCCGGAAGCCGCGGTGGCGCGCCCCTCGCCGCCCAGCACCAGCTGCTGGCCGGGCTCGATGCGGTAGGGGGGAGAGATGCGGTTGAGGCGCGCCAGGTCGCGGTAGTCCATATCATGGCGCCAGGCGATGCCGTAGAGCGTGTCGCCGGCTTCCACGGTGTATTCGCCGGGCGTCGCGTCGGCCCGGCTGGCCGACAGGTCGCGGACCTGCACCGGGCCACTCTCGCCCTGCTGGGCGGCGCAGCCGGCCAGGGCCAGGGCCAGGCCGGATATCAGAAATACCTTATGCATCGGAGCCTTCCTCCTTGTCAGCACCTTGTCGGGAACCGGGTGTCGCCGGCCGGTTGGCCCGTGCGATCAGCAGCACCAGGACCGCACCGGCCAGCATCAGGGCTACCACCGCCGGCAGCCGGGCAGGGTCGCCGGTCAGCTCGGCGAAGTCGGCCGGGGTCAGGTAACGGTAGTCGAGGGGGATCATCTGGCCCTCGGCACCCAGCTGGTAGCGTACCAGCTCGCGCCACGGCCAGAGTACCGGCAGCGAGCCGATGATGAAGCCGACCAGCAGCTGCAGGGTCGCGGTATGGTGGTGGCGCAGCAGCCAGGAGAGCAGCCGCGAGAAGCCGAACAGCCCGACCAGGCAGCCCGCCCCGAACAGCCCGATCAACCCCAGGTCGAAGCTGCGGATGCCCTGCATCACCGTGCCGTAGAGGCCCATGGTCAGCAGCAGGAAGCTGCCCGACACGCCGGGCAGCAGCAGGGCACTGATGGCGATGGCCCCGCCCACCACCAGCACAAGGTCAGGACTGCCGAGCAGGGTGACCAGCGGCATCAGCGACGGCAGGCCGTGGGCCAGCAGCAGGCCACCGGCCAGCGGCAGCAGGTGCCACCACTTCCAGTCGGCCGGGTGGCGGCTGACGACCACCGCCGACGCCGCCACCAGGCCGAAGAAGAAGCCGTTGAGCAGCTGGGGGAAATCGTCCATCAGCCAGACGACGAGGTGGGCCACACTGACCAGGCTGATGGCGATGCCGGCCAGCAGCGGGAGCACGAAGGCCAGGTTGAGATGAGCCGCCAGCAGCGGCAGGCCGCCGCGTCGCCAGGCGACGAAGGCGCTGGGACCGAACTGCTTGATGCTGTGGATCAGCTCCTCGTAGATGCCGGTGACGAAGGCGATGGTGCCGCCGGAGACGCCCGGCACCGCATCGGCGGCCCCCATGCCGGCGCCCCTGAGAAAGATACCGAGATGACGCTTCAACAGCGGACTCCTTTCATCGAATGACGCCTTCCAGCAGCGGCACGAAGCGCACCGCCTCCAACCGCTGTGTCTCGAAGCCCTCGTCGCTGCGGCGCACACGGGTCAGCCATTGCCGGCCATCCGGCTCGGCCAGCGGCGTGATCAGCACCCCCCCTTCGCCGAGCTGGGCGAGCAGCGGCGCCGGCAGCTCGCTGGCACAGGCGGTGAGCAGGATCACCTCGAAGGGCGCCTCCTCCGGCCAGCCATGCCCCCCGTCGGCGAGGCGCAGGCGGGTGTTGCGGACCTCGAGCAGGCGCAGGCGGCCGCCGGCACGACGATGCAGGGCATTGATCCGTTCCACCGACCAGAGTTCCTTCACCAGGCGCGACAGCACCAGGGTCTGGTAGCCGGAGCCGGTCCCCACCTCCAGCACGCGGGACGGCGCCTCCTGGATCACCAGCTCGGTCATGCGCGCCACCATCCACGGCTGGGAGAGGGTCTGGCCATGACCGATGGGCAGCGAGGTGTCCTCGTAGGCACGATGCGCCAGGGCCTCGTCGAGGAAGAGGTGACGCGGCTCCCGGGCCATCACCTCCAGCACCCGCGGGTCGCGGATCCCCTGGTCGGCCAGCCGGCCGACCATGCGGTCCCGGGTTCGCTGCGATGTCATGCCGACACCGCGCAGCAGATCAGGTGAGTGCATCCAGCCAGTCCTGCACGTCGTCGCGCGCTGCATGCCGTGTCAGGTCGGTCTGCAGCGGCGTGATGGAAACATAGCCCGCCTCGATGGCGGCGAAGTCGGTGTCCGGGCCATCGTCGGCGTTCTCGCCCACGGCGGCGATCCAGTAGCGCAGCCGGCCCCGCGGGTCCCGCACCTCCAGGGGGCGGGCCGCCGGGCCGCGATAGCCCAGCCGGGTGACCCGAAAGCCCTGGATCTCGCTCCACGGCAGGTCCGGCACATTGACGTTGAGCAGGCTGCGCGGCGGCAGCGAGAGCTGCTCGGCCGCCCCGATCAGGCTCGCCGCCACCCGCCCGGCGGTCTCGAAGTGGCGCGCGCCCACCAGCGACATGGCGATGGCCGCCATGCCCAGGTTACGCCCCTCCATGGCGGCGGCCACGGTGCCGGAGTAGAGCACGTCGTCGCCGAGGTTGCCACCGTGGTTGATGCCCGAGATCACGAGGTCCGGCCGTTCGTCCCAGACGCCGTTGACTCCCAGGTAGACGCAGTCCGCGGGGGTGCCGTCGACGCTGTAGAAGCCGTTGTCGAGCGAGGCGAGCGCCAGCGGCCGGCTCAGGGTGAGGGAGTTGCTGGCCCCGCTCTTGTCGCGGTCCGGCGCGACAACACGCAGCCGGGCATGGGGCAGCAGGGCATCATGGAGGGCACGCAGCCCCGGGGCATGCACCCCGTCGTCATTGGAGAGCAGCAGTCGACGCATCACAGGCTCCTGTCGGGGGAAGGGGCCCCCAGAGAGGGATGAGAGATCAGTTCCCGCAGCACGGCGGTGGCGAAAGCCCCCCGCGGCAGGCTGAAGGCCAGCCAGAGCTCGCCGTCGCCTCGCGTCATCCGCGGCTCGCCCAGGCGCAGCCGCAGTGCCCGGCGGGCCAGGCGGACACCGGCGCGCTCCAGCCCGCCGCACAGGCCCGGGTAGCGCGCGGCCAGGGCAGCCTCGTGGGCCCGGGCCTCGCCGGTGGCGCGCGACTCGCCGACGCCCCACAGCACCCCGGCGGGGTGCAGATCGAGGCGCCGGGCCCGCTCGACGAGCCCGGCGAGCTCGGCGGCATCGTCGGGCGCGACGTCGAACTGGCTGGCGCTGCCGTCGAGCATGACCACCTCGCCGGGCAGCGGTGTGGCCCAGCTATGGTCGCGCACCCGGGCGGCCAGCAACTCGTTGAACAGGTAGCTGCGGGCCGCCGAGAGCAGCATGCCCTCGCGGTCATCGCGCTTGCGCCAGCCGCGGGCCAGCACGGCCCGGGCGCGCTGCAGGTTGCGGCCGTGCGGGCCGAAACGCTGGGGGCCGACATAGTTGGCCACACCCGCGTCGCACAGACGCTGCCAGCGCGCCTCGAGCGCCGGGTCGGCCACGGCGGCCCCGGTGATCCGCAGGCGGAAGCGGTTGGCCCGGTGCACGCCGCGCTTGAGCTTGCGCGGATGTCGGGACTGGTCGAGGACCCGCATGCCCCGCTCGGCGAGTCGCGCCGCGAGGCCCTCGGGGGCCTCGCGGCCGGGCAGCTGCACGGAGAGCCATTGGCGGGTCACGGCGACACGGTCCTTCATGCCCGAATAGCCCACCTCCCGTGGCGAGACCTCGCAGAGCCGGGCCAGCTCGCGGGCGACCATCGCGGTGGTCAGGTCGCGCTTCTCGATGAACAGCCATAGGTGCTCGCCCTCCCCTTCCGGGGCGAAGTCAAGGGCTTCCTCGACCTGGAAGTCCTCGGGGACGGCGCGATAGTCGCCGGATGACGGCGCACCGAGCTCCCCTTCCAGCACCCGCGGCCAGGCCGGCGGCCAGTCGATGGCATCCTGGACGCCGGATGACCTGACCTCACTCACCGGCCGAATCCCCGTCGCGGCGCACCAGCAGCGCCACCGCCTCGGCGGCGATGCCCTCGCCGCGGCCGGTGAAGCCGAGCCGTTCGGTGGTGGTGGCCTTGACGTTGACCGCGCCCCTGGCGACGCCCAGGTCCTCGGCAATATGCCCGGCCATGGCGTCGATATGCGGCGCCATCTTCGGCGCCTGGGCGATCAGGGTGGCGTCCAGATTGCCGACCCGGTAGCCGGCCTCGACCACCAGCCCGGCGACGTGGCGCAGCAAGCCGCGGCTGTCGGCGCCGGCCCAGGCCGGGTCGGTATCGGGGAAGTGGCGGCCGATGTCGCCGAGGGCACAGGCGCCCAGCAGGGCGTCACAGACCGCATGCAGCAGCACGTCGCCGTCGGAGTGGGCGATGAAGCCGCGGTCGAAGGGGATGGCGACGCCGCCGACCATCAGGTGGTCGCCCTCGCCGAAGCGGTGGACATCGAAGCCGTGGCCGATTCGCATCATGCGTTTTTCATGCTCCCTTCATGCTCCGTTCGTCCCGTGCGGGGACGCCTCGGGGTGGGTCCTCGAGGCCGCCTGGGCGGCCAGAGCCTGGGCGGACAGCACCAGCTCAGCCAGGGCCAGGTCCTCGGGATGGGTGATCTTGAGGTTGTCGCGACGCCCGCCGACCAGCCGCGGCGAGAGGCCTACCGCCTCCACCGCCGAGGCCTCGTCGGTGACGGCCACACCCCGCGCCAGCGCATCATTCAGGGCGCGACGCAGCAGGCCATGGCGGAAGCCCTGTGGGGTATAGGCGTGCCAGAGCCCCTCGCGGGACTCGGTGGCCCGCACCCGCCCGGCGCCGTCGTCGCGCTTCATGGTATCGGCCACCGGTGCCGCCAGCAGCCCGCCCACGGGGTCGTCGGCAATGGCCGCCACCAGGCGCCTCAGGTCGTCGACGGTGACGCAGGGCCGGGCGACGTCATGGACCAGCACCAGATCGTCCTCTTCGGCCTCCGGGGCGATGGCCTCCAGGGCGTTGACCACCGAGTCGACCCGCTCGGTCCCGCCGGGGGCGCGGCGCCAGTCGGCGAAGGGCACCCAGGCCGGGTCGAAGTGGCCATCGTCGGCGTCCAGGCAGAGGCAGAGCCGGGCCTCGGGGAAGGCCTCATGGAGGCGCGCCAGGGTGCGGGCCAGCACCGGCCGGCCGGCCAGCAGCAAGTACTGCTTGGGACGGTCGGCGCCCATGCGTCGCCCCTGCCCCGCGGCGGGCACCACCAGCCACAGGCGTCCGCTCACTGGCCGGCCTCCGCCCCGGGCGCCGGCATGCCCAGCAGGCCGGCATTGACTTCGAGACCGGTGGTCTCTACCGCCACGCCGGGCACCCAGAAGAACTGCTCGTCGCTGCGCACCATGCCGATGTCGCTGCGGGCCCGCTCCTCGATGGCATCGAGGCCGGTCTTGAGGTCCACCACCTCGGCGGCCAGGCGCGCATTGCGGTCGCGCAGCGGCTGGTTCTCCTCCTCCAGCACGGCCACCCGCTGGCGCACCTCGGCAAGCTCGCGCATGCCGCCCTCGCCGAGCCACAGCCGGTACTGCAGCAGCGCGAGCAGTATGATGAGCACGATGGCCAGCCACTTGAGCATGCAGGGAGTCCGTCACGAGGGTGTCAATGGCGGGCATTATGCCATCTTGTGACGTCGGGCGGCGAGGCGCCAGGCAGAAGCATGGCAGGGACAATCAATACGCAGCGGAACCCTGCTGCCAGCTTGTCCCCTACCGAGGTGGCGCGGAAAAAGGCAAGCCACCGAACTCGGTGGCTTGCCTGAGCCCAGGGTAATCGATCCGCGAGGCGTCTACATCTGGAAGGGCATGCGGAAAGTCAGGCTGATGTCCGAGGCATCGTCGGTGAGGCCCACGCCCAGGCTGGTGACGATGGAGGTGCTGTCATCCAGCGCATAGGTCCCGCCCAGATTCAGCACTCCGACATTGGCGTCGCTGCCGACCACTTTGCTGGTAGCACCGCCTTGGGTTGTTTCAGATTGCTGGATATATTCGTGGGAATAGGAAAGCGAGAGGCTGAGGCTCTCGTTGAGCGCAAAGGCCGTCCCGAAGCCGGCGCGAATGGTATCCCCAAGCTTCACATCCCCGGGCTGGTTGCCTTCGCTCGCAGAGATATCATCAAAACTCTCCTCGAAGTTATACGTATAGCCGAGATTGGCAAAGACGATGGCCGGGTCCAGCGTCTTGAGGAGCGACACCCCGGTATTGACACCCCATACGCCGTTACCGGTAGGCAGTTCGGTAGGCACCTCTAGATTGCCGCTGGCGTCTGTACGCACATCAAGCCCGTAAGGATCGGTACCTGTCGGCGCACGCACGCCAAGATTCCAGACGAGATCGGGGCGGGTCTCCGTTTCCTGGAATAGCCGATAAGAGAGTGACAGGCTGATATCACCGAGGTCCGCTTCATCCACGGATGTCTCACTGTTC
The DNA here is from genome assembly GCF_029625235.1 of Halomonas sp. CKK8. Classification (NCBI taxonomy): domain Bacteria; kingdom Pseudomonadati; phylum Pseudomonadota; class Gammaproteobacteria; order Oceanospirillales; family Halomonadaceae; genus Halomonas; species Halomonas sp. CKK8. Next base: position 827,899 of record NZ_CP121193.1, on the reverse strand, counting down.
TTCTCGGTAGAGAAATCATCACCCATGGACTGGTAGGTACTGGTTCGGTAAACGAAGGGGAGGTTCACCCCGAGTTCCAGCCGGTCGGTCAAGCCGTAACGGGTGTTCAGGTCGAACGTCGTGATGTGGCTTTCGACCGCATCGACACTGATCTCCCCCAGAAAGATGGCGTCGAGAGCCAGAAAGCCCCGCAGGGCCAGCTGGGAGCGATCGGAATAGGAGTAGTTGATGCCCGGCTCGATGGTCAGCCGATCGGAGAAGAGGGTATGCTCCTCGCGAAGGACGTTCTCGACACTCTTGCTGGGCCTGGCTTCGCGAACCACCTCTTCCTCGTCATCGGCCATCTGGGCGTGAGCCGTCGATGCCGCTCCAAGCGATGCTGCCACGATGGAAACGTAAAAGAGTGATGCCGTATCCCGCATGAATGACCTCGCTGTGTGCTCATCAAATCATTGGTGCGCAACTTCCTGCCAAGCGACACTGGCCGTGCCCCTCTCCCGGCACGACCAGTGGCCTGCACTCTCCTACCCTATCGTTCACCCCGGACGGTGTGTAGACCAGCCATCCACGGATCTAGGTTCCTCAAGGTGCCAGGGGACGCGCCGAGCGGACCGCACGGCGCACGCCGGACGCATCGGCCGTCGCACCGCGCTCCCCCATATAGAGCTGTAGCCGCGTGAGGTTGCGCACCTGCTGGAAGTCACTGGTCAACTGGATCGACTGGCGCAGCCCCTGACTCGGAACGACGGCTTGCTTGACGTGCCCCATGCCCGGGACATCCAGTGAAACTCCCATGCCCTGGGACCCATTACTGACCGAGACTCGCGTGCCGGATGCCAGCCGTTGCTCGACGGCGCTTACGCTCGCAGCGCCCGCTCCCTGGGGAACCGAGGCATCGGCGGCGTCGAGCACATCGATCTGCAGGTCGTTGGCGGCGGCGTTGAAATCCCCGGCCGCCTGGATGGTCTGCACCACGCCGCCGGCGTTGCCGGTACCGGCATCCACGACGGTGGCACCATTGCCCACCGGGCCATCCGAGGCCAGGGAATCCGCCGCTACCGCGGTGATCCGCGGCTGGAAACTCACGTGGGGTGTTGCGCCGCTGAGATCCCCCCTCAAGTCCCCCTGGGCCACCAGGTGCTCGCCGTGGGACGTCCGCCACTCGCTGGTTACCTGCACCCCGAAGAACATCAGACTGCCCTTGTCGACGAACCGTCCTCGTTGCTGCCCGAGCTCGTCATCACTCAGCTCGCGGCTCGATGTGAAGGCATCAAAGTCCGAGGTGGCGGCCTCGGCCGGTGCCGCCAGTCCCGTCGTGGAGACCGCCAGCAAGGCCGCGAGGCCTGCCTTCTTGCAATTACGTTGCCACGCTTTCTTGAGCATGATCGTCACCCCCTGTTCGGCTGATAGCCCCTGCAGGTTCGGTGGAGTCAGAAGAGGTCGGCATGACGAAAACCGAAGTCCAGCAACTTCTGCTTCGGTACCGGGGCGAAGACATCCTGCATGCGATGTGCCGTCAGCGGCTGCCGCGGATCCAGCAGTACCGTATCCGGATCAAACCCCTCGCCGACGACGGCGAAAATGATGTTGTTCCAGGCATCCATGAACGCTTCGCGATCCATGACGCGATTGCCAAGAGCCGGATCCCCCACGTAGACACGATCACCGCTAGCCTTCTTCATCACCACGAAGTGCTTGTAGCCCTCCAGGTCCAGCAGCACGATGACCGGGATCGACACCTCATCCAGGGTTTTCGGTGCCACCTCGTACCCCCGGCCGCGATAGCCCAGTTCCTCCACGTAGTGCTTCAGGTCCAGCAGCGAAAACCCTTGCTGACGAACCAGTTCGGGGTCCGCGACCTCAAGCATGCCAGCCAGGACACTCTCCTCGGTGACGGAGGGCTTCTGGTAGGCATACCGGAAAATGGTGGCCAACGAGGCCGCGCCACAGGAGAAATCCGTCTTCTGCTCGACGATATTCTCGAAGCGACGCTCACGGATGGACTGGACATCCTTGTGGATCATCGTGCCGGACATGACATTGCCCAGACGCATACTGGCCGCCTGAGCATCGAGAAGCGGGAGCAAGAGCCCCAGGAGTACGGACCCTAGCGCGAATCGATGGTGGGTTGGCATGAGCAACTCCTCGACTCACTCTCGTCTGGGGTAGAACACCCGGCCTGCCGAGGCAGGCCGGGATTGGGTTGCAGCATCGCCGTTCTGCCAAGAGCTGGCGAGCAGGATCAGCTGCCGCCGCCGCTTGACGAGGCGATGGAGAGGGAGTTGCGCTGCAGGTTGTTTGTCCCTGCCGCCACGTTGGCGCCGATGTTGCCGCTGGCCCCACTGAGGGCGCTGCCGTCCAGGGACGCGTCATTGCGATGGTCGATATAGGCCGTGCCTTCGGTGGGCACCTCCCCGGTCACGGTCATGCCCAGCGTGGAGTCTTTGGTACCCTGAAAAGCCAGGTCCTCCAGTTCTCCAACGTGATCGAGATTCTCTGAGCCTGTTGGTCCTGCATCATCGTAGATCGGGATCTCAACAGATTCTGGCTGCTGCTCCATGACCAGGTCGCTGGCATCCAGCGTCACGTCCAGGTCGACCTCGGCGGTACCGCCCGTCTCCCGGATCTCCGGTCCGTTGAAGGTGGCATTGTTGTAGGTTGACTGCACGCCCGCCGAGGTGGCACTGGCATCGCCGGAGGCGCTGTTATTCGTAATCGCCAGCGAGTTCTGCTGGGCGTTACCGACGCCAGCTGCAACGTTGGCAGCAATGTTACCGGCGGCATTCTGCAGCGAGTTGCCACCCAGTTGGGCCGAATTGGAGCTGCCGATATTGCTTACCATATTACCGGAGGCCGACTGGGCGGAGTAGGCTTCGGCCTGGCCGAATACCTCAGCGGCGTCCGAAGAAGCCAGTGCTGCATCGTTGGCCTGGCTGTTGCTGTCGCCAGCGGCCACGTTGGCACCGATGTTGCCCGAGGATCCGACCAAGGAGTCGCCGCCCATCGTTGCGTCGTTCTCCGAGCCCTGATTGGTCACCACGTTGCCATCGGTCAACTGCTTGCTGTCCACCGTGGCACCGGCGTATTGATCAGCTTCACTGATGGCAGTCACACTGGTGATGAAACTGCTGTCGCTGGTAGCGCTGTTGTTGATACTGACATTGATCGAGTTGTTGAACTCCGAATTGATTGTGCTCTCCGTGCTGAACTCGTTGCCTTCAGGGAATACTGGCACCTCCTCGCCTTGAGCCAGTGCATAAGGCGCGACCATAAGGGTGGTGATGGCGATGGCAAGCGGAGTCTTGTGGAACGTCTTCATGGCTTTCCTCCTGGATGAACCGAATCGTTCGGATTCCTGCGTTGCGATTGCGCTACTCTCCCAGCGCCATGTTCATGCGGAAGCTGTTGCGAGTAGCGTTTCCCGTGCCGGCTGACTGGTTGACCTGGATGACACCTCGGGTGCCCTCGAAGGTGGTCTCGTCGACCTCGATCCTCCGTGAAGACTTGCCCGAATCATCACCTTCGGTCCCATTCAGCCCCTGCTGATCGGCCATTACCTGTTGAAGACTGCTGTCACTCAGGTTGCTGGCCGATATGCCCAGAGCCACCTCGAAGGCGTTGCTCTGCACATTCCCCAGGCCCGCTGCCTGATTGATCGACATCCACCCTTCGGAATGTCGATAGGCGCGGCCCTCAATACTGACGCTGTCCTGCCGGTCGACGAGTGAATCGTCGATGCGTGACCGTTGCCGTAGGGCGTTGGCCGTGGTGGCGACATCACCGATGGAGATGGCACCACTGTTGCTTTGCAGGTTGCCCTCGCCAGCGGCCAGGTTGGTGGTGCTGATGCCCGCGACCCTGCTGAGGGCGCTGCTGTCGAGGGCGCTGTTGTTGCGCGTTGTCAGCTCTTCCTGAGCCATGGCCAGTGGCATGCCGGCAGCCAACAGAGAGGCAACTGCCATCAGCTTGGTGGTGTCCCTCAGGCCTGACACGCGAGTGTGGCTGGCCAACTTGCCGGCCTCCTTGCCGAACCGCATCGCCATCGGTGCTGTGCCCTTTTTCACGTCTTTGTCCAGCAGCTTCATGAGGCCCATGACTATCTCCCCCGGCGGGTGGTAACGGTGGTTTCCTGATGGTTGCCGATTCCCGTGGCGCGAGACTTGACGGTACTCTTGCTGCCAGCCGTCGGGGTATCCTTCCCGCGCTCGTCCCAGAGGATGACCGAATTGCTCCTCGTGCCTTCAACGTGCCCGGCATCGACATGGCGACCACGAACGGCCTGGAGCGAAGGGTCATCGAGAGGCTCCATTCGAACGGCATCGGATGCCTCCGGCTTCAGCGCGGGGGAAGAGGCCTCGACAAGCTTCGCCTCTGCTGCCTGGGCATCCTGCCGCGTGTCTACGGCCAACATGGCGCCGAGAAGACCGACCATCACGGCTAGCCGAAGGCCGTAGCTGGCAGACTCGCCCGTCACTGCCGTGATCCGCTGCTTGCTCGTGGGTCGCTGTATCTGAGTCTTCACCTTCATGCCGACACCTGCTCAGCATCCCGTATGCGGTTCTTACCCTGATGGGAGCAAACGCCATGCCAAAATTTAAGTCACTGTTTTTATTGGATTAAATGCGAAGATCTCCTCGGCAGGACCCGTTAAGCAGGTGTAACGCTCCTCCCTCCCTCCCCGCTCAGGAGACGGATCTCAGGTCAGGAATGTTGCGAAATCAGACAATTAGCTTAATTCGATAAGGCCGTTTCATGCATGAACCGCCTCCTTCTTCCCACAGGACTAGATCCTGGTACCATCCATGAAAAAGCCTGATGGAAGGCCCATCAGGCAACATGCAGATCCTCAGTACGGGAGGATGGAAAGATAATACGATCAGCCGATCAGCCCTCGGCTTCCACTCCCGGATGGGAAATACCGTGCTTTTCCATCAGCCGATAGATGGTGACATGCGAGACTCCCAACTCCCGGGCCGCCGGGCGGACCCTACTCTCGTTGCGTTCCAGCGCGGCAACCAATGCCTCTCGCTCTGCCCTCTCCCTGGCCTGGTCGAGCGTCATCGAATGGCGCACGATCTTGCGACGCTCGATGCCCAGATCCCTGGGCTGGATAAGGCGTTTCTCGCACATGACCATGGCACGCCGGATGCGGTTGATCAGCTCACGGATATTCCCGGGCCAGGCATACTGGCGCATGACCACCACCGCCTCGCGGGAAAACCCCTTGAGTCGGGCGCTCTTCTCTCCTGAAAAGCGCTCGAAGAAGTAACGCGCCAGCACCTCGATATCGTCAGGGTGTTCACGGAGCGCCGGCACCCTGACATGCAGCACATTCAACCGATGGTAGAGATCCTCGCGGAATCGCCCCTCCTCGACGGCAGCCTCGAGGTCCACATGGGTCGCGGCGATGATGCGCACATCGACCCTGATGTCTTCCAGGCCGCCCACGCGCTGGATGCTCTGTGTCTCGAGAAAGCGCAGCAGGTTGACCTGGAGTTCCAGCGGCAGGTCACCGATCTCGTCAAGGAAGAGGGTGCCACCGTCGGTTGCCTCGATCCGGCCGATCTTGCGCTGGACCGCTCCGGTGAAGGCTCCCTTCTCGTGCCCGAAGAGCTCGGATTGGATCAGGTGGTCCGGCAAGGCCCCGCAATTGATGGTATGAAACGACGATGACGCCCGCGGTGAACGCTCATGAATCGCCTGGGCGGTCAGCTCCTTGCCCGTCCCGGATTCACCGCCTATCAGGATCGGCGCCTCCACCGCTGCCACCTTGCGGATAGCCTGGAAAAGGGACCGCATCACGGGGCTGGTCCCCACCATTTCATATTCTGACATGTCAGCTGATAGGGCAGCCTCCCTGTGACAGGGCCTGCTGTCGCCACACCGAAGCAGTGACAGGGACACTGCATGTCGCATCAAGCAGTCGAGTTCGGCGAGCTCGATGGTCGGAGCCACCACGGCATGACACAGCGTGGCAATCAGTTGTCGCCTGCCGGCATCCTCGACCGTATCGTCTGCCGCGACCACCAGCCAGGGGCAGTGGCTCTCGAGCAGCATTGCCTCCAGCTGGGCTAGCCGGGCATCCGCCATGCCGTCGAGCAGAACCAGCCCGACCCCGCACTCTCTGTCCTCCTCCAGGCGAGAGCTGAAAAGAGGCGGAAATAGTCGCCTTGCTTCCCAGCCGATGGAGTCGATCTTGGCTTCGAACTGCTCTGCCGCTACCGGATCCTCCGCCACCAGCCAGCAACGTTGCTTCATTTCCATGACGACTCACCTCATCCCTGCGGCAGCGAGTGACATGCGACCTGCAGAGGGCCGGTTCACCGACAACGGTGACCTGGAGCCGGGAACCAGACCTTTCAGGACGCTCACTGCCACTAGCTGATTGGGTGCTGAAGTATGAGATACATTCTGATTACATTGCGCAGGGTGAGTGTAGCAGTCGCCACTCGGTCAGCTCCGGAAGGGCAGCGCCGCCTCCGCCGCCCGGCAGTAGGCCTCGACATGGGCCCGCTCCTCGGCACAGAAGCGCGCCACGGCGTCGCGCAGGCGCGGGTCGGCGATATGGTGCAGCGAGGTGAGCCGGCGCGGGGCAAAGCCCCGGGAGAGCTTGTGCTCGCCCTGGGTCCCGGGATCGAAGAGGGTCAGCCCCCGTGCCAGGCAGTGCTCGATGCCCTGGTAGTAGCAGGCCTCGAAGTGCAGGCAGTCGGCCAGCACCTCGCTGCCCCAGTAGCGCCCATAGAGGGTCCGGTTGCCCTGCAGGCAGAGCGCGGCGGCCACCGGGATACCGTCGCGGCGGGCCTGGATCAGCAGCAGCGCCTCGGGCAGGGTGCGGCGCAGGCGCTCGAAGAAGTCGAGGCCGAGGTAGCCGTGGCGGCCGCGCTCCAGGTAGGTGATCTCGTAGCAGCGGAAGAAGTGGGCCATCGCCGCCGCGTCGATGGCTTCGCCCTCCAGGCGATGCAGGGTCAGGCCCTGATCGGCCACCAGGCGCCGCTCGCGGCGGATCGCCTTGCGCCGCTTCGCGGTCAGGGCGGCCAGGAAGCCCTCGAAGTCGCCATAGCCGCGATCCTGCCACTGGAACTGCACGCCCTGGCGTGCCAGCAGGGACGGACAGGCCGTCTGCCAGGCCTCGACCTCGGCCGGCTCGGCGAACAGCAGGTGCCAGCTCGACAGCTCGCTTTCCTCCCAGGCCTCGGCCAGCACCCGGCGGGCGGCCAGGGGGTCAAGGTGCGGTGCCAGGGCCAGGCGCGGCCCGGGGGCCGGGGTGAAGGGGATCGCCGAGAGCCCCTTGGGGTAGTAGTCGCCCCCGGCGCGCTCCCAGGCCTCGGCCCAGCCCCAGTCGAAGACGTATTCGCCGAAGGAGTGGTGCTTGTGGTAGTGGGGCAAGACGCCGACCAGCACCTCGCCCTGCCACAGGGTCAGGTGGCGCGGCACCCAGCCGGTGGCGGGACTCACCGCCCCGCTCGCTTCCAGGGCATGCAGGAACTCGTGGCGCAGGAAGGGGTGGTCGTCGCCGACCAGCGCATTCCAGGCCACGGCCGGCACCGCCTCGATGGCGGACACTTCGCTCAGGACCAGTTCCGACATGGGGACTCCCGGGGAAAGAGGGGGCAGCGGCTGACAAGCCACCGGCATTGCGCCTACATTGTGCGCAGACCCTTCCGCCGATGCCACCACTGACCTGGGAGACGCGCATGGCCGACGCCCGCGCCCTGCAGGCGCGCCTGGACCAGCAGCGCCACGCCTTCGCCGCCGAACCCTTCCCCTCGGCGGCGACCCGTCGTGAACGCCTCGCCCGCCTGGCGAGCATGACCCGCCACCATCGCGACGAGATCAGCCAGGCGATCCGCCAGGACTTCGGCCACCGCGCCGAGGCCGAGACGCGCCTGGCGGAGGTCGTCCCGCTGCTGATGGCCATCCGCCACACCCGGCGCCACCTGAAACGCTGGATGGCGCCGCGCCGTGCCGCGGTACCCTGGCGCCTGCTGCCGGGCAAGGCGCGCATCCACCGCCAGCCGCTGGGGGTCGTGGGCATCATCGCCCCGGCCAACTACCCCTGGAGCCTCGCCCTGATGCCGGCGGTGGATGCGCTGGCCGCCGGCAACCGGGTGATGATCAAGCCCAGCGAGCAGACCCCCACCACCAGCGCCCTGCTGGCCCGGCTGGTCGAGCGCTATTTCGCGCCCGAGGAACTGCACGTGGCCACCGGCGATGCCGACACTGCCCGTGACTTCGCCGCCCTGCCCTTCGATCACCTGCTGTTCACCGGCAGCCCTCGGGTGGGACGCGAGGTGGCCCGTGCCGCGGCGGCCAACCTGACGCCGGTCACCCTGGAGCTCGGCGGCAAGGCCCCGGCCATCGTCGCCGAGGATGCCGACCTGGCGCATGCCGCCCGGCGCATCGCCTTCGGCAAGTGGCTCAACGCCGGCCGGACCTGCATCGCCCCGGACCATGTGCTGGTCGATGCGGCACGCCTGCCGGCCTTCATCGAGGCGATCCGCGCGGTGGTCAAGGAGTTCTATCCGCAGGGCACCGCCAGCGACGACTACTCGGCGGTGCCCGGCGACGCCTCCCGCAGCCGCCTCGAGCACCTGCTCGACGAGGCCCGCGACCACGGCTGCCGGGTGATCGAGCTCGGCGAGCGCCTGACGCTCAGCCACGGCACCAAGCTGCCGCCCACCCTGGTGGTCGACCCCACCGCGAACCTGGCGATCATGCAGGAGGAGGTCTTCGGCCCCTGGCTGCCGGTGATCGGCGTGCGCGACTTCGACGCCGCCCTGGCCCGGGTCGCCGAGGGGCCTCGTCCCCTGGCGCTCTACGCCTTCACCGACGACCCGACCCGCCGCCGACGCCTGCTGGAGCAGACCCGCTCGGGCGGCATGGTCTTCAACGACACCCTGTGGCACTACGTGGTGCCTGCCCTGCCCTTCGGCGGCATCGGCGAGAGCGGCATGGGGGCCTACCAGGGCGAGACCGGCTTTCTGCGCTTCACCCACCAGCGCAGCGTCTTCCTGCAGGCACGCCGCAACGCCGTGGGGCTGCTCGACCCGCCCTGGCGTCGCTGGTGGCTGCGCCTGCTGGGCCTGTGAGCCGGTCGCTCGGCTCCAAAAATAGCGGTAATAAAACTACAAATATTGTCAGCTACCGGGTAGCATGGCCGAACAACCGGACACTTTATTGGTAAGTTTACAAGACACCCGACACTCGATTCCGAGGTGACCCATGGCCAGCACGACCCCCGCCCTCAACCCCACCGTTGCCGACGTCACCCGCCGCATCCGGGAACGCTCCAGTGAGCGCCGCGCCCTCTACGAGAGCCGCATGGCCGACCAGCACCGCCGCGGCGTGCACCGGGGCGAGCTCTCCTGCGGCAACCTGGCCCACGGCTTCGCGGCCTGCGGCGAGACGGACAAGAATTCGCTGAAGCTGATGAATTCGGCCAACCTCGGCATCATCTCCGCCTACAACGACATGCTCTCGGCCCACCAGCCGCTGGAGACCTTCCCCGAGACCATCAAGGCCGCCGCCCGCGCCATGGGCTCCACCGCCCAGTTCGCCGGCGGCGTGCCGGCCATGTGCGACGGCGTCACCCAGGGCCAGCCGGGCATGGAGCTGTCGCTGTTCTCCCGCGATGTCATCGCCATGGCCACTGCCGTGGGCCTCTCCCACAACATGTTCGACGCCGCGCTCTACCTCGGCGTGTGCGACAAGATCGTCCCGGGGCTGTTCATCGCCGCGGCCCGCTTCGGCCACCTGCCGGCCATGTTCGTGCCGGCGGGCCCCATGCCCAGCGGCCTGCCCAACAAGGAGAAGGCGCGCATCCGCCAGCTCTTCGCCGAGGGCAAGGCGAGCCGCGAGGACCTGCTCGAGGCCGAATCGCAGTCCTACCACAGCCCCGGCACCTGCACCTTCTACGGCACCGCCAACTCCAACCAGCTGATGATGGAGATGATGGGCCTGCACCTGCCGGGCACCTCCTTCGTCAACCCCGGCACCGAGATGCGCGAGGCGCTGACCCGCTACGCCACCGAGCAGGCGGTGCGCAATACCGAGACCGGCGGCGACTACCGCCCCTTCTACAAGCAGATCGACGAGCGCGCCATCGTCAATGCCATCGTCGGCCTGCTCGCCTCCGGCGGCTCCACCAACCACACCCTGCACCTGGTGGCCATGGCCGCCGCTGCCGGCCTGACCATCACCTGGGAGGACTTCACCGACCTCTCCGCGGTGACGCCGAGCCTGATGCAGGTCTATCCCAACGGCCAGGCCGACATCAACCACTTCCAGGCCGCCGGCGGCATGAGCTACCTGTTCCGCGAGCTGCTCGCGGCGGGCCTGATCCACGGGGACATCCCCACGGTGTTCGGCACCGACCTGACCGCCTACACCCGGGAGCCTTTCCTGGAGGAGGGCAAGCTGACCTGGCGCGAAGGCCCCGAGAAGAGCCTCGACGAGGAGGTGCTGCGCGGCGTGGCGGCGCCCTTCGCCCCCACCGGCGGGCTCACCGTGGTCGACGGCAACCTGGGCCGCGGGGTGATCAAGGTCTCGGCGGTGAAGCCCGAGCACCGCGTGGTCGAGGCGCCGATCCGCATCTTCGAGGACCAGAACGACCTCAAGGGCGCCTTCGAGGCCGGCGACCTGGACCGCGACGTGATCGCCGTGGTGCGCTTCCAGGGCCCCAAGGCCAACGGCATGCCCGAGCTGCACAAGCTGACGCCCTACCTCGGCGTGCTGCAGGATCGGGGCTACAAGGTGGCGCTGGTCACCGACGGGCGCATGTCCGGCGCCTCCGGCAAGGTCCCGGCGGCCATCCATATCAGCCCCGAGGCGCTGGACGGCGGACCGCTCGCCAAGCTGCGCGACGGCGACATCGTGCGCCTGGATGCCGACAGCGGCAGCCTCGAGGTCAAGATCGATGCCCATGAGTGGGCCGAGCGCGAGCTGCGGGTCGGCGATCTGGACCACTACCACGTGGGCCTGGGACGCGAGCTGTTCGGCGGCTTCCGCCACCTGGCCATGCGCGGCGAGGAGGGGGCCGGGGTGTTCGGCGGCTTCGAGGCCGACGACCTGGCGCGCCAGGAGGGCCAGATCCACGACGAGGACGCCTGAATGACGCGCCCTGCCCTGATTGGCGGAACCCTCGAGAGCGGTGGCACCCACGGTGCCGCCCTTACCGCCGCTGCCTGTCCGGAGGCATGCCCATGACGCGCCCTGCCCTGATCGGTGGAACCCTCGAGAGTGGTGGCACCCACGGTGCCGCCCTTACTGCTGCGTCCTGTCCGGAGGCATGCCCATGACGCGCCCTGCCCTGATCGGTGATATCGGTGGCACCAATGCGCGCTTCGCCCTGGTGACGCCGGACACCTTCGCGCCTCGTGACATCCTGAGCCTGCCCTGTGCCGACTACCCGGGCCTGGTCGAGGCGGTGCGCGACTACCTCGGCCGGGTCGGGCTGACCGGCGATGGTGCCCCCCGCGAGGCCTGCCTGGCCTTCGCCTGCCCGATCCGCGGCGACCGGGTGAGCATGACCAACAACCACTGGACCTTCTCCCGGGAGGCGGTCCAGCAGACGCTGGGGCTCGACCTCTTCAAGGTCATCAACGACTTCACCGCCCAGGCACTGGGCGTGCCCCATGTGGGTGACGACGACCTGGTGGACGTGCAGCCCGGCGAGGCGGTCCCCCACGCCGCCCGGCTGGTGATCGGCCCGGGGACCGGGCTGGGCGTGGCCGGGCTCTTCCCGGGGCGACACGCCTGGATCCCGCTGGCCACCGAGGGCGGCCATGTGACCTTCGCGCCCACCGACGAGCGCGAGCAGAACCTGCTGCGGCACTTCCGCAACCGCTACGGCCGTGTCTCGGTGGAGCGCATCCTCTGTGGCCAGGGGCTGCTCGACCTCTACCTGGCCCACTGCTCGCTCAAGGGCGCCCCGCCGCAGCATGCCAGCCCCGCCGAGGTCACCCGGGCGGCGGCGGGCGGCGACGGCGTGGCCCGTGATACCCTGCTGCGGTTCCTGAAGATCCTCGGCGACGTCTGCGGCGATGCCGCCCTGACCATGGGGGCCCGCGGCGGGGTCGCGCTATGCGGCGGCATCCTCCCGCGGCTGCTCGAGTGGCTGCCGGAGAGCCGCTTCCTCGAGGCGTTCAACGCCAAGGGACGCATGAGCGCCTATACCCGGGCCATCCCGGTCCAGGTGGTCACCGCGCCCTGGACGGGCCTGCTGGGTGCCGCCGAGGCCCTGCACAATGAAGAGGTCGAGTAAATCGACGCAAGAGGCCGAATGATGATTCCACAGAGTCTGCGAACCCTGATCGACGAGACCCGCGGCCAGCGCCGTGCCGAGTGGGCCGGCCGCGAGGTATGGCTGGCCAATGAAGCCTGGGGAGAGCTGGCGGTCTCGCTGCAGGGCGCGCAGGTCCTGCATTTTCGCCCCGCGGGAGCTGACGGCGGCTGGCTGTGGGTAACGCCCACCCCCCAGACCCTGCCGGGGGCGATCCGCGGCGGCATCCCGCTGTGCTGGCCCTGGTTCGCCGACGAGAACACCGCCGACGAGTCCCCGGATCGTTCCGGCCCCATGCATGGCCCGGCGCGCAAGGCCCCATGGCGGCTGGATGCCGTGGACGAGCACGAGGAGGGCGTGGAGCTGCACCTCTCCCCCGAGGAGCGCCTGCATGGCCAGCTGGTGCCACGCGCGGTCATCCAGGCCAACGCCCGGCGCCTGCACGTGGAGCTGATCACCGAGCATGTCGGGGAGACGCCGGTGAAGATCACCGGGGCCCTGCACAGCTACCTGGCGGTCGCCGATGCCTTCGCCTGCCGCGTCGAGGGCCTGGCCGGCGCCACCTACCTGGACAAGCTGGCCGACTTCGCCGAGCGCGACCAGCAGGGCGAGCTGGGCGTGCGCGGCGCGCTGGACCGCATCTACCGCAGCAATGCCGAGCTGTGCCTCGACGACGGCACCCGCCGCCTGAGGATCGCCCGCCAGGGCAGCGATTCCGCCGTGGTCTGGCATCCCGGTGACGCGCCCCCCGGGGACACCTCGATCGAGGCCGCCCGCCACTTCCTGTGCATCGAGTCGGCCAACACCCGGCTCGACCCTGTGTGGCTGGTCCCCGGCGCCCAGCACCTGCTGGGCACCACCCTGAGCCGTGAGGAGGGAGCGACCCCATGACCCCCGTGATCAGCTTCGGCGAGGCCCTCGTCGACCTGCTTTCCAGCCGCCTCGGCGACACGCCGGGCGTCGCAGCGGATGCCCCGGAGACCTTCACGCCCTATGCCGGCGGCGCCCCCGCCAACGTGGCCGTGGCCTGCGCCCGCCTGGGCGTGCCCAGCCGCTTCCTCGGCATGCTCGGCGAGGACCATTTCGGGGATTTCCTGGCCGCCGAGCTGGCCGCCCATGGCGTGGACACCTCCGGCGTGGTGCGCACGCGCGAGGCACGCACGGCGCTGGCCTTCGTCTCCCGCGATGCCGAGGGCGAGCGCACCTTCGACTTCTACCGCCCGCCGGCCGCGGACCTCCTCTATCGGCTGGAGCACCTGCCGGCCGGGGTCTTCGCCGACCCGGCCATCGTGCACTTCTGCAGCAACAGCCTGACCGAGCCGGAGATCGCCGAGACCACCCTGGCCATGGCCGAGATGGCTCGCCGCGCCGGCTGCCTGGTGAGCGTGGATGCCAACCTGCGCCACAACCTCTGGGAAGGCGGGACCGCCGACATCAGCCTGGTCACCCGGCTGCTCGACGCCGCCGACCTGCTCAAGCTCTCGACGGACGAGCTCGACGACCTGCGTGCCGACCACCCCCGGGAGGGCTGGCTGGCCGAGCGCTTCGCCGCCGGGGTCAAGGTCGCGGTGATCACCGACGGTCCGGGCGAGGTGATGCTGAAGGGGGTCGGGCTGGACGAGCGAGTCACGCCGCCCCGGGTCGAGGCGGTGGACACCACGGCGGGCGGCGACGCCTTCATCGGTGGTCTGCTCGCCGAGCTCGCCGAGTTCACCGCCGACCAGGGCCTCGACGGCGACTGGCACCGGGACACGGCCTTCCTGCGCCGCGCCGTGGAGATCGCCAGTCGCTGCGGCGCCCATGCCGTGACGCGCCCCGGCGCCTATGCCGCCCTGCCGGATCGCGACGACCTGGCACGCCTGCGCACCTGAGCGTCTTCGACACGCTGCCTTCACCCCGGGCCGGCCTTGCCGGCCCGGGGTCTTCGCGTGTTCGCCCAGGGCCCCGAACCAAAAAAGCCCCGGCGGGGCCGGGGCAAGGGACAGCTACCAGCTGTCGAGAGAGCACAGGGTTGCCGACGCGGGCAAAGCGGTCAGTGGTGGAAGCGCTCCGCCGCCTCGCGGGCGAGCGAGCGGATGGCGTCCCAGTCCTCGGCATCGATCAGCGACTTCGGCGTGAGCCAGGAGCCGCCCACGCACATCACGTTCTTGAGCGCCAGGTAGTCCTCGGCATTGTTGATGCCGATCCCGCCGGTGGGGCAGAAGCGCGCCTCGGGAATCGGGCCGGCGAAGGCCTTGAGAGCCTTGACGCCGCCGCTGGCCTCGGCAGGGAAGAACTTGAAGCGGCGATAGCCGTACTGCCAGCCGGTCATCAGCTCGGAGACGGTCGCCACCCCCGGCAGCATCGGCACCGGGCTGGTGACCCCGTAGCGGTAGAGCGCCTCGGTGGTACCGGGGGTCACCACGAAGTCGGCCCCCACCTCCTCGGCCTGGCGATACTGGGCCGGCGTCAGCACCGTGCCCACGCCGATGCTGGCCTGGGGCAGCGCCTCATTGATGCGCTTGATCGCCTCCAGGGCACAGTCGGTGCGCAGGGTGATCTCGAGCACGGTGAGGCCGCCCTCGAAGAGGGCGCGGGCCAGAGGCACGGCATCCTCGATGCGCTGGATGGCCAGCACCGGGATCACCTCGGCCTTGAGGCAGATGCTGTCCAGTTCGGTGGTGCGGGTCGAGGGCAGCTGCTTTTCGATGGTCATAACGGTCTCCAGAAGCTCAAGGGGCCCAGTAGGTGGCCAGCGGACAGGCCAGGAAGGCGCGGATCGGCAGTTCGCGGACGTCGTCGCCGGACAGCGCCCGGGCCAGCACGGCGCGCTTGTCGCCGCCGGTGATGTGCAGCACATGACGGCGGGCCTGGTGCAGGCGGTCGGCGCTGAGGCTGATGCGCGGCTGGGGCTGGCTCGGCGTGCGCACCGCCACCGCCGGGGCCTCGGTGGAAAGCGCCAGGGACAGTTCCTGGCTGTCGGGGAACAGCGAGGCGGTGTGGCCGTCGCCGCCCATGCCGAGGATCACCACGCTGGCCGGCCAGGCCAGCCCGGCGACCCGCTCGGCCACCGCCGCAGCACCCTGCTCGGGCGTGGCATCGGCGGTGGTCAGCGGCACGAAAGTGGCGGCGGCGGCCGGCCCCTGCAGCAGGTGGGCGCGTACCAGGCGGGCATTGCTGTCCTCGGCGTCCTCGGCCACCCAGCGCTCGTCGGCCAGGGTCACCTGGACGCGCTCCCAGGGCAGCTCGCAGGCCGCCAGGGCCGCGAAGAAGGGCACCGGTGTGGAGCCCCCCGAGACCACCAGCAGGGCCTGGTCGTGGGTCACCAGGTCGGCGCGCAGCGCCTCGGCCACGGCCTCGGCCAGCTGCCGGGAGAGCTGTTCGCGGGGCGAGGGTGTCGTGTCGGTCATCTCAGTAGTCCTCGTACCAGCTGCGCCCATCCTGGGTGATCATGGCGATGGAGGCCACGGGCCCCCAGGAGCCGGCCGGATAGCGCCGGGGCGGCTCGTCGCGGTCGGCCCAGGCGGCGACCAGGCTGTCGCACCACTGCCAGGCATGCTCGACCTCGTCGCGGCGCACGAAGAGGTACTGCTGCCCCTTCATGACCTCGAGGAGCAGCCGCTCGTAGGCGTCCGGGATGCGGGTCTTGGGGAAGGCGCTGTTGAAGTCCAGGTGCAGCGGGCCGCGGCGCAGGCGCATGCCCTTGTCCAGGCCGCTGTCCTTGGTCAGCACCTCCAGGGCGATACCCTCCTCCGGCTGCAGGCGGATCACCAGCTTGTTGGCGGCCAGCCCCCGCTGGTCGGGGTCGAAGATATAGTGCGGCTGCTGGCGGAAGTGGATGATGATCTGCGAGAGCTTCTCCGGCATGCGCTTGCCGGTGCGCAGGTAGAAGGGCACGCCGGCCCAGCGCCAGTTGGCCACGCCGGTCTTCATGGCCACGAAGGTCTCGGTGTGGCTCTCGGTATTGGCCCCCTCCTCCTCCAGGTAGCCCGGCACGGCCTGGCCATCCGTGGTGCCGGCCATGTACTGGCCTCGTACCACGTCGCGGCCCAGCATGTCGTCGGTGAAGGGCTTGAGCGCCTTGAGCACCTTGACCTTCTCGTCACGGATGGCGTCGGCATCCAGGTTGGCCGGCGGGTCCATGGCGATCAGGCAGACCAGCTGCAGCAGGTGGTTCTGCA
The DNA here is from genome assembly GCF_029625235.1 of Halomonas sp. CKK8. NCBI lineage: Bacteria > Pseudomonadati > Pseudomonadota > Gammaproteobacteria > Oceanospirillales > Halomonadaceae > Halomonas > Halomonas sp. CKK8. The sequence goes on along the minus strand of NZ_CP121193.1, from coordinate 811,459 downwards.
CCATGTCACGCAGCTGACCGGCCTCGTCGAAGTAGCCCCAGCGCCCCTCGATGCCGACCTTCTCGGCCACGGTGATCTCCACGTGGGAGATATGGTTCTGGTTCCATTGGGTGCCGAACAGCGGGTTGGCGAAGCGCAGCGCGATGAGGTTCTGCACCGTCTCCTTGCCCAGGTAGTGGTCGATACGGTAGACCCGTGACTCGGGGAAGACCGCACCGATGGCATCATTGATCTCGGCGGAGGAGTCGAGGTCGAAGCCGATGGGCTTCTCGACCACCACTCGGCTCTGCTCGTCGAGGCTGCCGCTGGCCTCGAGGTGGCGGCAGATGTCGCCATAGATCTTGGCGCCCACCGAGAGGTAGACCACCATGGGGCGCAGCAGGCCCTGCTGTCGCCACTCGCGGATGCCGGCGTAGCCCTCGGGACGGGTGAAGTCGAGCTGCAGGAAGTCCAGGCGAGCCAGGAAGCGCCTGAGCACGGAGCGGTCGAGCTCCTCGGCCTTGACGTGGGTCTTGAGCGCCGTCTCGACCCGGGCCTGGAAGGCCTCGCGGTCGAGCTCCTGGCGCGCCAGGCCCAGCAGGCGGGTACTGGCGTCCAGCAGGCCCTCGCGGTCGAGCTGGTAGAGCGCCGGATAGAGCTTGCGCTGGGCCAGGTCGCCCAGGGCACCGAACAGGGCCAGGTCGATTTCCGTGCTGCCGACGTCGGTGGGCCTGGCCTCGCCGGCTCGTTTGCGTTGTGTCATGTCCGCCCCATCTGGTTAACTTACCTAAAAAATAGCGCATGCAGGCCGAGGCTTGCAAACTATTTATGTAAGTTTACAACATTCTTCGACAGCCGTTGCCGCGTCCCCGGCTACCGCCTTTGCGCATTCCCCAGCATAGCCAGCATAATGTAGTTAAATCACTACATCACCCGTGTTTCACTCCCCGCGCCGCCGATGGCGCCCCGTCGTCACGGAGACTTCATCGCCCATGGTCCGACACGATCTGCTCGACCGCATCCGCCGGCAGCTCGACGAGCTCAACCGTTCCGAACGCAAGGTGGCCGACGTCATCCTGGCCGACCCGGCCTCGGCCACCAGCATGAGCATCGCCACCCTGGCGCAGCTGGCCTCGGTCAGCGAGCCCACGGTCAACCGCTTCTGCCGCAGCTTCGAGGCCAAGGGCTACCCGGACTTCAAGATCAAGCTGGCCCAGAGCCTGGCCGGCGGCACCCCCTACGTCAGCCAGGCGGTGGAACCCGGCGACTCCGCCGCCGAGTACACCAACAAGATCTTCGGGGCCACCATCGCCGCCCTGGACCTGGCCCGCCGCGAGGTGACCCCGGAGCGCATCGAGCGCGTGGTCGACTACCTGATCCAGGCCAGGCAGCTGCACTTCTTCGGCCTGGGGGCCTCCGGGGCGGTGGCCCAGGATGCCCAGCACAAGTTCTTCCGCTTCAACCTGCCGGTCACCGCCTATGTGGACGTGCTGATGCAGCGCATGGTGGCGGCGGCCTGCCACACCGGCGACGTGGTGGTGGTGCTCTCCTGGACCGGACGCACCCGTGACCTGGTGGACATCGCCCGACTGGCGCGGGAGAACGGCGCCGTGGTGCTCGGCATCACCGCCCCCGACTCGCCGCTGGCCGCCGAGTGCACCGAGACCCTGGAGGTCGCCACCCCGGAGGACACCGACTACTACATGCCGATGACCTCGCGGATGATCCAGCTGGCGCTGATCGATGTCCTGGCCACCGGGGTGACCCTGCGCCGCGGCGAGGACTTCCTGCCCCACCTGAAGAAGATCAAGGACAGCCTGCAGCCGACACGCTACCCCGCCGGAGGGCGCGACGACCAGTCCTGAGACACCTCCCGACTTGCCAGGCCGGCGCCGAGCCACAACAATGGCCAGCCTATCGCCCACCACGGAGACCGAGATGCGCTGGCTTGCCGCTTCCACCACTGTCCTCGCCCTGTTCGCCCAGGGTGTCGCCGCCGATACCTTCCGCTTCACCGCCATTCCCGACGAGGACCAGTCGCGGCTGGTCGAGCGCTTCTCGAAGGTGGCGGACTACCTCGAGGAGCGCCTCGACGTCGAGGTGGAGTACGTGCCGGTGAAGTCCTATGGCGCCACGGTCACCGCCTTTCGCAACGACCAGGTCCAGCTGGCCTGGTTCGGCGGCCTCTCCGGGGTCCAGGCGCGTCGCCTGGTGCCGGGCTCCGTCGCTGTGGCCCAGGGCAGCGAGGATGCCGAGTTCAAGAGCTACCTGATCGCCCACCGCTCCACCGGCCTCGAGCGGGCCGAGGAGCTGCCCGGGGCCATCGAGGGCATGAGCCTGACCTTCGGCTCGCGCACCTCCACCTCGGGACGCCTGATGCCCGAGCACTTCCTGCGCCAGCACTTCGGCGAGGCACCCGACGAGCTCTTCTCGCGGGTCGGCTTCTCCGGAGACCATTCGCGCACCATCGCCCTGGTGGAAGCCGGCACCTGGGACCTGGGGGCGGTGAACTTCAGCGTCTGGGAGGCCGCGGTGGCCGACGGCCGGGTGGATACCGACAAGGTCGAGGTGATCTGGGCCACCCCGCCCTACCCGGACTACAACTGGACCCTGCGCGGCGACGTCGATGCACGCTTCGGCGAGGGCTTCAGCGAGAAGGTTCGCACGGCCCTGCTCGAGATGGACGACCCCGAGCTGCTGGCAAGCTTCCCGCGCGAGGCCTTCATCCCCGCCGACAACGCCCTCTACGCCCCCATCGAGGACGTCGCCGAAGAGCTCGGCCTGCTGCGCTGATGGGCGAGCCCAGCGACGCCCTGGTCTCGCTGAACGGCATCGACCTGGGCCATGGCGAGCGGGTGGTGCTGCCGGGACTGCACCTCGGCCTGCGTCGCGGCGAGCGGGTCGCCCTGCTCGGCCCCAGCGGGGCCGGCAAGTCCACCCTGCTCGGCGCCCTGCGCCGGCAATTGGGCGACAGCGCCGCCTGGTGCCCCCAGCAGCATGGCCTGGTGCCCCAGCTGGCGGTCTATCACAACGTCTACATGGGGCGGCTGGCAGAGCACTCGGCGCTGGCCAACCTGTGGAACCTGGCGCGGCCGCTGGCCGGCCCCTGGCGCGAGGTCGCCGAGCTCTGCGACGACCTGGGCCTGGACGGGCTGATGCGCCGTCCCGTCGCCCAGCTCTCCGGGGGCCAGCGCCAGCGGGTCGCCATCGCCCGAGCCCTCTACCAGCAGCGGGCGCTGTTCCTCGGTGACGAGCCGGTGGCCAGCGTCGACCCCCACCAGGCATTGCGCCTGCTGGCGATGATCGACCAACGCCACGCCACCTCGGTGATCGCCCTCCACCAGCGGGAGCTGGCGCTCAGCCACTTCGACCGGGTATGGGGCCTGCGTGACGGCCGGCTGGTGATCGATGCGCCGGCTCGCGAACTGGGCCTGGCGGACCTGGACGGCCTCTATCCCGACGCCGATGGCCAGACGGGAGAAGCCGCCTCCCGGGGCCGGCCATGACCCAGGCCCAGTCTCGCACCCGGGTGCCCCGGCCAGGCTGGCTGGGAGGCCAGAGCCCCGGCGTGCGCCTGGCGCGCCACAGCCTGACCCTGGTGGCGCTGGCGGTGGTGCTGGTGCCCTTCGCCGACCTGGCGGTGCTGACCCGCGACCCCTGGGCGGAGCTCGGACGCATGGCCCGGGGGCTGGCCTGGCCCGCCTGGGGGGCGCTGGAGTCACCGCTGGAGGCGCTGGGCCTGACCGTGGCCGTGGCCCTTTGGGGGACGCTCGGCGGGATTGTGCTGGGCTTCCCGCTGGCCCTGCTGTTCGCCCGTTCACGGCTGGTACGCGCCGGCTGCGCCTTCGTGCGGGCGATCCACGAGTTGTTCTGGGCACTGCTCTTCCTGCAGGTGTTCGGCCTCTCCGCCGCCACGGCCCTGTTGGCCCTGGCGATTCCCTATGCCGGCATCTTCGCCAAGGTCTATGCCGAGATCCTGGAGCAGATACCCGGTGCGCCGCGCGACGCCCTGCCGCCCGGGGTCGGGCGATTGTCGCGCTTCGTCTATACCGAACTGCCGCTGGCCTGGACCCGGCTCGCCGCCTACACGCGCTACCGCTTCGAGTGCGCGCTGCGCGCCAGCGTGCTGCTGGGCTTCGTCGGCCTGCCGACCCTGGGCTTCCAGCTCGAGACTGCCTTCCGCGAGGGGCGCTACCACGAGGCCGGGGCGCTGCTGTGGCTCTTCTACCTGCTGATCGCCAGCCTGCCCTGGTGGGGCCACCGGCGGCTGATGCCGCTGCTGGCGCTCGGTGGCGCCTTGCTGCTGGGCCCCTGGCCGGCACTGGAGGGCGGCCTCCTGTGGCGCTTCGTCAGCCAGGACATCTGGCCACCGGCGCTGCTCGAGGGCGACTGGCGCGGCCTCATCGACTGGCTGGCCCGCATCCCCGACCTGGGCCCGGCCATCGGCAACACCCTGCTGCTCGGCCTGCTCGGCAGCGTGGGGGCCCTGCTGGTCGCCCTGGCGCTGTGGCCGCTGGCCTGCCGCCACTTCGGCAACCCGGCGACCCGCCTGGCCGGACGGAGCCTGCTGGTCTTCCTGCGCTCGACGCCGGAACTGATGCTGGCTTTCTTCTTCCTGCTGCTGCTGGGGCCGTCGCTGCTGCCCGCCTGGCTGGCGCTGGCGCTGCACAACGGCGCGCTGATCGCCTTCCTGGTGGCACGCCATGCGGACGCCATCACCCCCGGCATGCCGGGGGTGAACGCCACGGGCCGGCTGGCCTACGAGCTGCTGCCGCGGCTCTATCCGGGCATGCTGGCCCTGCTCTACTACCGTGCCGAAGTGATCCTGCGCGAGACGGCCATCCTCGGCATGCTGGGGGTGGCCACCCTGGGCTACTACATCGATGCGAACTTCGAGTACCTGCTGTTCGACGTGGCCTTCTTCCTGCTGCTGGTCACCGCGGCCCTCAACATCGCCGTGGACGCCCTCTCGCGACGCCTGCGGCCGCAGGAGACTGCCATCATCGACGACCCCTGCCAGCGCTAGGCGCTGGCAGGGGGCATTACGGCGCCCTGCCGGCTAGCGGCCCGGCACCAGGGCGGTGACGGTGATCTCCACCTTCAGCTCGTCGGCGGGCATGGGCGCGCAGACGCAGGTGCGCGCCGGCGCATGGCCGGTGGGCACCCAGGCATCCCAGACGGCGTTCATGGCGGCGAAGTCGTGGCCCTCCTTGAGGTAGATGGTCGCCGAGAGCAGATGCTCCCGGTCGGAGCCGATCTCGGCGAGCAGGCCATCGAGGCGTTCGAGCATGCTCTCGGTCTGCTCGGTGATGTCGCCGTGACGGGCCTCGGGGCCGGCCACCTGGCCGCACAGCCAGGCCATGCCGTTGTGGATCACCGCGCGGCTCATGCGCGCCTTGGTGTCGTGTCGCTCGATGCTCATCGTGGTCTCTCCATTGATCGGGTCAGCGCCGCGTCACTCGGCGCAATCGATGCATTTCAGCACCAGGGGATCGCCTTCCAGGCGCCTGGCGCCGATCCATTCACCGCACTCGATACACTCGCCATACTCGCCCTTCTCGATTCGCGCGAGGGCCCCCGTGATGCGCCGCAGCGCCAGCTGGCGACGCTGCTCCTCGGCCTTGGCCATGGCCTGCCCCTGCAGGGCATCCATGCGTGAAAGACGCCCCACCGAGGTCTGGTCCAGCAGCACGGTGTCGCGGGCGTCGCGGCTGGCGTCGCTCTGCTCGAGCAGTTCGGCGCGCAGCGCGTGCAAGCGCCTCACCACGGCGTCCATCTCCAGCTCAGGGTGGTTCATCATCGCCTCCACTTCCGGAACCTCTGGATCAGCCCGGCACGCCACCGTATGCACTCAAGCTGATACCCTGGGTCGCCTTCACCGGCGGGGCCACCATGGCTCCATCTTGCCACCGCGGTCCTGCCGCCGCACTCCCGACTTGCCAGTCATCACGCACCGGAGGTCACCATGGGGTACCGCACCCTGCTGCGGGATCATCGCGGGCTGCTGGGCATCGCCTTCCTGGCGATGTTCACCTCGAGCCTCGGCCAGAGCTTCTTCATCGGCCTCTTCCAGGCGCCGATCTCCACGCGGCTGGGGCTCAGCGCCGGCCAGTTCGGGACCGCCTATGCCGCGGTGACCCTGGTCGCGGGGTTCGCCGTGCTGCGCCTCGGCCCCAGCATCGACTGGGTGGCGCCGCGACGCTTCGCGCTGACGGTGATCGGCGCGCTGCTCGCCGGCGTGGCGTTGCTCACCCTCTCGCCCTGGTGGATCACCGGGCTGCTGGGACTGGGCCTGGTGCGCCTGTGTGGCCAGGGCATGATGACCCACCTGGGCAACACCCTCGCCGGCCGGGAGTTCGTCAGCCTGCGCGGTCGCGCCCTGGGGCTGGTCGGCATGGGTATCATGCTGGGGGAGACGGCACTACCGCCACTGATGGCGGCCCTGCTGGTGTGGCTGGGCTGGCGGGAGCTGTGGTGGCTGCTGGTGGCCTTGCTGGCGCTGTTCTGGGTACCGCTGCTGCTTCGCGGCCCCTGGCCGAAGGCACCGGGCAAGCGCCCGGCGCGTGGCCAGCGCCGCCACGGTCCGCGCCCCTTCCGCGAGGCGCGCTTCTGGCAGCTGCTGCCGCTGCTGATGATCCTGCCGGTCACCATGACCGGGCTCTTCATCTACCAGGCACGCATGACCGAGGACCTGGGCAGTTCCCTTACCGTCTATGCCCTGGCCCTGACCGGCATGGGCTTGGCCAAGCTGCCCGGCGCCCTGCTGGGTGGGCGCTGGGTCGACAGGCTCGGCCCGGTACGCCTGGCAAGGCTCTACCTGCTGCCCTATGCGCTGGCCCTGGTGGTGGCCATCCTCGCCGGCGGCCACGCCGGCGTCTGGGCGCTGATGGTGGGCGGGGGGCTCGCCATGGGGGCCCAGGAGTCCATCGCCACCAGCCTGCTGGTGCGCCTGTGGGGCGCCGAGCACCTGGGCACGGTGCGCGCCACCCTGAGCGCCGCCATGGTCTTCTCCACGGGGATCGCGCCGGCGCTGCTGGGCATCGCGCTAGACCTGGGCGCTTCCTTCTCCCATGTCCTGGTCGGCATGCTGGCGCTGCTGGTCATCGGCTGGGCGCTGGCCCAGGGCGTGCTGGCGAGCCCCGAGGCCCGGGGAGCCTGACGCGACGACGCCGGCCCGGAGGCCGGCGTCGCGTGGTGCAGGCGATGGCGATCAGCGCAGCAGCAGCACCGGCCCCTTGGCCTTGCGCAGCATGGTGGTGGTGGTACTGCCCACCAGCAGGTGGCGGATGCGCGAGTGGCCATAGGCGCCCATCACCAGCAGGTCGATGCCCTGCTCCTCCTGGTAGCCGCGCAGGGTCGCCTCCACCTCACCGGCGCGGATGGCACCCTCGGCCTCGTGGCCCGCATCACGCAGGGTCTTGAGCGCCCAGTCGAGCTGGGAGCGGTTGTCCCCGGTCTCGGCGCCGACGATGACCACGTGCACCGGGATACCGTCGAACAGCGGGCTCTTGGCCAGCATCTCCACCCCCTTGCGGGTGGTCTTGCTGCCGTCGAAGGCCAGCATCACCTTCTCCGGCTGCCTGAAGGACTCCGGCACCATCAGGATCGGCCGGTGCAGGGTGCGCACCACCCGCTCCAGGTTGCTCCCCAGATGGTCACCGTCCTGGTGGGCCATCTCGCCGCGCTTCCCGATCACCAGCAGGCGCATCTCCTCCTGCAGCTCTTCCAGGGTCTCCACCAGGGTACCGTTGCGCTGGCGACCGGCCGGCTCGGCCACGCCGTCCTCGACGGCCCGATCCCTGGCCGCCTTGAGCATCAGCCGGCCCTGTTCCTGGGCCACCTTGGCCCGCTTCTCCTCCAGTTCGGAGAGTTCCTCGAGCAGGTGCTCCCGCGACCCCAGGCCGATGTTGCCCGAAAGGTCCGCCTCGGCGGTCTGGGGATGGTTGTCGTTCACATGCAGGAAGGTAAGCGGGGCCCCCAGCGCCAGGCTGGCCCAGGCGGCGTAGTCGCACACTCCTTCCGAGAACTTCGAGCCGTCGATGGCGGCCATCACCTGTTCTGTCATCGTCTTGTCCTGAAGCTGGCGTGTATGGTCATCTCTTCACCTTCTACATCATCCGTCCGGCGGGTCAATGGCCGCCCATCAGCTTCTCGACGGCCTCGGGATCGTCATGCACCGCGTAGCGGTCGACGATGGTGGCGCTCGCCTCGTTGAGGCCGATCATCTCCACCTCGGTGCCCTCACGCCGGAACTTGATCACGATACGGTCCAGCGCCTGGACGGCGGTGATGTCCCAGAAGTGGGCGCGCGACAGGTCGATGGTCACCTTCTCCACCGTCTCCTTGAAGTCGAAGGCCTCGCCGAAGCGCTCGGAGGAGGCGAAGAACACCTGGCCCACTACCTTGTAGAGCCGGGCGTTGCCCTCGTCGGCCTCCTCGCTGCCGATGTAGAGGATATTGCCTACCTTGTTGGCGAAGTTCATGGCGGCGAGCAGCACGCCGACGAAGACGCCGATGGCCAGGTTGTGGGTGCCCACGGTCACCACCACGGTGGCCACCATCACCATGTTGGTGCTCATCGGGTGCTTCCTGAGGTCCTTGATGGAGCTCCAGCTGAAGGTGCCGATGGCGACCATGATCATCACCGCCACCAGGGCCGCCATGGGAATCTGGGAGACCCAGTCGGAGAGGAACACCACCATCAGCAGCAGCGCCACGCCGGCAATCAGGGTCGACAGGCGACGGCGACCGCCGGACTTGATGTTGATCACCGACTGGCCAATCATCGCGCAGCCCGCCATGCCGCCAAGCAGGCCGGCGCCGAGGTTGGCGATGCCCTGGCCCTTGCACTCACGGTTCTTGTCGCTCTTGGTGTCGGTCAGGTCGTCGACGATGGTGGCGGTCATCATCGACTCCAGCAGGCCCACCACGGCCAGCATCAGCGAATAGGGCAGGATGATCATCAGCGTCTCGAGGTTGAGCGGGACCTCGGGCCACAGAAAGACCGGCAGGCTGTCGGGCAGCTCGCCCATGTCACCGACGCTTCGGATCTCCATACCGGTCAGCATGTAGACCGCGGTGAGCGCCAGGATGCACACCAGCGGCGACGGCAGCAGCTTGCCCACCACCGGCAGGTAGGGGAAGCCGTAGATGATCGCCAGGCCGGCCGCCGTCATGGCGTAGACGTGCCAGGTCACGCCGGTGAGCTCGGGCAGCTGGGCCATGAAGATCAGGATCGCCAGGGCATTGACGAAGCCGGTGACCACCGAGCGCGACACGAAACGCATCAGCTCGGCGAGCCTGAGATAGCCCGCGAGGATCTGGAAGACGCCGGTCAGCAGGGTGGCGGCCAGCAGGTACTGCAGGCCGTGCTCCTTGACCAGGGTGACCATCAGCAGCGCCATGGCCCCGGTGGCCGCCGAGATCATGCCCGAGCGCCCGCCCGCGAAGGCTATGATCACGCAGATGGCGAAGGAGGCGTAGAGGCCCACCTTGGGGTCGACCCCGGCGATGATGGAGAAGGCGATGGCCTCGGGGATCAATGCCAGGGCGACGACGATGCCCGAGAGGGTGTCGCCCTTGAGGTTGGAGAACCAACTCAGTTTCATTTTCTCGTACATGCTGCGGTCCAGTCAGGGGGGATGGATGGGCCGTGAGGCGTCGGGATCCTGTCGTGCGCATGCCCTTCCCGGCACCCCGGTGGGGCGCTGTCGCCGTTGGCAGATTCAGGAGAAGGCGCAAGCCGCCGGATGGCGCGCAGGGGCGCCCGCGACATCAGCGTGATGTCGAGCGATGACGCACCGATGACGGTGGCATCGCCGGGAGATTAGGGAGGGTGCGCTAGGGCGGCGTGGCCAGCCCTGCCAGGGGAGTCATCACGTGCTGTCGTTTCCCTTGCTCGGCATCGGTGGGGCGCCATCGGACGAAAGTCGCATCAATGCACCCGATAAGAGCGCGGGAGTCTAGCAGAGATGCCATGGCGCTGCATCCATCCGCCCGGGCAAGGGCTGCCACGACCGGCTGGCCGTGGCAGGACGGGATCAGGAGGCGTCATCCGGGGCGCCGCCGCCGGTGCGCGCCTGGGCGGCGGGCGAGGCCTTCATGTGCTTGAAGGCCTCCATGATGTCCATGGGCAGCGGGAAGAAGATGGTGGAGGCGTTCTTGTTGCTCATGTCGCTCATGGTCTGCAGGTAACGCAGCTGCAGCGCGGCGGAGTTCTCGGCCATCACGTTGGCCGCCTCCACCAGCTTCCTGGAGGCCTGCAACTCGCCCTCGGCGTGGATCACCTTGGCGCGCCGCTCGCGCTCGGCCTCGGCCTGGCGGGCGATGGCGCGGATCATGCTCTCGTCGAGGTCGACGTGCTTGATCTCCACGTTGGCCACCTTGATGCCCCAGCTCTCGGCGGAACTGTCGATGATCTCCTGGATGTCGTCGTTGAGCTTGTCGCGCTCGGAGAGCATCTCGTCGAGGTCGTGCTTGCCGAGCACCGAGCGCAGCGTGGTCTGGGCCAGCTGGCTGGTGGCATTGACGAAGTTCTCCACCTGGATGATCGCCTTCTCCGGGTCCACTACCCGGAAGTAGAGCACCGCATTGACCTTGACGGTGACGTTGTCCTGGGAGATGACGTCCTGCTCCGGCACGTCCATGGTGATAACCCGCAGGTCGACCACCTCCATCTTCTGGATGCCGGGAATGATGATCAAAAGGCCCGGCCCCTTCACCGCCTGGAAGCGGCCGAGGAAGAACACCACCCCCCGCTTGTATTCGGGCAGGATGCGGATCGAGGCCGCCAGCAACATGATCAGCAGGACGACCGGAACGAGATAGGAAATCAACATGGCTTGCTCTCCTTCGATGTGTCCGGCGACGGCAGGCGCCGGCGCCGGGAAACGTGCCGGGGCCTCAGGACGAGGCGTCGAGCGGCTCTACCTCCAGGGTCAGGCCGTCGACCGCCGTCACGCGCACCGCCTGCCCCCGGGTCAGCGGCTGGGTACTGCGGGCATTCCAGCGCTCCCCCATCAGCCGCACATGACCCTGTCCCGCGAAATCCTCGAGTGCCTTGGCCTCGCTGCCGACGAGCTCCTCCTGGCCGGTCCGGGGCACGCGACGACGCAGCCCGATGAAGCGGGTCATCACCCACAGCATCAGGCCCGCCGCCAGCAGGGCGATGCCGCCGATCATCGGCAGCGAGATGTTCAGGTTGTCCGCGTCCATCAGCATCACCGATCCGATCACGAAGGCGACGATGCCGCCTATCCCGAGAATGCCGAAACTGGGCATCAGTGCCTCGCCCACGATCAGCCCCAGCCCCACCAGGATCAGCGCCAGGCCGGCGTAGTTGACCGGCAGCACCTGGAAGGCAAACAGTGCCAGCAGCAGCGAGATGATGCCGATGGTCCCCGGCACCAGGCTGCCCGGGTTGGACAGCTCGAAGATCAGCCCGTAGAAGCCGATGATCATCAGGAAGTAGGCGACATTGGGATTGGTGATCACGGCCAGCAGCTTGGTCCGCCAGTCCGGATCGAAGCGCTCGACGGCCAGATCGGCCGTGGCCAGGGTTCGCTCGCCGTCCTCCATCACCACCGTGCGCCCGTCAACCTGGGTCAGTAGATCCTCCAGGTCAGTGGCCACCACGTCGGTGACGTTCTGCTCCAGGGCCTCCCGGGCAGTGAGGTTGACCGCCTCGCGCACGGCCTGCTCCGCCCAGTCGGCATTGCGGCCATGGCGTTCGGCGAGCGAGCGGATATAGGCCACCGCGTCCTCCAGCACCTTGCGCTCCATGGCCGTCTCGCCACGCCGTCGGTCGTCGCCGCCCTCCTCGCTGGCCTCTCCTTCGCCGCCGGCTGCTGCGTTATCGGCATCGGCCCCGTTGCCGGAATCATCCTCGCTCCCGGTTGCCGGCGCGTCACTCTCCTCTGCCTCCTGTGCCCGGGCGTCGCCCTCTCCCCCATCGTCGTCATCGCCGAGTCCCGGCAGGCCACCGCCGCCGATCTGCACCGGGGTCGCCGAGCCGAGATGGGTGGCCGGCGCCATGGCTGCCACATGGCTGGCATAGAGCAGGTAGGTCCCGGCGCTGGCCGCCCGGGCCCCCACCGGCGAGACATAGATGGCCACCGGCACACTGGAAGTGAGCATGGCGCGGATCATCGAGCGCATCGAGGCATCGAGCCCGCCGGGGGTGTCCATCTCGACCACGACCAGCTCGGCATCGCGCTCCTCGGCGAGTTCCAGGCCACGCAGGAAATAGTCGCTGATGGCCGGCCCGATGGCATCGTCGATCGTCATCACCAGCGCGGTACGCTCACCCTGCTGCGCCTGCACCTGCCAGGCCAGCAGCGCACCGAGCGCCAGACACAGCAGGCTTGCCAGCATCAGGATGCGCCCGGCCATGCCCCTGCGTTCTGGATTCGTCATCTCGTACCCGCCCTTCAGTGCCTGTTCCTGAGAACCTCATTGGGGAACAGTGGTTCAGTCATTGCCGATATCAGCGTAGGCAGTGGACCCATGGGCGGCAACAGCCTGCCTCCAGTCGAAGGGGAAGGAGATGGCCTCGTCGCAGGCAACCGGGCCCGCCACCTGGCGGGCCCGGGGACGATGGCAGAGGAGAGAGGTGAGCGAGTTCAGAGCCGCAGGCCGGGCTCAGAGGTCATGCGGCTCTCCGGCAACGCGCCTCTGCACCTCCACCATGTAGGCCGCCAGTGAGGTCAGCTCCTCGCTGCCCCACTCCAGCGGCTCGGCCGCCATCGGCGCCACCATGCAGATCTGCACCATCTCGTCGGCGTGCACTTCCGACATCCCGAACTGGTTGGCGGCCATCGCCACCCGATGGGGGAAGGGCTGTTCGAATGTCGGGTTGTAGCCCATGTCCTGACCGTCACTGCCGTGGCAGCTCGCGCAGGCAAGGCCATTGCTGCTCAAGGAGGTGTCGTAATAGAGTTCCTCGCCGCGGACCAGCATCTCCCGGGGATTGTCGCCGGTCTCGCTGTAGGCCGGCGAATACCCCTCGGGCCTTGCCACCGCGGCGCTGTCGCCTCCCTCGGCCTCACCTTCGGCTTCGCCTTCCGCTTGACCCTCTGCCTCGCCTTCCGCTTGACCCTCTGCCTCGCCCTGGGCTTCTCCCTCGGCTTCACCCTGCGCCTCGGCGGCCCCCTCTGCGTGGTTGCTGGCCAGCATCAGGGACGTATCGGAGGGCGAAGCAAAGTCGGCAACGGCCGCGTCATCACCTGCCGAGGCCTGAAGGACGGCACCCCCCACCACCAGGGCGAGCAGCGGCGCCGTGTAGGCCAGTTGCCGATTCAGGCGGCCCAGGAGCTTGCGGCGCTTATCGTCATGCTGTGACATATTGTTCACCTTCGCTTGTGTTCATCCAGAAGATATCCGGAGCCCTCGCTCCACCGTGTCGCAACAACGGTTCCCCTATGTCGATGACGGTGCCCCAGGCTTACAGGCCGCCGAGATGCAACAGGCCATCGGGGAGCTCACCATCACCCCGCCTGTAAGGAACGCCTTGCGTCGCACGACCCTCCATCATCGACTGCAACCACATCACCCGAGGAGCGTCATGCCGGATATCGCCGTTCGCCCCGCGTCGCCACAGGCCCGACCGGATCTCTGCCATACCCTGGCCGTGGCCCTGCGCCACACCGGTCATGACGCGGACATTCAGGCCATGCACCCGATGGCCGATACGGGCCTGGCCCATCACCACGTGTGGCTCGAGCGGGATCAGATCGACTGGGTGGCGCGATTACCCAAGCAGAGCCAGATGCGACTCGACCCCGCCGCCAACCTCGCCTACCAGGCGGCCTGCTTCGAGCGCGCCAGCCAGGGCGGCCATGCCCCCTCCCTGCACGGCATCCTCCCGCCCGGCCCGTCGCTGCCGCGCGGCGGGCTGCTGGTCAGTGCCATCCGGGGTCGCCCGGCGCGACTCCCGGATGATCTGCCCGACATCGCCGAGGCGCTGGCCAGCTTCCATCTACTGGACGTGCCCGATGCCGAGTCGCGCCCACCGCTGCTGTCACCCGCCGCCCCCTGGACGGCGATGCTCGAGGAGATCAGGGACCAGGCGCGCTTCCTCGACCAGGCCGGGCTGGAAGCGGACGTCCGAGCGCTGATCGAGGCCGAGCTGGCCGCCCTGCCGGAACGCCTGCCTCCCGGGCCTGGCGCCGAGCCGCGACTGATCAGCTTCGATGCCCATCCCGGCAACTTCCTGATCACCGAGTCAGGACGCGCCGTGCTGGTGGACCTGGAGAAGTGCCGCTACGGCCTGGTGGGCTTCGACCTGGCCCACGCCAGCCTCTACACCTCCACCACCTGGGACCTGCAGAGCCGCACCGAACTGCTCCCCGCCGAGGTGGCCGCCTTCTATCGTCACTGGATCGCCGCCACGGGCTTCGACGGCGACACCGACACGCTGCTGGCGAGCCGGCGGGCCATGTGGCTCTGGTCGCTGACCTGGTGCGCGAAGTGGCGAGCCAGTAACCTTCACTCCCGGGACACCCAGGCCCGCGGCGAGGACTGGTCCGCCGAGCTGAGCGACGATGCCCTGATTGCCCACGTTCGCGAGAGGGTCGACCACTACCTTTCCGTGACCGTGATCGAACATGTGCGGCAGGAGAGTCGCGTGCTGACGCGCCTGCTCTCTGCCCCTGCTCACGATTGAAGCCTGCCCTCTCGACCGCCCCTTCACGCTGTCTCCCCAGAAAAGAGGACCCCTGCAATGCGCGCACCCTTCCCCCGGCTCGCTGCCCTGCTGCCGGCAATGATGCTCACGTCCACGGGCCTCGCGGCCGCGCCCGACCCGTCGGACTGGGAGGCCGTGCTCGACGAGGCGCGCGGCCAGGCAGTCTACTGGTATGCCTGGGCCGGTGAGCAGCGCACCAACGACTATATCGACTGGGTCGCCGGGCGGGTCGAGGCGCAGTTCGATATTGCGCTCACCCATGTCAAGGTCGGCGACACCGCCGAGGCGGTCTCTCGGGTGCTGGCGGAAAAGCAGGCCGGCAACGGTGACGACGGCAATGTCGACCTGATCTGGATCAATGGCGAGAACTTCGCCACCATGAAGGCCAACGACCTGCTGTTCGGTCCCTTCGCCGGGTCGCTGCCGAACTTCGCGCTCACCCACCCCGAGCACAACCCCGAAGTGGTCACCGACTTCACCCTGCCCACGGAGGGGTACGAGTCCCCCTGGGGCCGGGCACAGATCACCTTCTACTATGATAGCGACGAGGTCGCTGCGCCCCCGCAGGATATTCCAGCCCTGCTGGAATGGGCCGAGGCCAACCCCGGCCGCTTCACCTACCCGAGGATCCCCGACTTCACCGGCAGCACCTTCCTCAAGCAGGCCCTGATCGAGCTGACCGATGAGGAGGAGGCACTCTATGCGCCGGTCGAGGAGGGCGACTTCGCGGCCGTCACTGCCCCGCTCTGGGACTACCTGGATGCGCTCCACCCCCACCTGTGGCGCAGTGGTCGGCAGTTCCCCGCGACCGGGCCCGAGATGCGCAGCCTGATGGGCAACGGCGAACTGGCGCTGGCCTTCACCTTCACGCCCTCGGAGCCGGCGGCGGCGGTCGCCGACTTCGAACTGCCGGAAAGCACCCGCAGCTATGTGCCGAAGGGCGGCACCCTGGGCAACGTGCACTTCGTGGCCATCCCCTTCAACTCGCCCCACAAGGCCGGGGCCATGGTGGTCGCCGATTTTCTGCTCTCACCGGAGGCCCAGGCACACAAGCAGGACCTTGCCGTCTGGGGGGATCACACCGTGCTCGATGTGGCCCGCCTCGATGACGACACCCGGGCCATGTTCGCCCTGGACGAGAGTAACCCGGCGATGCTGCTCGCAGGCGCCCTGCAGCAGACGCTGCCCGAGCCGCACCCCAGCTGGATGACGGCCCTGCAGGATGCCTGGCAGGCCCGCTATATCGGCAACTGATGGCCAGGGACCACGCCCCGACCGCTCCCGCGACGAGGCCCGTTCGATGATGCTGCGCCTGGCTCCCGTGCTGCTCGTCGCGCTGCTGGTGGCCCCGATCCTTGCCGGCCTGGGCATGGCCCTGCTGCCAGCCTTCGGCTACCTGCCGGCCCTGGGCGGGGAGAGCCTGTCGCTCGCCCCCTGGCGGGCCCTGTTTGCCGAGCCCGGCATCTGGCGCTCGGCCGCCATCAGCCTCGCCAGCGGACTGCTCGCCACCGCCATCTCGCTGGCGGTGGTGATGCTCTATCTTGCCGCTGTAACCGGCAGCCGGTTCGACCGCTGGATCCGGCGGCTGGTCTCGCCGCTGCTCTCCATTCCCCATGCCGCCGCGGCCTTCGGGCTGGCCTTCCTGATCGCTCCCTCGGGGCTGGTCGCACGACTCGCCTCGCCAGGGCTGACCGGCTGGGAGCGCCCCCCGGACCTGCTGATCGTCCAGGACCCCTGGGGGCTCTCCCTGATCGCGGGGCTGGTGATCAAGGAGATTCCCTTCCTGCTGCTGATGAGCCTGGCGGCCCTGCCCCAGCTCGACCCCGAACGGCGCGTCGCCATGGCGCGCTCGCTGGGCTACCGCCCGACCCTGGCCTGGTGGAAGGTCGTCGCCCCGTCGCTCTATCCGCTGATCCGCCTGCCGGTCTATGCGGTGATCGCCTACGCCTCGTCGGTGGTGGATGTGGCGATGATCCTCGGCCCCACCCTGCCCCCTACGCTGGCCGTGTCGATCCTCGGCTGGTTCAGCGACCCCGACCTCGACAAGCGCTTCCTGGCCTCGGCCGGCGCGATCCTGCAGCTCGGCGTCACCGCCATGGCGCTGGCGATCTGGTGGGGACTGGAGCGGGTCGCCAGCCGGCTGATGGGCACCTGGATCGCACGAGGAGGGCGCCGTCAGGGCGAGACAGGGCTTCGGATCGCCGGCAAGCTGTGGATCCTGCTGGCCACGGTGATCGCCTTCGTCGGCATCGCCGGCCTGGCGATCCACTCCGTGGCAGGCTTCTGGCGCTTTCCCGATGCCCTGCCGGGAAGTTTCACCGCCGCCCACTGGGCCCGGGTATTGCCCTCGCTTGCCGGGCCGGTCGCCTCGACGGCGCTGATCGCCCTGGTCTCGACACTGCTCGCCGTGACCCTGGCCCTGGCGGCCCTTGAAAACGAGCAGCGCACCGGCCGACA
Source organism: Halomonas sp. CKK8 (assembly GCF_029625235.1). Lineage (NCBI taxonomy): Bacteria > Pseudomonadati > Pseudomonadota > Gammaproteobacteria > Oceanospirillales > Halomonadaceae > Halomonas > Halomonas sp. CKK8. Next base: position 794,340 of record NZ_CP121193.1, on the reverse strand, counting down.
CCCCTCGCGGGCCCTGTGGTTGCTCTACCTGCCGCTGATCGTCCCGCAGATCGCCTTCCTGTTCGGGCTAGTGGTAGTGATGGAGCAGCTCGGTACCCGACCGACCCACGGCCTGATCATCTTCGGCCACCTGCTGTTCGTGCTGCCCTACGTCTTCCTCTCGCTCTCCGAGGCCTACCGCCGCTTCGACCCGCGCTGGTCACGCCTGGCGTTGACGCTGGGGGCCTCGTGCAACGGGGCCTTCTGGCGGGTACGCCTGCCGATGCTGCTGGCGCCGATCCTCACCGCCCTGGCCGTGGGGCTGGCGGTCAGCATCGGCCAGTATCTGCCCACCCAGCTACTGGGCGCCGGACGCATCACCACCGTGACCACCGAGGCCGTCTCGCTGGCCGCCGGCGCCAATCGCCGGGTGATCGGCGTCTGGGCACTGGTGCAGGCCTGCCTTCCGCTGGCAGGCTTCATCCTCGCCGTCGGCCTGCCCAGGTTGCTATGGTCGCGGCGACGCGGCATGCAGGGAGCCCCATGAACGCCACCCATCGACTCGAACTCCGTGATATCTGCATCCGGCTGGGCGACCAGCTCCTGGTGGAGCTCGATGCCGAGATCGGCCCCGGTGAGGTCCTCACCGTCATGGGGCCCTCCGGCTCGGGCAAGTCGACCCTGCTCGCCTATCTCGCTGGCTTCCTGGCCCCCGAGTTCCGGGCCAGCGGCCAGGTGCTGCTCGATGGTCACGAGATCGGCGGCCTGCCGGCCGAGCGCCGCGGCATCGGCCTGCTGTTCCAGGACCCGCTGCTTTTCCCCCACCTCTCGGTGGGCGGCAACCTGCGCTTCGGCATGCCCGGGGCCAGCGCCGACAAGGCCGCTCGGGTCGAGCAGGCCCTGGCAACCATCGGCCTCGCCGGCTTCGGCGACCGGGACCCGGCCACCCTCTCCGGCGGCCAGAAGGCCCGGGTGGCGCTGATGCGCCTGCTGCTGTCGGCCCCCTGCGCGGTACTGCTCGACGAACCCTTCTCGAAGCTCGACACCCACCTGCGTCACGAGATGCGCCGGCTGGTGTTCGACCGCCTGCGCGAGGCCGGCCTCCCCAGCCTGCTGGTGACCCACGACGCCGAGGACGCCGAGGATGCCGGTGGGCGAGTGATCGAACTGTCCCACTGAGCCTCTGGGCCCCTGCCCCAGGACGGGCTCAGGCCGGCTCCTGCCAGTGCAGCTCATGGGGGTCGAAGCCCCCTGCCAGGCCGGGCTTGACGACATCGAACCAGGGGGGAAAGATCGAAATCGCGGGGGGTGAACAGCGTATGGTGCCGGCGCTGGAACATTTTCGCCTCGCCCGCCACGGGGATCGGCAGGATCGGATAGCGAATCGACTGGAAGGCCTCGGCGATCAAGGTCGAGCAAATGGCCCGGGTCGGATCCCCGCTGCCCAGCCCGAGCATGCGTCGTCGCCAGGGCATGGGCACGGGAGGCAAGGGCAGCAGGTAACGGGCCAGATCGAGGATGTTGCGAAGGTCGTAGCGGTGACCCACGCGCCCGCAGGCAAAGGCGATCAATCGCTCGAGGTCCTGAGGCCCCAGGCCTACCGGACGGCAGATGCGCAGCGGATAGCCCTCGAACTCCTCGAATCCCACCACCCGCACCCCCTCGGCGAGGTCCGCCTCGACAAAGCCGCCGCCCTGGACCGAGGCTGCCGACCCGGGACAGCCGCCCTCGCCGACATAGAGGGCGGCATGGGACCAGGTGGACTGCGTCAGGTACTTGATCACCGTGCTGATCCGCGAGGAGCCCTCGACCAGCAGGACATCACCGGGCTCGAGACATGACCGGACGCCCTTATCAACCGGCAACAGGGGGCTGTGCCAGGGCCTGGGACAGGAGAGCCAGCAACCGAGCCCATAGCCGCAGCGCTCGAGCATGTTGGACATCGATGGCTCCCTCCGGCGACTCAGGAGATGGATGACGGCAGGGCCAGCCAACAGGCATGCAGCCGCCTCATGACCTGCCCTTCTCTTGTACCCGGTATCGGCGACCCTGCGTTTCTGTCGTATCGTCCAGGGACGCCTTACAGGCCCGCCAGCCACCGCCGCACTGTAAGGATCAGGCGACATATCATACCCAGAGGATCTCAGCATCGATCCGCACATCGGGAGGCGTATCGGCATGACGGACATACCGAGGCTCAGCATCATCATCCCGACACTGGATGAAGCGGCCACCATCGAGGAGTTGCTGACCCGACTGACGCCATGGGAGGCCGACGGCGTCGAGGGCATGGAGACAGTGGTCGTGGATGGGGGCAGCCTCGACGACACGGTGGCCCGGGCACGCCCCCTGGCATCAATGGTGATCGTCAGCGAACCCGGCCGGGCCCGTCAGATGAATGCCGGGGCTCGCGAGGCCCGCGGAGATCACCTGCTGTTCCTGCATGCCGATACGCGACTTCCGCGAGGCGCCGATCGGTTGATCGCCTCGGCCCTTGCGGATGGACATTGCTGGGGCCGCTTCGATGTACGACTGGAGGGGCATCATCTGTTGCTGCCCGTGATCGCCGTCGCCATGAACCTGCGCTCGCGCCTGACGGGCATTGCCACCGGCGACCAGGGGCTGTTCATGACCCGGGAGGCCTTCGACGCCGCGGGCGGCTTTCCCGACCAACCGCTGATGGAGGACATCGAGATGTCGCGGCGACTCAAGCGGCAATCGCCTCCCGCCTGCTTGACGGAGAAGGTGGCCAGCAGTGGCCGGCGCTGGGACCAACAGGGCGCCTGGACCACCATCCGCCTGATGTGGCGATTGCGCTGGCGCTACTGGCGAGGAGTGACGGCGGATGACCTGGCCCGGGCGTATCGCCATGTCCGCTGATGCTCACGGGACCTTTCCCCTGGCGATACTGGCCAAGGCACCGATTCCCGGACAGGTGAAGACGCGCCTGATCCCGGCCTTGGGCGCCGAGGGCGCCTGCCGGCTGCACGAGCGACTGCTGCGCCATGCGGTGGCTACGGCCCTTGCGGCGACCTCGCCGCAGTGCATCACCCTGTGGACGGCACTGGATCATGCCCATCCCATGTTCCGGGAACTGGCCGATCGGCATGGCCTTAGGCTTCGCGCCCAGCCAGAAGGCGACCTGGGGGAGCGCATGCACCAAGCCCTGCAGGCCATGGACGCACCGGGAGTGCTGATCGGCAACGACTGCCCGGCACTCACCCCGGCGCTGCTTCGGCGCTGCCAGGCTGCCCTGACGCACGCCGATGCCGTCTTCCTGCCGGTCGAGGATGGCGGCTATGCACTGGTCGGGGTCCGACGAGTCGACCGCCGCCTCTTCGCGGACATTGACTGGGGCACGAACCGCGTCATGGCACAGACGCGCGCTCGCGTCGACGAGCTGGGCTGGCGGTTGGCCTGCCCCGCCCGGCTCTGGGATGTGGACAGGCCCGAGGACCTTAATCGGCTCGCGGATCATTCCGACCTGATCACGGTGCCGGGAGGCCGTTACCGATAACGATGGCCCGCCCCGCCCCATCTTTCGCGGTGGCAGTGCGCCTGAATATCGCCCCTCCTCTCCCATGAAGGCCGGGGAAACTTGCCTGAAAAGCACACCAAACCGCATCAAGAAGTCAAGGAATCAATAGGCACTTTGCCTCCCAGATATCCTGCTATCCACATCAAATAATGGACAGGAACACATGGCATTACAGCAGCATTACTGATGCCATCTATCCCATAATACCTGTCGATGACCTTGAGAAATCTGTAAGGAAATCCTGGCCTGAACGACTCACTCGAGAGACCCTGTACCCTGGCTGATACCAGCTGCTAGACTTTGCCTGAATCTGGTCCAAGCATCGGCACAGGGAACGAGGGTCTCCTAGATGAACGAAAAAGACGATAGGCTACAACGACTTACGGCCGTCAGGCCACGCCTGGTCTCCTTCGCCCTCATGCACTTGCGTGATCGAAGCCAGGCCGAGGATGCCGTGCAGGAGGCCATGATGTCCGCCATCGAAAAGAATGAAAGCTTCGCCGGGCGATCCGGCTACGAGACCTGGGTCTTCGGCATCCTCAAGTACAAGATCCTCGACGCCATGCGCGTGCAGAAACGTCATGGCCGCTGGCAGCCTCTCGAGGACGAGGACGACGCCATCGACCGGCAATTCCAGCAGAATGGCCGCTGGCAGGAGAGTGCTCGCCCTTCCAGCTGGGGAGAGCCCGAGGCAGCCTTCGAGACCGAGCACTTCTGGCAGGTCTTCGATGCCTGCATGATCGCCCTGCCGGACAATGCCGCCAGGGTGTTTTCCCTGCGCGAGCTGATGGGACTCTCCACCGATGATATCTGCAAGGAGCTGGACATCAAGGAGAACAACTGCTGGGTGATACTGCATCGCGCCCGGCTGCGACTCAGGGCCTGCATCGAGAAGGGCTGGCTGAAGGAGGAAACAGCATGATGATGTGCAAGGAAGCGACCCGCCTGATGTCCCTCAAGCAGGACCGCCCTCTCACCTTCCAGGAACGGGTTTCCCTGAGGCTACACCTTTCCATGTGCGGCGCCTGCCGAGAATGCGACAGACAGTTCACGCTGCTTCATGAGGCCGGCAGGCGATTCGGCCCGGAGCAGGACGATGACGGGCACTAAAGGCCCGTCACTCCTTCACAGCCTTGACTTCACTGGCCTGCGGCAGCGTTTGCCACGCCCTCCAGCACACCGGCGACCTTGTCCAGAGGCAGGTCGCATTCCTCCAGGGAGTGGCGCTCGGCCAGGTAGTGTGGCGAATTCCACTCCAGCCTGACGCCTTCGTCCGTCTCCCGCACCACCATCTTCTGGGGCAGGTCCAGCGCCATGCTCCCCTGGCACTGCATCATCGGCGTACCTACCTGCGGATTACCGAAGATGAAGGTACGGGTCGCCGGCAACGAGAGCCCCACGCCCTCCGCATTGGCGGTGTGATCGACAACAGTCATCAGGGTGAGTCCCTTGTCCTCGATGGCCTCACGAAGCCGCTCCTCGACTCGATCGATATCGTCGCTCGACTGCAGGTGCCTCACCCCGTGCTCTTCCGCCTGCACCACCAGCGGCATGGCCACGAACATGGCCATGGCCGTCCAGATCAGCGTCTTGCCCATGGAACCTCCTCACTTCCAGCAAATGCCCTGTCAGGATGGGCAAGACCCACGCACAAGGCAAGAAACCCGGGCCTGAAGGATCAGGTCCGGGTTCAATCGCTCCAGGGCAGGGGATCAGTTCCACCAGTAGCGCAGGGCATCTCGCGTCTGCTGCCATTCTTCATCTGACCGGCGATGCTGCCCTTCTCCACGCTGACTCACATCCCTGCTGCGCCGCTGATCGATGGAGTTCTCCGACTGAATGGCCGAGCTTGTACTTTTTTCTTGCAACGCCTGACGACGCTTCTCCTGATACTCCGAGTCCATCGCCATCAGGGGTCCGGCACTCAGCATCTGGGCCATCATGGCCAATGTTACGATTCGAATTTTCATGGCTACACCTCGTGACTCTCGGCTAATAAAAGACCTTTAATCAGGTCTTGATACTTTGTCCACTTGAAGCCATTATCCTTACGACACATCCAAAAAAGAGACGACATCAATGAAAGAAAATCGGAAGAACCCTATCACTTCATGAAGTAACGAGGAGATGGATCCAGCTCTATCACGACAAACCCCCGCCTTCTCTTTATCACATGACGAAACCCTGTTGACGTGATGACGTCATAAGATAGTAGAGACACCACCGACCCGACCCAGAGCGCTTGATATAAAGGGAGTGATTTCCCCATGACCAGACCCTTTTCCCTCTTCGGCCTGCTAACGTTGATGACACTGGTCGCAGGACCGGTCATCGCAGCAGATGACCTGACGTTCTCGCCGGATGATATTCACGCCTGGCCGACACGAAATTTCGAGGGCGAGACCCAGTACCGGGTCATCGAACGGGATGGCATGCGACTCCTCCAGGCCAGCGCCCGGCAGCAGGCCTCGGCAAAATACCTGGAACGCGAGGTCGACCTTCGCGAGACGCCCTACCTGCACTGGTGCTGGCAGGTATCAGGCATACATGAGGGGCTCGACGAGACACGAAAGTCGGGTGACGATTACCCGGCCAGGGTCTATGTGGCCCGCAAGACGGGGCTGCTGCCCTGGCAGGTCGAGTCGGTGAACTACGTCTGGGCCTCGAGCCAGCCGGCAGGGTCGGACTGGCCCAATGCCTTTACCTCACGCGCCCAGTTGCTGGCCCTGCAGAGTGGCGAGGCCCGCGTAGGCGAATGGGTGGCGGAAGTGCGGGATATCCGCGAGGACTATCAGCGACTCTTCGGGAGTCGCCCGGACCACATCGATGGCCTCGCCCTGATGAGCGACGGTGACAATGCCGGGGTGGATGCCACGGCCTGGTTCACCCACCTGGCCTTCTCCGCGAGTCCCGAGCCACCCGATTGTCCTTGAGTACGTCCGGTGGACAACCCTTCAGGCATGGGCAGCAGGTCAGCGCAGCGCCAGGTCACTACTCCGTTGCCTCGGTGGCACGCTTGGCAATGGCAGCGAACAGGGTATCGAGTTCGCGGCCCACCGTTTCCAGTTCCTCGCCGGCCGCGTCCACGTAGGGCTCGAGCAGATGCGACGGCGTCTTCCAGGAGAGGGTGGCGCTGCCATCATCATTTTCGGTGACATAAAAGCGCATGGGGGCCTCGATCATCGCCGGGACGCTCAGCCGCAGGATCCGAACCGCATAGTCGTTGCGAAACACGCCGACGACCCGGTTGCCGGGGATGGTGACCCCGCGGTTTGCGGCGGCCTCGGTGGGCCCCGCCTCGGTGACCACGAACATGCCCTCGGCCTCGACCGCCTCCCGCAGGTCCTCAAGCAGTTCATCGAAGCCAAACGAGGTGGGCGTGACCTGCCAGCCCTGGTCGGGCCAACGGGGTTCGGCGCTCACGGGGGCCGCCACGATCAGCACCAGCAGCCAGCTCGCCAGTATCATGCGCTTCATCAGGCACTCCTCCGCGAGATTGGCACCTGCTCCTCGGGTGCCCGCTGCCAGTGCCGAAGGGTGGAGGGATGCACCCCGAACGACTCGGGCAGGTGGATACCCGACTGTTCGGCCAAGAGGGCAATGATCGCCATGTGGTGAATGCTGTGGCTGGTCAGGAAGGCAAGCTCTCGGTTGAGGCTCGACGTCAGGGAGAGCCTCTCGTTGTCCAGGGGATAGGCCAGGGTCAGCGCGCCCGACCACGGCTCGCCGTCCAGCGCCGACAGCCTTGATTCGATGCCGGCCAGATGGCTTGCGGCTTGCTGCGGCCATTGCTCGAGGGCCTCGTCGCGTCGGCGCTGTTCATAGTCGATGACCTCCTCTCCTCGATCGAGGCCGTCGAGGAGGGCATCGTAATGATCGATGATGTGACGCACATGCTTGCCCAGGGTGTGGCGTCCGTGCTCGCCGAACGCCTGTCGATAACGCTCAGGGGCGAGGGCCGCGACCATGCGCCTCAGCTGGGCAAGGGCCAGCAGGTTCTCCTCGACGAGACGCGCCGTGTCGGGAGACGGCCGGGAGTGACATGATGTCATGACGGGTGTCCTGTGAGTTCCACTTTGGGTTACGTCAGGGGATCGCCGTGAAGCGGCAGAGGGAAGAAGCCAGGCCGCCACCGTGGTGACGGACCTGGTCTCCCGCTGAGGGGAAGGAAGGGCTCATCCCTCCCCTTCGCCCTCGCCTTCTGCTTCACCTTCGCCTTCTGCTTCGCCCTCGCCTTCTGCTTCGCCTTCCGCTTTGCCCTCGCCCTTTTCCATGTCCTCGTACTCACCTTCTGCCTTGGCTTCACCCTCGGCGCCACCCTCGGCGCCACCCTCGGCGTGTGCCTCGGCAAGCATCAGGGGAGCCTCCTGGCCATTGGTATAGCTCAGCTCGGGGGATGTCTCGCCGGCCACGGCCTGGAAGGCCGCTCCGCTGGCGACCAGGGCGAGTGCCGGTGCCGTGTAGCCCAGCTGACGGCTGAGGCGACTCAGCAGGCTACGGCGCTTCTCGTCTTGCAGTGTCATGATCATGACCTCCTTGATACAGGGTGGGCGACATGCCAGGCATGTCGTCTTGCCGTGACGCCGGCCCGTGGCCGGCTTCTTCAACGGCGATGCCGGGGGCATCACCGGTTGCTCATGCCCCTGTTACCCCCTCGCCATGGCGGGAGGGTTGACCGAAGGGGCGATGTCTATCCGGGTGACCAGCCATTCGGCCAGTGACGCGGCATCCGGCGCCCCTGGCCCTGACCTCACCGTGCACACGGCCAGGGTGGAGAGCCAGTCGCCCAGAATCGTCACGCTCTGGGTATCCAGCGCCTGGCCATCAACGGTCAGGCAATTCGGCAGCAAGGCGCCGAGCGCCTCCAGCATGGCCTCCGGGGCAAGGGCCTGGTCGGCAGATGCCTCGGCCGGCAGCAGCATGCCACGAAGGGCCACGCTGTCGGGCAACCCGCTCGGGTTCACGCCGGCGACACCCTGCAGCGGAAAGTCCAGGGGTTCGGCGATGGCCGGATCCGAGAGGTCCAGGCGCACGCCGCGGGTCAGCACGCCCGCCGAGGCTTCCATCAGCCGCTGCAGCATGAGGCGGCTCTCCTCCTCGTCGGGGAGCAGGCAGAGCACCCCGTTACCCTGTGGCGTGAGCAGCAGGGCCGCGTCGATCACCGGTCGGCCGGGCATCGCGGCCTGGCGAACCAGATGCGACGTCAATACCGGGCCCAGTTGTGCCAGCGTCAGCCGCGATGCCAGCAGTTGGTCATCGGTGGCCAGGGCATAGCCGCCTGACTCGTGCAGTACCGCCAGCCGCGGCAGCCGGCTCGCCGCCTCGGCGGCCAGCGGCGAGAGCCGCTCGCCGAACCATGTCACCAACCGCGCCATGGCGGGGCCGCTGCCCACGTCCAGGGCCCAGTGACGGCCGTCCAGTCTGAGCCTCATGGCCCGCCCCGACGACGACACCGGTGATGCCTGGTCATGGACCTCGCGCGCTGCCGGCGACGCTGCCGGCGCATCACCCTGCTGGCGGAGCAGGCCGGCACGACACCAGTCATGCAGGGTATTCCACACATCGCGCCGCAGCACCGAGATCTCTGCCGGTGCTCCCGCCTCGGTGGTGGCCCGCGCCAGCTCATCGGCGATGGCATCGGGGTCCAGTCCCTCGGTCGCCAGCAGCCAGGTCAGGGCCGCCGTGTCGTTGGGCCGGTAGTAGTGACCGCTACGCGTGTCATAGAGGGCGAGACGCTCCTCGTCGACCAGCTCCGCCACATGGCGCCGCTGCAGCCGCAGGGGCGGCAGCGAGCGACCCGTCAGGGCCTCGGCCAGCCGCAGGTCGGCCGGGGTGGGTAGCGTGAAATAGGGCAGGTAGCGCTCGGGGTCGGTGGCCGGGAGGAGTCGCAGGAAGCCGCCGGCACGTGCCTGCTCGGCCTGGGCCTCGGCGACCAGTTGCGCAGCGACGTCCGACTCCTGCGTGGCAGTGCCGGCCTCGGACGGTGCCTGTCCGGGGATATCGACCAGCGCGACCATGTCCTGCACCAGCCCGCCCTTGACGGCCTCCTCGACGCGCCCTCCCGTCTCCGGGGCGGCACAGATGCCCAGCGACGGACTGAGGTTGCACTCCAGGATCCACGGCTTGAGGGTGTCGTCCACCAGGCAGTCGAGCCCCAGCAGTTCGTAGCAGCCGCGCGGGTCGGCACCGGCCTCGGCCGTGCGGCGTCGTATGGCATCCACGGCGGAGATCGTGGTCAGGGCCACCAGGTCCTCGATACGTGCGAAGAGGGCCTCGTCGTCGTGCCCCTGATCTCTCAACCAGGCCCGGTATCGCTCCAGGTCGATGAACTCCACCGGCACCTCGGCTCGGCTGTTCAGGGCGTTGATGTCCGGGTTGGTCAGCTGGCTGTAGGGATTGTCGGCATCCTCGGGATCCCAGGGCTCGGAGGCCAGCTTGGCGAAGCCCTGGCGGTAGAGGTAGACGCGCAACGGCTCCAGCGAGGTGATCAGCACGTAGAGCCGCAGGACATACTTGTGGCCGCGGATGGTATGGGGATTGGCCACATACTCCTGTACCAGCCAGTCCTGCGCGAGGGGCGCCTCGGCGACATCCTTCAGCACCCGCACCCCCTTGCCCTTGGAGGCATTGGTGGGCTTTAGGATCCAGCGCTGGCCAGGGTCGGCCTGGGCGGCCTCCTGCAGCGCGTGGTAGTCACCGGGCATCACGTAGGCCCGGGGAAAGAACGCCAGCCGCCGGGCAAGCTCGTGGTCGACTCCATGGCTCTCCCGGATGCGCTCGCGAAGGGTGGCGAGGCTGTCATGGAGCCGGCTCTTGACGGTGAGCGCCGCATTGCCCGGGAAGTGGTTCATCTTGCGCACCGGCGAGACCCGCCGGAACTGCGCGGCATCCGGCATGCCGGTGATCCACCCGGCGTCCCAGTCATGCTCGTCGCCCAGCTGCCAGCCCAGGGGCTCCAGGGCCTCGCGGAAGAACCGGTCCTGCTCGGCAGCCCGCTTGCCGCCCAGCCAGAAGCGCCTTGTCGGCGAATGCTGCTCCGTCATGCTCGGGATCTCCTGTCGGCCATGGTGATCGTCATGATGTCGATCATGGTATCTGGTTGCTCTGTCGACGCCGCGACACGCTCCTTACAGCGATAGCAAGCGGAACCCGATCTGTCGCGCCTTGAATTATGGAACGATCGGTACTAAATTGACCGACATGACACGAGGACGCCCCATCGCATACAGCCCGGACGAGGCGGCCAACGCCGCCATGCAGGTCTTCTGGGCGCGAGGCTACGAGAGCGCCTCGACCCGGGACCTGCTCGAGGCCATGCGCCTCTCGCGCAGCAGCCTCTACCAGGCCTTCGGCAACAAGGAGCAGCTCTTCCTCGAGGCCCTGAGGCGCTATCGGGAATCCCTGGTGGGCCGTCTGGAGCGTCGACTGGGGGCCGCCCCCTCGGCCATGGCCTTTCTCGAGAAGCTGTTTCGCGAGACGGCACAGGAAGCGGGCAGCGACCGCGCTGCCCTGGGCTGCCTGATCTTCAACTCCGCCAGCGAACTCGGCCAGCGGGATGGCCTGCCCTCGCAGCATGCCCGCCAGAGCATCACCACCATCACGGCACTGTTCGAGCAGGCAGTGACGCGGGCCCAGGCGGAGGACGACATCGCCCCGGAACGGGATCCCGCCGCCCTGGCCAGCTACCTGACGATGGGCATGGCCGGGCTAAGGACCCTGTTGAAGAGCGGGGCGGACGCCAAGCAGGCTGGGCAGGCGGTAGAGCTGCTTCTGGACGGCCTGCGACGTTGATGACAACTTTTTCTCGCCATTTTTGGAACAATCGATCCATAAATGGCGCAACGGCATTACCCACGACCACAAAGGAGGCAGACTCCATGTCCGCCGATTATCAGATGCAACTCCCTCCCCAGACCCTCGACAACCCCGATGCCAAGGCGAAGCCGCTCCTCGAGCAGGCCAACGCCAAGCTGGGCTTCGTGCCCAACATGTACGAGGGCATGGCCAAGGCACCGGGCGTACTGGACACCTACCTGCACGGCTACGAGCTGTTCCGCGAGGACTCCGGCTTCGCGCCGCCCGAGCAGGAGGTGGTCTTCCTGACCATCAGCCGCCTCAACGGCTGCGGCTACTGCATGTCCGCCCACAGCATGCTGGGCGAGAAGATGTCCCAGGTGCCGGCCGAGGTGCTGGAGGCAATCCGCAACGACCAGCCGATTCCCGACGAGCGCCTGGCGGCCCTCGCCGAGTTCACCAAGGTGATGTTCGAGACCCGAGGCATGCCCGGCGAAGCGGACGTCAAGGCATTCCTGGATGCCGGCTTCGAGGAGCAGCAGGTGCTGCAGATCGTGCTGGCCCTGGCGGTCAAGACGCTCTCCAACTATTCCAACCACGTCAACCACCCGGAACTCGACGAGGCCTTCGCCGGCCATGCCTGGAAGGGCTGAGCGTATTCCCCCTCTCATCGGCGCCGGAGATAACGGCGCCGTTTTTTATTCTCTAATGGAATAATTTGGTCAGAAAGCATTCTTGCCGCCAGATTGCCCTGCCGGGAGGGCACGCCTAGCATCGTGTCATCCCTGATGATGGAGGACGCCCCATGCAACGTACCCTGCTACTGGCCGCCGGCACCCTGGCCCTGGCCGGCCCGGCACATGCCCTGCACCCCGCTCCGCTGGTCGACGCCGCCTGGCTCGACAGCCAGCTTGGCAGCGACGACCTGGTCGTGCTGGACGTGCGCTCCGCCATCGATGACGGCGGCGACCGGGAGAGCTTCGAGGCGGCGCGCATCCCCGGCAGCCGCTACAGCAGCTACACCGATGCCGGCTGGCGCGAGGACCGCGACGGGGTCGCCGGCCTGATGCCCGCGGTGGATGACCTCGAGGCACTCATCGGCGGCCTGGGCATCGACAACGATGACACCGTGGTCGTGGTCTCAAGCGGCACCGGGCCCACCGACTTCGGCAGCGCCGCCCGCGTCTACTGGACCTTCAAGGCCCTGGGGCACGACGAGGTGACGATCCTCAACGGCGGCTTCGCCGGCTGGGAGCAGCAGGGCTTCGAGACCGCCAGCGGCACGGCGAGCGACCCCGATGCGGTCGATTTCTCGGCCACGCTGCAGGAGCAACTGCTGGCCACCACCGATGAGGTGGAAGCGGCACGTGAGGCCGACGAGACGACGCTGGTGGATGCCCGTCCGCCGGCCTTCTACAGAGGCGAGACCCAGTCACCCGCCGCTCGCGTACCGGGCACCATTCCCGGCTCGGTGAACCTGCCCCATGATGGCAGCCTCGAGGCGCGCGATGGGGCCTACTTCCTGCAGCCGGATTCGCTGAAGGCCCGCATCGACGAGCTCGGACTCGACCAGGAGGCGCCCACCGTGGCCTTCTGCAACACCGGCCACTGGGCCGCCAGCGGCTGGTTCCAGCTCAGCGAGATCGGCGGGCTGAAGAACACCACCATGTACGACGGCTCCATGGCCGCCTGGACCCGGGATGACGACCGTCCCGTCCAGCTGGCCGACCGGGGCACCGTCAGCGTCGGCGAGCTGGCCGAGTAGCCTCGCCGCCCGAAGGTCCACCACAAACCGCCCCGCGGCCGGTCACCGGCCGCGGGGCGCTTGCTATCCTGACGGTGGCACTAACCGAGTCGCTCGGCCAGGGCATCGAGGTCGGCGACCGTGATGTCCGGTTCGATCCCCCAGGGGTCGAAGGGCGCGTCGGGAATACGGCGCACCCAGGCGGCATGCAGGCCGGCATGGCGGGCACCGATGACGTCGAAGGGGTTGCTGGAGATCAGCCAGGTGTCGCCGGGCTCGCTCTCCAACCGGTAGCGCAGATGGGCATAGACCGCCGGGTCGGGCTTGAAGCGCTTGACCTCGTCGACGCTGACCACCGTCTCGAAGCGCTCGCGGATCCCGGCCTGGGTCAGCAGCCCCTCGACCGCCTCGCGGCTGCCGTTGGAGAAGGCCACGGAACGGACCCCCGCCCCGGCGAGACGCTCCAGAGCGGCCGAGGCCTCGGGAAAGGCCGGCAGCCGGGCGTAGACACCCATCAGGTGGTCCTTGTCGGTCTCCGAGAAGCGCGTCTGCAGGGCGCGGTCGGTGAACTCTAGCGCCTCGCGGGTACAGCGGGAGAAGTCCGCATAGGCGCCCATCAGGCCACGGCGGAAGCTGTACTCCAGCTGCTTGTCCCGCCAGCGCCGCGAGAACTCCGGGGCCAGGTCCGAACGGTCCTGCCCGGCGAGGCGCTGCTCGAGCTCGGCGACCACGCCATGGGTGTCGATCAGGGTTCCGTAGACATCGAAGGCGAGTACCTTTGCCATCCCCTTGCTCCTTCCATCGGTGAAAGTTGCCAGCGTGCGCCAGGCGCCCCGCCGCGACAAGTCGACCTGCGGCCGAAAGGCTCAGCCGGAGAGGAGCCTCGACAGGGCGAAGTTGGCGATGGCGGTATCCTGGACACCGGTGCCGGTAAGGTCGCACACCGTCAGCGTGTCGTCAGTCAGGCGCAGGCGCTGCCCCTCGGCGATCACCCGGCCCAGCTCGTGAACCTTGAAGGGCACTTCCCCGCCCTCGAGGGCCTTGAGCTCGCCGTTGCCCTCGCTCTGGGCCCGGGTATCGCAGACGAAGGCATCGGCGCGGATCAGCACCGAGGCATCCAGCTCGCGCTTCTCCGGACTATCCGAACCCATGGCGGTGACATGCACGCCCGCGGGCAGGTCCCGGGCATGCAGCAGCGGCGTGCGCGACGGGGTGGCGGTGACGATGATGTCCGCCTCTTGGCAGGCAGGGTTTACGCTGTCATGCACGTTGACGGCAAGCCCCGTCGCGCGCATCCGCTCGGCATAGGCCTCCGCCCCTTCGCGACGTCGTGCCCAGACGTCCAGGGTATCGAGGTCGCGCACCAGGCGCAGCGCCTGCACCTGGCGCTCGGCCTGTTCGCCGGCGCCGAGTACCGTCACCCGGCGGCTGGTCTCCCGCGACAGGTGCCTGGCGGCGATGGCGCCGGCCAGTGCCGTGCGCACCTGGGTGAGATACCCTTCGTCGAAGAGCACGGCCTCCACCAGCCCGGTCCTGGCCGAGAGCACCAGCATCAGGCCGTTGAGGCTCGGCAACCCCAGTGCCGGGTTGTCGAAGAAGCCGGGGCTGACCTTGATGGCGAAGCGCTCAGCACCGCGGACATGGGCGGTCTTGACGTCCACCTCGCCATTGGCCTCCTCGATGGCCATGGAGAGGATCGGCGGCTGCACCACCTCGCCGCGCCCCAGGGCGGCGAAACCCGCCTCCACGGCGGAGAGTGCCGCCTGGTCGATGCCGACGGCCCCTTCGATGGCATCGCGATGGTAGATCTGCATGGGGAACCTCCAGGAGCGAGTGGCAAGTGGCAAGTGGCAAGTGGCAAGTGGCAAGTGGCGCAGGGTGTTCTGTCCCTTCCTACTTTTTACTTGCCCGTTATCGTCCCGCCAGGGCCCGCGCCCGATCAAGGGTCGAGAGCGAGACCGCGTTGCCGGAGAGGATCAGCGCCACGCGCTGGCCGCGCACGTCCAGGCCATGCTCCGCGATGGCCGCCAGCCCCACGGCGGCGGCGCCCTCCACCAGGCGCTTCTCCGCCTCGAGGAGTTCGACCATGGCCGCGGCGATGGCGCGCTCGGAGACCTGAAGATGGTCGTCCATCACCTCGCGTACCAGTCGGAGGGTGCACCGGTTGTCGCGCCCGATGCCGCCGCCCAGGGAGTCGCCCAGGCTCTCGACCTCCTCCACCGCCACCGGATGGCCGGCCTTCAGGCTCTCCCACATGGCCGCACCTCGGGACAGGCTCACCCCGGTGACCCGGCAGGCGGGGCGAATCGCCTTCACGGCCGCGCCGATGCCACCGAGCAGGCCGCCGCCGGAGAGCCCGACGATGACCCGGTCCAGGCTCGGGCAGTCCTCCATGAGTTCGAGGCCGATGGTGCCCTGCCCGGCCACGACCCGCGGGTCGTCGAAGGGCGGGATCAGGGTCATGCCGCGCTCGTTCACCAGTCGCTCGACCTCGGAGAATGCCTCGTCCTGGCTGGCGCCGACGCGCCTCGCCTCGGCGCCCAGCGCCTCGATGGCGGCCACCTTGTTGGCCGGCACCAGCCGCGACAGGCAGATCACCGCCGGCACGCCCAGCCGGGCGGCGGCATGCGCCACCGCCCGGCCGTGGTTGCCGGTGGAGGCCGTCACCACCCCGGCCGCCAGTGCCTCGCGGCCACGGCCCTCGATCAAGGCAGCGAGCATGTTGACCGCGCCACGCAGCTTGAAGGCGCCGGTGGGCTGGCAGGTCTCGAGCTTGAGCAGGATGTCGGCATCGAAGCGCGCCGAGAGGGCCGCCGAGCGCACCAGTGGCGTGCGCACCACCTCGTCGGCGATGCGCCGGCGTGCCTGGTAGAGCGCCTCCAGGGAGACACCGTGATCGTGCATCCTCTCCTCCACGCCAACGGCGTCGCCGCGGGATGGCCCGCGGCGATGTTCAGGGATTACGGCCTCCCGAAGGGCCAGGGTCGGCCCGGGGCGTCAGGCCACCGTGTCCGCCTCCGCCCTGACGGCTCCCTCGCGGACCAGCTCGTCGAGCACCGCGTCCACGGCGCGGCGGGCCCGAGCGACGATCTCGTCGACCTCCTCGCGGCTGGTGGTCAGCGGTGGCGCGAAGCCCAGGATATCCCCCTGGGGCATGGCGCGGGCGATCAGGTTCTCCTGCATGGCCGCGGCGGCGATGCGCGGGCCGACCTTCAGTGCCGGGTCGAAGGCCGCGCGACGGCTCGGGTCGGCGGCGAACTCCAGGGCCACCAGCATGCCCACGCCACGCACGTTACCGATGATGGGGTGGTCGCCGAAGGCGGCCTGCATCCGCTGCTGCAGGTAGGCGCCGGTCTCGGCGGCATTCTCGGTCAGCCGCTCGCGCTCGATGATCGCCAGGTTAGCCAGGCCCGCGGCACAGCCCAGGGCATGACCGGAGTAAGTCCAGCCGTGGCCGATCGGGCCATACTCGCCGGTGCCCTGCTCCAGCACCTGCCACACGCGGTCGCCGACGATCACGCCGGAGAGCGGCTGATAGGCGCTGGTCAGGCCCTTGGCCACGGTGATCAGGTCGGGCTTGATGCCATAGAAGTGGCTGCCGAAGTCGGCGCCGATGCGCCCGAAGCCGCAGACCACCTCGTCGGCGATCAGCAGCACGTCGTACTTGGCGAGCACCGCCTGGATCTCGGCCCAGTAGCCCTCCGGCGGCGGCACGATGCCGCCGGTGCCGAGCACCGGCTCGCCGATGAAGGCGGCCACGGTCTCCGGCCCCTCGGCGAGGATCATCTCCTCGAGCTTCGCGGCGCAGTGCTTCGAGAACTCGCGCTCGCTCATTCCCTCCAGCTCCGCGGCGCGCTGGTAGTAGAACGGCGCCTCGGTGTGGCGGATGGTATCGATGGGCAGGTCGAAGTGGTCGTGGAACGCCTTCAGCCCGGTCAGCGAGCCGGAGGCGATGCCGGAGCCGTGGTAGCCACGCATCCGCGAGATGACCTTCTTCTTCTGCGGCAGGCCGCGCACGTTGTTGTAGTAGCGCACGATCTTGAGCTGGGTCTCGTTGGCATCACTGCCGGACATGCCGTAGTAGACCTTGGACATGCCGGGACCGGCGAGCTCGAGGATCTTCTCGGAGAGCGCAATCTGCGGCTCGTTGGAGTGCCCCACATAGGTGTGGTAGTAGGACATCTTCAGGGCCTGCTCGTAGATGGCCTCGGCCACCTCGGTGCGGCCGTAGCCGATGTTGACGCAGTAGAGGCCGGCGAAGCCGTCGATGAACTCGCGGCCATCCTTGTCGACGACATGGATCCCCTTGCCGCCGGTGATCACGCGCCCCGGCGCATCACCGTGGGCGAAGTCGCGCAGGTGGGTGGAGGCGTGGAAGGTCACCTTGCGGTCGCGGTCGATCAGGTCCTGGTGCTGCTGGTTCATCTCGTGTTCTCTCTTCTCTCGTGCTCCCCGGCATCCCGCCGGGGAGAAGGTTCATCAATGGGGTCGGGCCATCAGCTGCCGGAGACCGAGCCGAGGGCACCCAGGCAGTAGTACTTCGTCTCGAGATACTCGTCGATGCCGGTCACCCCGCCCTCGCGGCCGAGGCCGGAGTGCTTGACGCCGCCGAAGGGCACCGGCGGCCCGGTCATCTTCACCGAGTTCACCGAGACCATGCCGAACTCCAGCGCCCGCATGATCTTCCAGATGCGGCGGATGTCGTGGGTATAGATATAGGCCGCCAGGCCATATTCGGTGTCATTGGCCATCTCGATGACCTGGTCATCGTCGGCGTAGGCGGTGATGCCGGCCACCGGGGCGAAGCTCTCCTCGTGCCAGATCTTCATGTCGTGGGTCACGTCCGTGAGCAGCACCGGCATGAAGAAGTTCTCGCCCGGCGCCTGGCTCTGGTCACCGGCCACCAGGGTGGCACCCTTGGAGATGGCATCGTCGACGATGGCCGCAGCCTTCTCCACCGCCTGGCGATGGATCAGCGGCCCCAGGTCGATCTCGCTCTCCAGCCCGTTGCCCACGGTCAGCGCCGCCATGCGCTCGGCGAAGTGCTCCACGAACTCGTCATGAATCGATTCGTGGACCAGGATGCGGTCCGCAGCGAGGCAGTCCTGGCCGGCGGTCTGGAACTTGGCCGCCACTGCGGCGAAGGCCGCCTCCCGGGGGTCCATGTCCGGCCCGACGATAAAGGGGGCATTGCCTCCCAGTTCGAGGGATACACGCTTCACCGTGTTGGCACACTGCTCGAGCAGCAGCCGGCCGACCCGAGTGGAGCCGGTGAAGGAGAGCGCCTTGACCCGGTCCTCGGCGCACAGGATCTTCGACACTTCGGCAGGCTCGCCCAGCACCACGTTGAACACCCCGGCCGGGATGCCGGCGCGCTCGGCAAGCTCCGCCAGCGCCAGCGCCGAGAACGGCGTCTCGCCAGCGGGCTTGACGATCACCGTGCAGCCGGCGGCCATGGCGGCGGCAGCCTTGCGGGTGATCATCGCCAGCGGGAAGTTCCACGGGGTGATCAGCGCGGCGATGCCCACCGGCTCCTTGATGGTACCCAGTGCCGCGTTGGGAATATGGCTGGGAATGGTCTCGCCGAAGGTGCGCTTGCCCTCCTCGGCGAACCAGCGCACGAAGCTGGCGCCGTACTCCACCTCGCCGCGGGCGTCAGGCAGCGGCTTGCCCTGCTCCAGGGTCATGAGGGTGGCGAGGTCCTCGCGATGGGCCTGCAGCAGGTCGTACCAGGCCAGCAGCCGCTCGCAGCGCTCGTCGGCGCGCAGCGCGCGCCAGTGCACGAAGGCGGTCTCGGCGGCATCCACCGCCGCGGTGATCTGGTGGGCCTCCAGCCAGGGAATGTGCCCCAGCGCCTCGCCGGTGGCCGGGTCGAACACGGCCTCCTCGCGGCCGCCCTCGCCATGGGTCCACTTGCCATCGACGTAGGCGTACTGGCGGAACAGGCGCGGATCGCTGAGCTTGCTGGACAGAGTCATGCTGTACCTCCCCTGACGCACCGGCCGCATCGAGATTATCGGGCCGGTGTGGAAAAAACGGGCGAGCCGCCTCTTCGGCAGGGCGGCTCGATGGGTACAGGATAGGGGCTTTGGCGGGACGGGACTTTTCGTTACCGGCGGCGGACGGCACAGGATTTTTTGTCCTGTGCCGGAAACGTGCGGTTTTTTCTGTGGCGCGGCGACGCTCGGGCGCCGGGCGCCGTCAGCCCGCCGGCGGGTTGCGCAGTGCCTCCTCGGTGAAGACCAGCAGGCCGAGCTCCGGGCGGTAGCCGTGGATCTCGGTGACGTCCAGGGCCTGCAGGAAGTAGAGGATCTCCTCGCTGACCACCTGCCCGGGGACCAGCACCGGGAAGCCCGGCGGGTAGGGGATCACGAAGCTCGCCGAGACCACGTCGCGGCCGGTGCGCATCTGGGCCTGGAGTTCGCCGTTGTCAAAGCGCAGGTACTCGGTGTTCTCTTCGTCGTAGCTGAGGAAGTAGGCCTGGCGGATATCCCCCTCCGGGGTGTTGCCGTCGGGGTCGGGCCGGAAGGCCGCGTGGAAGCGGCTGAAGTCCGGCAGCGGCGGCAGCTCCTTGGTCAGAGAGTGGACGCGGTTCTCGATGATCTTGCGCTCCGGCCGGCTGCTCTCCTCCCAGCGATACTCGAACTCCTTGGCCAGCTTGATCAGCACGTCGAGCAAATAGGCGATGGAGCCCCGAGTGGTGCCGATGTTGGTCATGAACAGCACGGTGTTGCGCGAGGTCTTGTTGATCTGGATGCCGTACTTGTTCATCAGGTATTCGTTCTTGAAGGTATCGCCGTCGATGCCCGTGGCGCCGATGGCGATGGTGATGCGGCTGGGGTCGACGACG
This sequence comes from Halomonas sp. CKK8, assembly GCF_029625235.1. Taxonomy (NCBI): domain Bacteria; kingdom Pseudomonadati; phylum Pseudomonadota; class Gammaproteobacteria; order Oceanospirillales; family Halomonadaceae; genus Halomonas; species Halomonas sp. CKK8. The sequence goes on along the minus strand of NZ_CP121193.1, from coordinate 774,435 downwards.
AACTCGTCATTGGCCCAGGCCTCCTCCATCTTGTTCCAGCCGGTGACCGGGTCGTAGAAGGTCTCGACCCCCGACTGCCGGTACTCCAGCGGCACCATGTCCTTATTGACCAGCACCCGGAAGTACTTCTGCAGCAGCGGATGGGTATAAAGCTGCTCGCGCAGCGACAGCGCCGCCTCCACCTGGGCGTGCACCAGCTCGAAGCCCTCCATCTCGGCCTGCATGCGCCCCACGTCCAGCGAGGCAATGATCTGGTAGTTGGGCGAGGTCGAGGTATGGGTCATGTAGGCCTCGTGGAACGGCGCCTCGACCTTCTGTCGGTAGTCCTGGTCCCAGACGTGGATCATCGACCCCTGGCGCAAGGAGGTCAGGGTCTTGTGGGTGGAGTGGGTGGCATAGGCCCGGATGCGCACCGCGTCGGGGTCGGGCAGCAGGGGCCGGTCGAGCCAGGTGGCGTCGTCGTCGGGGTCGAGAGTGTCGAACTCCGCCTTCCAGGCGTCGTACTCCGCGCGGTAGGCCTCGCTGCGGTAGCGGTCACGCAGGGTGCGGGCGGCATGCATGGCGGTGCGCGGCCGGTAGGTAGGGTTGAAGCCGGCGAAGGCGAACCACGCCTCGTCCCACAGGAACACCAGGTCGGGCTTGATCGCCAGGCACTCCTCCATCACCCGGCGCACGTTGTAGACCACGCCGTCGAAGGTGCAGTTGGTCAGCAGCAGCATCTTGACCTTGTGCAGCTGGCCCGCGCGCTTGTACTCCAGCAGCGTCTTCTTGATCTCCTTGAGCGGCACCGCCCCGTACATGGAGTAGTCGTCGAGCGGGTAGGAGTCCAGGTAGCTGACGTGGGCGCCGGCCAGCACCATGCCGTAGTGGTGCGACTTGTGGCAGTCGCGGTCGATCAGCACGATGTCGCGCGGCTTGATCAGCGCCTGCACCACGATCTTGTTGGCGGTGGAGGTGCCGTTGGTGACGAAGAAGCTCTGCCGCGCACCGAAGGCGCGGGCGGCATACTCCTGGGCCTTCTTGATCGGCCCGTAGGGCTGGAGCAGCGAATCCAGCCCGCCGGAGGTGGCCGAGGTCTCGGCGAGGAAGATGTTGATACCGTAGAAGTCGATCATCTGCCCGGCCCAGTGGGAGCGGGTGATCGACTTGCCCCGCGAGATGGGCATGGCGTGGAAGACCCCGGTGGGCTTCTTGCTGTACTCGCGCAGGGCATCGAAGAAGGGCGTGCGATAGCGGTTGTCGATGGCGCGCAGGATGGTGTGGTGCTGCTCGATGTAGTCCGTCTCGCGGTAGAAGATGCGATTGAAGTGACGGATGTCGCGGCTGGCCGTGGCCTCCACGTCGCCGCTGGTAACCAGGAACTGGTCGATCTCGGGACGCAGCTCGTGGATCATGGTGCTCAGCAGGATGCTGCGCTCGGCCTCGGACTGCTGCTCCAGGGACTGCTCGGAGATCCCCTCGAGGTAGCTGCGCAGGGCGCTGAGGTTGTACTTCGACTTGTAGGGGAACTCGTAGCGGATCAGGCAGGCCTGGATATTGGGATTCACCAGCACTGCGATCAGCGCATCCTCGAAGCTTCTCACCGTGACCACATCGTAGACGAAGCGGTCCTCGGGGCGACGCATGTTGTGGAAGGCCTCGCGGACCACCTCCTCCTCCGGGGCCGAGAGGTTGTCGACGATCAGCAGCTCGAAGTAGGGCTGGGCCGAGCTGTTCGAGGCCGGGTGCCCGCGGCGCAGCTGCGCCAGGGCATCGAGGGTCTCGAGGTCCTCGGCATCGGCATCGGTCTCGCTGAGGTCGACGTGGCGCCGCCGGTAGGACTCGCTGATCAGCGCGCGCACCAGGCGCTTGACCACCTTCTCCAGCAGCCCGTACTCCTCGCGGTCGAACAGTGACCAGAGGTGGCGGAAGTCCTCCTTGGAGGGGAAGGCGTGGTAGTCCTCGATGATCTCGAGCCGCGTCAGCTTGACGTCGATCGCCTTGACCAGGTTCTTGGCCCGGCCCTCGTCGTCCAGGCGTACCAGTCGCCCGAGATCGCGCTTCAGCGCGTTCCAGGTGTCGGCGCGCAGCTGGGAGATCTTGTGGTAGAAGCCCAGGGCGGTATAGGGCGTCTCGGTAGCACTCGTCTCAGGCATGGCAACACCCATCCTTGCTCTTGTTGTCGGGGGATCGATCGTTCGGTCAGCCGCTGTGCAGCCCGCGGGTGCCGTAGCGCACGGTGATCCGCTCCTCGGGAAAGTCGTCGAAACTCAGGTCCAGGGTCATCCCGGGCCAGTGGAACTCGGCCCGGCCCGTGCGGGGGCGGTAGACCGCGGTATAGACGGTCCCCAGGCCACGCCGGTAGTCGTGGCGGAACAGTGGCGGGGCCGAGAAGGCCGCGATCAGCCGCTCCTCGGTGGTGGCCTCGTCGTCCACCAGGATCGACAGCTGCCGCTCGCGGATCAGGGTCTCCGAGGCCAGGGCATGGGCGTACCACTCGATCTTCTTCTGGTGGTTGGTGGCCACCGGCACGCGGCGGATGCTGGCGCGGCGATCCGGGCCGATCATCGCCGTCACGTAGCGGCCGGCGGCATCGGCCACGGTGATGTTGTAGGCCATGTGGGTGGGCACCCGCGCCAGCACCTCGGCCGCCTCGGGCACACTGTCGCAGAACTCCAGCAGGTAGCGCAGGATGATCGGCGCACCGAAGCCCACGCCCACCGCCTTGCGCCCGCCGAAGGCCAGCGACACGGCGAGCCCGCGGTCATTCATGCCGTCGAGCACGCCCCACAGGCAGTCGGACATGGCGATCACCCGCCGCTCGTTCCAGTGCGTGTAGAGGATCGTGCCCTCGCACAGCTCCGGCGGGTAGTCGTAGTTGCGCGCCAGCACCGTGGAGGCGGGGTTGGCGAGCACCGCCTGGGAACAACCGGTGATGTAGGGTGGCGGCTGGTAAAGGCTCAGGAAGCGCGCAGCCAGGTCACCGCCGCCGGCCAGGTCGCAGAGCGCCCGATAGGTGTCGAGCAGCTCCGGCATGTGCCGGCGCAGGGCGTTGTAGCAGGCGAGATACCCCGGCCGCTCGCGCTCCCCCTCGCTGAGGTACCACTGCTCGTAGGCCGGCCAGTGGTACTCGAAGAGCGCCTGCCACCGCGCGCCGGCCTTGGCCTCGTGCACGGTGCGGAAATCGAGCATCTTGTCCATGTCGGCCGCAGGCACCTCCCGGGGCGAAAGGGAAACGGTCCCGGAGCTCACAGGATCTTGAAGTTGCCGCCGCCGACGGCATGGCTGACGGCCACCTCCTCCACCACTGGATCCTGCAGCGACTGGCCGGCGTACTGGCCACGGATGCCGTCGATCCACGCCTTGGCGCGCTCGTTGAGCTGGAAGTCGTCATCCATCAGCCGCCCGCGGGTGATCAGGATGCCCAGGTCCGCCCCCTCGTAGCGGAAGTCGCCCGCACCGCTGATGCGCAGGAAGAAGCCCTCGCTGTCGTTCTCGGCGGCATGGGGATGGTAGCTGTAGTGGTCGTAGCTGACGCTGCCGTCGCCGGCCATCTTCCACACCCCGGTGCGCGGCGCCTGCGTCAGCAGGTCGACGCTCTCGTCGGTATGCTTGATCACCAGCTGGCTCCAGCTGTCGACGCTGTCGGGGTGCGACCAGCGCTCGTTGATCTCGTTGATGTCGAGGTCGAAGTCGACGTCCGAGAACTCCAGCAGGTGGAAGAGGAACAGCGGGATGTCGGAGTGGGCGAAGGCCGCCACGTTGGTCAGCGAGCTGGCCCCCGTGACCCGCGGATTGAGCTCGCCCAGATAGACCTCGCCGTTGTCCATGTCGATCAGGAAGTCGAGCTCGAAGTAGCCGCGGTAGCCCTCCTCGCGCAGCGCCTCGCCGAACTTGAAGGTGTACTCCCGGGCCTTGTCGCGGATCTCCTGGGTGAAGGCGCCGGCGAACATCTCGTTGCCGCACCAGCCCCCCTTGTAGGGGGTCAGCGACTTGAAGCCGACGAGCTCGGTCATCAGCGGTCCCACCACGGTGCCACAGCGAGTGGCGCAGGCCTCGATGGCCGAGCCGCGACAGTTGATACGCTTCATGATCTTGACCTCGGACTCGGCCTCGATCTCTTCGGCGTGCTTGTAGTAGTCGTCCTCGCTGGCGATGAAGAAGGTGGTGTGGCCGGAGTCGCCGAAGGCGGTCTGCACCACCAGGTCATTGCCCAGGTCCTTGCTCACCTCGCAGAGTTCCTGGTAGCTGCCGACCCTGGCCAGCACGTTGGGCACGCTGGGCACCCCAGCCTTGTTGCCGATACGCACCGTCTCGATCTTGTTGTCCATGCGTTGACGCAGTGTCGCCGGCGGGAACGCCACCCGCAGCCCGAGCTGCTTGCAGACCTCCTCGGTATGCTCGTCGAACATCAGGAAGGCGGCCACGCCGGCATTCTCGCCATCTGCGCGCGACTGGATGAAATCGATCACCTCCTTGTGCTCGAGGAGATAGTTGTTGATGTCCTCGATGCTCTCGAAGTCGCGGGGGAACTTCTCCTTGGGAACGAAGACGTTGCGCTGCTGCCCCTCGAAGCAGTCGATGTAGTTGATATGGCGGAAGTTGCCCACCCAGTCACCGATTCCCAGCAAGTTGAAATTGGTGGCCGAGATGAAATAAATGGGCTCCTTGTTGTTGAGGAAGTGGCGGCGGACATCGGCAATGGTTGTTATTTTGCTCATCGTGGTCGCTCCATCGGTGACGGGGGAGGCGCCGGGCGCCTGGTGCGCGGCAGGGGCCGCCGGGGAATTGTGGAACAGGCGGCGCAGCAAACGAATCAGTGCCTCCAGCATGGGGTCTCCTCTTCACTGTTCACTGTACCGCCCGCGGGCGAGGGGTCAGTACTCCTCGATATCGGCACGTACCGGCTTCTGCAGCGGGCCAAGGGTATCGAGGAAAGGGGTCGAGCCGGTCTCGCTCCGGTACAGCGAAAAATCCACCTTGCGGTCGCGGAAGCTCTTCAACGGCTGGCCCAGACCACGCAGTCCCGCCTCGCGTTCACGGCGCACCCTCGTCATGTCGATCTCGATCGGCATGATCTCCTCACCGATACCCGCCTGGTGGATGACGTCGCCGGAGGGTCCCACCACGATGGAGCGACCGTTGCCCAGGGCCCCGGCACCGTTGATGTCGAAGAAGTAGCACTGGTTGACCGCGGCGTTGGTGCGCGCCATCGACAGTTCGATATCACGGTCGATGGTATCGGTCATGGTCGGGTGCAGGATCACCTCGGCGCCCATGGCGGCCAGGGTGCGGGTAGTCTCGGGGAACCACATGTCGTAGCAGATCGACACTCCGAAGCGACCGACATTGGGCACGTCAAAGACCACGAACTCGCTGCCACTCTCGACCCCTATCTCGTAGGGACGGAAAGGGAACAGCTTGCGGAAACGGTTAACCACCTGCCCGTGGGGGTTGATGACCGAAAGGGTGTTGTAGATGCCGTCCTCGGCCTGCTCGAACATCGAGCCGGGGATCAGCCAGATGCGATGCTGTTCGGCGATCTGGCAGAACAGGGCCTCGGCGCTGCTGGGCATCGGCTGGGCGTGGTGCGTCGATGCCCCCATGGGCATCAGCTCGCTGAACAGGACCATCTGCACCTGGGGGAAACGGCTCATCAGCACGTCGATCCGGTGGCGCATGGCCTCGGTGTTGTCACCATGGTGGTGGGCATGCATCTGCACGCCGGCGATCGTGAAATAGGACATTGGAATCTCTCTGCGTCAGGCGATCTCGGAAACTTCCAGGGCGCTGTCGAACACTGACCGGCACCATCGGGAGCATGCCGGCGGGATCGCCCGGCCGGGTGAGCCTCGGCCCACCCACCTGTCACCAGCTTATGCCACAAGGGCCGCGGTGACATCAACGCTGAAATTTCGCTGAATCGAAAAGCAGGGCAAATCGGAAAGGGGATCAGGCCAGGTCGTCGGGCGAGAAGCCCGGCGCGGGGCGCTTGACGGTCTTGGTGACGATATAGGTGAAGTAGCGCTCGATGCCGGCCTCCCCGGTCAGCCAGGCATCCATCAGTCGCTGGTAGGCGTCGATGGAGTCGGTCTCGAACTTGATCAGGTAGTCGACGCCACCACCCACGGCCACGCACTCGGTGACCTCGGGGGTGGCGTGGACCAGGGCCTCGAAGCGGGCGAAGCTCTCGGCGTTGTGGGCCTTGAGCTCGACCTGCACCCATACCGGCGTGCGCTTGACCAGCGCCGCGGCATTGATGCGGGCGCTATAGCCCTCGATGATGCCGGCCTTCTCGAGGCGGCGAACCCGCTCCCAGCAGGGGCTGACCGAGAGGTTGATCGCCTCGGCCAGCTTCGACTTGGTGATGCGGCCGTCCCGGGAGAGGATCTCGAGGATCTTCAGGTCATAGCGGTCGAGTTTCATCGGTGTCCCGGCATCCTCAGCCCAGCGAGTCGACGACGTCGGCGATCACCGCGATGGTGTCGCCCATGTTGACCAGCGCCGGATGGCGCCGTGCCGCCAGCACGCCGCTGCGCCCGGCCCGATACGCCACCGGCGCAGTGCCGCTGCGCGTCATGTCGTAGACCCGGGCCACCACCTCGCCCTTCTCGACTCGCTCGCCCAGGGCGACGCAGAGCTCCAGCACGCCACTGTGTTCGCTCTGCACGTAGCAGCTGGCATCGGGCATGTCGAGGTAGACCTGGGGGGCGTCGGGCATCTCCACCTCGCCGGCCACCAGGCCATAGTGGATCAGGAAGTTGCGCACACCGCGCTCGGTGATCGCCATGGTCTCGGGGGTGGAGGTGCCGCCCCCGCCGAGCTCGGTGGCCACGAAGACCTTGCCCTGGCTCTCCACCGCGGTGTCGAACAGCGCCGCCGCGTCGAGCTCGAACATCATCATGGCGTAGGGGGCACCGAAGGCCTTGGCGCCCTCCAGCGCCTGGCGCTGCTGCTCGGCATCCTCCAGCACGTGGGAGGCGCCGAAGGGGATGATGTCCAGAGTGCGCCCGCCGGAGTGCAGGTCGAGGACCACGTCGCACATCGGCACCATCACCCGGGTGAAGTAGTCGGCGATCTTCTCGGTCACGCTGCCGTCGGGGTCGCCGGGAAAGCTGCGGTTGAGGTTGCCACCGTCAAGCCCGGAGGTGCGCTTGCCGGCCATCACCGCCGGCTGGTTCATGCAGGGCACGATGATCACCCGGCCGGTGACCTCCTCGGCACGCAGTTCGCTCGCGAGCTTGAGCAGCGAGGTGATGCCCTCGTACTCGTCGCCGTGGTTGCCGCCGGTCAGCAGCGCCGTGGGGCCCTCACCGTTCTTGACCACGGTGACGGGGATCATCACCGCCCCCCAGGCCGACTCGTCCACGGAGATCGGCAGCTTGAGGAAGCCGTGCTGGACGCCGTCGGCGTCGAAGTCGACGGTGGCGCTGATAGGGCTGGGACGCTTGGTCATGTCAGGGAACTCCTTGTTCTGTGTTTGCCGACAAACGCTCGGGGCTGTTCCGGCGATAGGCCTTCAGGCGGGGCCGGCCATCCGGAGGCGCTGTGAACCCATCCCTGGGCGCTACCGATGCCATCCATGGCATAGGACCTCCCTTCCGGCCTATCCCCGGCGCCCCTCGCTGTGGCCGTTGCCGCTTTCTCTCAGCGCACGAAGAGTTGGCGCGGGAAGTCGGCCAGGGTCTCGCAGCCGGTCTCGGTGATCAGGATGCTCTCGGTGATCTCCAGGCCCCAGTCGTCCTCCCACAGGCCCGGCATGAAGTGGAAGGTCATGCCGGGCTGCAGGATGGTCTCATCGGAGGGGCGCAGGCTCATGGTGCGCTCGCCCCAGTCCGGGGGATAGCTGATGCCGATGGGATAGCCGCAGCGCGCGCCGCCGCGGTCGAAGCCGTACTTGTCCATGGCCGCACCCAGCGCCATGGCGATGTCCGCGGTGCGGTTGCCGGGCTTGGCCACTGCCAGGCCATTCTCGATGCCCTCGAGCAGAGCCGATTCGGCTCGCACGAACTCCTGGGGCGGTCTGCCGAGGAAGACCGTCCGCGACATCGGCGCATGGTAGCGCTTGAAGACCCCGGCGATCTCGAAGAAGGTGCCCTCGCCCTCGCGGAACGGCGTGTCGTCCCAGGTCAGGTGCGGGGCGGCGGCGTCACTGCCGGTAGGCAGCATGGGCACGATGGCGGGATAGTCGCCGCCGTAGATCTTGCCCTGCGCGTCCCGCCAGCCCTCGATGCCGACGCGATAGATCTCCGAGACCAGCTTGCTCTTGGGCAGGCCCGGCTCGATCACCTCGAGGATCCGCGTATGCATGCCCTCGACGATCTTCGCCGCCACGCGCATGTACTCGATCTCCTGGGGCGACTTGACCGCACGGCACCAGTTGACCAGTGAGTTGGCGTCCATGAAGCGCGCGTGGGGCAGCTCGCGCAGCAGGCACTGGTAGGCCTTGGCCGAGAAGTAGTAGTTGTCCATCTCCATGCCCACCACGCCCTCGTGCCAGCCGCGGTCGGGCAGGATGGTCTGGGCGAGATAGTCCATGGGATGCATGTCCGGATTCTGCACGTAGTAATCCGGGTAGTAGGTGATGTTGTCCGGGTCGATCCAGCAGGTCCGCAGGGCGCCATTGGCGTCCATCCGTCGGCCGTACCACACCGGCTCGCCTTCCAGGCCCACGAGCACGCACTGGTGCACGTAGAAGGACCAGCCATCGTAGCCGGTCAGCCAGGCCATGTTCGAGGGGTCACTGACGATCAGCACGTCGATACCACGGCTGGCCATCTCGGCACGCACCTTCCACAGGCGGGTCGCGTACTCCTCACGAGTGAAGGGCAGGGAAACCTGGATCATGAAGCCACTCGCCATCGCATCATCAAGAAAATCGGCCCTCTCTGCCGCGAGAAGGCCGGGCCGGGGGCCGGATCACTGACACGGGGCCGGGCCGCATCAGGGGGTGCGGCGGGCATTCCGGACAGCCGCTCGGTTCCCTCGGGTGGAGGTTACTGCCAACCCATGGTGGGCGGTCAAGCATTTCCTGATGCTCTGTCACGAATGCCCTGTCACGCTTGTTCACGGCCCGCCACGCTCCCATGATGGAAGGAAAGATCGCCGATGGAGGAAGCATGAAGGTCCTGGTCCATATCGATGACGCCGAGCAGTGGCGGGACGCCCTGGCCGAGCGTCTGCCGGATGCCGAGGTATTCACCAGCAGCGCCCCGGCCGAGAAGCGCCGCGAGGCGGACTACCTGGCGGCGTGGAAGCCCTCCGCCGAGCTGCTCGGCGAGCCCGAACGGCTCAAGGGCATCGTCAACCTCGGCGCCGGGGTCGACGCCCTGCTGGGCAACCCGGGGCTTCCCGAGGGCGTACCCATCGTCAAGCTGCGCGATGCCGGCATGGCCGAGCTGATCGGCGACTATGTGCGCTACGGCATCCTGCACTTCCAGCGTGACTTCGACCGCTACCGCCGCCAGCAGGCGCGCCACGAGTGGCACGAGCGGGCGGTAGTCGACAAGGCCGACTGGCCGGTGGGCGTGCTGGGACTCGGCGCCATCGGGGCGAAGGTCGCCGCCATGGTCGCCGCCGACGGCTTCCCGGTGCATGGCTGGAGCCGCTCGCCCAAGTCGCTCGACGGCATCACCTGCCACCATGGCGAGGCGGGGCTCGATGCGTTGCTTGGCCGGGTCAGGAGCCTGGTACTGCTGCTGCCGGACACTCCCGCGACCCGCCATGTCATCGACGCGGCCGCCCTGGCGAGGCTCCCCGAGGGCGCCACCCTGATCAATCCGGGGCGCGGGACGCTGATCGACGAGGCCGCCCTGCTCGACGCGCTCGGTCCAGATAGCGAGGGCGAGGGGGAGACGGAGGGTCGGCTGCGCGGGGCGCTGCTCGACGCCTTCCCCACGGAGCCGCTGCCCGGCGAAAGCCCGCTCTGGTCGCATCCGCGGGTCTGGGTCACTCCCCACATGGCCGGTCCCACCCCCCTCAGGGCGGCCCTGGACCAGGTGGCCGAGGCCCTGCGCGCCTTCGAGGCCGGCGAGCCCCTCGACACCGTCGACCCCGCGGCCGGTTATTGAGCCCTCCCCCTACAACTGGTACCGGGAAGGCCTTACGCTGGAAGAAGACACCCAACGACCTCCCGGGAGGTGCGTGATGACCATGAAAGTTGACTACGGCTCCCACGACGCGCTGCTCGTCGTGGACATGCAGAACGACTTCTGCGAGGGCGGCGCCCTGGCCGTCGCGGGCGGCGCGGCCCTGGTGCCGGGCATCAACGCCGAGATCGAGGCGGCCCGGGCGGCCGGTGCCCTGGTGGTCGCCTCACGGGACTGGCACCCCGTCGACCACGTGAGCTTCTCGCATCGCGGCGGTCCCTGGCCGGTGCACTGCGTGCAGGACACCCCCGGCGCCGCCTTCCACCCCGACCTGGCACTGCCTGAAGACGCCATCCTCGTCAGCAAGGCCACCGCCTTCGATGCCGATGCCTACTCCGCCTTCGATGGCACCGGACTCGGCGGCTACCTGCAGGAGAAGGGCATCGAGCGGGTGATCGTCTGCGGCCTGGCGCTGGATGTCTGTGTGCATGCCACGGTACTGGCCGCCAGTCGGGAGGGCTTTACCACCCTGCTGCTGGAGGCGCTATCCGCCGCGGTCGACCCGGATGCCATCGAGGCGTGCCACCGTGACTTCGAGGAAGCCGGTATCGAGGTGCGCCCATGAGCGAGCCGATTCCCCTGCAGGTCGAGGATGGCGAGCTGGCCCTGCTCACCGACCTCTACCAGCTGACCATGACCCAGGCCTACTGGAAGGAATCGATGCAGGAGCGGGCCACCTTCAGCCTCTTCTTCCGCAAGATGCCCCCCGCCCGCCGCTTCATGCTGGCCTGCGGGCAGCAGCATGCCGCGGCCCTGCTCAGCCGGCTGCGCTTCGGCGACACGGCCCTCGAGCGCCTGGCCGGCACCGGCCTGTTCGACCCGGGCTTCCTCGACTGGCTGGGCGACTGGCGCTTCGAGGGCGACATCTGGACCCTTCCCGAGGGCACTCCGGTGTTTGCCAACGAGCCGCTGCTGGAAGTGGACGCGCCCATCGCCCAGGCGCAGCTGCTCGAGAGCCTGGTGATGAACCTGGTGCAGCTGGAAACGGTGCTCGCCTCCAAGGCGGTGCGCATCGTGATGGCCGCCCGCGGCCGCCCGGTGGTGGATTTCGGGATGCGCCGCATGCACGGCGTGGACGCCGCGGTGCGGGGAGTCCGGGCGTACCGCAGCGCGGGGCTGGCCGGGACCAGCAACGTGCTCGGCGGCCTGCGCCACGACCTGGCGATCAATGGCACCATGGCCCACAGCTATATCCTGGCCCACGACGACGAGCAGGAAGCCTTCCGTGCCTTCGCCCGCCACTATCCCGGCACCACCCTGCTGGTGGACACTCATGACACCCTGGAAGGGGTGCGCAAGGTGATCGAGATCATGCGCGAGGAGCCCGAGGTCGGCGTCAAGGCCATCCGGCTCGACTCCGGCGACCTGGGCGAACTGGCGAAGGGCGCACGCGCGCTGCTCGACGAGGCCGGACACCAGGAGATCACCATCGTCGCCAGCAGCGGCCTCGACGAGCACCAGATCGCGGCGCTGCTCGAGGACGGTGCGCCCATCGATGCCTTCGGCGTCGGCACCCAGATGGGCGTCTCGGCGGATGCGCCGGTGATCGACCTCTCCTACAAGCTCGTGGAGTACGCCGGCACCCCGCGGGTCAAGCACTCGCCGGGCAAGATCAACCTGCCCTGCCGCAAGCAGCTCTATCGCCGCCAGGACGACCGGGGCCGCTTCGTCGGCGACGTCATCGCCCTGCGTGACGAGACCATCGACGCCGGCGAGCCGCTGCTGCGCCAGCTGGTCCGGGCGGGGCGACTGGACGAGGAGGAGATGGCCCGGGCCGATGAGGCCCGCGAGCGGGTCGCCGACGCCCTCGAGCGCTTCCCCGAGGACGTCAGGCGGCTCGCGGAGGGCGAGAGCGACTACCCGGTGACGCTCAGCCCCGAACTCGAACGCCTGCAGTCCAGCTCCTGAAGCGCCCCACCTTCGCCGGGGCCGGCAGACCGGAACACTGCCCGACAAGGGAATGAGGAAGGGGCACATCGCCTGCGATGTGCCCCCCCCTTGCGTCGTGTCACCAGGTCTCGCCGGTGGCACCGTCACATCTTGTCTTGGGTCCGGGTCTCGAAGTCGCTGGCCGAGTGGCGCTCGTGCAACTGCTCGGAGCGCTCCCCCCAGGTGCGGTTGACCATGCGACCGCGCTTGACCGCCGGCCGCTCGGCGATACGCCTCGCCCAGCGCTGCACGTTGGGGTACTCGTCGACGGCCAGGAACTCACCCGCATCATAGAGCAGCCCCTGGACCAGCAGGCCATACCAGGGATAGATGGCGATGTCGGCGATGGTGTAGTCGTCGCCGGCGACAAAGGCACGCTCAGCCAGCTGGCGGTCGAGCACGTCGAGCTGCCGCTTGGTCTCCATGGTGTAGCGGTCAATGGGGTACTCGAGCGGCTCCGGCGCATAGGCGTAGAAGTGGCCGAACCCGCCACCGACGAAGGGGGCGGCACCCATCTGCCAGAACAGCCAGTTGAGGGTCTCGGTCCGCCCGGCATGATCCTCGGGCAGCAAGGCACCGAACCTCTCGGCCAGGTAGAGCAGGATCGCCCCCGACTCGAACACCCGGGTCGGCGGCTGGGTCTTGTGGTCCATCAGCGCCGGGATCTTGGAGTTGGGGTTGACCCCAACGAAGCCGCTGGAGAACTGCTCGCCCTCGCCGATGCGGATCGGCCAGGCGTCGTACTCGGCGCCCTCGTGTCCCAGCGCCAGCAGCTCCTCGAGCATGATGGTCGCCTTCACGCCGTTGGGCGTGGCCAGGGAGTAGAGCTGCAGCGGATGCCTGCCGACCGGCAGCTCCCTGTCGTGGGTCGGCCCGGCCACGGGGCGGTTGATGCTGGCGAACTGGCCGCCGCTCTCGCGCTCCCATTGCCAGACGCGTGGTGGCTGATAGGCGGTATCGTTACTCATGGGCAAGCTCCTGTGCCGAATGGCAGTCGGGTGTCCATTGCGCATGCCCGGCGAGGTCCTCGCCGGGCATGCGTGGTGGCGGGCCGTGCAGGTGCCAAGGCCCGCCAACGGGCATTGCCGCGAAGGACTTCGCCTTACAGCGGCTGCTTGGTCGGGCGAATGATCAGTTCGTTGACGTCGACGTCCGCCGGCTGCTCGATGGCATAGGCGATCGCCCGGGCGATGGCAGCGGCATCGATGGCCATCTCGTAGAGCTCATCCACGCCCTTGGCGGTGTCGGGGTCGCTGATGGTGGTGGTCAGCTCGGTGGCCACCGCCCCCGGGGAGATGTTGGTGGAGCGGATCTCCTCGCCGCCCTCTTGGCGAATGCCCTCGGAGAGTGCCTTGACCGCATACTTGGTGGCGCAGTAGACCGCCGCGGAGGGGAAGACCACGTGGCCGGCCACCGAGGAGAGGTTGATGATATGGCCGGCATGCTGCTCGCGCATGGTCGGCAGCACCGCGGCGATGCCGTAGAGCACGCCCTTGATGTTGACGTCGACCATCTGCTCCCACTCGTCGACCTTGAGCTGGTCAAGCGGCGACAGCGGCATCAGGCCGGCGTTGTTGACCAGCACGTCGATGCGGCCGTAGGCCTCCTTGGCGGCGGTGGCCAGGGCCTCGACCTGGTCGCGGTCGGTCACGTCGGTGACGCGATAGATGGCCTCGCCCCCCTGCTCGACGATGGCGTCGCGCAGCGCCGCGAGACGCTCCTCGCGACGGGCGCCGAGCACCAGCTTGGCGCCGGCCTTGGCCAGGCGGTGGGCGGTGGCTTCGCCGAGGCCGCTGCTGGCCCCGGTAATGATGACGACCTTGCCATTGATCTCGGACATGGGCTCTTCTCCTTGGGAATACATCAGGGTGTCGATTTCCGGCCAGCTCGGCCGGGCTAGCCTTTATAGACCAGTCTACTAGTAACGGAACGCACGCCACCGGACAAGGCTGGCTCTCGGTCGGGGATCAGCTCGCCACGGGCAGCTCGCCGGACAGCACCTGGCGGAAGAGGATCGCCTCGAAGCACTCCATGGGGGCCAGGGACTTGACGGTCTTGGCACGCAGGATGGCACCCTCCCAGCCGGCCATGATGAAGCCCGCCAGCGCCTCCGTGTCGAGGTCTTCCGGCACCTCGCCGGCACTGCGGGCCTCCTCGAGGCAGGCCACCAGCCGGCGCTCCCAGGCGCGGAACACCTGGTCGAGGCGGGCACGGAAGACCTCGCTGCGCGCCGAGAGCTCCTGGCCCAGGTTGCCGATCAGGCAGCCGCGGGCATGATCGCAGGAGAGCATGTCCGCCTTGCCGGCAGCGAAGTAGCGGCGCAGGCGCTCCAGCGGGGAGGCGTCACTGGCCTCGAAGATCGCCGTCAGCCGGGCGTCGTACTGCTCGGCGAAGGCGTCGATCACGGCCAGGCCGAAATCCTCCTTGCTCGAGAAGTAGTGATAGAAGGACCCCTTGGGGACCCCGGCCCGGCTGAGCACCGCATTGATGCCGGTGGCGTTGAAGCCCTGCTCGGCAATCAGGTCGGCGCCGATCTCGATCAGCTTGTCGCGGGTGGCGTGCGTCTTCATGCCGGCAAGATTAGACCAGTCGTCTAGCTGCGTCAAACCCTACCGGCAAGCATCAGTCGAGCATGGCGGCAAAGCGCTTGAGCCACGCCGGGTGGGCCGGCCAGGCAGGCGCCGTGACCAGCTTGCCGCTGGCCACCGCCTGGTCGACCTCGATCTCGGCATAGTCGCCGCCGGCCAGGCGCACTTCCGGGGCACAGGCCGGATAGGCCGAGACCCGATGTCCCTCGAGGGAGACGGCCGCCGCAAGCAGCTGGGCACCGTGACAGATGGCGGCCACCGGCTTGTCATGGTCGAAGAAGTGCCGGACCATCTCCAGCACCCGCTCGTCGAGGCGCAGGTACTCCGGCGCGCGCCCGCCGGGGACGACGAGGCCGTCGTAGTCGGCGACCTCCACCTCGGCGAAGGTGGCATTCAGGGTAAAGTCGTGCCCGGGCTTCTCGGAGTAGGTCTGGTCACCCTCGAAGTCGTGGATGGCGGTGCGGATCTTGTCGCCCTCGCGCTTGTCGGGGCACACCGCATCGACCACGTGCCCCATGGCCTGCAGGGCCTGGAAGGGCACCATGATCTCGTAGTCCTCGACATAGTCACCGGCGATCAGCAAGAGTCTGGCCATGGGAGTCTCCTCGGTGGTGTGGCGGCGACGGTGGAGTCGCCCTGCAAGGGCAGCCTAGCAGCCCCTCAGAGGGGCCGCCGGGGAAATGCGCAGGGAGCGTGCAGGCGGGAACCCCCGGGCCCGCGGGGACTCTCACCCCTGCCCCATCGACGGCCATGGAGTCCTCGCATGCCCGCACCGCTGCGCCGTTGCGCCGCCCTCGCCCTGCTCCTGCTGCTGGTCGCCGGCAGCGCCCTCGCCGCCGAGCCGCGCCCCTTCGATGCCCGCTACCGCCTCGAGGTGGCCGGCTGGCCGAGCACCACCGTCGAGCACCGCCTGAGTCGTGACGGGACGCACTGGCAGAGCGACATGCGAGCCGCCATCGCGGTGGCCCGGGGCCACGAGCGCAGCCGGTTCATCGCCGGCGAGGCCATCCGCTCGCTGCACTATGACAGCGGCTACAGCCTGCTGGGCATCGGCAAGGCGTATGAGCTGGACAGGGAGGCCCTGGCCCGGCTGCCCGACCGCCAGACCGCCCTGTTCGAGCTCTCCCGGCGCGCCGTGGCCGACGACTGCGACCCGACCTGCCGGCTGCGCTACCTCGACCATCGCGGCCGCGAGGAGCGGGTCGACTACCGCCGGCTGGACCGCCGCACGCTCGAGCTGCCCGCCGGACGCTTCGAGGCGGTCAGGGTGGAGGTCACCGAGCCGGACGACCCCGATCGCCGCATGGTCTTCAGCTTCCACCCCGGTGTGCCGGGCCTGCTGCTGGCCATGGAGTACCACCACGACGGCGAGCGGCGCAGCCGGCTCGCCCTCACCGACCTGACCCTCGCCGCCGCCGGACTCGCTTCCTCCCCGAAGGGAAATTGACTAGAGTGGGCGGCTTTCGGTCGCCGCCGGCGACCCCTGGACGGGAAGGGAGTCTCGATGCTGAGCGGTCTGGTGATCGTGCTGTTGCCGCTGGTGCTGGGTTACCTCGTGCCGGTGCGGGATGCCCGGCTGATGGCGCTGATCAACCGCGGCGTGAACGCCTCGATCTACGTGATCCTGCTGCTGATGGGGATGAGCCTGGCGGGACTGGACAACCTGGCCGGCCAGCTCTCGCGCCTGGGCGGGCAGGCCCTGCTGCTGTTCGCGGTGATCTCGGTCTGCAACCTGGCGGCCCTCTGGTGGCTGTCGCGCCGGCTGGGCCTCACCGCCGACCCCTCGAGGGCGGTGGCGGGGGCGCCTACCAGCAAGTGGGCCGCCATGGCCGGATCGCTGGCGCTGGTGGCGGTGGTGGTGGCCGGCGTGGTGCTCGGCCTGCTGCTGGAGTGGCTCACCGGCAGCGGCCTGTTCGCCACGGCCGAGACCCTGGCCGAAGGGGTGCTCTACCTCCTGCTGGCGCTGATCGGATGCCAGCTGCGCAACTCCGGCATGCCGCTGCGCCAGATCGTGCTCAACCGATTCGGCCTGGCCATCGCCCTGACCCTGGCCGCCAGCTCGCTGGTCGGCGGCCTGCTGGCGGCGCCGCTGCTGGACCTGGCCTGGAACGAGGGGCTGGCGCTGGCCGCCGGCTTCGGCTGGTACTCGCTCTCCGGCATCCTGGTCGGCGACCAGCTGGGCCCGCTGATGGGCGGGGTCGCCTTCTTCAACGACCTGGCCCGGGAACTGCTCGCCTTCGTGCTGATCCCGCTGCTGATCCGCGGCCATGCCGCCCTGGCCATCGGCTATGGCGGCGCCACCTCCATGGACTTCACCCTGCCGGTGATCCAGCAGCACGGCGGTGTGGCCTGCGTGCCGGTGGCCGTGGTCTCGGGCTTTCTCCTCTCGCTGCTCTCGCCACCGCTGATCCTCTTCCTGCTCTCGCTGTGACCGACTCGCGCCGTGGCCGCCGCCCTTGCCGGCGGGGACGGCATGGGCGAGGCTGACCGCAAGCTGCACATTGCCTGCACAGAACCTGACCGATGGCTGCACGCCGAGCGGCGAGAATGCACCACGCCCTCGCCGCCCCTCGCTCCCGGAGCCCGCCCATGCGCTCGCCACGTCTCCCCCGTCCGGCCGTCTCGCGACTCGGCGTCAAGCTGTTCGCGATCATCCTGGTGGTCAACGTGGCCATCTCCGGACTGGTGTTCCTGGCGGTCTCACGCAGCCTCGACCAGGGCTTCATCGAGTACCTGGACCAGACCCAGACCCGTCGCGCCGAGACCTTGGCCGAGGGGCTCGCCGAGGAGTGGGCAGGCCGCGGCGACTGGCAGTGGCTGCGCCAGTCGCCCGGCGCCTGGCACCGCCTGGTGCGCCGCCAGCTGTGGCCCGGCGACACCCCGCCGCCGGAGGGCATCGAGCGGCGCCTCGGGGATCCCAAGGACTTCGTGCTCCACGACGCGGCCGGGCTGCCGGTGATCGGCCTGCCCCCGGACAGCGACCAGGAGGCGGCGGAGCTGCGCTGGCTGCCCATCGAGAGCGGCGGCGAGCGGGTCGGCATGCTCGGCTACCGCCCGCCCCAGCAGCTGATGGCGCGCATGGACCGCATCTTCCTCTCCCGCCAGCAGCGCAACCTCGGCATCATCGTCGCCGCCCTGGGCCTGGCCTCGCTGCTGCTGGCCGGCGGCCTCTCCTGGTGGCTGGGGCGGCGCACCCGCGGCATGGCCCGGGCCACGCGGCGCCTCACCGAGGGCGACTACAGCACGCGCCTGGCGGAGCGCGGTCGCGACGAGCTGTCGAGCCTCGCCCACGACTTCAACGTGCTCGCCGCCACCCTTGAGGCCAGTCGCGAGGCACGCAACCGCTGGGTCTCCGATATCGCCCACGAGCTGCGCACGCCGCTGGCCGTGCTGCGTGGCGAGATCGAGGCCATGCAGGACGGCATCCGCTCCCTGGACCAGGACAACCTGCACTCGCTGGCCCAGGAGGTGGGCCAGCTGGAGCGCCTGGTGGCCGACCTGCGCCTGCTCTCCCAGAGCGATGCCGGCGCCCTGGAGGTCCAGCTGGCGCCCCTGGACCTGGCGGAGAGCCTCGCCTCGCGCCTCGACGAGGCCGGCGGCTGGCTGGGCGACAGCGGCATCCAGCTGGAGCACGAGATCGAGGGGCCGGGGTGGATCCGCGGTGACACCCAGCGGCTGCGCCAGCTGTGGAACAACCTGATCGACAACACCTGCGCCTATACCACGGCCCCGGGGCGGCTGCGGGTGCGCCTCTCCGCCCACCAGGGGCAGGTGCGGGTGACCTGGGAGGACAGCGCCCCCGGCGTGCCCGAGGCCGAACTGCCGCGGCTCACCGAGCGGCTCTACCGGGTCGAAGGGTCGCGCAGCCGCGCCAGTGGCGGCAGCGGCCTGGGGCTGTCGATCGCCACCGCCCTGGCCCGCGCCCACGGCGCGCGCATGGAGGCCTCCCCCTCGCCACTCGGCGGGTTATGCTGGACGCTGACCTTTCCCGCCATCGAGGACCACCAGCTCAGGGAGGACGCCGCATGAGCACCCCGGACACCGAACAGGACCTGGTCCTGATCGTCGAGGACGAACCCAAGATCGCCCGCCTGGTCGCCGACTACCTGCAGGGCAGCGGCTTCACCAGCCACCACCTGGCCCACGGCGATGCCGTGCTGCCCTGGCTGGAGGCCCGCAGCACACGCCCCGAGCTGGTGCTGCTCGACCTGATGCTGCCCGGCACCGACGGCCTGACCCTGTGCCGGGAGATCCGCCAGCGCTGGCCGGCGGTGGCGATCATCATGCTCACCGCCCGGGTCGAGGAGGTCGACCGCCTGCTGGGCCTGGAACTGGGCGCCGACGACTACATCTGCAAGCCCTTCAGCCCCCGCGAGGTGGTGGCGCGGGCCAGGGCCGTGCTGCGCCGCAGCCGGGCTGCCACCTCGCCGGCCCCCGAAGGCAGTGACCTGGTCCTCGACGAGGAGGGCTGGCGGGCCCTGGCCGACGGCCACGACCTGGGCCTCACCGCGGTGGAGTTCCAGCTGCTCAAGGTGATGATGCACTCCCCCGGGCGCATCTTTACCCGCGAGCAGCTGATGGACCACATGTACCGAGACCACCGCATCGTCTCCGAGCGCACCGTCGACAGCCACATCAAGAAGCTGCGCCGCAAGATCGCCGAGACCTGGCCCGAGCGCGAGGTGATCCGCTCGGTCTACGGCGTCGGCTACAAGTACCAGCCGGAGGAGTGAGCCCCCGGCAGATGCACGACCTTTGCACCCTCGCTGCATGCCGCTTGCACCCCCGGCGACGAGACTGGCAGCGTCAACCCGAGGCCCGACGCGGCCCCCAAGGAGAACCGCCATGACACGCTCACTCACCCGCACCCTGCTGGCTCCCGCCCTGCTCGCCGTCGCCATCGCCCCCCTGGCGCTCTCCGCCAGCGCCCCCCCCGGTGGCGAGGGCAGGCAGCAGGGCTGGAGCGAGGAACATCGCCAGCAGCACGAGCAACGCCGCCAGGCCCTCTTCGAGCGGGCCGGCATCGACGAGGAGACTCGCCAGGCCCTGGAGGAGGCCCGCCGCGAGCACCGCGAGGCGGTCCGCGAACTGCGCGAGGAACACCGCCAGCGCATGGACGAGATCCTCGGCGAGGAGCAGCGCGAGGCACTCGAGGCCGCGCGTCAGGAAATGCGCGAGGAGCAGCGCGCCGAGCGCCGTGAGGCCATGCAACAGCGCCTGACCGAGCTGGTCGACAGCTGGGAGCTCTCCGACGAGGAGCGCGAGGCGTTGCGCGAGGCCCGCGAGGCGATCTACGCCGACATGCAGGCGCTGCGCGAGCGCGACTTCGACTCCCGCCAGGAGCGTCGCGAAGCCATGCGTGACCTGCGCGAGGAGCACCAGGAGACGCTCGCCGAGATCCTCAGCGACGAGCAGATCGAGGAGATGCGGTCGGTGCTCTCCCGCCATGGCCGCCAGGACAAGGGCGGCGATGGAGACAAGGACAAGGGCAACGGCGCCGCCGACTGACGCCTGCTCCTCCTATACCCCCGCTTCCCCCGTTTCGCCCGGCCTCGTGCCGGGCGTTTTCGTTCGAGCCTGGACGTTCGAGCCTCGACTTTCGCTCCGTGAGGTTCATGCCCTGAAGGTCATGTCTTGAAGTTCCCTGGCGGGGGCTGTATTTTATTTGAACGTTCATTCAATAAAAGAATCCCCCGAAAGAGGAGCCCCGCATGTCGCATGTCCCCTCCCTCCCCGACCGACGAGACCGGCTGAACCGCGTCGTCTTCCATGGCAGCGTGGCCGGCATCCTGATCTTCCTGGTGCTGACCATGCTGTTCACTGAGCGGGCCGGCGCCTTCTTCGATGCCGGCCTGGCCTGGGTCAGCGAGACCTTCGGCTGGTACTACATGCTCGCCGCGGTGGTCTACCTGGTCTTCGTCGTCGTCATCGGCGCTTCCCGGGTGGGCAACATCCGCCTGGGCCCCGACCACGCCAGGCCGGAGTTCTCGCTGCTCTCCTGGGCCTCGATGCTGTTCGCGGCCGGCATCGGCATCGACCTGCTGTTCTTCTGCGTGGCCGAGCCGCTCGCCCACTACCTGGCGCCGCCGGATCTCGACCCCGAAAGCGCGGCGGCGATGCGTGCCGCCGTCCCCCAGACCTTCCTGCACTGGGGGCTGACCGGCTGGGGCATGTACGTGCTGATGGGCATGGCGCTGGCCTACTTCAGCTACCGCCACCGCCTGCCGCTGGCGATCCGCAGCGCCCTCTACCCGCTGCTCGGCCAGCGCATCCACGGCCCCATCGGCCACGCCGTGGACATCACCGCGGTCATCTCCACGGTGTTCGGCATCGCCACCAGCCTCGGCATCGGGGTGATGCAGCTCAACTACGGGCTGACCTACATGTTCGACGTCCCGGAGAGCCTCTCCGTGCAGGTGGTGCTGATCGCCCTGGTGGTGGTGCTCGCGACCATCTCGGTGGTCAGTGGCGTGGAGAAGGGCATTCGCCGCCTCTCCGAGTTCAACATGCTGCTGGCCGCCGCCCTGCTGCTGTTCGTGCTCTTCCAGGGCGACACCCTGCGCCTGCTCGATGCCCTGGTGCTCAATGCCGGGGACTATCTGGGCGGCTTCGTCGGCGCGAGCTTCGATACCTATGCCTTCGCCGGCGAGGAGGCCCAGCAGTGGAAGGGCTGGTGGACCATCTTCTTCTGGGGCTGGTGGATCGCCTGGACGCCCTTCGTCGGCCTCTTCCTGGCCCGCATCTCCCGCGGGCGCACCATCCGCGAGTTCGTCACCGGGGCGCTGCTGATCCCGCTGGGCTTCATGATGGCCTGGATGTCGATCTTCGGTAACAGCGGCATCGACCTGGTGGCCAACCAGGGGCTGGTCGAGCTCGGCGAGCAGGCGCTGAACACCCCCCAGACCACGATCTACACCCTGCTCGAACAGTACCCCTACATCGGTCTCACCGCCTCGGTGGTGACCGTGCTTGGCATCGTCTTCTTCATCACCTCGGCGGACTCCGGCGCCCTGGTGCTGGCCAACTTCACCTCGATCCTGTCCGACGTGAACCACGATGCCCCGATCCGCCTGCGCATCTTCTGGTCGGTGGTCATCGGCCTGATCACCATCGCCCTGCTGATGGCCGGCGGGCTCAATGCCCTGCAGAGCGCCGTGGTGATCACCGCCCTGCCCTTCTCACTGGTGATCTTCGCCATCATGGCCGGCATGTCCCAGGCCCTGAAGCTCGAGAGCAGCAAGGCCGACGCCCGCCGCCAGGTCAGCGGCACCGCGCCGGGGGGCGACTGGCGGGAGCGCCTCGACCGCGCCCTGGACACCTCGAACCGGGCCGGGGCGGCCGCGACCGTCGAGCACGCCATCCGCCCGGCCCTGGCCCAGTTCGCCAGCGAGCTGGAGAGCCGGGGGCAACGGGCCTCGGTGAGCGAGGAGCACCTCGAGGACGAGCCCCTGCCGCGCCTGACCCTGCAGGTGGACTTCGACCAGGCCCAGAGCTTCGTCTACCAGGTGTGCGCCAACCGCCTGCGCACGCCGAGCTTCCTGCCGGTGGACGACGACTACTATGTGCGTCTCGACGTCCACCTGGCCGAGGGCGGCACCGGACAGGACCTCAACGGCTATACCCGCGGCCAGGTGATCGGCGACGTGCTCTCCGAGTACGAGCGCCACCTGCATTTCCTGGCGCTGTCGGATGCCGCCGGCAGCGGCGTGCAGGCCATGCCCGGCGCCACGGGCGAACCGCCCGCCAGCGCCTCGCCGGCCTGACGACGACCGCCAGCAACCGACAACGGCGACGCCAGTGGCGTCGCCGTTGTCGTTTCCGGCCGACGAAAAAGCCCGCGGCCATCACGCCACGGGCAAGCATCGAAACAGCAGACAGGGCCCGGCCGGCGCCGGGCCGTGTCATCAGAACCAGACTTCGGTCTGCACGCCGAAGGTCCACTGGCTGCCGGTAAACTCGTCGCTGCCGAAGGCATCGTCGGCGCTGTAGTCATTCAGCTCCTCGTCCCAGTCGCTCCAGCTGGCGAACAGACGGATCTCCGGCCGCTGCCAGAAGCCGCCCACCTGGGGCTTGAAGGTCGGGGCGATGGTGAACTTGGTGTAGCCCCCCTCGACGGCAGTGCGACCGTCAAAGCCCTGGGGATCGAGGTCCATCCACTGGTAGCTGGCCTCGTACTGCATCTCGAAGTTCTGGGTCAGCTCATTGGCCAGGCGCACGTTGAGGGTCGCCCAGTCGTACTGGTCGCCGTCGACATAGCGGTCCTCGCTGGTCTCGGCGAGAAGCGCCGGGGCCACGCGCCACTTGGGGGCCACATAGGTGGTGCCGTAGAGGCCGACGCGGGTCGCGGTGGCATCATCGGTCAGATTGCCATCGGAGCCGAGCCCTTTCACCTCGGCCCCCAGGCCCTGGCCATGCAGCACGGCGGCCTTGAAGTTGCCCTCGCCCAGGCCGAAGAAGCTGTCGCCATGGTAGGCCACCATGGTATGGAAGCCGGAGTCTGCACCTGCTTCACCGGTGCTGATCACGGTTTCATTGTCGTCCAAACGCAAGTCGTTAAGCCGTTCGTCGTTATCGGCGGCGGACATGCCGCTCACCATCCACTGCCAGTTACCGAAATAATTGTTGGAGGTCAGGATCAGGTTATCGGTATCGCCGCTGTCATCCCCTGGCGACTCGCGTGTCACGGGGAAGTCGCTGAAGCTGCGGCCGTAGAGCGAGACGTTGGACGTCCAGCTGTCGGCCAGCTGCATGTCGTAGATCCCCGCGCCGGTACCGGAGAGGAAGATGAAGTCGGTATCGAGCCAGTGGATATCGAAGTTGTCGCGGTCGAAGCGCTTGCCGGCCCAGATCGAGGCGTTCTCGAAGGCGCCGGTGAAGCTCGGCAGGTCGCTGAATTCGGCATAGACCTGGCGCACGTTGAGGTTGGACTCGTCGGCGGTCCAGTCGTTGCTGGTGGTGGTACCGTCGGCGATCATGGTGCGGTAATGGGCCTTGGCACCGTTGTCGAAGCGCATCTTGTAGTTGAAGATCGCCTCGGCGTAGGTGTCCGGCTCGTTGCCCAGGCGTCCCACGGCCCCACCCCGGGAGCCGGCCGGGGTAACGTAGGGGCCGCCCTCGGCGCTCTTGCCATCCTCGCCGATCAGCAGTCCCGAGCGGGCGTAGACGTTGAAGGAGAAGCCCTCCTCGCCGCTGGCCTGGCGCTCGACCCTGGCCAGGCGCTCCTCGACCTCGTCCGGTGACAGGCGCCCCTCGGCCTGCTGCTCGGCCAGGTCGGCGCGCTGTTCGGCGGCATCGGCCCGCTGCTCGGCGGCGGCGATGCGCGCTTCCAGCTCGGCGAGGCGTTGCTCGAGATCACTGGACTGGGCATTGGCGTTGCCGGCCAGGGTGAGGCCGGCGGCGGCGATGGCGATGGCGATGGCGAGGGGCTTCTTGAGCGTGACAGTGTGCATTGTCGTTCTCGTCCTTTGTTGTTGTCGTGACGGGTGGTCATCACGAAGGGTGGGGAGTCCCCCGGGGCCGAGGCGTCACCCCGGCACGAGATACGTCTCGAAACTTAATCGATTAAGATCCTGACCACAAAAAGACTTTTGGAATATTACGACCAATGTCTAAGAAATAAGCAGGAACTCGGCACTCTTGCGGTAATAAAACTACAAATCGATCCTCCCCATGACATACCCTGCCCCCTCGACACCATGACGAGGACATACGATGACGCCCGGACACCCTTCCCCCTCCCTGATGCTCGGCATGATGCGCCTCCATGAGCGCCCCGAACTGCAGGCGCCCGAGCGGCTGGCCGACTGGCTCGAGGCGCGCCTAGACCAGGGGCTCGACTGGTTCGACCATGCCGACATCTATGGCGGCAACGGCCACAACGAGCGCCTGTTCGGCGAGGCCCTGCGCCGCCGGCCGGGCCTCGCCGCCCGGGTGAGGGTGGTCACCAAGGCCGGCATCCTGATGGCACCCGGCGACACCAAGCACTACGACAGCTCGCCGGTGTGGCTTGCCGGCGCCATCGACCGGGCCCTGGGGCGACTCGGGGTCGAGCGGCTGGACCTCTTCCTGATCCACCGCCCCGACCCGCTGATGGAGGCCGAGGCCACCGCCAGGGTGCTGGACGATGCCGTCCGGGCCGGCAAGGTCGCCGCGCTGGGGGTCTCCAACTTCCTGCCCGAGCAGTGGCGCCGCCTCCAGGCCGCGCTATCACATCCGCTGACCCACCACCAGCTGCAGCTCTCCCTCACCCAACCGGCACCGCTGTTCGACGGCCAGTTCGATGCCCTGCGCCGCGACGGCCTGTCGCCCCTGGCCTGGTCACCCCTGGATGGCGGCACCCTGTTCCAGGGCGCCGCCGGCCAGGCCCTGGCGCGTCTCGCCGCCCACCATGGCGTCAGCCCCGCCGGCGTTGCCCTGGCCTGGCTGCGCCGCCTGCCGGGTTCGCCGGTGCCGGTGATCGGCACCCTCGACCCGGCACGGATCACGACCCTTCGCGACGAGGCCCGGCTCTCCCTGTCGCGCCGGGAGTGGTACGCCCTGCTGGAGGCGGCCCGCGGCCATGAGGTCGCCTGACCGTCAGGCAGGCTGCGACCAAAGTCGTGGTTGAACTCCGGCGTGAGCGGCGGCTAACTGTGCCGGACACGATCTTAATCGTTTAAGTCGTGAGGGAGCGAACGGCTGGAGGGTGACACATCGCCACCGGTCCTCCCTCCCCTGAGCCAGCGACAACAACAAGCGACGAGGAAGCCAGCATGTTCAAGAAGACCCTGATCTCCGCCATCGCCCTGGCCGGCGCCGCCGCCGGCAGCAGCCAGGCCCAGGCGGCGGACCTGACCATCTCCTGTGGTGCCGTCGGCGCCGAGCTCACCCTGTGCGAGGAGGGCGTCGCCCAGTGGGAGGAGCAGACCGGCCACGAGGTGGACATCGTCTCCACCCCCAACTCCTCCACCGAGCGCCTGTCGCTCTACCAGCAGATCCTCTCCGCCCAGTCCAGCGACATCGACGTGATGCAGATCGACGTGGTGTGGCCGGGCCTGCTGGCCAACCACCTGCTCGACCTCGGCGAGGCCCTTGGCGAGGACGTGGCCTCCGGCCACTTCGAGACCATCGTCGCCAACAACACCATCGATGATCGCCTGGTGGCGATGCCCTGGTTCACCGATGCCGGGGTGCTCTACTACCGCAAGGACCTGCTCGAGGCGCATGGCGTCGAGGCCCCGGAGACCTGGGAGGAGCTGACCGAGATCGCCACCGAGATCCAGGCCGCCGAGCGCGAGGCCGGCAATGACCGGATGTGGGGCTATGTCTTCCAGGGCCGTGCCTACGAGGGGCTGACCTGCAACGCCCTGGAGTGGATCGCCAGCTACGGCGGCGGCACCATCGTCGATGCCGAGGGCGAGATCACCATCGATAACGCGCAGGCCGCCGAGGCGCTGGACCTCGCCGCCAGCTGGATCGGCAACATCTCGCCGAAAGGTGTGCTCAACTACACCGAGGAGGAGGCCCGCGGCATCTTCCAAAGCGGCAATGCGGTGTTCATGCGCAACTGGCCCTATGCCTGGTCCCTGGCCCAGAGCGAGGACAGCAACGTGCGCGACAAGGTCGGCGTGGTCAAGCTGCCCAGCGCCGAGGGCCAGGAGAGTGCCGCCACCCTGGGCGGCTGGAACCTCGCCGTGTCCCGCTACACCGAGAACCCCGAGCTCGCCGCCGACCTGGTGGCCTTCCTGACCGGCGAGGCCGAGCAGAAGCGCCGCGCCATCGAGGGCGCCTACAACCCCACCCTGGCCGCTCTCTACGAGGACGAGGAGGTGCTCGCCGCCGTGCCCTTCTTCGGCACCCTCTACGACACCTTCACCAACGCCGTGGCACGCCCCTCCGCTCCCACCGGCGACAACTACGGCCGGGTGAGCAACAGCTTCTTCAACGCCGTGCACCAGGTGCTCTCCGGTGACCAGAGCGGCGCCGAGGCCGTCTCCCAGGTGGACAGCGAACTCTCCCGCATCAAGCGTCGCCGCTGGTAACCCAGGAGGTCCCCATGTCGACTCCCGTAACCAAACGCGCCCCCCAGGTGGGGCGCTCCTCAGCGGCCGGCTATCGCGGCACCAAGGTGCGCCGCCAGCGGGTCCGCGCCGCCTGGCTGTTCCTTGCGCCCATGCTGGTGGCGCTGGCGCTGGTCGCCGGCTGGCCGCTGCTGCGCACCTTCTACTTCAGCTTCACCGATGCCTCGCTGTCGGATACCGCCGGCGCCGCCTTCATCGGCATCGAGAACTACCTGGTCTTCGAGGATGGCGCCTGGTACGGCCTGCTCACCGACCCGGTGTGGTGGACCTCGGTGTGGAACACCCTCTACTTCAGCGTGGTCTCGGTGTCGCTGGAGGTGGTGTTCGGCATCATCGTCGCGCTGCTGCTCAACGCCGAGTTCAAGGGCCGCATGCTGGTACGCGCCGCGGTGCTGATCCCCTGGGCCATCCCCACCATCGTCTCGGCCAAGATGTGGGCCTGGATGCTCAACGACCAGTTCGGGATCATCAACCACCTGCTGATGGCGGCCGGCATCATCGACGCGCCCATCGCCTGGACCGCCAGCGCCAGCTACTCCATGTGGGCGGTGATCATGGTCGACGTCTGGAAGACCATTCCCTTCGTCGCGCTGCTGGTGCTCGCCGCCCTGCAGATGCTGCCCAAGGACTGCTACGAGGCCGCCGAGGTCGACGGCATCCACCCGGTCAAGGTGTTCTTCCGCGTGACCCTGCCGCTGATCACCCCGGCCCTGCTGGTGGCGGTGATCTTCCGCCTGCTCGATGCCCTGCGGGTGTTCGACGTGATCTACGTGCTGACCTCCAACTCCACCAGCACCATGACCATGTCGATCTACGCCCGCCAGCAGCTGGTCGAGTTCCAGGACGTCGGCTACGGCAGCGCCGCCTCGACGATGCTGTTCCTGATCATCGCCCTGGCCGTGGTGATCTACCTCTACCTGGGCCGCCGCCAACTGGGAGTCGACCAATGAACCAGTATCAGCTGACCAAGCTCGCCAAGCGGGTCGGGTTCTATGCCCTGATCGCCGTGGTGATGGTCTACGCGATCTTTCCCTTCTACTACGCGGTGATCACCTCGCTGAAGCCCTCCAGCGACCTGTTCCGGGTCGACTTCTGGCTATCGACGGTGGACTTCGGCAACTACGTGCAGATCTTCACCCAGAAGAGCTTCGTGCGCGCCATCTTCAACTCGATCATCGTCTCGCTCTCCGTGGTCTTCATCGCCCTGCTGCTCGGCATCACCGCCTCCTATGCGCTGGGCCGGGTGCGCTTCCGCGGCCGTACCACGGTGATGCTGGTGATCCTCGGGGTCTCCATGTTCCCCCAGGTGGCGGTGCTCTCCGGGCTCTTCGAGGTGATCCGCGGGCTCGGCCTCTACAACAACCCGGCCGGCCTGATCCTGAGCTACACCATCTTCACCCTGCCCTTCACCGTCTGGGTGCTGACCACCTTCATGAAGCAGCTGCCCATGGAGCTGGAAGAGGCGGCGATCATGGACGGCGCCACCCCCTGGGTGACCATCACCAAGGTGTTCCTGCCGCTGATGTGGCCGGCCATGGCAACCACCGGGCTGCTCGCCTTCATCGCCGCCTGGAACGAGTTCCTCTTCGCGCTGACCTTCACCCTCACCGACGACCAGCGCACCGTGCCGGTGGCGATCGCCCTGATCTCCGGCGGCAGCCAGCACGAGCTGCCCTGGGGGCCGATCATGGCCGCCTCGGTGACCGTCACCGTGCCGCTGGTGATCCTGGTGATGATCTTCCAGAAACGCATCGTCTCCGGCCTCACCGCCGGTGCCGTCAAAGGATGAACCGACACATGGACCCCAAGATGCAAGACAACCTGACCTGGTGGCGCGGCGGCGTCATCTACCAGATCTATCCGCGCAGCTTCATGGACGCCAACGGCGACGGCATCGGCGACCTGGCGGGCATCACCGAGAAGCTGGACTATGTCGCCTCGCTGGGCGTGGACGGCATCTGGCTGTCACCCTTCTTCACCTCGCCGATGCTCGACTTCGGCTACGACGTCAGCGACTACCGCGACGTCGACCCGATGTTCGGCACGCTCGACAACTTCAGGGCCCTGCTGGCGAAGGCCCATGCGCTGGGCCTGAAGGTGATGATCGACCAGGTGATCAGCCACTCCTCGGACCAGCATCCCTGGTTCCAGGCGAGCCGCGCCGATCGCACCAATGCCAAGGCCGACTGGTACGTCTGGGCCGACCCCAAACCCGACGGCACGCCACCCAACAACTGGCTGTCGATCTTCGGCGGGCCGGCCTGGACCTTCGACCCGCGCCGCCGCCAGTACTACCTGCACAACTTCCTGACCAGCCAGCCGGACCTCAACTTCCATAATCCCGAGGTCAGACAGGCACAACTGGACAACATGCGCTTCTGGCTGGAACTCGGCGTCGACGGCTTCCGCCTGGACACCGTCAACTTCTACTTCCACGACGCCGCCCTCACCGACAATCCCCCGGTACCGGCAGGCAGTCCCAAGACCCTGGGCGCACCGGAGGCCAACCCCTACACCTGGCAGCGCCACGTCCACGACATCAGCCGTCCGGAGAACCTGGACTTCCTGCGCGAGCTGCGCGCCCTGATGGACGAGTTCCCCGGCACCACCACGGTGGGCGAGATCGGCGACGACAACCCGCTCGAGCGCATGGCCGAATACACCGCCGGCGGCGACAAGCTGCACATGGCCTACACCTTCGACCTGCTCAACGCGCCCCACTCGCCGGCCTATCTCCGCGAGGTGATCGAACGCTTCCAGCGCCTGGCCGGCGACGCCTGGCCCTGCTGGGCGACCTCCAACCACGACGTGGAGAGAAGCGCCACCCGCTGGGGCCGGGGCGAGGACCCCGTGGCCTATCCCAAGGTGATGCTGGCCATGCTCTTCTCGCTGCGCGGCAGCGTCTGCCTCTACCAGGGCGAGGAGCTCGGCCTGCCCGAGGCCGAGGTGCCCTTCGAGCGCATCCAGGACCCCTACGGCAAGGTGCTGTGGCCGGAGTTCAAGGGCCGCGATGGCTGCCGCACGCCGATGCCCTGGCGCCAGGCCCCGCAGGGCGGCTTCTCACCCGTGGAGCCCTGGCTGCCGGTGGAGGAGCGCCACCTGCCGCTGGCTGTCGAGAACCAGCAGGCCGACCCCGGCTCGCCGCTCGCCGCCACCCGCACGCTGCTGGCCTTCCGCGCCGCACATCCAGCGCTGGTCGAGGGCGACCTCACCCTGGTCGACGTCGGCGAGGAACTGCTCGGCTTCGTGCGCGAAAGCGACGGGGAGCGCCTGCTGTGCCTCTTCAACCTCGGCGGCAGGACCCTGAGCACGACGCTGCCCCACGCCGGCATCCCGCTCCAGGGGCACGGCTTCGTCTCGGCACTCGATGGCGACACCCTGACCCTGCCGCCCTATCAGGCGGCCTTCCTGGCCCTCGACCACTGACAACACACAACAACGGCCGGCCCCGAGGCCGGCCAGGAGGCGCAAGATGGCAAGCGTGACACTGGAAAGGCTCAACAAGACCTTCGGCAGCACCCATATCATCAAGGATGTCGACCTCAAGGTCGGCAACGGCGAGTTCGTGGTCTTCGTCGGCCCCTCGGGCTGCGGCAAGTCGACCCTGCTGCGCCTGATCGCCGGGCTGGAGTCGATCAGCGACGGCGAGCTCAGGATCGCCGACGACGTGGTCAACGACCTGCCGCCGCGCGAGCGCGGCGTGGGCATGGTGTTCCAGTCCTACGCCCTCTACCCGCACATGACGGTCTACGAGAACATGGCCTTCGGCCTCAAGCTGGCCAAGATGGCCAATGAGACCGTCGATGAGCGGGTGATGGCCACGGCCCGCATCCTGCAGCTCGAGGAGCTGTTGCACCGCAAGCCCAAGGAGCTCTCCGGCGGGCAGCGCCAGCGCGTGGCCATGGGCCGGGCCATGGCCCGGGAGCCTCGCATCCTGCTGTTCGACGAGCCGCTCTCCAACCTGGACGCCTCGCTGCGCGTGCAGATGCGCAACGAGATCGCCCGCCTGCACCACCGCCTGGGCTCCACCATGATCTACGTCACCCACGACCAGGTGGAGGCGATGACCCTAGCGGACAAGATCGTGGTGCTGCGCGACGGCCGCATCGAGCAGGTGGGCAGTCCCCAGACGCTCTACCAGCAGCCGGCGACCAAGTTCGTCGCCGGCTTCATCGGCTCACCGACCATGAACTTCATGCCGGCCGAACTGCTCGGCGGGCACGAGGAGGGCTGTCGGGTCCGGGCCCCGGGGCTCGGCGAGCTCGCCCTGCCGCAGGACGCCAGCGGCCAGGAGCCCGGTGCCGAGCTGTCGCTGGGCGTGCGCCCCGAGCACCTGCGCCTGGCCGAGGCCGACGGCGACAACCGCTTCGAGATCGTCAACGTCGAGTACCTGGGCAACGAGGTCTACGTCTACCTCGAGCCCAGGGTCGGCGACACCCTGCTGATCCACCGCAGCGAGGCGCCGAGCCGCTGGGAGCTCGGCCAGCAGGTCGCCCTGGTGCCGGAGCTCGAGCATGTGCACCTGTTCGACGCCCAGGACCGGGCCCTGGAGATCGCACGGGGGCGGCGCGCTGCCTGACCGTGAGGCCAAGGCCCGCGAACCGTGCGAGCGCCATCGCGAACCGATCCTGTCTCGTCGGTCAAGGAGCGGCTATCCTAGTCGACGAATTGCTTAGCAAGGAAACGTCTTGATACCGCCACGTCGCATCACGCTCAAGGATCTGGCTCGCGAGCTCGGTGTCTCCACCGCCACCGTCTCCAACGCCTTCAACCGGCCCGACCAGCTCTCCCCGAAACTGCGCGAGCACATCCTCACCGAGGCCCGGCGCCTGGGCTACAGCGGCCCCGATGCCCGGGCCCGCAGCCTGCGCACGGGCCGTTCGCGGATCATCGCCGTGATCCTCGCCGAGAGCCTGACCTACAGCCTCAACGATGCGGTCGCCAGCGAGCTGCTCTCGGGCATCGCCGAGGTGCTCGACACCCGCGGCCACACCCTGCTGCTGCTCTCGGGACGCCAGAACGCCGCCAGCGTGCCCGGTGCCTCGAGCATTGCCGACGGCTTCATCATCTATGGCCTGATGCCGAGCCTGAAGCTGCTCTCCGACCTCCCTCCCGAGCGCCCCCTGGTGGCGGTGGACTTCGATATCGAGGACCACGCCACGGTGCACGTCGACAACGAGCCGGCGAGCTACGCCATCGCCTGCCATGCCCTGAGGACGCCGACGCGACGCCCCGCGGTAATCAACCTGCGACTGACCGAGCAGCCCTGCAACGGCCGCATCGACAACGACCAGGCGCTGCTCTCGGCCGAGCGCACCATCACCCGGGCCCGCCTCGCCGGCTTCCAGCGGGCCTTCGTCGAAGCCGGCATCGACCCGGCCGAGGTACCGATGTGGAACATCGAGGAGAACACCTTCGAGGTCTGCACCCCGGTGATCGAGGAGATCCTCGACCTGCCGGCGGCCGAGCGGCCCGACCTGCTGCTGTGCATGTCCGACCGCATCGCCCTGACCGTGGTGACGCTCGCCGAGCAGCGCGGCCTGCGTATCCCCGAGGACCTGCGGCTGACCGGCTTCGACGGCATCGCCGAGGGGCAGTATCGTGCTCCCCGACTGACCACCATCCGCCAGGACAGCACCGAGAAGGGCCGCATCGCCGCGCGCATGATCCTCGGGATGGAACCCGCCGAATCCAGGGTCATGGCCACCGAAATGATGATCGGCGACACCTGCCCCTGACGCCAATCGACTCATCCGGCCGCATGCTTCAGTTGCGGATCCCGGGCGCCTCCCTCCCCTCACCGCTATAGTGAAGGTCA
The DNA here is from genome assembly GCF_029625235.1 of Halomonas sp. CKK8. Taxonomy (NCBI): domain Bacteria; kingdom Pseudomonadati; phylum Pseudomonadota; class Gammaproteobacteria; order Oceanospirillales; family Halomonadaceae; genus Halomonas; species Halomonas sp. CKK8. Next base: position 741,914 of record NZ_CP121193.1, on the reverse strand, counting down.
GGCTAGTGCCCGTGATCGGTGTCCTTCGGCGCCCGCACCGCGCACGAGGACCCTCTCATGGCCACGACGGTTGCGGTGATCCAGAAGCCTCCGGTACTGCTCCAGCGAGACGCGACCATCGAACTGATGCTGGCGTCGATCGAGGAGGCCGCCGTTGCCGGGGCGACCCTGCTGGTCTTTCCCGAAGCCTATATCCCCGGCTATCCGACCTGGATCTGGCGACTCGCCCCGGGCGGCGACATGGCGCTGACCAGCGAGTTGCATGCCAGGCTGCGCGAGAATGCCGTCGACCTCGGCGGCGGCACCCTGGAGCCCATCCAGGAGGCGGCCGCCCGGCACGGGGTGACCCTGGTGACGGGCCTCAACGAGATCGATAGCCGCTACAGCGGCACCACCCTGTTCAACAGCGTGGTCGTGATCGGCCCGGATGGGCGGCTGCTGAATCGCCATCGCAAGCTGATGCCGACGAACCCCGAGCGCATGGTCTGGGGCATGGGCGATGCCAGCGGGCTCACGGTGGTCGAGACCCCCGCCGGGCGCCTCGGCACCCTGATCTGCTGGGAAAGCTACATGCCGCTGGCGCGCTACGCCCTCTATGCCCAGGACCTGGAGGTCTTCATCAACCCGACCTGGGATTCCAGCGACATCGCGCTCGCCTCGCTGCGCCATATCGCCAGGGAGGGCGGCTGCTGGGTGATCGGCACGGCCACCGCCCTCCAGGGAAGCGACATTCCCGCGACCTTCCCCGAGCGCGACCGGCTCTACACGCCGGAGGAGTGGGTCAACGTCGGCCATGCGGTGGTCATTGCCCCCTCGGGCGAGGTGGTGGCGGGCCCCCTCGATCGGGAGAAGGGGATTCTCTATGCCGAGATCGAGGTCGAGACCGCCCGCCGGGCACGTCGCTCGCTGGACGTCTGCGGCCACTATGCCCGGCCGGACATCTTCTCGCTGTCGGTGAATCGCGCCCCCCAACCCCCGGTGGTGTTCACGGAGGCCTGACAAGCATGCTTGGCGACAGGAGGGCGCGGCGCGAATCAGGCCCCGTTGAGGGTCGCGATCAGCCGGCGCGCCCCTCCGTGGTCCCGGTGCTCTCCCAGCCAGAGTCCCTGCCAGGTGCCGAGCACCGGGCGGCCGTCGCGCACCGCCAGGGTCAGCTGGGTGCCGAGCAGGCTGGCGCAGACATGGGCCGGCATGTCGTCCGGCCCCTCGAGGGTATGGCGGAAGTAGGGCAGGTCGCCGGGGATCCGCTCGCGCAGGAAGGCATCCAGGTCATGGCGCACGTCCGGGTCGGCGTTCTCGTTGAGGGTCAGCGACGCCGAGGTGTGCAGGAGCTGCAGGTGAAGCAGCCCCATGGAGACCTCCCGTACACCGGGTAGGCCATCGACCACCTCGTCGGTGATCAGGTGAAAACCGCGCTCGCGCGGCGCGAGACGCAGTTCCTGCTGCTGCCACATGACGGCTCCTGAAACTGAACGCGGGATACCGCCATGCTAGCGCGACCCGACGCAATGACAAGGGACCCTGGCTGCCGTCAGGCCTGGGCTCAGCGCGTGAAGCGCGCCACCTGGGTCGGCTGGCCGAGGTGGGCGTCCATCTCGCCGATCCCGCAGATGCGCACCCGATAGCCGTTGCGGCGTGCCACGCCCTGTGCCCAGTCGCGAAAGCGCGCCCGGTCCCACTCGAACTTGTGGTCGGGATCCCGGAACTCGCCCGGCGCCATGTCATAGAGCGGGTTGTATTCGTGGTTGGGGGTGGTTACCACCAGCAAGTGCGGCCGCAGCCCGGCGAACACCGCGCGCTCGACCCGGGAGAGCGCCTCCGGCGGGACATGCTCGATGGTCTCCACCATGGCCGCGGCCTCGAATCCCACCAGCGCCGGGTGGGGATCGGCATAGGAGCCGCAGACCAGTTCGAGGCGTCCGGCCCGGGCCGCCGGCAGATTCTCCAGGCGCAGCTTGGCCTGGGCCAGCAGCTCGCCGGAGAGCTCCAGGCCCACCACCCGCTCGAACTGGGGATCGCGCAGCAGGTACTGCAGCAGCCCGCCGGAGCCGCACCCCAGGTCGAGCACCCGTCGCGCACCGCTGTCCCTGACCAGGGACGCCACGCGCTGAAGCCGCGCCTGGTGGAGGTCGGGGGCCTCGAGGTCGATCATCTCCATGCTCTCTCCGCGGGGACCGGGCGAGAGATAATGACGCAAAGCGACCGGGACGGGTAGCGGCGAGCCAAAAAAGGCGCGACTCGTGTCGCGCCCGCGGCGGCCCATGGCCAGTGAAGGCCGCTGCCGTATGAGTGTCGGCACGACCGCCGTCATGACCTGGCCCTGACGGCCATCCGCGACGATGGCTGATAGGCGCCACCGCCTCCGACTACACTGATGAGTACCCCCCGCTCAACGAAGCGAGAAGGCCATGAGTCATCGATTCATAGAGGTCATCACCGACTTTCCCACCACAGAGCAGCGCTACGTCATGTTGCTGCATCTCGACCAGATCGTGCAGATCCGGCCCGAGGTCGAAGCGGAGAATGAACCGCGCCACGAGCCGACGGCCGTGATCACCCTGATCAGCGGCGAGACGCTGATCCTCAAGAACAGCTTCAAGAGCGTGGTCAAGCGACTCACCGAGGCGAAGATGGTGATGCGACCCTGACAGATGGCCGGCCACGAGGGCCGGCCATTTCGTTCCCGTGCAGGAGTGGCCCGGACCTGACGATCGGGACCGATGGCGTCAGAAGAAGCCCAGCGGGTTGATGTCATAGCTGACCAGCAGGTTCTTGGTCTGCTGGTAGTGCTCGAGGGCCACCTTGTGGGTCTCGCGGCCGACGCCGGACTTCTTGTAGCCGCCGAAGGCGGCATGGGCCGGGTACTGGTGGTAGCAGTTGGTCCACACGCGGCCGGCCTGGATGCCGCGCCCCATGCGGAAGGCGACGTTCATGTCGCGGCTCCAGACGCCCGCGCCCAGGCCGAACTCGGTGTCGTTGGCGATGGCCAGCGCCTCCTCCTCGTCCTTGAAGGTGGTCACCGCCACCACCGGACCGAAGATCTCCTCCTGGAAGACGCGCATCTTGTTGTTGCCCTTGAGCAGCGTCGGCTGGATATAGAAACCGTTGTTGATGGCCGGATCCAGGGACTCCCGCTCACCGCCGGTGAGGAACTCGGCACCCTCCTCCCGGGCGATCTCCATGTAGGACATGATCTTGTCGAACTGCTCCTGGGAGGCCTGGGCGCCCACCTTGACGTCGGTATCCAGGGGGTTGCCGCGGGTGATCTGGCCCACCTTCTCCATCACCTTGGCCATGAAGGCGTCGTACATGCTCTCCTGGATCAGCGCCCGCGACGGGCAGGTGCACACCTCGCCCTGGTTGAAGAAGGCCAGCACCAGGCCCTCGGCCGCCTTGTCGATGAATTCCGGCTCGGCGTTCATGATGTCGGCGAAGTAGATGTTCGGCGACTTGCCGCCCAGTTCCACGGTGGAGGGGATGATGTTGTCGGCGGCGCACTTGAGGATATGCGCACCCACCGGGGTGGAGCCGGTGAAGGCGATCTTGGCGATGCGCTTGCTGGTGGCGAGTGCCTGGCCCGCCTCGGCGCCGTAGCCATTGACGATGTTGACCACCCCCGGCGGCAGCAGGTCGCCGACCAGCTTCATCAGCTCCAGTATCGAGGCCGGGGTCTGCTCGGCGGGCTTGAGCACCACGCAGTTGCCCGCGGCCAGCGCCGGGGCCAGCTTCCAGACGGCCATCAGCAGCGGGAAGTTCCAGGGGATGATCTGCCCCACCACGCCCAGCGGCTCGTGGAAGTGGTAGGCGACGGTGTTGGCGTCGATGTCCGCGGCGGTGCCCTCCTGGGCGCGGATGCAGCCGGCGAAGTAGCGGAAGTGGTCGACGGCCAGCGGCAGGTCGGCGTTGAGGGTCTCGCGCACCGCCTTGCCGTTGTCCCAGGTCTCGGCCACGGCCAGCATCTCGAGGTTCTGCTCCATGCGGTCGGCGATCTTCAGCAGCACGTTGGAGCGCTCGGCGGCGGAGGTCTTGCCCCAGGCCGGGGCGGCCTGGTGGGCGGCATCCAGCGCCTTGTCGATGTCCTCGGCACTCGAGCGCGGGATCTCGCAGAACACCTCGCCGTTGACCGGGCTGACGTTGTCGAAGTACTGGCCCTTCACCGGCGGCACGAACTCGCCGCCGATGTAGTTGCCATAGCGTGTCTCGAAGCTGACCAGCGAACCGGACTGGCCGGGGTTGGCGTAGATCATGGCGTGACTCCTGACTGTTGTCGTTGTGGCGATACACCCACCAGTGTTGGTCAGCGGCGCCTTGTGCGACATACTCCGGTGGCAGGAGAGGGCCTCCTCCTTCGGTAGGAGGCGAGACGAGTCCACGAGGGATTGCCCATGCACACCCTGATGGTCGCCGACGACCATCCGCTGTTCCGCGAGGCGATCGCGGCGGTGATCGAGGCTGGCCTGCCCGACAGCCGGCTGCTGGAGGCGGAGAGCCTGGACCAGGCCCTGCGCCATGTCGCGGCCTGCGCGGAGCTGGACCTGGTGCTGCTCGACCTCGGCCTGCCCGACGCCAGCGGGCTCGAGGGCCTGCGGGCGCTGCGCGCGGCACACCCCTGGCTGCCGGTGGCGATCCTCTCGGCCGACCAGGAGCGGCGCACCATCCTCGACGCCCTCGACCTGGGCGCGGTGGGCTACATCCCCAAGTCGACGCCGCGCCGGGACCTGCTCGCGGCGCTGGCCCAGCTGCTGGAGGGCCAGGTCTACCTGCCACCGGAGATCATGCGGCGCCCCGCCGTCACGAGGCCCTCCCCCGCCACGGCCGGCATGCCCTCGCCCGGCCCTCGCTTCGCCGAGTTGACCGACAAGCAGCTCGAGGTGCTGCTGCGCCTGAGCCGCGGCGCCTCCAACAAGGTGATCGCCCGTGAGCTCGACATCGCCGAGACCACGGTGAAGACCCATGTCTCGGCGATCCTGCGCAAGCTCGGCGTGCCGGGCCGGGTGCAGGCGATCCTCGCCGCCAATGATGCCGACCTCGAGGCCCTGCTGGCCGAGCGCCACGGCCCGTCACGTTGAGTCACCGCCCAGCAGGTCGACCAGGGCCATGCGCAGCCGCAGGGGCTTCAAGGGCTTGAGCAGGCAGCCATAGCCCAACTGCCGGGTCAGGCCCTTGATCGCCGCATCGTGGTTGGCGGTGATCACCAGCACCGGGAGCCCCGGCTGGCGCTCACGCAGCCGCGCCGCCACCGCCAGCCCATCGGGGGCCTCCTCGCCCAGGTGGAAGTCGACGAGCAGCACGTCCGCGCTGGCACCGGCGGCCTTGCCCTCCAGGTCGGCCAGCGAGGTCGCGGTCAGCGCCCGGCAGCCCCAGCCCTCGAGCAGCGCGGCCATCCCCGAGCAGATACCGGGATCATTGTCGATCACCCAGATACGCGCGCCCTCCAGGACGCTGCCCAGCCCCGGCGAGATCGCCGTGGCCTGGGAAGGTGGCGATGTCACCGGCAATCGGCCATGGGGGACCCGCACCGAGAAGAGCGAGCCGCGGCCCGGCACGCTGGCCAGCCGCAGGGGGTGGTCGAGCATCCCCGCGATGCGGTCGACGATGGCCAGGCCCAGCCCCAGGCCGCGATCCTCGGCGTCGCGATTGCCGCCCAGGCGCTGGAACTCCTGGAAGATCGCCTCGCGCTGTTCCTCGGGGATCCCCGGCCCGCTGTCCCCCACCAGGATCTCGACCCCCTCGGGGCGGCGGCGGCAGCCCAGCAGGATCTTGCCGCGCGCGGTGTAGCGGATGGCGTTGGTCAGGAAGTTGCGCACCACCCGGGCCAGCAACGCCAGGTCCGAGGCGACCACCGCGCCGCTGCCCACGTAGTGCAGCTCGAGTCCCCGGGCCGCGGCCATCTGGCGGTACTCCTCGGCCAGCACGTCGAGCAGCCGGGCGACGGGGAAGGGGGCGATATCCGGCTCGAGCACCCCGGCATCGAGCCGCGAGATGTCCACCAGGGTGCCGAGCAGCGCCTCCACGTCCTTGAGCGAGCGGCCGATATGGCCCACCAGCCGGGTCGAGGGCTCGGGCAGGGAGTGCTCCTCCAGGGCGCTGGTGAACAGCCGGGCGGCATTCAGCGGCTGCAGCAGGTCGTGGCTCACCGCGGCCAGGAAACGGGTCTTGGAGAGGTTGGCCGCCTCCGCCTCCGCCTTGGCGGCATGCAGCTCGGCGAGGGTGCGCTGCAGCGTCTCGGTGCGCTCGCGCACCTGCTCGGCGAGCAGCACCGCATGCTCGAAGGCCGCATAGGGGGCGCCGCCCGCCACGCCCGCCGACTCCACACGCTCCATCAGGGCGGTGGCGATCCGCCGCAGGCGGGCGTTCTCCTCCAGCAGCTCCCGCTCCCGCGGGCCGGCGTCGTCAGGCGTCTGGCGTGGCCGGGAGAGATCCAATGGCAACCCCGGTGAAGGTCTGGTTGATGTGCATGCCATGGTGCTGCTCCCCGTAGGTATTGAAGCCGATCACCCGCGAGTGACCCAGCAGGCGAGAGGCCGGGGCAACCAGTCCCAGGGACTCCAGCTCGAGCCGGCGCAGGAAGCAGTCGCAGCCGATCACCAGCGCCGGCTCGCCGAGCCGCGCGGTGAGCCCGGTGAAGACCGCCTCGAGGTCCTCCAGCAGCGGGGCCGGCTGCATGGCGGTGAGCACGATGCCGTTCTCCACCGCGCAATAGAAGCTGAGGCTGCCGTCGTCGTTGACCCGCTGGATGGAGCGCACGAAATGCGCCTCGCCCAGGCGCACCGCCAGCGGATGGCGGGCGAATACCTCGGGCGCCAGGGCCTCGACCGGCAGGCCCACCAGCCGGGCGTACTCCTCGGCGGCCGGCAGGGCATTGAGCTCCAGCACCCGGCGTCGCTCGCGGTCGGCGCGGGTGACCACCAGCTTCTCCTCCCGCGGGCGCAGGTGGTGGGTGGTGAAGACCTCGAAGGGCAGCCGGGTGTTGATCACCACCACCACCGCCGCCTGGCCATGGAAGCGGCCGTCGGCGTGCACATGGGTATGGGCCAGGCGGTTGTCGTCGCCGGCCGAGCCGCCGAAGCTGGGGATGCGTCCCAGGGCAGCATCCAGGGTCGCCAGCACCTGCTCCTCGCAGCTGGAGAGGCCATCGAGCAGGGTCAGGGCAAAGCTGTGCTCCCCCACTGGGGCCAGGGCGCGGCCGCGACAGTCATCGAGCAGGCCATCGACCAGCCGCTGGGCACGGATCAGGTCGAAGCCTGCCAGGTCCTCGACCAGCGCGCAGGAGACGGCGAAGTGGCGACGGTCGAGGCCGATGGCGACGATACAGCCCCGCTCGTAGCCCTCCGGGGTGATCTCCCCGGCGGTGGTGCAGCCCGCCACCGCCACCCCCTCGAAGGCCTCGTCGAGGGCCGAGGAGAGCGCGGCCAGGGGATACTCGGCGCTGCAGAAGAACAGCACGAAGCCGAGCTCGGCATGCCGCAGCGCCCCGGCCAGCTCCCGGGCCGCCCCCCGGGGGTCCCGTCGCCGGCTGACCGCCGTGCGCAGCGGCGGCTCCGCCTCGAGCGGGCCGGGGGCGACGGGGGTGTCGGGAGAGAGATCCAGCATGTCGGCCTGCCTGTGCGGTTTCAGGCAGTGTATGTCGCCGGAGCAAGCGGCGACAACGCCGGCCTGCGGCAGCGCAAGGTGCTACCGCCGCGGTGATGAGCCCCCTGGTACTTTCTGCTGATCCGGGGACGAAATTGATCGACGTCAGCGGTGGCACCGAATTGGGACGACTACCTTAATCTGACGGTGCCCGGAAGAGGCCCGGAAGACCATAAAGGAGAAATCCATGCCTGCCATCACCCTCGGGACACGAGCACGCCCATGCCCCTCGGACGAGCAGTTGCTGCTCGCCCACGAACACGAGTCACGCGAGATGGAGCGCTATCGCGGCCTAGCCCTGAGCTTCCTGCCCTCCCAGCCCCATGTCAGCCGCCTGATGGCAGCGCTGGGCATCGAGTGCGAGCAACGCACTGCTGCCCTGGAGGCGCTGGCCGAGCAGCTGGGCTTGCGTCAGTACCTGCCAACCGCCCCCTCCCGCCACCCGAGGCTAGCGGGAGCAGGCCAACTTCACCTGTTCATCACCGACGACGCCATGGCCTTCCTGACGCTGAGCCATGCCCTGGCTGTCGCCGACTACTCGCGGCGCTTCAGCGAGCTGATGGCCCGCTACAGCCAGCTGCCGGCGCTCGACGCCCTGCTCGCGCAATTCATCGAGCGCAAGCGCACCGCCTGCCACCTGCTCGAGGAGGCCCAGGCAAGCGCCTACGCCGCCCCTGCCCGGGCCTGATCCCCGGCATCCTGCGATGCCGGGGCTCGGGATAGCCCCGACACCTTGCCGCTCCGGCCATCCGCCGCTTAACCCTTCAACGACCGGTCGAGGCCTTGCGCGACCTGCGCCTAGGCCTTCCGGCCTTCTCCTCGCCGCCCGACGGATCGCCGTCCGACGGATCGCCGCCCGACGCGAAGTGCCCGCGCACCAGCGCCAGCAGGCCCTGGGTGGAGGCATCGAAGTCCTGGCTGTGGGCGTCGATGCGCTCGCTGATCTCGCCGGCGATGCGCTTGCCCAGCTGTACCCCCCACTGGTCGAAGGAGTTGATGTTCCAGATCACCCCCTGGACGAACACCTTGTGCTCGTAGAGCGCGATCAGCGCGCCGAGGTTTTTCGGCGTCAACGCGTCGAGCAGCAGCACGCTGGAGGGGCGGTTGCCCGGGCAGCTGTAGGGGTCGGGCCGGCTGCCGCTGCCCTCGCCCCCCTTGAGGCTACCCTCCATGAAGGCGTTGGCCTGGGCCAGCATGTTGGTGAGCAGCGCGAAGTGGTGCTCCTCCATGCCCGGCTCGGGCTTGAGCGAGGCGATGAAGTCGATGGGCACGTAGCGGGTGCCCTGGTGGAGCAGCTGGAAGAAGGCGTGCTGGCCGTTGGAGCCGGTCTGGCCCCAGACGATCGGCCCGGTCTTGTAGTCCACCGGGTGGCCGAAGATGTCCACCGACTTGCCGTTGGACTCCATGTCGAGCTGCTGCAGGAAGGCCGGCAGCTGATGCAGCGCCTGGTCGTAGGGCACGATGGCCTGGGTCTCGGCGCCCTGGAAGTTGATGTGCCAGATACCGATCAGTGCCATCAGCACCGGCATGTTCTCGGCGAAGGGCGCGGCGAGGAAGTGCCGGTCCATCTCGTAGGCCCCCTCGAGCAGCTCCATGAAGCCCTCGAAGCCGATGGAGAGCGCGATGGGCAGGCCGATGGAGGACCACATCGAGTAGCGCCCGCCGACCCAGGCCCAGAACTCGAAGACGTTCTCCTCGCGGATGCCGAAGGCCGTGGCCGCCGCCTTGTTGGTGGAGGCGGCGATGAAGTGCGCCCCCACGTCGGCCTCCGGGCCGGCGTTGTCCAGGAACCAGCGGCGCGCGGTATGGGCGTTGAGCAGGGTCTCCTGGGTGGAGAAGGTCTTGGTGGAGACGATGAACAGGGTGGTGGCCGGGTCGAGGCGGCTGAGCACCTTCTGGATATGGGCGCCGTCGACGTTGGAGACGAAGTGGAAGCCGAGCCCCGGATGGCGGTGCTTGAGCAGCGCCCGGCAGGCCATGTTGGGGCCGAGGTCCGAGCCGCCGATGCCGATGTTGACCACGTCGGTGATGCGCTGGCCATCGAAGCCCGTCCACTCGCCGCTGCGCACCGCCTCGGAGAAGGCGCGGATCTGCTCGCGGGTGCGCTGGATCTCCGGCATCACGTCCTGGCCGTCGACCTTGAGCGGCCCCTCGCCGAGATTGCGCAGGGCGGTATGGAGGACGGGCCGGTCCTCGGTGACGTTGATGATGTCGCCGGAGAACATCTGGGCGCGGCGCTGGACCAGCGCCGAGTGCTCGGCGAGCTCGATCAGCTTGGCCAGTACCTCATCGGAGACCGGCTGCTTGGAGTAGTCGAGGAAGAGCCCGCCGACGCGCAGGCTCATCTTCTCGAAGCGCATCGGGTCGGCGGCGAAGTAGTCGCGGATGCGGTCGTTGGCGGTCTGCTGCTGCAGGCCCTTGAGGGCCTGCCAGGTGACGCTGCGGGTGAGCTGGAACATGGGGAACCTCTGCGTGTTGTCGGGAGGCGCGCTTTCGCGGCGTGGCTCAGGCCCTGGCCTCGACGGCCACTGCCTGGCTGCCCCGCTTGATCGCCGCATAGCCCAGGCCAGTCACCAGCGAGCCGATGACGATGGCGGCGAGATACAGCAGGACCGGATTGATGGCATTGGGGATCAGCAGCACGAAGATGCCGCCATGGGGCGCCATCAGCTTGGCACCGACCAGCATGGAGAGCGCCCCGGTGATCGCCCCGCCCACCATGCACACCGGGATGACCCGCAGCGGGTCCTTGGCGGCGAAGGGAATGGCACCCTCGCTGATGAAGCAGAAGCCCAGCACGAAGGAGGCCTTGCCCGCCTCGCGCTCCGGTTCGGAGAACTTGTGGCGTGCCACGAAGCTGGCGATGCCCATGCCGATGGCCGGCACCATGCCCGCGGCCATGATCGCCGCCATGGGGCCATAGGTCTCGGAGGCCAGCAGCCCCACGCCGAAGGTGTAGGCGGCCTTGTTGACCGGCCCGCCCAGGTCGAAGCACATCATGGCGCCGAGCAGGATGCCGAGCAGCACGGCATTGGCCGAGCCCATGTTCTCGAGGAAGGTGGTGAGCGCGGAGAGGATGGCCGCCACCGGCTCGCCGACGACGTAGATCATGGTCAGGCCGGTGACCAGGCTGGCGATCAGCGGGATGATCAGGATCGGCTTGAGGGACTCGACGCTCGACGGCAGCTTGACGTGGCGGGTCACGGCCAGCGCCACGTAGCCGGCCAGGAAGCCCGCCAGGATGCCGCCGATGAAGCCGGCGCCGATCTCCGAGGCCAGCATGCCGCCGATCATCCCCGGGGCGATGCCCGGGCGGTCAGCAATGGAGTAGGCGATATAGCCGGCCAGTACCGGGACCATCAGCGCGAAGGCGGTGCCGCCGCCGATCTGCATCAGCGCCGCGGCGAGCGTGCCCTCCTCCTGGAAGGCTTCGATGCCGAACACGAAGGAGAGCGCGATCAGCAGGCCCCCGGCCACCACCATGGGCAGCATGAAGGAGACCCCGGTGAGCAGGTGCTGGTAGACGCCCTTCTCCCTGCTGCCCTTCTTCGCCTCGCCCTGGCCCGACGACGCGGCACCGCCCGCCTGTTCCACCTCGGCCTCCTCGAGGGCCGCCTCGATGGTCGGTTTCGGCTTCTTCAGGGCGTTGCCGGTGGAGGTGCGGTAGACGGGCTTGCCGGCGAAGCGGGCCGCATCGACCTCGATGTCACAGGCCAGGATCACCAGGTCGGCCGCGGCGATCTCCTCCTCGGTGAGCTGGTCCTGGGCGCCCACCGATCCCTGGGTCTCCACGCGGATCTCGTGGCCCAGCGACCTGCCCGCCTCGGCCAGCGCCTCGGCGGCCATGAAGGTGTGGGCCACGCCGGTGGGGCAGGCGGTAACCGCGACGATCCTGCGGGCGCCGTCGCGTCGGGCGTCGTCGCGTCGGGCGCCGGCTACCTGCGGGGCGGGCTCCTGCGCCGATGGCTGGAAGTCGCTGGCCTCGCGGCTGGCCCGCTCGAGGAAGGCACGCGGATCGGGCAGGGCCTGGTCGATGGCGGCACGGTACAGCCGCTTGCCGGCGAACCGCTCCGGGGCCGGCACGTGATCGGCGGCGACCACCACCAGGTCGGCCTCGGCGATCTGCTCGACGGTGACCGGCGTGAGCGGCTCGAGCTCGCCGTGCATCTCGACCCGGGCCTGCCAGCCGAGGCGGCTGGCCGCCTGCTCGAGGCGACGGGCGGCGAGGAAGGTGGTGGCCATGCCGCTGGGGCAGGCGGTGATGATGATGGCGTTCATGCGAGAGCTCCCCCTGCATCGACGTCGTTGAGACGGCGGACGCGGGTCTGTTGTTGGAGTTGCGGGAAATCCGGGGCACGGGCGTCGCCCACGCCCACATGACGGACGGATTCGGCGGACAGCGCCGTGGCCAGGCGCAGCACCTGCTCGGGCGGATGCCCCGAGAGCACGCCGTGCAGCATGGCGGCGACCAGGGTATCGCCGGCCCCTACGGTGCTGGCGACGTCGAGGCGCGGCGGCAGGGCCTGCCAGGCGCCGCGCCGGCTGACCCAGAGCACGCCCTCCGGGCCGGCGGAGATCAGCGCCTCCTCGACCCCGTGGGCGTAGAGCCTCAGCGCCGCCCTGAGCCGGGCGTCGGCGCTGGTCAGCGGCATGCCGGCCCAGGCGGCCAGCTCCTGCTCGTTGGGCTTGACCGCCGAGGGGCGTGCCTCGATGGCCGCCGCCAGGGCCTCGCCGCTGGTGTCGACCCACACCGGCAGGTCGGCCGCGCGCAGGCGGGCGACCAGGTCGGCGAGGCCCTCGGGGGACACCCCCGGCGGCAGGCTGCCGGCGATCACCACCGCCTCGGGACGCCGCCGGGGATCGGCGGCACGGGTGTCGAGCCAGGCGAGCAGTCGCTGCCAGGCCTCGCCATCGATGGCCGCCCCGGGCCCGTTGATGTCGGTGACCCGGCCGTCGGCCTCGGCGAGCTTGGCGTTGATGCGGGTCTCGCCCGGCACCCGGATGAAGGCGTCCTCCACCGCCAGGGCCTCGAAGGCGCGCAGGAAGGGGCCGTCGTTGTCGGCACCCAGGAAGCCCGAGACGCTGACCTCGTGGCCGAGCTCGATCAGTACCCGGGCCACGTTGACGCCCTTGCCGGCGGCGGCGAGATGCGTCTCGCGGGTGCGGTTGACCTCGCCCGGCACCAGGCGGGCGAGGCTCACCGAGAGGTCCAGGGCGGGGTTGAGGGTGAGGGTCAGGATTCGGGCCATCAGCGCACCTCCAGGGCGTCGCGGACCGCCTCGCTGGTGGCCTGGGCCAGGGCCAGCCCGGCCTGGCGGCGAGCCTCCTCGAGGTCGACCTCGGCGAGCCGCGCCTTGACCAGGGGCACCTGGCGGGCGCTGACCGACAGCTCGTCGACGCCGAGTCCCACCAGCACCGGCACGGCGACGGCGTCACTGGCGAGCTCCCCGCAGACCCCGACCCACTTACCCTGGGCATGGGCGGCCGAGACGGTCATCTCGATCAGCTTGAGCACCGCCGGGTGCAGGCCATCGGCCTGGGCGGAGAGCTCCGGGTGGCCGCGGTCGATGGCCAGGGTGTACTGGGTCAGGTCGTTGGTCCCCACCGAGAAGAAGTCCACCTCGGCGGCCAGGGTCGGCGCCAGCAGGGCACAGGAGGGCACCTCGATCATCACCCCGAGCTGGACGTCGGTGGTCCGCTCGGCCTCGGGGATCTCCTCGAGCAGGCGGTCGAGGATCGCCTTGGCGGCGCGGAACTCGCTGACGTCCTTGACCATCGGCAGCATGATGCGCAGCGGCCTGTCCCTGCCCGCGGCGCCCGCCGCAGGGTCGCCTGCCGCCGGAACGCCGGCCGCCGCCATCAGCATGGCGCGGAACTGGGTCTCGAGTACCTTGGGCCTGGTGAGTGCCAGGCGGATGCCGCGCAGGCCGAGGAAGGGGTTGTCCTCCTTCGGCACTGGCCAGTAGGGCAGCGGCTTGTCGCCGCCGACGTCCAGGGTGCGCGCCACCAGCGGGCGGCCATTCAGGGCGTCAAGGGCCTCGCGGTACTCGGCGATCTGGGTATCGAGGTCCGGCTCCTGGGCATGGGCCATGAACAGAAACTCGGTGCGCAGCAGGCCGACACCCTCGGCGCCGCGTTCCACGGCATCGGCCGCATGGGCGGTGTTGCCCAGGTTGGCGGCCACCTCGACGCGATGGCCGTCACGGGTGCGCGCCTCCTGGAAGCGCGCCTCCCAGGCCTCGGCCTCCCGGCGCCGACGCTCGGCAAGGCGCCGCTCGGCGGTCTCGCGGCGCTCCGGGGAGGGAGCGGGAATCACGCGGCCGCGCTCGCCATCGAGGATCAGCTCGCTGCCGTCCTCCAGGGTCAGCACCCGACTGCCGGCCCCCACCACGGCGGGAATGCCCAGCGCCCGGGCCAGGATCGCGCTGTGGGAGGTGGCCCCGCCGCGGGCGGTGAGCAGGCCGCGCACCCGGGAGGTGTCGAGGCGCGCCACGTCCGAGGGCCCGACATCTTCGGTGACCAGGATATAGGGGTGGGCCGGCGGCTCGGGGAGCTCGACCCGGCAGAGGACGCCCAGCACCCGCCGGCCCACGTCGCGCAGGTCGGCGGCGCGCTCGGCGAGCAGCCGGTCGGCGAGCATCTCCTGGGCGCGGGCGGCGGTCTCGATGGCCTCCCACCAGGCGGCCTCGGCGGAACTGCCCTCCTGGAGCTGTTCCCGGGCGGCCTCGAGCAGTTCGGGATCTCCCAGCATCTCCTCGTGCATGGAGAGGATCTGTGCCACTTCGCCGCCGCGGGCCTCGCGCACCAGGGCCTCGAGCTGCTCGCTGCCCTCGTGGATCGCCTGCTCCAGGCGACGGGCCTCGGCGGCGGGATCCTCGGCGCGCTGGGGGTAGTCGAAGTGCGGCGTGCGCAGCACGAAGACCGGCGCGATGGCAAGCCCCGGGGAGGCGGCCACGGCCGGGTGGGGGCGGTCGGCCGGCAGCGGCTCCGGGGCCGGCTCGTCCACCACCACCGCCGTCTGCTCGCGGCTCTCGTCGAAGGGCAGCACCTGCTCGCCGAGCCCCTCGGCCACGGCGTTGCAGATCGCCTCCAGGGCGGATTCGGCCCCCTCCCCCTCGGCGGAGAAGACGAGCCGCTGCCCGCGACGCGCGCCCAGATTGATCACCTTGGTCAGGCTGCTGGCCGAGACCGCATCGAAGCCGCCATCGGCCAGGCGCACGCGGATCGCCAGGCCCTGGGCGCGGGCCACCTGCACCAGCTGCTTGGCCGGCCGGGCGTGCAGGCCGTGGGCATTGAGCACCCGGGCCTGACGGGTGCGGGCCGCGGCGGATTCGCCGGCCAGCCGCGCCAGCAGCGTCTCGGCATCGAGGCCGTGCAACTCGCGTGCGCTGCCGGTGTCCAGCAGGGCCAGGATACGCTCCAGCAGCCCGCGATGCGCATCGCCCTGGGCGGCCAGGCAGAAGACGCCGGTGACCGGCTCACCCGCCTCCTCCAGCCGCGTATCGGCGGTGGCCAGCGACAGCGCCGGCACCTCGACGCCGCGCTCGCTGCTGACCAGCCAGAGCCCCTGGCCGAGCCCCAGGGGCGCACGTTCGGCGACGCTGGCCACGAAGTCGCTGCCCACGCAGCCGGCCTGGCGCAGTCGCGCCGCCCCGGCCAGCGCCAGCTCCTGGCGGTCACGGGCGGGAAAGCCCAGGCAGAGGGTATCGGCATCCAGGCGCACCTCGACCACCGCCCGGGAGAGCAGCCCGGCGATCTCGCCGCAGGAGTCGGCGGCGGCCAGGCGCTCGGCGACGCCCTCCCGGTCCAGCACATGAGTCAGCTGGCGCAGGATGTCCAGGTGCTCGTCGCTCTGGGCGGCGATGGTCACCAGCACGTGCACGCGGTTGCCGTCGTGCCACTCGACCCCTGCCGGGAACTGCAGCACGCGCACGCCGGTCCGGCGCACGTGCCGGCGGCTGTCGGGCGTGCCGTGGGGAATGGCGATGGCATTGCCCAGGAAGGTCGAGGACTGCGCCTCGCGGTCGAGCAGGCCGTCGCGGTAGCCGCGCTCGACCAGGCCCGCCTCGTGCAGGGCCTCGGCGGCCTGATCCAGCGCCATGCGCCAGTCGTCGGCCCGGCGATCGAGCAGGATATCGTCCTGGCGTAGGGTCAACATGGGTCTCTCCTGTTCGCTCGGGTGACGGACGGTGGTCGCCTCTCGCTCAGCCGCTCGGAGAATCGCTGTATTCGCTGGCTGAATCGTGTCACCTGTGATGTCATTCATGCTGAATCGATTCATACTGGTTGGCAAGGCCGACACGCTACAACTTTGGCAGGGGGTGCAGGCCGGCACCCGTGACGTAGCATCACCCCCACCGGTTACCGAGGACGCCCATGACACTCGCCGAAATCGCTCACCTGGCTGGGGTCTCCCGCACCACGGCCAGCTATGTCATCAACGGCAAGGCCCGGGAGCGGCGCATCAGCCAGGAGACCGTCGACCGGGTGATGGCCGTGGTGCAGCAGCACGGCTACCGGGTCGACGCCCAGGCCGCCGCGCTGCGACGGGGGGCGAGCCGCCTGCTGGGGCTGATCATCCCCGACCTGGAGAACGTCAGCTATGCGCGCCTGGCCAAGCGACTCGAGCGCGGTGCTCGGGAGGCGGGCTACCGGCTGCTGATCGTCGGCTCCGACGACGACCCCGAGAGCGAGCGCGAGCTGGCCCTGGCGCTGCGCGCCCAGCGCTGCGATGTGCTGATCACCGCCAGTTGCCTGCCCATGGAGGATCCCTTCTATGCCGAGCTGATGGCGGCCGGCCTGCCGGTGGTGGCCGTGGACCGCGGCCTCGACCCGCGCCACTTCGCCAGCGTGGTCAGCAATGACCGGGAGGCCGCCGAGCGGCTGACCCGCTCGGTGCTGGATGACGGGGTGACGCGCATCGCCTGGCTGGATGCGGTCCCGGCCCTGTCGATCAGCCGGGAGCGCCGCGCCGGCTTCCAGCAAGGCCTGGCCGACCATCCGCCGCGGGAAGTGATCACCTGCGGCGCCCGTCGCTACGACCGCGTCGAGGGGGCCCGGCTGATGCGCGAGCTGCTCGACGGCCACGGCATGCCCGACGCCCTGGTCACCGCCTCCTACACCCTGCTCGACGGGGTCTTCGACGTGCTGCTGGAGGATGGCGGCCTGCCACCGGCGCTGCGGCTGGCGACCTTCGGCGACAGCCGGCTGCTGGACTTCCTGCCCCTGCCGGTCAACTCGGCGGTCCAGGACCACGACCGAATCGCCACCCTGACCCTGACATGTGCCCTCGCCGCCTCGCGGGGCGACTACCGGCCGGGCCTGCAGGTGGTCGATCGCCACCTGCGCTGGCGTCTTCCCGGGCGCATCGCCACCCGGGCCTGAGTCAGGCGCCTGGCGTCCAGGCCTCCAGCGCCGTCAGGGTCAGGGCCAGGCAGCGATGCAGGGCTCCCAGAGCGAGGGCCGCCTCGTCCAGGCGCCCTTCCCTGGCCAGGCGCTCCAGCCGCGTGGCCAGCCCGGCGACCTTCACCGCGCCGAGGCTCGAGGCCTCCCCCTTGAGCTGATGGGCGAGGTACTCGACCCGGCGTGGCGTCCCCTCCGCCACGGCCTGCTCCAGGCCGGCGAGGTGCGCTGCCGACTGCTGCCGGAAGAGGGTGATCAGGGCGACCAGTCCCTGCCCGCCCAGGCTCTCGCCCAGTGCCGCGAGGGTGGCAGGCTCCAGCGGCTGGTCGGCGACCCCCTCCCCCGCCGTGGCGGCAGGACGCACGATGCCGAGGGAGGGCCCCGCCTGGTGCAGGTGCCGCTGCAGGGTCGCCATCAGGGCGTCCTGGAACAGCGGCTTGGTGAGATAGCCGTTCATGCCGGCTGCCAGGCAGCGGGCCTGGTCCCCGCCGGGCCCGCCGGCGGTCATGGCTACCACCGGCACCTCGGCCGACCAGCCGCCGCGGGCACGCAGGCGGCGCGTGGCCTCGAGCCCGTCCATGCCCGGCAGCTGCACGTCCATGAAGATCAGGTCGAAACGCTCCCGCCCCGCCAGGCGGAGCGCCGCGTCTGCCGAGTCGGCCACGCTGACCCGACAGCCCAGCCGCTCGAGCATGGCGCGGGCAACCTGCTGGTTGACCGGGTTGTCCTCGACCACCAGCAGCCTGGCATCGGCCACGCGCTGCTCGGGAACCGCCGCCACCGACGCCTGCGCTTCTGCGCCGCTGTCTGCCGCGCTCAGCGGCAGCAGGAACCAGAAGCGGCTGCCGTGGCCCACCTCGCTCTCGAGCCCGATGCGGCCGCCCTGGGCCTCCACCAGTCGCTTGCTGATGGCCAGCCCCAGGCCGGTACCGCCGAAGCGTCGAGCGGTGGAGGGGTCACCCTGCTGGAAGGGCTCGAACAGCTGGGCCTGGCGGCGAGGAGCGATGCCGCCGCCCGTGTCGTGGACCTCGAACAGCACCTGCCCCTCTCCCTCGTCACGTACCCGCAGGCGGACCTCCCCCTGCTCGGTGAACTTGATGGCGTTGGAGAGCAGGTTGAGCAGCACCTGGCGCAACCGACCGGCATCCCCCACGAGGTAGCGCGGCAGCCCGGGATCCAGTTCGCAGGCCAGGCGGATGTCCCGGGCCTCGGCCCGGGGCGCGAACAGCGAGATGGCGCCGTCGACCAGCTCGCCCAGGTCAAAGGGGCGCGCCTCGAGTTCCAGGCGCTGGGCCTCGATCTTGGAGAAGTCCAGGATGTCGTTGATCAGTTCGAGCAGCAGCCGGGCACTGTCATGGATGGTGTCGGCGTAGTGACGCGCCCGGTCGGGAAGCGGCTGGTCCTGCAGCAGGTCACTCATGCCGATGACGCCATTGAGCGGGGTGCGGATCTCGTGGCTGACCGTGGCCAGGAACTCCGACTTGGCCCGGTTGGCCGACTCGGCCTCTCGGGCGGTGCCCTCCAGTTCGCGGCTCAGCGCCTCCAGGTCCCGCCGGGCCGCGGCATTGTCGCGGGCCTCGCGAAACAGGAAGGCGACCACCAGTGACGCCGCCAGGCTCATGGCCAGGATCAGCAGCAGCAGCACGCCATAGAGGGTCTGCAGTCGCTGCCGTTCCCGGGTGGTGGTCTCGGCCAGGTGGCCATTGATGGCGATGATCAGCCGCTCGGTCACGCCGCTCAGGGTCTCGAGCCGCTGGGTCAGGCTGGCCCTGGCGTCATCGTCGAGGCGCTCGAGCCCACGGATCTGTTCATCCAGGGCCTGCAGGTGTCGCTCGATCTGCGGGACCAGCTCCTCGGCCACGCGGATGTTGCCGAGCAGCTGGGTAATGTCGCCATCCTGGAGCAGGGTGAGACGGCTGTAGAGCAGCTCGAAGCGCAGGCGCAGGGCCTGCAGCGACTCGCGGGAAAGGTCGGGCCGAGCGAGGAAGCTGTGCAGCTGCACCGTGTCCCGGTCGAGCTTGTAGGCGTGCCAGGCCGCATCCCCCCCCACGCTCTCGGCCAGGCTGTCCTGGCGCCAGGCCACCAGGCCCACCACCACCAGGGCGGCGGCGAAGAACACCAGGGCGGCGATGGCACCCAGCTTGAGACGCAGGGGATAGCGCAGCAATTCAGCTCTCCGCAGCCAGGCTCAGGGCACGATGATCCGCTCGACGTGCCACACCGAGCGAAAGCGGATCGCCTCGGTGAGCAGTTCGGGATGCTCGTCGAAGGGGTAGAGCACGAACAGCGGGCCGTACTCGCGGATGGTTAGCGGTTCGCCGTCGCGGGTCATGGCCAGGATCACGTCGTGGCGCCGGAAGTCCGCCATCGGCACTTCGGCCTCGTAGTGGTTGAGCGCCCGGATGCGCACCTGCTCGGCATCACCGGCACCGACCGCCTCCAGCAGGGCGCGGACCAGCGGCCCTTCGTAGCGTCCCCTGTCGCGATGCCAGGGCGTATGGGTTTCGATGACCCGCGCCGGCAGGGCTTCGAGCATGGCGCGGTCGAAGTGCGCCTCGTCACCCACGTTGGCGTGGGCGATGTCACCACTGAGGGTCAGCAGTACCCTCCCCGTGGGCGTCGGCAGCGGGGAAGCCAGGGCGATGGAGAACGGCACCAGGGCCAATAGCAGCAACAAGAGTGGACGAAGGGCGATACCGGTCAGCATCGGCAGGCTTCCTGCGAACGGGAAAGGTGCCCCAAGAGTACGCGATTCGGCATCTGAGGTCAGGAGAGAGCCTCACGCAAAAACCTCAGGGGGCGCCGAGCGCCTCCTGAGGTTTCCAGACTACTGAGGGGATCGCGTCAGCTCTTCAGCTCTTCCACCGGCTCGATGCGCACCAGGTCCTCGTAGGCGTGCCAGCTGGCATGGCCCAGTACCGGGAGGATCAGCGCCAGGCCGATGTAGAAGGTCATCACCCCGACCAGCACGCAGCCGGTGAGGATCACCGCCCACAGCAGCATCGGACGGAAGTTCTTCGACACCGAACGGATGCTGGCCTCGATGCCCTCCATGAAGGTCAGATCCTGGTCCATCAGGGTGGGAATGGCCACCACGCTGATGGTGAAGGCGCCGAACGCCAGGACGGCGCCGATCGCAGTGCCCACCGCCAGCATCATCAGGCCGTCGGGAGTGGTCAGCAGCGTGGCATAGAGCGTCTCGGGGCTCGGGGCCTCGAAGCCGAAGAAGAGCGCGAACAACAGGGTAGCCAGGCGAATCCAGGCGAGGAAGAAGATCATCATCATCACGCCCATCATCGCCAGCTGCCCAGCATGGCCCTTCCAGCCGCCGAAGGCATCGCCCAGGTTGGGGGCGCGGCCTGCCTCCAGGGCACGGCTGATGCCGTAGGAGCCCACCGCCACCAGGGGGCCGATGAACATGAACCCGGCGACCAGCGGCAGCAGCCAGTGCCAGAGGCCCAGCGTGAAGGCGCCGGCGGTGACGGCGACGCTCAGCCCCACCCAGAACATGCCGTAGGCCAGGCTGACCGACATGGCCTGGCGAAAATCCTCGAACCCTGCTGCCAGCCAGGCTCGCGGCTTGTCCATGCCCACCGACCGGATGCTGATCCTGACATTGGGCGCAGCACCCTTGCCACGTTCTCTTGTCGCTGCTGCATTCATGGTCACACCCCTGTTTGCCGCCTGTTGAGTCCCGGTGCTGCCGGGCCGGTTCAGGACCGCATCACGGCACCTGGCCATAATGCGTCCTTCATCTCTTAACACCTGATTAATGTAGACGACCACAGCCAATCCCGCAGGGTGTGTTGCATCGCGGCACTCAACGCAGAATGTCCTGGCGACAGGGCGATCTCGTCAGCGTCTTGCCCCGGATCATCCCTCTCGCTCCGCGTGTCGAGCAGCAGGGGCCAGAACCGCGAACGCCTCTCGTGAGGAGAGGCGTTCGCGGGGTTCTACCGTGGAAAGTGAAGCGCTCAGCGCACGATCATCACCGAGATCTTGGTGTGATGCACGACGTGCTCGGCATTGGGCCCAAGCACGTAGTCCGCGAACTTGCGCTTGTTGTGGGAGGCCATCACGATCAGGTCCACCTCGAGCTTCTTCGCCGCCTTGATGATGGCCTCCCAGGGGGAGCCATCGACGATGACACTCTGGGCCGTGATGTCCTCGGGCACGTGGTCACGAATGAACTCGTGCTGGGCCTCGGTGATCGCCTCATGGGCCTTCTTGGCGAAGTCCTTGGGGAAGTAGGAGCCGACCAGCGGCATGCGGTAGTCCGGCAGTACCGTCACCACATGCAGCGACGCGCCGAAGCTGCGGCACAGCGCCACCGCTGTCGGCAGCGCCTTGGTCCAGGAGGCCTCCTCGTTGAGATCCACCGGCAACATGATCTTCTGGTACATGACGCTCTCTCCTTCAGGCTGACGCCGCGGCGGCAGTGCGATCACGCCGCCGGCGCTGCATCACTACAATCAGGCCGAACACCAGGAAGGCCGGGATCCACATCAGCTCCTTGGTCCAGCGGTCCACCGGGGCCAGCACCTCGATGATCTCCTGGTCGAAGTCGAAGCCCAGGTCCGCGGCCTGGCTGCCGTAGGCCACCATGTCGACCACGGCCCGCTCGTCCTCGACGATCAGCTCCAGGCCCAGGTTCTCCAGGCGCTCCTCGCCGGTCTCGCCCTCCGGCACCGGCAGCTGCATGTAGGTGGTCATGGGATCGCCATAGGCATCCAGGCCGCTGACCTGCAGGCGAAGCGTGCTCTCCTCGTCGACGCTGCCCAGCGCCTCGGCGAACTGGGCCGGCGGCACCGACTGGTAGGGGTCGTGGATCCTGTCCATCCAGAAGCCCGGCCGGAACAGGGTGAAGGCCACCAGCAGCAGTACGATGGACTCGTACCAGCGGCTGCGGGTGATCATGAAGCCCTGGGTCGCCGCGGCGAAGATCAGCATGGCGATGGTCGACACCACGAAGATCAGAATACCCTGCAGGAAGGTCACATCAATCAGCAGCAGGTCGGTGTTGAAGATGAACAGGAACGGCAATGCCGCGGTGCGTAGGCTGTAGTAGAAGGCCTGGAAGCCGGTGCGGATCGGGTCACCGCCCGAGACCGCTGCCGCGGCGAAGGAGGCGAGCCCCACCGGTGGGGTGACGTCCGCCATGATCCCGAAGTAGAACACGAACAGGTGCACCGCGATCAGCGGTACCAGCAGGCCGTTCTCCGCCCCCAGGTTGACGATGACCGGCGCCAGCAGCGCCGACACCACGATGTAGTTGGCCGTGGTGGGCAGGCCCATGCCGAGGATCAGGCTGAGCACCGCGGTAAGCAGCAGGATCAGCATCAGGTTGCCCATGGCAAGGGTTTCCACCACCTCGGCGAGTACCAGGCCGACGCCGGTCTGGGAGACCGCGCCGACGATGATGCCGGCGGTGGCGGTGGCGATGCCGATGCCGATCATGTTGCGGGCACCGGTGACCAGGCCGTTCCACAGGTCCAGGGCCCCCTCGCGCAGGTCCGCCGCCATGTCGCTGCGACCGCGGAAGATCGAGGTAATCGGACGCTGGGTGAGGATGATGAAGATCATGAACACCGTCGCCCAGAAGGCCGACAGCCCCGGCGAGAGGCGCTCCACCATCAGGCACCAGACCAGCACGATCACCGGAAGGATGTATTGCAGGCCGACCAGCACCGTGGGCTTGGTCTGGGGCAACTTGTAGATGGGGGTGTCCGGGTCGTCGAGCTCGAGCTCGGGATACCCCGCGGCCAGCTTGAGCAGCGCGACATAGATCACCGTCAGGGCGACCGCGACCACCCAGGGCGTGGCATCGCCTAGCACCGGCTTGAGCCAGCCCAGGCCGTAGTAGACCGCGAGGGCCGTGATCATCAGCAGCAGCAGGCCGCCGAGGAAGCCGATCACCTTGCGCACCAGGGGCTTGGGCGGATTGCTGCTCTGCAGCCCCTGCATGTTGGCCTTCATGGCTTCCAGATGAACGATATAGACCAGGGCGATATAGGAGATCAGCGCCGGCAGGAAGGCGTGCTTGATCACCTCGACATAGGAGATGCCGACATACTCGACCATCAGGAAGGCCGCAGCGCCCATCACCGGCGGCATGATCTGGCCGTTGACCGAAGATGCCACCTCAACGGCACCGGCCTTCTCGGCGGAGAAGCCGACGCGCTTCATCATCGGCACGGTGAAGGTGCCGGTGGTCACCACGTTGGCGATGGAGGAGCCGGAGATCAGGCCAGTCATGGCCGAGGCCACCACGGCGGCCTTGGCCGGCCCGCCCTTGTAGTGGCCGAGCAGCGAGAAGGCAACCTTGATGAAGTAGTTGCCGGCCCCGGCCTTGTCGAGCAGGGCGCCGAACAGCACGAACAGGAAGACGAAGCTGGTCGAGACCCCGAGGGCGATGCCGAAGACCCCCTGAGTGGTCAGCCACTGGTGGTTGACCAGGCCGAAGAGGCTGACCCCACCGTGAGAGAGGATGCCCGGCATGTAAGGGCCGGCCAGGCTGTAGATAAGAAAGACCGATGCCACGATCATCAGCGGCGGACCGAGCGCCCGTCGCGTGGCCTCCAGCAGCAGCAGGATGCCGGCCACCCCGATGATCACGTCCTGCAGGATCGGCGCCCCTGGGCGCTGGGCGAGCTGTTCATAGAACATGAACATGTAGGCGCCACAGAACGCCGCCGCCGCCGCCAGCACCCAATCCTGGACGGGGATACGGTCACGCGGCGAGCGCTTGAGTGCCGGATAGGCCATGTAGGCCAGGAAGAGTGCGAAGGCCAGGTGGATGGAGCGGGACTCGGTGGCATTGAAGACGCCGAAGCCCAGTATGAAGGGGATCGGGGATGCGATCCAAAGCTGGAAGAGCGACCAGGCGGCGGCAATGCTGACCAGCAGCTTGCCCGGCGTCCCGGCCGGCTTGCGAGCCCCCGAATCGCTCGAGGCGACCATATCCTCCAGGTCGACCTCGTGCCCGGTGGTCCTCTTGTTGTCCTCAGTCATAAGCGTGCCCTGCTCTGTAACGTTTGCCCTGGGAACCCCTGCTGGTGATGCCCTTGAGCATCCCAAACAGAATGCGCGGCCCCCTCGGGTGACCGCGCATTCTTCACCGAGGTGGAATCACCTCAGGTCTTCGGATCACTCGATCCAGCCCTGCTCGCGATAGTAGCGGGCCGCCCCTTCGTGCAGCGGCGCAGAGAGACCGGAGCTGACCATCTCCTGCGGATCGAGGTTCTCGAAGGCCGGATGCAGGCGCTTGAAACGGTCGAAGTTGTCGAAGATCGCCTTGACGGTCTGGTAGACGACCTCCTCGTCGGCCTGAGCGGTGGAGACAAAAGTAGCCGCCACGCCGAAGGTCTCGACGTCCTCGTCGTTACCCTTGTAGAGGCCGCCGGGGATGACCGACTTGGAGTAGTAGGGATGCTCCTCGACGATACCGTCGATGGCCTCGCCAGTCAGCGGGATCAGGCGTGCATCCACGGTGGTGGTGGCCTCCTGGATGGAGCCGTTGGGGTGGCCGACCACGTAGACCATGGCGTCGACGTTGTTGTCGGCCAGGGCCGCGGCCTGCTCGGCGGCATCGAGCTGAGAGGCCAGGGCGAAGGTATCCTCCGTCCAGCCCTTGGCGTCCATCACCACTTCCATGGTGTTGCGCTGGCCTGAGCCCGGGTTGCCGATGTTGACACGCTTGCCTTCCAGGTCATCGAGGGTCTCGATGCCGGAGTCGGCGCGGGCCAGCAGGGTCAGCGGCTCGCCGTGAACACGGAAGACCGCGCGCAGGTCCTCGTAGGCGTCGCCTTCGAAGTTGCCGGTGCCGTTGTAGGCCTGATACTGGACGTCGGACTGCACCACGCCCATGTCCAGTTCGCCGGACTTGATGCCGTTGATGTTGGCCACCGAGCCGCCGGTGGAGGGCGCGTTGCACTTGATGTTGGCGTCTTCCAGACGGTTCACCAGGCGACAGACGGACTGGCCGACCACGTAGTAGACGCCGGTCTGGCCACCGGTACCGATGGTGATGAACTTCTCTTCATCCTGGGCCATGGCCGGCGACGCGAACATCGCGGCCCCCAGGATCGCACCGGTGAAGGCAGCAGCAGAGAATGCATGGCGTTTCATGAACACACCTCTTTATTTTCAGCAAAAGTGTTGTGCAAACGGGTTCCGATATGGCAGCCCCGTGACGCGACCGCCGGCGGCGTTGCCGCCCTCTCCTACTTTAGCGAAAAAAGCGGGCGTTTGATGAGGCCTTTTTCCATAGGTTGGAGTCTAGACCCCTGAACACGTTTAGTGAGCGTTAATTTTCCTCGCCTTTTATCACGCAGGGCGTAACGCTCAAGGCTATGGAACGCTTCACGACGCCTTCATGATCAGCGCCTGCTTCTCCTCCTTCATGGCCGCGAACTCGGCCTCATAGAAGAACTCGCTCTCCCCCAGCGCGGGCTCCAGGTGGTTGAGCCAGGTGGCAGCCTCGTCATACCTGGCGAAGAAGGGCCGCTGCACCCAGTCGCTGTCGCGGCCCTGGATAAAGCGCAAGACGAAGACCTTCTCGCCCTTGATCTCGGTGACGCCCTGGATCTCCACCTTGCCCGGATCGGCGGACATCGACGGCCCACGAGCCGTACGCGCCAGGCCCGGCACCTGCTTCATCGCCTCGCGATAGAGCTCCCAGGCCCGCACCAGCGGCACCTCGAAGTAGTGGCGGGCGCCGGTGTCGCGCTCCACGAACATGTAGTACGGGATCATCCCCAGGCGCACCTGGGTGGTCCACATCCTCGCCCACTGGTCGGCATCGTCGTTGATGTGCTTGAGCAGCGGCGCCTGGGTGCGGATCTCCGCCCCGGTGGCGCGGATGCAGCGGATCGCCTCGCGGCAGATGGGGGTGTCCATCTCCTTCCAGTGGTTGAAGTGCGCCATGAAGGCGACATGCTTGCCGGCCGCCGTCAGCTCGCGGAAGAGCGCGAGGATATCCTCGGCGTCCGGGTCGGTGACGAAGCGGTAGGGCCAGAAGGTCAGGCTCTTGGTGCCGATGCGGATGTCCTGGACGTGATCCAGCTCCGGCGCCATCAGCCCCTCCAGGTACTGGCGCAGGTGCTTGGCCTTCATCACCATGGGGTCGCCGCCGGTCATCAAGAGGTCGGTGACCTCGGTGTGCTCGGCGAGATAGCGGTGCAGCGAGTCTGCCTCGCTGGAGGCGAACTTCAGCTCCTTGTCGCCGACGAACTGCGCCCAGCGAAAGCAGAAGGTGCAGTAGCTGTGGCACACCTGCCCCTGGCTGGGGAAGAAGAGCACCGTCTCGCGGTACTTGTGCTGCATGCCGGGCAGCGGCTCGCCGTCGAGCAGCGGCAGGTTGAGGTCCATCTGCCCCGCCGGGTGGGGGTTGAGCTCGGCGCGGATGCGCTCGACCACCGGTTTCATCTCGGCGGCGGGGGCGTCGTGACGAACCAGCGCAGCCACTTCCTCGAAGTGCTCGGGGCGCAGCATGCCGCGCTGGGGGAAGGTGAGCTGGAAGACGGGGTCCTCGGGGACGTTGCTCCAGTCGATCAGCTCGTCGATCACGTACTCGTTGACCCGGAATGGCAACACCTGGCTGACCACCCGCATGTCGAAACGCAGGTCGTCAGGCAGATGCTGGATGGCCTCGATCCTGTCCAGCTGACGGTGGGTATAGACCTTGAACTGGCGGGCCTCGAAGGCCTCGGCCCGGGAATCTCCGAGATCGATGTTGACGCGCTGGTTCATGCCACCTCCTGATGTCGTTGTGCGGCAGCGGGGCGGCCATAGGCGCCCTGCACGGCAGACGCGATCGTCCACTGCGCCGGCAAGCAACCGGGGCACCGCGAGTGGTTCGGGGGGTGGCCATTGGTACAGGGTCGCCGTCGTCGCTGCAAGTTTCTGCGCCGAATTGTAACGAATGTCACGCCTTCGACAGACAAATGCAACGAATGTGCAACACCGCAGACGAGCCGGGACGTCCGGTTCAGCCCCGCTGCCGGGGGTGGCGGATCAGCAGCGCGGCCAGGCGCTGCAGGCGCGGCGCGCCAAGCAGGATGAGCATGAAGGCGATGGGCCAGGCGATGTAGAGGGCGCGCCACCAGCGGCCGGCAAACCCGTTGCCCAGGCCGGTATTGACCCAGGTGATGACGAAGGTCATCAGGGTGACCATGTAGATGGACATCAGCACGGCAAACACCAGGGGAGCGAAACGCGGGGGAAACAGCATCGGCGACTCCGGACAGGGGAAGGGACAGCGGGTAGACTGTGCATGGTACGCCAGCGCCCCGGTGGATGCCGCGCGGTGCGCCCATGGGTCGCAACAGGAGCCCGCATGCAGCTACTCGCCGGCCAGATCGCCATCCCTCGAACCCGCACCCGCGAGGAACAGCTCGGCCACCTGCGCCGCGTTGCCGAGCGCTTGCGACGCGCCTGTGCCCGGAACACCCCCGACCTGGTCGTGCTGCCGGAGCTGGCCGCCCAGGAGTACGGGGACGACGCCTTTGCCTGCCTGGAGGTGCTGGACGACGACCTGGCCGGTCCCGTCGTCACGACCTTCTCCGACCTGGCCCGGGAGCTCGGCACCACCATCGCCTTCGGCATGGCCCGGCGCGCCGATGGCCGGCGCCATATCAGCCAGGTACTGGTCGGCCCCGACGGTCGCCTGGCCGGCGTCTACGACAAGCTTCACTGCGCCCAGTTCGGGGCCTCGGGCGAGGCCGCCCACTTCTCGCCGGGCGAGCGGCTACTGGTTACCGAGGTCGCCGGCTGGCGGGTCGGGGTGGTGATCTGCTACGACCTGCGCTTCCCCGAACTGGCCAGGCGCCTGGCCGACGCGGGCGCCGAGCTGGTCCTGCACCCGGTGGCCTTCACCCGGGACTTCAGCTTCGCCAGCTGGCACGCCTTCGTCACCACGCGTGCCATGGAGAACCAGCTCTACTGGCTGAGCCTCAACCGTGCCGGGCACGACTGGGGCCAGTCGCTGTTCTGCCCGCCGCTGGTGGACGACGACCACCCGCCCCTCGCCTTCGGCAGCGACGAACAGTGGCACCGGCTGACCCTCGAGAAGCAGGCGATTGCCGCGGCCCGCGCGCGCCTGCCGCTGTCCCGGGACCGCCGCGACGACCTTGATGTCCTGCCGCTCTGGCGGCCAGACTGAACCGCATCAGCCGCCAGGAGGAGAGCGTGATGGGCACCATCGAATGCGTCCAGGGCGATATCGCCCGGCAGGCCGACATCGACGCCGTGGTCAATGCCGCCAACGCGCAGCTGCGCAGCGGCGGCGGTGTGGCCGGCGCCCTGCATCGCGCCGCGGGCCCCGGGCTCGCCGAGGAGTGCCGCCCGCTGGCGCCGATCCGCCCCGGCCAGGCGGTGATCACCGGCGCCCACGGGCTGCCCAACCGCTACGTCATCCACTGCCTGGGGCCGGTCTACGGTGTCGACGAGCCCGCCGACGAGCTGCTGGCCGCCTGCTACCGCAACGCCCTGGAACTGGCCGAGCGCGAGGGCCTTCGCTCCATCGCCTTCCCGGCCCTCTCCGCCGGGGCCTTCGGCTACCCGCCGGCAGAGGCCGCCCGCGTGGCGCTCGCCACGGTGCTGCAGACGCTGCCCGGGTGCCCGGGCATCGAGCGGGTGCGCTTCGTGCTCTTCGATGCCGACAGCACCGCGCTCCATCAGCGGACGCTGGCCGCCCTGGAGAGCGGGCAGCGCTAGGCATTAGCCGAAAACTGGCTGCGCTCGGCCATACTTCGTTAAAAATCGGCTCAAAGTACTCATTTACACCTTGTAAACTCCGTCTTTTCGCCGATTTTTGCCTTGTCTGGCCTTCGCTCGCCGACTTTTCAGCCAACGCCTAAGCTATCCCAGGTTGTAGCCCAGCACCCTCGGCAGCCAGAGGGCGATCTCGGGGAACAGCGCCACCAGGACGAGCGCGCTCGCCATGGCCGCCACGAACAGCAGGGCCCAGCCCACGGTCTGCTCCAGGCGCACCTTCGCGACCTCCGTGGTCACCATCAGGTTCACCGCCACCGGCGGGGTGAACTGGCCGATGGCGATGTTCATCGCAAGCAGGATGCCGAACCATACCGGGTTCCAGCCGAAGTGCTGCATCACCGGGATCAGGATCGGCATCATGATCAGGTAGATGGAGATGGCATCCAGGAGCATGCCGGCCACCAGCACCGCCAGCATGATCAGCACCAGCAGCAGCGGGCCGCTGTCGGAGAGCCCGACAATCCACTCCGCCAGGTGGCGGAAGGTGCCGAGCATGGTGCCTGCCCAGGCGAAGATGCCGGCCAGGGCGATGATCAGCATCACCACGCCCGAGATCACCGCGGCCTCGCCCAACAGCTCCCAGAGGTCCCGCCAGCGCATCTCGCGGGTCAGGAAGAGGCCCACCAGGGCGCCAT
Organism: Halomonas sp. CKK8; assembly: GCF_029625235.1. Taxonomy (NCBI): domain Bacteria; kingdom Pseudomonadati; phylum Pseudomonadota; class Gammaproteobacteria; order Oceanospirillales; family Halomonadaceae; genus Halomonas; species Halomonas sp. CKK8. Next base: position 712,470 of record NZ_CP121193.1, on the reverse strand, counting down.
AGGCGACCGCCACCACCGCGGCTTCGGTGGGGGTGAAGAGCCCGCTGCGCAGTCCGCCGAGGATCAGCACCGGGGCGAACAGCGCCGGCAGCGCCTGCTTGAAGGTCTCGCCCACCCGGGGGTGCTCCGCCCCCTCCACGGGCGTGCCCCCTTCCCAACCGTAGCGACGGGAGACCAGCAGCGCCGGCCCCAGCAGCGCCAGCCCGGCGAGGATGCCGGGGAAGAGCCCCGCGGCGAACAGCGCCCGAAGGTCGACCCCCGGCACCACGATGGAGTAGAGGATCAGCGCCACCGAGGGCGGGATCAGGATCGCCGTGGAGGCCGAGGCGGCGATCAGGGTCGCCGAGAAGGGACGGGGGTAGCCGGCCCGGGTCATGCTCGGCAGCATCACCATGGCCACCGCGGCGGCATCGGCAGGGCCCGAACCGCTCATCCCGCCCATGATCATGCAGACCAGCACCGCCACCAGGGCGAGGCCGCCGTGGCGCGGTCCGATCAGCGCCTGGGCGAAACGCACCAGCCGCGCCGCCACCCCGGCTCGCTCGAAGATCAGGCCGGTGAGGATGAACAGCGGGATGGCGATCAGCGGGTACTTGGCGATGCTGTTGTAGGTGTTGGTGCCCAGTGTCGCCAGCATGGACGGCGACAGTCCGGAAAGGATTCCCACGGCGCCGGCCAGGCCCAGCGAGAAGGCCACCGGCACCCCGGCGATCAGCAGCCCGGCGAAGGCCAGCAGCATCCAGAGATCAGGACTCATCCTCGAGCCTCCCGCGCAGGCGATCGCGGGTCTGCTGCAGCTGGCGCAGCAGCATCAACCCAGAGAGCAGCGGCAGCCAGGCGAGATACCACCACTGTGGCAGCCCCAGCCCCGGAGAGAGCGAGCCCCACTGAATCTCCTGCCAGGTCATCCTGGCGCCGAACCAGGTGATCAGCCCCAGCACGACGAGCCCGCAGCCCCCCTGGAAGAGGATCAGTGCCTGGCGCGCGGACCCGGGCAGGGCCCGCTCCAGCAGGCCAATGCGGATATGGCCGTTGCGGCGCAGCGCCACCGAGGCGCCGGCAAAGGTCAGCACCACCAGCAGGAACACCGAGAACTCCTCGGTGAAGGCGAAGGAGCCACCGGTGAGGTAGCGCACCAGCACGTTGGCCAGGCTGATCAGGCTGATGATCAGGATCGCCAGGGTCGCCAGCAGGCGCTCGAGTCTTGCGTCGGGATCTTTCATGGGTGTCGCGGCGTCATGGGGTGGGAAACGCCATCGGCCCCGCTAAGGGGGCCGATGGCACGCTTGCTCGGGGCTCACTCGCCCTGCATGTCGGCGCGGGCCGCCTCGACGATCTCACTGCCGATGCGCGGCACCCACTCGTCGTGGACGCTCTCGGTGGCCTCGACGAAGGCCTGGTGCTGCGCCTCGTCGAGCTCGGTGACCGTGACGCCGCGCTCCTTGATCGCCGCCAGGCGCTCGGGCTCCTCCTCGCGGCTCATCTCGATCTCCCAGGCGCCGGCCTCCTCGGCGGCTTCCCGCAGCAGGGTGCGCTCCTCCTCGGAGAGGGAGTCCCAGACCTGCTGGTTCACCGCGAAGACCAGGGGGTCATTCATGTAGTTCCACAGGGTCAGGTGCTCCTGGCCCACCTGGTCGATGCGCGCCACGTCGAAGACCGAGAGCGGATTCTCCTGACCGTCCACCGCGCCGGTGGTCAGCGCCGGCTTGGCGTCGGCCCAGCTCATCTGGGTGGGGTTGGCGCCCAGTGCCGTGAAGGTGTCCTGGAACAGCGGCGAGCCCACCACGCGAATCTTGAGGCCGTCGAGGTCGCCCGGCTCGTCGATGGGGCCGCGGGAGTTGGAGAGCTGACGGAAGCCGTTCTCGCCCCAGGCCAGGGGCACCACGCCACGGGACTCGATGGCGGAAAAGACCATCTCGCCGGCCGCACCGCCGGTCACCGCATCCACGGCGTCCAGGTCGGCCATGAAGAAGGGCAGCGAGAAGAGGTTGAGCTCCGGCACCTGGGGCGACCAGTTGATGGTCGAGCCCACGGCGGCGTCGATCAGCCCCGAGCGCATGGCGGAGAACTCCCGGGTCTGGTCGCCGTTGACGAGCTGGGAGTTGGGGTAGACCCGCAGGGTCAGCTCGCCGTCGGAGCGCTCGGCCACCAGCTCGGCCCACTTCTCGGCGGCCTGGCCCCAGGGGAAGGCATCGGAGAGCACGGTGGAGACGGAGAGTTCGCGGGCCTGGACGGCAGAGACGGAGAGCGAGAGGGAGACGGCGGCTACGCCGACCAGTGCGGCCAGCCGGGTGGGGTGACGAGACGAGTTCATGGCGTGTCCTTGCAGTATCGGGCTCTGGGCAGGTCCTTGCGGCCACCTGCCCGGCGTTGTTGTGTGGGGCGTCATCGACGCCGCGAACGTCAAGATGCCCTGTCATCCCATGTTCATGCAAGGCAGGTCGCCGCCCTGCCCTGTCCCCGGGTTCAACGCACTTGCTATGCTGTGCCGCTTTTCCCCTTTCCCCCCGAGGAGGCGCCGTGCCGCTCCGAGACCTGGCCCTGGGCCTCGCCGTCATCGTCATCTGGGCGCTGAACATCATCGTCATCAAGCTCGGGGTGGCCGAGCTGCCGCCACTGCTGCTGACCACGCTGCGCTTCGCCCTGGTGGCCGCACTGCTGGTGCCCTTCCACCCGGTGGCACGACACCAGCTGCCCTTCCTGCTGCTGCTCTCGGTGACCTTCGGCTCGCTGCATTTCGCCCTGCTGTTCATCGGCCTGGGCCAGGCCGAGGCCGGCACCGGCGCACTGCTGGTGCAGATGGGCACGCCCTTCGCCACCCTGCTCGCCGTGGTGTTCCTCCGCGAGCGCCTCGGTCCCCGACGGCTGGCCGGCCTCGTGCTCTCCTTCGCCGGTGTCGCGGTGCTCGCCGGCGGGCCCACCCTGCCCTCGCCCCTGCCGACGACCCTGCTGCTGGCCAGTGCCCTGGGCTGGGCCGTCTCGCAGCTGCTGATCAAGCGTGGCCCCGACGTCTCGCCCATGGCGCTGGCCGGCTGGGTGGCGCTGTTCGCCACGCCCCAGGTGGCGCTGGGCTCCTGGTGGTTCGAGCAGGGCCAGTGGCAGGCACTGGCCGGTGCCGGCTGGGGAGCGGTCTTCTACACCGCCGTGATGTCCTCCATCGTCGCCTACGGCCTCTGGTACGGCCTGCTGCGTCGCCACCCGGTCAACCGGGTGGTGCCGCTGACCCTGCTGATGCCGGTGCTGGCCGTGCTGCTGGGGGCGGCACTGATGGGCGACAGCCTGGGCCCCCACAAGCTCGCCGGGGGCGGGCTGGTCATCGCCGGCCTGGCACTGATCGTGCTGCGCCTCGGCCCCCGCCGCCCCGCGGGCTGATTCACTCCGCCGGCGCCCCGGCGCAGAGCCCGCCGCCCCCCGGCCAGCTGACGCAGTCGCCCGCCACCACGCCCATCGCCTCGAAGGCGCCGGCATTGACCTCAAGGGCCGCCCGATAGGGCACCGCGGGGCGCGTCACCGGGCACTCCCCCGGCCGGGAAGCGGTGCACGGCTCCATGCGGTGGATCTCGGCGATGCGCCCCGCCTCGTCGATGAAGGCGATGTCCAGCGGGATTCGCGTGCGATACATCCAGAAGCCGTTGCGCGAGGACTGGGGGCGGTCGTAGAGGAACAGCATGCCCGCCCGCTCTGCCAGCTGGTCGCGCTCCATCAGGCCTCGGCTGCGCTGGGGGATGGTGCGAGCCACCTCCACCTCGAGCCGCTGGGGGCCCTGCTCGCCGTGGATCACCAGGGGGACGGTCTCGAGTGTCTCAGGCTGAACATCGGGTCCCGACTCGGGCCCGGCGGCGGTCAGGGCACGCGGCAGCAGGGAGGCGGCGGGCAGCAGGGCCAGGCCCAGCAGCAGCTGGCGTCGGGTGGCGTTCATGGCGGTTTCCTCAGCGGTCGGGGATCTCGGAATGGGTGACAGGGGCGTCGGGCATCAGGTGGATGCCGGCGGCCAGCAGCGAGACCCCCACCGACTCGCCGCGGGCCAGGCCGTTGCGGCGCGCCGCATGGGTGGGGAGCTCGAAGCGCAGGGTATCGTCGCAGTGATCGAAGGCCAGCGCCACGGAGGTGATGCCACCCAGCACCGCCATCTCCACTACCCGCCCCTGGACGGGGTTCTCGCGCTCTCCCCGCGAGGGTCGGCCACGGCGGTGGAGGACCACGTCCGAGGGCGGCAGGTACCAGCTGACCCGCTTCCCGGGGGCCAGCGGCGCCAGGCCCTCCGCCGCCTCCAGCTGCCAGGGGCCCCATTGCAGGCGACGCCCCTCATCGCTCTGTACCACCCTGCCGGTAAAGACATTGTGGCGGTCGAGCAGCCGCGCCACCTCGGGGCTGGCCGGCCGGCGAAAGAGCTGCTCGGCCGGCGCCTGCTGCAGGCTGCGGCCGGCGTGCAGCACGCAGAGCCGGTCGGCCAGGGCGGCGGCCTCGTCGAGGTCGTGGGTGACCAGCACGATGGGAATGTGGATCTCCTCGCGCAACAGGGCGAGTTCGCGCTGCAGGCGGCGCCGGGTGACCTGGTCCACCGCCGAGAAGGGCTCGTCGAGCAGCAGTACTCGCGGGCGCCTGGCCAGGGCCCGGGCCAGCGCGACCCGCTGGCGCTGGCCGCCGGAGAGCTCGGACGGCAGCCGGCCGGCCAGGCCGTCGAGGCGCACCCGGGCCAGCCACCCCTCGGCGGCCCGAGCGCGTTCGGCGGCGGGCAGGTGATCCAGGGCCACCATGACGTTGGCGCGGGCATCCAGGTGCGGGAAGAGCGCATAGTCCTGGAACACCAGCCCCACGCGACGCTGCTGGGGGCGCAGCGAGCGCCCCGCCTCGGCATCGAACCAGGTCTCGCCGGCACAGCGGATCACGCCGCCCGCCGGCCGGTAGAGCCCGGCGATGGCCCGCAGCAGGGTGGTCTTGCCGCCCCCCGAGGGGCCCACCAGGGCGAGCAGCTCGCCGGGCTCGCAGTGGAAGTCGGCAGCCAGCGGGATCGGCCCGGCCTGCTGCAGCTGCACCGACAGGCGGGCCTGGCGCAGGTCTCGCTCAGCCACGACGCCACCTCCGGCGCCCTGCCAGGCCGTAGACCACCCCGATGGTCAGGAAGGAGACCAGCAGCAGCATCGCCGACATGATGGCCGCCCCGGACTCGTCGAAGGCCTGGACCCGGTCGTAGATGGCGATGGCCAGGGTGCGGGTCTCGCCGTCGATCGCCCCGCCGACCATCAGGATCACGCCGAACTCGCCGAGGGTATGGGCAAAGGTCAGCGCCAGCGCCGAGACCAGGCCCGGCCACACCAGCGGCAGCTCGATGCGCAGTAGCGTGCGGCCGGGCGAGAGGCCGCTGCACCAGGCGGCCTCGCGCAGGTTGGGGGGAATCGACTCGAAGGCACGCTGGATCGGCTGCACGGCGAAGGGCAGGTTGGCCAGCAGCGAGGCGAGCAGGATCCCGGTGAAGGTGAAGTTGAGCCCGCCGCCGGTCAGCGACTGCCAGAGGCCGCCCAGGGGCGACTCCACGCCGAAGGCCTGCATCAGGTAGAAGCCCAGCACCGTCGGCGGCATCACCAGCGGCAGCGCCACCAGCGCCTCGCAGAGCGGCTTGCCACGGAATCGCGAGAGCGCCAGGGTCCGCCCCAGCCAGAGCCCCAGCGGCAGCAGCAGCAGGCAGGTCAGCCCTGCCAGGCGCAGCGAGACCGAGAGTGCCGTCCACTCCATCAGTGGCCGTCCGCCGCGCCCGGCGGCTGGAAGCCGAAACGCGCGAGGATCCTGCCCGCCTCCTCGCCTTGCAGCCACGCGTAGAGTGCCCGGGCGGCATCCCCCGCACCGGGCATCAGGGCCATGCGCTGGCGCAGGGGAGCATGCCACGACTCGGGGACCAGCACGTGATCGGCCTGGTCGGCCAGGGCGGGAGCGAGCGCCAGCGAGTAGGCCACCAGGCCGCCGCGCGCCTCGTCGGCCAGGGCAAAGCGGGCGGCCTGGGAGACGTTCTCGCCCATCACGCGCAGCGGGGCCGAGTCCTCCCAGAGCCCGGCCCGCTGCAGTGCCTGCCGCGCGGCGATACCATAGGGGGCATGCTCCGGGTTGGCCAGGGCCACCCGCGGGCGCCCCTCGCCTGCCCGATGCGTCGCGATCGCCGCCTCGACGGCGGCGAGCGGTGCCTCCGCGTCGGGGAGCGGCCGGCGGCCGAGGCGCTGGATCCAGGCCAGCCGACCGACGGCGTAGATCGCCCCCGCATCCTCGGTGAAGCCCGCCTCATGCAGCGCCAGCACGCTCTGCTCGTCCGCCGACAGGAAGAGCTCGAAGGGGGCCCCCTGGGCGATCTGTCGACGGAAGTTGCCGGAGGCGCCGTAGTTGACCCGCACCGGCGGGCCACCCTGGGCCCGGAAGCGCTCGACCAGTTCGGGGAAGGCGAACTGCAGGGACGAGGCAACGGCCACGGTCGCCTCCCCGGCAATTGCCGGAGAGGCGAAAACCAGCAGCCAGCAGGCCAGGGCGAGGCGGAGCAGAGAGGTCATAGGCGGATCCCGAACCCGGTTCGACGAGCAGGCATTGTCGACCAGGCGTGCCCCGGGGGACAAGGCGAGGCCGGGAAACCCGCCCCGGCCTTGTTGCAGGTCAGGGGGTGGCGGTGATCAGGCCTGCTCCCGGGAGCGCCCGAGGATCGCCATCAGGTCGATGCTGGCCTCGCGGGGGCTCAGGTCGAGCAGCGCCTCGAGGCTCTCCAGGTGACGCTGGATGCCCTCCCGGGCCGCCTCGGCATCGCCCTGCTCGAGGGCCGCCAGCAGCGCCGCGTGATCGCCCTCCAGGAAGCAGGAGGCCAGGTTCGGCCGCTTGTAGAGGGCGATGACGATGGAGGTGCGCAGGATCAGGTCGGTGAGCATGGCCCCCAGCACACGGTTGGGCGAGTGCTCGGCGAGCAGGTGGTGGATGGCCAGGGAGTGCTCGATGCGGGCCGGCTCGTCGCCCCGCCCGTGGGCCTCGATCTCGCCCCGGGCCTCTGCCGCGAGCCGGGCTTGCGAGGCCGCGTCGAGACGTCCCGCCAGCAGCGCGGCGACTTCACCCTCCACCAGGCGGCGGGCCGCGAAGGTCTCGCGGGTCTCCTCGATGCTCGGCGCGCGGACCCGCGCCACCTGGTTGGGGCGTTGGTCCACCACATGCTCGGAGGCGAGCCGGGTCAGCGCCTTGCGTACCACCGAGCGGCTCACCCCGAAGACCTCGCCCAGGGTCACCTCCGGCAGCCGGGTGCCCGGGGGCAGACGCTGCATGAGCACCGCCCGGCGTACCTTGTCGACGATATCCCGGTCGCTGATGCGACTCCCGGCCCTGACCTCGGCCAGCACCTCCTCCTGCCACTCCTGCATGCGCTGTCCCCTGCCTGTTCCTGCCCCAGCGTCTCATCCCGCGAACGGAATGACCACATCAAACAGGTTCATTGTATACAGGATAAAGGTCTCAGGCACGGCGATGTGCCTCGGTGACGTCGAGGATCTTCAGGGTGTTGGTGCCGCCATGGGCGTTCATGTGGTCGCCCCGGGTGAGGATCACGTGGTCGCCGGGCTCGGCGATGCCCTGCTCCACCAGCCGCTCAAGCGCCCGGTCGTTGAGCTCGGCGGCCGACATCTCGCTGGTGTCGAAGGGCAGCGAGACCACCCCGCGATAGAGCGCCATGCGCCGCTGGGCCACCGGGTTGTGGGCCAGGCCGACGATCGGCAGCCCCGAGCTGATCCGCGAGGCGATCAGCGGCGTGTAGCCGGAGGCGGTCATGCAGGCGATGGCGGCCACCCCGGCGAGGTGGTTGGCGGCGTACATGGCGGAGAGCGCGATGGTCTCGTCGATCTGCGAGAAGCCCTCGTGGATGCGGTGGCCCGACTCCTGGATGCGCCGCTCGCGCTCGGCGCCCAGGCAGACCCGGTCCATGGCCTCGACGGTCTCCACCGGGAAGTCGCCGGCGGCGGTCTCGGCGGAGAGCATCACCGCATCGGTGCCGTCGAGCACCGCATTGGCCACGTCGAACACCTCGGCCCGGGTGGGCAGCGGCGACTCGATCATCGACTCCATCATCTGGGTGGCGGTGATCACCGCGCGGTTCAGCGTGCGGGCGTGCTTGATGATGCGCTTCTGGGTGCCGATCAGCGCGGCGTCGCCGATCTCCACGCCGAGATCCCCGCGCGCCACCATCACCGCCTCGCTGGCGCGGATGATGGCGTCCAGCGTCTCGTCGTCGGCCACCGCCTCGGCGCGCTCGAGCTTGGCCACCAGGCCGATCTCGCGGCCCGCCTCGCCGAGCCGCTCGCGGGCCTCGGCCATGTCGGCGGCGCTGCGCGGGAAGGAGATCGCCAGGTAGTCGACGCCGATCGCCACGGCGGTCTCCAGGTCGGCCTTGTCCTTGTCGGTCAGCGCCGGGGCCGAGAGGCCGCCGCCCTGCTTGTTGATGCCCTTGTTGTCGGAGAGGGTGCCGCCCACCACCACGCTGGTGTGGATCAGGTGGTCGGCGACCCGGTTGACGTCGAGCACCACCCGACCGTCGTCGAGCAGCAGGCGGTCGCCGGGGGCGACGTCGTCGGCCAGGGTCTTGTAGTCGCAGCCGACGCGGGTCTCGTCGCCCTGGTCGCTGCCCAGGCCCATGTCGAGGATGAAGGACTGCCCCTCCTCGAGTTCCACGCTGCCTGCCTTGAAGCGGGCGATGCGGATCTTGGGGCCCTGCAGGTCGCCCAGGGCGGCGACGCTCTTGCCCAGGCGCTCGGCGATGGCGCGGACCCGCTGGAGGCGGCGGCGGTGGTCATCGGGGCTGCCGTGGGAGAAGTTGAGGCGCACCACGTCGACGCCGGCCTCGAGCATCGCCTCGAGGACCCCCTCCCGGTCGCTGGCCGGGCCCAGGGTGGCGACGATCTTGGTGCGACGGATGGGGGTATGGGGCGGAACAGGGAGGGGTCGGGTCATGGGGTCCTCGGCAGTACCAGGATGGCACGGAAATCGTTGACGTTGGTGCGCGTCGGCCCGGTGACGATCAGGCCATCGAGGGACGCAAAGAAAGTATACGCATCATTGCGTGACAGATAGTCGACGGGGTCAAGGCCCCGGGCCAGGGCACGCGCCCAGTCCTCGGGCGAGAACAGTGCCCCGGCATTGTCCTCGGACCCGTCGATGCCGTCGGTATCGATGGCCAGGGCATGGATGCCCTCGGCACCGCGCAGGGTCTCGAACAGCCCCAGCAGGTACTCGACATTGCGCCCGCCCCGGCCGTCGCCCCGCACGGTGACGCTGGTCTCGCCCCCCGAGAGCAGCAGCAGGGGGGCACGGCGTCCGTCGCGGGCGGCCAGCGCCAGGCGTCCCTGGGCACGCCCCAGTTCCCGGGCCTCGCCCTCCAGGTCGTCGCCGAGCAGGCGCACCTCGATACCCGCGGCCTCGGCGGCGATGCGCGCCGCCTCGAGGGCATCCCGGGCCCGGGCGAGGACCTCGCTCGCGTCGCGGGCGAAGGCCGACTCTCCGGGGTGCGGGGCCGGGGCAGCGGCCGCCAGGTGACGGCGCACCCCCGCGGGCACCGCGATGTCGTGGCGCTCGAGGATCGCCAGGGCCTCGGCGGGCGTCGTGGCGTCCGTCAGGGTCGGCCCCGAGGCCACCAGCGAGGCCTCGTCGCCGGGCACGTCCGAGATCAGCCAGGTCAGCACCCGTGCCGGGTGGGCCGCCGCAGCCAGGCGACCACCCTTGATGGCGGAGAGGTGGCGGCGCACGGCATTGATCTCGCGGATCGGTGCACCGCAGCGCAGCAGGGCCTGGTTGATCGCCTGCTTCTCGGCCGGGGTGATGCCCGGCGCCGGCAGGCTCATCAGCGCCGAGCCGCCGCCGGAGATCAGCGCGATGACGAGGTCATCCTCGCCCAGGTCGGCCACCGCCTCGAGCATGCGACGAGCCGCCCGCTCGCTCAGGTCATCGGGCATGGGATGGGAGGCCTCGAGGACCTCGATGTGGCGACAGTCGCCACCCTGCCCTTGCGGGCCATGGCCTTGTACACCATGGCCATGACGGGTCACCACCAGGCCCTCGAGGGGCGCTTGGGGCTGGCGGGCCTGCCAGGCACGCTCAAGAGCCGCGGCCATGGCAGCGGCGGCCTTGCCGGCCCCCACCACCCGGGTGCGGCCTCGCGGAGGCGCGGGCAGCACGCCGGGCAGCAGGGCATCGGGATGGACGGCCGCCACCGCGTGCTCGGACAGATGCCGCAGCCAGGCTCGCGGCGTCTCGACCGGGTCGCGGGCGACCAGCGGCGTCAGGGTATTCATGGGGATCTCCTTCACGAAAAAGGCCCGGTGACGAGCAGGGTACTTCAGGGGGAACCCGCCACCGGGCAAGGATCGCCGTCGGCGATCCGGCAGGCGACGACCCGACGCCTGCCGTCAGGGAGCAGTCACCTCCCTGTCATCCGCCGGCTCGGGAGAGCCGGCGGACAGCGCTCACGACCTGTCCAGGGGCGAGCCCCTCACTCCTGGCCCACCTCGTGGTCGGCCAGCGCCTCCAGGGCCCGCAGGATGCCGGCATGGTCCCAGTCGGCGCCGCCGTGAGCGGCACAGGCCTGGAACAGCTGCTGGGCGTTGGCGGTGCCGGGCAGCGCCAGGTTGAGGCTGCGCGCCCCGTCCAGGGCCAGGTTGAGGTCCTTCTGGTGCAGCTTGATCTTGAAGCCCGGGTCGAAGGCGCGGTTGATCATCCGTTCGCCGTGAACGTCGAGGATCTTCGACTGGGCCAGGCCGCCGAGCAGCGACTCGCGCACCTTGGCCACGTCGGCCCCCGCCTTGGAGGCGAACAGTAGACCCTCGGCCACCGCCTCGATGGTCAGCGCCACCACGATCTGGTTGGCCACCTTGCAGGTCTGGCCGGCGCCATGGCCACCGATGTGGGTGATGGTCTTGCCCATCACCTCGAGGATCGGCCGCGCGCGCTCGAAGCCCTCCTGGGTGGCGCCCACCATGATCGTCAGCGCCGCGTTGATGGCGCCCCCCTCGCCGCCGGAGACCGGGGCATCAACGTATTCGCCGCCGGCCTCGTGGATGCAGCGGGCGAAGTTCTGGGTCGCCAGGGGGGCGATGGAACTCATGTCGATCACCAGGGTGCCGGGCCTGAGGCCCTCGGTGATGCCGCCCTCGCCGAACAGCACTTCCTCGACGTCGGGGGTGTCCGGCACCATGGTGATGATCACCTCGGCCTCGGCGGCCACGGCCGCGGGAGTCTCCACCTCGCGCATGCCCTTGTCGGCGAGGGTGGCATCGAGGGTGCCACGCTTGACCGTCACCAGCTCATGGCCGGCGTCCAGCAGGTGGCCCGCCATGGGACGACCCATGATGCCCAGTCCGATAAAGCCAATCTTGCTCATGGTCTCTCTCCTGTTGTCATTGGGGTGTCGATAGGGTGTTTACCGGGTCGCGTCCAGCCAGCCCAGCCCCTCTTGGGTGCCCGCCCTCGGCTTGTACTCGGCGCCAACCCAGCCCGTATAGCCCAGGCGATCGAGGTGCGCGAAGAGGAAGGGGTAGTGGATCTCACCGGTGCCCGGCTCGTGGCGCCCCGGGTTGTCGGCGACCTGGACATGGGCGATGCGGTCGAGGTGCCTCTCGATGGTCGGCGCCAGGTCCCCCTCCATGATCTGCATGTGGTAGATGTCGTACTGCAGCTTGAGGTTGTCGCTTCCCACCTCATCGAAGATCGCCAGCGCCTGCTCAGTGTGATTGAGGAAGAAGCCCGGGATGTCACGGGTGTTGATCGGCTCGGCGATCAGCAGGATCCCGGCGTCCGCGAGCTTCTCCGCGGCGAAGCGCAGGTTCCCGACCAGGGTCTGACGGGCCTCGTCATCGCTGACCCCCTCGGGCTTGATGCCGGCCAGGCAGTTGACCTGGGTGTTGCCCAGCACGCGGGCGTACTCGATCGCCTGGTCGACCCCGGCGCGGAACTCCTCCACCCGATCCGGGTGGCAGGCGATGCCACGCTCGCCGGTCCCCCAGTCGCCGGCCGGCAGGTTGAACAGCACCTGGGTCAGGCCATGGTCATCGAGGCGCTGCTTGATCGCGGCGGCCTCGAACGCGTAGGGAAAGAGATACTCCACCCCCCGGAAGCCGGCAGCGGCGGCGGCCGCGAAGCGGTCGAGGAACGCCTCCTCGGTGAACAGCATGCTGAGATTGGCGGCAAACTTGGGCATATCGAACTCCTTGTGTCTTGCCTTCTGGATAGTGTCTCGACAGTCCGCGGTCAGGCGGTGGCGGTGATGGCACTGGGGGCATCGGTAACGCCCTCGGCCAGCTCCTCGAACTCGTTGATGGCGTCGATCTCGGTGCCCATGGCGATGTTGGTCACCCGCTCGAGGATCACCTCGACCACCACCGGCACCCGGTGCTCGGCCATCAGCTCCCGGGCCTGGGCGAAGGCCGGGCCGATCTGCTCGGGCCGGGTCACTCGCAGTGCCTTGCAGCCCAGCCCCTCGGCCACGGCGAGGTGGTCGACGCCGTACTCGCCCAGCTCGGTGGCATTGACGTTCTCGAAGGAGAGCTGCACGCAGTAGTCCATGTCGAAGCCGCGCTGGGCCTGGCGGATCAGCCCCAGGTAGGCATTGTTCACCAGCACGTGGATGAAGGGCAGCTTGAACTGGGCGCCGACCGCCAGCTCCTCGACCATGAACTGGAAGTCATAGTCGCCGGAGAGCGCGACGATCTCGGCCTCCGGGTCGGCACGCCGCACGCCCAGCGCCGCCGGGATGGTCCAGCCCAGGGGGCCGGCCTGGCCGCAGTTGATCCAGTGGCGCGGCTTGTGAACATGCAGGAACTGGGCGCCGGCGATCTGTGACAGGCCGATGGTGCTGACATAGCGGGTGTTCGGGCCGAAGGCCTTGTTCATCTCCTCGTAGACCCGCTGGGGCTTGACCGGCACGTTGTCGAAGTGGGTCTTGCGCAGCAGGGTACGCTTGCGCTCCTGGCACTCCGCCGCCCAGGCCGTGCGGTCCTTGAGGCGGCCGGCGGCCTTCATCTCGCGGGCCACCTCGAGGAAGAGGTCGAGCGCCGCCCCGGCGTCGGAGACAATGCCGTAGTCGGGCCCGAACACCCGGCCGATCTGGGTCGGCTCGATGTCCACATGGACGAAGGTGCGCCCGCGGGTATAGGTCTCCACCGAGCCGGTATGCCGGTTGGCCCAGCGGTTGCCGATGCCCATCACGAAATCCGAGGCGAGCAGGGTCGCGTTGCCATAGCGGTGGGAGGTCTGCAGCCCCACCATGCCGGCCATCAGCTCATGGTCATCGGGGATCGCCCCCCAGCCCATCAGGGTGGGGATCACCGGCACCCCGGTGAGCTCGGCGAACTCGACCAGCCGGTCCGAGGCATCGGCGTTGATGATGCCGCCGCCGGCCACGATCAGCGGTCGCTCGGCCGCCTGGAGCATGGCGATGGCCTTCGCGGCCTGGGCCCGGGTCGCGGCGGGCCTGTAGGCCGGCAGCGGCTCGTAGGTGTCCGGGTCGAACTCGATCTCGCTCATCTGCACGTCGATGGGCAGGTCGATCAGCACCGGCCCCGGGCGCGAGGAGCGCATCAGCTGGAAGGCGTGCTGGAAGGCACGCGGCACCTGGGCCGGCTCGAGCACCGTGACCGCCCACTTGGTGACCGGCCCGGCGATCGCCTGGATGTCCACCGCCTGGAAGTCCTCCTTGTGCAGCCGGGCGCGGGGCGCCTGCCCGGTGATGCAGAGGATCGGGATGGAGTCGCCCGAGGCGGAGTAGAGTCCGGTGATCATGTCGGTGCCGGCGGGGCCGGAGGTGCCGATGCACACCCCGATGTTGCCGGCCCTGGTGCGGGTGTAGCCCTCGGCCATGTGCGAGGCCCCCTCGACATGGCGGGCCAGGACATGGTCGATGCCACCCAGCTTGCGCATCGCGGCATAGAAGGGGTTGATGGCGGCACCGGGTACCCCGAAGGCGACATCGATGCCTTCCTTGCGGAGCACGTGAACGGCGGCTTCAGCGGCTGTCATGCGGGTCATGACGCTTCCTCCTGTGAGGGGGTTGTTATTTTTGAAAAATATTTCTGTATACAGAGATTAGGCATCCCGCCGCGAGTCGTCAATATTTTATGGAAAGTATTTTCATATTTTTCCATTACAAAGAAATACCCAAGCCCACTCAGGGACTTGGGTATCAAAAAAGCAGCACACCTCCCCGCTCGGGCGGTGTGTCAGAGGGTCACGCGAACCGCCACCGGATGCTCGTCGCAGTTGTTACCTTCGCCGCCGCGGTCGACTACAAGGAACTCCCCTTCCCGCTCGAGCACCGACTGGATGGCGTGCCAGGTGCCGGCGTGGTAGTTGACCCCCTGGCGGCCGTCGGTGACGAAGGCGCGCACCTCGGCGGGATCGATCCGATCCCCCGGTGGTGCGACGACCACCACAAACCTTTCTTCATGGAGCGGCATGAAGGCCTGGCTGCCCAGCGGGTGGCGCTCCAGGAAGTCGAGCTCCAGCGGCATCGCCACCGGCTGGCTGACGAAGATGCTGATCAGCGTCCTCGCCTCCTCCCCCAGCGTCTCGACCCTCGCCAGGTCGTGGTAGCGACGGGTCCTCCCGGCGTTGATGGGAAACCAATCCGCACGACGCGTATCGATAACGTCGCCGAAAGGGGCGAAGGCGCCGGCGTTAAGCGGCTCGGCTTTCAGTTCCAGCATATCGACCTCCTAGCGGCCACCCAGGCGCAGCTTGGGGTGGCGATTGACGTCCTTGTAGAGCAGGTAGCGGAAGGGGCCCGGGCCGCCGGCATAGCAGGCCTGGGGGCAGAAGGCGCGCAGCCACATGAAGTCGCCGGCCTCGACCTCCACCCAGTCCTGGTTGAGGTGGTAGACCGCCTTGCCCTCCAGCACATAGAGGCCGTGCTCCATGACGTGGGTCTCGTCGAAGGGAATCACCGCCCCGGGCTGGAAGGTGACGATGTTGACGTGCATGTCATGGCGCACGTCGGCCGGGTCGACGAAGCGCGTGGTCGCCCAGCGCCCCTCGGTGTCCGGCATCTCGTTGGGCGCGATATCGTTCTCGTTGACCACGAAGGCCTCGGGCACCTCGATGCCCTCGACCCGCTCGTAGGCCTTGCGCACCCAGTGGAAGCGCACCGGGGCATCGGCCTCGTTCCTCACCTGCCAGTCGCTCCCCGGCGGGAGGAAGGCGTAGCCGCCGGGGACCAGGCGGTGGCGTTCGCCGGCCAGCGTCAGGGTCATCTCGCCCTCCACCACGAAGAGCACGCCCTCGGCCTCGGGATCGAGTTCGGGGCGCTCGCTGCCGCCCCCCGGGGAGACCTCCATGATGTACTGGGAGAAGGTCTCGGCGAAGCCGGAGAGCGGGCGCGCCAGCACCCAAAGACGGGTCTTTTCCCAGAACGGCAGGTTGCTGGTGACGATGTCGCCGAAGACGCCCTTGGGGATCACCGCATAGGCCTCGGTGAACACCGCCCGGTCGGAGAGCAGCTGGGTCTGGGGCGGATGGCCGCCGTGCGGGGCATAGTAGGTACGTTGTTTCATGGGGTGTCCTGAATTAGTGTGCGGCCGAAAGCCGTGCCCATGCCCGACAGCGCTCGAGGCTGTTCCGGCGACAGGTCTACGAGGGGGCGCTGTGAACCCCTCCCTGGGCGCTACCGATGCCATCCCTGGCATAGGACCCCCTCTACGACCTCCCCCCGGCGCCTCTCGCTTCGGGCAGCGGCAGTCCAAAAGACGTTAGCCGGGTTGTGCGCGCTATGTGACTCAGCGCGCCGGTGCCGGATGTTGCTCCGCCCAGTGGCGGGCGATATCCACGCGGCGCGCCACCCACACCCGGTCGTGGGCCTCGATATGGTCGAGGAAGCGCTGCAGGGCGCGGAAACGCCCGGGGCGGCCCAGCAGGCGACAGTGCATGCCCACCGAGAGCATCTTCGGCGACTCATCCCCCTCCGCATAGAGCACGTCGAAGGCGTCACGCAGGTAGGTGAAGAAGTGCTCGGCGGTATTGAAGCCCTGGGGGGCGGCGAAGCGCATGTCGTTGCTGTCCAGGGTATAGGGGACGATCAGGTGGTCGTGCTCCACGCCCTGGCTGTCCGCCTCGCGGGTCCAGAACGGCAGGTCGTCGCCGTAGTAGTCGCTGTCGTAGAGGAAGCCGCCCTCGTCGAGCACCAGCCGGCGGGTGTTGGGGCTGTCGCGACCGGTATACCAGCCCAGCGGCTTCTCGCCATAGAGGCGCTGGAAGATCGCCATCGCCTTCTTCAGGTGCTCACGCTCGACGTCTTCCGGCACCTCCTGGTAATGGATCCAGCGATAGCCATGGCAGGCGACCTCGTGGCCCAGCTCCTTGAAGGCATGGGCCACCTCCGGGTGGCGCTCCAGGGCCATGGCCACGCCGAACACGGTGAGCGGCAGACCGCGGCGCTCGAACTCGCGCAGGATGCGCCACACCCCGGCCCGGGAACCGTACTCGTAGATCGACTCCATGCTCAGGTGGCGATCGGGGAAGGCGGGGGCACCGATGATCTCGGAGAGGAACTGCTCGGAGCCCTCGTCGCCATGCAGCACGCAGTTCTCGCCACCCTCCTCGTAGTTGAGCACGAACTGCACGGCGATCCTCGCCCCGCCCGGCCAGTTGGCGTGGGGCGGGGTGCGGCCGTAGCCGATCAGGTCTCGGGGATAGTCGGATGAGCGGAGGTGTGTCATGGCGAAGCGTCCTGGTTGTTCTGGCACCCCTCTCCAACAAGAGCCGGAGCAAGGCGCATATCGTGTATACAATGCAAAGATAGAGTGTACCCATGTCATCCGCAACCCCTCGCCGATGGCCGGAACGATGATCCGCACCAGCCAGGCGTCGACTCTCGCATCTTGTATACTTAAACCTCTTATAAATGCCTTCACACGCACGCCGGCCGTGACCAGATACCGCGCCTGGATACCGGCGACATGTGAGGTCCTCACATGCCGATAAAATTAACCGCATGATTTTCAAGACTTAAATTTTCGATCGCGGCGCTACCCATCCAGACTTGCGGCCTGGGCTCGCGCAGGCTATTTTGTGTACAAAGACAGACAACCTTGTTCACGAAACAGCCCAGGAGAACCCGCGCCATGCACATCCGCGTCATCAACCCCAATACCAGCACCGAGATGACGGCGACGATCGGCGAGGCGGCGAGCCGCATCGCCTCACCCGATACCCGCGTCTCCGCGCGCCATCCCGACCATGGGCCAGTCTCCATCGAGAGCCACTTCGACGAGGCCGTCAGTGCGGTCGGCGTGCTCGAGGAGGTGCTGGCCGGGGAGCGCGAGGGCGCCGATGCTTACGTGATCGCCTGTTTCGGCGACCCGGGCCTGCTGGCCGCCCGCGAGCTGACCCGGGCGCCGGTGATCGGTATCGCCGAAGCCGCCTTCCACATGGCCACCCTGATCAGCACCCGCTTCTCCATCGTCACCACCCTGGGGCGCACCGGCATCATCGCCGAGCACCTGCTCGACCAGTACGGCTTCACCCACCACTGCCGGCGGGTGCGCGCCGCGGAGATCCCGGTGCTCGACCTGGAGGAGAACGGCGATGCCGCCCTGGTGAGGATCATCGACGAGTGCCGGCGGGCCCGCGACGAGGACAACATCGGTGCCATCGTGCTGGGCTGCGGCGGCATGGCCGACCTCACCGACACCATCAGCCGCGAGGTCGGCCTGCCGGTGGTCGAGGGGGTGACCGCCGCTGTCAAGCTGGCCGAGGCCTTGGTCGGCCTGGGGCTTTGTACCAGCAAGCATGGCGACCTGGCCTTCCCCCGGCCCAAGCCCTTCACGGGGCGCTTCGAAGGCTTCTCCCAGCTGACGCCGGAACGCTGACCGGCACGCTTCGTGCATCGATAGCCGTAACGAACAACCACAACGCATCGCGCCACAGGCGCACGCCACGCCGCAAGCCTTCCACGGCAGCGTCCTGCCGGAAGACAACCACAAGCACAGAAACGACTTGCGAGGACATCACCATGAGTCATCCCACTCCCGACAGCACGGCCGCGGGGATCACCGCCTCCCCCTCACCCGTCGCCGACCACGGCACCAAGGCCCCCGGCGAGGAGTCGCTGGCCCCGCAGCGAACCCGGATCATGGGGCGCGGCTCCTACTTCCTGGCCTGGTTCGGCGGCTGCGTCTCCATCGGCACCTTCACCATGGGCTCTAGCGTGGTGGGCACGCTGAACCTGATCCAGGCGACCCTGGCGATCGCCATCGGCTGCTTCGTCATCGGCATCGCCCTGGCCGTCAATGGCGCCGCCGGCTACAAGTACGGCATCCCCTTCATGGTGCAGGCGCGCAGCGCCTTCGGCTTCACCGGGACGCGGCTGCCGGGCCTGGTACGCGCCGTGCCGGCGGTGGTGTGGTACGGCTTCCAGAGCTGGATCGGCGCGGGCGCGCTGAACATGGTCTCGGCCACGCTGTTCGGCTTCGACAACCTGGTGTTCTTCTTCATCGCCTTCCAGTTCCTGCAGATCGGCCTGTCGGTGATGGGCTTCCAGGGCATCAAGTGGCTGGAGAACATCGGCAGCGCCTTCATCCTCGCCTCGCTGGTCTACATGTTCTACAGCACGGTGGTGCGCTACGGCGACGTGCTCTCCGCCAACCTGCTGACCATGGAAGGCTCCTGGGGCCTGCCCTTCTGGGGTGCGACCATGCTCTTCCTGGGCATCTACAGCACCATGATGCTCAACGTCGGGGACTATGCCCGCGAGCACAAGACCGGCACCGGCCAGGGCCTGCTGACCACCATCTACGCCATGTCGATCCTGCCCTGCACCCTGTTCATGGGCCTGATCGGTTTCATGGTCTCCGAGGCCACCGGCGTCGCCGACCCCATCCAGGTGTTCGCCAATGCCGTGGACAACACCCCGCTGCTGATGACCACCCTGCTGTTCATCGCCTTCGCCCAGGTCACCACCAACGTGCTCAACAACGTGGTACCGCCGACGTATGTGCTGATGGACATCTTCAAGATGAAGTTCCGCACCGCCACGGTGCTGGTCGGCCTGCTGGCCTTCGCCACCTTCCCCTGGAAGCTGGTGCAGCCCGACTCCGCCGCCGGCCTGCAGCTCTTCGTGCAGACCTACTCCGCCTTCCTCGGCCCGATCTTCGCCGTCCTGGTGGTCGACTACTACCTGATCCGCCGCCGCACCCTGGACCTGGGCAAGCTCTATGACGAGAACGGCCCCTACCGGGGCGTGAACCTGGCCGCCCTGATCGCCACCGCCGTGGGCATCGTCGCCGCCCTCACCTTCTCCTCCATCTCCTGGTACGCCAGCCTGATCCCGGCCGGCCTCACCTACTTCCTGCTGATGAAGCACTGGGCCCCCTGCCAGCGCTTCTGCCAGTAAGCAGGCACGACGGCTCGACCGCCTCCGGTCGAGCCGCCCGGGCAACAATGACAATGGTGACCGCGATGAAAGAGAGCGAACTGGACATCCAGACGATCGACCCGACGCTTTACAACGAGGACCTGGCGCCGCTGCCACATAGCAAGCGCAGCTGGGGTGCCTTCGAGATCTTCAATGTCTGGTCCAACGACATCCAGAGCCTGTTCGGCTACACCCTGGCGGCCTCGCTGTTCCTGACCTACGGGCTGAACGGCTGGGCGGTGATGGCCGCGATCATTCTGGCCGGCGTGATCGTGATGTACCTGGTCAACCTGACCGGCAAGCCCAGCGTGAAGTACGGCATCCCCTTCCCGGTGATGGTGCGCGCCAGCATGGGGGTGCGCGGTGCCAACCTGCCGGCGATGCTGCGGGCCATCATCGGCATCTTCTGGTACGGCGTGCAGACCTACTTCGCCTCCACTGCCGTGGCCCTGCTGATCACCGCCTTCGTCGGAACCGGCGACAGCAGCACCTTCCTGGGCCTCTCCGCCGTGGCCTGGATCTCCTTCGTGATCGTCTGGCTGTTCCAGATCGCGATCTTCTGGCAAGGCATCGAGCGCATCAAGCACTTCCTGAACTGGGCCGGCCCGCTGGTCTATGTGGTGATGGTGGTGCTGATGATCGTGGTGTGGTTCCAGGCCGGCAGCGACCTGCTGCCCGCGGTGAGCACCATCTTCAGCGCCGATACCGAACGCTCCGGCAGCGCCGTAGGCGCCTTCCTCGCCATCGTCGGCACCATGGTTGCCTACTTCGCCGCGGTAGTGATCAACTTCGGCGACTTCACGCGCTTCGTGAAGACCGAGCGCCAGATGAAGCTCGGCAACCTGCTCGGGCTGCCGCTCAACGTCGCCTTCTTCTCGTTCATTGCCCTGATCATCACCGCCGGCACCCTGGTGCTGTTCGGTGACGCCCTGACCAACCCGGCGGACATCGTCGAGCGGGTCGATTCCCTGCCACTGACCATCGTCGCGGCGCTGACCTTCTTCGCCGCCACCGTGGGCATCAACCTGGTGGCCAACTTCATCCCCCCGGCCTACGACCTGGCCAACCTCTTCCCGAGCAAGATCAGCTTCAAGGTGGGTGGCCTGATCACCGCCGTGCTGGCCTTCTTCGTCGGCGCCCTCTGGGTCTCGCTGATCAGCCAGATCGGCGTGCCCGGGTTCGTCAATGCCCTCGGCGCGGTCGTCGCCCCCTTCTATGGGATCATCGTGGTGGACTACTACCTGGTGAAGCGCCAGCACCTGGACATGCAGGAGCTGTTCTCCTCGGCTCCGGGCGGCGCCTACTACTACGTCAAGGGCTGGAACCGGCGCGCACTGCTGGCCTTTGGTGGCGCCGCCCTCTTCTCGATCTCCACCGTGCTGGTGCCGGCACTCTCCGGTCTCGACGGCTACGGCTGGATGATGGGGGCTGCCCTGGGCGGGCTCTTCTACTACGGCCTGATGCTGAGCCAGCGCCCGGTCGCCGTCACCAGCGGCACCTGAGACGAGCCCCCCTCCCTCACGACGCGCCCCGGGCCATGGTCCGGGGCGCGTCCTCTTGTACTCTTCCGTTCGACGCTGGATGCCTGTCCCGACAACCTGCCCCTTGCAAAATGTCTGACATTACTTACTATAAGGTCAGATATTCTGCCGGAACCGAAGATGCTCGACGATCTTGTCCTCCCCGCCGATGGTGGCGCCCCGGCGCTGGCGGCGGTCCTGGCCCGCGCCATCCTTTCGGGGCAGCTGCCGGCCGGGAGCGACTTCCCGCGGGAGAAGGACCTCTGCGAACGCTTTTCCGTGAGCCGCAACCGGGTGCGCAACGCCCTGGCCAGCCTGGTCGCCACCGGGCTGGTCGAGCGCACTGCGGGGCGCGGCAGCCGGGTCCGCGAGGTCACCGACTGGCACCTGCTCGATCCCCTGATGAGCGACTGGCTGGCCGGGCTGGCACATCCCGACCCGCGCCTGGTCCGCGAGATCCATGCCTTCCGCCTCTCCGCGGAGCCTCAGGTGGCCGAGCTAGCCGCCCTGTCGGCGGATGGCCGAGACCTGGCGCGCCTGGAGGCCGCCTTCGCGGGCATGCGCGACACCGCCGGCGCCGGCCTGCACCAGCAGCACGCCGAGCATGACGTGGCCTTCCATGCTGGCATCTACCAGGCCACCCACAACCTGGTGTGGCGCCAGATGGGGCACCTGCTGCGCCCCTCCATCATCGCGCTGATCCAGCACTCCCAGCACCAGGCCGACTCCCTGGAGGACAGCCTCGAGCGCCATCGCCGGGTGATGGAGGCAATCCGCCTGCGCCAGCCAGAGACCGCTCGCCGGGCGGCCCGGGCGGTGCTCGTGCGCACGGCGACAGACCTGGGACTGATCCCCGACTCCCCTCTCCCTTCCGAAGGACACCCCGCATGAAGATCACCCGACTCAAGACCTGGCAGGTGCCGCCGCGCTGGCTGTTCCTCAAGATCGAAACCGACGAGGGCTGCTATGGCTGGGGCGAACCGGTCATCGAGGGCCGCGCCGCCACCGTGGAGGCGGCCGTCCACGAGCTCGCCGACTACCTGGTCGGCCAGGACCCGCACCGCATCGAGCACCTGTGGAACACCCTCTATCGCGCCGGCTTCTATCGCGGCGGGCCGATCCTGATGAGTGCCATCGCCGGCATCGACCAGGCGCTCTGGGACCTCAAGGGACGCGACCTCGGCGTGCCGGTGCACCAGCTGCTGGGCGGCGCGGTGCGCGACCGGATGCGCATGTACGCCTGGACTGGCGGCGACCGCCCGGATGACGTGGGCGCCGGCGCCCGGGCCCTGGTCGAGCAGGGCTTCACCGCCTTCAAGATGAACGGCACCCCGGAGCTGCAGATCGTCGACAGCCACCGCAAGGTCGACGAGGCGGTGGCCCGGGTGGCGGAGGCCCGCGACGCCGTGGGGCCGGACGTGGGCATCGGCATCGACTTCCACGGACGGGTGCATCGCCCCATGGCCAAGGCGCTGCTGCGCGAGCTGGAGCCCTTCCACCCGATGTTCGTCGAGGAGCCGGTGGCCCCCGAGCACCTGCCCTGCCTCACGCAGATCGCTGGCGGCCTGGGCTATCCGCTGGCCACCGGCGAGCGGCTGCACACTCGCTTCGAGTTCCGCGACCTGCTCGCCGACGGCATGATCGACATCGTTCAGCCCGACCTCTCCCACTGCGGCGGCATCAGCGAGGGGCTGAAGATTGCCGCCCTGGCCTCGGCCCATGACGTGGCGCTGGCCCCGCACTGCCCGCTCGGCCCGCTGACGCTTGCCGCCTCCCTGCAGCTCGATGCGGTATGCCACAACGCCTTCATCCAGGAGCAGAGCATGGGTATCCACTACAACCGCGACAACGACGTGCTCGACTACCTGGTCGACAAGTCGGCACTGGCCATCGAGGAAGGCTTCTGCGCCATCCCCCGGGGACCGGGACTCGGCGTGGAGATCGACGAGGCCTTCGTCGAGGAACGCGCGCAGGTCGGCCACCGCTGGCGCAACCCGGTGTGGACACATGAGGACGGCTCCATCGCCGAGTGGTGAGAAACGCCGATCTGTTCAAGCGGTTCCGTGATTTCAGGAGAACAGCATGAGTTTCAGCTTCAATGATCTGACCTTCGGTGACCTGAAGGGCCAGAGCGTCTTCATCACCGGCGGTGGCTCGGGGATCGGCGCGGCGCTGACCGAGGGCTTCCTGGCCCAGGGCGCCAGGGTGGCCTTCGTCGGCCTCACTGACGCCAGCGAGTTCTGCGACGCCATGGAGGCGAAGTACGCCAACCGGCCGATGTTCATCGCGTGCGATATCCGCGACGTGGCGGCGCTCAAGGCCGCCGTCGCGCAGGCCCGCGAGGCCCATGGCCCGATCGGCGTGCTGGTCAACAACGCCGCACGGGACACCCGCCACTCGCTCGAGGAGTGGAGCGTCGAGGAGTGGGACGATTCCATCGCCACCAACCTGCGCCCGCAGTTCTTCACCGCGCAGGAGGTCGCGCCGGACATGCGCGAACTGGGCGGCGGTGCCATCATCAACCTGTCGTCCAACAGCGTTCACCTGGGCCTGTCCGGCTACCCGACCTATGTCACCGCCAAGGCCGGCATCCTGGGCCTGACCCGGGCGCTGGCCCGGGAGCTCGGCGGTGATGCCATCCGCGTCAACTGCCTGATCCCCGGCTGGGTGATGACCGAGCGCCAGAAGGCGCTGTGGGTCAACGACGCCGATCTCGAGGAGTGCCTGGCGCAGCAGTGTCTCAAGGAGGCGATCCCGGTGGAGGACATGATCAGCCCCTGCCTGTTCCTGGCATCACAGGCGTCGAGGATGATGACCGGCCAGGAGCTGATCGTCGACGGGGGCCGGGCATGAGCCAGGCCACGGGGATCGCCGAGCGCCTCGCCTGGATCGGCGTGGACTGGGGCTCCAGCAACCTGCGCGCCTGGGCCATGGCGGACGACGGGCAGGTGCTGGCCCGGGCCGGCTCAGAGCGCGGCATGCTGGCGCTGACGCCCGACGACTACGAGGCCACCCTGCTGGCGACGATCGGCGACTGGCTGCCCGACGACGGCCGCGTGCCGGTGCGGGTCTGCGGCATGGCGGGTGCTCGCCAGGGCTGGCGGGAGGCCGCCTACCTGCCGGTGCCGACACGGCTGGACGACCTGGCCCGGGGCGCGGTCAGGCCCGCCGTCGAGGACCCACGCCTGGACGTCGCGCTGCTGCCGGGACTCTGCCAGTACCCCGATGACGCCGGCCGCCGCTTCGATGTGATGCGCGGCGAGGAGACCCAGCTCGCCGGCCTGGCCGCCCGCGAAGGCGAGGTCTCGGGGCCCGTCTGCCTGCCCGGCACCCATGCCAAGTGGGCCCGCCTCGAGGCGGGCGCGGTCACGCGCTTTGCCACCTTCCTCACCGGCGAGCTCTATGGCCTGCTGGCCGGGCAGTCAGTCCTCCTGCACTCCCTGCATCACGGGCCGGGCGAGGACGACCTGGCCGAGCCCGGTTGCCGCGAGGCCTTCGTGGCGGCAGTGCAGGAGGTGGCGGCCGCCCCCGAGGCCTTCTCCACCCGACTGTTCGGCCTGCGCGCCCAGGACCTGCTGGACGGCGGCCTGCCGACGGGCCAGGCACGCGGCGCGCGGCTGGCGGCCCGCCTCTCGGGCCTGGTGATCGGCCTGGAGCTGGCCGGCGCCCGGGCGGTGCTGGCCGAGGGCGAGCGGGTCACCCTCGTCGGCGCCGAGACGCTCTGCTCCCGCTATGCCCTGGCCCTCGAGGCGCTGGGCATCGACTGCCGCCGCCTCGACGGCGAGGCCGCGGTACTGGCCGGCCTCGGGCTGGCCCACGCCGCCCTGGCCCATGACGCCCACACCCCTGACACGCGACCGGAGCCCTGATCCATGTCCCTTCCCCTGATCGGCATCCTGCGCGGCATCTCCCCCGACGAGGCCGTCGAGGTCGGTGAGGCGCTGCTCGCCGCCGGCATCGAGCGCATCGAGGTGCCCCTCAACTCCCCCGACCCGCTGGAGAGCATTCGTCGCCTCGCCGAGGCCCTGGGCGACCGGGCCCTGATCGGTGCCGGCACCGTGCTGACCCCGGGCCAGGTGCGCGACGTCTTCGCCGCCGGCGGACGCCTGGTCGTCTCCCCCAACTGCCGCACGGCGGTGATCGAGGAGAGCCGCCACCTGGTCATGGAATCCTGGCCCGGCGTGGTCACCCCGTCCGAGGCCTTCGATGCCCTGGACGCCGGCGCCACCGGGCTGAAGCTGTTCCCGGCGGTACAGGTCGGCATCGAGGGCATGCGGGCCATGCGCGCCGTGCTGCCGCCGGGCACCCGACTCTACGCGGTGGGAGGCATCGGCGTGGGCAACTTCGCCGACTGGCGGGCCGGCGGCATCGACGGCGCCGGCCTGGGCAGCGCACTCTACACCCCCGGCCTCACCCCCGCCGAGGTGGACGAACGGGCCAGGTCGCTGGTCGCCGCCTGGCGCGCGGCCGACGGGGACGCCTCATGAGCGGCATGACAGCCGAAGTGGCGATCGCCTGCGGCTGCGAACTGGGCGAGGGGCCCCAGTGGCACGCCGCCAGCGAGCGGCTTTACTGGTGCGACATCCTCGGCCCCCGGCTGCACTGGCTGGCGCCGGCCTCCGGCGCCACCGGGCATCATGAGCTCGACCGGATGGTCTCGCTGGCCGCCCCGCTCGAGGACGGCGGCCTGCTGCTGGTGGGCGAGGATCGTCTCGTTCGCTTCGACCCGCAAGGCGGACACGCCAGGACGTTCTGTGACTTCGAGGCCGACAATCCGTCCACACGCAGCAACGACGCCCGGGTCGACCGCCACGGCAGCCTCTGGCTCTCCAGCATGGGCAAGGGCGCCGAGCCCGGTGCCGGCAGCCTCTACCGCCTCCATCGCGGCGAGCTCACCCGACTGCGCACGGGCCTGACCATTCCCAACGCGATCTGCTTCTCCCCCGGGGGCGAGGCCGCCTGGTTCACCGATACCCCGAGCGGGGTGGTGATGCGCTGGGCGCTGGACCGCGAGGGCTGGCCCCTGGGCGAACCGGCCCCCTGGGCCGACGTCTCGGCGCAGCCGGGCAATCCCGACGGGGCGGTGGTCGATGCCGATGGGCACCTGTGGCTCGCCCTGTGGGGCGCCGGCCGGGTGGTACGACTGGACCCGAAGGGCCGCGAGGTGGACGCCATCGCGCTGCCGACCTCGCAGCCCTCCTGCCCGGCCTTCGGCGGGGAGCGCCTCGAGCGGCTCTACATCACCACCGCGCGGGAAGGCATGGACGAGGCCCGTCGCCGGGAGGAACCCGACGCCGGACACCTCTTCGTCGCCGACCCCGGGGTGCCGGGCCTCGCCGAGCCGGCGCTGCGCCTGGCCTGACGCGACCTCAGTCGGAGAAGATCCGGTGGAGGTCCGGCGCCTCCGCCTCCTCCTCAACGATGGAGAGGGAGGCCTCGATGGCCTTGAGGTGGCGCCCCATGAAGGCCTGGGCGCGTTCCCCGTTGCCGGCCTCCAGGTGGCCGATCAGGTCGTCGTGGTCGTGGGACTCGCAGCCCAGGTGGCCGGGGTTGCCATAGACGGCAAGGATCAGCGAGGAGCGCGAGCAGAGCCGCTCCACGAAGTCGGCCAGGGTAGCATTGCCGGAGATGCGCGCCAGCCGGGCGTGAAAGTCCGCCGAGAGCCGGATCGCCGTGCTCTGCTCGCCGGACTTCAGGGCCTGGCGCTCGCGCCGGGCCATGTCGCGGAGCGCGCGCAGGTCCTCCTCGGTGATGCGCCGGGCGACCTCCGGCATCAGGCCGCACTCGACCATCTGGCGGGCGTCGAACACGTCCTTGGCCTCGTCGGCCGTGGGCCGGGTCACGCTGGCCCCGCGGCGCGGCGTCAGCGTTACCAGCTGCTCCAGGGCCAGGCGCTGGAGGATCTTGCGGATGCCGGTGCGGCTGATGCCGAAGACCTCGGCCAGGGCGTCCTCCCGCAGGCGCGCCCCGGGCCGCAGGCGATGCTCGATGATGGCGTCGCTGATCGAGCGGTGGATCTCCTCGTGGCGCTCGGCGCCGTCCCCGTTCTTGCCCGGTCGGCCCGCGCCGCCGCGTTCGGCAACCGTCTGGCGCTGGTTCATCGAGTCCCCTCCTCCCCTGGTCATCTCCGGCATGCGCCATCATTGTATACATATCGCCGGCCTGCCGGCGACCGACCGGTTCACTCCTCCCAGGCGGCGATGACCGCACGCTCCTCGTCGGTCATCCCGGTCATGTTGCCCAGCGGCATGTAGCCGCTGGCCACCACTTCCTTGACCTTCGCCCGCTGGGCCCGCAGCTGTTCGGGGGTGTCATAGGCCATGCCGGCCGGCGGCGCGTTGAAGCCCGGCTGGCTCGGCTCGCGGGAATGGCAGGCCACGCAGCGCGCCTCGACGATCGCGTGCACCTCATCGAGGTCGGGCGCCACCGCGGCCGTGGCATTGGCCTGGCCGCCGCCGGCGGGTGCCGCGATCCAGAACGCCACCAGGAGCAGGGCCACCCCCGCCGCCGGATAGGCCGGGCGCTTGTGGCCGGCGTGCATCAGCACGAAGTACTGGCGGATCAGCGCGCCGGCGAAGATGAACAGCGACATGATCACCCAGGCCAGCTCATGGGAGTAGGCGAAGGAGTAGTGGTTGCTGATCATCAGCAGCACCACCGGCAGGGTGAAGTAGGTGTTGTGCACCGAGCGCTGCTTGCCGCGCTTGCCGTCCAGGGGGTTCGGCGTCTCGCCGGCCTTCATCGCCTTCACCATGCGGCGCTGGCCGGGGATGATCCAGAAGAAGACGTTGGCCGACATGGCAGTGGCCATCACCGCACCGGTGAGAAGGAAGGCGGCACGCCCCGAGAAGATCTGGCTGCTCAGGTAGGCCACCAGCACCATCATCACCGCCACGGCGATGCTCAGCAGGCCGTCGCGCTGCATGTCGGGGCTGATGCGCTTGCACAACTCGTTGTAGACCACCCAGCCGGCCAGCAGGAAGGCCAGCGCCACCACATTGGCCTGCCAGCCGCTCATGTTCGCCGCCCATGCCCAGTCACTGCCCGGGTTCACCAGGTAGAAGCTCGGGTTGACCATGTAGAGGATCACGAACAGGCCGAAGCCGGTGAGCCAGGTGGTATAGGCCTTCCAGAACGACCAGTGCAGGTCCTCGGGCAGCTTGTCGGGAGCGCTGGCGTACTTCTGGTTGTGGTAGAAGCCGCCGCCATGCACCGCCCACATCTCGCCGAAGACGCCCTTCTCCCGGTCCTCGGCGGCCTTGGGTTTGCGCAGGCTGTTGTCCAGCATCACGAAGTAGATCGACTCGCCGATCCAGGCAATGGCGGCGATGACGTGCAGCCAGCGCAGCATGAAGTTGGTGAAATCCAGCAGGTAGGCTTGCATGGGGGGCCTCGTCAAGCGTCTTGTTATGGGCGTATCGGGAGGGAAAGCCCCTCAGCTTCCGCGGTAGGTGGAGTAGCCATAGGGTGAGAGCAGCAGCGGCACATGGTAGTGCTGGCCGGCATCGGCCACGCCGAAGCGCAGCGGGATCACGTCGAGGAAGCGCGGCTCATCGGCCTCGACGCCCCGGGCGCGCAGGTAGTCGCCGGCATGGAAGAGCAGCTCGTACTCGCCGATGGCGAAGTCGTCGCCCTCCAGGAGGGGGGCATCGCAGCGCCCGTCATCGTTGGTGACGACCGCCTTGAGCCGGGTGCGGGTCTCGCCCTCGAGGCGGAAGACCTCGATGCGGATGCCCTGGCCGGGGCGGCCCTGGGCGGTGTCCAGCACATGTGTGGTCAGGTATCCCATGGGGTTCTCCTTTGCGTGTCGGATGGGTCGCTGCCTGGCGCTGCCCGCGGCGGGCAGGCCTCATCAGATTCGTAGTGAAGACAGTTTTAGCCTTTATCGGGGTACATTTCAAAATTTTTTTGTATACACTTTATGACAGAAGCCTCGAGATCCCTCGAGCGCCCCGCCACGGCCGGTGCGCCACCAGGCCGCCACACCAAGCAGAGGAGCCCCAGGATGACCGACAAGATCCTCACCCCGCCCCCCAGCCAGCTGGACCAGCAGGCCTTCGTGGCCCACTACGGGGATATCTACGAACACTCCCCCTGGGTCGCCGAACTCGCCTGGCAGCGCGGCCTCTCCCCCGCCGAGGACACGCCAGAGGGGCTGGCCGAGGTGATGGGAGCCGTGCTGCGCGAGGCGAGCCCCGAACGCCAGCTCGAGGTGATCCGTGCCCACCCGGACCTCGCCGGCAAGGCGGCGGTGGCCGGTGAGCTGACCGACGACTCCACCCGCGAGCAGGCCGGCGCCGGCCTTGACCAGTGCACGCCCGAGGAGCTGGCCCGCTTCGAGCGCCTCAACGCCGCCTACAAGGAAAAGTTCGGCTTCCCCTTCGTGATGGCCGTCAAGGGCAGCGACCGCCATGCCATCCTCGCCGCCTTCGAGGCGCGCCTGCCCAACGACCCGGCCGAGGAGCGCCGCACCGCGATCGAGCAGATCAACCGCATCGCCCGCTTCCGCCTGGACGCCCGTCTCGGCTGAGAGCGGCTATCCGGCACGACCGATCCCGGCGGCCCCGACGCGGGGCCGCCCACTGAGCCCCGAACGCAAGCGAGCAGCCAAGATGACGGCTGCTCGCTGGCTGGCATGCCGGGCGGGGCTTCCTCCCACCCGGCAGGGGGGACAAGGCGCGCCCGGGTCAGCCGCCCCGCGTGGCCCCCACGGCACGGCCCGTCCCGGCGCCTTCCCGCTCGGCAGCGCCGACCTTCCCGGCATGGGTGCCCCCATCGGCCTGGCCGGCGGCCTCGGCATCCGCCCTGGCGATCGCCTCGCGCTCCCGGGCCTCGTCGGCCAGCGAGGTGCGGGGCAGCAGGATATTGAGAACGAAGGCGGTGATGGCGGCCACCACGATGGGCGCCCCGCCGATCAGGTTCCTGAGTATCGGCGGGAACTGCTCGATCGCCGCCGGCACCTGGGCGATACCCAGGCTCAGCGCCAGCGCCAGCCCCACGATCGTCATGTTGCGGGCCGACAGCTCATCCTTGATGAGCAGCTGGATGCCGGTCATGGTGATCATCCCGAAGACGATGATGGTGGCCCCGCCCAGCACCGGGTAGGGAATGGTGGTCATGATGGCGCCGAACTTGGGGCTCAGGCCGGCCAGGATCATGAACAGGCCGGCAATGGCCAGCACGTAGCGGCTGATCACCTTGGTCATCGCCACGATCCCCACGTTCTGGCTGAAGGTGGAGGTCGGCAAGGCCCCGAAGAAGGCGCTCGCGGCCGTGGTCAGGCCGTTGCCCAGCAACCCGCCGGTCAGCTCCTTGGTCTTCAGTTCCCGGTTCATGCCGCCCACGGTGGTCGCGGATAGGTCGCCGATGGTCTGCACGGAGTTGATCACGCAGATCACCACCATGGACACGATGGCGGCGGCATGGAACTCCATCTCGAAGGGCATCACCTCCGGCACCGCGACCCACTTCGCTTCGACCACGGAGTCGAAGCTGACCATGCCCAGGGCCAGCGAGAGCAGGTAGCCCACCAGGATGCCGACCATGATGGCCGACAGCTTGACCACCCCCCTGCCGAACTGGGAGGCGACCAGTACCGTGAGCAACGTGACCAGGCCGACGGCCCAGTTGAGGGGCGCCCCGAATCCCGGCGCCTCGACGTTGCCGCTGCCGGCCATGTAGCGGATGGCGATGTCGTAGAGCGACAGGCCGATCACCAGCACCACGGTCCCCGCCACCACCGGCGGGAAGAGGTGTCGGATGTACTGGATGAAGTAGCCCACCACCATCATGGTGATGCCGCCGACCAGCTGGGCGCCGATGATGCCCTCGATGCCGAACTGCCCGCCCACGGCGATCAGCGTCGGCACATAGGCGAAGCCCACCCCGAAGATGGCAGGCAGGCGCGCGCCGAACTTCCAGACCCCGTAGAGGTGGAAGAGCGTGCAGACCCCGGAGGCCAGCACGGCGATCTGGATCAGCATCAGCTTCTCGGCGGGTGTGGCGCCCACCACGCCGGCGATGATGATGGGCGGCGTGATGACGCCGGCCACCATGGCGAGGACATGCTGGAGGGAGATCGGCAAGGCCTTGGCAAGCGGTGGCTTGCCGTGGAAATCGAAGATCGAGGTGTTGCGGGGGCTTGTCTGCATGGGTAGGACCACTGCTGTTATTGTCGTCAAGATTTGTATACAAGAAACCCTGGCATACTGTCGCACACTTTGGAATCCACTTGCTCACAAAGTCGTACGCAGGCATGGCCCGGGGCCCCCGCCCGCCGTCATTCGGACGGGGCCCCGTGATCGCCGCTCGTGCTAGAGGTGCCACTCCAGCTGGAACATCAGGGCATCGGTGTCCACGCCCGGCTTGCCGTGGTTGCCGAACTTGTTGAGCCAATACTCGTAGCCGGCGCCGACCCAGAGGGTGTTCTCGCCACCCCCGGCCAGCCGCCCCACGTCCAGCATCAGGCTGGACCGCATCAGCTGCTCGGCCTCGGTGGCCGCCCCGAAATAGTCGTCGCCCTTCTCACCGTTGAGGTTGAAGAAGCCCTGGAACTTCATCGGCAGCGCGCCCGCCTCGAACGGCAGCCCCCAGGCCAGGTTGAGCTGGTAGTAGGGGTCGAAGGCGAGGCTGTTGCGGTTGCCGGGCAGGCCACAGGCGTCGAGGCCACAGTGGTTCCACTCACGGCTGTAGAAGAGGCTGAGGTCGACGAAGCCGCGCGGCACGTCGAACTTGAGGGTCGGCCCCACCACCAGCTGGCGCTTGCGCGGTGCGAAGGCCGTGTTCTTGGTATTGAGATCGACCCCGGCCGTCAGGGCCAGGTCCCTGACAGGGCCGAAGGCGATCGGCGATGCGAGGAGCTTGCCGGCGTGGAGCTGGTGCCGGTAGACGAGGTAGGCCTCGGTGGCGCCGCTGCTGCTGCCGCTGGCCGGGTCGGCACTGTCCGACTGCAGCAGGTCGAGGTTGAGGAAGTGCTGGCCCAGTGAATAGCCGCTGGCATGGGTGACCTGCAGGACGTGCTTTGCCACCTGGTGGGGATTGCCGGGCTCGTGGAACTGGGTGCCGTAGCGGTAGCCGATGGCGGTATCGCTCCAGTCGGCCGCCTGGGCCGCCCCGGTCGCGAGGGTGGCCAGCAGCGCCAGGCCGGCGGCGGCCTGGCGGACGGGTCGATCGAGCATGGGAAGCATCTCCGGTTGTTGGTGTTGTCGCGAGACGATCCTGCCGGGCAGGCGTGGGCCGGCGGTGCCTGGTCGACACTATAGTCGACACTCTGCCCGACAGAATGTCCTACACTACACAAACATTTTGTATACCGGAAATATTTTCCAATAAGTACATTGCAGGTAGGGCAAGACCGACATAGGCACCGCACGAGCGTTTCGCACCGCGTGCAGGGCGACCTACACTGGAGACACGTCTTCCCAACGAGGAGCATCGTCATGTTCCGTGATCGACTCGATGCCGCCGAGCGCCTGGCTCGACGCCTCTCCCACCTGAAGGGGCACGACCCCCTGATCCTGGCCATTCCGCGGGGCGCGGTGCCCATGGGCCGGCTGATCGCCGATGCCCTGGAGGGCGACCTGGACGTGGTGCTGGTACGCAAGCTGGGGGCGCCTGGCAATCCCGAGTTTGCTATCGGCGCGGTCAGCGAGGATGGCAGCGTGGCGCTGGAGGAGACGGCGCGGCGCTACCGCGAGGAGGCGGTGACCCGCGAGACGGAGCGGCAGCGCGCCCTGCTCGAGGAGCGCCGCCGACGCTATACGCCGGTGCGTGCCCCCATCGACCCGAAGGGGCGCATCGTGGTGGTGGTGGATGACGGCAGCGCCACCGGGGCCACCATGGCGGCGGCGCTGAGCACCCTGAGATCACGGGGTCCCAAGACGCTGATCGCCGCCATGGGGGCGGCACCGCCGGATACCGTGGCACGGCTCGAGGCCCTGGCCGACGAGGTGGTCTGCCTGGAGACGCCCTGGAACTTTCAGGCCGTGGGGCAGTTCTTCGCCGACTTCGGGCAGGTGGAGGACGAGGAGGTCATCGCGCTGCTGGGCAGCGAGCACGGCTGAGGCGGCCAGCAGGCCCACAAGAAAGAACACGGGCGCCACCCGAGGGTGACGGCCCGTGAAAGCCGGCCGGGGCCGGCGCTTGCCATGCTCGATGGCCAGGCGTCTTACTTGGCTGCCGTGGTGGCGGCCTTGATGCCGTCCTCGGCGAGCTTCTGGCTCTTCTGGACGTACTCCTGGCTCAGGCTCATGACCTTCTCGGCGTCGCCGCGCAGACGCTCGCCCACGTCCTGGCTGGCCTTCTGCTGGGACTCAACGACCGCCTTCAGGCTGTCGGCATCACGCACGTCCAGCCAGCCGCGAGCCTGGGCCAGGCCCATGTCGGCCAGGGCGCGCACCGCGTCGAACTGGGCGGCGACCAGCTTCTCGGTGTAGTCGAGGTTGAGGGCGCCGAAGTTGCGTGCGGGTGCCACGAACATGGACTCGAACTGTTCGGTGGCCTGTTGGGTGGTTGCCTTGCTCATGAAACACCTCCATCTGTGGTGGGACCCCGGGGCCTACCGCCCCGTGCTGCATTGCAACATAGCAGGCCTTTTTGTGCAGCGCAACATGCAAGAATGGGAGGGGTATTACAGGTCTTTCGCCATGTCATCAGCCATGAACCACGACGCCCGGCCGGGGCCGGGCGTCGTGGGGAGGGACGACAGGGTGTCG
Organism: Halomonas sp. CKK8; assembly: GCF_029625235.1. Lineage (NCBI taxonomy): Bacteria > Pseudomonadati > Pseudomonadota > Gammaproteobacteria > Oceanospirillales > Halomonadaceae > Halomonas > Halomonas sp. CKK8. The sequence continues at coordinate 678,838 of NZ_CP121193.1, read as the reverse complement.
TTCAGTGCTCGCCGAACAGGTGGCGGCGGGCCTCCTCGTCCATCTCCACCCCGTTGCTCGGGTTGACCCGCTCGACCAGCGCATAGGCCCGCTGCACCGCGGGGCGTGCCTCGATGGCCCGCATCCAGCGCGATACCTCGGGAAACGCCTCGATGTCCTGCCCCTGCTTCTCCCAGGACCTCACCCAGGGGTAGGTCGCCATGTCGGCAATGGAGTAGGCGTCGCCTCCCAGGAAGTCGTGGTCCTGCAGGCGCCGGTCCAGCACGCCGTAGAGACGGGCGGTCTCCCGGACATAGCGTTCGACGGCGTAGTCGATGGTCTGCGGCGCATAGTGGCGGAAATGATGGGCCTGACCGGCCATGGGCCCCAGCCCGCCCATCTGCCAGTAGAGCCACTGCAGTACCACATAGCGCTCGCGCCCGGCAGCGGGCAGGAAGCGGCCGGTCTTGTCGGCCAGGTACTCGAGGATCGCCCCCGACTCGAACAGCCCCAGGGGCTGGCCGCCGTCCGCCGGCGCCCGGTCGACGATGGCCGGGATGCGGTTGTTGGGGGCAATCGCGAGGAACTCCTCGGCAAACTGCTCGCCACGGCCGATATTGACCGGCTTGACGACATACTCGAGCCCCGCCTCCTCCAGGAAGATCGAGACCTTGTGCCCGTTGGGCGTCGTCCAGTAGTAGAGGTCGATCAACGTTCTGCTCCTCGGGCCCTTCGCCTCAGCGATAGGCCCCCTCGATGTCGGTGATGCGCAGGGCCTTGCGCCCCAGGCCACCGTGCTGGTCGAGCATGCGCTCGAGCCAGCCATGGACCGGGTCGGCGTTGGAGACCAGGTCGGCACTGGAGACGCAGCGTGCCCACATGAAGCTGCCGAAGACCAGGTAGTCGGCGCCGGCCGGGACCTCGCCGTCGAGGTAGTCGGCCTCCTTGAGCCGGCCGCGCAACGGCTCCAGGGCCGCATCCAGTTGAGCCAGGCCCTTGGCCGGGGAGTGGAACTCCTCGAGGGTTCGACCGAAGCGCTTCTCGCGGGTCTCGCGGAAGTAGGCCCGGTCGTCGGGGTGGATGGCATTGAGCAGGTCCATGATGATGGTGCGCATCATCGCCGGGGCCAGTGAACGTTCGGCATAGTGCTTGAAGAAGCGTCCCCGCGCCTCGGCCAGTCCCTCGCCCAGCAGCGGCGCCTCGGGATAGGTGCGGTCGAGGTAGCGCAGGATCTCGTAGCTGTCGGTGACCACCGCGTCGCCGTCGACCAGCACCGGCACCTTGTCATGGTCGGCGAAGGCCAGGGCCTGCTTCTCGGTAAACCGCCAGGGCCGCGTCTCGACCTCCAGCCCCTTGTGGGCCAGGGCGTAGCGTACGCGCCAGCAGAAGGGCGAGAAGCGTAGCCCCTCATCGATGCCGCAGAGATCGTAGAGCACCCGTGTCATGCCATCTCCTCGTATCCGGTCATGGGTAAGGCCCGATAGTGCCAGCCTTTGCCGGACACCGCCAATGCCGTCGCAGGCGTGTCGCCCGACGACGGCAACTTGTCCATTAGTCTAATATCCTGCACGGGTGCAAGAAGGTGCCGCCTGCCGGCATGCCACGGAAGCCCCTGAATCATCGGCTATTTCATGGAAATCTGGTGGACATGGACGCCCGCAAAGATTGGTCATACCAATTATCCAACAATGGCCAAGCCAGGCGCCTGCGCTTAAGGTGCGCCTTCTTCATGCCCCGCACGGTCGGGGAGGCTCCACGACCAACCGTTCCAACGCGAAAGGAACCCCTCCATGAACGAAACGACACTCGCGCTGCTCGCCTTCGTGCCCCTGGTGCTGGCAGGTGTGCTGCTGATCGGCTTTCGCATGGCCGCCAGGACCGCCATGCCGGTGGTCTTCGTGGTCACCGCGCTGATCGGGCTGCTCGCCTGGGAGATGACCTTCTCCCGGGTGCTGGCCTCGACCCTGCAGGGCCTGATCCTGACGGTGGCGATCCTGTGGATCATCTTCGGCGCCATCCTGCTGCTCAATACCCTGAAGCACTCGGGGGGGATCAAGGCCATCCGCAACGGCTTCTCGGGGATCAGCCCGGACCGTCGCGTCCAGGCGATCATCGTCGCCTGGCTGTTCGGCTGCTTCATCGAGGGCGCCTCCGGCTTCGGCACCCCTGCCGCCGTGGCCGCGCCGCTGATGGTGGCGCTGGGCTTCCCGGCGCTGGCCGCCGTGGTGGTGGGCATGATGATCCAGTCTACCCCGGTCTCCTTCGGCGCCGTGGGCACCCCGATCGTGGTGGGGGTCTCCGGCGGCCTGGACCGCATCGGCATCACCGAGACCCTGGAAGCCGGCGGCGCCGGATGGATGGAGTACTTCCGCCTGATCGCCGGTGAAGTCGCGGTGATCCACGGCATCGTCGGCATCCTGATGCCGCTGATCATGGTGGTGATCATGGTGCGCTTCTTCGGCGCCAACCGCTCCTGGAAGGAAGGCCTCTCCATCGCCCCCTTCGCGATCTTCGCCGGTATCAGTTTCGTGGTGCCCTACATGCTGGCCGGCGTGCTGCTGGGGCCGGAGTTCCCGTCGATGATCGGCGCCATGGTCGGCCTGGCCATCGTCGTGCCGGCCGCCCGCCGCGGCTTCCTGATCCCCCAGGACACCTGGGACTTCCCGGAGAGCACCTCCTGGCCCGATGCCTGGATCGGCAAGCTCGAGATCAAGCTGGATGACGTCACCGGCAAGGCCCCGATGTCCACCCTGATGGGCTGGGTGCCCTATGTGCTGCTGGCGGTGATCCTGGTCGCCTCGCGCACCATCGAGCCGTTCAAGAATGCCCTGACCTCATTCGCCTTGAGCTGGAACAACATCCTCGGCGAGGCGGGCGTCTCCGGCAGCATCCAGCCGCTCTACCTGCCCGGCGGGATCCTGCTGATGGTGGTGCTGCTCACCGCCCTGCTGCACCGCATGCGCCTCGGCGAGCTCAAGGCCGCCTTCGGCGAGTCCACCCGTACCATCTTCGGCGCCGGCTTCGTGCTGATCTTCACCATCCCCATGGTGCGGATCCTGATCAACTCCGGCGTCAACGCCGCCGACCTGGTCTCCATGCCGGTGGCCATGGCCCAGTTCGTGGCCGACAGCGTGGGCGGGGTCTATCCGTTCTTCGCCCCGGCCGTGGGCGCGCTTGGCGCCTTCATCGCCGGCTCCAACACCGTCTCCAACCTGATGCTCTCCGACTTCCAGTTCAACGTCGCCCAGCAGCTCGGCCTCTCCACCGCCTTCATGGTGTCGCTGCAAGCCGTGGGCGCCGCGGCGGGCAACATGATCGCCATCCATAACGTGGTGGCGGCCTCGGCCACGGTGGGCCTGCTGGGCCGCGAGGGCGAGACCATCCGCAAGACCATCCTGCCCACGATCTACTACCTGATCGCCGCCGGGATCATCGGGCTGGTGGCCTTCTATGGGCTGGGCATCAGCGACCCGCTGCTGCGCCTGGGCTGATCGCCACCCGACTCACCGACAACAGCCCCCACGGCTCGGCCGTGGGGGCTGTGTCGTTTCCGGCCGGCCATCAGGCCGCAGGCCTCAGTCGATTCGCTTGAGTTCCGTGGCATGACGCCGGCCGCGTTCCACATAGCCCTCGGCGTTCTTCCTCAGGCCCGCGATGGCCTCCTCGGAGAGCTCGCGCACCACCCTGGCCGGCGCCCCCACGATCAGCGAGTTGTCGGGGAAGCTGGCTCCCTCCTTGACCACGGCCCCGGCCGCCACCAGGCAGTTGTTGCCGATCACCGCCCCGTTGAGGATCACCGCCTGGATGCCCACCAGGCTGCCGTCGCCGATGGTGCAGCCATGCAGCATGGCCTGGTGGCCCACGGTCACGCCCGTGCCGACCGACAGCGGGTAGCCGGGGTCGGCATGCAGCACCGCCCCGTCCTGGATATTGCTGCCCTCGCCCACCTCGAGGTGGTCGGTGTCGCCCCGCAACACCGCCTGGTACCAGACGCTGGCATTGCGCTTGAGGGTGACCCGGCCGATCACGTCGGCCGTCTCGGCCACGTAGACGTCATCACCGATTGCGGGGCGGTCCTCGCCGTACTGATAGATCGCCATGGATAGGGTCTCCTGTGAATGATGAACGGCTCGCTCAGGCCCCCGAGCGGGCCGAAAAGCTCCTGAAGGCGGCCAGGATGCGGGGGATGTCGTCGTCGCCGACGTCCAGGTGCAGGACCAGGCGGGTGGTCGCGCCCACGGCCGCCAGGATCCCCCGGGGCGCCAGGTGTGCCTCCAGTGCCCGGCCATCGGCCTCGGGCACCGCCAGGAATACCATGTTGGTGTCGCAGGCCTGCACCGAGATCCCGTCGATATCGGCCAGCCCCTCGGCCAGCTGCCGGGCATGGGCGTGATCCTCGGCCAGCCGCTCGACGTGATGCTCCAGGGCATGGTGACACCCCGCCGCCAGGATGCCGACCTGGCGCATGCCGCCGCCCAGGGTCTTGCGCCAGCGACGCGCCCGGGCGATCAAGGCCGCATCGCCCACCAGCACCGAGCCGACCGGGGCCCCCAGCCCCTTGGAGAAGCACAGCGACACCGAGTCGAAGCCCTGGCACAGGTCCGCCAGGGGCCGGCCGCTTGCCACCGCCGCGTTGAACAGGCGGGCACCGTCCAGGTGGGTGGCCAGGCCATGGACGCGTGCCAGGGCAAGGGCCTCTGCCTGGTAGTCGGCGGGCAGCACCCGGCCGCGGAAGGTGTTCTCCAGGGCCAGCAGCCGCGTCCGGGCATGGTGGATGTCGGCCCCCTTGATCGCGGCCTGCACCTTGTCCAGGGGCAGGCTGCCATCGGGGGCATGCTCGATGGGCTGGGCCTGGATGCCGCCGAGGGCCGCGGCACCGCCGCCCTCGTCGCGGTAGAGATGCGCGAGCTGGCCGGCGATGAACTCGTCGCCGCGCTGGCAGTGCGTCAGCAGGGCCGCCAGGTTGCTCTGGGTGCCCGAGGGAAGGAAGAGCCCGGCGGCCTTGCCCGCCCGCTCGGCCACCGCAGCCTCGAGGACGGCGACCGTGGGGTCGTCGCCCCAGACGTCATCGCCGACCTCGGCCCGTGCCATGGCCTCGCGCATGGCCGGGGTGGGCCGCGTCACGGTGTCGCTGCGCAGGTCGATCATGCTCAACCGCCTCTTCGGGTGTCGTTAAAGGGTGGTGCCGACGGGCCCGGATGCAGGGCGCCGTCGGCCGCCGACTCAGGCCAGCGCCCGCTCGAGGAGCCGGGCCACATGGATGGCCTCCCGGCCGCTGCCGTCGCGGATCTGGTGGCGACAGCTGGTGCCGTCGGCGACCAGCACGGCATCGTCAGCGGCCTCGCGGATCGCCGGCAGCAGCGACAGCTCGGCCATCTTCATCGAGGCATCAAAGTGCTCCGCCTCGAAGCCGAAGCTGCCCGCCATGCCGCAGCAGGAGGACTCGATGGTCTCGACCTCGAGGCCGGGAATCCAGGAGAGCACCTGCTCGACCGGACGCACGGCATCGAAGGCCTTCTGGTGGCAGTGGCCATGCAGCATGGCCCGCGGGTGATCCACCGGCTTGAGGTCGAGCGGCAACTCGCCCGCGTCACGCGCCCGGACCAGGAACTCCTCGAACAGGAAGGCCGACTCGGAGAGGGCCTTGGCCTCCTTGCCGAAGCCATACTGCAGGAACTCGTCGCGCAGGGTCAGCAGGCAGGAGGGCTCGAGCCCGACGATCGCCACGCCCCGCCTGACATGGGGCATCAGGTGGTCCAGGGTGCGGCGCGCCTCCAGTCGCGCCTTGTCGAACTGCCCGGAGGAGAGGTAGGTGCGTCCGCAGCACAGCGGCCGCTCGCCTTTCTTGACGTTGAGGTGCACCCGGTAGCCGGCGGCCTCCAGTACCCGCTTGGCCGCCCGGGCATTCTCGCCCTCCAGGTAGTTGTTGAAGGTATCGACGAAGAGCAGCACCTCCCGCGGGGCCTGGACCACCTCACCCTGCGGTTCGGCGAGGAAGTTGCCGCGAAAGCGCGGGAAGTCGCGCTGCACCGCGAGCCCCAGGGCCGTCTTGACCCGTCGCGAGAGCAGCGGCATGCGCTCCACGGCCCCCAGCAGGCCGGAGAATCGGCTGGCCCAGGGGGCATAGCGTGGCATCTCGCCGACCATGCGATCTCGCCATGACAGCCCCCTGGCCTTCGCCCGGGCGGTACGCGCCTCGATCTTGAACTTGGCCATGTCGACCCCGGTGGGACAGTCGCGCTTGCAGCCCTTGCAGGAGACGCAGAGGTCGAGCGCCTCCTTGACGTCGTCGCTGGCCAGCCCCGCATCGCCGAGCTGGCCGGAGAGCACCAGGCGCAGGGTGTTGGCGCGCCCGCGGGTGAGATGCTGTTCGTCGCGGGTGATGCGATAGCTCGGGCACATGGTGCCGGCATCGAACTTGCGGCAGTGGCCGTTGTTGTTGCACATCTCCACCGCCATGGCCAGGCCATGGGTGGGATCGCCGGCGCTGCCGGGCTCGCCCTGTTCGCCGGAGAGCGGGTCGCGGGTGACGTCCCAGGGCGACCAGTCGAACACCGGCGTCATCGGGATCGTCCGGTAGGTGGAGGCAAAGCGGAAGTAGCGCTCGTCATCCATCCGCGGGGTGTCGACGATCTTGCCCGGGTTGAAACGATTCTCGGGGTCGAACAGCCGCTTCACCTCGCGGAAGGCATCGTTGACGGTCTCGCCGAACTGCCAGGCGACCCATTCTCCGCGGCACAGGCCATCGCCATGCTCGCCGGAGTAGGCGCCCTTGTACTCGCGCACCAGGGCGGAGGCCTGCTCGGCGATCTCGCGCATCTTCCCGGCGCCGTCGCGGCGCATGTCGAGGATCGGCCGCACGTGGAGGGTGCCGACACTGGCATGGGCGTACCAGGTGCCCTCGGTGCCATGGCGATGGAACACCTCGGTCAACCTGTCGGTGTACTCGGCCAGGTGCTCCAGCGGCACCGCGCAGTCCTCGATGAAGGAGACCGGCTTGCCGTCCCCCTTCATGCTCATCATGATGTTGAGACCCGCCTTGCGCACGTTCCACAGCGCCTTCTGCTCGGCGGGCTCGGGCATCTCCACCACGCTCTCCGGCAGGCCCAGGTCGGCCATCAGCTCGTTCAGGCGCCTGAGGGCGCGGAGCTGGGCCTCGCGGTCCTCACCGGCGAACTCCACCAGCAATACCGCCTCGGGCCTGCCGATCAGCGCCTTCTCGATCACCGGGCGAAAGGCCGGGTTCTCCAGCGAGAGATCGATCATGGTGCGATCGACCAGCTCCACCGCGGAGGGGTCGAGGGTGACGATGTGCTGGGTGAGGTCCATCGCCCGGTAGAAGGTGGGGAAGTTCACCACCCCGAGCACCTTGTGCTCGGGCAGCGGCGAGAGGCGCAGGGTGATCCGGCGGCTCACGGCAAGGGTGCCTTCGGAGCCCACCAGCAGGTGGGCGAGGTTGGCGCGCCCGTCCGGGTCATAGGGCTTGGGGTTCTGGCAGTCGAAGAGATCCAGGTTGTAGCCGCCGACGCGGCGCAGCACCTTGGGGAAGTGCTCGCGGATCTCGGGGGCCACGCCGTCGGCGATGGCCTTCACCCGCTCGGCCAGTTCGCGCACCCTCCCCGAGGCCGGCAACTGGTCGACGAAGCCGAAGTGGCCCTCGCTGCCGTCGGCCAGCAGCGCATCCACGCCCAGCACGTTGTGCACCATGTTGCCGTAGCGGATCGAGCGCGAGCCGCAGGAGTTGTTCCCGGCCATGCCGCCGAGGGTGCACTGGGCGCTGGTGGAGACATCCACCGGGTACCAGAGGCCATGGGGCTTGAGCCAGGCGTTGAGGTGGTCAAGCACGATCCCGGGCTCGACCACCACGGTGCGCGCCTCGGGGTCGAACTCGACGACCTCGTCGAGCCAGCGGGTGCTGTCGATCACCAGCGCCTCGCCCACCGTCTGGCCGCACTGGCTGGTGCCGGCGCCGCGCGCGAGCACCGGCACCCCGGCGTCCCGGGCGACCTCCAGCGCCAGCGCCAGGTCCCGCTGGTGGCGGGGAATCGCCACGCCCACCGGGGTGACCTGGTAGATCGAGGCATCCGTCGAGTAGCGGCCCCGCGAGGCGTCATCGAACAGCACCTCGCCCTCGAGCTCGCGAGACAGCCGGGCCGCCAGCTCGGTCACCGGCTTGATCCGGGCATCGGGGGCCCGGCCGGCCCGGGAATTGTCCTTCAGGGACGTCATGGGATCATCCTCCGCCATGCGTGGCACTGCCGATGGTCAGTGGGCGGCCTCGAGGGGCTGGCCAGCGAAGTAGTCCAGCGCGGCCGCCACGCCGCTGCCCTTCAATGGCACGCCCGCCAGCTTCATGCCCGCCTCGCAGCCACCCAGGGTGGCGATCAGGGTCAGGTCGTTGCAGTCGCCCAGGTGGCCGATGCGGAACATCTTGCCCTTGGCCTTGCCGAGCCCCGTGCCCAGCGACAGGTCGAAGCGCTCGTAGATGATCTTGCGCACCGCGTCGGCGTCGGTCCCCTCGGGCATCACCACCCCGGTGAGCACCGGCGAGTACACGGCCGGATCCTGGCACTGGACCTCCAGTCCCCAGGCCTCCACCGCCGTGCGCACGCCGGCGGCCCAGCGCTGGTGGCGCGCCAGCACGTGCTCCAGCCCCTCCTCGAGCAGCATGTCCAGCGACTCGTTGAGGCCGTAGAGCAGGTTGGTGCTGGGGGTATAGGGCCAGTAGCCGTTCCGGTTGGCCTCGAGGATCTCGTCCCACGCCCAGAAGCTCTTCGGCATGGCGTTGTGGCGGCTCGCTTCGATGGCCTTGTCGGAGACCGCGTTGAAGCTGATCCCCGGGGGCAGCATCAAGCCCTTCTGGGAGCCGGAGATGGTCACGTCCACCCCCCACTCGTCATGGCGGTAGTCGGCACTGGCCAGCCCCGAGATGGTGTCGACCAGCAGCAGCGCCGGGTGACCGGCGGCGTCGATCGCGCGACGCACCGCCGCGATGTCGCTGGTCACCCCGGTGGAGGTCTCGTTGTGCACCACGCAGACTGCCTTGAGCCTGTGCCCCGTGTCTTCCCTCAGGCGCGCCTCGATCATGTCGGCCTGCACGCCGTGGCGCCAGCCCTCGTAGCCCGGCAGGCCGATGAACTCGGGCGCCAGGCCCAGGCGGGTGGCCATCCTGTGCCAGAGGGTGGCGAAGTGGCCGGTCTCGAACATCAGCACCTCGTCGCCCGGCGAGAGGGTATTGGCAAGCGCCGCCTCCCAGGCGCCGGTGCCCGACGCCGGGTAGATGATCACCGGGTTGTCGGTCTTGAAGACCTTCTTGACCTTGCCGAGCAACTCGCGTCCCAGCGCCCCGAACTCCGGGCCCCGGTGGTCGATGGTCGGCAGGCTCATGGCGCGCAGGATGCGATCCGGCACCGGGGAGGGGCCGGGAATCTGGAGGAAGTGGCGACCAGAGGGGTGGAAGTCGAGGTTCAGCATGAGTCAATCTCCGTGCATCTTGTTCTTGGATAATGAATGCAATCCATGTCTCGAAAAGGCGCCTACTTGATGCAGCCCTCGGCCCTCAGGGTCTCGAGCTCCTCGGCAGACAACCCCATGCCACCGAGGACTTCATCGGTGTGCTGGGCGAACAGCGGTGCCGGCTGACGGATCTGCGACGGGGTACGCGAGAACTTGCTGGGGAAACCGATGGTCTTCATCCGACCGATCTTCGGGTGGTCCATTTCCTGCACCATGCCGCGCGCCAGGTAGTGCTCGTCGCTCATGGCCTGGGCGAAATCGTTGATCGGCCCGGCGGGCACCCCGGCCGTGTCGCAGCGCGCGAGCCAGTCGTCGACGTCACGCTCGGCCATGATCGATTCCAGCAGCGCCTCGAGTTCCTCGACATGCTGGCCTCGGTCGTGATTGGTCAGGAAGCGAGGGTCTTCCATCAGCTCGGGGCGTTCCAGGACATCGCCGGCGAAGCGCTCCCAGGTGCGCTGGTTGGCGCAGCCGAGCATCAGGTAGCCGTCTCGGGCCTTGATCGCCTGGTAGGGCGCCGAGACCCGATGCCGCCAGCCGGTCGGCTCGGGCACCCGGCCCTCGGCAAAGTAGGCGGCCGCCTCCCAGGTGTACCAGGGCAGGCCACACTCGGTGATGGCGATGTCGATATGCTGGCCCTCGCCGGTGTTCATCTTGTGGATGCAGGCGGCGAGGATCGAGTAGGTGGCGGTCAGGCCGGCGCCGATATCGTAGACGGCGATGCCGGTCTTCAGCGGCCGACGACCCGGCTCGCCGGTCATCGACATCAGCCCGGTCATCCCCTGGGCAACCAGGTCGAAGCCCCCCTTGTGCCGGTAGGGCCCGGTCTGGCCGTAGCCGGAGATCGAGCAGTAGACGATGCCCGGGTTGATCGCCTTGATGGTGTCGTAGTCGATCTTCAGCGACTGGGTCACCCCGGTGCGGTAGTTCTCGACGATGACGTCGGCGTCCCGGGCCAGGCGGTAGAAGATCTCCCGGGCCCGGTCGTCCTTGAGGTTGAGCGAGATGCTCTTCTTGTTGCGGTTGATCTGCGAGAAGCAGGTCGACTCGTCGTTGACATAGGGGCCCATCTGGCGACTGTCATCGCCGCCGTTGAGCTTCTCGACCTTGATCACCTCCGCGCCCATGTCGGCCAGCACCATGGTGCAGTAGGGACCGGCCATGATCTGGGAGATGTCGAGGACCTTGAGGTTCTGCAGTGGCAGCATCGCTGTGCTCCCTCCATTGCTGTCATTCATGCTAGCGGCCGCGCCACTCGAAGGGCGTCTTGTGGACGAACCGGTTCACCGCCGCCTTGAAGTCGTCGCTCATGTAGCAGGTGGTGACCCAGTCGTCCCCGGCCTCGGGGTCGGGACGACGCTCGGCGAGCACCCGCCCCACCAGCGCCTTGCTGGCCTGGACGGTGAGCGGGGCGCGCCGCGCGAATTCGGCGGCGATGGCCGCCACCTCCTCATGGATCACCTCGGCGTCGAACACCGCGTTGACCAGTCCCGCCTGGGCCGCCTCCTCGGCCCCGAACAGCCTGGCCATCATCAGCGCCTCCTTGGTGCGGGCCACGCCGATCATGTCGACCAGCCGAGAGACGTTGCTCATCGACAGGGTGTTGCCGAGCGTCCTGGCGATGGGCACACCGAACTTCATGCTGGGCGTGCAGTAGCGGAAGTCGCAGACCAGCGCCAGGGCGGCTCCGCCCCCCACGCAGGCCCCCTCGATCAGGGCAATGGTCGGCCTGGGCAGGGCCTCGAGCTTGCCCACCACCCGGTCGATGCGCCGCTCGTAGCCGATGGCATCCTCGGGGGCGGCGAAGTGCGTGAACTGGCCGATGTCGGTGCCGGCCACGAAGGCCTCGCCCCCCATCCCATGCAGCACGACGGCCACCACCTCATCGTCCTGGGCAAGCCAGTCACAGCAGGCTTCCAGGGCGTCGTACATCTCCCAGGTCATGGCATTGCGGCTCGCCGGGCGATTGAAGCCGATCCAGGCGATTCCGCCCTCGCGCCGCAGGATCACGGATTCGTCGCTCATCATGTTTCTCCCATCAGGGGTCAGCGGCATCACCGGTAGAAGAGGTCCACCAGGCCCATGGGCACGACCGGCACATAGGTGACCAGCATCAGCAGCACGAACAGCAGGATCATGAAGGGCACATTGGCCTTGGCCACGTCCCAGATGTCCGCCTTGGCCACCGAGCAGGCCGTCATCAGCACGCTGGCCACCGGGGGCGTCTGCTGGCCGATGGCCAGGTTCAGGGTGACGATCATGCCGAAGTGGACCGGATCGATGCCGACCATCATCACCAGCGGCATGACGATGGGCACGGTGAGGATGATTGCCGCCGCCGAGTGCAGGATCATGCCGATCGCCAGCAGGAAGACGTTTAGCAGCGCCAGCACCATGTACTTGTTGCTGGTGAAATCGCCGATCACCGCCGCCAGCGTCTGGGGCAGCTGGGCCCGGGTGAGGAAGTCCCCCAGCAGGGCGGAGCTTGCCACCAGCAGCATGACCACGGCGGTCTGGACGCCGCCCTCGACCATGGCGCCGCGCAGGGTACTCCAGCGCAGCTCGCCATAGCGGAAGCTGATCAGCAGCGCCGCGACCACCGCCAGGGCGGCGCCCTCGGTGGCGGTCATGAAGCCACCAAAGATGCCCCCGAGGATGATCAGCGGCAGCAGGAAGGCGAGTCCCGCTGCCTTGAAGGTGGCCCAGACTCGCTTGAGCTGGAAGGCTTCCTCGACCGGGTACTTGTAGCGGACGGCGAAGAACCAGGCGAGCGCCATCATCGACAACCCGCCGAGCAGCCCCGGCACGATGCCGGCCACGAACAGCTGCACCACCGAGGTGTCGGCCATGGCCGCATAGAGGATCATCGGGATGGACGGCGGGATGATGATCGCCAGCGACGCCGAGGAGGAGGTGATCGCGGCGGTAAAGTCCGCCGGATAGCCCTTCTTCTTCATCGCCGGCATCAGGATGGAGCCGAGGGCGGCGACGTCGGCCACCGCCGAGCCGGAGATCTCGGCGAAGAACAGCGAGGTGCCGATGTTGACCATCGCCAGCCCGCCGCGGATGAAACCGAGCAGCGCCGAGGCGAAGTCGATCAATCGCTTCGAGATACCGCCGGTATTCATGATCGCCCCGGCGAGGATGAACAGGGGGATGGCGATCAGGGGAAACTTGGTGGCGCCCTCGAACATCACGATCGGGAAACTGAGCAGGCTGTTCGGGCCCTGCAGCACCAGCATGGCCAGCAGGGACACCGCGCCCAGCGCCACGGCGATGGGGATATTGATGAAGATCATCGCCAGGCCGGCCAGGAGGATCAGGGCAGTCGTCATTGCGCGTCCTCCACGATGTCATGCTCCGCGGGCGGCGCCTTGCCTTGCCAGGCTTCGCGCAGGATGGTCGGCAGGTTGACCAGTTCGGCGATCACGTAGAGCGCGGCGCCGATGGGGATGGTCGACTGGGTGACGGCGATCGGGATCGGCACGCTGACCAGGGTCGATCCCCCGAGGATCTGGATGACATGCACGCCATAGGCGGCGAGCATCACGAAGAAGGCCAGGATGATGACCTCACCGATCACCACCAGCGTCACGCGCACGGCACGCGGCTGGGAATAGACGAGGCCGGGGACGCTGATATGGCCGCGCTTGAGCGCGGCCAGGGCGGCACCGTAGTAGGTGACCCAGGCCAGCATCACGGCAGCCACCTCGTCGTACCAGCCGAGGGAATTGCCGGCAAAGCGGAAGATGACGCCGAGCAGCACGACGACTGCCAGCGACACCACCAGAAACATGGTGATGACCTCGAGCAACCACTCGAAGCCGGATCGTAATCTCGCGAGAGACATGAAGACGCTACTCCGTCGAGTCAGGGAAGGACCGCCCCGAGGGGCGGTCAGGAAGGTCGGCCGGACGGGAGGATCACTCCTCCTTGCCGAGCTCCAGCACGCGATCGATCAGATCGCTGCCGCCTTCCACTTCCTCGCCGAAGAGCTCATAGACAGGGCCGCTGGCGTCGATGAAGGCCTGCTTGTCAGCCTCGTTGACCTCCATCCCGGCGGCTTCCATCTCGCCGAGCAGCTCCTCGTCCTGCCGGGCAGCCGTCTCGTAGACGAAGTCCTGCACCTCCTGGGCGGTCTCCTCCAGGACCTCACGCACCTCTTCCGGCAGGTCCTCCCAGTGGCTCCTGGAGACCACCACGTAGGCCGGCGTGTAGACGTGGCCGGTCAACGACAGATAGTCCTGGACCTCCTGGAACTTCTGGGAGTAGATCTGCACCAGGGGGTTCTCCTGGCCGTCCATGGTGCCGGTCTGCAGCGCCGTGAAGACTTCCGAGAGGGCCATGGGTGACGGGTTGGCGCCGTACTCCTCGAACATGCGCACCCGCCACTTCCCCTTGGGGGTGCGCAGCTTGAGGCCATCCAGGTCCTCCGGCGTGTTGATGGGGCGGACGTTGTTGGTGATCTGACGGAAGCCGTTCTCCCAGACGGCGAGGATCTTGTAGCCCTCCTCCTCCACCAGCGGATAGAGCTGCGGCTCCAGTACCTCATCGATGACCCGCTTCATGTGCTCCCGGTCCTTGATGAGGTAGGGCATCTCGAACAGGCCGAACTCGTCGACCACCGAGGACATCACGGTGGAGGGCAGCGTGAAGGTGAGCTGGCCGAGCTTGAGCTTCTGCATCATGGAGCTGTCGCCACCCAGCTGGCTCGAGCCGTAGACCTCCACCTCATAGTCATCGCCCAGCCGCTCGTTGGCGCGCTTGGCAAACTCCGTGGCGGAGGCGTCGAACAACGACCCGGGGTTGCCGACGTGGCCGAACTGCAGCTCGGTCTGCGCCATGCCCAGGCCAGGCGTCATGGCGGCCGCCAGGGTGGTGGCGGCGAAGGCTGTCTTGATCACTTTCATGGGATTCTCCGGTGCTGGCTTGTTGTTGTATGCGTCTTGCCGGTGAGCCGAGCTCTACCCGGCATCCTCCAGCAGTAGCGGGCACCCGGATTGTGGTGTTGTTGCCCTGCGGTGACCGCCATGCCTCACCGATTCAATTTGAATTCAAAATTCATAATCAGATATTAAACTTTAGTCGTCCGCGCTCCAGGGGCACCCTCATTCCGGCTCGCGCCCCCAGGCGAGACCGGCAGCCTCGATGCCGGCGATCACGGCCGCTTCATCCTCGCCGGAGCTTGCCCCGCTGGCCCCGACGGCGCCGATCACCTGCCCTTCATCGTCGAGTATCGGAACCCCGCCGGCCACCGGCACGAAGTGCCCTGCCGAGGCCGCGGCCACACTGGCGAGAAAGGCGGGACGCTCGCTGTTGCGTTCGCCCACCACGCCGCTGGCGATGCCGTTCCCCAGGGCGGCGAAGGCCTTGCCCTGGGCCACCGGGAAACGCAGCGGGGCACAGCCGTCCTCGCGTTCGGCGGCGACGACATGCCCGCCACCGTCGAGCACCACCACGGTGAGTGGCTGCATATTCTGCTGACGCGCCAGCGCGAACGCCCCATCCAGGATGCAACGCGCCTGGCCTCGGCCAAGCTGGAAATGACTGCGAAAGACCTTGCCGGCCATGGGCGACTCCTGATGATGGTCGAGGTGGATATTGGCTGCATTTTGAATTCATAATACCTCTCGTGACAGAATGCCAGCCTGGTCCATCACCCAAGGGTGCACCGCCCGGCCGGCGAAGCGGCCGTCACCCTTTGCTGCGACCATCAGGACGCCATTGCCTCGAGGGACCCATGCCATGAGCAAGATCCAGCAGCGCAGCCTCTACCTGGATGTCGCCGACCGCGTCCGGGAGCTCATCGAGCAGGGGGATCTCGCCCCCGGCGAGCGGATATCCGAGAAGCAGCTCTGCGAGCGGTTCGGGGTGTCCCGCACGCCGCTGCGGGAGGCGCTAAAGGTCCTCGCCTCCGAGGGCCTGGTCGAGCTGCTGCCGAACCGCGGTGCCAGGGTCGTGCGCCTGACCCTGAAGATGGTGAAGGACACCTACGACCTGATGGGCGCCCTGGAGGGGCTCTCCGGCGAGCTCGCCTGCCAGAACATCAGCGACGAGGGGATCCGGACCATCCGTGCGCTGCATGACGAGATGCTGCGGCACTATCGCGAACGCAACCTGCCGGACTACTTCCGGGTCAACCAGCGCATCCATGAGGGTATCCTGGCCGCCTCGGCAAACGAGGTGCTGCAGGAGACCTACAGCAACCTCAGCCAGCGGGTGAAGCGGGTCCGCTACTCCAAGAAGATGACCGACGACTTCTGGCGCAAGGCCGTCCAGGACCATGAGCACATGATCCTTGCCCTGGAGGCACGCGACGGCAGGCGACTGGGCCAGATCCTGCGCGACCATCTCTGCAACAAGCTCGAGGTGGCCTCCCTTGCCGGCGTGATCGAGGACGAGACCGCCCTCGACGCCGCCACCTCCTGACCCCTACCCCCAGCCCTCGAGGCGCATGGCCGAGCGCTCCAGCCGCTGGTCCTCCGCCTCGATCTCGCGAAGCTGCTCGCCCACCCCGGAGAGGTGCTCCAGGGCGACACGCCGGGCGAGGACCGGCTTGCCCTCGATCACCGCACGATAGAGCCGCGCATGCTGGCGATTGATCATCTCCCGGGAACTCGGGCGGTGATAGAGGTTCTTCACCGAGGCGAACACCGAGCTCAGCAGCAGGTCGGTCAGGCTCTGCAGGGTGTGCACCAGCACCGGGTTGTGGGAGGCCTGGCAGATGGCCAGATGGAAGCCGTGGTCGAGTCGCGCCAGGCGCTCGACGTCGACCGACTCGGCGCTCTCCACATAGTCGACCATCGCCTGATAGCGGCGGGTTATCAGCACCCGGTCGGAGGGCGTGCCCCGGCTGGCCGCCAGCCTGGCCGACTCGCCCTCGAGCAGGGCCCGCACCTCCAGCAGGTCGAACAGCGTCCGCGGATGGTCGCGGAAGAGATGCATCAGCGGCGTGTCCTGGGCCGCCGTGACCAGCTCGGCCACCACCGAGCCCCGCCCCTGCCGAGTGACGATCACCCCCTTGCTGCGCAGCGTCCTGAGTGCCTCCCTCAGGGAGGCACGGGAGACCTGCAGCCGCTCGCTCAGGCGCCGCTCGGAGGGCAGCAGCTGGCCCGGGCGGAACACGCCGTCGAGGATCAGCTCCTCGAGCCTGGCCGCGATGGCGTCGGGCGTGCGCGAGGTGGTGACCAGCTCATCATGGTAGCGGGGCATGACCGTCTCCTCGGGGGATGTCCCCACGCGGTGCGAGGGTGTACCTTGGAAATACTTTCCAGAATTATACTCACAACTGGTCTGACCAGCGAACCAGAGACTGGACACGCCCGTCAAGAAAGCACAGATTGAAGGCCATCACCGGTCACCTGCCCGGCCCGCGCGGGTCAAGGGCCATCCAGCGAGGAAGCCATATGAACATCCTCTATGACGAGCGGCTCGACGGCGAGCTGCCGGAAATCGACAAGGCCGACGTCCTGGCCGACCTGCAGCAGGCCGCGCCCGGGCTCACCCTGCTGCACCGCGAGGAGGACCTGCGCCCCTTCGAGTGTGACGGGCTCTCCGCCTACCGCGTGCTGCCCATGCTGGTCGCCCTGCCCGAGACCCTCGAGCAGGTCGAGACGCTGATGAAGCGCTGCCGCGCCCTGGGCGTGCCGGTGGTGACCCGCGGGGCCGGTACCGGCCTCTCCGGCGGTGCCCTGCCCCTCGAGAAGGGGGTGCTGCTGGTGATGTCGCGCTTCAACCGCATCCTCGACGTGGACCCGGACGCCCGCATCGCCCGGCTCCAGCCCGGCGTGCGCAACCTGGCGATCTCCGAGGCGGCGGCCCCCTACGGCCTCTACTATGCGCCGGACCCCTCCTCGCAGATCGCCTGCTCCATCGGCGGCAACGTGGCCGAGAATGCCGGTGGCGTGCATTGCCTGAAGTACGGGCTGACCGTGCACAACGTCATGAAGGTGGAGGTGATCACCATCGAGGGCGAGCGCATGACGCTCGGCAGCGAGGCGCTGGACGCCGCGGGCCTCGACCTGCTGGCCCTGTTCACCGGTTCCGAGGGCATGCTCGGCGTGGTCACCGAGATCACGGTCAAGCTGCTGCCCAAGCCCGAGACCGCCAAGGTGCTGATGGCCAGCTTCGACGACGTCGAGAAGGCCGGCCGGGCGGTCGGCGACATCATCGCCGCCGGCATCATCCCCGGCGGGCTCGAGATGATGGACAAGCTCGCCATCCGCGCCGCCGAGGACTTCGTCAAGGCCGGCTATCCGGTGGAGGCCGAGGCCATCCTGCTCTGCGAGCTGGACGGGGTGGAGGCCGACGTCGACGACGACTGCGCCACCGTGCGCGCGGTGCTCGAGAAGGCCGGGGCCACCGGCATCCAGCAGGCCCGCGACGAGGCCGAGCGCGCCACCTTCTGGGCCGGGCGCAAGAACGCCTTCCCGGCGGTGGGGCGCATGTCGCCGGACTACTACTGCATGGACGGCACCATCCCGCGCCGCGAGCTGCCGCGGGTGCTGAAGGGCATCGCCGACTTCTCCGAGGAGTATGGCCTGCGGGTCGCCAACGTCTTCCACGCCGGCGACGGCAACATGCACCCGCTGATCCTCTTCGATGCCAACCGCCCAGGCGAGCTGGAGCAGGCCGAGGAGCTCGGCGGCAAGATCCTCGAGCTGTGCGTCGAGGTCGGCGGCTCGATCACCGGCGAGCACGGCGTGGGCCGCGAGAAGATCAACCAGATGTGCGCCCAGTTCAACCCGGGCGAACTGGCCACCTTCCATGCGGTCAAGGCGGCCTTCGACCCCGACCGCCTGCTCAACCCGGGCAAGAACATCCCGACCCTCGCCCGCTGCGCCGAGTTCGGTGCCATGCACGTGCACAACAACGAACTCCCGCACCCCGAGCTGCCCCGATTCTGAGGATTCCCCATGGTGGAGACACGCCCCCAACCGACCGACCAGGACACCAGCGAGGCCCTCGCCGAACGCGTTCGCCGCGCCACGGCCGAGGGCAGCCCGCTGCGCATCGTCGGCGGTGATACCAAGGCCTTCTACGGCCGCCCCGTCGACGGCGAGACCCTGTCCACCCGCGAGCACCGCGGGATCACCTACTACGATCCGGTGGAACTGATCGTCTCGGTGCGCAGCGGCACGCCGCTGGCCGAGCTCGAGGCCACCCTGGCCGAGAACGGCCAGATGCTCGGCTGCGAGCCACCCCACTTCGGCGTGGATGCCACCGTGGGCGGCATGGTCGCCACCGGCCTCTCCGGCCCCCGCCGGCCCTGGGCCGGCAGCGTGCGCGACTTCGTGCTGGGCACCCGGGTGATCACCCACGAGGGCCACCAGCAGCGCTTCGGCGGCGAGGTGATGAAGAACGTCGCCGGGTACGACCTGTCGCGGCTGATGGTGGGCGCCCAGGGGACCCTGGGGCTGATCACCGAGGTCTCGCTCAAGGTGCTGCCCCGACCCGGCGCCAGCCACAGCCTGCGCCTCGAGATGCCGCTGGCCGACGCCCAGGCGAAGCTCGCCGAGTGGGGGCGCCACCCGCTGCCCATCACCGCCGCTGCCTGGCACGCCGGCGCCCTGCACCTGCGCCTGGAGGGCGGGCCCAGCTCGGTCGCCGCCACCCGCGAGCGCCTCGGCGGCGACGAGCTGGACGCGGAGTTCTGGACGGCGCTTCGCGAGCAGACGCTGGACTTCTTCTCCCGGGACGACGCCCGCGCCCTGTGGCGCCTCTCGCTGCCCCACAACACGCCCTCGCTGGCGCTTTCCGGCGTCCAGGAAGCGGACATGCTCCACGACTGGGCCGGCACCCAGCGCTGGCTGCGCAGCGACCTGCCCGCCGACACCATCCGCGAGGCCTGCGCCCGCGCCGGCGGCCACGCCACCTGCCTGGGGTCCCGTGAGGGACCGGGCCAGCCCGACCCCTTCATGCCGCTGGAACCGGTGGTGGCCAAGTACCATCGAAACCTGAAGGCCCAGCTGGACCCGAAGGGCATCTTCAACCCGGGCCGACTCTACGCGGAGCTCTGAGATGCAGACGCACTTTACCGAGGAAGACCTCAAGAAGCCCCATATCCGCGAGGCCGATCGCGTTCTGCGCAGCTGCGTGCACTGCGGCTTCTGCAATGCCACCTGCCCCACCTACCAGCTGCTGGGCGACGAGCGCGACGGTCCGCGCGGGCGCATCTACCTGATGAAGGAGATGCTCGAGAGCCCGGAAGACGACACCCAGGTCACCGAGGAGACGCGGCTGCACCTCGATCGCTGCCTCACCTGCCTCAATTGCGAGACCACTTGCCCCTCCGGGGTGGAATACCACAAGCTGGTCAATATCGGCCGTGCCGAGATCGAGCGGCGCGTACCCCGCTCGCTGCCCGAGCGCACGCTGCGCTTCGGGCTGCGCAAGGCCCTGGTGGAGCCCGCACGCTTCAAGGCGCTGCTCAAGCTGGGCCAGACCTTCCGACCGCTGGTGCCGGGCACCCTCAGGGACAAGATGCCCCCGGCTCCTGTGGATGCAGGCGCCCGCCCCGAGGGCAAGCGACACGCGCGCCAGATGCTCATTCTCGAAGGCTGCGTGCAGCCCGGGCTCTCGCCCAACACCAATGCCGCCACCGCCCGGGTACTGGACCGCCTCGGGATCGGCCTGACCCCGGCCCCGGAAGCCGGCTGCTGCGGTGCCATCGACTTCCACCTCAACGCTCAGGAAGCCGGCCGTGCCCGCATGCGCGCCAACATCGACGCCTGGTGGCCCCATATCGAGAAAGAGGGCGAGGCCGGGGTTGAAGCAATAGTGCAGACCGCCAGCGGCTGTGGCGCCTTCGTCAAGGAGTATGGCGAGATGCTCGCCGACGACCCCGACTATGCCCACAAGGCCGAGCGCATCAGCGCGCTCGCCAAGGACCTGGTGGAGGTGCTGCGCGACGAGGACCTCACTGGCCTCGAGGTGAAGGAGCGGCGCCGGCTCGCCTTCCACTGCCCCTGCACCCTGCAGCACGCCCAGAAGCTCGGCGGCGCCGTGGACCAGGTGCTCGGCCGGCTCGGCTTCGCCCTCACCCCGGTACAGGATGCCCACCTCTGCTGCGGCTCGGCGGGCACCTACTCCGTCACCCAGCCGGAACTCGCCACCCAGCTGCGCGACAACAAGCTCGACAACCTCGAGGCCGGCAACCCGGAGGTGATCGTCACGGCCAATATCGGCTGCCAGACCCACCTGGCCGGGGCCAACCGCACCCCGGTGAGGCACTGGATCGAGATCGTCGACGAGGCACTGGCATGAACGATCGTCACGGCGCTCAATCATTCAGCTGCCAGACCCACCTGGCCGGGGCCAACCGCACCCCGGTGAGGCACTGGATCGAGATCGTCGACGAGGCACTGGCATGAACGATCGTCACGGCGCTCAATCATTCAGCTGCCAGAACCGCCTGGCCGGGGCCAACCGCACCCCGGTCCGGCACTGGATCGAGATCCTCGACGAGGCACTGGCATGACGGATCGTCACCGCGCTCAATCATTCAGCTGCCAGACCCGCCTGGCCGGGGCCATACGCGCCCCGGTGAAGCACTGGATCGAGAACGTCGACAAGGCACTAGCCCCCTAAGGAGAACACCATGCAGACAAAGCCCGTACTGACCCTGGATGACGTCAACGCCATCCTCGACGCCGCCCAGCAGGAAGCCCAGACTAATGGCTGGGCCGTGACCGTGGCCGTGGCCGACGATGGCGGCCACCTCCTCGGCCTGCGTCGCCTCGACGGTGCCCCGCCCTTCAGCGCCGACGTCGCCACCGAGAAGGCGCGTAACGCCGCCATCGGGCGCAAGGAGACCCAGGTCTTCGAGGACATGATCAACAACGGCCGGACCGCCTTCGTGACGGCCCCCATGCAGGCCCTGCTGGCCGGCGGTGTCCCGGTGCTCGTCGATGGCCAGGTGGCCGGCAGCGTCGGCATCTCCGGCGTCAAGCCGGACCAGGACGTCCAGGTCGCCAAGGCCGGCGTCGCCGCCATCGGCTGAGCACCTCGCGTCCTGCCCGCGACCAGGCCCCGCCCTTGCGGGGCCTTTCTGATGGCACTGCCGCCCGAGACGCGTGGGCATGGAACTCATCCCGGGAGTGGTCCAGACTGGGACGATATCCGGTCGGGCCGACGCCTCAGGCGCGCGAGGAGGAGCTCATGGCGGGAGGATGGTCGAAGGATGGTGCCGTCCAGGAGCAGATCGACAGTACCGTCGAGGATGCCCTGGCACGCTCGCGCCGGCAGCTGCCGGACGGCGAGAGTGCCGAGCACTGCGCGGCGTGCGGAGAACCGATCCCGCAGGCGCGCCGCGAGGCGATCCGGGGGGTGCGCTTCTGTGTCACCTGCCAGGCCGAGCGCGACCAGCGCCCCTCGGGCCAAAGCGGCTACAATCGCCGCGGCAGCAAGGACAGCCAGCTGCGCTGACGGTCCTGGATGCCAAGGGCTTGTCCGCCCCTGAGATACCGGCAATCACGGCCCCGATATGCGGGGCCGCTTCATGTTCAGGGAACCTGCATGCCACTGCTCACCTTCCTGCCCCCGCTCGGCGCCGTGCTGATCTGGTCGGGCAACATGACCATCAACCAGCTCACCGTGGGCAGCATCGCCCCGAGCAGCATCGCCTTCCTGCGCTGGGTGCTGGCGCTGGCGGTGCTGACCCCCTTCGTGCTGCCCGTGGCCTGGCGCCATCGCGACGCCATCCGCCGCCACTGGCCGAAGCTCGCCCTGCTGGGGCTGCTGGGCATGGCCATGTGGCAGGGGCTGGCCTATGTGGCCGCCGAGACCACCTCGGCCACCAACATGGGCATCCTGGCGGCCATGGTGCCGCTGCTGACCGTGCTGCTCAGCGTGCTGATCCTGCGCGAGGCGCCGAGCCTCGGCGGCACCCTGGGTGGGATACTGGCGCTGGCCGGGGTGTCGGTCCTGCTGGGGCACGGCGACCCGCTGTCGCTGCTCGAGCTGGAGGTGGCCCTCGGCGACCTGCTGATGGTGGTGGCCGCCACCTGCTATGCCCTCTACGGGGTGATGCTCAAGCGCTGGCCCCTGGACATGCCGCCCTGGGTGGTCCTCTACCTCCAGGCGGCCTTTGCAACCCTCTTCCTGCTGCCCGGCTACCTGATCGGGCCCATGACGCCGGTGGATGGCCACAATGTCTGGCTGATCCTCTATGCGGGCATTCCCGCCTCGATCATCACCACCTTCCTGTGGATGCGGGCCATCCGCCAGATCGGCGCCAGCCAGGCCAGCATCTTCATCAACCTGATGCCGGTGTTCAGCGCCCTGATCGCCATGGCCTTCCTCGGCGAGCGGATCGCCGCCTACCACCTCACCGGCGGTGCCCTGGTGCTGGTGGGTGTGATCATGGCCCAGACCCTCACCCGGCCGCTGGGACGGCTCGCGCCGCGGACGACGCGCCTCAACCGGGGCCCGCGCTGAGCATGGTAGACTGCGGCGAGACTGCCCCCTGACCCGAAGGAAGGACGCGCCATGTCCCTCGACGACCTGCACCTCAACCTGCGCAACCTGACACCGGACGACTACCCGCAGCTCAAGACCCTGATGGACCGGGTCTATCACGACATCGGCGGTGCCTGGCCCAAGGCCACCATCGACAAGCTGATCACGGAATTCCCCGACGGGCAGATCGTCATTGAGGATGACGAGACCATCGTCGGCGTGGCCCTGACCGCGCTGGTGGACTACGACACCTTCTCCAACCCCCACCGCTACGACGACCTGATCGGCAAGCGCGAGACCATCCTCAACGACCCGGATGGCGACGCCATGTACGGGCTCGACGTGCTGATCCATCCGGACTATCGCGGCTACCGGCTGGGCCGGCGCCTCTACGAGGCGCGCAAGGAGCTGTGCCGCTCCATGAACCTGCGCTCGATCCTTGCCGGCGGGCGGATCCCCCAGTACCACGAGCATGCCCACGAGCTCTCCCCGGCCGAGTACCTCGACAAGGTGGCGCGCAAGGAGATCCACGACCCCATCCTCTCCTTCCAGCTGGCCAACGACTTCCAGGTCAAGCGCCTGCTGCGCAAGTACCTGCCGGAGGACGAGAAGTCCCAGGGCTATGCCACCCTGCTGGAGTGGAACAACATCCTCTTCGAGCCGGCGGAACGGGTGCTGGAGAACCGTCCCACCCAGGTCCGCGTCGGCGCCGTGCAGTGGCAGATGCGCGAGTTCGACTCGGTGGAGTCGGTGCTGCAGCAGGTGGAGTACTTCGTCGATGCCCTGGCCGACTACCAGAGCGACTTCGCGGTCTTCCCGGAGCTGTTCAACGCCCCGCTGATGGGGCTGCAGGACCGCGCCGCCCAGCAGGACCAGATGGCCGCCATCCGCTTCCTGGCCGGCTTCACCGACCAGTTCAAGACCGAGCTGTCGCGCATGGCGGTCTCCTACAACATCAACATCATCGCCGGCTCGATGATCGAGGTGGGCGAGGACGACCTCCTCTACAACATCGCCTACCTGTGCCATCGCGATGGCACCATCGAGCGCCAGGCCAAGCTGCACATCACCCCCCAGGAGCGCCGCGACTGGGTGATCGAGGGCGGCGACGAGCTGCTGGTGTTCCAGACCGATGCCGGCCGGGTGGGCATCCAGATCTGCTACGACGTGGAATTTCCCGAACTCTCACGGCTGCTCGCCGACCAGGAGATGGACATCCTCTTCGTGCCCTTCTGGACCGACACCAAGAACGGCTACCTTCGGGTGCGCCACTGCGCCCAGGCGCGGGCCATCGAGAACGAGTGCTACGTGGTGCTGTGCGGCAGCGTCGGCAACGTGCCCTCCGTCGAGAACATGGAGATCCAGTACGCCCAGTCGTCGGTCTTCTCGCCCTCGGACTTCGCCTTCCCCCACGATGCCGTGCTCTCGGAGACCACGCCCAACACCGAGATGATCATGTTCTCGGACCTCGACCTGACCCGGCTGACCGTGGTGCGGGCCGAGGGCTCGGTGACCAACCTCAAGGATCGCCGCAAGGACCTCTTCGACCTGCGTTGGCGGGACTGGTCCTGGAAGTCCGGGGCCAACCTGGAGGAGAGCTGACGCCATGCTCGGCCGGCTGCTGCGCCTGAGGGGGCGGCGCTTCGAGGAGCGCCATCCCTTTCCCGAGGAGACCTGGCGCGAGGCCCGGGAACGACTGCCACTGCTCGCCGCCCTGCCCGACGAGCTGGCCGAGCGGCTCGGCCATCGCGCCTGGCGGTTCGTGCATGACAAGCGCCTGAGCCTGCACCCCGAGCTCGCCGAGACCACCGACTTCGACCCACCCGCCCGGCTGGCCCTGGCGGCCCAGGCCTGCCTGCTGACCCTGGGCTGGGAGGAGGACGAACACCGCGAGGCCTTTGCCAACGTCCACGAGATCCTGATCCTGCCCGAGGCCTTCCGGCGTCGGGTGGAGGAGATGGACGAGGCAGGCGTGGTCCACGAGTACGTCGACGAGCGCGCCGGCGAGACCTCCTCCCAGGGGCCGGTGGTGGTCTCCTTTCCCGACCTGATGGAGAGCGGCGACTTCTCGGGCTTCAACGTGCTGATCCACGAGCTGGCCCACAAGCTCGACCTAGGCAACTCCCTGGACGTGGACGGCTTTCCGCCCCTCCCCCGGGAGATCGACCCGAGGGAGTGGCACCGGGTCTTCATGGGCGTCTGGGAGGACCTGCAGTCGCGCCTGGCGCACGGCGAGCCGACGCCGATCGACGACTATGCGGCGACCCACCCCGGCGAGTGCTTCGCGGTCTGCTGCGAACACTTCTTCACCGCCCCGGACGTGCTGCACGCCGCCTATCCCGAGCTCCATGCGCTGCTCGCGCGCTACTTCCGCCAGGACACCCTGGCGCGATGCCCCGCGGCGGCTCACCCCGGGCCGGCGTCTACCTCGCGACAGAGCCACGACCACAGCAGCGACGCCTCCTCCTGACGCTGGCCGCGGGTCGAACGCACCAGCCAGAAGCACTCGTCGGTAGAGACGGTCAGGTCGAATGGCGCGACGAGATCCTCGCACCCCTCGAACAGGCGACGATGGGCCAGTGCCACACCACCCCCCAGGCTGGCCATTGCCAGGGTCATGACCTGGTTGTCGCAGGTCAGCGCCGGAGAGCGCGACTCGAGGCCGGTCACCCCGGCCCGTTCCAGCCAGCTCGGCCAGCCCACGGCGAAGCCTGCCGCATGCAACAGGGTCACGCCCGCCAGGTCGGCGGGTGCCGCCAGGCCGCGTGCCACCGCCGGGGCACACACCGGCAGCAGGTGCTCGGCACCCAGCGACAGCGCCTCCACGCCCGACCAGCCGCCACGCCCGTAGCGGATCTCGATATCCGCCCCCTCGGGGCCGAACTCGTCGGTCCAGATGGCACTGACCAGCCGCACGGCGATCGCCGGGTGGGCACGATGGAAGGCCAGCAACCGGGGCGCCAGCCAGTTCTGCTGGATGACCGGCGTGGTGCGCAGGGTGACCGAACGTGCCGGTGCGCTGCCGAAGACCTCGCGGGTGCCCTCGCCGATGCGCGCAAACCCCTCGTGGATGCTGGGCAGCCAGGCCTGGCCCGCCGGCGTGAGCGTGAGGCTTCGGGGGTGACGCACGAAGAGCTTCTGCCCCAGGCGGTCCTCGAGCAGCCGGATGCGCTGGCTGATGGCCGCCTGGGTCACCCCCAGTTCGCGGCCGGCGGCCGTGAAGCTCAGGGTGCGCGCGGCTGCCTCGAAGGCCTGCAGCCAGGTCAGCGGAGGCAGGGCACTCATGAAAAAGCTGCCCATAAGCTTGGCTTGGTCATAGGGGCCAGATTAATCGTTTGTCAGCCGTCGAGCCAGGCGCCACCCTCGCCATCCGTCATGCCTGACATTCCCGAGGAGGACCGGATGGACGCCACTGCCCCACAGGCCACCACCGCCGCACCGGTGGAGATGCACGAGCTGGCCCCCTACGCCCAGGCCCCGCGGCTGCGCGATGGCCAGGCCGGCGAAACGGGGATCACACTGGCCTGGGAGGATGGTGAGCAGGCCCGCCTGCCCTGGCTCTGGCTGCGCGACCACTGTGCCTGCCACGCCTGCCGCCATGCCCAGACCCGCGAACGTCTCGTCCTGCCGCGGCCGGCCATCGTCCGCCCCCGGGAGGCACGCGTCGAGGCCGGCCACCTGTACCTGGCGTGGGAGGATGGTCATGAAAGCCGCTTCGACGGCGGCTGGCTCCACCAGCGTCGCCCCGGCGCGGAAGCGGCCACGGCGCTGCCCGTCCCGCGCCCCTGGCCCGAGGACTTTCGCCCCGAGCGGGTCGACCACGCGGCCTTCACCGGCTCGGTCGCGGGCGAGCGGGCCTGGCTCGAGGCGCTGCTGCGCGACGGCCTGGTGCTACTCGACCACGGCCCGCTGGCCGACGAGGAGGTAAGCCGCCTGGCCCGGCGCATCGGCCCGCTGCGTTCGACCAACTTCGGTGCCCGCTTCGATGTTCGCTCCAAGCCCAACCCCAACAACGCCGCCTATACCGCCATCGGCCTGGCACTGCACACCGACCTGCCCAACTGGCGCCAGCCGCCGGACATCCAGCTGCTCTACTGCCTGGAGAACGACGCCGAGGGCGGCGAGTCGCTGTTCGCCGACGGCTACCGGGTCGCCGAGGCCCTGCGCCGCGAGGCCCCGGAGGCCTTTCGCCTGCTCAGCGAGACGCCCATCGACTTCCGTTTCCAGGACGAGGAGCAGGACATCGCCGTGCGCGCGCCGATCCTGAGCTGCGACGCCGACGGGCACGTGGTGGAGGTACGTTTCAACAACTGGATCCGCGACACCCTGTGCCTGCCGGCGGACACCATCGAAGCCTGGTACGCCGCCTACCACCGCTTCTGGACGCTGCTGCACGAGCCTCGCCACCGGCTCGCGTTCAGCCTGGCCCCGGGCGAGATGGTCGCCTTCGACAATCGCCGCGTGCTGCACGGCCGCGACGCCTTCGACCCCGACAGCGGGCGGCGCCACCTGCAGGGCACCTACCTCGACCGCGACATGCTCGAGTCGCGCCTGCGGGTGCTCGCGCGCCACGCCTGAGCCACCGGGGCTGAGGTGATCAGGGCGTAACGCCTCGTTCGCCCCCTGGCCCGCTCCCGCCGGGTCGGATAGCCCCCTGCCGCGAGTCGAGATCAGCGAGCGTGTCCACATCACGGTGGATACCAGGATCCTCGACATGGATCAGGTGAAGCCGCGAGGCATGGCGGTGTACCACCTCGCGAGCCCCCCGGTCGCCCCGCAGCGCGGCAAGCTCGGGCCATAGCGCCCGGCCGAACAGCACCGGATGGCCAGGCCGTCCACCGTGGACCGGACAGAGAACCGTGTCCCGGCGTGCCGCCCGGCCCAGCGAGGCCAGGGTGGCCGGGGCGATGTCCGGCATGTCGCCCAGCAGCACCGCGACCGCCTCCGCGCCGGACAAGGCATCCAGCACGCCGACGGCCTCGGCGAGACTGCTGCCCAGCCCCCGGTCGGCATGCACGGCACGTATCAGGCGTGTGTCGGGCAAGAGGCCGAGTGCCTCGGGGTCGTCGTCCTCGCGCAGCACCACATAGCAGTCGTCGAAGGCCCCGGCGGCCCGCTCGACGGCACTCGCCAGCAGGGGGCGACTATCGGCCAGGCTCGCGCAGCGCTTGTCGGTGGCACCGAAACGGCGTGAGCGCCCGGCCGCCATGACCAGGGCCACGACCCGGACGGGCGGCATCTCGCCAATGGGGATCGCTGCCTCAGAGGGACTCACGGGAGCGCCCCCGCTGGACGCGGACGATATCGGCCATCACAGCCAGGGCGATCTCGGCCGGCGTCTTGCTGCCCAGCGCCAGGCCGATCGGCATGCGTATCCGCCCCAGCTCCTCCTCGCTCAGGCCGCCCGAGCGGCGCAGGCGCTCGGCACGCACTGTCGAGGTCCGTTGCGATCCCATCACGCCGATATAGAAGGCGGGGGTGCGAACCGCTTCGATCATCGCCAGGTCATCGATGCGCGGATCATGGGTCAACGCCACTACCGCGGTGGCGGCATGGCAGGCGCCCGAGGCGATAAAGGTCGAGGGCAGCACCGATTGCACCTCGACGCCCTCGACGTGGAATTGCGCCCGCGCCTCCTCGCGGGGATCGCAGGCGATCACCTCGAAGCCCAGGGGACGCGCGAATTCGGCGCAGGCATCGGCCACCGGCGAGATACCGGCAAGGATCAGCCGCGCCGCGGGACCGATGCGCAGGCTCACCTCCCCTGCCCCACGATCCTCTACGACACGAGGCCCCAGGCCGTCATCCTCGACGAACTGTAACCGGCCGCTGGCCAGGTCGACCCGGCGCACCAGAGGTCGCTGGCCGAGCAGGGTCGCCTGCATCACCTCCAGGTGAGTCAGGGTGGCAGCATCGGATTCCAGGGGCTCGATCAGCACATCGAGGATGCCGCCACAGGGCAGGCTGATGCGCGGACCGCCTGGACCCTCGGGATCACCGTAGCGCAGGGTCTGCAGCCCCCCATCGAACTCGCCGTCGCGGAGGCGGGCGAGGAAGTCCTCCTCGACACAGCCCCCGGAGAGCGACCCGACATGCCGGCCGTCCCCCCTGGCCACCAGCAGCGAACCCGGCTCGCGGGGCGAGGAGCCGAAGGTGGCAAGCACGGTGCAGAGCCAGATCCGTCGACCCTCGCGCAGCCAGGACAGTGCCTGGTCGACCACCTGCAGGTCGAGATGGCGCATCCTCAGCTCGCCAGCTGATCACCGACCGGCAGGCGCCGGATGCGCTTGCCGGTGGCGGCGAAGATGGCATTGCACAGGGCCGGCGCGACGGGCGGCAAGCCCGGCTCACCCACCCCACCCATGGCGTCGTTCGGGTTGTCGATCAGGTGGACGCGGACGACCCTGGGCGCGTTCGGCATCCGGGGGATCAGATAGCTGTCGAAGTTGTCCTGCTGGGCCACGCCATCCTCGAAGGTCACCTCGCTCTGCAGGGCAATACCGATGCCCATCACGCAGGAGCCCTCCATCTGCGACCGGATTCGCTCCGGATTGGCCTGAGGCCCGCAGTCGAAGGCAATGTCCGCGCGATGAATGGTCAGTTCACCCGCCTCACTCACCTCGACGTCAAAGACGATGGCGGTGTAGGAGACAAAGCTGTGATGGAAGGCCAGGCCCAGGCCTCGCCCCTTCCCGGTCTCGCGCCCCCAGCCGGCCTCTTCAGTGGCCCGCTCGATGACTCGGCGCATGCGGGCCACATCGATCGGATACAGGTCCGGATCCTCGCCGTAATTCCAGCCGTCACCCACGGTCAGGTTGTGCACTTCCCGGTCCGGCCCCAGCAGGTCCAGCACGAAGTCCCGATGGTCCTTCCCGGCCGCCACGGCCATCTCATGGGCAAAGCTCTGGATGGCCCAGGCATGGGGCAGGTTGTAGACCGAGCGGAACCAGCCGATGCGGACATGGGCCGGGGCAGGCGGATTCTCCAGGCGAATGGCGGGAATACTGAACGGCATGGTATTGAAGCCCATGCCCAGCTCGAATTCCCCCTTGTGCCTGGGGTCCGGGGCAAAGAGGGAGGCGATGCTGGGAGACAGGGTCCGGTGACGCCAGCTGGTCGCCTTGCCATCGGCGTCGAGGCCGGCTTCGAGATGATCGACGGAGACGGCGTGGAAGTAGGCATGCTGGATATCGTCTTCCCGGGACCACTGCAGCTTGATGGGCTGTCCCTCGAATGCCTTGGCCACTCGGGCCGCCTCCATCACGAAATCCGGCTTCGACTTGCGCCCGAAACCGCCGCCCAGCAGGGTCTGATGGACGGTGACATTCTCCAGGTCCATCTCCAGCAGCCCCGCGATGCCCTCACGGGTCGCCCTGGGGTTCTGGACCGGCGCCCAGGCCTCCGCCTTGCCATCCCGGATCCTCACCACCGCCACCGGCGGCTCCATGGGGGCCTGTGCCATGTGGGGCATGTAATAGGTAGCGGATACCCGCCTGTCGGCGGCTTCCAGGGCGGCCTCGACATCGCCGGACTGGCGGATGACCTTGCCGGGGGATTGCGCCGCCTTCTCCAGGGATTCCCGGTAGGCCTCGGACGTGTAGCCGGCATTGTCCCCGGCGGCCGCCGTGTCCCACTCGATCTTCAGGGCCCTGCGGCCCTCCATGGCGGCCCAGGTGTTGGACGCCACCACGGCAATGCCACCCAGCGGGTTGAAGGCGGCAGGCTGCCCCGTGCCTTCAATGTGGACCACCTTCCTGACACCGGTGACGTCGAGCGCGTCGCTGTCATCGACGCTTTTCACCTTGGCGCCGTAGACGGGTGGACGGGCCACGACCGCGTAGAGGGTGTCCTCCAGATCCACATCCGCGCCGAATATGGCCCTGCCGGTGACAATGTCTTCACCGTCTATGGCCTTGGGATAGGCGGATTTCAGCTCGCCATTGATCAGGCCGGACTCCTTGCCGATGAAGCGCAGTTCGCTGTCGGATTTCAGCACCAGGGCATCCCTGCCCGGCACATCCAGCTCCCTCGCCGACTCCGCCAGCTCTCCGAAACCAAGCTCCCGACCCGAGGCCGAGTGCACCACCTTGTGGATCCCGGCCCGCACCTCGTGAACGGGGACATCCCACCGGTTGGCCGCAGCCTGCTCGAGCATCAGCCTGGCAGCGGCGGCCGCACGTCGCATGGGCTGATACCAGTGGCGCATGCTGCGGGAGCCATCGGTATTCTGGTTGCCGTACTTGTCCTGGTCCGCATTCGCCTGCTCGGCCCGAACCTGGTCCCAGTCCGCGCCCAGCTCGTCGGCGGCCACCATCACCAGGCTCGTGCGGATTCCCTGGCCCATCTCGGCACGGTTGTTGATGATGGTGACCAGGCCATCGGGATCGATGTGAATGAACACGTTCGGGTTGTCCACCCAGCCACCGGGCATGGCGCCGGCCCCGAACTGGGCCTGTTCATTGGCCAGCCCCAGGTCCCAGCGGGCTGCCAGCAGGAGGGCCGAGCCCCCGGCCAGCCCCTTCAGGAGACCGCGGCGGCTGACGTTGGCGAGCAGGAGTGTATCGTCTGACCGGCTCATGAGCTGGCCTCCTCGTCTGCAGCCCGTTCAATGGCGGCCAGGATACGATTGTAGGTACCACAGCGGCACAGGTTACCGGCCATGGCGTCGACGATTTCCCGGGTGTCCGGTTGCGGCGTTCTCTTGAGCAGTGCCGTGGCGTTCATGATCTGGCCACCCTGGCAGTATCCGCACTGGGCCACGCCGAGATCCAGCCAGGCCTGCTGCACGCGCTGGCCCACGGCATCGTCGGCCATGGCCTCGATGGTGGTCACCTGACGGCCCTGAACAGCGGAGACCGGCGTCACGCAGGAGCGGGTAGCCTCGCCGTCCAGGTGCACGGTACAGGCACCACACTCGGCAATGCCGCAACCGAACTTGGTGCCCCTCAGACCCGCCACGTCACGCAGTGCCCAGAGCAGCGGCATGTTGTCGGGCACATCGAGCTCATGCTCGCTGCCGTTGATCGTCAAGATGACCATGGTGTCTCTCCTCGGTGAAGGGAACGGCGCAGGCGAACGCCATACATTGACCTTAACCGCTCAAGGGCATTTCGCAACCAGTGGACCCGGGCGCAGGAGAACCTGGCATGACAAGAGCAGGAAGGCAGCCCGAGGGGACTTGAGAGGCCTGCCTCTTGCGCTAGGCAACGGCTGGCTCAGGAAGTGCCGCGAGGCATGTTAGGCTGGGCGTTTAATGTTGAGCGGGCATCGACGCTTCATGCTCTCTCGATGACCGGCACCTCAACCTTGCCACCCGATCCCGGACGACTACCCACAGCGGTAGCCGTCCCCCAGCAGCCAAGGCGCTCGCTCGCATGCCCCGTCCGCTCTTGCTTCCGCTGATCGCCCTCATCTTGCTCGCCGGCCTGGCCGTCGGCTGGCAGTGGCTGGCCAGCGAGGAGCTGCTCACCGTCGCCACGCTGCAGCGCCTGGTCCAGGGCTCTCTGGCCTGGCGCGACGCCCCCTGGGCGGTCGCGGTGGTGATGGCCATCTACGCCGGGGCGTCGCTGGTGATGTTCCCGCTCAGCCTGCTGGTGGCGCTGACCGGGCTGCTGTTCGGCCCCTGGTGGGGCTTCGCCTACGCGCTGGCAGGCACCCTCGCGGCCTCGATGCTGACCTGGTGGGTGGGCCGCCGGCTGGGCCGCAAGGCGCTGATGCGCCATGGCGGCCGGCACCTGCGCGGCCTCTCGCGCTACCTCTCGGGGCGCGGCATCCGCACCATGACCCTGGTCAACCTGCTGCCGCTGGCACCCTTCACCCTGACCAACATGATGGCCGGGGCCTTCCGCCTGCGCTTTCGCGACTACATGATCGGCTCGTTGCTGGGCATCGTGCCGGGGCTGGCCGGGGTCACCCTGCTGGGCAGCCAGCTGGGCCAGCTGGCAACCGCGGAGAACCGCGGCGAGCTGCTCTGGGCCGCCGGCGGCCTGCTGGCGGGGATCGCCCTGCTGGCGGGTCTCAAGGCCTGGTCGGACCGGCGCCGCCGCGCCCGCTGAGGGGGCTACTTGCGCGGCAGCTCCGGCTCGTCCTCCTCGCGATGGCCGGGCCACCAGGCGGGCCGCTCCTGCTCCCACTCCTCCTGCACCAGGTGGCGCAACAGGCGGCCGCGATGGCGAAGCATCTGCCACTCGGCGCCCAGCCGGTGACGCACGCGCTCCCAGCCGCCCTCGTCGGCGTGGGTGAAGGGGCCGCCACGGGAGATGGCGCGGCGATAGACCGCCAGGCACCGCTCGGCGCAGCGTGGCTCGTCGTACCCGGCGGCGGTCTCCAGGGCGGCCTCGGCCAGCGACAGGCGGGCATCGGGATCCGCCAGGGTGACCAGCGCCTCGGCCATGGCGTCCACGTCATCCGCGGCAAGCAGCCGCCCGTTGCGGCCGTCTACCACCACCTCGCGCACCCCGGAGGCCTCGATGGCCACCACGGGCAGGCCGGCCGCCATGGCCTCGGCCACCACCATCCCCTGGGTCTCGCTGTGGGAGGCGAAGGCGAAGACGTCCATGGCATGGTAGGCATCGATCAGCGCCTGCCCATGCAGGCGACCAGTGAAATGCAGGCGCCCCGCCACGCCCCGGGCTTCGGCGATGGCCTGGATGTCGCCGCGGGCCTCGCCCTCGCCCACCACCAGGAAGTGGGCCCCGGATGCGCGGACCAGCGCCTCCGTCACCGCCCCGGCCAGGAACGCCAGGTTCTTCTCCAGCGCCAGGCGCCCCAGGTGGCCGATCACGTAGGCCCCGTCAGGGATGCCGAGTCGCGCACGCCAGTCCCGACCGTCGCCAAGGGCAAACCGCGCGGTATCCACGCCGCTCGGCACCACGCTGATGCGTGGATTGGCCTCGCGCCGGAGCAGCAGGTCCTGGATGCTCTCGCTGGGCGCGATCACCTCGTCGCACAGCCAGGTGTACTGGGTGGCGAGCGCCACCGCGAAGCGCTGCATGCGCGGCGAGTCGCCGGGCACGTAATGGGTGTAGTGCTCATAGAGGGTGTGATGGGTGAAGACCAGGGGCAGGCCATAGGTCTCCGCCGCCCGGGCGGCCGTGTCACCCAGCAGGAAGGGGTGGTGGGCATGGACGATATCGGGCTCGAAGGTCTCGATCGCCTCATGGAGCTGGCCGGGGATCGGCACGGGCAGCGAGAAGTCGCTGCCGTTGAAGTGCTGCACCGCCGCCACCCGCACCACGTCGCGCTCCTCCCGGGGTTGCCCCTCCAGGCGCGGTGCCACCACCAGCACCCGGTGGCCGGCGGCCTGCAGCTGGTGCTTGAGGCGCTGCACCGACTCGCTGACCCCGCCGACGATGGGCAGGTAGGTATTGGTGAACATCAGCACATTCACGGCAACAGGGCTCCTCGGCTGGCGGTGGCGCCATTCTGCCGGGTAGGCACCCGGCTGGCCATCTCCTGTTCAAGATAGGCGACGAAGGCGCGGATGCGCGCCGGCACGTGCCGGTGCTGGCGATAGACGGCGTGGAAGTCGGCGCGCACTCCCTGCCAGTCGGACAGCAGCTCGACCAGGCGACCGCGGGCCAGGTGGTCGTGCACGTCCCACCAGGAGCGCAGCGCGATGCCGTGCCCCTCCAGCGCCAGCCGCATGACCACCTCGCCGTCGTTGCTGGCCAGCGGGCCGGCCACCTTCACCGCCTGCTCCACCCCGGGATCGTCGCGGCGCTGGAAGCGCCACACCGCGAAGTCGCTGTCGTTCTCGCGCAGCAGCAGGCACGCCTGCCCCGAGAGGTCCGCCGGCGAGCGCAGCGTCGGCAGGGTCGCCACCCGGGCGGGGGCGGCGCAGAGCACGCGACGGTTGGCCAGGATCCGGCGGGCCACCAGCCGGGAGTCCGGTGGCTCGCCGACGCGGATGCCGATGTCGAAGGCCTGGTCGCCCAGGCTCAGCGGGAAGCCGGAGAGCTCGAGGCTCGCCTCGATGCCGGGATGGTCCCGGCAGAAGGCCGAGAGCAGCGGGGCCACGTGGCGGCGGCCGAAGCCGAAGGTGGCGTTGACCCGCAGCGGGCCGGAGAGCTCGGCACGATGCTCGCCGAGGGACTCCTCGAGCTCGCTGAGTTCCTCGAGGATCATCCCGCCCCGTGCCAGGTAGCGCTCGCCCTCGGCAGTCAGCGCCAGGCGCCGGGTGGTGCGGCTGGCCAGCTCGACGCCCAGCCGGGCCTCGAGCTGCTTGAGGCGCTTGCTCACCGCCGACAGCGACAAGCCCAGTTCGCGGGCGGTGGCGGTGAGGCTGCCGGCATGGGCCAGGCGGCGGAAGAAGGCCAGGTCATCGAGGGGCGTCATGCCATTCTCCACTCTCGTTCAACAATGAGTTGAATGGTACCCCGATTATCTTTCCCCCGTGCAGGGCTAGACTGCCAGGCACGACCCATGCACCCCCAGGAGGAGTTCCATGACCCATCGCATCGCCGTCATTCCCGGCGACGGCATCGGCAAGGAGGTGATGCCCGAGGGGCTGCGCGCCCTCGAGGCCGCCGCCAAGCGCTTCGGCATCGACCTGAGCCTCGAGCACTTCGACTTCGCCAGCTGCGACTACTACGCCGAGCACGGCCAGATGCTGCCCGACGACTGGTTCGAGCAGCTCAAGGACGCCGACGCCATCTTCTACGGGGCCGTGGGCTGGCCGGAGACCGTACCCGATCATATCTCCCTGTGGGGCTCGCTGCTGCAGTTCCGTCGTCGCTTCGACCAGTACGTCAACCTGCGCCCCTGCAAGCTGCTGCCCGGCGTGAAGAGCCCGCTGGCGGACCGCGAACCCGGCGATATCGACTTCTACGTGGTGCGCGAGAACACCGAGGGCGAGTACTCCAGCGTCGGTGGCAAGATGTTCGAGGGCACCGAGCGCGAGGTGGTGATCCAGGAGACCGTGATGACCCGCACCGGGGTCGACCGGGTGCTGAAGTACGCCTATGAGCTGGCCCAGTCACGCCCGCGCAAGAAGCTCACCTCGGCCACCAAGTCCAACGGCATCGCCATCACCATGCCCTGGTGGGACGAGCGCGTGAAGGCGATGGGCGCGCACTACCCCGAGATATCGGTGGACCAGTTCCATATCGACATTCTCACCGCCAACTTCGTGATGCATCCCGACTGGTTCGACGTGGTGGTGGCCAGCAACCTGTTCGGCGACATCCTCTCCGATCTGGGACCGGCCTGCACCGGTACCATCGGCGTGGCCCCGTCGGCCAACATCAACCCGGACGGCCTCTTCCCGAGCCTCTTCGAGCCGGTCCACGGCAGCGCCCCGGACATCGCCGGCAAGGGCATCGCCAATCCCATCGGCCAGATCTGGTCCGCCGCGATGATGCTCGAGCACCTGGGCCACCCGGCGGCCGGCCAGGCCATCGTCGATGCCTTCGAGGCGGTGCTCGCCGAGGGTGACAAGGCGGTGCTGACGCCGGACGTCGGCGGCCAGGGCACCACCGGGGCCATGGGCCGCGCCATCGCCGAGCGCATCGCAGGCTGAGCGCACCCCTCCTCCCGAGACGCGACGGCCACCGCCTTGGCGGTGGCCGTCGACGCTTCCGACCTTCATCCCCTGCCGGCGCCTCAGCCCTTGCGTGGCCGTGGTTCTATCACCTCGTCGTCGTGCAGCGTCTCCCAGCCGGTGATCATCGCCTTGATATGCGCCGTGGGCGTGTGGCCCACGGTGGCCAGGTAGACGTGGATGATCACGAAGGCGAGCATCAGGAAGGCCCCCAGCACGTGAAGCCCGGCCACCTGCTCCAGCCCCAGCCAGGCCGGGGCCAGCCCACGCAGCGGCTCCCAGAACAGGTAGGCCAGCCCCGAGACCCACACCAGCGGGTTGATCACGAGCTTCACTCCCAGGTAGGCCAGGCGCTGCAGCGGGTTATGCTTGCGCTGCGGGGTCTGCCTGTAGGGGTGGGGCTCGCCGACGAAGATGTCGTAGGCGTAGAAGCGCGCCACGGCGCCGATCCGCTCCAGGGTGGGGATGTACTGGCGCCACTGCCCGGTGGTGAAGTGCCAGAAGATGGCGAACACCCAGAGCCCGATCAGCAGCCAGGCCGCCGTCTCGTGAAGCTTCACCGCGGGGCCGAAGTGGAGCAGGTCGTGGTAGCCGCGGATGGCGAAGCCGCTGAACAGCAGCACCAGCACCAGCGCCGCCTGGGCCCAGTGCCAGAAGCGCTCGAAGCGGGTGAAGAGGTAGACGCGCTGGCTCATGTCAGTGCTCCTTGCGGCGGTTGCGGGTCGCGACGCGCAGGGCCCCGTGGCCGAGCACGCCCAGCAGCATCAGTCCGGCCAGGCCGAAGCCGAAACGGTCCAGCAGTTCGTGGCGATCACGACCCGGCAGCCAGACGCCCTCCACCCCCGCCAATCGCCCCTCCTCGGCGTGGCAGCTGCCGCATTTCAGGGCCTGCTCGCTCGGCGGGACCATGTGGGTGATGGGCCACAGCATGGTGGTCTCGACGAAGTCGTACTCGCCGCTGAAGGGCTGGCCGGCGGCCTCGGTGCCCGCCTCCAGCGCCTTGGCCCAGTCGAAGTTGAACCAGAAGGCGGTGTCGTCGGGTATCGCCACGTGGGGCACCAGCAGGGTCTCGTGCACGGTGTCGTAGGGCTGCTTGCCGTGGAACAGCTTCACCGGCCAGATGCGCGAATCCTCCCCGCCAGGCGTGCCGTGGTAGGTATTGATGGGCACCGGGGCGCTGTCGGGATCGATCCTGGTCTCGGTGGTGGTGAAGGTGACATCGCCGTTGAACCAGACATACTCGGGCACCACGTTCTCGCCGAGGGTGAAGTCCCCCTTCTTGCTGTCGTAGATCACGTGGCCGTCGTCATCCTTGCGCTGGAACGGCTTGCCCTCCTCGTCCAGCTGGCCGCCGGTGGACCAGTCCCAGGCCATCTTGGTGGGGACTCCGCCGCGGGCGAAGGCGGGAATATGGCAGGTCTGGCAGGCCAGTGCCCGGGTATGCTCGTTGAGGCGCGAGGCCATGGCGCCCTCCTCGTGGGGCGCATTGCCATGACAGGCCTGGCAGGTGGCCGGGTTGCGGTCGGTCTGCTCGCCGCGGCGTATCGCCCGGTTGTCGTCCACCGCCGAGACCTGGATGCGGCTGCCGGGCACCACATGGCTCTCGGTCTGGTGGCAGGTGCTGCAGCGGAAGTCACCGCCATCCAGCCCCATGTGCACGTCGAGCGCACGGCTCGCCTCCACCAGCGAGGAGTCGAGGTCGCCGTGCTTCACGCCGTCACCGCCGCCGCCGTAGAAATGGCAGCTGCCGCAGGTCTCCCGGGAGGTCTTGTCCACGTTGCGGGCGACCTCGGCCAGGTCGGTGGGGCCATGGAACTTGCCGGAGCCCGGCGGATACTCGGTGCGCTCCACCGCGGGCCGCCCGGCTAGCCCGGCCACCTTGGTGTAGTCGCCGGTGTTGTGGCAGGCCAGGCAGTCCACCTTGAAGGGGTTGGTGAAGTCGAAGGTCTCGTCCTTCCAGCCGTAGCCGATATGGCACGACTGGCAGAACGCCTCGTTGGAGCGGTCGGCGATGCAGAAGCCGTTGAGCATGCCCTTCTTGCCCAGCAACTCCCCGTCCACCGGGTTGTGGTACTCCCAGGTCCAGTGGCGCGTCTGCATCACCTCCTCGGCCGCCTCGGTATGGCAGCCCAGGCAGGCCTCGGTGACCTCCTCGCCGCTGGCGAAGGGCCCCTCGAGCGCCTCGAACTCACGGTGGTCAGCCGTGCTCGCCAGCGCCGGCAGCGCCAGAACGAGCAAAAGCAGCACTCCCACGATTCGCCAGTGCCTGGACGGGTGTCGCCCTGTGATCATGATGCCTTCCTCCCGGGACAGCCCGCCCGATGGCGCGGCCCTGGGGAAAGCATGGCAGGGACGTCCACGTTCGCCTTGACGGAGATCAAGATCGCTTCCGCCTCAGCGGAGAGCAGATGTCAGCGATTTCACCAAGGAAGCCGCCAGCGTCGTGACTTGCGTCAAGCTGCCGCATGCCAGGAGAGGATGCGCACGGTGATCAGAGCTATGCTTCCCATTAATAGTTATAAACATATAACAGAAGTGCCAACCCCGTGCGCAGGAGTCCTGACATGACACGCCACCTCGCTCCACCTCGGATGGACCGTCGCCAGATGCTCAAGCTGGGCCTCGGCGTCGGCGCGGCCGGCCTGGTGCCCCTGGCTGGCCTCGCGGCCAGCCCGGTCCCGACGCGGGCCCGCATCCTCATCCTCGGCGGCGGTGCCGCCGGCTTGGCCATGGCCAACCGGCTGGCCACGCGCCTCTCCGGCGCCCGCATCACGGTGGTGGAACCCCGCGAGACCCACCACTACCAGCCGGGCTGGACCCTGGTCGCCTGCGGCGTCTGGCAACCCGGCAGGACCCTGCGCCCCAATGCCGACTTCATGCCCCGCGGGGTCGACTGGATCCGCCAGCCCGCCGTCGGCGTCGATGCCGAACAGCGCCGGGTCTCCCTGGCCGACGGCAGTGTCGCCGAATACGACTACCTGGTGGTCGCCACCGGGCTGCAGCTCAACTACCACCTGATCGACGGCATGTCCCCCGAGCTGGTCGGCAGCCACGGCATCGGCAGCGTCTATGCCAGCCTCGCGGGTGCCACCCGCACCCGCGACGCCATCGACGAGTGGCTCGCCAGAGGCGGTGGCCAGGGGCTCTTCACGGCGGCGCCCACCCCGGTGAAGTGCGCCGGCGCGCCGCTCAAGATGGCCTTCACCACCCTGTCACGCATCAAGGCGACCGGGCGGCGCGATGCCTTCCGGCTCGACTACCTGACCCCCGGCACGGCCATGTTCAGCCAGCCCTGGATCGATGACTTCCTCAAGCGGCGCTTCGAC
The DNA here is from genome assembly GCF_029625235.1 of Halomonas sp. CKK8. Lineage (NCBI taxonomy): Bacteria > Pseudomonadati > Pseudomonadota > Gammaproteobacteria > Oceanospirillales > Halomonadaceae > Halomonas > Halomonas sp. CKK8. The sequence continues at coordinate 639,019 of NZ_CP121193.1, read as the reverse complement.
GACGAGGGGATCCAGCGTCGCCACCATTACCGGCTCTCTGCCATCGACCCCGGGGCTCGCCAGGCAGAGTTCACCTTCGTGGGACCGGCCAGCGAATTCATGTCCCATCACGAGCTTCGCCAGGAGGAATTCGGTCGCGAGGGCGAGATGACCGAGGTGGTCGACTATGACTTCATCCATGTGGTGCCCCCCATGAGCGCCCCGGACTTCATCCGCGAGAGTGACCTCATCGCCCGGGAGGGTCCCTTCCGCGGCGAGTGGCTGGATACCGACATCCACACCCTGCAGCACAACCGCTATCCCGAGGTGTTCGGCATCGGCGACGTGATCGGTGCCCCCATCAACAAGACCGCAGCCAGCGTCAAGGCCCAGGCACCGGTGGTGGAGGCCAACCTGTTGGCCCAGCTCCAGGGCCAGGCGCTGCCCGCGCGTCACAACGGCTACACCTCCTGCCCGCTGATCACCGATATCGGCAAGGCCATGCTCGTGGAGTTCGGCTACGACAACGACATGGCCTTCCTGCCCTCCTTCTCGTTCATCGACCCGAAGGAGGAGTCCTGGGTGGCCTGGGTGCTCAAGGACTACCTGCTGCAGCCCGCCTACTACGCCATGCTGGAAGGCCGCGTCTGAGGAGACACGTCATGCAATTCTCGCTTGCCGGCATCCTCGCGGTGCTGTCCCACGCCATCCCGCCCTTCCTGCCGTTGATCCTGGCGATCCTTGCACTGCTGGTGGTCGCGCAACTGGTCGGACGGCTGCGCGGCTATCGGTTCACCGACTACCGTTGCTTGCCAGCCGCCATCGTCGCCCTGCTGGCGGGCGTCTCGACCCTGTGGTGGCTGCCGCGGTTGACCGGCTCGCGCCTCGCCTTCGTCGCCACGGCCACCGACTGGGCGGCGCTGGTGGCGGCGGCGCTCGGCGTCGCCCTGATCACCTGGCTGGTGCTGCACCCGTTGAGCTACCTGGTCCGCGGCCCCCGCCGGCACTGAGGCCCTAAAGTGACAAGACCCCGGCCCGCTCTCTGGCTGGGAGGGCGGGTCGGGGCCTGGTGTACGAGCAGATGGCGCGAACCGGCGTCAGCCGGCCAGCTTCGCGGCGATGCGCGCCACGTGCTCGCCCTGGAAGCGCGCGATCCTGAGCTCCCGCTCGTCGGGCTGGCGCGAGCCGTCGCCCCCGGCGATGGTGGAGGCGCCGTAGGGGTTGCCACCACCGGCCTGGTCGAAGACGTACTGCTCGTCGATGCCATAGCCCAGCGGCACGATCACCATGCCGTGGTGCGCCAAGGTGTGCCAGAAGGAGGTGATGGTGGTCTCCTGGCCGCCACCGGTACCGGTGGAGGTGAAGACGCTGGCCACCTTGCCGCGCAGCTTGCCACCCGCCCACAAGCCGCCGGTCTGGTCGAGGAAGGTGCGCATCTGGGCGGACATGTTGCCGAAGCGGGTCGGGCTGCCGAAGATCACGGCATCGAAGTCGGCCAGCTCATCGGGGCTCGCCTCGGGGGTGTCGAAGGACTGGCCGCCGGCCTTGGCGAAGGCCTCGGCGTCCATGGTCTCGGGCACCCGCTTGAGGGTGACCTCGACGCCCTCGACGTCGCGCGCCCCCTCGGCCACGGTGCGGGCCAGGGTGTCGATATGGCCATACATGGAGTGGTAGAGCACCAGTATCCGGGGCATTCGCTCGCCTCCTCTCGTCGTTCCATCGGTTGGGGACTCCCAGTGTAGGATCGACGGATGCGAACGGAAGCGAAGAAATTCGACGCTACCGGTCGACCGGAACGAAACATCACGCCCTGCGCCAAACGCCCTCGAGGATACGCACCCGGTCCGCGGCCAGGTTGTCGCGCAGGTTGCGCCCCATCTCGGCGAAGGCCTCGCCGAAGATCAGCCCCGGCCCGGGCAGCGCCGGCCCCGGCGGCGACCCGTCGCCCTCCCGGCGGCTGTGCTTGCGTCGCCAGGCGAGCGCCGACTCGGTGACGTCCTGCACCGCCAGCGGGGCGAAGCCCCCCTCGGCCAGCAACCCCTCCAGGGCGTGCCGGGAGCGCAGGTGGCTGGTCTCGACGCGGCGTGCCCAGGGGACCGGCAGGCGCAGCGGCGAGGGGTCGTCGCCGGCCACCACCTCGTGCAGCAGCAGCGTGCCGCCCGGCACCAGCAGCCGGCGCCACTCGGCGAGCACCGCGGCGATGTCGGGCATGTTCATCAGCGCATGCTGGCACCACACCGCGTCGAAGGCGCGATCCGCCAGCGGCGTGCGCGCCGCATCGGCGCACAGGAAGCGCGTCCGGCCGTCGAGGCCGGTGGCACGGCTCAGCCAGCCGGCCACCTCGACGAAGGCCGCGGTGATGTCCAAGCCCGTCACCTCGGCGCCGAACTCCGCCGCCAGCAGCCGGCTCGCCCCGCCGGTGCCGCAGCCCACGTCCAGCACCCGGCTCCCCGGGGCGAGGCGCCCCAGGGCCGCCAGGGAGCGGCTGGCCCGTCGCCCACCCAGGTGCAGCTGGTCGATGCCGGCGACCTCGTCCAGGGTGAGGCGATCCGGGTCGCACCCCGCCTCGCGGAAGGCCGCCCGCAGCCGCGCCGTCAGGCTTTGCCCGTCCCGTTCGGCAGGCGCATCATAGTGGGCATCGAGCTGGCGGGCATGGTCGGTCATGGCATTCTCCTGGGGCAGGCCCTTGGGACAGAGGTCACCGCCAGTCTAGCCGGGCAAGGCCCCGTTCCCCATCCTGCAAAGGTCACGGCCGGCCGCCGCCCGAGGGAAAGACGCGCGTCTTCCCCCGGCCAGGCGCGAATTTTCACCCTGGGCCCCGCCACTTTCATCCGACCGACCCTGGCCCTTGAGTCGGCCGGCGACGGACGGGATGGTGTTGCCAGCCGCCACAACATCGACAACAGGTGCCCACATGCCTTCCGACATGAGCCTCGATCACTTCTTCGCCCGCCTCTGGGACGACTACACCGCCATGACGCCCCAGGCGAGCCGCATCCATGACGCCCTGGTCGCCGACGGCGAGACCATCGTCAACGACCACGTGGCCTTCCGCACCTTCGACCGCGGCCCCATCCGCCTGGCCGACCTTGAGCCCCACCTGCTGGCGCTGGGCTACACCCGGCTGGAGCCCTACGACTTCGAGGCCAAGAAGCTGCGTGCCTGGGGCTACCTGCCACCGCGGGAAGACCAGCCCAGGGTCTTCCTCTCGGAGCTGAAGTGCCGCGAGCTCTCGGCCCCTGCCCAGGAGATCATCGACGAGCTGGTGGCCCAGGTCGACCCCGCCCGGATCGCCTCGCCCGAGGTGCTCTGGGCCGGCCGCCTCTGGGAGACACCGACCTGGGGAGAGTACCGGACCCTGGCGGAGGAGAGCGAATACGCCGCCTGGCTGTCGATCATCGGACTGCGGGCCAACCACTTCACGATCAGCGTCAACCACCTGCGCCGCCACGACACCCTGGAGAAGCTGCTGGCAAAGGTCGAGTCGCTGGGGCTCTCCATCAATGCGTCCGGCGGGCGCATCAAGGGCTCCCCCGAGGTGCTGCTCGAGCAGGCCTCGACGCTCGCCGACCGCATGCCCTTCACCTTCTCCGGCGGCCGGGTCGAGGAGATCCCCACCTGCTACTACGAGTTCGCCCGCCGCTATCCGGATGCCGAGGGGCGGCTCTACCAGGGGTTCGTCGCCGCCAGCGCCGACCGGATCTTCGAGTCCACCGACGCCCGTCCCGACCATGCTGGCTGAGTGGCTCGACCAGGGCCTGGAGGGACGCCCGCCCTCCCGCGCCGAGGGCGGGGTCGCCGGGGGGCATTTCCGGCTGCTCGCCCCGGGGGTGCTCGAGCTCGTGCCGGATGCCCCCTCAGCTGGAGCACGGGCCTGCGTGCTCTCGGCCGGGGTCCACGGCAACGAGACGGCCCCCATGGAGCTGCTGGGCGAGGTCCTGGCCCGGCTGGAGGCCGGGCTGCTTCGCCTGGGCGCCCCGCTGCTGGTGATCCTGGGCAACCCCGAGGCGATCCGGCGCGGCGAGCGCTATGTCGCCACCAACCTCAACCGGCTGTTCCGCCGCGACCTCGAGGAGGCGGGTGACGAGCCCGACCGGGCCCGGGCGCTGATGGCCGAGGTGGATGCCTTCTACGCCCGCCATCCCGGCCGGGAGCGCCTGCACTACGACCTGCACACGGCGATCCGCGACAGCCGCTTCCCGCGCTTCGTGGTCGAGCCCTTCGCCGAGACGCCGACGCCTCCCGAGCAGTGGCGCTGGCTGGCCGCCGCCGGCATCCAGGCGGTACTGCACCAGCACCGCCACAGCTGGACCTTCTCGCACTACGCCAGGCACTACCATGGCGCGGCGGCCTTCACCCTGGAACTGGGCCGCGCCCGGCCGTTCGGCCACAACGACCTCATCCCCCTGGCCCCCATGGCCCGGCTGCTCGAGGCTCTGGTGGAGGGCCGCGCGCCGGCCGAGGGCAACCCCGGTGCCATGACCTTCTTTCGCGCCGAGCACGAGCTGCTGCGCCAAAGCGAGGCCTTCCGGCTCTGCTTCCCGGACGATACGCCCAACTTCAGCGAGTTCCCGCCGGGCACCCGACTGGCGGAAGACGCCGTCGCCGGCGAGACCCGCGTCGGCGCGACGCCCCTGTCGGTGGTCTTTCCCAATGCCGAGGTCGAGATCGGTGCCCGGGCGGCGCTGCTGGTGGTGCCGAGCCCGCCCCCGGCCTGACGACACCCCCGGCAACCCACAACAACAATCGCCAGGAGAATCCCCATGCCCCATGCCATCCCCGCCCCGGACCGAGGTAGACTATCCGGCTGGTCGCGGTCTCCTTCCGGAAATCCTCCGGCCTGTTAGAATCGCCCTCTTTTCGATCCCCGGTCTTGACCCTGACCCGCGCCGGCCGACCCCTGATGCGGCGGACCGCCCACGATCTGGAGCCCGTTCCATGGCCGATACCCCGATTCCGCTGGAAGTGCGCAACATCACCAAGCGCTTCGGCGACACCGAGGTCCTCAAGGGCCTCTCACTGAAGGCCCACAAGGGCGACGTGATCACGCTGATCGGAGCCTCCGGTTCCGGCAAGAGCACCTTCCTGCGCTGCATGAACCTGCTCGAGCAGCCCGACGAGGGCGACCTGATCGTCCACGGCGAGGAGATCCGCTTCAAGCAGACCAGGCACGGCCGCGAGCCGGCCGACTGGAAGCAGGTCGTGCGCATGCGCGCCAAGCTCTCCATGGTCTTCCAGAGCTTCAACCTCTGGGCCCACATGACCCTGCTCGAGAACGTCATCGAGGCGCCGGTCCATGTGCTCGGCAAGCCGAAGAAGGAGGCCATCGCCCATGCCCGGCAGCTGCTCGAGCGAGTCGGCCTGGCCGAGCGCGCCGACTACTACCCGGCGCAGATGTCCGGCGGCCAGCAGCAGCGCGGGGCCATCGCCCGGGCCCTGGCCATGGACCCGGAGGTGATGCTCTTCGACGAGCCCACCTCGGCGCTGGACCCGGAGCTGGTGGGCGACGTGCTGAAGGTGATGCGCGACCTCGCCGAGGAGGGGCGCACCATGATCGTGGTCACCCACGAGATGGCCTTTGCCCGCGACGTCTCTTCCCAGGTGATCTATCTCCACCAGGGGCGAGTCGAGGAAGCCGGCCCGCCGGACGAGGTACTGGGCAACCCGCGCTCCGAACGGCTCAAGCAGTTCCTGGCGCCCAAGCACTGAGGCGACCCGGACGAGGAGACTCCCATGATCGACCTTCACGGCTACGGCCCGCGCCTCGCCGAAGGCGCGCTGATCACCATCGAGCTGGCGGTGCTTTCGCTGCTGCTGGCCATCGTGCTGGGCCTGCTCACCGCCAGCGCCAAGATGTCACGAAGCTGGCTGGCCCACCGCATCGGCACCCTCTATACCACCGTCATCCGCGGCGTCCCCGACCTGGTGCTGATGATGCTGCTCTTCTTCGGCGGCCAGATCGGCATCAACATGGTCACCGACCAGCTCTACGAGCGCTTCGGCTGGGACATCTTCATCAACGTCAACGAGTTCGTCGCCGGGGTGATCACCATCGGGCTGATCTTCGGCGCCTACATGGGCGAGACCTTCCGCGGCGCCTTCCTGGCGGTGGACAGCGGCCAGATCGAGGCCGGCCGCGCCTACGGCATGAACCACTGGCTGGTGTTCCGGCGCATCCGCTTCCCGCAGATGATGCGCCACGCCATCCCCGGCCTCTCCAACAACTGGATGGTGCTGCTCAAGACCACCGCCCTGGTCTCGGTGATCGGCCTCACCGACATGGTGCGAGTGGCCGCCGAGGCCTCCAAGGCCACCCGCGAGCCCTTCACCTTCATGATCATCGTCGCCGCCATCTACCTGCTGATCGCCACGGTCTCGGAGTGGGGCTTCGCGCGGTTGCAGAAACGCTATGACGTCGGCTACCGGGAGGCGGACTGATGGAAGCCCTGATGACCTGGCTGGAGGCCCAGCTCGCCGACAACAGCATCTTCACCCTGCAGACCCTCGGCTACTACGGCGAGGGGCTGGTCACCACCGTGCAACTGGTGTTCCTGTCGCTGATCATCGGCCTGGTGCTGGCGGTCCCCCTGGCCATCGGCCGCGGCTCGCGGCATCGCTGGATCAGCCTGCCGATCTTCCTCTACTGCTACGTGTTCCGCGGCACTCCGCTGCTGGTGCAGCTCTACCTGATCTACTACGGCGTGGTGTTCGTCGAGGGGATCCAGGAGACCTGGCTATGGGTTATCCTCGAGAAGCCCTTCGTGCCGGCGCTGATCGCCTTCACCCTCAATACCGCGGCCTACACCACCGAGATCTTCCGCGGCGCCATCAAGTCCACGGCACGAGGCGAGATCGAGGCCGCGCGGGCCTACGGCATGTCCCGGGGGCTGATGCTGCGGCGCATCGTGCTGCCCAGCGCCTTCCGGCGCGCCCTGCCGGCCTACGGCAACGAGGTGATCTTCATGCTCCACGCCAGCGCCATCGCCAGCGTGGTCACCATCATGGACCTCACCGGCGCGGCCCGTTTCGTCTATGCACGCTACTACGCGCCCTTCGACGCCTTCCTGTTCGTCGCGGCCATCTACCTCTGCCTGACGTTCGCCATCCTCTACCTGTTCCGCTACCTGGAACGGCGCCTGCTGGCGCACCTCAAGCCGGCGAGCGGCTGACAGGCGACGACGGGGAGCGTAAAACAAGCGTTGGGAACCGGCGTTTGAAAGCGACCGGCTCCCCCTTCCGACGGGCCCGGGCATCCGCTATCGTGGTCACGTCGTCACCCACGAGGTGAAACCACCAACAACACGGGAAGACACCCATGAAGCTACACAAGATCCTGAGCCTCGGCGTGTTCGGCGCCGCCCTGGTCGCCGGCAGCGCCAGTGCCGAGGTCCGCGACATCCGCATCGGCGTCGACGTGCCCTACGAGCCCATGGAGTACCGCACCCCCGATGGCGAGCTGACCGGCTTCGACATCGACCTGGGCAACGCCCTGTGCGCCGAGATCGGCATCCAGTGCGAGTGGGTCGTGCAGGGCTGGGACGGCATCATCCCCGGCCTCCAGGCGCGCAAGTACGACGCCATCATGTCCTCGATGACCATCAACGAGCAGCGCCGTGAGCAGGTGCTGTTCTCCGATCCCTACATCACCCCGCCGTCGGCCTGGTTCGCCCCCGGCGATGTCGAGATCGGTACCCCATCCGAGGAGACCCTCGATGGCCTGACCCTCGGCGTGCAGCGCGGCACCCTGCAGGACAACTACGTGACCGACCTGTATGGCGACGTGGCCGACGTCAACCGCTACGCCACCGCCGACGACATGGTGCTGGACATGGATTCCGGCCGCCTCGATGCGGTGTTCCTCGACTTCCCGATCGGCAAGTCCACCCTGCTCGACAGCGAGGCCGGCGACTACAAGGTGGTGGGCAAGAAGATCACCGAGCCCAAGGAGTACTTCGGCGAGGGCTTCGGCATCGCCTTCCGCCAGCGTGACAAGGAGCTGGCCGAGGCCTTCAACGCGGCCCTGGCGACGCTGAAGGAGAACGGCACCTACGACGAGATCCACGAGAGGTACTTCGGCGCGGACTGACCCAGCGGTCAACCAACAGCCGACACGACCGGGGCCCCAGCGGCCCCGGTCCTGCGTTCGGCCCCGGCCGTCAGGACGGGGCCCGGGAAGCGCTCCCGCGCCGCTCGATGGCCCGGCGCATGAAGGCCAGGATCCAGCGCACCATCAGGGTGTCGTCCACCGGCGCCGAGAGCGATGCCTCGCCCTCGCGCACCCGGTGGTGGCCGACCAGGTCGGCGCGCAGCGCCATCAAGTCCCGGGAGTAGGCCGGAGTGAACTCGGGATGGCCCTGCACGCCGAGGAAGTGCTCGCCGACCTGCATCAGGTAGGCCGGGCAGAAGTCGCTGCCGCCCAGCACCCGGGCGCCCTCCGGCAGCCGTTCCACCTGGTCCTGGTGGCTCACCAGCAGGTCGAGTCCCGGCTGCCAGGGCGTCATCCAGTCGGCCCGCTCGGTGACCCGGTTGAACGACAGGCCCACGCCCCAGCCCCTGGTGCTCTTCGCCACCTCGCCGCCCAGCGCCCTGGCCATCAGCTGGTGGCCGAAGCAGATCCCCACCAGCGGCTTGCCCCCCACCCAGAGGGCGCGCACGAAGGCCTCGAGCGCGGCGATCCAGGGCAGCTCGTCGTTGACCCCGAACTTCGATCCCGTGGTCAGCCAGGCATCCACCGCCTCGACGTCGTCGGGGATCTCGCCGTCCAGGCAGCGCCACACCCTGAACCTCAGGCTCGGGTCGACACGATGGAACAGCGCCTCGAACATCTCGGGATAGTTGCCGTGGCGGCCGCGCAGCTCCGGCGCCACGTCGTCACACTGCAGCAGTCCGATCACCATGCCCTGCCCTCCCCGTATCATCTCACCCCTCCCCCTGCCGAGCGCCCGGCACCGCCCGCTGCGCTCAGAGCCGGCCCTCCACGGCCGCCACGAAGAGGTCGCGATACTCGTCGGCCGTGAAGGCGACGGGGTTGGTCCCCGAGGAGGGGTCTTCCACCGCCATGCGTCCCACCCGGTCGGCACGCCCGGTGTCGATGCCCAGCTCGGCCAGGGTGTGCGGGATGCCGAGCAGCTCGCGCAGGTCCAGCACCCAGTCGATCACGCTGGCCGTCCCGGGCTGGGCCAGGGCGAGGTAGCGTCCCAGACGCACCATGGGCTCGCCGATGGCCCGCTCGTTGGCGCGCAGCACATAGGGCATCAGCACCGCATTGAGCGTGCCGTGGTGGGCGTCATGCAGCGCCCCGAGGGGGTGGGCCAGGGCATGCATGGCGCCCAGGCCGCGCTGGAAGGCGGTGGCGCCCATGCTCGAGGCCACCAGCATGTTCATGCGCGCCTCCAGGTCCCCGCCGTCGGCGAAGGCCCGAGGCAGGAAGTCACGCACCCGCCGCACTCCCTCCACGGCGATGCCCTCCGCCATGGGGTGGAACATCGGCGAGCACCAGGCCTCCAGGCAGTGGGAGAGCGCGTCCATGCCGGTGGCCGCGGTGATGGCCGCCGGCAGGCCGACGGTGAGCTCCGGGTCGAGGATGACCCGGTCCGGCACCATGCCGGGATGGAAGATGATCCGCTTGACGTGGGCCGCCTCGTCGGTGATCACCGAGGCGCGCCCCACCTCGGAGCCGGTGCCGGCGGTGGTGGGCACCGCCACACAGGGCACGATGGCCGCGCCGTCGGCATGGGTCCAGTTGTCACCCACGTCCTCCAGCGCCCACAGCGAGAGCCCCTCGCGCTGGCGGGCCATCAGCGCCACGGCCTTGGCGGCATCGAGCCCCGAGCCGCCGCCGAAGGCGATCACCCCGTCGTGGCCGCCGTCATTGAAGGCAGCCACCCCGGCCAGCACGTTGGCACCGGTGGGGTTGCCCTTGATCTCGCTGAACACCCCGATGGCCAGGCCCTCGGCCCGGCCCAGGTCAAGGAGGTCGCGCACCATGGGCAGGCCCGCCAGGCCCGGGTCGGTGACCAGCAGCGGCGCGGTCATGCCGAGCTCCCGGCACAGCCCGGGAAGCTCGCGGATGCGGCCGGGGCCGGTGAGGATGGGGGCCGGGTAGTTCCAGCCCATGCGGTAGTGGTCGGGATCGAAGCTCATGGGGACCTCCGCCGTCAGGCATGCTTGAGATGGAAGGACTTGGGCCGGGTCAGGGTCTCGTAGCCCAGCCGCGACAGCGAGCAGCCGCGACCGGAGCACTTGACGCCCGTCCAGGCCAGTTCCGGGTCCAGGTAGTCACAGCGGTTGGTGAAGACCGTGCCGGCCTCCAGCCGCCGGGCGATGGCCTCGCCGGCGACGAGGTCGCGGGTGAACACCGCCGCGGTCAGGCCGAAGGCACTGTCGTTCATCAGCGCGATGGCCGCCTCGTCGTCGGCCACCGGCATGACGCCCACCACCGGGCCGAAGCTCTCCTCGGTCATCACGCGCATGGTGTGGTCGACCCCGGTCAGCAGCTGGGGCGCCAGGTAGGCGCTGCCCGGCACCGAGAGCGGGTAGTCGCCGGGGTCGATCCAGGCCGTGGCGCCGGCCGCCACCGCCTCCTCCACCTGGCCGCGCACGAAGTCCGCCGCCGCCGGCCTGACCAGCGGGCCGAGGGTCGTCGCCGGGTCGGTGGGGTTGCCGAGCCGGAGCTGCCGCACCCAGGCCACCGCGCGCTCGACGAAGGCGTCGTGGATCGAGGCGTCCACGTAGAGGCGCTCGATCCCGCAGCAGCTCTGCCCCGAGTTGAAGAAGGCCCCGTCCATCACCCCCTCCACCGCGGCGTCGAGATCGGCATCGGCGCGCACGTAGGCCGGATCCTTTCCGCCCAGCTCCAGGCCGGTGGCGATGAAGCGCCCGGCAGCGTTGCGCTCGACCATGGCCCCGCCCGCCACCGAGCCGGTGAAGGCGACGTGGTCGAGCCGCGGGTCACGGATCAGCGCCTCGGTGTCGGCATGGGAAAGGTGCAGGTGCTGGAAGACGCCAGCCGGAAGCCCGGCCTCGTCGCAGGCCTGCTGGAGCCGCTCGGCGCACAGCGGCGTCTGGGCGGAATGCTTGAGGAGCACGCTATTGCCGGCCATGATCGCCGGCACCAGGGCGTTCACCGCGGTCATGTAAGGGTAGTTCCAGGGCGCCACCACCAGCGATACCCCCAGCGGCTCGCGGGTGATGTAGCGCGTGAAGCCGGGCTTTTCTGCCAGCTGGATCGGCGCCAGCGCCTCCTCGGCCAGGGCGATCATGGTCCGCGCCCGCTCCTCGAAGCCGCCCATCTCGCCGGCGGCCGCGGCGATGGGGCGTCCCATCTGCCAGGTCAGCTCCTCCGCCAGGGCGTCGCGGCGGGCCACGAAGGCATCCACCATGCGCGAGCAGAGGCGCGCGCGCTCCTCCAGCGGCACCTCGCGCCAGGCACGCTGTGCCGCCACCGCCCGGTCGAGGGCCGCCTCGATGGCCGCCGCAGAGGCCTGTTCCCGCTCCACGTAGACCGACCCGTCCACCGGCGAAATCGTGCGTTGTATGGCCATGCTCCCCTCCTCGGACAAATGACAGGTCAACCGGTGTCAGCACTCGCGGCTGATCCGTCGACAGGTCTTCGCGGGGGCGCTGTGAATCCCTCCCTGGACGCTACCGATGCCATCCCTGGCATAGGACCCCCGCTACGGCCTGTCCCCGGCGCCGCTCGGCCGCTCGGCGCTCGGCGCTCGGCGCTCGGCTCTCAGATGATTTCGAAATAGCGATCCAGCTCCCAGTCCGTGATATGGCGCCGGAACTGGCGCTCCTCCCACTCGCGGGTCGCCGCGAAGTGCTCGACGAAGTCGTCGCCGAAGAGGTCGCGGGCCGCCGCCGAGCCCCGCAGGCGCTGGGCGGCCTCCCACAGGGTACGGGGCAGCGCCTGGTGCGGCGGATGCTCGCGATCATAGGCGTTGCCCTCGACCGGCGGGTCGGGCTCGAGGCGCTGCTCGATCCCCCAGAGTCCCGAGGCGATGGCCGCGGCCATCGCCAGGTAGGGATTGGCATCGGCGCTGCCCAGGCGGTACTCGACCCGCTGGGAGGCCTCGCTGCCGGGAATCACCCGCAGCGCGGTGGTACGGTTCTCGACGCCCCAGGTGGCATCGGTGGGCGCCCAGAAGCCGGGGATCAGCCGGGTGTAGCTGTTGATGGTGGGGGCCAACATCGCCAGCAGCTCCGGCATCAGGGCCTGCTGACCGGCCACGAAGTGGCGCTGCAGGTCGCTCATCCGGTCCGGCGCCGCCGCATCGAAGAAGGCCGAGGCGTCACTGTCGGCGTGGCGCAGCGACAGGTGGATATGGCCACTCTGGCCAGGATAGTCCGGTGACCACTTGGCCATGAAGGTGGCCATCAGGCCTCGACGCTGGGCCCACACCTTGGTGAAGGTCTTGAACAACGCCCCCTTGTCGGCGGCGGCGAGCGCCTCGTCCACCCCGATGGCCGCCTCGAGCACCCCGGGGCCGGTCTCGGTGTGCAGCCCCTCGATGGGAAAGTCCATGGCCTCGGCCATGGCCAGCAGCTCGTGATAGAGCTCGCCGTGCACCGAGCTCCTGAGCATGGAGTAGCCCATCATGTCGGGGGTGAACGGCCTCAGGTTCCGGAAGCCCTTCTCGCGGACCGATTCCGGCGTCTCCTGGAAGAGGAAGAACTCGTACTCCAGGGCGGCACGGGCGGTGAAGCCCATCGCCTCGGTCCGCGCCAGCACCCGCCTGAGCAGGCCGCGCGGGCAGATCGCCTCGGCGGGCCCCTCGAACTCGGCGAGGAAGAGCAGCATGTCGCCCTCGGCGGGCACCTCGCGACAGCTCTCCGGCACGATCCGCAGCGGCGCATCAGGGTAGCCGGTGTGCCAGCCGGTGAAGCGCACGTTGTCGTAGAGCTCGTCCTTGCTGTCCCAGCCCAGCACCACATCGCAGAAGGCGAATCCCTTCTCCAGGGAGGCGAAGAACTTCTCGCGCCCCATGTACTTGCCGAGCATCACGCCGTCGATGTCAAACATCCCCACCTTGACGTGGCTGAGGCCACGGGCCTCGACGATGCGGCGCGCGTCCTCGGCACTGGCTACCGCTCTTGGCTGCAATCGGCTCATGGCGCCTCCTTATCCTGCCGGGTCCTGTCCCACCGTCGACCGACGGCGAGCCTGCGGGGCGGGCGACGGGCGCCGCACCACCCCGTCCGTTGCTCAGGAGTAGCGGTAAGGAGGACCGGCCTCCTGCATGGTCTGGCGATAGTCCTTGAGGATCTGCACCACTCGGGCGCTGCGCTCGCTCTCCTGGGCGATCTCGTCCCAGAACGCCAGCGCCTCGTCCTCGATGGTCTGCCACTCCGCCTCGGGGATCGAGGTCAGCTCCAGCTTGCCGCCGGTGGTGCGGTAGTGCGCCTCGCCCCACCAGTACCAGTGCTGGCGGTAGTAGTGGGAGCTGTCCATGCACAGCCGGAACAGCGTCTTGAGGTGCTCGGGCAGCTCCTCCCAGCGCTCGGTATTGGCGAAATACGACCCTGCCCAGGCGCCGGAGATGTTGTTGGTCAGGTAGTAGTTGCTGACGTCGGCCCAGCCCACGGTGTAGGCCTCGGTGATGCCGGCCCAGGCGATGCCGTCGAGCTCGCGGGTCTGCATGGCGACCTCGATGTCCTCCCAGGGCAGGGTCACCGGCACCACGCCGAAGCGGCTGAGGAAGCGTCCCGCCGTGGGGAAGGTGAAGACTCGCTTGCCCTCCAGATCCTTGATGCTGCGGATCGGCTCCCGGGTGACGAAGTTGCAGGGATCCCAGGAGCCGGACCCCAGCCAGGTCACGCCCTCCACCTCGCCGTAGGCCTCCTCCCAGATCTCCTTGAGGCCGTAGTGGTGGAACAGCGCCGGCACGTCGAGGCTGTAGCGCGAGGCGAAGGGGAAGTAGCCGCCGAACACCGAGACATCCACCGGGGCGTTGATGGAGTCGTCGTCGCTCTGCACCGCATCGATGGTGCCGCGCTGCATGGCGCGGAACAGCTCGCCGGTGGGCACCAGCTGGTCGGCGTAGTAGAGCTCGATCTCCATCTCGCCGTTGGCGGCCCGGTTGAAGGCATCGATGGAGGGCTTGATGACGTGCTCGGCCAGGGCCGGGCCGGCATAGGTCTGCAGGCGCCAGCGGATGGGGCTGGATTGCGCCTTCACGTAGGGGGCACCGACGGTGGCCGCCCCGACCGTGGCGGCGGTGGCCACCCCGGCCTTCTTGAGGAAATCGCGACGGTTGGTCATGGTTCTTCTCCTGCGATGGTGGTTGTTGTTCGGCAAGGTCATTGCAGTCGCGTGTCGGCACCTCCTTGGGCGCGCTCGCCCGGCTCAATAGCCGCGATAGAGCTGCGGCAGCCACAGCGCCAGCTGCGGGAAGGCGGTGATCAGCGCCAGCCCCAGCAGCATGATGCCCACGAAGGGCCAGACGCTGCGGTAGATGTCCCCCAGCGAGATCTCCGGCGGCGCCATGGCCCGCATCAGGAAGAGGTTGTAGCCGAAGGGTGGGGTCATGTAGGCGATCTGCACGGTGATGGTGTAGAGCACCCCGTACCAGATCGGGTCGAAGCCCAGGCTGATCACCAGCGGCACATAGAGCGGCGCGACGATCACCAGCATGGCGGTATCGTCGAGGAACATGCCGAGCAGGAGGTAGGAGAGCTGCATCATCACCAGTATCTGCCAGGGGCTCATGCCGATGCGGTCGAGGAAGAGCCCCTCGATGGCGCGCACTGCCCCCAGCCCGTCGAACACCGCCCCGAAGCAGAGCGCCGCGAGGATGATCCACATGAACATGCAGCTGATGCCCAGCGTCTTGTGCAGGGTCGCCTCCATCACCTTGCCGTTGAGCCGTCGCTTGGCCAGCGCCGCCAGGGTCGCCGCCAGGGCACCGACGGCCGAGCTCTCCACCAGGCTGGTCACCCCCATCAGGAACAGGCCGGTCATGAAGAAGAAGATCAGCAGGGGCAGGATGCCGGCGCGCAGCAGGCGCAGCTTCTCCGCCAGTGACAGGTTGCGCTCCTCGGCGGGCAGCGCCGGGCCCAGATGGGGCTGGAAGTGGCAGCGCACGACGATGTAGAGCACGAAGAGCCCGGCCAGGATCAGTCCAGGGATGGCCCCCGCCAGCCACAGCTGGCTGACCGGCTGGCGGGCGATCATGCCGTAGAGCACCAGCACCACGCTGGGCGGCACCAGGATGCCCAGGGAGCTGCCCGCCTGGATCACCCCGGTGACCATGGTCTTGTCGTAGCCGCGGCGCAAAAGTTCGGGCAGGGCGATGGTGGCGCCGATGGCCATCCCCGCCACGCTCAGGCCGTTCATCGCCGAGATCACCACCATCAGGCCGATGGTGCCGACCGCCAGCCCCCCCTTCAGCGAACCCATCCAGACGTGGAACATCTCGTAGAGCTCGCCGGCGATGCCCGATTCCGAGAGCATGTAGCCCATGAAGATGAACAGCGGCAGGGTCAGCAGCGGATACCAGTTCATCAGCTGGATCGCCGCCGTGAAGGGCATCTCGATCCCGCCGTCGCCCCACAGCAGCAGCGCCGAGGCGGCCCCGACGAAGCCGATGACGCCGAAGACCCGCTGCCCGGTGAGCAGCAGCAGCATCATGGTCGAGAACATCAGCGCGGCGATGGCCTGGTAGGTCATTCGATGACCTCCCCGCGGATCCGCGCGATGTCCTTGAAGAAGGTCGAGAGGCACTGCAGCAGCATCAGCAGGATGCCGAGGGTCATGATGATCTTGATCGGCGCCAGCGGCGGCGCCCAGGTGGTGTAGCTGGTCTCGCCGTAGCGCAGCGCATAGCCGGTGCTGGAGATGCCGCCGGCCAGCAGGGCCCCGAGGAAGACGAACAGCAGCAGCATGGTCAGGACATCGACCAGGGCCCGGGTGCGGTCCGACCAGCGCGAGTAGAAGAGGTCCATGCGCACGTGGGAGTCGAGCTGCATGGAGTAGGCCCCGCCCAGCAGGTAGTAGGCGGCCATCAGGAACTGGGAGACCTCGATGCCCCACACCAGCGGGCTGTTGAACAGGCTGCGCGAGATGGAGGCATAGAGCAGCAGGCCGATCATCACGAAGATCAGCAGCATGACCAGGCGCCCCACACGACGGTTGAAGGCATCCACCCAGCGCACGTAGAAGACGATGGCTCTCGGCATGATGTTGTCATTGTTCCCGGGCCGACGATGCCTGGAGTCTTGGCAGGCCCGGGAGGAACCGCAAGCAGCATCGGCTTCGACAACGGCTGCACTATCGACAGAACCGATAGTGCATGCCAGGGGTCAGCACCGAGCGCCCTGCGCCGTCAGGGGGCAGCGCCGCGGCGACTCAGCCGTCGAAGCGGATCCCCTCGGCCAGCCAGGGCAGCTCGCGGGTGATCTCGGCCAGGAAGTGGCGCTCGAGGAGGCGACGGCTATCGCTGGCCAGCAGGGCCGGCAGGGCGCCGAGCTCGTCGCGACGTGCGACCAGGGTCAGCTGGCGGGCGAAGGGGGCGGTGGGCAGGGGCGCGACCCTCACCCGCAATCCGGTCAGGCCCGCCTGGTAGAGGCAAAGCGGGGTGGTGATGGTCCAGCCGGCCCCGGCACTGACCAGGCTGAGCAGGGCGAAGGTGTTGTCCAGGTGCAGCCGTGCCGGCAGCTCCAGCTGGTTGAGGCGCAGGTGGCGCTCGATCGCCTGGCCGATCAGCGACTGGGGGGTGTAGCGCATGAAGTCGAGCTGGCGGGCCAGCCAGCGCAGGTTGTCCAGGGGGCCGGGCACCTCCTCGGGCACCACCAGCACGAAGGGCTCGCCGAGCACGGCGTGGCGCTCCAGGCCGTCGTAGTTCTCCAGCCGGTCATCGGAGATGATGATGTCCACATGCCGGGTGAGCAGCGCATGGCCGTGCATGTGCGAGAGCCCGGTGGTGAGGGTGTAGTCCCCCGTGTGGCGGCGGATCACCTCGATCAGCGGCTGGCCGACCGCGGTGGCCAGCGAGTCCACCAGCGCCATGCGCACCTGGTGCAGCCGTCCCGCCGTCCCCGAGAGCAGCTCGCGCCGGGTGGCCCGGGCCTCCTCGAGCATGCGCCGGGCCCGGTCGTGGAACAGCCGCCCGGCGCTGGTGGGCTCCAGCGGCCGGCTATGGCGCTTGAACAGGGCCACTCCCAGGGCATGCTCCAGGTTGGCCAGGCACTGCGACACCGAGGACTGCGTCAGCCCGAGGCGCCGGGCGGCGGCACTCTGGCTGCCCTGCTCCAGGGCCTCGACGAAGATCTCCATGCTGCGCAGGTCGAATCCGAATCCGTTTCGCATCCCGTGCCCTCCCGGCACCTGACTGTCGCCGAATGGCGACCGGGAACTCCTGCCGGCGACCCCGGTCAATCGGTCCGCATCGTCACGCCAGGGAGGTTCCGATGACACCACAAGGAAATGCCACTGCCGATGCCATGGCCCCCGCCACGCCGGGCAGCGCCCGTCCCTCGTCCACCTGGACCGGCTGGGGACAATGGCTGGCCCTGGTCACCATGACCGTCGACCACCTGTCCCGCTATATCGCGCCGGATGCCTGGGACCTGGGCTGGGCCGGCTCCTCCATCGGCCGCATCGCCTTCCCGCTGTTCGCCGCCATGGTCGCCTGGCACGGGCTCTTCAACACCCGCAACCCGCTGCGCTATGCCCGGCGCATCCTGGTGATCGGCCTGGTCGCCCAGTTGCCCTACATGCTGATGCCGCGCGCCTCCGACGCCCTGATCCTCAATATCTGCTTCACCCTCTCGCTGGGCCTGACGGGGGGCGTCTGGCTGCGCGCCCTGCCGTCACGCCTCGCCACTGGCACCCTCGGCCAGCCGAGGCTGGTCGCGGAGGCCGCCGTCGCGCTGGGCGTGTGGGGCGTCGCCGGGCTCTGGGTCGAGTACAGCCACCATGGCCTGCTGATGATCCCCCTCTACATGCTCGCCATGCAATACCTGCACCTGGCCGGCAACGCGCTCGCCGACCGCCTCAAGGCCGCCGCCACGGCGCTGCCGGTGCTGGTCGTCGCCGGCCTGATGAACAGCTCCGACATGGCCAAGTCGTTCACCGTCGCCACCTGCCTGGCGGCCCTGCTGCTGGCTGCCGGGGCCCACCGCCTGGCCCCCGCGGTGCCCACGGCCATGCCGCGTCGACTGTGGCTCGCCTGGTACCCGGGCCACTTCGCGGCGATGGCGCTGTGGCTGTGGCTTGCCGGCCAGCTCGGCTGATGGGCCGCGGGGAACCAGCCGGCGCCCGTCAGCGGAGCACCCGCCTGACCAGCAGCGGCCCGAGGATCTCGAAGACCACGGTCGAGGCCACCACCGCCGAGAGCAGCACCGGGCCATGCTCGGGAAAGCGTTCGGCGGCAAGCAGCGCCATGCCCATCGCCACCCCGGCCTGGGGGGTCAGCGCCAGGCCGAGGTTTGCCGGCAGTTCGGCCTGGCGCTGCCGGGCGAGTCGCACGCCGAGCATGCCGCCCAGGTAGCGCCCCGCCAGGCGCAGCAGGATGTAGGCCAGGGTCAGGCCGAGCGCCTCGTCCAGGCGGTAGAGGTCGATGCTCGCGCCCGAGAGCACGAAGAAGAACACCAGGAAGGGCCACTCGATGTGCTCGATCTCGTTGAACGAGCGGGTGTGGTGGCGGGAGAGGTTGGCCACCAGGGTCCCGGCGAGCATGGCCGCCAGCAGTGACGAGACCCCCAGCCAGGCCGAGGTCCCGGCCAGCAGCAGGATCAGCGCGACGGCCTCGACCTGGGTCGGCTCCCCCCGGCGCAGCCGGCCGGTCAGCCAGGCGGCCGGCAGCCCGATCGCGGTGCCCAGCAGTATCGCCCCGCCCAGCTCCCAGACCGCATGCAGCAGGGCCATGCCGCCATCTCCCGAGAGCCACCAGCCGAGCAGCGCCATGGCCAGGCCGAAGGCCAGGACGCCCCAGCCATCGTCGATGGCGACGATCCCCAGCAGCAGCCGGGCGCGCAGCCGGCTGTCACCACTCTCATGGATCGTCTCGCTGACCGCCGCCGGGTCGGTGGCCACGGAGATGGCCGCCAGCGACACCGCCACCGCCAGCGGGAATCCCAGTGCCAGCAGGCCGAGGCCGACGGACAGCACCCCGGCCAGGATCACCGACATGGAGACCATCAGGATCAGCGGACCGGTGCTGCGCAGCCGATCCAGGGTCAGCTCGCCGCCGAGCAGGAAGGCCACCATCACCAGTGCCACTTGGATCAGCGGTTCGGCCAGGCCATCCAGCGGCCGGGCACCGGGCTGGTCCAGGCCCCACTGCTGGATGAACGCCACCCCCACGCCCACCATCACCAGCAGCGAGATACGCGGCAGGCAGGTCCGGCTGGCCACCACGTCAGCCAGGATGCTGGTGGAGAGGATCACCCCCAGCAGCATCAGGCTGTTCGCGGCAAAGCTCGGGGCGACGGGCAGCCAGGCGAGTGTGTCAGGGAGCGTCACGGTGTCGTTTCCTTGATCGCGCGGGGCAGGTTGTCGAGCGTCCAGCCTAGCATGGCGACGCAACCGCCTAGTCGACCAGCCGGCCGATCCGGAAGCGCTCCAGCATGCCCTCGGCAAAGCTGCTGTGGGGCCGACCGGGGCGCTTGTTCTCCCAGGCCTCGCTGGCATCGCGGCCGCACCACTCGAGCATCACCGCCGCGGGGGTCGGATGGTCGGGAATGAAGCCGGTGACGTCATAGACCGTGCCATGGATGGCCTTCCAGCAGCTCTCGGCGCTGTCGTGGTGGGCCAGCTCCTCGCGGGTGATGGCGTCCGGGTCGCCGGGCACCGTCGCGTCCGGCGAGGAGAGCGCATGGATCGAGACCAGGGTCAGCACGCTGGAGAGAAAGGCGACGAAGGCAGTGTAGGCGACGGTGTTCACAGGAAATCGAGGACCTCGCTATGGATGCGTGAGCGTGGCACCCCCTGGCCGGCGAGCAGCCGCCTCAGGTGGGCGTTCATGGCCGGCGGGCCACAGAGGTGGATCTCCCGCTCGGCGACGTCGGGGCAGTGCGCGGCGAGGAAGGCCGCATCCAGGGCACCCCGCTCGAGGTAGTAGTGCGCCACCACCGAGAAGCCCGCCAGCCGCTCGGCAATTGCCTCGAGCTCCTCCAGGTAATAGGCCCGCTCCGGGCGGTTGGCCAGGTAGATCAGCAGCACCTGCCCCTCCACCGCCCCACGGGCCAGCAGGTCGCGGGCCCCGCCGATGAAGGGCGTGATGCCGATGCCCCCGCCGAGCCAGAGCCGGTGGCGCCCTGTGGGGTGGCGGCCGAAGAAGTCACCGTAGGGGCCCTCGACCTGCACCAGCGAGCCCGGCGTCACCGACTGCAGGGCATGGCTGGCATCGCCCAGGTCCTTGATGCCGATGCGCAGGCGCTCATCGGCCGGGGCCGAGGCAAGGGTATAGGGATGCTCCTCGCCGCGGCCGGCCGCCAGGGTCTCGTCCAGCGGGGCCAGGTAGACGAACTGCCCTGGCTCGTGAACCAGCCGCCGCCCCTCAGGGGCGAGCACCAGCTCCACCACCCCGCGGGCGAGGGGCTCCACCGACTCGATGCGATAGGCCAGCCGCGCCCGATGCGAGCCCAGCTTGCGCCAGGCGATGGCCGCCAGGCCGGCCAGCCCCAGCAGCCACCAGGGCCAGGCCTCCCCCGCCAGCGGCAGGGCGTGGGCCAGGGCCAGCAGCAGGGCCGCGGCCGACACCAGGTGAAGACGCTTCCAGGTCTGGTAGCGGGGCCGGCCGAAGAAGCCGAAGGTGGGGGCGAGGAACAGCAGCATCGCCAGCCAGGCCAGCCAGCCGAACCAGACGGGGCCTCGGGACAAGGGCGGGAAGAGCACGTCCACCGCCACCGGCACTCCCAGCGGCACCGCCGCCAGTGCCAGCGCCAGGGCGTGGGCCATCAGCAGCACGAAGGCGCCGAAGCCCAGGGCGTGGTGCAGGCGCCAGAGGCGGGCCAGTCCTCCGAAGGGACGGTCCCAGCCCGGCACCCGGATGCTGGTCGCCCCCGCCAGCAGCAGCATCGCGAGCCCAAGGATCCCCGTGGCATGGCCGGCCCAGGCCAGCCAGTCGCCGGCACCGGTGGCCGGCCAGCCCAACCGCGGCAGGGCCACCCCCAGCGGCAGCAGCACGGCCACCGCCAGGGCGAGATCGCCCGCTCTTGGATGGTGTCGCATCTTCCCTCCCCTGCCCCGGTGTCGTCCTCCCATTGTTCTCCTGACGGTGCCGGGATCAATGGAAAGCCTCTCAAGTCGACGCTTCCTTGATCCTGGTCAGCCGGGGCAGGCCAGATACGCCGAAGGCCCCGCCATCCACGGATGTGGCGCCTTGTCGCACCCGGCTTGACCTGTGTCACACGAAGTCACGAGCCAGGGTCCACACTGAAGGTCCGACACATCACCTTACTCCCTGATCCAGGAGATCACATGGCACGTCAAGACAAGGGCATCACCCCCTGGCTGGTCCTGGGGCTACCTGTCGCGCTGGGCCTCGCCTGGGTCACCCAGGGAACCGGGGTGGTCGAGGACGCCCCGGAGCGCAATATCTCGATCCCCGATGAGCTGACCATGCCGCTGCAGGTCCAGGCCGCCTATAACGCGGAGCAGATCTACTTCCGCTACCGCTGGCCCGCCGAGCAGGCCCATGTCTACCACGACATGCTGCGCTACACGGATGGGGAGTGGGTCCGCCACGGCAGCTCCCGGCCGGGTCCCGACCCTGACGGCACCTATGAGGACAGGGTCGCCATGCTGGTGGACGACGGCGGCGTCCCGGAGTTCGGGCGTTACGGCGGTTACATCACCGTGGGTGACCGGATGCGCTTCTTCAGCGACTCGGCCAGCCCGGCCGAGGTCTCGGAGCACCCCCACCTCGGGCAGCAGTTGGGGCAAAGCGATGTCCGCAAGTACCTGCCCGCCACCCGCACCGACCAGAATGACTGGCGCAGCGTCGCGGATGCCGACGTCCTCGCCGCCCAGCGCGAGGCCGGCTATTTCCTCGACCTCTGGCACTGGCGTGCCGGGCGCTCCAACCCCATCGGCGCCTCGGACGACCAGTGGGTCGGTGAATACCGCAACAGCGATGCCGGCTCCGGGCCCTATACCACCAACTGGGATGGCGACAACGACCAGCCTCTCTGGATGCTCGACCCCGAGCAGACCGGCCAGCGCGCCCTGCGCTGGGAGGACGTGGTATCCGGCGACGTCGACTTCGACGGCCTCTACTACCTGTCGGAACAGAACCGGACCGACTTCGACCCCGACCACGACTGGCAGGAGGGCGACGTCATCCCTCGCCGCCTGCTGCGCCAGCCCGAGGGGTCGCGGGGCAGCATCGCCGTGCACGGCCAGGCACGCTGGGAGGACGGCCACTGGGACGTGACCCTGGTCCGCGACCTGGACACCGGCAACCCGCTGGATGACAAGATCCTCGCCGAGCAGGGAATCTACGACATCGGCATCGCCGTCTACCGCAACGCTACCGGCAGCCGTTGGCACTATGTCTCCCATCCCTACTCCCTGGGGCTGGGGCGGGAGGCCGACCTCCAGGCCACGCGCTTCTCCGGCAGTTCGCCCACCTGGAGCGATGACTGGTTCGACATGACCCTCTTCTACCCCGGTCAGGTGGACTGGCCGCTGCTGATCAGCCGCGCCCACGCCGGTGCCGAGGACATCGCCGAGGGCACCCCGGTACGCGCGCGCCACAGCGAGGAGCAGCTGGCGCTCTACGGCGTGGAGATGGAGTTCAACGACGCCATCACCTCGCGCTGGTGGATGACCCTCATAGCGGGCCTGATCGCCATGCTCGGCGTGACCCTTGCCCTGCTGCCCGCCTTCCGCATGACTCGCCAAGGAGATCGCTCATGACCGGCATGCACCATATGCTCGTCCACTTCCCGTTGGGCTTCTGGGCACTCGCCACCCTGATGATCCTGGTCGGCGCCCTGCTGCCCGGCCGGATGGCCGAGCTCAGCCGCGCTGCCCTG
The DNA here is from genome assembly GCF_029625235.1 of Halomonas sp. CKK8. Taxonomy (NCBI): domain Bacteria; kingdom Pseudomonadati; phylum Pseudomonadota; class Gammaproteobacteria; order Oceanospirillales; family Halomonadaceae; genus Halomonas; species Halomonas sp. CKK8. The sequence goes on along the minus strand of NZ_CP121193.1, from coordinate 616,057 downwards.
CTGCCGGTGCTGGTGCTCAGCCTGCTCGGCGCGCTGGCCGCGATCGTCACGGGGTTCCTTATCTGGCCACTGGAGGCCAGCACCCACAGCCCCCTGGCGCGCAACCACATCCTGATGGCGTTCTGGTCGCTGGGTATCTTCGCCATGCTGACCGTGCTGGTCTGGCGGGCCGGCAGTGCGACCTTCGACGGCGCACGGCGCTGGGTACTGGTGCTCCTCGCGTTGATCGGCGGGCTCTTCTTCGCCGCCGCCGGCACCCTGGGGGGCCACCTCGTCGGTGCCCCGACGCTGTTCTCCGATGTCCTCGGCCTGATGGGCTGGGAGGTCTATACCACCTTCTACAGCCCCTTCTGGGTCAGCGCCGTGATGGTGCTGATCGGGGTCGCGTGTGCCCTGGTGGGACTCAGGGGGCGCCGCACGGCCAGCTGATCCCCCACCCTGCCTTGCCCCTTGTTTCATGCAGGCACGATGAAGAAGGCCCCGCATTGGCGGGGCCTTCTTCATGATGGGCGGGAGTTGAGCCCGGCCTACTCGAAGCTGAAGGCGGGCTCGGGGGCCTCGGGCAGCAGGGCGGCGCAGGCCCGCACCCGCTCCAGCAGTGCCTCGTGGGTGGGCGCCAGCAGGTTGACGTGGGCCAGCTTGCGGCCGGGGCGCTCGCTCTTGTCGTAGCGATGCAGGTGGGCATCCGGCAGGGCGAGGATCGCCGCCGGGTCGCCCTCTCGGCCGATCACGTTGACCATGCAGGTGGGCATCCGCGCCGAGGTATCGCCCAGGGGCAGACCCTGGATGGCGCGCAGGTGGTTCTCGAACTGGCTGGTCACCGCGCCGTCGATCGACCAGTGGCCGGAGTTGTGCACCCGGGGCGCCATCTCGTTGGCCAGCAGGCTGCCATCGGCGCACTGGAAGAGCTCCAGGGTCAGCACGCCCACGTAGTCGAGCTCATCGAGCAGGGCGCGGATGTAGCCATCGGCGATCTGCTCGACTCCCTCGTCCAGGTCCGGCAGGGGCGCGATGGAGTAGCGCAGGATGCCGTCCACATGCTGGTTCTCGGCCATGGGATAGAAGGCCACCTCGCCGTCACGACCGCGCACGGCGATGATCGACACCTCGCGCACGAAGTCGACGAAGGCCTCCACGACCAGCCGCGGATGGTTGATCGCGCGCCAGGCGTCATGGGCCTCGCTGGGGTCCTTGAGCACCGCCTGGCCCTTGCCGTCGTAGCCCTCGGTGACCGACTTGGCCACCACCGGACAGCCCAGCTCGCGGGCCGCGGCCTCCAGCTCGTCGGCGTGTTCCACCAGGCGGTAGGCCGGGGTGGGAATGCCCAGGCGGTCGAACAGCGCCTTCTCCTCGGCGCGGTTCTGGCAGACGCGGATCGCCTCGCTGGAGGGATAGACCGGCCGGACCTCCTCGATCGCCTGCACCAGCGAGACCGGCAGGTGCTCGAACTCGTAGGTGACCAGGTCGACCTTCTCCAGGAAGGCCTCGAGGTGCTTGCGGTCGGTATCGATGACCACCTCGCCGATGCCGGCGCTGGGGTGGCCGGTGGTGTCGAGGAAGGTGAAGCGGTTGGCCAGCGGGTAGCCGGCGAGGGCCAGCATGCGGCCGAGCTGGCCGGCACCCAGGACGCCGATATTCATGGTTCTCTCCTCACTCGTCGGGCCGGGGGTCGGGATGGTCGAGCACCGTCCGGGTCTGCTCGGCACGGAACGCCTCCACGGCGGAGCGCACCGTCGCATCCTGCAGGCCGACGATCTGCGCGGCCAGAAGGCCCGCATTGGTGGCGCCGGCCTTGCCGATGGCGAGCGTGCCCACGGCGATGCCGCCGGGCATCTGCACGATGGAGAGCAGGGAGTCCAGGCCCTTGAGCGCCTTGGACTCCACCGGCACGCCGAGCACCGGCAGTGCCGTCTGGGAAGCCACCATGCCCGGCAGGTGGGCCGCCCCGCCGGCACCGGCGATGATCACCGACAGGCCCCGCTCGGCCGCGCCCTTGGCGTAGTCGAAGAGCAGGTCCGGGGTGCGGTGGGCGGAGACCACCCGGGTCTCGCAGGGCACGCCAAGCCGCTCGAGCATCGCCACGGCATGCTCCATCACCGGCCAGTCGGACTTCGACCCCATGATCACGCCGACCTTCGGCGCCTGTGTATCGGACTGCATGGCCTGCTCCTCGGCGACTGCCTACCTGCGGAAAGGAAAGCCGGACATTCTAGCGCTGCGGGCCTGCACCGTCACCTTGACCATTCGGACAATCACTTGCTCCCTCCCTGCTGTCGCCGCATCGAGACACTCGCTTGCATGCTGGATGCGACTTTGCTTGCTAGGGTCATGGTGAGGGGGCAGCAAGGACAAGCCCACCTGGAAACCCTCAAGGAGACTGACCATGAAGCGTTCACTGATCTTCACCACGGCACTGGCCGGCTCGCTGCTGCTCGTCGGCTGCGACTCCGACAGCGAACCGGCCGACCAGGCCACGCAGCAGGAAGAGACGGTCGAACAGGAGGCCCAGCAGGCCGCCGAGTCGGCTGAAGAGACCGCCGAGGAAGCTGCCGAGGCCACCGGCGAGGCCGCCGATGCTGCGGAAGCGGAGGCCGAACAGGCCGCCGACGAGGCCGGCGACGCCCTGGACGAGGCCGCCACCGAGACGGAACAGGCGGCGGAGGAAGCCGGCGACAACCTGGAGGCCGCAGGTGACGAAGCCGTTCAGGAAACCAGCGAGGCCGCCGCGGAAGCTGGCGAGGCCCTGGACGAGGCCGCCGACGAGACGGAACAGGCGATGGAGGAAGCCGACGACGCCCTGGAGGCCGCGGATGACGAGGCTGCCGCAGAGGCCGAAGCCGAGGCCGATGTCGACGCCGAGACCGAAACGTCCACTTCCCAGTAAGCCGACAGGCCGAAATGCGCAGGACCCGCCCGGATAACCCGGGCGGGTCCTGCGCGTCTGGCCGCAACCCTCAGCCGGCTGTTGCCCCTGCCTCGCGGCGGCTGGCCAGCCAGTTGCCGGCCAGCCCCAACACCATCACCGCCACCCCGGCGACTTCCACCATCAGGTTGGGATAGAAGGCCGCGACGATCGCCGGCAGCAGCACCACGCGCACCGGCCAGGACATCCAGGTGAACAGGAACCCCTCCAGGGCCGCGGCGAAGGCCCCCAGGGCCAGGAAGCCGATGAACGCGGTCCATACCAGCAAGGGCAGCGGCCCGCCCATGATGATCTCCGGGTTGTAGACCATGAACAGCGGGATCAGGTAGAGCCCCTTGGCAAACTTCCAGGCCTGGAAGCCAGTGTCCATGGGCTTGGCCCCGGCGATCGCCGCGCCGGCGAAGCCTGCGAGCGCGATGGGCGGCGTGACGTTGGAATCCTGGGAGTACCAGAACACCACCAGGTGGGCGATCAGCAGCGGCACCCCGAACTCGGCGGTCAGTGCCGGACCCACCAGCACGATCAGCACGATGTAGCTGGCGGTGACCGGCAGCCCCATGCCCAGCACCAGGCTGGCCAGCAGCACCATCACCAGCGCCAGCAGCAGGTTGCCACCGGAGAAGGCCATCATCATCGAGGAGAACTTCAGCCCCAGCCCGGTCAGGCCCACCACGCCGACGATCACGCCGGCCACGGCGCAGGCCATGGAGACGGCCACGGCATTGCGCGCGCCCAGCTCCAGGCCGCCGACCAGCTTGACCAGCCCGGCCTTGAGCGCCTCGCGCAGCGTCTCCCCGGTCACCTTCTGTCCCTCACGCGGCGCGATGAACAGGAACCACACCGCGAAACGCAGCACCGCCACGGCCAGCATGGTGAGGATGGCGTAGTAGCCCACGCGCATCGGCGACATGTTCATCACCAGCAGCCACACCAGCACCAGCAGCGGCAGCAGGAAGTGCCAGCCGGCCCCCATCACGTCGCGCATCTGGGGCAGTTCCGAACGCGCCATGCCCTGCATGCCCTGCTTGATGGCGATGATGTGCACGAACAGGTAGACGGTGGCGAAGTACATGATCGCCGGCAGGATGCTGACCTTGACCACCTCGAGGTAGGGCATCCGGGTGTACTCGGCGATCAGGAAGGCCCCGGCGCCCATCAGCGGCGGCATGATCTGCCCGCCGGTGGAGGCCGCCGCCTCGATGCCGCCGGCCTGGTGGGGCTTGTAGCCCAGGCGCTTCATCAGCGGGATGGTGAAGGCCCCGGTGGTCACCACGTTGGCGATGGCGCTGCCGGAGATCGAGCCCATGCCCGCCGAGGCGATCACCGCCGCCTTGGCCGGGCCGCCGCGCTGGCGGCCGGTGGCGGCATAGGCCAGGTCGATGAAGAACTTGCCCGCGCCGGTGATCTCCAGGAAGGCACCGAACAGCACGAAGATGAAGATGTAGGTGGCCGCCACGCCCATGGGCAGGCCGAAGATGCCCTCCTGGCCCAGGTAGAGCTGGCCCACCAGGCGGTCCAGGTTGTAGCCGCGGTGCTCGAGGATGCCGGGCAGGAACTGGCCGAGCCATGGCAGCTCGCCGCGCGGGCCGGCGAAGGCGTAGAGGATCGCGACCACGCCGATGATGGTCATGCCCAGGCCTACCGCCCGGCGCGCCGCCTCGAGGACGGTGACGGTGGCGATGCAGCCGACCACGATGTCGGTCTGGCTCCAGAAGCCGGCGCGGTTGATGATCTCGTCGAGGTAGAGCACCAGGTAGCCACCGGTGACCAGCGCCCCGCCGAGGAAGACTGCGTCGATCAGGCCACTGATCGGGCCCCGATCATGCTTCGGCCCCAGCAGCGGGAACATCAGGAAGGCCAGCATCATGATCAGCATCAGGTGGATGCTGCGCTGGTAGAAGAGGCCCAGCGGCTGGATGCCGGCGGAGTAGAGCTGGAACAGTGACAGTCCCACCGCCACCAGGGAGATCAGCCACAGCACCGGGCGGGAATGGTTCGCCTGGCTGCCGGGAATGATGGGGGAGGTACCCGAATCGCTCATCGTGGTTCTCTCGAAGGGTTGTCGTTCAGTCAGGGGAAGCGGCAGCCGAGGTCAGGCGGATCGTCACTCGCCGGTTCGCGGCCAGTCCGCTCAGGCTGATGCGCTCGCCGTCCACCACCAGGCGGTGGTCGACGCGCATGGCGCCCACCCGCAGCCGATAGGCATTGCCGGGTACCGGCTCGTCGATCGCCTCGATCCAGTAGCCGCCCTCGCCGTCGGAAACCTGGCGACCGCGCCCGGGGATATGGTCGAGCCCCGCCGCGAAGTCGGGCAGGTGGCTGCGCTCAAGCACCATGCGCCCCTCACGGTGGCGATAGCAGTCCAGCACCGGGAACCCCTCGACCGAGTGGTTCCACTCCAGGCACCAGCCCTCCCCTTCGGGCATCGGCAGGCTCACCAGGCGCTCGCCCTCGGCGTCCAGCACCTCCAGCCGGACCAGGTCGGCCGCGACTGCCGGGCTACCGGCCGCCAGGCCCACACAAAGCAGCAGGGCGGGCAGCCAGGCCCGCCCTGCTTTCAGGCGCGAATCACGCATCGCCTCAGCGGCGCTGGTGGTCCTGGATCTCGGCGCCCACCTCCTCGTAGTAGCGCAGCGCCCCCGGATGGAAGGCAATCGGGGTCGACTCCACGCTGAACTCCACGGTGGTGTCGTTGGCCGCCGGGTGGATGGCGATCAGCTCGTCGGTCTGCTCGAAGAGCACCTTGGTGATCTGGTAGGCCAGTTCCTCGTCCATCTCGCTGCTCACCGCCAGCACGTTGGGGATGCCGATGCTCTGCACCGCCTCGTCCATGCCCTCGTAGAGGCCGGCCTTCAGCTTGTAGGCGGCGAAGACGGGCTCGGCCTCCTTGGCCTTGGCGATCTCCTCCTGGCTCAGGCCGACCAGGCGGATGTCGCGGGTGGTGGCCAGGTTCATGATCGAGCTGGTGGGCGGGCCCACGCTCCAGAAGCCGGCATCGATGTCGCCATCGCGGATGGCGTCGGCGGTCTCGTTGAAGTTCAGGCGCCGCGGGTCGAAGTCGTCGTAGCTGATGCCGTTGGCCTCGAGCAGTGCCTGGGCATTGACCTCGGTACCGCTGCCCGGCGCGCCCACGGAGACCGTCTTGCCCTCGAGGTCGGAAAGCGACTCGATGCCGGAATCGGCCAGGGTGACGATCTGCACGGCGTTGGGATAGATGGAGGCCAGCGCACGGATATTCTCCAGCTGGCGGCCCTCGAAGTCGCCGGTACCGTTGTAGGCCTGGTAGACGGTGTCGGCCAGCGCCAGGGCGAGGTCGGAGTCACCGCGCCACACCAGCCCCATGTTCTCCACGGAGGCGCCAGTGACCTCGGCAACGGCCTCGGCCCCCTCGATGTGGTTGCCGATCAGCTCGGCCAGGCCACCCCCGTAGGGATAGTAGGTACCGCCGGTACCGCCGGTGGCGATGGAGAGCTGCTGGGCGGCAGCCAGGGGGGCCGTGGCCAGCAGCGTGGCGGCGGCGGCGTACTTGAAGAAACGCATGGCAATCCTCCGGTCCTGGAACCAGGTTTATTGTGGAGTGTCTCGGCGCCGGCATCTCGTGGCGCCCCACCTCACGCTAGCACGGTCGCTGCGTGAGAACCCAATACCACTATTTCTACGTTCCTCGGGATTTTCGGCAATTCCCCCAAGGTCGAATCCTCGCCTCACGCCTCGACCAGCGCCTTCACCTTGTCGACGATATGGGCGCCGATAGGGATCGCCGAGGTGGCCGCCGGCGAGGGCGCATTGCCCACGTTGACGGTGCGCGGCGTGTTGACGAACAGGAAGTCGTCCACCAGCTTGCCGTCGCGGGACACCGCCTGGGCCCGCACCCCGGCCGGGTAGGGCCCCAGGTCCTCCAGGCCGAGGCTCGGGCAGTACTTGCGCACCAGCTCAAGGTAACCTCGCCTGTGCAGCGAGTTCTTCATTTCCGTGAGGCCCGGTTTCAGGTTGCGTCCCAGCACCTTGAGGATGCCCGGGTCGCTGAACATCCTCGCCATGTCACCGAGGGACACGTCGCGCCGGCGATAGCCCTCGCGCTTGAAGGCCAGCACCGCATTGGGGCCCACGGTGACCGAGCCGTCGATCATCCGCGTCAGGTGCACGCCCAGGAAGGGCATGGAGGGATCGGGGATCGGGTAGATCAGGTGGTTGACGATGTCGTTGTGCTTTTCCGGCAGCCGATAGTACTCGCCGCGGAAGGGACAGATGGTGAAGCCGGGATCCTGGCCCAGCATGCGCACCACCCGGTCGGCCATCAGCCCCGAGCAGGTCACGAGATAGCGCCCGGTGAACTCGCCGGCGCCGGTGGTCACCACCACTTCCTGGCGCCGCTCCTCCAGGGCGGTCACCTTCGCCCCGTAGCGGACCTCGCCGCCCATCCGCTCGAACTCGGCGGCCATGGCCCGGGTCACCGCGGCGTAGTCGACGATGCCGCTGGAGGGCACGAAGATGCCGCCGACCCCGGTGATGTTGGGCTCTCGCTCGGCGAGCGCCTCGGGGCCCAGCCACTCGCGCGTGAGGCCGTTGGCCTCGGTGCGCTCCCACAGCGCCTGCATGCGCTGCATCTCCAGGTCGTTGGTGGCCACCAGCAGCTTGCCGCAGCTGTCGTAGGGGATGGCGTGGGCCTCGCAGAAGGCCTTGGTGGCGCGGTTGCCCTCCAGGCAGAAGCGCGCCTTGAGACTGCCTGGCGTGTAGTAGACCCCGGCGTGGATCACGCCGCTGTTGTGGCCGGTCTGGTGGCACGCCGCCTCGCGCTCCTTCTCCACCACCAGCATGCGGCGATCCGGATAGGCCTGCTTGAGCTGCATGGCGGTGGACATGCCCAGGATGCCGCCGCCGATGATGATGAAATCGTACATGCCGTCCTCGCTCCTCCCATGAGACGGCCACGCCGTGGTCACGGCGTGGCCTCGTCAGTCTAACCCGTCGGTCGGGTCGCGGCGCCTCGGCTCGCTCTGCTCAAGCCTGGCGCGGGTTGCGCAGGGTCTTGGCATGGGTGAAGTAGCCCCGCTGGCGCATCAGCTCGCGGCGCAGCTCCGGGTGGGGCGTGAAGCGATCCCGGCCGTGTAGCCAGAAGTGGTTGTTGATCAGCAGGAAGCTGCCCACCGGGTTCGGCACCGAGAGGATCGCCGGGCTGTTCTCGAGCGAGTCGGAGAGGTCGGTCAGCCAGTTGCCCTCCTCGAAGTCCTTGGGCTGCACGAACTGGTCGATGTAGGACATGATCGGCAGGCCGCTGGCGTCCACGTCGAAGACCGCATGGTAGATGTCCTTGGCGACGTTCTTGCTGGGCGGCGCGGTCCAGCGCATCGCCCGACGCGCCAGCGGATGGTGGTAGAAGCGCTCCAGCCCCTCCCAGTCGTCCAGGTGCAGCAGCAGGGAGTTGCCGCCCTCCATGTGCTGCTCGTCGATCTTCATCATCAGCACGTAGTCGGTGTCCTGCTCGACGAAGGTGCCGTCGTTGTGCAGTTCCATCACGCGGTGTGGCTGGCGCAGGTAGGAGTCGGAGTCATCGACGTTCCTGACCACGAAGCGGGCATAGTACTGGCCGCTCATAGCGTCGTAGTTGGAACGCCCCATCAGGTGCGCCACGGCGGTGGCGAACTTGACCATCTCGTCGGCCTGCTCGACGGAGTCGAGCCCTTCGGGAACCACCTGGAAGCCACCGGTGGCGCGATCCACGAGGGTGTTGACCAGCACCGGCTGCAGGGTGTTGTCGCACAGGTCGTCGAGGATCTTCGCCACGCGGAAGCGCAGCATGGACTTGTACTCCAGGGCCTGCACCGGCCACTCGGCGACGGCCTCGAGGAAGGCCTCGACGACCTCGCGGCTGACGGTCAGCTGCAGCAGGCGCGGCGACTGGGCGGAGGGGGACAGCGTGAAGCCGCGGATGTCGGCAGGCAGGGGCATGGCGGTCTCGGGAAGCTGGGTCAGTACGGTCATGTCAGGGGCTCCATGGCGTTACGTGGACACAATCTAAAAATATCTATATTTTTTGTTTTTGTCAAAAATAAAGGACGGCCAGTGGCCATCCTTTACGTCCTGTCGTCGATGGCCGCCCCGGGACTCCCGGGGCGGCCGTCTGTCGCACCAGGGATCAGCGACCGGGATAGGGATCCGCGCCGGCCAGCTCGCGCTTCATCATGGTGTCGCTGTAGGCGACGCCATAGCGGTTACGCGACCAGGCATAGAGGACCAGGCCGATCGCCATCCAGCCGGCGAACATGAACCACTCGATGGTGGAGAGCGCCGAGGGGCTGCCCGGCAGGTACATGCCGATCAGCACCACCGACAGGATCACCGACAGGGCCCCCACGGTCTTGCCACGGCGGACCCGGAAGGGGCGCGTCATCTCCGGCTCGCGCCGGCGCAGCACCACGAAGGAGAGCGCCACGAAGAGGTAGGCGATGACGATGCCCAGGCCACCGGCCACCACCAGCCAGACCAGCGCCTGGCGGCCGAAGAAGGGCGCGAGGGAGGAGAGCGCCCCCATCACCAGGATGGCGTTGGTCGGGGTGCGATGCTTCGGGTGCAGCTTGGCCAGGAAGGCCGGCAGCATGCCGGAGTGCGCCAGGGCGTAGATGGCCCGCGAGCCGCCGATGTAGAAGGCGTTCCAGCTGGTGATGATGCCCGCGATACCGGCCAGGATCATCAGGTTGCCGGCCCAGGGCGCCTGGAAGGCCGCCTGCATGGCATCCGGCACCGCCAGGGAGCTCGCGCCCAGCGCCTCGGGATCGAGCATCAGCGCGGTGCCCAGGATGATGAAGGAGTACCAGAACACCGCCAGGATCACCGAGATCATCAGCACCCGGCCGATCTCGCGGAACGGCAGGTTGATCTCCTCGGCGGCCTGGGGGATGACGTCGAAGCCGACGAACATGAAGGGCACCATGATGATCACCATCATGATGCCGCCCATCACGCCCTCCTCGACGCTGAACAGCGGCTGCATGGTCTCGGTACTGCCCTGGAACAGGGCCCCGGTGATGAACAGGATGCCCACCGCCAGGATCAGCAGGGTCACCACCTTCTGCACCAGGGCGGCGGTACGCACGCCGATGTAGTTGATCCACATCATCAGCACCGACCCCGCCACGCCGACGGCGACCCAGGTGGCCTTCACGTCCCAGCCGGCGATGTTCCACATCTGGCCCACGGCGTAGTTCGGGAAGAGGTGCTCCACCACGGTGGGCAGCGCCACGGCCTCGAAGGCCACCACGCTCACGTAGCCCAGGGTGATGGCCCAGGTGCAGAGGAAGGAGGCGAAGTGCCCCATGGCCCGGTAGCTGTAGACGTGCTCGCCCCCGACCTGGGGCATCGCCGAGGCCAGCTCGGCATAGGTCAGGCCCACCAGCACGATGATCAGCCCGCCGATCAGGAAGGCGGTGATCGCCCCCAGGCTGCCGGCCGACTGGATCCAGCTGCCGGTCAGCACGATCCAGCCCCAGCCGATCATGGCGCCGAAGGCCAGGGCCAGCACGTCCTTGCGGGCAAGGACTCGCGTCAGGTGCGTCTCCGTGGACGTCTCGTTGTTCATGTCTGCCTCTTCTCGTCGGTTGTCGATTGTGATGATGTAAGATTTTTCCTAAAAACATCGACAAAAATAGTAAACGAAGGACAAACGTTCAAGGAATATTGAACACCCGGAGCCTAGACATTTGTCGCAACTGGCCCATGACAGTCGAGGAATCCCCGTCAGGTCAGGACGATGCAAGCCCCTTAATATGAGGATATGTGCATCAAGAATCTGCCGCTGGCGCCATATGCCGGCCCTCGGCCGGACCGCCCGGAAGGTTCGATATTCTGCACACCCTGCCCCGGGCAGCAACCCCGCGACAGTGCCTCTTCTCACACCAAAGAATCACCGAATCGATACTGGCAAAATCGTCGGATAGACCCCATAGTGTGGCTGTCGAAACCGCCCACTGGAGCATCATGAGCACGGCACGTCACACCGCCCACGCGGAACTCACCGACCCCCCGCGAAGCTGCCCTGACCTCGATGTCAGGGACCTGGAAAAACGTACACGCCTCATGCGCATCATCACGCGGCTGATCGCCGTGTCAGACCTGGGCAGCAAGGAAATCGCCCGCCGCGCAGGCCTGCCGATGCAGAAGATCAGCGACCTTCTCTCGGGGAAGCTGGAGCATCTCTCCGTGGACGAGCTCCGCCTCGTCTATCGCACCATCGACCCGAGCGGCTCACCGCCCTGATCGCCCCCTCCCGCGGGAGGCCGACACGATGACGAACAGCGAACGCTCCGCCTTCCCGGCGGGGCGTTTTTTCTTGCCTGCCAGGACGTCAGAAAGTCCCTTTTCCTCAATGACTTGAATGAACATTATGCCAGGATTAAGAGCTTGCTAACGATCTCTTGATCGGCGTCAAGTGCCTAGACCTTGGTAGCAGGTAGCCTTCCGGTATCAACCCTTGTCCCTCGGGCGGAGACTCCGCCCCACCCAGGCCACCGGAGGCGCCATGGACCCCATTCGCCGCACCCTGCTCGGCCAGCTGGCCCGCCTCAGCGCGGGCGCCGCGATGGTGCCGCTCTCGAGCATCGCCAGCGCCGGCATCAACCAGCAGCCGCCCCGTCGCGAAGGCGACCCCAGCAAGCGCTACGGGATGCTCATCGACCTGCGCCAGTGCATCGGCTGCCAGGCCTGCACCGTGTCGTGCCATATCGAGAACGCCGCCCCGCTGGGCAGTTTCCGCACCACCGTCTCCCAGTACGAGGTGGCGCACCAGGAGACCGGCGAGGTCGCCACCTTCATGCTGCCGCGACTGTGCAACCACTGCGAGAACCCGCCCTGCGTGCCGGTATGCCCGGTGGAGGCCACCTTCCAGCGCCAGGACGGCATCGTGGTGGTGGACAGCGACCGCTGCGTGGGTTGCGCCTACTGCGTCAACGCCTGCCCCTACGATGCCCGCTTCATCAACGAGCGCACCCAGACCGCCGACAAGTGCACCTTCTGCGCCCACCGCCTGGAGGCGGGCCTGCTGCCGGCCTGCGTGGAGAGCTGCGTGGGCGGCGCGCGGATCATCGGCGACATGCGCGACCCCGAGAGCCAGATCAGCCGCATGATCGACGAGCACCGGGACGAGCTGATGGTGCTGCAGCCCGAGAAGAACACCCTGCCCCAGGTCTTCTACCTCGGCATGGACGAGCGCTTCGTCACTCGCCCCGACGCCGAGCCGGTCGCCCTGGACGTCCTCGATCCCCACGGCAAGGAGATGGGCTATGAATTCCGCCATTGAGCTGCTCGCCCCGCGCTACGACATCGCCTGGTACCCCTGGGCGGTGCAGTACTTCTTCATGATTGCCCTCTCCTACGCCACCCTGTGGCTGGCCGCCCCGGCGCTGGTGTTCGGCAAGAAGGCCTGGTTGCCCACCGCGCGCCTGGCCCTGCTCGCCTGCCTCACCACCACCCTGGTGGCGCCGGTGGCGCTGCTCGCCGACCTGCACCAGCCGCTGCGCTTCTGGCACTTCTACGCCTACGCCAACAGCCACTCCTGGATGTCCGTCGGCAGCCTGGTGCTGCCCCTCTACGTGGTCGGCGTCATCGTGCTGGCCTGGCTCGCCTGGCGCCCGGCGCTGCAGGCCCATCGCCAGGCCCCCGGCATTGCCGGTTTCGTGGCCCGCTGGCTGTCGCTGGGCGACGCCCCCACGCCGCGCGCCCTGCTGGTGCTGGTGGGCCTCGGTACCCTCGCCCTCTCCACCGGTATCATGCTCTACACCGGCGCCGAGGTGGCCATCGTCAAGGCCCGCCCGCTTTGGCACACCGTGTGGCTGCCGCCGATGTTTGTGGCCACCGGCTTCATCGCCGCCACCGGCCTCATCCTGGTGCTCAACCGCGTGGCCGGTGAGCGCAGCACGGCGGTCAATCGGCAGATGCTCAAGGTGATGCTGGGCGCCTGCCTGGTCGCGGGACTCGTCGCCGGCAGCTGGTTCCTCGACGGCATCAACGCCAACGTCGGCTCGGTGGCCGCCGCCATGGAATCCGTGCGCGACAGCGCCGAGTGGCGCAGCACCGCGATCTGGGGCGGCCTCACCGGCCTGGTGCTGTTCGGCGCGGTGCTCACCCTGCTCACCCGCCCCGCCTCACGCCGCCCGGCGCTCCATGCCTGGGCCTGGGTGCTCGGCCTGGTGGCCCTGCACGTGGGCTGGATGTTCCGCTGGGTGGTGCTGATGGACGTGCAGACCGTGGCCCGCCACAGCGCCGGCTTCCACCACTACGGCATTCCCGCCGGCTCTTCCGGCATCCTCGGCATCGTCGGCACCTTCGGCCTGTGGCTCGCCGCCCTCCTGCTGATCGACCTCTTCGTGCCGTGGCGCCAGGCCATCCAGGGCGGCAGCGCCGCCGACGCCTCCCCTGCCGCACCCGACCACACTGACGTCGAAGGAGCCCTCCGTCATGGCTAAGTCACCCGACACCTCACGTCGCCGCTTCCTCAAGGGCGCCGTCGCTGCCGGCGGCGCCGCCACCTTCGCCGCCGGCTACTCCGACCCGCTGATCAAGATGGGCAAGGGCGTCACCGGCAGCGCCGGCGAGACGCCCGAGCACCGCATCCACGGCAACTCCCTGGCGCCGGAATACACCGTCGACCCCGCGAGCGGCGAGCTGACCCTCAACCCGGACCAGCGCGTGGCCTTCACCGTCTGCTACGGCTGCACCACCAAGTGCGGCGTGCGGGTACGCGTCGACAACGATACCGACCAGGTGCTGCGCGTGGCCGGCAACCCCTACCACCCGCTCTCCGCCGACGAGCACCTCCCCATGCGCACCCCGGTGGTCGAGGCGCTGCGCAGCGTCAGCGCCTTCGGCGACCAGGGCCAGCAGAACCGCTCCACCGCCTGCGCCCGGGGCAACGCCATGATGGCGCAGATCGACAGCCCCTTCCGCGTCACCCACTGCCTCAAGCGGGTGGGCAGGCGCGGCAGCCGTGAATGGGAGAAGGTACCCTTCGAGCAGGTCATCGAGGAGATCTGCGAGGGCGGCGACCTGTTCGGCGAGGGCCACGTGGACGGGCTGCGCGCCATCCACGACCTCGACACCCCCATCGACCCGGAGAACCCCGAGTACGGCCCAAAGGCCAACCAGCTGATGGTGATGGAGGCCACCGACTACGGCCGCTCGGCACTGCTCAAGCGCTTCGCCTTCAACGCCTTCGGCACCCGCAACTACGGCCACCATGGCTCCTACTGCGGCCTGGCCTATCGCATGGGTTCCGGCGCGGTGATGGATGACCTGGCCAAGAACGCCCACACCAAGCCGGACATCCAGAACGCCCACTTCATCCTCTACGTGGGCACCGCCCCCAGCCAGGCCGGCAACCCCTTCAAGCGCCAGGGGCGGCTGATCGCCCAGGCGCGCGCAGAGGGCAGCCTGGATTACGTGGTGGTGGATCCGGGCCTCAACGCCTCGGCCTCCCATGCCGCCGACCACAACCGCTGGGTGCCGATCCGCCCGGGCACCGACAGCGCCCTGGCCATGGCCATGATCCAGTGGCTGCTCGACCACGAGGGTTACGCGAAGGAGTTCCTGGCGCTGCCCGGCCAGCCCGCCGCGGACGCCGCCAATGAAGCGACCCACACCAACGCCACCCACCTGGTGATCACCGCCGAGGACCATCCGCGCCGCGGCCGCTTCCTGCGCGCCAGCGACCTGGGCCTGGCCGAGGCGGAAAGCGATGCCGACGTGCCCATGGTGGTGGCCGACGGCGAGCTGGCGAAGAGTACCGACGCCATGGCCGCAGAGCTTTTCGTCGACCGCGACGTCGAACTCGCTGGTCTTGAGGAAGGGCCTGGCGAGAACGTGCGGGTCAAGAGCAGCATGGTGCTGCTGCGAGAGTCCGCCAACGAGTACACCCTGGCCGAGTATGCCGAGCACTGCGGCATCCCCGAGGCCACCATCGTCGACCTGGCCACTCGCTTCGCCAGCCACGGCCGTCGCGCGGTGACCAACTCCCATGGCGGGATGATGTCCGGCAACGGCTTCTACGCCGCCTTCGGCATGCAGATGCTCAACGTGCTGGCCGGCAACCACAACCGCAAGGGCGGCAGCGCCCCGGGCGGCGGCCAGTTCAACGGCGTGGGCGAAGGCCCCCGCTATGACCTGGCGAACTTCCCGGGCAAGCGCGGCCCCCAGGGGGTCTTCCTCTCCCGCTCGCGCTTCCCCTACGAGAAGTCCTCTGAGTACCAGCGCAAGGTGGCAGCCGGGGAGAACCCCTACCCCGCCCGCGCCCCCTGGCGCTCGCTGGCACCGCCGACGCTGACCGAGCACCTGCCCTCGGCGCTGGATGGCTACCCCTACCCGATCAAGGCGGTGATCGGCTGCATGGCCAACCCCATCTACGGCCAGGCGGGCCTGGAGGCGCTGATCGCCGACAAGCTCAAGGACCCGAAGCGCCTGGGGCTCTACGTGGCCGTCGACGGCTTCCTCAACGAGACCAACCGCTACGCCGACTACATCGTGCCGGACTCGGTGATGTACGAGGTGTGGGGCTTCACCGGCGCCTGGAAGGGCGCCCTGGGCAGGATGACCACCGCCTGCTGGCCGGTGGTGGAGCCGCGCCAGCAGAAGACCGAGGAAGGCGAGCCGGTCTCCATGGAGAGCTTCTTCATCGCCACCGCCAAGCGCCTGGGGCTGCCCGGCTTCGGCGAGGGCGCGATCCCCGACGCCGACGGCAACCTGCACCCGCTGAACCGCGCCGAGGACTTCTTCCTGCGCGCCGCCGCCAACGTCGCCATGCAGGGCGAGCCGCTGCCCGACGCCGACGAGAGCGATATCGCCCATGGGGGGATCGCGCCCCTGCTGCCACGCCTCGAGCGCACCCTCAAGCCCGAGGAGCGCGGCCCGGTGGCCTACCTCTACGCCCGCGGCGGGCGCTTCGAGGACTTCAAGGACCACTTCAAGGGCGAGAACCTCACCAGCGCCTGGAAGCGCACCCTGTGCGTCTACAACGAGCAGGTGGGCACCAGCATCAACACCCAGACCGGCGAGCCCAACCGCGGCGTGCCCCGCCACGGCCTGCCGCCGCTGGCCGACGGCCGCGCCATGCGCGAGGTGTTCACCGAGGAGGAGTGGCCGCTGCTGGCGTTCTCGTTCAAGTCCAACCTGATGAACTCCTACGCCATCGGCCTCGAGCGGCTGCGCATGATCAAGCCCTACAACCCGGTGATGATGCACCGCCAGGACGCCGAGCGCTTCGGCATCACTCACGGTGATACCATCCGCATCGAGAGCCCCGGCGGCAGTGTGGTGGCCCTGGCACTGGTCGGCGAGGGGGTGATGCCGGGGGCCCTGGGCATCGAGCACGGCTATGGCCACCGCGACCTGGGGGCCACCCCCCACGTGATCGACGGCGAGTCCCAGCCCGACCTCGAGTGGCTGCGCGCCGGCATCAACATCAACGACCTGGGCTTCAAGGACCCGACTCGCAGCGTGGACGGCACCTGGCTCGAGCCCATCAGCGGCGCCGCCGTGCGCCAGGGCATGCCGATCCGGGTGACCCGGCTCGAGGCCTGACGGGCAGCGCTGCCCGGCCCAGCGAGCGGCCGGTCGCGCGACAGCTAGTTGCTCGAGGGCTGGTCGCTCGAGAGCTAGTCGCTTGAGAGATAGTGCACGCTGAACAGCGCCGCGTCATCGCACCACGCGGCGCGTGACCGGTAACCGGCACGCGCCGCCAGGGCCTGGAACCCCGCCACGCTGTACTTGCAGGAATTCTCGGTATGCAGCGTCTCGCCTTCCTCGAAGGCGAAGCGCTGCCCATCGAGGGTGATGGCCTGGCGCTGCTCGCTGACCAGGTGCATCTCGATGCGCGAGGCCGGCGCATTGAAGAAGGCGCGGTGGCGGAAGGCATCCATCTCGACCGCGGCCCCCAGCTCGCGGCGCATGCGCGCCAGCAGGTTGAGGTTGAAGGCCGCGGTGACACCCGCGGCATCGTTGTAGGCCGCCTCCAGGATGTCGTGGTCCTTGACCAGGTCGACCCCGATCAGCACCCCGCTGCCCGGCGGCATCGCCCGTCGCAGGCGGACCAGGAAGGCCTCGGCCTCGCGCGGCGTGAAGTTGCCGATGCTCGAGCCGGGAAAGAACGCCACCACCCGGCGGCCCTCGACGCCCGGGGGCAGCTCGAGGCGGCGCGAGAAATCCCCCCAGGCGGCATGCACCTCCAGCCAGGGGTAGTCCGCCGCCAGGCGACGGGTGCTCTGCAGCAGGAAGTCACGGGAGATGTCCATGCCGAGGTATCGGCGGGGGCGCATCGCCTCCAGCAGCAGCCGGACCTTGCGGCTGGCGCCGCTGCCCAGCTCGACCATCAGCGAGTCCGGGCCGACCCGCGCCGCGATCTCGTCGGCGGCCCGGGAGAGGATGCCCTCCTCGGTGCGGGTCAGGTAATACTCGGGCAGCTCGCAGATCGCCTCGAAGAGCCGCGAGCCCCGCTCGTCATAGAAGTGCTTGGGCGAGAGGGCCTTCGGCGTGGCGCCGAGCCCCTGGATCACCTCGTCGCGAAACGAGGGCCCCGCCTCGCCGGGATGCTGGTCATGGAACTGCACGGCAGTGGACATCAGGGCCCCTCGCTGGCGAACGGTTCTGGCGACTGGCTGCGGCATCACGGAGACCGCCGGGATGGCGTCGCCTCACCGATTTGCCTTTAGACTGTGGCGGCAGCACCTCACCAATCTAGAGCGAGCCTGACCATGCAGCAACCGCAGCAGCCCCCGGGGTTACCAGCATTACGGGATATCGTCCTCGTCGGCGGCGGGCACACCCACGTGGGGGTGCTGAAGCGCTTCGCCATGAAGCCCGAGCCGGGCGTCAGGCTCACCCTGATCTGCCGCGACACCCACACCCCCTACTCGGGCATGCTGCCGGGCTACGTCGCCGGGCACTACGGCTACGACGATGTGCATATCGACCTGCGCCGGCTGGCCGAATACGCCGGGGCACGCTTCTTCGCCGACGAGGCCGTGGGCATCGACCACGACGCGCGCAGGGTGCTCTGCCGCTCGCGCCCCCCGGTGCCCTATGACTGGCTGTCGATCAATATCGGTTCGACGCCGCGCGTGGATGCGCTCGGTGGTGCCGCCGGGCACGCCGTCCCGGTCAAGCCGATCCACCAGTTCAACGACCGCTGGCAGACGCTGCTCCGGCGCATCGAGGCGCATCCGGGCCGGACCCGCGTCGCGGTGGTCGGCGGCGGCGCCGGCGGCGTCGAGCTGCTGCTGGCCATGCAGTACCGGCTGGGCAGGGAGCTGGCCGCCCGCGGGCGCGACCCGGCCGAGCTCTCCTTTGCCCTCTTCACCCGCGGCGAGAGCATCCTGCCCACCCACAATGCCCGGGTACGGGCGCAGTTCCGCGACACCCTGGCCCGCCGCGGCATCGAGGTGCATACCGCCACCGAGGTCGTCGACGTCGAGGCGGGCCGCCTGCAGGCCGCCGACGGCACCTGGCATGGCGCCGACGAGATCGTCTGGGTGACCAACGCCGGCGGTGCCGAGTGGCTCAAGGACACCCGGCTCGAGCTCGATGACGACGGCTTCATCCAGGTCGACGACACCCTGCGCTCGCCGTCGGACCCGCGCGTCTTCGCCGCCGGCGACATCGCCCGCCAGGTCAACCATCCCCGCGAGAAGGCCGGGGTCTTCGCCGTGCGCCAGGGCCGACCGCTGGCCGACAACCTGCGCGCCGTCGTGACCGGCCGCCCCCTCACCCCCTACCGCCCCCAGGCGAGATGGCTGGCCCTGATCAGCACCGGCGACCGCCACGCCGTGGCCTCCCGGGGGCGCCTGTGCCTGGCCGGCGACTGGGTATGGCGCTGGAAGGACTTCATCGACCGGCGCTTCATGGCCCGCTTCAACGACCTGCCGCCCATGACGCAGGACACCATGAAGGCCACAGCCCCCAGCCGGGTGGTACTGGACGAGGAGGAGCACGACCAGGCGATCTCGGCCGTCGCCATGCGCTGCGGCGGCTGCGGGGCCAAGGTGGGCGCCTCGGTGCTCTCCCGGGCCCTCTCGACCCTGGAGCCGGTGGCACGCGAGGAGGTCCTGGTCGGCCTGCATGCCCCGGACGACGCCGCCGTGGTGCGGGTACCGCCGGGCAAGGACATGGTGCATACCATCGACTTCTTCCGCGCCTTCATCGACGACCCCTATGTCTTCGGCAGGATCGCCGCCAACCACGCCCTGGGCGACATCTTCGCCATGGGCGCCGAGGCGCAGACCGCCACCGCCGTGGCCACGGTGCCCCAGGGACTCGAGGCCAAGGTGGAGGACACCGTCTACCAGATGATGGCCGGCGCCGTGGAGGTGCTCAACGAGGCGGGCTGCGCCCTGGTCGGCGGGCACACCGGCGAGGGCAGCGAGCTGGCCCTGGGCTTTGCCGTCAATGGCCTGATCGATGCCGGCGGCGACAGCGCCCTGACGAAGGGCGGCCTGCGTCCCGGCCAGGCGCTGATCCTGACCAAGCCCATCGGCACCGGCACCCTGTTCGCCGCCCATGCGCGGCTCGCCGCCCGCGGGCGCTGGATCGATGCGGCACTCACGAGCATGGGCCAGTCCAGCCGCCAGGCGGCGAACTGCCTGCGCGAGCACGGCGCCACCGCCTGCACCGACCTCACCGGATTCGGCCTGCTGGGGCACCTGGTGGAGATGACCCGTCCCTCGGGCGTGGATGCCGAGCTCGACCTGGCCGCCCTGCCGCTGCTCGAGGGCGCGGAGGAGACCGTCGCCGCCGGGATCCTGAGCTCCCTGCAGCCCGCCAACGTGCGCCTGCGCCGCGCCATCCGCAACCAGGCCGCGTGGGTCGAGCATCCCCGCTACCCGCTGCTCTTCGACCCCCAGACCGCCGGTGGGCTGCTGGCCAGCGTGCCCGCCGAGCGTGCCGAGGCCTGCCTGGACGCCCTGCATGCCCTGGGCTACGCCCGGGCCGCCCTCATCGGCCGGGTCCTCGACCCCGGCGAGGCGCTGGAGCCCATCCATCTGACGGGCTGAGGATCGATGATAGTGTGCGGAGGGTGGCGAAGGCGGGACGGCATCAGGGGGTGAGCCCGCAGGCGGTGAGCACCCGCGCCAGCCCCTCGCGCTCGGCCTTGGGCCGGAACAGGGGCGCCCGCGCCAGCACCTGGCGGCGCATCCGGTCGATGAAGGCCGGCTCGGTCTCGGCGCGGCGCAGCAGGTCGCGCAGCACCGCGGTATCGGCCACCGGGAAGTAGCCGACATAGTCCTCGCCCAGCAGGCCGCGGTTGCCCGGGATATCGGAGGCCAGCACCGGCAGGCCGGCCACGCAGGCCTCGCTGACCACGTTGGCGCCCCCCTCCATGCGCGAGCTGATCACCATCAGCCGGGCCCGGGCCATCCACCGTCGCACCCGCCAGCGGGGCTGGTCACCCAGCCAGCGGTAGCGGGGGTTACCCGCCATCTCGTCACGGGCCGCCCTGGCCCAGGCCTCGTCCAGGGCGGCGCCCAGCTGGATGACCCGCAGCCGCGAGTCCGCCGGCAGGTCGCGCACCGCAAGCGCCGCGCGCAGCGGGTCCTTCTCCTCGCGCAGGTGGCCGGCGACCAGGACCTCGACATATCGCCCGCCCGGCCCCGGGGCATGCGGCGGCAAGGGTCGCGCCGACTGGTGGACGACCTGCAGCCGCGGCAGGAAACGCGGGGGAAGGTCCTCGGCCAGGCGGTCATGCAGGCCGACCAGGGCATCCGCCGCCGCCAGGCTCTCCTCGAACGCCTCGGGATGGCTGTGCTGGAAGCGATAGACATCGGTGCCCGTCAGCACCACCACCAGGGGGCAGCCCGGGAAGGCCTGGCGACAGGCGCGGATGGCCCCCTGGCTGCGCCAGGCATGCAGCGCCATCACCAGGTCGGGCGGCCGGCCGGCGATATGCCACTGGCCCGTGTCGTCCTCGGAACCGGCGATCCGCACCCGGCAGCCCAGTGCCCGCAGCAGCCCCGCCCAGCGGGTCGCCGTGGCACGGTTGCCGGCGCGGGAGCCTCGACCCGCCGGGCTGATCAGGGCTACCTTCAATGCCATGGTCTCTCCTCGAGGAAGTCAGCATGCCCTCTTCACCTCTCGGCACACCGCCGACGCCGCCGCGGGCCGCCGATGAGCTGGCGGCGATGCTCGTCGATGCCCGCACCCGCAGCCTGGCGCTGATGCAGGACATCCTCGAGGCCCGCGAGCTGGGCCCACGCCTGGCGATCGTCAACCCGCCGCTGTGGGAGCTCGGCCACCTGGGCTTCTTCCACGACCATTTCGCCCTGCGCGGCCTGTATGGCCTGCCCGACTACCGGCTCGCCGGCGCCGACCGGCTGTTCGATTCGAGCAGCATCGCCCACGACGACCGTTGGGCGCTACCGCTGCCCTCCCGCGACGAGACCCTGGACTACCTGTCGCGGGTACAGCAGGCGATGCTCGAGCGCCTGCCCGACGGCACCGCGAGCGCCGCCCAGAGCTATGTCTACCAGCTCACCACCCTGCACGAGGACATGCACGGCGAGGCCTTCCTCTATACCCGCCAGACGCTGGGCGACCCGGCCCCGGACCTGGGCACCCCACCGCCGGGCCAGCGCCCCGCTCCCGCCTCGCACGGGCCCCTGCCCGGCGATGTCGCCATCCCCGGCGGGCGCCACCGGCTAGGCTCCGACAAGGACGTGCCCTTCCGCTTCGACAACGAGAAGCCGCCCCTGGAGGTCGAGGTGGCGCCCTTCTCGATCGCCCGGGCGCCGGTCACCAACGCAGAGTACGCCGCCTTCATCGAAGATGGCGGCTACGCGCGGCGCGAGCTGTGGAGCGAGGCGGGCTGGCAGTGGCGCGAGCACCAGGCGCTGCAGGGGCCGATCTACTGGCGCCGCGACACCGATGGCCACTGGGAGGCGCGCTGCTTCGACCGCTGGCTGCCGCTGGCTCTCCACCAGCCGGTGGTGCACGTCGGCTGGCACGAGGCCGAGGCCTGGTGCCGCTGGGCCGGGCGACGCCTGCCGAGCGAGGCGGAGTGGGAAGTCGCCGCCAGCCGGGCGCCGTCGGCCGACGGGAGCGCACTCGCCCCCGGCAAGCGACGCTTCCCCTGGGGCGAGACGCCGCCGGATGCCGGTCGGGCCAACCTGGACGGCTGGCGCCTGTGCCGGCTCGACGTGGCGGCGCTGCCCGAGGGCGACAGCGCCTTCGGCTGCCGGCAGATGCTGGGCAACGTCTGGGAGTGGACGGCCTCGCCCTTCGCGCCCTTCCCGGGCTTCGAACCCGAGCTCTACCGCGACTACTCGGCCCCCTGGTTCCGGGAGGGGCGCTACGTGCTGCGCGGCGGCGCCTGGGCCACCCGCTCGCGGCTGGCCCACAACAGCTACCGCAACTTCTTCACGCCGGACCGCCAGGACATCCTGGCCGGCTTTCGCACCTGCGCCCGCTGAGCGCTGCAATTCTTGAACACCGCCCCCTGGGCTCAGGTCCCGCGGGACGCCCTGCGAGGAACGTCGCGAGAAGAGCTGCGAGAAGAGTTGCGCAGCGCCTCGAAGCCGATGATGACGTCCAGCAGCTCGGTGGTAATGTCATCCTGGCGCACCGATCTCAGCTGCCCCTTCACCTCGTCCAGGCGCTCGTCCACCGACTTCTCGGCCTGCTGCATCAGGGCAAGGCGTGCAGCATTCTCGGTGACCATGGCCTCCGCCGAGGCACGGAAGACGCTGGCGAAGATATGGCTGCGCAACAGGGCGGCAAACAGCTCGGCGCTGGGCATCGAATAGTCGGGCAGCGAGCGGGATTGCCATGGCCGGCCGGCGAGCTCCGAGAGCAACGCCTGCCCCAGGGGCAGCAGCGGCATCAGCACCGGCTCGTGCTGCCCGCGCCCGGCGCGCTGGGTGAAGGCCAGCGTGACCTTGCGATGGTGAGGCTCGCCGCCGCCGATGTCGTCCAGCCGGGTGACGATGCTGCCCGCCAGGCGCCCGATACCCTCCGCCGAGGCCGGGGGCAGCAGCACGCTCTCGGGGCTGAGGCCCTGCCCCGCCAGGGCGTCATGCATCTGGGCGCCGACACACAGCACCCGAAGGGCGGCGTGTCCGGCCGTCGCCGGCACGAGTTCCGCCGCTACCTTCTCGGCGAGCAGTTCGTTGTAGTTGCCGCACAGGCCATGGTCGGAGCCGAAGACCACCACGACGCTGTCGGCCAGCTCCACGGACGGCATGGCGATAGGGCCGGTTCTGGCGACGAACGCGTGCAGTCCGCTGCGCACGGTGCGGTGATAGGCCTCGATGGAGCGGGCGGCACGCTCATAGGGTACGGCATTGATGGCCGAGATCGTCTTCATGGTGTGCACGATCCCGCGGATGCTGGTCAGCGTATCAAAGCGGCGGGAGAGGGCTTCAAGTGTCTGCGTCACGGCCGTCCTCCTGCTTGCCGAGGGCGGACCGC
Source organism: Halomonas sp. CKK8 (assembly GCF_029625235.1). Lineage (NCBI taxonomy): Bacteria > Pseudomonadati > Pseudomonadota > Gammaproteobacteria > Oceanospirillales > Halomonadaceae > Halomonas > Halomonas sp. CKK8. Next base: position 592,698 of record NZ_CP121193.1, on the reverse strand, counting down.
GCCACCGAGAGGATGGCGGCGCGGTCCTCCTCCTCCAGGGGCTCGTTGCGGGCGATGCGCGCGGCGACCCCCGTCAGGGCGTCCCCCACCGAGGCCCGGATGGTCTCCATGGCGGCCACCACCTCGGTCTCCGACAGCCCGTCGAACAGGCCCTCCATCGCCGCCAGCAGCACCAGCAGCTGCTCCACGGCCGGTACCGGGTCCCGCTCGGGCTGGCGCAATGCCGCCCGGACCGCCGCGCCCCGGCTCAGGCGGGCCCGGGTGGCGTCATCCAGCCGGGTACCGAAGCGGGCAAAGTCCTCCAGCTCCTCGAACTGGGAGAGGGTGACGCGCAGGTTGCCGGCGACGTCCCGGAAGGCGCGGTGCTGGGCCTTGCCGCCCACCCGCGACACCGACACCCCGAGGTCCACGGCCGGGAACTGGTTCTTGCGCACCAGCCGCGGCGACAGGTAGATCTGGCCGTCGGTGATCGAGATGAGGTTGGTCGGGATGTAGGCCGAGAGGTTTTCTGCCTGGGTCTCCACCACGGGCAGGGCGGTGATGGAACCGCCCCCGGCCTCCTCGGTGAACTGGCCGGCCCGCTCGAGCAGCCTGGCATGCACGTAGAAGATGTCCCCGGGGAACGCCTCGCGCCCCGGCGGTCTCCGCAGCAGCAGCGAGAGCTCGCGATAGGAGCGGGCGTGGTGGGTGAGGTCATCGAAGACGACCAGCACGTCCCGGGCCTGGTCGGCGAAGTATTCCGCCATCGTCATCGCCGCATAGGGCGCGATATAGGCCAGTCCCGGCGCGTCCTCGTCGCCGGCGACGACCACGATGGTGTTGGCCAGCTGCCCGCTCTCCCGGAGCGCCTCGATGACCCTGGCCACCGCGTCCCCGCGCTGACCGATGGCGCAATAGATGCTCAGGACCTCCGAGCGGGCCTGGTTGAGGATGGTATCCAGGGCGATGGAGGTCTTGCCGGTCTGGCGGTCGCCGATGATCAGTTCCCGCTGCCCCAGGCCGACCGGCACCGCGGCATCGACCGCCTTGAGGCCCGTCGCCAGGGGGCGCTTGACGGCCCCGCGGCTGAGGATGTCCGGCGCCCGGGCCTCCACCGGCCGTTCGGCCACGGCGGTCACCCTGCCCTTGCCGTCCCGGGGCTGGCCGGTAGCGTCGACCACCCGACCGACCAGGCCCGGCCCGACCGGCACGCTGATCACCTTGTGGGTGCGCCAGACATCCTCACCGGCCCTCACTCGCTCCGAGGGGCCCAGCAGCACGACGCCCAGCCGGTCCGGCTCAAGGTCCAGCACCACGCCGCGAACCCCCGAGGCGAAGACCAGCAGCTCATCCGACAGGGCCCGCCCGAGCCCCGAGACCACGGCGATCCCGTCGCCCACCGTGGCGACCGTCCCCACCTCGGCCAGCACCGGCGAGGGAGCGGGGCTGTCCAGCAGGAGGTCGATGAAGTCCTGCACGTCGGGCCGGTGCGTTTCATCCGCCATGCGCGTTCACCCTGCCCGACTCGCCGCTGGCCAGGCGCTCCTTGAGCAGCTCGACCAGCTCGTCGGTGTAGCTCTCGACCGTCCAGGCGAGCTCGAGGCTGCCGATGCGCAGGACCAGGCCGGGGGACTGGCTGTCATCGGTGGCGAAGCGCAGGGGAAGGCCGGGCACCCGGGCCGCCAGGGCGGCCTCGACCTCGTGGCAGGCCCCCTCCGGCAACGGCGCATGGGTGGTGGCCACCGCCTCCTCGGCATGCTCGGCGGCCGAGGCCAGCTCGTCCGACAGCGGCGCCAGCTTGCCGATCACGTGCAGGGCGATGTGCTCATCCAGGCGCTCGTCGGCCAGGTCCTGCAGCGCCCGGCCGGCCAGCTGGTAGAGCGTCTCGGCACTCGCCTGATAGAGCTCCGACGTGAAGCGCTCCCGTTCGCGGGCCAGGTGCGCCAGGCTATCCTGGCGTTCCTGCTCCATCTTCTCGTGAGCCTCGGCCAGCAGGGCGTCCCGCTGCTGCTTCGCCTGCTCGCGCACCCGCTCCGCCAGGGCGTCCTGGTCGGCCTGCAGCTTCTGCTGGCGTGCCACGAAGTCCGCCTCCGCGGCAGCCGCCTTCTCCTTGGCCCGTTTGGCCTCCCCCATCCGTTCGGCAATCTCGGCCTCGCGGGAATCGATGCCCTTGAGGATCGGCTTGTAGAGGAAGCGCTTCAGCAGCCAGACCAGCACCAGGAAGTTGGCGATCTGGGCGAGGACCGTGACCCAGTCGATCGACATGGCTCAGCCTGCCGCCGGTTGGGTGGCTTGCAGGAAGGCATCCATGAACGGGTTGGCGAACAGCACGATCATCGCCACCACGAAGCAGTAGATCGCCGTGGACTCGATCATGGCCAGGCTCACGAACAGGGTGCGCGACAGGGTGGAGGCCGAGTCCGGCTGCTGGGCGATGGCGGCCAGGGCGGCAGCCGCGGCGCGCCCCTCCCCCAGCGCCGGGCCCAGCGCACCGAAAGCCACCGTCAGTCCCGCGGTGAAGATGGAGATGGCCGCAATCATGGCTGCATCAGTCATCGATCTTGCTCCTTATGTTCACGTTCGCTGTCGAGATCGTGGTCGGGCTTGTTGACGGTGGCCGTGGCCGACGAGATGTAGACGGTCGCCAGGATGGCGAAGATGTAGGCCTGGATCAGGCCGGTCAGCAGGCCCAGCACGTCCATCACCACGGGAAAGAAGAACGGCGCCACGCCCAGCAGGATGCCGGCGATGACCGCCCCGCTCATCACGTTGCCGTAGAGGCGAATGGCCAGCGAGATCCCCCGGGAGAACTCGCTGATGATGTTGAAGGGCAGCATGACGATGGAGGGCTGGATGTAGGTCTTCAGGTAGCCGACGATGCCCTGTCGGGTGATGCCGAACAGCGGGACGGCGATCAGCACCGACAGGGCCAGGGCCGCCGTGGTCGACAGCGAGGCCGTGGGCGGCGTGAAGCCCGGCACGACCAGCAGCAGGTTGGACAGCGCGATGAACAGGAACAGCGTCCCCGAGAAGTAGAGGACGTGGCGCGACGACTGCGGCGAGATGTCCTCGACCTGCCGCTGGATCCCGGTGACGATCACCTCCAGGGTCGTTCGCCAGCGATTCGGCGGCACGTCCGGCCGCAGCTTCCGGGTCACGAGCATCGAGGCAACGGTCAGCAGGGCCATGACGATCCAGGTATTGACCACGGTCTCGTTGATGCCGAGGCCCCAGAGGGTGAAGACCGTCGTCTCGTCGGGTGTCAGTTGCATCCGGCCTCCTTCACCCGGGGTAGCCGGGCCATCAGGGTGGCGATGAAGCGCACCAGGAAGAAGGCGAGTACATAGCCCACGAAGGCCCCGCCCAGGGTGCCCCCGTCGGTCACCCACCAGCCGGCTGCCAGCAGCCCCCCGATCCGCAGCGCGGCACTGGGCAGCAGGACCGGGACGGGCCGAGTCAGGCGCAGCGCCAGGCGGACGCTCAGCGCCAGGCCCAGGAAGTACAGGATACTGACGGCGACACCGGCGCCGAAGCCGGTGATCACGGCGTGCCAGTCAATCGTCATCATGCTCGCTCCCCTTGTCGTTGGCTTCCTTGCTGACCCAGGCCCAGGCAATGAAGCTGCCCAGCGCCACGCCCCCCAGGATCAGGGCAATGGTCCACTGAAACGCCTGCGGCATGTGGCGGTCGAGCCACAGCCCGAGAAAGGCGCCGCCCACGGTGGGCACCGCGATCGACCAGCCGATCATGCCGAAGACCCCGAGCCCCCGCAGCGGGCTCGAGCCCGGGTCGTTCCGGGCCCTCTCCCGGCGCCGGGCGCGACGGCCGATGTCCTCCACCGGAGACTTGCGCTTCCGGGTCATGGTGTCCTGGGCCGCTGCAGGTCGGCAAACCGCCGCACGATGCCCGCCTCCAGGCGAGACAGGGCGGAGCGGGCCACGCGCTCCTCTTCATCCACCTCGACGAAGCTCTCCTGCACGGTCTCCCTCAGCGAGGCCAGGTCGCTGCCCTGGACGCCGCGCCGAATGGCGATATCCACGTCGTGTCCCTTCTTCACCAGGATCCCCTCGTCGATGCCGAAGATCCGTTCCTCGCCGTCCGCCAGGGTCAGGATCAGCACGGAGGGCACCAGCGCGGTGACGAAGTCGATATGGTTCGGCAGCATCCCGAAGGCCCCGTTTTCCGCCTCCGCAAACAGCCGGGTCGCCGGGCCCTCGAACAGGGTCCGGGTCGGCAGCCGCAGGGTCACCTGCATCTCGGCTGACAGGCTCATGCCTCCTCCTCCAGGTCGGAAAGGGCCCCGATCATGTAGTAGTCGCCCTCGTCATGCGCGAAACGGGTCTGGTTCAGGATGGTGTCGCACCCCTCGAGGGTATCGTCGATGGACACGCGCTTGCCCTCGGTCCCGGTGAACGAGCCCGTGGTAAAGAAGGGCTGGGTCAGGAAGCGCTCCAGCCGGCGTGCGCGGGCCACGGTGGCCCGGTCGGCGGCCGACAGTTCCTCGATGCCCAGCATGGCGATGATATCGCGCAGTTCCTCGTATTCGGCCAGGGTGCGGCGCACCGCGCGGGCGATGTCGTAATGACGCTGCCCCACCACCGAGGGCGTGAGCATGACCGAGGAGGAGGCCAGGGGGTCGATGGCCGGGTACAGGCCCTCGCTGGCCCGCTTGCGCGACAGCACGACCGAGCCCGACAGGTGCGAGAAGATATGCGCGGCCGCGGGGTCGGTGAAGTCGTCGGCCGGCACGTAGACGGCCTGGACCGAGGTGATGGCGGCCTGGCGGGTGGAGGTGATGCGCTCCTCCAGCTCCGCCAGCTCGGTCGCCAGCGTCGGCTGGTAGCCCACCCGCGAGGGCATGCGGCCCAGCAGCCCGGAGACCTCCGAGCCGGCCTGCACGAAGCGGAAGATGTTGTCGATCAGCAGCAGCACATCGCGGTGCTGCTCGTCGCGGAAATGCTCGGCCATGGTCAGGGCGGTCTTGCCGACCAGGAAGCGCACACCGGGCGCTTCGTTCATCTGGCCGAACAGCATCACGGTGTTGTCGCGCACGCCGGCCTCGCCCATTTCCCGGTAGAGCTCTTCCGCCTCGCGTGAGCGCTCGCCGATGCCACAGAAGAGGCTCACGCCCTTGAGCTGCTGCACCGTGTTGTTGATCAGTTCGGTGATCAACACGGTCTTGCCCACGCCGGCGCCACCGAACAGGCCGGTCTTGCCGCCTCGCTCGATGGGCGACAGCAGGTCGATGGCCTTGATGCCGGTCTCCAGGATCCTGCTGCGCACGACACGGTCTTCCAGCCGGGGAGGCGCCTGGTGGATGGCGCGCCGTTCCGCGGTCACCGGCGCAGGCTTGCGGTCGATCGGCGCACCGAACATGTTCAGCATGCGGCCCAGCACGGCGTCGCCGACCGGCACGCTGATCGGCGCGCCGGTGGCCCGCACCGGCATGCCGAGCCCCAGCCCCCTGACCGGCCCCAGCGCCATGCAGCGCACCACCCCATCATCCGCCAGGCCGGCCACCTCCAGGCCGACCTTCCCGGCATGGAGCAGCTCCCGGATGCCGGGGACCTGCCCGGCAAACCTGACGTCCACGACGCCGCCGCGAATGGCGACGATGTAACCGGTGGCCTCCTCGGCCTCCAACTGGGCTTCATGCTGCGTCATCAGCGCATCCTATGCGTCGGCCGACACCCGCGTGCCCGCCGTTCCCTCCAGTATGGCGAGGGCATCGACCAGCCGGCCGATGCCGCTGATGCCCCCATCCTCCGCAAAGTCACAGGCGGCCGCCAGCTTCGGTCCCATGGAACCGGCCGGCAGGGCCATCTCCCGGGCCCTGGCCACCGTCAGGGCGCTTACCGGGGAAGCGGCGTCCGTGCCGTAATCCCGGTACACCGCCTCCACATCGGTCAGCAGCAGCAGGGCGTCGGCGCCCAGCTGGCGCGCCAGCAGCGCGCTGGCAGCGTCCTTGTCAATGACCGCCTCCACGCCGATCATGCTGCCATCCTCCCGGCGCAGGACCGGGATCCCGCCGCCCCCGGTGCAGACCACCTCCACGCCCTGGGCGAGCAGCAGCTGCAAGACCCGCAGGTCCGGAATCTCCAGCGGCGTCGGCGACGGCACGACCCGACGCCACTTGTCGCCGTCCCGGGCGATACGCCAGCCAGCCGCCGACGCCCGACGTTCCGCTTCGGCCTGCTCGTAGACCGGCCCGACAAACTTGGTGGGATGGGCAAAGGCGGGATCCCGGGGATCCACCACCACCTGGGTCAACAGGGTGGCCACCGGCCGATCATGGTCGAGCGCGTTCTCCAGTTCCTGCTCGATCATGTAGCCGATCATGCCCTCGGTCTCGGCACCCAGCACGTCCAGCGGATAGGCCTCGTCCGGCCGATAGGCCGCGCCCTGCAGCGCCAGCAGGCCCACCTGGGGGCCGTTGCCATGGGTGATCACCAAGCGATGCCCGGCCCGCACGATCTCGGCCAGCGCGCGGACCGCCACCTGCACGTTACCGCGTTGCGCCGCGGCCGTCAGCGGCTCGCCGCGCTTGAGGAGGGCGTTGCCGCCCAGTGCCGCCACCACCAGCATGTCAGCTTCTCCAGGTCGCGACGAGGATCACACCGGGGGCCGGATGCCGGCTCTCGAGACCATATGTCATGCGGCTTCCCTCCCCTCTCAGACAGGATCACGACGGGTCGGGCAGCTCATGCAGCGCCCCCCGCCGCGTCCCCTTCCCAGCTCGGCGCCGGGAATGGCCAGCACCTCGATACCCGCCGCCTCCAGAGCCGCATTGGTGTCATCGTTGCGGTCATAGCCGACGACGACGCCGGGGCTCAAGGCCAGCACGTTGTTGCCGTCGTTCCACTGCTCGCGCTCCCGTTCCTCCGGGCTGTCGCCGCCGGTGGGTACCACCTCCAGCGCCGGGTAGCCCAGGACGTCCGCGACCAGCTCGAACAGGGAGCGCGGATCCCGCCGGAACGCCAGGGGCCTCTCGCCCTCGCCGGGATGCAGGTCATAGCAGACCACCGCCTCCGCGACCTCCTTGAAGGCGGTCACCACGTTGCCGCCACAGAAGGTGAAGACCGTATCCAGGTGCATGGCCGAGCGGGACCGGGGGAGCTGACAGGCCACCACCCGCTCGGCCGTGCCGCCGTCGAACAGCGCCTTGGCCAGCTGGCCGATGGCCTGGGGCGAGGAGCGCTCGCCCATGCCCACCAGGACCGTGCCGTTTCCCACCGGCATGATGTCCCCGCCCTCGAGGGTTGCGAGGTTATGGTCGGCCAGGGGATCACCCCAGTGCACCTTCACCCGGCCGGCAAAGGCCGGATGGAAGCGATAGACCGCCGCCATCAGCAGGGTTTCCGGCTGGCGGGCGGCCCAGCGCATGGGATTGAGGGTGACGCCGCCATGGATCCAGGCGCTGCTGTCGCGGGTGAAGAGGAAGTTGGGCAGGGGCGGAAGCACGAAGCCGGAATGCCCCAGGTGGTTGCCGAACAGCCCCGCCGGCTCGAACGGCAGGTCCCTCACCCCCAGCCCGCCGACCAGGAACCGGGCCAGGGCCTCGCCCGGCAGCTCGTCCATCCAGGCGCGCAGGTCGGACACCATCCCCACCCCGATGTGGTTCCAGGTGATCCGCCGGTCCAGCACCCAGGCGCGGGCTTCCGTGATATCGAGGGTCTCGGCCAGCAGGTCGTTGAGGTCGAGCACCTCCACGCCCCTGTCCCGCATCACGCACGCAAGGACGTCATGGTCCTGCTGGGCCTGCTTGACCCAGAAGACGTCGTCGAACAGCAGGGCATGGCAGTTGGAGGGCGTCAGCCGCCGATGGGCGAGGCCCGGACGGCAGACGATCACCTGCCGCAGGGTGCCGGTCTCGGAATGCACGCCCAGTTCGGGCAGGACCCCGCGGATGGGCTCTGGCATGGTGGCCTCCTTGTCGCCTGGCATCGCGACAGGCACCGGTACCGGCCGGCGCCTGCCATGACGAAGGATAGCCCATGCCGCCGGGCGCGATGCCGGCGGTCGGGAAGGGTCACTCCGGCAGGTCGGTCACCGCCCCGGTGGAGGCCGAGCTCACCGTGCGCGCGTACTTCGACAGCACCCCGCGTGCGTAGCGCGGTTCGGGCTGGCGCCAGGCGGCGCGGCGGCGCATCAGCTCCTCGGCGGAGAGGTCGACGTCGATGGTATCGGCCTCGGCATCGATGGTGATCTGGTCGCCATCCTCCACCAGCGCCAGGGGGCCGCCGTCGAAGGCCTCGGGCGTCACGTGGCCCACCACGAAGCCGTGGCTGCCGCCGGAGAAGCGCCCGTCGGTGATCAGCGCCACCTCGCTGCCGAGCCCCCGGCCCATGATGGCCGAGGTCGGCGTGAGCATCTCGCGCATGCCGGGCCCGCCCCGGGGCCCCTCGTAGCGGATCACCACCACGTCGCCGGCCACCACGGTGCCGTCGTTGATGCGCGCCTGGGCCTCCTCCTCGGAGCCGAACACCCGCGCGGAGCCTGCGAAGCGCGTGCCCTCCTTGCCGGTGATCTTGGCCACCGCCCCTTCCGGCGCCAGGTTGCCGTGCAGGATGCGCAGGTGGCTCTCGGCCTTCACGGGACGATCCAGCGGCGCAATGATCTGCTGGTCATCGGGATAGGGGGCGACGTCGGCCAGGTTCTCGGCAAGCGTCTGGCCGGTCACCGTCAGGCAGTCGCCGTGGAGCAGGCCGGCCTCGAGCAGGGTCTTCATCAGCGGCTGGATGCCGCCGATCGCCACCAGCTCGCTCATCATGTAGTGGCCGCTGGGGCGCAGGTCGGCGACCACCGGCACGCGGCGGCCGATCTCGGTGAAGTCGGCGAGCGAGAGCTCCACGCCGATGGTGCTGGCCATGGCGACCAGGTGCAGCACCGCATTGGTGGAGCCACCCAGGGCGATCACCACGGTGATGGCGTTCTCGAAGGCCTGGCGGGTCATGATGTCGGAGGGCTTGATGTCGCGCTCGAGCAGCTCGAGCACCGCCGCGCCGGCTGCCTTGCAGTCGTCGCGTTTCGCCTGGGATACCGCGTTCTGCGCCGAGCTGCCGGGCAGGCTCATGCCCAGCGCCTCGATGGCCGAGGCCATGGTGTTGGCGGTGTACATGCCGCCGCAGGAGCCGGGGCCGGGGATCGCCGTCTCCTCGATCTGCTTCACCTCGATCAGGTCCAGGTCGCCGCGGCTGTAGGCGCCCATGGCCTCGAACACCGAGACGATGTCGGTATGGCCGGTGCCGGGCAGAATGGTCCCGCCGTAGACGAAGACGCTCGGCCGGTCGAGGCGCGCCAGCCCCATCAGGCAGCCCGGCATGTTCTTGTCGCAGCCGCCGATGGCCACCAGGCCGTCGAAGCCCTCGCAGCCGGCCACCGTCTCGATGGAGTCGGCGATCACCTCCCGCGACACCAGCGAGTACTTCATGCCCTCGGTGCCGTTGGCGATGCCGTCGGAGATGGTGATGGTGTTGAAGATCACCCCCTTGCCGCCAGCCCCGTCAGCCCCGTCGCTGGCCCGGCGGGCCAGCTCGTCGATATGGCTGTTGCAGGGGGTGAGGTTGCTCCAGGTGGAGGCGATGCCCACCTGGGGCTTGGCGAAGTCCTCGTCGGTGAAGCCCACCGCTCGCAGCATGGCACGGCTGGCGGACTTGCCGACCCCGTCCACTACCTCGGCGGAATGGCGGCGGCGGGGATCGTCAGGTGTGTCACTCATGGTCGGGCGTCCTCTTGCGGTGTCGGGGATTCCCCCGGAGGGTGGTCGTCAGGGTACGGCATCTTGGCTTGTCGCTGCGAGAGCGGAGGCCGGCCGCTCGAAGGCTGCCTCGAACAGCCGGGGGTCGTCGAAGTGGCGCCGGCCGACGAAAACCGTGGCATGGGTCCCCCACTGACGCATGGCGCCGGGGCTCAGGATGCCCGATGGCCACAGCAGGAAGCGCTCGAGGCGCTCGGTATGCGGTACCAGGCCATCGGGGCCATAGAGGCTGCGCCGTCCGCCACCGGGCAGCGCCAGGGAACGCCGGCCATGGTCAGGTGGCACCGACACCGCCTCGAGCGCGTAGCGGCGCGTCTCGGCCACGTCGACGTGGGAATCCGCAACGCCGAGGTTCTCCACATAATGGCTGACCGCGGCGAGGCGTACCGCGAGCCGCTGTCCCGCCACCAGGCGTGGTGCCTCGCTGGGCGTCAGCGGCGCCTCGCGCAGGTCCGCATCCGCGGCCACCTCGACGCGTTCGAGGGGCGGTACCGGAAAGAAGAGGTGGTAGCAGCCACAGGGATGGATGCTGTCGTGGATCAAAGGCCGTCCCCGCTCGTCGAGGGTGACCCGCCATACCAGGCCATCGAGGCGCCCGCCGAGCAGGTCCAGCGCACCCTGCCTGGAGCGGGCCGGGAACCACAGGGTATAGACCAGCTGCGGCAACAGCTCGCCCTCGAAGCGGGTATGGCTCAACCGCACGTCGGCTACCGGACGGGTGGTGTCCACCCGCGGCAGCGGGCCTTCGGGGCCAGCAAACCAGTAGGGGGCGCCGAAACGGTCGTCGTGACTGCGGGTCTCGACGAGAAACACCGGGGCATGGTGCGCCGCCAGGCGCAACAGCGCCTCGCGCTCGAGCTCGACGAAGCCGAGCGGGCTGCGCGGCGCCTCGCGAAGCCACCGAGCGGCGGCTTCGGCATCCCGAGGCTGGCCGCCGGGCGGCGCATAGCGAACCAGGGGGGCCTCGGCCGGCATCGTCGCGAAAGGTGCCTCGAAGGTGTCAAGGTGGCTTTCCTTCCAGCGGTTGTAGCCGATCGCCAGGCCGAGGCGGGTCAGGGGATAGAGCCCCAGCGCCCGGCGCCAGGTCCGGTAGTGGTCGGGAGCCTCGACCGCCGCCCGCAACTGCTCGCGGGCCGGCCCGGTTCCCACCCCGGCCAGCAGCTCACGCTGCATCAGGCGCTCGGCGCAGGCATGGACGACCTCGGCCTGCTCGGCGCCGGAAGGCGCCGGGAGCGCGTCCCGTCCGGCAGCCGGCAGGTTGGCGGCCTCGATGGCGCGTGCCTCGGCATCCAGCTCGCGCATCCGGGTCACCCAGTCGGCGAAGGCCGCGGTGCTGTCCAGTTCGTCACCCAGGCTCGCGAGCAGGCGGTCGGTCCGCAGGTAGGGAAAGCCCGCCACCCGGGACGCCCCGGCATCGGTCACCCCGGCGTCTGCCACCGCCGCGTCGAACGCGGCCAGCCGCTCCAGGCAGCGGGCGTCCCGCGGGTCGCGGTCGGCAACATCCGAGCGCCAGTCGGGACTGGCAGCACAGCCCGCCAGCAGCCCGAGCAGGACAAGCACCCCGGGGCGCACCGGTGACCAGACCTGCATGGGGCGATTCCTCGAGAACACGGATGGACCCTCTCAGCGTGGCCGCCCGCCACCGAACTGGCAACGTCTCAGGCCGGACGCGCCCTCCCCGCCGGCCGGAGCCCGGCCACCAGCAGGCTGACCAGGGTGGAGGCGAGAAGCGCGCCCAGGAACGGCGGCAGGGTCGGGATGCTGCCGGGGAAGCTCGCCGCCAGCACGCCCGCCGCGAGGCTGCCCTGGGCCACCCAGCCCGGCAGGATGGCGCCGACCATGCCTGCCACGCCGCCGGCCACCGCGGCCAGGGGGCTCATCCGCGACCAGAGGCCCAGCAGCACCGGCACCACGATGGCCGCACAGAGCAGGTCGGCGATCAGGAAAAGCCGCAGCACCGAGAGCCCCTGCAGCGCTATGCCCACCACCGGCACCATCAGCGCCACCGTGACCCAGCGTGCCGCGCCGAGGGAGAGCCCGCGCCGGCCGGAACCTGCCACCACCAGCGAGGCGAGGCCGTTCTGCAGGGTATCCACGCTGGAGGCGACCAGGGTCACCGCCAGCACCAGCGCCGGCAGGGCCAGCCAGCCCGGCGCCTCGGCGAGCAGCGCGAAGAAGGGGATCGGCGGCTCGCCCAGCGCCACGCCGGCCATGGCCGCCAGCATGCCGAGGCCGCCGACCACCATGACCACCAGCACGGTGATGCCGCCGCCCAGCCAGGCGCCGCGACCCAGGGCGCGGTCGTCGCGCGCCGCCCAGACGCGCTGCCAGTAGCCCTGATGGAAGAGGTTGGCCGCGGTGACCGCGATCACCAGGGTCAGCGCCACGGCGAGGGCGCTGCCGGTGGGGATCGACGGCAGTGCGGCGTCCACCGGCATCGCGGGCAGGCGCATCAGCGCCACGCTACCGACCAGGGCCAGCAGCGCGATCAGTAGCCAGGCCTGCCAGCGGTCGGTGGCGAGGCTCGCCCTCAGGCCGCCCACCGCCGTGTAGAGCAGCGTGGAGACCGCCACGCCGATGACCACCAGCGCCGGCGGCACCTCCGAGAGCAGCGCGGTGATGGCACCGATGGCCGTCAACTCCGCCGCCAGGAAGCAGGCCATATACAGCACCGAGACCAGCGACACCCAGCGCCGTACCCCGGCGCCATAGCAGGCCTCGGCGAACTCGCCGATGCTGCGCCCTCGGGCAGGTGGCGGCGGATCGCCGGGCCATAGAGCCCGAGCACGATGAACGGCAGCGCCGAGCCGATGGCATAGCCGGCCAGCGCCAGCGGGCCGACGAAGGCCCCGATCTCGGGGGGCGCGAAGAGGATCCAGGCCCCCATCCCGGAGGCCAGGAAGGAGAGGCCCAGCGACTGGGCCCCCTGGGAGTTGCGCGCGGTGACATAGTCGTCGAGGGGGCCATCGGCCCGGCGGGCCCGGAGGCCCAGGAAGGCAAAGCACAGCAGCGCCGCGCCGAGCACGGCAGACGTCAGGTAGGGCATGTCGCACTTCCTCCGCCGGTATGAACCGGATCAGGTTCCAGGGTCAGCGCCATGCGCTCTCTCAGCCTCGGCCGACGCTCTCGGCAACGGGACTCCCCTGGCGACAAGTGAATGGATTGTGGGATCGCGCCTCGCATCGTGGCCTGGCGGGCCGATAGCGGCGGGATCGAGGGACATCATAGCGCCGCCCTCCCCTGGCGACCACCCGGGCCCGATTCCCGTGGGCATGCCGGCGGCACCGGGCAAGCGGCCCCGGAGGTCTCGCGCGAGGGACGCCTCTCGGCGATGACGGAACTCCGTTTCCTCGATGACGGTCGCAGGGCGAGTCCATGGATCATGGACGCATTGCCATTCGCATCACCGACATCATCCACGTGTAGTCAGGGAGGAAACGCATGCACAGATCGATCCGAGGAACACTGCTGGCCTTGCTCGGCGCCGGGCTGCTGGGGAGTGCCGCCCAGGCAGCCGAACCCGACACCTATGGCTGGGTCGAGAAGGGCACCATCGAGCCCTGGGGCACGGAGGTCAAGGTGAAGCTGGACACCGGTGCCCTGACGTCGTCGATGCAGGCCGAGGAGATCGAGGCCTTCGAGCGCGACGGCGAGGACTGGGTGCGATTCACTACCGAGCTGGAGGACGAGGCGACGAACGAAGTCGTCTCGAAGACCTTCGAGCGGCCGGTGTTTCGCGACCTGCGGGTGAGAGGTGCCGGCGGGGTGGAGAGCCGGCCCGTGGTGCTGATGACGCTCTGCATGGGGGAGACGCTTCGCGAGGAGCAGTTCAGCCTGGAGGATCGCGACGACATGAATTACCCGGTATTGCTCGGGCGACGCACGATCCAGGACCTGGGCAGTGTCGAGACGACCGGCACCTTCATGCATGAGCCCGAATGCAACGATGATTCGCCCCTCAAGTCACACTCCGGGAAGGAATATGACGAGGATATCGGCGTATGACGGGCCCCGCCGGGGCTATCGCCGCCGATCATGACGCCAGACACCCGATGCCACACAGGAGCCCATCGTGAAAGTCAAGACACGCACGCTTTCCTGGCTAATGCTGCTGGGACTTCTCCTTGTCGCTTCACAGCCCGCGCTGGCGCAACAGCGCCTGCCGGACTTCACCCAACTGGTGGAGGACGCCGCCCCGTCGGTGGTCAATATCTCGACATCCCGGACGGTCGAGCGACAGGCACCCCCCACCGGCCAGTTCGGTGGCCAGGAGATACCCGAGATCTTTCGGCACTTCTTCGGTGACCGCATCCCCATGCCCCCCGGCGGCGGCCGTGGCCAGGGCAACCAGGAGCGCCGCTCGCTGGGCTCGGGGTTCATCTTCGATGAAGACGGCTACATCATGACCAATGCCCATGTGGTCAAGGAGGCCGACGAGATCCTGGTGCGCCTCAACGACCGGCGCGAACTCGAGGCCGAACTGGTGGGTAGCGATGACAAGACCGATGTCGCCGTGCTCAAGGTCGATGCCGACGACCTTCCCACCCTCGACATGGGCGAATCGGGAGACCTTGAAGTGGGCCAGTGGGTCGCCGCCATCGGCTCCCCCTTCGGCTTCGATCACTCCGTGACGGCCGGCATCATCAGTGCCATCAACCGCACCCTGCCCCAGGACGTGTATGTGCCCTTCATCCAGACCGACGTGGCCATCAACCCGGGCAACTCCGGTGGGCCGCTGTTCAACCTGGAAGGGGAGGTGATCGGCGTCAACTCCCAGATCCTGACGCGCAGCGGCGGGTACATGGGGCTCTCCTTCGCCATCCCGATCGATGTGGCCATGGATGTCGCCGACCAACTGCGCAACGAGGGGTACGTCAGCCGCGGCTGGCTCGGCGTCCGGATCCAGCCGGTTTCCCGAGACCTGGCAAGCTCCTTCGGACTGGAACAGGCCGAAGGCGCCCTGATCGCGGACCTGGCCCCCGACGGCCCGGCGGCCGAAGGCGGGCTCCAGGCGGGCGACATCATCCTGGAAGCCAATGGCCAGGAGGTCGACCACTCCACCACGCTGCCCAGGCTGATCGGCGGCGTGGCCCCCGGCGAGGAGGTCGAGCTGCTGGTGCTGCGTGAAGGCGAGCGGCAATCGATCACCGTGGCGGTTGGCGAGTGGCCGGACGCGGGTGCCGACCAGGCCGGCAACGAGAGCGAACCGGCACGCCTCGGCATTGCGGCACAGCCCTTGAGCGACGCCGAGCGCCAACAGCTCGGACTCGACCATGGCGTGCGCATCGCCGATATCGATCCCGCCGGACGCGCGGCAGCCGCCGGGATCCGCCCGGGCGATGTGCTGGTGAGCATCGGGCAGCAGCAGGTGGAAAGCCCGGAACAGCTGGCCGATATCGTCGCCGAGCTGCCGGAAGGCCAGGCCATCCCGGTGCGGCTCTACCGTGACGGCAACTCCTACTTCGTGGCCTTGAGTCTCGGGGGTAACTGACCCCAGAGCTCACTCATCGCCATGACTCAGCGCCCCGGTGGTAATGCCGCCGGGGCGCTTTACTGTGCAAGTCGAGTACGACATGCGCATGTCTTCCACGGATCCACCCGGGCCAGGAGTCCGTGGATCTGGCAGGTCTTCTGCATCAACAGATGGGCCAGTGCTTCCCTTTGGCAGGCATCGGCGAACTCGCTAATGCTACCCCCGGCCAGGTGGCGGCGGATCATAGACCCCCAGCACGATGAAAGGCAGCGCCGAGTCGATGCCACAGCCGGCCAGCGCCAGCGGGACTCCCCTGGCAACAAGTGAATGAATTGAGGGATCGCGCCTCAATCCTGGGCTGGAATGGCCGATAGAGATGAGATCAAGGGGCATCAGAGCGTCGCCCCATCCCGAGGAACACCGCCGAGCCGGAGCGCCCCATGCCCTTCACCGAAGCCAAGGAACACGCCCCCGGTCGACTTCACGAGATCTTCGTCGACCCCTACAGCGCCTTCGACAACGCCGCCACCGAGCGCCTGCTCCACCTGCGCGTGGGCATCGAGGCGCTGGTAATGGCGCCGATGCGGGAAGGCCAGCTGCGGCTGAGGGTCATCCACGGCTGGGAGAACGGCGGCTTCGAGCCCGCTGACCTGAAACACAGCGAACATGCTCTCGCCTCGCCCGAGGACCTGGAGCGAGTCGTCGAGGTCTACCGGCGCGCAATGCAGGCGCTCGAGCCCCTGCCCTCGGCCGACGCCTCGCTGCTCGCCGAGCCCCTGGCGCAGGCCATCGCCGCCGCCGAGGCCAGTGGCCAGGCGCTCGATGAGGAGACCCGCACCATCCCCGCCCGGTGGCCTGCCTTCCCTCGCGGCCTCGAGCTCTACACCTTCTTCAAGGTCTACCACCGCCTCGTCTACGGCGAGGACGACCCCTACCGCTCGATCCGCTGCAGTACCCCGCAGGGCAAGTGCGAGATCCACGAGTTCCATCTGGAGGAGGCCGAATTCGCCGTCATCGCCCCCGCCGGGGGCGAGCCGGGAGACAGCCTCCTCGTGCTGCACGAGAGCCAGTTGGAGCCGATGCTCAAGTTGCTGGAAGACAGCGGCGACGGTTAACGGCGGAAACACTCCCGATAGTGCCAGGCAAGATACTCGCGATTCGGAAAGGCAAGCTCACCCAGGCTCAAGCGCTGGCCGTTGAGGTCATGAAGCTGCGACTTGAGCTGGCCGTTGGGAGCCACATCAGCCAACTCAGGCGAGATGCGTATCCGATCCCTGGCATCGATCGCCAGCAACCCCTTATCGAAGGCACGATCATGTAGCGCATTGAGGCAGAGCCCATTGGCAGGGTCGAGCCGGGCATCTGGGCACGCCTGCCAGGGCACAATATGGCTAGCGATCAGCAGGTCTTCATGACGAAGCCCAGTGATTACGCAGCGTGTGTCGTAGCGAACCATCACCGCCTTGCGGAATAGCGACTGCCCGATTCGCCGCTTCTGCCAGCCCACTGAGTCATGACCGGTGAAGTCGTCGGTTTCTTCGTCTTGCTCACCCCTTTGGCCGAGTAGCGACCAAGCCGACTCACACTCTTGCGCCACAACTTCCGGCTCATCGATGAAGCGCTCCCAAAGCAAGCGGTCTTGACGGGACGCCCCAGATAGCCCCTTTTTTCCCAGCGCCAGCACTTCGGGGTCGAGACTTGCATAGTTGGAAAGCTTCATGGCCACCGAATTGGCAGACCGCCCCATATGCTCGGCGAGACGAATGACTTCCGGGCGATGCCTGTGTAGCTGGCCGAATGTCAGGCGGCAGTACAGGGCGAGCGCCTGCAATCGATCCTGGTCCGTCCACAGCTTTCTTTCGGCTGCCATGTCGCCTCCTCCTTGCGCCTAACTCGAGCCTACGCTTGAGCGGTCACAGAGGCCAACGTGATTCATTTCTCCCGCGGCACACGCCCCATCAGGTAGAACTCCTCGTTGGGGGGCGTGCCGGTCAGGGTGACCAGGCGGTTGGAGAGGCCGAAGAAGGCGGCGATGGCACCGATGTCCCAGATGTCGTCGTGGGTGAAGCCTGCCGTCTTCAGGCGGGCCTCCCACTCGTCGGTGAGCTCACCCACCTCCAGGCCGCAGTAGAGGGCGAAGTCGAGCATCACGCGGTGGCGCTCGCTGATCGGCGCGGTGCGATGGTTGGTCGCCACCTGGTCGGCGAGCAGCGGGTCCTTGCTGTAGATCCGCACCAGGGCGCCGTGGGCCACCACGCAGTAGAGGCAGCGGTTGCGGGCGCTGGTGACCACCACGATCATCTCCTTCTCGGCCTTGGTGAGCGTATCGGACTCTCGCTCCATCAAGGCATCGTGGTAGGCGAAGAAGGCGCGGAACTCGGCCGGGCGGTGGGCCAGCATCAGGAAGACGTTGGGCACGAAGCCGGCCTTCTCCTGCACCGCCAGCATGGCGTCGCGGGCGTCGTCGGGCAGGTCGTGGATCGATTCGGGAACGGGGAAGCGGCTGATCGGGGCGGACATGATAGCTCCTTGGCTTATGGTTATTCTCACGACAACCAAGATAGCAGTTAACGTTAACGTCAACATACCTGCGATGGTCGAACATCCCGATCCCGCGAAACAGTCGCGGGCGAGTACCGCAGAGGCATCCTTGGCCTTTGGAAACGCAGACGGCCCCGCCTCTCTCGAGACGGGGCCGCCGATAGCCTCGCAACGGGCCGGGGTCAGCTCAGCGAGATAGTGCTGTTGATGCCGCTGGAAACGTTCTCCGGCTCGAACCAGCGCGCGGTGACGGTCTTGGTCTGGGTCCAGAAGGCGATGGCCTGCTTGCCGTTGGGGCCCAGGTCACCGAGCTTGGAGGCGCGGGAGCCGGTGAAGCTGAAGTAGGCGACCGGCACCGGGATCGGCACGTTGATGCCCACCTGGCCGACGTCGATGTCGCTCTCGAAGCGGCGCGCCACCCAGCCGGAGTTGGTGAAGATCGAGGTGCCGTTGCCGTTGGGGTTGGCGTTGATGAAGGCGATCGCCTCGTCCAGGGTCTCGACGCTCACCACGCAGAGCACCGGGCCGAAGATCTCCTCGCGGTAGATGGTCATCTCGGGGGTCACGTCGGCGAACAGGGTCGGGCCGACGAAGTTGCCGTCCGGGTAGCCCTCCACCTGGCAGCCGCGGCCGTCGACCAGCAGCTTCGCGCCCTCCTTCTCGCCGGCGGCGATCAGCCGCTCCACGCGCTCCTTGGCCTGGGGAGAGACCAGCGGGCCGAGGTCGGCGTCGGTCTGGGTGCCGGGGCCGACCTTCATGCTGCGGGTGCCCTCGACGATGTCGTCCAGCCACTCGCGGGCCTCACCCACCAGCACCACCACGGAGTTGGCCATGCAGCGCTGGCCGGCGGCACCGTAGGCGGAGCCCAGCAGGTTGTTGATCGCCTGGCTGCGGTTGGCGTCGGGCATGACCACGCAGTGGTTCTTGGCGCCCATCATCGACTGCATGCGCTTGCCGGCGGCCGCGGCGCGGTTGTAGAGCAGCGAGCCCACATGGGTGGAGCCGATGAAGGAGAGCGCCTTGATGTCGGTATGGTCGGCGATCTGGTTGGCCACGTCCGGGCCGCCGTGGACCACGTTGAGCACGCCAGCCGGGACGCCCGCCTCGTGGGCCAGCTCGACCAGGCGCATGGTGGAGCTCGGGTCCTGCTCGGAGGGCTTGAGCACGAAGGTGTTGCCGGTGGCGATGGCCAGCGGGAACATGAAGCAGGGCAGCATGATCGGGAAGTTGAAGGCGGTGATGCCGGCGCCCACGCCCAGCGGCTGGTTGAGGGTGTAGACGTCCACCTCGCTGGCGGCGTTCTCGGCCAGCTCGCCCAGCTGCAGGGAGGTGATCGAGCAGGCGTGCTCCACCACCTCCAGGCCGCGGCCCACCTCGCCGGCGGCGTCGGGCAGGGTCTTGCCGTGCTCCTCGGTGATCAGCGCGGCCAGCTCGTCGGTGTTGTCGCGGATCAGCGCCTGCAGCTTGAGCATGATGCGCATGCGCTTGGCCAGCGGCACCTTGCGCCACGTCTTGAAGGCCTCCTTGGCGCTGGCCACGGCCTGCTCGACCTCCTCGGCGGTGCAGAACGGCACCCGCGCCACCACTTCCTGGGTGGCCGGGTTGACCACGTCGCGCCACTCCTGGCTCTGGGACTGGACGGGCTGGCCGTCGATGTACATGGGAATTTCGCGAACGGACATGGTGGCATGCTCCTCTGTGCTGTTCCTGCCCCGGCCGCGCCCTGGCTTGTCGTTGTTCGGCCATCGTCAGGCACCGCGGCGGCGGGGATATTAGACTTTATGTGTATCTATACACGAACCGTGGTGACATCGAGTCTATACAGACGTCGGATGGCGTGACAACGGGCACTCGGGCACATTGCTTGTGCACCCATGCACAACCACACGGCCGCGGGAGACGCTCATGCTCGACTGGCAGGATATCCAGATCTTCCTCGAGGTGGCGCGCAGCGAGCGGCTCACCGACGCCGCCCGCCGGCTGGGGCTGGACCACTCCACCCTGTCGCGGCGCACCCGGCGCTTCGAGCAGGCGCTCAACACCCAGCTGTTCGAGCGCAGCACCCATGGCTACCACCTCACCGAGGCCGGCCAGCAGCTGCTCGCCCACGCCGAGGAGATGGCCCGCCACGCCTTCGAGGCCGGCGAGAGCCTCACCGACAAGAACCACCAGATCAGCGGCCAGATCCGCCTCGGCGTGACCGAGGGCTTCGGCACCTGGGTGATCGCCCCGCTGCTCTCGGCCTTCTGCGAACGCCATCCGGGGGTCACCCTGGACCTGCTCGCCCTGCCCCGGGTGGTCAACCTGAGCCGCCACGAGGCGGACCTGGCCATCACCGTGGAGCGCCCGGTGAGCCCGGGCCTGGTGATCTCCCGGCTCTGCGACTACCGGCTGCGCCTCTACGGCAGCGAGGGCTACCTCGCCCGCCACGGCAGCCCACAGCGGCTCACCGAGCTGGGCGCGCACCGCCTGGTGGGCTACGTGGACGACCTGATCTTCAGCGAGCAGCTCAGCTACCTGGAGCCGCTGCTCGACCCCGCGGTGGTGGGCCATCCCGGGCCACACTTCGCCATGCGCAGTACCAGCGTCACCACCCAGCACGCCGCCTGCCTGCATGGGGCGGGCCTGGCCGTGCTGCCCTGCTTCATGGCCAGCGCCTCGCCGGCGCTGGTGAACGTGCTGGAAGACGAGGTGGCGATCGACCGCCAGTTCTGGATCACCGCCCGCCAGGAGCAGCGCCGCCTGGCCCGGGTGCGCCTGCTGTGGGACTTCCTGCGCGAGGCGCTGGAGACCAACCGCGCCTTCCTGATGGGCGAGGCGAAGGCGATGGTGCTCCCCGAGGTCGGCCCCTCCTGAGGGCACGCCTCCGGGACTCCGACGCACGAACGATCGAAGGCTCTCGACACGAGGTCCCGGCGGCTTGCCTCAGGGCGAGTCCGCCTGGACGGGACTATAGTGAAGGATGCCGGTGGGGAGCGCCTGGTCGGCAGTCGTCAGTCGTCCCCGACCATGGCTCCCTGTGACGGCACCCCCGTATCCGACTACCACCCCAGGTGGAAGGAGGACATCATGAATCCACACCGGACAGCCATAGGTACCGCCTCGGCCCTGGTTGCCGCCCTGGCCTTCATGCCCCTGTTCGCCACCGGCGAGACGACCTCGATCCTGAAATCGACCCTCGAGGGCCAGGAAGAGATGGAGGCCAACATCGTGCGCTTCGATGTGGGCGAGGAGTGGGTGACGGACCGCCATATCCATCCGGGACACGTCTTCGTCTACGTGATCGAGGGGACCATCGAGGTCGATGTCGAGGGAGAGGGCCCCAGGCGCATCGCCGCCGGCGAGGGCTTCCAGGAACCCCCCGATCGCCCGATGGTCGCCAGGACCATGAGCAGCGATGGCGCCAGCTTCGTCGTCTTCCAGGTGGGCCCCAAGGGCGAGCCCATCATGGTATCCCAGCCCGAATGAGCTGACGCCCTGGCATCGCGACGACAGAGGGACCGATCGGGGCAGGCCTCGATCGGTCCCTTTCTTCCGCCACCCCGGACCGAGTGCCCTTGTCAGGCGAGACAGCGCCGGAGGGACGGCACGATAAAGATTCGCTATCGCCATGGTCGGCAATGTCACATTGAGCTAATGGACTGCCGGGGCGTAACTTGAACTCACAGGACAAGGAGACCCGTCCATCAGGCCTGCTGGAGGCCGATGGTTGACCGGCCTCATTGTCCCGCAGGACTGCCATCGTCTATACACAGGTAGCAGTTCACACAACGAAGCCAGATTGGAGAGCGACATGGGTGATCAGCAGAACGCAGGCAAGTGTCCGGTGATGCACGGAGGCCAGACCGCCAGCGGTCATTCCAACACCGACTGGTGGCCGGAGTCCCTGAACCTGGACATCCTTCACCAGCACGATCGCAAGACCGATCCGATGGGCGAGGACTTCGACTATCGCGAGGAGGTCAGGAAGCTCGACTTCGATGCGCTGATGAAGGACATGCACGCCCTGATGACCGACAGCCAGGAGTGGTGGCCGGCCGACTGGGGGCACTACGGCGGCCTGATGATCCGGATGGCCTGGCACGCGGCTGGCACCTACCGCATCGCCGACGGACGCGGCGGCGGTGGCACGGGCAACCAGCGCTTCGCGCCCATCAACTCCTGGCCGGACAACGCCAGCCTCGACAAGGCGCGCCGCCTGCTGTGGCCGATCAAGAAGAAGTACGGCAACAAGATCAGCTGGGCCGACCTGATCATCCTGGCCGGCAACGTCGCCTACGAGTCCATGGGCTTCAAGACCTTCGGCTTCTCCTTCGGCCGCGAAGACATCTGGCACCCCGAGAAGGACATCTACTGGGGGGCCGAGAAGGAGTGGCTGGCCCCCTCAGACGAGCGCTACGGCAACGTCGAGAAGCCCGACACCATGGAGAATCCGCTGGCCGCGGTGCAGATGGGCCTCATCTACGTGAACCCGGAGGGCGTCAACGGCCAGCCGGATCCCATGAAGACCGCCGAGCAGGTCCGCGAGACCTTCGCCCGGATGGCCATGAACGACGAGGAGACCGCGGCACTGACCGTCGGCGGGCATACCGTCGGCAAGTGTCACGGCAACGGTGACGCCGAAGCACTCGGCCCGGAGCCCGAGGCCGCGGACGTCGAGGCCCAGGGCTTCGGCTGGCACAACCCCAACATGGGCGGCAAGGCCGCCAACGCCGTGACCTCCGGCATCGAGGGCGCCTGGACCAAGAACCCCCTCGAGTTCGACATGGGCTACTTCGACGCCCTGCTCGACCACGAGTGGGAGCTCAGGAAGAGTCCGGCCGGCGCCAACCAGTGGGAGCCGGTGGACATGAAGGAGGAGGACAAGCCGGTCGACGCCAGCGACCCGTCCATCCGCCACAACCCCATCATGACCGACGCGGACATGGGCATGAAGGTCCATCCTGACTACCGCAGGATCCTTGAGGACTTCCGCAAGGATCCCGAGTACTTCAAGGACTGCTTTGCCCGCGCCTGGTTCAAGCTGATCCACCGCGACATGGGGCCCAAGTCTCGCTATATCGGTCCGGACGCACCGGAAGAGGACCTGATCTGGCAGGATCCGGTTCCGGCCGGCAGCACCGACTACTCCATCGAGGCGGTCAAGAAGCAGATCGCCGAGAGCGGGCTCTCCATCGGCGAGATGGTCAGCACCGCCTGGGACAGCGCCCGTACCTTCCGCGGCTCCGACATGCGCGGTGGCGCCAACGGTGCGCGCATCCGCCTGGCCCCGCAGAAGGACTGGGAAGGCAACGAGCCGGACCGCCTGGCCAAGGTGCTGAAGGTCTACGAGAAGATCGCCGCCGACAGCGGTGCCAGCGTGGCCGACGTCATCGTGCTGGGCGGCAGCGTGGGCATCGAGCAGGCGGCGAAGGCCGCCGGCCACGACATCCTGGTGCCCTTCGCGCCGGGTCGCGGCGACGCCAGCGACGAGATGACCGACGTCGATTCGTTCGAGCCGCTGGAGCCGCTGGCCGATGGCTTCCGCAACTGGCAGAAGAAGGACTATGTGGTCAAGCCGGAGGAGATGCTGCTCGACCGGGCCCAACTGATGGGGCTGACCGGCCCGGAGATGACCGTGCTGGTCGGCGGCATGCGCATGCTCGGCACCAACCACGGCGGCACCAAGCATGGCGTGTTCACCGACCGCGAAGGTCAGCTGACCAATGACTTCTTCGTCAACCTGACCGACATGGCCAACGCCTGGAAGCCGACCGGCAACGGCGCCTACGAGATCCGCGACCGCAAGAGCGACCAGGTGAAGTGGACCGCCAGCCGCATCGACCTGGTGTTCGGCTCCAACTCCATCCTGCGCTCCTACGCCGAGGTCTACGCCCAGGACGACAACCAGGAGAAGTTCGTCAAGGACTTCGTCAAGGCCTGGACCAAGGTGATGAACGCCGACCGCTTCGACCTGGAGAAGCTCCAGGCCTGATAGTGGGCCAAGCCGGGCACGCAGCCCGGCCTATACTGAGACGCCCGGGTGCTGCACCCGGGCGTCTTCTTTTTGGTTCATCTCACTTTGCTCCTCTGCGTGACCTCTCGCCCGGCCAGCAAGATCGCTCGGATAGCCCGGGAGTGTCAGTGGGTTGTCACCCCGGGCACAAAGGTGCGTCGCTCCAGGAGCCCCAGCAGGCTCGCCACCGTGGAGGTGAGCACCAGGTAGATCAGCCCTGCCCACAGGAAGACCAGGAAGAAGTCCAGGGTGCGCGACCCGATATCCGAGGCAATGGACGTGATCTCCACCACGCCGATGGTGTAGGCGATGGAGGTGAACTTGAGCTCGATGATCGCCTCGTTGGACCACTGGGGGATCACCCGGCGAAGCGCCTGGGGCAGCATGATATGGCGGATCGCCTGCCATTGGCTCATCCCGCATGCCCTGGCCGCCACAAGCTGTCCCTTGGGCACCGACAGCACCGAGCCGCGGAAGTACTCGGCCTGGTACGCCGCACTGTTGAGGGTGATCGCGATCACCGCGGCGGTGAAGGCGTCGAAGACAATCCCCACGTGGGGCAGCCCCAGGTAGATGAAGAACATCTGTACCAGCATCGGCGTGCCGCGAAACAGCTCCACGTAGACGGTGCTGATCCAGTAGAAGAGCCGGTTGCCGTAGACCCTGGCCCAGCACAGCACCAACCCCAGGAAAAAGCCCAGGGTGATGGCGATCACCCACAGCGACAGGGTGACCGGTACACCCTTGAGAAGCTCAGGCAGCCACTCGATGCCAAACTCGATGAATTCCCGCATGGCTCACCCGTGCTCCGCGATGACGTTGAGGAAGGCCCGGGTCCGCTCGTGGGTGGAGTTGTTGAACATGGTCTCGGGTGGCCCCTGCTCGACGATGACGCCGTTCTCCATGAAGATGATCTCGTCGGCGGCCTGCCGTGCGAAACTCATCTCGTGGGTGACCACCACCATGGTCATGCCCTCGATGGCCAACTGCTGCATCACCCTCACCACCTCGCCGGTCAACTCCGGGTCCAGCGCCGAGGTAGGCTCGTCGAACAGCAACACGTCGGGGTCC
The DNA here is from genome assembly GCF_029625235.1 of Halomonas sp. CKK8. Classification (NCBI taxonomy): domain Bacteria; kingdom Pseudomonadati; phylum Pseudomonadota; class Gammaproteobacteria; order Oceanospirillales; family Halomonadaceae; genus Halomonas; species Halomonas sp. CKK8. The sequence continues at coordinate 567,882 of NZ_CP121193.1, read as the reverse complement.
ATCGCCAGGGCCCGGGCAATGGAGACGCGCTGCTGCTGGCCACCGGAGAGCTCGGCCGGATAGGCGGCGGCCTTGTCACCCAGGCCGACCCGCTCCAGTTCACGATGCGCCCGCTGGGTAGCGGTTTCCTTGTCCGTACCATTGACCTTGATCTGGCAGATGCGCACGTTGTCGAGCACCGTCAGGTGAGAGAAGAGGTTGAAGTCCTGGAAGACGAACCCCATCCGTGCCCGCATGGCGTCGATATTGGAATCCAGCACCTCATCGCCATTGAGGTAGATGCGCCCGGCATCCGGCACCGTGAGATGATTGATACAGCGCAGCAGGGTGCTCTTGCCAGAGCCGGAGGGGCCGATCAGCACCTTGGTCTCACCCTTTTTCAGACTGAAGCCGATGCCCTTGAGCACCTCGAGGCCGTCGTAAGCCTTCTTCACATCCTGCACGTCCAGAATCAGATCGTCGGCCATTATCGGCGTTCCTCTCGCATCATTTTTCGAAGCCCGGCACGGCCAGCTTGCGTTCAAGGGCATACAGCAGGCTGTTGCCTGTCCGATTGAGGATGAAATACAGCAACGCCACCACGGCAAATACCGTCAACACGTTGCCCTGGGTACTGGTAATGATGTAATGCGCCTGCCGGGTCAGCTCGACCACCCCGATGACATAGGCCAGAGAGGTCTCCTTGATCTCCGAGGAGAACTCGTTGGTCCAGGGACCGATGGCATGCCGCGCCGCCTGGGGAAAGACGATGTGGCGAATCGCCTTGATCTTGGACATGCCCATGGCTCGGGCGGCCATCATCTGCCCGGCTGGCACCGACTGGAAGGCACTGCGGAATATCTGCGACTGGTAGGCCGCCGAACGTAGCCCCATGGCCAGTATGGCGGCGCCGAAGGCCGAGATGTCGATAACACCCGAGATGCCATAGAAGAAGATGAACAGCATGATGATGATCGGCACCCCCCTGAACACACGTTCATAAAGGGTCAATGGCCACTGTACCAGCCGGGTCCTTGGGCCATAGAGCTGAACAAGGCAGATAGCCATGCCCAGCACGAAGCCGATCGTCAACAGGGCGGCCAACAGCACGATGGCCACCCCCAGCCCCTTCAACAGGAAGGGGAAATCTCGTAGCAGTACGTCGTAGATATCCATGCCGACTTCCCATACGTGACGGGCGCCCTTCCTGGTGGGAGGGCGCCCATGTCACGGCGACTTATTCGTTACCCAGCTCGGGAAGACCGGCCACCGGTTTCTGGTAGGTGTCGACGAAATCGGGCATGTGCCCCGGAATGGCAGGAACGGTGACACCGGGGATGTACTCGTCGACGATCTCGCCCCACTCGCCGGACTCATAGATGGCCAGGATCCCCTGGTTCAGATCACCGAGTATCTCCTGGGGGTCGTCCTTGGATACCGCCAGCGCCAGCGGTGCGCGGATATAGATCTTGCCCGCCATCTTCACCGGCTTACCGGAATTGATGTACTCCTGAGCAGAAGTGTCATCAACGATGACCGAAGAGATACGACCGATCGCCATGTCATCCACGGCGGTGACATAGTTATCGTACTTGGCCAGCTCGACGTCGATATCGCTGGAATTCACCACGTTCTCTTCCATCCAGGCCTGCTGGGAAGAGCCGCCCTGCACACCGACACGGGCCCCACAGCATACGGCGGTAAAGACGTTCAGGTCGGAGTCTTCGGGCACCAGTACCACGTCGTTGGTTTCCCACCAGGGAATGGTGAAGTCGATGTTTTCGCTACGCTCTTCGGTGACGGTGAGGCCGGTGGCGAGGATATCGATCTTCTCCGCCGCCAGTGCCGGAATCAGAGACGGGAAAGGCATGTCCTGGAACTCGATCTCGATGCCGACTTCCTCGGCAATCGCCTCCATGGCGTCGATGGCAATGCCCTTGAATTCTCCCCCCTCGACATAGGCCCAGGGCGGGAAGGAGGCCTCCACACCAACCGTGTAGGGATCCTGCGCAGAGGCGGTCGTGGCCAGTCCGCTGCCGATGACCATGGTTCCCATCAGGGCGGCAGGCAGAAGCGATGCTTTTATTCCTTTCATGACATTCTCGCGTGTTGGTGAGTTTTATTATTCCGCCACGTCAATATGAGTGCGCCGTTTCACGACTGTCAAATCACCAAAGGGATGCCCCTGCGCAGCAATCCAGCATGACGACTGCTCCCGCCACGTCCAGAGCCCCACCGGGGATGGTAATCGGACGGCCCATACAGAGACGCCCGGGTGCTGAACCCGGGCGTCTTGTTGCCTGCCAGCCGAATGGCGGCATTCAGGTTCCGCAGAAGGTCCGGAAGACGGCCTCCGTGGGCGGCGCCGGCTGGGCGTACGCCTCGCGGCCGGGCTGTTCGGTGAAGGGGTCGGCCAGCACCTCGCGCAGGGTCTCGAAGGGCGCGAAGTCGTCTTCGGCGGCGGCGGCCAGGGCCTCCTCCACCCGGTGGTTGCGGGGGATGTAGAGCGGGTTGACCGCGCGCATCCGCTCGGCGATCGCCGCCGGGCCGGCATCCTCCCGGGCCAGCCGCTCGCGCCAGCGCGGCAGCCAGGCGCGCAGCCCCTCGTCGCTCTCGAACCGTTCGAGCAGCGCGGGAGCGTCCTCCTCCACCGCCTCGCCCAGGCGGCGGAACGCCAGGGTGAAGTCGGCACGACCGGCCTGCATGGCCTCGAGGAAGGCGTCCACCAGGGCGCGGTCGCCCTCCTCTTCCGTCGCCAGCCCCAGCTTCTCGCGCATCACCGCCAGCCACTCGGCCTCGTAGAGCGGCTCATAGCGCTTGATCAGCTCGGTGGCGCGCGCCACCGCACGCTCCTGGTCGTCATCGATCAGCGGGATCAGCGTCTCGGCAAGGCGCGCCAGGTTCCACTGGGCGATCCACGGCTGGTTGCGATAGGCATAGCGGCCGCCCTCGTCGATGGAACTGAACACCGTGGCCGGGTCATAGGCCTCCATGAAGGCGCAGGGGCCGTAGTCGATGGTCTCGCCGGCGATGCTGCAGTTGTCGGTGTTCATCACCCCGTGGATGAAGCCCAGTCCCATCCACCTGGCCACCAGCCTCGCCTGGCGCGCGGCCACCGCCTCCACCAGGGCCAGGTAACGCTCGCCCTCGTCCACCTCGGCGAGCTCGGGATAGTGGCGCTCGATGGCCATCTCGGCCAGGGTGCGCACCGCCTCCACGTCGTCCCGGGCGGCAAAGTACTGGAAGGTGCCCACGCGAAGGTGGCTGGTGGCGACGCGGGTCAGCACGGCGCCGGGTTCCGGCACGCGCCGGAACACGCGCTCGCCGGTGGTCACCGCGGCCAGGGCCCGGGTGGTAGGCACCCCCATCACATGCATCGCCTCGCTGACCAGGTACTCGCGCAGCACCGGGCCCAGGGGCGCGCGGCCATCGGCGCCCCGGGAGAAGGGGGTCATGCCGGCCCCCTTGAGCTGGATATCGCGCAGCCGACCCGCGCGGTCGACCACCTCGCCGAGCAGCACCGCGCGACCGTCGCCGAGGCGCGGGTTGAAGTGGCCGAACTGGTGGCCGGCATAGGCCTGGGCAACGGGCTCGGCGCCTTGTGGCACGGCGTTGCCGGAGAACCACTCGGCGGCCTGGTCCGCGTCGAAGGCATCCAGGTCGAAGCCCAGCTCCTCGGCCAGCGGCCGATTGAAGGCCACCAGCCGGGGGGCCTTCACCGGCACGGGATCGAAGCGCAGGAAGAAGTGCTCGGGCAGGCGCGCGTAGCGAAGGGTGAACTCGGGAAACATGGCGACTCCGGTCGACGGCCGAGGCGGGGCCTGGGATTTAATACCCGAGTATAACGCTCGGGATTGTGGCTTTCGACCTATCGTGCCCATAGCCGGCCGGAGCGCTCAATCCGCGTTTTCCACCGGCGAGAGCTGCTCGCGGATCAGCTCGGCCAGGCGCCGGGCCGGCTCGGTGGGCCGCCGTGCGGCCCGGTGCAGGGCCAGCTCCACGGCGGGTAGCGGCGGCAGGCCGCTCGACTCGTCCAGGGCACGCAGCTGCGGCGTCAGCATGCTGCGGGTCACCACCACGATGGCCAGCCCCGCCTGCACCACCGGCCCCAGGCCGACCATGGACTGGCTCATATAGGCCACCCGCCAGTCGCGACCGGCGGCGGCCAGGGCGTCCTCGGCCACCTCGCGGAAGAGGTCGGCCCCGGGGGAGTAGAGCCCCAGGGGCAGCGGGTCGGAGAGCGCGGGCTGACGTTCCAGCCCCACCGCCCAGACCAGCGGCTCGCGGCGGATCATCTCGCCACCGGGCGAATTTCGCTGGCGGGTGACCAGCGCCAGGTCCAGCTCGTCGGCGCGCACCCGCTCCATCAGGTGGGCGCTGGTGCCGCAGGTCACCTGGAGGCGCACCTCGGGGTAGAGCTGGTGGAACCAGGAGAACACCGAGGTGAGCAGGCTGGCGTAGTCCTCGGGAATCCCCAGGTTCAGCTCGCCGGTGACGCGCCGCGCCCGCATGTCGGCCAGCGCCTCGTCATTGAGCGCCAGCAGGCGGCGGGCGTGGCCCAGCAGGCGGTCCCCCTCGGCGGTGAAGCGCAGGCGGCGACCCTCCCGCTCGTGCAGGGCGACGCCCAGCGCGCTCTCGAGCCGCTGCAGCTGCATGCTGACGGTGGACTGGGTATAGGCCAGGCGCCGCGCGGCAGCGGTGACGCTGCCGGTGTCGGCGACGGCCACCAGGGTACGCAGCAGGCCGAGGTCGAGGGTCGGGGCACGCATCGATACATCACCAGGCTTGATGAATTGGATCAACAAAGATCGTTATCGTGATGAATATGGCATGGATAGCATGGCGACACCATCCACCGCACCTGTCCACACGATAACGGAGGCCACGACCATGCAGCTCCATGCCTCACGGCTCATTCGCTCCCCCTGGCTCGGTGGCAGCGCCGCGGCGCTGGCGGTGGTGCTCTGGGCACTGGTGCCGCTGCTGGTTGCCGGGGCGGGAGAGCTTCCGCCGCTGCGCCTCGCGGCACTGGCGCTGCTCGCCGGGGCGCTGGGCACCCTGCCCATGGCGCGTGGCGGGAAGCGCCGCGGCGCGAGGCTCCCCAGGGGCCATGGCGTGATGGTCCATGCCGGGGTGCCGCTGCTGATGGCCGGCGCCGTGGGCGCCTGCTTCGCCAGCTTCTCCCTGGCGCCCCCTGCCGAGGCCGCGCTGATCACCTACACCTGGCCGGTGCTCTTCCTGCTGGCGAGCCGCTGGCGGGTGCTGGGACGCCTGCCGCTGGACACCCTCGGCGGGGCCCTGCTGGCGTTCTCGGGCGCCGCGCTGCTGGTCGCGCCCCAGGCCCTGGCGGGCGGCTTCTCCGGCGCCTGGGTTGGCTACGGCCTGGCGCTGGTGGCGGCGCTGTGCTGGGCGCTCTACTCCCTGGCCTGCCAGGTCCCGGGCTGGCGCCTCGGCGAGCGCATGCCGCACCTGCTGCTCACCGCCAGCATCATGACCGGCATCGCCAGCCTGCTGCTGGAGGGGGTCAGCGAACTGCCCTCGCCCCCGGCGCTGCTGGCCACCGCAGCCCTGGGCCTGGGCCCCTACGGCATCGCCATGCTCGCCTGGGACCGCGCCATGCGCGACCCGCAGGCCCAGCGGGTCGGCAACCTGGCCCACGCCGTGCCGGTACTCGCCACGCTGTTCCTGGTGCTGGCCGGGGTCACCGCGCCGGACTGGCGGCTGCCGGTGGCGGCGGTGCTGGTGCTCGCCGGCAGCATGACCGCTTCCCGCTGACAGCGCCGCAGGTTGCGATACACTCAAGGGAGAGCCGTTCTGCAAGCCCTGTCTGAGGCAGGGCCTTGCTCGCCACCCTGGAGGCCAGACCATGAGCCGCAATGTCTCTTCCGATCACTATCTGGACCACTACCACCCGCCGGGCAGCGACGCCCTGGGCCTGGTGCGCATCCATGCCAGCGCCAACGGCATCACCGGGATCGAGTTCGTCGAGAGGGCGGACGTCCCCGCCCGGCCGAACGCGTTGACCGAACGCGCCCGGGAGCAACTGGCCGACTACTTCGCCGGGGCCCGCCATGACTTCGACCTGCCGCTCTCGCCGACCGGCACCGACTTCCAGCAGCGGGTCTGGGCGGCACTCGCCACCATCCCCTTCGGCGAGACGCGCAACTACGCCGAGATCGCCGAGCAGCTGCGCTGCAAGGGCGGCCAGCGCGCGGTGGGCGCCGCCAACGCGAAGAACCCCCTCGCCATCGTGGTGCCCTGCCACCGGGTGATCGGCAGCGACGGCCGCCTGACCGGCTATGCCGGCGGCATCGGGCGCAAGCAGTGGCTGCTCGCCCACGAGGCGGGCGAGGTCCCGATGGGACTGCTCTGAAGGGAAGGAGTGCGTCCGCCCGGGGCGAACGACGCCGTCAGACGGCGTCGAGCTGGGCCCCGAAACGGCGCACGCTGGAGACGAAGTCGCTGAAGCGCTCGCCCTGGATCACCACGTGCTCGCGCAGCAGGCGCTCCGCCCGCTCGGCATCGCCGTGCTCGATGGCGGCGAAGATCTCGCGGTGCTCGTCCAGGGAGCGCCCCATGCGCTTGCGGACCTGCAGCTGCAGGCGCCGGTAGGGCTTGAGGCGCTGCTTGAGCTGGCTCGCCTCCTCGGCCAGGAAGCCGTTGTGGCTGGCCGCGTAGATGGCGTGGTGGAAGCCCTCGTTCTCGTAGTAGTACTCGTCGGTATCGCCGGCCTTGGCCGCGGCCTCGCAGCGCACCAGGGCCTCGCGCAGGGCACCGAGTTCCTCCTCGGTGATGCGCCGCGCGGCGAGGCGTCCGCACATGCCCTCCAGTTCCGCCATCACCTCGAACATCTCGACAAGCTGGTCGAGGCCCACCCGGGCCACGAAGGTGCCCTTCTTCGGCGTCACCGTGACCAGGCCGCTGGCCACCAGCTGCTGGATGGCCTCGCGCACCGGGGTGCGCGACACCTCGAAGTCGCGGCACAGGGCCTCGGGGTCGAGGCGCTCGCCGGGCGCCCGCCGGCCATTGATGATGTCGTCCTCCAGGGCATCACGGAGCCGCTGGACGTTGGAGCGTTTCATGCGGTTTCCCCCTCCTTCCCTGCGCCGTCTCGACGCTGAACGCGGCAGGGCTTCCACCTTTGTCTAGCCCGACCAAATTGACACTAGTATAGCCAGGGGTCTATTGATGTATACATCAGCGATGCTGATGGACATTTCATTTCACAACAACTCAATCCACAACAACTCAATCCACAACAACAATGTCTCTGGAGATGCCATGAAACCCTCACTCACCCCCGTCGTGGCCGGCGTGGCCCTGGCCGCCCTCGCCGCAAGCTCCGTCGCTTCCGCCCAGACCGTGCTGCGCGCCTCCCATCAGTTCCCCGGCGGACAAGGGGATGTACGCGACGAGATGGTGCAGATGATGGCCGAGAAGGTCGCCGAGGCCGACGTCGGCCTGGAGATCGAGGTCTATCCCGGTCAGTCGCTGTTCAAGGCCGACGAGCAGTGGGGCGCTCTGGTTCGCGGTCGCCTGGACATCACCGCCCTGCCGCTCGACTACGCCAGCGGCCGCCATCCCGAGTTCTCTGCCACCCTGATGCCTGGCCTGGTTCGCAACCACGAGCACGCCCAGCGCCTCAACGACTCCGAGTTCATGGGCATGATCAAGGACGTGATCAACGAGGGCGGCGCGCGGGTGCTGGCCGATGCCTGGCTCTCGGGGGCCTTTGCCTCCAGTGAGAACTGCATCACCTCGCCGGACACCGTGGAAGGACAGAACTTCCGCGCCGCCGGGCCCGCCTTCGAGCAGATGCTGGAGGCCGCCGGGGCCTCGATCGCCTCCATGCCCTCCTCGGAGATCTACACCGCCATGCAGACCGGGGTGCTGGATGCCGCCAACACCTCCTCCATGTCCTTCGTCTCCTACCGCCTCTACGAGCAGGTGGAGTGCCTCACCGAACCCGGCGAGCACGCCCTCTGGTTCATGTACGAGCCGATCCTGATCTCCGAGCAGGTCTGGCAAGATCTCGACGAGGCGCAGCAGGAGGCACTGACGGCCGCAGCAGACGAGGCCGAGGAATTCTTCGCCGCCGAGGCCGCTGCCATCGACCAGCAGATGGTCGACGTGTTCGAGGAGAACGGCGTCGAGGTGGTCAGCATGAGCGAGGAGGACTACAACGCCTGGCTGGAGATCGCCAAGCAGAGTTCCTACAAGAACTTCGCCGATAATGTCGAGAACGGCCAGGCCCTGATCGACGCCGCCCTCGCGGTGGAATGACGCCAACGCTCCGATCCACTCGGACCCGACCGGCCGCCCCAGCGAGGGCGGCCATCCCGTCATATCGGAGGGCCTCATGGAACACTCCCGCACCGACGCCACGACGCCTGGCGGCCTCGTCGGCGGCTATATACGCCTGATGGACAGGCTCTCTGGTGCCACTGCCTATCTCGCCGCGGCGCTATTCATCGCCGGGGTTGTTGTCGTGTGCCAGATGGTGTTCGTCCGCTACATCCTCGAACAGAGCACCAGCTGGCAGACCGAGTTCACCGTCTTCTCCGTCACCGCAGCCATGCTGCTGGGCAGCCCCTATGTGCTGATGACCGGCGGCCAAGTCGCCGTCACCGTGCTGCCCGACATGCTGTCAGGCTGGCCGCGCCGCCTCATGCGACTGACCGCCTCCCTGGTCGGCCTCGGCTTCTGTGCCGCCCTGGCCTACGCCTCCTGGGTCTATGTCGCCGAGGCCTGGCATGGCGAATGGACCACCGGCTCCGTATGGAACCCGCCCCTGTGGCCGGCCCTGCTGCCCATGGCCGTCGGCATCACCCTGCTGACACTGCAGTACGTCGCCGAAATCCTGCGTGGGGAGGAGTAAGCATGGATCCCGTAACTGCCGGCATTCTCGTCGCCATTGGCCTGATCGTGCTGATGGCCATCGGCACGCCGATCGCCTTCGCCCTCGGCGCCATCTCCTTGATCGCCCTGGTCGCCGACCGCGGCATGGCGGAACTGACCTATTTCGGCGAGACCTTCTTCGATCGCATTGCCGAGTTCGGCTTCGTCGCCATCCCGATGTTCATCATGATGGGCGCCGCGGTGGCATCGTCGCCCACCGGACGCGACCTCTATCGCTCGCTGGACCTCTGGCTCGGCAAGCTGCCCGGCGGCCTGGCGATCTCCAACATCGGCGCCTGCTCGATCTTCGCCGCCCTCTCCGGCTCGTCGCCCGCCACCTGCGCGGCCATCGGCAAGATGGGCATTCCCGAGATGCGCAAGCGTGGCTATCCCGACGGCGTCGCCGCCGGCTGTATCGCCGCGGGCGGCACCCTGGGCATCCTGATTCCGCCCTCGGTGACCATGATCATCTATGGCATCTCCACCGAGACCTCCATCGGCCGCCTGTTCATCGCCGGCGTGGTTCCCGGTTTCATGCTGGCCGGGCTGTTCATGGTCTGGACGCTGATCGCCTGCAAGCTGGCCGGGGGCTACGGCACTCCCATGGTCACGGCCACCGAGAGCATCAAGCGCAGCGTGCGCGAGAACGTTGACGCCAACCTCAAGGCGCTGGTGCGCGTGCTGCCCTTCCTGGCGGTGGTGATCGGCATCCTCTTCGCCCTCTACGGCGGGGTGGCCACGCCCTCGGAAGCCGCCGGCGTCGGCGCCTTCCTGTGCCTGGCGCTGGCCATCATCATCTACCGCATGTGGCAGGTGAAGCCCATCAAGCTGATCATGCGCGATTCGCTACGCGAGAGCGTGATGATCATGCTGATCATCGCCGCCGCTGAGGTCTTTGCCTATGCGCTGTCGTCGCTGTTCATCACCCAGACCGTGGCCGGTGCCATCGCCGATCTCGAGGTCAATCGCTGGGTGCTGATGGGGGTGATCAACGTCTTCCTGCTGGTGGCCGGCTTCTTCCTGCCGCCGGTGGCGGTAATCGTGATGACCGCGCCGATCCTGCTGCCGATCATCCTGTCGGCCAACTTCGATCCCTACTGGTTCGCGGTGATCCTGACCATCAACCTGGAGATCGGCCTGATCACGCCACCGGTGGGCCTCAACCTGTTCATCATCAACAGCATCGCGCCGGACATCTCGCTGCGTAACGTGCTGATGGGTAGCCTGCCCTATGCACTGTGCATGGTGCTGGGGATCCTGCTGCTCTGTCTGTTCCCGGGACTGGCCCTGTGGCTGCCCGACCTGCTCATGGGCTGAAGGAGTCGCCATCATGAACATGACCTTCCTCCAGGAGATGTTCCAGTCGATCACCCAGCGCGACGCCCTGCTGCGTCGCCGCCAGGGCGACGGGACGCCGCCGGACCATCGCCGCCTGGTGGAGGCCTGCCAGCGCCTGCTGGAAAGCGATGGCGAGGCCTCGAGCATCGCCCTGGCCAGCCGTGCCCTGGGCATGTACCAGCGCCTCGCGCCGGAGGAGCGGCAGCGCTTCTTCGAGCGGCTGGCCAGCGACTTCGCCGCCGAGCCGGAACAGATCGACGCGGCCTACGCGCGCTATGCCGAGCAGCGCGACAACGCGAGCCTGGAGGCGCTTTTCGAGGCCTGCGAGCCGCGCCGCCAGGAGCTGATCCGCCGCCTCAACCTGACCAGCGGCGGTACCGTCGAGCTGGTGCGGATGCGCGAGGACCTGCTCGGCCTGCTGCGTGAGCAGCCCGAGCTCTCGGCCATCGACGCCGACTTCGCCCACCTCTTCGGCTCCTGGTTCAACCGCGGCTTCCTGATGCTCAAGCGCATCGACTGGGACACCCCGGCCTCGATACTCGAGAAGATCATCCGCTACGAGGCGGTGCACGAGATCCGCGACTGGGATGACCTGCGCCGCCGGCTGGATGCCCGCGACCGGCGCTGCTTCGCCTTCTTCCACCCGGCGATCGGCGACGACCCGCTGATCTTCGTGGAGGTGGCCCTGCACAAGGGGCTGCCGGCCCGCATCCAGCCGATCCTGGCCGGCGAGGACGTCGGCATCGACGATCCCGAACTCGCCGACACCGCCGCCTTCTTCGGCATCAGCAACTGCCAGACCGGCCTGCGCGGCATCTCCTTCGGCAACTTCCTGATCAAGCAGGTGGTCCAGGAGCTCAAGCAGGAGCTGCCCCAGCTCAAGCACTTCGTCACCCTCTCGCCGGTGCCCGGCTTTGCCCAGTGGCTGGCCGAGCGGCGCGACGACGAGACCCTGCCCGAGGCGGTGCGCGAGTCCCTGGCCGAGCTGGAGGCGCCGGCCTGGCACGAGGACGCCGAGCAGGCAGAGCGCCTGAGGGCGGTGGTCAAGCCGCTGGCCGCCCGCTACCTGGTCGAGGAGAAGAACGCCCGCGGCCTGCCGCTCAACCCGGTGGCCCGCTTCCACCTGGGCAACGGCGCCGAGCTGCACCGCATCAACTGGCTGGGCGACGTCTCGGCCAAGGGCCTCAGGCAGGCCGCCGGCCTGATGGTCAACTACCTCTACGTGCTCGACGACATCGAGCGCAACCACGAGAACTACACGGCCAACGCCACCGTGGCCCGGTCGAGCGAGGTCAAGGACCTCGTCCGCAAGGCCAGGAAGCTGGTCAAGGGAGAAACCGCCAAATGAACCAGAACCTCTTCGCCACCTTCGCCCGGCGCATGCGCGAGCGCGGCGACGCCGACTTCATCACCACCCGCGAGGGCCGCGGCTACAGCCACGCCGAGGCACTGACCGCCACCGAGCGCCTGGCCGGCGCCCTGGTCGAGCTGGGCGTGACGCCGGGCGACCGGGTGGCGGTGCAGGTGGACAAGAGCCCCGAGGCGATACTGCTCTACCTGGCCACCCTGCGCGTGGGCGGGGTCTACCTGCCGCTCAACACCGGCTACACCGGGGAGGAGATCCACTACTTCCTCGCCGATGCCGAGCCGGCGCTGTTCGTCTGTCGCCCGCAGGATGCCGAGAACGCCCGCAGCATCGCCGCCGACACCGGCTGCCCGCAGGTCGCGACTCTCGGCACGGCGGCCGACGGCAGCCTGATGGAGGCGACCGAGAAGGCCTCGCCCCATGACGCCATCGTCGAGCGCGACGACAACGACCTGGCGGCGATCCTCTACACCTCGGGCACCACCGGCCGCTCCAAGGGGGCCATGCTTACCCACCGCAACCTGGGCTCCAACGCCGCCACCCTGGTCGAGACCTGGCACTTCAGCGAGGAGGACCGGCTGATCCATGCCCTGCCGATCTTCCACACCCACGGCCTCTTCGTGGCCTGCAACGTCACCCTGATGGCCGGCTCCAGCATGCTCTTCCTGCCGAAGTTCGATGCCGACGTGATATTCGAGGAGATGCCCCGCGGCACGGTGCTGATGGGCGTGCCCACCTTCTATACCCGCCTGGTGGCCGACGCGCGCCTGACGCCGGAGGTCACCGCCAACATGCGCCTGTTCGTCTCCGGCTCGGCGCCGCTGACCGCCGAGACCCACCAGGCGTTCGAGCAGAAGACCGGCCATGCCATCCTCGAGCGCTACGGCATGACCGAGACCAACATGAACATCTCCAACCCCTACGACGGCGAGCGCCGCGCCGGCACCGTGGGCATGCCGCTGCCCGGCGTGGAGTACCGCATCACCGACCGCGAGACCCACGAGCCGGTGCCGAAGGGCGAGATCGGCATGCTGGAGATCCGCGGGCCCAACGTCTTCGTCGGCTACTGGCGGATGCCCGAGAAGACCCGCGAGGAGCTCCTCGAGGACGGCTTCTTCGTTACCGGCGACCTGGCAATGGTCGACGAGCGCGGCTACGTGCACATCGTCGGCCGCGACAAGGACCTGGTGATCTCCGGCGGCTACAACGTCTATCCCAAGGAGGTGGAGCAGGTGATCGACGAGCTCGAGGGCGTCCACGAGTCCGCGGTGATCGGCCTGCCCCACCCCGACCTGGGCGAGGGGGTGACCGCCGTGGTGGTGCCCGAACCGGGGACAAGCCTCGACGAGGCGCGGGTGCTCGACCACCTGCAGGGCCAGCTGGCCAAGTACAAGCAGCCCAAGCGGGTCTTCTTCGCCGACAGCCTGCCGCGCAACACCATGGGCAAGGTACAGAAGAACCAGCTGCGCGAGCAGTACCAGGACACCTACCGTTGAGGGGCGCCCGTGCCGACCACGATCCGCTACTACTACACCCACGTCTCGCCGTGGAGCTACCTGGGCCACGCGCGCCTCGGCGAGATCGCCGCCCGCCACGGGGCCAGCATCGACTACGTGCCGATCACCCTCGGGGCGATCTTCCCCAGGACCGGCGGGCTGCCGCTGGCCAAGCGCGCCCCGGAGCGCCAGGCCTACCGCATGGCCGAGCTCAGGCGCTGGCCACAGCGGCTGGGCATTCCCCTCAACCGGGAGCCGGCGCATTTCCCGACGGATGACCGCCCGGCGGCCCGGCTGGCGCTGGCGGCCAAGGCCCGGGGGCATGACATCGCCGAGCTGTCGCTGGCACTGATGCGCGCCTGCTGGGCCGAGGAGCGGGATATCGCCGACCCCGGGACCCTGCGCGAGATCGCCGAGGCCTGCGGGCTGGACGGCGCGGCCCTGCTGGAGGACGCCGAGAGCGAGGCGGGCCAGCGCCGCCTGGACGAGGCCTGCCAGGCGGCGCTTGCCGATGGCTGCTTCGGGGCGCCCTGGTACCTGCTCGACGGCGAACCCTTCTGGGGCCAGGACCGCCTGGAACTGCTCGAGGAGGCCCTGGAGAACAGATGATGCCGCAACCGCCTGCCGCCCTGGCCGATGTCAGGGCCCTGACCTTCGATGTCTTCGGTACCGTGGTGGACTGGCGCAGCAGCGTCATCCGCGAGGGCGAGGCGCTGGGCGAACGCCTGGGCCTGACGGTGGACTGGGCGGCCTTCGCCGACGCCTGGCGCGGCGGCTATGCGCCGGCCATGGACCGGGTGCGCCACGGCGATCTGCCCTGGACGCGCCTGGATGACCTGCACCGCATGACGCTGGACCGCCTGCTGGAGGAGTTCGGCATCAGTGATGCCCTCGACGAGGCCGAGCGGGAGCACTTCAACCGGGTCTGGCACCGCCTGGATCCCTGGCCGGACAGCGTCGCCGGGCTGGCCCGCCTGCGCGAGCGCTACGTGCTGGCCACCCTCTCCAACGGCAACGTCTCGCTGCTGGTGAACATGGCGAAGCGCGCCGGCCTGCCCTGGGACTGCGTGCTCTCGGCGGAAATCGCCGGCCACTACAAGCGCGACCCCGAGGTCTACCAGATGGCCGCCCGCCTGCTCGACCAGCCACCCAAGCGGGTCCTGATGGTCGCCGCCCACCAGGACGACCTCCAGGCCGCCCACCGCGAGGGCTTTCGCACCGCCTTCGTCCGGCGCCCCCTGGAGCACGGCCCCAATGCCACGCCCGACCTCTCGGTGGATCCGATCTTCGACCTGGTGGCCGACGACTTCCACGACCTGGTCGACCGGCTCGGCCTCCCAGCCTCCCTCGATCCTTGAGGATCGCCCCTGACCTCGCCGCGCCGGTCAGCCGCCGCGCTGCTGGCGACTCATGGCGCTGCCCGAGGCGGGGCGCTCCACCTCGAAGAGGTCGGTGCAGCGGGCGTAGTCATTGCCGGCCATGCGCCCGATGGGCCTGAGCCCCTCGGCATCCACGTGGCGGCCGTCCCACAGGGCGTCGTCGACGTGGATCGAGACCACCTCGGCGAGTACCAGGTTGCCGGCCAGTGGCTGGTCGCCGAAGCGGATGATCTCGCGCAGCCGGCAGCCAAAGGCCACCGGGGCACCGGCCACCCGCGGCACCGAGACACCGGGCATGGCGACCTTCTCCAGGCCGGCGTGAACGAACTCGTCGTCGCCGTGCTCGAGCCCCGCGCTGGTGGCGTTCATCTCCTCGACCAGCCCCTCGCCGCTGATATGCACCACGCACTCGCCTATCTCGTCGAGGTTGCGGATGGTGTCCTTGGGACTGGCGTCGCCGTCGAGCAGCGGCGAGAAGCCCAGCACCGGCGGATTGACGCTCACCACGTTGAAGAACGAGAAGGGCGCCAGGTTGGTGTTGCCCGCCGCGTCCCGGGTCGAGACCCAGGCGATGGGTCGCGGGCAGATGCTGCCCGACAGCAGGCGGTAGATCTTGCCCGGGCTCAGCCCGTGCTCCTCCAGCAGGTAGTCGCTCATGGTGTGGTCTCGCGTCAGGGGTCGGGCCCGAGAGTGTCGCCCCCTCGGGGCTCGGTTGTCCAAGGGGGCGACGTCGAGGCCTCCTTTACTCGAAGCTGGTGCAGACGGGCGCCTGCTGGGCGGGGTCGTGGGCCACCTCGAGGCTGACCGCTTCGCTGACGTTGGTGAGGGGCGCGCGCCACTGGTGGTCGACGTTCACCGGGTCGCAGCTCCCTTCGCTGCCGCCGCCGAAGTTGGAGTCGATCCAGTAGTGGACGTCGTAGAGCCGGCCCTCCTCCAGTGCACCGGGGAAGGTGAAGGAGAAGGCCGGCGGCTCCTCCGCCGCCACGGTGCCCTGTTCGGTGGCCACGACCTCGCCGGCCGCCACGTCGTAGAGCGCCACCCGGATGGCCTGGCCGCCATGGGGCGCGATGAAGGTGCCGTCGCCGCTGAAGGTGAGGTCGTGGCCCTCACTGGCCAGGGCGGGCGCCGCCGCGAGCAGCAGGCCGATGGCCAGCGGGCACGAGACTGCCTTGGCGAGGGGGGTGAAGAGAGACGTGAAGCTTGTCATGACATGCCTCCTTTCGGGACTTCTGGGTTCGACCGGCGCATGCTCCGGCCCTCTTTCCAGCATAGTCCACGGCGCCATGGCCACGGGAGGCGCCGCCCACTGCCAGCCACCAGGCACTCATGAGGGGGTATCGTCCTGCCATGTCAGGAAGGTGCGATAGTCCTGGCGCACGCAGTCGGCATAGCTGACCGCCAGGGTGGTCACCATGTCCACGCAGCGCTCGAGCCGTCCCTCGACGCAGGCACCGACGGCGCGGGCGAAACATCCGGGATCGTCGGGGCTCAGGGCGTGGGCGCCGCGCAGGTGTTCCCGGGCGAGGATGCGCCCCCACTGCCTGACCAGCTGGCGATAGGGCTTGGCGCCGTCGAGCTTGTGGGTCGGGAAGTCCTCCTTGTAGGGCGAGCGTTCGCGCACCGAGAACACCGTGTCGCCCAGGTGCAGCCAGCCCAGGTAGGGGTCGGGGTGCTCGGCGATGGCGGTGAAGGCGGCCGCGTGGCGCAGCCCCTCGTGGGGAAAGGCGCGACGCCAGGCACGCTTCTCGGCGCTGTCCATCAGCCGCCACCCCTCCGGCGGGGTCTGCTGCTTGATATCGAGGATGACGTCGTCGTGCTCGTGGTCCTGCCCGCCCTCGATCAGCACATAGAAGCGCTCGAGGCCCAGCGAGCCGGTGCCGGCATCGAGGCGCCGCGCCATGTCCTTGACGCGGAAGTGCCCCTCCTCGGCCTCACGCCAGGCACCGCCCAGGGTCTGGCGGTACTCCTCCTCGACCGCCTTGCGCAGCTGGCTGGCCAGGTGCGCCGGCAGGGTCGCCAGTTTCTCGGGGCGCTCGGCGAAGTGCCGCCCGTCATCGCTCAGCACGGTCCACTTCTCGAGCATCTTCGCCCGGCTCTTCTTCCTGCCCACCTTCTTCATGAAGGGCCCGAGCGGCCCCCTGGCGGTGGCCAGGGTCACTGCGCCGGGCACCTCACCCTCCACGTGGCCGGCCAGCTCGTCGTGGTAGCTGGTGACCAGCGCCTTCAGCGCCTTGCGAACGGCCTTGCCGGACAGGCCCGTATTCTCCCGGGCATCCAGCACCAGGCTGATGGCCAGGCGCCACAGGTCGTACTGGTAGTCGGCGATCATGGCGTCGTCGAAGTCGTCCATGCCGTAGCGCACGGCGTCGTCATGGTGGCCATAGGCGCCGAAGTTGTAGGCATGGGCGTCGCCCTGCAGCCAGGTCTGGGTCTCCGGCAGGCCGCCGAACAGCGCGAAGCGCCAGTCGTGCCAGACGTCCCGCCAGTAGAGGTGGTTGGTGCCGCGGAAGAAGCGATAGGGCGACTCGGCGAGCTTGGCGTACTTGGCGGCCCGGTCCTGGTCGGTGAGCGAGGCATTGGCCGCACGGATCTCGTCGAGGACCTGGCGGGCGCGATGGTGGCGGGTCAGCGGTTGGGTCATGTCGGGATTCCCTTCGTCAGCGGGCGCGAGGGCCAGTCAAACAGGCCCCCGGGAAAGTGACAAGGACGCAGGGCAACCCGCGCCCCGCGAATATGGCACCATTGAGAAGACCGCTCCGGCACCCAGCGAAGGAACCGCGCCATGCCCGCCCTCGACGACGACGCCTCCCTGCAGCCCGGCTTCATGGTGATCCATGGCAATCGCCTGGAGGCCCTGCGCGGCCTGGCGGTGGAGTGGATGCGCCGCCACCCGCTGGGGCCGCTGGAGAACGAGACGATCCTGGTGCAGAGCAACGGCATCAGCCAGTGGCTCAAGCTGGCGCTGGCCGAGGACCGCGCCCACGGCGGTGCCGGCATCGCCGCCGCCCTGGACGTGACCCTGCCGGCGCGCTTCCTGTGGCAGGCCTACCGGGCCGTGCTCGGGGAGGCGCAGGTGCCGCCGGTCTCGCCCTTCGACAAGCCGCGCCTGGTGTGGCGACTGATGCGCCTGCTGCCCGCCCTGCTCGGCTCGCCGACCTTCGCGCCCCTGGCACGCTTCCTGGAAGACGACGACGACCTGCGCAAGCGCCACCAGCTGGCCGAGCGGCTGGCCGACCTCCTCGACCAGTACCAGGTCTACCGCGCCGACTGGCTGGCGGCCTGGGCGGCGGGCGAGGACGTGATCCTGACCGCCCGCGGCGAGGCGCGTCCGCTGGCCGAGGAGCAGCGCTGGCAGGCCGAGCTGTGGCGTGCACTGCGCGATGACATCGGCCCCGAAGGCCTGGCCTCCAGCCGTGCGGCGGTGCACGAGCGCTTCCTCGAGGCATGCCAGGCGCTGTCCCCAGAACGCCGGCCCCCGGGCCTGCCGCGCCGGGTGATCGTGTTCGGCATCTCCTCGCTGCCCGCCCAGACCCTGGAGGCGCTGGCCGCCATGGCGCGGGTCAGCCAGGTGCTGCTCTGCGTGCACAACCCCTGCCGCCACTACTGGGCGGACATCATCGAGCACAAGGAGCTTCTACGGGCCGAGCGTCGGCGCCAGCAGCGCCGACCCGGCATGCCGGCGGACCTCGCCGAGACCGAGCTGCACCTGCACGCCCAGCCGCTGCTGGCCGCCTGGGGCAAGCAGGGCCGCGACTACCTGCGCCTGCTGGACGGGTTCGACGAGCAGCAGGCCTACCGTGGCCTGTTCGAGGGCGAGGCGCTGCGCATCGATCTCTTCGACTCCCCACTCGGGGAAGCTCCACAAGAGGCCGAGCCCAGCCTGCTGCGCCAGCTGCAGGACGACATCCTGGAGCTGCGCCCGCTCGCCGAGACCCGCGAGGCCTGGCCCGCCGTGGACCCGGCCCGCGACCGCTCGCTGCGCTTCCAGGTCGCCCACAGCGCCCTGCGTGAGGTGGAGATCCTCCACGACCAGCTGCTCGACGCCTTCAGCGAGGACCCGACCCTCAAGCCCCGCGACATCCTGGTGATGGTGCCCGACGTCGACCAGTACGCCGCGGCGGTGCAGGCGGTGTTCGGTCGCCTCGATGCCGACGACCCGCGCCATATCCCCTTCACCCTCTCCGACCAGGCCAGCCGCCACCGCCTGCCGCTGCTGATCGCCCTGGAATCGCTGCTGCGCCTGCCGGAGCTGCGCCTCTCGGTGAGCGACCTGCTCGACCTGCTGGAGGTGCCGGCCATCCGCGCCCGCTTCGGCATCCCCGAGGGCGGCCTGCCCACCCTGCGCCGCTGGATCGAGGGCGCCGGCATCCGCTGGGGCCTCGACGCCCGCCAGCGCCAGAGCCTCGACCTGCCGGAAGGCCTCACCGCCAACACCTGGGCCTTCGGCCTGCGCCGGCTGCTGCTCGGCTATGCGGTGGGCGATGCCGCCGAGGGCCACTGGCAGGGCATCGAGCCCTATGACGACATCGGCGGTCTGGAGGCGGCGCTGGCCGGCCCCCTGGTGTCACTCATCGACACCCTGGAGGCCCAGTGGCGGCGGCTGGCCGAGCCCTGCGACGTGGCCAGCTGGGGCGAGCGGCTGCGCGAGATGCTTGCGGCCTGCTTCCTGGCCGAGGCCGACCAGGACCTGATGGCGCTGACCCGCCTGGAGCAGGCGCTGGAGGCCTGGCAGGAGAGTGCCGAGGAGGCCGGGCTCAGCGAGCCCCTGCCGCTCTCGGTGGTACGCGAGCACTGGCTTGCCCAGGTGGACGAGGCGAGCCTCTCCCAGCGCTTCCTGGCCGGGGCGGTGAATATCGCCACCCTGATGCCGATGCGGGCCATCCCCTTCCGCCATGTCTGCCTGCTGGGCATGAACGACGCCGACTACCCCAGGGTGCAGCGCCCGCTGGACATCGACCTGATGGCCCAGGATTACCGCCCCGGCGACCGCTCGCGCCGCGAGGACGACCGCTACCTCTTCCTCGAGGCGCTGCTCTCGGCCCGCGACCGGCTGAGCATCAGCTGGGTGGGGCGCAGCATCATCGACAACAGCGAGCAGCCGCCCTCGGTGCTGCTCGGCCAGCTGCGTGACCACCTGGCCCGGGGCTGGCGGCTGGCCGGAAAGGCAGACGATACCGACGGCAAGGCGCTGCTGGCGGCGCTGACCACCGAGCACCCGCTGCAGCCGTTCAGCGTCGAGTACTTCCGCGAAGGATCCCACCTTGCCACCTATGCCCACGAGTGGCGCGAGCTGCACCGCCCCGGTGCCGAGCCTGCGAAGGCCCCGGCGGCGGAGCCGCCGATGGCCCCCTTCCGGCAGGAGAGCCCGCTGACCCTGGCCCAGCTGGGCAACTTCCTCAAGGCCCCAGTGCAGGCCTTCTATACCACCCGGCTCAAAGTCTTCCTGGAGATTGATGCCATGGAGCGCCTCGACCATGAGCCCTTCACCCTGGACGGCCTCGACCACTGGCAGCTGCAGCATGCGCTGATCGAGGCGAGCCGCGCGGCGGTGGAGGCCGGCGAGCCCCATGAGCCCGCCATGCTGGCCACCCTGGAGCGCCTCGAGCGCCAGGGGCGGCTGGCCATGGGCGGCTTCGCCGAGCAGATGCGCGACAAGCTCGTCGAGCCCATGGACACCCTCTTCACCGACTACCGTCAGGTGCTCGAGGCGTGGCCCCACGCCATGGACGAGCCGCTCGGCGTCTCGCTGGACCTGCCGGGAGCGCTGGGCGAGGGCCTGGCCCTGGAGGACTGGCTGGGCGAGCTGCGCGTCAACGACGCCATGGAACGCTGCCGGGTGCTGCTCACCACCAGCAGCCTGGTCAAGAAGAGCAAGTACCAGTGGCGGCACTGGCTTACCCCCTGGGTGGCCCACCTGGCCGGCCAGCTGGAGGGGCCCATGACCACGCGGCTGCTCTCCCGCGCCGGCGGCGGCACCTTGGCCCCGCTCCCCGCCGAGCAGGCCCGCGCGCACCTGGCCGATATCGCCGCGGCCTGGCAGCACGGTATGGCCGCGCCCCTGCCGCTGGCCCGGGACACCGCCTTTGCCTGGCTGGAGAAGGGCGGCACGCCCCAGGCCATGCAACGCTGCCTCGCCGGCAAGGCCAGCGAGGAGGACGCCAAGGCCTGGAAGGCGCTGGACACCGCCTTCCACGGCAGCGGCTTCAATGGCGACCATGGCGAGCGCGGCCGCGACGCCTACCTGATGCGCCAGTGGCCGGAGCTCGAGGCGCTGGTCCAGTCGCCGGAAGGTGGCGGCTTAGCGGAGCTGGCCGAGCGGCTCTACGCCCCGCTATTGCAGGCGGTACGCAAGCCGAAGGAGAAGAAGGGCAATAGCGGCAAGGGCAAGGGAGGCAAGGCATGAGCGCACAGGACCGGACGCCCCCGACCCTCGACCCGATCCACATGCCGCTCACCGGCAGCCGGCTGATCGAGGCCAGCGCCGGCACCGGCAAGACCTTCACCATCGCCCTGCTCTACGTGCGACTGGTGCTGGGCCCGCGGGACGAGGCCGACGCCGAGAGCTTCCCCCGCGCCCTCACCCCGCCGGAGATCCTGGTGGTGACCTTCACCAACGCCGCCACCCGCGAGCTGCGCGACCGCATCCGCGCCCGGCTGGTGGAGGCTGCGGATGCCTTTCTGGCGGAAGAGAGCAAAGACGAAGCGCCGGGAAAAGGCCCATCCATGGGAGCCACATCAGAAGGCGAGATCGACGACCTCTTCGCCGAACCGCCAGTGGATAACTCAACGACGGTGGACAAGTCGGGCGGCGATCCGCCGGGCGGCGACCCGCTGCTCGCCCTGCGCGACAGCTACCCCCGCGAGCGCTGGCCCGCCTGCGCCCGCCGCCTGCAACTCGCCGCCGAGTGGATGGACGAGGCCGCGGTCTCCACTATCCACTCCTGGTGCCACCGCATGCTGCGCGAGCATGCCTTCGAGAGCGGCAGCCTCTTCTCCCTGGAGATGAACCTCGACCAGTCGGAGCTCGAGCTCGAGGTCGCCCGGGACTACTGGCGCAGCTTCTACTACGCCCTGGACGCCGAGGCCCTGGCGGTGGTCACCCGCTACTGGGAGACCCCGGACGCCCTGGCCGAGGACGTGCGCCGCCTGCAGGGCGATGCCGACCTGCTGCCCGATGCCCCGCCCCCTGCCGGGGCACTTGCCACCATGCAGGCCGAGCGCGCGCAGGTGCTCGCCGAGCTCAAGGCGCCCTGGCCCGCCTGGCTGGATGAGCTCGCCGAGCGGCTGGAGACGGCCGCCGCCGCCAAGGCCTTCGACCAGCGCAAGCTCAACAGCCGCAGCCGTGCCGACTGGCTGGCGAAGCTGCGCGATTGGGCCCAGGACCCCGAGCTCGCCACCCCGGCGCTGACCGATACCGCCTGGAAGCGCCTGACGCCGGAGGGCATGGCCGAGATCTGGCAGCAGGGCGAGCCGCTGGACCACCCGGCCCTGCATGCCCTGGCCGAGCTGCCGGCACGGCTCGAGGCCCTGCCCGACGCCCACGCCGACCTGCTGGCCCACGCCGTGCACTGGATGGCCGAGCGCCGTGAGCGCATGCAGCAGCGCCGCGCCGAGCTCGGCCCCGACGACCTGCTCGAGCGCCTCGACCGCGCCTTCGAGGGCCCCGCCGGCAAGGCGCTGGCGGCCCACGTGCGCCGCCAGTTCCCGGTGGCCCTGGTGGACGAGTTCCAGGACACCGACCCGGTGCAGTACCGGCTCTTCGACCACGTCTACCGGCTGGCCCAGGCGCCGGATCCCGAGGACCCCAGCGCCGTGCTGCTGATCGGCGATCCCAAGCAGGCGATCTACGCCTTCCGCGGCGCCGACATCCACACCTACCTGCAGGCGCGACGCGACACCGCCGGGCGCCACGTCACCCTGGGCACCAACTTCCGCTCGGCCACCGCCATGGTCGAGGCCGTCAACCGGGTGTTCCGCTTCGCCGAGGCCCACCCCGCCGGCCGCGGCGCCTTCCTGTTCCGCTCATCCGAGGGGGACAACCCGGTGCCCTTCCTGCCGGTGGCCGCGAAAGGGAGAAAGGACACCCTGACCCGCGACGGCGAGCCGCTGCCGGCCATGACGCTGTGGCACTTGACGGGCGGGCACCTTGAGTCCGGGAGCGACGCGGCTGAAGGCATGAGCAAGGGCGCCTACTTCAAGGAGATGGCCGCACGCTGCGCCACCCGGATGGCCGAGCTGCTGCGCGAGGGCCAGGCCGGGCGAACCGGCTTCGGCGAGCCTGGCGAGCCTTTCCGGCCCCTCAAGCCGTCTGATCTCGCCGTGCTGGTCAACAACGCGAACGAGGCCAGGGCGATCCGCGGCGCGCTGCTCGAGCGCGGCATCAAGAGCGTCTACCTCTCCGACAAGGAGGGGGTGTTCGAGACCCCGGCGGCCCTGGAGCTGGAAGTGTGGCTGGCCGCCTGCGCCGAGCCCGACAGCGAGCGGCGCCTGCATGCGGCGCTGGCCATGCCGAGCCTCGGCATGGGCCTCCACGACCTTGACGCCCTGCAGCACGACGAGCTGGCCTGGGAGGAGCGGGTGCTGCAGTTCCGGGCTTACCACCGCCAGTGGCAGCGCCAGGGCGTGCTGCCCATGCTGCACCGGCTGCTGGCCGACTTCGCCGTGCCCACCCGGCTGCTCAGGAGCGCCAGCGGGGAGCGTCACCTCACCGACCTGCTGCACCTGGGCGAGCTGCTGCAGCAGGCCAGCGCCGAGCTGGACGGCGAGCACGCCCTGCTGCGCCACCTCAGCGAGGCGCGCAGCCAACCGCCGGCGCAGGCCGATACCCACCGCCTGCGCCTGGAGAGCGATGCCGACCTGGTGCAGGTGATCACCATCCACAAGTCCAAGGGGCTGGAGTACCCGCTGGTCTTCCTACCCTTCATCTGCGCCTTCCGCGAGAAGAAGGCCACCGACCTGCCGCTCACCTGGCACGATGCGGCGGGCCGGCGCCACCTCTCGCTGGAGGCCGACGAGACGGTGCTGGCCCGCGCCGACGACGAGCGCCTCGGCGAGGACCTGCGCAAGCTCTATGTGGCCCTGACCCGCGCCCGCCACGCCACCTGGCTGGGCATCGCCCCGCTCAAGGGGCTGGAGCGCAGCGCCATCGGTCAGGTGCTCACCGCGGGCGCGCCGCTCACACCGGATGGCCTGCTGGATGCGCTCTTCCCCCTCGTCCAGGGGGCAGAAGAGACGGAGCTGGCGGTGGCGCCAGCGCCCGAGCCCGACGATCGGGTGGTGCCCATCGAGGCCAACGACGAGGCCCTACGCGAGGCGCTCACCCCCGCCCGCCGCGCCCGGGAGCACTGGTGGATCGCCAGCTACTCGGCGCTGCGGCCGGGCGTCGAGCGCATCGGCGGGGAGGAAGCGCCAGGAACGGCTCAATTGAGAGAGCCCGAGTCCGCGCTCTCCATGGACGAGCCCGGAACGGCGCTCTTGATGGAGCCCGAGACCGCGCTTTCCATGGAAGAGCCCCCCCTTCTGGAAGAACCTGAAAGCGCTCTTGAAGCCACCGCGCGGGAGATGCGCGACGAGCCCCAGGACCCGGCACAGCCTGTCCAGCAGGCGAGTGATGGTTCACTCCACCGCTTCCCCCGCGGCCCGGCGGCCGGCACCTTCCTGCACGGCCTGCTGGAATGGGCCGGGCACGAGGGCTTCGCGCGGCTGGCCGCCGAGCCCGAGCGCCTGGATGACACCCTGGCGCGGCGCGCCAACCTGCGCGGTTGGCGCGAGCGCATCCCGGCGCTGCAGGCCTGGCTGCGTGGCCTGCTGGAAAGCGAGCTGCCGGTGCCGAACGCCCCGGAAGGACCAGTGGCACCGCTGCGCCTCGACCGGCTGGAGAGCGCTCACTACCAGGTGGAGCTGGAGTTCTGGTTCGCCGCCCACCGGGTCGACACCGGCCGCCTGGACGCCCTCGTGAGCGCTCACACACTGGGCGGCGCCGCCCGCCCGGCGCTGGAGCGCGACCGGCTCAATGGCATGCTCAAGGGCTTCATCGACCTGGTGGTGGAGCACGAGGGGCGCTTCTACGTGCTCGACTGGAAGTCCAATCACCTGGGCCGCGACGACGAGGCCTACTCCGAGGCGGCCATGGCGGAGGGGGTCCGCGAGAAGCGCTACGACCTGCAGTACTGCCTCTACCTGCTGGCCCTGCACCGCCTGCTCCAGGCGCGGCTGCCGGACTACGACATCGACCGCCACCTGGGCGGCGCGCTCTACGTCTTCCTGCGCGGCCAGCACGCGCCCTCCCGTGGCGTGCACCGCGAGCGCCCACCCCGCCAACTGATCGAAGCACTGGACGCCCTGTTCCGCGACGCCCAGCACGTCACGACAAAGGAGCCCAGCCATGAGTGACCACCCACACACCGATGAGGCCGCCACCGCCGAGGCCCTGCACAAGACCGAGGCGCTGTTCACCCTGCTCGACCGCTGGGTGGCCCGCGGCTGGCTGCGCGCCCTGGACCGCGCCTTCGCCGCCTTCCTGGCCCGCGAGGTGCCGGACGCCCCCGCCCCGCTGCTGCTGGCCGCGGCGCTGGCCAGCCACCAGCTCGGCCGCGGCCATGTCTGCCTGGACCTCGAACGGACCCTGGCCGAGCCCGACCTGGCGCTCTCGCTGCCGCCGGAGGGTGACAGCCTGGAGGACCCGCCACCGCGGCCCAGCCAGCTGCTCGGCGAGCTGGCGCTGGCCGACTGGCAGGAAGCACTCACTCACCCGCTTGTCATCGGCCACGGCCCCGGCAATACCCCGCTGGTGCTAGACGGCACCCGGCTCTACCTGCGCCGCTACTGGCACCACGAGCGCTCGATCCAGCAGCATATCGCCGCCCGGCTGGAAAGCGGTTCCTACAGTAGGAACAAGGCTGAGTCAGGCGAAGGCGCCGACAGGCAGGCAATGGACCTCGACGCTCTCTCCCAGGCCCTGGCTGCCCTCTTCCCCTCGAGCGAGACCCTGGACTGGCAGAAGGCCGCCTGCGCACTGGCCGCCCGCTCGCCTTTCGCGGTGATCACCGGCGGTCCCGGCACCGGCAAGACCACCACCGTGGTCAAGCTGCTCGCCCTGCTGCAGACCCTGGCGCTGGGCAGCGGACATCGAGCGCTGCGCATCCGCCTGGCCGCCCCCACCGGCAAGGCCGCCGCGCGCCTCAACGAATCCATCGCCGGACAGGTCAGCTCCCTGCAACTGGATGGCCTGGCCACCCTGTGGGAGCGATGTTCACATCGCGATAGCGGTGTCGAGGCACTTCGCCAGGCGATTCCGACGGAAGTCACCACCTTGCACCGGCTGCTGGGCTCGCGCCCCGACACTCGCCACTTCCGCCACAACGCCCGCCACCCGCTGCCGCTGGACGTGCTGGTGGTGGACGAGGCCTCCATGGTCGACGTGGAGATGATGGCCGCCCTGCTCGATGCCCTGCCTCCCCGTGGGCGCCTGGTGCTGCTGGGCGACAAGGACCAGCTCGCCTCGGTGGAGGCCGGTTCCGTGCTGGGCGACCTGTGCGCGCGCGCCGAGGGCGGCCACTACACGCCCGAGACCGCCGACTGGCTCGCCGCGGCCACCGGCCAGGCGCTGCCCGCGGAGATGCTCGACGCCGAGGGTGCCCCGCTGGACCAGGCCATCGCCATGCTGCGCGTGAGCCACCGCTTCGATGCCGAGAGCGGCATCGGCCAACTGGCCGGCGCCGTCAACCGCGAGGCCCCGGGCAGGGAGAAGCGCGCCGCCATTCGGGAGGTGCTCGGCCACGGCTATGCCGACCTCTCGCACCTCAAGCTCGAGACCGACCACGACCGGAAGCTGGAGCGGCTGGTGGTCTCGGGCCACGCCGCGGGCTTCCCTGATCGAGGAAAGAGCCGCGGCGAGGGCCGCACGCTGCGCGGCCGGCCGCTGCCGCCACCGGTGGGCTATCGCCACTACCTGGAGGTCATGAAGGCCGCCGCGCCGCAGGCGGGAGCGGATGGCGAGATCGACCGCGAGGCCCTGGATGACTGGGCCCGCGCGGTGCTCGCCGCCCACGGCCAGTTCCAGCTGCTCTGCGCGCTGCGCCGCGGCCCCTGGGGCGTGGAGGGGCTCAACGAGCGCATCCGCGTCGCGCTGGAGAAGGAAGGACTGATCGACACCGGCGAGGGCCGCCGGCTCTGGTACCCCGGCCGCCCGGTGCTGGTGACGAGCAACGACTACGGGCTGGGGCTGATGAACGGCGATATCGGCATCACCCTGGCGCTGCCGCAGCCGGCAAGCCCAAGCGGTGACGCAAGACGCGGCCCCGCGCTGCGCGTGGCCTTCCCCGCCGGCGATGGCAGCGGCCAGATCAAGTGGGTGCTGCCCAGCCGCCTGCAGGCGGTGGAGACGGTCTACGCCATGACGGTACACAAGTCCCAGGGCTCGGAGTTCACCCACACCGCCCTGCTGCTCCCCGACGCCCCCAACCCGATCCTCACGCGGGAGCTGGTCTACACCGGCATCACCCGCGCCAGGCACTGGCTCACCCTGGTGGAGACCGGGCGCGGCCAACTGCTGGATGCCGTGGAGCGGCAAGTCATGCGGGTAAGCGGGCTCGGGGGGTCGTCAGCGCGGTGACCTCAGCCAGCGGCCGGTAGAGATCCGTGATGAAGCACTGATGCATCATCGCCAGGCGCTGCGGCACACCTGACCCGCGTTTGGAAAACGGGGTTGTCTCTGCCAGCATGATCCGCCCATACATCCTGTGCTCGGATGACGGCGCTGCCTTCCTGGCGCACCCTGCTGCACTGACGCTCTCGGCGGCGCGGTCATCCTTCTTGCAGCGAGCTGAACCACAGGAGGCCCGCATGAAACCCCGTCAATCGACGCTACCCCCCCTGGATCCGTCACGCGTTGCCACGATCGAGGCATTCGGTGGAACCATCACCCCGCTGGATCCCCTGGGGGCGCAGGTAGAGGGCATCGACTTGTCATCCAGGGACGCGCCGCCGCCCGAGGTTCTCAAAGCACTGGAGCACGAGATGGCGAACCGCGGGTTTCTTGTTTTCAAGAACGAGAAGCCATTGGATGCCGACGATTTTCTCCGGGCCAGCTGTTGGTGGGGCGGCAGGGAATTGCACAGCACTCATGGCGTCCATCCGGCGACGCCTGGCGGCAATCAACATATCTTCCGCCTGTCGAACGATCAGCGTCACGGCATCCCGGGTGTGGGACCGCAATGGCACAATGATGGCAGCTTCAACGCGGACACCTTTTCGCACTCGGGCTACCACATCATTCGACCGGCCGAAAAAGGCGGAGGGACCTACTTCGCCCATCAGGGTGCCGCCCATGATGCGCTCCCGGAGGATCGAAAGGAGTACTGGAGCCGTCTTTCCTCGGTGAACTCCGCGTCGGGCGTCGTTCACCCCGTGGTGCATGAGCATCCCATCTCCGGTCGCAAGTGCATCTGGTTGCATCTGGGCATGACAGGGGCGGTGATTGAAAAGCTGCCCGATGAAGATGCCTTTCGCCTGTTGAATGCCGACGAAATGAAACGGCTCTGTCATGAATACAACGACATCCTGAATGCCGGGCTGGAGGACGGATACGCCACCGCCTACGAGTACCAGGAAAACGACTGCGTATTCATCGACAACCTCGCCGTTGCGCATCGGGCGGCGCCCGAGGCCCATTTTCCCGTCGAGGAGCAGGGCTTGCGGATCATGCACCGCAGCACCGTTCGCGGCATGCAAGACCTGGCGCCGGGATTCGGGCTGCCGCAACACGTCGATATTCAGGGGCCCAATCCATTGGGCGAAGGGGTCTGGAAAGGCGGTGGTATCGGCTTTCGATGGGAAGATGGCATTCCCATGCAGAACTGAGCGACGCGGTGGCGCAACGGGTCGGCGGACCGGGAGCCGGATGAGCGTTGGCACCCGCCCATTTTACCGCCACCTTGTATCACTTATATTACATCAGGCCGGCAGGAGGGATGCTCACCCCAAACGCCAGAACGGTGAAGTCTTCTATAACTACTGGACGGGGAGAGTCGGCCTTTGTCGTCACCCATGACAAGCCAACGTTTGAACCGGCTGACCGGTCAGTTTCTCGAGCCAGGCAGGGAAGCGATATATCGCCAGGACATCGCGCCCAGGGTGCGGCTCGAGTCCGGCCTGGCGATCTGCGTGGCGGCCCTGGTCTTCGGCATGTTTGCCATTTCCGACTACCACTACACCGGCGTGAGCACGGAGCTCACCCTGCTGCTCGCCATGCGCCTGGTGGTGGTGGTCTCCTGCCTGGTGCTGGCGTTCCTGATCGGTCGCGCCGGCGACTATAGCCGCCGGGGGTGGCTGCACGCCCTGCCGCTCTGGATACTGGCGACGGGCATCATCCTGATCATTCCCTTGCGCCCCGAGAGCCTCTCCACCCAGGTCACCGCTGTGGTAGTCGCCACCATGGCCTTCTACCTGCTGATCCCCAACCTGCTGCCCGTGGTGGCCACCGCCAGCCTCTACCTGAGCCTGGGCTTCCTGGCCGCGGCGGTGGTGGTGGCGGACATTCCCGCCGTGGTGGCCCTGCGCATCTCGCTGCTGCTGATCATGACCAATGCCGTGGGCTTCTTCGCCCTGCTGCGCCTGGAAAAGCTACAGCGAAAGCAGTTCGCGCTGCTGCAGGAAGAGCGTGTCCAGAACCAGCAGATGGCCGAGGAAATCTCTCACCGCAAGTCGCTGGAAGCCCAGCTGCGCCGGGTCGCCGAACGGGATGGTCTGACGGGCCTGGACAGTCGCGGTCATTTCATGACGCGAGCCGAGGCGCTGCTGCGGCGCGCGCGGCATGAAAAGGCGCCCTTCAGCCTGTTCATGATCGACGTGGATCACTTCAAGGCCATCAACGATACCTGGGGGCACAGCCAGGGCGATCGGGTGCTGGCCGCGATCGCGGAGACCTGCAAGCGATCCCTCCGCCCCCAGGACGTGATCGGGCGTTTCGGCGGCGAGGAGTTCATCGTGGCCCTGCCGGAGACCCACCTGAAGGACGCACAAATGGTGGCGGAACGCCTGCAGCGGAAGGTCGCCGAGCTGCCGGCGAGGGAGGAGATGCCCGACCACCGACTCACCGTCACCATCGGCATCGCCGGGGTCCTCGACGAGCAAGCCGGCCTGGACGCCCTGATCAACCAGGCGGACCAGGCCCTCTATGCCGGCAAGCACGGCGGAAGGAACCGGGTCGTGATGAGTCACGAAGGGAGAACCGAGGCTTGATGGGGGAAGATGCTGCTCCTCGACGCCACCAACCTGATCCTCACACGGGAGCTGATCGTAACCGGCATCACTCACGCCCGCCACTGACTCACCTTTGTCGAAACAGGCCGAGGCCAGCTGCTGGATTAGGTGGAGAGAAAAATGATATAGATGAGTGAATTGGGGAGTGCATTGATAAATACTCAGGATTACATCTACTCTATAAAAGGACCTGAAGGAAGTGATGACTTTCCCTTCCTTGTTATAGGTAAGACTCCACAATCACCAGAGAAGAACCCTAAAAAACGGCGAAAAGCACTATTTAATCATAGGGACCCAAGGAGAGAGATATGTCAGCCAATCGCCATCCGCGAACGGACAAAATGTTACTGAAAAATTATTAAGCTATTGGCCTCTTTCCTTTCGTAACGGGAGACTTCACTTTCTCAAGGTATTGCACAAACTCGTCAATGCACGGATATATAGCAGCACCCCCTATTGCTTTCCTGAAATTTTTCAGTAAATATATATCCTTTTCTGGCGAAACAAGATCTCGAAATTGCTCTTCAAGCATTTCTTTATCAGCAATATTATTGTTCCATGCGCTTAAAATAACCTCAAGGGAATTTAAATAGTTTATCACCTCCCACCTTAATGCAGACGACTGCTCGACTGTTAGCTCATAATCTTTACTCTCATTATCAAAATCACCATTAAGCGCCGCTTTCAATAACGGAACATACTTACTTTTAACCGGGAATGGCTCTTGGGAAAACAACTGCTTAGCTTGCTCTTCAGTAAACTCATCAACCAGTTTCCTAGCAGCAGTTGAGTGCTGAGTTAAATTTTGAACCCAGCTTTCCAACAGAGTAATTGAAAGCTGCCTGCGTGAGCGCTCATGATCTCCTCTAAACTGCAAGTAACCCATAACAATCGTTCCAGCAGCAACTACGCTAGAAATCGCCACAACCCAATTTAAAAAAAGTGTCATCACGCCCCCTTAATATCAAAATTATAATTGGGAAAAGCCCTAGAGAAATCCCCACAAATGTAGGCCATCGGTAGCTTTATCCCTGCCCCCTGACTTCCTCCCAAAGGGTTAATTGAGGCTATTTCCAAGAAGAACAAGGGGCAGCCCTGGCACGATGAGACGAAGCCATTTCAGGCCCAAACGCCTACCCATAGCTCACTCCAGAGTCGAGAAATACTGCTCTGAGGTAAAAATCTTAAAAGCCTGGATCCAGCACCTCAATTTCCAGACTCCACATTATTTTTAGCAATTATGTCGAGAGACGATGCAATGCTAGCCAAGTTTCCATCCACCTTATGCAATGTTGTCACATTAACACCTCCCAAAGCATCGACAATAGCTTGCCCAGCGCTAGTTCTAGTCGGCATCTTCCCAAGATGAGAAACACTCAAGACACTTAACTCCTTGCGCCTCCTAACAAAACCAAATGGATTCGTGTAGGAATAACGAACTTCTACTTCTAATTTTTCTCCAACACGGCTAGACAACCCGCCGTATTGGCCTCCATCAAAAACGAACACCTGACCCGCAGCAATAGCAGGAAGGCCATCTCCTAACACCTCATCCCCATCATCATCGGCCTTTCCGATTCCGAAACACTTTATCGGCAATGGCTGAGAAAAAACCACATTCTTAGCCATACCGCCACCAACGTTCTCAACAACTAAATCAATAAAAGTCTGCAAGTCTTTGTTAGGGCGGTAGTAGACGAGAATATGCGGCCGCATTTGCCTCACAAGAGAAATATACGCAACAGAAACTGCCATTAAAGTAACTAGCGGACTAAGCACATAGAACAAAGTTTGAATCATCACCACTACCTCACTACTCACAAGCACCACCTAAACCAGCAATCAAAAAGACAAATTTGAGAATTTTGCCTAAGCCAACGGAAATTGGGTACAGTCCCTCAATAGTCGCCATAGAACACTACCCTCCTCTCGATCGCCTCAATCCCCTCCATCGGCCGCTGATAACTCCACGCCACATCTTCCCGTTCACCAAACGAGAAGTACGAGGCATCGCCCTTGAAGGGGCAGTGGGTCACGGTCTCGGAGGGGATCATCAGATCCATGCGCACATCGTCGCGGGGGAGGTACTGGCGCGGCGGGTAGCCGCGTTCGCGGAGCTCGAGGGCGCGGGTGGTGTCGGCGAGCAGGGTGCCGTCGATGACGACCCGCACCCGGCGTGAATGCGGGTGCAGCGTGACGCGCGCCGCAGGGGCATCAATCATGGTGGTTCCCTGTATGCTTTTTCTAATGTTTCGAGCAGGGTAGCAGCCAGCCTCTCCGCAGCCGATGGCCAATCGCTTACATCGAAGGTCTCGGTGGAGGTTCTGCGGCCTCACAGCGGCCTTGCGAGGCCCCCCGGCCGGTATGCCACCCTGAAAGCACTGCCCTCTCGGCCCGAGGACAGGCTATCTTCAAGGTTCCATGAACCGGAAAACGGAAAGGAGCGCCCCATGAGCAACAGGGAAGCCTACGAACAGAAGCTGCGCGCCAAGCTCGATGAGCTGCAGGCCGAGGTGGACAAGCTGAAGGCCCGCGCCCGAAGTGCCGAGGCCGATGCACGCATCGACCGGGAGGAGGAGATCGACCGGCTCGAGGCGCGGCGCGAGGAGATGCGCAAGAAGCTCGAGGAGCTGCGCCACTCCAGCGACGATGCCTGGGACGACATCCGGGCCGGCGCAGAGCGCGCCTGGGACTCGCTGAGCGAAGCGATCAAGTCCGCCCGCAATCGCTTCAAGTGACCGGGCACGCGCCGCGATGCCCAGGCCCCCTGCCCGTGACACCCGGGCCGATGCGTTCGGCGCGTCCAGGCTGACGACCCTGGGTGGCCGCGACGTCCTCTTCGTGATGGCGGCCGAGGCCGAATACGGCCCGCATCTCGAGGCGCGGTTCGCCCCCTTCATGACCGGCGTGGGCCCCGTCGAGGCGGCGGTCGAGCTCACGGCGGCGCTTTCCGCCCTCGCCCGGCACCGGCACCTGCCGCACCTGGTGGTGTCGCTGGGCTCGGCCGGCAGCCGGGTTCTCGAACAGACGGAGGTCTACCAGGCGACCTCCGTGACCTACCGCGACATGGACGCCACCCCGCTGGGCTTCGCCCGAGGCGCCACGCCCTTTCTCGACCTGCCGGCGAGCGTCCCGCTGCCCCTGCGCATTCCCGGCATTCGCGAGGCGTCGCTCTCGACCGGCGCCAATGTCGTCTCGGGCGCGGCCTATGACGCCATCGCCGCCGACATGGTGGACATGGAGAGCTATGCCTGCCTGCGCGCCTGCATGCGCTTCGCGATGCCGCTGGTCGTCCTGCGCGGCATCTCGGACGGCAGGTCGGAACTGCGCCACATCGACGACTGGACCGAGACGCTCCACGTCATCGACGAGAAGCTGGCCGCCGCCGTCGACCGCCTCGGCGAGGCCATCGCCGAAGGCCAGGTGACGCCCTGAGGCGTCGAGCCGTGGCAGGCCGGTGGAAAGCGTTCGGCGGGACGGCTTGCGCTGGCCTTGCCCAGCCTCGGTGAAGGTGCCATCGTCACCCCACCCTTCCCTGCCTGACGACAAGGAGCGAGCACCGTGTACATCGCCATGAACCGTTTCCGGGTCAATCCCGAGAGAACGCAGGAGTTCGAGCAGATCTGGCTGGAGCGGGAAACGCACCTGCAGGGCCTGCCCGGCTTCGTCGAGTTCCACATGCTGCGCGGCCCCGAGAAGGAGGACCACGTGCTCTACGCCTCCCACACGATCTGGCGCTCGCGCGAGGACTTCGAGGCCTGGACGCACTCCGAGGCCTTCCGCAAGGCGCACGCCAATGCCGGCCAGAGCAAGCGCGAAGGGCTCTATCTGGGCCCGCCGAGCTTCGAGGGCTTCGAGGTCATCCAGACCGTCGACAACCAGCAGAAAGACGCATGAGCCATCAAGTGGGCGCGCTCGCGCTTAAAGTGGCCCTGGCGGGAAGGGGCACGGCAGATAGGGTCCGGCTGACCGGCTGAGCGAGCGCCATGCTCATCCGCCTGTCGGCCGGACCGTCAGCCTCAGGGGGCCTCGGCTTCCACCGCCAGCCATTCAGCGACCAGGTCCCCATGGTTATCGATCCACTGCTGGGCGCCCTCGACGGGATCGCCGACTTCCTCGATGGTCGCCATCAGACCTCCGAGGCTGTCGTCGTCCATGTGCCAGGTGTTCAGTACCTCGGTCAGCCAGGGGTCATCGTTGGCGAAGCCGCCACGTGAGAACCAGTAGATGGTCTCGTTTTCGCCGTAGACGCCCTCGGGATCCTCGAGATACTTGAGGTCGTATTCGGCAAAGGCCCAATGCGGGCTCCACAGGGTCACGACAAGCGGTTCTTCACTGGCATAGGCACCATCCAGCGCCGCCATCATCGCGGGACCGGAGCTGTTGACCTGGGACAGCGGCAGGTCGTACGCCTCGATGGCATCATCGGTCAGGCCGGCGATCGCGGAGCCACTGTCGATGCCCAGGATCGAGGGGCTGCCCTGGTATTCGAACTCGTCCGCACGTGCCTTGAGTTCCGGAATGGTATCGATATCGACATAGCTGGGAACGACCAGCCCCAGCCCCGTGCCCTCGTACCAGGCGTCATGCACCTCAAGGTCGTCCTCGTAGGGCTCGAGAAAGGGCTTGTCGGTGATCGGCAGCCAGATCTCCAGGGAGAGGTCGATATCGTTCTGGGACATGGCCGCGTAGAGCGCATTCTTGCTGACATTGGAGAGATCGACATCGTAGCCGTACTCATCCTCCAGCAGAATCTTCCACATGTTGGCAACGGCAATGTTCTCGGCCCAGTTGTTGGTGCCAATCGTCAGGTTCTTGTCCTGGGCGACGAGGGTCTGGCTCGCCGGAATGAGGGTGAAAGCCAGTAGTGCAGATGACAGTTTCTTCATTGGGAAGGTCTCTCCGTTATCGCGTTATTTTGTCGGTGCTTGATAGTAACAAGGTCGTCGCCACCCCCCTCCCTTGGATTGAGAATACCTGTCATGAGAAAAGGGAATGGCAATGAGGTTAGCGCCTAGCCGATCAACCTGGTATCGAAGGGATAATCCGACAGCAGCTCGACCCGGCCATCGTCGCGAATGTAAAGTTGTTCTTCGAGCTTGACGCCCTCGCCGCCATCTTCGTGGCCGATATAGCTCTCCACGCATAGTGTCATGCCCGGGGCAAAGACGCCGTCGTAGCCTTTGTCGTCGATATCCTCGCGGTGAACGATGTAGGGGTACTCCCCGTTCATGCCCACCCCGTGCGCCAGGGCGAAATAGCGCCTTGCCCGGTAGGCGGGCGGAATGCGCCAGGCGCGCTCGGCGTATTCCTTGAAGCTGACCCCGGGCTTGAGGTTTTCCATGTTGGTACGGATCTGCTCGTAGGCCAGCGCGTAGAGATCCCGCTGGGCCGGGCTGGCCTCGCCATCACCACAAAGAAAGGTGCGCGAAAAGTCGGCGTAGTAGCCGTACCGCCCCACCACGTCGGTATCCAGGGCGACCAGCTCGCCGTCGCGAATGAGGCGGTCGGAACACTCCTGGAACCAGGGGTTGGTGCGCGGCCCGGAGTTCATCAGCCGTGTCTCGACGAAGTCGGCATCGGTGGCGATGATGTGCTCATGCAGCTTGGCCCAGACGGCATTCTCGCTGATGCCCGGCACGATGGCGGCCTCCAGCTTCCGTACGCCGTCTTCCACGGCGCGCAGCGATGAACGGATCATCTTGATCTCGTTGGGCACCTTGTAGGCACGCGCCTGCTCCAGGGGCTCCTGGGCGTCCAGCACCCGATAGCCGCGACGCTGCAATTCGAAGGCCGCCTGCGGCGTGGCACTCTCGATGGCGATACGCTCACCTCCGCCGCACTGGCGCACCAGCTCGGCGATCTCGTCGGCCCAGGCGCGGGTCACCGCCTCGGTGTTCTTCTCATTGAAGTAGTAGGAGATCGCCTTGGCCGGCCGGATCTCGTCCACCGTGGGCAGGTGGCTGGCCAGGTGCTCGCAGCCGGAGAACTCGAAGAGCACCACCGGGCCCTGGGCCGGCACGAAGGCATAGCGCGCGGGATTGCGCGAGCTATAGACCTGCATGTTGCGCGAGCCGGTAGCGTAGCGCACATGAGCGGGGTCGAACAGCACCGCGGCGGTGATGTCGCGCCTGGCCAACTCGGCGCGCACCCGCCCGAGCCGGTCCAGCAGGATGCGCGGAATCTCGTCGGCGGAGGGCTCGCATTCCGCCGGATCGTGAGTGGGCGGCAGGATGCCCATGGACGCCAGGTCCATTCTCATCGGTGTCTCCTCGTCATGGGGGCGTTATCGTTGGGGGCGGCTCAGTCGATCAGGCCATCGGCACGCTCCTCGCGGCGCTCCTCGGCCAGCATGTGCTGCTCCGAGACCCGGCCGTAGAGCTGGCGGGTGCGCTCCAGACGCCCCACCACGTCGGGCGCCTGGGAATAGGCAAAGATCGCCGTCAAGCGTGGCGTGTCGCCTTCCACGCGGGTCACTCGATGCAGGCTGAAGCGTCCCTTGAACAGCTGCAGATCGCCCGGGCGCAGGTCGAGCCGCTGGATGCGCTCCGTTCGCTCGCCACGAATCACCGCGCCGACCTCGTCGTAGTTCTCATCCCGGGGGTTGCGGATGTTGGGGCAGTATTCGAACACCCCGCCGCTCTGGGGCTGCTGGGTCATCATGGTGACGATGAATTCGTTGGTGTCGTAATGCCACGGTTGCTCGGTGCCGTCCGGCAGGACGTTGAGCACCAGCCCGGCATAGGGGTCGGCGTACTCGTAGATATGCGGCTCGCCCAGGCAGCGCTGCACCAGCGACTTCATGGCGCCGGAGACATAGAGGCGATGCATCAGGGTGTCGGCGGTGATCATGTCGCGAGTCACGAAGCCGCTGGTGCGGGTCATGAACAGCCGCCGGGGGTCCCCCTCGGGCAGCTCGGGGTCGTCGGCGGTGAAGTAGGCGTTGACCTCGCGGGTGTTGTAGAAGCTCTTCTCGGCCATCCGCGCACTCTCCTCGCGGATGCGTTCGAGGCGGTCGTGGCGCAGGAAGCCGCGCAACACGACGCAGCCCTCACGATCCAGATGGGTGCGGGCCGTCTCGATGGCCTCGAGCAGCGCCGGGTCATCGGGCCGGTGCAGGGGGTATCGCTCGGTGTCGACGATATCGGAGAGATCCAGGGCCTCGGCGTTGGCCAGGCCATGGTCGGTGGCGCTCATCGGTAGCCTCCTGGGTGTCGGTTGTCCTTGGCTGGCCTTATGCTGGACGCCCCACAGCCATTCATAAAACGAGTCATTCCGATGGATTCAATCGGCGATTCCGATCGATCGCGACTGCCCGCCCTCGACAGCGACCTGCTGCTGGCCTTCGTCACGGTAGCCGACAGCGGAGGCTTTACCGCGGCCGCGCGCTATCTGCACAGGACACAGTCGACCATTAGCCTGCGGGTGAGCACCCTGGAAGATCGCCTGGGCACGCGGCTGCTGAACCGAACCAGCCGCCATCTGGCACTGACGCCGGACGGCCAGACCTTCCTGGTCTACGCACGGCGCCTGCTGCAGCTCCAGCGCGAGGCGCTGGGGGCCTTGAGCGTCTCGCGCGAGCCGATCACGCTGCGCTTCGGCTTGCCCGAGGATTATGCCGATACCTGGCTGCCTGCCCTGCTCGAGCGTTTCTCGGCGGCTCATCCGGAAGTGCGTGTCCATATCCACTGCCGCATGTCCACCGAACTGCTCGACCAGCTCGATGGCGGCTCGCTGGACCTGGTGCTGGCGGTGCGCCACGCCGCCGACAGTGGCGGCGAGGTGGTCGGCGAGGAGGCCGTGGTGTGGGCCGCGCATCGCGACTTCCGTCACGACCCGGGGCGCCCGCTGCCGCTGGCGCTGTTCCCCGAGCAGTGCATCTATCGGCGTCGGGCTCTTCAGGCCCTCACCGATCGGGGATTGGCCTGGCAGATTGACTCGACCAGCCAGAGCCCCAGTGGCCTGCGCGTCATTGTCGATCAGGCCCGCGCGGTGACGCTCTGCGACCGGCGCTCGATTCCCGCGCACTGGCAGGTGCTTGGCGAAGCCGAAGGCCTGCCGCCCCTACCCGCCGCCGAACTGGAAATCCATCGCTCGCCCAGCCTGACGCACTCGGCCTTCGAGACCTTCGTGCAACGTCTCAAGGAGGTTATTGCAGAGGCGACGCCTGCAGCCCGCTGACACATGCCTGGTGACAGAGGCTGTCAGTCGCCATCGCTGGCCACGGCACCCAGCAACCAGTCGCGCAGCAGCCTCAAGGTCGGCTCCCCGCCCTGCCCCGGTCGGGTGACGAACCAGTAGGATTGATGCCCCGGCATCGCCGCCGCCAGCGGTTGCACCAGTGCCCCCTTGGCCAGCTCCCGGGTGACCATGGCGCGGTCGGCGATGGTGATGCCCAGTCCCTCCAGGGCGGCGCGAATCGCCAGGT
This sequence comes from Halomonas sp. CKK8, assembly GCF_029625235.1. Taxonomy (NCBI): domain Bacteria; kingdom Pseudomonadati; phylum Pseudomonadota; class Gammaproteobacteria; order Oceanospirillales; family Halomonadaceae; genus Halomonas; species Halomonas sp. CKK8. The sequence continues at coordinate 529,737 of NZ_CP121193.1, read as the reverse complement.
CCAGCAGGTCGAACTCCAGCCCGCCCTCGGTATCGATGCCCTCGATCCCCGCCGCATCCAGCCAGTGCCGCCAGGTGGGAAAGCGATCCTCGTTGGTTCTCATCACGTGCAGCAGGGTCTGCTCGCGAAGGTCCAGCGGCTGGCCATCGCGTATCAGGCGAGGCGCACAGACCGCAATGTGGTGCTCCTGCATCAGGAAGTGCGGCTCGACGTCGTTCCAGTCGCCGTCGCCGAAGCGGATGGCGGCATCCAGGGCGCTGTCGGCGGCCAGGTCGTCGTCCTCGCGGGTGGTCAGGGTCAGCGACAGGAAGGGATAGCGCCGCCGCAGGTCGTCCAGGCGCGGCACCAGCCAGCGGCTGGCCAGGGTCGGCGGCACGTTGAGGCGCAACCGGGTGAGATCCGTCGGCGAGGCGAGATCGCGCACCGTGAGCGCGATGCGATCAAAGGAGGTACTCAGGGCCGGCAGCAGTCGCCGCCCCGCCTCGGTCAGCCGCAACTGTCCCGGCCGTCGCTCGAAGAGGCTCACCCCCAACTGCTCCTCCAGATGACGTACCTGGCGGCTGATCGCGCTCTGCGTCACATGCAGCCGCTGTGCCGCCAGGGTGAAGTTCTGGCATTGCGCGGCAGCCTCGAAGGCCTTGAGGGCATTCAGCGGTGGCAGGTAACGACTCATGGGCGACGGCCCCTTATGCGTTCTTGTCGGGAGGAGGCGTTCCGGTGCGCGAGGATTCCCGGCACGCCATGCGTTTTACTCATGCCGAGGGTACCAAATCCTCGTTTGTCGCCCCATTCGACGATGCCCAGACTGGCCCCGGAATCTTCATCCTTCAGCTCCGGAAACCGATCACCATGGCCGACGACACCGAGATCCTGACGCCCCGTAGCCGCGACCTGGAAGGCTGGCGCGAGCTGGCCGAGCGCCTGCCGCTGCCCCGCCAAGCCTATGTGGGGGGCGAGTGGCGCAATGCCGAGTCCGGGCGCACCTTCACCGCCCGCAATCCGGCCACCGGCGAGCCCCTCACCGAGGTGGCTGCCTGCGATGCCACCGATGTCGACGGGGCAGTGGCAATCGCCCGGCGTACCTTCGAAGGCGGCGAGTGGCGCGACCTGCCGCCCGCCGAGCGCAAGACACGCATGCTCGCCTGGGCCGATGCCATCACCGACCACGCCGACGAGGTCGCCCTGCTCGAGACCCTGGAGACCGGCAAGCCGATCGGCCAGACCACCAGCGTGGACGTGCCCGGCCTGGTCGGCGGCCTGCGCTGGTATGCCGAGGCACTCGACAAGCTGTATGGCGAGACCGCACCCAACGGTGCCTCCAGCGTCTGCCTGGTCGATCGCGAACCAGTCGGCGTGGTCGCTGCGGTGGTGCCCTGGAACTACCCGCTGATCATCGCCGGCTGGAAGCTCGGGCCGGCACTGGGTGCCGGCAACTCGGTGATTCTCAAGCCCGCGGAGCAATCGACGCTGGCCACCCTGCGTGTCACCGCACTGGCAGAGGAGGCCGGCATCCCCAGCGGCGCCCTCCAGGTGGTCACCGGTCTGGGCCACGAGGCCGGCCAGGCGCTCGGCCTGCACAACGATGTCGACGCCATCGGTTTCACCGGTTCCACCGAGGTCGGCAAGAAATTCCTGGCGTATTCGGCGCGCTCCAACATGAAGCGCATCGGCCTGGAGTGCGGCGGCAAGAGTCCGCACATCGTCACCCGCGACGTCGACGACCTCGACCGCATCGCCATGTATGTCGCCTACGGCGTCTGGTACAACCAGGGCGAGACCTGCCACGCCGGCACCCGGCTGATCGTCGACCGCACCATCAAGGACGAGCTGCTCGCCAAGGTGCGCCGATGGGCCGACGAACTCCAGCCCGGCGACCCTCTCGACCCCGACACCCAGATGGGCGCGATGATCGAGCCCCAGCACGCCGACAAGGTCATGGGCTATCTCCAGCAGGGCCGCGATGAGGGTGCCCGCCTGCTGTTCGGCGGCGAGCGCGTGCGCCGGGACAGCGGCGGCGACTTCATCACGCCGGCGATCTTCGACGAGGTCACCAACGACATGCGCATCGCCCGCGAGGAGATCTTCGGGCCGGTGCTGGTGGTGATCGGCGTCGATGGCCTCGACGAGGCCCTGTCAGTGGCCAACGACACCGACTATGGCCTGGGCGCGGCGATCTGGACCAACCGCCTGAGCGACGGCCACCGCGCCGCCCGGGCCCTGCGCGCCGGCACCGTCTGGGTCAACTGCTACGACCACACCTCCATCAATGCCCCCTTCGGCGGCTTCAAGCAGTCCGGACAGGGGCGCGACAAGTCGCTTCACGCCTTCGACAAGTACACCGAACTCAAGACCACCTGGATCGAGCTGGATGCCTGACATGCCGACGAACTTCATGACCGGCCGGCAGGTGCCCCTGGTGGTCGGTGCCGGCGCACTATCGCGACTGCCCGAGCTGTGCCGGGCCCATGGCGCCAGCAGCGCGCTGGTCGTCACCGACGCTGGTATCGCCGCCACCGGGCTGGTCGACCGCCTCGCCACGCTGCTGGGCGATACGCTGCCCGTGACGCGCTTCACCGCGCCTACCGGCGAACCGACCCTGGCCACGGTCGACGCCGGCGCCAAGGCCGCGCGCGAGCTCGCATCGCCGCTGGTCATCGGCCTGGGGGGCGGCACTGCCCTGGACATCGCCAAGCTGGTGGCCGCCCTGGCCGAGAGCCCCGGCGCCATGGCCGACTACCTGCTCGCCCGCAGCCCCTGGACGGGGCGCGCCCCCGCGGTGATGATCCCCACCACCTCGGGCACCGGCTCGGAGGTGACCCGCACCTCGATCGTCGCCGACGACCGCGGGCGCAAGCAGTGGGCCTGGGGCGACGAGCTGCTGCCCGAGGCGGTCCTGCTCGATCCCGAACTGACGCGCACCCTGCCGACGCCGCTGACTGCGGCCACCGGCCTGGACGCCTTCGTGCACGCCCTCGAGGCGACCAGTGGCCAGGGACGCCACGTCTTCATCGAGGCGAGCGCCCTGCAGGCGATGCGGCTGATCGGGCAGGCGCTGCCCCGAACCGTGTCCGTGCCCGACGACCTGGAGGCGCGCCAGCAGATGCAGGTCGCCGCCTGCCTCGCCGGTCAGGCGATCGACAACGGCGGCACGGGGCTGGGCCACAACATCGGCCATGCCCTCGGCTCGCTCTACCACCTGCCGCATGGCGTCGCCGTCACCCTCGGCGTGGAGGCTACCCTGGCCTGGACGATCGAGGGGCGCGAGGCGGTCTTCGCCCCGGCGGCCGAGGCCCTGGCGAAAGGCGACACGGCGCACGACCTGCCCGCGCGCTTCAGCGCCCTGGCGGATGCCGCCCGCTTCGATACGGCGCTGGCGCCTTTCGCCGATCTCGAGATGGATGCCGAGGCCCTTGCCGCGACCATGCAGGCCGAGGAGAACGCGCCCATGGCCGACAACGCCGCGCGTCGCCCGGGCCCAGACGACTGGCATGCGCTCGCCGAGGCCACGGTAGCGCTGTTCGAGCGCCGCCTGTCCTGCCGCGACGTCGTCCAGGAGGAGTCCTCATGAGTGTCATCGAACGCATCGAGATCACCCACCACCAGCAACCGCTCGAGCCGCCCTTCCCGGCGGCCTGGGATAGTCAGCCACGCCGGCTGTTTCCGGCCACCCTGGTCAGGGTCCTCGACAGCGAGGGGCGAGAAGGCATCGGCTCCGGTGACGCGATGTACGGCTTCGAGGACTTTCGCTCGTTGTTCGTCGGCCACGACCCGCTGGCGCTGGAACGGCATAGCGGCGTGATCGACAACATCGGTTTCCATGCCGGGCGATGCTGGCCGCTGGAGGTCGCGCTCTGGGATCTCGCCGGCAAGATCCGCGGCGAGCCGGTGTGGCGAATGCTCGGGGGCACTTCGAATCGTCTGCGCGCCTATGCGTCCAGCGGTACCCATCGCCCGATCGAGCAGCTGGTCGCCCTGGCCGAACAGGTACGCGATGCCGGCTTTCCGGCCATGAAGCTGCGCTTCGGCCGCCCCCGGCTCGATGACGATCTGGCGGCCCTGGCGGCGGTGCGCCAGGCGCTTGGCGAGGCATTCACCCTGATGGTGGACTGCAACCAGGGCTGGCGCATGCCCTGGGACATCCAGGCTCCCTGGGACCTGGCCAAGGCCACCGAGGTCGCCGAGGAGCTGATCCGCCATGACGTGCTGTGGATGGAGGAACCGCTCTACCGGGGCGACTATCCCGGCATGGCGGCGCTCAACGCCCACACCGGCAACCGGCTGAAGATCGCCGGCGGCGAGATGACCCGCGAGCCCTACGAGTTCCAGGAGATGCTGCGGCGCGACTGCCTGGACGTCTACCAGCCCGACGCGGTCTGCTCGATCGGCATGCTGGGGCTCTCCCGGCTGGCGCAGGAGGTGACCGCGCACGGCAAGTGGTTCACTCCGCATACCTGGGGCAACGGCATCGGCCTGATGGCCAACCTGCACCTGACCGCCGGCAGCGTGGGGCCCGAGGGCTGCCCCTACCTGGAATTCCCCTTCGACCCGCCGGAGTGGACACCCGAGGCCCGCGACTATCCGCTGGCCACCCCACTGACCACCGACGACGCAGGCTGGCTGACTCTCTCGGAAGCCCCCGGTCTGGGCATCACCCTCGACGAGCAGCGCCTGCGCAACACACGGGCCGATAAGGCCACCTACAGCTGATAGGCCCCCTCTTCCTTCCAGCTGAACCAGCTTCCGGCTTGACCGACACGCCCCCCGGTAGTGTGATGGCCCCTGGCGCAGTGGCGCCAGCCCCTGTATCCGGTGCCAGCCAAGAGGCCTCCATGAGAAAGATCCTGCTCGTCGACAACGGCTCCCTGCGCCCCCAGGCCACGCTCAACCTGCGCCGCCTGGCGCGGGCCTTGAGCCGGACCACCGGCCACGAGGTCGAGGCCGCCTCCCTGCTGCACTCCTACAAGATCCCCGCGGAGGAACTCGAGGGCCAGAAGGCCGTCTCGCTGGGGCCGCTGGCCGAGCAGCTGGCGGCAGGGGGCGCGACCGAGCTGGTGATCCTGCCCTTCTTCTTCGGCCCCAGCCAGGCGCTGACCCGCTACCTGCCGGAGCGGCTGGCCGAGGTGCAGGCCCGTTACCCCAAGCTCGGCATCAAGGTGGCGCTGCCGCTGGTCGACAGCCTGGCGCCGCCGGACCTGCGCCTGGCACAGCTGCTGGCCGACAACGTGCGCGAGCAGATGGATAGCCTTTCGCAGCCAAAGGTGGTGCTGGTCGACCACGGCAGCCCGATTCCCGAGGTCACGGCGGTGCGCAACTACCTGGCCGGCCAGCTCAGCGTGCTGCTCAGCGACGAGGCCAGCTGCGTGACCTTCGCCTCCATGGAGCGCCGCGAGGGCGAGGCCTACCGCTTCAACGAGCCGCTGCTGGTCGACCTGCTGGCCTCACCGGCCATGGCCGAGAGCGAGGTGATACTCGCCATGCTGTTCCTCTCGCCGGGGCGCCACGCCGGCGAGGGCGGCGACATCGCGGAGATCTGCGCGCAGGCGATGGCGAATTCGCCGGGCCTGCGCGTCACCACCACGCGCCTGGCGGGGGAGCATGATGGCATCCTGGAGGTGCTCACCACCCGCCTCTCCGAGGGCCTGGTCGGCTCGCCGCTGCTGCTCTCGCTGCCGGCGAGCGCGTGACCCGGCCGCTGACAACAGCGCTGTCCCCTATACCGCTCGGGGTTCCCGGTACGTCGCCGCCACATCACCGCAGGCACTCGATGGACTCGGGGAGCGGACCAACCTGACCGCCGGGCCGGCTGCCTTGCAAGGCGTGGGGCGTTCAACCATGATCCTGTCTCTGTTGGCTTCCCCCTTGTCCCCGGGCTACTCATCGAGGCTCCATGCTACTACTGGCTGCATTCGCCATTCTCTCCATCGGCGTGTCCTTCATCTGCTCGCTGCTCGAAGCGGCATTGCTCTCGATGACGCCGAGCTATGTCGCTCAGGTGCGCGACACGCGGCCGGCGCTCCACGAACGGCTCACGCGCCTGAAGCAGAACATCGACCAGCCTCTTGCCGCCATCCTGACCCTGAACACCATTGCCCATACCGTGGGGGCTACAGGGGTCGGGGCCCAGGTGACGGTGGTCTTCGGCGAGGCCTGGCTCGGCATCGCCTCGGCGGTGATGACCCTGCTGATCCTCTTCGTGTCGGAGATCATTCCCAAGACGATCGGGGCAACCTACTGGCGGCAACTCTCCTCGGTGATGGCCACCACGCTCGACGGCATGATCTGGATACTGAAGCCCTTCATCTGGATGTCCGAACGCATCACCAGGCGCATCGGCAAGGGTGCCCATGAGACGGACATGCGGGGCGAGATAAAGGCACTGGCGCAGATCGGCCTCGAGGAGAAGGCGCTGGACGCCGACGAGACACGGGTCATCACCAACATCCTCAACCTGCACGACATCCAGGTGAAGAGCGTGATGACGCCGCGCACCGTGGCGCTGACGGTGAAGCCGCAGATGACGGTGGACGAGTTCGACCAGGCCCTGGGCCGCTCGCCCTTCACCCGCTTTCCGGTGATGGACGGTGGCGAGCAGGCGCTGGGCTATGTCCACAAGGCCGACACCTACCATGCCGATGGGGAGGCGGACCTCAAGTCGCTGATGCATCCCGTCAAGTCGCTGTCGGCCGAGGAGAACGTCGAGCAGGTCTTCACGATGATGGTCCTGGATCGACAGCACCTCTGCGTGGTGTATGACGACCTCGGCACCTGGGTCGGGCTTGTCACCCTGGAAGACGTCATCGAGACCATCCTGGGACAGGACATCGTCGACGAGACCGACAACGTGGCCAACCTTCGCAAGTATGCCCGGCAGCGCTGGACCAAGACGCTCAAGAAGGAGCGGGGCTGAGGCTCGGCGATGCTCGTCCCGGGCCCGAGCGAGTGTCTGCCCGGGATACGCGACGGGCCCAGGCTCTCCCAGCAGCGCTTATAGTGACCCTTGACGGGGCACGTGATTGCGCAGTGCCCCACCGCCATTGCCGTGAGAGTTCGCCATGTCACGCCTCCCCCCCCTGATCGCCCTCTCCTATTTCGAGGTCGCCGCGCGCACCAGGAGTTTCGCCGCGGCCGCCAAAGAGCTCAATGTCACGCCGGCGGCGATCAGCCACCAGATAAAGTCGCTCGAGGAGTATCTCGGCGTCGACCTCTTCGTCCGCCACCACCGGCGGGTCAGCCTGACCCCGGCCGCGCGCGTGGCCCTGCCGGAGCTGCATGAGGGGTTTGATGCCCTGGGGCGTGCGGTGGACAAGATCCGCGCCTATGGCGAAGAGCGCCTGATCGTCACCGTGTGCGCCGAACCCCTGTTCGCCACCAAGTGGATCGTGCCACGCCTGCACCGTTTCTACGCCCGTTGCCCGGACGCCGAAGTGCGGCTGCAGGCAAGCCTGCATACGGTGGATCGCCGACGTGACAGCGACTTCGGTCCGGCCGATCTCAAGCGCGCGGGCATCGACGTTTCCGTGCGCCTCGGCTACGGCAACTACGCGGACCTGGCGCCCCAGCGGCTGATGAGCCTGGACCTGGTGCCGATCTGCGCACCGGAACTGGCTGCCACCTTGGAGGGTGTCGACGCACTGCGCGGAGTACCGTTGCTGTGTGACAGTACCCTCACCCGCATCAACGAGCCCTATGGTTGGAGAGAATGGTTCAAGCAGCAGGGATGTGACACCGGCACGCTACGGGAGCTGCGATTCGGCAACGGGCTGCTGGCGCTGGAGGCGGCCATCGCCGGCCAGGGCGTGCTGCTCGGCAGCCGGGAGCTCCTCCAGGCGGAACTGAGTGCCGGAAAGCTGGTGGTGCTGGCCGATGCTCCCCTGAACTCCGACCAGGCGTACTACGTGGTCAGTGCGGGCGAAGGCCTGGAACGGCCGATCGCCGGACAGTTTCGTGAATGGTTGCTGGAGGAGGCCGATATCCCCTCACCCGGTACCGCCGGTGACGCCGCGCAGGCCTAGGGAGGTGTAGTCCGGCGCCGTCCCGGCGCCGGTATCACGATCCATCAGGCTAGAGCGACAAGGCTTCCGGGGATTCGGGGTTGAGCGCCTTCGGGTCGTCGCGCCCCGGGTACCAGGGCACGCGGCCTTCGAGCACCCCCGTCTCCTCGATGATCTCCGCCACACTGTGCTCCTGGCGGTAGGCCATGATGTGCGCGCCGCTGACGCCCGGAATCTCGCGGATCTCGTTAAGCAGGTCCATGCAGAGCCGCTTGCCCTCCTCCTTCTGGTTCTTGGCCCCCTCGAGCCGCTCGATCACCGCGTCGGGGATATGCACCCCGGGGACATTCTCGCGGATCCAGCGGGCGCTGCGTGCCGACGCCAGGGGCCCGATCCCGGGCAGGATGAAGACGCGGTCGGGGCCTTCCAGCAGGCCGAGGTCGTTCACCTTGAGCATGAAGTCGCGCAACCGCTCGATATCGAAGCAGTACTGGGTCTGGATGAACTGGGCACCGGCCGCCACCTTCTTGGCCAGGCGAAGCGGCCGCCAGTCCAGCGGCGGCACGAAGGGGTTCTCGGCCGCACCCAGAAAGATCCGTGGGGGCGTCTCGATGCGTCGCCCGCTCTCGAAGCGCTGCTCGTCGCGCATGTTGCGGGCGACCTGCAGCAGCGAGATGGAGTCGAGATCGAAGACCGGCTTGGCCTGGGGATGGTCACCGGCCTGCACACCGTCACCGGTCAGACACAGCAGGTTGCAGGCGCCCATGGCCGCGCCACCGAGGATCTCGCCCTGCATGGCGATGCGGTTACGGTCACGGCACGATATCTGCAGGATGGTGGCATAGCCGACCCGGGTCAGCAGCGAGCAGACGCTGACGCTGGACATGTGGCAGTTGGCGCCGGAGCCATCCGTGGCGTTGATGGCATCGACATAGCCATCGAAGATGGCCGCCCGCTTGAGCACCTCGGCCGGGTCGGCAGAGTCCGGCGGGTCGATCTCGCTGGTGATGGCAAACTTGCCCGCCCGCAGCACCCTCTCCAGCCGCCCGGGGGAGACATGGCCGGGCAGGATCGGCAGGGAGTAGCCCGGAACGGGCTCGTCATCGAACTTCATCTTGTTGTCTCTCTGTTGGCGGTTGAAGAGGAGGTAGCTTCCTGCTGGCGAACCACGCGAAGCCAGGACGAGCTTCCCGTGAGGCGATGGTCGACCGGCAACTGGACCGCGTGGATGAGATCGCCCTGTTTCATCTGACGACTTCCTTCCCAGGCATCGACCCAGACACACATCATCTCTGGCTTCACCTCGCAATGCCCATCGGCACGCACTCCGCCACAGGGGCCGTTGCGCAGTGTCTTGGGGCAGTTCATGGGACAGGACATGCCGGTGGCAGAGAGAATGCACTGACCGCACATCTGACAATCGAAAAGCGCCCCCTTGGCGGCCTTTTCTACCACCCTCACCGGCGCCTCGACACGCTCGTGACCCAGTCGCCTCCACACGGGGGCGAGCTTGACCAGTACCGGCTCGAAACGCCGGTAGATCATCTCGAAGACTCTGGCATGGCGAACTACCCAGCGACGCACCTTGTACATGATATGTTCCTTCTCTCGTCGAGGAGCCGTGTCGTCGTTCCGCCAGCGCCGCTGCTCCAACCCTTCATCCTCGCCCAACTCAGGCTGACGGGCCGGTCTCGAGCTGCTTGCGCAACTGGAACTTCTGGATCTTCCCCGTGGGGGTGGTCGGCAAGGGTCCGAAGATCACCTTCTTGGGCGCCTTGAAGCGGCTGATATTCTCCCTGCAGAAGCGGATCAGCGCGTCTTCGCTGAGCTCGCTACCGGGGCGCAACTGGACGAAGGCCGCGGGGACTTCGCCCCACTTGGCATCCGCCATCGCCACGACCGCCGCGAGCTCGACATCTTCATGCCGCTGGATGATCTCCTCCACCTCCATCGAGGAGATGTTTTCCCCACCGGAGATGATCACGTCCTTCAGTCGGTCGCGAATCTTGATGTAGCCATCCGATTCCACCACACCCAAGTCACCAGAGTGAAACCAGCCGCCGGCAAAGGCTTCGCTGGTCGCGGCCTCGTTGCGCAGATACCCCTTCATGACGATGTTGCCCCGGAACATGATCTCGCCTACCGTCTCGCCGTCGGCGGGGACGGGCTCCAGCGTGGCCGGGTCGAGTACCGCGATGCCCTCCTGCAGGGGATAGGTGACCCCCTGACGTCCATTGAGCCGGACCCGCTCCTCCAGGGGGCGCTGGTCCCAGCCATCCTGCTTGGCGCACACAGAGGCGGGGCCGTAGGTCTCGGTGAGCCCGTAGACGTGGGTGAGCTCGACACCGAGCTTCTCCATCCGCTCCAGCACCGACGCCGGCGGTGCCGCACCGGCGATCAGCCCCGACACCTTGTGGTCGATCGCTTCCTGCTCGGCACCGGCAGCATCGGCGATCATCGAGTGGACGATGGGCGCACCGCAGTAGTGGCTGACCCGATGCTGCCTGATCAGGCGCAGGATCTCCTGCGGGTCGACCCGGCGCAGGCAGACGCTGGTCCCGCCGATCGCCGCCAGCGTCCAAGGGAAGCACCAGCCGTTGCAGTGAAACATCGGCAGGGTCCACAGGTAGACCACGCGGGAGGGCAGGGTCCAGGAGAGCACGTTGCTGACCGCATTCAGGTAGGCGCCCCGATGGTGGGTGACGACTCCCTTGGGGTTGCCGGTGGTACCGGAGGTGTACCCTAGGGCGATCGCATCCCACTCGTCGGCCGGCAGCTGCCAGTCGTCCCGTGCCGGCTGCTCGGCCAGCAGCGCCTCGTACTCCAGGTCGCCGATCAGACGCTCTTCGCCCTGGCTCGGGTCGGATACGTTGATCACCCTGGGCGCCGGCCCTTCCAGGCGGGCCAGGGCCTTCTCGACCACCTCCACGTACTCGGGGTCCACCAGCAGCAGGCGCGAGCGGCTATGTTCGAGGATAAAGGCCACCGCCTCCGGGTCCAGGCGAATGTTGATCGCGTTCAACACCGCGCCCACCATGGGAACCCCGAAATGGGCCTCGTACATGGCCGGGACGTTCGGCAACATGACGGCCACCGTATCACCCCTCTCGATGCCGAAATGCTTCAACAGGGAAGCCAGTCGACAACAGCGGTCATAGGTCTGCTGCCAGCTGTAACGCGTCTCGTGGTAGATCAGCGCCGTCCTGTCAGGATAAACGGCAGCAGCCCGCTTGATGAAGCTCAAGGGGGACAGCGGTACATGATTTGCCGCCGTTTTCTCGAGAGCCTCATTGAACTGGCAGACATCACTCATGGTGTAACCCCTGTTATTGTAAGGGAGGGTTCAAGACTCGGCGTTTCACCGGCCATGCCACTCTCGAATCCGCGGCCTGATCGGCATCAGGGTTTTCTGGCATACAGCGGCGCTAGCGGCCTGGCTGCTCCCAGACGGGTTTGCGCTTGGCGAGAAAGGCATCGATCCCCTCGCCTGCGTCAGGGCTCAACATGTTCTCGGCCATCACATCGCCGGCAAAGTCGTAGGCGTCTTCCAGGGCCATCTGACGCTGGTGGTGGAACATGGACTTTCCGAAACGCACCGCCGCAGGGCTCTTGCCCAGGATCTGTGCCACCTTTTCGTCAACGGCCGCGTCCAGGTCGGCATCGTCGGTGACGCCACTCAACAGCCCCCACTCCAGTGCCGTCTCCGCATCGATGAAGTGGCCTGATACCAGCATGTCGAACGCCCGCTTGGGGGGGATGTTGCGTGACAGCGCCACGGCGGGGGTCGAGCAGAACAGGCCCACGTTGATGCCCGATACCGCGAAGCTGGCCGATCGGGCAGCGATGGCCAGGTCACAGCTGGCCACCAGCTGGCACCCCGCTGCCGTGGCCATGCCCTGGACGTTGGCGATGACCGGCACCGGCAGCGCGACGATACTCTGCATCACTCGGCTGCAGCGACGGAACAGCGCCTGATAATAGGAGTGATCAGGATTGGCACGCATCTCCCGCAGGTCGTGACCGGCGCAAAAGCCCCGTCCCCTGGCACCGATCACCACACAGCGAACGGCAGGGTCGGCGGCAATCGCGTCCAGCTCCCGCTGCAACTCGGCCAGCATCGCCTCGGAAAGGGTGTTGAACTTGTCCGGCCGATTCAACGTGAGGGTGACAGCCCCGTCCCTATCCTCTCTGAGCAGGATACTTTCCGAAGTTTGGCTGTTATGCATATTTGACTCCCGCCAGGAATGGCTGACTAGCTATGGTTGATCGACACCTCGGCGGTGATCGAATTACGGATGAAACAGTTACGATGGGCGCCGGCGTGGATTCTGGATATTGCTTCCTGATTCGGCATGTTATCGCCGCCGAAGGTGATGCGCGGTGACAGCACGATACGCGTCACCTCCATCCCTTTCTTGTCGTTGCGTTCCAGATGGCCGACGGGATCGTCGTGATAGGATTCGACCTGATACCCCTGGAAATCGGCGATCGCCAGCAAGAACAGCATATGACAGCTGGACACCGCACTGACCAGCATCTGTTCCGGGTCGGCGCAGCTTGAATCACCCTTGAACTCAGCCGACGCGGAAACATTGAGCTGCTGGCCACCATTCAATGTAACCTGATGGTTGCGCGAGTAGGTGTTGGCATCGGCTTCATGAGGGTTTCGCTGCCAACGGATGGCGGACTGGTGGACTGACATGGTTAGGCTTCCTTTCTGCGAATCTCTGCGAATCGTATGTGATCCGGGAAACGCCCGGAAAGCGACGATTTCTAAGTAGTTGGATTAGCCTGGCTAACGTGAGGCCTTGCCAGCCCTGGGGAGGGGGCCCAGGTGCGCCACCATACCTCACCAAGGGCAGCTCTGGCCCACCAGGCCATCACCCTTGGGTTAGAAAAAATAAGCCAAACAGTGAGAATCTATCGCTTTACCGCCTGAAAGGCCCCGGATAGCCTGCCCTGGGCTGACGATATTTACTCTCTATCCCTTATAACAACACAAGCTTTTGAATATTACTTCGCCAGCCTTTCATCATTCAGCCGGGACTGAAGCCAATCGCTGAAACCCTCCACCTCCAAGTTCCGCCTTGAACAATAAGACACCCTGTACGATGAGGCGCCGCATGAGCGAACCTGCCATGAAGACCATGAATGTTGAATACGCCATCATCGGCGCCGGCACCGCCGGGCTGGGCGCCTACTCGAGGATCAGCCGCAAGACCGACAGCCTGGTGATGATCCAGGATGGTCCCTACGGCACCACCTGTGCGCGAGTCGGCTGCATGCCCAGCAAGCTGATGATCACCGCTGCCGATTATGCGCACCACTTGAATACCAGCGAGTTTTTCGGGGTGACAGCGACGGGTCGCGTGGATGGCCGCAAGGTCTTCGAACGGTTGCGCCGCGAGCGAGATAATCGCTTCGTCGCCAACAACCTCCGCTACGTCGACAAGATTCCGGCCCACCACAAGCTTGAGGGGCGCGCCAGGTTTATCGGACCGGGCCGGCTCAGGGTGGATGAATCGGTCGAGGTCAATGCGAAGAAGTTCATCCTCGCCTGCGGCTCCAGGCCGGCGGTCAGCGAGGTGTTCGAGCCCGTCATGGCCCGCGTGCTCACCAGCGACACGGTCTTCGAGCTGGAGGACCTGCCCCGCTCGATCGCCGTGATCGGTACGGGAGTGATTGCGCTGGAACTGGGGCAGGCACTCCATCGGCTGGGCGTCGAGACGACCATCTACGGCCGCTCCGGAAGGATCAACGCCCTCACCCATCCGGCCATGCAGCAGCAAGCGCTCGATCTGCTCGGCACCGAACTGGATATCTACCCCGTCGGCCAGGTGGTGAGCACCCGGGAGGACGCGGAAGGCGCCTGGCTCGAGTACGAGCAAGCGAACGGACAGCGGATCACCAGGGTGTTCGACAGGGTACTGGTGGCCACGGGGAGGATCCCCAACGTGGACCGACTGGGCATGGAGCATACGGGCGTGGAAATCACCGAGTCGGGCGCGGTGACATTCGACCCGCAGACGATGCGCTGCTCGGACCTTCCTATCTTTATCGCCGGCGACGTGACCGACCACCTGCCGTTGTGGCACGAGGCCTTCGATGAGGGACGTATCGCCGCCGATAATGCCTTGAACTACCCGACCCTGGTGCCTGCAAAGCGCCGACCGCCGCTGATGGTGGCCTTCACCGATCCGCAGATCGCCACCATCGGCCAGAGCTTCCGGCAACTCGAGGGCCAGGAGATCGTCATGGGCGACCTGCCGTTTACCAGCCCTCGCCATGTCGTGTGGAACAAGGTCGAAGGGCGCATCCAGGTCTACCTGGACGCGAAAACCGGTGTGATACTGGGCGCCGAGCTGCTCGGGTACAAGGCGGAACACCTGGCGCACCTGCTTGCCCTGGCCATCACGCACGGCATGACGGCAGAGCAGGTCCTGGAGATGCCGGTCTACCATCCCAGCGCCGAAGAGCTGTTGCGTGACGTCTTGATCAACGCTCGGGACAAGTGCCGGCGCTACGCCGCCGAGAGCATGAGCCATTGACCCGACTCCTTCATGGTGGCGTGGAATACGCAGCATCTCGATCAGTCCATGTGTCTACCGTAACGGGGCCAATGTCATCGCGACGATCTAGACTGTGAACTCAGGCCAGATCCACATGAAACGACGACGGCCCCGCCTGCGGCAATCAAACAGAGGCTGAGAGCACATGAGGAAAGTTACTCTTGATGCTGCCGACATGCGCATCCTGTCCGCCGTGCAGCAGCACGGGCAGCTCAGCAAGATCAGGCTATCGGAGCTGGTCAATCTTTCCCCGACGCCGTGCTGGATTCGTTTCAACCGATTGAAGGAAGCTGGCCTGATACGTGGGTATCATGCGGACATCTCGCTGGACAAGATCGTGGATGTCTCGAAAGTCATCGTGACCGTTTCGCTGAAGGGGCATCAAAAATCGGCTTTCGAGCGCTTCGAGGCCTATATCCGCCAGGTGGACGAGGTCGTCGAATGCATAGCGACGGGTGGCGGCATGGATTACGTCCTGAAGGTCGTCGCGCCCAGCCTTTCCGCCTTTCAGCAGGTCATGGACAGGCTTCTTTCAGAGGAGCTGGGAATCGAACGCTACATGACCTACATCGCAACCCGAGACATCAAATCGGCTCACCCCAAACTTTCCTGCTTGATGGCTGATTCAGGAAACTGAACCGGAAGCGCAGGCGTTCGGCAACTGGCTCCAATATCCGTTCGGCACTACTCCCCTACGGGGACCGACCTCTGGCAGATCGCCGATACGAGGTCCGAGCAGTCGCCGATACACTGTGTGATCGACAGGGGAAATGAGCCGGGTATCGGTCACCGGCTCATTTGTGCCCGGGCACCGCCTCAGGTGCCCGGATACCCCAGGGCCGCCGTCATGGGTTGACGGCGGGCTTTTCAGCGTCATCCGCATTTTCAGCCTCATCCACAACGGGCTCCAGTGGCTCGCCCTCCTCATTCTGGAGTTGGTGATCGTACGCCGCCTGGAGGCCGGAGTCCTCCTCGTCCTCCTCGGCCTGGGCGATGTGGCCCGGGTAGAAGGGCGACAGGATCGCCACCAGGATGCCGAGCGCGGCGAACATGGCAAAGGCATCGGCGTAGCCGAATGCATCCACCAGCCCACCAACGACAGGCGAGCCGGACGCCTGACCCAGCGATACCGCCATGAAGGGCAGTACCGGCCCCACCGAAAGTCTGCCCGGCAACAGGCGGATGCCGGTCATGAGGTAGAGCCCCGTCAGGCTCATGTAGGCCAGGCCGAAGACCAGTGCAGAGAAGGCCGCCAGCCATGACTGACCGGGGCTAGCGGCAAGCAGTGCCAGGCTCGCGGCCAGCATCATCAGCATCAGGGCCTGCGTGATGGGTGGGTTGTTGCGATCGGCCAGGTCGGCCACCACCGCCCCGCCGAGGCCGGCGATGCCCACCGAGAGCCAGAGCCATCCGGTGGCGCCGGGCGGCAGGCCGCCGAGGGTGACCACCAGGTCAGGCGCGAAGATCCAGTACGCGGAGGAGATGAAGCCCATCAGGAAGGCAAAGAGCGAGAGCCTGACAAGCCGTGACCAGGGCAGTTCACTGATCGGGGGCGGCGGCGCGGCGTTCCCCGGCGTGATCCGCGACACCGAGGGCAGGAAGAGCCAGGCGGCAATGACGCCGATGCCTGCCAGGACGGCAAAGGAGAGGTACGCCAAGCGCCAGGCACCGGCCAGGAACAGCACCGTCGGCACGGCCACGATCACGCCGATGCTGGTCCCCGCGTTCATGACCGAGCTGACGCGCCCATGCATCGAGCGTTTGACCACCGCCTGCATGGCGGCCGTGAGCGCCGGCATCATCAGGCCCGTGCAGATGCCGCATGCGAACACCCCCATGCCCAGCATCAGCGCGTCGGGGGGGGGGGGGGGGAGCGCCCCCCCCCCCCCCCCCCCCCCCCCCCCCCCCCCCCCCCCGGGGGGGGGGGGGGGGGGGGCTCCCCCCCCCCCCCCCCCCGACGCCGAACGTCCCGGAGAGCATCGCCGTGTTGCGGGCCCCGAAATAAGCGGTGATTAACGGGGCGATCGCCGTGGCCAACAGGAAACTGATGAGCGGCAGCGCGCCGATGATGCCGATCACATACGGCGTGAGTCCCAGTTCGTCCCGGATAGGGGGCACGAAAAGCCCGAAAGCGAAGCGCGCGAGCCCGTAACTGATCGCGACCAGCGCTGCGCCAAAGATCGCAAACCCTGTGCTTGATAGCGTCTTCATGGTGCCTCCACGAGACAGGCATCGACGATTCCGGCCCAAGCCGGTGCCAGACGCTCCCCCTGCCGCGGGATGCCTACCCGTTGATGCTCGATATCACGATGTTCCTTGCTCACCATGCATCCCCCCACAATCCGGACTCATAGAAGAACCGCCGCCTCCTGGAGCAGCAGGTAGAGGCGAGAGCACCAGCGCCGTGCCTTCTCGGCTCTGCAACGACAGTGCAGCAGGGCAGGCGATACCGACAGCAGCCCTAGCCTCAACGGTATCAGACTCACCCCTGCTTTGACTTCGGCATGAGCCAACGACGGATCGCCCGGCAGCTGGGGAAGGTGGTAAAGCCCACGCCCAGCGACGACAAGGCCCTTCACGGGCAAGCCAGACCAAATGGACTGCGCTACGTAAAAAACTGGTCTGTTCGAATCCAATTCGCAGTGATTTTAGACCGCTTCACACCGCCATGTGAGCCTATATTGAGCTGTGCCGAATCAGCCAGTTCGCGCTGCCCCTTGAACTTTATATCAGGAAAGGTAACTACAATGACAAATCTTACGTCAGCCAACATAGAAAAAGCCGATGACTTTGGATTCGGAACACAGATCCGGAAGTCTCCCTACTTTGACGCAACAGTCCGCTGGGGGGCAAAGGGTTTTTCAGTATACAACCACATGTATATCCCGCGTGACTTCGGGGATCCGGAACAGAATTTCTGGAACCTCGTGAATGAGGCCATCCTTTGTGACGTTGCCGGCGAGCGGCAGGTGGAAATCACCGGTCCGGATGCGGCGAAATTCGTGCAGAGCCTGACCCCGCGTGATCTCTCGGAAATGGCTGTCGGTCAGTGCAAGTATATCCTCATCACCAATGCGGACGGTGGCATTCTGAACGACCCGATCCTGCTACGGCTCGCAGAGAATCACTTCTGGATCTCTCTGGCTGACAGCGACATCCTCCTGTGGGCGCAAGGTGTTGCGGTTCATGCCGGGCTCGATGTCAGCATCCGCGAACCCGACGTTTCGCCTCTGCAACTCCAAGGCCCGAACTCGGGAGAGGTGATGAAGAGTCTCTTTGGCGAGAGCATCATGGACCTGCGCTACTACTGGTTGCGCGAGATCGAGCTTGATGGCATCCCGCTGATTGTCTCGCGCACGGGCTGGTCGAGCGAGCTGGGCTATGAACTCTATCTACGTGACGGTACGCGAGGTGACGAACTCTGGGAAAAGATCATGGCCGCAGGTGCGCCCTTTGGGCTGAAGCCTGGTCATACCTCCACGATTCGCCGCATCGAAGGTGGAATGCTCTCCTATCACGCTGATGCGGACAGTAACACCAATCCTTACGAACTCGGGATGGACCGTCTGGTGAACCCGGACATGGAGGCGGAGTTTATCGGCAAGGCCGCGTTGCAGCGCATCCGTAAGAAGGGCGTGAGTCGCAAGCAGGTCGGGCTGCGTATCGATATGTCGCCCCTCAAGAGACCCAACACCAGGTACTGGCCACTCAGCAAGGATGGCGAGACCGTCGGAAAGGTGACGTCTGCGGTCTACTCCCCGCGCCTTGAGCAGAACATTGCGCTGGCCATGGTGGCCGCTGAACATGCCGCGCCCGGCACTGAACTGGAAATTCCAACCGCCTCCGGCCCCGTGAAGGCTGTTGTGGTCGAAAAGCCCTTCTTCGACCCCAAGAAGAAGATCGCCACATCCGCTTGAAAAGCCGGTCTAGCGGTTGACTTGAAAATCCCCTGCATCCGTGAGTGCCATGAAACCTTGTAATACCAACCTCTTCGCCAGGAAAGGATTTACCTGGCAAGGCGAGAAGTTTCTTGTTGGTTATAAAGGGATCAAGCAGGCGTCTCACGGATCCAGGGATCCATGATCAGCTTCACAGTGGCGTTGCCGTTAAAGGAGAGACACATGTATCCAATTCGTCTTTGGGCCGTGCGGCACGCAAGATTCCTTGAGGGTGTATACCGAATATTCGAACCGGTCGTCGTCAAGTTGCAGCCGCTTTGGAACTCGGTAGGCTACCAGCGCGCAGAAAAGCCGGTGAGCAAGCTGGAAAAGATCAGCAAGGGATTACTGTTCGACTGCAAGATGTGTGGTCAGTGCATCCTCAGCTCTACCGGGATGTCATGTCCCATGAATTGCCCTAAGTCCTTGCGCAACGGTCCTTGTGGCGGGGTACGCGCCAACGGCAACTGTGAGGTCAATCCGGAGATGCGATGTGTCTGGGTCGAAGCCTGGGATGGAAGTCAGAAGATGAAAGGCGGCGACAAGATCCATGTGGTGCAACTGCCAGTTGATCATAGCCAGAAGGGAAGCTCGTCCTGGCTGCGTGTAGCACGTAACGCGTCGAACCCAGCAGAAGACCATGACGAGGCTTCAAGGTGAGCTTTAATGACATGAAGCTTGATCGCAACAACTAGCCACTCGCCAAGCAATCCACCCTGATGCCTGAATATTAAAATCTCAATACATCAAGTTGCTGCCAGCGAATCAACCAACAAACATCAATATATAAAGGTTTTCTGTCATGAGACAAGTCACGGACTACTCCAACCAGTACATCCTCACTGTCAGCTGCAGGACTGCGCCTGGAATCGTTGCCGGGATCGCATCGTATATCACAGAGCGCGGCGGCTATATCGCTGAACTATCTCAATTCGATGACAAGATCAGTGGTCAGTTCTTCTTGCGGACGCTATTCAACATTAGCCCGGATTCCCGCTACACCTTCGAAGACATCCGTACTGGATTCAATGCCTTGGCAGACAAGCATGGCATAGCCTGGGCGATGCATGAGGTCAGCCACCCGACCAAAGTCATGATCATGGTATCCAAGTTTGACCATTGCCTGGTCGACCTTCTTTATCGCTATCACAAGGGCGAACTGAACATCGATATCACCGCGGTCGTATCCAATCACCTGGATCTTCAACCGCTGGTCGAGCGTGAGGGCTTTCGCTTTGTTCACCTGCCAGTGACAGCGGAAACCAAGCTTGAGAAGGAAGCCGAGCTACTCGACATCATCAACGCGACAGGAACCGAGCTGGTGGTACTGGCGCGTTACATGCAGGTCCTGTCCGATAGCCTATGCAAGCAGCTGCATGGCCGTGCCATCAATATCCATCACTCCTTCCTGCCCGGCTTCAAGGGTGCCAAGCCTTATCACCAGGCATTCGAGCGGGGCGTCAAGCTGATCGGTGCCACAGCGCACTACGTGACCGCAGACCTGGATGAAGGCCCGATCATCGAACAGTCCGTGCTACCCGTCAATCATGCCTACTACCCGGAAGAACTCGTTGCGCTTGGCCGCGATACCGAAACGAAGGCACTGGCAAGCGCCGTCAAGCTGCACACCGAGAGCCGCGTTTTCCTTTCGGGCAACAAGACCGTCATTTTCAAATAGAAGCAGAGGGCATGATGACTCAACTCATAGACGGAAAGCAGCTCTCGGACCGGGTCATGCAAGAAGTCGCCGCTGAGGTCGAGCTACTCAAGGGCGAACATGACATGGTGCCGACGCTGGCTGTCGTGCTTGTGGGGGAGGATCCCGCTAGCCAGGTGTATGTGAGAAACAAGGTGAAGCGGGCGACAGAGGCGGGAATGGGTTCTATCGAGCACCGCCTTGATGCCGAAACTTCCCAGCACACCCTGAATGCGCTGATCGATGATCTGAACAATGATCCTGAGGTGCACGGCATTCTGGTGCAACTGCCACTCCCGTCACATCTCGATGAGGATGTGGTGATAGCGTCCATCCATCCGGCCAAGGATGTTGATGGCTTTCATCCACTGAACGTCGGGGCACTCGCTTCCGGGCGCCCATCGCTAGTCCCGTGCACGCCACAGGGTTGCATGATCATGCTGCGTCAGGTCCATCCGGATCTTAGCGGCAAGAATGTCGTGGTGGTGGGGCGCTCCAATATCGTGGGAAAGCCGATGGCTGCACTGCTCTTGCAGGCAAACTGTACGGTCACCATTGCCCATTCACGAACGAGGAACATCGAATCACTGTGCCGCAATGCCGATATCTTGGTAGCGGCGGTCGGCCGGGCGGAATTCATCAATGCTGACTGGATCAAGCCGGGTGCAACGGTCATCGATGTCGGCATCAACGCCATTGATGTCGATGGCAAGCGAAAGCTCGTGGGTGACGTGGATTTCGACTCGGTTGCCCAGGTCGCTGGCGCAATTACGCCGGTGCCCGGTGGCGTGGGCCCGATGACGATTGCCTGCCTGCTGTTGAATACGACACGTGCAGCAAGGCATCAGTTGGCCTGACCGTTAGATCTTCCGCCACTCGCACCCAGAATGTCCCGCGTCGCCCCAGGCGACGCAATAATAACAACCTGAGGAGCACGCATGAACTACAACGACGACCCCACCCTGGTCCCAGGCCATGATAACACGCTGATCAAGACGGTCGGGGACGTGGGCGCCGATCCAGTCGCCATGCCAACCCATCCACCTACTCACGCGAATGTCGTGATGCCTTCTCTCGGGGGTAAGGTGGCGACCCACACCCATGCCTCGACCTTTCTGGTCAGGCCCCGGTGCTAACTAATGCACGCACCCTCAACTACCGACAAACTGAAAGGGAAATAAAAAGTGTATATAAATCCCAACGAAGCGAGCGCCCCGCAACCGAAACACGCCGGCTCCCGGGGCATCCCGGCACCGGATGGGCCGGCGAACCTCATCGAAACCGATCACGTGATCGGACAGGACAACTTCGCGGCCTCCAAGTTCGGGATTTCAGTGGACCTGCACGGCAAGGTCTTCACCATCTCCTCACTGACGGTCCTGTTCTTCGTGATCATCACGCTGGCCCTGCAAGACCAGGTGGAACCGGTCTTCAATACCGCCTTCAACTTCCTGACCGTTAACCTGTCCTCGTTCTTCCTGCTGGCGGCCAACATCTTCCTGGTGCTCGCGTTCGTGCTGATCTTCACACCCATGGCTAGGGTCAGGATAGGCGGTGCCAATGCCCAGCCGGAATTCAGTTTTATCGGCTGGTTTTCCATGCTGTTCGCCGCGGGCATGGGCATCGGCCTGATGTTCTATGGGCTCTCCGAGCCACTGACCCACTACGGCAGCGCCATGGGGGGCATCACCGTGGAAAACGGGGTGCGCACCGACTGGGCACCTCTGGGCGCCGCCGCGGGTGACCCGGCCGCCGCCGCCTCGCTAAGCATATCCACCACCATCTTCCACTGGGGCCTGCATGCCTGGGGGACCTATGCCGTGGTAGCCCTGGCCCTGGCGCTGTTCGCCTACAACAAGGGCCTGCCGCTGACCATGCGCTCGGTTTTCTACCCGGTCCTTGGGGAGCGCATCTGGGGCTGGCCAGGCCACGCCATCGATATCCTGGCGGTGTTCGCCACGCTGTTCGGCCTGGCCACGTCACTCGGCCTCGGCGCCACTCAGGCCGCCGCAGGCTTGAATTACCTGTTCGGCATCCCCAACACCAACATCACCATGGTGGTGCTGATCATCAGCATCTCCCTGATCGCGTTGGTGTCGGTCGTCCTCGGCGTCGATAAGGGCGTGCAGCGACTCTCCCAGCTCAATATGGTGTTGGCCTTCCTGCTGGTGGTCTTCGTGATGGCCGTGGGCCCGACCCTGCTGATCGTCACCGGCTTCTTCGAGAACTTGGTCGCCTACCTGGTCAACCTGCCTGCGCTCTCCATGCCCTTCGGCCGTGAGGATGCCAATTTCAGCCAGGGCTGGACCACCTTCTACTGGGCCTGGTGGGTCTCCTGGGCACCGTTTGTCAGCATGTTCATCGCCCGGGTCAGCCGAGGTCGCACTGTTCGTGAATTCCTGATCGCCGTGCTGCTGGTGCCGTCGACTATCACGGTGCTGTGGGTGAGTACCTTAGGTGGCACAGCCGTCGACCAGGTGATCACCGACAACTTCCAGGGCGCCATGGACTCGGCCCTCGAACTGCAGATGTTCGTGGTGTTCAGCCAACTGCCGCTGTCCCAGATCACCTCCTTGATCGGCATCGTGCTGGTGGTCGTGTTCTTCATCACGTCCTCCGACTCCGGCTCGCTGGTGATCGACTCCATCACGGCCGGCGGCAAGGTCGATGCGCCCAAACCGCAGCGGATCTTCTGGGCCCTCATCCAGGGTGCCATCGCCATCGCCCTGCTGCTGGGTGGCGGCCTGAAAGCGCTGGCGGCGGCAGTGATCGTTACCGCCCTGCCCTTCACCTTCGTCTTGCTGGTGGCGTGCTATGGCATGGTCAATGGACTGATAAGCGAGCCTCGAGGTCCCAAAGGCTGAGGCGCTTCACACTATGCATGACCGAACAGGGCAGCCTACGGGCTGCCCTTATTACGCCTTAATTACGCCTTATTCACCGGATTGACGCAGAAAGGAAGATGCTGAGCCCGAGTTCGACACTTCCAACCCGATTTTGGCCTGATTTCGACACCTGTGGTCCGAGAATTCAGTTAGTTAGCCTATTCTGGCCGAATTCTTTGGAGTGACACGTTTTTCTCTTGGCTAGTTGCCGTCTATAGAATGGCCGGACTAGTGTGGTGACATGTTCGTCAACGTCACCAAATCCGGCCCGCGTCGCTACGTGAAGCTCGTCGAGTCTTTCCGCGACTAGGCCGGCAAGTCGCGCCAATGCGTAGTCGCGACGCGGGGCTGCCGACCAGAGCACCCTGTGAGCTCACCTCACTCTCTTCGCTTCATTCTGATCGCTCCGCCAGCACCTGCCGGAGCTCCTGCCGATAGGCCGCCGCGTGGCCTGCCGCGTCGGCGGGGAAGCGGCCGAGCGATACCGCCAGCTCGAAGAACCCCTGCCGGGGCAGGTCGCCGCGGCGGCTGACCACCAGGGCGGCGATCATCGGCCGGCCGGCGGCGACGTCCTCGCGCATCAGCGCCTCCAGCGCCAGGGCGACACGCTGGATGGTTCGTGGGGGCGCGAGGCCCAGCGCCTCAGCGGCCTGCTGGTAGGTGATCGGCAGCCGCTCGTCGGGCAGGCCCCTCAGCAGCTCGCGCAGGCGCAGGGCCAGATCGGGATCGGCTTGGCTCTCCATTCGGTCGACCTCCACGGGTTAGCGGAAAGACTCCGGTGCGCAGCCCGGATGCGTGGTGCCGAGTCTCCGCCGTGGCATACTCCCGAGCAAGTCCGCCGCCAGCCTATGGAGCGAGGAGACCGCCATGTTCACCGGCCTGAGTGCCTTTCCGTTGACGCCCATGAACGAGAACGCCATCGACGAGGCGGCCTTCGTCCGATTGGTCGAGAGGCTGGCCGCTGCGGGCGTGGACTCCATCGGGGCGCTCGGCTCGACGGGGAACTATGCCTACCTCACCCGCGCCGAGCGCGCCCGCATAGCCCGGCTGGCCGTGGAGCACGCCGGCGACGTGCCGGTGATCGTGGGCATCAGCGCCCTGCGCACCCGCGACGTCCTTGCCCTGGCCGAGGACGCCGAGGCCGCGGGCGCCAGCGCGGTGCTGCTGGCGCCGATGTCGTACCAGCCGCTGTCCGAGGAGGAGGCCTTCGGGCTCTATGAGGCCGTGACCGCTCGACTTTCGTTGCCGCTCTGCGTCTACGACAACCCCGGCACGACACACTTCACCTTCAGCGACGCGCTGCATGGGCGCATCGCGGCGCTGCCCAGGGTGGCCTCCATCAAGATTCCCGGGGTGCCCGCCGAGCCAGCGGCCGCCCGGGAGCGTGTCGCGCGGCTGCGCGGCCTGATCCCGCCGGATGTGACGATCGGGGGCAGCGGCGATGCCATGGCCGCCACGGGGCTGAATGCCGGCTGCGAGGCCTGGTATTCGGTGATCGGCGGCCTGTTCCCCGAGACCGCCCTGGCCATTACCCACGCGGCCCGGGCCGGCAAGGGGGACGAGGCCCTGCGGCTGAGCCAGCGTCTCGAGCCGCTATGGGCCCTGTTCCGCCGGCATGGAGGAAGCCTGCGCGTGGTGGCCACCGCGGCGGAGCTGCTGGGGCTCACCGAACCGCCCAGCCTGCCGCTGCCCCTGAAGACATTGGAGGGCCAGGACCGGCAGGCACTGGCCGCTTTGCTGCAGGAGCTGGAACTCTCCTGAGCGCCCCGGCGTGATGCCATCGGCTACCACAGATGTGCGGCGGGCCGGCATGCTAGCATTGCGCGGTTTTCCTCCTTCTCCACCCCGACAGCGGATATTCCATGGACGAGATCGGCCTGAGATGGCTGCTGGGCCAGGGCGTCAGCCTGGTGGCCCTGGCGCTCTGCCTCGTGGCATTCGCCAGCAAGCGGGACGACAGGCTGTTCGTGCTGCTGCTGTTCGCCAACGTCGCCTTCGCCGCACAGTTCGCGCTGTTCGAGAGCTGGGTGGCGGCCGGGATCTCGGCGCTGATCGTGCTGCGCATCGCCCTGGTGCGCCGCTTCCCGCGCCACCGCCTGCTCATGCTGGTGATGCTGGCCGCCACCCTGGCGGTGGCGGCGCTGACCTGGAGCGGCCCGCGGGACATCCCCGCCCTGGCGGCGGGCCTGCTCGGCACCTGGGGCATGTTCATGCTGCGCGGGATCGCCATGCGCGCCGCCCTGGCCGTGGCGGCGCTGTGCTGGGTGATCAGCAACCTGCTGGCCGGCTCGATCGGCGGCACCATCGCCGAGAGCCTGATCTTCCTGACCAACGTGATCACCATGCTGCGCCTGCGCCGCGATGCCCGCCTGCGCTACATCCACGGCTGAGCTACGGCTCACTTCATCTCGAAGCCGCGCTTGACCAGGAACTCGCGCATGTGGGGACGCAGCTTGGTATCGAACAGCGGGGTCAGGTTCTGGGACCAGGTGGAGTCCTTGGGGCCGCCCTTCCGCGACTGGTAGTAGGCGTGCATGGCGTCGTCGTAGGCCGCCACCTGCTCGCGGTCATCGGTGTAGGTGTCCTCCTTGAGGATCGCCGCCACCGGCAGGCGCGGCTTCTTGTCCGGGTCGTGGGCCGGGTAGCCGAGGCACATGCCGAACACCGGGAAGACGTGGTCCGGGATGCCCACCAGGTCGCTGATCTGCTGGGGGTTGTTGCGGATGCCGCCGATATAGCAGATGCCCAGCCCTTCCGATTCCGCTGCGATGGCCACATTCTGGGCCATCAAGGCGGTATCCACGCTGGCCACCAGCAGCTGCTCGGTCATGCCGCGAACCACCCGGGCGCCGGTGCGCTCGGCGGCCTCGGTGGGGCGCTTCATGTCGGCGCAGAACAGCAGGAAGGCGCCGCAGGTGGCCACGTAGGACTGGCCGCCGGCTAGCTCGGCGATCGCTTCGCGGTTCGCCGGATTCGTCACGTGGATCACAGAGTAGGCCTGGACGTGGCTGGAGGTGGCCGCGGCCTGGCCGGCCTCGATCAGCGTCTCCAGCAGCTCGCGGGAGACCGGCTGGTCGGTGAACTTGCGGATGGAGCGGTGGGACTTGAGCAGTTCGATGGTGGGGTTCATGGGGCCTCGTTGCATGGTGTCGGACAGCGTCGCCAGGGCGCGCGGCAACCATCAGGTAACGGCACATTCTCCATCACTCGGCGAGGCTTTGCATCGTCCAGGGGCCATGGCATCAGCAGCAAGATGGCGGGAGCAATGGAGGCATGGCAACACCGTACCTGATGAGTCTGGCGCCGCATTGGGCCATTGAGACCGTCGCCTGTCGCCCGACACAGGATGGTTTATAGTTACTACGCATTTGCTCTGGCGTGCCGCGGCACGATGGTCACCGGGACGGCAAGTACCAGCGTGAAGGCGAGCAGGAGCCCCACAGACGGGCTCCCCGAGGCAGAAGGATACTTGAAGAGGTTGAAGCAAGTACGACCGAGGCTACGCCGGTGACCGGTGTCGCCTGATGAATGAGGTGCCATGGCTGCAACGCTTCTTCTCTGGTCTATCCGAGTGCTGGCACTGCTGTTGCTGGCGGTAAGCTTGCTGCCGATGATCCCCAGCGGACAGTGGTGGGTGCAGTTGTGGGAGTTCCCACGGCTTCAGTTGAGTTTCGCGGCGATCGTGCCACTTGTGCTGCTGGCAGTTCACGCCTGGTGGAATCGGCCACGCTCTGAGCACGCCGTGTGGGCGGCAGTGATTGTCGCGACGGGCGCATGGCAGCTGTCACATATCCTGCCGTTCACGCCTGTCTGGCCGACCGAGGTTCCCATCGCCGAGACTCATGCCGACGGCGATCGCACGGCCCTGAAAGTCTTGACGGCGAATGTCACCTATACCAACGACAGATACGACGAATTTGTGGCAGTGGTCCAGCGTGAAAATCCCGACCTCCTGCTACTGATCGAGGTCGATCGCGCCTGGGCCGAGGGGGTGGCGTCCCTGAATGAGCATTATGCGCATCGGGTCGGGGAGGTTCGTGGCGAGGGGCTGGGAATCATGCTCTGGTCGCGGTTTCCTTTGCTGGAGCAGGAGATCAAGCACCTGATCTCTGATCGTCGGCCATCGATCTTCGTGACCCTGGATGTGCCGGATATCGAGCCGGTACGCTACATCGGCACTCACCCCGTCCCGCCAGGGCTGCGGGACCAGATCAGCCACAACGACGAGACGAGCGAGCGTCGGGACAGTCGGGTCCGCGATGCTGAGCTGATGCTCGTTGCCCGCCACGTTCAAGAGGACTCGGACAATCGCTGGATCGTCACCGGCGACTTCAATGATGTCGCATGGTCCGACACCACCCGGCTGTTCGCAGACCTGAGCGACCTGAAGGACCCGCGCCGTGGCCGACGGCTGCTGAGCTCCTACCCCGCGGAGCGACCCTTATTGCGATACCCGATCGACCACCTGTTCGTCTCAGACGGCTTCCACCTGATCGGCCTCGACCGGGTAAGGGTCCCCGGCTCCGACCATTTCGCCGTCACCGCGACCCTGGCCGTCGCGAACAAGGACCACGCGAAGCCGGGGGCCTCTGAGGAGGAGGAGAAGAAGGCCCAGGAGATGGTCGAGGAAGGTGCCGAAGATGCCGCCGAGCACGATGTCAGCTCGTCTCAGGCGGATTGAAGAAGGCCAGAATCAAGGGGGACGACTCCCTGGTTGCGACCGAAACTAGTGCCGACCGAAAACACCGGGTCAGAGAACAAGTGCCGCTACTGCGGTCAACGCCGACGGTACAGACGTCAGGAACCGCTTGGGATGAACCGTTGGATATTCGCACGCCACCGTTCTTCGCCCCCTTGTTGACCCAAGGGCGGCACGGGCCGTCCTTGTTCGCTACCGAACAGAGTGTCTCCATGCATCGCTTCCTTCGCCTCAACCTGAGCTGTACCGTGGAGATCATCGAATCGCAATCACAGGGATAAACGCCCCCATGCTGACGAGACACACCGCGCTTCCCGACCCTCGCGTCTGGCGATTTACCCTTGTGCTGATCATGGCGTTGCTGTTGACGGGCTGCGGCGTCAACAACATCCCCACCTATGACGAGCAGGTGAAGTCGGCCTGGGGCCAGGTGGAGAACCAGTATCAGCGCCGTGCGGACCTGGTGCCCAACCTGGTCGAGACGGTCAAGGGGTTTGCCCGGCAGGAGCAGGAGACCCTGACCGCCGTGGTCGAGGCGCGGGCCAAGGCCACCTCCATCCAGATCGATGCCGAGTCGCTGGACGACCCGGAAAAGATGCGCCAGTTCGAGCAGGCCCAGCAGCAGCTCACCGGGGCACTGAGCCGCCTGATGGCGGTGTCCGAGCGCTACCCCGACCTGAAGTCGAACCAGAACTTCCTGACCCTGCAATCGCAGCTCGAGGGCACCGAGAACCGCATCGCCGTGGCACGACGCGACTACATCACCGCGGTCGAGCGCTACAACACCGAGATCCGCACCTTCCCCGGTCGCCTGTGGCACAGCGTCCTCTACAGCGACATGCCGCTTCGCGAGACCTTCGAGGCCACGACCGAGAACGCGGACCAGGCCCCCCAGGTGGAGTTTGAATGAGCGACCTTCTGCGCATTCCGCTACTGGCATTGCTGCTCTCGACGGCCCTCGGCCTTCAGGCCCAGGAAAGTGAAGGCCAGGAACTCGACTTTCCCGAGCTGACCGGCCGCGTGGTGGACCAGGCCGAGCTGCTGGACCCGGCCACCGAATCACGCCTGAGCGAGCGGCTCGCGGCCCACGAGGAGGCCACCACCGAGCAACTGGTGGTGGCGACCCTGCCGGACCTGCAGGGCGTCCCCATCGAGCAGTATGGCTATCAGCTGGGGCGCCACTGGGGCATCGGCCAGGCAGAGGAGGACAACGGCGCCCTGCTGATCGTCGCGCCGAATGAGCGCAAGGTGCGCATCGAGGTCGGCTACGGCCTCGAGGGCCGACTGACCGACGCCCAGTCCTCGGTGATCATCAACCAGACCCTGACGCCGGCCTTCCGCGAGGGTGACTACGCCCGCGGCATCACCGAGGGCGTGGAGGCGATGATCCGGGTGCTGGGCGGCGAACCCATGGACACCAGCGCCACCTCCAACGCCCCGGCCGGAGAGCAGGGCCCCAGGGGACCGGCATCGATTCTCTTCTTCGTGATGTTCGTGATCGTCATGACCCTGGTACGGGGCGGTCGCGGCGGCCTGCTGGCCGGCATGCTGCTGGGCGGTGCGCTTGGCGGCAGGTCGCGCGGTGGCGGCGGCCTCGGCGGCGGGGGTGGTTTCGGCGGAGGTGGCGGCGGCTTCGGTGGCGGCGGCGCGTCCGGCGGCTGGTAACCCGGCCCTACGGCCGGTGGCGACACCGACATGACAATCAGGATTCGGAGATCACGACCCCCATGGCCTTATTGAGTGAAGACGAGCAGCGACAGGTAGCCGAGGCGATTCATCGGGTCGAGCGCGATACCGATGCCGAGCTGGTCACCGTGCTGGCGCCGCAAGCGGACAACTATGCCTATATCCCGCTGCTCTGGGCGGGCCTGCTGGCCCTGGTGGTGCCCGGTGCGGTCAATTACTTTCCCGGCTGGCTGACGGCCTGGGAGCTGACGCTGGCGCAGTGGGCGACCTTCATCGTGCTGGGACTGCTGTTCCGCCTTCCCGCCGTCACCACCCGGCTGATCCCGCGCTCGGTTCGCCACTGGCGAGCGGCCAACCTCGCCCGGCGGCAGTTCCTGGAACAGGAGTTGCACCATACCGAGGGGGGGACGGGGATGCTGATCTTCGTCTCCGAGGCCGAGCGCTATGTCGAGATCCTGGTCGACCGTGGCATCTCGGCGCGCATCAGCGACGAGACCTGGGAGTCCATCGTGGCGGCGTTCACCCGCCAGGTGAGGGCCGGCGAGACCCTGCGGGGTTTCCTGGAGTGCATCGAGGCCTGCGGCGAACACCTCAAGGAGCAGGTACCGGCCACCCACGAGCGCAACGAGCTGCCCAATCACCTGATCGTGCTGGATTGATCCCCTTCTGCCCATGCCTCGGGGCATGACGGGCGCTTA
The DNA here is from genome assembly GCF_029625235.1 of Halomonas sp. CKK8. Classification (NCBI taxonomy): domain Bacteria; kingdom Pseudomonadati; phylum Pseudomonadota; class Gammaproteobacteria; order Oceanospirillales; family Halomonadaceae; genus Halomonas; species Halomonas sp. CKK8. The sequence goes on along the minus strand of NZ_CP121193.1, from coordinate 499,575 downwards.
TCCCCGACCGAGGGGCTACCCTTCGACATGGGCCGACCGACGCGAGGAAGCGGCATGACACCTGACCCCAAGACATCGGGACACCGAGGCACGGGCGTGGCCTTCAAGGTGGCACTGGCGGGGGGCATCCTGGCCATCCTGGCAGCCCTCTCCATGGCCCTCGCGGGGCCGGCCTATCGCACCGGGCTGCTCGCGCTGGGGGATGCCTTCAGCATGCTGCGCTACGGCGCCTTCGTCGCCCTCGGCGCCGCCGGGCTGGGCCTGGTGGGGTTGGTCATGGCCGCCTTCACCCGCCGCGCCCTGCCGGCGCTGCTCGGTGGGCTGGTGATCCTGGCCGGCCTGGTGCTGGTCGCGGTGCCCTGGATGCAGCTGCAGCAGGCCCAGAGGGTGCCGCCCATCCACGACATCACCACCGACCTGCAGGACCCGCCCGCCTTCGAGGCCCTGGTCGCGGCCCGGGAGGCCGCTCCCAACGCCGTGGACTACCCCGGCGAGGCGACCGCCCGCCAGCAGCGCGAGGCCTACCCGGAGATCCAGCCGCGGATCCTCGACGCCCCCCTCGACGCGGTGCTGGCCGCCGTCGAGGCCGAGGCGCGCGACGCCGGCTGGGAGATCGCCACGGTGGGCGACGCCCGGCTGGAAGCCACCGCCACCACCACCTGGTTCGGCTTCAAGGACGACGTGGTGATCCGCCTGACCGAGACGCCGGATGGCGTGCGGGTCGACATGCGCTCGGCCTCGCGACTCGGCGCCAGCGACGTGGGCACCAACGCGGCGCGCATCCGGGCCTTCCTGGCAGACCTGGAGCAACACCTGGAGTAAGGGGACTGGTCGGATCAGCCGGCCGCTGGCCGCGCTATGCCAGCGCCTCGCCGATCTCCCGCTCGCCGTCGAGCAGCACGAACTCGCGATCGACCAGTTCCCGGGCCTTGAGCAGGTGCAGCAGGGCATGGGCGACATTGGCCCGCGAGACCCGGTTCTCGCCGCCGGTCTCGTCGAGGGAGGTGGCCACGCGCTCGGTGGCGGGCTCGTCGGTGAGCCGGCCAGGCTTCAGGATCACGTGGGGCACCCCGGCCAGGCGCAGGTGGGCATCGGCGGCGAACTTGGCGGCCATGTAGGGACGCAGCTTCTCCGGCGCCTCCTGGGGATTCTCGGCGCGCATCGCGCTGACCATCAGGAAGCGCCCGATGCCCTGCTCGCGGGCGATATCCACGGCGCGGATGGCCCCGTAGAGGTCGATCAGCAGGGTCTTGTCGGGGCCGGTGTGCGGGCCCGAGCCGGCGGTGAAGACCACCTGGTCGCAGCCGTCGAAGGCGGCGCGGAAGTCGCCCTCCAGGTCGGCGATCACCGTCTCGATGCCGCGCTCCTCGAACCAGGGCTGCTGGGCCGCGTCGCGGATCATCGCCTTGATGGGCTCGCCGGCGGCCTGCGCCAGCGCGCAGAACTGGCGGCCGATCTGGCCGTTGGCACCGATCACCAGGGTCGTCATGGGCTCTCCTCGGGTTGGGTCGGAAGGTTCACCCCTCCTGCATGCGGGCGGGGGGGGCGCCGGATCAAGGCGTGGCGCGTCACAGCGGCAGGTGAAGAATCGCCCCGCGCAGGCCGCGCGCGTCCGCCCACAGCTTGCCCAGGGTGATGGGCAGCCGGAAGCGACGCTTGCCGGCGGCGCCCGGGTTGAACAGCAGCCGTTCGCCCCGCCATTCGTTGCGCGGCTTGTGGGAGTGGCCGTGGAGCACGGCGTCGCAGGCGATGCTCGCGTCGAGGTCGGCGATGTCGTGCACCAGGTGCAGCCGCCAGCCGTTGACCCGCAGGTCCAGGGTGTGCGGCAGCCCCTCGGCCCAGGCCGCGGTGTCGATATTGCCGCGCACGGCATGCAGCGGCGCCAGCTCGGCGAGGCGCTCGAGGAGGGCGGCGTCCTCGTCCTTGCTGCCGACGTCGCCGAGATGCAGGATCAGCCCGCAGCCCTCGAGCATCGCCAGCGCCTCGGGGCGCAGCAGCCCGTGGGTATCGGCGATCACCCCGATGGGCCCTTCGAGCGTCACACCCGGCATGGTAAGGTCGCCTCTGTCCGTCATGGAGCCAGCATAGTGAATCCCGAAGACCTTGAGAAACTGGTCACCCTGCGCATGCCCTTCGGCAAGCACGCGGGCTGCCTGATCGCCGACCTGCCCGGCCCCTACCTCAACTGGTTCGCCCGCGAGGGCTTTCCCGAGGGGCAGATCGGACGGCTGCTGCACCTGATGCACGAGATCGACCACAACGGCCTGAGCGAGCTGCTCGACCCGCTGCGCACCAACGCCGGGAGCAGAGGGTGAAACGGCCCGTCGGCCTGGCCCTGGAACGCCTGCACATCGCCTGGGACCTGCTGATCCTGGTCCTGGTGGTGGCCAACCTGGCGCTGCTGCTGTTCGACTCCCTCTACCTGCTGCCACCGCTCAACGCGGCCTTCGAGGCCGTGGCCCCGGGCTGGCACGCCGCCTACGACCGACACGTCCATGCCAACTTCATTGCCATCGACCTGGCCTTCGTCAGTCTCTTCCTGCTCGATGTGCTGCTGGGCTGGGCCGTGGCCATCGCCGAGCGGCGCTACCATCGCTGGTTCTTCTACCCGTTCGTGCACTGGTACGACGTGCTGGGCTGCATTCCCCTGGGCGGCTTCCGCCTGCTGCGGGTGCTGCGCGTCATCTCGCTGCTGCATCGCCTGCAGCGGGTGGGCATGATCGATATCCGCCGCTGGCGCCTGTACGGCGTCTATGCCAAGTACTATGACATCCTGCTGGAGGAGCTCTCCGACCGCATCGCCATCCGCCTGCTCGACAATGTGCAGCAGCAGGTGCGCGCCAGCGACTCGCTCTCCCGCCGCATCGTCGGCGACGTGATCCAGCCGCGCAAGCACCAGCTGATCGCCGAGGTGTCCCGGCGCCTGGAGGAGATGGCCGACACCGCCTATGTCGCGAACCGCGACGAGCTGATGCGCTACGTCGGCGCCCTGGTGGGCCGCACCCTGGCCGAGAGCCCGGAGATTCGCCGCCTGAAGCGCCTGCCCATGGGCAGCCAGGTGGCCATGGGGCTGGACGAGACGCTCCGCGACCTGGCCTGCCGGCTGCTCGACGAGGCCGTGAGGGGCATGCGCTCGCCGGAGTTCGGCCATCTGGTAGAGCACATGACGGAGAGCGGCTTCGATGCCTGGCTGCAGGTCGACAAGCACACCGATCAGGTAACCGAGCAGGTGCTGATCGACATGCTCGAGATGCTCAAGGAACAGGTCGCCGTCCAGCAGTGGCGGGAGCGCTATGAGTGATGCATTCGTAGCTCGCCGCTCCCCCTGCGTGAAGCGCTGCCGCCTCACGCAGGAAGGCACGCACTGCGAGGGGTGCGGGCGCACCCTGGACGAAATCACCGGCTGGAGCCGAATGAGCGAGCCCGAGCGCGTGGCCGTCTGGCAGCGGCTGGCACGCGAGGGCAAGGCCGAGCCCACCCAGGCCTGACCGGCAGCGAGGCGCGGCCGACTGCAGAAGGCGCAGGCCGGCAGCCGATGCCGCGACAGAGGCAGGGAGGAGTCACCGGGGCGGGAAAGATGGCACAATCGCGCCCTTTGCCGCCTGCCAAGGAGGGGACATGCCGGCCTCGACGCCCCATGCCCGCCGGGTCACCCACCGCTACTTCCTGGTCATGCTGGCCGTGGGCATGAGCGGCGGCCTGCTCGGTCCCGCGCTGCCGCACCTGGCGGCGATGACCGGCTCGACCATGGGCCAGATCTCGGTGCTGTTCACCGCCCGGGCACTGGGCAACATGCTCGGCTCGCTGCTCTCGGGGCGGCTGGTGGACCGCTTCCCGGGCCACCGGGTAGTGGCCGCCATGCTGCTGCTGATGGCGGCGGGGCTCATGCTGGTGCCCTTCAGCCAGGGGCTGGCGATGCTGACCGGTGTCGTCTTCCTGCTGGGCCTGGCCGAGGTCTCGGCCAACGCCGGCTCCAATACCCTGCTGCTGTGGGCCCACGGCAAGGATTCGCCGCCCTGGATCAGCGCCCTGCACTTCTGCTTCGGCCTGGGCAACACCCTGGTGCCGCTGGTGCTGGTGGCGGTGCTGGCACTGACCGGCCACTTCGCCTGGGCCTTCTGGGCGGTGGCGCTCTATGCGCTGCTGCTGCTCTGGCCGCTGGTCCGCCTGGAGAGCCCCCGGGCACCAGTCGCCCGCGAGGACGACGCTCCCGTGCCGCCCGCCGATGCCTGGCGGCTGGGGCTGTTCCTGTTCATGTTCGGCCTCTATGTGGGCATGGAGATCACCTTCGCCGGCTGGGTCACCGCCTACGCCACCCTGCGTGGCATGCCCGGCGAGGAGGCCGCCATGCTGGCCACCCTGTTCTGGCTGGCGCTCTCGGTGGGACGCCTGCTGGCGATCCCGCTGCTGCGCCGCTTCTCGCCCTGGTGGGTGCTGCGCGGCTGCCTGGCCCTGGGGCTCGCCAGCGCCCTGGGGCTGCAGCTGGACTGGCTGCCGCTGGGGGCCGTCTCGTTGCTCTTCGGGCTGTCCGCCTCGGCGATCTTTCCCACCCTGTTCGGGCTGAGCAACCAGCTGATGGCGATGAGCGGACGCACCACCGGAATGATCTTTCTGGCCGCCGGCAGCGGCGCCATGGCGGTGCCCTCGCTGGCCGGCCCGCTGCTCGAAGGGCTCGGGACGCGCAGCTTCCCGCTGCTGCTGATGGCGCTGGTGGGCCTGCTGGCCATGGCGCTGTTCGCCCTGCGAGCCAGGGTGGCACGCAGCTCGGGCGGAAGCGCCGCGTCGAGTCCGGCAGGCTCCTAGCCTCCCTCCAGGCGCCGGGCCATCAGCAGCCAGTCGCCGCCATGCGGGCCGCCTGGCCAGGGAACCACCGGGAGGGACGCCACCTCGCGATAGCCCAGCCGACGGTAGAACGCGCGGGCAACGCCATTCTCCGAGGCCACGATCAGGCTGATCTCGTCGCAGCCGGCGGCAATCGCCGAGGCCTCGGCCTGTGCCATCAGCAGGCGGCCGATGCCCTTGCGGCGTGCCGACGGCAGAGTGGCGATGGCGTTGATATACCAGCTCCCCGGGACCCTGGCCTCGAGACGCAACAGCGGCTCGACCACGGCGGGACAGTCGTCCAGTTCCTCGGGATCGCCGGCATCCGACAGCCGATAGGCAAGGATCATCCCCACCAGCCGCCCCCGGTCGATGCACACCCTGGCGTGGCGGTAGCTGAAGCCGCCCTCCTGCCTGGCAGCGCGTTGCATGCCGACCTCCAGCGGGGATTCGCCGCCCTCTGCCATCAGCCCCCAGAGGTACTCTGGCAACCCCTCCCCCGCCAGATTGATCAGGTAGGCCAGGTCCCGGGCATCGGCCCGGACCGCATCACGTAGCCGCATGGTCACCTCCCGAAGGGGTGCAGGTGAGGGACAGGCCCGGAGGGGCCTGTCCTCAGCATAGCGCCAACCTCCTGCCCCTGCCGGGATCGAGCCCCCTCTCGTCAGTGATTCTTGACGCGCTGGATCCGCCAGGCCAGCAGGCCGATGATCCCCAACCCCAACGGCCCCAGCACGGCGGCGGCAACGCTGGGCTCGATCGCCACGCCCAGGGCGCCGAGGCTCTGCAGCCCCAGCTTGAACAGGCTGAAGAGGTAGTAGCTGATGACGATGATCGACAGCCCCTCGACGGCCTTCTGGATCTTCAGCTGGCTGCTGGTGCGCTCGTTGAGGCTCTGCAGGATCTCGGAGTTCTGCTCCTCGATCTCCACCTGGGCACGGGTCCTGAGCAGGTCATTGAGCCGTGCCACGCTCTCCGCCAGGCTCTCCTGGCGCTGGTTGATCGCGGCGCAGTAGTGCACCGTCGGCCGGAAGCGGCGCAGGATGAAGGTCCCCAGCCGGGGGCGGTCGCCGAGGCGCTCCTCGCGCAACTCCTCGATGCGGTTGAAGACGATCCGCGCATAGGCCTCGGTGGCACTGAAGCGCTGGCGCGAGCGGGCACCGGAGCGCTCGAGCCGGGCCGAGAGCGCGGAAATGGCCGCCAGCAGCGGCCGGGAGCTCTCCTCCTCGTCCTCGGTATTGCGCTCCGAGAGCTCGCCGAGCTCGAGCTCGTGGTCGCGCAGCTCGAGGCTCATCTCCTTGGCCACCGGCAGCGCCAGCGAGGCCATCATGCGGTAGGTCTCGATCTCCAGCAGCCGCCGGGTCATGCGGCCCAGGCGAAAGGCGTTGAGGCCACGGTTGACCAGCAGCAGGCGATTGACGCCGGCCGCCGTGAGCCGGAAGTCGCTCCACACGGTGGCGTCGCCATCGCCCACGCTGGAACCGGCGGGGTCGCGAAAGCCGTAGGCCTCGGCGTCGCCGCCCCAGGCGGTTTCGGCCTCCACCAGGATCAGGCTGGCATTGATCAGCGCCCGGCTGTGTTCGGCGGCGATCTCCGCCAGCAGCGGCGGGGGCGAGGGCCAGGGCTCGCCCTGCGCGGGCTTCGGTACCAGCAGGGTCAGGGTGAAGAACTCGGTGTGGCGCTCCCACTTCAAGGTCTGGTCGCCGAGGTCGAGGATCTCCTGGGCCGCCTCGATGTCGGGTGTCTTGCCGACCACCTCGGCGACCCGGCCGAGGATGTCCGCGGCGATGTCGTCGCCGTCGAGGAAGGCGTAGTGGTGGAGGTGCGCCGGCTCCTCGAAGTAGATCGAGGGCCGGGCGTGGAGCTCGTTGTGCAGACGGGCGCGTTGTGGGTGCATGTCAGGGCCAGGCAAGGGGGAAAGACCCTCGAGACTAGAGGCTGGCCCCCTCCGGGCCAAGTGCGCCGCGTCAACGTGCCGCGACGGTGGCCGGGCTCACAGCCAATTCCTGCGCCGGAACAGCCACAGCAGGCCGAGGCCGATGGCGAGCATCACCCCCAGTACCACGAAGTAGCCCCAGCGATAGGCGAGTTCCGGCATGTGTGCGAAGTTCATGCCGTAGATGCCGGCGATGAAGGTGAGCGGCACGAAGATCGCGGTGATCACCGTGAGCACCCGCATGGTGATGTTGAGCTGGTGCGAGGAGAGCGAGATATAGCCATCGATCAGGTCGCCGCAGATGTCGTAGTACATCTGGGTCAGGCTGTGCAGGCGCTCGAAGCGCTCGTGGACGTCGTTGATGGCGTGCAGGGTGTCCTCGTTGTCACGGGGCAGGTGCTCGTAGTCGTAGGCGGTGAGCTCCTGGGTGATGCCGACGTGGTAGCGGAACACCCGACGCATCTTCACCAGCCGCGAGCGGTAGGCGATGACCCGGCGCATCAGGGCATCGCTGCCGTCCTCCATCAGCTCGTCCTCCAGGTCGCTGAGGGCATTCTCGAACTCGAGCAGGCTGTCCAGGTAGTAACCGGCGGAGACGTACATGACCCGCAGCGCCACATGCTCGGGGGAGCGGCGCAGCAGTGTCTCGCCCTCGTGGGCCAGCAGGCGGTCGATGCTCAGCGCCAGGCCGGGGTGCAGGCTGATCAGGAAGCGCTCGCCGAGGAAGAAGGCGATCTGCTGGGGCACGAAGTTGAGCTCGGCGTCGAAGGAGGAGATGCCGCGATAGAGGACCAGGGTATGGGTCTCGAACTCCTCGATCTTGGGCGGGTGGCGCTCGCGATGGGCGTCGTCGATGGCCAGGGGGTGGCAGTCGAAGGCCTCGAGCAGCTCTCGCTCGCGCGCCTGTCCCTCGCCCTGCAGGTCGATCCAGATACGGCTTCCAGCCTCGTCGTGCCAGCGTGCAATCAGCTCCTCCCCGCCCCTCGTCACACGGCCATCGGCCTCCAGCAGCAGCGTACGCATCATCGGGTCGTCATCCTTCGGCGAAACAGTTCCTGAACCTTAGGGTACGGCCTCCCCCCTTGCCCAGCAGGGGGCCGAGATGATGGCACTCTACCGACAACTGCCTGGCGGGCCTACCGCTGGGTACCGGCAGTCGATTACAGTGCCAGCATGTCCGGCGTTCAGGTAACGGGGAGGAGATGTCGATGGACGAGCAGATCTCGCTGGTGATCGTGCCCGTGGATGGGTCCCCATCGGCGCAGGCAGCGGTGCGCCACGCCAGCCTGCTGGCCAGGCTGCTGGAGACACCGCTGCAGCTGTTGCACGTGATGCCGCTCAACCCGGCCGAGCTCAGCGATATCCCCGCCAACCGCCAGGTGGAGGCCGACCACGACAGGGCACGACGCCAGGACATCGCCGCCGAGGCCTTTGCCCGGGCGCGGCAGGCGCTCGATCCTGGCCTGGTGCAGGCGCCCAGCGAGGTGCTGCTCGAGGGTGCCAGCTTCATCCGCCATCCCGACCGCACCATCCTCGAGCATGCGGCCCGGCATGACGGATGCCTGCTGGTGCTGGGGGCCCGCCAGCTGAGCGATGTCGGCAAGTTCATGCAGGGCAGCATCAGCAACGAGGTGGTTCACCGGGCCCGCTGCCCGGTCACCATCGTGCATGCCGCGGCCGGCCTGTCCGACGCGGCACGCCTGGGGCAGGTGCTGGTGCCGGTGGATGGCTCCGCCCACTGCCTGAAGGCGACCGCCCTGGCAGGTGAGCTGGCCCGCCGGGCCGATGTGCCGGTGGAACTGGTCTTCTGCCGGCCGGATGGCCGCGCGGCAGTCGCCGGGAGCACGGACGACGGCCCGTCCGAGGAGGCCTTCCGGCGGGCGAGGGAAGCCCTGGGCGAGGTGCCGCGTGGCATCGAGGCGGTGGTGAGCGAGGGGAAGCGCGTCCCCGAGGCCATCGTCGCCCGGGCCCGGCACCACGCCAAGGCGGCGCCGATGGTCATCATGGGCCGCCGCGGCCTGGGCAAGTGGCAGTCATCCCTGCTCGGCAGCGTCAGTCACCGGGTCATCGACCTGGCGCCCTGCCCGGTCACCGTGGTGGCCTGAGCCCCGGGCTGGACGCGCACCGGCGGTGGCGTCTCAGGCCTCGGCCTCGTGGGCGGCCTTGAGGCGGTAGAACTCGGCGACCACCTCGTCCATGGCCTCGGCGTCGTAGTCGCAGAGCCCGCTGACCACCAGCTTCTTGGAGCCGGTGCCGATCGCCTCGCCGCCGGCCAGGATGCGGAACTCCAGCAGCGCATCGCCGCGCTTGCCGGTCACCTCCAGCGAGGAGTCCACGAACTCCAGGCCCGGCGCGGGCGCATCCAGGCGCTCCAGGCAGAAGCCCATGCTGTCGTAGATCACCAGCGGACGCCGCGGGTTGAACATCACCCCCTTCTCCTCCATCAGCGGCTTGAGGTAGTGGGGGAAGTTCTTGCCCGAGAAGGCCACGTAGCTGCGGGTGAAGGCCTCGACCACCGACTCGTCGCGGGTCGCCTCGCCGCTGCGCTCGACTTCCAGGTAGCACTTGCCGTTCTCGTCGCAGACGCGGATCCGGCCATCGTCCTGCTCGCTGAAACACAACGGCGTGCCGCCCCCGACCATGCTCAGGAAGCGGAAGGACATGCGCTGGGAGAGGCCGAAGCGCGCCAGCACCAGGGCAAAGAGCAGGTCACCGGGCACACAGAAGCGGCGTGCATCCGGGTTATGGATGGGGTTGTAGTCGCCGGCAATGCGCTTGGCGAACTGGCTGGCCTGCTGTGCGGAAATGCGGATACGCCCATCCGTAAGCGTATGGAAATCATCGAGAAACATGCACTGTATGCCTGCGTCGTTGGCGGTCTGGACCCTGCCGGCGGTTGCCGGGAAGGCAGATGATGCCACAAAACCCCGCGACAACGCAGGCCGACGCCTCCCGCCGCCGATAGCGGGCCGGGCTGATGGCCCCGACCGGCCTTGATCGTTCCTGCCGGAATGCCGACCGATCATCCTCCTACCAAAGAATCGGGGGGTAATAAATAAGTGGCATACTGCATCGCAACACACTGTGATAAGATTCTGCCGCTTTCCAACCCTTCCCCCACCTCCTGCCTCAGGATGATCGCAGCCATGCTGACAACCTGTCGTATATCCCCCAGGCCACGGCAATCCGCCCGTTGGCCGGGCATGTTCGTGCTCGCCTTGCTCTCGCTGCTGGCCAGCGGCCCCGTGTTTGCCGCCACCGGCGAACTCGACCTGACCGGCTCCTTCGTGGGCATGCTCGCCGTCGCCGTCTTCGTGCTGGCCTACGCCCTGGTCATGGCCGAAGAGAAGATCCACATGCGCAAGTCGAAGCCGGTGCTGGTCGCGGCCGGCATCATCTGGGCGCTGATCGGCTGGGTCTATGTCAAGGCGGGCATGCCCGCCGAGTCGGAGCACGCCTTTCGCGTGACCCTGCTCGAATTCACCGAGCTGATGCTGTTCCTGCTGGTGGCGATGACCTACATCAACGCCATGGACGAGCGCCGGGTGTTCGACGCGCTGCGCTCCTGGATGGTCCGCAAGGGCTTCAGCTACCGCTCGCTGTTCTGGATCACCGGCGTGCTGGCCTTCATGATCTCGCCGATCGCCGACAACCTGACCACCGCCCTGTTGATGTGTGCGGTGGTAACCAAGGTCGCCGAGGGCGACAAGCGCTTCATCAACCTGGCTTGCGTCAATATCGTGGTGGCGGCCAATGCCGGCGGTGCCTTCAGCCCCTTCGGCGACATCACCACCCTGATGGTCTGGCAGGCCGGCCTGATCGAGTTCCAGGAGTTCTTCGAGCTGCTGGTGCCGTCGCTGATCAACTTCCTGATCCCGGCCGTGGTAATGAGCGCCTTCATCAAGAACCGCAAGCCGGCCAGCATGGAAGAGGATGTCTGGCTCAAGCGCGGCGCGCGGCGCATCATCGCCCTCTTCCTGCTCACCGTGGCCACCGCCGTGGCCTGCCACACCCTGCTGCACCTGCCGCCGGTGCTGGGCATGATGACGGGCCTAGGCTACCTGCAGTTCTTCGGTTATTTCCTGCGTCGTACCCTGCCCCGCTCCCTGGAGCGCAAGCGCACCCGCTACAGCCAGCGCGGCGACTGGAAGAAGCTCGAGAGCCTGGGCAGCGTGGTGCCCTTCGATGTCTTCAACCGTGTGGCACGGGCCGAGTGGGACACCCTGCTGTTCTTCTACGGCGTGGTGATGTGCGTGGGTGGCCTCGGCTTCATGGGCTACCTGGGCATGCTCTCGGAGGCCCTCTATACCGGCTGGAACGCCACTGGCGCCAACATTGCCCTGGGGGTGATCTCGGCAGTGGTCGACAACATCCCGGTGATGTTCGCGGTGCTGACCATGGAGCCGGACATGTCCCATGGCCACTGGCTGCTGATCACCCTCACCGCCGGCGTGGGCGGCAGCCTGCTGTCGATCGGCTCGGCGGCCGGCGTTGCCCTGATGGGCCAGGCCCGCGGCAACTACACCTTCATGGGACACCTGCGCTGGACCCCGGTGATCGCCCTGGGCTACATCGCCAGCGTGATGGCCCACCTGTGGCTCAATGCCGAGAGCTTCCACATCTTCAACTGACTCCTCGCCCCGGCGGCCATCCGCCGCCGGGGATCTATCACCGCGTTGATACGCCGGCCTGTAAATTTCCTTAAAGTGATGTAGCGTATAAGAATGACCCGTGCCGGAACGGCATGATGGTCTTCCTGATGCCTGTCGTGGGAAACAGCTGATGCGCATCGGGCATAAAAAACGATAATGCCCTCAGGGGCAGCAGGGAGAAGGCGTCATCGACTCATACACACGTGAAGTACAGGCCACGCCTGCATGGTGCATGAACCTGGCGTTCATCAGACAACGGGAACCCGACCCCCGATGCCATCATTCGTCCTGATCCGCTCCTTGGCAGCGGGCGGCGTTGCCGTTGCCAGCCGGCCGGAGAGGCGCACTTCATGCGGCGCCTGAGCCTGCTGGCCCTGGCCACCGTGATGCTGCTGGCCGGCCTGCCGCTGGCCGGCAGAGTGGCCAATGCCCAAGAAACACCGATCCTGCTGGTGGCACACCCCGATGTGAACATCCGCCAGCTCAAGCGCGATACCACCCGCGCCATCTTCGCCATGAGGCAGCGCACCTGGCCCAACGGCCAGGCCGTGCGGGTCTTCGTGCTCGACAACAACCACCCCGTGCATGCGCGTTTTGCCAAGGAGCAGCTGGCCGTCTATCCCCACCAGCTGCAGCTGGCCTGGGATCGCATGGTGTTCTCGGGGACCGGCCAGGCGCCCGACCGTGTTCGCGACCAGGAAGAGATGCGCGAGCGCATCGCCACCACGCCCGGCGCCCTGGGATATCTTGAAAGGGAGTACCTGGATGATCGTGTCCAAGTCATTTCGATGGAGTGATGCCCGCTCCATCACCGCCATGGCCGCCGCCCTGGCCCTGGGCCTGTCCGGCCAGGTACACAGCGACGAGGGCGTGCTGGACACCCTCCAGGTGCATGGCTTCCTGAGCCAGGCGCTGATCATCACCGACGACAACAACTTCTTCGGCCCCAGCAGCGAGGACGAGGGCAGCTTCAAGTTCACCGAGATTGGTGCCAATGTCTCGCTGCGGCCCCACGAGGACGTGTTGCTGGCCGCCCAGGTACTGAGCCGCCGAGCAGGGGGAGACGGAAGTGATGCCCGCCCGGTCCTCGACTATGGCGTAGTCGACTACCAGATGCTCTCCGACCAGCAACGCACCTTCGGCATCCAACTGGGCCGCTTCAAGAACCCCTTCGGCTTCTACAACCAGACCCGCGATGTGGCCTTTACCCGCCCCAGCATCCTCTTGCCACAGTCCATCTACTTCGACCGAACACGGTCCCTGGGGCTTTCCGGCGATGGCATCAGCCTCTATCACGAGGAAAGGCTGTCGAACGGGGTGATAAGAACCCAGGTTGGTATTGGACAAGCGCAGGCAGGGGATGACCTACGGCGCACCCTCCGCCTGGAGAATGTTCCTGGGTCTCTTGACCCAAAGCAATCAGCCATCGGCCAGATTCGCTATGAGCATGATGGCGGTCGCATCGTTGCAGCTCTGAGTGCCGCACAGGCCAAGGCGAAATTCGACTCGAATACGCCTCTGCAATCCGATATTGCCTTTCGTTTTCGCCCCGTGATCCTGTCGTTACAGTACAACGAGGAGCTCTGGAGCCTGACCGGTGAGTTTGCGCTAAGGCCGACCGAGCTGGAAGGCATCGACAACCCCTGGCTCAACGATGTGACTGGCGAAAGCTGGTATATCCAGTATACCCGACGATTTCTTGATGACTGGCAGTGGCTGGTTCGGTACGACAGCCTGACCAGCAACAGGGATGACCGTTCGGGACAGAGCCTTGAAGATTTTACCGATGGCGCGGTGCCTGCCCATTCGCAGTTTGCCGATGATATCACCCTGGGGCTTCAGTGGACCCCACACCCCAGACTGCTGCTGGCCGGCGAGTATCACCACGTCGATGGTACCGGCTGGCTGCCTGTCCAGGACAACCCGGACCCATCAGAGACCAGTCGCCGCTGGAACATGCTGCTGTTCCAGCTCTCGTTGCGCTTCTAACGTCTCAATGCTCCTGGCCAGGAACCCGCAGAGATGACCCTCCCCGCATCCCTCCGGTCTCGTCATCGACTCAGCCTGACCTGGCGTGTCATCGCCTTGAGCAGCCTGCTGCTGGTCGGGCTGGTGGCACTGTTCACCTGGCTGGGCCACGACAACCTGACCCGCCAGTTCCAGGAAAGCCGAAACCAGCACCATGAGCGCCAGCAAAGGGAGATCCGCCTGGCCCTGCAGCGTTCGGCCGAGAACCTTCGCCAGCTGGCGGGCCTGGCTGCGGCCTCGCCGCGTCTGGGCCCCCCTCTCGAGGCGGGCGATGCGGTCGAGGTCGAGGAGGCACTGGCGTCGCAATGGCCGACCCTGCAGCTCGAGGCCGGCATCGACGAGATACTGGTGGTGGACACCCGGGGGCAGACCCTGGGCCGTTGGGGCGCCGGCCAGTCGGAGGGCAGCTTGCCGATACAGGCCTGGGTGCAACGGATCATGGAGACCGAGATGCCCATCACGGCACTGCGCTGTGCGGCGGACTGCCAGCAGTATGCCGCCGTTCCGGTGCTGGTGAATGGCGAAAGCGTCGGCCTGGTCGTGCTCTCCCGCTCGCTGGCCGATGTGACCCGACAGGCCCGGGAGGTCTCCAACGCCGAGGTGGCCCTGCTGGTGACGGGCCCGATGGAGAGCCGCGAGCTTTCCCAGGAACGCCATCTCGCCCCCTGGAATGGCTATCTGGTGGCCCTGACACGCCAGGAGGAGAGCCTGCCCGTCCTGCAACGGGCTGCCGAACTCGGCCAGATCGGCGACCTGCTGCAAGCCCCTCTGCAGCTGCAGTACCGGGGCCAGTACCTGGAACTCAGCGCGGTCCGTATGGACGAGGACGCGGACCGACGCAGCACCGGCTACTTCCTGCTGGTCTCCGATATCTCCACCCAGATCAGGGCCATCAACGAGGACACTCGCATCCTGCTGGGGGTTGGCCTGGCAGGCTGGATCGCCGCGGAATTGGTGCTGCTGCTGATCCTGCTGCGCCCCATGGCGCGCCTGCGCCGGATTGCCGGCCTGCTGCCGACACTGGCCAGCGGGGGATTCGACGATGTGCGGGCCGCGATCCCGGCCGCCCGCCACCGCCTGCCGGACGAGATTGACGTGCTGGAAGGCACCACGCTGGAGCTCTCGCAACAACTCGAGATGCTGGAACAAGAAGTCCAGGAACGCGGTGACCAGCTGGCGGAGCGCGTCGAGGAGCTGGCCCAGGAAAGGGACTTCGTGAACAGTCTGCTGGATACCGCCCGGGTCTTCATCATCGCCCAGGACAGCAGGGGACGGATCAGCCTTATCAACGACTATACGCGCGCGATGCTGGACCTTGACGAGCCCTCCCTGCTGGGCCGCCACTTCGTGGACGTGTTCGAGGCGGGCAGCCCTTCCCTGGTCGGCGCCTTCGACACGCCGCAGCAGGAGGAGCGGACCCTTCAGACCCCGGACCAGCGCATCCATACCATCGCCTGGTACCATGCCCCGCTGCCCTCCAGCACTGACGGGAGCATGTCGCGGATATCGGTGGGGCTCGACATCACCGAGCGCAAGGCCGCGGAGGCCCGCCTGACCTGGCTGGCCGAGCGTGATCCCCTGACCGAGCTCTACAACAGGCGCTTCTTCCAGGATGCCCTGCAGAAGGCATTGTGGCGGGAATCACGCGGCGCCGTGCTGCTGCTGGACCTGGACCAGTTCAAGGAGGTCAACGAGCTCAGCGGCCACCATGTCGGCGACCGGCTGCTGCGCGAGGTGGCCGAGACCCTGCTGCTGAACCTGGGCCATCGTGGCGTCATCGCGCGCCTGGGTGGCGACGAGTTCTCTCTGCTGCTGGAGCATGCCGACGAGGACCAGGCGGTCCAGGTTGCCCAGTATATCGACCAGTTGCTCGACAGCCTGGGGTTCACGGCCGCGGGGCGGCGCCACCGGGTCACTGCGAGCATCGGCATCGCCCTGTTCCCGGTCCACGGCGCGACGCCGGCCGACCTGATGGCCAGTGCCGACGTGGCCATGTACAAGGCCAAGGAGGGTGGCATCCAGCACTGGCACCTGCTCTCCAGGACCGAGAATGCCAAGGACGAGCTGCAGGAGCGGGTCTACTGGGTCGAGCGCGTGCGCAGCGCCCTGGAAGAGGACAGCTTCGAGCTGATGGTGCAGCCGATCATGCGGCTGGAGGATCGCGACGTGAAGCACTACGAGGTGCTGCTGCGCATGCGTGACGCCGATGGCAGCCTGGTGTCCCCCTCCTACTTCATCCCGGTAGCGGAGCGCAGCGGCCAGATCGTGCAGGTCGACCGCTGGGTGCTGCGCCATAGCCTGCGGCTGCTCAGTCGACTGCAGGAGCAAGGCATCAGCCTGGCGGTCAACCTGTCCGGCCAGTCCCTGCACGATGAAGGCCTGAAGCAGTACCTGGCTGACGAAATCGCGGCCAGCGGTGCCGATCCCCACCATCTCATCCTGGAGGTGACCGAGACCGCCGCCGTGACCGACTTCTCCACGGCACGCGGCGTGCTGCAGGCGGTCCGCGATCTCGGCTGCCGCACCGCCCTGGACGACTTCGGCGTGGGCTTCAGCAGCTTCCACTACCTGGGTCAGCTGCCGGTGGACTACATCAAGATCGATGGTTCCTTCATCCGCAGCCTGCCGATCAGCCCCGAGAGCCGTGTCATCGTCCAGGCTATCGCCGATATCGCCGCCGGCTTCGGCAAGCAGGCCATCGCCGAGTTCGTCGACCAGGAAGCACTGCTGCCGATGCTTAATTCCTATGGGATCACCTATGGCCAAGGCTTTTATCTAGGTCGTCCAGTTCCGGTTCAAATGGCCTTTGGAGATGACACTTGAAGATTTCACGCTTAGACCTTTCAGCGTTCACCTCATCCTCCAGGTTACGGCTTAAAAAGGAAGGCTCAAGATGACAGCATCCGAAAAAATGACGCACATCCGCAGCTCGACTGCCGAGCTGTTCGAGTCCTTCCTTGAAGACTTCACCTTCAACGTTGCCGTAAGCGATGAAGAAAAAAACAGAATTTACAGACTTCGCCATGAGGTGTATTGCCAGGAAATCGGCTACCACCCTCCCGGGATGGAGACGAAAAATATCGAGATCGATGCTCATGACTCGCATTCCATTCACTGCCTAATTGAGCATCGGAGATCAGGGCTCGCAGCTGGCTGCCTCAGGTTAGTACTGCCGGCCCCGATAGTCGCCGGAAAGCACCATAGACTTCCTCTTCAGGAGTATGGTGAGAGAAGCTTTACGCACGAAACGCTCCACCCTGCCAAGCTTCCTTATGACAGCATTTGTGAAATATCGCGATTTGCCATCGCCAGGGCGTTCCGACACAAACCAATAAAACATGAAACCCTTGACATGGAAAAAAACAGCTATGCATTCACACCCGAAGAGAAAAAGACATTCCCCTTGATAATCGTTGCATTGTTCCTTGCAACCTATGCACTCGTTGGCCTCATGAACAAGCGCCATGTGTTCGCCATGATGGAGCCAAGGCTTCCGAGACTCCTCTCGATGTCAGGCTTCCACTTCACAAAGGTCGGTGAGCGCATCGAGATGCATGGCTCTCGAAACGCTTTCTACATCGATCACCGGAAAGCTGAAAAGGAAATGCATGAAGACCTGATGCCACTCTACCTGCATATCCGCAAGGAGCTTTCCTGCCAATTGGAAGATGTACCGGTGCAGAAAGCCAAGATCTCCTGCTCATGAAACGGGGAAAGAATCGGCCCCTGATAGAGCCTCTCCGGCCAGTCCAGCAGCATGATGGCCAGCACGTTGCGGTGCTCGCCATAGGCCAGGTCGGTGCCTCCCTGCTCTGACGGCACCATTCTCGCCTCGGGGTCATAGGCCTCGAGCAGTGCATCCTGCAGGCGCGATACGGCCGGATGCTCCTCCTCCCCGGCCAGCAGGAAACTGATGCCCACCTCCGTATAGATGTCCTCCTTGGTATCCGCGAGGATCCGCCCCAGGCTGGCGGCGAACTCGTCCAGCAACCAGCGGAACTCCTCGGCCGACACCGGCTGCTGATAGTAGTCGCTGGCGGCAATCACGAAGTGGGTCATGCCGTAGATCTTGTTGCGGTACTCGGCCGTGGAGAGCCCCGGGTCACGCCGCGGCGGGTACTGGTGGCGGAAGGCCGTGATGACCTCCTCGCGCAGGTCGGTGACACCCAGGTCCTCGAGGTAATAGACCAGGTTGGCTACCTGGGCGGCATAGATCGCCATCACGTCGGGATCGAGAAGGAAGGTGCGAAAGTCGACGCTTGCCAGGTAGTCCAGTGCCCGGTGATAGCCGGGAAGGTCGGCCTCGTTCAACAGGCCATGGTATTTGGCCTGGGTCAGGTCGAAGGCCAGGCTCTTGGCATAGGCGATCTCTCCCCACTCGGCGAGCATCCGCTTGCGGCGACGTTGCTTCTCGGTGCGCGTCGGGTAGGCCGCCACCTTCTCCCGGGCCCGTCGTTCGGCATGGCCCGGCGTGTCCAGCGCCTCGATCTCCTCGCGAATCTGGCTCACCAGGCGCCGGCCGTAGTCACGGTTGAGGGGCAGGTAACGGGCGTCCCCGGTGATCCGGTAGAGCCGCTGGGCATAGTGGCGCTGCTTGCTCTGGGGCAGGTCGGGCAGTGCCGCCTCGTAGCGATCACGGATCGCCGCGGCCACTGCCGCCCGGTCCAGTTCCTGCGCCCGTTGCTCGAGGTCCCGCTGCGGGACGGCACAGCCGGCCAGCGACAGGAGCACCGCCATCAACCAGGTTGCGAGCACGGCAGGCGTGCGGGACCTTGCCATCAGGGTCATGCTCATTTCGCCCTCCTCCCTTGTCTGGCACGCCCCGGCGGGATCAGCTTGACCCTGGCCTTGGCGCGACCTTGGGGCATTGCCTGCTTCTGTCCGTCGCCCTCAGAGCCTTGGGAGGTCGATGGCGGCTGCATCACCACCCAGGCAAACACCGGCAGGGAGAGGTGCCAGTGGATCGCCGAGAGCCGCAGCCCCAGGGTGACCACCAGCCCCGTGGCGATGGAGACGGCCAGCGGCACGGCGATGGCCTCCAGGGCCACGAAGACCACGCCACCGGCAATCGAGGCGGTGGCGTAGACCTCCTGCCGGAGCACCATGGGAACCCGACGCGCCAGCACGTCGCGGACCATGCCGCCGGCCACCCCGGTCAGCAGCCCCATCAGCACCGCCACCACGCCGGGCGCCTCCAGCATCAGGGCCTTGTGGGCCCCGATCACAGTGAAGAGTGCCAGGCCGAAGGCGTCCGCCACCGGCAGGAAGCCCCGCGAGAGGCGATGGATGTAATGGAAGCCGAGGATCGACAGGCCCACGGTGACGAGTATCACCCAGAGGTAGGTCGGGTCCGTCACCCAGAACACCGGGCGCACGCCCAGCACCAGGTCTCGCAGGGTGCCACCACCGATCCCGGTCACCGCCGCCAGCACCAGCATGCCGAAGGGGTCCATCCGCGAACGGCAGGCCAGTATCACGCCCGAGAGGGCAAAGACGATTACCCCCGCCATGTCCAGCCAGTAGACCACGCCCGTCACATCGCCTCTCCCTTGTCTGCTGGCCGGCAGCATAGCGCATCCGGCCGCCTTCCCGCTGCAATGATCCCGCGGCTCAGGCGGGCGGCGGGATCAGCCGTCGGGTCATGAGGGTCACGGTCTCGCCGTGGTGGAGAAGGATCTCGTGATCCGCCCAGCCGAGGCGACGATAGAGGGCCTGCCGGTCCGGCGTGAAGAGATGGAGCCGCTCGATGCCGTTGCCCGAGGCTTCCGTCTCCACGCGACGGACCAGCGACGAGGCGATGCCCCGCCCGCGCCATTCGGGCCGCACATAGACCGAGGCCAGCCAGGGCGTGAGGTCGGGCCGGGAGTCCAGGTCGTGGGCCACCAGGCTGGCGGTCCCCACCGGCCGGCCCGCCGCGATCGCCACGAACACCGAGGGCACGCCGGCCCGGCCGCACTCCCCGCGCAGGGCAGCAAGGCGTGAGGCCTGCGTCTCGCCGGGGCTCAGGTGCGACCACTCGGCATGCTGCCAGGCTGCAACCCGTTCCAGGTGCGGCGAGTCGGCGCTCAGTCGCACGATCTCAACGTGCTCCGCCATGCCTTCCCTCCTCCTGACGCTGGCGACCGAAGCGTTCCAGCTGCATCTCCTGCAGGCGACTCACTACCCGCCGGAACGGGAAGGAGAGGTAGCCGTGGGGGTAGAGCTCGCCCAGCGCCACCTCCGCCTCCAGGTAGAGA
Source organism: Halomonas sp. CKK8 (assembly GCF_029625235.1). Taxonomy (NCBI): domain Bacteria; kingdom Pseudomonadati; phylum Pseudomonadota; class Gammaproteobacteria; order Oceanospirillales; family Halomonadaceae; genus Halomonas; species Halomonas sp. CKK8. The sequence continues at coordinate 479,902 of NZ_CP121193.1, read as the reverse complement.
GGGATGCGCCGGTCATAGCACTCGTCGACCAGGGCGATGAAGCGACGCACGCCGTCGTCTTGCCGGGTCAGCTCGGGAAAGTCCCGCTCGCCCGCCTCGACGCGTGCCACCCCGTCCTCGGTACCCCGCGCAATGCGGCCTGCGTGCTGTCCGCCGCCCAGGCGAGGCACGTCGCTCAGCAGGACATGCGTGAAGCGATCCCCCAGGGCGATGAAGTCCAGCGCGGCAAGGGGCTGCTCGCAGAGGTCGGCATAGCGGCACCACAGCACGCTCTCGCTGCGACGCACCACCGGAATCGCACGATGCCCGAGCTCCACGGGGTCATCGGAGACACGCTCCCCCTGGCGCAGTCGCTCGAACACCTCGACCAGCACGCTCGGCTCCCCCGGCCGGGCGACCCAGTAACGAGGGTGGGCCTGGCCGGGATGCAGCCGGTGGTCCTGGCCGCCGTCGAGCTCGACCACCCGCATGTGCCGCTCGATGGCCGCGATGGCGGGCAGGAAGCGCTCGCGGTTGAAGCCATCGGCATAGAGCTGGCCGGGGGCCTGGTTCGAGGTGCAGACCAGCGTCACCCCGTGATCGAACAGGGCGCTCAACAGGCGTCCGAGGATCATCGCATCGGCGATATCGCCGACGAACAGCTCGTCGAGGCACAGCACCCGAATCTCGTCGCCCAGTTCCCTGGCCAGGGCCGTCAAGGGATCGTCGGTGCCACTCAACTGGAACTGGCGCCGGTGCACCCAGCGCATGAAGTGGTGGAAATGCAGGCGACGCGAGGGCATCCGGAGGTGCCGCTGGAAGCCATCCATCAGCCAGGTCTTGCCACGCCCGACCGGCCCCCAGAGGTAGACCCCCGGGATGGCCGCGGCCGTGTTGCCGCCCTCCGCCTCCTGCAGCGCGTGAAAGCACGCCTCGAGATGGCCGACCGCCCGCCACTGGGCCTCGTCCGAGGCGAAGCCGGCCTGCTCGACCGCCTGGCGATAGGTGTCCCTCGGCGACGATGCCGTCCTCATCGCCTGCGGCTCCCCGTCCATGTCCGCCTCCTCCTGGCCTGCGCCAACGGATCTTGCCGCGGGACTCACCCTCGCTGGAAGGGGTAGACGGCGCCGATGGCCAGGATCCCCGTCAGCTCGTCCAGCGCCGCCAGGGTCTCCTTGGCCAGCTGCGGGTCGGCCAGGTCCTTGGGGGCCAAGCGGTCGCGGTAGTGGCGCTCGACCCAGGCGGTGAGCTCGCCGTGCAGGGCGTCGTCCAGCAGCACCCGACCGGAGAGGGCCGCGCGCTCGGCCGCCGAGAGCACCACCCGCAGGCGCAGGCAGGCAGGCCCGCCGCCGTTGCGCATGCTCTGCTTGACGTCCTTGACCACGACCTCGCTGATGGGATTGTGGCCGGCCAGCAGGAGATCCTGGATGGTGCGCCAGACACTCTCGCGTTCCTGGCACTCCCCGGGCACCACCAGCGTCATGGTGCCGTCCGGGTTGGAGAGCAGCTGGGAATTGAAGAGGTAGGAGGCCACCGCGTCCTCGAGGCTGACCGCCTCCTCGGGGACCCGTATCGGGACCAGTGGCGTGGCCATCTTGGCCCTCAGCTCGTCCAGGGTGGCCTGCTCGTCGAGGAAGGCCCGCTCGTGGTAGAGCAGCACCGGGCCGTTACCCACGCTGATCACGTCGTTGTGGAAGACACCCGCGTCGATGGCCTCGGGGTGCTGCTGGGCGAACACCACCCGGGTCTCCGTGAGCCCATGCTGGCGGGCAATCGCCTGGCTCGCCTCCAGGGTCTGGCGCGCCGGGTAGCGCCGCGGCGCGACGCCCTCCTCGGCCCCCCAGCCGAAGGCCGCGCGGCCATAGACGAAGAGGTGCACCCCGGGCTCGCCGTGGTCGGCGGCGAGGCGGGTATGGTTGGCCGCACCCTCGTCGGAGAAGGCGGGGGTGGCCGGCAGCACCGGGTGGTGGGCGAAGCGCGCCTCGTCGCGGAAGATCGCCGCCAGTACCCGGGCGGTGGTGGCGGGCTCCAGATAGCGGTGGAAGCTCGACTGCAGGTTGGCCGGGGTGAAGTGCACCCGGCCGTCCGGCGCATCCACGGAGGGCGTCACCGTGGCGGCATTGGCGGTCCACATGCTCGAGGCCGAGCAGACCGCGCGCAGGATCTGCGGGGCCTCGCCCGCCGCCCGGGCCAGCACCCGCTCATCGCTGCCGGAGAAGCCGAGCTGGCGAAGCGCCCCCAGGTCGGGGCGCTGCTGGGGCGGCAGCACGCCCTGAGCATAGCCGGCCTCCATCAGCGCCTTCATCTTGCCCAGGCCCTGCAGGGCGGCCTCCCGGGGATTGGCCTCCAGGCCACCGTGGGTCATGGAGGCGACGTTGCCCAGGGCGAGGCCGGCATAGTTGTGGGTCGGCCCGACCAGGCCGTCGAAGTTGACCTCGCGCACGTCCGGGGTCGGCTGGCTCATAGCGTCACCCCCGGCGGCAGCGTCTCGGGCAGGACCAGCGCCTCGCTCTCCATGGAAGCGACCGGGTAGGCGCAGTAGTCGGCGGCGTAGTAGGCGCTGGGGCGGTGGTTGCCGCTCTCGCCGACGCCGCCGAAGGGCGCGTCGCCTGAGGCGCCGGTGGTCTGGCGGTTCCAGTTGACGATGCCGGCGCGGATGCGCAGCAGGAAGTCGTCCCAGTCGGCGCGCTCGCCGCCGATCAGCCCGGCGGAGAGGCCGTAGCGGGTATCGTTGGCCAGGCGCAGCGCCTCGTCCCAGTCGCGGTAGCGATGCACCTTGAGCAGCGGGCCGAAGTGCTCCTCGTCGGGCACCGCCAGCCCGGTGACGTCGATCAGCGCCGGGCTGAGCAGGCTGGTGCCGGTCTCGACGCGGGCCATGCGGGCGAGCACCGTGCCCCCCTGCGCCTCCAGGTCGTCCTGGGCCTTGAGCAGGCCATCGGCGGCCGCCACGCTCACCAGGCCGGCGTAGAAGGGCGCGGGGTCGCTGAACTGGCCGGCCACCCGCAGCCGCGAGATGGCGTCACTGAGGGCATCCAGCAGGTGGTCCCCCACCTGGCCCTCGGGCACGATCAGCCGCCGGGCGCAGGTGCAGCGCTGGCCGCCGGAGAGGAAGGCCGACTGCAGGATGGTCAGCACGGCCGCCTCCTGGTCGGGGACGTCCTTCACCACAAGCGGGTTGTTGCCGCCGAGCTCCAGGGCCAGGATCTTGTCCAGCTGGTCGGCGAACTGGCGATGCAGGAGTCCCCCCACCCGGGCGCTGCCGGTGAACAGCAGGCCATCGATGCCGGGGTTTGCCGAGAGCGCCTGGCCGGTGGCGGCCGCCCCCTGCACCAGGTTGATCACGCCGTCCGGCAGCCCCGCCTCCTGCCAGCACTGCAGGGTGAGATCGGCGGTCAGCGGGGTCTGCTCACTGGGCTTGAAGACCACGGTGTTGCCGGCCAGCAGCGCCGGCACGATATGACCGTTGGGCAGGTGGCCGGGGAAGTTGTAGGGGCCATAGACCGCCATCACCCCGTGCGGGCGATGGCGCAGCACGGCGGTGGCGTCTCCCAGGTCACGGCTGCGCTCGCCGGTGCGCTCCTGATAGGCGCGGACCGAGATCGCCACCTTGCCGATCATGGCGCCCACCTCGGTGCGGGCCTCCCAGAGCGGCTTGCCGGTCTCCTGGGCGATGGCGGTGGCCAGCTCCTCGCGGTGCCGCTCCAGCACCTCGCGGAAGCGCTCCACCAGCGCCTGGCGCTCGTCAAAGGCGGTGCGCGCCCAGCCCGGAAAGGCGGTGCGGGCGGCCGTCACCGCGGCGTCCACCTGGGCCTCGGTGGCGGCACCGCCCTCCCAGAGGCGTTCGTCGGATACCGGGTCGTGCTTGGTGAAGGCCTCGCCCTCGCCTGCCTGCCAGGTGCCGCCGACCAGCAGCTCTCGTCTTGCCTTCATCACGCCTCCTCCTCGGTGTCCAGTATGCGCAGGGTGTCGCCGGAGGCGACCTCCAGCCGACGTGCCTCGGCCTCGTCGAGCGTCACCACGCCCTCGGCGTCGGGCCCGCGTCCCAGCCAGGCGGCGCGGAAGCCGGCCATCCCGGTGGTGGCGGCCAGCCAGCGCGGCCGCGGCGAGTGCTCCGGCGTGCCGGCCTTGACCTCCACCCGGCAGCGCCGCGACAGCCGCACGCCCCGCACGTCGTCGATGTAGGCCTCCACGGTGGGGCCGCCGTCGAAGATGTCGATGTAGCCCTCCCAGCGCAGGCCCTCCTTCTTGAGCATGGCCAGCGCCGGGCGGGTGTGCTCGTGGACCTGGCCGATGCAGGCCCGGGCCGCCTCGCTGAGGAAGGGGGTGTAGATCGGGAACTTGGGCATAAGCTCGCCGATGAAGCTCTTCTGGCCAAGCCCCGTGAGCTTGTCCGCCTCGTCGAAGTCAAGCGGGAAGAAGTGGCTGCCCAGGCACTCCCAGAAGGGGCTCCTGCCCTGCTCATCGAAGACGCCGCGCATCTCGGCGAGCACCTTGTCGGGGAAGCGGTCGCGGAACTCGGCCATGAACAGCCAGCGCATCATCGACAGCAGCGCGCCGTTGCGCTCGTGGCGCCGGTCGGCGCCGCGGTACTCGGGGCGCAGGAACAGCGAGGCCACCTCGGCGTCGCCGGTGTGGTCGGAGCTGAGGAAGAGGGTGTCGATGGTGCGGTGCAGGTCGAGCTGCACCGAGGAGTGGGCCAGGGTCCCCAGCCGGTAGTGGTAGAAGGGGATCTCGCGCCCCACCTGGCCCTCGATGGCGCAGCAGCCGGCCAGCCGGCCGGTTGCCTCGTCCTCCAGCACGAAGAAGTAGAGCCGCTGGTCCTGGGGCGTGCGCTCCTCGAAGGCGGCCACCGTGGAGGCGATCCGGGACGCCAGGAAGTCGCGGTTGTCGGGAAGCGAGGTGAAGCCCACCCCGGTCTCCCGGGCCAGGGCCTGGAGCTCGTCCAGGTCGCCCTCGGCGATCGGTCGCATACGCATCACAGCTCTCCCTCGTCATAGCCCGGATCATGCGCGTCGAGACACTCGTCCCCCATCCCCGGCAGCGCCAGGGGGGCGGCCAGCACGGCGCGCCCCTCCTCCACGCCCAGCCGCTCGGCATGCGCCGGCGACAGAATCAGCTGGCCGGTCGGCGACAGGGCGTAGCGCGCCACCACGCAGCGGAAGTCGCCGAGGCGCTGGTTGGCGACCATGGCCGGCTCGGCGTCGGGCAGCGCGTGGGCGGGGCGGATGCGCACCGGATGCCAGGCGGCCTGACGGAAGCTGGCCAGGCGCTCCCGCTCGCCCTTGATCACCGGGCCGGCATCGAAGATATCCACGTGGCGCGAGCGCAGGAAGCCCTCGGCCAGCATCTCGGCGAGGGCCGGCTCGTGGTCGGGGTGCTCGCGGCCGATGGCGGCTCGGGCCTGGGGCGTGAGCAACGCCAGGTAGAGCGGGAACTGCGGCATGACCTCGGCGATGAAGCTCTTCGAACGCACGCCGGCCAGGTAGTTGATCTCCTGGTAGTCGCGCACGAAGAAGTGGCGACCCACGCTGTTCCAGAACGGCGACTCGCCCTGCTCGTCCAGGTAGCCGGGAAAGGCCATCGCCAGGATCCCGGCGAAGCGCTCCGGGTACTGGGCGATGAACATCAGCCGCGCCCGGCGCAGCAGGCTCTCGGCGCTGGTGCACTTGTAGCGGGCATCCAGCGACAGGGCGCAGAGCAGGGTCGCCTCGGAGACCTCGTGGGAGAGCGCCAGGGTCGGCACCTCGCGACGCACGTCGAGCTGCTGGGAGGCGTGGATCAGCGTCTCCTGGCGATAGGTGTAGTAGGCCTCGCGGGCGCCGGCCTGGGCACGGATGGTGGCGGTCCCCGCCACCTCGCCGCGCTCCAGGTCCTCGAGCACGAAGGTGTAGTGCTCGTCGCCGGGCACCTCGACCTCGGCAGCGAAGGCGCGCTGGGAGCGGGCGATGCGCTCCTCCAGGCGGTCGCGGTGGGCCGGCAGGTTGGTCAGCCGCGGCGTCGCGCTGCCGGCCAGCCGCTCCAGGGCCGGCAGGTCCGCCGGGCGGACGGGGCGTATGACCAGCATGGCAGGGTCTCCGGAAGGGGATGAGTCGTCACGCATCGCGGAACCGGGCCTCACTGCCCCGCCACCAGGCGCGCCACCGCCCGCTCGAGACGCGCCATGCCCTCGGCGATATCGGCCTCGGGGATCACCAGCGAGGGGGCCATGCGCAGCACGTTAGGGCCGGCGATCAGCGCCATCAGCCCCTCCTCGAGGGCCAGCGGCAGGATGTCCTTGGCCCGCCCCTCGTACTCCGGCGCCATCTCGGCCCCGATCAGCAGGCCCATGCCGCGGATCTCGCGGAACACGCCATGCTGGCGGTTGATCGCCTCGAGGTGCTCGCGAAAGAGGTCATGGCGCCGCTTGACGCCCTCGAGCACCTCCGGGGTATCGATGAACTCCACGGCGGCCAGGGCCACGGCCGAGGCCAGCGGGTTGCCGCCGTAGGTGGAGCCGTGGGTGCCGATGGCCATGGCCGGGGCCACCCGGTCGGTGGTCAGCATGGCGCCCACCGGGAAGCCGCCGCCCAGCGACTTGGCGCTGGTCAGGATGTCCGGGGTCACGCCGTACTGCTGGTAGGCATAGAGCGAGCCGGTGCGCCCCGCCCCGGTCTGCACCTCGTCGAAGATCAGCAGCGCGTCGAAGGCGTCGCACAGGTCGCGCAGCCCCTGCAGGAAGGCGGGGTCGGCGGGGATGATGCCGCCCTCCCCCTGCATCGGCTCGACCATCACCGCGCAGGTGTCGTCGTCGATCAGGTTGCGCACGCTGTCCAGGTCGTTGTACTGGCCATGGACGATCCCCCCCGGCACCGGGCCGAAGCCCTGGGAGTACTTGGGCTGCCCGCCGACGCTGACGGTGAAGAAGGTGCGGCCATGGAAGGACTGCGAGAAGGAGACGATGCGGTGCTTGTGCTCGCCATGGTGGTCATGGGCCCAGCGCCGTGCCAGCTTGAGGGCCGCCTCGTTGGCCTCGCCACCTGAGGAGCAGAGATAGACCTTGTCGGCGAAGGTGCGCTCGACCAGGCTGCGCGCCAGCTTGAGGGCCGGCTCGTTAGTGTAGACGTTGGAGAGGTGCCAGAGCCTGTTCGCCTGGGCCGTGAGGGCCTCCACCAGCACCGGATGGCAGTGCCCGAGGCCGTTGACGGCGATGCCGCCGGCGAAGTCGATGTACTCGTGGCCCTCCTGGTCCCACAGGCGACTCCCCTCGCCGCGCACCGGGACCGCCCTCTGTGGGGCGTAGTTGGGCACCATGTAGTGGTCGAAGTCGGCGCGGGTCGGGGTCTGGCTCATGTCGCTCTCCATTCCTGGCATGACGGATCAACTATCATTCGGGTCAACTAACCCTCGAGTATAGGGAGCGGCGGCGCGGGAGGCTTTCAGCAATGGGACGGCGAGTTGTGTAATAAGGGAGCCTGCTTGCCGCCCCCGGCGCGCCGCAGGACACCCCCACCGACGAGGAGCCCGAGATGTTCAACACCACGGCCTGGAACCGGATCCGCTACGGGCTCTATGCCCCGGTCTACGACCTGGTGGCCGAGCGCGCCTTCCGCGCGGCCCGCCGCACGGCGCTCGGCCAGGTGACCTGGCAACCCGGCATGCGGGTGTTGCTGGTCGGCGCCGGTACCGGGCTCGACCTGCCCTGGCTGCCGCGGGACGTCGAGCTGCACGCCACCGACCTCTCCCCGGCCATGGTCAGGCGCCTCGGGCAGCGCGCCGAGGTGCTGGGCCGGGACGTCCAGGCCGAGGTCATGGACGCCGAGCGCCTCGACTACCCCGACGACCACTTCGATGTGGTGGTGATGCACCTGATCCTCGCGGTGATGCCCGACCCCGCCAAGGGGCTCGCCGAGGCCCGGCGGGTGCTGAAGCCGGAGGGCCAGCTCTGCGTGATGGACAAGTTCCAGGCCGATGACCGGCCGGCCGGCCTGGCTCGACGCGGCCTCAACGCCCTCACCTCGGCCATCGCCACCGATATCACCCGCCAGGCCCGGTCGCTGCTGGAGGCGGCCGACTTCGTCATCGAGCAGGACACGCCGGTGATGATGGGCTCGCTGTTCCGCGCCCTGCTGGCCCGCCCCGCCTGATCAGCCGGGACGCGCGACCCGCTGCCGGGGCGGCGCGATGGTGCACCAGACGCCGGTGATCACCACCAGGCTGCCGGCCACCTGCACCGGCAGGATGTGGTCTCCCAGCCACCACCAGGCCCCCAGCATGGTGACCACCGGCAGCAGGTTGAGGTAGACCGCGGCCCGTGTCGGGCCGATGTCGGCCAGGGCGCTGTTGTAGAGCAGCAGCGCCACCACCGAGGGGAAGATGCCGAGATAGCCAAGCCCGGCCAGCTCGGCGCTGGAGAGCCGCGGCACCACCTGCCAGGCCCCTTCCAGCAGGGCGATGGGTGCCAGCGCCAGGTTGGCGATCACCAGCATGACCAGCAGCCCGCCGTAGCGCGGGAAGCGCGCCATGTGCTCCTTGACCAGCAGCGAGTAGCCCACCCAGACCAGCACCGCCAGCAGCATGATCAGGTCGCCGGGGTTGACCCCGCCGGGCACCAGCTCGGCGCCCTCCCCGGCGGTGATGACCACCACCGCCCCGCCCAGGGAGAGCACCACGCCGAACCACTGCAGGGGCCTGAAGCGCTCGCCGAGCAGCAGCACGCTGAGCAGCAGGGTCGCCACCGGGATCAGGCTCTCGAGGATGGCGACGTTGGTCGCCGAGGTGAACTTCAGCGCCGCATAGATCAGCGCATTGAAGAAGGCCACCCCGGAGAGCGCCAGCCCCAGCAGCGGTCGCCAGTGGCGCCGGAAGACCGGCCAGCCGTGCCGGGCCTGATGCCAGCCGAGCGGCAGCATGACCACCAGCGCGATGGCCACCCGGCCCAGCGAGATGGTGAAGGGCGGCAGGTCCGCCAGGGCCTTGCCGACCAGGATGTTGCCGGAAAAGATCGTCACCACCAGCAGCAGGAAGAGGTGGGGCCGCAGCGCGCTCATCGGGCCTCCAGGGCGTGAGAGGGTCAGGCCAGCCGCTCCTCGCGGGGCGTGATGCCGAAGTGGTTGCGGTAGGCGGTGGAGAAGTGCGCCGCCGAGGAGAAGCCGGTCTGCAGGGCGATCTCGCCGGCGGGGCGGTCGCTCTCGCGCAGCAGGCGACGCGCCTGCTGCAGGCGCAGGTCCAGGTAGTAGCGGCTGGGCACCGCCTGCAGGTACTTCTTGAACAGTCGCTCGAGCTGGCGACGGGAGATGCCCAGGTGCTCGGCCAGCTCGTGGGTGGTCAGGGGCTCCTCGATATTGGCCTCCATCAGCGCCACCGCCTCGGCCAGGCTCTCGGGGGCATGGCCGAGCCGCGAGCGCAACGGCACCTGCTGGGGCTCGTCCCCCATGCGGATGCGCTCCAGCACGAAGTGCTCGGAGATGCGTTCGGCCAACCGGGGACCATGCTGGCTGCCCACCAGGGTCATCATCATGTCCATGGCGGCAGTGCCGCCGCCGCAGGTCAGGCGGTCGCGGTCGATCTCGAAGAGTTGGCGCGAGAGGCGCACGCGGGGGAAGGCCTCGGAGAAGGCATCGAAGCGCTGCCAGGGCAGTGTCGCCCGGTAGCCATCCAGCACCCCGGCCCGAGCCAGCACCTCGGTGCCACCGCCGATGCCGCCCAGCAGCACGCCCGCCCCGGCCAGCCGCTGCAGCCACTCGATCAGGGGCGCGGGGACGCTGCCGGAGAGCGGGCCCGGCGCGCATACCAGCAGCAGGTCGAGGGGCTCATCCACCTCGTTGATGCCCGCCTGGGGCATCAGCGCCTGCTGGGAGGCGCTGGCCACCGGGCCGGCGGCGCAGGCGAAGGTGGTGAGGCGATAGAGGGTACGCCCCTCGAGGCGGTTGGCCACCGCCAGCGGCTCCGTGGCACAGGCCTGGGCCAGTAGGGAGAAGCCGGGCAGCACCACGACACCGACATGCCGCGTCGGTGACGCCGGACGAAGGGAAGCGAGAGGCTCGGGCATGCGAATCTGGCCTTGGGTGGGTGCCGGGGCTGGGCAAAGCCCCCATCTTACCCAAGGCCGGGAAGATCCACAGCCCCGCCGCGAGGAGAGGCCCGCGGCGACTGCCGCCTACTGGGCGTTGCCGCTCAGCAGCAGCATGGCCGCCGCGAGGATCCCGATCAACACGATGACGATGGGCAACACCCGGTGCAGCCCATGGGGGGACTCCTTCGCCTCGGGCTGGTCTTCATCCGGCTCGGGATGCTCGAAGTCCTCGGGCTGGCTGACCTCCTTGAAATGCTGCAGTTCCTCTTCCGGCGTCTTGCTCTCCCGGGTATCCATGGCACACCTCCATTGGCTGGGATCCGCGTCCCGCGCCCCTGGCAGTGGCCAGAAACGTGGGCTCCTACAGATTCACGACATCGAAGTCCGCCACCGGGTTCACATCGGCGTCGTAGTCGACGTCGTCGCGCTCGAAGCCGAACAGCTTCAGGAAGTCGTGCTTGTACCCGGCGTAGTCGGTGATCTCGAAGAGGTTCTCGGTGGTCACCTTCGGCCAGAGGTCCTTGCACGCCTGCTGGACGTCATCGCGCAGTTCCCAGTCGTCCAGGCGCAGGCGGCCGGCCTCGTCGGTCTCGGCGCTGCCCTGCCCTTCACCAAGGTACAGGCGCTCGCCGAAGAGGCGGTTGAGCTGGTCGATGGTACCCTCGTGCAGGCCCTTCTCCTTCATCACCCGGTAGACCATGGCAATGTAGAGCGGCATCACGGGGATGGCCGCGCTGGCCTGGGTCACCACCGACTTGAGCACCGCCACGTTGGCGCCGCCGCCGGTCGCGGAGAGGCGCCTGTCGATCTCGCCGGCGGCGCGGTCCAGGTCCTCCTTGGCCTTGCCCAGGGCCCCGTGCCAGTAGATCGGCCAGGTGATCTCGGTGCCGATGTAGCTGAAGGCCACGCTGCGCGCGCCCGGCGCCAGCACGCCGGCGCGGTCCAGGGCCTCGATCCACAGCTCCCAGTCCTCGCCACCCATCACCGCCTTGGTGTCCTCGATCTCCTGCTCGGTGGCGGGCTCCACCTCGGCCTCGATGATGGCATCCTTGTTGGTGTCGATGGCGGTGGCGCGATAGGTCTCGCCGATCGGCTTGAGGCTGGAGCGCTTGAGCTCGCCGCTGTCGGGCAGCTTGCGCACCGGCGAGGCCAGCGAGTAGACCACCAGGTCGACCTGGCCCAGGTCCTGCTGGATCAGCTCGATGGCCTTCTCACGGGCCTCGTGGGAGAAGGCGTCGCCATTGATCGACTTGCTGTAGAGCCCCTCGGCCTTGGCGAACCGGTCGAAGGCGGCACTGTTGTACCAGCCCGCCGTGCCCGGCTTCTTCTCGGTGCCCGGCTTCTCGAAGAACACGCCCAGGGTGTCGGCGCCGTAGCCGAAGGCGGCGGTGATGCGCGCCGCCAGGCCATAGCCGCTCGAGGCGCCGATCACCAGCACCTTCTTCGGCCGCTGTTCCTCGTCACCCCGGGCCTTGTCCAGGCCGCGGGCACGAGTCGCCTCGATCTGCTCGAGCACGTTCTTCTCGCAGCCGACGGGGTGGGTGGTGGTGCAGATGAAACCGCGTACCTTGGGCTTGATGATCACGTCAGACCTCGTTGTTTTCCGGCGGGCGGGACAACCGCTCCCGTCCGCATGGGGGAATATGAATGCGCCGGATGGCTGGATCGAAGGGACAGTGGGCGACATTCTAGCGGCCCCGGCGGCGGCTGTCCGCCCTTGAGGCCGTCGCATGGCTGGTGCAGGATGCTCGTCCCGGGCAACGAGTGTGGCAGGAGGGTAGCGATGGATGCACAGACGCTGGTCGACGAGCGCGGCGAGCTGTGGCTGGCACTGGCCCCGCTCTGGCTGGAGCGCGAGCCCCGCGAGACCGACTATGCGCGCATGGTCGCGGTCATCCAGCGCCACGACCTGACCGTGCGCGAGTTGGAGTGGGTCTTCCGCCTGGAGCTTGCCCCGGTGCTGGCGCGCCACCAGATGTCGGTGGCCGGCGAGTGGCGCTCGTTCGACGACTACAAGCTGATGAAGCAGCTGGTGGCCCACAACCTGCGGCTCAACGGCTGGCGGCGCAAGAGCTGGGCGCTGTTCTCGGGGCTGACCACCATGATGACCCGGCATCGCTGGAACGAGCTGATGGGACGGGTGCTGGTCGAGCGCGGCGAGACGCCCTGACGGCGCAGGATGACCCGGCCATAGGCTCGTCCCTTCAGGGCTCGTCCAGGGCCTTCTCCAGTGCCTCGCGCAACGCCACCTCGCCATCGCGGGGGGAGAAGCGGCGGATGACCCGGCCATCGCGGCCGACCAGGAACTTGGTGAAGTTCCACTTGACCATGCCGGTCCCCAGCACGCCCGGCGCCTGGCGCTTCAGCTCGACGAACAGCGGATGGGCGCCGCTGCCATTGACCCTGACCTTCTCCATCAGCGGGAAGGAGACCCCATACTCGTGCTCGGCAAAGTGACAGAAGTCCAGCGCCGACTCCGGCGACTGGCGGGCGAACTGGTTGCACGGAAAGCCCAGCACGGTGAAGCCCCGGTCGCGATAGCGGCAGTAGAGGCGCTCGAGGTCACGCAGCTGGGGCGTGAAGCCGCACTGGCTGGCCACGTTGACGATCAGCAGCACCTGGCCACGCAGGGCGCGGAGGTTGAAGGGCTCGCCGCTCTGGGTGCGGCATTCGTGGTCATGGATGGACATGGATCGGGCTCGCTCTCTGACCCACTACGATGACACGCCGGCCCTTCACGCGCCAGCCCCGCCAGGGCCACGCCGCCGCCTCGGCAGCAGGCGGCGCACCTCGGCCACCCGCTGCGCCAGCCGGCGCTGACGCTGGCGCCGCTCGGCCGCCTCGAGGGGCGCATAGGCCAGCCGCTCGAGGTCCCGGGCACACTCCTCGAGCGCTCGCCCTGCCGGCCCGGCCCGGGGCGCGATGCGCCGCAGGTGGGCGGCGGGGGACTCCCCGGCGTGGGCCGCCAGGCCGTGCCGGGCCAGCCAGGCCTGCAGCTGGCCCACCAGCCACCGCTCGTCGCGCCGGCGCCTGTGCCGATGCCAGCCTCGCTGGACCAGCAGGGCAAGGCCCGCCGCCACGACCAGCACCCCCACCAGGACCAGCGCGGTGGTCACGGCACCGCGACCGGGCAGCAGCGCATCCAGCCGGGCCCAGGCCTCGCGCCACCACCCCGCCAGCCTTGCCATCAGCGAGCGGCGCGACTCGCGCTGGTAGCCGACCACCCCGCGCTGCCAGCGGTACTCCAGGCGCTCCCACTCCAGGCGCAGGCGGTTCACCCAGCCCACCTCGCGCATGCGCAGCGGCGAGAAGCGGGCATCCGCCAGGAAGGCCTCGGCGCCGTCATCGACCGCCTGGGCGCCCTGCTCGATGCGCTCCGGGGCGATGACCGCGGTGGGGTCCAGGCGCCGCCAGGCACCGTCGCGCCACACCTCCACCCAGGCGTGGGCATCATAGTCTCTGACCGTGAAGTGGCCATCCGGGTGCCGCTCGCCGCCCAGGAAGCCAGCCACCACCCGCGCCGGGATGCCCGCCATGCGCGCCATCACCGCAGCCGCCGAGGCGTAGTGGGTGCAGTAGCCGGCCTGGCTGTCGAACAGGAAGTCATCGACACGGTGCTCGCCGACCAGCCGGGGCGGCGAGAGCGTATAGCGATAGGGGGCCTCGCCGAAGCGCGCCATCATCGCCGCCAGGTAGGCGTCGGGGTCGCCGTCGCTCTCGCGCCACAGCCGCCCCGCCAGGGCCCGGGTACGGGGGTTGGCGCCGTCGGGCAGCAGGCGGTGCCAGCGCGACCCGGCGGGGTCCGGGTAGAGGGGCGGCGCCCCGCTGCTGGCGAGCCTCAGCAGGCTGCGCGAGCTCAGCGGCGTCAGCCCCTCCAGGGTACCGTCGGCCAGGAAGCGCTGGCGGCTGTCGCTTGCCAGCGGCGTGCCCAGCGAGGGGCGCCAGGGTCGGCTGTCGGGCTCGAGCAGCAGCTCGGCGCTGAAGCGCGCGCTCTCCTGTGCCTGCCAGGGGGAGCGCGCCGCCTCGCGGACGAAGGCATCGGCCGGGCGCTCCAGGGCGACGGCCAGCTGGTCGGGGGTGGCTCGCGACCAGCGGATGCCGTCGAAGTGCGACAGGGTGTAGACCCGCCAGTAGCGCTCGTCGGGGGCAGGCTGGCGCCCCGCGAAGCGGGCCCGGAAGGCCCGCGCGTCGCTGCGCGACAGCTCGGCGATGTCGCCCGGGGAGATCTCGTCGGTGAGGCCGGTGGCGGCCCGGTCCATCTGGGGCATGCTCCACAGCGGCCCCAGGCGCGGGAAGGTGACGAACAGCAGCGCCATCAGCGGGGCCGAGAGCACCAGCAGCCAGGCCGTCTCCCGCCAGGCCTGGCGCAGCCCGGTGGCACCGGAGAGCCAGACCAGCGACTGCAGCAGCCAGGCCACCGCCAGCAGGGCACCCGCGGCCATGGGAATCCCCTGGTCATGCAGGAAGGCCACGGCCGTGGTCACCAGGCCGATCACCACCACCACCCGGGCGTCGCGCCGGTCATGGGTCTCGAGCAGCTTGAGCAGGTAGACGCCGAGCAGCAGGCCGACCAGCCCGTCCATGCTGCCCAGGGTGCCGAACTGCAGCCACAGCGCCAGCACCAGCCCGCCCACGGCGGCCAGTCGCAGCAGGATGCCGGCACGCGGCAGGCCGCGACGCAGCTGCACGAGCCGATAGCCGGCCACCGCCAGGGCCAGTGCCACCAGCCAGGCCGGCATCCAGGCCAGGTGCAGGGCCAGCACCAGGCACTGGCCGATGAACAGCTGGCGCAGCATCCCCCCGCTCAGCCCCCGGCCATCCGCCAGCACGGCCGGGACCGCCGGCCTGGCGGGACGCGGGGCGCTCATGCCCCACCCTCCGGCCGGGTCGCCGGGAAGCGCGCCAGGGCATCCAGCGCCCGTCGCCGCTGGGCCTCCCCCTCACCCTGGGGCAGGGTGAAGCCCGGCAGCCTCAGACCATAGCGATCGCCGGCACGGTGGTGGGCCAGCACCCGGGCACAGAGCACCGAGAGGCGCCGCTCCGGGTCACCGCGACAGGCGGCGTAGTCCAGCCACAGCTGGCGGCGCGGCGGGGCGCTGAACGCCTTGGTGGCGAGCACCCCGGTGCGACTCCACTGCTTCCAGGCCACCCGCCCCGGGCTGTCGCCGGGCTGGAAGCGGCGCAGCCCCGCGAAGTCGCTGGCCTCCAGGCCGGCCCCGACGTGGCGCACGACCGGCTCATCCTCTTCCACCGGGTGCGGCCACACCAGCAGCTCGGCATCGTGGCGCACCCAGGCCACCACCCGGACCAGCCCCAGCGGCCAGCGGGTCTCGAGGCGCAGCCAGGGCAACGCCTGGACCCCGCGCCGGGGCGTCGGCAGGGCCAGCTCGGCCTCGCCGAGGCCGCCGACGATATCCACCTGCCCCCGGGCGCCGTCGCAGCGAAGCTCGAGGGCCGTGCGGTCGCGGCGCGTCCTCAGCACCACCCCCAGGCGCGCCTCGCCGCCGGCGAAGGCCTCGCGGGGCAGGCGCAGCCCCGGGATGACGCCGAGCAGGTTGAGCCAGCCGCGCAGCAGCACCACCACGCCGACGCTGAACAGCCAGAAGGCCAGCCCGTAGGCCAGGCTGTTCTGGTAGTTGATGCCGAACAGCAGCAGCACCACCACCAGCACCGCCCAGCCCAGGCCGAAGCGGGTGGGGATCAGGAACAGCCGTCGCTGGGGCAGGGGGTGATCCATCGAGGCGGCCAGGCGACGCAGCCACCAGTGGCGCAACCGCCCGACAGGGCGGGGGCCGGGGGGCGTCGCGGTGGCCATCTTCACCCCATCACCGCCACGCGGGTCAGCAGGTGGCGGGCCAGCGCCTCGCCCTCCTCCCGGGGGCCACTGCTCAGCCGGTGGCCCGTCACCGGCACCCAGACCGCCTGGACATCCTCGGGGAGCACGTGATCGCGCCCCTCGAGCAGCGCCCAGCCCCGGGCCGCCTGGAGCAGGGCCAGCACCCCCCGGGTGGAGAGCCCCCAGGCGAGCTCCGGATGCTCGCGGCTGGCCGCGGCCAGAGCCTGGACGTAGTCGAGCAGGGCATCGGCCACATGGACCCCGTCCAGCCGCGCCTGCCAGCCGCGCAGGCGCTCGGCGTCGAGCAGCGACATCAGCGCCTCGAGCTTCACTCGCCCGGCCCGGCCGCGCAGGATCTCGCGCTCGGCCCGGGGGTCCGGATAGCCCAGCGAGAGGCGCATCAGGAAGCGGTCGAGCTGCGACTCCGGTAGCGGGAAGGTCCCCGCCTGCTCCTGGGGGTTCTGGGTGGCGATCACGAAGAAGGGATCGGGAAGCGCCCGGGTCTCGCCCTCCACGGTCACCCGCCCCTCCTCCATCGCCTCGAGCAGCGCGCTCTGGGTCTTGGGGGTGGCGCGGTTGATCTCGTCGGCCAGCACCAGGCCATGGAAGACCGGCCCGGGATGGAAGCAAAAGCGCGCCTCGCGCGGGTCGAACACCGAGACCCCCAGCACGTCGGCGGGCAAGAGGTCACTGGTGAACTGCAGGCGCTGCATGTCCAGGCCCACGACCCGCGCCAGCGCCTGGGCCAGGGTGGTCTTGCCGAGCCCCGGCAGGTCCTCGATCAGCAGGTGGCCGCGAGCCAGCAGGCAGCAGAGCGCCAGCCGCACCTCCCGCGACTTGCCGAGCACCACCCCCTCCAGGGCGGCGAGCACGGCCTCCAGGTCTGAGAGTCGCTCCGGCCGGTTCATCGCCCCGCCTCCAGCTCGCCGCCGGCCAGCAGGGCCTCCACCGCCTGGCGGGTATCCGGGGTGACGCCCTCCAGGGCCAGGGCCTCGTGGGGCGGCAGCCAGAAGGCATCGGCCACCTCCTCGGCCTGCAGCGTCAGCGGGCCGTCGTGGTCGACCAGGAAGAGACTGCCAAAGATGTGGTTGCCGCCCGCGTCATGGACGAAGCCGCCCAGGTGACGCAGCGGCGCCCCCCGGATGCCGAGCTCCTCGGCGAGCTCGCGGCGGGCCGCCACGTGGACCGCCTCGCCGGCCCCCACCACCCCGCCGGCGGCGAGGTCCAGCCCGCCCGGGAAGACCTCCTTGGTCAGGGTGCGACGCTGCACGCAGAGCTCGCCGCGGCGGTTGCGCACCACCACATAGGTGGCCCGGTGCCAGAACCGGAAGCGGCGCATGGCGGCCCGTGGGGCGCTGCCGCAGGGGCGGTTGCGCGCATCCACCAGCTGGATCTGCTCGTCAGCGATAAGCGGCTCGGCCGGCGGTTCGGGTAGGGAAGCATCGGCGCTCATGGGGGACTCCCGGGGAAATGCCTTCAGCCTACCCAGTCACGGCGACAGCGTCACGCCGTGCGTTGACCACTCCCGGGGCGACGACCATGCTCATGACAGGCCTCTATCGCGGAGCCCGACCATGCCCGACCCCGCCCCCCGCACCCGGCTGGCCACCCACGAGGTGACCAACCAGCCCTCGCCACCGAGCGACCGCGACCTGCTCGCCGGGGATGCCCCGCTGCAGGAGGCCCTGGCCCGGGAGGCCCCGGAGTGGGTCGCCAGGCGCCTCGCCCCGCTGGGGCGGGAGGCCGGCAGTGCCCGGGTCCAGGAACTCGGGGAGACTGCCAACCGCCATCCCCCGGAACTGCGCCTCTTCGACCGTCATGGGCGGCGCCTGGACGAGGTGGCCTACCACCCCGCCTACCACGAGCTGATGCACCTGGCCATTGACCATGGCTGGCACGCGGTGGCCTGGCAGGAGGAGGGGGCCGGCGGCCACCAGGCGCATGTGGCCGCCCTCTACCTGCTGACCCAGGCCGAGCCCGGCTTCTGCTGCCCCGTCACCATGACCCATGCCGCCCTGCCGGTGTTGCGCCAGACGCCTGCCGTCGAGGCGCACTGGGCGCCGGGGCTGCTGGCCTGGGACTACGACCCGCGCCTGCTGCCCGCAGGCGAGAAGAGCGGGCTGACCTTCGGCATGGCGATGACCGAGAAGCAGGGCGGCAGCGACGTGCGCGCCAATTCCACGCGAGCCGAACCCCTCGCCACCACCCGCGCCGAGCCTTCGGCGGACGGCTGGCGTCTGACCGGTCACAAGTGGTTCTGCAGCGCCCCCATGTCCGATGCCTTCCTGACCCTGGCCCGCACCGACGAGGGGCTCTCCTGCTTCCTGGTGCCCCGCGTCACCGCGGAGGGCGAGCGCAACGCCATCGAACTGCAGCGCCTCAAGGAGAAGTGCGGCAACCGCGCCAATGCCTCGGCGGAGATCGAGTACCGCGGCGCCCGGGCCGAGCCGGTGGGCGAGCCCGGTCGCGGCATCGCCACCATCCTCGAGATGGTCCAGCAGACGCGGCTGGATGCCGCCACCGCCCCGGTGGGCATGATGCGCCAGGCACTCGTGGAGGCCTGGCGGCATGTCCGGGAGCGCCACGCCTTCGGCCGGGCGCTGGCCGAGCAGCCGCTGATGCGGGTGCTGCTGGCCGACATGGCGCTCGAGGTGGAGGCCGGCCTGGCGCTGGTGATGCGGACCGCCCGGGCCTTCGATGGCGCCGCGCGTGGCGACCCCGGGGAGCGGGCCCTGTCACGGCTGCTGCCGACCCTGGCCAAGTACTGGCACAACAAGCGCACACCCGGCTTCATGGCCGAGGCCATGGAGTGCCTGGGGGGGATCGGCTATGTGGAGGAGGCACCGCTGGCCCGGCTCTACCGCGAGGCGCCGGTCAACTCGATCTGGGAGGGGTCGGGCAACGTGATCTGCCTGGACCTGCTGCGGGTGCTGGACCGCCACCCGGAAGCCCTGGCGGCGCTGCAGGCCGAGTTCGCCGCGGTGCGCGGCCAGCAGGTCGAGCTCGACCGCGCCCTGGCCGGGCTGGACGCCGAGCTGGCCGCCCCGCCCGCCTCGCTGGAGCCACGCGCCCGCTGGCTCGCCCAGCGGCTGGCCCAGTGCCTGCAGGCCGCCCTGCTGCTGCGCCATGCTCCCTCGGAGGTGGCCGAGACCTTCTGCCGCTCGCGGCTGGGTGACGAGGCCGGACCGGCCTACGGGGTGCTGCCCGGCGACGCACCGCTGGCGGCGCTGCTGGCGCGCATCGGCGACTGAGCGCCGGCCAGCGCCAGGATCTCCGCGGCGGGCATGGGCCGCGCCAGGCCGAAGCCCTGCACATGGGTGCAGCCGTAGCGCTCCAGGTGGCCCAGGCAGGCGAGGTCCTCGACCCCCTCGGCCACCACCCGGATGCCCAGCCGGCGCCCCAGCAGGGCCACCGCCTCGACGATGGCCGCATCCTGGGCATCCTCGAGCAGGCGGCTGACGAAGCTGCGATCGACCTTGAGTTCGCTGATCGGCAGCAGCTGCAGCCGGGCCAGCGACGAGAAGCCCACCCCGAAGTCATCCACCGAGACCTCCAGCCCCCCCAGGTGCAGCCGGGCCGCGACCTCGCTGCCGAGCAGTTCGTCCTCCATGGCGGCGGTCTCGGTGATCTCCAGCACCACGGGGGCATCACCCGCCGAGCAGCGGGCCTCGCTGACCAGGGAGAGCAGCTCCGGGCACATCAGGTCATCGGCGGTGACGTTGACCGACAGCGACAGGGAGAGGCCGGCCCGGCGCCAGCCGGCGGCATCCTCCAGCGCCAGCTGCAGCACGCGGCGGGTCAGGTGACGGTTCTGGTCGGGCGTCAGCAGCGGCAGGAAGCGGCCGGGCACCAGCAGGCCCGCCTCGGGGTGGGCCCAGCGCACCAGCGCCTCGACGCCGCTCAGCCGGCCACTGGCGAGCTCGAACTGGGGCTGGTAGTGGAGGGTGATCTCCTGGCGAGCGAAGGCCTGGTCCAGCTCCTCGATGCGACAGGGGGGCGTGGCGGCGGGGGCATCCCCCGGGGGATGGACCCTTCCCAGGGCCTCGAGGCACTCGCGCAGCTCCATGAGCCGCATCGGCTTGTCGAGCGAGGCCAGCATCTGCAGCCCCAGGGCCTGGCCGAGCCGCTCGGCGATACGCACGATCTTGCGCTCGACCCCGCTGAGCAGCAGCACCCGGCCACGGTAGCCACACTCGGCCAGCCGGCGCAGCATGGAGATGCCATCCTGCTGGCCGAACTCCAGGGCCATGATCACGAGCTGCGGGCGCCGCGCCATGACCTCGCCGATCAGGTGCTGGCCGTGCCGGCAGTAGCGGGACTCCATGCCCAAGGTGCGCAGCTGCAGCGACAGGGTGGCGGCGGCATCGGGATCCTCCTCGAGCACCACCGCCAGCCGCTGTGCCTGCATCGTCAGATCATTCATCCAGGAAATTCCCACCAGGGCACTAAGCTTCAGCGTATCAGCAAAACGCCTGGGTCACCGGGACAGGAGCATGACGCACATCAACGCAATAGCTCAGGCGATGGGCCCGGCCACCACCCGCAGCGCCAGCGCCAGCAGCAGCACGCCGGTGATGCGGTTGAGCCAGTGGGCCCGGGCCTGCAGCCAGGGCAGCACCCGCGAGTGGGACAGGCCCACCGCTACCAGCACGTACCAGCCGCCGTCGATGATCATCGCCGTGAGCACCACCAGCGCCTTGGCCGCGAGGCTCATCTCGGGGGTCACGAACTGGCTGAGCAGGGCGATGAAGAAGAGAATCAGCTTGGGGTTGCCCAGCGCCACCAGCACGCCCTCGCGGGCTGCCTGGCGACCGCTGGTGGCCATGGCTTCGGCATCCATGGCGCCGGCCCGCCCCGCGCGCAGGGCCTTGATCCCCAGCCACGCCAGGTAGGCTGCCCCGCCCCAAGTGATCGCCTGGAACAGCAGCGGGAAGCGCACGATCAGCGCCCCCAGGCCCCACACCGTGAGCAACGCATAGAAACCCACGCCCAGGGCATGGGCGAGGCCCGCCGCGACGCCGGGCAGGCGCCCGCCGCCCAGGGTATGGCGCAACACCAGGGCCAGGCTGGGCCCGGGCGACATGGCCCCCATGGCGCAGACTGCGGCCAGCGAGAGCCAGAGCGAGAAAGGCATGCAGGAACCTCCAGTGTCAGGATGGATCGGGGCTCAGCGGTGGAACTGGCCTTCCCGCTCGGGCTGCCAGAGGATGGCATCGATGCGCAGCTGCACTTCGCGACCGCCCGGCAGGGGCCAGTCGATGGTATCGCCGATGCGCAGGCCGAGCAGGGCCGCGCCCACGGGGGCCATCACCGAGATGCCGTCCTCGGTGGTGGCCAGCGCATGGGGATAGACCAGGGTGCGGATGATCTGCCGATCGCGGTCGAGATCGGTGAACTGCACCTGGCTGCACATGCTGACCACATCCTCGGGAATCTGCTGCGGGTCGACCACCTCGCCGCGCGCCAGCTCCTCTTCCAGGGAGCGGGCCACCGCCAGGTCCTTGTCGTCGGCCTCGTCAATGAGCCGCTGCAGGCGCTCGGCATCGAGCCGGTTGATGATGATGGGGGGACGCGTCGCCATGAGACCTCCTGGGCACCGTCAACGCTGATTGCACGTTTTCCGGGGTAACCAACGAAAACAGCCCTCCACCCGAGGACGGGCGAAGGACTGTGTTGCCACTACCTTACGCCATCCCGGGGCAAGGCGACAGTCCCGCGGGGCTGCAGAGCCCTCGCTCGCGACGCTACACTGTCGACACACCTCGACAGAGACGCTGCCCATGACGGTCCGGACCCTAGCCATCGCCCTGCTGATCCTCGGCGCCATCCTGCCCATCGTCGGCTGGTGGGCCTCCAGCCCGGTCGCCTTCGTGGGGCCGGCGCTGCTGCTGCTCGGCGTCCTGCTGCTCTGGACCGGGAGGCGGCACCATGGCCGGTGAGACCTGCGACGCCCCCGAGCAGGTGCCCCCGACCAACCTGGCCGGCGTGCTGGAGAGGGTCCAGCACGCCGGCCAGCGCCAGGAGAGCGTGAGCCTAGGCGCGATCCTCGACAGCGTGGGCCGGCGCTCCTTCGCCCCCTTCCTGCTGGTCGCCGGACTGATCACCCTGGCGCCGCTGGTCGGCGACATCCCCGGGGTGCCGACCCTGATGGCCATCCTGGTGGTGCTCTCCTCCGTCCAGCTGCTGGTCGGCCGGGACCACATCTGGCTGCCCGCCTGGCTGCTGGAGCGCCGTGTCTCGCGGGCGCGCTTCACCGAGGCCACCCGCTGGATGGAGCGCCCGGCCCGCTGGGTCGACCGCCTGCTCAAGCAGCGACTCGTCCAGCTCACACGGCCACCGGCCCACCTCGCCGTGGCGCTGACCTGCCTGCTGATTGCCCTGGCCATGCCGCCCATGGAGGTGGTGCCCTTCACCGCCAACGGGGCGGGCCTGGCCCTGACGCTCTTCGCCCTGGCCCTGCTCGCCAACGACGGCCTGATGGCCCTGCTGGGCTACGCCCTGACCGGCGGCACCCTGGCACTGGTGATCCTCAACCTGGCCTGAACGGCGACAGACCCCCTACTCCAGGAGCCGCCATGCCACGCCCCGAGACACGCCTCAAGCACGGCCTCGCCCTGGCGGCGCGCGCCGGCTACGTCGCCAAGGGCATCGTCTACCTGCTGATCGGCGGCCTCGCCTCGCTGGCGGCGGCCGGGCTGGGCGGGGAGAACGTCGGCTCCAAGGAAGCGATCAACCAGCTGGTCGCCCGCCCCTTCGGCGACGTCATGCTGGGCCTGCTCGGCGCCGGGCTCTTCGCCTATGCCATTTGGCGCCTGCTGCAGGCCCTGCTGGATACCGAGGACGTGGGGCTCGGCCTCAAGGGCGTCGGGACCCGGCTGGGCTTTTTCGTCAGCAGCCTCACCCACGGCAGCCTGGGGGTCTACTGCTTCGACCTGCTGCGCAACGTGGCGATGTCCTCGGGGGAGGCCGCCGCCCAGGATCGCACCGCCCTGCTGATGAGCCACCGGGGCGGCGTGATCCTGGTCTTCGCGGTCGGCCTGGTGTTCCTGGGCGTCGGCCTGCGCCAGCTGTGGCGGGCCATCACCCGCTCCTACCTCAAGAACTGGCACCACCAGGAGATGGCCACGACCCAGCGCCGCTTCTTCGAGGGCATCACCCGCTGGGGCCTCTCGGCCCGCGGGGTGGTCTTCGTGATCATCGGGCTCTTCCTGTGCCTGGCGGCATGGCGAACCGACCCCAGCCAGGCCCAGGGGCTCGGCGGCGCGCTGAACGTGCTCGCACGACAGCCCTTCGGCCCCTGGCTGCTGGGCGTGGTGGCCCTCGGCCTGTTCGGTTACGGGATCTACTGCCTGATCAATGCCGGCTTCCGGGACACCAGCGTCGATTGAGCATGGTCATTGCGGAAAGCACGGCCAGGCAAGCAGGTACCGGTGAGCCAACAAGATGTAGGGGCAGAAATGCAAACAGCCGCCCCAAGGCGGCTGTTTCAGATCTGGCGTCAGGCTGGTACCGGCGGTCGGACTCGAACCGACAAGGGCTTGCACCCGGCGGATTTTGAATCCTTCGGTCTCGCCTTTGACTGCCTTTGACTGAGCCCACTATAACCACCACATCCTTGATGAATCATGCTTTTAGCGCCATACTGAATCCGACGGTCCTAGATAGAGTTTGACGGAAAGCGGTTATTCTCCGGTTATTCTCTCGCCCGGCGGATTCAGGAGGCAGGCATGAAGATCAAGATATCGAAGACGACGGTGGAGCGGCTGACGCCCCCGGAAACGGGCGAGCGGCTGGTGTGGGATTCGGCACTTCCCGGCTTTGGCGTGCGCGTGGTCCCCAGCGGCACCCGTTCCTACATCGTGCAACGCCGTGTCAACGGCAAACAGCGTCGGCTGACCCTGGGCCGCCATGGCGTCCTCACGGCCGAGCTGGCCAGGAAACGGGCGCAGATCCGTCTCGGCGAGATGGCCGATGGCACCGACCCGGTCCACGAGCGGAAGCGCGAGCAGGCCCTGGCGGTCACGCTGCGCCAAGTGGTCGAGAGCTACATCAGGGATCGTCGCGACCTGAAGCCGCGCAGCATTCGAGATATTCGCCGGCACCTGGATCACAATTTTCCGGCCTGGGCGGACCGCCCGGTGGTGGAGATCACTCGAGACAAGGTGCTCAAGCGCTTTCGCGATGTCAGCGACAGTTCCCACGCGCAGGCCAACCAAGCATTCCGCGTGCTACGCGCCCTGCTCAACTATGCCCGCGCGGCCTACCGCACGCCGGACGATCACCCTGTGCTGCCGGAGAACCCGGTTGACGTGCTGGCGGAATCCAAGATGTGGCATAGGCCGAGAGCCCGGAACACCTATGTGCCACTGGAGAAGGTGGGCGCCTGGTGGTCGGCCGTGTGCGCCCTGCGCGAAGATCCCGCCCTGTCCGCTGCCAGCCGCGCATCTGCCGACCTGGTGGCCCTGCTGGCGCTCACCGGGCTAAGGCTGGGCGAGGCATCGGCATTGCGATGGGAGCAAGTCGACCTGGAAGACGACTCAATCTGGCTGGCCGACACCAAGAACCGCACGGACATCACGCTACCGCTGTCCAGCGAGGCCCTGGCGGTGCTGGAGGGCCGCTGCCCTATCGACGCAGGCTACGTTTTCCCCTCTCGCAGCGGAAAAAGCCATATCAAGGAGGTGCGCGGCCCGCTGGCGAAGCTGGAAGATGCGACGGGCGTCAAAGTCAGCGCGCACGACTTGCGACGCACCTTCCGGGCTGTGGCGGGCGCCTGCCACGTCGAACTGTGGCGCTGCAAAGCGCTGATGAATCACGCGCAGAATCAGGACGTCACGCTGGCGAACTACAGCGATCTTGAGGACGTGCGCTACCTGCGACCAGATGCACAGAAGATTGCTGATTATCTCGAAAAGAAAAGGCAGGAATTCGAGGCGGGTAATGTCGTGCCACTGGAGGCCGTTCTCCATGGCTGACGACACCTATCAGGCTGCCGTAGAAGAGGCGAAGCAAATGGTGCCGCTCTTCATGCGCGCGGCGACCAGCCAGGACCATGAGGCGTTCACGCTGCGCCTGTACCGGCAATGGGCAGATCCCCAAGGCCGACCAGATCAACGCGTCGCACTGGTCCGGCAGGCCGAAAAAGGCAGCCGTATCGCCCAGCAGGCCATCAATGAGCGCCTTGATGCATGTCTAGAACAAGGGCGAAAAGCGCCTGACGAGTTTGTTGAATATTCCCGTCGAGTGCGGAAAAGCGGCTTAAGAACTCGGCGGGGCCGGCCGCCATCGAATCACTCTTTCAAGAGAAAAGCCATTGCCACTATGGTGGATCATCTGTGCCAGAAATTCGGACTACCGGCATCCCGGAATGATGCCAATATCCACCACTCCGCTTGCGATGCCGTCGCCGACGCATTGAAACTATCCAGCGACTCGATGGGATACGATTCCGTCAAAAAAATCTACTTCCAGGTCACTACCTTTCCTAAGGAATTCAGATAATTCCTTGTGGGAAAAAACTCGTAGCAGATTAATTTCCACGCTTTATCCATCCTGCCCAATCAAGCTCGTGCCTGAACCATACTAAAGCATAGGCCGAGCCATGACTTTCGAAGAACTCTTCAATACCCCCGAAGCGGCTGACTTTCTCCGCGCCAAACCGCAAACACTTGAGGCTTGGAGAACACGAGGCGGCGGCCCCCGTTACGTTCGCATTGGGCGAAATATTCGCTACCGCAAAGCAGATCTTCTCGAATACATCGAGTCCCGCCTGGAGCGTTCCACGAGCGAGAGGGGAATTAGGCCATGATCCCTCTTCGAAAAAACTTCAAACTCGCTGATCCGCTAAAACGCGCCGTTAATGATGATGCCGAACGCGAGGAACTATCACGCATTTTAGAGGAACTTGTTTTATCACCAGGTGAGGAATCGTCGAAAGCCGCCAGAAAGTATCTCAAGCGACTTCACGAGAATTACGAGTGCGCGGAGGTATGACATGGCGACCAACAAAAAACCGCCCACGGGAGGCAGTCCGTGGGCGGTCTATCAGGCTCTGGCGGGCCAACTCGACGTGCAATCAAAATTGGCTGACGACATTTTCGCCCATACCGGCGCGCATGTCCAGATCATTGCCAATGGCGTGATCCACCGCCACGACCACCCCGACGGCAAGCGCGGCAACAAGCGGCTGTGGTACGTCTGCCGCCACGATTTCGCGTGCTGGGGCGACTGGAGAACAGGCGAGCACCGCAACGTCTTCGCCGACGCCAACCCTGACCCCGAGACGGCCCGCAAGGCCCGCCAGGAGGCCGAGCGCCGAAGGCAGGACCGTCGTCTAGCCGAGGCCCGCAAGCACGCTCAGGCCGCCACACAGGCTCAGGAGGCCCTGCTTCGGCTACCCGAGGCCGACCCGCTGCATTCCTACCTGGTGAAGAAGCAGATAGCGCCCTTCACGCTTCGCCAAGACGGCCAGGACCTGGTGGCGTTCCTGACAGATGGCCATGGGGTTGTGGGCTATCAAACCATCAGTCCTGACGAGGAAAAGTGCTTTCTCGCCGGCACCGCCAAGGTGGGCGCGTACTGGCCACTTGGCCACGTGAAAGACGGCATCGCCGTCTGTGAAGGCGTGGCCACGGCTATCGCGATCCATATGGGCTATGGCTGCGCCGTAGCGGCTGCGATGGACTGCGGCAACCTGAAGCCCGTGGCATTGAGCCTAAGGGCGCGCCATCCCGACATTCCAATCATCATCATGGCCGATAACGATCACCACCGAGACAACAACCCTGGCGTCACGCACGGAAAAGCCGCTGCAGAAGCGGTTGACGGAAAATGCATCTATCCCACGCCGATCCCTGGAAGAGAAGACAAAGGAAGCGACTTCAATGACCTATTTCTCGAAAACGGGGGCTGGCTGCCATGACTCAATTGGACAAAGCGACGAAATACGCGAAAATTGAACTCGCTGAATCTCACAGGAAAAACGCGGCTGCTGAAACAGGTGAGATTTCAGCCAAGAGCCACGCCAACAAGACGGCGCCGGTAGCCGAACTGACCGAAGTCGGCAATGCCGAGCGCTTCGTATCCCAGCAAGGCGGAGACGTCCGTTACGTTCCCGAATGGGGATGGATGGCATGGACGGGATCGCACTGGGCCATGGATGAACTGAGAGTGCGCCGCCTGATGATGGAAACGGTGCGAAGGATTCATAGCGAGGCAGCGAAAATCCACGACAAAGCCGAACAGAAGAAAGTGGGCGACTGGGCCGTGAAGTCGCAACAAAGCTCTTCGATCAAAGGAGCCTTGTGGTGCGCTCAGCCTGCGCTTGCTGCGAAGGTAGACGACTTCGATAGCGAACCGATGCTGCTGCCCGTGCTGAACGGAACTGTCGACCTGAGGACCGGCGACCTCCACGAGCACCGACGCGAGCACATGCTGACGAAGATGGCGCCCGTGTACTTCGATACGTCGGCCACCTGCCCCACTTGGGAAGCGTTTCTCGAGCGCGTGTTGCCCGACTATGACGTGCGAGTGTTCGTCCAACGGCTAGTAGGCTACTCGCTAACAGGGTCGACCTCAGAGCAGATCCTGGCGTTCCTGTATGGCGGTGGTCGCAATGGGAAGAGCGTCTTCATTGAAACGCTGGCCTCGCTGATGGGCGATTTCCACTCCGCCACGCGGATCGAGACGGTATCGATGACTCGCGGGGCCGGGATTCCCAACGATGTCGCTGCACTGGCGGGTTCTCGCATGGTGACCGTCTCCGAAACACCGGAGGGCTCGCGCCTAAACGAATCGCTCGTCAAAGATCTGACAGGCGGGGACACCATCTCCGCACGGTTCCTTCGCCACGAGTTCTTCGCCTTCCGCCCGCAGTTCAAGCTCTGGATTCGTGGCAATCACAAGCCGCAAATCCGTGGCACGGATGATGGCATTTGGCGACGCATCCTGTTGGTGCCGTTTACAGTGCAAATACCGGCAAAGGACGTTGACCCGAAATTAGCCGAAAAGCTTCGCGACGAGTTACCCGGCATTCTGGCATGGGCGGTGCGCGGCTGCATCGAGTGGCAACGTATCGGGCTGTGCCCACCGAATAGCGTCAAGACGGCTGTCGACGAGTATCGCGCAGAGATGGACACGCTTGGTGAGTTCATCACCGACTGCTGCTTGACGAGGGTAGGAGCACAGGCGAAAGCCAAGGACCTGTACGCCGGGTACCAAGCATGGTGCGGATCGAACGGCTATTCACCAGTAAGCGCGAAGCTATTCGGAACCTCCCTCTCTGGGCGGGGGTATCCAAAGAAGCGAACCTCCAGCGGGAACGCCTATCAAGGGATTGGCCTGGCCGCCAAAGTCTGCCAACGATGTGATGGTGAAGGGTGCGGGTATTGTCAGCCATGAAATATATTAGCCCGCTAACGAGAATGTAGGGTCGTGTATACACTCCCTAGTTCGCTCCCCTACGCGCGCGTGTAACTGCGATGCCGAAATACCATACACAACCCTACATCCATACACTGACGTTAGCACGCTAACGTTCCGACCTGTTTCGAGCCCAGCCCCTTTCTTCTCTGGCGAATCACCCCTTCGGACAGACAGTCCGCCGTCCAATACTCGTTATACTCCATAAAGAATCATAAATATCAGCAGCTTACTTACAGTGTGGTTTGTGGCTCATATTCAGAAATAAGCGTAAAATAACCAGCATGGCATGCAAACCACCCCGCCGATGGGGCAGCAACAGGCAAAGTTTATGGCCGTAAAACAGGCAGATGTCCCTGACACCTACTCGCCCGACTGGCTAACCAAGCTGGACGGTCGCACCCGTGTGGCCCAGATCGTCAATGAGCGGCTCTATGCGCTTGAACAGGATCTAGGCGGTCACGAGCGGTTGAGTTATCAGCGCCGTTCACTGGCGAAGCGTGCGGTCTGGATGGAGGCCATTATTGAGAAACAGGAAGCAGCGCTTGCAAGAGATCAGGAAGTCGATCTTGGAAAACTCGCTCAAGCCGTCAACACGCTTATGGGGATTCTGAGGACACTGGGCTTAGACCGACAAACACTCGATGTTTCGTTGGCAGATTATCTGCACCAGAAGGATTCAGCACCGTGAATATCCGCCAGGCCATGCGCGACACGAACCTATTCGGCCAGCTATTCGCCGGCGAGAGCTGGTTGGCTTGGCGCGCGTTACTGGCTGGCTTCTATGGGCTTCCCCTGGACGCTGGCGAGGTCGAGCACTGGAAGACGCTCACAGAACGCGAGAAGGCGCCTACAAGCGCTGCTGATGAGCTGTGGCTAGTTGTGGGCAGGCGTGGTGGGAAGAGCCAGATAGCAGCCTTGCTGGCCGTTTTTGAGGCCGCGTTTCACGACTACCGCGACCGCCTTGCCCCTGGCGAAGTGGCGACCGTCATGGTGCTAGCCGCAGATCGAAAGCAGGCCAGAGCCGTGTTCCGGTACGTCGGCGGCCTCCTGCATTCCAATGCCATGCTCGAGCGCCTGATCGTTCGCGAGGATCGCGAGGCCATCGAGCTGTCCAATCGCACGATGATCGAAGTGCATACCGCCTCGTTTCGAGCGGTGCGCGGCTACACGGTCGCCTGCTGTATCGCGGATGAAATCGCCTACTGGCGAAGCGATGAAAGCGCGAACCCAGATTACGAGATCCTCAATGCCATTCGCCCGGCCATGGCCACGCTGGGCGGTCGGCTGGTCGCACTCTCGAGCCCATATGCGCGTCGCGGTGAGTTGTGGGACGCCTATCGACAGCACTACGGCGAAGACGGCTCGATTCTGGTTGCCAAGGCGCCGAGCCAGGTGATGAACCCAACGCTCCCCACACGCGTGATCGAGCGGGCATACGAGCGTGACGCGGCCGTAGCATCTGCCGAATATGGTGCCGAGTTCCGTCGCGATCTGGAAGCGTTCGTCAGCCGTGAGGCATTAGAGCAATGCACGGCCCCCGGCCTCCTGGAACTGCCGCCTGTATCCATGCTCCCCGAGGGCAGGGCTCCGGCCTATGTCGCCTTCGTCGATCCGTCTGGTGGCTCAAGGGACAGCATGACGCTGGCCGTTGCACACGAGGAAAACGGTATCGCGGTGCTCGACTGCGTGCGGGAGTGGAGGCCGCCATTCAATCCCGACGACGTCACCCGAGAGGCTGCGGCTGTCGTGAAGGCATACGGCCTGGCTTCGGTGACGGGTGATGCCTACGGCGGCGAGTGGCCGCGCGAGCGTTTCAGCGCCCATGGCATTGGCTATCGGGTAGGCAGCAAGCCCCGGTCCCAGCTCTACCTAGAACTGCTCCCCCGGCTTAACGCGGGGACGTGCCAGCTACTCGACCAGTCCAGGCTGCTGGCCCAGCTAGCGGCCCTGGAACGCCGCACAAGCCGCGCTGGGCGCGATACCATTGATCACCCTCCCCGAGCCCATGACGATGTAGCAAATTCCGCGGCGGGAGCTCTAGTGGGCTTGGGGGTAATTGCCCCGCTGGGTGATGTGGTTTTGGTACAGTCCATGGTTTCTCGTGAATATGAAGATGCTGTTGGACAGCCTTTCTACGCTACTTTCGACGACTACTGAAAATCACATGCGCTTCTACAACCCCTACAAACCACTCATATAAATTAAGCTTATAGCACCAAGACTCGCCTACCAGCTACAATAGAGATTAAGCCGTAAGAGATATATCCTGAGCTGGAGGGAGCAAATGATAATAAAAAAGAGCGAGATAGAGAGCTATTTATATGGTTTTTTTGGAAGACTGTTTGCATTAATAACCATCATCCTTGTCGTCGTAGGCATTATTGTACATATTGGCATATTTGTTTCTTTTATTGCCAGCTTGTTCTTTGCTTTCTCATACTGGAACTTTCTTTGGTGGGTTTTAGCACATATTGCTTGGGAGCTGCTTGTAGACGCAATCATCCTTGCTTTGCTATTTTTGCTAAGACTTTTTCAGTGGCTTTTCTCTGGCGAGTGAAAATAATTAAAGAAAAGACAGCTATCCCAAACCATAACTTTGTCTAGTACTGCTATCTCGGCTGAGTGCTTACGCTAAATAGTGAGTATGTCTTGCACGGTTATTGGGTCTTTAACCAACCCTGAGAAAAGTCTGAAGCATCGAGTTTTGAGCCCGCTACCGTTCTGGCCGGTTGACGCATTTTCCGTGCACACAACGTCAGGCATTTCAGCGGGAGTAGTGGGAAAATCACGTTAATTGAGGAAGACATTATGTACACATACAGAGAACGAATGCACTTTGCGAAAACACCCGCCGACGAACTTCATGACCGTGTGCAGGCGCGACTGAGTCGCGAGGGTATCAGCAACCCAACGTCACTGGACTTCGAGCGGGCCCAAGTGGCCGAGATGCGGGCCGATCCTGACTTGGCAGAGCGCTATCACGGTCGGGCACCCGCGAATCCCTTGGCGGAGTTGGGGCAGGAACTCGACGACGCGGTAGACGACGTGATCGTCACTCGTGCGCACAAGATCGCGCGGGAACACGGCATCACTTTCAAAGCTGCGGTCGATGCAGTGATGCGGGAAGACCCAGACTTGCAGCAGAAACACGCTGCGCGATTCAGCCGATAGGAGAACGACCATGGCACTGAAACCAGCAAGCACCGATCCGAACCGGAAAGACGAGTTGAAGAAATATCAGCAATGGCTTGATGATGGAATGCCGAGCAAGAGCGGCCCGCAAGGGCCCCCGACGTTTGGCGTGGTCACGCGCGAGCCGCCTGCCGACTGGGAGCCGACGCCCCTGCCTGGCCTGAAGATGGGTGCGGTCGAGTATCTCCATCGGCGAGTGCCGGCGCTTAAGCTCGAGAGAAAGGACCCCACGGCCGCTGCGATACAGGCCGTGCGGGAAGCCGACGCCAAGGTGAAGGCCGGCGAACTCATCGAGGACCGGCCGGAAGAATAGGAGGTAGCCATGGCAGGGATGCCGGGGATCAGTCGTGAGTGCCCCGTTCAAAACCGCGACAGCCTGCGGCCCTCCCTCACGCAGAGGGCGCGGCAGGCACTCTTATTCTCTTATAAGCCCGCTCTTTACCGCCTCAAAGTCTTCAATGTAGTACGCCTTACCAGCACAATAATAATTGTATTCGTTCTTCAAAGACTTGGCTCTTATTGCGATTTGATTATACTCTCTTAACAAAGTGTTGTTATAGTTATCTATACGTTTTGAATGATTTTCGACAAGCCTGTTGAAGCTGTCTACAGAGTCTTGACTATATAAGTCAACACGAGATCTAGCATTTTCGACTTCCTCTTCCTCCCTGTTTATGGCTTTAAGCTCCGCCTCGACTAGCTTCTCTTTTTCCGAAAGTGAAGCTTCAAACTTCTCAAGTTGATACTCCTTTTTGAAACAGCTTCTAAGCTCATCTCGACTAAGAGTCTCAGATTCTGATCCGCTGTTTTCACCAGAGCGAATCCCCTTTCCTAACCCGCGAAGACTCACCCCTTTTGCGTATAGGTTTGCGCTAAAGAAAAAGGCCATGGTTCCACAGCAAGCAAGCAAAAACGAACGGCGTCCAATCAAAACCAACCTCCAGACATAATCAAGACTCCAGCTTAGGTCAATTCTTGGCTATCAACATAAACCAAGAAAACGAAAAGCATGGAACATGGTGGACATCACCATTAACCCCAATACTGGTAGTTAAAGCCCTCTACCTTTAAAACCACAAATCGGTAACAGCGGTTCCCTTTCATAGAAAGCCACGCATGCGATTGTTATTTATTCTCTCTCGCCTGAAAAACAAAGAGGACACGAATATCCTCTTTTCTAAAAAGGCAATTTCCATAAAAAAAACAAACAGCATCGAAAATTTGCTCATAGAAAAAAATGTATCGTTCTCTACAATATTACTCCCTTCTGGGGAAGACATTAATATAGCTATTGTCATAGACAATGATACGAAATAAATGGCAAATGAAGTCAAAAAAACTGCCAGCAATGCTGCGCTTTTAGAAGCCTCATAAGAAACTTTAACGTCGTCCCATCTAAGCTTCTTTATCTTTTTTAACCGCCTCGCCCTTAATTTTCGAACAGGCTTTATTACAAACACTTTCCCAAGAAACG
Organism: Halomonas sp. CKK8; assembly: GCF_029625235.1. NCBI lineage: Bacteria > Pseudomonadati > Pseudomonadota > Gammaproteobacteria > Oceanospirillales > Halomonadaceae > Halomonas > Halomonas sp. CKK8. Next base: position 446,947 of record NZ_CP121193.1, on the reverse strand, counting down.
GAACAACCTTCAAAGACAAAAATGGAATGACAGCTCCGACGATAATAAAGAAAAGCCCGTTAAACCACCACTCTGGGTTTGATAAATTTTTATATATTTCTTCCATGAAACACCTTTTTTACTCGAAGGTGACTACCAATTATTCGAATATTACAGCATACCAGCCACTTTAGCGCGAGCCTTGCTCGGCGGTCGCGAACTGTTAGCCGATACAATATTACATGCGATTCGCTCTAGGCAGGCTGCATCAGTGCGCCTTCGCTAGCGCTGATAGTACGGTTATTTTCTACAAACAGGAGGGGGTGCTTCATGGAGGGCAGCTATATGTAACCAGCTGATTTTATGGTGGTACCGGCGGTCGGACTCGAACCGACAAGGGCTTGCACCCGGCGGATTTTGAATCCGCTGCGTCTACCAATTCCGCCACGCCGGCAACGCGCAGGCATTATACGTGCGCACCGGGGCAGGTCAATCGGCCGGCTGACTTCCCTGCCGCGAGACGGTATCCTGTCGGGCTTTGCGCGGCTCGTGAAGCCGCCCGACACGCCCCCTGAGCCGGATCAGAACGCCCCCATGCAGCGCGCCGACTTCCACTACGAGCTCCCCGAGGAGCTGATTGCCCGCTACCCCTCCGAGCAGCGCAGCGACTGCCGCCTGCTGTGCGTCGATGGCGCCACCGGCGCGCTCGCCCACCGCCGCTTCCCCGACCTGGTCGAGCTGCTCGCCCCCGGGGACCTGCTGGTGTTCAACGACACCCGGGTGATTCCCGCGCGCCTGCACGGCCACAAGGCCAGCGGCGGCAAGGTGGAGATGCTGCTCGAGCGCCCCCTGGACGCGCATCGCGGCCTCGCCCACCTGCGCTCGAGCAAGTCGCCCAAGCCTGGCACCGAGCTGGTCTTCGAGGGGGGCATCCGCGCCGTGGTGGAGGGGCGCCGCGAGGCGCTGTTCGAGCTGCGCTTTTTAGGCGAGACGCCGCTGATCGCGCTGCTGGAACAGCACGGCCACATGCCGCTGCCCCCCTACATCACCCGCGAGGACGAGCTGGCCGACCGCGAGCGCTACCAGACCGTCTATGCGCGCCGCGACGGGGCCGTGGCCGCCCCCACCGCCGGGCTGCACTTCGACGAGCCGCTGCTCGAGGCGCTGGCCGCCAGGGGCGTCGAGAGCGCCTACGTCACCCTTCACGTGGGGGCCGGCACCTTCCAGCCGGTACGCGCCGACGACATCCGCGAGCACCAGATGCACAGCGAGTGGATCGAGGTCACCGAGGCCGCCTGCGAGCAGGTGCGCGCCGCCCGTGCCCGGGGCAACCGGGTGGTCGCCGTGGGCACCACCAGCGTGCGCTGCCTGGAGTCGGCCTGCCTGAAGAGTGCGAATGGCGAGATCGCCCCCTTCAGCGGCGAGACCGACATCTTCATCTACCCGGGCTACGGCTGGCGCTGCGTCGATGCCTTGATTACCAACTTCCACCTGCCGGAGTCGACCCTGCTGATGCTGGTGTCGTCCTTTGCCGGCTACGAGACGACGATGGCGGCCTACCGCGAGGCGGTGGCCGAGCGCTACGCCTTCTTCAGCTATGGCGATGCCATGTTCCTGACGCGCAAGCCCTGACACCCGAGCCCTGACACGCCGACGCCCGGCCCAGCCCCGATGCGCCACGAGAGTTCCCATGCGTAAAGACAGCTTCATGACATTCGAGCGCCTGGCCAGCGATGGCCGGGCGCGCCGCGGCCGCCTCACCTTCCCCCGGGGGACGGTGGAGACGCCCGCCTTCATGCCGGTGGGCACCTACGGCACCGTCAAGGGCATGACCCCGGCCTCCGTGGAGGAGATCGGCGCCGAGATCATCCTCGGCAACACCTTCCACCTCTGGCTGCGTCCCGGCACCGAGGTGATCGAGGCCCACGGCGACCTGCACGACTTCGCCCAGTGGGAGAGGCCGATCCTCACCGACTCCGGCGGCTTCCAGGTCTTCTCGCTGGGCGCCATGCGCAAGATCACCGAGCAGGGCGTGCACTTCCGCTCGCCGGTGGATGGCGCCAAGGTGTTCATGGGCCCCGAGGAGTCCATGGCGGTGCAGCGCTCGCTGGGCTCCGACGTGGTGATGATCTTCGACGAGTGCACCCCCTACCCCGCCACCGAGGCGGAGGCCGCCTTCTCCATGGAGCGCTCGCTGCGCTGGGCGCAGCGCTCCCGGGAGGCCCATGGCGACTCGCCTTCGGCGTTGTTCGGCATCATCCAGGGCGGCATGTACCCCGGGCTGCGCGAGCGCTCGCTCGAGGGCCTGCTCGAGATCGGCTTCGACGGCCTGGCCATCGGCGGCCTCTCGGTGGGCGAGCCCAAGGAGGAGATGATCCGGGTGCTCGACTACCTGCCGACCTGGATGCCCGACGACACCCCGCGCTACCTGATGGGCGTGGGCAAGCCCGAGGACCTGGTGGAGGGCGTGCGCCGCGGGGTCGACATGTTCGACTGCGTGATGCCCACCCGCAACGGGCGCAACGGCCACCTCTTCACCGCCGAGGGCACGGTCAAGATCCGCAACGCCAAGCACCGCTTCGACACCCGGCCGCTCGAGGCGGGCTGCGACTGCTACACCTGCCGGCACTTCTCCCGCGCCTACCTGCACCACCTCGATCGCTGCGGGGAGATGCTCGGCTCGATGCTCAATACCATCCATAACCTGCGCCACTATCAGCGCCTGATGGCCGGTTTGCGCGGTGCCATCGAAGCGGGTACATTGGCGAACTTCGTGGAAGGCTTCTATGCGCAGCGCGGCCTGCCGGTTCCTCCCGCACCGAATTGACCCACGGCCGGCCCCAGGGCCGGCCGTCGAACATCCCGCTTTCATCACCCAGGAGATCGTCATACATGCTGGACTTCTTCATTTCCCCGGCCATGGCCCAGGATGCCGGCGCCGCCGGTGGCGGCATCGCCCAGATCGTCATGCTGGTCGGCTTCGTGGCCATCTTCTACTTCCTGCTGTGGCGCCCCCAGGCCAAGCGTGCCAAGCAGCACAAGCAGCTGATCGGCAACCTCTCCAAGGGTGACGAGATCGTCATCGGCGGCGGCATGCTGGGCCGCATCACCAAGGTCAGCGACGACAGCGAGTTCCTGAGCATGGAGATCGCCGAAGGCACCGAGGTCAACGTGCAGAAGAATGCCGTGGCCGCCGTCCTGCCCAAGGGCACGCTCAAGTCCATCTGACCCGGGCGCCTTCCCGCCCCGCCGCGCCCCTCCCGGGCGCGCGGCGGGGGCCGCCCTGCGGCCGGTGCGGCAGGAGCCGCGCGACCGGCTCCCGCCCTCACCGGTCGCCTCGTCAGCCTCCAACGTCCGCAACCTGAGGGCAGGGCCCCCATGCTCAATCGTTATCCCCTGTGGAAGTATCTGCTGATACTCGTCGTGCTCCTCGCCGGCCTGGTCTATTCCCTTCCCAACCTCTTCCCCGAGGACCCGGCGGTCCAGATCAGCAGCGAACGGGGCGACGCCACCATCGACGAGCGCCAGCTGGAGCGCATCCGTGCCTCCCTCAACGAGGCCGGCATCGACATCCAGGCCGTGGAGGAGGATCCCAGCAGCGTGCTGATCCGCCTCTCCGATGCCGACGACCAGCTCAGGGCCCGCGACCGCATCAGCGACCTGCTGGGTGACGAGTACGTGGTGGCGCTGAATCTGGCCGAGTCCACCCCCGCCTGGCTGCAGTCGCTCTCCGCCTCGCCCATGACCCTGGGCCTAGACCTGCGCGGCGGCGTGCACTTCCTGCTGGAAGTCGACATGGACGCCGCCCTGGAGCAGCGCCTCGAGGTCAATGCCAGCGCCATGCGCGAGCAATTGCGCAGCGAACGGATCCGCTACCGCGATACCCAGATCGAGGAGCGCACCATCTCCATGGCCTTCGCCAACGCCGAGGACCGTGACGAGGCTCGGAGCCTGATCGCCCGCGAGTTCCCCGACTTCAACTATCAGAGCGAGGGTGACGACCGCGGCGCCCGGCTGGTCATGACCATGACCGACCAGGCCGTCCAGGAACTTCAGGACTACGCCATCAACCAGAACCTCACCACCCTGCGCAACCGGGTCAACGAGCTGGGCGTGGCCGAACCACTGGTGCAGCGCCAGGGACCGGATCGCATCGTGGTCGAGCTGCCCGGCGTCCAGGACACGGTCGAAGCCAAGCGCATCGTCGGCGCCACCGCCAACCTCGAGTTCCGCCTCGAGGCCCGCCCCGACACCCCCGAGAGCGAGACCGAGTCCTTCCCGTTCCGCAACAACGAGTCTCGCCGTGCCGACCTGATGCGCGACGTGATCATCACCGGCGACAGCGTCTCCAACGCCAACCACAGCTTCGACGAGAACGGCCGGCCGCAGGTCAACATCGACCTGGATGGCACCGGCGGCACCCTGATGAACCGCGCCACCCGCACCAACATCGGCCGCAACATGGCGGTGCTGTTCATCGAGCACAAGACCCGCGAGCGCACGGTGATCGAGGACGGCGAGGAGGTCGTGGAGCGCGAGCCCTACACCGAACGCGGCATCATCAGCCTGGCCACCATCCAGAGCGCGCTGGGCAACAGCTTCCGCATCACCGGGCTCGACTCGCCCACCGAGGCGGCCGAACTCGCCCTGCTGCTGCGCTCCGGCTCGCTGGCCGCGCCCATCTACTTCGTGCAGGAGCGCACCATCGGGCCGAGCCTGGGCGCCGAGAACATCGAGCGCGGCATCATGTCGGTGCAGATCGGCCTGCTGCTGGTGGTGCTGTTCATGCTGGTGCGCTACAAGGTGTTCGGCGTCTTCGCCAACGTCGCCCTGGCGCTCAACCTGACCCTGCTGGTGGCGGCCATGTCGCTGCTGGGTGCCACCCTGACGCTGCCCGGCATCGCCGGCATCGTGCTGACGCTGGGCATGGCGGTGGACGCCAACGTACTGATCTTCGAGCGCATACGCGAGGAGCTGCGCACGGGGCTGTCGGTGCAGCAGGCCATCACGGCCGGCTACGAGCGCGCCTTCACCTCGATCATCGATGCCAACATCACCACCCTGCTGGTGGCGGTAATCCTGTTCTCCATCGGCACCGGGCCGGTCAAGGGCTTCGCCGTGACCCTCTCGCTGGGGATCATCACCTCGCTGTTCACCGCCCTGATGGTGACGCGGGCGATGGTCAACCTGACCTACGGCGGCAAGCCGGTCAAGAAGCTCTGGATATAAGAGGTGGCAATGAAATCCCTCGTCAATCGACAGCTCGACTTCATGGGCAAGCGCCGGGTCGCCTTCGCGATCTCGGGGCTGATGCTGCTGGTGTCGATCGCCTCGCTGCTGTTCCAGCAGCTCAACCTGGGGCTGGACTTCACCGGTGGCACCCTGGTGGAGGTCCGCTACGCGGTGGCGCCCTCCCTAGACGCCGTGCGTCAGGTCCTGGAGGACACCGGGTTCCGTGACGTCTCGGTGCAGACCTTCGGCGCCTCCACCGAGGTGCTGATCCGCCTGCAGCAGGCCTTCGACCCCGATGTCGGCGAGCAGGTGGTGGACCTGCTGCGTAACGCCGGCAACGAGGTGGAGCTGGTGCGTGCCGAGTTCGTCGGTGCCCAGGTGGGCGACCAGCTGCGCGACCAGAGCGGCATGGGCCTGCTGGTGGCGCTGGGCATCGTGATGCTCTACGTGGCAGCTCGCTTCCAGTACAAGTTCGCCATCGGCGCCCTGCTGGCGCTGATGCACGACGTGATCATCGTCGTCGGCCTCTTCTCGCTGTTCCAGTGGGAATTCGACCTCACCGTGCTCGCCGCCCTGCTGGCGGTGATCGGCTACTCGCTCAACGACACCATCGTGGTCTATGACCGCATCCGCGAAACCATCCGCAAGTCACGCATCGATGACATGCCGGCGATCTTCAACGAGGCGATCAACCAGACCCTGTCGCGCACCCTGGCGACCTCCGGCACCACCCTGCTGGTGCTGCTGGCCCTGCTGCTGCTGGGCGGGGACATGATCCACTTCTTCTCCATCGCCCTGATCGCCGGTGTGGTGGTCGGGACCTTCTCCTCCATCTACGTGGCGGCGGCCCTGCTGCTGGCGGTGAAGCTGGATCGCGAGGACCTGATCCCGGCGAAGAAGGAGGACCCCGAGGCCGAGGAGCTGCCCTGACAGCGCCAGGCGGCACCCCCGCCGCTTCGCCGAGGTAGAAACAGAAAACCCCCGCCGGTGATACCGACGGGGGTTTTCCTTTTCGCCTGGCGCTTGTGGCTCGGCGCTTGGCGCTAGGGTCAGAAATGCGGCTTGAGCTGCTGCACCAGGGCCTTGTAGAGGCGCGGTCCGGCGGCCATCAGTCGCCCCTCGATATCGACGCTGGGCTGGCCGTCGGGGGTGCCCATCAGCGCGCCGCTCTCCTTGAGCAGCAGCGAGCCGACGTGCAGGTCCTGCTCCTCCAGGCCCAGCACGAAGGCGGCGTCGGCACGCCCCGCCGCCAGTTCGGCGATATCGAGCAGGCCGCTGCCGGAGGCGCGCTGCTGCTCGATCTGCGGGCCGAGCTGCTGCACCAGGGTCAGGTAGGAGGGCAGGAAGCGCGAGCGCAGCCAGGTCTCGGGCAGGCTCATGGCGATGCGGGTGCCGGCCACGGCGGTGTTCTTGGACACGCGCAGGCGCTTGCCGTTGAGCTGGGCTCCGCGCCCGCGACTGGCCAGGTACTCGTCATCGCTGAAGGGACAGATCACCACCGCATGCTCCGGGCGGCCCTTGACGAGACAGACCACCGACAGCGCGAAGCCGGGGGAGGCAACGCTGAGGTTGGAGTAGCCGTGAAAGGGTTCGATCTTCCACAGGGTATCGGCACCCTCGCCCTCACCGGCGCGGTGAGGCGTGAAGCGCCCCTGTACGCCGTGCTGGGGGTAGCCGCGCGAGAGCTGACGGACGATCAGCGTCTCGGCATTGCGGGCGGCATCCTCGAGCAGGCGGTCGAGGTTGTGCTCCTGGTGGGAGTTCTCGATTCGCTCGCGGATGCGCAGGAACTGTTCGCCGGCGCTGCGTGCCGCACGCAGCGCGAATTGGACCATCGGATGCATGATCGGGCCTTGGGGAGTCGGTGGTGTTAAAGAACGGGTCGGCGCGCATCCTAGCAGAAGCACGCGGGGCGCGCCATTCGACGCGCCGGGCCGGCGTGATAGAATCGCCCGCCTCTCCCCCAGCATCCACAGGCCCACCATGCTCGAGCGCATCCGCATCGTCCTGATCGGCACCAGCCACCCCGGCAACATCGGCGGCACCGCCCGCGCCATGCACAACATGGGCCTGTCCGACCTGGCCCTGGTGGCGCCGCGCTGCGAGCCGCTCACCGCCGATACCGTCTCACGCGCCTCGGGGGCCGACCATATCGTCCACGGCGCCCGCACGGTGGAGTCCCTGGAGCAGGCGGTGGGCGACGCCACCCTGGTCGTCGGGGCCAGCGCCCGCTCGCGCACCCTGCCCTGGCCGATGATCACGCCTCGCGCACTCGGCGAGCGCCTCCCGACGGAGCTGGCCAGCCCCGAGGCGCGCGTCGCCCTGGTCTTCGGCCGCGAGGACAGCGGCCTGACCAACGCCGAGCTGCAGCGCTGCCATGCCCATGTGCATATCCCCACCAACCCCGACTTCAGCTCCCTGAACCTGGCTGCCGCGGTGCAGGTGCTGGCCTACGAGTGCCGGCAGGCCTGGCTGGGCCAGCAGGAACCGACGGCCCAGGCCGAGGTACCACCGACCCAGCCGCTGGCCAGCCACCAGGAACTCGAGCGCTACTTCGCGCATCTGGAGCGCACCCTGGTCACCATCGGCTTCCACGACCCGGCCACCCCACGACAGCTGATGGCCCGGCTGCGCCGCTTCACCCTGCGGGCCCGCCCCGAGCGCATGGAGCTCAACATCCTGCGCGGCATCCTCACCGCCACCGAGCAGCAGGCCGAGCGCCGCGAGTAGATGGCGGGCGCGGCTTGAAGCCGGCCCGCCGCGCCCCCACTATGAAGGCCATCCCCCATCGCCCTGCCACCCAAGGACCGCTGCATGCTTGAACGTCTGCGCGAGGACATCAACAGCGTATTCGCCCGCGACCCGGCGGCACGCAACTTCCTGGAAGTGCTGACCAACTACCCGGGCCTGCATGCCCTGCTCATCCACCGCCTCAGCCACTGGCTGTGGCGGAAGAACCTCAAGTGGCTGGCACGCAGCCTCTCCACCTTCTCGCGCTGGCTCACCGGCGTCGAGATCCACCCCGGGGCGACCATCGGCCGACGCTTCTTCATCGACCACGGCATGGGCGTGGTGATCGGCGAGACCGCCGAGGTGGGCGACGACGTCACCCTCTATCAGGGCGTGACCCTGGGCGGCACCAGCTGGAACAAGGGCAAGCGCCACCCGACCCTGGAGGACGGCGTGATCGTCGGCGCCGGCGCCAAGATACTGGGCCCCTTCAGCGTGGGCACCGGCGCCAAGATCGGCTCCAACGCCGTGGTCACCAAGGAGGTGCCCGCCGGCGCCACCGTGGTCGGCATCCCCGGCAAGGTCGTGCAGCGCGTCGATCCCGACCAGGCCGAGGAGCTGGAAGTGGACCCCGCGCGTCGCGAGGCGATGCGCCGCAAGTTCGGCTTCGACGCCTACGGCGTCAGCCAGGACATGCCCGACCCGGTGGCGCGCTCCATCCAGGCGATGCTCGATCACATGCACGCCGTCGACGAGCGCATCGAGCGCATGTGCACGACCCTGCGCAAGGTCGACGCCAGCTACCGCGACGGCCGCCTGCCGGAGCTGCGCGACGAGGACTTCGCCGACATCCTCGCCGACGTCGACAGCTGCTGCCCGCCCCGGGAAGAGCAGCATACGGAGGACGCGGCACAGGACGAGCGGGCGGCCGACGCCGGGCCTCGACGGCGCAATGGTTGACCAGGATACTCGGTCTTTACCATAATGGCGGATCACGTTCATTGACTGCCGACCCGCGTGTCGGTGCCGAGGTGAGTTCCTCATGCGCCTGACCACCAAGGGACGCTACGCCGTCACCGCCATGCTCGACCTGGCCATGAATGCCGACACCGGCCCCATCTGCCTCGCCGACATCTCGAAGCGCCAGGAGATCTCGCTCTCCTACCTGGAGCAGCTGTTCGCTCGGCTGCGGCGCGCCAAGCTGGTGGACAGCGTGCGAGGGCCGGGCGGCGGCTACCTGCTGGCCCAGGCGCCGGAGGGCATCACCGTGGCCCAGGTCATCGAGGCGGTGAACGAGTCCGTGGACACCACCCGCTGCGGCGGCCTCTCGGATTGCCAGCAGGGCGACACCTGCCTGACCCACCATCTGTGGTGCGAGCTCTCCGAGCACATCCATGACTTCCTCCAGGACGTCACCCTGGCCCAGCTGGCCGGGCGCGGGGAGATCCAGGCCATCGCCAGCCGCCAGCGCGGCCGGCGGGACGACGGCATCCTGGCCTCCACCACCTGAACCGCCGCTCTTGGCACCCGCTAGCATAGCCCCGACCCCACAGTCCCGATTCGACAACCAGAACAGCGAGCCCATGAGCGCACCCGTCTACCTCGATTATGCCGCCACCACCCCGGTCGACCCGCGGGTTGCGGAGGTCATGAGCCACTACCTGACCCTCGACGGCATCTTCGCCAACCCCGCCTCGCGCAGCCACATGCTCGGCTGGCAGGCGGAGCAGGCCGTGGAGAGCGCCCGCCGCCAGGTCGCCGACCTGATCGCGGCCGACCCCCGCGAGATCGTCTGGACCAGCGGCGCCACCGAGGCCGACAACCTGGCGCTGATCGGCTTCATGCGCGCCAACCGGGCCCGTGGCCGCCACCTGGTGACCTCCATCATCGAGCACAAGGCAGTGGTCGACACCGCCAAGGCGCTGGAGGCCGAGGGCTTCGAGGTGACCTGGCTGACGCCGGACCGTGACGGGCGGATCAGCCCGGCGCAGCTGCGCGAGGCGATGCGCGACGACACCGTGCTGGTCTCGCTGATGGCCGTGAACAACGAGCTGGGCGTGATCCACGACCTGGCGGCACTGGCCGAGGTGGCCCATGCCTCCGGGGCCACCTTCCACGTGGATGCCGCCCAGGCGGTGGGCCGCCTGCCGCTGGACGTCGGCCGGCTCGGCATCGACCTGATGTCGCTCTCGGGGCACAAGGCCTACGGCCCCAAGGGCATCGGCGCCCTCTACGTGCGGCGCAGCCCCGACCTCCGGCTGGAGGCGCTGATCCACGGCGGCGGCCACGAGCGCGGCATGCGCTCGGGCACCCTCGCCACCCACCAGATCGCCGGCATGGGCGAGGCCTTCGCCATCGCCGCCGCCGAAGGCGAGGCCGACCAGGCCCGCATCACCGCGCTGCGCGACCGCCTGCTCGAGGGCCTCGGCGATCTCGACGGTATCCACCGCAACACCGCGGTCGAGGTGGCGGTCCCCAACATCCTCAACCTGGCCTTCGCGGGGGTCGAGGGCGAGTCGCTGCTGATGGCGCTGCGTGATATCGCGCTCTCCACCGGCTCGGCCTGCAACTCGGCGAGCGTCGAGCCCTCCTATGTACTGAAGGGCATCGGCCTGCCGCGCCCCCTGGCGCTGGCCTCGCTGCGCTTCAGCTTCGGCCGCTTCACCACCGAGGCCGATATCGATCGCACACTGGATGCCCTGCGACACGCCCTTGACGGGCTGCGTCGCCGGGCGGTCTGACCCTACCACGTTCAGGAGAGAGACCATGGCGCACCTTTCGATCACCACTGCCGCCGCCGAGCAGATCCACCGGGTGCTCGACGAGCGGGGCCACGGCCTTGGCCTGCGGGTCTCGGTCAAGCCCAGCGGCTGCTCCGGCTACAGCTACGTGCTCGACTTCGCCGACGAGGCGGCCAACGACGACGTGACCTTCGAGGAGCACGGCGTGACGGTCTTCGTCGCCCCCGAGGCCCTGGAAATGCTCGATGGCAGCGAAGTCGACTACGTCTCGGAGGGGCTCAACCGCTTCTTCCGCTTCAACAACCCCAACGTCAAGGACCAGTGCGGCTGCGGCGAGAGCTTCAGCGTCTGAACGATTGTTCAACGCCGTCCGGGGGCGTTATACTCCCCGCCCAGTCGGCGCACGCTGCCGAACCGCCGCCCGCCGGCCCATGATCCGATCCGCCGCGCCGCCCTCTCCCCCGGGGAGCCAGGGGCGGCGCGGCGCTATCCATCAAAGCTGCATCCATCGCACTTCATTGTCCAACCAACCGGAGACATGCCCCCATGGCCAACCAGCGCACCCTGTCCATCATCAAGCCCGATGCCGTCGCCAAGAACGTGATCGGCGAGATCGAGAGCCGCTTCGAGAAGGGCGGCCTGAAGATCGTGGCCGCCAAGATGCTCCAGCTCTCCGAGGAGAAGGCCGGTGGCTTCTATGCCGAGCACAAGGAGCGCCCCTTCTTCAAGGACCTGGTCGGCTTCATGACCTCCGGACCGGTGATCGTGCAGGTGCTCGAGGGCGAGGACGCCATCGCCAAGAACCGTGACCTGATGGGTGCCACCAACCCCAAGGAAGCGGCGCCGGGCACCATCCGTGCCGACTTCGCCGAGACCATCGACGCCAACGCCGTGCATGGCTCCGACTCCCCCGAGTCCGCCGAGCGCGAGATTGCCTATTTCTTCGAGGCGGACGAGATCTGCCCGCGCGGCTGATCACGCCTCTCCCGCGGGGGTGGCCTCACCCCCGCCCCTGCCCCAACGACTCGCTGACCGCCATGACTGCCACCACTGCTCCCCGTCTCACCAACCTGCTCGGCATGACCCGCGAGGAGATGGAAGCCTTCTTCCTCTCCATCGGCGAGAAGAAGTTCCGTGCCGCCCAGGTGATGAAGTGGATCCACATCGAGGGCTGCGATGACTTCGCCGCCATGACCAACCTCTCCAAGGCGCTGCGCTCGCGCCTGGCCGAGGTCGCCGAGATCCGCGGCCCGGGCGTGGTCTACGAGGGCACCTCCAGCGACGGCACCCGCAAGTGGGTGCTTGAAGTGGAGGACGGCAGCTACGTGGAGACGGTGCTGATCCCCGCCGACAACGGCAAGCGGCGCACCCTGTGCGTCTCCTCCCAGGTCGGCTGCTCGCTGGACTGCAGCTTCTGCTCCACCGGCAAGCAGGGCTTCCAGCGCAACCTCACCGCCGCCGAGATCATCGGCCAGGTGTGGGTGGCCCAGCGCTCCGTGGGGCCACGCCGCGACACCGCGCATCGCCCCGTCACCAACGTGGTGATGATGGGCATGGGCGAGCCGCTGCTGAACTATGACAACGTCGTCCCGGCGATGAAGCTGATGCTCGACGACGACGGCTACGGCCTCTCCAAGCGCCGCGTCACGCTCTCCACCTCCGGGGTGGTGCCGATGCTCGACAGGCTCGGCGACGAGCTCGACGTGAGCCTGGCCATCTCGCTGCATGCCGCCAACGACGAGCTGCGCAACGAGCTGGTACCGCTGAACCGCAAGTACAACATCCGCACCCTGCTCGACGCCTGCCACCGCTACCTGGCCAAGTGCCACGACACGCGGATGGTGACCATCGAGTACACGGTGATCAAGGACGTCAACGACCAGCAGGAACACGCCGAGCAGCTCGCCGCCCTGCTCGAGGAGCTGCCGTGCAAGATCAACCTGATCCCGTTCAACCCCTTCCCGCACTCGGGCTACGAGAAGCCGTCGCGCAACCAGGTGGTGCGCTTCCAGCAGTGGCTCTATGAGCTGGGCTACACGGCGCCGATCCGCACCACCCGCGGCGACGACATCGATGCCGCCTGCGGCCAGCTGGTGGGCAGGGTGAAGGATCGCACCAAGCGCCACGCGCGCTATATCCAGTCCATCCAGATCGACGCCGACTGAGCGGGGGTCACCTTGACTTCAACAGGGCTCGGCGCTTTGATGGACGGGCCTTTTTTCACCCTCGGCCGCGTGTCGCCAGCCACCCGCGGTCACCGGTTCCGTGCCCACCTGGAGAGGATGCCATGACCCGTCGCCCGCGCATGATCGGCCTGAGGCAGATACCCGCCGCCACCATGCTGCTGGGCTCGCTGTGGCTGGCCGGTTGCGCCACCCAGACCAACCTGCCCGGGGGCAGCGACAACGAGGCCTCCGATGCCTATACCCGTCTGGGCGTCGCCTACCTCGAGCGCGACAACCTCCCCCGCGCCATGAATGCCCTGGACCGCGCCCTGGAGATCGATCCCCGGGATGCCGAGGCCCTGCAGGCCATGGCCATGGTCCACCAGCGCCAGGGCGAGGCCGGGCTTGCCGACGAGACCTTCCGGCGCGCCCTCGAGGCCGACCCCTCGTTCACCCGGGCACGCAACAACTACGCCGCATTCCTGTATGATCGTGGCCGCCTCGATGAGGCCTGCGAGCAGCTCGAGCAGGCCTCCCGCGATACCCAGTACGACAACCGGGCGCAGCTGTTCGCCAACCTCGGGCAGTGCCGGCTCGAGATGGGCGACGTCGCGGCCGCCCGCGAGAGCCTGGCCCGCGCCCAGGCCATCGCGCCGCGCCGCCCGCGCAGCTACCTGCTGACGGCCGAGCTCGAGTACGCCCAGGGCAACCTCGAGCGCGCCGAGCAGCAGCTCGAGACCTACATGCGCCTGGCCGGCCCCCGGGCCGAGGCCCTGCGCCTGGCCCGCGACATCGCCCGGGATCGCGGCGACCCGGCCACCGCCAGCTTCTATGCCGACCAGCTGGAGTGATCCCGTGCCGGGCCCTGACCACCGTTTTCTGACGAAGGATGCTCAGCCATGAGCGACATTCACACCGATGATGCCGCCGAGACCGCGCCACGCCAGGCCTCCCCGGGCGAGATGCTGCGCCGCGAGCGCGAGGCCCAGGGCCTCGACCGCGAGGAGGTCGCCGCCGCCCTGAACCTGCGTCCGGCGGTGATCCAGGGGCTTGAGGGCGACAGCTACGAGGAAGTGCCGGTGGCCGCCTATCGCCGCGGCTACCTGCGCAGCTATGCTCACCTGCTCGGCATCGACGACCGCCCCGTCCTCGAGGCCTACAAGGCACGCTTCGGCAGCCAGGAGACCGAGCACCGCATCACCCCGGTGCAGGTCACCCGGCCGCCCTCGAAGCTCGGCGCCTGGCTGTTCCGCCTGGTCACCGTGCTGGTGGTCGCCGGCCTGATCGGCCTGACGCTGATGTGGTGGCAGAGCCGCGGCGGCAGCCAGCCACCCGCCCCCGGCGACAGTGGGCCGGTGTCGGTGGATAGCCTGGATGGCAGCACCACTATCACCGAGGACGATACCCGCGGCGACGCCTCCCTGCCGCCACTGCCCGAGGAGGAGAGCGACCTCGGCCTGGTCGAGGACGCCCCCGCCGTGGACGCGCCGGACGATGCCGAAACACCGGCGCCGGCCGCCGACGAGGCCGCCGAAGCGCCGGCACCGACCGAGGACGAGAGCGCTGCCGACGACACCGCCGCCAGCGATGACGAGGCGGCCACGGAGGCCGAGCCAGACACCACCGCCGAGGCGGCCCCCGAGAACGGGAGCCCCGCCGAGGCGACAGCCGCCGACAGGCGGGTGCTGGAGCTGACCTTCAACGAGCAGTCCTGGACCGAGATCTTCGACGCCAGCAACGAGCGCGTCTTCGTTGGCCTCCAGGAACCCGGCACCACGGCACGCGTCGAAGGCGAACCGCCGTTCCGCCTGACCGTGGGCAACGCCACCGGCGTCGAGCTGGTCTGGCAAGGCGAGCCCGTGGACCTCGCGGCCCGCGCCGGTGCCAACAACGTCGCCCGCTTCACCCTGGGAGAATGATTCCGTCACCATGCACGCACAATCCCCCATCGTTCGTCGCAAGTCGCGCCAGATCCATGTCGGCAAGGTGCCGGTCGGGGGCGATGCCCCCATCTCCGTCCAGAGCATGACCAACACCGATACCCTGGACGTGGCCGCCACCGTGGCGCAGATCCGCCAGCTCGAGGCCGCCGGCGCCGACATCGTGCGCGTCTCGGTCCCCGACATGGACGCCGCGGAGGCCTTCGGCCGCATCAAGCGTGAGGTCGAGGTCCCGCTGGTCGCCGATATCCACTTCGACTACAAGATCGCCCTGCGCGTCGCCGAACTCGGCGTCGACTGCCTGCGCATCAACCCCGGCAACATCGGCAGGGAAGAGCGCGTGCGCGCCGTGGTCTCGGCCGCCCGCGACAACGGCATCCCGATCCGCATCGGCGTCAACGCCGGCTCCCTGGAGAAGGACCTGCAGAAGAAGTACGGCGAGCCCACCCCCGCGGCCCTGGTCGAGTCGGCGATGCGCCATATCGACCACCTGGATCGCCTCGACTTTCCCGACTTCAAGGTCAGCGTCAAGGCCTCCGACGTCTTCATGGCGGTGGCCGCCTACCGCGACCTGGCCACACGCATCGAGCAGCCGCTGCACCTCGGCATCACCGAGGCCGGCGGGCTGCGCTCGGGGACCGTCAAGTCCTCCATCGGGCTGGGCATGCTGCTGATGGACGGCATCGGCGACACCATCCGCGTGTCGCTTGCCGCCGACCCGGTCGAGGAGATCAAGGTCGGCTACGACATGCTCAAGAGCCTGCGCCTGCGCAGCAAGGGCATCAACTTCATCGCCTGCCCGAGCTGCTCGCGCCAGAACTTCGACGTCATCGGCACCATGAATGCCCTCGAGGAGCGCCTCGAGGACGTCATGACCCCGCTGGACGTCTCGGTGATTGGCTGCGTGGTCAACGGCCCCGGCGAGGCGAAGGAGAGCGATATCGGCCTCACCGGCGGCAGCCCCGCCAACCTCGTCTACATCGACGGCAAGCCGGCGAGCAAGCTGCGCAACGACCACCTGGTGGACGACCTGGAGCGCCTGATCCGCGACAAGGTGCGCGAGAAGCAACAGGCCGAACAGGATGTCATCGCCCGGGACGCCTGAGCCTTCGGATGGCGTCCGGCGAGCAGACAAGGAGCAAGCATTGAGCAAGTCCCAAGCCAGCAAGAACGAGCCAAGCAAGAAGAAGATCCAGGCCATCCGTGGCATGAACGACCTGCTGCCGGACCAGTCGGCGCTGTGGCAGTACGTCGAGGGCCAGGTCCAGGCGCTGATGCGGCGCTACGGCTACGCCGAGATCCGCACGCCCATCGTCGAGCAGACCGCGCTGTTCAAGCGCTCCATCGGCGAGGTCACCGACATCGTCGAGAAGGAGATGTACACCTTCGACGACCGCAACGGCGACAGCCTGACCCTGCGCCCCGAGGGCACGGCGAGCTGCGTGCGCGCCGCCATGGAGCACGGCCTGCTGCACAACCAGACCCAGCGCCTCTGGTACCAGGGCCCCATGTTCCGCCACGAGCGTCCCCAGAAGGGCCGCTACCGCCAGTTCCACCAGGTAGGTGTGGAGGCCTT
Source organism: Halomonas sp. CKK8 (assembly GCF_029625235.1). NCBI lineage: Bacteria > Pseudomonadati > Pseudomonadota > Gammaproteobacteria > Oceanospirillales > Halomonadaceae > Halomonas > Halomonas sp. CKK8. Next base: position 430,584 of record NZ_CP121193.1, on the reverse strand, counting down.
CGGCCTCGAGGGGCCGGACATCGATGCCGAGACGATCCTGCTCTCGGCCCGCCTGTGGAAGGCCCTGGGGCTCTACGAGCACGTCACCCTGGAGCTCAACTCCCTGGGCTCCTCCGAGGCGCGTGCCGCCTACCGCGACACCCTGGTGGCTTACTTCGAGCAGCACCACGCCCTGCTCGACGAGGACTCCCGCCGGCGCCTGACCAGCAACCCGATGCGCATCCTCGACTCCAAGAACCCCGACATGGCCGAGATGCTCGATGGCGCGCCGCGGCTGATGGACCACCTGGACGACGCCTCCCGCGTGCACTTCGAGGAGCTCTGCGCGCTGCTCGACTCTGCCGGCATCGACTACGTGATCAACCCGCGGCTGGTACGCGGCCTGGACTACTACGGCCGCACCGTCTTCGAGTGGACCACCACGGCGCTGGGCAGCCAGGGCACGGTGTGCGCCGGCGGCCGCTACGACGGCCTGGTGGAGCAGCTTGGCGGCAAGCCGACCCCGGCGGTGGGCTTCGCCATGGGCCTCGAGCGGCTGGTGTTGCTGCTCGACACCCTGGAACTGCTGCCCGACACCGCCCGCGACGAGCTGGACGTCTACCTGCTGCCCATGGGCGAGGCGGCCACCTCCGCCGCCCTGCTGCTCGGCGAGCGCCTGCGCGAGGCGCTGCCCGAGCTGCGCCTGCAGCTGCACTGCGGGGGCGGCAGCTTCAAGAGCCGCATCAAGAAGGCCGACCGCAGCGGCGCCCGCCTGGCCCTGCTGCTCGGCGAGGACGAGCTGGCCGAGGGCAGCGTGACCCTGAAGTTCCTGCGCGAGGAGCGCGAACAGCAGCGCCTCCCCCAGGCCGGGCTCGCCGAGACCCTGACAACCCTGCTGGAAGGCGAATCCTTCGCCTGACGGCCACCTGCATCAGAGGAGACCGCCCGTGGCGGAGCTGAGAACCGAGGAAGAACAGCTTGAGGCCATCAAGCGCTGGTGGAAGGAGAACGGTACCTCGCTGATCGCCGGCGTGGTCATTGCCGCGGCCGGCGTGTTCGGCTGGAACGCCTGGCAGGACTACCAGGCGGGCAAGGCCGAGGCCGCCTCCATGCGCTACCAGCAGCTGCTCGACCTCACCGGCCGGGACGACCTGGACGACGATGCCCGACAGCGGGCCGACGAGCTGGTCGGCGAGATCACCGACGAGCACGGCAAGACCCTCTATGCCGACCTGGCGCGGCTGCTCGACGCCCGCCTGGCCGTCGATGCGGGTGACCGGGAGCGTGCCCGGGCCGCCCTCGCGGCGGTGATCGAGAACAGCGAACGCGACTACCTCGAGGGCCTGGCGCGCCTGCGCCTGGCCCGCCTGCAGCTCGCCGAGGGCAGTGCCGAGACGGCCCTGACCACCCTCGAGGGCGTGCCCGAGGCCCTGGCGGCCCAGCGCGCCGAGGTGCGCGGCGATGCCCAGCATGCCCTGGGACGCGCCGACCGGGCCCGTGAGGCCTGGCGCGAGGCCCTGACCCTCGCCGAGCAACGTGACCAGCCGCTGTATGGCGTCCAGCTCAAGCTGGACGACCTCGGCGCCGAGGAGGCCACCCTATGAGACCGACCCTGCTGATTGCCGCCACCGCCGCCCTGGCCCTGCTGGCCGGCTGTGCCGGCAAGGCCGAGCCCGAGTACGCCCCACGGGAGCTCACCTCCCTGGAGGCCACCACCGAGCTGGAGACCCTGTGGCGCGAGCGCGTTGGCGACGGCCTGGGCGACGCCGGCTACCCGGTGGCGCCAACCCAGGACGGTGACACCCTGTTCGCCGCCGATGGCCGTGGCCTGGTGGAGGCGCTCGATGCCGACAGCGGCGAGACCCGCTGGGAGGTGGAGCTCGATACGCCGGTCTCCAGCGGCCTGACCGCCGTGGCCGGCAGCCTCTTCCTGGCCACCCGCAACGGCGAGGTGCTCTCCCTGGACCAGGCCGACGGCGAGATCCAGTGGCGTGCGCGGGTCACCAGCGAGGTGCTGGCCGCGCCCCAGGCCAACCAGCAGCTGCTGGTGGTGCAGGCCGTCGATGGCCGCGTCACCGCCCTGGACCGCCAGAGCGGCGACGAACGCTGGGTCTACAGCGGCCCGCGTCCCTCGCTGACCCTGCGCGGCACCGGCACCCCCACGGTGATCGACCCGGTCACCTTCGCCGGCTTCGCCAACGGCCGGCTGGTGACGCTGGACAACCGCAGCGGCCAGCCGCTCTGGGAGCGCCGCATCGCCATTCCCCAGGGGCGCAGCGAGATCGACCGGCTGGTCGACCTGGCCGGCCAGCCGGTCCTCACCCAGGACGGCCGGCTCTTCGTGACCAGCTACAACGGCCGCCTGGCCGCCCTCGATGCCCCCTCCGGCGAGGTGCAGTGGTCGCGGGAGCTCTCCAGCTATCACACCCCGATCCTGGTGGGCGACTTCCTGTTCGTGGTCGACGAGGCCAGCCACGTCATTGCCGTGGACGCCGGCACCGGCAACGAGATCTGGCGCAACGAGGCCCTCGAGGGACGCTCGCTCACCGCGCCGGCCTATGCCACCGACCACCTGGTGGTGGGCGACGTCGAGGGCTACCTGCACCTGATCGATGCCCGCGAGGGCGAGATCGTCGGCCGCGCCCGCGTCGACGGCTCGGGGATCGGCGTGCGCCCGCTCACCGACCGCCGGCGCATCTATGCGCTGGCCAACGACGGCACCCTGGAAGCCCTGGAGCTTCGCCCATGACGCCGGTGATCGCCCTGGTCGGCCGCCCCAATGTCGGCAAGTCGACGCTCTTCAACCGCCTGACCCGCTCGCGGGACGCCCTGGTGGCGGACTTCCCGGGGCTGACCCGCGACCGCAAGTACGGCAACGGCATGCTCGGCGACAAGGCCTACACGGTGATCGATACCGGCGGCATCAGCGGTGACGAGGAGGGCATCGATGCGGCCATGGCCGAGCAGTCGCTGGTGGCCATCGACGAGGCCGACATCGTGCTCTTCCTGGTCGACGCCCGCGCCGGCCTCAACGTCGCCGACGAGGCCATCGCCAACCACCTGCGGGTCAACCAGAAGAAGACCTGGCTGGTGGTCAACAAGGTCGACGGCCTGGAGGAGCACAGCGCCATGGCCGACTTCTGGCAGCTGGGGCTCGGCGACCCGCACCCCATCGCCGCCTCCCATGGCCGCAACGTCACCGCCCTGATCGAGGAGGTGCTCGAGCCCTTTCCCGCGCGGGACGAGAGCATCCCCGCAGACACCGGCACCAAGGGCATCCGCATCGGCGTGATCGGCCGCCCCAACGTGGGCAAGTCGACCCTGGTCAACCGCCTGCTCGGCGAGGAACGGGTGGTGGTCTTCGACGAGGCCGGCACCACCCGCGACGCCATCGAGATCCCCTTCGAGCGTCGCGGCAAGCCCTACGTGCTGGTCGACACCGCCGGGGTCAGGCGCCGCAAGAACGTCCGCGAGGTGGCCGAGAAGTTCTCGATCATCAAGACCCTGGAGGCGATCAAGGAGTGTCACGTGGCCATCGTGGTGCTCGACGCCCGCACCGGCCTCGTCGAACAGGACCTCCACCTGCTGGACTACGTACTGACCAGCGGGCGCGCCCTGGTGCTGGCGGTCAACAAGTGGGACGGCCTGGAGCACGAGGCCAAGGAGTCGATGCGCGCCGAGATCAAGCGTCGCCTGGGCTTCGCCGACTATGCCGACCTGCACTTCATCTCTGCGCTGCACGGCACCGGGGTGGGGGACCTCTACCCGTCGCTGGAGCGCGCCTTCGCCTCGGCCAACGCCCACTGGTCCACCAATCGCCTGACCACCATCCTCCAGGATGCCGTGGAGGCCCACCAGCCGCCCCTGGTGCGCGGGCGACGCATCAAGCTGCGCATGGCCCACCAGGGCGGCAGCAACCCGCCGATCATCGTCGTCCATGGCAACCAGACCGGCTCGCTACCCGAGGCCTACAAGCGCTACCTGACCAACACCTTCCGCAAGGTGCTCAAGGTGCGCGGCACCCCCATGCGCTTCGAGTTCCGGTCCGGGGAAAACCCCTACGACCAGCTCGCCGGGGCCAGCGACCGGGAGAAGGCCAAGAAGCGTGAGCTGGGGCGCACCAAGGAGGCCCGGCGGAGTCGCCGCTGAGCCATTCTCCCCTCCCCCTTCATGCCCCCGCGCCCGGCCGGTCATCATGACCCGCCGGGCGCTGTCGTCGAGCGCCGACAGTCTTGCTTCTGCCGCGGGCCGGTAGGGGCCCCGACGGCTTGACGTGGAGCGCCGCTGGCCCTGAAATACGCGCTTCGCTGCGATGCAGCATCGCTACCCTCCCGGAGGTTTCCACACCATGCTCTTCCGCCGCCTGACGCGCCGCTGGCGCCTGCTCGCCCCCTTCTGCCTGGCTGCCCTGCTCGGCGGCTGCCTGGCGATTCCCCAGACCGGCCTCTTCGCCTTCCGCCTGGCCGTGACCTCGCTGGGGGTGGAGGAGGTGCGCATCGGCCCCTATGCCGTGGATGCCCGCCTCGACACCAGCGACCTCATGTCCCTGGCGATGTCGAGCCTCGGCGCCGGCAGCCTGCCCCTGCAGGCGACCCTGGCCATGGGCCTGGGGTTGCCCACCGGGATGCCCCCCGTGGAGATGGCCGGCTTCCGCTGGACCCTGGACATGCCCGGCGTGGAGCCGGTCAGTGGCGACTACGAGCAGGACGTGACCCTGACCTCGGGCGACGATGCCCGGCTGCGCCTGCCGGTAGCCTTCGACCTGCTGGGCGGGGGCCGCGAGCAGCTGGCTCCCATGGTGGAGCTTGCCAGCCAGCTGGCCCGCCAGGGCGAGCTGCCCGCCGGCAGCGAACTGGCGATCACCCCCGGGGACCTGCGCGGCCTGGGCATGACCCTGCCCGCCGGCCTGCTCACCCCCACCATCCGCCTGGGCGTAGGCGAGGACGGCAGCCTGATTCCAAAGGGTTAGTCGCCAGAGCACAAGCGGGGCCCCGGGGACAGGTCGTAGGGAAGTGGTAGGGCCAGCCGCCGGATCAGCCCCGCTGCCGGGATCTTGCTGAAGTTTTCTCCTACTTACCGTGCAGGCGCCGGCGGCCCACCCACTGGGTGGCGAACTGCCAGGCGCCGCGGCCGCTGCGTCCGCCGCGCAGGGTGGCGAAGCGGATCGCCTCGGCGCGGGCCTCGGCGTTCCAGTCCTCGCGGTGCCCCAGCTGGGTGACCCAGTGACAGCACGCCTCCAGGTAGACGTCCTGGTTGAAGGGGTGGAAGCCCAGCCACAGGCCGAAGCGGTCGGAGAGCGAGATCTTCTCCTCCGCGGCATCGCCGTGGTGGAGCTCGTCGCCCACCAGTCGCGAGCCCTCGTTGTCGCTCATCGACTCCGGCAGCAGGTGGCGGCGGTTGGAGGTGGCATAGAGCAGCACGTTGGGCGGCGGTCCGGTCAGGGCCCCGTCCAGCACGCTCTTCAGTGCCTTGTAGGCATCGTCGTGGCCCTCGAAGGAGAGGTCGTCGCAGTAGACGACGAAGCGCTGGCGCTGGTGGCGCAGCTGCTCCACCAGCATCGGCAGCGCCGAGAGGTCATGGCGGTCCACCTGCACCAGGCGCAGCCCCTCACCGGACAGGCTGTTGAGCAGGGCACGGATCAGCGACGACTTGCCGCTGCCTCGCGAGCCCCACAGCAGGGCGTGGTTGGCAGGATGGCCCTGCAGGAAGGCGCGGGTGTTGTCGACCAGCGCCAGCTTCTGGCGCTCGATGCCCAGCAGGTCGTCGAGTGCCAGGGCGTCGCGGGGCGGCACCGGCAGCAGCCGGCCCCCCAGGGCATGGCGCTGCCAGAGGGCGGCGACATCCCGCTCCCAGTCCACCTCCAGCGGGGCTGGCGGCAGCCAGTGTTCGACGTGATCCAGCAGCTTGAGCAAACGACGCGACAGCTCGGCGTCCATGGGCTTCCTCCGGGTGTGCATGTTTCGCGGTTGACCTCACCGGCGTTCGGGGTATCTTGTGGCGAACCTCGACGCCCCGTCCAGAGTCTCAGTGATCTGGAACCGACAGGAGCTCTCCATGCGCTGGACCCGTTTGCTTGCCGTAGGCGCCCTGAGCGTCAGCCTCGCCGCCTGCACCACCTCGCCCACCGGACGCTCGCAGCTGACCCTGATGTCCGACGAGCAGCTTGACCAGATGGGGGCCCAGGCCTTCGCCCAGTATCAGCAGGAGCTGCCGACGGTCGGCGGTGCGCCGCTGCGCTACGTGCAGTGCGTGACCGAGGCCGTGGTTCGTGCCCTGCCCGAGCGGGAGCGCAACCAGAACTGGCAGGTCAAGGTCTTTGAGTCCGAGGACGCCAACGCCTTCGCCCTCCCCGGCGGCTATGTGGGCATCAACACCGGCCTGCTCCAGGTCGCCCGGAACCAGGACCAGCTCGCCGCGGTGATCGGCCACGAGATCGCCCATGTGCTGGCCCGCCATGCCAACGAGCGCGCCTCCACCCAGACCGCCACCCAGCTCGGCCTCTCGGTGATCTCCTCCGCCTCCGGCATGCAGGGCGCCGGGGGCGAGACCATGATGGCGGCGCTGGGCATGGGGGCCCAGTACGGCATCCTGCTGCCCTTCTCGCGGCGCCACGAGAGCGAGGCCGACACCCTGGGCCTGACCCTGATGGCCGACGCCGGCTTTGACCCGCGGGCCAGCATCGCGCTGTGGAACAACATGGGGGCCGCCGGGGGCGGTGCCCGGCCACCGGCCTGGATGTCCACCCACCCCAGCCACGGCCAGCGCATCGGCGGCCTGGAGGCGGCCATGGGCGAGGCCATGGCCCGCTACGAGCGGGCGCGCAACGCCGGCCGCACGCCCAACTGCCCGCGCCCCTGACGGAAGACTCGACACCTATGCTGAAGCTCGGATTGCTGCTGCTGGTGGCGCCCATCCTGGTGTTGATGGGCGCCTACTTCATGGAACTGGGCGACGTGCGCGACTGCCTGCTCGTCCAGGAGGGACACTGGGACTACCGGTCGGGCGTCTGCCGCGACACCGCCCAGCCCTTCGTGCCCTGGATCGACCGCCATCCCTGGCTGGTCAACGGCGGCATGCTGACCTCGGTGGCCGGTGTGGCGCTGTGCATGGTGGGGCTCTACGTCAAGAGACGCTGAAGGCTCCACGTCAAGAGAGGCTGAGCGACTGCCTTAGGCTCTCCAGCACCGGGGCGGTATCGGGGCGACTGCCGCGCCACTGGAAGAAGGACTCCGCCGCCTGCTCCACCAGCATGCCCAGGCCATCCACAGTGCGGGCGCCCCGCTCGGCGGCCCAGTGCAGGAAGACCGTGGGCCCTGCGCCGTACATCATGTCGTGGGCGGTGGCGTCCGGCGCGAAAAGGTCGTCAGGCAGCGGCGGCAGGTCACCCGCCAGGCTCGCGCTGGTACCGTTGACCACCAGGTCATAGGGCCCTTCCACCACCTCGAAGCCGCCACCGGCGATCTCGCCCAGGTCGCGAAAGTCAGCGGCCAGGGCCTCGGCCTTCGCCGCCGTGCGATTGGCCACGAAGAGGCTCGCCGGCCCCTCGGCCAGCAGCGGCTCCAGCACGCCGCGCACCGCGCCACCGGCGCCCAGCACCAGGATCCGTGCCCCGGCCAGCGCCACGCCATGGCGCTCGAGGTCGCGCACCAGGCCGACCCCGTCGGTGGTATCGCCGTATGTCAGGCCGTTGCCCCCCAGGATCAGGGTGTTGACCGCCCCGGACCGGCGGGCGCGTTCGCTGAGGGTATCGCAGAGGCGGAAGGCCGCCTCCTTGAAGGGCACGGTGACGTTGGCCCCGCGGCCGCCCTCGGCCACGAAGCGCCGCCAGGCACCGGCGAAGTCATCCAGCGGTGCCTCGATCGCGACGTACTCGATGTCATCACCGGTCTGGTCGGCGAAAGCGGCGTGGATGGCCGGCGACTTCGAGTGGCCGACCGGGTGGCCGAAGACGCAGTAGCGATCGGTCATGCTTCGTTCTCCTCGTGCGGCTCGCCGAGCCAGTCGCGGGGCCGCAGGTAGTCGCGGTAGAGGGCCTCCTCGGGGCTGCCCGGCTCGGGGTGCCAGTCATACTCCCAGCGCGCCAGGGGCGGCAGCGACATCAGGATCGATTCGGTGCGCCCGCCGCTCTGCAACCCGAACAGGGTGCCGCGGTCCCACACCAGGTTGAACTCCACGTAGCGCCCGCGGCGATAGAGCTGGAAGTCGCGCTCCCGCTCGCCGAAGGGCGTGTCGCGACGGCGACGCACGATGGGCAGGTAGGCATCGAGGAAGGCGTCGCCCACGGCGCGCTGGAAGGCGAAGCACTGCGCGAAGCCGCCCTCGTTGAGGTCGTCGAAGAAGAGCCCGCCGACGCCGCGAGTCTCGTCGCGATGCTTCAGGTAGAAGTAGTCATCGCACCAGGCCTTGTAGCGGGGGTAGACCTCCTCGCCAAAGGGGGCGCAGGCATCGCGCGCCACCCGGTGCCAGTGCACCACGTCCTCATGCACCGGGTAGTAGGGGGTCAGGTCGAAGCCGCCGCCGAACCACCAGACGGGGGCTTCCCCCGCCTTCTCGGCGATGATGAAGCGCACGTTGCCATGGCTGGTGGGCACATGGGGGTTCTCCGGGTGCAGCACCCAGGAGACCCCCACCGCATGGAAGCTGCGCCCGACGAGCTCCGGCCGTGCCGCAGTGGCCGAGGGCGGCAGGCGCTCGCCGAACACGTGGGAGAAGTTCACGCCGCCCTTCTCGAAGAGCCGGCCGTGCTCGATCACCCGTGAGCGGCCGCCACCACCCTCGGGCCGGTCCCAGGCATCCTCGCGGAAGCGGCCGCCATCCTCGGCGGCCAGGCCCGCACAGAGGCGCTCCTGGAGGTCGAGCAGGTAGGTCTTGACGTCATCGAGATTGGCGTGGGCCAACGGGGCCTCCTGGGCTGGAAGAGGATGGGCGGGAACAGGGAGCGCGTCAGGAACGCAGCACCCGGCCGGTGACCAGGTCGCGGATGGTACTGGGGCGCGCGAGGCCGCCCAGCGGGCCGTCCAGGACGGCATCGAGCTCATCGCCGAAGACGGCCCTGACCTGCTGGGCACTCATCGCCGGCGGCTCGCCGGCCCGGTTGGCGGACGTCGAGACCACCGGCCCGCCGAAGGCCTCGCACAGCGCCACGACCAGCGGATGGTCACTGACCCGCAGCGCCACCCGCTCATGGTTGCCGCGCACCAGGGGGCGGGCGCGGCCGTTGTCCGGCACCAGCCAGGTCGCGGGCCCCGGCCAGCTCGACGCCAGCGTCGCCCGTTGCTCCTCCGACACGCCCTCGAGCCAGGGGGCGGCCTGGTCGATACTCGCCGCCACCAGGATCACGCCCTTGGCCGGGTCGCGCGCCTTGAGGCGCAGCAGGCGGTCCAGGGCCTGGTCGTCATCGGGGTCACACCCCAGCCCCCAGACGGCCTCGGTGGGGTAGGCGATCACGCCTCCGGCCCGCAGGGCCGCCACGGCCTGCTCAAGTTCTCTGGCCTCGATCATGGGTCTCCTCGCCTGAGCTCGACATGCCGGATGACCGGCGTCAGGGGGCATATCCTATCACGCCCCCGGCCGGGTCGGCAGGCGCACCCAGCCGCCGGCGGCCTGGGTCACGGCGCCCTCGAGCTCCAGTTCGAGCAGGCCGCGCTGGCAGTCGGCGACGCCCCGGCCGGTCAGGGCCACCAGGGCATCCACCGGCGTGGGCGTGTCGCTCAACCAGCGCAGCAGCGAATCCTCCCCCGCCTCGGCCGGCTCGGGCCCGGGGGTCGATATGGGCGCGGCGGCCGCGGCCCACTGGCTGAGCTCGGCGAGGATGTCATCCAGGTCGCGGACCAGCACGGCACCATCGCGGATGAGCTGCAGGCAGCCCCGGGCCATGGGGTTGTGGATCGAGCCGGGCAGGGCGAAGACCTCGCGATTCTGCTCGAGGGCCAGCCGGGCACTGACCAGCGAGCCGCTGCGCTCGGCGGCCTCCACCACCAGCACGCCCAGCGAGAGGCCGGTGACGATGCGGTTACGTCGCGGGAAGAAGCCGGCCCGTGCCGGGGTGCCCGGCGGATGCTCGGAGAGCAGCAGGCCGCCACCCTCCTGCAGGCGCCGGTGAAGGCGATGGTGGCGCGGCGGATAGATCACGTCCACCCCGCAACCGAGCACCGCCACGCTCGCGCCGCCGGCGTCGAGTGCCGCCTGCTGGGCGGCGGCATCGATGCCCAGTGCCATGCCGCTGACCACGCACCAGCCCCGTCCGGCCAGTTCCCGGGCGAAGCCGGCGGCATTGGTGAGCCCCTCGCGGGTCGGCCGCCGCGAGCCAACCATGGCCAGCCGCGGCGGGCCGAGGGCCCAGAGGTCGCCCAGCGCCCAGAGCACCGGCGGGGGGTCGGCAATCTGCCCGAGCAGCCTCGGCCAGGAAGGATGGTCGGGATGGAGCAGGTGCCGGCCGGGCTCGGCCGCGAGCCACGCCTCGTCGGCGGTGAGCGCGGCGGAGAGCGGACTGCGGGCAGGGTGGTCGAGCCACAGCCGCAGGGCCATGGCCGCCTCGCGCGGCAGCACCGCCAGCCAGCCGTCCGGCCAGTCGGGCCGCGCCGCCACCAGTGCGGCCAGGCGCGCGGCGCCCATGCCGGGCAGCCGGGCGAGGGCCAGCCATTCCCGCGCCTGCACCGTCGTGTCTCGCCCTAGCGCAGCGCCGTATCCAGCAGGCGCTGCGGGCTGTGGATGCGATCGCCCACGGAGAGGGTGCGACTGGCCTGCATCACCAGGCCGTAGCTCATCTTCTCGTAGGGCCGGAAGACCATCACCAGGCCGGCATCCTCGCCAGGGAGGCGCAGCGCCTCGCCGGTGCGCGGGTCACTGACCAGCTCGCCGCGCTGCTCGACCATCAGCACATGGCCTGCCTCCAGGCCGTCGCGCCGGCCGCGGTCCAGCGCCACCACCTGCAGGCGGCCGATGAAGCGCACGCCACCGGGGACCGCCAGGATGCGCCCCTCGACCTCCCGGTCAGGGGCGCGGGGCAGGAACTCGGTCACCAGCCGGCGATCCTCCAGCGGCAGCACGATATCGTCGTTGCGCACCTCCTGGCTGGAAGAGGTTACCTCCAGTACCGCGATGTCCTCCTCCTGGCGCAGGCGTCGCGCCTGGCCGACGCTCTCCAGCTCGAGGCCGAGCGGCTCGCCGCTGGCACTGTCGACGTAGCGCTCGCCCACGCGGTAGATGCCGAAGCGGCCGCCGCCCTCGACCCGGCCCCGGGCATAGAGGCGGTCGCCGCCACCGCTGACCAGGCGGCCATCGTCCCCGGCGACCACATAGGCCAGCTCGTCCAGCGCCTCGGGATCGTCGATGACGCGGTGGTCGCGCAGGAAGTGGCGCACGGCATCCAGGGGAATCGGCTCGATGGCCTCGCGGTGCGGGGTGGTGCGGACCTCCGGCGACAGCCTGACCATGCCCTGGCCACGCTCGAGGCCGAGACAGGGGCGCCCGTTGCAGTCATAGAGATAGACGACGTCGCCGGGATAGATCAGGTGCGGGTTCTCGATCTGCGGATTGACCTGCCACACCTCGGGCCACTGCCAGGGGTGCTGCAGGAAACGGCCGGAGATGTCCCACAGGGTGTCCCCCCTCACCACCGTATAGCGATCCGGTGCATCGCCTCTGAGACCATCCTCCCAGGAGAGTCCCTGGGCCTGGGCCAGCGTGGCGGCGAGGCCCAGGGCCCCACCCACCAGCAGGGTACCGAGCCCCCCCTTCAGCCGCTGGCGCCACCCCGCTGCGCATCCTGTCTGTCTCATCCCTGCTCTCCCCCGCGTTGCTGGCCTCACGCCTGGCGCCATGGAACGACGACGACGTGGTATAGTCAGATACTATCGATGTGATGCACGCTCGACGGTTTCGCCCCCGGGCGCGTACTTCTAGAATAGTGTCATCTTGTAAATGACAGCATAACGGTGATTCCAACGCCATGGCCAAATTACCTATCCTCGAATTTCCCGACGAGCGGCTGCGCACCATCGCGACGCCGGTCGAGACGGTAGACGACGAGGTGCGCCGGCTGGTCGACGACATGCTCGAGACCATGTACGACGCGCGCGGCATCGGACTGGCCGCTACCCAGGTGGACGTGCATCGCCGGGTCATCGTCATGGACGTCAGCGACGACCAGTCGCAGCCGCTGGTGCTGATCAACCCGGAATTCACGCCCATCGGCGACGAACGCGAGCCGATGCAGGAGGGCTGCCTGTCGATCCCGGAGTACTACGCCGAGGTCCCCCGCGCCCTGAAGGTACACCTCAAGGCGCTGGGTCGTGACGGCCAGCCCTACGAGATGGAGGCCGATGGCCTGCTCGCCCACTGTATCCAGCACGAGTACGATCACCTGGAGGGGGTGCTGTTCGTCGACTACCTCTCCGCGCTCAAGCGCGACCGGGTGATGAAGAAGATGCAGAAGCGCCACCGGCTGATGCAGCCCGCCTGACACCTGACGAACCGGACCTCCCGGAGAAGGCCGGCGCCGTTGCGTCGGCCTTCGTCGTTTCCGGCCAGCTCCGTTATCATGAGGGGCATCGCCCACTGGCAAGGCCCTGATCATGTCCCGACCCCTGCGCGTCATCTTCGCCGGCACCCCCGACTTCGCCGCCGAGAGCCTGGCGACGCTGCTGGCGAGCCGCCACGACGTCGTTGCCGTCTATACCCAGCCCGACCGCCCGGCCGGCCGCGGCCGCAGGCTGACCCCGAGCCCCGTGAAGGCCCTCGCGCAGGCGCATGGCCTGCCGGTCTTCCAGCCGTCGTCCCTGAAGACGCCCGAGGCACAGGCCGAACTGGCGGGCCTTGAGGCCGACATCATGGTGGTGGTGGCCTACGGTCTGATCCTGCCCCGGGCCGTGCTCGAGATCCCGCCGCTGGGCTGCCTCAACGTCCACGCCTCGCTGCTGCCGCGCTGGCGCGGGGCCGCCCCCATCCAGCGGGCCATCGAGGCCGGCGACCAGGAGAGCGGGGTGACCATCATGCAGATGGATGCGGGCCTCGACACCGGCGACATGCTGCTGGTCAGGCGCACCCCGATCACCGCCACCACCACCGGCGGCGAGCTACACGACACCCTGGCCGCGCTGGGCGGCCAGGCGCTCGTCGAGGCGCTGGATGCGCTGGCCGGTCCGGGACTCGACGCCACGCCCCAGCCCGAGGCGGGGGTCACCTATGCCGCCAAGCTCTCCAAGCCCGAGGCGGAGCTCGACTTCCGCCGCCCGGCCGTCGAGCTCGCCGCCCGGATTCGCGCCTTCAACCCCTGGCCGGTGGCCTGGTGCGCCCTGGGGGACGACCGGCTACGGCTGCTGATGGCGCGGGCCGCCTCTCCCGACCCGGGCGAGGCCCCGATGCCACCCGGCACCCTTCGCGACCACGGCCCCGATACCCTGCGCATCGCCTGCGGCGAGGCCGGCGACCAGCTGCTCGAGGTGACCCGCGCCCAGTTGCCCGGCGGCAAGCCCCTGGCGGTGAGCGAACTGCTCAAGGCCCGCGCCGAGCGCCTCGCGCCTGGTACCCGGCTGGGACACACCGATGAGGAGACCACCCCATGAGTCAGGCACCCCCTGCGCCCCGCGACCGGGAAGGCAGTCGCGACAACGGCCTGGCCGTGCGGGCCGCCGCCGCCCGCGCCCTGGCTCCGGTGATCACCGGCAAGGGCTCCCTCACCGGCCTCGATGACCATCAGGTGGTGGCCCGCGACCGCGCCCTGTTCAAGGCGCTCTGCTTCGGCACCTGCCGCACCCTGCCACGCCTCGAGGCGTTGGCCGGCAAGCTGCTGGCCAAGCCGTTCAAGGCCCGCGACGCCGACGTCCAGGCCCTGCTGCTGCTCGGCATCCACCAGCTGCTCTACCTGCGCATTCCGGCCCACGCCGCCGTGGGCGAGACCGCCGGCGCCGCGCGCCTGCTCGGCAAGGAGTGGGCCACCCGGGTACTCAACGGCTGCCTGCGTCGCCTGCAGCGCGAGAGCGCCGAGCTCCAGGCCGAGGTCGACCGCGACCCGGCCGTGGCGCTGCTGCATCCCCGCTGGTGGCTCAAGGCCCTGCGCCAGGCCTGGCCCGACGACTGGCGCGCCATCTGCGAGGCCAACAACACCCCGGGACCCATGACGCTGCGGATCAACCGCCGTCATGGCGACCGCGAGATGTACCTGGACCGCCTCGCCGCCGCCGGCATACAGGCTCGCCTCTGTGCGCATGCCCCGGACGGCCTGACCCTCGAGACACCCCGCGACGTCGAGACGCTGCCCGGCTTCACCGCGGGCCATGTCAGCGTCCAGGACGAGTCGGCCCAACTCGCCGCCGTGCTGCTCGGCCCGTCGCTGGCCCCGCGGCCCGGCGCCCGGGTGCTCGACGCCTGCTGCGCCCCAGGCGGCAAGACCGCCCACCTGCTGGAACTCTTCGACATCGACCTGCAGGCCGTCGACAGCGATGCCGCCCGCCTGGCCCGGGTCGAGGATACCCTGGCGCGCCTGGGGCTCGCCGCGACCCTGGCCGAGGGCGACGCTACCGCCCGCGACTGGTGGGACGGCACCCCCTTCGACGCCATCCTGCTCGATGCCCCCTGCTCCGGCAGCGGCGTGATCCGCCGCCACCCCGACATCAAGCGGCTTCGCCGCCCTTCGGACATCCCCAGGCTGGCCGAGCTCCAGGCCCGGCTGCTCGACAACCTCTGGCCGCTGCTGCGCCCCGGCGGCACCCTCCTCTACGCCACCTGCTCGGTGCTGCCCGAGGAGAACGCCGAGCAGATCGACGCCTTCCTGGCCCGCACCCCGGAGGCGGTGGCGACCACCCCGTCCGACATGGCCTGGGGCCGCGCCTCGGGTGCCGGGCGGCAATTGCTGCCAGAGCCCGACAGCCACGACGGCTTCTTCTATGCCAGACTGGAGAGGCACCCCGCCTGAGGGCGGGCAGTCCGTTCCCTGACACTGGAGGTCCCATGAGCCACCACACCTACAAGCACATCGAGCTGACGGGCTCCTCGGAGAAAAGCATCGAGGATGCCATCCAGAGTGCGCTGACCAAGGCGGCCGAGAGCCTGCATGGCATGCGCTGGTTCGAGGTCGTGGACACCCGCGGCCATATCGAGCAAGGGCGGGTCGCCCACTGGCAGGTCACCATCAAGGTCGGCTTCACCCTTGACTGAGCCACGACGCGACCTGTTCTTCTCACGGCGGCTGGTTTAGGCTTGCCTCGTCATGTTGCGGCGCACAAGGTGCGCCGCGCTCGGTACCCCTCGGCCTGACCGGAGCGAACGGCAACGACCATGAAGATCATCATCCTCGGCGCCGGCCAGGTCGGCGGCACCCTGGCCGAGCACCTGGCCCGGGAGGAGAACGACATCACGGTGGTGGACACCGACGGTGAGCGCCTGCGCGAGCTGCACACCCGCCTGGACATCCGCACGGTGTCCGGGGCCGGCTCCTACCCCATGGTGCTTCGCCAGGCGGGCTGCGAGGATGCCGACATGTTGATCGCGGTGACCAACTCCGACGAGGTCAACATGATCGCCTGCCAGGTGGCCCACACCCTGTTCCGCACGCCGACCAAGATCGCCCGGGTACGCGCCACCGCCTACCTGACCCGCAAGGGGCTGTTCGCCCACGAGGCGGTGCCCATCGACGTGCTGATCAGCCCCGAGCAGGTGGTCACCGATCATATCCGCCGGCTGATCGAGCATCCCGGCGCCCTGCAGGTGCTGGAATTCGCCGGCGGCCTGGTGCAGCTGGTGGCGGTGAAGGCCATCTACGGCGGGCCGCTGGTGGGCCAGGAGCTGGGCTTCCTGCGCCGCCACATGCCCAGCGTGGACACCCGGGTGGCGGCCATCTACCGCCAGAACCGGCCGATCATCCCCCGCGGCGACACCGTGATCGAGGCCGATGACGAGGTCTTCTTCATCGCCGCCCGCCGCGACATCCGCGCGGTGATGAGCGAGCTGCGCCGCCTCGACCGCGACTTCCGCCGGGTGATGATCGCCGGCGGCGGCAACATCGGCGAGCGCCTCGCCGAACACCTGGAGCACAGCCACCAGGTCAAGATCATCGAGCACAACCTCGAGCGCTGCACCCAGCTCTCCGAACGGCTCGACCGCACCGTGGTGCTGCACGGCAGCGCCACCGCCAAGCGGTTGCTGGAGGAGGAGAACATCGAGGACTGCGACATCTTCTGCGCGCTGACCAACGACGACGAGGTCAACATCATGTCGTCGATGCTGGCCAAGCGCATGGGCGCCAAGAAGGTGCTGACGCTGATCAACAACGCCGCCTATGTGGACCTGGTGCAGGGCGGCGAGATCGACATCGCCATCTCGCCCCAGCAGGCCACCATCGGCAGCCTGCTGACCCACGTGCGGCGCGGCGACATCGTCAACGTCCACTCGCTGCGCCGCGGCGCGGCCGAGGCCATCGAGGCCATCGCCCACGGCGACACCCAGTCATCCCGGGTGGTGGGACGCGCCATCGGCGAGATCGACCTGCCCCAGGGCACCACCATCGGCGCCGTGGTGCGTGGCAAGGAAGTGTTGATCGCCCATGACGACGTGGTGGTGGAATCCGGCGACCACGTCATCCTGTTCGTGATCGACAAGCGCCGGCTGCGCGACGTGGAGCGGCTCTTCCAGGTCGGGCTGACGTTCTTCTGATGGCAAGGTCCATCCCCCACGGCGACCCGAGGAGAGCCGCCCGATGAGCCTGCGCATGATCCTGCGCATCCTGGGCCTGCTGCTGATGATGTTCAGCCTGACCATGGTGCCGCCGATCCTGATCTCGCTGCTGTTCGCCGACGGCATGTGGGAGGCCTTCGCGGTGGCCATCGGCATCACCGTGGCCACCGGGGCGGTGATGTACCTGCCCAACCGCCACGCCCGCAAGGAGCTGCGCACCCGCGACGGCTTCCTGATCGCGGCGCTGTTCTGGAGCGTGCTGGGGCTGTTCGGCGCGCTGCCGCTGATGCTCACCGGCGACACGGCCCTGACCCCCACCGACGCCGTCTTCGAGTCCTTCTCGGGCCTGACCACCACCGGCGCCACGGTGATCACCGGCATCGACTTCCTGCCCAAGGCGGTCCTCTACTACCGCCAGCAACTGCAGTGGCTGGGCGGCATGGGGATCGTGGTGCTGGCCGTGGCCATCCTGCCGACCCTAGGGGTCGGCGGCATGGCCCTCTACCGCACCGAGATCCCGGGCCCGCTGAAGGACTCCAAGCTCACTCCACGCATCACCGAGACGGCCAAGGCGCTGTGGTACATCTACGCCACCCTGACCCTGACCTGCATGCTGGCCTACATGGCAGCCGGCATGGACTGGTTCGACGCCCTGGGCCACAGCTTCTCCACCGTGGCCATCGGCGGCTTCTCCACCTACGACGCCAGCATCGGCCACTTCGACAGCGCGCTGATCGAGATGATCTGCGTGTTCTTCCTGATCGTCTCCGCGGTGAGCTTCAGCCTGCACTTCCTGGCCTGGCGCCAGCGCAGCGTGACGCACTACTTCCAGGACCCGGAAGCGCGCTTCCTGATGCTCTTCCTGCTCGGCCTGACCGTGATCACGGTGGTCTCGCTGTGGCTGACCGACACCTACGGCACCGAGCGGGGGCTGCGTCACGGCCTGTTCGAGGTGGTCTCGGTGGCCACCACCGCCGGCTTCGCCGTGGCGGACTTCTCCACCTGGCCCGGCGCCCTGCCCTTCCTGCTGTTCGTCGCGGCCTTCGTCGGCGGCTGCTCGGGCTCCACCGGCGGCGGCATGAAGGTGATCCGCATCATCCTGATCCTCAAGCAGGGCATGCGCGAAGTGATGCGCCTGATCCACCCCAATGCGGTGATCACGGTGAAGATCGGCAAGGTCAGCGTGCCGGACGGCATCGCCCAGGCGGTGTGGGGCTTCTTCTCCGCCTACGTGATGCTCTTCTTCCTGATGCTGGTGGGCGTGATGGCCACCGGGGTCGACCAGGTCACCGCCTGGTCCACGGTGGGCTCGGCGCTCAACAACCTGGGCCCGGCGCTGGGCGAGGCGTCCGCCCACTACGGCGAGCTGCCGGACCTGGCCAAGTGGATCCTGGTCGTGGCCATGCTGCTCGGCCGCCTGGAGATCTTCACCGTGCTGGTGCTGTTCACCCCGGCCTTCTGGCGCAAGTAACCAAGCCGATGAAAGCGTCGCGGCGGGTTTGGCCCGCCGGCGGGCTTCGTGGATAATCGCCCTTTCACTCCTTCAGCCCGAGCGTCCATGACCGACTCCCAGGACTCCGTGACCACCGCCCGCCCGAACGACACCACCAGCGGCCCGCGCCGGGAGCTCGTGGTGGGCGAGACCCGCTACACCCTGCTGGGCACGGCCCATGTCTCCGCCGAGAGCGCCGCGGATGTGCGCGCGCTGATCCGCTCCGGCGAGTTCGACGCCGTGGCCATCGAGCTGTGCGATTCGCGCCACCACAGCCTGACAAACCCCGATGCCCTCGGCGAGCAGGACCTGTTCCAGATCTTCCGCCAGGGCAAGGCCGGCATGGTGGCCGCCAGCCTGGCGCTGGGGGCCTTCCAGCAGCGCGTGGCCGAGCAGTCAGGCATCGAGCCCGGTGCCGAGATGCGGGCCGCCCTGGAGGAGAGCCGTGACGCCGGCCTGCCGCTGCTGCTGATCGACCGCGACGTGGGCATCACCCTCAAGCGCATCTACCACAACGTGCCCTGGTGGCAGCGCCTCTCGCTGTTCTCGGGCCTGCTCGGCAGCGTGCTGTCGCGCCAGCAGGTCTCCGCCGAGGAGATCGAGCGGCTCAAGGAAGGCGACGTCCTGGAGTCCACCTTCAGCGAGTTCGCCGCCGAGTCGGCATCCCTCTACACGCCGCTGATCAGCGAACGTGACCGCTACATGGTGCTGCGCCTGACGGAGGATGCCGGCCCCGGACGCTATCGCCACGTGCTGGTGGTGATCGGCGCCGGCCACATGAAGGGCATGGCCGAGCAGCTGGAGCAGCCGCTGCCCGCCGACCCCGCCCCGGAGCGCGCACGCCTCGAGGCCACCCCGCCGCCGTCGCGCCTGTGGCGGGCGCTGCCCTGGCTGGTCACGCTGCTGGTGCTGACCGGCTTCGCCATCGGCTTCTCGCGCAACACCGAGCTGGGCTGGCAACTGGTGGGGGAGTGGTTCCTGATCAACGGCGTGCTCTCCGGGGCGGCCACCCTGGCGGCCCTCGCCCACCCGGTCACGGTGGCGGCGACCTTCTTCGCCGCACCGCTCACCTCACTCAACCCCACCATCGGCGCCGGCTTCGTCGCCGCCGGGGTGGAGCTGTGGATGCGCAAGCCCAAGGTGCGGGACTTCTCGACCCTGCGCCACGATGTCACCGAGCTCAAGGGCTGGTGGCGCAACCGGGTCTCGCGCACCCTGCTGGTGTTCCTCACCGCCACCCTCGGCTCCGCCGCCGGCACCTGGATCGCCGGCTTCCGCATCGCCGGGGCGCTGTTCGGCGGCTGACCGCCCCGCAGTGACGAATGCCATGACGGTGCCCGCCACCGCCCCCGAGCAATCGCGACCGGGGCAATGGCGGACATCGGCATGAGACATGCTGAGCCTTGGCATGAGAGAAAGCATATCCCGCGTCCTGTCCCTCTGACCTATGTTCAAGGCAGCTGCAAGGGCGGCGGCCCCATGGGCGCCATCGTTGCAGTCCTGTACGACCACCAAATACGGCAAGCATCCGGAGAAAGGCATCCGGATGAACAGGGGGAGCGAGAAGATGAAAACGGCCATTGCATCCATGGCGCTGACCGGCCTGTTGCTGGGCGCCTTTCCTGTCTCTGCGGACATGCATGGCGATATGCAGCAGCTGGCAGAGGAGAAGCAGTGCCTGAGCTGTCACGCCCGGGACGATGACACCCCGCGGGCGCCAGGCTTCAAGAGCATCGCCGCCAAGTACGCGGATGGCGAGATGAGAGGCTACCTGGTCGAGGTCGTGATGACGGGGGGCGAGGATCACTGGGGGTCCGCGACCATGCCGGACGCCGGCGAGCGTGTTGAGGTGAGCGAGGAGGAGGCCGAAAAGCTGGTCGACTGGATCCTGAGCAAGCACGAGGAGTAAGGCCCCCGCACGGTGGGGAAAGGACGCAGGCTCAGCGACGCGCCCGTTCCAGCAGGCGCCGCATCGACGCCGTCGGCGCCTCGAGTTTCTCGTGGCGCCGACTGGCGGCGTAGCTGTCGTTGAAGGCATCGAAATAGTCGTCGAGCACCTCGGCCGCCTGGGCGTCTCCGGCCTGGCGCAGCAGTTCGATGGCCACCTCGGCGGTACAGAGGTGGGCGGCAGAGGCCGGCTTGCGCAGCCGATAGCGGGTCAGCCGCTCGGTAGCCAGGGGCAGCACCGGCAGCCTGTCGAGGTAGGGGCTCTTGCGGAAGATCCGCCGCGCCTGCCGCCAGGTCCCGTCGAGAATGATAAAGACCGGTATCCGCCCCCCTTGCTGATGCTCGGTCACACTCTCCATGCCCACCACCCGGTCGGCATAGTCCGGCTGGTCGTCGGGGAAGATCACGAAGGGCGCATAGCGCCTGTCCTCGAGCAGCGCCAGCAGCCGCTCGTCGGGCGCCGTGCGGTACCAGGTGAAGAGCTCGGTGTCGGGCAGGACATCGCCGATCAGCCGCCCGGTGTTGGTGGGCTTGTGGTGCTCCAGGGGGTGGGTGAGCAGCCACACCCTCGCTTCGCTGGTGGCGGTGACGCGGTAGGGACAGAGGCAGTTGAGTGCCGGCAGGTTGCAGCCCTCGCAGCGGGTGACGAAGCTACCCCGCGCCTTGAACTCGCGGCGCGGCGGCCGCGGATGACCGGTGGCGGGGTCACGAGATAGGCCGGTCGCGGGGTCACGGGAGAGGCCGGTCGCGGGGTCACGGGAGAGGCCGGTCGCGGGGTCACGGGAGAGACCGGTTTCGGGGTCACTGGAAGGAGCGGTCGCGGGGTCGCGTTCGGTGGTGGCGTCGTGGAAGGTGTCGTCCTGCATGGTGGCGTGGTCCCGGAGCCGGAGGGGGCGGCATTCTAGCATGGGCCTCGCGCGCCTTGCTGCTTGCCCCCTCTACTCGACTACCGTCTCCGGCATCCAGAGCCGCCCCTCACGCCACCAGTGCCGTACCAGTGCCGGCACTCCCCTGCCGGCGGTCTGGCCGAGGCGGGCCACGCCCGGCGGGGCCAGGGCATCGGCCTCGGGGTCGACCAGCACGCAGGGGGCGTCCAGGGGGGCATGCTCGAGCAGCGAGGCCGCCGGCATCACGGCGAGCGAAGTCCCCACCACCAGCAGCAGGTCGGCCTGGGCGGCGATCTCGCAGGCGTCCGCGAAGTGCGGCACGCTCTCGCCGAACCACACCACGTCCGGGCGCAGCTGGCTGCCCTTGTCACAGATGTCCCCCAGGCGTATGCCCCCGCGGGGCAAGGGGTAGTGCATGCGCGGGTCCACCGAGGAGCGCGCCTTGAGGATCTCGCCATGCAGGTGCAGCACGTGGCGCGAGCCAGCACGCTCGTGGAGGTCATCGATGTTCTGGGTGATGATGCTGACCCGGAAGCCGTGCTTCTCCAGCGCCGCCAGGGCCTTGTGGGCGGCGTTGGGACGGGCACGGCGCACCTGGTCGCGGCGCTGGTCGTAGAAGCGCAGCACCCGCCCGGGGTCCCGCTGCCAGGCCTGGGGCGTGGCGACCTCCTCGACGGGATGGTCCGCCCACAGGCCGTCGCTGGCGCGGAAGGTCTGGATGCCGCTCTCGGCACTGATCCCGGCCCCGGTGAAGACCACCAGGTGGGGGCGTCTCGGGTCACCCATGGGTCGCCTCGTGCTTGCTGTGCCTGTCGCGCCTCGCTCAGTAGGTCAGGCCATTGTCGTCGCCACCGGCGAAGCGCTGCTTGTTGCGATAGGGATAGACGTCGATCACCCGGCCGTCGAGGATCGCCTGTTGCACCCCCCTCCAGTAGTCGGCATCGAACAACTCCGGGTGGAGCTGGTAGCAGAGCTTGCGAAGCCGCACGTCGGCGAACAGGAAGGGGCCGAACTCCTCGGGGAAAATATCACCGGGCCCCACCGAGTACCAGGGCTCGTCGGCCAGCTCCTGCTCGGGGTACATGGGCTCGGGAATATGCCGGAAGTTGCACTCGGTGAGGTAGCAGATCTCGTCGTAGTCGTAGAACACCACCCGGCCGTGACGGGTCACCCCGAAGTTCTTGAGCAGCATGTCGCCGGGAAAGATATTGGCCGCGGCCATCTGCTTGATGGCATTGCCGTAGTCCTTGAGCACCGCGAGCGTCTCCGCCTCGTCGCACTGCTCGAGGTAGAGGTTGAGCGGGGTCATCATGCGCTCGGTGTAGCAGTGCTTGATGATCACCTTGTCGCCGCGCAGGTAGACGGTGGAGGGTGCCACCTCCAGCAGGTGCGCCAGGCAATCGGGGTCGAAGTGGTCCTGGCGGGCGATGAAGTTGGAGAACTCCTGGGTATCGGCCATGCGCCCCACCCGGTCGTGGCGCTTGACGAGGCGGTACTTCTCGCGGACGTTCTCGCGGGTCATCTCCTTGCTCGGGTCGAAGCGGTCCTTGATGATCTTGAACACGGTGCGGAACGAGGGCAGCACGAAGACCGCCATGACCATGCCACGCACCCCCGGGGCAATGACGAACTGATCCTCGCGCTTGGCCACCTGGCGGTTCAGGGCGCGAAAGAACTCGGTCTTGCCGTGCTTGAAGAAGCCGATGGCGGCATAGAGCTCGCCCTGGGGCTTGTCGGGCATCAGCTCCTGCAGGTAGTGCACGAACTCGCTGGGCACCACCACCTTCACCTGGAAGTAGGCGCGGGTGAAGGAGAAGATGATCGACACCTCGTCGGACTCGATCAGCACCGTATCCAGGTGCAGCCCCTCGCCCTCCTCATGCAGCACCGGCAGCACCAGCGGCACCTGCTGGCCGCCGCCCAGTATCCGGCCGACCAGGTAGGCCCCCTTGTTGCGGTAGAAGACGCTCTTGATCAGTTCGATCTCGGCCTCGGGGTCGTCCCGGATCGCCTCCGGCAGCAGCTGCTGGAGCACCTCGCTGCCCAGGACCGCATCCCGCTCCAGGTCGACGAAGGGCGTCTCGAAGCGTGCCTCGCCCAGCGCCCAGCGCAATCCGGCTGCCCAGTCGCCGCTCACCCTGTGTCGCCGGCACAGCGTGAGGCCGGAGTGGTGCGCCGCGCGCTCCCGGGAGCTGTAGACGAACATCCAGTCGTTGCGGATGTGGCGGTGGTGGAAGAGCGAGCAGAACATCGAGTTGAAGTAGGTCTCGGCCAGCTCGTAGTCCAGCCGCTGGCTGATCAGCTCGGCGTAGTGGCGCCGGGCCTCCCCCCAGCACTCGCAGTGGGTCAGCAGGTCATCGTCGAAGGTGCGCCGCAGCCGTGCCAGCGTCTCCTGGACCTTCTCGTCGTAGAGGTCGATGCGCTCCGCCGAGGCCTGCTGGGCCTCGCGCCAGGCGGCATCCCGGAAGCGACGGCTGGCATCGTCGGTGATCTGCTTGAAGCGCGAGCGGTACTCGTCGAAGCCATGCAGCACGGTGGCGGCGAGGTGGTAGGCAGGCGAATGCTTCATGTTCCGGGCTCCGGGCAGCTATCTGCCCAGCATGACGAATTGTGCAGCGCAAGGCGAGCCGACCATGGTGGCGCCCGTCAGCACGGCCAGCGGCCTCATTCGCCCTCCCCCAGGGCCAGCACATGTACCAGCGCGCGCCACAGGCCCCAGCCGTCCCGCCACCCGGGCGAGACCGCCACGTGCTGCAGCGCCCCGGCCTCGAAGAGGCGCGCCTGCCCCGGCGGCAAGGCATCACGCAGGCGCCGGCTGTGGCTGACCGGGATCACCCGGTCCTGCGAGCCGTGGATCAGCACCAACCGGGCCTGCAGGCTGTCGAGCGAGCGACGCGAGGGGTCCAGGGCCTCGAGCTCCCTCACCAGCGAGGGCGGCAGCCTGGCGATCAGGGCCTCCACGCGGCCCGGGTCCTGGTTGGTCACCAGCTCGAAGAGCGCCCGGCCCGATGCCCCCAGCCGGCGGGCCTCCCCGGCCACCGGCGCCTCGGGGTCCACCAGCCGGCGCCGGGCGATGGTCTCGAGCAGCGCCCGGTCCTGCTCGTCCTCCAGCCAGTGCAGCTGGCTCAGCAGCACGGCCCAGCGCGCCTCACGCTGCGGTGGCGGCGCCGCCCGGCCGGCCCCCCCGCGATCCTCCCCGGTGGTCACGTAGCGCAGCATGTCCGTCATGTCGTAGTAGCCGCCCACGGCCACCACGAAGCTCACCCGAGGGGCCACCGCCTCGTCCATGGCGGCGATCAAGGCCGGTCCCACCGCGAAGCTCACCGCCGCCACCGCCGTGCGCGACGGCGCCTCGGGCGCCGCCCGGGTGGCATGCCGGATGGCATCGACGATGGCTTCCACCTCCCGGGTACTGATGGAGTAGTCACGCAACCCCTCGAGTTCCGGCACCATCACCCTGAACCCGACCCGGCCGAGGGTCATCGCCAGCGCCACCAGGCGCGGGTCGCGACGGCCCTGCTCGGTGAAGCCGTGCACCAGGATCAGCGACCCCCGTCTTGGCACCTTGGGATGGTAGACATCCGCCTGGTAGGCATGGCCCTGGCGTACATAGTGGACCGCCTCCCGGCGGGGCGACTCGGTGCGACGCTTCAGCCGGCTCTCCCCGCTGCCCGCCGAGAGGTCGCCCAGCACCAGCAGGGCCTGGTACTGCCGGTTCAGGCTGGCACAGCCCATCAGCAAGGCAGGGAGCAGGCTCAGCGCCATCAGCAGGGCCCCCAGGCGTAGACGCGTTCTCATGTCGACCAGACTAGTGGCCATGCCGACCTCCCGCCGGACTTTCGGACACGCGACGGGGCAAGGATGGGATGACAGCACGCCCCCGGACGGCGACAATGGCGCCCCCTTGACCCGTGACGGTGCTCCGATGACACCCGCGCTGAGCCTTCTCCATCAGGATGACCACCTGGTCGCCGTGCACAAGCCGGCCGGCCTGCTGGTGCATCGCAGCGCTCTTGCCCGCGGTGAGCGCGAGTTCCTGCTGCAACGGCTGCGGGACCAGCTCGGCCGTCGAGTCTATCCGGTCCACCGCCTCGACCGCCCGACCTCCGGGGTGATCGTCTTCGCGCTCGACCCCGAGACCGCGGCGGCCCTCCAGGCGGCCTTCGCCGCCCGCCGGGTGGCGAAGCGCTACCTGGCGGTGGTGCGGGGCATCGGCCCGCACCAGGAGCGACTGGACTACCCGCTGCGAGAGGAGGAGGGGCGCCGCCCCAAGGCCGAGATGCCGGCCATGGAGGCGGTGACCGAGATCCGCCGGCTCGACAGCGTCGAGCTGCCGGTGCAGGTGGATCGCTATCCCCAGAGCCGCTACTCGCTGATGGAGGCACGGCCGCAGACCGGTCGCCGTCACCAGATCCGCCGCCATCTCTCCCGGCGTGGCTACCCGATCATCGGCGATGCCAAGCACGGCAAGGGCAACCATAACCGCTTCTTCGCCGAGCACCTGGAATGCCCGCGCCTGCTGCTGGCGGCGGTGGGCCTGGCCTTCGACCACCCGGTGAGCGGAGAACGCCTCGATCTCTGCTGCCCCCTGGACGCCTGCATGACGGCGCTCTTCGAGCGCTTCGGCTGGTCGGGCCATTTGCCGGCGCCGCCCCGACACCGCCACCACCCGAGCGTGATGCCATGACAGATTCCGCTGCCTTCACCGCCTCCACCGCTGCCATGGACGACTACGACGCTCGCTTTGGCGGCATCCGACGGCTCTATGGCCGACGCGCCGCCGAGCGCTTCCGCAGCGCCCACGTGGTGGTGGTGGGCGTGGGGGGCGTGGGCAGCTGGACGGTGGAGGCCCTGGCGCGTTCCGGCATCGGCAAGCTGACGCTGATCGACCTCGATGATGTCTGCGTCTCCAACGTCAACCGTCAGCTGCACGCCCTGGACGGCACCATCGGCCGCCCCAAGGTGGAGGTGCTGGCCGAGCGCTGCCGGGCCATCCAGCCGGGCATCGAGGTGGTGGCCGACAGCGCCTTCGTGACCCCCGCCAACCTGGCCAGGCGCATCCCCGACGATGCCGACCAGCTGGTGGACGCCATCGACAGCGTGGTTGCCAAGGCGGCGCTGATCGCCTGGTGCAGGCGTCGCAAGCTGCCGATCGTGGTCACCGGCGCCGCGGGCGGCCAGACCGACCCCACCCGCATCCGGGTGGCCGATCTGTCCCGCACCGAGCACGACCCGCTGCTCGCCAAGGTGCGCGCCCGGCTGCGCCGCGACTTCGGCTTCTCGCGCAACCCGAAGCGACGCTTCTCGGTGGAGTGCGTCTACTCGGACGAGCAGCTGGTCTACCCCGGTGCTGATGGCGAGGTGTGCTTCCAGAAGCCCGCCGAGGGCGAGGCCACCCGGCTCGACTGCGCCTCGGGTTTCGGGGCGGCGAGCTTCGTCACCGGCAGCTTCGGCTTCACCGCCGCCGCCAGGGTGCTGGCCCGGCTGGCGAAACAGGCCCGCGCCACCCCCTGACAGCGCGCTCCAGCCCACGCCCTCGCGACCCTGACCTTGAGACCTGCCCTTGAGACCCTGCCGTTAAGACCAAAGGAGCCGCCCCATGGAACACCACTGCCCTCGCCCCGGGATCTACCGTCACTACAAGGGCCCGCTCTACGAGGTGCTGAGCGTCGCCCGGCACAGCGAGACCGAGGAGCCGCTGGTGGTCTATCGCGCCCTCTACGGCGACTATGGCCTCTGGACCCGCCCCCTGGACATGTTCCTGGAGAGCGTCGAGGTCCAGGGCGAGCCGGTCCCCCGCTTTGCCCTGGAGAAGGCGTTCCCTTGACGCAGGAGCGCCCCGTGGCCACAGGCCGCGGGGCGCTCGTCGGGGCTCAGCAATGACAGTCGCTTTGCGCGTTACTCCTCGCCGGCTTCCTGCATCTGCTTCTGCAGGTAATTCTCGATGCCGACCTTGTCGATCAGGCCGAGCTCGGTCTCGATATGGTCGATGTGGTCTTCCTCGTCGGCGAGGATGTCTCGGAAGAGGTCACGGCTGACGTAGTCCTTGACCTGCTCACAGTAGGTGATCGCCTCGATGTAGTCGTTGCGCCCCTCATGTTCGATCTTCAGGTCGCACTCGAGCATCTCGCGCACGTTCTCGCCGATGTTCAGCTTGCCGAGATCCTGGAGGTTGGGCACCCCCTCGAGGAAGAGGATGCGCTCGATCAGCTTGTCGGCGTGATTCATCTCCTCGATGGACTCGTCGTACTCCCACTTGGCCAGCGCCTTCAGGCCCCAGTCCTTGTACATCTTGGCATGCAGGAAGTACTGGTTGATGGCCACCAGCTCGTTGCCGAGCGCGGTGTTCAGATGTTCGATGACCTTGCTGTCGCCTTTCATCTCATTACCTCGATCAGGGTTGTCAGGGAGCTGGGTGTCAGCTTGGCACGACCACCGAAGCCTGGCCAGCCCGCACCTACCCCAGTCTAGGCAATATCACATATAACTCAATAAAATCATGGGCTTGTTAAGGCGAAGAAGAACAATAGCGATTGCCATCAGACGGCGTAGGCGAGTCCCTCGGCCGCGGCACTGAGTTCGGCCTGGATTGCCTCGCGGGTGATGTCCTTGCCGGTGCAGGCGCACTTGCCGCACTGAGTCCCGCACCCCGTCACCTGCTGGACCTCGCGCCAGCTGCGCGCCCCGTCCTCGACGACGTCCCGGATGCGGTGGTCGGTCACGTTCTTGCAAATACACACGTACATCACATCACCTCACGCTGGCCATGAAGTAAATGTAAATGATTCGCATGGGTAATCGCAAGCGGCATCCCGCAAAAACCTGACCGAGGTCAGGACAGGCGCGTCGCGCGCTCCTCAAGGGCGCTTGGGAAGGACCACCACCCGGGTGCCGGAGGCGATGTCCGGCCAGCTACGCTTCTCGCCGTCGACCAGGATCCACAGGTATCCCAGGCCGAAGGCGGCCAGCGAGATGCCAGCCACCAGGAAGCGCTGCAGCGCCTGGAAGCCGGTGATCGAGCAGCCATCGAGGGTCTGTACCCGCAGCCGCCAGGCCTGCATGCCCAGTGTCATGCCGCCACGGGTCCAGAAGAAGGCGAAGAAGACGAAGGCAGTGACCGCCAGCAGCAGGCGCAGCGACAGCACCTGGACAAGCCCCGTGCCCACCTGCTCCGCCGGCACCTCCAGCACCAGCCGCACCACGGCCAGGTGCGCCGAGACCATGACGATCCAGATCGCCAGCACCAGCAGGCCATCATAGAGCATGGCGCCCAGCCGCCGGCCGAGGCCGGCCGGCCAGACAGCGTCGAGTTGGTCGAAACGTCGTTGCATGAATCCCCCGGCTCAGCCCGTACGGCGTAACAGATAGAACCCCACCCCGGCACATAGCAGGGTCGGCGCCAGCACCGCCCAGGCCGGCGAGAAGCCGAATACCGTGGAGGCCGGCCCCAGCAGGTCCTGCAGGTACTTGAAGACCAGGCCGGTGATCACCCCGTAGAAGACCCGCGTGCCGGCGGCCACGGTGCGCAGCGGTCCGAACACGAAGGAGGCAGCCACCAGAACCAGCGACGCCATGGTCAGCGGCATCAGCATCTTCTGCCAGAAATAGAGCAGCGGCTGGGTCGCCTGCTGGCCCTGGTCGCGCAGGTAGCGGGCATAGGCCCACAGCTCGCTGGGCGCCTGGCTCTCCACGTCACGCAGCAGCCGGTCGAGCTGGGCCGGCGTCATGGCGGTTTCCCAGCCCAGGGTCTCATGGCGCTCGACCTCGGTGCGCGCCTCGAGAAAGCGGGTCACCGCCACGTCCTCCAGCTCCCAGCGGTCATCGCGCCACACCGCCCGGCGGGCGCTCGTCGCCTCGCGCAGGGTCTTGCCCTCGAAGCGGTAGCGGGTCAGGTCGAGCACGGTATCGTCGGCGCGGATGGCACCGAAGCGATAGAAGCTGTCGCCCTCGCGCTGCCAGCCGCCGCGCTCGGTTAACACCGCGCCCTCGCCCTGCATCTGCTCGAGGCGCCAGGCGCTGGCGAACTGCTCGGTACGCGGGCTGACGAACTCGGCGATGGCGAGCACCACCACGATCACCAGGATGATGGGCTTCATCACGCCCCAGAGGATGCGGACCAGCGAGCGTCCGGCGGCGCGCATCACCGTCAGCTCGTTGCTCGAGGCCATGCTGCCAAGTCCGATCAGCGCCCCGATCAGCACCCCCACCGGCGCATACTGGTAGAAGCGCCAGGGCAGGCGCATCAGCAGGTAGAGCAGTACCTGGAAGGCGCCATAGTCGCCTTCCACGTCGCCGAGGTCGTTGATGTAGGTGATCACCAGGTCCAGGCCCAGCAGCACCACCTGCACCACGATGATGGCGCCCAGCACGTTGCGGGCGATGTAGCGGTCGAGCCGGTCGATGATCATCCGCTCATCCCCTTGTGCTGGGCCCGGGCCATCATCGCCAGGCCGATGGCCAGGAAGCCGCCATGGATCGGCCACATCCCCACCGCCACCGGCCAGCTGCCACGGCCGATGGCGTCCAGCGCCGCCAGCAGCAGGCTGAGGTAGGCCACGTAGAGGAAGATCGCCGGCAGCAGCTTGGCGAAGCGTCCCTGGCGGGGGTTGACCCGGGAGAGCGGCATGGCCAGCAGGGTCAGGATGAAGACCATCAACGGCAGGCCCAGCCGCCACTGCAGCTGGGCCCGCGCCGGCCGGGCGTCATCGGCGAACAGCGCGGCGGTGGTGGCGTATTCGGGCGCATCGAGCTCGGCCTTCTCGGCGGCCCCCGAGAGGCGCACCGCATAGGTGCCGAATTCCAGCCGCTCGGCCTCGGCCCGCCCGGGATCGACGCTGTAGCGCTCGCCGTCGGCGAGCACCAGGTAGCGGCTGCCGGTCTCGGGATCGGTGGTCTGGTAGCCGGTTTCGGCTCGGGTCACCACGCTCTCGGGGGTGCCGTCGCCGCGCGACTGGCGCTCGCTGATGAACACCTCCTGCATGCGGCTCTGGTCCTCGTTCATGGCCTCGGTATAGGCCGTGCGCCCGCCGCCGAAGTCCTGGAAGCGCCCCGGCGCCAGGGCGGAGAAGTCGAGCTGGCTGCGCTGCTCCTCGAGCAGCACCTCGTTGTGCAGGGCCCCGGTCGGGGTCAGCCAGAGGCTGCACATCCCCACCAGGATCGCCACCAGGGCGGCGGGCACCAGGCTGACCTGCAACAGGCGGTTGGGGCTTGTGCCGCAGGCCACCAGCACGGTGATCTCGCTATTGAGGTAGAGCTGGCCATAGGCCAGCAGGATCCCTAGGAAGAACGCCAGCGGCAGGATCAGCTCGAGGAACCCCGGCAGGTGGAAGAGCATCAGGGTGCCGAGGATGCTCGCCGGGATCTCCCCCTCGGCGGCATTGGAGAAGTAGCGGATGAAGCGGCTGCCCATGATCACCAGCAGCAGGACGCCGGCCACGGCGGCCATCGTCAGCAGGATCTCGCGGGTCAGGTAACGGAATATGATCAACGCTGTCTCCCGGCCCGGGCCCCGCGGGGCCCGGCCATCTTCCATGCAATGACGCCTTGCCTTGGGTACACTGGGATGACTCGGCAACGTGCCGGCATTATCCAGAATCCCCCATCGCTTGTCTTGTGGAGACACCATGGAATTCCCCGTTCAGACGGCCAATCCCGCCAAGGCCGAGACGGCCTGTCTCGTGGTACCGGTGTTCAAGGATGGCGCGCTGCTGCCCGCTGCCGCCAAGCTCGACGACGTCAGCGAGCGGCTGATCGGCCAGCTGATCGAGCGCGGTGACTTCGATGCCAGGCTGGGCAATGTGTTGATGGTCCCGTTCGCCCCGGGCCTCAATGCCGATCGTCTGATGCTGGTGGGCCTCGGCGAACGCGACAAGTGCCGGGAAGGCGCCTTCCGCAAGGCGCTGGATGCCGCCTTCACCGCCCTGGCGGCGCTGCCCGTCGAGGACGTCGCCGTGGCCTTCAACGACGTGCCGGTGCCCGACCGGGCCTGTGACTGGAAGGCCCGCATGGTGGCCGAGGCCGCCCATCGCGCCGTCTACCGCTTCGACGAGTTCAAGTCCGAGAAGGCCCCCGCGCCGCAGCTCGCCCGCGTCACCCTGCTGATCAGCGAGCAGGGCGATGCCGAGGCGGCCCGCCAGGGCGGTCGCATCGGCGACGCCATCGGCCAGGGCATGGCCACCACCCGCACCCTGGGCAACCTGCCGGGCAACGTCTGTACCCCCAGCTACCTGGCGGAGCAGGCCGAGGCGCTGGGCCAGGGCTCCGGCGGGGCGCTCTCCGTCGAGGTCCTCGACGAGGAGGCCCTGGAGCGCCTGGGCGCCCACAGCCTGCTCTCCGTGGGCCGCGGCAGCGAGCAGCCCTCGCGGCTGATCGTCATGAAATACCAGGGTGCCGAGAACCCCGACGAGGCGCCCCACGTGCTGGTGGGCAAGGGCATCACCTTCGACACCGGCGGCATCTCGCTCAAGCCCGGCGAGGCGATGGACGAGATGAAGTTCGACATGTGCGGGGCGGCCAGCGTGTTCGGCACCGTGACCGCGGTGCTGGCCATCAAGCCGAGGATCAACCTGGTGGCCATCGTCGCCGCCGCCGAGAACATGCCCGACGGCCGTGCCACCAAGCCCGGCGACATCATCAAGACGCTCAAGGGCCTCTCCGTGGAGGTGCTCAACACCGACGCCGAGGGCCGCCTGGTGCTGTGCGATGCCCTGACCTACGCCGAGCGCTTCGAGCCGGCAAGCGTGGTGGACATCGCCACCCTGACCGGGGCCGCCATCATCGCCCTGGGCCACCATGCCACCGGCCTGCTCGCCAACGACGACGACCTGGCGCTGGACCTGCTGGATGCCGGCGAGACCGCCTGGGACCGGGCCTGGCACCTGCCGCTGTGGGACGAGTACCAGGAGCAGCTCGACTCCAACTTCGCCGACCTGGCGAACATCGGCGGCCGCCCGGCGGGCACCATCACCGCCGCCTGCTTCCTCTCGCGCTTCGCCGACAAGTTCCCGTGGGCGCACCTGGACATCGCCGGCACGGCCTGGACCTCCGGCAAGGAGAAGGGGGCCAGCGGCCGCCCGGTGGGGCTGCTGACCCAGTACCTGCTGGACCGCGAGACCGACCATGAGGTCGAGATCACCGACGACTGATTTCGCGCCCGGCAGGGTTGCCTTTTTGCGGTGGTGACCTTTTCATGTGGGATGTCGACTTCCATGCACCGGGCCCTCGCCGGCCCGGTATCCTGTTTCGTGCCGCGGGCGCCCGGATGCGCCCCGCCAGTAGCGGAGACCTCTTGCCGTGTCCCTTGAACGCTTTTCCGTGAGCCCCTCCACCCGTCCCACCGCGGAAACGATCCGCAACGACATCCTCGACAACCCGGGCTTCGGTCGCTACTTCACCGACCATATGGCCCATGTCCGCTGGACCCTCGATGCCGGCTGGCACGGCCATGAGGTGCGCCCCTACGGCCCGCTGACACTGGACCCCGCCGCCGCGGTGCTGCACTACGGCCAGGAGATCTTCGAGGGCATCAAGGCCTACCGCCACGCCGACGGCTCGGTCTGGACCTTCCGCCCGGAGAAGAACGCCGAGCGCTTCCGCCGCAGCGCCCGCCGCCTGGCCCTGCCGGAGCTCTCCGACGAGGACTTCGTCGACTCGCTCAAGGCACTGCTCGCCCAGGACCAGGCCTGGGTGCCGACCCCGGCCAGCGAGGCCGACGAGTCGAGCCTCTACCTGCGTCCCTTCATGATCGCCAGCGAGACCTTCCTCGGGGTGCGCCCGTCCCATGAGGTCGACTACTACGTCATCGCCTCGCCGGCGGCCGCCTACTTCCAGGGCGGCGTGAAGCCGGTCTCCATCTGGCTCTCCTCGCACTACAAGCGCGCCGCCCCCGGCGGCACCGGCTACGCCAAGTGCGGCGGCAACTACGCCGCCTCGCTGGCCGCCCAGAAGGAGGCCGCGGCCCATGAGTGCAGCCAGGTCGCCTTCCTCGACGCCGCCGAGAACATGTGGATCGAGGAACTCGGGGGCATGAACCTCTTCTTCGTGTTCCGCGACGGCCGCATCGTCACCCCGCGCCTCACCGACACCATCCTCGAGGGCGTGACCCGCGACTCGGTGCTGACCCTGGCCAAGGACGAGGGCCTGACCCCGGAGGAGCGCCCGATCAGCATCGAGGAGTGGCGCGAGGGCGCCGCCTCCGGCGAGATCACCGAGATCTTCGCCTGCGGTACCGCCGCGGTGATCACCCCGGTGGGCGAACTGGTCACCGAGAGCGACCGTATCCGCCTCTCCGCCCAGGGCGACAACGAGGTGGCCAAGCGCCTGCGCACCCGCCTGCTCGACCTGCAGTACGGCCGCCGCGAGGACACCCGCGGCTGGCTGACGCGCCTGGCCTAAGCCAACCGAGCTTACGCCTTCTTTCGCTCAAGGGGCGCCAGGGACAGGGCAAAGAGGGGGGCCTATGCCAGGGAAGGCATCGGTAGCGCCCAGGGTAGGGTTCACAGCGCCCCTTCGCGCCCTGTCGCCGGATCAGCCCCGCGACGAGTTGCTCTGCGATAACCCATGACCCAAGTCGACTTCTATATCCTCCCCGATACCACGCTCGAGGCCCGCCTGCTCTTCGCCTGCCGGCTGGCCGAGACGATCTATCGCAAGGGCTACCGGCTGCACCTGCATGCCGAGAACGAAGCCATGGCCCGGGAGCTGGACGACCGGCTCTGGACCTTCCGGGCCGATGCCTACGTGCCGCACGCCCTGTCGGGGGACGAGGCGGCCGAGGACGTGCCGGTAACCATCGGCTGGCAGGACCTGCCGATGGACGGCGAGCCGCCCCAGGCGCTGCTCAACCTGCATCCCGGGATCCCCGAGTGGTTCTCGCGCTTCGAGCGGGTCGCCGAGATCATCAACCAGCACCAGGACGTGCTCACCGCCAAGCGCGAGTGCTGGCAGACCTACAAGAAGCGCGGCTACCCGGTCACCCCCCACCAGCTCAAGGGCCAGGCGGGCTGACGCCTCCCCCGGCATCACGCTATAATCGGGCCCATTTTTCAGCATCCCCGGCACCCTGGCAGCCCCCGCGAGGCGCGCTGCCATGGGTCGGTGCCACCTCCTCGACCCGGAATGCCCATGGACAAGACCTACCAACCCGAGCAGATCGAATCCCGCTGGTACGAGCGCTGGGAAGCCGACAACCGCTTCGCCCCCTCGGGCGAGGGCACGCCCTACGCGATCATGATCCCGCCGCCCAACGTGACCGGCAGCCTTCACATGGGCCACGCCTTCCAGGACACCATCATGGACACCCTGATCCGCTGGCGGCGGATGCAGGGGCGCAACACCCTCTGGCAGGTGGGCACCGATCACGCCGGCATCGCCACCCAGATGCTGGTCGAGCGCAAGGTCGCCGCCGAGGAGGGCAAGACCCGCTTCGACCTGGGCCGCGAGGCCTTCATCGACAGGGTATGGGAGTGGAAGCAGGAGTCCGGCGGTCATATCACCCGCCAGCTGCGCCGCATGGGCGCCAGCGTCGACTGGTCGCGCGAGCGCTTCACCATGGACGACGGCTTCTACCGGGCGGTGCAGGAGGTCTTTGTGCGCCTCCATGAGGAGGAGCTGATCTACCGCGGCAAGCGGCTGGTCAACTGGGACCCCACCCTGCACACCGCCATCTCGGACCTCGAGGTCGAGAACCGCGACCAGCAGGGCAGCTTCTGGCACTTCCGCTACCCGCTGGCCGACGGCGTCACCACCGACGACGGCCGCGACCACCTGGTGGTCGCCACCACCCGCCCCGAGACCCTGCTCGGCGACACCGGCGTGGCGGTCAACCCCGACGACCCGCGCTACGCGTCGCTGGTGGGCAAGTTCGTCGAGCTCCCGCTTGTCGGCCGTCGGATCCCCATCGTCGCCGACGAGCACGCCGACATGGAGAAGGGCTCGGGCTGCGTGAAGATCACCCCGGCCCACGACTTCAACGACTACGAGGTGGGCCGCCGCCAGGGCCTGCCGCTGATCAACGTCTTCACCCAGGACGCCGCCATCCTTGCCCGCGCCGAGGCCTTCGACATCCAGGGCCGGCCGCTGCCCGATGTCGACCCGACCCTGCCCGAGGCCTATGCCGGCCTGGACCGCTTCGCGGCGCGGGCGCGCATCGTCGCCGACATGGAGGCCGCCGGCCTGCTCGAGCAGGTGGAGACCGTCAGCAACACCCTGCCCTACGGCGACCGCTCCGGCGACGTCATCGAGCCGCTGCTCACCGACCAGTGGTTCGTGGCCGTCGAAGAGCTGGCCAGGCCCGCCATCGAGGCCGTGGAGAAAGGCGACATCCAGTTCGTGCCGAAGAACTACGAGAACATGTACTTCGCCTGGATGCGCGACCTCCAGGACTGGTGCATCTCCCGCCAGCTGTGGTGGGGCCACCGCATCCCCGCCTGGTACGACGCCGACGGCAACGTCTACGTGGCGAGAAGCGAGCAGGAGGCCCGAGAGAAGCATGGTCTTTCCGCCGAGGTCGAGCTGACCCAGGACGAGGACGTTCTCGACACCTGGTTCAGCTCCGGGCTCTGGACCTTCGGCACCCTGGGCTGGCCGGAAGAGACCCCGGAGCTGGCGACCTTCCACCCCTCCAGCGTGCTGGTCACCGGCTTCGACATCATCTTCTTCTGGGTCGCGCGGATGATCATGCTGACCGGCAAGTTCATGGGCGAGGTGCCCTTCCAGCAGGTCTATGTGCATGGCCTGGTGCGCGACGGCCAGGGCCAGAAGATGTCCAAGTCCAAGGGCAACGTGCTCGACCCCATCGACCTGATCGACGGCATCGACCTGGAGAGCCTCGTCCAGAAACGCACCGGCAACATGATGCAGCCGCAGAAGGCCCGAGCAATCGAGAAGGCCACCCGCGCCGAGTTCCCCGAGGGCATCGAGCCCCACGGCACCGACGCCCTGCGCTTCACCTTCCTCTCCCAGGCCACCACCGGGCGCGACATCAAGTTCGACATGGGTCGCCTGGAGGGCTACCGCAACTTCTGCAACAAGCTGTGGAACGCCTCGCGCTACGTGCTGATGAACGCCGAGGGCGAGGACACCGGGCTGGGCGGTGAGCCGGTCGAGCTGTCGCTGGCCGACCGCTGGATCGTCTCGCGCCTGCAGCAGACCGAGGCCCAGGTGACCAGGGCCCTGGAGGAGTTCCGCTTCGACCATGCCTCCCAGGCGCTCTACGACTTCGTCTGGAACGAGTACTGCGACTGGTACCTGGAGCTCTCCAAGCCGGTGCTGTGGGACGAGGCCGCCTCCGCGGAGGCCAAGCGCGGCACCCGCCGCACCCTGGTGCGCGTGCTGGAGGCGATCCTGCGCCTGGCCCACCCGATGATGCCCTTCATCTCCGAGGAGATCTGGCAGCGCGTCGCCCCGCTGGCCGGCACCTGCCAGGCCGAGGGGGACTCCCTGATGGTGCAGCCCTGGCCGCAGGCCGGTGACAGCCAGGTCGACGAGTCGGCGACCCGCGATATCGAATGGCTCAAGGGGGTGATCGTCGCGGTGCGCAACATCCGCGCCGAGATGAACATCGCCCCGGGCAAGCCGCTGGAGGTACTGCTTACCAAGGGCAGCGCCGCCGACCGTGAGCGCCTGGCGGCCAACCGGCCCTTCCTCGCCAAGCTGGCCAAGCTGGAGCGCGTCGAGTGGCTCGACGATCCTGCGCAGGCGCCGCTGTCGGCCACCCAGCTGGTGGGCGAGATGGAGGTACTGGTGCCCATGGCCGACCTGATCGACAAGGAGGCCGAGCTCGCCCGCCTGGCCAAGGAGATCGACAAGCAGGACAAGCTGATCGGCGGCATCGAGAAGAAGCTCTCCAACGAGAGCTTCGTCGCCAAGGCGCCGGAGGCGGTGGTCGAGAAGGAACGCGGCAAGCTCGCGGACTTCCAAGCGGCTCGTCGCCTGCTGGTGGAACA
Organism: Halomonas sp. CKK8; assembly: GCF_029625235.1. Taxonomy (NCBI): domain Bacteria; kingdom Pseudomonadati; phylum Pseudomonadota; class Gammaproteobacteria; order Oceanospirillales; family Halomonadaceae; genus Halomonas; species Halomonas sp. CKK8. The sequence continues at coordinate 393,664 of NZ_CP121193.1, read as the reverse complement.
GCACGACAAGATCGCCGCGCTCTGATCGGAGTCACTCCCCCAGCCACAAGGGCCCGCCAATGGCGGGCCCTTTTCTTTGGTTCATCGCGTTTTGGTGTGAAAGAGGTGAAGTACCCCCTGTGGGAGCGCAATTCATTGCGCGAATGGCGCCGACAGGCGCCCCCGGGGCTGAGTGCTTATAGCCGGGAAGGCCTCCGGCCTTCTTTCGCGATCTGAAGATCGCTCCTACAGGACGGCATCACGCCAGTTTGCGATGGCCCTTTTCTTTGCCTGGTCACTGGTGGCGGTGTCAGTCGACGCGTCGCCAGCCGCCCAGCACTCGCTGGTCGGGGCCGAAGAACACCAGCCGGTCGTGGTCGATCAGGTAGCGGTAGGCGTTCTCCAGCATGCCGGTCACCCGGGCGGCGTCCTCGGCCCGGGGGCAGGCGCGTCGGGTGGTGGCCAGGTCCGAAAACGCGATGCGGTTGTTGTCGCCCAGCGCGGCCCGGCCGGTCAGCCGATTGCAGCCGTCGCTGCCGCTCACCCTGCCATCGCGGTCGATCACGAAGTGGGGGCGCTCCGGCATCTCGAGGCGCTCGTCGGTGCCCACCAGCAGCAGGTTCCAGCGCTGGTCGACCACCGGCCCCTCGAGCCGCGCCGTGGGCTCGTCGGCGACCTGGGGCGCCGGCCCACCCCCGCAGGCGGCCAGCAGCAGGGCGCCGGCCGCGAGCATCAGTGTATTGCGTAACGGTTTGATCATCATGGTATCTTCCTTGAGGCACGAGGCGATTGCCCAGGCACCAAGCTTGCCCCAGCCGGGGCATCGAGACAATTCCCCCGCTCCACCGTTCATTGCTCCCCATGAGGCCCCGCATGCTTCACGCGCTCCACAACGATGCCCTCGGCAAGCTGATCCTGCGACTCACCGTGGCCGGCCTGCTGCTGCCCCACGGGCTGACCAAGCTGCTCAACCCGGGCAACCTGACCTGGATCGGCAACACCCTGGCCGGCCAGGGGCTACCCACCGTGCTCGCCTACGGCGTGCTGGTCGGCGAGGTGGTGGCGCCGCTGATGGCGCTGGTCGGCTGGCGAAGCCGCGTGGCGGGACTGCTGATGGCCGCCAACATGGTGGTGGCCATCTTCCTGGTGCACATGGGGGAGGTCACCGCCTTCAAGGACAACGGCGGCTGGGCCCTGGAGCTGCAGGGCTTCTTCCTGTTCGGCGCCCTGGCGCTGGTCTTCCTGGGCAGCGGACGGATGGCCTGGCGCCCCGACTGATACAATATCCAGCGAGAAAGCGCAGCGAGCGACGGCCAGACAAGGCGGAAATCGGCGAAAAAGCGCAGTTTACAAGCTGCTAAATGAGCATTTTGATCGGACTCGCGCACGAGCCGGTTTTCAACGCCGTATGGGCGAGCGCAGCCAGCTTTCGCCTGGATATCACCAGGTCCCGGTATTCTCCATGGAGACCCAGGGCTCCTTGGGCGGCAGCGCCTCGCCCGCCTGCAGCAGCTCCACTGAGATGCCGTCGGGGCTCCTGACGAAGGCCATGTGGCCGTCCCGGGGCGGACGGTTGATGGTCACGCCATTCGCCTGCAGGTGCTCGCAGAGGGCATAGATGTCGTCCACCCGGTAGGCCAGGTGGCCGAAGTTGCGCCCGCCGGAGTACTCCTCGGGATCCCAGTTCCAGGTCAGCTCCAGCTCCGGCGCCTTGAGCTCGGCGGAGCGGGCCTCGTCCTCCGGGGCGGCCAGGAAGACCAGGGTGAAGCGGCCCTTCTCGCTCTCCTTGCGACGCACCTCGGTCAGGCCGAGCAGGTCACAGTAGAAGTGCAGCGAGGCGTCGAGGTCGCTGACCCGGACCATGGTGTGCAGGTACTGCATGGGAAACTCCTGTCGCGTCAGTCGTGGGTGTATTCGGAGAAGATCGCCGGCGTGCGATCGTCATGGCGCCAGCCCAGCACCGCGTAGTCGTCCTGGCGGCCGGTCTCCATGCCCGGGGAGCCATGGGGCATGCCCGGCACCGCCAGGCCCGCCAGGTCGGGCCGCTCGTCCAGCAGGCGGCGGATGTCGGCCGCCGGGACATGGCCCTCGATCACGTAGCCGTCCACCACGGCGGTGTGGCAGGAGGCGAGCTCGGGCGAGACGCCATGCTCGATCTTCACCGCCCGCATGTCGCGGGTTTCGTGCTGTGTGACCTCGAAGCCCTCGGCCTCCAGGTGCTCGGCCCAGGCGGTGCAACAGCCGCAGTTCGGGTCCTTGTGCATCTCCACCACGGGTTCGGCCCAGGCGGGTATGGTGGTGACGGCCAGCAGGGCGCCGGCGAGGGTCAGGCGTAGCGGTGATGTCATGACGGGCACTCCCCGGTATAAGGTATCGGCACGATTGTCGGTCATTTCCCGGCCCCACTGCCACCCGGAGCGACAGCATGAGCCACTACTGCGACCTGGCCCCCGGGCATCCGTTCCACGGCCCCTATCACGACCACGAATACGGCTTCCCGGTGGACGACGACGGCACCCTCTTCGAACGTCTGGTACTGGAGATCAACCAGGCGGGACTCTCCTGGCTCACCGTGCTGAAGAAGCGCGAGGCCTTCCGGGAGGCCTTCGAGGGCTTCGATATCGACCGCATCGCCAACTATGGCGAGGCCGAACGGGCGCGGCTGCTGGCGGATGCGGGCATCATCCGTAACCGCCTCAAGGTCGATGCCGTGATTCACAACGCCGCGGTGGTGCAGGTGCTGCAGGCCGAGCACGGCAGCCTGCGCGCCTGGCTCGACCACCACCATCCGCTGGATCATGCCGCCTGGGTGCGCCTCTTCCGGCGCACCTTCCGCTTCACCGGGCCGGAGATCGTGGGCGAGTTGCTGATGAGCACCGGCTACCTGCCGGGCGCCCACCGCGACGACTGCCCGGTGCAGGCGCGCATCCTCGCCGCCTCACCGCCCTGGGCACGGCCCGACTGAGCCAAGCCCGGGGGAACCCCCGGCATGCCGGGGCGTCACAGGAAAGGCTTACCGCTGACCAAGGACCTCCTGATGGACTCGATTACCCAGGCCGCGCTGGGCGCGGCAATCGGCGGCGCCGTGCTCGGCCGGCGGCTGGGCCGCAAGGCGGTCCTGGTGGGCGCGGCCCTCGGCACCCTGCCCGACCTGGACGTGGTCATCGACTACGGTGATGCCGTGGCCAATGTCACCGAGCACCGCGGCTTCTCCCACTCGCTGTTCGTGCTGGCGGGACTGGCCACCGCCCTGGCACTGCTCGCGACGCGATTCGCCCCGGCCCGAGACATCTCCCTGCGCCGCTGGGGGCTCTTCTTCGGACTCATCCTGCTGACCCACCCGCTGCTCGACGCCCTGACCACCTACGGCACCCAGCTCTGGTGGCCGCTGGAGGTGCGCCCCGCGGCCTGGCCCATCGTTTTCATCATCGACCCGCTCTATAGCCTGCCGCTGCTGGTGGGCGTGGGGGTGGCACTGGCCACCGGCAGGGCGCAGCGGGCCCCGCGCTGGGGACTGGCCCTCTCCTGTGCCTACCTGGTGTTCGCGGTCGGGGCCAAGCAGCTGGTCGAGGCGCGCATCGCCCCGGTGCTGGCCGAGCAGGGCCTGGAACAGGCGCCACGGCTCGTCCAGCCCACCCCCTTCAATACCCTGCTGTGGCGGGTCACGGTGGCCGACGACGCGCACCACCACGAGGCCCTGGTGGGGGTGCTCGATGGCGACCGCCGACCGTCGCTGGAGACCTATGCCCGGGGCGACGACCTGGAGGCGACGGCGCTCGACAGCGCACGCGGCCGTCGCCTCGACTGGTTCGCCGGCCCCTTCCTGCGCTACGAGACCCGCCACCTCGACGGCCGCGAGACCCTGGTGGCCACCGACCTGCGGCTCGGCTTTCCGGGCTTCCACCCCTTCGCCTTCACCCTGGCCACCCGCGACGACGGCGGCTGGCAGCCGGTCGGGGTTTCCGAGCAGCTCCCCTCCCCCTCCCGCGGCAACCGTGACGCCCTCTCCCGGCTGGGTTCCCGCATCCTCAGCCCGGAACCCGGGCTCTGCACCAGCGACTTCGTGTCCCGCCAGTGGCTGGTCGGCACGCCCGGTTCGTGCTGACGACCGGCACCGACGCGGGCGGGGGTGGCCATCCGGCCACCCCCGCGCATTTTCGGCAAGTGTCGACAGTGACGGTCAGAGGCGTGCCACCAGGGCGTCGATGGCCTGACGCGCCTCCTCGATGGCCGAGTCACGCTTGCCCATGTTGAGCCCCTCGGCGAACACCACATCCACCTCGGTGATGCCGATCAGCCCCAGCATGCCCTTGAGGTGCGGGGTCTGGCTGTCCAGCTCGGTGCCGGCATACTGGCCGCCACGGGCCGCCAGGATCACCGCCCGCTTGCCCTCGACCAGTCCCTTGGGGCCGTTCTCGGTGTAGCGGAAGGTCTCGCCGGCCCGCAGCACCCGATCGAACCAGGCCTTGAGCTGGGAGGGGATGCCCAGGTTGTAGAGGGGCACCGCCAGCACCAGGACGTCGTGGTCGAGAAGCTCGTGGATCAGGGCGTCGGAGCGCTCGGCCAGCGCCCGCTGCTCGGCCGAACGCTCCTCGGCCGGCACCTGCCAGGCGCCGAGCTCACTAGCCTCGAGGTGCGGCAGCGCCTCGGCGACCAGGTCGCGGTGGGTCACCGCCAGCCCCCCGCGCTCGGCGGCGCGGGTCCGGAAATGCTCGGCCAGGGCGATGGACTGGCCCTTCTCGCCGAGGATGGAGGCGGTGAGGACGAGGGCACGGGTGGTCATGGCGATCTCCTTGGATGCGGTATCGGGACATTGATCGCCATTTTACGTGCACGAATTGCAACGGAAAGCGCAAAGATCCGCCGCTTTCATTCGATTAAACCGAAAACTCACCCCGTTCCAGCAGCCGGGGCTCGGCGAAAGGTCGTCGAGCGATGGCCAGACTAGGCAACAATCGGCGCCAGGATCGAGTTTACTTGCTGCTAAATGAGGTCCTTAAGCCGATTTTTAACGACGTATGGCCGAGCGCAGACAGTTTTCGCCAGCTCCGCTCAGGGCGCGATGCCCTGACCACAGCCCCGATACTGCTCGCCGTCGATGCTCAGGGTGACCCGTGCCGGGAAGGGCTGACCGCTCATGCTGTCGAAGCAGGCCCGCGCCTCGAGGCGCAGCTCGAAGGGCGTGTCGGCCCGGCCACTGGCCAGGATCATGCGCCCCTCGCCGTTGTCCAGGGTGGTCACCCGGTAGGGCAGGGTCATCTCGCGCTGCCCGTAGTCCAGCACCAGGGTCGCCTCGGGCCGGTCGCTGGCCAGGTTGACCACCCAGCCTGGCTCGTTGCCGCGGGCGTGGAACATCGTCCCCGGCCGCTGGCGACGGGTGAGCACCTCCTGGGTCAGGTCGCGGGTGCAGTCGAGCCGCCCCGTGGCGCTCTCCACCAACGCCTCGTCGCCCTTGTTCCAGAAGCTGAGCTCGCCCTGCTGGTAGCGGGCGCCGCTGGCCACCACCGCCGGCGGCAGCCGGTAGGCCCCGTGGGCGGACCAGAGCCTCAGCTCCTCCTCGGTCGCCGCGGTGACCAGGTCCTGGGCCGGCATGCAGCGCCAGGCGGTCAGCGTCCCGGCATCGCCGGGGAAGAAGAGCGAGGGCATCAGCGGCGCGATGGGCGATGCCGCGGGACCCGCATCCTCGCGGGACGCCCCGCGATCGCTGACCTCGGGGCGTGTCGCCGCGCCGTCGGGGGTGGCGGCGCAGCCGGCAAGCCACAGGACCGCCCCCAGCAGGACGAGGGGACGGGCGGCGGAAACGGTGTGACGAGACATGGCGGCTCCTTGCGTGTCGGCGATGTTCCCTGAGGCCGCAGCATACCAGCCACTCCGCCCTCGCGCGCCGGCTTCGGGCTCAACGCTGCGCGTCAGCCATGGCGACGCCTCAGTTCCCGTGCCGCCTCGACCATGTTGGCCAGGGCCGGCTCCACCTCTTCCCAGCCGCGGGTCTTGAGGCCGCAGTCCGGGTTCACCCAGAGCCGCTCGACCGGGATGCGCTCGGCGGCCTTCTCCATCAGCGCCACCATCCAGGCCACCTCGGGGATGTTGGGCGAGTGGATGTCGTAGACCCCCGGCCCGATGGCGTTGGGGTAGGCAAAGTCCTGGAAGGCGTCGAGCAGCTCCATCGCCGAGCGCGAGGTCTCGATGGTGATCACATCGGCGTCCAGGGCGGCAATCGACTCGATGATGTCGTTGAACTCCGCATAGCACATGTGGGTGTGGATCTGGGTCTCGTCGCGCACCCCCGAGGCGGCCAGCCGGAAGCAGGCCACCGCCCAGTCGAGGTAGCCCTGCCACTCGGCGCGGCGCAGCGGCAGCCCCTCGCGCAGCGCCGGCTCGTCGATCTGGATGGCGCGGATGCCCGCCGCCTCGAGGTCGAGGACCTCGTCGCGCAGCGCCAGGGCGAGCTGCCGGCAGGTGGTCTCGCGGGGCTGGTCGTCGCGCACGAAGGACCACTGCAGCAGGGTCACCGGCCCCGTGAGCATCCCCTTCATCGGCCGCTCGGTGAGCGACTGGGCATATTCGCTCCAGCGCACCGTCATCGCCGCCGGGCGGACCACGTCACCGAAGAGGATCGGTGGCTTGACGCAGCGCGTCCCGTAGCTCTGCACCCAGCCGAAGCGCGTGAAGGCGTAGCCGTCGAGCTGCTCGCCGAAGTATTCGACCATGTCGTTGCGCTCGGGCTCGCCGTGCACCGGCATGTCGATGCCCAGCGCCTCCTGGCGGGCCACCACCCGGGCGATCTCCTCACGCATCCGGGCCTCATAGGCCTCGCGAGAGAGCTCGCCGGCCTTGAAGGCGCGCCGGTCGGCGCGGATCTGAGCCGTCTGGGGGAAGGAGCCGATCGTCGTGGTGGGGAACAGCGGCAGCGCGAGATGGCGCTGCTGGGCCACGGCACGATCGGCGAAGGGGCGCGCGCGCCGGGTATCGGCCGCCGTGACCCCGGCCAGCCGCTCGGCCACCTCGGGGCGATGCAGGCGAGGCGCCTCGCGGCGCGACTGCAGGGCCCGGCTGGCGGCCTCCACGCGATCCCGGTCGGCGGCGCCGGCGCGGCCATCCAGCAGGCGTGCCAGGGTGGCTGTCTCGTCGAGCTTCTGCCGGGCGAAGGCCAGCCAGCTCCTGAGCTCGGCATCCAGCGTGGTCTCCGCGGCCAGGTCCACCGGCACGTGCAGCAGCGAGCAGCTCGTGGCAATCCACAGCCGCTCGCCCAGGCGCATGCGCGCCGTGGCCAGGCGCTCGCGCCACAGGGCCAGGTCGGCTCGCCAGACGTTGCGCCCGTCGATGGCCCCCACCGAGAGCACCTTGTGGGGCAGCAGGCGATCCAGCACCGCGTCGAGCTGCGCCGGGGCACGCACCACGTCGATGTGCAGGCCATCCACCGGCAGGCCCACCGCCAGGGAGAGGTTGTCGCCCAGGCCACCGAAGGGGCTTGCCAGCAGCAGCCTGACCGGGGTGGCCTGCAGCCGATGGTAGGCGCGCTCGTAGGCCTGCCGCCAGGCCAGGGGCAGGTCCTGCACCAGCGCCGGCTCGTCGAGCTGGACCCACTCGACGCCCTGCCCGGCCAGCCGCTCCAGCACCTCGGCATAGACATCGAGGACGCCGTCGAGCAGCGAAAGCCGGTCAAAATCGTCGCCGGCCTCGCCGCGCCCCTTGCCCAGCCACAGCCAGGTCAGGGGACCGGTCAGGGCCACCTTGACCGGGTGGCCGGCGGCCCGGGCCTCCTCCACCTGGTCGAACAGCCGGGTACTGGAGAGCCGGAAGCGCTGGCCGGGATGCAGCTCCGGGACCAGGTAGTGATAGTTGGTATCGAAGTACTTGGTCATCTCGCAGGCCGCAGCCGGCTCGCCGCCGGGGGCCCGCCCCCGGGCCATGCGGAAGGCGGTGTCCAGCGACACCTCGCCGCGCGCCACCTCCGCCTCGGCCCCGAAGCGCCGCGGCACCGCCCCCAGCAGCACCGAGACATCGAGCACCTGGTCGTAGAAGGCGAAGTCCCCCACCGTCACCAGGTCGAGTCCGGCCTCGAGCTGGGCCGCCCAGTTCGCCAGGCGTAGGGCACGTCCGGTGGCCTCCAGGGCCTCGCGGTCGATGTCGCCCTGCCAGTAGGCCTCGGTGGCACGCTTCAATTCACGGTCCGCGCCGATGCGCGGATAGCCGATGACATGAGCCAGCGTCATGATGATGTCTCTTCTGCATGAGTGATGCCGGGAAGTCTCGCTGGCCAGCGGATGTGAATCAAACTAAACTTCTTAATCTTTAAGATGAATCAGGCTCACTCTAATGCTCGAACTCCGTCACCTGCGCACCCTGGTCGCCCTCCGCGATGCCGGCTCCCTGGTGGAAGCCGCCGAACGTGTGCACCTGACCCAGTCGGCCCTCTCCCACCAGGTCAAGGACCTCGAGGAGCGCCTGGGCAGCCCGCTGTTCCTGCGCAAGACCCGGCCGGTGGAGTTCACCCGGGCCGGCACGCGCCTGCTGACCCTGGCCGAGCAGGTCCTGCCGCTGGTGCGCATGGCCGAGCGCGACCTGGCCCGGCTGGCCGGCAACGAGCAGGGAAGGCTGCACATGGCCATCGAGTGCCACAGCTGCTTCCAGTGGCTGATGCCCACCATCGACCACTTCCGCAACCACTGGCCGGAGGTGGAGATCGACATCCCCGGCGGCCACCACTTCGACCCCCTGCCGGCACTGGCCCGCGAACAGCTCGACCTGGTGATCACCGCCGACCCCCAGCCGCTGCCCGGGATCCACTACGAGCCGCTGTTCCGCTACGAGGGCCTGCTGGCGGTGGCCCGGCAGCACCCCATGGCGGGACGCCCCTTTGTCACGCCCGAGGAGCTGGCCGAGGAGACCCTGATCACCTATCCGGTGGAACACTCCCGGCTCGACGTCTTCACCCAGTTCCTCGACCCCGCCGGGGTGCGGCCGAAGGAAGTGCGTACCGCCGAGCTGACGATCATGATGATGCAGCTGGTGGCCAGCGGACGCGGCGTCTGCGCCCTGCCCAACTGGGCGCTGACCGAGTACCTGGAGCGCGACTACGTCAAGGCCGTGGCCCTGGGCGAGAAGGGGGTGTGGAGCACGCTGTTCGCGGCCATCCGCGAGGAGACCCGCGGCGCGCCCTGGATGGAGGACTTCCTGCGCACCGCCCGGGAGACCTCCTTCGCGGTGCTGGAGGGGATCAGGCCGGCGTAGCGTTGCGCCGCGGCAGCAGCAGGGTGAAGCGCGCCCCGCCCAGTGTGGCGCTGGCATCCACCATCACGCTGCCGCCGTGCCAGGCCATGACCTTCTGCACGATGGAGAGCCCCAGCCCGTAGCCGCCGGAGCGGCGAGTGCGGCTGTCGTCCAGGCGCGCGAAGGGCTTGAAGACCTCGCTGCGCGCCGCCGCGGGAATGCCGGGACCATCGTCCTCCACGTCCAGGCGCACCAGCCGGGGTTCGCTCTGCAGGCGGATCACCACCCGGGAACGGGCGTGACGGCAGGCATTGGCCACCAGGTTCTGCAGCGCCCGCTGCAGGTAGCGGGGCTCTGCCTGGACCTCGACTTCCGGCCCCGCCTCGAGCTCGATGCGGATAGTGCGATGCAGCGGCCGCAACGCCTCGATGACCCGCTCGGCCATGGCGCGACAGTCGACCAGCGAGGTCTCGAGCTCGGCGCCATTGGCCGTCTCGCTGCCCAGCCGGGCATAGGTGAGGATCTCGTCGATCAGCTCGTCGAGTTCGGTGATGTCGCCATCGACGCCCTCCAGCTGCCGACGGATCGCCGGATCATCGGTCATGTCCTCGACCATCTGCACCGCGAACCGGATGCGTGCCACCGGGGTACGCAGCTCGTGGGAGACGGCGCGGATCATGTCCTGCTGGGCGCGCAGCAGCGACTGCACCTGGGCGGCCATGCCGTTGAAGGCCATCCCCAGGCGCCCCAGGAAGTCGCCGCTCTCGACCTTGACCCGGGTATCCAGCCGTCCCCCGGCGATGCGGGTCGCCGCCAGCTCCAGGCGCGCCATGCGGGCCTCCACCCCGCGCACGATCAGGTAGATGATCGCCGCCAGCACGCCGAGCAGCAGCACCAGCAGCAGCAGCTGCAGCGAGACCGGCAGCGGCTCGAAGGCCTTCACCGGGCCGATGGCCAGCCAGCGGGTCTGGGGGTCGCTGCCGGGCAGCAGGCGGTACATCGCCATGGACCAGCGCCCTGGCAGCAGCCGGATCACCACCTCCCCCTCGGCCAGGCGCGCCAGCTGGCGGGTATCCAGCCCCTCGGGCGGGGACTCGCTCAGCTGCAGGGGGATACCGTCCCCCGCGACCCGCTCCAGCTGGGCCCGGCGCGCCTCGCCCGAGGCCTGGGCGAGCCACTCGGCGAGCAGCTCGGTGAGCCCGCGCAACTGCTGCTCGCTGAGGCTCGCCACGTCGACCTCCAGCAGCTGCTCGCCACCGGGGAGCAGGCGCTGCAGGCGCCAGCCATGCTCGCCCCGGGGCATGACCAGCACGCGGCCGCGCTCGAGGCGCGAGCGGGAGAAGTAGTTCAGCGAGAGGTCGTCGACCGACACCAGCCGAAGGGTCATGTCGAGCTGTTCGGCGCGACTCGCCAGCCACGCCTCGCGCCCCGTCTCGGGCAGGGAATCGACCCAGGCGGTCAGCACCCGCATGGGCGGCTCGACCAGCTGCTCGCGATAGTGTTCGCGGCGCACCTGGTCGACCATGGCCAGCCCCAGCAGGGCCAGGCCGAAGGTCAGCAGCAGCGCCAGCGCCAGCAGGACATAGACGCGCAGGAAGGTGCTGTCGGCCAGGGTCCGACGCATGCTTCAGCCATCCCTGACGAAGAGGTAGCCCTTGCTGCGCACCGTCTTGATGCGGTGCGGCTGGTTGGGATCGTCGCCGATCTTGGGGCGAATGCGCGAGACACGCACGTCGATGGAGCGATCCTGGCCGTCGTACTTGATGCCGCGCAGGCGGTCGAAGATCTCCTCGCGGGTCAACACCCGGCCGGCATTGCTGGCCAGCAGCCACAGCAGGTCGAACTCGGCACTGGTGAGGTCGATGCGCTCGCCGTCCAGCCAGGCCTCGCGGGTGGCGTTGTCGATCACCAGGTCGGCGAAGGTCAGGCGGGTCTCCTCGCCGGCCTCGGCCGGCTCGGCGCGCCGCAGCAGGGCGCGCATGCGCGCCAGCAGCACCCGCGGCTGCACCGGCTTGGGCACGTAGTCGTCGGCGCCCATCTCCAGGCCCAGCACCTGGTCCATGTCGTCGGTGCGGGCGGTGAGCATCATGATCGGGCCGGGATACTCGCTGCGCACCCGGCGGCAGATCGACAGGCCATCCTCGCCCGGCAGCATCAGGTCGAGGATCACCAGGTCCGGCTGCAGGGAGAGGATCCGCTCGACGCCGCGGGCACCGTCGGCCTCCACCGTGACCCGGAAGCCGTTGGCCTCCAGGTAGTCGCGGGTCAGGCCGGCCAGCCGCTCGTCATCCTCGATGATCAGCACATGATCCTGTTCCTGGGCTTGCAAGCTGTCGTCCATCCTCTGTTCCATCCTGGCGGGCAGGTGAGCGGTCACGGGGCTCCCGCTCTCGGGAGCCAACGCCAATGGCTAAAGGATACCCGAAATCCGACATTCCGCCTTCCCGTCTCCACATGGCGACAGGGAGTGTCTCCGAGGCCCAACGACGGGGCCTGGCGACGGGGGCCATTCTGCCCCCCGGATGGCCACAGCCGATCCACAGGTTATCCACTTGATGGGACCAGGAAAGCACACTATCTTGTGTCTCGATCCGACAGGAACACTACATCATGTGCCTTAGCAACCGGCACCATGCCTGTCAACCGTCGCCCGCGCGGCGGCCTTCGACCATCCGACTCACCAGTCAGGGACCCCCGGCGCCATGGATACCATTGTCACACCGGACGAGCCGTCCGTTTCCGTCACCGCACCCAAGGCCCTGCGCGTCATCAAGCGCAACGGCGACGTCGTGGCCTTCGATGCCGACAAGATCGCCGTCGCCATGAGCAAGGCCTTCATCGCCGTGGAGGGCGACAACGCCGCCACCTCCTCGCGGGTGCGCGACTTCGTCCGCCAGTCCACCGAGAGCATCGAGAAGGCCTTCCTGCGCCGCATGCCCGACGGCGGCACCCTGCACATCGAGGACATCCAGGACCAGGTCGAGCTGGCGCTGATGCGCGCCGGCGAGCAGCGGGTCGCCCGCGCCTACGTGCTCTACCGCGAGGCACACGCCCGGGCGCGGGCCGCGGCCGGCGGCGACATCGTCAAGCCGCACCCCAGCCTCAACGTGACCCTCACCGACGGCACCACCCGCCCGCTGGACCTGGGCCGCATCGAGACCCTGGTGGCGGACGCCTGCGAGGGGCTGGCCAACGTCGAGGCCCAGAAGATCGTCGACGACTCGCTGAAGAACCTCTACGACGGGGTCACCGTGGACGGCGTCTCCCAGGCGCTGATGATGACCGCCCGCACCCTGGTGGAGAAGGATCCCGACTACACCTACGTCACCGCCCGCCTGCTGCAGGACAACCTGCGCCGCGAGGCGCTCTCCTTCCTGGGCATCGCCGACGAGGCCACCTACGGGGAGATGGCCGAGCTCTACGCGCCGGCCTTCAAGGCCTATATCGCCAAGGGCATCGAGTTCGAGCAGCTCGACCCGGCACTGGCCGATTTCGACCTCGACCGCCTGGGCGAGGCGCTGGACCACCATCGCGACAACGCCTTCACCTACCTGGGCCTGCAGACCCTCTACGACCGCTACTTCATTCACCGCGACGAGGTGCGCTACGAGCTGCCCCAGGTGATGTTCATGCGGGTCGCCATGGGCCTGTCCCTCAACGAGGACGACCGCGAGGCGCGGGCCATCGAGTTCTACGAGCTGCTCTCGAGCTTCGACTACATGGCCTCCACGCCGACCCTGTTCAACGCCGGCACCGTGCGCAGCCAGCTCTCCAGCTGTTACCTGACCACCGTGCCCGACGAGCTGGACGGCATCTACAGCGCCATCCGCGACAACGCCCTGCTCTCCAAGTGGGCCGGGGGCCTGGGCAACGACTGGACGCCGGTGCGCGCGCTCGGCTCCTGGATCAAGGGCACCAACGGCAAGTCCCAGGGCGTCGTCCCCTTCCTCAAGGTGGTCAACGACACCGCCGTGGCGGTCAACCAGGGCGGCAAGCGCAAGGGGGCGGTCTGCGCCTACCTCGAGACCTGGCACCTCGATATCGAGGAGTTCCTGGAACTGCGCAAGAACACCGGCGACGACCGCCGCCGCACCCACGACATGAACACCGCCAACTGGGTGCCCGACCTGTTCATGAAGCGGGTCTTCGATGACGGCGAGTGGACGCTCTTCTCCCCCTCCACCTGCCCGGACCTCCACGACCTCTACGGCGCGGCCTTCGAGCAGCGCTACGAGGAGTACGAGGCGATGACCCGCACGGGGGAGCTCAAGCTCTACAAGCGCGTCCGCGCCAAGGACCTGTGGCGCAGGATGCTCTCGATGCTGTTCGAGACCGGCCATCCCTGGATCACCTTCAAGGACCCGTGCAACCTGCGCAGCCCGCAGCAGCACGCCGGCGTGGTGCACAGCTCCAACCTCTGCACCGAGATCACCCTCAACACCTCGGCCGACGAGATCGCGGTGTGCAACCTGGGCTCGGTCAACCTGGCCCAGCACGTGGTGGACGGCAGGCTCGACGGCGAGAAGCTGAGAAAGACCGTGCGCACCGCCGTGCGCATGCTCGATAACGTCATCGACATCAACTACTACGCGGTGCCCCAGGCGAAGAACTCCAACGCCAAGCACCGCCCGGTGGGGCTCGGCATCATGGGCTTCCAGGACGCCCTCTACGCCCAGGACATCGCCTACGCCAGTGACGCGGCCGTCGAGTTTGCCGACCGCTCCATGGAGCTGGTCAGCTATCACGCCATCGAGGCCTCCTCTGATCTCGCCACCGAGCGCGGCCGCTACGAGAGCTTCGAGGGCTCGCTGTGGAGCCAGGGCATCCTGCCCATCGACTCCATCCAGAAGCTCAAGACCGAGCGCGGCGAGAAGTACATCGAGGTCGACGAGAGCGCCACCCAGGACTGGGACCGCCTGCGCGACAAGATCGCCGGCCAGGGCATGCGCAACTCCAACGTGATGGCCATCGCCCCGACCGCCACCATCTCCAACATCTGTGGCGTGACCCAGTCCATCGAGCCGACCTACCAGAACCTCTACGTGAAGTCGAACCTCTCCGGCGAGTTCACGGTGGTCAACGCGCCCATGGTCAACGACCTCAAGGCGCGCGGGCTGTGGGACGAGGTGATGATCAACGACCTCAAGTACTACGACGGCTCGGCCCAGCCCATCGACCGCATCCCGGACGACCTCAAGGCCAAGTACGCCACCGCCTTCGAGGTGGAGCCCAAGTGGCTGGTGGAGGCCGCCGCGCGGCGCCAGAAGTGGATCGACCAGGCCCAGTCGCTGAACCTCTACATCAAGGGGGTCTCCGGCAAGAAGCTCGACGTGACCTACCGCATGGCCTGGTTCCGCGGCCTGAAGACCACCTACTACCTGCGCGCCCTGGGCGCCACCTCGGTGGAGAAGTCCACCGTCGACCGCGGCACCCTCAATGCCGTGAGCAACGCCGCCCCAGGGCAGGCACCGGCGCCAGAGCCCTCTGCCGGGTCGAGCCGCGAGCCGCGCGGCATCGACGACTTCCTGCAGGGCAAGGGCGGCCAGCGGGCACCGAGTGCCGGCGAGATCGACGAGCTGGGCTGCGAGGCCTGCCAGTAAGCGCCAAGCGCAAGCAAGAGGGAAGGCCCTGCCCTCCCTCTTGCCAACCATGAACCCTGGCCGAGGCGCCGACCGCGCCCGCCACATCATCCGGAATGCCACCGGGAGAGAGACGATGCTGAACTGGGACGAGTTCCACGAGGACGAGACAACCGTCGCCGAGCAACCCAAGCCGGCGCCCGCTCCGCAGCCCGCTGCCGAGCCCCAGGTCGACAACGCGGCCGTTGCCGAGAGCCGAGGCAGCTACCGGGCCGCCGAGGGCGACCGCCTGGCGCGTGCCCGTGCCTCGCTGGAGGCCCTCGACGTGGCCGCCGGCCTCGAGGAGCTGGAGATGGGCGCGGCGCGCATCGAGGTCGACGACAAGCAGATGATCAATGCCCGCGCCGACCTCAACCAGCTGGTGCCCTTCAAGTACGAGTGGGCCTGGCAGAAGTACCTGGACGGCAGCGCCAACCACTGGATGCCCCAGGAAGTGAACATGAACGCCGACATCGCGCTGTGGAAGAGTGCCGAGGGCCTCACCGCGGACGAGCGGCGCATCGTCGAGCGCAGCCTGGGCTACTTCTCCACGGCGGACTCGCTGGTGGCCAACAACCTGGTGCTGGCGCTCTACCGCCTGATCACCAACCCCGAGTGCCGCCAGTACCTGCTGCGCCAGGCCTTCGAGGAGGCGATCCACACCCACGCCTACCAGTACTGCGTGGAATCGCTGGGCATGGACGAGGGCGAGGTCTTCAACATGTACCGCGAGGTCCCCTCGGTGGCCGCCAAGTCCGCCTGGAGCCTCAAGCATACCCAGTCGCTGGCGCGCCCGGACTTCAACACCGGCACCCCGGAGACCGACCAGGAGCTGCTGCGCAACCTGATCGCCTTCTACTGCGTCACCGAGGGCATCTTCTTCTACTGCGGCTTCAGCCAGATCCTCTCCATGGGCCGGCGCAACAAGATGACCGGCGTGGCCGAGCAGTTCCAGTACATCCTGCGTGACGAGTCCATGCACCTGAACTTCGGCGTGGACATGATCAACCAGATCAAGATCGAGAACCCGCACCTCTGGACGGCCGAGTTCCAGGACGAGGTCACCCAGATGATCCTCGAGGGCACCGAGCTCGAGATCGCCTATGCCCGGGACACCATGCCCCGCGGCGTGCTGGGCATGAACGCGGCGATCATGGAGGAGTACCTGCACTTCATCTGCAATCGCCGCCTGGCGCAGATCGGCCTGAAGGAGCAGTTCCCCGGCGCGCAGAACCCCTTCCCGTGGATGAGCGAGATCATCGACCTGCGCAAGGAGAAGAACTTCTTCGAGACTCGCGTCACCGAATACCAGGTGGGCGGCGCACTGAGCTGGGACTGATCCCGTAGACGCAAGGCCGGGGCCATCCGCCCCGGCAGGATGGAGGGAGGCCTCGTCATGATGGAGATGCCCATCGCGACCCGTGAGACGCGACGCGCCCGCGTCCGCCGGCCTGCCGCCACCCCAGATGATGACGCCCTGTCCGGCCCTGCCGGGCGGGGCGTTTTTCATGGCCCGGCAACAGGCACAACAACGGAGGGCAATCCGATGCAAGCAACCCAAGCCGTAGCACGTCGCGAGTCCCGGGCGTGGCAGTCCGCGCTGGACCGGGCGCTCAGCGCCCATGACAGCGAAGACGCCCTGGCCCGCTATCCCCATGTGGCCTTCGCCTTCCCGTCGCCATCCCCCAACCCCTACTCGCGGGACTACCCGCTGCTCGACTACCGGGAGCTCAAGGAGTGGGCGACCTCGCGGGGCTGGCGGGTTCGTCCGGCCCCCGAGCGCGCGCCCGCCAACGAGAAGTACAGCCCGCCGGTGCGCTTCACCCGGCTGCCCCGGGGCGGCGCGCGCCCCGCTTCCGGGCCGGGGCGCCCTTGAGCCGCGCCCGGGGCTGCTGGCCCCGGGCAGCATTGATTCCCGGTGGCCGCGAGCGCTAACGTGGAGGCACGACGTCCCGGGATGACACGGAGGGCTCACCCATGAAAGAGCGCAAGGCCAGAAGCGTGATCACGCGGGTCTTCGTGCCCGCCCATGTCCGCGACCTGCCCAACGGCGAACGCGTGAGGGTACCCGGCCACTACAAGGCCCCGCCGCGGCGATAGCCTCCCCCCATGCAGCAGCCCATCATCGGCTACCACCTCGACGAGGAGAGCCACTGGGTCGCGGAACTCGCCTGCGGCCATAACCAGCACGTGCGCCATCAGCCCCCCTGGACCGAGCGCCCTTGGGTGACCAGCGAGGCCGGGCGGCGCTCGCGGCTCGGCCTCGCCCTGGAGTGTGTCAAGTGTGATCGTGGCGAGCCGCGGGACAACCCCGTCAGCGACTAGACTGGGGGTAGCCACCGCCCGGAGATGCCCCATGGCCGCATCCCGCGACACCCTGACACGCTACCGCGAGAAGCGCGACTCACGCCGTACCCCCGAGCCCATGGAAAACGGTCGACAGGGCGACCGGCCGCGCTTCGTCATCCAGCAGCACGCCGCCTCCACAATGCACTACGACGTCCGCCTCGAGGTCGATGGCGTGCTGAAGTCCTGGGCGGTGCCCAAGGGCCCCTCCACCGACCCGCGGGTCAAGCGCCTGGCGATCCCCACCGAGGATCATCCCCTGGCCTATGCCGACTTCGAGGGTGTGATTCCCGAGGGCGAATACGGCGCCGGCACCGTGCTGATCTGGGATCGCGGCCACTACCGCAACCTCAAGGAGGGCGACGACCGGCCCTCGATCGCCGAACAGCTCAAGGAGGGCCATGCCACCGTCTGGCTGGAGGGGGAGAAGCTGCGCGGGGGCTATGCGCTGATCCGCACGCACCTGGAGCAGGGGGAGGGCTGGCTGCTGGTGAAGATGGAGGACGAGGCCGCCGATGCGAGGCGCAATCCCACCTCGACCGAACCCGAATCCGTGGTGTCGGGGCGCACCCTGGAGGAGATCAACCGCGAGGCGGGCAAGAACCAGGCCTGAGCCCGGCGAGTCCGGCTCACGCCACGCAACACCCGCGGCCCGGATGGGCCGCGAGGCGCCCGCCGATGCGGCGAGTGGAAGGCCGGGGAATCGCTATCCCTTGGGCCCGAACAGGAGCCAGACGATCAGCCCGATCAGCGGGAAGAACAGCAGGACCAGGATCCAGATCAGCTTGGACAGCCCGCCGGCCGGGCTCTTGGCCACCTTGACGATGGCCCAGATGACGATGATCAGCCAGATAAGGCCCAGCAGGCCGCCTACTTCGATACCCATGCGACGTCTCCTTGTCGATTTCCATTCGGCGAAGTGCCGCCCTTAGAGGTAGCACAGCGGTCGCGAAACGCACAATCGCGGCCGGTAGCGAATTGTCAGCACGCGTAACGGGGGCGCCGCTCACTCGGGCAGCAGGTGCCCGACCTTGACGTAGATCAGCGCGCCATCCTCGCCCGTGAAGGGCGTATGCTGGCTGCGATGGGGGCTGCGCAGCCAGCTGCCGGCGGGATAGGCCCCATGCTCGTCGTGGAAGGTGCCCTCGAGGACCAGGATCTCCTCGCCGCCCCAGTGGGCATGGGTCTGGAAGCGGGTGTTGGGCGCCCAGCGCACCAGCGCCACGTGCTCGCCCTCGAAGTCGTGGAGCGGCAGCACCTCGAGACCCTCGACGAGCCCGGGGCGCCAGCCACCGGCGCGGGTGTCGATGACCTTCTGTTCGGTGTCGTCC
Organism: Halomonas sp. CKK8; assembly: GCF_029625235.1. Lineage (NCBI taxonomy): Bacteria > Pseudomonadati > Pseudomonadota > Gammaproteobacteria > Oceanospirillales > Halomonadaceae > Halomonas > Halomonas sp. CKK8. The sequence continues at coordinate 375,177 of NZ_CP121193.1, read as the reverse complement.
GGCGAGAACTGGTGCAGCTTGACGAAGATCAGCGCCCCCTCTTCGCCCACCCGCGGGGCGTGAGACGTGCCGATGGGGTTGCGCAAATAGTGGCCCGCGGGATAGCGGCCATGCTCGTCGGCGAACTCGCCCTCCAGCACCAGGATCTCCTCGCCGCCACCGTGCTCGTGGGTCGGGAAGGTGCTGTCGGGCGCATAGCGTACCAGGGAGGTGGCCCGGGCCACCTCGTCGCCGACCCGGTCCAGCATCATCCGCTCCACCCCCGGGGTGGGGGAGTCCACCCAGCGGTACTGGTCGGGGGTGACCACCGCACGGCGGCTGAAATCGGCATTGTGTCGCATGACGCTCTCCTTCTGACAGGGCCCCAGAGACTGGGGCCTCTCGTTGCCGAGCCCGCTCACCTGGCCCGACACTTGCATGACCACGGCATGGCCTTCATCGGTTAGGATGGGGCTCCCCACCGCCAATCGCAAGGAGGCCCCTTGGCCATCGACCTGCTGCTCAATGCGCTGATCTTCCTCGCGGCGGCGGTGCTGATCGTGCCGGTCTTCAAGCGCCTGGGGCTGGGCGAGGTACTGGGCTACCTGGCCGCGGGGGTGGTCATCGGCCCCTCGGCCCTGGCCCTGGTGGCGGACGCCGAGGCGGTGCTGCAGTTCTCCCAGGTCGGCATCGTCTTCCTGCTGTTCGTGATCGGCCTGGAACTCAAGCCCTCGCGACTGCGCGTGATGCGCAAGGCGGTGTTCGGCTTCGGCAGCCTGCAGGTGACCATCACCACGGCCCTGCTCGCGCTTGCCGCCTGGTGGCTGGGGCTCTCCCCCGCCGCGGCCCTGGTCGTGGGCTTCAGCCTGGGGCTCTGCTCCACGCCGCTGGTGCTGCAGCTGCTCGGCGAGCGTAAGGAGCTGCAGACCCGCCACGGCCGCAATGCCTTCGCCCTGCTGCTGTTCCAGGACCTGGCGGCGATCCCGGTGCTGGCGATCATTCCCATGCTGGCCGCCGACGCCCTGATGGCGGACGGCCTCATGCCCCTGCTCAAGGGCGTGCTGGTGGCCATCGGTGCCTTCCTCGGGCTGATCGTCGGCGGCCGCTACCTGCTGCGCCCGCTGTTTCACTATGCCGCGGCCACCCGCAGCCGTGAGATGTTCGCCGGCACCGTCCTGCTGGTTGTGATCGGCGCCGCCCTGCTGATGGAACTGGCCGGGCTCTCCATGGCCCTGGGGGCCTTCATCGCCGGCGTGCTGCTCGCCGACTCCAAGTACCGCCACAACATCGAGGCCGATATCGAACCCTATCGCGGCCTGCTGCTGGGGCTGTTCTTCATGGCGGTGGGCATGACGGCCGATATCCGCCTGCTCGGCGAGATGCCGCTGGTCGTGCTCGGCCTGACCCTGGGGCTGGTGCTGCTCAAGGCGATGGCCATGCTGGTCGCCGCGAGGGTCCACGGCACCGGCTGGAAGGAGGGGCTCAACCTGGGGGTGTTGCTCTCCCAGGGCGGCGAATTCGGCTTCGTGCTGCTCTCCGCGGCGGCGACCGCCGCCCTGCTCGACCCGTCGCTGGTCAGCCTGCTGATCCTGGTGATCTCGCTCTCCATGGTGACCACCCCGCTGCTCTTCCAGCTGCATGTGCACGGCCTTCGCCGCCTCTTCACCCGCCGCCGGCCCAAGCACGCCTACGATACCCTGCCCGACGACGCCCCGCAGATCATCATCGCCGGATTCGGCCGCTTCGGGCAGATCATGGGGCGTGCCCTGCAGGGGCTGAAGATCCCCTACACGGTGCTCGACATCAACGCCGACCAGGTCGAGGTGGTGCGCCACTACGGGAACCAGGTCTACTACGGGGATGCCTCGCGCATCGACCTGCTCAAGGCCGCCGGGGCCGACCGGGCCCGGGTGATGGTGGTGGCAGTGGGAGACCCCGAGGCCTCGATGCGCATCGTCGGCCAGGTGCGCCGCCAGTTTCCCCACCTTCAGCTCTATGCCCGGGCACGCAACCGCCACCACGCCCACCTGCTGATGCGGGCCGGGGTCACCCATATCGTGCGCGAGCTGCTGCCCGCCAGCCTCGAGCTGACCCGTGATGCCCTGATCGGCCTGGGCATTCCCCGGGAGCAGGCCCAGCACACCATCGATACCTTCCGCCCCCACGACGAGCAGGCACTGCTGCGCCAGCTCGAGGTGTTCGGCAACGAGACGCAGCAGATCCAGACCATCCAGGACGCCGCCCGGGAGCTCGAGGCGCTATACGAGGCGGACGAGGACATCACCACCCGGATGGAGGAGATTCCGCGCTGGCAGCGCTGAGGCGCGATCACTCGACCGCCCACCACCCCGGCAGCCGCTCTCGCACGTCGCGGCGGGCAAAGCGGTCGTCCATCAGCACCACCGTGCCCTCGTCGCCCGGGCCGCGGATCACCCGCCCCGCCGCCTGCACCACCTTGATCAGCCCGGGGATGCGGTAGGCGTAGTCGTCGCCACGCCCGAAGCGCGCCGCCAGGCGCGCCTTGAGGGCCTCGTTGAAGGGGCCGAAGGGCGGCAGCCCCAGGGTGGCGATGAAGGCGCCGATCAGCCGATCGCCCGGCAGGTCGATACCCTCGCCGAAGGCGCCACCCAGCACCGCGAAGCCGATCCCCTGACCGCCCGGCGCGAAGCCGGCCAGGAAGGCGTCCCGTGCCTCCTCGCGCATGCCGCGGGTCTGGGCGCGCACGGGAATCTCCGGATGGGCCTCCTGCAGCCGTGCCAGGGCCGCCTCCAGGTAGGCGAAGCTGCTGAAGAAGGCCAGGTAGTGGCCCGGCCGGCGGCGGTACTGCCCGGCCAGTTCGGCGATGATGGGCGAAAGCGACGCCTCCCGGTCGCGCAGCCGGGTGGAGATGTCGGCGCGGATGCGCACCTCGAGCTGCTTGGCGGCGAACGGCGAGGCGACCTCCTGCCACACCGTGGCGGCCGGCAGGCCCAGCAGGTCCCGGTGGTAGTGGGCGGGGCTCAGGGTCGCCGAGAAGAGCACGGCAGACTGCGCCGCCGCGAAGCGCGGCGCCAGGAAGTCCGCCGGCACCAGGTTGCGCAGCCCCAGCACGGCCCGGCCGCGGCCGTGACGGGCCAGGTCGCACAGCGAATGCTCGCCGAAGGACTCCGCCAGGCGGGTGAAGGCCAGCGCCTCGAAGAGCAGCTCCTGGAGCGCAAGGGAGGCCTGGTCGGGGTGTTCGCCAAGGTGCTCGGTGATGGCGCTGGCGACCCCCTGCAGGGCCGCGACCATCCCCTCGGGCAGGCCGTCGAGCACGCGGTAGGTCGGCCGGCCCGGCTCGCCGGCCTCGCCCATCCCCGCCGCCTTGACCACTGCCTGCCACTGCCGGGCCAGTCGCCCCAGGGGGCGCGCCAGGGCCCCGGGAGCCTCACGGCGCAGCCGGGCGAGGCGGCGCTGGTCCAGCTCGGCGCTGTACATGCCCCGGGCCCGTTCCACCAGGTTGTGGGCCTCGTCCACCAGCAGGCCCAGGCGCCAGCCGTTGGCCCGGGCGAGGCCATGCAGCAGGGCGTTGGCATCGAACCAGTGGTTGACGTCGCCGACGACCACGTCGCACCAGCGCGCCAGCTCCTGCCCCAGGTAGTAGGGACAGACGCCGTGGTCGAGGGCCACCTCGCGCAGCGCCTCGCGGTCCAGCCAGCCACGCGCCACGGCGGCCTCTCGCGCCGCCGGCAGCCGGTCGTAGAAGCCCGCCGCCAGCGGGCAGGCCTCGCCGTGGCAGGCCCGGTCCGGATACTCGCAGGCCTTGTCCCGGGCGGTGAGCTCCAGCACCCGCAGCGGCCGGGCCTCGGCCGCCCCGCCACCGAGCACGGCCAGGGCATCCAGCGCCAGCCGGCGCCCCGGCGTCTTCATGGTCAGGAAGGCCAGGCGGTCGAGCCCCTGGCGGGGCATGGCCTTGAGCAGCGGAAAGAGGGTGCCGAGGGTCTTGCCGATGCCGGTGGGCGCCTGGACCAGCAGGCAGCGGCCGGTACTGGCGGCCTTGTAGACGCTCTCCGCCAGGTCGCGCTGACCGGGACGGAAGTGGTCGTGGGGAAAGGCGAGTTCGCCAAGGGCAGCATCACGCCGCTCGCGATGCCGGGCCTCCTGCGCCGCCCAGTCCAGGAATCGCCGGCACTGGGTCGCGAAGAAGGCCTGCAGTTCGGTGGCGCTCGCCTCGCGGGTCAGCACGGTCTCGCGGCCAGTGGTGATGTCCAGGTAGACCAGCGCCAGGGTCAGCGAGGCGAGGCCGCGCTCGGCACACAGCAGCGCGCCGTAGACGCTGACCTGCGCCCAGTGCAGGGCCCGCTGATTGTCGGCCATGCGCTCCAGGCGCCCGCGGTGGGTCTTGACCTCCTCCAGGCGGTTGGCCGCCGGGTCGAAGCCGTCGGCGCGGCCGCCCACCGTCAGCCCCTCGAAGGTGCCGGAGAGGGGCAGCTCGGCCTCGTATCCCCCGCCACGCCGCCTCGCCACCAGGGCATGGCCCGCGATGCCCTCCCGGGCGCTGGGGGCCGGGGTGAAGCGATGGTCCAGGTCCCCCTCCCGGGCGGTGAAGTCGCACAGTGCGCGCACCGCCACGCGATAGCCCGCCTCCCCGCTCATTCGCCGTCCACCGCCCAGCGCACATGGCAGACCGCGGCGGGGATCGCCCGGGCATGGAAGAAGGCCAGCCAGCGCCGCTGGTTGTCCTGCAGCCGGTCGCCGGGCCCCTTCACCTCGATCAGCCGATAGCGCGGCTCGCCCTGCGGGGCCTCGGGAAGGAACTGGATCAGGTCAGGAAGGCCGGCCCGGTTGGCCTTGAGGTCGCCGAGCAGCCGCTCGAAGCAGACGCGCAGGTGGGCGGCCGGCAGGCAGGCCAGCGCCCGCTCGAGCAGTTCCGCGTCGAGTGCCCCCCAATGCACGAAGGGCGAGGCCAGCCCCTGCTTTGCATGCCAGGTGGCGCGGATCGCCTCGCGATACTCGCCGGTCTCGAGCCGGGCCAGGCAGGCATCGAAGCGGTCGCGGCGGCGGGCCAAGAAGTCCTCGCGGTAGAGGTCCGCCGGACCGTGGTGAAAGGGATGGAAGAAGGCGCCGGGCAGCGGCGCGAAGAGCGCCTCCCAGCAGAGCAGGCCGAAGAGCCCGATGAACAGGCTGTTCTCCACGTAGTGCACCGGCGCCGCATCATCGTGCAGGTGGTCGCGCACCGCGGCCTCCACCGGACCGGGCGGCAGGGTCAGGGTCCACTGCCGGGGGGCCGGCTCTCGCGGGAAGGTCCGCGGGGCAAGCCCCAGCCGGCGACGCAGCCTCGGCACCAGCCGTCCCAGCGCCTGGGCCTCCTCCTCGCTGGCCGGGGACTCGGCCAGGGGCTCGGCCAGGGCCAGGGCCGCGGCGGACTCCCCACGGCGCTCCAGCAGGCGCAGGTGGCGGATGCGCCCCTCGACGCTGCCGGTATGGCCCGCCTCCGGCCAGCCGGCCCGGGCATAGAGGGCAAGGGCCGGCTCGCCCTGCCCCTGCCGCTCCGCCTGGCGACCCAGCGCCACGCAGAGCCGCCGATGCCGCGCCGCCAGCCAGGCGTTGTCGGCCAGCGGCGCGGGCAGTTCGGCCCAGAGTGCCGAGACCGCCTCACCGGCCTCGAGCCGCTCGCGCAGGCGGTGCAGGGCCAGGTAGGCATCCACCTCGGCACGGCGCCGGAAGGCCCGGGAGTCGGGAGTGATCGCCACCGGCTCGAAGCGCTGCAGGCCGAGTTCGGTGAGCACGAACTCGGCCCAGTCCTGGCGCAGGTTGCCGAAGAACATCAGCCGCAGCCGGTCGCAGGTCGCCATCACGGCGAGGCGCACGACACGGTCCGGCGCCTCGGGCCACCAGTCGGCGAGCGGGCGAGGCTCGGCAAGCCGCGGCGCCAGTGCCTCGAACAGCACGGCCTTGCCGGTGGCAGCGGGCAACCCCGCGGCGGCGATCTCGCCGGCCAGGGCACGGCGCAGCTCAGGCAGGCGCAGCTGACGGAAGAGCTCCGCCAGGTCGAGCGCGGGGGCGGCCTCGACCAGGCCCGCCTCGACCAGGGGCGCGAGCGCCGCCTCGGTGTCGCCGATCTCGGGATAGCGCAGGCGCGAGGTGCGAAAGTGCTCACCCTTGCGCATCACCATGCGCACCAGCAGCGTCTGCGAGGCCTCGGGCAGGGCGGCGAACGCCGCCAGGAAGCCGTGCTCGGCCGCGTCCAGCAGGTCACCGTGACGCTCGGCCACCCACGCCAGCACGAAGCGGAAGTTCGCCAGGTAGTAGCGCGGGTCGTCCAAGGGCGCGGTGACCGGGGCGGCGGCAGGAATACTGTTCATGCATCCATGGTATCAGGGCCGAGGAGGCAGCGTCAGCGCGGCAGGTCCCGGGCCAGTTCGCGCACCACTTCGGCGGCGGGAACCTCGCGGCAGCGGCTGGCGTTCTGCCCGGCCCACAGCGGTGAGAAATCGCCACGCCCTTGCGCCTCGGCGGCGGCCCGCAGCGGGGCGATGGCCGCGGTGGCCAGCGGGAAGGCCGGCGCCGCGTCACTGATCGGCCCCAGCTCGCGCATCAGCCGGGTGACGATGCCCCGGGCCGGGCGGCCGCTGTAGAGGTTGGTCAGGGCCGTATGGCGGGCCGCCTCGCTCATCAGCGCCCGGCGGTGGGTGGCCGAGGCGCGGGACTCCGGACAGCAGAGGAAGGCGGTGCCCACCTGGACGGCCTCGGCGCCCAGCGCCAGTGCCGCCGCCACGCCCCGGGCATCGGCGATGCCGCCGGCGGCGATCACCGGCACCGCCACCGCCTGGCGGACCTGGGGCAGCAGCGCCAGGGTCCCCATCTGGGTGGTCAGGTCCTCGGTCAGGAAGAGCCCGCGATGGCCGCCGGCCTCGAGCCCCTGGGCGATCACCGCATCGGCACCGTGCGCCTCGAGCCAGCGCGCCTCCTCCACCGTGGTGGCCGTGGAGAGCACCGTCGCGCCCCAGGCCTTGACCCGTGCCAGCAGATCAGGCGCCGGCAGGCCGAAGTGGAAGCTCACCACCTCCGGACGGAAGGGCTCGAGGGCGTCGCAGGCCGCATGGTCGAAGGGACGCCGCCCGGCCCCGGCCGGCACCGCCTCGATATCGAGGCCGAACTCGGCATACCAGGGCGCCAGGGCCGCCTGCCAGCGCGCCAGCCGCTCGGGGGCGGGTGCGGGCGGCGTGTGGCAGAAGAAGTTGACGTTGACCGGCCCCGCGGTCGCGGCGCGCAGGGTCTCGAGTTCCTCCGCCATGGCCTCGGGCGAGAGCATCGCGCAGGGCAGGGCCCCGAGGCCGCCGGCCTGGGAGACGGCGATGGCCAGCTCGCTGCCCTGCGCGCCCGCCATGGGTGCCTGGAGGATGGGATGGTCGATCTGAAGGCGTTGCCGCAATGTCATCATGGGGTCTGGGCCTCGGGCTCGGCGGAGGGAGATCGCCCCATTTGCACATTGATCAGGGCGCCGAACAAGACGACGAAGGCCGACAGCCAGAACCACAGCATCAGTACCACCACCGCGCCGAGGGAGCCGTAGAGCTGGCCGAGGTTGGCGACGTGACGTGCATAGAGGGACAGCCCGCCGGAGCCCAGCAGCCACAGCAGGGTGGCGCCCAGGGTACCCACGCGGATCCACTCCCAGCGCGGGGTCTGCCGGTAGGGGCCGTAGCGGTAGAAGACGGCGATCACCGCCATCATCGCCAGCAGCAGCACCGGCCAGCGCAGCAGGCCGATGAGGGTGAAGAGCGGCCCCTCCAGGCCCATCATCTCGATGGCCAGGGGGAAGAGCGCGACGAAGGCGATCGCCACCTGGGTGGTAACGATCAGCCCCAGGGTCAGGGCCAGGATCATCAGGCCGCGCTGCCAGAGGGCGCGACGCTCGGTCTCGCCATGCACCACCGCCAGGCCGACCAGCAGTCCGCGCACCCCCTTGGAGGCGACGAACATGGCTATCGTCAGGCCGCCCAGGGCCGTGGCACTGAGCCCGGCCTGGGTATGTTCACCGATCTCCCGGGCCTGGTCCTGCACCAGCCGCGCTGCGCCGGGGGGCATCAGGCGGCTCACCTCGCCGATCTGGCGGGCCATGTCCTGGGGGTCGAGCACCAGCGCCCAGAGGGAGATGATGGCGGCGATCGCCGGGAACAGCGCCAGCATCGCGTAGAAGGCCACCCCCGCCGCCAGCATGGTGACCCGGTAGGCGACCAGGGCACGCTTCACCCGCCAGGCCATGAGCACCCAGCCGTGCAGGACCGGGGGCAGGCGTCGCAGGATCGCACGGACCGCCATGGCCACCTCAGGGCCGCTCCGCCGGGCGCAGCACCATGCGCGCATCACGGATCTCGATATCGAAGCGGTCGAGGAAGCTCATGCCCAGCAGGGCCGCCTCGCCGGTGAGGCCCGGGCTGATCGAGCCGCGCACGTCGTGGGCCTCGTAGCCGCCCAGGCTCACCGTCTCGAGGATAGCCAGCTCGCCGCGCACCCGGCCGTTGGCGGTGTTGAACCAGGCGCTGCCGGTGCTCTGGAGCCCCAGCCGCTCGGCGATCCCGGCGGGCACCGCGACATAGGTGGCGCCGGTGTCGAGCAGGAACTCCACCGGCTGCCCGTTGATGCGCCCGGTGGCCACGAAGTGGCCGGCGCGGTTGCGCTCCAGCACCACCGGCTCGCCCTCCCCCGCCGCGACATTGGCGAGATGGGCATTGGGGTTGCGCTGCGCCTCCAGGTAGCCGTGGAACCACCAGGCCCCGCCGCCCAGGAAGAGCACCCAGAACAGCAGCATCATGCCCAGCCCCGCACGGCGCGTGGCGCGCTCCTCGCTCATGACCTTCCCTCCCGGCATCTGCCCCTTGAGACCATCATGCCACAGCGACATTCCGCATCCGTTGAGCTAGCGCCCGTTGCGCGCCTCCCAGTCGCGAGCCGCCTGCTGGCCGCGGGCCTGGTCGACGAAGAGGCAGACCAGGATGGCGATGACGAAGAGCACCGCGCAGAGCAGGATCGACGCCTTGAGCCCCACCAGCGACTGCAGCAGCCCCAGGCCGATGATGCCGATCACCCCGGCGAGCTTGTTGGCCAGGCCCCAGAAGCCGAAGAACTCGGCGGCCTTGCGGCTCGGCGAGAACAGCCCCACCAGGGCGCGGCTGGCGGACTGGCTGGAGCCCAGGGAGAGCCCCGCCAGGCAACCCACCACCAGGAAGAGGTGCTGGGCCTCCCAGTCGAGCCCGAACCGGGCATGCAGGAAGGCAGTGACCTCCGGCGTGGCCCAGATGGCCAGTATCGCCGCCACCCAGAGCCCCAGGGTGAAGAGGTAGGTGACCCGGGTGCCGATGCGGTCCTGGATGAAGCCGAAGCCCAGGGCGCCTGCCGCCGCGGTGATCTGCACGATGATGAACATGATGTTGCGCACCGACTCGTCCCAGCCGATCACCTGGGCGCCGTAGATGAAGGCGAAGGCGATGATGATGTAGACGCCGGCCATGGAGAACAGCAGCGAGACCAGGAAGATGCCCAGGTCGCGGAAGCGCCTGAGCTCGTGCAGGGTCGTCGAGACGCGCTCCAGAGCAATCTCGCGGTAGGGCTTGCCGGGCGGCTGGGGCGTGCCGCGCTCCTTCACCCACAGGAAGGTGGGGATGGCGGTCACCAGGAAGAAGCCCGCCGCGAAGGGTCCCACCCAGCGGATGCGCTCGAAGTTCTCCGCCGTGGCCTCGCCTAGCGCCACCAGCGTGAAGCCCGCGGCGAAGAGCCCGCCCACATAGCCCAGCGCCCAGCCGAAGCCGGAGATCTTGCCCAGGTCCTCTGGCGGGCCGAGGTCCGGCAGGAAGGCGGCGATGAAGGACTCGCCCATGGAGTAGGCGTAGTTGGAGACGATGATCAGCAGCAGGCCGAGCACCACGTAGCCCGGCGCCACGAAGTAGAGCATGGCGGTGGTGGCCACCGTGGCCAGGTAGCTGACGAACAGGAAGCCCTTCTTCTCGGCCCGGTAGTCCATCACCGCCCCGCACAGCGGGCCGGTCACCACCACCAGCAGGTAGCTGACCGCCAGCGCCAGGCTCCACAGGAAGTTGGCCAGGCGATAGCCGTCGCCACGGTCGCCGACGATCACCGTGGTGAACAGCTCGCCGAACACCACGGTGATGATCAGCAGCGTGTAGGCCTGGTTGGCGAAGTCGAACATCGCCCAGCCGAGGATCTCCTTGCGCGAGGCGCGGGGAGTCGTCGGCACGGCGGCGGGGATCGGGCTCATGCGGGACGTCCCTGTGGCATCAGGACGTCACCATAGCAGCCCCTCCTGCCCTAGACGAGATCGCGGGGAATGGTCTCATCCCAGGTGCGTGCAAAGATCCGGGTATCCCCCTCCCAGGCGTCCAGCGTGGCCCGAATACGGAAGTTATCGGCATCAGAGGTCAGCAGGGTGCGGGTCAGGGTGCTGACCTCCCAGTCACCGCGCTTGAAGCTGCGCTGCCACTCCGTCCAGCCGCTGACGCTGTCGTAGCTGCCGTAGGCGTAGGCATAACGCTCGGTGACCCGAGCGGCGATCTCCAGGTCGATATCATCGATCCGGTAGCGCCCTTCGTCGTTGATCACCTCCAGGGTGGTCCTGTCGTTGGCCAGGTCGCGGATCACCTGCCAGGTCTCCTGGGTCGGCTGCAGCAGCGTCTTGGCCAGGGGCGGCGCGCCCTCCGGCTCGGCGAAGGCGGGCAGTGCGGCCTCCTCCGAGGGACGTGGCTCGCGCCTCGGCAGCAGCAGCCGGCTGGCGCCGGGCCAGAGGGTGATGCGTGCCGGCTGCGGCGCCGGCCAGGCCAGCGGCCAGTAGCTGGTGGAGAGGGCCAGGCGGATGGCGTGGCCTGCGGCGAACTGCTGGGCGATGTGCTTGAGCGGGATCCTGACCCGGTAGCGCCGCCCCGGCTCCAGCGGCTCGGGGTGCTCATCGCTGTCGCGGTGGGTCAGGTTGAGGAGCCCATAGGAGACCCGGGTGGCCTTGTCGTCTTCGGCGATGTCGGAGAGGCGCAGGGCCACCATGGCCACTGGCTGGTCGGCGGAGAGCTCGAGCTCGACCATCGGCGACCCGCAGATCTCCAGTGGCGCCTCGAGGCGCGCCGTCTGGAAGATCAGCGAGCCACCATCCTCGTCGCGCTGGTCGTGGGGGAGGTCCGGCGGGGCATTGTAGGAGCACCACTTGCCGGCATAGAGACCGACCGACAAGGGCGAGCGGATATCCAGAACCGCCTCGTCGTCCTCGCCCCCCTCGCCTTCCGGCACCAGGTCGTGCCCTTCGGTGAGCCGGAAGGCCTCGGCCACGATGTTCGGCGAGGGCCAGTCGGGCTCGGCGACCCAGCGCCCGGGGCGCTCGTCATAGCGGGCCGAGGGCGGCACCGACTCCTGCATCCAGACGCGCAGCATGGGCTCGTCCATGATCCCGGTGTCGATGCCCTTGAGCCACTGGTCCCACCAGCGCAGCGACTCCTGCAGGAAGCCGATGGCCGGTCCCGGCACGCCCAGGTGCGGGTACTTGTGGGCCCAGGGGCCGACCAGCCCCTTGCGCGGCACCTCGAGTCCCTCCAGCACCCGGAAGACGGCGTTGCAGTAGCCGTCGGCCCAGCCGCTGACGGCATAGACCGGACACTGGATGCGCGAGTAGTCCTCGCACACCGAGCCGTGCTTCCAGTAGTCGTCGCGGCGCTGGTGCTCGAGCCACTGGGCCAGCCACAGGCCGCTGCCGTCCAGGCGCTCTAGCCACATCTCCCGCCAGCGCTCCCCCACCAGCTCGGGGTCGGGGGGACAGGCGTTGCCGTCGAACATGGTCGAGGCCCAGGAGAGGTTGTCGGCGAGCAGGCAGCCGCCCATATGGTGGATGTCGTCGGCGTAGCGGTCGTCGGTGAAGCAGAGGGTGATCACCGCCTTGAGCTGTGGCGGGCGCAGGGCGGCGATCTGCAGGCCGTTGAAGCCGCCCCAGGAGATGCCGATCATGCCGACGTCGCCGGTGCACCAGGGCTGGGCCTCCAGCCACTTGAGAATCACCAGGCCATCCTCGAGCTCGCTGGGCAGGTACTCGTCAGTGAGCACGCCGTCGGACTCGCCGGTGCCGCGAATGTCGACCCGCACCCCGGCATAGCCATGGCCCGCCCAGTAGGGATGGCTCTGGACGTCGCGCTCGGCGGTGAGGTCGCGCTTGCGGTAGGGCAGGTACTCGAGGATCGCCGGCACGGGATGGAGCTCGGCATCCACCGGCCGCCAGATGCGCGCCGCCAGCCGGCTGCCGTCGGGCAACGGGATCCAGGTCTCCTCCTCCAGGATCCGCCGGGGAAAGTCGTTAACGATACGCATGGTCCTGCTCTCCTAAGTCCCTTGAATAAATCCCTTGAAACCTGCTCCAGGCCGGCCGTGCTCAGCCCTGGATGTTGTCGTACTCGAACACCAGGCGGGCCGCCAGCCGGTCGTAGTCGGCGAGCAGCTGTTCGGACGATGACGCCCCCATCCAGACATAGGCCAGGGCATAGCTGTAGCTGTCCTGTTCGGGCAGCGCGGAGAGCCACTGCCCCTCCTCCACCTGGACAGCGATCATGGCGCCCGGGAAGTCGGCCTCGAGCGCGGCGAGCTCGTCCGGGGTGGGCACCCGGGTCACCCGGGCATCGGCGAAGAACACCCGGTAGAAGAACTTGGCGGCGATGGGGAAGGCCCCTTCGCGATGCGGCATGTCGGGGCGGTTTCCCAGCCCCAGGTCGATGGTGACCTGCTGGTGGCTGATGCCGTCGACCTTCTCGAAGAGGTCGCAGTGCGACTGGGAGATGCGCGTGTTGATCTCCAGCAGCCAGATGCGTCCCTGCACCTCGTCCCAGAAGTACTCGACGTTGAAGGCGGCATTGTCGTAGCCGATATGGCTCATGACGGTGCGGGTCAGCTCGACCATCTCGGCCTGGATCTCGTCGGGCAGCCCCGAGGGGTAGCGGTAGTGGAAGAAGCTCAGCACCTGAGGATAGCGCAGCGAGTCGACGATGCCGTAGCTCACCACCTCGCCCTGGAAGACGTACCCCTCCACCGTGCACTGCCAGCCGCCGATGATCTCTTCGGCCATGCAGAAGTGCCCGTCCACCGCGGCCACCTCCGGCGGCAGCTGCGCCTGCTCCAGCACCGTGTTGAAGGGGTCGGCGATCAGGCCGATGGCGTCGCGCAGCTGCTCGATGGCGTGGTAGAAGTCCTCGGGGGTGTCGATGCGAAAGCCTAGCCGCGAGCCCGAGGACTTGATCGGCTTGACGAAGAAGGGGAAGTAGAGCCCCGCCTCGCTGATCCGGTTCATCGCCTCGTCGTCGAAGGGGTCGAAGGCGGCGAAGGCCGGGATGTGGCCGGGAATCACCTCGCGCTGCACCCGGCGGCTCCAGTACTTGTGCTCGCACTTGAGCAGGCTCGTAAGCGAAGTGGTGCAGGTACCGAAGCGCTCGCAGAGGATCGGCAGCATGGTCGAGACCGGGAAGTCCATGTAGCCGACGATGGCGTCGATGGAGCCCTCGAAGGCCTCGAGCTGTGCCGTGGCTTCCGCCAGCATGGCGGCGATGTCGAACTCCTCGGTGTCGTAGACCGCCTCCGGGGCGATCACCCCGTGGAAGCGCCATCGTCCGGCACCGCGCAGCGTCTCGAGTCGCTGGCGATTGAAGTCGTTGAGCCCTACCACGAAGATGTTCTTTTCCTCGGCCATCACCCTGCCCCCTCTGTCGCGCGCCGGACCCGGCGCCTTCGAGCAGCATAGTCCAGTGCGGGCGGGATGCCGGGTCAGTCGTGCCGGTCGGAGCCGATGGCGTCCTCTCCCTCGCGGCCGCGCTGCAGGCGGTCGATGGCCTCGCCGCCCCGGCCGGCCAGGGCCGCCAGCCGATCGATCTGGTCGTCCAGCCGCGGCAGGGCCTCACGGCGATAGCGGGAGAGGTCGTCGATGGCCCCCATCACCTCGCCGAAGGCCTGCTCCAGGGCCTGCATGTCGAGCATTGCCGACGAGGCCCGCTGCTGGATGTCCACGCCCTGCTGGCGCAGCGCCCGTGCGGTGCCCCCGATCATCTCCGAGGTGGTGGCATTGATCGCCTCGACGCGATCCAGCACCAGCCGCTGGTTGGCGATGGCCAGGGCGACCGTGACCGCCACGGTCAGCGCCGAGACGGTGACGTTGATGGCACGGTCGACGCCACGCATCAGCTCGCGGTTGTTGCGGATGATCACCTCCAGCGCCAGCACGCCCTGCTGGCTGACTGCCAGCTGCTGCTGGAGGTCGACGATGCGCTGGCGCAGCGGGAACAGCAGCTCCTCCTCGAGGAAGCGCCGCTGGAGGTCTTCCTCGTCGCGGCGGGCGATGGCGGCCTGCAGCCGCTCGTCGATCAGCCGTCCCAGGGCGACCTGGCGCTGCAGCTGGATGTGGCTCTCGTGCAGCGACTGCTGGTCGTCGCCGAGGGTGAGGTTGTCGCGATGCAGCATGTCGCGCCCCCCTTCCAGGTCGGCGATGATCGCATCCAGCGCCTGCTGGGCCGTCTCGAACTTGCGGAAGTAGCGCTGCAGGCGACTGCCGGCCCCCGGCAGCAAGGCCAGCACGCGATCCAGCGGCCCGGGCGACAGGCGGTGCCGGGCCGGGTCCAGCTCCTGCATGCGGCCGCGCAGGTCAACCAGGGCCCTGGCCACGGGGCCGCCCTCGTCCCCGTGGTGGGCCAGCTGGCGCAGCGGCGTCTGCAGCATGGTGCTCTGGTGAGCGGCCTGCTGCTGCAGCTCCAGCCCCAGCTCGTCGATGGCGCGTCGCTGGCGCGCCATGGCCTCGGCATCGCCGCCGGCGACCAGCTCGTCGACGAAGGCATCGGCCTCGGCCGCCAGCGACGGGTCCTCTGTGCCGGCGTCCGGGCCGCTGTCGTCCAGCTGGTGGGCGATCTCCTCCACCGGTGGCAGCGACAGGCGGGACTCGCGTTCGGGTTGCTGGGTCATGGGCACCTCTCGAAGAATCGGGTCAGGGCGTGGGACGGGCCGGCCTCAGGACCGGCCACGCCCGTAGCGGTCGGCACGGGAGACGAAGCGGCGCAGCTCCTCCAGCGCCTGCTCGGTGGTGACCGAGGCCTGCGGGCGCCCGGTCTCGATGCGCGCCAGGGAGACGGCCGTGTCGTCGAGGACGGTCAGCGCCGATTCGTTGCGCGCGGCCAGCTCGCGCAGCCCCTTCTCGGTCTCCTCGAGCAGTTCCAGCCGCCGCACCAGGGCGGCACGCTCCTGCCCCCCCAGCGCCCGGCCCTCGCGACTCAGGCGGCGGCGCACGAAGTCACCGTCGACGTTCGCCACCCCACTGGCCCGGGAGGCCATGGCGTCGAGGGTATCCACCGCGGTACGGCAGACCTCGACCACCAGGCCCCGGGCGCGGGCGAAGGCCAGCTCGCCGCTGTCGAAGCGGCTCCCCAGCACCTCCAGCACATGGCGGTAGCGGCTATAGACGCGGTCGGCCTGCACCGCCAGGTCGGGACGGCGAGCGTCGACCAGCCCCTGCTTGGCCCGGCACAGGGCCAGCACCAGGTCGTCGGCATCCGCCGGTGGCCGTGCCGGGTCGAGGACCGCCAGGTCGGCCTCGTGGGCGTCACGCTGCTGCTGCGCCCGGCGTCGCGCCTCCTCGGACGCACGCACCGCCTGCCGGCGCTTCTCGCGCCGCCGAGCGAGCCAGCCGCGCAGACGGCGCTCCAGCGGCAGCGCCACCGGCACCGCCACCAGCCCGGCGAGCCAGCCCGCCAGGGTCGGCCCGAAACCGCCCCACAGCGAGGTCAGCCACAGCAGCAGGCTGATGAAGGGCACCACCAGGGCGTAGCGCAGGATGACCTGCAGGCGGCCGGGCGGCTCGACCGGCACGGCCAGGCGGGGATTGACCAGCCCCACCAGCAGCCACGGCAGGCAGGTCAGGAAGAGGCCATAGGAAAAACCCTGCAGGAATCCCAGCATGGGGATGACCATCCTTTATCCGTCGGAGGGAAGCTAGAGTAGCAGCGTGAGGACCAGGGCCACGACGCCCACCAGCAGGGCGATGCTCACTGCCACGACCACCACCCGGTCGAGCCAGCGATCAAAGCAGGCCCAGTCGAGCCGGCGCCGCTGGCGTCGACGGGTGGCACCGCGACGTGGCGCGCCGCGGCCGGTGCGGATGAGGGTCATGGTCGAAGTCCGATTTCACCATTGTTCCCTGAGCTTACGGCCTGCCGCGGCGGCTGGCCACTGCCATCGGCGGTGATCGCCACCAACGGCCCGGTTCAGCGCTTGACACGCCGGTTGACCACGCTGGGGGCCCGGCGCAGGCGTTCCTCCTCGCCCAGGGACTCGGCCTCGAAGGCATCCGCCCCCACCGGGGTCTCGCCATGGCGGCGATAGAGCTGAGTGAGCATCGCCTTGCGATCGCTGCGCAGCTCGCGAACCAGCACCACCACCATCATGTAGAGGATGAAGGTGAAGGGCAGCGCCGAGAGTACCGAGGCCGACTGCAGCCCGGTCAGGCCGCCGGCGGCGATCAGCGTCAGGCAGATGGCGGCGATCAGCACGCCCCACGCCAACCGCTTGAAGAGCGGCGGGTTGATGGAGCCGGCGTCGGTCATCTGCGCGACGATATAGGAGGCGGAGTCCGCGGAGGTGACCAGGAAGATGAAGATCAGCAGCATCGCCACCACCGACAGCGCCCCGGAGAAGGGCATCAACTCGAACATCTCGAACAGCGCCACGGTGATGTTGTCCTGGGTGGCCGCGGCCAGGCCCACGTCGGCACCGAGTTCCATGTTGATGGCGGCACCGCCGAACACGCCGATCCACAGGCAGGCCAGCAGCGGCGGGATCAGCAGCACGCCGAGCACGTACTCCTTGATGGTGCGCCCGCGCGAGACCCGCGCCACGAAGGTGCCGACGAAGGGCGACCAGGCGATCACCCAGGCCCAGTAGAAGATCGTCCAGCTGCTCGCCCAGGTGCTGTCGCCGTAGGGCGAGATGCGCAGGCTCATGCCGATGAAGTTCTGCAGGTAGTCGCCGAGGCCCAGGGTGATCGTCTCGAGGATGGCCACCGTGGGGCCGGTGACCAGCACGTAAAGCATCAGGCCGATGCACAGGATCATGTTGAGGTTGGAGAGGCGCTTGATGCCCTTGTCCAGGCCCGACCAGGTCGAGGCCATATAGGCCAGGAACATCACGAACAGGATGATGAACTGCCACAGGGCGTTCTCGGGCAGGCCGAAGACGGCATTGAGCCCGCCGTTCATCTGCAGCACGCCCAGCCCAAGGGAGGTGGCCACCCCCATCACCGTGGCCACCACCGCGAAGATATCCAGCCAGGAGGCATAGGGACGCACCCTGGGATGCCTGGCGGTCACCGAGGAGAGCACCGAGGAGACCAGACCGGCCTGCCCCTTGCGGAACTGGAAGTAGGCGATGATCAGCCCCACCACCGAGAAGGCCGCCCACTGGTGGATGCCCCAGTTGAAGTAGCTGTACTGGATGGCATAGCGCGCCGACTCGACAGTCTCGGCCGGCACGTCGCCGTAGGGCGGCTCGATATAGTGGGTCATGGGCTCGGCCATGCCGTAGAACACCAGCCCGACGCCGAAGCCCGCGGCCAGCAGCATGCTGATCCAGGAGAAGAAGCTGAAGCTCGGCGAGCTGTCCTGGGGTCCCAGGCGGATCTTGCCGTACTTGCTGAAGGCCAGGCCGAGCAGGAAGAGCACGAAACCGAACACCGAGAAGAGATAGAACCAGCCGAACAGCCGGGTGGTGGTCGAGAGCGCGGCGCTGGCGGCGGCGCCGAAGCCGTCGGGAAAGGCGGCGCCCACCGCCACCAGTGCCAGGATGATCAGCGCCGAGACGGCGAAGACCCGCTGTCCTCCGTGATTCGCCATGAAGACGCGTCCTTTGTCGAGGATTTGTACAAGAATCATGCTACCAGAGAGCCCGGACGCTATCATGCCGACCCGCGGCCGGCCCAGCCCGCCAGGCAGCCTGCCCCCTCGGCGGCGCGGGCATTGCATTCCGCCCCGGCCGCCCCGATGCTAGGAGAAACTCAGCAGGCTAATCGTTTCCGGAGCGCTCCACGACATGTCCCGACTCGCCGACACGCCCCTATCCGTGCTCGACCTGGCCCCGATCCGCGAGGGCGGCAGCGCCGCCGACAGCTTCCGGGAGAGCGTGGCGCTGGCCCGGCTCACCGAGCGGCTCGGCTTCACGCGCTACTGGCTGGCCGAGCACCACAGCATCGAGGGCATCGCCAGCGCCGCCACCGCGGTGCTGATCGGGCATATCGCCGGCGCTACCCAGCGCATCCGGGTGGGCAGCGGCGGCATCATGCTGCCCAACCACCCGCCGCTGGTGGTCGCCGAGCAGTTCGGCACCCTGGAGACCCTCTATCCCGGGCGCATCGACCTGGGCCTGGGGCGCGCGCCAGGTTCCGACGGCCCCACCATGGCCGCCATGCGCCGCGACCCCTATGCCGGCGTCGATGACTTCCCCCAACGACTGGCCGAGCTCCAGGGCTTCCTCGACGACGAGCGGCCGGGCCAGCGGGTGCGGGCGGTGCCCGGCCAGGGCACCCGGGTGCCGCTCTGGCTGCTCGGCTCCAGCGACTTCAGCGCGCGCCTGGCGGCCCGGGAGGGGCTGCCCTTCGCCTTCGCCGCCCAGTTCGCCCCGGCCCAGCTGTTCGAGGCGCTCAGGCTCTATCGCGACAACTTCCGGCCCTCGGCGGTATTGGGCCGGCCCCACGCCATGGTCGGGCTGCCGGTGATCGCCGCCGAGAGCGACCTCCAGGCGGACTACCTCGCCTCCACCGCCCGCCGCAAGTTCCTGGGCATGATCCGCGGCCAGCGCACCAGGGCCCTGCCGCCGGTGGAGACGCTGGACTGGTCGCCCCGTGAGCAGGCCCAGGTGGAGCAGTTCCTGGGCGCCGCGGTAATCGGCGGGCCCGAGACCGTGCGCGAGGGCCTGGAGCGCTTCCTGGAGCTGACCGGCGCCGACGAGCTGATGCTCAATACCGATGTCTACGCCGCCGAGGACCGGCTGCGAAGCTACCAGATCGTCGCCGACGTGTGGCGCTCATGACCCGGACCGACGCCTCGCGACCGACCCTTGGCCATCTCGTCGACGGCTTCCGGCGCATGGCGCCGCTGTCGCTGTTCGTGATCGTCTTCGGGCTGGCCTTCGGGGTGGCGGCCCTGCAGCAGGGGCTCTCCGCGGCCGAGACCCTGCTGATGAGCGGCCTGGTGTTCGCGGGGGCGGCCCAGTTCGCGACCCTGGAGCTGTGGGGCGATACCATCCCGCTGCTGCCGCTGGTGGCCATCACCCTGGCGATCAATGCCCGTCACCTGCTGATGGGCGCCGCCTTCTACCCCCACCTGCGCGACCTCTCCAGCGGGCGTCGCTACGCCAGCCTGATCCTGCTCAGCGACGCCAACTGGGCCATGGCCATGACCGGGGGCTCCCCGGCGTCGCGCCTGGGCATCCTGGTCGGCGGGGGCCTGGCGCTGTGGTCCACCTGGATGCTCGGCACCGGCCTCGGCGTGGCCTTCGGCAGCGGCATCAGCGAACCCGAGCGCTTCGGGCTGGATGCCATCATGGGCTGCTTCCTGCTGGCCATGCTGGTGGGCGACAAGCGCGACCTCGGCGTGCTGCTGCCCTGGGGCGCCGCGGCCCTGGCGGCCCTGGCGGCGATGGCCTGGCTGCCACCCCACGCCCACGTGATCGTGGGGGCGCTGGCGGGCGGCGTGGTGGGCCTGCTGCTGCCCCCCGCGGGCAAGGAGACGGCGCCATGACCCTGTCGGCCGCCAACGGCGGCGTGCTGCTGGCCATCGTGATCATGGCGCTGGTCACCTACCTGACCCGCGCCGGCGGGGTCTTCGTGATGGCCCGGGTGCCCATCGGCCCGCGGGTCGAGCGCTTCATCAACGCCATGGCCGGCTCGGTGCTGGTGGCGGTGATCACCCCCATGGCGGTGAACGGCGACGGCGGGGCCCGGATGGCCCTGGTCGCCACGGCGGGAGTGATGCTGGTGGTGCGCAAGCCGCTGCCGGCCATCGCCGCCGGAATCCTGACCGCCGCCCTGTGGCGGCTGGTCGCCTCCTGAGCCCGCCTCGGAACGAAGCGCCCGCCGCGCTTTCCAAGGGGCAGTCATTCACGGGGCGCCGGCCGTGCCGACGCCCCTCACAGACACTGGAGTCCCGCATGCCCGATCCCCATGACCCGCGCCGCGATGCACAGCAGAATGCCGCCTGGCGCGCCGCCCGAGAGTGGCAGGCACGCGCCCGCCAGACCCGCGCCGACGGCCCCCTGGGCGGCCTGAAGCTGCTGCTCACCTGGCTGCTGTTCGGCGCCATGATGATCGTCGCCATGGTGCTGGGGCTGTTCTTCCTGCTCATCGGCTGGGCGATGATGCCCTTCCTGCGCCACCGCATGAAGAAGCGGATGGAGCAGATGCGCGCCGACCGGGCCGAGGACGTGGACGGCAGCGTCCACTACCGCGAGACCCGCTATCGCGAGGGACGCGACGCGGGCGGCCGCTACCGCGAACAGCAGGTGCTGGAGGGCGACTATGAAGTCAGGGAGGAGGAGACCCGCGACGAGGCGCGCAAGGACCGCAACCGCCCCTAACGACTAACGTTACCGACAGGGCCCGCCGGGAGGCAGGCCCTGTCGGATTATAGAGGCGCTCAATGGCTTGCCAGCGCCTCGAGGGTGGCGGCATTGGGACAGAAGTCACACGCCTCGGGCGCCGGTTCCTCGCTGAGCACCCGCGCACAGCGCGCCTTGAAGGGGCACCCGGTACAGACCCGCTCGAGGTCGCGCTTCACCCCGTTGCCGACCACCAGGGGTGTCATCTCGTCGACCCCGTAGACCGCCATCATGCGGGGCAGCTGGTCGTCGGCAGAGCCGCCATCGGACCAGAACAGCGAAGCGTCGACCCGGGCCAGACCCAGGTCACGCAACCGTGACTCACGGCTGGCCTCATCGAGACTCAGCCATTCCCGGTACTGGCGTCCGCGCCGCCAGGCACCGGCCATCGAGTGGGCCAGGCGCCCGGCCGTGGCGTGGATACCGTCGCGAAGACCATCACGTAGTGTGCTCATGGGGCAATCCTCCGATAGGGCAGATCCATGAGCTCACCCTAGGTCAGTCCGTGCCGCCCAACCTTGACCTGCATCAGCCAAGGGACGTGTCAGCGGCTCAGCCGATATCGGCCGGGCGCAGCACAGCCACCGGACAGCGCGCCTCATGCAGCACCTCGTGGCTAACGCTGCCGGCCACCACCTGGGAGAGCCCGCTGCGCCCGTGGGTGGTCATGGCCAGCATGGTGTCCTGGCAGTCCGCCAGGTAGCTGACGATGGAATCCGCCGGGTCACCGTGCAGCACCTCCCAGTCCAGGTTCATGGCATGCTCGCTGCGCAGGCGTCGCGCCAGACCATGCACATAGCCGGACTCCATCACGTCGGCATGGCCGCCATCGAGGGGCACCGCCGCGGCGGCCGCGGTGTCGATGACCTGCAGCAGCTGCAGGCGGGCGTCCAGCCGCTTGGAGAGTGCCACCGCATGGGGCAGGATCGCCTCGGAGAGCTTCGAGCCATCCACGCAGACCATCAGCACTTTTACCTGTTGATGCGCCTTCGCATCGAAGCGCGGCCCGCACAGGTAGACCGGCCGGTCCGCACGCCGCACGACGCCGGCGGTGACGCTGCCGATCAGCATCTCGGGTACCGGCCGCCGGCCGTGGGCCATCATGCACAGCCCCACCTCCTCCCGGCCGGCCAGCTGGCCCAGGTAGTCCTTGGCACTCGCGTGGACGGCCACCTCGATGCTGGCGTCCTCCGCCTGCTGGTCCGCCAGGCGCGACTGCAGTGCCGCGCGCCGGGCCTCCACCCGCTCCTCGCTGGCCACCACCGAGGTCACGCAGAGCGGTACCGCCAGCTGCCGAGCCAGTTGCTGGCCGAGCACCAGGGCCCGCTGCGAGGCGTCGCTCTCGTCCATCGCCACATGAATCTTGTCCATCGTCAGGCTCCTCTGGATAACGTTGTTCTTGAAATTGCGGTAGTGGAGATCAGGGTGACTTGCGGGCCGGATCCCGCGCGGCTCGGCGCCTTAGGCCGGGCAGTGGCCGGTGCAGCAGGGCATAGGCCAGCGCGCCGACCACCACCCCCCAGAAGGCCGAGCCCAATCCCAGGAAGCTCATGCCCGAGGCCGTGGCGATGAAGGTGATCACCGAGGCCTCCAGGTGGTCCTTGTGGGCGGCGAAGGCGCTGAGGTTGCTGGTGATGGCGCCGATCAGCGCCAGGCCCGCCAACACCGCGACGAACTCGCCGGGCAGCGAGGTGAAGAGCAGCACGATGGTGCCGGCGAAGGTGCCGCCGATCAGGTAGAAGACCCCATTGGCGACCCCGGCCACGTAGCGCTTGTCGGGATCCTCATGGGCCTCCTTGCTGGTGCAGATCGCCGCCGTGATTGCCGCGATCACCGTGGTGATGCCGCCGAAGAAGGCGGTAACGAAGGAGGTCAGGCTGGTCACGGTGACGATCGGCTTGGCCGCGGTGTTGTAGCCGGCGCTGCGCATGATCGCCATGCCCGGCAGAAACTGGCCGGTCAGGCTGACCAGCACCAGCGGGATGGCCAGGCTCAGGGTGGCGTTCCATGTCCACTCGGGACGGATGAACTGCGGGTCGGCCAGGCTCAGCGTCACGCCCTTGAGGCTGGCATCCTCGAACACCACCGCCAGCATGACGCCGACCACCAGCAGCGCCACCAGGCTGTAGCGCGGTGTCAGCCGCTTGAACACCAGGTAGGTCAGGATCATGCCCAGGGTCAGCGCCGGCACCGCTTCCAGGGAGACGAAGACCCCGACCCCGAACTGGAACAGGATGCCCGCCATCATGGCGCTGGCGATGCCCGGCGGGATCGCCTGGATGATGCGGTCGAAGGAGCCGGTGATGCCGATCACGAAGATCACCGCCGCCGCCGTGAGGTAGGCCCCCACCGCCTCGTTCAGTGACAGGCCGGGGAACAGCGTAACCAGCAGCGCCGTACCCGGTGCCGACCAGGCGGTGACCACGGGCACCTTCAGCCACAGGCTGAGCGCGATCCCCGAGACGGCGGCGCCGATGGAGATCGCCCACACCCAGGAGGTCATCATGGCCGTCGAGATCTCGGCGCTCTGGGCTGCCTGGAAGAAGATCGCCAGGGGGCCGGAGTAGGAGACCAGCACCGCCACGAAGCCGGCAGTGATCGCGGGTATCGACCAATCCTTGTGAAGTCGCATGCAACGTCTCTCCGTCACACCTCAGGCGACGCCGAGGTGGGTGTCGAGGATGGTGGGATCGTCCTTCAGGCCACGGGAGTCGCCGCTGTAGACCACTTCGCCCTTGACCAGCAGGATGTGCTTCTCGGCCACGTCGAGCAGGTTGTCGATGTTCTTGTCGACGATGATGGTGGCGATGCCCGAGGCCTTGATCTCGTGGATGATCTTCCAGATCTCGTCACGGATCAGCGGTGCGAGACCCTCGGTGGCCTCGTCGAGGATCATCAGGTCCGGGTTGAGGGTCAGGGCCCGGCCGATGGAGAGCATCTGCTGCTCGCCCCCGGAGAGGAAGGAGCCGTCATGGTTGATGCGCTGGCCGAGTCGCGGGAAGGTGTCCAGCACCCGCTCCAGGGTCCAGGGCGACTCACCCCGCTCGTTGGGCCGAGCGGCCATGATCAGGTGCTCGCGCACGCTGATGCCCGGGAAGATGCCGCGCCCTTCCGGCACATAGCCGATGCCCTGGCGGATCACCTGCCAGGGGCGCCGCTTCGCCGCGGATACACCCTTGATGAACACCTCGCCGCGGCGCGGTGGCACGAAGCCCAGGATCGACTTCAGGGTGGTGGTCTTGCCCATGCCGTTGCGCCCCATCAGGCTCAGCGTTTCGCCGGGCATCAGGGTGAGGTCGACGCCGTGCAGGATGTGGCTCTCGCCATAGTAGGTATGCAGCCCGCGGGCATCGATCAGCGGGGTGATCTGTTGTTGTGCCGTCATGCCGAAGCCTCCTCGTGGTGGCGCCCGAGATAGACGTCACGCACCTTCTCGCTGGCGCGGATCTGCTCGGTGGGCCCGCTCTCCAGCACGCAGCCGTCGACCATCACGGTGATGCGATCGGCCAGGCGGAAGACGCTGTCCATGTCGTGCTCGATCAGTACCAGGGTGTAGCGGTCAGTGAGGCTCTCGAGCAGTTCCGTGACCTGCACGGTCTCCTCACGGCCCATGCCGGCCATGGGCTCGTCGAGCAACATCAGGGTGGGGGCCGTGGCCAGCACCATGGCGATCTGCAGTTGGCGCTGCTCGCCATAGCTCATGTCGGCGGCCGGCGTATAGGCACGATGGACCAGGTGGCAGGTCTCGAGTACCTCCAGCGCCCGCTCGCCGACCTCCCGGGCCCGCTTCCGGGAACGCCAGCTGCCGAACACACCGCCCATATGGATGCGGGCGGCCAGCTCGCAATTCTGCAGGCAGTTGAGACGCGGGAAGATGTTGGTCTTCTGGTGGCTCCGGCCGATGCCCATGCGGGCGATCTGACGCATGCTCTTGCCCTGGATCGGCTTGCCGTGGAACAGCACCTGGCCCTCCGAGGGGGGGATCTCCCCCGACAGCAGGTTAATCAGGGTGCTCTTGCCGGCGCCGTTGGGCCCAAGGATGGCGTGGATCTCGCCCGGCCGGACGTCAAAGTCCACGTCGTTGACCGCTACCAGGCCGCCAAAGCGGCGGGTCAGCCCCTGGGTGAGGAGTATCGGTTCCTGGCTCATGGCTTAGCCCTCCTTGCTCTGGGTAGCGGACCGGCCCGTGATGACGCCTTCGGGGGTCTCCTCGTCATCGACCGGGGTGGCCTTGCGTCGCCAGGGCGGCGCGATGATCAGGCCGGCGATGCCACGCGGCAGCACCAGCACGGCAGCGATGATGGTCAGGCCCATCAGGATCGGCCAGTGCATGGTCAGGTGCTCATAGACGTAGAGCAGGATCTCGTAGGCGAAGGCACCGAGGATGGGGCCGAAGATGGTGCCCATGCCGCCGAGGATCAGCATCATCAGCACCTCGCCGGAGGTGTGCCAGCCGAGCTGTGCCGGGTTGGCGAAGCCGTACTGCATGGCGGCCAGCATGCCGGCGATGGCGGCGAGGACGCCGGCGATCACGAAGGCGACCAGCTTGTAGCCGTTGGTGGCATAGCCGAGCGCCTGCATGCGGTGCTCGTTGTCGTGGATGCCGTCGAGCACCTGGCCGAAGTAGGAGCGGGTCAGCCAGCGCAGGAACAGGAAGCCCGCGACCAGCATCCCCAGGCAGAAGTAGAAGAAGGTGTGGGGGTCGCTGATGTCCAGCAAGGTCGTCTCGCCGACCGTCAGGTCGGGGCGGAACATGATGAAGACCCCGTCCGTGCCGCCGGCGAACGGCGCGGTACTGACCAGGTAGTAGAGCATCTGGCCGAAGGCCAGGGTGGTCATGATGAAGTAGATGCCCTTGGTGCGGATCACTAGCAGGCCTACCACCAAGGCGGCGACGGCCGACACCAGCATGACCAGCGGCAGCATCCACCACATGGAGGCCGCATCGAAATCGGGGCTGGCCAGCGCCAGGGTATAGGCGCCGAGACCGAAGAACAGCGCGTGGCCCAGGCTGACCAGGCCGACGATGCCGACCAGCAGGTCCAGGCTCATGGCGAACAGCGCCAGGATCACCATCAGGGTCAGCTTCTCGAGGATGAAGTCCGACTGGCTGCCGAACAGCGCCGGCCCCCAGAGCGGGTAGATCGCGACGATGGCCAGCAGTACCAGCATGATGACCGCGACGCGCTTGGGATATCTATGCAACATGTCTCAGTCTCCTCAAGCGAACAGGCCGCGGGGCTTGACCAGCAGCACGGCAGCCATGATCAGGTAGATCACCATGCTGGCGATGCTCGGGATCAGCACCGAACCGAAGGTCTCGGCCATGCCGATCAGGATGGCGCCCCAGAAGGCCCCCTTGATCGAGCCGATCCCGCCGATGACCACCACCACGAAACAGGTGATCAGGATGCTGTCGCCCATGCCCGGGGTGATGGAGGTCAGCGGAGCGGCGATCATGCCGGCGAAGGCGGTCAGGGCCACGCCGACGCTGAAGATCAGGGTGAACAGGGTGCGCACATTGATGCCCAGGCCCTCCACCATGTCACGGTTCACGGCACCGGCACGGATGATGATGCCGAGGCGCGTGTGGCGGATCACCCAGTAGATGACCCCGGCCAGCGCCAGGCAGACGCCCATCACGAACAGCCGGTAGACCGAGTACTGCAGGTTGTCGGTCAGCTGCAGGCTGGCGTCGAAGGGCGCCGGGATTGCCACGCTGTGGACGTCGCCGCCCCAGATGATGCGTTGCGCCTCGTTGATCACCAGGATCAGGCCGAAGGTCAACAGCACCTGGTAGAGGTGGTCGCGCTTGTAGAGCGTATCCAGGAACAGCCGCTCGATGATCAGCCCCAGGGCGACGGCGATAGGAATGGCGATGACGATCGCCAGCCAGAAGTTGCCCAGCCGCGTGGTCAGGTCCCAGACAAGGTAGGCGCCGATCATGTACATGGCCCCGTGGGCCAGGTTGATGATGCCCATGATGCCGAAGATCAGGGTCAGGCCACTGGCGATCAGGAACAGCAGCAGTCCGTACTGCAGCCCGTTGAGGAGCTGCACACCAAAGAATGCGAGATCCATGAGATCTCCTCCGCGATGGAAGGGGCGAGCCTGGCTCGCCCCGGGAAGTCAGACGGTTACCGGTTCACATCTGGCAGGCGTCGTCCGGCACCTCGAGTTGCTCGGCGGCGACGCCGACCACCTCATGCTTGCCATCGCGGATCTCGCGCAGGTAGACGTTCTGGATCGGGTGGTGGGAATCGGAGAAGCTCATCAGGCCCCGCGGGCTCTCCAGCTCGACGCTGGCCAGGGCCTCGATCAGCGCGTCCCGGTCCTCGGTGTTGCCGCCGACCGCGTCGAGCGCCTGGACCATCATGGCGCCGGTGTCATAGCCCTGCACCGAGTAGGTGTCCGGGGTCACGTCGTAGGCGTCCTCGTAGGCCGACACGAAGGCCTGGTTCTCCTCGCTGTCCAGGGTCTCGGCATAGTGCATGGTGGTCAGCACGCCCTCGCCGGCACCGTCCATGGCCGCGATGTTGCCCTCGGTGAGGAAGCCCGAGCCCATCAGCGGGATGCTCTCCTTGAGGCCGGCGGCGGCATAGTCGCGCACGAAGCTGACCCCGCCGCCGCCGGCGAAGAAGGTGTAGACGGCATCCGGGGCGATGCTGGCGATCTGGGTGAGGTAGCTCTGGAACTCGGTGCTCGGGAAGGGCACCAGGATCTCCTCGACGATCTCGCCGCCCTCCGCCTCGAAGGCCTCCTTGAAGCCGGCCACGTCCTCCTTGCCGCCGGCGTAATCCCAGGTGATGGTCACGACCTCGCGGTGCCCCCGGTCATGGGCGACCTTGCCCATAGGGAAGCTGTTCTGCCACATACTGAACGAGGTGCGGAACACGTTGGGCATGCATAGCTGGTTGGTGGCAGCCTCCAGGCCGGCATTGGGGATGATGGTGATGGCGCCGGTCTGCTTGGCCACCCGCAGCATGCCCATGGCCACGCCGGAGTGGACCGGGCCGATCACGAAGTCGACGCCATCGCCCTTGACCAGGCGACTCATGTTCTGGGGCGCCTTAGAGGGATTGGCCTCGGAATCGAGCTGCACGTACTCGACCTCACGGCCGCCGAGCTGGCCGCCGTTCTGCTCGATGGCAAGCTTGAGGCCGTTGGTGATGGCCTCGCCCAGCGCCGTGTAGGTGCCGGAGTAGGGCAGCATCAGGCCAACCTTGACCGGATGATTGTCCGCCATGGCGGCAGAAGCTGACATCAGGGTAGCGGTGCCCAGTAGGGTAGCGAGGGCGGTCTTCTTGAGGTTTTTCATGGTGACTCTCAGGGGTTGCTTGTTATTGGGCTTGCTGTCGTGTGGGGGCGTCCCTGTCCCGGTGCTTTCCATCACATTCAGACGTGATAGACGTCGATGACCTGGTGGATATAGTCGTTGTTCAGCACCACTGTCTTCTTCGTGATCAGCGGCGTCTCCTCCGACACGTCCAGGGTGTAGAAACAGGCACCAAAGAAGCTGTCGGTCTTCTTGTAGCGGTGGACGAGCGTGTGCCAGTTGAAGCGCAGCTCCACCGTATCGCCCTCCTCCTTGAGCACCTCGAGGTTGGTGATCTGGTGGGTGGTCCGCGGCTCCGGCGTGCTCGCCCCGCTGCGTTCGGTCTTGATCCGGTAGACCCGGTCCTCGAGCCCTTCGCGGTTCGGGTAATAGATCAGCGAGATCTCGGCGTTCGGATCCCGGGTCAGCTGGTCGTCGTCGTCCCAGGCCGGCATCCAGAACACCGCGTCCTTGCTGTAGCACTCGAGCCACTCGTCCCACTGGCGGTCGTCGAGCAGGCGCGCCTCGCGGTACAGGAAGGCCTGGATGTCGTGATAGCTGATGCTCATGGTCTCTCTCCCTTGACAGGTCGCGGGTCGCTTAGGCGGACGCGGTGGCGATAAACTGGCTGCGTTCCTTGTCGATGGCGCGCAGCATCTCGTCGACCCAGTGCTTGTGGTGCAGCACGTAGAGGCCCTCGTCTTCCGGGGAGGCCCCGCTGAGCAGCGGCTTCATGCCGATCGCCTGGGCGTTCTCGTCGGCGCCCTCGATCCACTGCTTGGCGCCGCGCGACAGGTCGCTCCACTCGGAAAGCGCGCCGTTGTAGCCCTCCTGGCAGGCACGGAACTCCTCGAGGTCGTCCGGCGTGCCCATGCCCGAGACGTTGAAGAAGTCCTCGTACTGGCGAATGCGCACCCGGCGGTTCTCCGCGGACTCGCCCTTGGGCGCGAAGCAGTAGATGGTGACCTCGGTCTTGTCCACGGCGAGCGGACGCAGCACGCGGATCTGCGTGGAGAACTGGTCCATCAGGTAGACGTTGGGGTAGAGGCAGAGGTTGCGGGTCTGGTTGACGATGGAGTCGGCCCGCGCCTCGCCCAGCTCCTTCTCGATCCACTCCTTGTTGCTGTAGACCGGGCGCACCTCGGGGTTGAGCAGCCGGGTCCACAGCATCATGTGGCCGTTCTCGTAGGAGTAGAAGCCGCCCTGGCTCTTCGACCAGCCGTCGGCGTCCACCGCCTTGGTACCGCCGGCGTCGTAGTTGCGCCGCTCCATGGTCGAGGCGTAGTTCCAGTGCACCGAGCTCACGTGGTAGCCGTCGGCGCCGTTCTCGGCCTGCAGCTTCCAGTTGCCGGTGTAGGTGTACGACGAGGTGCCGCGCAGGATCTCCAGGCCTTCCGGCGCCTGGTCGACGATGTTGTCGATGATCTTGGTGGTCTCGCCCAGGTAGTCTTCCAGCAGCTGAACGTCGTCGCTTAGGCTGCCGAACAAGAAGCCCTTGTAGTTCTCGAAGCGTGGCAGGCGTGTGAGGTCGTGGGAGCCCTCCTGCTTGAAGCTATCCGGGTAGGCGCCGTTCTTCTCGTTCTTGGCCTTGAGCAGCGTGCCGTCGTTCTTGAAGGTCCAGCCGTGGAAGGGGCAGGTGAAGGTGCCCTTGTTGCCCTGCTTGCGACGGCACAGGGTGGCGCCGCGGTGGGCGCAGGCGTTGATCAGGCCGTGCAGCTCGCCCTGCTTGTCGCGGGTGATCACCACCGGTTGGCGGCCCATGGTCACGGTGACGTAGTCGCCCGGCTCGCTGACCTGGCTCTCGTGGGCCAGGAACAGCCAGTTGCCCTCGAAGATGTGCTTCATCTCCAGGTCGAAGAAGTCGCGGTCGGTGAACATGCTGCGGTGGCAGCGGAAGATGCCGTTGTCGGCGTCGTCGACGACGGCGCCGCGGACGCGCTCTTCGAGTTGGTCAAGCTTGCTGGTCATGATCCGATACCTCTTATTGTCTGGGCGTGGCTGCCTTCAGCGGGGCCCACCGCCTTGGCGGCGAGCTTGCTCCGTGAAGATCGTCGGGAGTCGGCAAAGAAAGGGAAGACGCTCAGACCTTGGCGGTGCCGGCCAGCTGGCTGGCCTGGTCCTGCTCGTCTTCCTTGGCCCGCGGGCGCGCATGGCGGTGTTGCAGCTCGGGCTTGTCGGTCTTGGACAGCTCGACGTCGAACACCACCTCGGAGAAGGGACCGTCCATCTCGCGCTTGGCGATCTCGCCCTGCTCTTCGATGCGCTTGGCCGGCACCACCAGCTCCTCGCGGGTGGCGAAGGCGAAGTCATCGAAGGTGTAGGGGTCGCCGGCCAGGTTGATCTGGGTGGTCAGGTGCTGATGGCTCGGCGCGGAGACGAAGTAGTGGATATGCGCCGGACGCTCGCCGTGACGACCCAGGGACTTGAGCACCACGTCGGTGGGGGCACCTTCCGGCACGCCGTAGCCGGAGGGGATGATGCTGCGCGCGGTGTAGCGGCCTTCGCTGTCGGTGTAGATGGTGCGGCGCAGGTTGTACTCGCTCTGGGTCGTGTCGAAGAACGAGTAGCCGCCCTTGGAGTTGGCGTGCCAGATCTCGACCTTGGCGCCGGGAATCGGGGTGCCATCGACGTCACGCACCTGGCCGGTCAGCCACATGGCCTCGCCGTCCGTGTCCTGGCCGTCGTCCATGCGCGCGAAGCCCTCGGCTTCCGGGGCGCCGGCCACGTAGAGCGGGCCCTCGATGGTGCGCGGGGTGCCGCCGGTGCGCTGGGCCTCGGCGTCGGCCGCGTCCTGACGCATGTCGAGGAAGTGGTCGAAGCCCAGGCCCGGCGAGAGCAGGCCGAACTGGGTCTGGCTGCCCAGGGCGTTGAGCAGGTTGACGGCGGACCAGTACTCCTCCTCGCTGACGTCGAAGTCATCGATCAGCTTGAACAGGTCGGAGAGCAGGCGATGCATGATCTGCTTGGCGCGCTCGTTGCCGCCTTCCTGGTCGAAGCCGGCGACGGTCTTCAGAAAGTCCTGCACTTCGGGGGTGTCGAAAATCTTCACGGTCATGGTCATGCTCTCGTCGTTGTCGTTGTGCCCTGCGGTCACGTCAGGGGGTGCAAGGCCAGTGGTCGGGAGTCTCCGGATGCCTGACAGGCCACATCTCGAGGGAGGCGTTCTTGTTGTGGTAACTGGATTCTGGCCAGACGGCAGGATCCCCACCAATATCGTTTGAGTTCTCCTTCATACCTCAGAGGTATGGGCAGGGCAGCCGACATCTTCCCTTTTCTCGCCGGCGCTGCGATAACAATCTTAATAAAATCAGTTAATTGAAAGACATCCCTGAACTTGCTCCGCGATGACCGGGCGTTCTGACTTCGGCATGTCGGCCGTCCGCACCGGGAATGCGCCACCGCCGACGGTGCCTGCCGCGGCCGGTGCGGCTTGCTTAACGCCGGTTCAAGCTTCCAGGGGAGCGAAGGTTGAGACAAAAGGATAAGAGGTCGGCACGCTGGGGGCGGGAGGCGACCGGGCAAAAAAGGCCCGCGCTGCAGAAGCAGTCACGGACCAAGGAGGAAACAGCAGCAGCCTGGCGAGGGATCAGGGGGCGCAGGCCCCCCGACCGTCACGCCGAAGGTTCATGCGCGATCTGCTTGATGAACTCGAAGTCCTTGGTCTCGAAGATCAGCGAGATCGCCACGCCCAGCACCAGCGCCCAGAAGGAGGCGCCGATCTCGAGGATCTGCAGGCCAGACGTGGCGATGAGGAAGGAAAAGAGTGCCCCCATGGTGTGCTTCCTGCCCGCGAAGGCCATCGACAGGGCCGACGTCAGGACCCGCATCAGCGCCAAACCGGCGACGATGGCGATGAAGTAGCCCGGCATGGCCTTGATCAGGTCGAAGAAGTAGCCATAGAAGGGGCCGCAGATCACGAAGATCGCCCCGGCGATCACCGCCGCCACCCAGCGCCGATCCTGGTGGCCGGCTTCCGGCGAAGCGCAGATGCCGGTCATCGGCGCCGCGATGCAGGTGCTGTGGAGATTGAAGAAGGCCGAGATCATGGTGGCAAAGCCGTTCACCGCGGTGATGCCGTTAGCAGGCACCTCCTTGTAGCCCATGCCCTTGACCAGCCCCACGCCGGCGGGAGTCTCCATGCCGACCAGGATCAGGGCCAGGGGCAGCCCGTAGGCCAGGAAGGCTCCCATGGTGAACTCGGGCAAGACGAACGCCGGGAAGGTGATCGAGAACTCGATTCCCGACAGGTCGACGCCGGTCGCCATCAGGTAGAGGATGCCGGCCGCCATGGAGACGATGAGTGGCGGAATTCGCCGGAACAAGCGTGCCGAGAAGAAGAAGGTCAGGATCATGATCGACGCCGGCAGAATGGCGTTCTCCAGCGGCGAGACCATGTTGGTGCCGAACTTGAGCAGAATACCGGCGACCATGCCCATGACGATAGGCATCGGAATCAGCCGCATGACCATGCTCATCATCCCGGCCAGGCCGGCGACCAGCGAGATCGCACCGGCGATCAGCGTCGCCCCCAGGGCCGGCCCCAGCCCCACCTGGGGAATCACCGCCGCGAAGAGCAGCGCCCCCGGGATCGAGTTGGCCATCGGCAGGGGCAGCCGATAGTAGGCGGGCACCAGCAGGCCGAAGATGCCGTTGATCACGAAGTAGCTGATCACCCAGACCATGATGAAGGATGGGTCGAGGCCCGCGGCCGTGCCGGCGCTGATGTGGATGACCCCGGCGCTGAGGCCGAAGATCCCGGCGACCAGGCCGGCGCTGACATTGTCAGGCGACAGGTCGCGGATGAAGTCCGTGGGGAGGTGCTTGAAGCCCACCCCCTTCTCGATGTGTTTCACGATGTGCTCCAGGGGATTGTTGTCGTTGACATGGGAAGAGCGCTACGCCGGAGCCCCCTGGAAATGCCAGGGGGCGACGAGGTTCGGGCCCGGACGCTCCACGGAGGGAGCCACCTGGAAAAGAGGCAGCTAGCCGAGGTCACCGCCGGCCACGGGCAGGACGCTGCCGGTGATGTAGCTGGCGTCACTGGAGGCCATGAACAGGATCGGCGCGGCCATCTCGTCCAGGGTGCCGTAGCGGCCCATCAGGCAGCTCTGCTTGGTCTGGTCGATATGCGCCTGGAACCAGGCCTGCTCCTGCTCGTTGCGCGGCTCCGGCGTGCCCCGGGAGATCTTGCGCGGCGGTGCCTCGGTGCCACCGGGGGCGGTGGCCACGACCCGGATGCCATGCTCGGCATATTCGAAGGCCAGGGACGCCGTCATGGCGTTGACGCCACCCTTGGCCGCCGAGTAGGGAATCCGGTGGATACCGCGGGTCGCCGCCGAGGAGACGTTGACGATGACGCCACCGCCCTGCTCCACCATGGTCGGCAACACCGCACGACAGCACCACAGCGTCGGCATCAGCGAGCGGGTGATCTCAGCGGCGATCTCGGTCTCGCTGAACTCGGTGAACGGTTTGAAGTTAATCGCACCGCCCACGTTGTTGATCAGGATATCGATCCGGCCGAAGTGCTCAAGCGAGCGGTTCATCACCTCCTCGGCCCCTTCCCAGGTCTCCAGGTCGGCCTGCAGGGCGATGGCGTCCACGCCCTGTTCGCCAAGCTCGGCCACCACGTCATGGATCAGGTCGGAACGATCCACCAGAGCCAGGCGGGCGCACTCGGCACCGGCCCGCTCGGCGACTCGCCGCCCGATCCCCTGGGCGGCACCGGTGATTACCATGACCTTATCGGTGAAGCGACTCATGCCTTGCCCCCCGCCTCGTTGGGTGTGAACTTCTCGTAGTGGAAGCTCTGCGGCACAATGCCCTCCTTGTCGAAGTGCTTGAGCACGGCATCGACCATGGGCGGCGGGCCGCACAGGTAGACGTCGATATCGCCGTCATGCATCACCTCGGCATCCATGTGGTGGGTCACGTAGCCCTTGCGTGAATGGTCGCTTCCCTCATCCACCACCACGGTGGAGTAAGTGAAGTTCGGCAACTCCTTCGCGAAGTGCTCCAGGGCATCGACCTTGACCAGGTGGTCGTCCTTGTTGACGCCGTAGATCAGGTGGATCGGCTGCTCATGCTCACTGGACGTCCCTTCCGCCTTCTTCTGCACCAACAGCTCGAGCATGGAGAGGAAGGGCGCCAGGCCCGTGCCGCCGGCCAGCATCAGCACCGGACGCGTGACCTCGCGCAGGTAGAAGCTGCCCATCGGGCCGGTCAGGGCTAGCCGGTCCCCGACCTTGGCGCGCTCGGTCAGGTAGCCGCTCATCACCCCGTTGGGGATGTTGCGGATCAGGAAGGTCGCACGCCGATCCCCCGGCTTGGAGCTGAAGGAGTAGGAGCGATGCGCCTCGGTCCCGGGCACATCGATGTGGATGTACTGCCCCGGCAGGAAGGCCAGCGCGGCCTCGTCGTCCAGGTCCACCCCCAGTTCGATGCTGTCCTCGGAGAGCTGTTCGACCACGGCCAGGGTCCCTTCGAGCTTTCCCACCGCGGTCTTGCACAGGGCGGAGGCGACGGGTACCTGGATCACGCAGTCGGAGGACGGCACCATCTGGCAGGTCAGCACCTGGCCTTCGGCGGCCTCCTCGTCGGAGAGCGCCTCTTCCAGGTACTCATCCCCCATGTCGAATTCGCCCTGCTCACAGTGTCCCTTGCAGGTGCCGCAGACGCCGTCGGAGCAGTCCATGGGCAGGTTGACCTTCTGTCGATAGGCGGCGTCGAGGACCGTCTCCCCTTCCTTGCAGCCGATGAAGCGGGTGACGCCGTCCTCGAAGTTGAGGGCAATGGTGTAGCTCATGGTCGAATCTCCTCCCGCACCGGGTCAGATGTGATAGATGTCGATGACCTGGTGGATATAGTCGTTGTTCAGCACCACCGTCTTCTTCGTGATCAGCGGCGTCTCCCCCGATACGTCCAGGGTGTAGAAACAGGCACCAAAGAAGCTGTCGGTCTTCTTGTAGCGGTGGACGAGCGTGTGCCAGTTGAAGCGCAGTTCCACCCGGTCACCGTCCTCCTCGAGCACCTCGAGGTTGGTGATCTGGTGGGTGGTTCGCGGCTCCGGCGTGCTCGCCCCGCTGCGCTCGGTCTTGATCCGGTAGACCCGGTCCTCGAGCCCTTCGCGGTTCGGGTAGTAGATCAGCGAGATCTCGGCGTTCGGATCCCGGGTCAGCTGGTCGTCGTCGTCCCAGGCCGGCATCCAGAACACCGCGTCCTTGCTGTAGCACTCGAGCCACTCGTCCCACTGGCGGTCGTCGAGCAGGCGCGCCTCGCGGTACAGGAAGGCCTGGATGTCGTGATAGCTGATGCTCATGGTCTCTCTCCCTTGACAGGTCGCGGGTCGCTTAGGCGGACGCGGTGGCGATAAACTGGCTGCGTTCCTTGTCGATGGCGCGCAGCATCTCGTCGACCCAGTGCTTGTGGTGCAGCACGTAGAGGCCCTCGTCTTCCGGGGAGGCCCCGCTGAGCAGCGGCTTCATGCCGATCGCCTGGGCGTTCTCGTCGGCGCCCTCGATCCACTGCTTGGCGCCGCGCGACAGGTCGCTCCACTCGGAAAGCGCGCCGTTGTAGCCCTCCTGGCAGGCACGGAACTCCTCGAGGTCGTCCGGCGTGCCCATGCCCGAGACGTTGAAGAAGTCCTCGTACTGGCGAATGCGCACCCGGCGGTTCTCCGCGGACTCGCCCTTGGGCGCGAAGCAGTAGATGGTGACCTCGGTCTTGTCCACGGCGAGCGGACGCAGCACGCGGATCTGCGTGGAGAACTGGTCCATCAGGTAGACGTTGGGGTAGAGGCAGAGGTTGCGGGTCTGGTTGACGATGGAGTCGGCCCGCGCCTCGCCCAGCTCCTTCTCGATCCACTCCTTGTTGCT
Organism: Halomonas sp. CKK8; assembly: GCF_029625235.1. Classification (NCBI taxonomy): domain Bacteria; kingdom Pseudomonadati; phylum Pseudomonadota; class Gammaproteobacteria; order Oceanospirillales; family Halomonadaceae; genus Halomonas; species Halomonas sp. CKK8. The sequence continues at coordinate 339,390 of NZ_CP121193.1, read as the reverse complement.
GTAGACCGGGCGCACCTCGGGGTTGAGCAGCCGGGTCCACAGCATCATGTGGCCGTTCTCGTAGGAGTAGAAGCCGCCCTGGCTCTTCGACCAGCCGTCGGCGTCCACCGCCTTGGTACCGCCGGCGTCGTAGTTGCGCCGCTCCATGGTCGAGGCGTAGTTCCAGTGCACCGAGCTCACGTGGTAGCCGTCGGCGCCGTTCTCGGCCTGCAGCTTCCAGTTGCCGGTGTAGGTGTACGACGAGGTGCCGCGCAGGATCTCCAGGCCTTCCGGCGCCTGGTCGACGATGTTGTCGATGATCTTGGTGGTCTCGCCCAGGTAGTCTTCCAGCAGCTGAACGTCGTCGCTTAGGCTGCCGAACAAGAAGCCCTTGTAGTTCTCGAAGCGTGGCAGGCGTGTGAGGTCGTGGGAGCCCTCCTGCTTGAAGCTATCCGGGTAGGCGCCGTTCTTCTCGTTCTTGGCCTTGAGCAGCGTGCCGTCGTTCTTGAAGGTCCAGCCGTGGAAGGGGCAGGTGAAGGTGCCCTTGTTGCCCTGCTTGCGACGGCACAGGGTGGCGCCGCGGTGGGCGCAGGCGTTGATCAGGCCGTGCAGCTCGCCCTGCTTGTCGCGGGTGATCACCACCGGTTGGCGGCCCATGGTCACGGTGACGTAGTCGCCCGGCTCGCTGACCTGGCTCTCGTGGGCCAGGAACAGCCAGTTGCCCTCGAAGATGTGCTTCATCTCCAGGTCGAAGAAGTCGCGGTCGGTGAACATGCTGCGGTGGCAGCGGAAGATGCCGTTGTCGGCGTCGTCGACGACGGCGCCGCGGACGCGCTCTTCGAGTTGGTCAAGCTTGCTGGTCATGATCCAGATCCTCGGTATCTTGTCGTATTGGTCCGGTGGGTCCAGGGGGCTCACCGAAGTCAAGGGAGTGTGTGCCGATTTAGACCTTGGCGGTGCCGGCCAGCTGGCTGGCCTGGTCCTGCTCGTCTTCCTTGGCCCGCGGGCGCGCATGGCGGTGCTGCAGCTCGGGCTTGTCGGTCTTGGACAGCTCGACGTCGAACACCACCTCGGAGAAGGGACCGTCCATCTCGCGCTTGGCGATCTCGCCCTGCTCTTCGATGCGCTTGGCCGGCACCACCAGCTCCTCGCGGGTGGCGAAGGCGAAGTCATCGAAGGTGTAGGGGTCGCCGGCCAGGTTGATCTGGGTGGTCAGGTGCTGATGGCCCGGCGCGGAGACGAAGTAGTGGATATGCGCCGGACGCTCGCCGTGACGACCCAGGGACTTGAGCACCACGTCGGTGGGGGCACCTTCCGGCACGCCGTAGCCGGAGGGGATGATGCTGCGCGCGGTGTAGCGGCCTTCGCTGTCGGTGTAGATGGTGCGGCGCAGGTTGTACTCGCTCTGGGTCGTGTCGAAGAACGAGTAGCCGCCCTTGGAGTTGGCGTGCCAGATCTCGACCTTGGCGCCGGGAATCGGGGTGCCATCGACGTCACGCACCTGGCCGGTCAGCCACATGGCCTCGCCGTCCGTGTCCTGGCCGTCGTCCATGCGCGCGAAGCCCTCGGCTTCCGGGGCGCCGGCCACGTAGAGCGGGCCCTCGATGGTGCGCGGGGTGCCGCCGGTGCGCTGGGCCTCGGCGTCGGCCGCGTCCTGACGCATGTCGAGGAAGTGGTCGAAGCCCAGGCCCGGCGAGAGCAGGCCGAACTGGGTCTGGCTGCCCAGGGCGTTGAGCAGGTTGACGGCGGACCAGTACTCCTCCTCGCTGACGTCGAAGTCATCGATCAGCTTGAACAGGTCGGAGAGCAGGCGATGCATGATCTGCTTGGCGCGCTCGTTGCCGCCTTCCTGGTCGAAGCCGGCGACGGTCTTCAGAAAGTCCTGCACTTCGGGGGTGTCGAAAATCTTCACGGTCATGGTCGGTTATCCTCGATCGTTATCTGCTGCTGACCCGCTGGCGGGAACTGGCGTGTTTCTACCGCGACTCAGGTGTCGTCATCACGGATGGAGGACGGGTGGCGGCACAGCGGCTTGACGCTGATCTCCATGTAGGGAAAGAGCGGCAGATTGCTGACCAGCTCCTGCAACTCGGCGTTGTCCTCGACGTCGAAGATGCTGACGTTCGAGTAGCTGCCGGCCACGCGCCACAGATGACGCCACTTGCCGGAGCGCTGCAGCTCCTGGGAGTAGGCCTTCTCGGTCGCCTTGATCTCGGCGGCCTGCTCGGCCGGCATGGACGGCGGCAGCTTGACGGTCATTTCCACCTGAAACAGCATGATGTTCTCCTCCTCTCTTCGGGACTGGCCCGATAACGATTGATGGCGACCCCGGTCCGGGCGAAATGCCGGCGGACCTACGGGCGCGCGTAGTGGGCCAGCTTGTCTTCGTCCAGGGTGATGCCGAGCCCCGCGCCCAGGGGCAGGTCGACACCGAACTCGCGGTAGTTGAGCGGCTCGGCGACGATGTCGTCCTTGAGCAGCAGCGGGCCGAACATCTCGGTGCCCCAGGCCATCTCGTCCTGTGTCGCCCAGGCGTGCAGCGAGGCGGCGGTGCCGATGGTGCCCTCGAGCAGGGTGCCGCCGTAGAGGCCGATGCCGGCGGCCTGGGCCACATGGGCCAGCTCCAGCACGCCGTGCAGCCCGCCGGACTTGGCGATCTTGAGGGCGAAGGCGCCGCTGAAGCCGCCCGCCACCAGGTCGAGCCCGTCGCGGGCGTCCTGCACCGCCTCGTCGGCCAGCATCGGCACGTTGAAGCGGTTGGCCAGGCGAATCAGGCCGGCATGCTCGCGGGCGGGAATGGCCTGCTCGATCAGCTCGATGCCCGCGTCCTGCAGCGCCTGGATGCCGCGCACCGCGGTGGGCTCGTCCCAGGCCTGGTTGACGTCGACCCGCACGCTTGCCCGGTCACCCAGGGCCTCCTTGATGGCGGCCACGTGGCGCACGTCCTGGTCCACCGGGTTGGCGCCGATCTTCAGCTTGAAGTCGCAGTGGCGACGCTGCTCGAGGCGCAACAGGGCCTCGTCGATGTCCTTGCGGGTATCGCCACTGGCCAGGGTCCAGAGCACCGGCAGGTGGGTCTGGCGGGCGCCGCCCAGCAGATCGGCCACGGAGAGGCCCAGGCGCTTGCCCTGGGCGTCGAGCAGCGCGGTCTCCAGCGCCGATTTGGCGATGGCGTTGCCGCGGGCATGGCGGTTCAGCCGGGCACGCAATGCATGGACGTTGCCCGAGGGCTGGCCGACCAGCAGCGGCGCCAGGTAGGTGTCGATGTTGGTCTTGATGCTTTCGGGACTCTCGGGGCCATAGGCCAGCCCGCCGATGGTGGTGCCCTCGCCGAGGCCCTCGATGCCATCGCTGTGACGCATCCGCACGATGACCATGGTCTGGCAGGCCATGGTGGTCATGGAGAGCTTGTGCGGGCGGATGGTCGGCAGGTCGACCAGCAGCGTCTCGATGCTTTGAATCACGGGTGACATGGGGGGGCTCCGAAGTCCGGGAATCTGGTGATTGCATGGCAGTTTGATTGCAGCGGGAAGACCGAACCAATATTGTTTGGGTGCCCTGCCATACCCAGGAGGTATCATGGAACTGCGCCACCTCAGGTACTTCTGCGTGGTCGCCGAGGAGCTGAACCTCACCTGTGCCGCCGAGCGGCTGCACATGTCACAGCCGCCTTTATCCCGTCAGATCAAGCAGTTGGAGAAGGAGGTCGGGGCCGAACTGTTCGAGCGCGGCTCCCGTGGTCTGCGCCTGACCACCACCGGGCAGTTCTTCCGGCAGCACGCCATCCAGATACTCGAGAAGGTGGACGCCACCCTGGAGGCCACCCGGCGCATGGCCCGCAGCAAGCGCGTCATGTTCGGCATCGGCTTCGTGCCGTCGGTGTTCTATGGCCAGCTGCCGCTGCTGGTCCGCGACTTACGACAAAAGGATAATGTCGAACTGAGCCTGGCCGAGCTGACCACGGTGCAGCAGATCCAGGCCCTGAAGGCGGGTCGTATCGACATGGGCTTCGGTCGCCTCAGGATCGACGACCCGGACGTGGAACAGGAGGTGCTGTTCGACGAGCCACTGATGGCGGTGGTGCCGACCGGCCACCCGCTGGAAGGCACCACCCCGACCCTCGAGCAGCTCGCCCGCTACCCGCTGATCCTGTTTCCCGCCAAGCCACGCCCCAGCATGGCCGACATGGTACTCGGGCTCTTCCGCCGCCAGGCGCTGAAGGTGGAGGTGGTGCAGGAGGCCAACGAGCTGCAGACGGCGCTGGGCCTGGTGGCCTCGGATATCGGCATCAGCCTGGTGCCGGAGCAGGTGCGCCGCGTGCAGCGCGACGGCATCAGCTATGTCTACCTCGCCGACAGCAGCATCACCACGCCCGTCATCTGCAGCCGCCGCCGCGGGGAAGCCCCCTCCCCGGTGATGCAGGAGGCCAACGCCATCCTCGAGGTACTGGTGGAGAACCGCCGCAGCGGCCGCTATCCCTGAGGCGCCGGCACCATGCCGGCGAGGCCCGGCCGCCGGTGACCGCCCACGAAAGGACCCGGGCCACCGGGCCCGGGTCTCGAGGTGATGCTGGCGAAGGGTCGCGCTACTCCAGCGACTCGTAGGGCAGCCCCACGTAGTTCTCGGCGATGGTGGTCAGCCCCGCCTCGGAGCTGGTCACGTAGTCCAGTTCGGCCTGCTGCATGCGGGTGGCGAAGTCCTCCTCCTCGGAGAACTTGTGCAGCATGGAGGTCATCCACCAGGAGAAGCGCTCGGCCTTCCAGATGCGCTTGAGGCAGGTCTCGGAGTAGTTGGGGATCAGGTCGGTGCGTCCCTCCTGGTAGACCTTGACCATCAGCCGGTAGAGGGTGTTAACGTCGCTGGCGGCCAGGTTGAGCCCCTTGGCGCCGGTGGGCGGCACGATATGCGCGGCGTCCCCCACCAGGAAGAGGCGCCCGTACTGCATGGGCTCGACCACGAAGCTGCGCAGCGGCGCGATGCTCTTCTCGATGGAGGGCCCGGTCACTAGCTTCTCGGCTACCTCATCGGGGATGCGGCGCTTGAGCTCCTCCCAGAAGCGCTCGTCGGACCACTCTTCCACCTTCTCGTCCAGGCCCACCTGGATGTAATAGCGGCTGCGGGTCGAGGAACGCATGCTGCACAGGGCGAAGCCACGCTCGTGACGGGCATAGATCAGCTCCTCGGCCACCGGCGGGGTGTCGGCGAGCAGGCCCAGCCAGCCGAAGGGGTAGACCTTCTCGAACTCCTTGATGCGCCCCTCGGGGATCGACTTGCGCGAGATGCCGTGGAAGCCATCACAGCCGGCTACGTAGTCGCACTCCAGGCGATGGGTCTCGCCATCCCTCTCGAAGGTGACATAGGGGCGGTCGGTCTCGAGGTCATGGGGCTGGACGTTATCCGCCTCGTAGAGGGTCGTGCCCCCTGCGGCCTCGCGAGCCTCCATCAGGTCGCGGGTCACCTCGGTCTGGCCGTAGACCATCACCGTCTTGCCGCCGGTGAGCCCGGCCAGGTCGACGCGCACGCGGCGATTGTCCAGGGCCAGCTCGACGCCGTCGTGGACTTCGCCCTCCTCGTCCATGCGCTTGTCGACACCCGCCTCGCGCAGCAGGTCGACCATGCCCTGCTCCAGCACGCCGGCACGGATACGGCTCAGCACGTACTCGCCGGACTTGCGCTCGAGGATGACGTTGTCGATGCCCTGGCGGCTGAGCAGCTGGCCGAGCAGCAGGCCCGAGGGGCCGGCGCCGATGATCGCGACCTGTGTCTTCATGGGGAGACTCCGTTGTCAGGCAATGGTGAACATCTGTTCGCTATGTGGATTGTATTTTTCACTGAAATCCACGCCCATATAAGGCAATATCGGCAGAGTTAATTGGACAATCTCAATACCCATGGCCGACTTTAGTCGTAAAGCGCTGACCGGAGGCCCCATGTCCACCACTGCCGTTCCCGTCTTCAAGCTGTATGGCGAGACGCGCCACTGGCCGACGCCGGACCTGCTCCACTGGGAATCGATTCCCGAACGCAGCCGGCTGCACGACTGGAAGATCCACCCCCATCGCCATACCGACCTGCTTCACCTGCTCCACCTCTCCTCGGGTCGCGTCAGCCTGGAGCTGGAGGGGAGCCTGCACGCCCATGATGCCCCCCTGGTCATCGTGGTGCCTGCCATGAGCATTCATGGCTTCCATTTCTCGCCGGATACCCAGGGGCATATCATCACGCTGGCAAGCCCCTTGGCCGAGCGGCTGGAGGAGCGCCTGGGCGGCCAGGCCGAGGTGCTGTCACGGGCCACCGCACACCCTCTCGAGGGAACCCGGCAGGCCGGGCGTATCGCCACCCTGGTGGATCAGCTCGGGGAGGAGTATCGCCACCCTGCCCCCGGCCGCGAGCGGTTGCTGGAGGCGTTCGCCGAGGCACTGTTCATCGAGATCTCGCGCCTCGCGGAGCGGCCGACTGCCGTCGGCAGCGCCCGACTCCCCCAGCCCAGGCAGCGAGGGCTGGCCCATCTGCAGAACTACCAGGCGTTGATCGAGAAGCAGTTTCGCCAGCAGCCCAGCATCGAGCGGTTCGCCGAGCAGCTGGGCATGACCAGCGCCCACCTCAACCTGCTGTGCCGGCGACTGGCCGACCGCAGCGCCCTGCAGCTGCTCCATGAGCGCCTGCTGCTCGAGGCCAAGCGCCAGCTCACCTACACCAACATGACCATCGGCCAGGTCGCCGACAGCCTGGGCTTCTCGGAACCCGCCTACTTCACCCGCTTCTTCAAGCGACTCACCGGCCTCTCGCCCCGGGACTTCCGCCGGCGCCAGCCGGAGGCCTACCCTTGATACGACGGCGCCTCCGAACGCCATGGCGTCGGGGGCACCGTCAAGGCAGCCGGCGGATGCCGCTCAGAGCAGGAACAGGGTGGTCAGCACCGGGAAGGCGATCAGCAGCGCCAGGCGCAGGAAGTCCGAGACGATGAAGGGCGCGACGCCCCTGAAGATCTCGCCTAGCCCCACGTGGGGCGCCATGGCCTTGATCACGAAGACGTTCATGCCCACCGGCGGGGTGATCAGCCCCAATTCCACGGTCAGCACGGTGATGATGCCGAACCATACCGGGTCGATGCCCAGCGACTGGATGATCGGGAACACCACCGGCACCGTGATCACCAGCATGGCGATCGCGTCCATGAACATCCCCAGCACGAAGTAGAGCAGCAGGATGCACAGCACCACCACGATCGGCGCCAGCTCCATACCGTAGAGGAAGTCGGTGATCGAGAAGGAGATCCGCGATACCGAGATGAAGTAGCCCAGGGTCTCGGCCCCCACCAGCATGAAGAACACCACCGCGGAGAGCGCCAGGGTCTCCTGCACGCTGCGCCACAGCTCGGCCCCGCGCATGCCCTTGGCGAGGGCGTAGAGCAGGGTGGCGAAGGCGCCGACGCTGGCCCCCTCGGTGGGGGTGAAGGCGCCGAAGTAGATGCCCAGGATCATCACCAGGAAGACCGCGAAGAAGGGCACCAGGCCGGTCATCGAGGCCAGCTTCTCTCGCCATGACGTCGGCTCGCCGGCCACCGCCAGCGAGGGCTTGAGGCGCATCACCACGGTCACCGTGAGCGCATACATCACCAGTCCCATCAGCCCCGGCACCAGGCCGGCCATGAACATGTCGCCCACCGACTGTTCGGTGAGGATGGCGTAGATCAGCAGCGCGATGGAGGGCGGGATCATGATCCCCAGGGTGCCGCCGGCCGCCAATGCGCCGGTGGCCAGGCCGCGGTTATAGCCGTAGCGCTCCATCTCCGGCAGGGCGACCCGGGTCATGGTGCTGGCAGTGGCCAGCGACGAGCCGGAGATCGCCGAGAAGATCCCGCAAGAGCCCACGGCCGCGATAGCCAACCCGCCCTTCCAGCCACCACAGATGGTGCGTGCCGAGAGGAACAGCTTGCCGGCCATGCCGGAGTGCGCCGCCAGCACCCCCATCAGGATGAACATCGGCACGGCGCTGAAGCTGTAGTTGGAGAGCACCTCCACCGGCACGGTCTTGAGCTGGGCGATGGCCGCGCTCCAGCTGATCACCTGGGCGAAGCCCACCACCCCGACGATCAGCATGGTCAGCGCCACCGGTACCCGCAGCACCATCAGCACCAGCAGCAGGCCCAGGCCGATGGCCCCGATCATCTCACTCGACAGATCAATCCCCACTGGAGACCTCCCCCTCGGCACCGAAGACGGCACTCAGCACGGCATGGACCAGGCTGCGCAGTCCCAGCAGCAGGCTGAGCACGGCGGCCGCATGGTAGATGGGCCCCATGGGAATCCGCAGGTCCTGGGTCACCTCGCCATGGCGGGCCGCCGCACTGGCGGAGTCCAGCAGGCCGAGGAAGAGAATCAGGCCGAGTGCCGTGAACCCCAGCAGGTAGACGCCATGCAGGCGGTTCTTGATACCGGGCGACAGGCCATGGGAGAAGGCCTCCACCACCACCTGGCTCCTCTCCACGTTGGCGGCCATGGCCGCCAGCAGGGAGAAGAGCATCAGATAGCTGACCAGCTCCACGCTGCCGGAGACGCGCAGGGCGATGGCCCCCTCGGTGACCCGGTAGAGATAGCGGGTGCCGACGTCGGCGATGGTCACCCCCAGCAGCGCCACCAGGGCGATGCCCGCGACGAGCTTGCACAATAGGGCCAGCCACTGGCTGGCCCGTTCCAGGGTGGACTGCATGCCCCCTTACCCCTGCTCGGTGGCACATGACTCGCTGGCGGCGAGCGCCGCCTCGTAGACCTCTCGACCCGGCAGGCCGCGCTCCTCGAGCCGGGTCAGGTAGCTCTCGATGCCGTCCTGAAGCGGCTTCTGCCAGTCCTGATGCGAAAGCGGTTCCTCGATCTCGCGGATGGTGTGGCCGGCGTCCCTGGCCTCCTGCTTGCCTTCCACGTCCAGGCGGTCGAACACCTCGCCGGCATTCCCGGCCCACTTCATGCCGGCGTTGGCGTCGATCACCGCCTGCTGTTCGGGGCTCAGGTTGTCATAGGCGCGCTGGTTCATGGTGGCCACGAAGATCAGGGTGTAGAACGGCACCTCGGTGTGGTACTCGACCAGCTCGTTGATGCGGAAGCCCTTCAGCCCCTCCCAGGGAAAGCTCAGGCCATCGATCACGCCGCGTTGCATGGCGGTATAGATGTCCGGGGCCGGCATGCCCACGGGGCTCGCCCCCATGTTCTCGAGCATTTCCCCCGCCACCGCGGTGGGGCGACGGATGCGCAACCCCTCGAGGTCGGACGGCACCTGCACATCGGTGTCGATGGTATGGATGCCCCCGGGGCCGGTGGTAAAGAAGAACAGTGGACGGGTGTCCTCATATTCGCTCTCCAGGTGCCCCTCGTCATACAGGGTCTGCAGCACGCAGGCACCCTGGGTCGCCGTGGTCGCCACCCCGGGAAGTTCGACGATCTGCGACAGCGGGAAGCGCCCGGCGGTATAGCCCTGGGCGGTGGCCCCGATATCGGCGATGCCGTTGGCCGCCGCCTCGTAGATGGAGTCGGGCTTGGCCAGGGTGCCGGAGGGGAACATCTCGACCCGGAGCTCACCATCGGACTCCTCCTCGAGGGTGGCCGCCCACGCCTCGAAGATCTCCTGGTTGACGCCCGAGGCGCCCGGCCAGAAGTGGGCCATGCGCAGGGTGGTGGCCGACTGGGCAGAAGCGGCGCCCAGGCCGGCGATGGACGCGGCCAGCAGGCAGGCGGTGAACTTGGTCTTCATCGTGATCCTCCGGTGTTCTTAGTCGTTTTTGTACCGATGTTCGCATAGTGAACATGGGTTCGCGCCATAGGTGGAAGGTAAACCACCCCGGCGATAACGTAAAACGACTTTGGTCTTAGCTGGGCGCCTGCCTGCCGGCCGCTGCCCCCTCGCCTGGGTTTTACTTCCGCGGCCTATCCCGACAGGGAGGGAACCCCACGTCGAGACCGCCGCTGCCCCTATGCCAAGTACAGGGGCCAGCCCATCCCGCCCCCGCCTAGCCACATCGGTCTCTTCTTCTGGTACTCACGACTCGCATACTGACGCCCTCCTGACGCCACAGAGCATTCAGGGAAGATGATGTCGAGCGCACCTTACACACAAAAGTGCACGATAATGCATTATCGGAACCCTACCGGACTGGCTAGACGCCTCCAAGCAGAGCACTGTTTTCTTTGATTTTAACAATGATCTTCTACTAAAGGCGTACCCATGCTCGGCTTGCCACTCCACAGATATGCATTATAGTGCATTTCTGTCAGCACGATGATGCCCACCGCAGCCGGGCATCACAAGCCTCCGCATCCACGACACCACAATAATCCTTCGGCGAGACCATCCCTCGTCACACCGGAGCCAGCCCTATGCAAGACACACCGGTGCAGTCCCCTTTCCACTATCGGCGCCCCATCCGCTGGGGTGACACCGATGCCGCCGGCATCGTGTACACGGCGCACTATTTCGATATCTGCATGGAATCTATCGAGGGCTGGTTCCTCGAGGTCTTCGAGTTCGACTGGTTCTCCATGAGCCAGGATCAAGGCATCGGCTCCCCCTTCGTGCATGCTGAAGTGGACTTCCATGCCCCTCTGACCCCCCGCGACACGCTGCTTGTCCGCGTAGATGTGGAGCGGTTGGGCAACAGCTCCTTGAGCCTCAGGCTTACGGGTCTTCGTGAGCATGAGCATCAGCGCACTTTTACGGGTCACTTCACATGCTGCTTCAACGACCTGAATTCCTTCACCAAGATCTCGATCCCTCAAGAACTACGACACCGGATCGAAACGTACCAGCGTCGTTGCACCGACTGAGTCCCTGTCCCTGACGACCAGCACATCAAAAACAAGGCAACCACAGGAGTCACCATGAACGGTTTCACCGCCTCCGCCAACAAGCCGATGTTCGCCGAGCCGCGTGTCCTCATGGACAAGCGGGACGATGGCAGCATCCTGCTACAGTCCGCCATCTCGCTGGACGATCACTACGCCCGCTGCGTCGGCGAGTGGCTCGAGCACTGGGCCCGAGAGGCCCCCGAGCGCACCTGGCTCGCCCAGCGCGGTGCCGACGATGAGTGGCAGAGGATCACCTACGGCGAGGCCCGCCAACGCGTGATCGCCATCGCCAGCTGGCTGCTGACCCAGGAGCTGTCGACTGAGCGACCGGTAATGATCCTGTCGGACAACAGCATCGATCATGCGCTACTGATGGTTGCCGCGATGCATATCGGCGTGCCCGCCAGCTCCATCTCGCCGGGCAACTCCCTGATGTCGACAGACTACGCCAAGCTCAGGGGAAATATCGAGCTGCTGCGTCCCGGCGTGATCTACGCCGATCCCATCGAGAAGTTCCGCCCGGCGCTGGAAGCCGTGGCCGACCTGCATGACGCCACCCTGGTGGCAGGCAGTAAGAGCAGCGATCTCATGGCAGGCAGCGTGGCGTTCGCCGACACCGAGGCCAGGAGCGACGAGGCGGCGGTGATGGCAGCCTTCCATGCGATCACCCCGGACACCATCGCCAAGTTCCTGTTCACCTCAGGCTCGGTAGGCGTGCCCAAGGCGGTCCCGAACACTCATCGCATGCTGTGCTCCAACCAGAAGGCCAAGGAGCAGGTCTGGCCAATGCTCGCCGAGGAGCCGCCGGTGCTGCTCGACTGGCTGCCCTGGAGCCATACCTTCGGTGGCAACCACAACTTCAACCTGATCCTGCGCTGGGGCGGGTCCCTCTATCTTGATGACGGCAAGCCGACACCCGCGTTGATCGAGAAGACCGCGCGCAACCTCAGGGAGGTCTCACCGACCCTCTATTTCAGCGTGCCACGTGCCTACGACATGCTGGTGCCGCTACTCCGCGAGGACGACACCCTGCGCGAGGGGTTCTTCAGCCGTCTCAAGCTGGTGTTCTATGCCGCCGCCGCCCTGCCCCACCACCTGTGGACGGCGCTGGAGGAGATGGCCCACGCCACCACCGGCCAGGAGATCATGGTGGTCTCGTCCTGGGGCTCCACCGAGACCGCCCCGATCTGCACCGACTGCCATTTCAACGCCACCCGTTCAGGAGTGATCGGCGTGCCGATCCCGGGTACCACGCTCAAGCTGGTGCCCGGTGCCGACAAGCTGGAGGTTCGCGTTAAGGGCCCCAACGTCTTCTCCGGTTACTGGAAGCAAGCGGAGCTCTCTGCCGGCGCCTTCGACGACGAGGGCTACTACATGATCGGCGACGCCGTGGAGTTCGTGGATCCCGCACGCCCCGAGCTGGGGCTGCTGTTTGACGGCCGAGTCGGCGAGGACTTCAAGTTACTGACCGGCACCTGGGTCCATGTGGGAAGCCTGCGCATGGCCGGCCTCGAGGCCATCGCCCCGGTCGGTCAGGACATCGTGGTGACCGGCCACGACCGCGACGAGATCGGTTTACTGATCTTCCCCCACCCCGAAGAATGGCGCCGCCTCTGCCCGGACCTGCCGGCTGACACCCCACTGGAGACACTGGTGGAACGCCCGGAAATCATCGAGCACGTGCGTGAGGGGCTCGCGGCCCTCAAGGCCCAGGGCGGCGGCAGCTCCACCTATGCCACACGCGCCCTGCTGATGAGCGAGCCCCCCTCCGCGGAGGCCGGCGAGATCACCGACAAGGGTTATATCAATCAGCGCATGGTGCTGAACCGCCGCGCCGAGCTGGTCGAGGCGCTATATGCCGAGACGCCGGACCCGCGCGTCATCACCCTGCCCCAATGACATGCCGAGGACACCATGAGCGAGACACTGGTCAAGACGTCGCTGGATGACAGCATCTACACCATCACCCTGGCGCGCCCCCAGAAGCGCAACGCCGTCAGCGACCGCTTGCTGGCGGCCCTGGAGGAGGCGCTGGTGGCCACCCCGGACGGCACCCGGGTGATCATCCTCGCCGCCGAGGGCAAACATTTCTGTGCCGGCCTGGACCTCTCCGAGCACCAGCATCGCGAACCCTTCGGGGTGATGCAGCACTCACGTAACTGGCACCGCATCTTCGACCGCCTGCAGAACGGCGGCATCCCGGTGGTCGCGGCGATGCAGGGTGCGGTGATCGGCGGTGGCCTGGAGCTTGCCAGCGCCACCCATGTGCGCGTCGCCGAGCCGAACACGATCTACCAGTTGCCCGAGGGCCGTCACGGCATCTTCGTCGGCGGTGGCGCCTCGGTACGGGTGGCCAACCTGATCGGTCCCGACCGCATGTGCGAGATGATGCTCACCGGGCGGATCATCGAGGCCGAGGAGGGCCAGCGCCTGGGGCTATCGCACTATGTGGTCAACGAGGGAGAGAGCCTCGACAAGGCCCGCCAGTTGGCCGAGCGCATCGCCGAGAACGCCCCCATGGCCAACTGGGCGATGGTCTCTGCCATCTCGCGGATCGACGACATGTCCAGCGAGGACGGACTGTTCGTCGAGTCGTTGACCGCCGCCCTGACCCAGACCAGCCCCGAGGTCGTCGCCCGTATCGGCGAGTTTCTGGAGCGCAAGGGCCAGGGCCCGCGGCGCTGATCTGCCACTCACAAGGAGCACTTGCCATGAAATTCCAGGACAACACCTTCATCATCACCGGCGGCGCCTCCGGCCTGGGCGAGGCCACGGTGCGCGAACTGCACGGCGCCGGCGCCCGGGTAGTGATCGCCGACCTCAATGCCGAACGCGGCGAGGCCCTGGCCGCCGAGCTGAATACACAGGGCTCGGGTGAGCGCGCCGCCTTCCAGCGCACCAACGTCACCGACGAGACCGACGCCCAGGCCGCGGTGGACCTTGCCGTGTCGCGCTTCGGCGGCCTGCAGGGGCTGGTCAACTGCGCCGGCATCGGCGACCCCGCCAAGGTACTGGGCAAGCAGGGGCCGCAGCCGCTGGCCACCTTCTCGCGGGCGGTTCAGATCAACCTGATCGGCACCTTCAACATGATCCGCCTGGCCAGCGCCGCCATGTCCGAGGGCGAGCCCCAGGCCGACGGCGAGCGCGGCGTGATCGTCAACACCGCCTCGGTGGCCGCCTTCGATGGCCAGATCGGCCAGGCCGGCTATGCCGCGTCCAAGGGCGGCATCGTCGCCATGACGCTGCCCATCGCCCGCGAGCTGGCGCGCCACGGCATCCGCGTGATGACCATCGCCCCGGGGCTCTTCCAGACACCGCTGATGGAGACGCTGCCCGAGGAGGTCCAGCAGTCGCTGGCCGCGTCGATCCCCTTCCCCAATCGCCTGGGCCGGCCCGACGAGTTCGCGCGCCTGGCCTGCCAGATCGTCGACAACGTGATGATGAATGGCGAGACCATTCGACTCGACGGCGCGATTCGCATGGCACCGCGCTAAGCCGCCCACTCTCCGTTTGAGGATGCCCCATGATCGATTACCAGGCGCCATTGCGCGACATGCAGTTCATTCTCGGCGAGCTCGCCGGCCTCGATGATGTGGCCGCGCTGCCCGACTGCGAGGACGCTTCCCCCGACCTGGTGGCGGCCATCCTCGAGGAGGCCGGCAAGTTCGCCAGTGGGGTGATGGCCCCGACCAACCACCAGGGCGACCTGGAGGGATGCCGCCTGGAGGGCGAGCGGGTTATCGTCCCCCAAGCCTGGCAGGCCACCTACGACCAGTTCCGCGAGGCGGGCTGGCTGGGGCTGTCGCTGCCGCCGGAGTTCGGCGGCCAGGGCCTGCCCAAGCTGGTCTCCACCCCGGTGTGGGAGATGTGGTTCTCCAGCAACATGGCCTTCACCATGCTGCCGCAGCTCAACGTCGGCCAGGCCGAGGCCCTGCTGATCGCCGCCAATGAGGAGCAAAAGGCCACCTGGCTTGCAAAGATCGTCAGCGGCGAATGGGCGGCCACCATGAACCTCACCGAGCCCCAGGCCGGCTCGGACCTGGCTGCCACTCGCATGCGCGCCGAACCCGCCGAGGACGGCGCCTACCGCCTCTTCGGGCAGAAGATCTACATCTCCTACGGCGAGCACGAGCTCACGCCCAACATCGTGCACCTGGTGCTGGCCCGGCTGCCCGATGCCCCCGAGGGGGTCAAGGGCCTGTCGCTGTTCCTGGTGCCCAAGTACCGCCTGGATGCGGACGGAAATCCCGGCGAGAAGAATGACGTACGCTGCATCTCTATCGAGCACAAGATGGGCATCCACGGCAGCCCTACCTGCACGCTGAGCTTCGGTGACACCGAGGGCGCCGTCGGCTACCTGATCGGCGAGCCCCACCAGGGCCTCAAGACCATGTTCATCATGATGAACGAGGCCCGTTTCGGGGTCGGCGTGCAGGGCGTGGCGCTGGGTGAGCGGGCCTACCAGTCGGCGCTGGACTACGCCCGGGAGCGCGTTCAGGGCCGCAATATCGTCAGCGGCGAGGCGGGACAGCCGATCCTTTACCACCCGGACGTCAAGCGCATGCTGGTGGGCATGCGCGCGCGGCTGCTGGCCATGCGTACCTTCCTCTACTCCGCCGCCGGCTGGTTCGACATCGCCCACCACCACCCGGACGCCGAGGTGGCCGACAAGCACCGCCGCTTCGTCGACCTCTTGATGCCGGTGGCCAAGGGCTGGTGCACCGAGGTCGGCAACGAGCTGTGCGACGAGGCCATTCAGGTGTTTGGCGGCATGGGCTTCGTCGAGGAGACCGGTGTCGCCCAGCTGTTCCGCGACGCCCGCATCATCACCATCTACGAGGGCACCACCGGCATCCAGGCCAACGACCTGCTGGGCCGCAAGATCCTGCGCGAGAAGGGCGCGACGCTGCGCGAACTGCTGGACGACATGCGCGCCATTGCCCGAGCGGCCCGAGAGGACTCGCGCCTGGCGGAGTTGGCAGAGGGCCTGGAGGAAATGCTCGAGGGGCTGGCCGCGACCACCGACTGGCTACTCGCCCAGGGCAAGGAGCAGACCGCCGCCCTCTACGGCGGTGCGGTCCCCCTGCTCTATCAGCTGGGCACGGTCGTCGGCGGCTGGCAGCTGGTGCGCGCCGCCCAGGCCGCACAACGCCAGCGCGATGCCGGCGAAGGCGACCCCGACTACCTGGACAGCGTCATCGCCCTCGCCCGCTTCTATATGGCCAGCGTGGCGCCTGAAGCGGCGTCCCACGCCCGAGCCGTGCGTGACGGTGGCCGGGTGCTGGCCCACTTCCCCGAGGCCGGGCTCTGAGCCACCTTTTCCCCCTTCACAGGAGACGCCCATGAAAGTCCTCGTCGCGGTCAAACGCGTCATCGATTACAACGTCAAGATCCGGGTCAAGCCGGACAATAGCGACGTCGACCTGACCAACGTCAAGATGGCCATGAACCCCTTCTGCGAGATCGCCGTGGAAGAGGCGGTGCGCCTGAAGGAAAAGGGCGTGGCCACCGAGGTGGTCGCCGTGACCGTCGGCCCCAAGGCCGCCCAGGAGCAGCTGCGTACCGCCCTGGCGCTGGGCGCCGACCGCGCCATCCACGTCGAGACCGACGAGCGCGTCGAGTCGCTGGGGGCCGCCAAGGCGCTGGCCAAGCTGGTCGAGGAGGAGCAGCCGGGTCTGGTGATCCTCGGCAAGCAGGCCATCGACACCGACAACAACCAGACCGGCCAGATGCTCGCCGCCCTGACCGGGCTGCCCCAGGGCACCTTCGCCTCGGAGGTCGTCATCGACAACGACAAGGCCCAGGTGACCCGCGAGATCGACGGCGGCCTGCAGACCATCGAGCTTTCGCTGCCGGCAATCGTGACGACGGATTTGCGCCTCAACGAGCCGCGCTACGCCAAGCTGCCCGACATCATGAAGGCCAAGAAGAAGCCGATGGACGTCAAGACCCCGGCGGAGCTCGGCATCGAGGTGGCCTCGAAGGTCAAGCTGCTCAAGGTCGAGCCGCCGGCCGAGCGCCAGGGCGGCGTCAAGGTGGGCTCGGTGGACGAGCTGGTCGACAAACTCAAGAACGAGGCGAAGGTGATTTCATGAGCATTCTGGTTCTGGCCGAACATCACGACGGCGCCCTGGCCGGCGCCACCGCCCATGTGGTCGCCGCGGCCAAGGCCATCGGCGGCGATATGGATGTGCTGGTGGCAGGTGAGGGTGTCTCCGCCATCGCCGAGGCCGCGGCCAAGCTCGACGGCGTCAGCCGGGTCCGCGTGGCCGACAACGCCGCCTACGCCCACCTGCTCGCCGAGCCCACCGCGGCGCTGATCGCAGAACTCGCCGCCGACTACAGTCACGTGCTGGCGGTGGCCTCCACCACCGGCAAGAACGTGCTGCCGCGGGTCGCCGCGCTCAAGGACGTGGCGCAGATCTCCGAGGTCACCGCCGTCGAGTCCGCGGATACCTTCAAGCGCCCGATCTACGCCGGCAACGCCATCGCCACGGTGCAGAGCGAGGACGCGCTGAAGGTGATCACCGTGCGCACCACCGGCTTCGATGCCGTGGGCGAGGGGGGGAGCGCCAGCGTGGAGGCCGTGGACGTCGTCGCCGACAACACCCAGTCCACCTTTATCAAGGAGGCGCTGGCCCAGTCCGACCGCCCCGAACTGGGCGCCGCCAAGGTGGTGATCTCCGGTGGCCGCGGCATGGGCAACGGCGACAACTTCAAGCTCCTCGACGGCATCGCCGACAAGCTGGGCGCGGCCATCGGTGCCTCCCGCGCCGCGGTGGACGCCGGCTTCGTGCCCAACGACATGCAGGTGGGCCAGACCGGCAAGATCGTCGCCCCGGACCTCTATATCGCCGTGGGCATCTCGGGTGCCATCCAGCACCTGGCCGGCATGAAGGACTCCAAGGTGATCGTCGCCATCAACAAGGACGAGGAGGCGCCGATCTTTCAGGTGGCCGATTACGGCCTGGTGGCGGATCTCTTCGAGGCCCTGCCGGAGCTCGATAGCAAGCTGTGAGGAAGGTCGGGGTCTTCCAGGTCGCGCTCTCGACAGTCAGCGGCCTGGTGGCGGATCTCTTCCAGACCCTGCCGGAGCTCGAGAGCAAGGTGTAACGCCGATCTTTATCGGGTCGCCCTCACCTCTCTCCATTTAGATGTCCCGGTTGTCGGTTTATCCAAGGTGGCGGTCAAGGGAATTCCCTTGACCGCCATTTCCATATTGACAGGAGGTAGGACATGACAGAACAAGTCGAACGCGAATCCATGGAATTCGATGTCGTCATCGTCGGCGCGGGCCCTTCCGGGCTGGCCTCGGCGTGCCGGCTGATGCAGCAGGCGAGCGAGGCGCAACAGGAGCTTTCCGTGTGCGTGGTGGAGAAGGGCTCCGAGGTCGGCGCCCATATCCTCTCCGGTGCCATCTTCGAACCCCGCGCCCTGCAGGAGCTGTTCCCCGACTGGGAGGAGCGTGGCGCACCGCTGACCACCCCGGCCAGCCGCGACGAGGTCTACCTGTTCAAGGACGCCGAGAAGGGCCAGAAGCTGCCCAACGCCCTGGTGCCCCCCTCCATGCACAACACCGGCGGGGACATGCCCCGCTACGTGATCAGCGCCGGCAACCTGTGCCGCTGGCTGGCCGAGCAGGCCGAGGGGCTGGGCGTGGAGATCTTCCCGGGCTTCGCCGCCCAGGAGGCGATCGTCGAGGAGGGCGTGGTCAAGGGCATCCTGATCGGCGACATGGGCGTGGGCGCCGATGGTCAGCCCAAGGACGGCCATATGCCGGGCATGGAGCTGCGGGCGAAGTACACCCTGTTCGCCGAGGGCGCCCGGGGGCATATCGGCAAGCGCCTGATCGAGGAGTATCGCCTCGACGCGGGTAAGGACCCGCAGCACTACGGCATCGGCCTCAAGGAGCTGTGGGACGTGCCCGCCGAGAAGCACGAGCCCGGCCTGGTGCTGCACGGCTCCGGCTGGCCGCTGGACAAGCACACCCATGGCGGCTGGTTCCTCTACCACGGCGACAACCAGCAGGTGGTGGTGGGCCTGATCATGGACCTCTCCTACCAGAATCCCTGGCTCTCGCCCTTCGACGAGTTCCAGCGCATGAAGCACCACCCGGTGCTGGCCAAGCACCTCGAGGGCGGCAAGCGGGTCGCCTACGGCGCCCGGGCCATCGCCAAGGGCGGGCTGAACTGCCTGCCGAAGATGACCTTCCCCGGGGGCCTGCTGATCGGCTGCGACGCCGGCACCCTCAACTTCGCCAAGATCAAGGGCCTGCACACCGCCATGAAGTCCGGCCTGGTGGCCGCCGAGGCGGTCTTCGAGGCGCTAAACGATCGTGAAGCAAGCGCCGCAGGCGATGAAGGGGGCCAGGAACTCACCGCCTTCACCGAGAAGTGGGAGGCGAGCTGGGCCTATGCCGAGCTCAAGAAGAGCTCAAGCTTCGGCCCGGCGATCCACAAGTATGGCACCGTCATGGGCGGCGCCTACAACTTCGCCGACCAGCTGTTGCGGGGCAAGCTGCCCACCGTCCACGACACCACCCCGGACCACGCGGCGCTCAAGCCGGCCAGCGAGTTCGAGAAGATCGACTACCCCAGGCCCGACGGCAAGCTCTCCTTCGACAAGCCCTCCTCGGTATTCCTCTCCAACACCAACCACGAGGAGGACCAGCCCTGTCACCTGAAGCTGGCCGACCCGGAGCTGCCGATCCGCGACAACCTGCCGGAGTACGCCGAGCCGGCAAGCCGCTACTGCCCGGCCGGGGTCTACGAGGTGGTCGAGGATGACGCAGGAAACCCCAAGTTCCAGATCAACTTCCAGAACTGCGTGCACTGCAAGACCTGCGATATCAAGGACCCGGCCCAGAACATCACCTGGGTGGCGCCGGAGGGCGGCGGCGGGCCGAACTATCCGAATATGTAGAACATGGGCCAACTCATTGGTTGGTTCTTCGTCGTAGCAGGGTGATGAACCGTCGCGAGATTCTCAGAGCCTATCCTTGCCGACAGCTTGCGCGGGAGATGCCAGCCCCCTCCTGCGCGAGCTGATCAGTCCCACATAGGCCGCAAGCGACACGAGCCCCCCTAGTGCGATGGCGATGGCCATGGTACGTGAGGTACCGTCGTGGAACTGGCCGACCAGGGCGCCGCCCAGGGCGGCGATGGTCATCTGCAGGAAGCCGAACAGCGACGACGCCGAGCCGGCGCACTGTGGGTTGGGTGCCAGGGCGCCGGCCATGCTCTGCGGCATCACGATGCCGAAGCCGAACAGGAACAGGATATGCGGGCCGATCACGGCCAATGGTTGGTGAATGCCGCCTATTGCGAGGAGCGCCATGGTGGTGCCGGCCAGAGCACACAGCATTGTGGCCAGCATCAGCAGGCGGTCGCGTCCCAGCCGGTGGCTGTAGCGGCCGCTGAACAATGTGCCGGAGAAGAACCCCAACACGATGAAGATGAAGCCGGAGCCGTATTGGAACGGCGATAGTCCCATGTACTCGATCAGCACGAAGGAGGAGCCAGAGAGGAAGGCGAAGAGGCCGGCGAAGCCGCTGGCGTTGATCAGGGTGTAGCCGACGAAGCGGCGCTGGGTCAGCAGCATGCGGTAGTTGGCCAGTATCACTCTGGGGGCCACTGACTGCCGGCGCTCCGGAGACAGCGGTTCCGGCATCAGCAGCGCCAGGATCAGCAGCATGATGGCGGCATATACCGCCAGCAGCAGGAAGACCGACTCCCAGCCGAAGAACAGCAGCAGCCCCGCTCCCACTACTGGAGCCAAGGCAGGGGCCATCGCCATGGTGCTGGCCATGTAGGAGAGGACGCGGCCGGCCTCCACCGGGCCGTAGATGTCGCGCACCGCGGCGCGCCCCAGAACCGGGCCGGTGGCACCCCCGAAGGCCTGCAGAAAGCGACCGGCCAGCAGCCATTCAATGCTGGGGGCGAAGGCGCACAGCAGACTGGCGGCCAGAAAGAGGGTAAAGCCGGCGATCATCACCGGGCGCCTCCCGAAGCGATCGGAGATCGGTCCGCAGAATAGCTGCGCCATGGCAAACCCCGCCATGTAGAGGCTCAGTGTCAGCTGAATCTGGTCGGGCCCAGTGGAAAGGGCTTCTGCCATGACCGGCATTGCTGGCAGGTACATGTCGGTAGCCAGGGGCCCCAGGGCCGTCAGTGCGGCCAGGACGATGATGGTGGCAGGGGAAGTCAGCCCGAGCACTCGGTCCTCCTTGATCTTGTTATGTTTGGCAACATGAAAGCGAGCACGGTACTGCGTCATGCCGTATACCGTGCCCGCTTCGTCGGGTAAGCCGAGAGATCAAACTCGCAGCGTTCGGCGCTGTGAACCTATGGTGCCAGGAAAATGTTCACAACGTTCAGATCGCCATGGCAGAAATCACAAGTTTCCTTATACATACATCCCGCCATTGACGTTCAGGGTCTGACCATTCACGTAGGCGGCATCGTCGGAGGCCAGGAAAGCCACCACACCGGCCACCTCCTCCGGCTGGCCACCGCGGCCCTGGGGCACTCGCCCGATCAGCTTGTCGCGGATCTTTTCGGGAATCTGCGCGGTCATCTCGGACTCGATAAAGCCGGGTGACACGGCGTTGATCAACACCCCCTTGCGCGCGAGCTCCTTGCTCAGGCTCTTGACGAAGCCGATGACTCCCGCCTTGGCGGCCGAGTAGTTGGCCTGGCCGAAGTTCCCCTCGTTGCCGGAGAGCGAACTGATGCAGATGACCCGTCCCGACTGCTGCTCCACCATGTGACGTGCGGCTTCCTGGGTGCAGATGAACATCGAGGTCAGGTTGACATCGAGCACCGTGCGCCACTGCTCATCGGTCATCTTGAAGAACGAAGCATCTCGCGTAATACCGGCATTGTTGACCAGGATATCCAGTCGCCCGAATCGCTCTTTGACGCGTTGCATCACCTCGGCGACCTGCTGCCGGCTGGTGACATCACAAGCTTCCGCCACAGCCTCATGGCCATCCTGAACGAGTCCCGCTGCCGCATGCTCGGCGTCCTCGCCATTGATGTCCACGATCACCACCCGGGCACCATCCTCCGCCAGGCGTCTGGCCATGGCCGCCCCCAGGCCGCGTCCCGCACCAGTCACCACAGCTACGCGTTCAAGTAACTTCATAGACTCACCTCAACGACCAAAGGGGGTGCAAATCGGCTCTGCGTCACGCCACCACAATCCATTTATCACTTTAGCATTAGCTTAACGTGCATTACCCAGCATAAAAAGGCGAATCATCGAACGTCTTACCGGTCGGTGACTCGCCTTTAAACGATCAAAAAAAGGGTGATGATTTACCCAAATTTCATCCTATCAGAACTTATACATGGCCATCAGTTCGACTTGCTGACCACCGGGACGCAGCGGCATTGTCCCTGAATTACGATCTCGCCACTCAATACCGAAGTCGAGGCCAGGCAGATACGTATAGATCAGGTTAATATTCGTGAACTGAAGCGTATCGTCCTCGACCGTCGCCGCCACCTCATCGGCCTTCACCTGCCCATAGCGAATGTTGGCACGAAGGCTCTTTGTGAATCGGTGGCTGACACCAGCGATCAAGCCTGTGGTGCTGACCAGCTCACCGGACGCATCAACCTCACCTCTTCTCTCAAAGGAAGAGTCGGGGGCCGGAGCTGCCGCGCCGTTATAGCCCCACCCGGAATACACATTGTTGCCCTCCCCCGTATAGCCACTCAGGGCAAGCGCGGTATCACCAAAGTTCAGCTTACCGGCCAGGGAGACAGCAGCCCCAAACTCTGAATCATCGAGACCCGTTTGCACTTCGCGACCGGTAGCAGCAACATTGAACGCATGCCCGGCCTCGGTACGGTATGTGTAAGACGCCACTAAGTCAGGCATGTCGGCATCACTGTAGATCGGGTCCTGGAAGGTAAATCGAAAACCACCGGGCGTATAATGCAGGACAAGATCCGGCCGGACGACGGCCCCACTTCCGGCGACGCTACCGATCCCCGTTCCATAGAAGTCCAGAATTTCGACATCGAATGGCGCATTGGCGAAGAACTGACCGTTCCACGTCTGGCCAAGCGTCAGGTTGTCGACCTTTATGAAGGCATGACGCAAACGCATGGCGTAACTGCTGTCGGCTGTGTCGGTGGCATTATCCCAGAAGTCCCCCTCCACGAAGGCCGTCACATCGTGGCCCTCTACCGTGCTATCGACCTCGAAATTGAGCCGCGACTGGCGAGCACTTCCATCAAAGGAGCGATCCCCACCGTCAGGATCATTAAAAATGCCCTCCGCCTTGACGTAGCCACCGACGCTGAAGGTCGTACCGTCGACTTCTGCGACCTCAAAAGCATGAAGCTGCGAGGACATGGAGGCCATGGCTACGGCAAGTGCGAGTTTGTTCTTGAGTTGCATCTTTTCTTTTCTCCGTACTGTTGTGTTTTGAAAGGCTCCATCCCAGAAGCCATGTCAAGGGGTAGCCCCTTGTAGTACTTGCGTTCCCTTGCCAAGGGCAGGCACCCCGGCCTGCCCACTGCTCGTAGGCACCCGCTGAATCACCCCACCTTGACGATCAGCGCCGCCGCAGAGTCACCTGCGGCACAGCCGGTAATCAGGGCATAGCCACCTCCCTTGAGGGCGGTCTCCTCGATCGCCTCGATCAGCAGTCGTCCCAGGGTCGGCCCCTGGGGATGGCCAAACACCAGCGAGGTGCCGTAGTTGTTGAACTGGCCAGCATCGAGGCCCATCGCCTTGGCCAAGTGCAGGTCATTGACGATGAACGGGCTGTGGTTCTTGATAGTGGTGATCTGGTCGATGCTCAGGCCCGCCTGGTCGAGGGCACGCTGAGCCGCCGAGGCCGGCGCCATCGGCATATGGGCTGGCTTGGTACGCGCGTGGCCGTAGGACAGCACCTGCACCACCAGGCCAGCATCGGTGCTCAGCTCGGCCGCCCGCTCGCGAGTGGTGACGATGATCCCGGCATTACCATCCGCCGGATGGGTCTGGGAGCCGAAGGTATGGATACCCTCGGGCTGCACGGTACGCAGCTTGGCCAGCCCTTCGGCCGTGGTCTGTGTCACGCCCTCATCGGCCTCGACCAACCTGGTTTCCTTGCGTGAAACCGGGACCTCGACCGGGAACATGTAGCGCTTCTGAAAGGCCCGCTCATCGACCAGGGCGTCGGCATACTGCTCGTAGCGCCGCAGGGTCAGCTCATCGGCCTGCTCACGGGTGAAGCCATGCTCGCGCGCGACGTTCTCGGCCGTGGTCAACATGTCCTTGCCGGTAGCCGGGTCGGCGGCGATGTTGTCCATGTTCCAGTTCTCGGCGATCACCTCACCCCCGGGCCCCATCGGGTTGGGCCAGATGGTATGGGGGGCATTGGATGTGCGGTCGGAAAGCAGGCAGTAGGTGGTCTCGAAGCTGCCGGTCTCGACGGCTGACGCCGCATTGAACACCGCGGTGGTCGAGGTGGCGCAGGCCTGGGTCACGTTTTGCCCGGGAATTCCCTCCGCCCCGATGAGTGACGCCGCCCAGGGCGCCCCATAGAAGATGGCCTTCTGGCCCACCGATACGCCGAGGTAGAGGTAGCCGAACAAGGCGGGATCAATATCCCGGCTGGCCAGCCAGCGCTTGCTGGTCGCCGCCCCCAGCTCGATCGAATTGGTGTTGGCGAAACTTCCCTGCCACTTGCAGAAGGGACTGCTGTAATAGCCGCCATAGGGGATAAAGGCATTCTTGAACATTGTTGACTCCTGTTTTGTCGGCCGGGTGTCGCTCGCCAGGGATTGAGGCGAGCGGCGAGTCAGGGGTTACCTGTCCAGCAGGGTGTCACGCAGCCCACCCCACTGCTCCTTGAACAGTTCCGTGGGCATTTCCTTGAGATCCGGCGAGACCTTCGGAGTGAACTCCATCGCACTGAAGATATCGCGCTGGATATCGATGCCGGGGGCGACCTCAGTAAGGGTGATCTCGCCATCGATCAGCTCGAACACGCAGCGTTCGGTGACATACAGCACCGGCTTGCCGACCTGCTGGGCATAACGCCCACTGAAGGTGATCTGGTCGACGCGCTCGACAAACTTCTGGCGGCTGCCTTCCTCGCGGATATTGATCCTGTTATCGACAATCTCGATCTTGCTGCCGTTGGTGAAGGTGCCGCAGAACACCACCTTGCGCGCATTCTGGCTGATATTGATGAAGCCGCCGGGCCCCACCACCTTCTTGCCGAACTTGCTGACGTTGAGATTGCCTTCATGGTCGGTTTGAGCCAGCCCCAGGAAGCAGACGTCCAGGCCGCCGCCGTCGTAGAAGTCGAACTGGTAGCCGTGGTCGATGATCGCTTCGGCGTTGTAGGCCGTGGCGAAGTCACCACCACTGGCCGGCACACCACCGTAGGTGCCCAGCTCGGTGGTCAGGGTCATCAGATCACTGACCCCCTCCTCCGCCGCCACGCTGGCGACACCCTCGGGCATGCCGATGCCCAGGTTGACCACTCCACCCGGCACCAGCTCCATGGCCGCCCGGCGGGCGATCACCTTGCGGGGATCCAGCGGCATTGGCTTGATGCCGCCGAGCGGCATCTTGAGGTCGCCCGAGAGGGCCGGGTTGAAGTAGGTCGCCATGGTCTGGGTATGGTTCTCGGGTTTGGCCACCACCACGTAGTCGACCAGGTCGGCCGGGATCTTGACCTTCTGCGGGTGCAGGGTGCCGGCACAGGCCAGGTACTCCACCTGGGCGATGACGATGCCACCGCTGTTCCTGGCCGCCTGGGCCATCGACAGCTGCTCGAGGAAGATCGCTTCCCGCTCGAGGGTCAGGTTGCCCCTCTCATCCGCGGTGGTCGCTCGAATCACCGCCACATTCACCGGGAAGGTGCGATACATCAGCCACTCTTCATCTTCCAGCTCGATGAGCTTGACCAGGTCCTCGGTGGTGACGGTGTTGGCCTTGGCCCCCTCCAGGCGGGGGTCGACGAAGGTGCCCAGGCCGACCTTGCTGATTACCCCCGGGGTCTTGCCGGCGATGTGCCGCCAGAGGTGCGCCATCACGCCCTGCGGCAACAGGTAGGCCTCGATCTTGTTTTCGAGGACCAACTCTCCCATCCGCGGGGCCTGGCCGGTGTGGCCACTGACCAGGCGCTTGACCAGGCCCTCATGGCCCAGATGGCTCATGCCCTTGTCCTTGCCATCGCCACATCCGCAGCTATGTGCCACGGTCAGGTTGCGAGGCGCGCCCGTTTCCAGGAACCGGGTTTCGAGGGCCGCCGCCACCTCCTCTGCGAACCCGGCCAGGCCCGCTGTGGACCAGACCACCGTATCATCATGCTTGATGTGCCCTACCGCGGTATGGACATCTACTACCTTGCTCACAATGCTTACCCCATCATTATCTGTCGGCGTTCTGGATACGCCGTTCAGGGCCGGCAGGTCCCGCAACCCTAGCGACAGCAGGAACCGTTCAAGTCATCAGTACTGTGACTTTATCGGGGGTACCTACACGATCAGCCCATCTCGCAGCGATATCTTCTCGATCGGAAAACCCAGTCGGCACTACGCCTGCTTGTGATGCCCAAAGGCATTACCAGCATCAACTTCCAGTAAGAAACAGCACGATCTGCGGAAAGAAGGTCACCAGTGCGACCACGACGATATCCGCCACCAGGAAGGTCGTAACCCCCTTGAAGATATCCATCAAGGAGGCGTACTGACCCGCCACGCCCTTGATGACAAAGATATTCATGCCTACCGGCGGTGTGATCATGCCGATCTCGAGTAGTTTGACCAGCAACACCCCGAACCAGATGAGGCTGACATCGTAGAGCTCGAACACCGGCAGCAGCACCGGCAGAGTCACCAGCATGGCGCCGAAGGGTTCCATGAACAGCCCGAGGAAGAGATAGATCACCACCACAACCAGCATCAGCTGGAGGTAGCTCGGGTCCCAGCCGGTCACCGCACTGGTGATATAGCCCGCCAGGCCGCTCAGACTGAGAAACAGGGTGAACATGCTCGCCCCCACCCCGATGATCAGCAGTGCCG
Organism: Halomonas sp. CKK8; assembly: GCF_029625235.1. NCBI lineage: Bacteria > Pseudomonadati > Pseudomonadota > Gammaproteobacteria > Oceanospirillales > Halomonadaceae > Halomonas > Halomonas sp. CKK8. The sequence goes on along the minus strand of NZ_CP121193.1, from coordinate 312,536 downwards.
AGGTGGTCGAGAGCGTCTCGAGCAGCGCGGCCTTCATCACCTTGCCATTCAGCCGGCGCAGGACCAGCCCGATTAGTATCGCGCCGGCCGCTCCCACGGCCCCGGCTTCGGTGGCCGTGAAGAAGCCTGAAAACAGCCCACCAAAGACCAGGAAGCCCAGCACCAGAACTGGCCAGATCTCTACCAGTGCCTCTTTGGCGCCGATATCACGTGTATCAACCGCCTGGCGAGGCACGATGTCCGGGCGACGCCAGCTGACCAGCAGAATCACGATGCTATAGCTGATCGCGGTCAGCAGGCCGATGGTAATCCCCCCGAGGAAGACTTGGGTGATCGACACCTGGGCAAAGACCCCGTACACGATCATGAGTATGCTCGGCGGAATCAGCGCCCCGATGGTGCCTCCCGCGGCGATGGTGCCGCAGGCAAAGCTGGGCTTGTAACCACCACTGACCATCTCGGGAATGGCAATGCGTCCCATGGCAGCAGCACAGGCCACGCTCGAGCCACTGACTGCGGCGAACCCCGAACTGGCAAAGATGCTCGAGATCGCCACACCACCCGGCAACCAACGAAAGACCACCTTGGCCGCATTGAACAGGCCACTGGTGAGCCCTGTATGGAAGCAGACGAAACCCATCAGCAGAAACATCGGCACGGCGCTGAGGGTCCACTTGGCGATGAATTCGTAGGGCGTCGACGACAGCATGCCGATGGCAGTGTTCCAGCCGAACATCACGCTGATGCCAACCATCGAGACGGTGATCAGCGACAACGCCACGGGGACGCGTAATGCCAGCAACGCCAGGAGTGCCGCGAGCCCGTAGAAACCGATTTCAACAGACATGGAGTTACCCTTCTTGCGAGTCGGCGGGATAGGCCGTGCCGCTGGCCAGCAGCGGAAGGCGAATGAGACAGACGATAGCGGCCAAGCCGAACGCCAGTGGCAACACGAAGTAGGTGGGCCAGACTGGCATGGGGAAGTTCAGCGACATGACATAGGAGCCGATCTGGAACTGCTCCATGGCCTTCCCCCAGGTCGCGACCATCAAGACGCCGTAGACTCCTGCCGAAAGCAGTGAGACCAGCACATCGGAGGCCCGAATCAGCATGGGGCTCATCAGGCTTTCCAGGGCCTCGACGGCAATCATCTCCTTGCGCCACTCCACCCAGGCCAGGGGAAGCAGGGCCAGGGTGATCAGGTAGTAGCGGGTGACCATCTCCAGCGTGGCCGGGACCGATGTAGACAGCGTGGAGCGTAGGATGACATCCAGCGTCACGTGCACCACCATCAGCAGGATGGAGATGGTGCCGAGCAACCCCAGCCCCATGGATACATGGTTTACCAGACGATATAACCAGGCCATGAAATAACCTCCTGACTCGAGGAAAAAGCCCGGGACCACCGCGGTGGCCCCGGGAAGCAGCAAGTTCAGGTGCCGTAGCTGGTGAAGTCCACCTGGTCCCAGACTTCTCGGTTGATGGCGTCGGCAACGGCCTGGGGATCTTCACCGATTTCCTCGATGATGCCGTTCCACTTCTCGACCAGCTCTTGGAAGCGCTCGAGCTTGGCGGTCGCATCGCTGACGCCGTAGCGGCTTTCGGCCTGCTCGGCGGCATAGACCAGATCCTCTTTGGCGAAACGAGCCGTCGCTTCGTGCAGCGACTCATCGGCCTCGAGGATCTCGATACCGCTATCCTTCGCGACCTGCTCTGCTTCAGCCGGCATCTCGTAGGCCCAGCGCTGGGTCGCCAGCGCGCTGGCCCGGGTCGAGGCACGAGCGATGGCCTCGCGATCCTCCGGCGACAGCGAACTCCAGACCTGTTGTCCGGTGGCGTGTGAAATCGTGCTGTGGAAGGTACCCAGCCCGATATAGGTCAGGTAGTCGATGGCATCCTCGAGGCGGAACGAGATGATATCGGCCGAGGAGGCGATCGAGCCCTCGATCACACCCTGGGACAGCGCCTCGAAGGTCTCGCCGACCGGAGTACTGGCCGGCGTGCCGCCCATGGCTTCCAGCCAGCGGGAGTACTGTGGGCCGCCTACGCGCAGGCGCATGCCCTGCAGGTCCTCGACGGTGGTCACCGGCTTGTTCGTCAGCAGGTGATAGACATCGGTCGTGTGGGTGCTGGTATAGACGATGCCCAGCTGATTGAGCTCGGCCTGGCAGTCGTCACAGGTGGCGATGTACTCGGTCACGGCGCCGTTCATGGCGAAGGAGTTCGTCCCCAGCAGCGCCATATCGCCGATCAGGTTGAAGTTGGGCAGGTCCGCGGGAAAGTAGGCCGGCAGCAGCAGGCCGGCTTCCACCAGGCCACTGCGCAACGCCGTGCGCATGTTGCCCAGCGAGGCAATCTCGGTCCCCATGATCTTTCCACTGAGGCGGCCCTCGGACTCTTCTTCCAGGGCGGTCACGAACTCGGTATACAGGGGGGTATGCGCCGGGTGAGCCGGGGGAACCCCGGGTGCCAGGCGCAGGTCACGGGCATGCGCGGTCTGGGCCATCACGCCCCCGGCCATGGCCACCACGGCCAGGCCCTTCACTACTGATTTGATCTTCATCATGGCACTCGCTTCATTGATCTTGTTGGTGATGCACTCCCGACAGCAATGAGGGTATTCCTTGGGGGAGCCCCATTCTGCTTCGATGGCGCTGCCATACCAGTCATGTCCCTTTGCTCTCGGCGTCCGTTCACGACCACATCGCAGCCGATGCCCGCGGGCATACAGAAAGGCACTTTCGGCCCACCCGCTTTGCCGTCACCATATGGAGCACCCCTCGCTGTATCGCCTCACCCCTGGGGCTGACGCCGCTCCCGGAGTGGGCAGGCTCTTATGGCTAATACCAGTGCTGAAAAGAGCTGGCTGCTAGAGGCATGGGGAACTCCAGTGCAGCGGCATGCATTATAGTTCCTTTCCGCCACCCGCCCGAAACCCGACTTTAGTCTCAATGGGAGGAGCAGGAGGTGTTCTGGTGGGGGCAAGCCGAGCTTGCTTGGTCGGAAAGCCGCCAAATGGCGACATCTCCGTCTATCAGCCTGGTAAGAGGAGGCCTGGCGTCCTCAGCCCTGGCCTGGAAGGTCGATGGGAGGCCGACAGGACGCGAAGAGTTAGAGGGATATTGCTCACCGGCTAACGTGCATTATAATGCTTATATCATACCGATTCAGGGTGAGGGATGACGAGAGAGTCCCCCCGCGCCGTGAACAGGCACCTGTTGCCAGACGCCATCGAGGGCTTTCATGGAACCAGAAGAAAAGGGCGCCAGCGACGCCGAAGAGGCCCAGCCCAGCTTCGCCTTATCCATCGGCGCGCGTGTGCGTGCCTATCGCGCTCGTCGCGGTATTGCACGCAAACACCTCTCGGCTCAATCGGGTATCTCGGAGCGCTACCTGGCCCAGATCGAGACCGGCAAGGCCAATATCTCGATCGAGCTACTGCAGCGGCTGGCCCAGGCCATGGTCGTGCCGCTCCACGGGCTGCTGCCTGCCTCCGACCAGCAGACGCTTCCTTCCTCGCTCAACGACCTGCTGCAACGCCTTTCCCCTGCCCAGCTCGAGGAGGCCTACCAGCTGCTTGCGGAACACTTCGCCCCCCCTCGTACCCGGCAGTCCGGTATCGCCTTGATCGGCATCCGGTTTGTCGGCAAGACGACGCTCGGCGAGTTGCTGGCGGCTGAACTTGACCTGCCCTTCATCCGCCTCAGCCAGATCATCGAGGCGCAGGGCGGCATGAAGGTAGGCGAAGTCCTGGAACTGGGGGGGCAGCGTACCTATCGTCGCCTGGAGCGCCAGGCCCTGGAGCATGTGGTCGAAACCTACCCGCAGTCGATATTAGAGGTAGGTGGTGGGTTGGTCACCGAACCCGAGACCTTCCAGAGATTGCTCAGCCGCTTCTACACGGTCTGGTTGAAGGCCTCTCCCGACGAGTTGATGCACCGACTGATGGCAGCAGGTGACATGCGGCCCCTGGAGGGCAACAACTTTAAGATGGCCAAGGAAGACCTCACCCGGATCCTGACGGAGCGCGACGCCGAGTATCGCCAGGCCGACCACATCCTCGAGACTACAGGGCGGACCGTCGAGGAGTGCTTCCAGGAGTTGGCCAGCCTCAGTCGCTCCGTGATGGCGCCACGCGTTGCCGTGGCGGCACCCAAGTACAGCGGTTGACACCCTGTTTCCGACAGGGTGAGCCCCCTCTTCCCAGGCACCGACCCATCGGCCCCCTTGCTCGAGCCTGACCGTCGCTGGCGTCAAGCCAGCACGGTCAGGTATGCCACAAAAAAGGGGTGGACCAGCACCCGCAGATGCCGGTCCACCCCTCCTTATCGCGGGTGAAGCGCGATTACCTCAGTCTCGGCTCGGCTCCACCATGAAGCGGGAGAAGAAGGCGTCGAGTTCATCGAAGCCATCGAGCGGGAGCACCAGGGAGACATACTGGTCCGGGCGTACCACCACCAGCGCGCCGGTGCCGCGGTCGATGCCCCGCAGGTCGAAGATGTCCTGGTCGGTACCCAGCACCGGCGCGTGGGCCTTCTGGTAGTCCTGCAGGCCGAGGGCTCCCTTGTGCGGCTTGAGCAGATCGTGCATCTCGGCCCAGTCCACCTCGAGGTGCGACTGCTGGATGATGCCGTGGACATCGAAAATCGCGTCCGGATCGGCCCCCTGCGGGGTGAAGCGGCGGATCGGCGAGACGTCGCTGGCCAGGTAGTCCATCAGGGCGCTGAAGCGTGAGCCCGGGCTTCGCGGGTCGACCATGTCGGCGAAGGCGTAGAGCCGCCAGCGGCCATCGGCGCGATGGACGTGGCCCAGGTGGACCTGCTTGGCATCGCCGAGTCGGATCACCTCGGCCGAGTGGAAGCGGCGCCCGGGCGGGAAGCCGGTGGCCAGGTGCAGGTGGCGATCGTCGCCGGTAAGCAGGTCCGGCGTGTAGTGGGTGGCGAAGCCCGCGGTGAACTCGCTGTTGGTGACGAACTGGCGCTGCACCTCGGCCAGCCCCTTCATCGCGGCCTGGGGGTCGTCGGCGTCCTGGGCGGCACCGATCGCCCGCGACCAGCGGGTATCCATCTCGATGAGGTTCTCGGCGATGACGTGACGCTCGGCGTTGTAGGTGTGCAAGAGGCTTTCCGGGCTGCGTCCCTCGAGCACCGAGATCAGCTTCCAGCCGAGGTTGAAGGTGTCCTGCATCGACACGTTCATGCCCTGGCCGGCCTTGGCGGTATGGGTGTGGCAGGCATCGCCGGCGATGAAGACCCGCGGCGTGCGGCTTTCCAGCTGGTCATCATCGACATCATCGAACTTGTCGGTGACCCGGTGGCCGACGCGGTAGACAGAGAACCAGGCGGTCTCCTTGACCTCGAACGTGTAGGGCGCCAGCACCGCCTGGGCCTTCTCCAGCACCTGCTCCTTGGTCAGCCAAGCGTCAGGGGCGATGTTGCCCATGTCGACGTAGAGGCGAACCATGTAGCCGCCCTCGCGGGGAATCAGCAGGATGTTGCCCGCCTCGGCGGACTGGATGGTGCACTTGAAGCGGATGTCCGGGAAGTCGGTCACCGCCAGCACGTCCATCACGCCCCATGCCTTGTCCTCGCCATGGCCCTGAGGCACACGACCGATGGACTCGCGCACCACGCTGTGCGCGCCGTCGCAGCCGACCACGTACCTGGCGCGGACGCTCTTCTCACCGTCCGGCGAGTTGAGCCGCACCGTGACCCGCTCGTCGGGCCCCTCGGGCACCTCCACCTCGAGGGTCTCATGGCGGTAGTCGACCTGCAGGCGGCTGGGGGAGTTGTGCATGTACTCCAGCAGGAAGTCGAGCAGGCGGGCCTGGTTGACGATCACGTGGGGGAACTCGGAGAGGCCGTCACGCACGTCCTGCACGCGGCCGAGCCGGGCGATCCGCGACTTGTCCTCGGGGGCCGGTCCCCAGAAGTGGGTCTCGTTGATCCAGTAGGCCTCGGTGGTCATCCGCTCGGCCAGGCCGAAGGCCTCGAACATCTCGACCGTGCGGCAGGCGACACCGTCGGCACGTCCCACCTCGAGGGGCCCGTCGGCCTTCTCCACCACGCGGGTGACGATCTCCGGGAAGGTCGAGAGCTGGGCGGCCAGCAGCAGACCGGCCGGGCCGGTGCCGACGATCAGCACGTCCACCTCCTCAGGCAGCGGCCCCTGCGCCTCGCTGCGTCCTTCGGCCAGGGGCTGGATCCGCGGGTCGCCACTGCGGTAACCGTCGAGGAAGTACTGCATCTGTTCGCTCCATCCCGCTTGTCACGGGTCATTGTTGATAAGCCATCAGGGGGTGGGTCCGCTGCGGCAATCCGCCACGGCAATAGTAATCAGTATTGTGATCATTATCGCGACGAACAATACGACTTTCCGCCAATACCCGGCGCCCTGTGCCGTCTTCTAGGCGGCTCACTGCGACCTCGACACCCTGGTGGGACTCTTGCCCACGCCGGCCCAGCGGTCCTGTCACGGGCTGACCGAACGGGTCTGTCTGGCGATCATCTTCAACCCCTGGCTGGTCAGCGTCTTCCGCTAGCCCCGCCCGGCCCCGGGATCGCCATCGGATGCCCGGGCCCGTGCACTCTGCTAAGTTAGTCCACCATGCCGGGCCGACTGCCTGCCCGGCCAGCCACCCGCCCTCGAGATGACGAGACGATGACCGGAATTCCGCTTACCCAGGCCAGTGTGCTGCCCGGCAACCTGCTTCGGCGCTGCCACCAGATCAGCGTCGCGATCTTCCTGCGCAAGTGCGAGGCCTACCACCTGACCCAGCTGCAGTACATCCTCCTCTGTGCGCTCGAGGAGAAGGGGGCGATCGACCAGATCACCCTGGGCGGCCATACGGCGCTGGATCGCAATACCGTGGCCGTGGTGGTGCGCAAGCTGGAGGAGCGCGGCCTGGTGACCCGGCACCGCAACCCCGAGGATCGCCGCTCCATGCTGGTTACCCTGACCGCGGAGGGCGAACGTCTTCGCCACGACGCCGAGCCGCAGGTGGCCGAGGTGCAGGAGGAGATCCTCGCCCCCCTGAGCGAGGAGGAGCGGGAGACTCTGTGCCGGCTGCTGACTCGCGTCGCCGACGAGAACAATCACCTGAGTCGCGTGCCGGTGCGCCAGGCGGGGTAAGCCCACCGGGAGATGCCAGGCTGGCGTGGCACACGAAAATGCGGCGGGCCAAAGGGCCCGCCGCATTTTCGTGCTGGCAAGGCGGGGCCCTCACATCTGGCAGTCGCCGTCCGGCGCCTCCAGCTGTTCATGGGCGACGTCGACGACCTCGTGCCTGCCGTCCTGGATTTCGCGCAGGTAGATGTTCTGGATAGGGTGGTGGGACGCCGAGAAGCGCAGCGGTCCCCGCGGGCTCTGCAGCTCCACCTCGGCCAGCGCCTGGATCAGGGCGTCGCGGTCCGCGGTGTCACCTCCCACCGCCTCGAGAGCCTGGGCCAGCATGGCGCCGGTATCGAAGCCATGCACCGCATAGGCGTCGGGCGTTTCGCCGTAGGCCGCTTCATAGGCCGAGACAAAGGCCCGGTTCTCGTCGCTGTCCAGCGTCTCGGCATAGTGCAGGGTGGTCAGCACCCCCTCCCCGGCGTCACCCAGTGCCGCGAGATTGCCCTCGGTCATGAAGCCCGAGCCCAGCAGCGGGATGCTCTCCTTGAGGCCGGCGGCGGCGTAGTCGCGCACGAAGCTCACACCGCCGCCGCCGGCGAAGAAGGTGTAGACGGCATCCGGCTTGAGGCTGGCGATCTGCGTCAGGTAGCTCTGGAACTCGGTGCTCGGGAAGGGCACCAGGATCTGCTCGACGATCTCGCCGCCCTCCTCGCTGAAGGCGTTCTCGAAGGCGGCCAGGTCCTCCTTGCCACCGGCGTAGTCCCAGGTGATGGTCACCACCCGGCGGTGGCCGCGCGCGAAGGCCACCTTGCCCATGGGATAGCTGTCCTGCCACATGTTGTGGGAGGTACGAAAGACATTGGGCATGCACAGCTGGTTGGTGGCCGCTTCCAGGCCGGCATTGGGGATGATGGTGATGGCGCCGGTCTGCCTGGCGACCCGCAGCATGCCCATGGCGACGCCGGAATGCACCGGGCCGATGACGACGTCGACACCATCGCCCTTGACCAGGCGGCTCATGTTCTGGGGCGCCTTGGAGGGATTGGCCTCAGAGTCGAGTTCCACGTACTCGACGTCGCGGCCGCCGATCTGGCCGCCGTTCTGCTCGATGGCGAGCTTCAGGCCATTGGTGATGGCCTCGCCCAGGGCCGCATAGGTGCCGGTATAGGGCAGCATCAGGCCGAGCGTCACGGGCTCGACATCCTCGGCCAGGGCTGACTGCCCGGCCAGCAGCAGGCCGGCCCCCAGCAGTGAGGTCATGAGCGTATTGCGGGTCTTCATCATGGTGCCTTCGTCTCTCGTCGGGAGTGTTGTCGTTATGGGGGTATCTCGCTGCCTACAGGGCCGTTCAGGCCCGCCGTGCTTCCGGCACTCTCGAGCCGGCATGCTCCTCCCAGCCCAGCCGGCGGCGTGCCTCGGCCACGTCGTCCTGCGGGTGGTGGTGCCACAGCCAGTCGTAGCGGGTCTCCAGGTTCTCGATCAGCCGGGTTTCATCGGCACCGATGCCGACACCGGCGAACTCGTACACCTCTCCTGCCTCATGGGAGGTGCGCTGCACCTTGCAGGTACGCGTGTGGCGGACCGCCTCGAAGGCCGCCAGCGCCTGCTCGGCGCTGTGCCGGTCGCAGGCCGCATCGCTCAGCAGGCCGGCCAGCACGTAGGCATCCTCCAGCGCCTGGCCGGCGCCCGCGCCCTGGTGGGGCACCATGGCATGGGCGGCATCGCCCACGACCAGCACCCGGCCGCGACGGTAGCGCGGCAGCTCGGGAAGCTCGTGCAGGACCCAGCGCGTGGGCTCGGGGATGCACGCCAGGATGGCCTGGGTGGCCGCCCCCCAGCCGTCGAAGACGCCTTGCATCTCCTCCTGGGTCACGGCATTGACCCACGCCTCGCCCTCGGGCAGTCGGGGAGCCGGGGTGGAGCGGTCGGTGAAGAAGGCCACCACGTTGACCAGCTCGGACTGCTTCACCGGGAATGTCAGGAGGTGGCGGTCCGGCCCCAGGTACATCTGCGGCACTCGCGCCAGGTGCGTGTCGGCGCCTCTGGCTTCCATGGCGGCCTCGAGCTGCGCGGTGGGAATCATGCCGCGATAGGCGTAGGTGCCGCTCCAGAAGGGGCCGAGGCCCTCATGCTGCTCAGGCGGCAGCACATGGTCACGCACCGCCGACTTGATGCCGTCGAAGCCGATCAGGATATCGCCGGTGAAGGTGCTGCCGTCGGCGAAGTGCGCGGTGGCGCCCTCGCCATCCTGCTCGACCGCCACGCAGCGCTTGCCGAAGCGGGCGATTCCCTCGGGCAGGTTCTCGACGATCGCCTCCAGGAAGTCGGCCCGGTGGACCGAGGACTGGCCGCAGCCGGGTGCCAGGGTGGCGGTCAGGTAGGCGTCGTCATGCCAGCGGCGCCATTCGAACCAGACATCCTCGAAGGGCGCGGGAGAGGCGTCGGCGATGCGCCGGTAGGAGGCCTCCAGGCCGAGCAGCGTGATCGCCCGGACTGCATTGGGCCCGAAGGAGACGCCGGCGCCGATTTCCGAGAACTGCTCCGCGGCCTCGAACAACCGTACCTCGAGGCCCGGTGCGCGCGAGAGGGCAACGGCCAGGGCAACGCCGCCGATGCCACCGCCGACGATGCCGATGAAAAGGCGCGTGTCGTGGTTGTCGGATACCATGTGTGTCTCCAGCCAGGGGGTGTCGTGGGGGTTGCCTCACGCTATGCCCCGGGCCGGACAGCGGCCACACAGCCGCCTTCATTCACCGCATAAGCGACGCGAATAAGCAGATGGATCAATCACTTGCCAGTCTCCCCGGGCAGCAGCATAGACCTTTGTCCCATGCCGCGCGACGCGGCCTGCCCGCGCGCCGGGGGCACGGAAAGCGCCCATGATCCGGCTCTCGGAGATCGACACGAACTTGCTGGTGGTCTTCGACCTGCTCTACCAGGAGCAGAACACCCAGCGGGTGGCCCTGCGCCTGGGCATTACCCAGCCGGCGGTGAGCCATGCCCTGAAACGGCTACGCAAGCTGCTGGGCGACGAGCTCTTCGAGCGCACCTCGCGGGGCCTGATGCCGACGCCGCTGGCCAGCCGGCTGCACCCGCCGGTGGCCCAGGCCCTGGCCCATCTGCAGGAAGCCCTCAACCGGCCGGACGACTTCGATCCCGCCGTCAGCGAGCGCACCTTCAACATCGCCATGACCGACATCGGCGAGATCGTCTTCCTGCCCCGCCTGCTGCAGCGCCTGGCCGAGCAGGCGCCCGGCATCCGGCTGAGCACCGTACGCAGCCAGAACGAGGACCTTAAGCGGGAGATGGAGGATGGCCGGATCGACCTGGCGGTTGGCCTGATCCCCCAACTCGGCGCTGGCTTCTACCAGCAGGGACTCTTCGTTCAGCGCTATGTCTGCCTGATGCGCCGCGACCACCCCCTGGCGAGCGGCGACTTCGGCCTGGACCCCTTCGTCGCGGCCCGCCATGCCGTGGTGGTGGCCCGCGGCACCGGGCACGGCATCGTCGAGGAGTCGCTGGCCAGGGCCGGGGTCACCCGGCCGGTCCGCCTCGAGCTGCCCCACTTCGCCGCCGTGCCCTATATCATCAGCGATACCGACCTGGTGGTGACGGTCACCGACAAGTTGGCCGAGGTGACCCGCCAGCGCTTCGCGCTGACGATGCGCGAGCATCCCCTGCCCTTCCCCGAGATCCCCATCAAGGTCTTCTGGCACCGCCGCTTCCATCAGGATGCCGGCAATCGCTGGCTGCGCAGCCTGCTGTTCGAGATGTTCGTGGAATAGCAGGACGGCTGAAGCGCCAACCAGATAGCACTCCTGCCGCAAAGGGGACAGCCAGACTATTGCGGTTTCGCCCAAGCTGCCCGACTGCTGTGGACGGCGCTCTTGTGGGTGATCTTCCAGGTGCCGCCAAGCTTGAGTAGCGCCAGCACATCCACCCAAGAGTCGGCCAACTCTTCCGTGTTGTCGAAGCCGAGCAGTACGCTGGCGACTTGGCCGGCCTGGGTCACCTGAATGACGCGCCCCCTGACCGGCCTGCGGCTGGCTGCCCAACGCTCGAAACGGTCGCTGACCAGGCCTTTGCCAAGCTCCCCTTCCGCATCGATGGCAAAAATCCAGGCGTCCTCATGGAAGGCTTCCTCAAGCTTGTTGATGCCCCCTTGAAAGCCATCCACATACAGCTGAACGACGCGGACGATCTCATCGTAGTCAGGGGTGGTCTCAGCAGACATTGCAGTGTTCAAGGCGTCTCTCCTCGTGGTATCCAGAAGGTTTATACGAACACATCGGCCATCATTCCCGCCAGGATCATCGGCAAGATCCTGCTCCGGCTACCCTTAGCAGTCCGCCGGGGTGGCAACCCGATAGGTCACCATGGCTTCCTCCATGGCCTGTTGCAGCGCCTCGATGCGCGAGCCGTGGGCCGGATGGGTGGAGAGGAATTCGGGCGGCTGGCCACCGCCGGCTTCCGCCATGTTGCGCCACAGCGCCACGCTCGCTTGCGGGTCGAAGCCCGCGCGCGACATGATCGCCAGGCCCATCAGGTCAGCCTCCTCCTCGTGGGTGCGGCTGAACGGCAGGCTGATGCCGAGCCGGGCGCCGAGGCCCAGGGCCTGCATCAGTTGCTGCTGGCCCAGCTCACCCTCGCCGAAGAGACCCACCAGCAACAGCACGGCCTTGATGCCGAGCTGCTGGGTGAGGCGCTCATTGCCGTGGTCGGCCAGCACATGCCCCACCTCGTGCCCGATCACCGCCGCCAGCTGGGCCGGGGTCTCGGCCACCCGCAAGAGGCCGGTATGCACGCCGATGCGCCCACCCGGCAGGGCGAAGGCGTTGGGGGACGGGTCCTCGAAGACCACCACCTCCCAGGCCTCGGGCCGGTCGGCGGCCGGGTAGCGCGCCTCGGCGGCGGCTACCACCGCCCGGGCCACGCACTGCACCCGGCGGTTGACGGCCGCGTCGCGTGACACCGGCTGGCGCTGACGCAGCTGGTCGAAGGCATCCCCACCCATCCTGGCCATCAAGGTATCCGGCACCAGGGCCAACTGGGAGCGGCCGGTCGGGGTCTCCTCGCAGCCGGCCAGCAGCACCAGGGACAGCAGGAACGGAATCAAACATAAAAGGCGAAACCGGCAGCGCAGGCGCATCACCTCATCCTTCTCGTCAGTCGTGCCAGGCAGGCCAGCCTAGCCCGCCAGGCCAGGGGAGGAAACGCCCTCCTCCCCGAACAGCTCCTCGACGAGGCCGACCAGGTTGTGGAGGGCCGGCGCGTCGTTGTTCGACCGCCAAGCCATCCACAGCGGCATGTCGCAGGCAGTGAGCTCTGCCAGATGCAGGAAACGGATGCCGGGCATGGGATGGGCGCTGCTCGCCGAGGGCACGATGGCCACGCCCAGCCCTGCCGCCACCATGCTGAGGATGGTGATGTTGTCGGCGCCGTACTGGACCACCCGCGGCTCGAAGTCGAGGCGGGCGAAGTGGGCCATCACGCGGTCGTAGTAGACCGGCGAGACGCTGCGAAAGCCCCATACGAAGTCGGCTTCCTTCAGTTCGCTCAGACGGCTCGGCGGCGAGGACGACCAGCGCGAGGCCTCGGGTACGGCCAGCATCAGGTGGTCGTGCTGCAGCAGGCGGGTCTCCAGGCCCGGCTGGTCGGCGCTGTCCAGGTAGAGGATGCCGGCGTCCAGGGTGCCGTCCCGCAGCCGCTCAAGCTGGGGCCCCGAGAGCAGCGGGAAGACCTCGAAGGCGACCCTGGGGTAGCGATCGCGATAGTGTCTCAACAGCGCTGCCACTTCCGGCACCCAGAGATGGGTCACCGTGACCCCCAGGCTGACCTTGCCGATCAGCCCCTGGCCCAGCGAGGTGAGTCGCGTCCGGATCTGGGTGCGCCGGTCGAGCAGCTGGACGGCCTCCTCAAAGAGCGCCTGGCCGGCCACCGTCAGGCTGACCCCGCGGGCATGGCGCTCCAGCAGCCGGATGCCCAGGTCCTCCTCCAATAGTCGAACCTGCCGGGTCAGTGCCGGCTGGGCGACGTGCACCCGGCGGCTGGCCGCGGAGATGGAACCGGTCTCCGCAACGGCAATGAAATAGCTGAGTTGTCGGAATTCCACGGGGCCTCTCGCCTCATCCGAGTGGGGGTTATCTCACTCTAGCCATATCATCACGGCATACCAGCAATGCCAAACCTATATTTTTTCTATCGAGCAAGGCGCTCCATAGTCCAGGGACAACCCACAACAAGACTCGCCCCCGGCGAGCTGGACTCTCCCATGACCAAGACCTACCACCTGCTGACGGGGTTGCACTTTGCGGTGTGCACCCTGGCCATGATCTGGCCCGGCGCCCTGATCGCCAACCGTATCGAGCCCATCGTGCTGGGCCTGCCCTTCCTGTTGTTCTGGTACGCCCTGTGGATGCTGGTGCTCTTCGCCGGCATGTGGATCGCCTTCGTCGTTCGTCACGGAGGTGGCCGCCATGAGTGATTCCGTGATCATCATCGGCATTACGCTCGTCTACCTGATCATGGTGCTGGTAGTGGGCCTGCGCGCCCGCGGCCAGTCGAGCTCCAGCCTGGAAGGGTATGTCGCTGGCGGCCGCCACGTGGGCGTAGTGATCCTGTTCTTCATCCTGGGCGCCGAGATCTTCTCCGCCTTCGCCTTCCTCGGCACGCCGGGCTGGGCCTACCAGCACGGCGCGCCGGCCTTCTATATCCTCGCCTACCTGTCGCTGGTGCCGATCACCATCTGGGCGTTGGGCCCGCGGGTGGCCAAGCTGGGCCGCGAGCGGGGCTACCTGACCCAGGGCGACATGATCGCCGACCATTACCGCAGCAAGCCGCTCGGCATGCTGGCCGGCATCATCGGCGTGGTCGCCCTAGTGCCCTACCTGACCATCCAGATCGCCGGCGCCGGCCTGCTGTTCCAGGCCGCGACCGACGGCATGGTGCCCTTCTGGCTGGGTGGGCTGCTGGCCTTCGTGGTGGTGGCCGCCTACGTGTTCTGCAGCGGCCTGAGCGGGATCGGCTGGACCAACCTGGTACAAGGCGTGATGATGATCGCCATCGCCTGGTTCCTGGGACTGGCCATCTCCGAGCGCCTCTACGGCGGCGTGGGGGAGATGTTCACCCAGCTCCAGCAGCAGGCACCGGAGTACCTGACCATGCCCGGGGCCACCGGCATGGGCTGGGGCTACTTCAGCACCGCCGTGCTGGTCAGCGCCTTCGGCGGCGCCATGTGGCCGCACCTGTTCATGAAGTTTTACTCGGCGGACAGCGGCAAGACCCTGCGCAAGGTCAGCGTCTTCTACCCCCTCTACGCCTACCTGCTGGTGCCACTGCTGTTCATCGGCTTTGCCGGCATCCTGGCCTTCGCCGATTCGCCGCTGGAGCGCGCCGATACCGTGCTGCTGAAGATGGTGATGGAGGTGGCCAACTTCTCGCCCTGGGTCATCGGCCTGATGCTCTCCGGCGCCCTGGCAGCCGCCATGTCCACCGGGGCCAACCTCGCCCACACCGCCGCCATCGTGCTGGTGCGTGACGTGATGGGCCCCACCGTGATGAAGGGTGCCAGCGAGAAGACCACGGTCAGCGTGACGCGCTGGAGCGTGCTGGGGCTGTCGCTGGCGGCCTACCTGATCGCGCTGCTCAACCCCGGCTCGCTGGTGATGATCCTGCTCACCGCCTACGGCGTGATCATCCAGCTGTTCCCGATGGTGATCGGCGCGCTGTTCCTGCCACGGCTGCGCCGCGCCAGTGTGATGGCGGGTGCACTGATCGGCAGCCTGGCCTTCCTGCTGATGGAGTTCGTCTGGAGCTCGCCGCTGGGTTGGCACGCCGGGGTCTGGGCCATGCTGCTCAACGTGGCGGCGGTCGCCGCCTGGCAGCAACTGAGCCATGCCTCGCACAACGGCCTTCGCGTGCCCGACACCTCGAGCCACTGAATCGCCATGGAGACCACAATGACGACGCAAACCAATATGCCGGATCTCAAGGGCGCCATTGGCGCCCAGGTGGAGGCGACCCTCGAGCAAGTTCAGGCGCTGTACCGCCAGATTCACCAGCATCCCGAGCTGCCCTTTCAGGAGCATGAGACCAGCGCCCGCCTCGCCGACGCCCTGGAAACGCTGGGCTATGAGGTGACCCGCGGCGTGGGCGGCACCGGCGTGGTGGCCCTGCTCGAGAACGGCGACGGCCCCACGGTGATGCTGCGCGGCGACATGGACGCCCTGCCCATCAAGGAGGACACCGGGCTTGAGTTTGCCAGCACCCGCACGGCCGAGACCGAGAGCGGCACCGTGCCGCTGATGCATGCCTGCGGCCATGACCTGCACAGCAGCTGCGTGGTGGGGGCCGCCGCGGTGATGGCCGGACTTCGGGAACACTGGTCCGGCACCCTGATGCTGATCTGCCAGCCTGCCGAGGAGATCTTCGGCGGGGCCAGGGCCATGCTCGATGACGGCCTCTACACCCGCTTCGCCCGGCCCGATGTCATCCTCGGCCAGCACAACATGCCGGCGCTGGCCGGCACCGTTGGCCATCGCCCCGGCAGTGCCATGGCCGCCTGCACCAACCTGGCCGTGACGATCCACGGCGCCGGCGGTCACGGCTCCATGCCGGCCCAGACGGTGGACCCGGTGGTGATCGCCGCCCATGTGGTCACCCGCCTGCAGACCATCGTCTCCCGCGAGGTGCCGCCGGATGAGACCGTGGTGGTGACCGTCGGCAAGCTGCACGCCGGCACCCAGGCCAACGTCATCCCCCACTCGGCCGAGCTCGAGATCAATATCCGCAGCTTCGACAACGCCCTGCACCGCCAGGTGGTGGAAGGTATCGAGCGTATCATTCGCGCCGAGTGCGAGGCCGGCCGCTCCCCGACGCCGCCGGAATTCCGCGTGCTCAACGAGACCCTCGCCCTGCACAACGACCCGGCAACGGTCGAGCGGGTGCGCCGGGCCCACATCGAGCACTTCGGCGAGGCCAACCTCTACGCCATGCCGCGCCTCAACGGCAGCGAGGACTTCCCGTTCTTCGGCAGCGCCGAGGCGGGCGGCTTCGGCGGCGAGGACATCCCCTATGTCTACTGGTTTATCGGCGCGACGCCAGAATCACGCTGGGTGGAGACGCCGGGGACGAGCGTGGCGGAGAAGATGCGCCACCTGGAGATGCCCCACTCGCCCTACTACTTCCCGGGCAACGAGATCACGCTGCGCACCGGGATCGAGGCCATGGCCGCCGGGGTACTCGCCTACCTGGGGTAGCCTCGCTCGGACGGCGACGTCCTGCAGAACGGAAAGGGGGCGGCATCCCGGGATGCCGCCCCCTTCATTGCGGGTGGGCTGTCGGGCGCCGGCCGTGGGGGGCCCCGATGCACCTGCCACCCGGTCTCGATACGGGTCAGTCGATCTTCAGCACCGGCTTGACGGTGGTGCCGTTCTTCGAGTCCTCGAAGGCCTGGTTGATCTGCTCCGGCGCATAGAACTTCACCAGCCTGTCGAAGGGGAAGCGCCCCGCCTTGTAGTAGGCCACCAGCTGCGGGATGAAGACCCGCGGCACGGAGTCGCCCTCGATCACCCCGATCATCGACTTGCCCTCGGCCATCAGGTCGTGGTGCACGTCCAGGGTCACCTCGGGGGTGACGCCGACGATCGCCGAGACACCCAGCGGGCGCAGCGCCTGCAGCGACTGGCGCACCACTGCCGGTACCCCGGTGGTCTCCACCGCGAACTCGCTGCCGCCGCCGGTGATCTCCCGGATACGTTCGACCACGGCTTCGTGCTTGCCGTTGAGGGCATGGGTGGCACCCAGCTCCCGGGCCAGCGCGAGGCGGCTGTCGTGGACATCGACCGCGATGATGTGCCGGCAGCCGGCGATGCTGGCCGCCATGATGGCGGAGAGCCCCACCGCGCCGCAGCCGTAGACCACCAGGCTCGACCCGAAGTCCGGCTTGAGCCGGTTGAGCACGGTCCCCGCGCCGGTCTGGATGCCACAGCCCAGCGGGCCGAGCAGCGCAAGGTCCACCTCGGGGTCCACCTTTACCGCGTTGCGCGCGCTGACCACGACGTGGCTGGCAAACGACGACTGGCCGAAGAAGGTCGCCAGCGCCTCGCCGTCAAGTGCCAGGCGGTGGCCGCCGTCGTCCATGGCGCCGCCGAAGTTGAGCTCGTTGAAGGTGTCGCAGACGGTGGGATGGCCGGTCAGGCAGTGGCCACAGCTGCCGCAGTGGGCAAACGACAGTACCACATGGTCGCCCACCTCGAGTCCCGTCACACCCTCACCGAGGGCCTCGACCACCCCGGCGCCCTCGTGACCCAGCACGATGGGAAAGGGCGCGATGCCGAGGTCCCTGGCCACGGCATCGGTATGGCACACCCCAGTGGCCAAGATGCGCACGCGGATCTCGCCCAGGGCGGGCTCGGCAAGCTCCACCGCCTGCCACGCGAAGTCACTCCCCTGCGCCGGGGTCACGGCCGCTTGAATCTGCATGGATACTCTCCTTCCTCGAAGGCCCCCGCCCGGCCAATGGCCGAGCGGGGACGGTAGAACGCCTGTTTTCCTTCCGGCAGGCCATACCGCAGCCGCCGGGAGCGGTCACAGGAACTTGGTGAACTGCAGGCGGAAGGTATCGCCCTCGCTCTCGAGCCCCTTCAGTCCTCCCGCCTCGGCATCGTACTCGTGGTAGACGGCGCCCTTGAGCATCACCCCGGCCGTGGGCCAGAGGTAGCCCGCCTCGACGCCGATGGCGTGGCGTTCGGCCTTGGCGCTGGTCGCCGCGCCGTCATCGGCCTCGAGCTGCCAGGCGTCATAGCCCACCAGGCCCAGCTCCAGGCCGTTTTCCAGGCGGTGGCCGAGGCCCCACTCCAGCAGCCAGCTGTCCCCCGGCGTGATGCGGGTGTCGTCCTGCTCGGTCTTGATCTCGTAGCGCGACAGCGCCGAGACGTTCCAGCGCCGCTCGGCATCGAGGTGCCACATGCCGCCCAGGGTGAGCATGGTGGTGCCATAGCCCTTGCCCACCGAGGCCGGGTTGTCGGCCTCGAAGTCGGCGGTGTCGAACCAGTGGCCGGCGGCGAAGGTGGCGTCCCACTGTTCGCCGTGCCAGCCGAGGATCACCGGGCCGACGAAGACGTCGCCGAGGCCGTCGTCCTCGAAGCGCTGGCCGCCGGCGACATCGAGGTCGAGCTCGGTATCGAGCATGGGCACGATCGCCTCGACCCCGTAGTCGGCCCCCAGGAACTGCTGACCGGTCATCCAGATGACGCGATGGGCCCAGGCGTTGACCGACCCAGTGTTACGCCCGGGTGCGGCGTCGCCTCTGGCATCGCGGAAGCTGTCGATGTCGTAGTGCATCAGGTAGCCCCGGTAGTAGAGGCCTTCGGGTGGGGCGGCGGCAGCGCTCAGCCCCTCGATGCCTGGAACGTAATGGCCGTTGATGGCGAGTGCGGGCGTGGCGGCGAGGCTGGCGCCCAGGGCGGCCAGCCAGGCAGTTGTCGGAGTCTTCATCGGGTGTTGTCTCTCTTGTTGTCTCGCCCTGCCATCCCATGGCGAGGGGTGGCAGGGCCGTCGGTCGTGCTTAGAACGGGTAGGCGCGCGGCGAATGCTGGACGCTGATCCACTGGTCGGTGGTGAACTCCTCGATGGCCCAGTCGCCGTTGAAGCGGCCGAGGCCGGAGTTTTTCTCGCCGCCGAAGGGCACGTGGGCCTCGTCGTTGACCGGCATGTCGTTCACATGGGTCATGCCCGCCTTGATGCCCTGGGCGAAGCGTGCGCCTCGCGCCAGGTCGGCGGTAAACACCGCGCTGGAGAGGCCATACTCGCTGGCATTGGCAAGCGTCAGGGCATGGGCCTCGTCGCGGGCCTTCTGGATGCCGACCAGCGGGCCAAAGATCTCCTCGCGACTGATCTCCATCTCCGGGGTGACGTCGCCGAATACGTGCGGCGGCACCAACTGACCCTGGATCTCGCCGTCGAGCAGCACGGTTGCGCCCTCCTGCCGGGCCGTGGCGATCTTGGCCTCCAGACCCTCGCGCTGCCTGGCGTTGATAATCGGCCCGACCACCGTTTCCATGTCGTTCGGGTTGCCGACACGGAGCCCCTTGACCTTCTCCACGAAGCGCGCAACGAAGTCGTCATAGCTGCGTTCGTCGACGATGATGCGGTTGATGGCCATGCAGATCTGGCCCTGGTGCAGGAACTTGCCCATTGCCGCGGCGTTTACCGCCTGGTCGAGGTCGGCATCGTCGAGCACCACGAAGGGGCTGTTGCCGCCCAGTTCCAGGGCCACCTTCTTGATATGCTCGCCGCCACTGCAGATCCCGCCGATGCGCCGCCCCACCGGGGTCGAGCCGGTGAAGGAGACCATCCGCGGCACGCGGTGCTCCACGAAGGCGTCGCCTATCTCGCTGCCGGCACCCACCACCACGCTGAGCAGCCCCTTGGGCAGCCCGGCCTCCTCGAAGACCTTGGCCAGCAGCAGGCCGCCGGTGACCGGGGTGTCGCTGGCCGGCTTGACCACCACGGCGTTGCCCAGCGCCAGCGCCGGGGCGATGGAGCGCTGGGAGAGGTGCAGCGGGAAGTTCCAGGGGCTGATCACCCCCACCACCCCCAGCGGCTTGCGGTAGACGCGGTTCTCCTTGCCCGGCACGTTGGAAGCCAGGGTCATGCCATGGACGCGGCCCGGCATGCTGGCGGCCTCCTGGGTGATGCCGCGGGCCGCACCCCACTCGACGTTGGCCTTGAGGCGGGTGCTGCCCGACTCGCGGATCAGCCAGTCGATGATCTCCTCCTTGCGGGCGTCGAAGATCTCCACCACCCGCTGCAGCAGGGCGCTGCGCTCGGCCGGCGGGGTCGCCGCCCACTCGGCCTGGGCCTTCTCGGCCGCCAGGAAGGCGGCGTCCAGGTCGCTGCGATCCGCCAAGCGGATATCGAGCAGTGCACTGCCATCAAAGGGGTTGGTCACCTTGGCACGGCGTTCGCTGCCGCCCTCGCGCCACTCGCCGGCGATGGGCTGGAGGTGGAAATCGCGGTATGCAGTACTCATGGGTCACTCTCCTCTGGGATATCGCGGACCGAGGGTTACTGGCGAATGCCGGACTTGCCGGGCGACAGGATGCCATTGGGGTCCAGGGCATTCTTCAGGGTCTTGTGCACCTCGCGCAGTGGCTCGCCGAAGGTGCCGGCGACCTGTTCCATGAACTCGGTGTTGGTGCGGTAGAGCCCGTAGCCGCGCTTGGCGAACTCGTCGATCAGCTCGGCGAAGCAGTCATGGGCCCGCTGGGTCTCCTCCGGGTCCTGGCGGTTGTAGAGCAGGTCGATGACGTGGTGCATGTCGCGCCAGCCGACGATGTACTCGGCGACATAGTCGAAGCCGTACTTGCCGAGGATCTGCTGGGCCAGTTCGGTCTGGTCCCTGGTCTCGCTGCCCTTGGCCTGGGAGACCGGCGCGAACCACATGGAGCCACCGCCCCCGCGCCAGTTGTAGAGGCCGAACTCCTGCAGGTTCATGTCGCCCTTCATCAGCGCCGAGCGATACTCGAAGCCACCGCCCCGCTTCTCGGCCTCCTCGCCATACATGATCTTCGCCTTGCCGCTCGCCCCGAAGGCCTGCTCGACGATCTTCCAGTTAACCTCGATCTGCTCCGGGGTGCCGTAGAGCGCCGCATAGACGTTCCACTCGCCGATGCCTTCATCGGCCTTGATGCGCTCGATGGCCTCTCGCGGGATGGAGTCGCTACCGTCGTAGTACTCCTTGCGTACCACGTGGGTGCCGGCATCCCAGAGGGTATGCACGATCACCACGGCGTTGGGGATGATCTGGGCGATGCGCAGCGGGCGCAGCACGTCGACGATCTCCTCGATGTCCTCGGGATCCTGGTACTGGATCAGGAAGGGACGATAGGCGGGCGGCTCCGGCATCAGCCAGAGGCCCATCTTGGTGACGATGCCGTAGTTGGACTGGGTGAAGAGGCCATCGATGTAGGGGCCATAGCCCCACTTGAACACTTGCCAGGAGCTGGAGTTCTCGATGCCCCCCATGCCGGTGCGCACCACTTCGCCGTTGGCCAGCACCACCTCCATGCCGCACTGGAACATGAAGTGCTCGCCGTAGGGGGTGTAACCGACGCCGCGGTCCAGGGTGTTGCCCACCGGTCCTGCGATCGCCGAGGGCGCGGGGGGGTCGAGCCACAGCTTGAGGTCGTGCTCCTTGATGTAGTCGTAGAGCTGCTGGTAGGTCACGCCGGGCTCGAGCAGCGCCGTGCAGACCTCGGCATCCACGTCGAGGATCCGGTTCATGCGGTGCATGTCGAGCATTACCTGGCCGGTCTCCCCCGGGGCGGCGGAGCCGTAGCCCAGGTTCTTGCCGGTGGAGATGGTCCAGATCGGCACCTTGTACTCGTTGCAGGTGCGCACGATCCCCTGCACCTGCTCGGTGGTGGTGGGCAGCAGTGCCGCCGAGGGGATGTAGTCCGCGTCGTCGCCGGCCATCATGATCTTGGTATAGGGCGCGAGTTGGTCGCTCTCGGTCAGGACACTGTCGGCGCCGAGGATCTCGCGAAAACGGGCCAGGGCGGCATCGAAGTCCGCCTCACTCACGCCCTTGGGAAGAATGCGCTGTGTCGTGCTCATGGATGGGTCTCTCGATTGTTGTGATCAGGGGCTCAGAGCCGAACCAGGAAGCTCAGCTCGGTGGCACTCGTGGCCTCTCCGGCGGGGCGCCTGGCCTCCCGGGAGTGGCGACCATGGCCATCCGCCAGCGCCAGTCGGGCATATTCGCGCCCCAGCGCGGCCTGCCAGCTGCCGGTCTCCACCGCCAGCGGCGCCGCCAGCGGGCCGCGATGGCTCAGCAACTGGTGGCGTCCCGCCTCGTGGCGGCCCAGGGCCAGCACGCGGCCGCGCCCGGCCAGCAGGCTGGTGAGCAGCACCAGGCCCGCCTCGTCGGTAAAGCCGGTCGCCAGGGTGCCGGCAGGCAGAGCGTTGAGCGCCAGCGGGTCGAGGCGGCCCTCGTAGCGCGGTGCCCAGCCCTGCTGGCGCAGCCCCAGCCCCAGCTCGGTGGTCGAGCGGTCGGCCCCGTAGAGGCGGATCGGGCCATGCACCGGGGCATCGGCGAGGCCGCGCTCCGCGGCCCAGGCGGCCCCCAGGGAGAGCGGCACCGCGGAGCCCAGCAGCAGGCCGTTCTTCAGCAGTTGTCGACGTGTCAGGTTCATGGCGTCACTCCTCGCCGCCCTGGGCGGGCGCGTCGTCCAGCTCTCCGCTGACCAGGGCCTGGATCAGCGCCTCCAGCTCGGGGTCACTGATCTTGGCCGCACGGAAGGCCGGCATGGCGGCCCGGCCGTTGCGCACGGTCATGCGGATGTAGTTGCCACGGGCCTCCCAGGCCGCCTCGGGGAAGGCGATGGTGATCTCGGGGCCGACGGCCTTGTCCGGGGCGTGGCAGTGGGCACAGACCTGGCGGTACATCTCGGCGGGGTCGCGAACGTCCGGCGCGCTGTCGGGGGCTGCCGAGGCCGCCGCCGGGAGCAGCAGGGCCCCGAGCAGGGCAAGGGGCTTGAGCCTGAGCGAGGGGAGGTGCCGGCAAGGCACCCTTGTTGTGTTGTGCATGTCAGTGTCACCCGTCTGTTCGTCAAGGGCATGTCGCCTTCGGAGCACACCAACACCAACGCCTTGGACTTTGGTATAAATCAAGAAGTTAGCATCGTGCTCCACGTCATTTAACTGTCAAGAACCATGCCGTTATCGGAAAAAACCTTGTCATCAAGGCACTAGGCGAGTTCCCGGCACCGGATTGTCCGGATTTCGGACACCTGTTCGATACTATGGCTCAACCATTTGGTGACCCCCTGCGCAAATGGTGAAGCCCTGCCGTCACCCTGACGGGGGTCCTTGCCCCTCTCCTCCGGACGGGGTGATATCCTCTGGCCTTGATCCGCGACAGCTGGAAGACGTCATGTCCGCCTCACCCCCCGACTACCCCAGTGCCCGCGACCTCATGGATGCCCTGCGCTTCCTGCCGGAGGAGGGCCAGATCTGGCTCGGCGAGCAACGCATGCTGCTGATGCCGCTGGCGGCCTCGTCCTTCTTCCGCAACGAGCTGGTGACCACCCTGGGCATGGAACGTGCCCGCGGGCTCTTCATGCGACTGGGATACCATTCGGGACTGATGGATGCGGAGCTCGGCAGGTCACTCAGGGGAGACGACGAGGCACTGGAGGAGAGCTACCTGGCGGGCCCCCAGCTGCATGCCCTGCAGGGCCATGTCCAGGCGGTCCCGGTGCATCTGGAGATGGACCTGAAGAACGACTGGTTCTATAGCGAGTTCATCTGGAAGGGCTCCTTCGAGGTCGATGTCTGGCGCCCGCGAGGCCCCCAGGCCGAGCCCGTCTGCTGGACCCTGCTGGGGTACGCCTGCGCCTATGCCAGCCACCTGCTGGGCCGCGAGGTTCAGTTCCGCGAGGTCAGCTGTCGCGGCTGCGGGGAGGCCGAGTGCCGCATCGTCGGCAAGCTGGCCGAGGAGTGGCCGGACCATGAGGCCTTCGCCGAGCACTTCCGCGAGGAGCCGCTGATCGATGAGCTCTACGAGCTGCAGGCACGCATCGCCACCCTGGAGGGGG
Organism: Halomonas sp. CKK8; assembly: GCF_029625235.1. Lineage (NCBI taxonomy): Bacteria > Pseudomonadati > Pseudomonadota > Gammaproteobacteria > Oceanospirillales > Halomonadaceae > Halomonas > Halomonas sp. CKK8. Next base: position 288,822 of record NZ_CP121193.1, on the reverse strand, counting down.
ACCTGGCCCGCACCCGCGGCCAGGAGGACTGGGCGCCCATCGGCTCGACGCCGGCCTTCCAGGAGATGCTCGCCATGCTCGACAGCGCGGCGCCCTCCGAGGTCCCCGTGCTGCTGCTGGGCGAGACCGGTACCGGCAAGGAGATCCTGGCCCGGCGCCTGCACGACCAGAGCCACCGTGCCGAGGGCCCCTTCATCGCCGTCAACTGTGCGGCCATCCCGCCGGAGCTGATCGAATCGGAACTGTTCGGCGTCGAGAAGGGGGCCTACACGGGCGCCGTGCAGTCGCGGATGGGACGCTTCGAGCGGGCCGACGGCGGTACCCTGTTCCTGGACGAGCTCGCGGAGCTCTCGCCGCGTGCCCAGGCCGCCCTGCTGCGGGTGCTGCAGGAGCAGCAGATCGAGCGGGTCGGCGCCCAGGCGGTGCAGGACGTGGACGTGCGCATCGTGGCCGCCACCCATACCGACCTGCTGCGACGCGTCGAGGAGGGCAGCTTCCGACAGGACCTCTTCTACCGCCTGAACGCCTTCACCCTGACCGTGCCGCCCCTTCGCGAGCGACGCGAGGACATCGCCACCCTGGCGGAACACTTCCTGTCACGCTTCGAGCACCACTACCAGCGCCGCACCCTGGGCTTCTCCGACCAGGCCCGCTCGGCCTTGAGCCAGTACCGCTGGCCGGGCAACATCCGCGAGCTCAAGAACAGCGTCGAGCGGGGGGTCATCCTCACCGCCGACCACAAGCGCATCACCGAGAAGGCGCTGTTTGGCGACTATCGGGTCCCCACCCTGGCGCGCGAGAAGGGCCAGGGCCTCGATGCCTCGGGCATGCTCACCGCCTCGCCGGGTGGCGCACCCGACGAGGCGTCACCGCGGGAGCGGGTCCGTGCGCTGATCGAGGCCGGCATGACCCTAGAGGAGGTCGAGCGCACCATGCTCGAGACCGCCCAGGCCGACAGCGACGGCAACATCACCGCTGCCGCCCGCCGCCTGGGCATGACCCGCGCCGCCTACGCCTACCGGCTCAAGAAGCACGGCATGCGGTAGGGCCAGGCCGTATGGCAGCGAGGGGATCACCCCAGGCAACGCAGAATGCCCCGCCATCCCCCTCGGGATGGCGGGGCCTCGCACTGGAGTGAGCGCTGGTCAGACCTCGAAGCGTCTAGAAATCAAAGAAGACCGTCTCGCCCTCGCCCTGCAGGCGGATATCGAAGCGATAGCGCACCTTGCCGTCGGCCTCCTCGCGCCGGGCGATCAGGGTCTCTCGGCGGGCCGGTGACTCGATGCGCGAGAGCACCGGGCACTCGGCATTCGCCTCGGCCTCGTCCTCGAAGTAGAGGCGGGTCTGGAGGTGGATATTGATGCCGCGGGCGAAGAGGGTCAGGTTGATATGCGGGGCCATCAGCAGGGCGCTGCGGGCACTCGCCAGGTCGTTCTCCTTGTCATCGATGGCACCGTGCGCCTCGTCGATGCCATCCACCCGCACGCGACCCGGCTTGACGGTCTTGAGGGTCCACTCGCTGCCGTGCTCGAAGGTGGTGGCGGTGCGCCCGAAGCTGTTGAACGGCTTCTCGAGGTCGTACTCGCGCTGGTAGCCCCCCTTGCTGTCCGCCTGCCAGGCCTCGAGGAAGGCGTCGCGCACCAGGTCGCCGTTGCCGTCGATCACGGTACCGACGATCTCGATGTGCTCGCCCTCGGCCTCGGGACGGGCCATCTCGTTCCAGATCTCCTCGTCGCGGGTCGGGTTGCCGGCGGCGGCCAGGGCCAGGCCGATGTGCACGTAGGGCCCGGCGGTCTGGGAGGCGGTCTCGCGCAGCATCAGCTCGCTGGCGGGCTGGGAATTGGGCTGTTTCATGGTCTGGTTACCCCGTCCTGTCACTGGTTCTCGAACCGATCACTGGTTCTCGAACCGATCACTGGTTTTCAAACCGGTTACTGGTTTTCGAAATAGGTCTGCAGTTCGCCGCGCACGACCAGGTCGAAGCGGTAGGCCAGGCAGTCCATGGGCCGGCTGCGCGCCATGTCCAGGCGACCGATCATGGTCTCGACGGCGTCGGGATCCTTGAGGGTGTTGACGATGGGGCACAGCGGGATCAGCGGATCGCCCTCGAAGTACATCTGGGTGATCAGGCGGGTGGAGATCGCCGGGCCCATCACCGAGACGTGGATGTGCGAGGGACGCCAGCTGTTCACGTCGTTGGGCCAGGGATAGGGACCCGGCTTGATGGTGCGAAAGCGGTACCAGCCCGCCTCGTCGGTCAGGCAACGCCCCACACCGCCGAAGTTGGGATCCAGCGGCGCCAGGTAGTTGTCGTTGCGGTGGCGATAGCGGCCGCCGGCGTTGGCCTGCCACATCTCCACCAGGGTGTGGGGCACCGGCTTGCCGAACTGGTCGACCACGCGACCGAACATGATGATGCGCTCCCCCACCGGCAGCCCCTGCTCCTGGCTCGGATCCTGGCGAAAGTTGAGCAGCAGGTCGTTGTCGTGGGGGCCCATGCGCAGGCCGCGGAACGCCGGGCCAGTGAGCTCGGAGGCGGTGGCATGCTGCATGCTGACCAGCGCCTGGCGCGGGGAGCGGGCCACGGAGGTCTTGTAGCCGGGCGCATAGGCCGGCGGATGCCAGTTGCGGTCGCGCTCCACGAAGCGCTTGCTCTCGTCCTGCATGTCGATTCGTCTCCCGGGGGTATGGATCCCGGCTAGTGTGGCGCCCTACCGATGGCCTGCCAATTGACGTCTTCATCGCCTCGCATAACCCAGGGGTTATGCCTTACCTGCCACCCACCAGATTCGCCGCCACCTCCCTCAGCGTCTCGCAGAACCCCTCCAGGGCCAGCGACGGCGCCAGGCTGGCGTTGGTGCAGAGCCCCACCGAGCCACCCTGCTGCTCAAGCGGCAGGGCCAGCTCGACCAGCCGGCCCTCGAGCAGGGCGTCGCGCACCGCCTCTTCCGGCGCCACCCAGACGGCGTCGCTCTCCAGGGTGTAGCGCTGGCTCAACGGCAGCGACAGGGTCTCCAGCTGACGCCCCGGCAGGCGCAGCGAGTGGCGCACGCAGAAGCTGTCGACCTGCTGGCGCAGCGTGGTCCGGGGCGGTGGCAGCACCCAGGGGTAGTCCCCCAGACGGTGGGGCTCGAGGGGCTCGACCCCGGCCAGCGGGTGCCCTGCCCTCACCACCAGGACAAGGCGCTCGTAGTAGAGGTGCTCGAAGGCCAGGTCGCGGATCTCACGGGCCTCGGTCATGCGCCCCACCACCAGGTCCAGCTCCCCCCGGCGCAGTCGGGAGAGCAGGAAGGCACTGGGCCCGGTCACCACGTTGACACCGGCCTCGCCGGCCTCGGCCTGCTGCCAGCGCCGGATCGCCTCGGGCAGCAGGTGGCTCTCCACCGTGGAGAGCGCCCCTACCCTGAGCCAGCGCACCGCGGCATGGGCCTCGCCCAGGGCGCTGACGCCCTCCTCCAGGGCGCGGATCGCCGGGCCGGCGTGGCGCAGCAGGGTCAGGCCGGCCTGGGTGAGCGCCACCCCTCGGGAGGTCCGCTCGAAGAGCGCGGTGCCGAGGATATCCTCGAGCTCCTTGATGGTCTTGGACATGCCCGGCTGGGTGATCGCCAGGCGCTCGGCGGCACGCGCGAAGCTGCGCTGGCGGGCTACCTCCAGGAAGGCCTGGAGGTGGCGCAGCTTGATACGAGCATTGAGCATTCGGACCTCCCGTTGGCGCGGGGCGAACCGCCGCCGACTCGCCATAGCCAAAAAGACGAAGCCGGCCCTTCGGCCGGCTTCGTATCTTGCCATAGTGGCGTGGGCTTCAGCGCCCTCGCCAACGTCCGCGGCAGGATCAGGCCTCGCCGGATCCCCAGCCCAGCTCCTTGGCCAGCGAGAAGGCATGGTTGGCCGCCGGCACGCCGCCATAGATGGCCACATGCATCAGGACCTGGCGCAGCTCCGCCTCGGAGAGCCCGATGCGCCTGGCGGTCTTGAGGTGCAGGGTCAGCTCCTCGCGCCCCAGGGCGGCGAGGATGCCGGTGGTGATCATGCTGCGCTCGCGACGGGTCAGGTCGTCATTGCTCCACAGCTCGCCCCAGGCCAGGCGGGTGATCATCTGCTGGAAGGGCGCATCCAGGCGGGTGGCCTTCGCGGTGGAACGCGCCACGTGCTCCTCGCCCAGCACCTGCTGGCGGGTCTCGAGGCCGGTGGCGTAGGCCACGCCCTGGTTGGCCACGTCGCCCAGGTCCACCGCCATCACCGCCAGCAGCTTCTCGGCGAACAGGCCCGGCACCTCCATGGAGGGCACGTGGCCGACGCCCTCGAGGATCTCCAGAGGGGCACCGTCGAGTTCGGCGGCCAGGGCCTCCAGGGTCGCCGGCGGGGTCGCCAGGTCCTCGCTGCCGCCGAAGAGCTGCACCTTGACGCCCTTCCCCGAGAGTTTCCCCGTGAAGGTATCGCGACCCAGCATCTCGCACAGCAGCGCATAGGCGTCATCGTCGCCCCGGCCCATCTGGGTGCACCAGCCCGCCTTCAGGGCCGGCTCGGCCTCGAAGCAGGCGGGGGCGAACCAGCGCGGCACGATCTCCTCGGACATCGCCACCAGGCCCTCCTGGCGCACGCGGCCGGCGCGGGTGTTCCACAACTCGGCGTTGCCGATCACCGCCCCGGTGTTGGTCAGGGTGGCGCTGAGCAGCCGCTCGCCGTGCTCGCTGACCAGTTGCTGGCCCACGACGCCACCGATGGAGGTACCGGCGAAGTGGAAGCGGCCGGCGCCGGCGTGGTCGGCCAGGGCGAGGGCTTCGCTTGCCAGGTCGGCCGGGGTGATCGCCCCCTCGCCCCAGGCCTGGCTGGCGCCGTGGCCGGGCAGGTCCCAGGTCAGTACGCGGTAACGCGGCAGCAGCGCCGGCAGCACGTCGTCCCACACCGCCTGGCTCATGCCCAGCGGGTGCGCCAGCACCACCAGGGGGTTGGCCTCGGCGCCGAGCAGGCGATAGGCGACGCTGCGTCCGTTGATGTTCAGAAATGCCATGGAAGTCTCTCCTGACTCCGTACGTCAAAATTCAATGTTGCCCCCTCGACGGCGGTCCATATCGCCCGTCAGTGGCCCCGACATGGACCCGATGGCGAGCCGTCAGACAGCCTCGAGCCCCAGGATCTGGCGGGCCTGTTGCCAGCTGGCCACCGGGCGCTCGTACTTCTCGCACAGCTGGGCGACACGCTCGACCAGGGCGGCGTTGGAGGGGGCCAGGCTATCCTTGTCCCAGCGGACGTTGTCTTCGAGGCCGGTGCGCGTATGGCCTCCGGCGGCGATCGACCACTCATTGAGCTTGAGCTGGTTGGCGCCGACACCAGCCCCGCACCACTGGGAACCCGGCGCCAGGCGTTCGAGGGTCTCGATGTAGAAGTCAAAGGTCGGCTTGTCGGCCGGCATGGCGTTCTTCACGCCCATCACGAACTGGACGTAGAGCGGCGCCTTGATCTTGCCCTGCTTCATCAGGTTCACCGCCTGATGGATATGCGACAGGTCGAAGGCCTCGATCTCGGGCTTGATGTCATAGGTCAGCATCTCGGAGGCGAGCCAGTCCACCAGGTCGGGGGAATTCTCGTAGACGCGCGTGGGGAAGTTGTTGGACCCCACCGACAGGCTGGCCATGTCGGGCTTCAGCGGTAGCATGCCGCCGCGCTCACGGTCGGCGCCGGAGCGGCCGCCGGTGGAGAGCTGGACGATCATCCCCGGACAGTGCTTGCGCAGTCCCTCGAGCAGACGGGCGAACTTCTCGGGATCCGAGGTCGGGGTCTGGTCGTCGTTGCGGACATGGCAGTGCGCAATGGTCGCGCCGGCCTCGAAGGCCGCCTGGGTGCTCTCGATCTGCTCCTCGATGGTGATCGGAACCGCCGGGTTGTTCTCTTTGCGTGGCAGGCTGCCGGTGATGGCAACGCAGATAATGCAGGGATTTGACATGGGAACCTCGCGTTATGCCCAGGGGCTGTTGTGGAGGGTATGAAGGAATCTCAAGGTCGGTGCCGCAGGCGCCTAGGCCCGCTCGATCAGGGTGGCGATGCCCTGCCCCACGCCCACGCACATGGTGCACAGGGCGTAGCGCTTGCCGCTCTTGTGCAGCTCATGGGCGGCGGTCAGCAGCAGGCGGGCGCCGGACATGCCCAGCGGATGGCCCAGGGCGATGGCGCCGCCGTTGGGGTTGACCCGCGGGTCGTCATCCTCGAGGCCGAGGTCGCGCATGCAGGCGAGTGCCTGGGCGGCGAAGGCCTCGTTGAGTTCGATGACGTCGATCTCGTCGAGCGACACGCCGGTACGCGCGAGCAGCTTGTTCACTGCCGGCACCGGGCCAACCCCCATGATGCGCGGCTCGACCCCGGCGGTGGCCATGCCGAGGATCTTCGCCATGGGTGTCAGGCCGTGCTTATCGACCGCTTCTCGACTTGCCACCAGCATGGCGGCGGCGCCGTCGTTGACCCCCGAGGCATTGCCGGCGGTGACGCTGCCGCCCTCGCGGAAGGGGGTGGGCAGGCCGGCGAGCTTCTCGAGGGTGGTCTCGCGCAGGTGCTCGTCCTGGTCGAAGATCAGCGGTTCCTGCTTGCGGCGCGGGATCTCGATGGCGGTGATCTCCTCGGCAAAGCGGCCGGCCTGCTGGGCGGCGGCGGCCTTCTGCTGGGAGCGCAGGGCGAAGGCGTCCTGGTCCTCGCGGGAGATCGAGAACTGCTCGGCCACGTTCTCGGCGGTCTCGGGCATCGACTCGACGCCGTAGGCCTTCTTCATCAGCGGGTTGATGAAGCGCCAGCCGATGGTGGTGTCCTCGATCTTCTGGCCGCGTGAGAAGGCGCTGTCGGCCTTGCCCATCACGTAGGGCGCACGGGACATGGACTCCACGCCGCCGGCCAGGGCCAGTTCCATCTCGCCGGCCTTGATGGCACGGAAGGCGGTGCCCACCGCGTCCATCCCGGAGCCGCACAGGCGGTTCAGCGTGGTGCCGGGCACGGAGGTCGGCAGGCCGGCGAGCAGCAGCGACATGCGCGCCACGCTGCGGTTGTCCTCGCCGGCCTGATTGGCGCAGCCCATGAAGACATCGTCGATGGCCGCCGGGTCGAGCCCCGGGGCATCATTCAGCACTGCCTTGAAGATGCTGGCGGCGAGATCGTCGGGGCGCACGCTTGCCAGGGTGCCGCCGAAGCGGCCCACGGCGCTGCGCCGCGGATGACAGAGGAATACGTCGCTCATGGGGGTCTCCTGTTACTCGCCGGCGTGCTGGCGTTCGGTGCGTTCTTTAAGCTCGCGCAGGATCTCGAGCTCATGTGAGGAGGGCTCGGGGGTGCTCTCGAGGTCGCCGGCGAAGCGGATCTCCCAGCCGGTGGCATCACACACCTCCTCGCGGCTCACGCCCGGATGCAGGGAGACCACGGTGAGCTCCTTGCTCTCGGGGTCGGGCTTCATCACGCAGAGGTCGGTGATGACGCGCGTGGGCCCCTTGCCGATGTTCGGCACGCCGTCGCGGCCCTTGCCGTCGCGGCCGAAGCCCAGGGTGGTGACGAAATCGACGTCCTTCACGAAGGCGCGCTTGGAATGCTTCAGGGTGACAAAGACCTCCCCCGCATTCGTCGCAATTTCGGGAGCACCACCACCGCCCGGCAGGCGCACCTTGGGATCATGGTAGTCGCCGATCAGGGTGGTGTTGAGGTTGGCGTAGCGGTCGATCTGGGCGGTGCCCAGGAAGCCCACACTGATCTTGCCGCCCTGCAGCCAGTATCGGAACATCTCCGGCACCGCAACGGTGGTCAGAGCCGACTCGGCGAGCTCACCGTCGCCGATGGAGAGCGGCAGCACCTCCGGCTTGGTCTGCAGGGTACCGGACTCGTAGATCAGCACCACGTCGGGGGCATGGGTCAGGCGCGCCAGGTTGGCGGCCTCGGAGGGCAGGCCGATGCCGACGAAGCAGGTCATGCCGTTTTCCAGGGCGCGGGCGGCGGTGACGGTCATCATCTCCGAAGACGTGTACTCGATGCTCATCAGGCGTTCCCCCCTGCGTTCATGACATTCTCTTCGATCCAGGCCGTGAAGGCGTCGCGATCCCGGGCGATGGCATCCCACTCCTTGTAGAAGCGGTTGTTACGCGGGTAGTAGCCATGGGCATAGGAGGGCAAGGCGCCCTTCTCGGCCACGGCGATGGCATCGATGGCCCAGCCCGGGATGATGCAGGCGTTGGGGTGGTAATCCGGCTCGGCGGTCAGGTCCTCGACGACCTCCTCGACGGTGACGATGCTCTTGGCAGCCGCCAGCACGGCCTCCTTCTGCACGCCGACGATGCCCTCCACCAGCACATTGCCCTTACGGTCCGCCTTCTGGGCGTGGACGATGGAGACATCGGGTCGCACCGCCGGCACCGCGGCCAGGCGCTCGCCGGTGAAGGGGCACTCGATGAACCTGATCTGGTCGTTGACGTTGGGCAGCTCGCTGCCGACATAGCCGCGCAGCACGGCCAGCGGCAGGCCGGCGGCCCCGGCCTCGAAGGCGCAGGCCATCGCGGCGTGGCTGTGCTCGAGGATCTCGATCTTGCGCGGCCAGCCCTTCTCCACGGCGTCGCGCAGGCGGTGCAGGGAGCCCACGCCGGGGTTCCCGCCCCACGAGAAGATGACCTTCTTCGCACAGCCCGCGCCGATCAGCTGATCGTAGATCAGGTCGGGGGTCATGCGGATCAGGGTGAGGTCGCGCTTCTTCTGGCGGATCACCTCGTGCCCCGCGGCGAAGGGAATCAGGTGGGTAAAGCCTTCCATGGCCACGGTGGCGCCGTCCTCGACGTAGCGCGCCACCGCGTCATGCAGGCTCAGGAACTCGGCCATGGGATCTCCTCCTGGCGGTGTCTCTCTCGACAAGTTCGAATAACGAACATTGATTTGTGATGCGAACAAACTACCCCCGTCGCGATCGGCCGTCAAATCCCGCCGTGCGCGCACGAAAAAGGGGAGGCCTGGCCTCCCCTTGCGATCACTCCGCGCAAATGTCGAACTTTCAGTCGATTACTTGCCCTCCAGCCAGGCGATGGCACGCTGCACCTGGGCACGACTACTACCAAGGTATAAGGCCGGGTCACTGGCCCGCTCGAGATCGTCACGCTCGACGCGCCCCGCCAGCTCCTCGTGCCCCGCCAGCAGCTGTTCGTGCAGTACCTGGGCATAGGGGCGCCCTGTCAGGCGCGCCGACTCGGCGGCCTCGGCGCTGATACGCCTGGCGGCATCCTGGCCCACCACCGGGGCCAGCAGGCGCGAGACCGGTTCGGCCATGATGCCACCGCCCGTCGCCGCCAGGTTGCGCCGCATCGCCTCGGGGTGGACCTCCAGGCCCTCGAGCAGCACCGCGGCCTGTTCCAGTGCGCCTTCCAGCAGCAGGGCACTGTCGAGCAGCGGCGCCCACTCGGCGTGCCACTCCCCCAGCCCCCGCTCCAGGGGCTGGGCCGCGGCGTTGAGGATCACCGTGGCATGGCCGTGCACCTGGCGGGCGGCGCCGCGGATCAGCGCGCAGCGCACCGGATTGCGCTTGTGCGGCATCGAGGAGGACTCCCCCATGCCGGGAGCCCCCGGTTCGGCCACCTCGCCGAGCTCCGTCTGGGTCAGCAGCGACACGTCCAGGGCCAGCTTCTCGGCAGCACCGGCGGCGGCATCCAGCCCCGTGGCCAGGGCATGGATCGGTTGGCGATCGGTGTGCCAGGGCAGCACGGCGGTCGCGAGGCCCAGCCGCTCGGCCAGGGCGTCCATGAACGCAAGGCCCAGGTTGTCCCGGCCCGGCCCGTCCAGACCAGAGTGCACCGCCACGGCGCCGCCGAACTGCACCGGCAGTTCAAGCCCGGCCAGGCGGCGACGGGCCTGCTCCAGGCCGATGGCCCAGTGGGCCACCTTGACGCCGAAGGTGATCGGCAGCGCCTGCTGCATCAGGGTGCGGCCCACCATCACGGTCTGGTCATGGGCCTGCATCAGGCTAAGGGCCGCGGTGCGACAGCGCACCAGCAGGGCATCGAGGGACGCCAGCCGAGGCGCCAGCAGCAGCATCAGGGCCGTGTCGACCACGTCCTGGCTGGTGGCGCCCTGGTGCCAGTAGCGCTTGAGCGCCTCCGGCAAGGCCGCGCGTCCCTGCTTGACGAAGGGGATGGCCGCATTGCCGCCGCTGGCGATGCCGGCGGCGATCGCCTCCAGGTCGAAGTCATGCGCCTCGAGGGTCCTGCGCATGGCCTGGCTGGCGCCCTCGGGGACCGCCCCACGGGCCTCCTGGACCTCGGCCAGGGCCAGCTCGAAGGCCAGCATGGCGTCGACCATGGCCCGGGCATTGCACTCGGCCAGCGCCTGCTGGCTCATGAAGGGGTGCTGGATGAAGGCGGCAGGCATGGCGGTCTCTCCGGTGGTGGCGTGGGGCATCAACCCGGGGGCTCCCCCTATGGTCGCACACATGTTCGCATTTCGAACAAATATGCTAGATTAGACCAAGGTTCTCCGGCAACACGACCAAGGATAACGACGGATGGAAACGTCTCTGCAGGATGAGGCCCTGAGCCCCGACGATCGTGACTTCGTGACCGCACTGGCCAGTGGCCTCGAGGTCATCCTGGCCTTCGACGAGGCCCACCCGCGCATGACGCTCAGCGAGGTGGCGTCGCGCACCGGCATGAACCGTGCCCGGGCGCGACGCTTCCTGCTGACCCTGCATGCCCTGGGCTATGTCCGCAAGCAGCAGCGCCACTTCGAGCTGGCCCCCAAGGTGCTGAACCTCGGCTATGCGTTCCTCTCCGCCAACAACTATCGCAGCGTGATCCAGCAGATCCTCGAGGACATCACCAACGAGTGTGGCGAGTCCTCGTCGCTGGGCGTGCTGGACGGCGATGACGTCACCTATGTGGCGCGCTCCTCGTCGCGCCGCCGGCTGATGGCCATCACCCTCTCGGTGGGTACGCGCCTGCCGGCGGCCCACACCTCCATGGGGCGGGTGCTGCTGGCCCAGCTGCCGGACGCCGAGCTCGACGCCTTCCTGGCACGGGTGGTCCTCGAGCCGCATACCGACAAGACCATCACCGACAAGGCCGAGCTCAGGCGCTGCATCCTCGAGGTGCGCCAGCAGGGCTACGCCATCGCCGACCAGGAACTCGACTCCGGGTTGCGCTCGGTGGCCGTGCCGGCCTTCGATGCCAACGGCCGGCTGCTCGGCGCGATCAACATCAGCACCAATGCCGCCCGGGTCGACTTCGACACCCTGATGCGCCAGTACCTGCCGCTGCTGCAGGAGAAGGCCCGACAGATCCGCGCCAGCGTCAGCTGATCCATCTGCCACCCCAAGGACGGCGAAGTGCTAGAGATACTGGCGATCACGCTGCCGATCTTCCTGCTGATCGGCGCCGGCTTCACCGCGGCTCGCACCGGCCTGCTGAGTCGCGACAACATGCAGGGCGTGGGCACCTTCGTCATGTACCTGGCCCTGCCCTCGCTGATCATCCGCGCCCTGACCGAGCACCCGCTGGCGGAGGTCTTCAACCCGACCTACCTGCTGGCCTACGGCCTGGGGTCGCTGGCGACCTTCCTGCTGGGGCTGGCGCTCTCCATGGGGCTGCGCGGCAAGCGCCTGGATGCCGGTGCCATCCACGCCCTGGGCATGTCGGCCTCCAACAGCGGCTTCATCGGCTACCCGGTCGCCCTGATGGCGATCGGCCCGCCGGCGGCCATCTTCATGGCGCTGAACATGGTGGTGGAGACGCTGTTCATCATACCCACGGCGCTGATACTGGCCGAGGCCAGCCGCCAGAACGGCAACGGCGTCGGCCAGGTGGCGCGTCAGACCCTCGCTCGCCTGACACGCAACCCGGTCCTGATCGGGCTGTTGATCGGCATGCTCCTTGCCCTGACCGGGCTGAGGCTTCCGGGCCCAGTGGCCCGGGCCGTCGGCATGCTGGCCGACGCGGCGGGCCCCGCGGCCCTGTTCACCATCGGCGGCATGCTGCATGGCCTCAAGGTGCGGGGCATGGCCATGGATGTCGGACAGGTGGTACTGGGCAAGCTGCTGCTGCACCCGCTGGTCGTGCTGGGCGCCTTCCTGCTGCTGCCCGATCCGGACCCGATGCTGATCGCCGGCGCCATGCTGTTCGCCTGCGCACCGATGATCAGCGTCTACCCGCTGTTCGGCAAGCAGTACGGCCAGGGCGACACCAGTGCCGCGGGGCTGATGGTCAGCACCCTCGCCTCCTTCGTGACCATCAGCCTGGTGATCTGGCTGCTGACGCAGTTCGGCCTGCTGCCGGTCTGAGCGCCAGCCGTCAGCAGCCTGCCCCCTCGCCGGCGGCCATCACCGCCTCCAGCGCGCTGACATAGCCGCGGCTCCCCAGGCCCGCGATCACCGCGTCGGCCCGCAGCGAGACATAGGAGTGGTGGCGGAAGCTCTCGCGCTTGTGCACGTTGGAGAGGTGCACCTCGATCACCCTGCCCTCGAAGGCGTTGAGCGCATCCAGGATCGCGACGGAGGTGTGGGTATAGGCCGCCGGGTTGATGATGATCGCCGCGGTGCCATCCAGGCGGCTCGCCTGGATGAGGTCGATCAGCTCGCCCTCGTGATTGCTCTGCCGACAGGTGACCTCCCAGCCTCCCATCGCCGCCTGCTCATAGAGGGCGTTGTTGATGTCCTCCAGGGTCTCATGGCCATAGATCTCCGGCTGCCGGGTGCCCAGCAGGTTGAGATTGGGGCCATGGAGCACCAGTACCTTGCGCTGGCTCATCCGGCAGTCTCCCTTGATTGTTTGTCCGTGGAGGTTAAAGAGATCAGCCAGCGATGTCCCTGGCAGCCCGGCAATTGTCAGTGCCACCCCCCAGGGTTGCAAGGCAGAGGCCATCCCCTCGACGAACTGACGGTAAAAGACGCCGCCCCTCGGAAACATCCAATCTGGTCAGATTGGCCCTGAGGGCAACTGTCATTGCCAGGCTGGCCTGCAGACAATACGGATCAACAAGGAAGCACGACGCATCGTTGACGCGAACGCACACGTGACAGGATTCCTTGTCGACCCAGGCTCCATGCGCCCAGACAACAGGCCATCAGGTCGGCGGTGGTATGGAGAGACCCACAACAAGACCCCGAGGTGACACCATGGACAAGACCCGTCTTGAAGGAAAGAACTGCCTGATTACCGGTGCCGCGCGTGGCATGGGTGCCGCCGTTGCCGAACACTATGCCGCACAGGGCGCCAATGTGTGCGTGGCCGACCTCAACCTCGAAGGCTGTGAGGAGGTCGTGGCACGCATCAAGGAAAAGGGTGGCAATGCCATCGCCGTGAAGCTCAACGTGACCGAGCGTGACCAGATGAAGGCAGCCGTCAAGGCCACCGTCGATGCCTTCGGCAGCCTCAACGTCATGGTCAACAACGCCGGCATCAACAAGCCGCTGATGTTCATGGACATCACGGAAGAGAACTGGCACCAGATCATGGACGTCAATGCGCTGGGTTGCCTGATCGGGATGCAGGAAGCCGCCAGGCAGATGATCGACCAGGGCAAGGAGAACGGTCCCTACAAGATCATCAATGTCGGCTCCATCCTGTCCCGCCAGGCCTTCGATGACGTGGTGCCCTACTCCTGCAGCAAGCATGCCGTGCTGGCCATGATCAACGGTGGTGCCAAGGCACTGGTCGACCACAACATCACCGTCAACGGCTATGGCCCCGGCGTCGTGCGTACCGAGCTGTGGGAGCAGCTCGACAAGGACCTGGTCAGCATCGGCAAGTTCGACAAGCAGGGCCAGTCCATGGACGAGCTCGCCGAGAAGATGATCCTGATGAAGCGCTACTCCTACCCGGAAGATGTGGTCGGCACGGCCTCCTTCCTGGCCAGCCCCGAGTCGGACTACATGACCGGCCAGCTGCTGATGATCGACGGCGGCATGATCATGCAGTGACGCCACCGCCAACCCGGCTGGTGGCTCAATAGTATCCCCTGTCGCGCATCACCCGATCGGCCCTGTCCTGTGCCAAGGACAGGGCCTTCTTGATGGAGCGCCGTCCGTCCAGCACCTCGAAGATCTCGTGCCCGGCAATACTGATCACGTCCATGATGCCCGGCACCGGGGGGCGCGGCCAGGCCTGCAGGATGTCCTTCCTCGCCATGTCATCCACGATCTCGATCAGCGGCGACAGCGCCGAGACCTCCGGGTCCTGGCTGACGCTGAAGCGTGGGGTCACCAGGCTGCCGTTGAGGATGTAGAGCTTGGACATGTTGGCCGAGGTGAGGTGACGAAGTGCCGTCCAGACACTCTCGACCCGTTCCTCCGAGAGGTTGGCCGGAATGGCCAGGGCATAGCCTCCGATCGGGGTGATCGCACGCCCATGGTTGCCGACGGGATGCGGCAGATAGCCGGTCTTCCCCCAGGCAGGGGACGCTTGATCGAACTCGATGAGCGGGGCCAGCAGCGTATAGCAGTAGGCCATGCAGGCTTCACCGCTCGCATAGGACTGGGCTCGCTCATACCAGGCCATGTTGAGGATGTTGGGCGGTGAATATTTCAGGATATCGAGCATGTATTCGCAGGCGCGGTAGGCCGCATCCGACTGGAACATCGGTCGCAGCGCCTCCCCGGATGCCTGCTGGAAGTCATAGCCACCCTCACAGCGGCGAAGGTTGATGATCGGCTGGCCGAACTTGGCCATCAGGAAACTGAAGGTGTGGCCCAGCGGCGTGCCTCGCGCGGCGTTCCAGGCGATGCCATAGCGTCCCCTGGCGGGATCATGCAAGCGCCGGGCTACCTTGACCAGTGCTTCGGTCGTGGTCGGGGGCTCGAGTTGCGCCTCCTCGAGGATATCCTTCCGGTAACAGAGCAGTTCCGGCGTGGTCTGCAGGGGAATACCGTACTGCTGCCTGGCGTATCGCGTGCTCTGAATAGCGACCGGATGGAAGTCGGACAGGTCGTAGGCATCGCGACGAATGAAGCGGTCGAGGGGCAGCAGGATTCCCTTCGACGCCAGTTCGCCGAACCAGGGGAGGTCACAGGCGACGAGGTCGTAGCGAGACTTCGCGCGACCGGCATTGGCCAGGATCGCCTCGAGCAGGTCGTCGATCGAGCGGGCCGAGTTGTGGATCTCGAGGCCGAAGATCGATTCCAGTTGCTGCTTGAGGTTATGCATCGCCATGAAGGTGGGATCGGCGTGGATGAGCCCACGCAGCCCGCCCTTCAGCTCGAGCCGTGCCGACAGCACCGCCGGCGGCGAGATCACGCGATCCGTCGCGGCCGCGTCGAGGAAGATGCGCCGGCCGGTGTCCGATGCCGGATCCACGCCGAACAGGGGTCCCAGGAGGCCCTTGATCCGGTGCGCATAGTTCTCCCACTCATCGATCATCATGGGTGAGGGGTGCAACGAGACGGTCTTGCCCGATTTCGTCCTGGGGCGTGACAGGATCAGCCCGCGCTGGATGATGCTCTCGATCCCGCGCTTGGCGGTGCCGTAGGAGAGCCCGGACGCATCCGCCAGCGAGGTGGGCGTCGTCAGTCGGCCGGCGAGGTGGTTGCGCATGAGATGGAGCATCATGCGCATCTCCCGGTAGCCGTGGCTCAGGGAGAGCGAGTGTTCGGTCTCCTCCTCGAACTTCTCGATGAAGTCGATGAAGCGCGAGAGCTCCGTGTTGGAGAGCTTCGGCCTCGGCGTCTGGGACAGCCTGTCGTAGGGCCCCTCAGGATGGCTCTCGTCGGGGAGGTCGCTCATGGTCGCCTCGAGGCAAGAAGAAGGGAGTGCCACAAGATAGCGCCACCTCGCGCCTGGCGGCAATCGAGACGCCGACGCGGCTATCCCCAGCCGTCAACGATCAGCCGAATGCCAAGCAGGATCAGCAGGCTCAGGATGATCCGGAAGAAGAGCTCACCGCTCAGCCGTTTCTGTATGACCAGCCCCAGACGCACGCCCAGCCAGGCCACCGGGATAAGCAGCAGCGCGATGGTGAGGTTTTCGACATTCAGCAGGCCGAGCATGCCGTAGGGCACCAGCTTGACCAGGTTGGTGGCGGCCAGGAAGACCACGGCGGTACCCAGGAACTGCTCCTTGGAGAGCCGGCACTGCAGCAGGTAGAAGTTGAGCGGCGGGCCCCCGGCATGGGCGATGAAGCTGGTGAAGCCGGCGATGCCGCCGCTCACCCCACCGACCCAGACCGGCATGACGCGGCCGCGGAAGGGCTTGAGCAGTCCCCACAGGCCGAACAGGATCGAGAACACCCCCAGCAGCACCTTGAGCAGGGCCTCATCGAAGAGGCCATAGGTCAGGTAGCCGACCGCCACGCCCAGCACCGCCGGGGGAAACATCAGCCACAGAACGGCCCCCACTCGGTGGCGCCACCAGGCCCGCAGGCTGAAGACATCCATGACGATCAGCAGCGGCAGCATGACGGCCACGGCGAAGGCCGGGCTGGCCTTCAGCGAGATCAGCGGCACCGCCACGACCCCGACGCCCCCGGCGAAGCCCGATTTCGATATGCCGGTAATCAGCACGGCGATGATGATCAATACAATGAACTGCAAGTCATACGCCATATGACGCCTCGTGATTTCCGGAAGAGAATAAAAAAGGGCCGTGCTAACACGGCCCAAATCGGAGGAACCTGCAGTGTCCCGTGCCTGCCTCGGCGTACCGAAGCGGCAGCCTCTCGGCCCTGTCAGAGGAACTGGCAGACCTCGTCGAACTCGAACCGATCCTGGCGCGGGAAGAGCGCCGAGGCATCGCCGTAGCCCAGATTGCAGAGGAAGTTGCTCTTTACCTGGCCATCGGGGAAGAACTCCTCATCCACGGCCGCATTGTTGAAGCCGGACATCGGCCCGGCATTCAACCCCAGGGCGCGGGCGGCCAGGATGAAGTAGCCCCCCTGGATGGAGCTGTTGCGGAAGGCCGTGGAGTTGATGAAGTCCGTCTTGCCCTCGAACAGCGACTTGGCATCCTTGTTGTGGGAGAACATTCGCGGCAGGTGCTGGTAGAACTCGGTGTCATAGCCCAGCACGGCCACCACCGGCGCCTTCATGGTCTTCTCCTGGTTACCGGGAAGCAGTGCCGGCTTGAGCCTCTCCTTGGCTTCCTGGCTCTTCAGGAAGAGCACGCGAAGGGGCTGGCAATTCATGGAGGTCGGACCGAAATGCATCAGGTGATACAGCTCGCGCAGCTTCTCCTCGCTGACCTCCTGATCCGTCCACACGTTATGGGTACGCGCCTCGGTGAACAGGGTCTCGACCGCATGGTTATCGATGACAGTCATGTCGCTTTCCTCTTGCTGGATGGTGGTTTCTGGGTGGTTTCGTCTTGCGATGCGACTAGCGGCTCGCCTTCAGGCCGAAGTCGTATGTCAGATGGCGGAAGGGGACTTCCATCGACCGTCCATCCGGTGCTCTTCCCGGCGGCAGCAGTTCATACGCCCTGACCAGGGAATCCTTGACGCCGAAGACGGCATCCGAATCAAGGTAGGGATCGTCCTCGGCAAAGACCTGGGTCACCAGGGTCTCGTAGCCCTCGGCCATCAGCATGAAGTGCACATGCGCCGGCCGGTAGGGATGACGACCGGTGATCTCCAGCATCTGGCCGACCGGGCCGTCGGTGGGGATCGGATAGGGTGAGGGGGTCACCGTCCAGAAGGCATAGCGTCCCTGGTCGTCGGTGGTGAACCTGGCCCGCAGCGAGGCACTCTCGAGCTCCTTCTGGACGTCGTAGAACCCTTCGCTGTCCGATTGCCAGACATCGACCACGACATTGGCCAGTGGCTCGCCGCGCCCGTCATGCACCCGCCCCTCCACGAAGAAGGGCTCTCCCTCGACGTTCCAGTCGATCGACTCGCCCTGGGCAGCCTGGGGCGGGTCGGCCACGTAGAAGGGACCCAGCACCGTGCTTTCCGACACCATGGGGTCGGACGTCTGGTGGTTGATGGCATCGACCAGCATCGTCACGCCCAGGGTATCGGAGAGCAGGATGAACTCCTGGCGCTTGTCGTCGCACATCTGGCCGGTGCGGGTCAGGAAGTCGATGGCCTGGGTCCACTCCTGCTCGGTGGGCTCCACCTCACGGATGAAGGCGTGCAGGTGGGTGACCAGGCTGTTCAGTATGCTCTTCAGCCGCTCGTCACTGCAGCCGGCGAACTGCTCGATCACGGCATCCGTGATGTTCTCGGCATTCAGGTTTCGCATGGGGTCATTTCCTCTCGATGGCCGGCAGCCCGGAGAGGCGCTCGGTATGGTGGATCGTGGCGATGTAGTCATCCTCACCATGCCCCGTGCCGATCAGCGAGCTGTAGGCCTCGCGCATCTGGGCGGCCAGGGGTACGGCGACACCGTCCCCATGGGCACAGCCGAGGATCAGGTCCAGGTCCTTGGCCATCTGGGCAGCCGAGAAGGTGGAGGTGAAGTCGCGGTCCTTCAGCGGCTGGGTCTTGTACTTGACCATCGGCGAGCCCACGGCGCTGTCGGCCATCAGGTCCAGCATCGCCTCCCAGCCGATGTTGCCCTTGCGGGCCATCGCCAGGGCCTCGCCCATCATCCCGGCGCTCACCGCGATCATCAGGTTGATCGCCAGCTTGGCGTAGCGAGCCTGCTCATCGTCACCGAGCCAGTACTGGGCCTTGGTGAAGGTGGCCATCACCGGCACGGCCTCATCCAGAGCCTCGCGCGGCCCGGAGACCATGGCCGACAGGGTGCCGGACTCGGCGGCGACCGGGTTGCCCGACACCGGACTGCGCAGGTAGGCGATGCCCCGCTCCTCGGCGGCGGCGGCCACCCTGGCGGAGGCCTCGATGCTGACGGTGCTGGTCTCGACCAGCACGCTGCCCGGGGCCAGCTTCGCCAGCAACTGGCCGCTCTCCAGCGTCAGGCCGAGCAGCGCCCGGTCATCGGGAATCGAGACGAAGACCAGGCGGCAGCCCTCGACGGCAGAGGCCAGGTCATCGTGTGCCGTGATGCCGACCTGTTCGGCCAGCGCCATCCGCTCGGCGCTGAGGTCGAATCCCTGGACGGGATAGCCGGCCGCGGCGATCCGCGTTGCCATGGGCAAGCCCAGCTTGCCAAGGCCAACCCAGGCTACCTTGGTGGTGGTTGTCATTGTGACGCCCCCTCTTGTTGGCGTGACTGAAGCTCGGCGTAGATGCGGTGACCGGAGGCTGCCAGGTGGCTGATCCCCTCCTCGACGTCCGCCAGCAGCTTGCCGTGTCGCTTGTGGAACTCTCCCGCCACCATGACGCTGTCGACATTGGCGAGACTCGCCTGCATGACCACGGTCGAGACCGGATCGCTGACCGGCTGCATGTTCAGCCGACCGCTGTCCAGCAGCACGATGTCGGCCTGCTTGCCCGGCGTCAGGCTGCCGATGCGGTCCTCGAGCCCGAGGGCGCGGGCACCGTCGACGGTGATCCACTGAAGCGCCTCGCGGGTGCGGATGGTCGAGGTGTCGGGAATGCTGCCCTGCTCGCGCCGCGAGGCATCGTTGTCCAGCGAACGCTGCATGCCCAGCGCCATCCGGGCCACCGTGAACATGTCCCCGGAGATCACCGATTCGAGATCCACCCCCAGGGAGACAACGCCACCGTGCCGGCGAACGTGGCCGGTGATCGGGAAGCCATGCCCCTGGGTCATCTCGTTCTCGGGGGCGATGGAGAAGGTCACGCCCTTCTCGCAGAACCGCGCCAGTTGCCCGTCGGTGAGACTCTGCCCGTGCACGATATTGATGTCCGGCCCCAGCAGCCCCTTCTCCTCGATCACGTCCCAGCCACCGGGGGTGACCGCCTTGCCGCCGCCCTGGTGCATGGAGGCCACCAGGCCGAACTCCTTGGCCAGTTCGAAATCGTGCAGGGTGACATCGAGGGTGGAGTAGTGCGGCCCGAGGATGGCCAGGCCCAGGGTCACGCGCCCCTCGCGATCGCCCAACGGGCCGGCGAGCAGCCGCTCGACCTCGCTGCGCGGATGGGGAATCTCGCTGAAGTGCGGCTGACCCGGCTTGGGGTCCGGCTTGGGCGAGCCATGGAAGAACAGCGCCCGGATACCGGACTCCTCGAGCCCGCGAATCGCCGCATCGGTATGCTCGGGCGTGGGGTTGTTGTGGCACCAGTCACCCAGGGTGGTGATTCCGCAGTTGAGCTGATTGAGCGCCCCCATGCGAGTGGCGATATGGATATCATCAGGACTGAACAGGGTCGCCAGGCCGCGATGCACGTGGCCGAAGTACTCGAGCAGCGTCCAGTTGGCGGCGACGCCGCGCAGGGCCGTCTGCCAGGTATGCATATGGGCATTGACCAGCCCGGGGATCAGGATGCCTCCCCGGCAGTCGATGATCTCGGCGCCCTCGGCGGGAAGGTCCTGGCCCACGGCCAGGATACGATCGTTCTCCACCAGCACCTGGCCATCGGCCAGATCGCCGATCTCGGGGTCCATGGTCACCACGGTGGCATTGGTCAGCAGGGTCTTCATGCGTCGGTAACCTCCCTTGACGTCGGTCGACGGCCGGCATGGGCATCGCTCAACAGGCGGTGGATGCCCTCGGCCTCGATCTCGCGTGGGTTCCAGTAGGGATTGCTCGTGGCGATCTGGGTCGCCCGGTCGATATCGCTCTCCTGCAGGCCGATGTCGGCCAGGGCCAGGGGCGCCCCCACGGCGCGCGCCAGGTCATGGAGCCCGCCGGCCGCATCGTCGCTGCCCAGCGCCCGGGCGATGCGGGACATCGCCTCCGGGGCGGCCCCGGCGTTGTAGGCGACGGCGTGGGGCAACACGATGGTATGGGTCTCGGCATGGGGCAGGTCGAAGGAGCCGCCCAGGGTGTGGCAGAGCTTGTGATGCAGCGACATCCCGACGGAGCCCAGGCAGGCACCGCACAGCCAGGCGCCATAGAGGGCATCCGAACGTGCGGTCTGGTTGGCCGGCTCCTTGGCGATCAATGGCAGGCTGCGCGCCAGGGCCGCAATGCCCTCCTCCGCCATCAGCGAGACCACCGGGTTGCGGTCCTTGGCGTAGAGCGCCTCCACCGCATGGGCGATGGCATTGATGCCGCTGGTACCGGACATGCCAACCGGCAGACCCAGCGTCAGGTCGACGTCGTAGATCACCACCTCGGGCAGTACCTCGAGGGTGCGCTGGGTCGTCTTGAGGCCGTCCCGGGTTTCCCCGAGGATCGGCGTCATCTCGGAGCCTGCATAGGTCGTGGGGATCGCCACCTGGGGCAGGCCGGTCCGCAGGGCGATGGCCTTGCCGAGCCCGATGGTGGAGCCGCCCCCGATGGCCACGGTGCAGTCCGCCTCGAGTTCCTCCAGGTGGCGCATCGCCGCGTCGGTGACCTCGACCGGGGTGTGCATCCTGGCCTCGGCGAAGAGGCCGCCCCCGAGCTCGCCCAGCTGGGCGAGCACCTCGCGGGCCTGGCCTGCCTGCTCGGGCGTTGCCAGGACGAGTGCCCGGTGGCAGCCCAGCTCACGGACCTCGTCGGCGAGCCGGGACAGGGTTCCCTGGCCGAAGATGACGCGTGACGGCAGGCCGTTGTAGATGAAGGGCATCATGGTGGTGTCCTCGTGATTGCGTGGGAAAGTCGGGCGCGGGGCGCGTGGGCACATCAGGCCGAGGCCGCGGGAGCAGGCCCGCGGGCGTCCGCGACGTACTGCCCGGTGATGGCCTGCACCAGCTTGTCCTCGGAGACCGCATCGCCGTCGAATTCCGCCGTCACCCGGCCGTCATACATCGCGATGATTCGGTTACTGACGCCCAGTACCTCGGGCATTTCCGACGAGATCACCAGCACCGCATAGCCCGACCGGGCCAGCTCCTTGATCAGCGCATGGATCTCGGCCTTGGAGCCCACGTCGATGCCGCGGGTCGGCTCATCCAGGATCAGCAGCTTGGGATGGGTATGCAGCCACTTGCCGATGACGATCTTCTGCTGGTTGCCGCCACTGAGGTTGCCGACCTTCTGGCGCCAGCTGGGCGTCTTGATCTTCATCGCCTGCTGGTACTTGTCGTAGACGACCTTCTCTTCCCCGGTCTTCATGAACCCCATGGAGGAGACACTGCCAAGCGCCGAGAGGGTCATGTTGTCGCGACAGTTCATGCCGAGGATCAGGCCCTGATCCTTGCGATCCTCGGGGACCAGGGCGATGCCCTTGACCACCGCATCGTGGCTGGAATGGATCGTCTCGGCCTTGCCTTCGAGCAGGATCTCGCCGGCCGATGGCTGGCGCAGACCGAAGATCGTCTCGGCGACCTCGGAGCGGCCCGCCCCGACCAGGCCGTACATGCCGACGATCTCACCCTTGCGGACGTTGAAGCTGATGTCCTCGAACACCCCATTCACGGTGAGGTGACGCAGTTCCAGCATCTTCTCGCCGAACTCGCTGGGCTTGCTGGCATGATCGAGTTCGAGGGTCCTGCCGATCATCAGCTTGGTGACCTCATCCTCGCTGGTCTCGGCCGTGTTCAGGGTCCCGTTGTACTCGCCGTCACGCAGCACCGAGATGCGCTGGGAGAGGTGGAAGATCTCGTCCATGCGGTGCGAGATGTAGACGATGCCGACCCCCTGCTCCTGGAGGTTGCGGATGATGTCGTAGAGCACCGGTTTCTCGTGATCGGTCAGTGATGCCGTCGGCTCGTCGAAGACCACGATCCGGGGCGTGAAGACCAGGGCGCGGGCGATCTCCACCATCTGCTTCTTGGCGATGGAGAGGTTGCTGACCATGTCGCGGGAGCTGAAGGTGCACTTGAGGCGCTTGAGTATCTCGGTGCTGTCGGCATGCAGCTTCTTCCAGTCGACGCGGTTCCCCCATTTCAGCGGCAGGCTGCCCAGGAAGATGTTCTCTGCCACCGACATCTCGGGGACCAGCGACTGTTCCTGGTGAATCAGCACGATGCCGCTCTTCTTGGCCTGCTTGGGGTTCTCGAAGGACTTCTCCTCGCCCGCCAGGATGATCTGGCCTCCGTTGGGCTGGTGCTTGCCGGCCAGCACCTTCATCAGGGTGGACTTGCCGGCGCCGTTCTCGCCCAGCAGGGCATGGACCTCGCCCGCCCTGACGTCGAAGCTGACCTTGTTCAGGGCCACCACGCCGGGAAACTTCTTGGTGATGTCGATCAATGACAGGACGGGGTTCGAGGAACTCGCACGGCGATCGGCGTTCTGGCTCATGGCTGCAGTGCTCATATGCTGACTCCCTTGCTGGCATGGACGTTGAGCCGCTGGTCGATGATCAGCACCGAGATCAGGATGGCGCCGAGAATGACCAGCACGTAGAAGGCCGGCACCTGCATCAGGTTCATGCCGTTGCGCAGGATGCCGATGGCCAGCACGCCGCCCAGGGTGCCGGTGATGCTGCCGTATCCGCCCGTCAGCTTGGTGCCGCCGAGCACCACGGCCGTGATGGTCCACAACTCATAGTCACGGCCCAGGTTCGGCGTGGCGGCGCCCATCTGGGTCGCCAGGAGCACCCCGGCGAGGGCAGCGAAGAACCCCACGATGATGAAGTTGATCATCATGTGGCGGCCGATGCGGATGCCCGCATCCAGGGCGGCCTCGGGATTGCCGCCCACGGCAAAGGTATTGCGACCATGGCCGGTCTTCTTCAGCACCAGGTGCATCACCAGGGTGCAGATGAGGAAGATGATGGCGAGCACGGGAAACGGCCCGATCGAGGCGGTCCCGAAGTCGGAGAAGGCGAAATTGGTGGCGTAGAAGGACTGCTCTTCGGTGTAGACGAAGATGAGGCCACGGACACCGATCATGGCCCCCAGCGTCACGATGAAGGCGTTGACGCCGGTCTTCCAGACGATCAGGCCATTGATGGCACCCAGTACCAGGCCCGATGCCAGAGCGGCGATGACCGCGATGGTGATGCCATAGTCCTGAAGGCCGACCGACAATGATGCCGCCAGCCCCAGGACGGCCCCCACCGAGAGATCGATGTTGCCGTTGATCATCACGTAGGTCATGCCCAGGGCGATCAGCCCGATGGTCGAGGTCTGGACCAGGATATTGCTCAGGTTTCCGACGGAGAGGAAGTACTCCGACATGAAGCTGAAGAAGACGGTAATGGCGATGACAAACACCCAGATCGGCTGGATGAAGCCACTGCCCTTGAGAAAATCCTTCATGTTAATCATGTTGATCACCAGGTTCAGGAGTGAGTCGTGAACAGACGCTTGCGCTTGTTGGCAAGGTCCAGCCACACCGCCAGGATGATGATCACCCAGGTGACGAGCCATTGGGTGTAATAGGGATACCCCAGCAGCAGCAGGCCATTCTGGATGAAGCCCAGGATCAATACCCCGATGATCGTCTTCCAGACACTCCCTGCCCCGCCCAGCAGGCTGGTTCCCCCGAGAATGATCCCGGCCAGCACCAGCAGTTCGTAGCCCTGCCCGACGTTGTTCTGTGACCCCATGACCCGCGATCCCAGCACCAGCGCAGCACAGGCCACGCAGAAGGCCGAGATCAGATAGGTACTGAATACGCACCAGTTCTTGCGGATACCGGAATAGACGGCAGCAGCCGGGTTACCGCCGACGGCGAAGATGCGACGACCATAGCTGGTATAGGACATGACGACCTGCACGATGATCGCCAGCACGGCGAAGAGGATCACCGGGACCGCAATACCCAGCACATAGCCTCGTCCGAAGAAGGCGAACCAGGTGTCGCTCTGGTTGGCGATATCGACGTTCTTCCCGCCACTGTAGATCAGCACCAGTCCCTGGATCGCCGACAGCATCGCCAGGGTGACGATCAGCGAATTCAGCCTCATGAAGCCGATAAGGAAGCCATTGACGGCCCCGATCAGCAGCGTGAGGACGAACATCAGGATGATGGCACCGGCCGGCCCGATCTTGTCATGCAGGTCGACGACCAGCACCGTGGAGAAGGAGAGCATCGACCCGACGGAGAGATCTAGGTTACCGCCGATGATGACCACCGTGACACCCACGGCAATGATGCCGATAATCGAGGCCTGGCGGACCACTGTCATGATATTTGACTGGGAGAGAAACTGTTCGGAGAACAGCGAGAAAGCAAACATGCAGATAAGGAAGAAGACCAGGATGCCCTGAGCGGAAAGAAAGTTCAGGAGACCTGCCTTATACTTCTTATTCAGCATGATGGCTTGTTTACCTTGTTCTACAGAAGCCATGGTACTCACCTATATTGGCGCTACTGACTGAAGGCCAGGATGTTTCCGTTGCAGTCGACGCCCCGTTGGCATGCCCGGAGGCATGCCACCGATTCGAGTGACATTCTGACCATTCGTCATGGCCAACGGAGTGTGGTTATCGGTATTCCGCAAGGGACTTCATCGACCGTTGCGGAGCCATTGGCCAGGGATACGCGGGATGGCACGAGTTCCCTTCGTGCCCCGAGACTAGCGATATTCAGAACACGGGCTTGTCGAACTCGGCCAGGTTGTCGGCGGTGATCTTGGGCGTCTCGAAGAAGTTCATCTTCGGCACCTCTTCACCTGCCAGGACATCGAGGGCGGTCTGGAGCGCCGCTTCCGCGTCATCGACCGGGGACTGGTAGATGGAGCCGTAGTACTCGCCACGCTCGATGGCCTCGTAACCCACGGCGAAATTGGTGGCACCGATGAACACGATCTCATCGGCACGGCCGGCACTCTTGGCGGCATTCAGGGCACCGACACCCATGTTGTCATCGCCGGCATAGACGCCGTCGATGTCGTCATACTTGGTGAGGAAGTTCTCCATGACCCGCTGGGCCTTCTCGCGGTTCCAGTCCGCGGGCTGGGTCTCCACGAGCTCGACTCCGGGGCACGCCTCGGCCAGCTTGTCCTCGAACCCCTTCGAGCGCTCCATGGCGGTGGTATACCCCGGCTGGCCGGCGATCTGAACGATCTGCCCCTCGCCATCGAGGGCCTCGCACATCATCTCGGCAGAGGAGGCCCCCTGCTGGACATTGTCGGGGCCCGAGAAGGCCGCAATATAGTCAAGGCCCGCCTCGGCGATCTTGGAGTTGGTCACCACGACGGGGATGCCGGCCTTGTGGGCCTGGCGGATGGCCGGGATCACCGCCTGGCCGTTGGTCGGCCAGATGATGATGGCATCGACACGCTGCTGGATGAGGTTGCGCACCTGGCCGATCTGGCGGGCCACATCGCCGCCGGCATCGAGCACGACGACATCGACATTGCCATGCTCGGCGGCCGCTTTCTCGAAGGCGCTTTCATAGGTCGTCTGGTAGCTGTCGACACCGACATTGTTCTGGGTGATGCCGATGCGGTAGGACTCCTCGGCCTGGGCAAGGCCCGCGGAGAGAATCATGACACTGGTCGCTAGCGCTGTTTTGTAGAACATGTTGTCACCTGCTTTGTTTTAGTTTGCTCTCGCCGACATGCCGGAGGGGCTTGTCAGGGTCAGGTGAGCTTAGGGCCGCGGCTTGATTCACCGCAACGCGGCCATCCCGGCGAAATGACCAATCTGGATACTTTTCCGACCCGCTCCGCCTTAGGAAGGGACCATGGCAGGGAGAAGGCGGCACGGCGACCTCTTAACCCGCTGTAATGGCTGGGAGAAGCAGCAAGGCAACGGTTACTGAGGAATTCCGTGATCGCAGCACCGCGATGGTGCTAATTCAAGGCGACCCGTCTGCGGCTCACAGGCGGGGCGCCTTGCTTTCACTCCCCGAGGGGCCGGGGAGAGATAAGGCCGGTGGGGATATCAGGCCACCGGCATCAGCCAGTTGGACGGCTTGCCGCGCACCGTATCGAGCGCGGCGCGCTCAGTGACCTTGCGGTTCCAGCAGCCGCTGCCAGGCCTCGATCACCACCTGGCGGTGCTCCTGGAACGCCTCGTCGCGTCCACGAACGGGCTCGCGGGTCAGCGAGGCGCGATGGGCAGCGCTGCGCAGGGCCAGGTAGGCCTCGCGCAGCCGCTGGCATGTCTCGGCCGGCAGGCGCTCGGTGGCCTCCAGGGTCTCGAGGATGCGCATGTTGTCGCTGTAGGCCAGCAGCTCCGGTGTCTCATGGCCCATGGCCAGCACGGCGTACTGGCAGAGGAACTCGAGGTCGACCATCCCGCCGGGGTCGTGCTTGAGGTCGAACTCGCCCTCCCCGCTCTTGCCGCCCAGGTGGTCACGCATCTTGTGGCGCATCTTGACCACCTCCTCGCGCAGTGCCTCCAGGTCGCGCTTTCGGCCGAGGATCTCGCCGCGAATCGTATCGAAGCGCTCGGCCAGGCGCGGATGGCCGGCTACCACCCGGGCCCGTACCAGGGCCTGGTGCTCCCAGGTCCAGGCCTGCTCGCGCTGGTAGTCGGCGAAGGCCGAGAGCGTCGCGACCAGCAGCCCCGAGTTGCCCGAGGGGCGCAGGCGCATGTCCACCTCGTAGAGGCTGCCCGCCGGCGTCACCGCGGTGAGCAGGTGGATGATGCGCTGGCCCAGCCGGGTGAAGAAGACGGCATTGTCGATGGGTCGCTTGCCGTCGGTACTCCCCTGGGTGGCGCCGTCGTGGAGGAACACCAGGTCCAGGTCGGAACCGTAGCCGAGCTCGATGCCGCCGAGCTTGCCATAGCCGACCACCAGAAACTCGGGCTCGCTTTCGCAGCGCCCGCCCTCGCGGCGCTCCGGGAAGCCGTGCTTGCGGGTCAGGTGCTTCCAGGCCATGGCCAGCACCGCCTCCAGGACCACCTCGGCGATGTAGGTGAGATAGTCGCTGACCTTCATCAGGTGGCGGGTGCCGGCGATGTCGGAGGCCGCCACGTGCAGTACCTGGGCATGCTTGAAGACCCGCAGCGCTTCGAGCTGGGCCTCCTCGTCCTCCTCGGGAAGCCGCCCCAGGGCCTGGCGCAGCTCGTCGGCCAGGCGCTCCTTGTCGGCCGGCGTGTAGAGGGTCTCCGGGGTCAGCAGCTCGTCGAGCAGGATGGGATGGCGGGCGAGCTGGGCGGCGATCCAGGGGCTGGCGCTGCACAGCTTCATCAGGTGCCCCAGGGCATCCGGGTTCTCGCGCAGCAGCGCCAGGTAGGCGGTACGTCGCAACACCGCCTCGACCAGCGGCAGCACCCGCTCCAGGGCCAGGTCCGGAGTCTCGCTTCCCGCCACGGCATCGAGCAGCAGGGGCAGCAGGGCTTCGAGCCGCTCGAAGCCGATGCGCTGCATGGCCTGCACCTGGCGGGACTGGCGCAGCGCCCGCAGCCGCCGCAGGGCGGCATCCGGCTCCGCCAGGCCGGCCTCCTCCAGCAGCTCCCGGGCCTCGTCCTCCTCCAGCTCGCCACGCCACATCGCGCGCCACTCCTCCAGGCCGACGGCACCGGTAGGCTGGTCGGCGTCATCGGCCTCCTCCACCTCCTCCTCCGGCTCGGCGATCACCGCATCGAAGTGCCGGCGCACCCGCTCCCGAACCTCGTCGAGGCGAGCCATCACCGCGGGCCAGTCCTCCATGTCCAGCGCCAGGGCGACCCGCTCGCGGTCGAGGTCGTCATTGGGCAGGGTCTGGGTCTGGCGATCCTCCAGGGCCTGCAGCACATGCTCCAGGTCGCGCAGGAAGACGTAGTCGGGCAGCAGCTCGTCGACGACCTCCCGGGGCAGCAGGCCAAGCTCGGGCAGGCGCTCTAGGGCGGTCTTCAGCGAGGTGACCTGCAGTTCGGTATCGCGGCCACCGCGGATCAGCTGGAAGGCCTGGACCACGAACTCCACCTCGCGGATCCCCCCGGGACCGAGCTTGATGTTGCCCTGCATGCCCTTGCGACGCACCTCGCGGTTGATCATCGACTTGAGCTCACGCAGCGACTCGATGGCGCCGAAGTCCAGATACTTGCGATAGACGAAGGGGCGCAGGCTGGAGAGCAGCTCGGCTCCCGCGCCCAGGTCGCCGGCCACCGGTCGCGCCTTGAGCATGGCGTAGCGCTCCCACTCGCGCCCCTGGTCCTGGTAGTAGCCGGCCAGCGAGGAGAAGCTGCCCACCAGGGGGCCGCCATCCCCTAGCGGACGCAGGCGCATGTCGACGCGAAAGGCGAAGCCGTCGGCGGTCACCGCGTCCAGGGCAGTGATCAGCCGCTGGCCGAGCTTGGTGAAATACTCCTGGTGCTCCAGGGACTTGCGCCCGCCCTCGGTCTCGCCCTTCTCGGGGAAGGCGAAGATCAGGTCGATGTCGGAGGAGAGGTTCAGCTCGCCGGCGCCGAGCTTGCCCATGCCCAGTACCACCAGCCGCTGCTCGCTGCCGTCGCGACGCGGGGCAGGGTGCCCCCAGCGCGGCGCGAAATGGACCTCGAGCCAGGCCAGGGCGCCCTCCAGGCAGGTCTCGGCGAGGCGCGACACCGCGCCGCTGGTGGCCCACATGTCGATGCCCGCGGGGCGGGTCAGGTCACGCCAGACGATGCCCAGCATGCGGGCACGGCGGAAGCGGCGGATGGCACCATGCAGGGCCGCCTCGTCCTCGACGGCCTCCAGCCGCTCGTCGAGCCAGTCGCGCAGGGCCTCCGCGGTGGGCGTCGCATCCAGCTCGCCGCTGGCATCCAGGTGCAACAGCCACTCCGGATAGCGCACCAGGGTCTCGGCGGCGAAGGTCGAGATGGCCAGCACTTTCGCCAGTTCACCGCGCCGCGAATCAGACAGCGCCAGCCAGTCCTCCAGCGGGGAGTCGCTGCCGTTCATGTCGGCCAGGTTGTCGGCCTGCTGCAGCGAGCTCGCCAGCCGGTCACGGGCATGCGCCAGGGGAGCCCTCAGGGGCTCGGGAATGTCATCCAGCGGCAGGAAGTCATCGGGCAGGGCCATGGGCATCTCGCATCCGGTTCACGAATGCCTCCAGCATAGCGAAGCCTGCCCCGCCCCATAACCCGGCCTAGCCGAGGAATTTCTCCCAGGCCAGCAACCCCCAGGTCAGGCCGGCGGTGAAGAGCGACAGCATCACGGCTGCCGAACCGATGTCCTTGGCGCGCCCCGAGAGCTCGTGGAGCTCGGTGCCGATGCGATCCACCACGTTCTCGATGGCACTGTTGAGCAGCTCCACGATCAGTACCAGCAGGCAGCTGCCGACCAGCAGGACCCACTCCACCGGCCCCTGACCGATCCACCAGGCCAGCGGCAGCAGGACCCCGCAGACCCCGAGCTCCTGGCGGAAGGCGGCCTCGTTGCGAAAGGCCGCCCTGAGTCCCTTGAGGGAGTAGCGAGTGGAGTGCACCAGGTGCCGCCAGCCGGTGTGCCCTGGCTTCATGTCGCGCGCTCCGGGGGTTCAGTGGGCATCGATCATCGCCTCGAGATCGGCGGCGAGCGGGTCGAGCACCTGCTGCCAGTTGAGCCAGGGGGTGTTGGAGGTGCCGTTGACGATCGCCGCGAACACGCCCCACTGCCCGCTGCGGGTGCGGAAGTAACCGCCCACGGCGCGAACCGCCACCGGCTGGTTGAGGGTGCCGGTCTTGAGCATGACGTGCTGCTGGAAGGTCATCGAGCCGCGGCGCAGGAAACGCATCACGCCGTTGGCCGGCGACTGCAGGGCCGCGACGAAGCTGGGGAAGAGCGCCGGCCGGCGGTACATGCTCTCCAGCAGGGCGGTGATGCCCGCCGCCGAGGTGCGGTTCTCCGGGGTCAGGCCGCTGCCGCTGCGCAGGGTCACGGGCCCGTGGTCGGGCAGCCCGGTCACGAAGGCCTCCAGCGCCCCGCCGGCCTGCACCAGGCCGGCGCGGGGAGACTCCACCAGGTTCAGCGCCAGCTGGTCGGCCATGAAGTTGTTGGAGTGGTTGAGGGTGCGCAGCAGCAGCTCCTGCAGCGGCTCGCTCTCCACGTAGGCCAGGGCGCGCGCCTCGGCCGGCGGCTCGGTGGAGGCCACGCCGGCACCGTCGCGCACGCCGATCCCGGCCTGTTCCAGCATCGCCAGCAGGGTGGCCGCGCTCTGGCGCGCCGGGTCGGAGCTGGCGCGGTAGATGGTGCGGGGACGGGCATTGGTGGAGATCTGTCCGCTCACCACCATGACGTCGCCGCTGTCGCGCAGCACACGCTCGGCATTGAGCCGGGTGCCGCTGTCGTCGGGCTGGGTC
This sequence comes from Halomonas sp. CKK8, assembly GCF_029625235.1. NCBI lineage: Bacteria > Pseudomonadati > Pseudomonadota > Gammaproteobacteria > Oceanospirillales > Halomonadaceae > Halomonas > Halomonas sp. CKK8. The sequence continues at coordinate 257,861 of NZ_CP121193.1, read as the reverse complement.
TCGACGCGGTTGTCGATCCCGACGATCGGCGCCGGGCTGTCGCAGCTGGTGATGCGGGCGGGGTCGCCGGGCACGGCGGCGGGTGCCACGCTGACGCACCAGCTGCCGTGGTTCACCCCGGCCGAGGAGAGCAGCGCACTGTAGGCGTTGGCCACCCGGGAGTGGGCCTGGCAGCGGTCGGTGGTGATGCACTCCACCGGACCATAGCGCCACTGGCTGACCACCAGGCGCCCCTCTACCCGACGCACGCCGGCCTGGTGCAGTCGCTGGGTGAGGCGCCACAGGTCCTCGCTGGTCAGCATCGGGTCGCCGCCGCCGTCGAGCACCAGGTCACCGTGCAGGACCCCGTCCGCATCGGGCTCGGCCAGGCTCACCAGCCGGGTGGAGAAGCGGTGCTGGGGGCCCCAGCGATCCAGCGCCGCCGCCGCCAGGTAGACCTTGGAGACCGAGGCCGGTGACAGCTGGCGTTCGGGCTCGATGGCGCCCAGGAGCTCGCCGCTGTCCAGCAGGCGGGCTTCGGCACCGAGCAGGAAGCCCTTGTCGGCGAGCTCGGCCAGGCGGGTGAAGCCGCTCGCCTGGGCGAACAGCGGAAGCAGCATCAGCAGGACACAGAGCAGCGGGCGACGGCGCATGGGACCTCCAGGCAGCATGAGAGGCCTCAGCTTAATGGGACGAGACGGAAGAGAACACCTGGATCACCACCACGCCACCAACGATCATGGCGAGGCCCAGCAGTGCCGGCAGGTCCGGCTTCTCGCCATAGACCAGGATGCCCACCAGGGTCACCAGCACGATGCCGAGCCCCGCCCAGAAGGCGTAGGCGATGCCCACCGGCATGGTGCGCAGCACCAGGGCGAGCAGGTAGAAGGCCAGCCCGTAACCGACCACCACCGTGACGCTGGGCCACAACCGGCTGAAGCCCTCGGAGGCCTTCAACGCACTGGTGGCGACCACCTCGGCGACGATCGCCAGGGCCAGGAACAGGAACGCCATCATTCTTCCTCCCCGGCGGCCGCGAGCGCGCCCCCGGGCACCAGCCCGGGGGCGTGAGGCAGCTCGACCACCAGCCGCCAGAGCGACTGCCCGCTGGCATGGTATTTCTGCTCGAAGGGCGTCAGGCAGGCCTCGCCCGGCACATAGGGTTGCGCCTCGGCCGCCACCCCGGTCACCTGGGTCACCGCCAGGGCGAACTCCTCCACGTAGAGCCGCCAGTTGGAGCGCAGCTCCAGCCGGCCGCCCAGCGCCAGGATCACGGGCAGCACCGGATGCCCCTGCCAGCGCATCTTCAGGTGGGCGGCCTTGGGATAGGGGTTGGGATAGAGCAGGTAGTGGCGCGCCGGCCGCCAGCCCTCGGCCAGGGCCAGGCGCCAGAAGTCCACCAGGTCGGCCCGCACCAGCAGGGCATTGTCCGGCAGCCGGCCATGGTCGCGGGACAGGCGGTCGGCGCTGCGGTCGACGCCGATCACCGCGGCGGCCGGGGTTTGCTCGGCCAGCCGGCGCGTCGAGAGCCCCACGCCGCATCCCGCATCCAGGATCAACGGCGCCCCGTCGCGGCGTTCGCGCCAGTCCCGGGCCCGGCCAAAGGCCTCGCGGGTGTGCGCGGCGAGTGGCCTGCGCAGGGGGTGCGCCAGGGCCCGCGCCACGCGGCGGGCCAGGTCCTGGTGCGGGCCGGTCTGGCGGCTGACGATGGATCGCGAACGGGCAGTCATGGCAGCGGGCTCGGCGGAAATGGAAAGGGCAGGCATTCTACCAGCCGCAAGCCCGCCGCGCAGGGGCGCCAGCATGACGCCGCCACTGGCCGGGTGCTATGATCCATGGCCTGACAGCGACACATGCAGCCACGATATCAACCGCACAACGAGGAACCCGGCTTGCCACACTTACCGGTGATCGTCGGCATGGGCGGCGTGAATCCCGCCGGCCGAACCTCGGGCCACCAGGCGTTTCGCCGTACCGTGCTCGACGCCCTGCCCGACGACGACCAGGCCCGCACCCTGCTGGGCTTGGCGGCGATGATGCGCCTGGCCGACTGCCAGGCAGATGGTGCCTGGCATGACGCCGAGGGACGGCCGCTGGACGCCGCTGGGATCGTCGAGCAGACCCGCCAGCAGGTGCTCGACCACACCCTGATCCGGCGCATCGAGGATCCCCGCTTCAACGAGGAGGGCCTGCCGGCCAACCGCAAGGCGAGCCTCGCGCTGGACACCCCACTCACCTTCCGCATCCGTCGCCGGCAACTGCCCGACGACCTGCCCCCCACCTGGCAGGTCCAGGAACTGGACCGCCAGAGCCTCGAGGTCACCGTCCCGGCTGGCAACATGGAGGTGATGCTGCCCGAGACGCGCCCGGCCCAGGTGCGCGCCGCCGGCCAGCTGCCCACGGGCTTCGAGCCCAGCCGGCTCTACCGCAGCGTGCACCACCCGCGCGGCCTTTCCATGACCGTCTTCGCCGCCAGCGACTGCCTGGGCGACAGCGGCCTCGAGTGGGACGGGCTGCGTGACCGCCTGGACCCCGACGAGGTCGCCGTCTACGCCGGCAACTCCATCGGCCAGCTCGACGACGAGGGCTGGGGCGGCCTGCTCAAGAGCTTCGTCTCCGGCAAGCGCGCCACCTCCAAGCAGATGCCGCTGGGCTATGGCCAGATGCCCGCCGACTTCATCAATGCCTACGTGCTGGGCAGCGTGGGCGGCACCGGGGCGGCACTCGGCGCCTGCGCCAGCTTCCTCTACAACCTGCGCCTGGGCGTGGACGACATCCGTGCCGGCCGCCGCCGGGTCGTGCTGGTGGGGACCGCCGATGCCCCGATCACGCCCGAGGTCATCGAGGGCTTCCGCACCATGGGCGCACTGGCCGATGACGACGGCCTCAAGGCGCTGGATGCCCTGGAGCTGCTCACCGACGCCGACTACCAGCGGGCCTGCCGGCCCTTTGCCCGCAACTGCGGCTTCACCATGGGCGAGTCCAGCCAGTTCATCATGCTGATGGACGACGCCCTGGCCCTGGAGACCGGCGCCGAGGTCCTCGGCAGCGTGCCGGGCGTGTTCGTCAATGCCGACGGCTGGAAGCGCTCGATCTCCGCCCCCGGCATCGGCAACTACATCTCTCTGGCCAAGGCAGCCGCGCTGGTGCGCGACATGCTCGGCGAGAAGGCCCTGCGCGAGCGCACCTTCCTCCATGCCCATGGCACCAGCACGCCCAAGAACCGCATTACCGAGTCCCACGTCTTCGACCAGGTGGCCCGCGCCCACGGCATCACGGCGTGGCCGGTGGTGGCGGTGAAGGCCTTCGTCGGCCACTCCCAGGGCAGTGCCGCCGGCGACCAGCTGACCAGCGCCCTGGGCAGCTTCGCCCTCGGGCTGCTGCCGGGCATCTTCACCCTGGATGCCGTGGCCGACGACGTCCATGCCGAGCGCCTGAGGCTGTTCCGCGACCCGCTGCCCTTCGTCGCCGATGCCGCCTTCATCAACGCCAAGGGCTTCGGTGGCAACAATGCCACCGGCGTGGTGCTCTCCCCCGCGGTGACCGAACGGCTGATGGTGCAGCGTCACGGCGAGAGCGCCGTGGCCGCCTGGCAGGCGCGCCGCGAGGGCACCCGGGAAGTCGCCGCGGCCTATCATCAGGCCGCCGACCGAGGCCGCTTCGAGGCCCGCTACCGCTTCGGCGAGGGCGTGCTGGAGGGGCCCGAGCTCGAGGTCGGCCGCGACGCCATCCGCATCCCCGGCTATGCGCGGGAAGTCTCGCTGGCCGTGGACAACCCCTTCGGACGACTCGACGACGGAGACGCGTGATGAACACCGCCGTCTATCCCGGCACCTTCGACCCCATCACCAACGGCCACCTCGACCTGATCGAGCGCGCCGCCCGGCTGTTCGACAAGGTGGTGGTGGCCATCGCCACCAGCCCCGGCAAGGGGCCTGCCCTGGACCTCGATACCCGCATCGCCCTGACCCGGGAGGTGGTGGCCGGCCTCGACAACGTCGAGGTGGTCGGCTTCTCGGGGCTGATGACCGAGTTCATGAAGCAGCAGCAGGCCCGCGTGCTGCTGCGCGGCCTGAGGGCGGTGTCGGACTTCGAGTACGAGCTGCAGTTGGCCAACATGAACCGCGCCCAGATGCCGGAGCTGGAGACGGTCTTCCTGACGCCGGAGGTGGAGAACTCCTACATCTCCTCCACCCTGGTGCGCGAGATCGCCCGGCTCGGCGGCGATGTCTCCAAGCACGTGCATCCCAGGGTCGCCGAGACGCTGAAGAGCCATTACAATACCTGACCAGGAAACTCGGGATTACTCCTTTCCCGGGACCGCTTGCCGGCCAGCGACATCCGTGAGGTACCCCATGGCCCTGATGATCACCGACGAGTGCATCAACTGCGACGTCTGCGAACCCGAATGCCCCAACGGCGCCATCTCGCCGGGGGAAGAGATCTACGTCATCGACCCCGGCCTGTGCACCGAGTGCGTCGGCCACTACGACGAGCCCCAGTGCCAGCAGGTCTGCCCGGTGGACTGCATTCCGCTGGACCCGGCGCACAAGGAGAGCCGTGACGAGCTGATGGAGAAGTACCACCTCATCACCGCAGCCTGACCCCGCTCCACGCAGCACGACCAACGGCGCCCCGCTCGATGAGCGGGGCGCCGTCGTCTGATACCGCAGCTGATCGGCCCGGATCGCCGGTCGAGGGAGTGGCCGTCGCCGGCAGAGGGCCTACATCTCGTCGGCGCGCCGGCTCACCTTGCACCCCAGGCAGCGCCGGAAGGCCGCCTCGGCCGGGGTCTTGATCAGGGTCTCCGCCGCCCCGTCCACGTTGCCCCCCAGGGCGGTGAACGGCAGCGAGACCAGGAAGATCGCCGCACCGCCTACCGTGGCCGCGGCCAGCAGCGGCCGGGCGACGAGCGCATCGGCGATCATCGCCCCGCCGCTGGGCTGGACCTCCATGCGCTCTCCCTGCGCCACGGCCGGCAGGCTGCCAACCAGCATCACCAGCGCCAGCATGGCGAACATCGTGCTCTTGCCCAGTTGCTTCATCATCCTCGCTCCCTGCCCTGTCGCCTGGAATGTCGCCCTGCCGGCCGCCGCCGGACCATGGCATTCATTCAAATTAGCACCTAGAATCTTCAAAGTTACATCCTTTCACAGGATCTTACATCAGGGTAGCCGGCTTTTGCCGCTTGCCCAACTGCAGGCCCGCCTGCCCCCGCATGCAAAGGAGCGCATGATGAAACGCCTGATCGCCACCGCCGCCCTGGCCGGCCTGGTCGCCTCGCCCGCCTTCGCCCAGAGCTACCAGTACAGCCCCGCCGAGGGGCCCTATGTGGGGGCCGGCTTGGGGTATTCGAAGCTGGATAACAACACTTTCGATAGACTTGACTCAGCCGGGGCTAACACCGATGACAGCGATACCGGCTATAAGCTGTTTGCGGGGTACCAGTTCAACCCCAATTTCGCCGTCGAGGCCAGCTATCTTGACTTTGGTGACTTCGAAGCTAATGCCGGCTCTGAGAAGTTAGAGGCTAGCGCTGATGGTTTTGGGTTTGCCTTGCTAGGTAAACTCCCGATTCAGAGTGGCTTTAGTGTCCATGGCAAATTAGGCATGGTGGCTTGGGATGGCGATTTGAACTATCGCGACAGTGCTAGGGGAGTATCGGCCTCTTTGGGCGAAGACGGCACCGATCCCTACTATGGTATCGGCGCCGAGTATGAGATCGACCGGATCATGATGCGCGCCGAGTACGAGCGCTACGATATCAGCGACAGCGGCGAGGACTTCGAGGTCGACCTCTTCTCCGCCAGCCTGGGCTACCGCTTCTAGCCCCTGTCTCACCCCACTCGACGGCCCCGCCAACCGGCGGGGCCGTTGCGTTCCGGGGCGAGAGGCGCCACCCTGCCCCGTTTCACCGCCAAGGGACTCGCCGTGACGTCGCCCACGACCACCGCCGGCACGCGACAGCGCATCCTGGCGCTTGCCTGGCCAATCATCCTCTCCAACATCACCGTGCCGCTGCTCGGGCTGGTGGATACCGCCGTGGTCGGCCACCTGCCCGACTCGCGCTATCTCGCCGGGGTGACCCTGGGGGCGACGCTGTTCAGCTTCCTCTACTGGGGCTTCGGCTTCCTGCGCATGGGCACCACCGGCCTCACCTCCCAGGCGGTGGGCCGCGAGGCGGACGGCGAGGTACGCAACCTGCTCGGCCAATCGCTGCTGCTCGCCCTGGTGATCGGCCTGGGACTGATCCTCGCCGGGGGGCCGCTGGTGACGCTGGGACTGTGGCTGCTCGACGGCAGCGAGGTGGCCACGGAACTGGCCGCGGAGTACGCCCGAATCCGGCTGCTCTCCGCCCCGGCGGTGCTGGCCAACTACGCCATCCTCGGCTGGTTCCTCGGCCAGCAGAACTCGCGGGTGACGCTGTCCATCCTGGTGCTGACCAACGGCGTCAATATCGTCCTCGACCTGCTGTTCGTGGTGGGGCTGGGGATGACCAGCGACGGCGTGGCCTGGGCCACGGTGCTCGCCGACTACACGGCACTGGCCTTCGGCCTGTGGCTGGTCTCGCGCCAGCTCAGGTGGCTGTCGGGGCACTTCCTGCGCGAGCGACTGCTGCGCCTGGCCGCCTATGGCGAACTCTTCCGGGTCAACGCCAACCTCTTCGTGCGCACCCTGGGCCTGCTGTTCGCCATGGCCTTCTTCACCTCCCGGGGCGCCGCCCAGGGCGACACCGTGCTGGCGGCCAACGCCGTGCTGCTGCAGTTCATCATGCTGACCAGCTACGCCCTGGATGGCTTCGCCCATGCCGCCGAGGCGCTGGCCGGCCGTGCCGTGGGCCGCCGGCGCTTCGACGAGTTCGGCCGGGTGGTCCGCAGTGCCGCCCGCTTCTCGCTGGTCACGGCGGGTCTGGCCGCGCTGGCCTTCGCCCTGGGGGGCGAGTGGCTGATCGCGCTGCTCACCGGCCTGCCGGAGGTGCGCGCCACCGCCGGCGACTACCTGCCCTGGATGGTCGTCATGCCGCTGGTGGCGGTATGGAGCTACCTGCTGGACGGGGTCTTCATCGGCGCCACGGCGATCCGCGAGATGCGCAACAGCATCTATGCGGGGCTCGCCGTCTACCTGCCGCTCTGGTGGCTGACCACGCCACTGGGCAACCACGGCCTGTGGCTGGCCTTCCTGGCCTTTGCCGTGGTGCGCTCGGGGGTGCTGGTGGCCTACTACCGGCACCATCGACGCAGCCGCTGGCGCGATCCCACCACGGCCGGCGGCGTTGATGGAGTCCATCCTGCCGGGTAGCGCAACCCTCTGAGGTTGCGCTACTTTCTGTCAGGCACGCGACAATTCGACAACAGAAGAAGGGAACCCTCATGCTCAAGGCCCTATCGAGACCGGCCGTCAAGCTGGTCGAACGCTACCTGCCCGACCCCTACATCTTCGTCCTGCTGCTGACGATCATCGCCGCCGCCGCGGCCATCGCCGTGGAGCGCCAGACGCCGCTGGCGGTGATGCGCTTCTGGGGCGACGGCTTCTGGGGCCTGCTGACCTTCTCGATGCAGATGCTGCTGGTGCTGGTCACCGGCTACATGCTGGCCAGCTCCCCGCCCGTGAAGCGCCTGCTGCAGAAGCTTGCCGGCCTGGCGAAGAACGCCGGCAGCGCCATCATCCTGGTCACCCTGGTGTCGCTGGTCGCCAGCTGGATCAACTGGGGCTTCGGCCTGGTGGTCGGTGCCCTGTTCGCCAAGGAGCTGGCCCGCCTGGTGCGCGTGGACTACCGCCTGCTGGTGGCCAGCGCCTACTCCGGCTTTATCGTCTGGCACGGCGGCCTGGCCGGCTCGATCCCGCTGACCATCGCCACCGACGGCCATTTCACCGCCGAGCAGATCGGCGTGATCGGCACCAGCGACACCATTTTCTCGCTGTTCAACCTGGCCATCGTGGGCTGCCTGTTCATCGCCGTGCCGCTGGTCAACCGGCTGATGCTCCCCAACGAGAACGAGAGCGTCTACATCGACCCCAAGCTGCTGGGTGACGACGAGGAAAGGCGCGTGCGCATCACGCGTCCCGCCGAGCGCCTGGAGAACAGCACGACCCTGGCCTGGCTGGTAGGCATCCCCGGGGTGCTCTTCCTGCTCGACCACTTCGTCTTCCGCAACGGCGGCCTGAACCTCAACGTGGTCAACTTCCTCTTCCTGTCGCTGGCCATCGTGCTGCACCGCACGCCGCGCAGCCTGCTCGAGAGCCTCCAGGAGGCGATCAAGGGCGGTGCCGGCATCGTCATCCAGTTCCCCTTCTATGCCGGCATCATGGCGATCATGGTGCAGTCGGGGCTGGCGGAGAGCATGTCGGAGACCCTCATCTCCTTTGCCACCGAGACCACCCTGCCCTTCTGGTCCTTCATCAGTGCCGGCATCGTCAACATCTTCGTGCCCTCCGGTGGCGGCCAGTGGGCCGTGCAGGCGCCGGTGATGCTGCCCGCCGCCCAGGCCCTGGGCGTGGACATTCCCCGGGTGGCCATGGCCGTGGCCTGGGGAGACGCCTGGACCAACCTGCTGCAGCCCTTCTGGGCCCTGCCGGTGCTCGGCATCGCCGGCCTCAAGGCCAAGGACATCATGGGCTTCTGTCTAATCCAGCTGTTCATCACCGGCATCATCATCGCCGTGGGCCTGACCTGGTTCTGATCCCGGGTCCGAACCCGCGACACCGAACGCCTTGCTCCCCCTGCGGGGGCAAGGCGTTATGCTGTAGGAAACCTCAAGGGAGCATGACGATGGACGACCAACCGCTGAACGGCCAGCACGAGCTGTCGATGACCGTGCTGATGACCCCGGACATGGCCAACTTCAGTGGCAAGGTGCATGGCGGCGCCATCCTCAAGAAGCTCGACGAGGTGGCCTATGCCTGTGCCAGCCGCTATGCCGGCCACTACGTGGTGACGCTCTCCGTCGACCAGGTGCTGTTCAAGCAGCCGATCCATGTCGGCGAACTGGTCACCTTCCTGGCCTGCGTCAACCATGTCGGCAGTTCCTCCATGGAGATCGGCATCAAGGTCGTGGCCGAGGACATCCGCCAGAAGGTGATCCGCCACACCAACAGCTGCTACCTGACCATGGTGGCCGTGGACGAGAGCGGCAAGCCGGCGCGGGTCCCGCCGTTGAAGCTGGAGACCCGCCTGCAGAAGCTGCGTTTCGAGAAGGCGGCCCTGCGCAAGAAGCTGCGCAAGCAGGCCGAGGAGGAGGAACGGCGCACCCAGGCCGAGCACGGCGACCCCTGACAGGGGCGTCAGCCGCACTCCAGGGCGATGATCCGGTCTTGCTCGTCCAGGCGGACATTGAGGCGTTCGGCCCGGTAATCGAGGGTATGGGCCTCGCCGGGGCGCATCACGCGCAGGGCATCGGCACCGCTCGCCTCACGCAGGGACGCCTCCAGCGCCGCGTCGAAGTGGCGCCCCACCCGGTCCTGGACGCGAGCGGCGCCGCAGGCATCCTGGCCATCGGTGACACGAGGAGGCGCCGGCGCCGGCTCGCGAGGAACCGCGGGCCCGTTCGTGGCACTGCAGGCGGTGATCAGCGACAGGCCAGCGGCGGCCAGCCAGGGTTTCCAGGCGAGCAACATGCGGCAGTTCCAGCCAGTGAACAAGAGTCTTGTCAAAGGGTTACATCAAGACGGGCACGCCGAGGGGCGTGCCCGTGTCAGCCTGGGCAAGCGTGCCATGCAGGGTGACCCGCTCAGCTGGCGGCATCCTGCACGGCCTCGCCACCCTCTTCGACGTCCTGGCCGGCGCCTTCCAGGGTATTGCATCCGGCGAGCAGGCCAGCGGTCATCAGCAGCATGAAACTCATGGCGATCGCTTTCTTCATGGCATGTTCTCCTTAACGGTTTCAGGGGATCCATTCCTTGCCGTGAAGCAATGGCATCTTCAGCCTAGCAGCCCACTCACCGACCTGCACAGGGGCGACAACGTCAGGAGCTGGAGCGCTGGATCGCCTCGCCGCCCTCCTCGATGTCCTCGCCGGCACCGCGGATGGTATTGCAGCCAGCGAGCAGCGAAAGGGTGAAGAGTGAGACCAGGATCAGCGATATTGTACGTTTCATGATGGCGTCCTCGTTGCCGTTCCCGATGTGGAACACAAGGGGTGTCCCCTTCAATCTAGCAGGTTCGGCGAAAGTGCCCAGTGGGCTCACCCCAGCAGCAGCCGCAGGATGATCGCGAGGATCACCGCGATGGTCAGCCACTTGACGACGAAGGCCCCGCGCGGACTCATGTTGACCTTCACCGCCAGCCAGGCACCCAGCATGCTGCCGGCCGCCAGCACCAGGCCGTAGCCCCAGCGCACCTGGTCGTTGGCCAGGAAGATGGCCAGGGCCGGCAGGGTGTAGACCAGTATGATCAGCACCTTGAAGACGTTCACCTGGGCCAGGTCGATCTTCAGCATGCGGTAGAGCACCACGATGAACAGGATGCCCACCCCGACCTGGATGAAGCCGCCATAGAGGCCGATGGCGAACATGGACAGGTAGACCGCCGGCGTGAGGCGCTCCGGGGTCAGCGTCCGGGTCTCCAGGCGCGGCTGGGGGAGCAGCATCAGCACTGCCGAGCACGCCATCACCGTGATCAGGATCGCCTCGAAGAGGGCATCCCCGGTCTGCAGGGCCAGCCAGGCACCGAGCATGGAGCCGACCACCGCCGGCACCGAGAGCCGAAGCGACAGCCCCAGGTAGCGGGCACCGGCACGGAAGAAGCTGGTCACCGCGGAGATGCTCTGCAGCGCGATCGATACCCGATTGGTGCCGTTGGCCGCCTGGGGCGGCAGCCCCAGGAACATCAGCAGTGGCAGGGTCAGCATCGAGCCCCCGGCGGAGAGCACGTTGATGAAGCCGGCCAGGGTCCCGATGGCCAGCAGGGCAAGCGCCTCGAGCAGCGTCATGAGAGCGTCCGTTGTTGGCGGGTCGGAGATAGGCCGCCCAGCATACCGGGGCCGCCCTGCCGGGGGAATCTGTCCCCCGATGCGGGAGGGGGTGTGCCATGATGACGGAGACAGGGACAGCCGACGCGAAAGGAGACCCGTGATGTCGGAGTTCGAACCCGATGCCCGCCTGGTGAACGACAGCTACCCGGTCACCGAGCTGCCGCTATGCCAGCTGCGGCTGATGGACGACGCCCGCTTCCCCTGGCTGGTGCTGATACCGCGCCGCCTCGAGGTCAGCGAGGTGTTCCAGCTCGACGCCCCGACCCAGCAGCAGCTGTGGCGGGAGGCCAGCACGGTCGGCAGGGCCATGCTCGAGGCCCTGGGCGGCGACAAGCTCAACATCGCCAGCCTGGGCAATGTCGTCGCACAGCTGCATGTGCACGTCATCGTTCGACGCCGCGAGGACGCCGCCTGGCCTGCGCCGGTGTGGGGCCATGGACAGGCCGAGGCCTACGACCTGGACCGCCTAGCCGACCTGCGTGCCCGCATCCTGGCCGAGGTGGAGGGGCTCGACCTGACGCCCTCCGAGGGCTAACCGCCGAAGAGGGGCGCAGTCGACGGCGGCTCGCCCAGCAGCGGCGCGCTGGCCGGCTGGCCGACGCCGGTCGCGGTCAGCGAGACCCCCAGGGCCATGATGCCCAGCCCGCCCGCCAGGGCGGCCCAGCCCAGCAGCCTGCCGATGCGGTGGCCCGTGACCCGGGCCGCCAGCCGCTGCTCTGCCCAACCTCTAGCGAACACGCTGGCCAGCGCGAGTGCCGAGACGGTAAGTGCCGTGCCCAGCGCCATCACCAGCACCGCCGCCACCCCGACCATGAAGTTGTCCAGCAGGGTGGCCGCTCCCAGCAGCAGTACGCCACCGCTGCAGGGGCGGATGCCGATGGCCACCACCGTGATCAGGGCCGTGCGCCAGTCCCCGGCACGCTGCGGATCCACGTGGTGATGCCCCCCGCAGCAAGCGTGGTCGACGTCATGGTCATGGGGACGATGATGCCCTCCTGCCGGCGCGACCGCCGGTACGGCCGCACTGCCTCGCAGCTGGCGGATGGCCCGCCAGCAGAGCCAGGCACCCAGCAGGGTCACCATGATGAAGCTCGCCTGCTCCACCCAGGCCACGCTTCCCATGGCCTGGCGCGTCAGCCAGCCCAGGCCATGCACCAGCCCCAGCACCAGGCCGATGGCCACCAGCCCCTGCAGCAGGGAGGCGGCGAAGGAGAGGGCCAGGGCCCGACGGCGGGCACCGCCCTGGGAGAGCAGATAGGTGGTCAACACCGCCTTGCCATGGCCGGGACCGGCGGCATGGAAGACGCCGTAGCCGAAGCTGATGCCGAGCAGGGTCGCCCAGGTGGCCGGCGAGGGGGTGCCGGAGAGCCCCGTGATGGCAAGTGTCAGCGCCCGGTGGAAGTCGCGCTGCCAGGCCACCAGCTGCAGGCTGAGCTCCTGAAGGGCCCCCTGAAACACCCCTTGCCAGGCCAGCAGGGCGAGCAACAGCCCACCGCCCAGCCACACCAGTCGCTTGATGGCTAACGGCACGTCACCTCCCCGGTCTCGGCGAAGTGGCGCCCCAGGCCAGGCTCGGCCTCGTCATCGACGTCGAGCATCGCGGCTGCCATGACCCGCTCGGGATCGGGCTCGGCCGCCCGGATACGCGTCTCGCAAGCGAGCTCGCCACCCACCACCAGGGCATCATCGAGCGGCGTGTCACCCTCGGCTTCGTGGACCACCTCGATATAGTAGCTGGGGTCGAACACCCGGTAGCGCAGCGTCTCTCCCGCCATGTCCAGCGGCTCAGCCAGCGGCAGCAGAAAGACGAACTCGATCCGTCCATCCCGTTCCAGCACGGTGTAGTCGGCGACCTCGCCGAGCTCGACCCTGTCCCCCTCGAGGGTCAGCTCGGTGAAATAGCCCTGCGGTGACAGGGTCTCCCGCATATCGCTGCCCAGCTGGTCGAGGGCGGCATCGAGGCCACCACCTCCCGCTTCCCGGCCGAGCTCCTCGAGCAGCACCAGGCTGTAGAAGGGATCCAGGCGCCAGGACTGCTGAAGGGCTTGCAGCCGTCCCTCGCCATCGATCACCAGGCGCATGCGCAGGTCGATCCAGCCATGGGGGTGCGCCGCGGCCGCAAGCGGCATCAGAAGGCCAGCGGCGAGGCAGAGCACACCGATCAGGCGAGGGGACACCAGGTAAGAAATCATCGGCGGCCCTGTCGTCATCTGGGACCCATCAGGGTAACAGCCCCAGCCGCGACTGCAGGTCGGTCAGCAAGGGGTCCAGTACGGTGGGTGGCAGGGGCCGCCCACCGCGGGTGGCGATGAAGCTGACCCGGCTGCCATCTCCCTGGCCGGCCACGCGCAGTGACGCGCCGTAACCCGGCATCCGGCCGAGCACCGCCTCCAGGCGACCCAGGTCGCCGTCGGCATGGCGGATCACGTAGCCGCGCTCCATCAGCAGCTCCATGGCCTCGCGCAGGGTGGCCTCGGGTGTCGCCGCCAGGTGGATCTCGCGGGGCTCAGGCGGTGCGGGCGTGGCACAGCCGGCCAGCCAGGCGACCAGCAGGATGACGAGGGGGGCACGCATCATGGGGCCTCCTGTGGCGGTACGGCCTCGATGGCATCGCGCAGGTCGCGGCAGAAGTCGGCATCGCTGGCACTGCGGGACTCGCGCAGTGCCCCTCGCCAGTCGATGATGCGGATATCCCGGGACACCTGCACCTGCTGCTCCCCCACCACCACCGAGACCCTCTCGACACGCGTGGCCTCGTCGACGCCCACTCCGAAGCCCGTGCCGAGCCCGATCATCACGCCGGAGGACACATGACCGCCGCTGCCGCCCAGCACGAAGCCGCCGAAGCGGGGCAGGCGCTCGACGCCGTTGTCATGATAGATGGTGTTTCGGGCGCGTTCGGCACTGACAAGCCCCAGCGACGCATCGGTGTGACGCACCAGGAAGCCCTCCGCCTCCAGGGCCGTGACGGCCCTGGCCAGGCTGTCGCCGGACCCGGCGGGCCAGCGACACTCGGCAGCCGGGGCAGGCTCGGCCACGGGCAGGGTCGTCGGCGTCACCTGGCAGCCGGCCAGCACCGCCGACAGCAGTAGCAAGAGCCATTTACGCATCGGATGCTCTCCGCGAAGGGTCAGGAGCAGTCTACGCCGGAAGTCGGCAGGGATGAAGCGCCCGGGGTTCTGTCCCGCGCCGGCCGGCGCTAAGCTGGAAACTCCTTCCACAAGACGAGAGCGGCCATGAAGATCCTCATCTGCCCGGACAGCTTCAAGGATGCCCTGCCCGCCGCCGATGCCGCGCGGGCCATCGCCGTGGGGGCGAAGCGTGCCGGCGGCGACATCGAGGCCCTGGAATGCCCGCTGGCCGATGGCGGCGAGGGAAGCCTCGATGCCCTGCTGGCCGCCACCGGGGCCGAGCGCCGCTCGGCTGAGGTCCACGACGCCCTGGGTCGCCCGGCCCGGGCCGACTGGGGCTGGCACGCCGCGAGCCGCACCGCCTACGTGGAACTGGCCGAGGCCAGTGGCCTGCAGTCGCTGGCGCCCGACGAGCGCACCGCCCTGCACAGCACCACCTTCGGGGTCGGCGAGCTGATCCGCGAGGCACTGGATGCCGGTGCCGAGCAGCTGCTGCTTACCCTCGGCGGCAGCGCCACCAATGACGGCGGGGCGGGGATGCTGGCCGCCCTGGGGGCGCGACTGCGTGACGGCGAGGGCCGCGACCTGGCCCCGGGCGGCGCCGCCCTCGCCGACCTGGCCGAGCTCGACCTCGACGGTCTCGACCCGCGCCTCGCCGGCCTGCGGGTCGAGACCGCGGTGGACGTGGACAACCCGCTGCTGGGCGAGCGTGGCGCCAGTGCGGTCTTCGGCCCCCAGAAGGGCGCCTCGCCGGACGAGGTGTCACGCCTCGATGCCGCCCTCGCCCGCTTCGCCGACGTCAGCGCCGCGACCCTGGGCCAGGATTACCGCGAGCTGTCCGGCGCCGGCGCCGCCGGCGGCATGGGCTTCGCCGCCCGGGCCTTCCTCGGTGCCGAGCTGCGCCCCGGCATCGAGCTGGTGATGGCCCAGGCCGGCGTCGAGACCCTGCTGGCGGACGCCGACCTGGTGATCACCGGCGAGGGCCAGCTCGATGGCCAGAGCCTGGCCGGCAAGACCCCGGTGGGCGTGGCGCGACTGGCCCGGCGTCACGGGGTGCCGGTGGTGGTGCTGGCCGGGCGCCTGGCACCGGGCTGGCAGGCCGCCTTCGACGAGGGCGTCACCGCGGCCTTCGCCCTGGCCGATGGCCCCATGGCGCTCGACGAGGCCCTCGCGCGCTGCGCCGAGCTGCTGGCCGACCGCACCGAGGGCCTGGTGCGACTCTGGGTCGCACTGGCCGGCCGTCGGCCTTGAAGAGCGCGCCCGACACCCGCATGTCATCGACATCGGCTATGGTGGCCATGGCGACAATTGACTTATCCACCGCCGGCAGACGCATTACACTTTCCGCATCGCGATCAAGGAGGCATTGCATGAGCGAGACCAATACCATCGGCCTGCACGAGGCCAGTGCCAGCCAGCTGGCCGAGAAGCTCAACGAGCTGCTGGCCAACTACCAGATCTTCTACATGAACGTGCGCGGCTACCACTGGAACGTGAAGGGCCGCCAGTTCTTCCAGCTCCACGAGAAGTTCGAGGAGTTCTACACCGACCTGCTGACCAAGGTCGACGAGGTCGCCGAGCGCATCCTCACCCTGGGCCACCAGCCGGTTCACGCCTACAGCGACTACGTGAAGCTCGCCAGGATCCAGGAGGACAAGAACGTCCATGACGGCGAGGCCTGCGTGCGCGGCGTGCTCCAGGGCTACCAGACCCTCATCGAGCTGCAGCGCGAGCTGCTCTCCCTGGCCTCGGATGCCGACGACGAGGGCACCGCCGCCCAGGCCGGCGACTATATCCGCGAGCAGGAAAAGACCGTGTGGATGCTGGGCGCCTACCTCGGCTGATCACCGGCACCGCAGAACCGACGCACCACGACGCCGCCCCGAGGGGCGGCGTCGTCGTTACCGGGCTGTTCGTCCGGTGCCGGGCTCAGGAGGACCCCGTCGCCTCGTCGTCCGGCTCGCCCTCTTCCCCGGCGGCACGTACCAGTTCCGTCGGCAACGGTTTCTTCATGCGCACCCCCAGGCGCTGCAACTCGGTGGCCTGGGCCACCAGGCTGCCCTGCCCGCTGGAGAGCCGCCCCATGGCACGGCGATGGCTGTCGCCCGCCCGCTCCAGGTGGCGGCCGACCTCCTCGAGGCTCTCGACGAAGCCGGAGAACTTGGCCAGCAGTTTCTCGGCCCGGTCGCCGATCAGGCGCGCATTCTCGTTCTGGCGCTCAAGGCTCCACAGGCCGGCCACGGTGCGCAGGCTGGCCAGCAGGGTGGTCGGGGTGACCACCACCACCTGGCGGTCGAAGGCCTCCTGGAAGAGCGTGGGGTCGCGCTCGAAGGCGGCGGCGAACGCAGGCTCCACCGGCACGAAGAGGAACACGAAGTCCGGCGAGTTGAGCCCCGGCAGCGCCGGATAGTCCTTGCCCGAGAGCCCGGCGACATGGCCGCGCAGCGACTGCAGGTGGGCCCTCATGGCCGCCTCTCGCTCGGCCTCGTCCTCGGCGTTGACCACCCGGGTCCAGGCCACCAGCGACACCTTGGCATCGACGATCAGGTGGCGGTCGTCGGGCAGGTAGATCACCGCATCGGGGCGCTGGCGCCCCTGCTCCCCCTGCAGCGAGACCTCGCGGCGGTACTCGATGTCGCGGCGCAGGCCGCTGCGCTCCAGCACGGTCTCGAGCATCAGCTCGCCCCAGTGGCCCTGGGCCTTCTGGTCGCCCTTGAGGGCGCGGGCGAGGCCCGCGGCCTCCTCGCCGAGGCGGGCATTGAGCCCGGCGAGCTGTTCGAGCTGGGCCTTGAGGGAGCCGCTGTCGCGACTCTGCTGGCCGTGGAGCTCCTCGACCCGACGGCGGAACTGGTCGACCTGTTCGCGGAAGGGGCGCAGCAGGGCCTCCAGGCTGTCGCGGCTCTGCACCGAAAAGGCCTGCTGGCGCTCCTCGAAGATGCGCCCGGCGAGCTGGCGGAACTCCTCCTTGAGCCGCTCCCGGGCCTCCTCCAGCAGGGCCAGCTGCTCACGGTGTCGCAGCGCCATCTGCTCGCGCTCGGCCTCCAGCCGGGCGGCATGCTCGCGTCGCTCGGCCAACCGGTCGCGCGTCGCGGCCAGTTCGGCCTCCAGCGCGGCCAGGCGCTCGCGGCTGCCATCCAGCTGCGCATCGCTCTGGGCCAACTCCTGCTCCAGCCGCCGCACACTGGTCTCGCCCTCGGCAAGCGCCTGCTCCCGGACGAGGAGGCGTGCCTCGGCGGCGACCAGGCGCCTGCGCCAGGACAGCCCCACCCAGGCCATTGCCAGAAGCAGCCCGGCCAGCCCCCAGGCCAGCCAGGCCGGTACGGCCTCCTGCAGCAGTTCATTCATCTCGGTCACTCCTGAGCCTTGCACCATGGTGTCGACCGCGATTGCCGAGGGGCAGCCCCTAGCCCCTGGCCAGGTCCTCGACCAGGGCACGCAGCAGCCCCCAGAACTCCGCCACGGAAGTAAGCTCCACCCGCTCGTCGGGGGAGTGGGCGCCACGGATCAGCGGGCCGAAGGAGATCATGTCCAGCTGCGGGTACTTGCCGCCGAGGATGCCGCATTCGAGCCCGGCGTGGATCACCTTGACCTCGGGCTCACTGCCCAGCCGCTCACGGTGCAGGCAACAGAAGCGCGCCAGCAGGGGGCTATCCGGATTCGGTGTCCAGCCCGGATAGGCATTCTCGACCCGGGTGCGCGCCCCGATCAGCTCGAACAGCGCCCGGAAGCGGTCGGCGAGGTCCCGGGTGGCAGTGTCGCGCAGCGAACGCACCAGGGCGCAGAGGTGGAAGCGCCCGCCCTCCAGGCTGACCACGCCCAGGTTGTTGGAGGTCTCCACCACCCCCGGCACCGCGACGCTCATGCGCTCGACGCCGCAGGGGGCCACGTGCAGGGCGCGCACCAGCAGCTGGCTGGCCTGCTCCGTCAGCGCCTCGGCCGGCCGCATCTCCTGTGATGACAGCCCCAGGGTGAGCCCCTCGTCGACCCCTGCCAGCTCGGCGAGAAGCTCCTCCTGCAGCACGGCCAGTCGCTCACTGGCGGACGCCTGCTCGTCGTCGGGCAGGACCAGGGTGGCGAAGGCCTCCCGCGGCAGGGCATTACGCAGCGTGCCACCATGGTAGTCGACCAGCCGCGCCCCGAAGGGCTCGAGGGCACGCAGCACCCGCACCAGCAGCCGGTTGGCGTTGCCACGCCCCTTGTGGATGTCGATCCCGGAGTGGCCCCCCGAGAGACCGGTCAGCGACAGTCGCAGCGCGACCTCGTGGTCGCCCAGCGGCGCGGTGGGCAGCTGGGCCTCGACGATGACATCGGCGCCGCCGGCGCAGCCGATGTAGACCTGACCACGATCCTCGGAGTCGAGGTTGAGCAGCAGGCTTCCCTCGAGCCACCCCTCGGCCAGGTTGAGGGCCCCGCCCATGGAGGACTCCTCCTCCAGGGTGAAGAGCGCCTCCAGCGGGCCATGCACCAGGGCCTCGTCCTCGAGGATCGCCAGCGCCGCCGCTACCCCCAGGCCATTGTCCGCCCCCAGGGTGGTGTGGCGGGCGTGCAGCCAGCCATCGTCGCCCACCCGGGTCTCGATGGCATCCCGGGTGAAGTCGTGGGGATGGTCGGCATTGGCCTGGGCCACCATGTCCAGGTGGCCTTGCAGGATCACCCCCGGCGCCGATTCGAAGCCGGGGGTGGCGGCCTTGCGGATGCGCAGGTTGCCGAAGGCGTCGCGGTCGTGGGCCAGCCCCAGGCCCTCGGCCCAGCGCTCGAGGATGGCCACCAGGGCGGCCTCGTGGCCGGAGGGGCGCGGCGTGTTGCACAGGGTGCGGAAGTGGCGCCACAGGGGCCGGGGGGAGAGCTGCTCGAGATGTGCGTTCATGGCGGTTCTGTCTCGCGATTGACCCGGGAACTCTACCGGCCGGCCTCGCCGGGGGAAAGCCCGCGGTCACCGTGGCGGAGCCGTGCCACGGCCTCGCGCAGCCAGGCCTGAACGCCGCGCTTGCCCGATACCCCCAGCTGCGCTGCCAGCCAGGGCGTCGCTCGCCCCTGGAAGGCCCAGGCGGCGAGCAGCGCCAGCGCCTCGTCCTGGCATCGCACCGAACTCGCCGCCCGGTATCTCACCAGGGCCTGGATCGCCGGGCGGGCCAGGCCGGGCTCGCGATGGCCGAAGGCCACGTCATCGAGGTCGCGACGATCCTGGTCGCCCAGGGGGCCGGCGGGCGCCTCGGCGAGCAGGGCCATCACCACCGCCGGCGCCAGCTCGGCCAGCTCGAAGGCCAGCAATCCCGGCAGCTGGCGATGGAAGCGCGCCTGGAGGCGTTCGGCGAGTCGCTGCCCCGCGGGACCGGTGGGCCGCACGACCATCAGCGCATGCTCGCCGGTGGCCGTCTCCCGGGTCAGTCCCAGGCGCACCGCCCGGAAGCCCGCCGCCTGCCAGAAGGCCTGCAGCCCCGGCTCGGCGCCGAAGCTCGCCCCCAGCAGGTCGATGCCGTCGCGACGGGCCCGCGCCACCTCGGCCTCGACCAGCTGCCGTCCCGTCCCGTGACGGCGCCGCTCGGCCGGCACGGCAATGCGCAGCACCCGCCGCAGGCGCGCGGTGAGCGCCTCGCGCTCGCCGGCATGGGCGGCCAGCGACTGGGCCAGCAGGTGGCCGCGCGGTCGCCGCTCGCCCCGCGCCACCTGCTCGGCGAGTGCGGCCGGAAAGCCCCCCTCGTCGCCGCTCACCACGACCCCCTGCAGGGCCGGGCCGGCCTCGAGAACGGTGAGGGCGACTCCCGGACCATCCAGCAGCCGGCGCAGGTCGGCGGGCGTGGTGCGGTAGTGGGCCTGCACCAGCAGGCCGAACAGCGCCCGCAGCCGCGGCTCGTCGCGGGCCAGGGCATCGCGGTCCAGGCGCCGCAGGGTCGCGGCGACCCCGGCCTCCGGACACGCTGCCGGCTCGGCATCCAGCAGCAGCAGGATCGCAGTCAGCGCCTCCAGCGGGTCGCCCTCGGCCCAGCGGATCGGCTCGGCCAGGTGGCAGGCCCGCCAGTCGGGAGTCTGGCGCGCGAGCCGTTCGCGGAAGCGCAGTGCGAAGCCACGCCCCGACCCCTCGTAGCCATGCACCGTGGTAGCGAAGGCGATGCGCGGGAAGGCGGCGAGCCAGCGCCCCAGCAGCGGCGCGGGAATCGCCGCCGCCTCGTCGACCAGCAGCAGCCGGCCAGGGCCACCGACCTCGCCCTGCTCGGCCAGGGCATCGGGGGGCAGGAAGGCGACCCGGCCGTGGCCCGCCTCGAAGGTGTTGGCGTGCCGTTGCCCCTCGGGACAGAGGACCGCCAGGCGCTCGAAGAGCCCGGCCACGGCCGATGGGCGCGGCGCCGTGACCAGGATCTCCGTCTCCCCTGCCGCCAGCAGCCGTGCACAGGCGATGCCCAGGGCCGACGTCTTGCCGCGCCCGCGGTCGGCGGTCAGCACCAGCGGCCGACGGCGACGCAGGCGGGTGAGTCGCGCCACCACTTCCGCCTGATCGCGGGTCAGACAGTCTCCGTCCAGGTCAGGCGACGACGCCGCTGCCGGCGCTGCCTCGGGCAGACAGGGTCGCGGCGGGGCCTCTCCCGCCGTCCACGCGATCACTCGCGCGTCGGCGCGCAGCAGCCGGGCAAGCCGGGCCAGGTAGCGGGCGCTGAGCTGCTCGGCGCGCCAGGGGTACTCGGCCAGGCGGCGGTAGTCGGCATCGGGACGCGCCCCCCAGTCGGGCGGGGTCATCAGCACCAGCAGCCCACCGGCGCGCAGGGTGCCGGCCAGGGCACCGAAGGCCTCTGGGTCGAAGCCGCTCTCGGCCGAGACGGCATCCATCACCACCAGGTCCTGCTCGCCCCCCAGTCGCGTGCGGGCCTTGGCCGCCGGCAGCCAGCATGCTACCTCGATGCCGTCCACAGGCTCGGCGGCGACCCACAGCGGCGAGGCCCAGCCGCCCTGCTGCCACAGGGCCAGCGCCTCCTGATGGCAGGCATCGGCCGCCCCGGTGAGCCAGACCAGGCCGCGCCAGCGCTGCCGGCCCAGGCGGCGTCGGGTCTCGTGCAGGGGGGCGAGGCGGTCCTGGGTCATCCGGGGCTCCTTGATGGGCTCAACTTTGGTCTAAGGGGGCGTGACCTTTCAACGTTACCGGGCATTTCGGCACTGCAACACCGCTGTCATACATACGTTTCAACCCGTTGATTGAAAAGACATTCATGGCCTCCAATTGGAGGCCTTGCGGGGCCCGCCCGAGGCGTCGCGGCCGCCCGGGTCCCGGTCGAACATGTCCGTCGTCCCATGCTAGCTTGTTTGCTGTTGCCGAGTTGCCCGGACGGTCAGGCCCGCCTGCACCCCAGGTGGCCGCTTCCCGGCACCGACGGCCGTTCCATCGACTTCTCGACAAGCAGAACAACCCACAAGGGAGCACCTCAATGAAGAAGATGAGCAAGTTCGCCCTCACCGGGCTGGCCGCGGGCGTCGCCCTCGCCGCCATGAGCTCCACCGCCCAGGCCCAGGAAACGTGGACCATGACCACCACCTGGCCGGACAACCTGGACCTGATCCAGATCGATCGCCACTGGGCGGAGCTGGTCAACACGCTCGCCGGTGACGAAGTGAAGATCAACTTCCGCGCCGGCGGCACCCTGATGCCCGGCACCGAGGTCTTCGACGCCACCCAGACCGGTGCCATCCAGGCTGCAGGCGACTGGCCCGGCTACTGGGCCGGCCTCAGCCCGGCCTTCTCGCCACTGGCCACCACCACCAGCCTGTTCAACGGCGTCGACTACCTGAACTGGATCATGGAGTGGGGCGGCTGGGAGCTCTATCAGGAGGTCTACGGCGAATACAACATGGTCTACCTGCCCTACGGCATCACCAACAACGAGTCCGGCTTCCGTGGCGGCACGCCCATCGAGAGCATCGCCGACCTGGAGGGCAAGCGCCTGCGCCTCTCCGGCCGCGACCAGGGCCGCGTGCTCGAGCAGCTCGGCGGCTCCCAGGTCACCCTGGCTGGCGGCGAGATCTACCAGGCCATCGAGCGTGGCGTGGTCGATGGCGCCGAGTTCTCCACACCGGGCGTGGACTACAAGGCCGGCTTCTCCGAGGTCGCCGACTACTGGTCCGTGCCCGGCTGGCACCAGTCCGCCAGCGTGTTCGGGGTGATGATCAACAAGGATGCCTGGGACGCCCTCTCCGAAGAGACCCAGGAGAAGCTGAAGATCGCCGCCGAGGCTACCATGGCCTGGTCCCTGGCCTGGTCCGAGCGCGAGTCCACCGAGGGCACGGTGAAGTTCCTCGAGGACGGCACCGAGATCAACCAGCTCTCCGAGGAGGACCTGGCCGAGATCCAGCGCATCACCAACGAGGTGATCGTGCAGGGGGCCTGCGAGGACCCGATGCACGCCAAGGTCTACCACTCCATGATCAGCTACCTGGAGCACTACGCCAACTGGCGTGACGTTTCGGTGCCCTATAACATGAGCCGCGTCACCGACGACCTGCCCTCGCTCGAGGAGATCGAGGCCTGCATGAACCAGTAACCGGTTCGGGCCGGCCCTCGTCGGGGGCCGGCCCTGGTGCCAAGTGCCCCGCTGACCTTCCTACCCAACGATTTGCCCGATTCCGAGAGCTCCCATCATGAACGCCATTGCCAGGGTCATAGACGCCCTCAACGAGGGGTTCGGACGCCTGATCGCTCCGCTGCTCGCCGTGATCACGCTGATCGTGATCTATGACATCGCCATGCGCTTCTTCATCGGACGCCCCAGCGACTGGGCCTTCGACGTGACGAAGATGCTGTTCGGCGCCCACTTCATGCTGATGGCCGCATACGGGCTGCGCCATCACGCCCATGTCGAGGTCGACGTCCTCAAGCGGCTGCTCTCGCGCCGCAAGCAGGCGGCCCTCGAACTCCTCGGCTACCTGGTCTTCTTCGTGCCCTTCATCTGGATGCTGTTGACCTTCGGCTGGGCCTTCTTCGAACGCTCCTTCAGCCGTGGCGAGACCACCTATGGCATGGTGGCCATCCCCGTCTATCCGGTGAAGGGCGTGATCGTGGTCGCCGCGGGACTGCTGCTGCTGCAGGCCATCGCCATCGTCATCCGCGCCGTGCAGGCGCTGGGCAAGGAGGAACCAGCATGAGCGCCGAGATGCTCACCCTGTTCATGTTCGGCGGCCTGCTGGTCGGCCTGTTCATGGGTCATCCGCTGGCCTTCGTGCTCGGCGGCGTCGCGGTACTCGGTGCCTGGCTCGGGCCCGGCGCCAATACGCTGGGCATCCTGATCAACAACATCTTCGGCAACGCCATGGACAACTACGTCCTGGTGGCCATCCCGCTGTTCATCCTGATGGCGCGCTTCCTCAACGACTCGGGCGTCACCGAGAAGATGTTCGAGTCGATGCGCCTGCTGCTGGCCAACCTGCGCGGGGGCCTGGCCCTGACCGTCGTCGTGGTATCGGTACTGCTGGCCGCCACCACCGGCATCGTCGGCGCCTCCATCGCGGTGATGGGCATGATCGCCCTGGTGCCGATGCTGAACTACGGCTACAACAAGCAGCTCAGCACCGGGGTGATCATGGCCAGCGGCTGCCTGGGCATCCTGATCCCGCCGAGCATCATGCTGATCCTGATGGCCAGCTATTCGCCGGTATCGGTGGGCGCGCTGTTCGCCGGCGCCCTGATCCCCGGGCTCATGCTGGGGGTCCTGTATGCCCTTTACGTGCTGGTGATCTGCCACCTCAAGCCCGAGTACGGGCCTCGCGTGCCCGCTGAGGAGCGCGCCCAGGTCTCCACCGGTGAACTGCTGGTGATGCTGGGCAAGTACGTGCTGCCGCCGATGTCGCTGATCCTCGGCGTGCTGGGGTCGCTGTTCACCGGCATCGCCACCGCCACCGAGGCCTCGGCCATCGGCGTTGCCATCGCCTTCCTGCTGTTCCTGATCTTCGGCGACCGCAAGGCCTCCACCTGCTACCGCACCCTGATCGAGGCCAGCAAGACCACCACCATGGTGATGCTGGTGCTGGTGGGCGCCACCGCCTTCACCGGGGTGTTCTCCATCGGCGGCGGCATGGAGGTCATCCACGAGGTGGTGATGGCGATGCCCGGCGGCACCACCGGCGCACTGATCCTGATGCTCTTCCTGGTGTTCATCCTGGGCATGTTCCTCGACTGGACGGGCATCGTGCTGCTGAGCTTCCCGATCATGCTGCCGATCGTCGAGAGCATGGGCATCGACGTGCTGTGGTTCGTGGTGATGGTCGCCGTGGTGCTGCAGACCTCCTTCCTCACCCCGCCCTTCGGCTATGCGCTCTTCTATCTCAAGGGGGTGGCGCCCAAGGGGGTCGAGACCCTCGACCTCTACAAGGCAGTGATCCCCTTCGTGACGCTGATCGTGCTGGCCTGTGTGCTGATGGCGGTCTTCCCGGCGCTGATCACCGGCCTGCCGTCGATGCTGGTCGGCTACTGAGCCTCTCCTGCCGGTAACCCCATGACGCCCGCCGCTCGATGAGCGGCGGGCGTCTGTCTTGATCCGGGTCAGCCGCAATGGCTGCAGCCTCGGGGGGCAGCTGATACAATTCTCACGCGCAAATGCCTCGCATCCACACCGCCTCCAGACGCCGCTGGAAGGAGACCTCGTTGACCAGACCGGCCAGTTCCCGTGCCCCCGTCCCCTCCCGCCTGTCGCTGCCCTTCAATGTCTGGAACGCCCTGACCATCGGGATCGCCCTGATCGTGGCCCTGCCGGTCATCGTGGTACTGGCGCACCTCTTCCTGCCCACCGAGGGCATCTGGCAGCACCTGGGCAGCACCGTGCTACCCAGGTATCTCGCCAACACCCTCTTCCTGGTGGTGACGGTGGGCCTCGGCACCTTCGTGATCGGTACCGGGACCGCCTGGCTGGTGGTGATGTGCCGCTTCCCGGGACGCCGGCTGTTCGAGTGGGGTTTGCTGCTGCCGCTGGCGGTACCGACCTACGTGATCGCCTATGCCTACACGGACTTCCTGCAGTTCGCCGGCCCCGTCCAGACCTGGCTGCGGGAGAGCTTCGGCTGGTCGGCCGGCGACTACCTCTTCCCCGACATCCGCTCGCTGTGGGGCGCCGCGACCCTGATCACCCTGGTGCTCTACCCCTATGTCTACATGCTGGCGCGGGCGGCCTTCCTGGAGCAGTCGGTCTGCGTGCTGGACGTGGGGCGGACCCTGGGACGGGGGCCCTGGCGGCTGTTCACCAGCGTGGCGCTGCCGCTGGCGCGGCCGGCCATCGTCGGTGGCGTCTCGCTGGCGCTGATGGAGACCCTCAACGAGTTCGGGGCCGTGCAGTACTTCGGGGTCGACACCTTCACCACCGGCATCTATCGCACCTGGTTCGGGATGGGCGAGCAGGTGGCCGCGGCCCAGCTCGCCGCCTGCCTGCTGGCCTTCGTCATCGCCCTGGTGCTGCTCGAGCGCGCCTCGCGCGGCAAGCGCCGCTATTTCCATACCACCGGTCGCTACCAGCACCTGCCGGAATTCGCGCTCCACGGCTGGCGAGCCTGGGCCGCCACCCTGGCCTGCCTGGCGCCGGTGCTGCTGGGCTTCCTGATTCCCAGCGGCCTGCTGGGCTACCTCTCGATCCAGGGCGGGGATTCCCTGTTCGGCTCGGCCTTCCTGGGCTTTGCCGGCAACAGCCTGCTGCTGGCATCGCTCGCCGCGGTGGTCGCGGTGAGCCTGGCGCTGCTGCTCAGCTACGGCGCCCGCCTGCACCCCGGCAAGGTAACGCGGGTCGCGACGCGGGTGGCCGCCATGGGCTATGCGGTCCCCGGCTCGGTGGTGGCGGTAGGCATCCTGATCCCCTTCGTGTGGATGGACCACCAGATCAACGACTTCATGAAGGGGCAGTTCGGGGTCGTGGTGGGGCTGCTGCTCAGCGGGTCGGCCTTCATCCTGGTGTATGCCTACCTGGTGCGCTTCCTCGCCGTCTCCTTCAATGCCATCGAGGCGAGCCTCGGCAAGGTGACGCCCAGCATGGATGCGGCCTCCCGGACCCTGGGTCAGACGGCGGGCGGCACCCTGCGCAAGGTGCATACCCCGATCATGCGCGGCAGCCTGATCGCCGCCGGCATCCTGGTCTTCGTGGACGTGATGAAGGAGCTGCCGGCCACGGTGATCCTGCGCCCCTTCAACTTCGACACCCTGGCGATCCGCGCCCACAGCCTGGCCGCTGACGAGCGACTGGCCGAGGCCTCGACCTCGTCACTGGCCATCGTGGCAGTAGGCATCCTCCCGGTGATCCTGCTCAGCATCGCCATGCGCCGCTCCCGCCCCGGCAGTCGCTGAGGCCTCGAGGGGGAAGACGAAGACCTGGGAGGCGTCCAGGCCGATCATCACCGGCTGGCCCTCCCGAGGGAGGAAGACCCCCGGGGACCGGGCATGCAGGTGGGTCTCGCAGCCATCGGGGGCGTGGGCGCAGATATGCAGCAGGCTGGTGCGTCCCAGCAGCTTGGCCATGATGACATGGCTGTGGTGATGCTCCGGCGGCTCGTCCAGCGGCACCACCCGCAACGCCTCGGGACGGATCATCACCCGCACCCGGCTTCCCTCGGGCAGTCCGCCGCCAGAGACGTCGCCCACCGGCGTCGCCACCTTGCCGTCCACCACGCGCCCCTCGAGCTCGTTCACCTCGCCGAAGAAGGTGACCACGAAGGGATCGGTGGGGGCGCAGTAGAGGTCCAGCGGCGTCCCAGCCTGCACCACCCGCCCCTCGCGCATCAGCACGATGCGGTCGGCCATGAACATGGCCTCCTCGGGATCGTGGGTCACCAGCAGCACCCCGGCGCCCACCTTCTTCAGCACGTGAAGGGTATCGTCGCGGATGCGGTCGCGCAGGCGGGCATCGAGGCTGGAGAAGGGCTCGTCGAGCAGCATCAGCTGCGGCGCCGGCGCCAGCGCCCGGGCCAGGGCGATGCGCTGCTGCTGCCCGCCCGAGAGCATGTGCGGGAAGACCCGAGCATAGCGCTCCATGCCGAGCAGCTCGAGAAGCTCGTAGGCGCGGCGACGTCGCTGCTGGGCGGGCTGCGACTCGAGCCCGAAGGCCACGTTGTCGAGCACCGAGAGGTGCGGGAACAGTGCCGAATCCTGGAAGGCCAGGCCGACGTTGCGCTTCTCGGGCGGCACATGGGAACGCCCGGTACTCCCCATCGACTCGCCGCCCAACTCCACATGTCCCTGCTGCACCACCTCGAGCCCCGCGGCGATCCGCAGCAGGGTGGACTTGCCGCAACCCGAGGGCCCCAGCAGGCAGACGATCTCTCCGGGCTTGACCTCGAGGGAGACGTCCTCCACGGCCAGGTGCTGCTGGTAGGCATGGCGGATCTGGTGCATGGCGAGAACGGGTGCCACGGCAGCGTTCTCGTCGATCGGGAGCGTCGGTTGGCTAGTCATGGGATCTGAGCGGCCATTGGGAGAGAGGATATTATCTGCATGGTAACGCGAAAGCCTCCTGAATGCGTTGTACTATCGCTCGCATTTCGCGCCGGCGGCTGTCAAGGCACGGCGATCCCTGACCTGGATCAGGTTGCCCGCCGGCGGGTCTTGACGCCGGCAGCGGGAGGCGCTTCAATGACGTAAGTGTAATGCAAAGCATTATCATTCGAAACCGCAACTCCGTACCACGAGGTGTCTCCATGCTGCTGAACCGCCGTCTCGCCATGCCCCTCGCCGCCCTGGTGGCCGGCTCCGCCATGGCCTCCCAGGCCGCTGCCGCCGAGGAGCTCAATGTCTACTCCGCTCGCCACTACGACTCCGACGAAGCGCTCTATGCCGCCTTCACCGAGCAGACCGGCATCGAGGTCAACGTCCTCGAGGGCGACTCCGACCAGCTGATCCAGCGCCTCAAGCTGGAGGGCGAGGCCAGCCCCGCCGACGTGATGATCACCGTGGACGCCGGCCGCCTGTGGCGCGGCGAGCAGGAGGACATCTTCGCCAGCGTGGAATCCGAGGTGCTCGACGAGCGGCTGCCCGACTACATGCGCCACCCGGAAGGCAAGTGGTTCGGCTTCAGCCAGCGCGTCCGGGCGATCTTCATCGACCCGACCGAGGTCGATGCCGCCGAGATCACGAGCTACGAGGACCTGGCGGACCCGAAGTTCGCGGGCCAGGTCTGCATCCGCTCCTCGAACAACATCTACAACCAGTCGCTGCTGGCCTCGCTGATCGCCCACCACGGCGAAGAAGAGGCGGAAGCCTGGGCCAAGGGCGTGGTCGACAACTTCGCGCGTGACCCCGAGGGCGGCGACACCGACCAGATCCGCGGCGTCGCCAGCGGCGAGTGCAACATCGCCCTGGCCAACCACTACTACTACGTGCGTCTGGTCAACTCCGACCAGGAAGCCGACCGCGAAGTGGCCGAGAAGGTCGAGATCGTCTTCCCCAACCAGGACGGTCGCGGCGCGCACGTCAACGTGGGCGGGGCCGGCATGGTGAAGGGTGCGCCGAACGAGGAGAACGCCGTGCGCTTCCTCGAGTTCCTCGCCTCCGACGAGGCCCAGGCCCTCTTCGCCACCGGCAACTACGAGTTCCCCGCCGTGGAGTCCGCGGAGACCGATGGCGTCATCGCCTCCTGGGGCGACTTCAAGAAGGATGACCTGAACGTCAGCGTGCTGGGCGAGAACAACCCCGAGGCCGTGCGCATCTTCGATCGCGCCGGCTGGCGCTGATCCAGCGCTCGGAGCTGATACACAAAGACAAAAGCCAAGGCCCGCGGCATCCGCCGCGGGCCTTGGCGTTGTTGGACAGGACTCGCGTCAGTGGGCCTCGTCCCAGTTGGCCCCGCTCTCGGCCTCGACGGTCAGCGCCACATCGAGCTTCGCGGCCCCCTCCATGCGCGCCTTCACTTCCGCGATGAAATCCTCGACCTGCTCCTCGGCCACCTCGAAGACCAGTTCGTCGTGGACCTGCATCACCATCACCGCATCGAATGACTCGCCTGCGAGCCAGGCATCGACGTCGATCATCGCCCGCTTGATGATGTCGGCGGCGGTGCCCTGCATGGGGGCATTGATGGCGGTGCGCTCGGCCCCCTGGCGACGCGCGCGGTTCTGCGAACGGATCTCCGGCAGGTGGAGGCGCCGGCCGAAGACCGTTTCCACGTAGCCATCCTCGGCCGCCTGGGCGCGGATGCGCTCCATGTAGCGCGCCACCCCGGGGTAGCGGTCGAAGTAGCGGTCGATGTAGGTCTGCGCCTGGCCGCGCTCGATGTGCAGCTGTCGGCCCAGGCCCCAGGCGCTCATGCCATAGATCAGCCCGAAGTTGATCGCCTTGGCGCTGCGCCGCTGGTCACCCGAGACCTTGTCGAGCGCCACCCCGAACACCTCGGCGGCGGTGGCGGCGTGGATGTCTCGCCCCTCGGCGAAGGCCTCGAGCAGCCCCTTGTCACCGGAGAGATGGGCCATGATGCGCAGCTCGATCTGCGAGTAGTCGGCGGCGACGATCCGGTAGCCGGGCCGGGCGATGAAGGCCTGCCGGATCTTGCGCCCCTCCTCGGTCCTGATGGGGATGTTCTGCAGATTGGGGTCGCTGGAGGAGAGCCGGCCGGTGGCGGTGACCGCCTGGTGGTAGCTGGTGTGCAGCCGCCCGGTGGCCCTGTTGACCAGCCGCGGCAGCTTGTCGGTGTAGGTGGACTTGAGCTTGGCGAGCCCGCGGTGCTCCATGATCACCTTGGGCAGCGGGTAGTCCAGCGCCAGCTCCTCGAGCACCGCCTCCGCGGTGGAGGGCGCCCCCTTGGGGGTCTTCTTGATCACCGGGATCTTCTGCTCCTCGAAGAGGATCTGCCCGAGCTGCTTGGGAGAGCCGAGGTTGAACTCGCGGCCGGCGAGCTCGAAGGCACTGGCCTCAAGCTCGCGGATGCGCGTCTCGAGCTCCCGGCTCTGGGCATGCAGCCGCTCGGGGGCCAGCGCCACCCCGGTGCGCTCCATGCGCGAGAGCACCGGGATCAGCGGCAGCTCGATCTCCTCGAGCACCTCGGCGAGCCGCCCCTCGGCCTCGACGCGGGGGCGCAGCTCCCGGTGCAGGCGCAGAGTGATGTCGACGTCCTCGCAGGCGTAGGGCGCTGCCTGCTCCAGGGCCACCTGGTTGAAGGTGAGCTGCTTGGCGCCCTTGCCGGCGACCTCCTCGAAGGAGATGGTCTTCTCCCCCAGGTACTTGAGCGCCAGGGAATCCATGTCGTGGCGGGTCGCCGTGGAGTCGAGCACATAGGACTCCAGCATGGTGTCTTCCAGGGGCCCGGCCACCGCGATGCCGACGTTGGCCAGCACCGAGATGTCGTACTTGAGGTTCTGACCGACCTTGGTCCGGCCGTCGCCCTCCCAGAGCGGGCGCAGGGCCTCGAGCACCGCCTCGCGGTCAAGCTGCTCGGGGGCATCGAGGTAGTCATGGGCCAACGGGATATAGGCCGCCTCGCCAGGTTCCAGCGACAGCCCCACGCCCACCACCTGCGCCTCCATATAATTCAGGCTGGTGGTCTCCAGGTCGAAGCAGAAGGTATCGCTCGCCTCGAGCCGCTCGAGCCAGGCGTCGAGGTCGGCCTGGGCCAGGATGACATGGTCCTCGCGGGCAGAACGACGCTCCGAGCCGGCCGCCCCCTCGCCCTCGTCCTCGGCCGGCAATGGCGTGCCGCCCGCCGCGTCGTCGACCCCCTCGTCCTTACCCTCGAGCAGCTCGGAGAGCCAGGCCCGGAACTCCAGCCGGCGATAGAGCTCGAGCAGCGCCTCGCGGTCGGGGTGGGCGATGTCCAGGTCGTCGAGCCCCACCGGCAGCTCGCAGTCGGTCTTGATGGTCGCGAGCCGGTAGGAGAGGAAGGCCTGGTCGCGGTGCTCCTCGAGCTTCTTCGGCAGCGTCTTGGCGCCGCGAAAGCCCAGTGCCTTGACCTTCTCCAGGTCGGCATAGAGGGTCTCGAGCCCGCCGTCCATGCCCTGCAGCAGCCCCAGCGCGGTCTTCTCGCCGACCCCCGGCACGCCGGGGATGTTGTCGACCTTGTCGCCCATCAAAGCCAGGAAGTCGATGATCAGCGCCGGCGGCAGGCCGAACTTCTCCTTCACGCCCTCGACGTCCAGCGTCTCGTCCTTCATGGTATTGACCAGCGTGATGTGCTCGTTGACCAGCTGGGCCATGTCCTTGTCGCCGGTGGAGATCACCGCGTCGCGGCCGGCCTCGGTGGCCCGTCGGGCCAGGGTGCCGATGACGTCGTCGGCCTCCACCCCCTCGATGCACAGCAGCGGCAGGCCCAGGGCCCTGACGCAGTCGTGCAGCGGCTGCACCTGGGAGCGCAGGTCATCGGGCATCGGCGGCCGGTGGGACTTGTACTGCTCGAACAGCTCGTCGCGGAAGGTCTTGCCCGGGGCATCGAAGACCACTGCCATGGGGCTGTCGGGGTAGTCCTTGATCAGCCGCTTGAGCATGTTGAGCACCCCCTTGATCGCCCCGGTGGGCTGGCCGTCGGAGGTGGTCAGGGGCGGCAGGGCGTGGAAGGCGCGGTACAGATAGGAGGAACCGTCGACGAGAACGATGGGCGTATCGGCCATGAAGGGCATCCATTGAAGCGTGGCGTGAGGTGATCCTGATCATCCATGATACGCATTGCCGCCGCCTTTTGCCGCGGGTGGTAGGCCGGGCGCCCGCTAGCCCCTACACTGGGGGTATCCCTGCTTCCCCGCCTCGCGCGGCCCTGGAGGTCATCATGAAGAAGTTCCCGAGACGCTCGATCACTGCCCTGCCGCTGGCCCTCGCCCTGGTCCTGGCCAGCGGTGGCAGTGCCCTGGCGCAGTCCTCCGCCGACCTCGAGCCGGACATCACCGTCCGCCAGGAGGAGGAGCGCACCATCCGCGAGTACCGCGTCAACGGCGAGCTCTATGCCATCGAGATCCGCCCCTCCTCCGGCCCCTCCTACTATCTCGTCGACCATGACGGGGACGGCGACTTCGAGCGCCAGGAGGGCGACCGCATCGCCGTCCCCCAGTGGGTACTGAAGACCTTCTGAGCCCGCGGTCACCCCGCTTCCGACTCCCGGCCCCGGCAGGGCACCCGCCGCGACCGGGCCACGTGCATCGGTGTGCCAAGTCGCTACAATAGGCGGCTTGGCATTTCCCGGGCGAGAGACACATGGCTGTATTCACACCGCTTACCGAACCTCAGGTCGCCGAGTTCCTCAGCCGCTTCGATGCCGGCTCGCTCGTCTCCCTAGAAGGCGTGCCTGCCGGCACCGAGAACACCACCTTCTTCGTCACCACCGACCGGCGCGAGCTGGTGCTGACCCTCTTCGAGCAGGGCGAGCACGAGGAGCTGCCGTTCTTCGTCGAGCTGCTCGACTACCTGGACGAGCACCGCCTGCCGGTGCCGGGCCCGCTGCACGACCGCGACGGCGTCGCCCTGCACACCCTGGCCGGCAAGCCCGCCCTGCTGTTCCCGAAGCTGCCCGGCCGGCACCCGAAGGACCCGAACCTGGTGCAGTGCCGCGAGCTCGGCGACACCCTCGGGCGCATGCACGTGGTCTCCCGTCACTTCCCGGGGAACCGCCCCAACCCGCGGGACCTGCACTGGCTGCTGCCCATGCACCACAAGGTGCTGGTCTACCTCTCGCCGCAGGACCAGGCGCTGATGAAGGACGAGGTGGAGATCTACCAGGGATTCTTCGGCGACGCCCCGGCACTGCCCCAGGGCGCGCTGCACGGCGACCTGTTCCGCGACAACACCCTCTTCGACGGCGACCGCCTGGGCGGGCTGATCGACTTCTACAACGGCTGCACCGGTGACCTGCTGTTCGACCTGGCCATCGTCATCAACGACTGGGCCACCGGGCCAGATGGCCGCCTGGATGCCGCGCGCCACGATGCCATCCTCGCCGCCTACCTGGCGCGCCGGCCGCTGAGCCCCGCCGAGCGCGACGCCTGGCCGATGATGCTGCGCCTGACCGCCCTCCGCTACTGGCTGTCGCGGCTGCTGGTGGTCTACGTGGACCCGCCGGCCCACGACCTCACGCCACACGACCCCGACCAGTTCCGTACCATCCTCAAGGCGCGCCTGGAAGATGGCGCCCTGCCGCTGCCCGAGGTGAGCGAATGAGCCTGTCCAAGAGCAGTGCCGCAGGACCGGCACAGCGCGCGCGTCGCACCTGGAACATCGACCAGTGGGGCAGCGGCTACTTCGACGTCGACGACAGCGGCCACGCCCTGGTGCGCCCGCTGGGCAGCGAGGCCGAGGGCCCGGCCCTGCCGCTGGACGACCTGGTGGCCGAGCTGCGCCAGGCCGGGCTGCGCCTGCCGGTGCTGGTGCGCTTCACCGATATCCTCCACGACCGGGTCGAGCAGCTCTGCGCCGCCTTCGATACCGCCATGCAGGAGGAGGAGTTCGGCGGTGGCTACACCGCGGTCTACCCGATCAAGGTCAACCAGCAACGCCGGGTGGTGGAGGAGATCCTCGGCACCCAGGAGCGCGGCCATGGCCGGGTGGGGCTCGAGGCCGGCAGCAAGCCGGAGCTGCTCGCCGTGCTGGCACTCTCCGGCGACGGCCCCTCGCTGATCGTCTGCAACGGCTACAAGGACCGCGAGTACGTGCGCCTGGCGCTGATGGGCGAGAAGCTCGGCCATCGGGTCTACCTGGTGGTGGAGAAGCTCTCGGAGCTGCCGCTGATCCTCGAGGAGGCCGAACGCATCGGCGTCACGCCACGCATCGGCCTGCGCGCCCGCCTGGCCACCGTGGGGCGCGGCCGCTGGCAGAACACCGGCGGCGAGAAGTCCAAGTTCGGCCTCACCGCCAGCCAGGTGCTGGCGGTGGTGGATCAGCTGCGCGAGGCCGATGCCCTGGCCAGCCTGCAGCTGGTGCACTTCCACCTGGGCTCGCAGATCGCCAACATCCGCGATATCCAGCGTGGCCTGCGCGAGTGCGCGCGCTTCTACCAGAGCCTGGTGGCGCTGGGTGCGCCGGTGGACACGGTGGACGTGGGCGGCGGCCTCGGCGTCGACTACGAGGGCACCCGCTCGCGCAGCTTCTGCTCCGCCAACTACTCCATGCTCGAGTACGCCCGCAACGTGGTCTACGCCTTCCGCCTGGCCTGTCAGGAGTTCGAGCTGCCCCAGCCCCACCTGATCAGCGAGTCGGGTCGCGCGCTCACCGCCCACCATGCGGTGCTGATCACCAACGTGATCGGCGAGGAGCGCATCGGTGACGAGGCGCCCCCGCGCCGGGTCGAGGGCGACCCCCAGGTCGACGAGCTGTGGCGCGTCCACGACCTGCTCCACGACCAGGCCGAGCCACGCGGCCTGGTGGAGGCCTGGCATGACCTGGTGCAGGCCATGGGCGAGCTCCATGAGCGCTTCGTGATGGGCCTCACCGATATCACCGCCCGGGCCGAGGGCGAGGGCGTCTACTTCGCCGCCTGCGCGCGGCTGCGGGCGCGGCTCGATACCCGCAACCGCGCCCACCGCGAGATCGACGACGAGCTGGCCGAGAAGCTCGCCGACAAGCTGTTCGTCAACTTCTCGCTGTTCCAGTCGGTGCCCGACGTCTGGGGCATCCAGCAGATCTTCCCGGTGCTGCCGCTGACCGGCCTGGACCACGAGCCGGTTCGCCGCGGGGTGATCCAGGACATCACCTGCGACTCGGACGGGCGCATCGACGGCTACGTGGATGGCCAGGGCGTGGAGACCACCCTGCCGCTGCCGGAATGGCAGGAGGGCGACGAGAAGCTCCTGGGCTTCTTCATGGTGGGGGCCTATCAGGAGATCCTCGGCGACCTGCACAACCTGTTCGGCGACACCGACTCGGCGGATGCCGCCCTGGACGTCAACGGCCGCTGGTCGATCAGCCAGATCCAGCAGGGGGACCGGGTCGCCGATGTGCTCGGCTACGTCAACTTCGACGTCGCCGCCCTGCGCGAGCGGCTGGCCGAGCAGCTCGCGCGCAGCGGGCTGGAACGGGCCGAGCAACAGGCCTTCCTCGACGACCTCTCGGATGGCCTCGACGGCTATACCTACCTGGAGTGAGGGCACCCTGCCCGGAACGCGACGACGCCCCGCAGCCTTGCACTGCGGGGCGTCTCGTTGGGGCTGGCGCGGTGTCCCCTACTCCACCACGCGGGTGGTGATCTCCAGCCCGCCGGTGAGGGTGAAGTGCAGCGTCGCGCCTCGCTCCAGCGGCCCCACCCCGGCCGGGGTGCCGGTCAATACCACGTCGCCCGGCTGCAGGGTGAAGTGGCGGCTCATCTCCGCCACCAGGGTCGCCACCGGGAAGAGCATGTCCGCCCCCTCGCCGTGCTGGCGCGGCTCGCCGTTCACCGCCAGGGTGAAGGCGAGCCCGCTCCAGTTGGGTACCTGGGAGAGCGGCAGGAAGGACGACAGCGGGCAGGCGCCGTCGAAGGCCTTGGCGATCTCCCAGGGGTGCCCCTTCTCCTTGAGGCGCGACTGGACGTCACGCAGGGTCAGGTCCAGGGCCAGCCCGATGCCGACGATGCCACGCTCGGCCTCGTCGGCGGTGACGTGGGAGAGCTCCTCGCCGATCAGCAGCGCCAGCTCCGTCTCGTAGTGCACCTCGCCCCGCGCAAAGGGGGCGTCGACCGGCTGTTCCAGTGGGACGGCGGCCGTCGCCGGCTTGATGAAGAGCAGCGGCTCGCTGGGCACCGGGTTGTCCAGCTCCCGGGCATGGTCGGCATAGTTGCGGCCGACGCAGACGATCTTGCCCAGCGGCTCGGGGAACGGCTGGCCATCGGTGAAACGGGGCACGAAACGCATGGCGGTTCTTCTCCTTCTGGTGGTCGCCGCCGCGGTCAGGCGACAAGCCCTTCAGTCTACCCCGGCGACACCCTGGGTCCAGCGTGCCGGCGCGGTCCGCCGCTCACGATGGCGCTTCGGGCGACCAGCGCTCGCCCGGCTCGTGGGCCAGGAAGCGCGGGCGCCGGCGGCTCGCCCCGAAGGGGGCCACGCAGCGGTTGTCGAGGCGATTGTAGACGAAGAAGGCGTTGCTGCGCGGGTCCGGCGACATGTTGGCATTGGAGCCGTGCAGCACGTTGCAGTCGAACAGCAGCAGGCCACCCGCCGCGCCGGTCGGTGCCTCGATGCCATGCCGGTCGATCAGCGCGCGCAGCGCTTCGCGGCCCGGCACCCCGACCTCCTGCTGCTTGAGCGACTGCCTGTGGTTATCGTCCGGGGTCTCGCCGAGGCAGGGCACGAAGACCCGGTGGGAGCCCGGCACCAGCATCAGCGGCCCGTTGAAGTGGTGGTTGTCGGTGAGCACGATGGAGGCGCTCACCGCATGCATGGCCGGCATGCCGTCCTCGGCGTGCCAGGTCTCGAAGTCGGAGTGCCAGCTGAAGCCCTTGCCCTCGAAGCCCGGCTTGTAGTTGATGCGCGACTGGTGGACATAGGCCTCCCCGCCGAGGATCTGGCGGGCACGGCCCATCAGGCGCTCGTCCCGGGCCAGGCGCGAGAAGACCCGCGAGAGGAAATGCACGGCGAACAGCGAGCGGATCTCGTTGCCCTGGGGCTCGGTGATGCTGAAGTCGCGGCCGCGGAAGTCGTCGTTGTCGAGCAGGGCCCTGAGTTCCCGGCGCAGCTCGGCGAGCTCGTCGCCGCTGATGAAACCGGGCTCGAAGAGGAACCCCTGGCGCTCGAACGCATCGAGCTGCGCCTGGCTCAGTGGCCCTTCCTCGGCACGCCCCTTGACCACGCCCTCGTGGCGGCTGAGCCACGGCATGTCCAACGGCTCGGCCAGCCGGGTGGGATAGGGATCCTGGCCCGGGCGCGGCGCGCTCTTCACGCGGCTCTGGGGGTCGGGCGAATCGACGACAGCGTTGAGGTCAGCCTGTTCCAGCGTGCGATAGGACGATGTCTGCACTGACATCCAATCACCTCCTGTGACTCCGTGATCAGTCTCAGTTCGAACACGTTCCGACGGCAGGACAGCCGCGGGCGACCCCAGTGAAGGAGCCGCACGATGCCATATGGTGACGCCCTCGGGGGTTTCAAGGGCAACGAAAAAAGCCACCTCGACGGGTGGCCTCTTCTATGCTGCGACTCTTGGTTTTCCTGGCGAGGGGCCAGGGACTTCCCGGTACTTGATGGTGCCGGCAGCAGGAGTCGAACCCGCGACCTACTGATTACAAGTCAGTTGCTCTACCAACTGAGCTATGCCGGCTCGGGAACCGACTCGAGTCACAGAATCGGAAACAGGGTTGGCGTGGCTGGGGTACCAGGATTCGAACCTGGGAATGCCGATACCAAAAACCGGTGCCTTACCACTTGGCTATACCCCAGCAGATTGGTGGCCAGAGACGGAATCGAACCGCCGACACGGGGATTTTCAATCCCCTGCTCTACCGACTGAGCTATCTGGCCGCTGCCAACGGTGCGTATTAAACCCCAGCGGGCCGTTTCCGTCAACCCCTTCCGTTTCAGAAAGATGGCCGGGGATCGGCGACACGGACGGGCTACTCGCCCCGGGGAACATAGCCCTCGGCCTGGTCGGTCTCGCGGTTGTCGAGGAAGCGCTCCATCTGCTCCATCAGGTACTCCCGGGAGGCGGGATCGAGCATGTTGAGGTGCTTCTCGTTGATCAGGCGGGTCTGCAGCGCCTGCCACTCCTCCCAGGCCTGGCGGGAAACGCTGGCCTGGATCTCCTGGCCCTTCTTGCCGGGCAACGGCGGGAACGGCAGGGCATCCATTTCCTTCTGGTACTTGCGACAGAAGACGGTCTGGCTCATCGGGTCTCTCCTCGTGCGGGTGTCAGGGCCCGGCGGTGGTGGTCAGCGCGAAGGGCGCCAGGGACGCCAGCAGCGCCTTGACCGGCGCCGCCAGGCCGATGCTGGCGGGGTCAGAGGGATCGTACCAGCAACGCGCCTCGTCCACCGCGTCCAGCCGGCCGATCCGTGCCGGCTGCGGGGTGATCTCGAGGCGGAAGTGGCTGAAGACATGGGTGAAGGGCGTCCAGGCGGGCTCGAGTTCGCTGCCCGGCGCCCGGGCGTCCAGCCAGGCCCGCAGCGCCTCGGCATCGTCGAACTGCGGCAGGCTCCAGAGCCCGCCCCACAGGCCGCTGGAGGGGCGCTGCTCGAGCAGCACGCGCCCCTCCCGGTCCTGCAGGAGCAGCATCACGGTGGTGCGCGTGGGCAGGGCCTTGCGCGGCTTGGATTCGGGGAAGCGCTTCTCCTCGCCGCGGGCGTGGGCCTCGCAGACATCGGCGAAGGGGCAGCGAGCGCAGTCGGGGGTGCTGCGCCGGCAGAGGGTCGCGCCCAGGTCCATCATTGCCTGAGTGAAGTCGACCAGGCGCTCATCGGGCGTGTAGTGCTCGGCCAGGGCCCACAGCCGGCGCTCCACCGCCGGCCGTCCCGGCCAGCCCGCCACGGCGTGCAGGCGCGTGAGGACCCGCTTGACGTTGCCGTCGAGGATAACCGCACGCCGCCCGGTGCTCTGGGCGATGATCGCCCCGGCCGTGGAGCGGCCGATGCCGGGCAGCGCCGCCATCTCGTCGAGGCTGTGGACGGGAAAGGCCCCGCCATGCTCATCGACCACCACCCGGGCGGCCTTGTGGAGGTTGCGCCCCCGGGCGTAGTAGCCGAGCCCGGTCCACAGGTGCAGCACCTCGTCCTGGTCGGCCGCCGCCAGCGACGCCACGTCGGGAAA
This sequence comes from Halomonas sp. CKK8, assembly GCF_029625235.1. Lineage (NCBI taxonomy): Bacteria > Pseudomonadati > Pseudomonadota > Gammaproteobacteria > Oceanospirillales > Halomonadaceae > Halomonas > Halomonas sp. CKK8. The sequence goes on along the minus strand of NZ_CP121193.1, from coordinate 219,157 downwards.
GCGCACCATGAAGCGCTCGAAGTAGGGGATCACCGTGGCCACCTGGGTCTGCTGCAGCATGATCTCCGAGACCCACACCCGGTAGGGGCTGCGCTGGTGCTGCCAGGGCAGGTCGTGGCGGCCGTGGGCGTCGAACCAGGCGAGCAGGCGCTGCTGGAAGCGCTCCGGCGGCAGGATGGTGGGCGGCATGTCCGTCATGGGGCTCTCACTGCGAACAAAAAAGCGCCGACTGGGGAAGTCGGCGCAGGGACTGGTCGTACGTGTTGCTCAATCGAATAGACCCTTCAGGGCATCGCGAAGTTCCTTGCCGGCCTCCTCGCCCAGGCGCTCGTCGATCTTCTCGGCGGCGCCCTCGAGGCGCTTCTCGACCTCCTCGCCGGCACGCTGCGAGGCCTCGTCGCGCAGCAGCTCGGCCAGGGTGCCCTGGAAGGCCTGGCGGTCGAGGCGACACCATTCGGCACGGTCGCCGTCAAGCTGTCCCTCGCAGCGCACCGGCAACGGCACCCGCTCCAGGCGCCGGTTGACCTCGCAGGGGGCGTTCTCGGCATTGACCAGGCGCAGCGCGGCGCGCAGGTCGAACTGCTCGCTGACCAGGTCCAGCTGACCCTTGCCGCCCACTTCCATGCCGGGCAGCGTGACCAGCAGGTCGTCACTCCTGGCGGTGCCCTCGTCCAGTGTCAGGGTGGCGCGGATGCGCTCGAAGCGGGTCTCGTCGCGCCACTCGCGGTCGAGCTGCTCACCCTCCAGGGCGGCGGCCGTGGTGCACAGCTCCCGGGAAACGTTGACACCGGGAATTGCCCCCTCCTCGATGCGGGTGGCGAGGTTGCCGCCCAGGTGGCGCCTGAGCTCCACCAGGGTGTTGCCGCGGGTGGCGAGCTCGCCCTCGCCGCTGAAGCGCCCGCTCAGGGGCGCCGGCTCGTTGCCGAGGGCCTCGAGCAGCGACTCCAGGCGCACCCGCTCGACCTTCGGCGCCAGCTGCCAGCGTGGCGGCGTCTCGCGCAGGTCGAGGGCGCCGTCGGCGGACAGGCGGCCATCGTGGAAGCGCGACTCGAAGGCGACCAGGCGATGGCGTCCGTCGCGCCCCTCAAGGGTCAGGTCGACGTCCTGGAAGTCCAGTCCCGCCATGCGCAGCTCACCCAGGGCCAGATGGGCATCGAGCGTGAGGGCGGACAGCCACTCCGTCGGCACCAGCCCCTCCGACTCGGCGGCATGGGCCCGGCGGATGCCCGGCAGGCGCCACAGCGAGGCTCCATCGTCCTCCATCCCCGGGGGCGGCAGGTAGCCGTCCAAGTCGAGCTTGTCGCCCTGCAGGTCGGCGGCGAGCTGCTCGCCGTCATATTGTCCCGCCAGGCGGCCGGTGAAGGTGCTGCCATCCAGCACCAGGGTCAGGCCGGCGAGTTCGAAGCGTTCGAGGTCGCCGCTGACAGGGCTGGTCAGCGCGACGTCGGATAGCGCCTCGCCATTGGCCATCTCGGGCATCATGTCGAGCCGCGTCAGCCAGGGCCGCAGCGACAGCGGCGCCAGGCGCAGCTGGCCGGTGTAGGCCGGCGCCTCGGCGAGCTGGCTCAGGTTGAGGTTGCCGCTGAGCGCCAGGCTATCGGGCCCGGTGAGCGCCAGGTCGCGCAGGCGGGCGCTCTGCTCGTCGAGGTCGGCGTCCAGGGTGAAGGCCAGCGACAGCGGCACCACCTTCTCGCCCAGGCGCGGATGCTGGAGGCTGGCGTCGAGCTGCCCCTCCTCCAGCTGCAGGCTGCCCTCGCCGACGTTCACCACCAACTGGGCCCCCTTGAGGTTGACCTTCTGCTCACTCTCCAGGCCGGCGAGGCGATTGACCGTCTCCAGGCTCAGGCCCTCCAGCACGTGCCGGCCCTCTGCCAGGCCCAGGGCCACCCGGCCCTTCAGGGAGACCTCGCTGACCAGGCGCGCCTCACGCTCCTGCTCCCGCCAGTCGAGGCCCTCGTGCTCCGTCAGCCGGAAGGAGGCCGCGACCGGGAAGGCCCGCCCGGGATTGACGTTGCTGCCGCTGACCTGGACGTTCTCGAAGAGCAGCTCGCGGTCGCTCAGGGCATCGCGGAAGCGCACCTCACCGTCCCGGACCTGCACGCTGGCAACGTTGAGCGCTACCGAGAGGCCGGTGTCGATGTCCGGGTCGGGCCCGGCGCTGGCCGGCGCCAGGGCAGCCTCGGCCTCCTCGCCGCTCTCGCCCAACCGCTCCAGCAACACTTCCCAGTTGCCCTCCCCCTGCGCGTCGCGCTTGAGGTCGAGGTAGAGGCCGTCGAGGGTCAGGCCGTCGATGGCGATCTCACCGCGCAGCAGCGGCGTGAAGGCCAGGCTGACCTCGGCGTGGGAGAAGGCGGCGAAGGGCGTCGAGTCCTCCGCCTGGTCCGGCAGACGGGCCTCGGCCTTCTCCACGCCTACCCCCAGGCGGGGATAGAAGGACCAGGAGAGGGCGCCATCCAGGCTCAGCTCCAGACCGCTGTGCTCGCGCACCACCTCGACGAGCCGCGGCTTGAGGTCATCGGGATCGAAGAAGGTGGTGACGTAGACCACGGCGCCGACCATCACCAGACCGAGTACGCCGATGGCGGCGAGCAGCGTCCGCAACAGGCGCTTCATTGCTGGCCTCCCCGGGGTGACAGGTCGAGCTCGAAGTAGTCGCCGTCCTGGGTGAGCCGGTAGCCCAGCCGGGCGAGCAGCATCTGGTCGGCCACCGGCAGATGGGCGGAATCGGCATAGAGGCGGCGCCCCTCGGCATGGGCGCTCTCGCTGACCAGCGCCAGCAGCCGTGAACCGACGCCGCGACGCCGGGTCGTCCTGCGCACGCAGAGGTTCGACAGCCACCAGGCATCCTGGTAGGGCTTTACCGCCACGGCACCCAGCAGCCGGTCGTTGAATCGGGCACAGCTGAAGAGGTGGCCACTCGTGAGGTGGTCACGGATGAACTCATCGACGGGCAGGGGCAGGCGCTCGGCGGGAGCGTCGGCATAGATGCGCGCGAGGTCGAGGCGTACCTGGGCATCCGCTTCCCAGGCGGCCTGGTCGACCTGTTGAAGGGTCACCGGCATGGGTGGATCTCCTTGAGCCGGGGCGGCGGGGTCGCCACCACTGTCATGGCCCGCATTGTAGCGGATGGGGCAGGCGATTCACTATAATGGCAGGCTCGCGGCGCCAGGCACAGCAACCGGCGCCCTTCCGCCTTGCCGGCCGGTGGCCATCACCGGCCCCTCTCGACACGCGCCCCGGCGCTGGAGATCCGACATGTCCGAGCGTATCGCCACGGTCACCCGGAACACCCGGGAAACCCAGATCACGGTGACCATCAATCTCGACGGCGAGGGACGCCTGGCCTGCGAGACCGGCGTGCCCTTCCTCGACCACATGCTCGACCAGGTGGCCCGCCACGGCCTGATCGACCTCGATATCGAGGCGGTGGGCGACCTGCACATCGATGACCACCATACCGTCGAGGACCTCGGCATCACCCTGGGCCAGGCCTTCCACCAGGCGATCGGCGACAAGCGCGGCATCTACCGCTACGGCCATGCCTACGTGCCCCTGGACGAGGCCCTGTCGCGGGTGGTGGTGGACTTCTCCGGCCGACCGGGGCTGTTCATGGACGTCGAGTTCACCCGCGCCAGCATCGGCCGCCTCGATACCCAGCTGTTCTGGGAGTTCTTCCAGGGCTTCGTCAACCATGCCCGGGTGACCCTGCACATCGACAACCTGAAGGGCTTCAACGCCCACCACCAGGCGGAAACCATCTTCAAGGCCTTCGGCCGCGCGCTGCGCATGGCCGTGGCGCCGGACCCGCGCATGGCCGGCCAGATGCCGTCCACCAAGGGCAGCCTCTAAGGCCGCCGAACGATCACACGAGGAGCGCTCCATGACCATTGCCGTCATCGACTACGGGATGGGCAACCTGCATTCCGTCGCCAAGGCACTGGAACACGTCACCCACGAGAACGTGATCGTGACGCGGGATGCCCGTCGCATCCGCGGCGCCACCCGCCTGGTGCTGCCCGGCCAGGGCGCCATCCGCGACTGCATGGGCGAGCTCGAGAAGACCGAGCTGCGTGGCCTGGTCGAGGAGCTGCTCGCCCGGCAGGCCAAGCCGCTGCTGGGCATCTGCGTCGGCCAGCAGATGCTGCTCGATCACAGCGAGGAGAACGGCGGCATCGGCTGCCTGGGGTTCCTGCGCGGCGAGGTGAGGAAGTTCCCGACCGACATGCGCGATGACCGGGGCAACCGCCTCAAGGTGCCCCACATGGGCTGGAACCTGGTGCACCAGCACCACGACCACCCGCTGTGGGCGGGCATCGACCAGGACGAGCACTTCTACTTCGTGCACAGCTACTATGTCGACGCCGCGGACGACGCCACGGTCTTCGGCACCACCGACTACGGGCGGGTGAGCGCCCACGTGGCCATCGGCCGCGATGCCACCTTCGCCGTGCAGTTCCACCCGGAGAAGAGCTCCCGGGCCGGCCTCAAGCTGCTGGAAAACTTCGTTCAATGGACGCCCTGAGCGGCGCCACACTCCACAGGCGCCCGTGGCCGCGCCCTGCAGGCGCCCGCGGCTGGGCCAACCGAGGACACTGACATGCTGGTAATTCCCGCCATCGACCTCAAGGACGGCACGTGCGTTCGCCTCAAGCAGGGCCGCATGGACGATGCCACCACCTACGGTGACGACCCGGTGGCCATGGCCGCCCGCTGGGTCGAGGCCGGCGCCCGGCGCCTGCACCTGGTCGACCTCAACGGCGCCTTCGAGGGTGCGCCGGTCAACGGCGAGGCGGTCACCGCCATCGCCCGCGCCTGGCCCGACCTGCCGATCCAGATCGGCGGCGGCATCCGCAGTGCCGAGACCATCGAGCACTACCTCGAGGCCGGGGTCTCCTACGTGATCATCGGCACCAAGGCGGTCAAGGAGCCGGCCTTCGTCGGCGAGATGTGCCGCGCCTTTCCCGGCCATGTGATCGTTGGCCTGGACGCCCGGGATGGCTTCGTGGCCACCGACGGCTGGGCCGAGGTCTCCGAGATCAAGGCCGTGGACCTGGCGAAGCGCTTCGCCGACGATGGCGTCTCCAGCATCGTCTACACCGACATCGCCCGCGACGGCATGATGCAGGGCGTCAACGTCGAGGCCACCGCGGCGCTGGCCCGGGACGGCGGCCTGCCGGTGATCGCCTCCGGCGGGGTGACCGACCTCGACGACCTGCGTGCCCTGATCGCGGCCGGCGAACCGGGGATCCTGGGCGCCATCACCGGGCGCGCCATCTACGAGGGCAGCCTCGACGTCGCCGAGGCGCAGCGGCTCTGCGACGCACTCAGCCAGAAGGGGAGCTGATCCATGGGACTCGCCAAGCGCATCATTCCGTGCCTGGACGTCGACGCCGGCCGCGTGGTCAAGGGCGTCAACTTCATCGGCATCCGCGACGCCGGTGACCCGGTGGAGATCGCCCAGCGCTACAACCAGCAGGGCGCCGACGAGATCACCTTCCTGGACATCACGGCGAGCCACGAGGACCGCGACACCACGGTGGAGATGGTCGAGCGCATCGCCGGCGAGGTATTCATCCCGCTCACCGTGGGCGGCGGCATCCGCACCTGCGACGACATCCGCACCATGCTCAACGCCGGCGCCGACAAGGTTTCGATCAACACCGCCGCGGTGACCAATCCCGACTTCGTGCACGAGGCCGCCGAGCGTTTCGGCAGCCAGTGCATCGTGGTGGCCATCGATGCCAAGAAGGTCTCCGGGGAAGGCGAGCCGGAGCGCTGGGAGATCTTCACCCACGGCGGACGCCGCCCCACCGGGCTGGATGCCGTGGAGTGGGCGAAGAAGATGGTGGCCTACGGTGCCGGCGAGCTGCTGCTGACCAGCATGGACCGCGACGGCACCAAGGCCGGCTTCGACCTGGGCGTGACCCGCGCCATTGCCGACGCGGTGAGCGTGCCGGTGATCGCCTCCGGCGGGGTCGGCACCCTCGGCCACCTGGTCGAGGGCGTCATCGAGGGCGGTGCCGACGCGGTGCTGGCGGCCAGCATCTTCCACTTCGGCGAGTACACCATCCCCGAGGCCAAGCGCTACATGGCGGAGCATGGAATCGAGATGCGCCTGTAAGCAAATGAGGGGCTCACCATTTGGCGAGCCCCTTGCATTCCGGCCGGCGTGGGCCTACTCCTCGACGGAGAGCCCCAGGTTGCTGACGCCATCGTTGCGCCCCAGCCGGCGCAACGCCTTGAGCGCCTCGCGATCCAGCGCTCCCGCCTCCACGCCCTCGAGCACCGCATCCTGGAAGTCGTTCTCGTCCGCCATCAGCGGATGGTCGCGCATCAGGGCGGCCAGCCGCGTGGCGTCCTCCTCGCCCTCGGTGAGCTCGATGTAGGCGCGCACCCCGCTGCGCGACGTACGGCTGACCTCCAGCACGGCCTCCGGGGCCTCGCCGCGCAGGGTGTCGAGCAGCGCCGAGAGGGCCACCACCGCCTCCAGGGCACGCCGCGCCCCGAAGCTGTCATCCTCGGCGGGGGGCTCCAGCTCGGCGAGCTTCTCGGCCTGGCGGTCGAAGTCGATGCGCGCCTCCCTCACCGCCAGCTGCTCCCAGACCAGATCCAGGATCACCCTGATGCCATGCGGGTCGCCCTGGCCGGTGGTCTCGGCATAGAGGCGGTAGTTGGGCAGCAGCCGCTCGCAAAGCGCCGCCATGAAGGCCTGCTGGCGTCGCGGGTCGAGCTGCTGCAGGCGGTGGAAGAAGCCGCTCATGGAGTCTCCTTGGCGTTGGGGTTGTCTCAGGGCCAGAGGCGATCTTTCGCTACCCGCCCATGGGGATCGAAGAGCACGCCTTCGGCGACCAGCCGCCGGCGCTGCTCCTCGGCCCCGCCGTGATCGGCCAGCTTGCGGGAAGCGGTGATGACCCGGAACCAGGGCAGGCCGTGGCCAGCGGGCAGCTCGCGCAGGGCCCGTGCCACCAGGCGCGGCGTGGCGCCGTCGGTCATCGCCGCGATGCGCCCGTAGCTGGTCACCCGGCCGGGCGGGATCTCGGCCAGGATGGTCAGTATCTGTTCCCGCAGCTCCGGCTTCATGTACCCTTGCGCTCCGTCCCGTCCGTCACCCGGCATTCCATCAAGGCGAGGCCCGCATGCACGTTCACCTTCTCCAGCACAGCCCCCACCAGGGACCGGCCCGCATCGCCGACTGGCTTGCCAGCATGGGCCACAGCCACACCGTCTTCCACCTCGATGAGGGGGAGCTGCCGCCGCGACTGGCCGATGGCGATGCGCTGATCGTGCTCGACGGCCCCGAGGGCAGCCTCGAGGAGGGCCAATGCCCCTGGCTCAGGGGCGAGCGCAAGCTGATCCACCAGGCGCTGAACGCCAACAAGCCGCTGCTGGGAATCGGCTTCGGCGCCCGCCTGATCGCCGAGGCGCTGGGGGCGGTGGTGGCCCGTGGCACCGTGGCCGAGACCGGCTGGCACCGGGTGGATCTCGCCCCGCTGAGCCCCGTCGACCTGCCCGACACCTTCGAGGCCTTCATGTGGCACCGCGAGGTCTTCGCGCTGCCCGACTATGCCCTGGCGCTGGGCCGCAGCGAGGCCAGCCCGCTGCAGGGCTTCACCTGGGACGATGGCCGGGTGGTGGCCCTGCTCTGCCACCTGGAGGCCACCGCCGCCAGCGTCACCGCCCTGCTCGACCACCAGGCGGCGCCCGAGGGCAGCGAGACCAGCCCCCATGCCCAGGACCGGGCGGCCATGCTCGACGACCCGAAGCGCTTCGACCGGCTGGCCCCGCTGCTCGACCGCCTGCTCAGCCAGTGGCTGGGCAGCACCGCTCAGGGATGATGGCTCAGGCCGACTGAGGCTGAAGCAGGCCGTTCCGGCGCGCCTCGGCGGACCACTCCCTGGCGACCTGCAGGCAGCTCTCCCAGTCGCCGACGTGGAGAAAGTGGCGTTCGGGGTGCTTCTCCAGCTGGTGGCGATAGAGCGGGTCGTAGTATTCGGTCAGCAGCGGGGCCAGCCAGGCCTCATGGGCCTGGCGATTGCCCCGTTCATGCTCGCGGAAGGCGAGCGCCTGCAGGCGCTGCAGGCGTGCCAGGCGCTCGCTGCCCAGGCGCTTGCGCAGCCGGCCCAGGGCGGTGGCGAGCTGCTTGCGCATCAGCGCCCAGCCCAGCCAGTCGCCGAACTGACGACGATGGACCTCCCAGAGGTCGTCGATGTAGTCCTTGCGGATCTGCGCCAGCCGCCAGTCCAGGGGCATCTCGATGCGGATGCGCGGCGCCGGCAGCATGCCTTCCCAGAAGCGCAGCGGAATGTTGGCCGCCCCGATGCGCCGGGACTCGTCCTCCACCACCAGCGGCCCGGGCAACTCCAGCAGGCGCAGCCCCATGGCATGTTCGAAGTCGATCTGGCTGGGCGCCGGCAACGGGTGGCGCCCGAAGGCCGAGCCCTTGTGACGGGCACAGCCCTCCAGGTCGAGGCCATTGTCCAGCGCCAGGATCAGCGGCGTCTTGGCACAGCCGGTGAGCCCCCCCACCACCAGCAGCGGCTGCTCGGCCGCGGCGTCGATGCGCGCACAGAGGGCCTGGCGCATCGCCTTCCAGCCGCCGCGGATACGCGGGCGCAGGATGCCGGCATCCGCCAGCCACTGCTGGGCGACCTGGGAGCGCAGCCCGCCGCGGAAGCAGTAGATGATGGCGTCGGGGTGCGCCGCGAGGAGCCGCTGCCAGGCGGCGACACGCGCCGCCTTGAGGCCGCCGCTGACCAGCCGCTCGCCCAGGGCGATGGCGGCGTCCTGGCCATGCGCCTTGTAGGCGATGCCCACGAGGTGGCGCTCCTCGTCGTCCATCAGCGGCAGGTTCACCGCCCCGGGCAGGGCGCCCTGGGCGAACTCCACCGGCGCACGGACATCGATCAGTACGCGCCCTTCCCGCAGCAGCGCGAGGTCAGGCTCGACCAGCGGCAGGCTCATCCACGCACCTCGATCAGCGCCGGCCCGCTGGCCTTGACGATCTCGCCGAAGGGCACGAGCTCGATACCGTGCTGGCGGCCGATGCGCTCCACATCGTCCTCCCAGGAGGGGTGCACCGAGAGCAGCAGGCCACCGGAGGTCTGCGGGTCGCAGAGCCACTGCCAGTGGGCCTCGTCCATCTGCGGCAGGCTCTCACCCAGTGCCTCGCGATTGCGCTTGGTGCCGCCGGGTACCGCGCCCTTACGGCGATAGGCCTCGGCCTCGGCGAGGCGCGGCAGGCGTCGGAAGTTGACCCGGGCGGCCACGCCACTGGCCGTGCAGATCTCGGCGAGGTGGCCCGCCAGGCCGAAGCCGGTGACGTCGGTCATGGCATGCACGCCCTTGACCTTGGCCAGCTCCATGCCGATGGCATTGGACTTGAGCATGGTCTCCCGCGCCACACCCTGGTGGCCGGGCTCGATCAGCCCCTGTTTCTCGGCCGTGGTCAGCAGGCCCACCCCCAGCGGCTTGGTAAGAAACAGCAGGTCGCCGGGCTTGGCGCCCTTGTTGAGCTTGAGGTGTTCGAGGTCGACGAGGCCATTGACCGCCAGGCCGAAGATCGGCTCGGGGGCGTCGATGGAGTGACCGCCGGCAAGCGCCAGGCCCAGCTCGCGGCACACCGCCTGGGCACCGGCCACCACGTCGCCGGCGACCTCGGCACCGAGCGTGTCCAGCGGCCAGCCGAGGATGCCCAGCGCCAGCACCGGCTTGCCGCCCATGGCATAGACGTCGCTGATGGCATTGATCGCCGCGATGCGGCCGAAGTCGAAGGGGTCGTCGACGATGGGCATGAAGAAGTCGGTGGTGGCGATCATGCCGCGGCCGTCGCCCAGGTCGTAGACGGCGGCGTCCTCGCGCCCCTGGTTGCCGACGATCAGCCGCGAGTGGCTGGCCCCGGGGCCCGCCTTGGCGAGGATGCCGTCGAGCACGTCGGGGGCGATCTTGCAGCCGCAGCCGGCGCCGTGGCTGTACTGGGTCAGGCGGATGGCGCTCATCTCGTTCTCCTTGGCATTCACTACCCGCATTCTACATCAGAGTGGGGGGCCTAGAGGGCGTCCAGGGCCTCGGCGAGCTTGTCCACGGCGACCACCTCCATGCCCTCGGGCGAGCGCTTGGGGGCATTGCCGCGGGGCACGATGGCCCGCGTGAAGCCGTGCTTGGCCGCCTCGACGATGCGCTCCTGGCCACTGGGTACCGGGCGGATCTCGCCGGAGAGCCCCACCTCGCCGAACACCACCAGCTCCCGGGGGAGCGGCCGGTTCTGCAGGCTGGAGACCACCGCCAGCAGCACCGCCAGGTCGGCGCTGGTCTCCAGCACCTTGACCCCGCCGACCACGTTGAGGAAGACATCCTGGTCCCCGGTGAACAGCCCGCCGTGGCGATGCAGCACCGCCAGCAGCATGGCCAGGCGGTTCTGGTCGAGGCCCACGGCGACGCGGCGCGGGTTGCCCAGCGCCGACTCGTCGAGCAGCGCCTGGACCTCCACGAGGATCGGCCGGGTGCCCTCCCAGACCACCATCACCAGGCTGCCGGCACTCTGCTCCTCGTTGCGCGAGAGGAAGATGGCACTGGGGTTCTTTACCTCCTTTAGGCCGTGCTCGAGCATGGCGAACACGCCGAGCTCGTTGACCGCGCCGAAGCGGTTCTTCTGCCCGCGCAGGGTACGAAAGCGGGAATCCGCCCCGCCCTCGAGCAGCAGCGAGGCATCGATCATGTGCTCCAGCACCTTGGGGCCAGCGAGGCTGCCGTCCTTGGTGACGTGTCCCACCAGCATCAGCACAGTATTGCTCTGCTTGGCGAAGCGGGTCAGGGCCGCGGCGGACTCGCGCACCTGGGCGACGCCTCCGGGGGCCGAGGCGATATCCTCCAGGTGCATGGTCTGGATGGAGTCGATGATCAGGATCTCGGGACGCTCGCGCTCGGCCACGGCAAGGATGGTCTCGATGCTGGTCTCGGCCAGCATCTTCAGGCCCTGTACCGGCAGCTGCAGGCGATGGGCGCGCATTGCCACCTGGGAGAGCGACTCCTCGCCGGTGACGTAGACCACCCGGCGGGACTGGGCCAGCTTGCAGGCGGTCTGCAGCAGCAGAGTCGACTTGCCGGCCCCGGGGTGCCCCCCGAGCAGCACCGCCGACCCCGGCACCAGGCCTCCGCCCAGCACCCGGTCGAACTCCGCGAAGGTGGAGGAGAGCCTGGGCACCTCGCTGAGGTCGACGCTGGCCAGGTCGACCACCTCGCGGGACAGGCCACCGGCGTAGCCGCCGCGCGCGGTCGAGGCAGCGCCCGTGGCGGCACCGGGCCGCGCCGCCGAGAGGCGGACCTCGCTCAGGGTATTCCATTCCTGGCAGCTGCTGCACTGCCCCTGCCACTTGCGGTACTCGGCACCACACTCGGTGCAGACGAAGGCGCTCTTCGCTTTGGCCATGCGGCTCTCTCTCTCCCACGGTCGGGGCCATCATTCCATCCGCCACGGCCCGATGGCATGCACGCAACGACAAGGGGCGACCCTGAGGGCCGCCCCGGTACTGCGCATTCAGACGGTTACAGGCGCTTGAGCTGCAGCATCTCGCTGTTCTGGAAGCGGCGCAGGTTGGGGTCGATCAGCTCGAGGGTCTGCTCATCGACACGCAGGAAGTAGTAGGTCTGCCCTTCGCCATCGGGCGTCAGCTCGTAGACGGTGGCGGTGGGATCCTGCTCCGTTCCCTCGAGGACCTCCCAGTTACCCGCGTAGTTCTCGTCCGGCGGGTTCTGGGGGTGCGCCCGATAGGAGGCCTCGAGGTCGAAGGTGCGCTCCTCGGTGGCACCCTGCTCCTCGCCGTTCAGGGTCACGTTCAGGTCGATGCCGTCGCAGTTGCGACACGGCAGGGTTCCCTGGTAGGTCGCCGTGGTCGCTTCCATCTCCGGGGCGGCGGCCTGGTCGGTGGGTCCGGCGGCGCAGCCGGCCAACAGGGCGGCCAGGGCGGTGCCGGCCAGCAAGGTCCTGATTTGCATTTGTGTCCTCCTAACCAATGGGCATGACGCCGTGATACACGGCAGCCTGAATGACAGCATAACCTCTCGTGTCCTCAGCGGACAGCCTCCCCGCCCTGCATCAGGCCAGCGGATAGACATGGGTGAAGATCAGTGCCAGCACCAGCGGCATGACGACCAGGCTGCCCAGGTTGCCGATCAGCACCAGCGAGGCCACCTTGTGGGGCTCCTGGCGATACTGCTCGGCCACCAGGTAGTTCAACACGGCCGGCGGCAGGGCGGCAAACACCCAGAGGGCCGCCGCCTGCAGGCCCGAGAGGCCGAGCCACCAGATCAGCGGCACGGCCAGTACCAGTCCCGAGAGCGGGCAGAGCACCGCCCCGAGCAGGCCGGTCTTCCAGTCGCCGAAGTCGATGTCCAGCATCCTCACGCCCAGGGCGAAGAGCATCAGCGGGATGCAGACTCCGCCCAGCATGTGCAGCGCCTCCAGGAACCAGCCCGGCAGGAGCACGCCGCCCAGGTTGACGGCGAGGCCCGCCAGGCTTGCCAGCACGATGGGCATGCGCAGCAGCCGCCACAGGGGAGTGTGCGGGCTGAGCATGTAGAGCCCCACCGAGAAGTGCAGCAGCATCTCGATGATGAACAGCACCACCGCCGCCGGCAGGGCCTTCTCGCCGAAGGCCAGCACCAGCAGGGGGATCCCCATGTTGCCGGAGTTGTTGAACATCATCGGCGGCAGGAAGGTCTTGGTCTCGAGCTTCAGCCACTTCGCCACCGGCCAGAGCACGAGCCCCGACCCCAGCACCACCACGGCCCCCGCCAGTGCCAGGCTCGCATAGTCCGCCAGGGGCGCCTGGCGGTCGGCGAGCACGGCGAACACCAGCATCGGCACGAAGAGCTCCATGTTGAGGGTGTTCAGGCCACGGATGTCCGGCGTACGGAAGCGGCCGTAAAGAGTCCCGCAGCCGGCGATCAGGAAGACGGGCAGCAGGGTGGCGAGGATCTGGGCGGTCATTACACGGGTCCGTAGGCAGCGAATGATCGATGGCGGCCCCCGAGACTAGCATGGCCGCGGCTTGCGCGGTCACGCCGCTCGGGTCACCATGACCAAAGTCCAATCCCCGAGCGAGTGACCATGAGCAAGTTCTGGAGCCCCGCCGTTCGTGAGCTGACCCCCTATGTCCCGGGTGAGCAGCCCCGCGAGCGCCTGATCAAGCTGAACACCAACGAGAACCCCTATCCGCCGGCCCCCGGCGTCGAGGCCGCCCTGCGCGACTTCCCCGCCGACCACCTGCGGCGCTATCCGGACCCGGAGTCCCGCGCCCTGCGCGCGGCCCTGGCGGAGGAGCTCGGGGTGGCGATGGAGCAGGTGTTCGTCGGCAACGGCTCCGACGAGGTGCTCGCCCTGGCCTTCCAGGCCTTCTTCCGCCAGGCACGCCCGCTGGAGATGCCGAGCATCTCCTACAGCTTCTATCCGGTCTACTGCCGCCTCTATGGCGTCGAGCGCCGCACCCACCCCCTTGACGCCCAGTGGCGCGTCGACCTCGATGCCTTCGGCCAGGATGCCGGCGGGGTGATCTTCGCCAACCCCAACGCCCCCACCGGCCATGGCCATGGACGCGAGGCGATCGCCGGGCTGCTGGAGCGGGTCTCCGAGGCGGTGGTGCTGGTCGACGAGGCCTACGTGGACTTCGGCGGCGAGAGTGCCGTGCCGCTGGTCGAGCGCTTCCCCAACCTGCTGGTCACCGGCACCTTCTCCAAGTCACGCAGCCTGGCCGGCCTGCGGCTCGGCTATGCGGTGGGCTCCCGCGAGCTGATCGAGGGGCTGGAGCGGGTCAAGGACTCCTTCAACTCCTACCCCGTGGACAGCCTGGCCAGCGCCCTGGGCATCGCCTCCCTGGCGGACCGCAAGCACTTCGAGGCCTGCCGCGAGGCGGTGATCACCACCCGCGAGCGTACCCGGGTGCGACTCGAGGCCCTGGGCTTCCAGGTGCTGCCCTCGCAGACCAACTTCGTGCTGGTCAGCCACCCGGAGTTCGATGCCGCCCAGCTCTTCGTGGGCCTGCGCGAACGCGGCGTGCTGGTGCGACACTTCAACACCGAGGTGCTGCGCGATCACCTGCGGATCTCCATCGGTACCGATGACGAGATGGACAGTCTTATCGAGGCGCTCGAGAGCCAGTGTCGCCAGGGCCACCCATGACCAGGGAACGTCCTCGACTGCCGCTTGCCAGCGTCCATCACGTGGCACTGATCACCGCCGACTATGACCGCGCCCGGCGCTTCTATCTCGAGGTGATGGATGCCGAGATCATCCAGGAGACCTGGCGAGCCGAACGGGAAAGCCACAAGCTGGACCTGCGCCTGCCCGGGGGTATCCAGCTGGAGCTGTTCTCCTTCCCCTCGCCGCCGCCACGTCCCAGCTACCCCGAAGCCTGCGGCCTTCGCCATCTCGCCCTGGCAACTCCGGACCTCGAGGCATGCATCGACCTGCTGAGGGCTCGGGGTGCCCAGCCGGAACCCATCCGGGTCGACGAGCTGACCGGCGCACGCTTCACCTTCCTGGCCGACCCCGATGGCACCCCGATCGAGCTGTACGAAGAACCCACGCCGTAACGGCGGCCATAAACGAGGAACCCCCAGCCTCAAACGAAGCCGGGGTTCCTGGAATGAAAAGACCCCGTGCTCTTTCGAACACGGGGTCTTCTCGAGATAGGTGCCTGACGATGACTCGGGCGGCGCTCCGCTACTCTCCAGGGGGAGGCCCTGACATCACGTCCGTTTGGCCGACGCACATGAAAAAACCCCGTGCTCGTTCGAACACGGGGTTTTCTCGGGATAGGTGCCTGACGATGATTGCGCCGGGCTCCGGCGGGCGGCGCTCCGCTACGCTTCATGGGGAGGCCCCCGGAACGACGAAACCCCGACCAATGGCCGGGGTTTCTGAATAAGTGCCTGACGATGACCTACTCTCGCATGGGGAGGCCCCACACTACCATCGGCGCTGAGCGGTTTCACTGCTGAGTTCGGCATGGGATCAGGTGGTTCCCGCACGCTATGGTCGTCAGGCGAAAAACGGTGAATCATGCTGACGATACGTCTCGTCGTATCCGTCATGTCGGTCGCCATCGGCAGACCGCTTGGGTGTTATATGGTCAAGCCTCACGGGCCATTAGTACCGGTTAGCTCAACGCCTTGCAGCGCTTCCACATCCGGCCTATCAACCAGCTGGTCTCGCTGGGCCCTTCAGGAGGCTCAAGGCCTCGGGGATGTCTCATCTTGAAGGGGGCTTCCCGCTTAGATGCTTTCAGCGGTTATCCCGTCCGCACATAGCTACCCGGCAATGCCACTGGCGTGACAACCGGAACACCAGAGGTGCGTCCACTCCGGTCCTCTCGTACTAGGAGCAGCACTTCTCAAACATCCAACGCCCACGGCAGATAGGGACCGAACTGTCTCACGACGTTCTAAACCCAGCTCGCGTACCACTTTAAATGGCGAACAGCCATACCCTTGGGACCGACTTCAGCCCCAGGATGTGATGAGCCGACATCGAGGTGCCAAACACCGCCGTCGATGTGAACTCTTGGGCGGTATCAGCCTGTTATCCCCGGAGTACCTTTTATCCGTTGAGCGATGGCCCTTCCATACAGAACCACCGGATCACTAGAACCTACTTTCGTACCTGCTCGACGTGTCTGTCTCGCAGTTAAGCACCCTTATGCTCTTGCACTCAATGCACGATTTCCAACCGTGCTGAGGGTACCTTCGTGCTCCTCCGTTACGCTTTGGGAGGAGACCGCCCCAGTCAAACTACCCACCACACACGGTCCTCGATCCGGATCACGGACCTGAGTTAGAACGCCAATGATGCCAGGCTGGTATTTCAAGGTTGGCTCCACCGTGGCTGGCGCCACGGTTTCCAAGCCTCCCAGCTATCCTACACAAGCAACATCAGCGTCCAGTGTGAAGCTATAGTAAAGGTTCACGGGGTCTTTCCGTCTAGCCGCGGGTACACAGCATCTTCACTGCGATTTCAATTTCACTGAGTCTCGGGTGGAGACAGCGTGGCCATCATTACGCCATTCGTGCAGGTCGGAACTTACCCGACAAGGAATTTCGCTACCTTAGGACCGTTATAGTTACGGCCGCCGTTTACCGGGGCTTCGATCAGGAGCTTCGCTTGCGCTAACACCATCACTTAACCTTCCGGCACCGGGCAGGCGTCACACCCTATACGTCCGCTTGCGCGTTTGCAGAGTGCTGTGTTTTTAATAAACAGTTGCAGCCACCTGGTATCTTCGACCGGTTCAGGCTCAGGGAGCAAGTCCCGTCACCCTAGTCCGGCGTGCCTTCTCCCGAAGTTACGGCACCATTTTGCCTAGTTCCTTCACCCGAGTTCTCTCAAGCGCCTGGGTATTCTCTACCTGACCACCTGTGTCGGTTTGGGGTACGGTCCCACTGTATCTGAAGCTTAGAGGCTTTTCCTGGAAGCGTGGCATCGATGACTTCCAGACCGTAGTCTGTTCGTCTCGTCTCTCGGCCTTGGGGAACCGGATTTGCCTGATTCCCCAGCCTACTGACTTTCACCAGGACAACCAACGCCTGGCTCACCTAGCCTTCTTCGTCCCCCCATCGCAATACAGTGAGGTACGGGAATATTGACCCGTTTCCCATCGACTACGCCTTTCGGCCTCGCCTTAGGGGCCGACTCACTCTGCTCCGATTAGCGTCGAACAGAAACCCTTGGTCTTCCGGCGGGGGAGTTTTTCACTCCCCTTGTCGTTACTCATGTCAGCATTCGCACTCGTGATACCTCCAGCAGACCTCTCGATCCACCTTCATCGGCTTACACGACGCTCCTCTACCGCTCGTCATTCGACGAACCCGTAGCTTCGGTACCTGGTTTGAGCCCCGTTACATCTTCCGCGCAGGCCGACTCGACTAGTGAGCTATTACGCTTTCTTTAAAGGATGGCTGCTTCTAAGCCAACCTCCTAGCTGTCTGAGCCTTCCCACATCGTTTCCCACTTAACCAGGATTTCGGGACCTTAGCTGACGGTCTGGGTTGTTTCCCTTTTCACAACGGACGTTAGCACCCGCTGTGTGTCTCCCACGCGTCACTCACCGGTATTCGGAGTTTGCCTCGGGTTGGTAAGTCGGGATGACCCCCTAGCCGAAACAGTGCTCTACCCCCGGCGGTGCTACGTGAGGCGCTACCTAAATAGCTTTCGAGGAGAACCAGCTATCTCCGGGCTTGATTAGCCTTTCACTCCGATCCACAAGTCATCCAAATCTTTTTCAACAGATCCTGGTTCGGTCCTCCAGTTGATGTTACTCAACCTTCAACCTGCTCATGGATAGATCGCCCGGTTTCGGGTCTATTCCCAGCGACTGGTCGCCCAGTTAAGACTCGCTTTCGCTACGCCTCCCCTATACGGTTAAGCTCGCCACTGAAAATAAGTCGCTGACCCATTATACAAAAGGTACGCGGTCACATGACATGCATGCTCCCACTGCTTGTACGCATACGGTTTCAGGATCTATTTCACTCCCCTCTCCGGGGTTCTTTTCGCCTTTCCCTCACGGTACTGGTTCACTATCGGTCAGCCAGGAGTATTTAGCCTTGGAGGATGGTCCCCCCGTCTTCAGTCAAGGTTTCTCGTGCCCCGACCTACTCGATTTCACGACACTCAGATTTCGGCTACGGGACTATCACCCGCTATGGTCAGGCTTCCCAGCCTGTTCGCCTATCAGTCGTGCCGCTTAAGGGCTACTCCCCGTTCGCTCGCCGCTACTGGGGGAATCTCGGTTGATTTCTTTTCCTCGGGGTACTGAGATGTTTCAGTTCCCCCGGTTCGCCTCCCAACACCTATGGATTCAGTGTGGGATACCCACGTTACCGTGGGTGGGTTTCCCCATTCAGAAATGCCCGGGTCACAGGTTGTTTGCCACCTCGCCGAGCCTTATCGCAGGCTTCCACGTCTTTCATCGCCTCTGGCTGCCTAGGCATCCACCGTATGCGCTTCATCGCTTGACCATATAACCCCAAGAGGTCTGGTCCGCGATGACGATCGACAATTGCCGGATACGCTTGAGACGTATCTCGTGTCTCTTCCTCTCGGAAGAAACGTTTGTCAGCATGATTCACATTGTTAAAGAGCAGACTGTCAATCGACAGTCACAAACCTGTCATCACTCAATGTGACGATGGCTTGTGACTGCAGACTCGATCAGGTCACGGACTGTTGGATGGTGGAGCCTAGCGGGATCGAACCGCTGACCTCCTGCGTGCAAGGCAGGCGCTCTCCCAGCTGAGCTAAGGCCCCTGATGCAATTTGGGTCAGACAAGGCGCTTTTCGCCGACGTGTAGCCTGCTACACGAGGTGGAAAGCAACGACGTATGACACAAATTTGGTGGGTCTGGGCAGACTTGAAATAAACCCCGCGACCTCACCCTTCTCTTTACAGAACGTCCGGGGGTGCGCTCTAACCAACTGAGCTACCCGGCCGTTCAGAGAATGGTGGGTCTGGGCAGACTTGAACTGCCGACCTCACCCTTATCAGGGGTGCGCTCTAACCAACTGAGCTACAGACCCATTGGTCACGCTGGGCCTATACCCAAACAGTCTTTTGCTCTGGCCGATCAGGTAATTCATTGTGGACACTTGCCGGGTGCCGGGACTGGTCGTTTAAGGAGGTGATCCAGCCGCAGGTTCCCCTACGGCTACCTTGTTACGACTTCACCCCAGTCATGAACCACACCGTGGTGATCGCCCTCCGAAGTTAGGCTAACCACTTCTGGTGCAGTCCACTCCCATGGTGTGACGGGCGGTGTGTACAAGGCCCGGGAACGTATTCACCGTGACATTCTGATTCACGATTACTAGCGATTCCGACTTCACGGAGTCGAGTTGCAGACTCCGATCCGGACTGAGACCGGCTTTTCGGGATTAGCTCCACCTCGCGGCTTCGCAACCCTTTGTACCGGCCATTGTAGCACGTGTGTAGCCCTACCCGTAAGGGCCATGATGACTTGACGTCGTCCCCACCTTCCTCCGGTTTGTCACCGGCAGTCTCCCTAGAGTTCCCGACCGAATCGCTGGCAAATAGGGACAAGGGTTGCGCTCGTTACGGGACTTAACCCAACATTTCACAACACGAGCTGACGACAGCCATGCAGCACCTGTCTGTGCGTTCCCGAAGGCACCAATCCATCTCTGGAAAGTTCGCACGATGTCAAGGGTAGGTAAGGTTCTTCGCGTTGCATCGAATTAAACCACATGCTCCACCGCTTGTGCGGGCCCCCGTCAATTCATTTGAGTTTTAACCTTGCGGCCGTACTCCCCAGGCGGTCGACTTATCGCGTTAACTGCGCCACAAAGGTCTCAAGGACCCCAACGGCTAGTCGACATCGTTTACGGCGTGGACTACCAGGGTATCTAATCCTGTTTGCTACCCACGCTTTCGCACCTCAGCGTCAGTGTCAGTCCAGAAGGCCGCCTTCGCCACTGGTATTCCTCCCGATCTCTACGCATTTCACCGCTACACCGGGAATTCTACCTTCCTCTCCTGCACTCTAGCCTGACAGTTCCGGATGCCGTTCCCAGGTTGAGCCCGGGGCTTTCACAACCGGCTTATCACGCCGCCTACGCGCGCTTTACGCCCAGTAATTCCGATTAACGCTCGCACCCTCCGTATTACCGCGGCTGCTGGCACGGAGTTAGCCGGTGCTTCTTCTGTGAGTGATGTCCTTCCTCGGGGGTATTAGCCCCAAGGCCTTCTTCCTCACTGAAAGTGCTTTACAACCCGAAAGCCTTCTTCACACACGCGGCATGGCTGGATCAGGCTTTCGCCCATTGTCCAATATTCCCCACTGCTGCCTCCCGTAGGAGTTCGGGCCGTGTCTCAGTCCCGATGTGGCTGATCATCCTCTCAGACCAGCTACGGATCGTCGCCTTGGTGAGCCATTACCTCACCAACAAGCTAATCCGACATAGGCTCATCCGATAGCGCAAGGTCCGAAGATCCCCTGCTTTCTCCCGTAGGACGTATGCGGTATTAGCCTGGGTTTCCCCAGGTTATCCCCCACTACCGGGCAGATTCCTATGCATTACTCACCCGTCCGCCGCTCGACGCCTGGAGCAAGCTCCATCGTTTCCGCTCGACTTGCATGTGTTAGGCCTGCCGCCAGCGTTCAATCTGAGCCATGATCAAACTCTTCAGTTTAAAGTCTGACAGTTCCTAAGGTGGAACCAAACCTGGCTCAAGGTTCAAACGTCTCTTTGACGAGTCGCTTGCCTTGAATGTTTCAGTGACTGGTCACCGACATCCCGACAAGCGCCCACATGAATTACCTGATCGATTGTTAAAGAGCGGCTCCGAGCTCTCATTCGAGCGGGGAGCATCTCGCTGTTGCCGTCGTGCCCGGCTTCTGCTGAAGCGGCGGTCTCGCCGGCGCCCTGCGAGGAAGGCGTATTCTACGTGACCGGCTGTCGTTGTCAACCCTGCGAGGCGTTCCGAAGAAGCGAAGCGGGTGGCCAACTCTCGTACCGCCGGAGCGATGCGAGTGCCGATAAAGCCCTTGGCGGGTCTCTGTCACGAGTGGCGTGCATTCTACCGAATGCGGCGAGTTCGTCAAGCGGGAATTTTTCGGAACTTCTCGAAAAACCCAAATGGAAACAAGCACTTCTGCCACTTTCCACCGCCTGCAACGTGTGCCCGTCGCCGGCAGCGGATGCGTACTTTACGGATTTCCCCGGGACCGCGCAAGGCCCTCGCGAAGAAAAATGTCACGGCGATGACGCCCCCGTGAACCGGTGATGACGATCGGGCGGCTGGCAGGCCGTCCACAGCCCCGTCACGCCGACCGCCTGTGGATGACATGGCCCGCCGGCGGAGACGACGACGCCCGCGCGGGGCGGGCGTCGTGGGGATACTTGCCGACAGGTGTCAGGCAATGGTCACCCGGGCATAGCGCTTCTTGCCCGCCTGGATCACATAGCTCTTCCCGGTCTCCAGCATATGGTCACGCTGGACCACGTCGCCATCCACCTTGACCCGCCCGTTACCGAGCATGTCCTTGGCCTGGGCACTGTTCTTGGTCAGCCCGGCACGATTCAGTACCGCGGCAATGGGCGCCTGGGCGCTGCCCTCGAAGTCGACCTCGACCTCGGGCAGGTCCTCGGGCAACTCACCCTCGGCCAGCTGGTTACCGGCAGAGCGGTGGGCGTTGGCCGCCGCCGCCTCGCCGTGGTAGCGGCCGATCAGCTCGCGGGCGAGGATCATCTTGATGTCACGGGGATTGGCACCGGCCTCGGCATCGCGCTTGAGCGCCTCGATCTCCTCGTTGGGCTTGAGCGAGAGCAGCTCGAAGTAGCGCCACATCAGGCTGTCGGGCATGGAGACCAGCTTGTTGAACATCGCCCCCGGCGCCTCGTCGACCCCGACGTAGTTGCCCAGGGACTTGGACATCTTCTGCACGCCGTCCAGTCCCTCGAGCAGCGGCATGGTGATCACGACCTGGGGCGCCTGGCCGAAATGCTTCTGGATCTCGCGTCCCATCAACAGGTTGAACTTCTGGTCGGTACCGCCGAGTTCCACGTCGGCCTCCAGCGCCACGGAGTCATAGCCCTGCACCAGCGGATAGAGGAACTCGTGGATGGAGATCGGCTGACCCGCGCTGTAGCGCTTGTCGAAGTCGTCGCGCTCGAGCATGCGCGCCACGGTGCTCTGCCCCGCCAGCTCGATCATGTCGGCCGCGCTCATGGCGGAGAACCACTCGGCATTGAAGCGCACCTCGGTCTTCTCGGGGTCGAGGATCTTGAATACCTGCTCCTTGTAGGTCTGGGCGTTGGCCTTGACCTCCTCCTCGGTGAGCGGCTTGCGCGTCACGTTCTTGCCGGTGGGGTCCCCGATGCGGCCGGTGAAGTCGCCGATCAGGAAGATGACCTCATGGCCCAGGTCCTGGAACTGGCGCATCTTGGTCAGCAGCACGCTGTGCCCCAGATGCAGGTCAGGCGCGGTGGGGTCGAAGCCCGCCTTGATGCGCAGCTTGCGCCCGGACTCCAGCTTCTTGACCAGCTCCTCCTCGAGCAGAATCTCGTGGGTGCCGCGCTTCAGCAGCGCCAGGGCGCCAGCAACATCGGTCATTGTCTCCTCTCCACTCAGCAGGCGGCCCGCGGCCCCGCGGGCACTCGGTAGTCGAATGGTCGGGGATGTTACCATGTCCGGCCATCCACGGTTGAGCCCGCCCGGGAGTCCCCATGAGCCTCTTCATCGGCCTGATGTCAGGCACCAGCCTCGACGGCATCGATGCCGCCCTCGTCGAGATCCGCGAGGACGGTGCACCCCGCCTGGTCGCCACCCATGAGACGCCGATGCCCGAGGTGCCGCGCGACCTGCTGTGGCGGCTCTGCCATGCCGACCGGGTGGCATTCAGCGAACTGGCGGCCGCCGAGGACGCCTTCTCCCGCCTGCAGGCTACGGCCGTCGAGGCACTGCTTGCCTCGAGCGGGGTGGAGAGAGAGGCCATCACGGCCATCGGCAGCCACGGGCAGACCATCGAGCACGCCCCCGGGGGCCACGGCGGCGGCCCGGCCTATACGCTGCAGCTCGACAACCCCAGCCTGCTCGCCGAACTCACCGGTCGCCCGGTGGTGGCCGACTTCCGGCGTCGTGACCTGGCCGCAGGCGGCCAGGCCGCGCCCCTGGCGCCGGCCTTCCATGAGGCGCTGTTCAGGGCACCGGGTGAATGGCGACTGGTACTCAACCTCGGCGGCTTCGCCAACCTCACCCTGCTGCCACCCGCGGAGGATGAACGAGCGCCGCTCGGCTTCGACACCGGCCCGGCCAATGCCCTGCTGGATGCCTGGCATGCCCGACATCGCGGGGGACGCTTCGACGCCGGGGGGGCCTGGGCGGCCTCGGGGCGGGTCGACGAGGCGCTGCTGGAACGGCTGCTGGCGGAGCCCTTCTTCCACCTGCCACCGCCGCGCAGCACGGGCCGGGAGCTCTTCCACCTGGACTGGCTGCAGGGACACCTGCAGGGCGAGGAAGCCCCGCAGGACGTCCAGGCCACCCTGGCCGAGCTGACTGCGGCCAGCGTGGCCCTCGGCGTGGGGATGGCCAGGGAGCGCCTCGACGCCCCGCCGGCCGCGGTGCTGGTACCCTGCGGCGGCGGCGCCCGCAATCCTGACCTGCTCTCCCGCCTGGCCCGCCAGCTGCCGGAGACGCCGCTGCTCCCCGGGGAGGACTGGGGCTGGCCCGCCGAGTGGCTCGAGGCCGGCGCCTTCGCCTGGCTGGCGTGGCGGCGGCTCGCCGGGCTGCCCGGCAACCTGCCCTCGGTGACCGGCGCCGCGGGCCCCCGGGTGCTGGGCGGGGTCTACGCCTCCTGATCCACCGGGCGCACTAGAAGTCGTCCTCGCCGCGCAGCGACAGGTGGGTGGCCGCCTCCCTGGCCCCGGCCACGCCCTCGCTGCTCTCGTCGCCGTACTTGATCATCATGCGCAGGTCATTGGCCGAGTCGGCGTGCACCAGCGCCACCTCCTCGGTGATCTTGCCGGCCTTGAAGAGGTCGAAGAGCGCCTGGTCGAAGGTCTGCATGCCGAGATCCCGCGAGCGGGCCATGACGTTCTTGATCTCGGAGACCTCCCCCTTGCGCACCAGGTCGCCGATCAGCGGCGACTTGAGCATGATCTCGATGGCCGGGCAGCGCCCGCCATCCACCGTGGGCAGCAATTGCTGGGCGACGATGGCCCGCAGGTTGAGCGAGAGGTCGAGCCACACCTGGGAGTGTCGCTCGATAGGAAAGAAGTTGATGATCCGGTCCAGCGCCTGGTTGGCGTTGTTGGCGTGCAAGGTCGCCAGGCAGAGGTGGCCGGTCTCGGCGAAGGTCAGGGCGTGTTCCATGGTCTCCCGGGTGCGCACCTCGCCGATCAGGATCACGTCCGGTGCCTGGCGCAGGGTATTCTTCAGCGCCACCTCGAAGGATTCGGTGTCGATACCGACCTCGCGCTGGTTGACGATCGCCTTGCGGTGCGGGTGCACGTACTCGATGGGATCCTCGACGCTGATGATGTGGCCGCCGAGGGTCTCGTTGCGCTGCTGGATCATCGACGCCAGGGTGGTCGACTTGCCGGTCCCGGTCCCCCCGACCACGAACACCAGGCCACGCTTGTTGTTGGCCAGCTCGCCGAGCGTGGAAGGCAGCGACAGCTCCTCCAGGTGGGGAATCTCGAAGCCGATGCGCCGGATCACCATGGCCATCTGGTTGCGCTGCTGGAAGGCACTGACGCGGAAGCGCCCCTTGTCCTTGAGGCTCAGTGCGAAGTTGGCCTCGTGCTCGACACGGAAGCGTTCCAGCACCGCATCGGGGATCGAGGCACCGACCAGTTCGGTGACCTGCGCCACGCTGAGCCCCTGGTCCCCCAGGGGGGTGAGCTGGCCGGCCATCTTCAGGGTCGGCGGCGCGTTCACCGAGATCAGCAGATCCGACGCCTCCTTCTGCACCATGATGTCCAGCAGCTGGTAGAGCCATTCTTTTGCCGTCATGTCCCTGCTCCTTGTTATCGTTGTCGCGTCCTCAGCTCGCCAGCACGCCCTTGGCCTTCGCCTGGGCCTCCTCGCGCGCCACCATGTTGTCCGCCACCAGGCGCGCCAGCGAGGCATCCAGGGTCTGCATGCCCAGGTTGCCGCCGGTCTGGATCGCCGAGTAGATCTGCGCCACCTTGTCCTCGCGGATCAGGTTGCGCACCGCCGCGGTGGCCACCAGGATCTCGTGGGCCGCCACCCGGCCGCCGCCCTGGCGCTTGAGCAGGGCCTGGGAGATCACCGCCTGCAGTGACTCGGAGAGCATCGAGCGCACCATGGACTTCTCCTCGCCGGGAAAGACGTCGATGATCCGGTCGATGGTCTTGGCCGCGGAAGTGGTATGCAGGGTGCCGAACACCAGGTGGCCGGTCTCGGCCGCGGTCAGCGCCAGCCGGATCGTCTCCAGGTCGCGCAGCTCGCCGACCAGGATGATGTCCGGGTCCTCGCGCAGGGCGCTGCGCAGCGCCGGGGCGAAGCCATGGGTATCGCGGTGCACCTCACGCTGGTTGACCAGGCAGCGCTTGCTGCGGTGCACGAACTCTACTGGGTCCTCGATGGTGAGGATGTGCTCGAAGCGGTTGTCGTTGATGTAGTCGATCATCGCCGCCAGGGTGGTGCTCTTGCCCGAGCCGGTGGGGCCGGTGACCAGCACCAGGCCGCGGGGCAGCATGGAGAGCTGGCGGAAGACCGGCCCCATGCCCAGGTCCTCCAGGGTCAGCACCTCGGTGGGGATGGTCCGGAACACCGCCCCGGCTCCGCGGGCCTGGTTGAAGACGTTGACACGGAAGCGCGAGACGCCCGGCACCTCGAAGGAGAAGTCGGTCTCGAAGAACTCCTCGTAGTCGCGGCGCTGGCGGTCCGCCATGATGTCGTAGATCAGCTTGCGGACCTCGCGGTCCTCCATGGCCGGCACGTTGAGCCGGCGGATGTCGCCATCGACGCGGATCATCGGCGGCAGGCCCGCCGAGAGATGGAGGTCCGAGGCGTTCTGCTTTGCCGAGAATGCCAGCAGTTCGGTAATATCCATGCGTTTCCCCTGCTCCCGGGATAAGGTTCCCTTCAGTATGACCAGTATGACAGACACTCAGACATGACGGACCTGGTACTTTCCGAGTCCCTGGCCGCGGCCCGCACCCGGCTCGCCGACGCGCTGAACGCCGCGGGCCGGCCCGCCGATGCCGCCCGGCTGCTGGCCGTCAGCAAGACCAAGCCGGCCGCCATGATCCGCGAGGCCTGGCATCTGGGCCAGCGCGAGTTCGGCGAGAACTATGTCCAGGAAGCCCTGGACAAGCAGGCCGAGCTGGCGGACCTGGAATCCATCGTCTGGCATTTCATCGGTCCGCTGCAATCCAACAAGACCCGCGAGGTGGCCGGGCACTTCGCCTGGGTGCATAGCGTAGACCGTGAGAAGATCGCCCGGCGTCTGAATGATCAACGCCCCGAGGCGCTGGGCCCGCTGGACATCTGCCTGCAGGTCAACATCAGCGACGAGGCGAGCAAGTCCGGCGTCTCGCTCGAGGCGCTGCCCGCCCTGGCCGAGGCGGTCCAGGCATTGCCACGCCTGCGCCTGCGCGGGCTGATGGCGATCCCCGCGCCGGCCGAGGGGCTGGAGGCCCAGCGCGTGCCCTTCGCCCGCCTCCGCGAGGCCCTCGAGGCACTCCGCGAGCGCCTCCCCGAGGCACCGCTGGATACCCTCTCGATGGGCATGACCGCCGACCTGGAGGCCGCCGTGCTCGAGGGCGCCACCCTGGTCCGCCTGGGCACCGCGATCTTCGGGGAGCGAAGCGCACGCGAGTGACAACCACCCTTCGCCGGTGCACCACGCCGGCCACATTCGTCGACCGACACAGGACAGATCCCATGGCCAGCAGAGTCACCTTCATCGGCGCCGGCAACATGGCCGGCGCCATCATCGGCGGGATGATCGAGAGCGGCTTCGCGCCCGACGACATCACGGCCACCTCGCCCAGCGACGACATCCTTGCCCCGCTGCGCGAGCGGCTGGGCATCCAGACCGCGACCGACAACGCGGCGGCCGTCGCCGAGTCGGACGTGGTGGTGCTGGCGGTCAAGCCGCAGATCATGCGCGAGGTCTGCGAGAAGATGCGCGATGCCGTCCAGGTACGCCGCCCGCTGATCGTCTCGGTGGCGGCGGGCCTGCCCGCCGAGACCCTGGAGCACTGGCTCGGCGGCGACCTGCCGCTGGTGCGCTGCATGCCCAACACCCCCGCACTGGTCGGTGCCGGGGCCGCCGGTCTCTATGCCAACGCCAGGGTCGACGAGGCCCAGCGCCGGCTCGCCACCGAACTGATGGAGGCCGTGGGCCTGGTGGAGTGGGTCGACGACGAGGCCCTGCTCGATGCGGTCACCGCCGTCTCGGGCAGCGCCCCGGCCTACTTCTTCCTGATGTTCGAGGCCATGGAGAAGGCCGGCGCATCGCTGGGCCTGCCCGCCGATACCGCCCGGCGGCTGGCCATGCAGACCGCCCTGGGCGCGGCGAAGATGGCGCTCGCGAGCGACAAGCCACCCGCCGAGCTCAAGCGCAACGTGATGTCGCCCGGCGGCACCACCGAGCGCGCCATCGAGCACCTCGAACAGGCCGGCCTGCGCCGCATCATGGCCGAGGCGATGACCGCCTGTGCCGACCGCGCCGGCGAGATGGCCGACGAGCTCGGCAAGCGCTGACCCGACAGCCCGCCCCAGGCGGGCTGACACGACGACGTTTCAAGGACATGGAGGGGGCCCGATGGGCAGCCAACTGGGAAGTGCCGGCCTGCTGCTGGTGAACACCCTGATCAACATCTACATCTTCCTGCTGATGCTGCGCTTCCTGCTGCAGGCATCCCGGGCCGACTACTACAACCCCATCAGCCAGTCGGTGGTGAAGGTCACCCAGCCGGCGGTGCGCCCCTTCCAGGGCTTCCTGGGACCGGTGATGGGACGCTTCGACCTGGCCACCCTGGCCACGGCCTTCGTCATCAAGGCGGTCGCCATCATCGTGATCCTGCAGATCGCCGGCTTCGGCATGGCACCCATCGCCGGCGTGGCGATCGGTTCCGTGGCCGCCATCGCCAACGCCATCCTCAAGATCTACTTCTTCGCCCTGATCGTGATGATCATCCTCAGCTGGGTGGCCCCCCAGGCCAGCCACCCGGGGGCGCTGCTGGTGATGCAGCTGGTGGAGCCGATCATGGCGCCGGTGCGCAAGGTGATCCCGCCGCTGGGCATGATCGACCTCTCGCCCATCGTGGTGTTCATCGCCATCAGCCTGATCGATGGTATCGTGGTGGGCTCGCTGACCCGTGCCGCCGGCATCGCCGGTGCCCTGGTCGGCCTGTGAGGCCGGCCGACACCCACGACTGGACACGACACGACTGATGCCCGAGTTCCCCCGCGATTCGGTCGGCCTGGTGACGCCCGAGACGGCGCACTTCGACGACCCCCTGGCCCTGGCCTGCGGCAGGACGCTGCCGGCCTATGACCTGGTGTACGAGACCTACGGCACCCTCAACGCCGAGCGCTCCAATGCCATCCTGATCTGCCACGCCCTCTCCGGCCACCACCACGCGGCCGGCTACCACGCGACGGACGAGCGCAAGCCGGGCTGGTGGGATGCGCATATCGGCCCCGGCAAGTCGATCGACACCGAGCGCTTCTTCGTGGTCTCGCTGAACAACCTCGGCGGCTGCCACGGCAGCACCGGCCCCACCAGCGAGAACCCGGACACGGGGCACCAGTGGGGGCCCGAGTTCCCGATCATGACCGTGGAAGACTGGGTCCACAGCCAGGCGCGGCTGGCCGACCGGCTGGGCATCGAGCGCTTCGCCGCGGTGATCGGCGGCAGCCTGGGGGGCATGCAGGTGCTGCAGTGGACCCTCGCCTACCCCGAGCGCATCGCCAATGCGGTGGTCATCGCGGCGACGCCGAAGCTGTCGGCACAGAACATCGCCTTCAACGAGGTCGCCCGCCAGGCGATCCGCTCCGACCGCGACTTCTTTGAGGGCTGGTACGCCGACCATGACACGGCGCCGCGCCGCGGCCTCAAGCTCGCCCGCATGGTGGGCCACATCACCTACCTCTCCGAAGATGCCATGGGCAGCAAGTTCGGCCGCGACCTGCGCAGCAACGACCTCAACTTCGGCTACGACGTGGAGTTCCAGGTGGAGTCCTACCTGCGCTACCAGGGCGATACCTTCTCCACCTCCTTCGACGCCAATACCTACCTGCTGATGACCAAGGCGCTGGACTACTTCGACCCGGCCGCGGCCCACGACGGCGACCTGGCCCGGGCCCTGGCACCCGCCGCCTGCCCCTTCCTGGTGGTCAGCTTCTCCACCGACTGGCGCTTCCCGCCGTCGCGCTCCAAGGAGCTGGTCAATGCCCTGATCCGCGCCGACAAGTCGGTCAGCTACGCCAACATCGACTCGCCCCACGGCCACGACGCCTTCCTGATGCCCGAGCCGCGCTACCAGGCGGTCTTCGCCGCCTTCATGAACCGCGTCGCCCGCGACCAGGGCCTGGAGGACCGCCCATGATGCGCGCCGACCTCAAGCTGATTCACGACTGGGTCCCGCGGGGCGCGAGGGTCCTCGACCTGGGCTGCGGCGAGGGCACCCTGCTGGCGGCGCTGGCCCGCGACAAGCAGGTCACGGGCTATGGCCTGGAGATCGACCCCGACGGCATCACCGCCTGCCTGGCCAAGGGCGTCAACGTCATCGAGCAGAACCTCGACGAGGGGCTCGCCAACTTCGAGGACGACGCCTGCGACCTGGTGGTCATGACCCAGGCACTCCAGGCGCTGCGCCGCCCGGACCTGATGCTCGACGAGATGCTGCGCGTCGCCGGGGAGTGCATCATCACCTTCCCCAACTTCGCCTACTGGCGCCACCGCGCCTACCTGGGCTTCAAGGGCTACATGCCGGTGTCCCGGTCGCTGCCCCATGCCTGGTACGACACCCCCAACATCCACCTCTCGACCTTCAACGACTTTGAACGCCTGTGCCGCGACAAGGGTCTGAGCATTGTCGACCGGGCGGTGGGCATCGGTGACCACGAGGGACACTGGACCTCGCGGTGGTGGCCCAACCTGTTCGGCGAGATCGCCATCTTCCGGGTCGCCCGCCGCAAGGCGTGACGCCGGGGAGGCGCAGGCAAGACACCGGAGGAGGGAGAACCGACGATGATCCGACACAGCCTGGCGGCCCTGGCCATGGGCCTGGCGCTGCTGCTGACCCTGCCGGCCCAGGCCCAGCAGTACGAGCAGGTAGGGGACTACCAGATCCACTACAGCGCCGTGAACACCAGCTTCCTGCCGGAGGAGGTGGCCCGGGAGCACGGCATCCAGCGCAGCCAGGTGATGGCGCTGCTCAACGTCAGCGTGGTGGAGGAACTCGAGGATGGCTCGACCCGCCCGGTCACGGCCTCGGTCGACGGGCGCATCGGCGGGCTCGAGGGGGGCGACGCCACGCCGCTTTCGTTCCGCCCCCTGCGCATCGGCGACACGCCCTCCCAGGTGGCGGTGTTCCGCATCCACGAGGACGAGCCGATGCGCTTCGACCTTCGCGTGCGCTACGACCGCAATGCGGCGCCCGCCGAGGTCAGCTTCATCCAGCGCTTCTATATCGACCGCTGAACCTGGCGGCCTCTCGGCTCAGTCGATGACCACGGCCGGGCCCACCTCGCGGGTGAGCGAGACCGGCAGCGCCGGCCCCAGGCGGATCGCCAGCGGCACGCCGGCCTCGCGGATCACCTCGCAGCGCCGCGCCAGCACCTCCACGCCAAGCCCCGCCACCTCGCGCAGGGTAGCGGCATAGGCCGGGTCCAGGTGGGCCGCGGGGGCCACGTCCTCGATGCCCTCGTGGGCCACGCAGAAGAGCAGCACGGCGCGGTGCCCCCGGGCCGCCAGGGCGGCCAGCGCCTCGAGGTGCCGGCGACCCCGCACGCTCACCGCGTCGGGGAAGTAGCCATGGCCATCGGCCTCCCTGAGGGTCACCTGCTTGACCTCGACGAAGGTGCTGCCGCGCTCGGGGTCGTCGAGGCGAAAATCGAGCCTCGCCCCCTCCACCGCCGCCTCGCGCCGGATAGTCGCATGGCCGGCCAGTTCCGTGACCCCCTCCTCGCGCAACGCCTCCTCGACGATGCGGTTGGCCCGTCCGGTATGCACCGAGGCTGCCGCCGTGGTGCCATCGGGCTGGGGCAGCTCGATCAGTTCCCAGGTCCAGGCCAGCTTGCGGGCCGGGTTGTCGCTGGGCGATAGCCAGACCCGGCAGCCCGGCACGTTCACCGCCCGCATGGAGCCGGTATTGGGGCAGTGGGCCACCACCTCGCGGCCGTCATCGAGGCGCACGTCGGCCAGGAAGCGCTTGTAGCGACGCAGCAGGGTCCCGGGGGCCAGGGTCGGATACTCCATCAGCGGCGCGCCAGGAAGCGCTCGAGGCGGCTCACGGCCTCCTCCAGCCGCGCCTCGCCGGTGGTGAAGGCGATGCGCACATGGTGCTCGCCGCCGTGCAGGGCGAAGTCCGTCCCCGGGGTGATGGCGACGTTCTCCTCCTCGAGCAGCGCCCGGCAGAAGGCCTCGCTGTCTTCGCTGTAGCGCGAGATGTCGAGCCACAGGTAGAAGGCCCCCTGGGGCGGCAGCGACGGCGCCAGCCCCAGGCGGGAGAGTCCCGCCAGCAGGGCATCGCGGCGCCGGCCCAGTTCGCTGCGTCGGGCCTCGAGGATGCCGCGGCACTCGGGCGTGAAGGCGGCCAGGGCGGCATGCTGGGCCGGCGTTGAGGCCGCCAGGAAGACATTCTGGGCCAGCCGGGCCAGCGGCTCCACCGCCGCCTCGGGCGCCAGCAGCCAGCCCAGGCGCCAGCCGGTCATGCCGAAGTACTTGGAGAAGCTATTGACCACGAAGGCATCGGCGCTGAGCGAGGCCACCGAGAGGGGCTCGAGATCAAAACAGAGTCCCTGGTAGATCTCGTCCACCAGCAGGTGGCCGCCACGCGCCGCTACCGTCTCGGCCACCGCCGCGAGCTGCCCCGCATCGAGCATATGGCCGGTGGGGTTAGAGGGCGTGGCGAGCATGGCCAGGCGAGTAGCGTCGCGCCAGTGGGCCTCGACGAGCCCGGCATCCAGCTGCCAGCCACTAGCCGGGCCCACCGGGACGGCGTCCAACTCGGCGCCGGCCAGGGCCATGAAGTGGCGGTTGCAGGGGTAGTTGGGATCCGCCATCAGCACCCGGTCACCGGGGCCTGCCAGCAGCTGGCTGGCCAGCAGCAGCGCCCCGGAGGCACCGGGCGTGACCAGGATGCGCCTGGGATCGACGGCAGCACCGAAGTGCTCGGCATAGTGGCCGGCGATCGCCTCGCGCAGTGCCGGCAGCCCCGCCGCCGGGGTATAGCGGGTGTGGCCGGCCGACAGCGCAGCACGGCCGGCCTCGACCACCGGCTCGGGGGTCGGGAAATCGGGCTCGCCCACCTCCAGGTGGATGACATCGTGCCCGGCGGCCTCGCGGGCCTGGGCCGTCTCCAGCAGGCTCATCACGCGGAAGGGGGCGATGCGCTCGACGCGCGGGTTCCAGGCCATGCACGGCTCCTCTCGACATGTCGCGGCACGACGGGCATCTTTCCCGCGGCCGGGAGTCAAAACCGGCATCTTACGACTTTTGGCGTGCCGGCGCAGTCCCGGCGGCGGAAGAGGTTGCACGGCCGCTCTTTTTACGCTAAACAAGCACCCCTTTGGCGTGAGATACCATGCATCACGGCGGGTATTGATCAGTAGTCACTCAAGTAACGAGGCAGTCCCATGCCAGTAGCAGAAAAGAAGATGGATGCTCCCAAGAAATTCACTCCGTATGAGCCGGCGCCGGGTGAAGAGTATATGAACGACAAGCAGCTGGAGCACTTCCGACAGATCCTGCTGGGCTGGAAACAGGAGCTCATGGAAGAGGTCGACCGCACCGTGCGCCATCTGCAGGAGGAGGCGAACAACTACGCCGACCCCGCCGACCGCGCCACCCAGGAAGAGGGCTTCAACCTGGAGCTGCGGACCCGCGATCGCGAGCGCAAGCTGCTCAAGAAGATCAACGAGACCCTCGAGAAGATCGACGAGGACGACTACGGCTTCTGCGAGGCCTGTGGCGTCGAGATCGGTATCCGCCGGCTCGAGGCACGGCCCACCGCCACCCTGTGCGTGGACTGCAAGACCCTGGCCGAGCTCAAGGAAAAGCAGCTGGGCGGCTGAGGTGGCCATGCCGGTCTCCGCTGTCCCACCTCGCGACGGGCACCCCAGGGTGCCCGTTTGCATGTCGGCCCGGCGCGACGGGGGGAGCCGGTGAGCGCCTACCGTGGACGCTTCGCGCCGACCCCCTCGGGGCCCCTGCACTTCGGCTCCCTGGTGGCGGCCCTGGCCAGCTTCCTGGATGCCCGCCGGGCAGGCGGCGAGTGGCGGCTGCGCATCGAGGACATCGACCCGCCGCGCTGCCCCGCCGGGGCCGCCGATACAATCCTGCGCCAGCTCGAGGCCTTCGGCCTGCACTGGGATGGCCCGGTCAGCTGGCAGCACGACCACGATGACGCCTACGGCGCCGCGCTGGAGCGACTCCAGGGCCTGGGGCTCGCCTATCCCTGCAGCTGCTCGCGACGGCAGTGGCGCGAGTATCGAATCTACCCCGGCTGGTGTCGGGACGGAGTGCGCGAACCCGGCAAGCCGGTGGCCTGGCGACTGCGCAGCGACCTGGGCCTGCGCCCGGTGGTCTGGCAGGACCGGCTATTCGGCGAGCAGCGCTTCGACCCGGCCGAGCTCGGCGACGTGGTGCTCCAGCGCAAGGACGGCCTCTGGGCCTACCAGCTCGCCGTGGTGGTCGACGACGCCGACCAGGGCATCAGCGACGTGGTGCGCGGCTTCGACCTGCTCGACAACACCCCCTGGCAGCGCCAGCTGCAGCACGCCCTGGGCTACCCCGAACCGCGCTACCTGCACCTGCCGTTGATCATCGGCGAGGACGGCCAGAAGCTCTCCAAGCAGAACCTCGCGCCGGCCCTGCCGGTGCAGGACGATGCCGTGCGCCCGCTGCTGCACGCGGCCCTGGCGGCACTGGACCAGGCCCCGCCCCGCCCCCTTGCCACGGCACCGGTGGCGGAGCAGCTGCGCTGGGCGGTCGAGCACTGGGAGATCGCCCGACTGCGCGCCGAGGCCCACCGTCAGGCCGGCAGCCTCGCGCCCTGAGAGGAGCCCGCCATGTACGTCTATCGCATCATGCTGTTCCTGGTCTTCGGCGGCTACCTGCTCTCGCCGCTGCTGATGAGCGGCTGGGCCAGCCCCGAGGTGGCCTGGTATCGCCCCTTCGTCATCTGGGGGGTGCTGATCGCCCTGACCCTGTGGCTGGAGCAGAAGAGGAAGCTCGATGAACGCTAGCCTCGGCGGCCTGCTGGCCCTCGGCAGCGGCTACCTGCTGCTGCTGTTCCTCGTTGCCCTGGCGGTGGAGCGGCACTGGATTCCCACGCGCATCGCCCGCCACCCGGCGGTCTACACCCTGGCGCTGGGGGTCTACGCCAGCGCCTGGGCGATCTACGGCAGCCTGGAGCTGGCCGGCAATGCCGGCTACGGCTACCTCGCCTACTACCTGGGGGTGGCGGGCGCCTTCCTGCTCGCCCCGGTCCTGCTGGTGCCGATCCAGCGCATGACCCGCACCTACCAGCTGGCCTCACTGGCCGACCTCTTCGCCTTCCGCTTCCGCTCGCGCTGGGTCGGCACCCTGATCACCCTGGTCAGCCTGCTGGCCGTGCTGCCGCTGCTGGCCCTCCAGGTGCAGACCCTGGGCGACACCATCTACCTGATGACCGGCACCGCCTCACCGGCCCTGCTGGCCCTGCTGTTCAGCGCGCTGATCGCGCTGTTCGCCATCCTCTTCGGCGCCCGCCATACCCGGCTCCACGCCCGCCATGACACCCTGCTCGCGGTCATCGCCCTGGAGTCGCTGGTCAAGCTCGTCGCCATGCTGGCCCTGGGCGCCTTCGCACTGTTCGTGGTCTTCGATGGCCCCACGGACCTCCAGGCCTGGCTGGACGGCCCCGGGCGCGCGGCCCAGGCACGGGTCGCCCACCTCGACCCGGCCCAGTGGCGCACCCTGCTGCTGCTGTTCTTCGCGGCGGCCTTCCTGATGCCGCACATGTTCCACATCACCTTCGCCGAGACCCTCTCGCGGCGCACCCTCCTCCAGGCCGCCTGGACGCTGCCGCTGTTCCTGCTGCTGATGGCGCTGCCGGTGCCGCTGATCCTGTGGGCCGCCCAGCGCCTGGGGGTCGATGCCGGCGGGCTCGGCACCGCCTACCTGGCCTATGGGCTCTCCGAGTCGCTGTGGCTCCAGGGGCTGGTGTTCATCGCCGGCCTGGCCGCCACCAGCGGCACCATGGTCATCATCTCCCTGGCGCTGTCGGGGATGATCCTCAACCACCTGGTACTGGTCGCCCACCCCCCGGTGGACCAGCCGGACCTCTATCGCTGGCTGCGCTGGCTGCGTCGCGCCCTGATCGTGGCGGTGATCCTCGGCGGCTGGCTCTTCTACCGCTTGGTGGGGGTGAACCACGACCTCACCACCCTGGGGCTGGCCGCCTTCATCGGCATGGCCCAGTGCCTGCCGGGCATGCTGGCGCTGCTCTACTGGCCGGGCGCCAACCGCAAGGGCATGGTCAGCGGGCTGACGGCGGGCGTGCTGGTGTGGCTCGCGGGCACCTGGGTGCCCCTGCTGAGCGACGTTCCGGCCCTGGTGCTGCTGCCGCCGGGCCTCGAGGCACTGGCCGGCGAGCCGGTCTGGTACGTGGTGACCCTGGTCTCGCTGGCGGCCAACATCCTGACCCTCATCCTGGTCTCGCTGCTCACGCCCACCTCCGCCGGGGAGCGGGCCGCGGCCGAGGCCTGCTCGGTGGATGCGGTGATCCGTCCCAAGCGCCTGCCGCTGGTGGCCGGCAACGGCGAGGAGTTCAAGCACCACCTGGCCCGCGCCCTGGGCGAGGAGGTCGCCGGTCGCGAGGTCGACCGCGCCCTGACCGACCTGGGCCTGTCACCGCTGGATGGCCGCCCCTATGCCCTGCGCCGGCTGCGCGACCGCATCCAGGCCAACCTCTCGGGGCTGATGGGTCCCTCAGTGGCCCAGGACATCGTCGACCGCCACCTGCCCTATCGCCGCGGCGGCCTGGAGCCCAATGACGACATCCACTTCGTCGAGAGCCGCCTGGAGGCCTATCGCACCCGGCTGACCGGCCTCGCCCGGGAGCTCGACGGCCTGCGCCGCTACCACCGCCGCATCCTCACCCGGCTGCCGGTGGGCCTGTGCGCCTTCGGCGTCGACGACGAGCTGCTGATGTGGAACGACGCCCTCGCCGAGCTCTCCGGGATCGATGGCAGCAGCGTGGTCGGTTCGCGCCGCGACGGCCTGCCGCCCCCCTGGGGGGACCTGCTGGGACGCGTGCTCCTCGAGCATCACGACCATCTCTACAAGCAGCCTGTGACGCTTTCCGGCACCACCCGCTACCTGAGCCTGCACAAGGCCGAGCTAGAGGCCGACGAGGAGATGCGCGGCGGTACCGTGGTGCTGGTGGAGGACCACAGCGAGATGAAGTGGCTGGAGGACGAGCTGGTGCATGCCGCCCGGCTGGCCTCCATCGGCCAGCTGGCGGCGGGCGTGGCCCACGAGATCGGCAACCCCGTCACCGGCATCTCCTCGCTGGCCCAGAACCTGCGCTACGACACCGACGACCCGGAGGTGCTGGAGACCGCCAGCCAGATCCAGCAGCTCACCGACCGCATCTCGCGCATCGTCGAGTCGCTGGTGGGCTTTGCCCACGGCGGCCGCCACGTGACCGGCCACCCCTTCGCCCCGGTGTCGCTGGCCACGCTGACCAACGAGGCCCTGCACTTGATCCACCTGGCCCGCTCGGGGGAGGATATCCGCTACCACAACCGCTGCCCGGCGGGCCTCGAGGTCAAGGGCGATGCCCAGCGGCTGCTGCAGGTGATGGTCAACCTGCTCGGCAATGCCCGCGACGCCAGCACCCCGGGCGGCGAGGTGGTCATCGATGCCGCCCCCGAGGGCGAATGGCTTCACGTCACCGTCACCGACCAGGGCCACGGCATCGACGAGCGGGTGCGCGATCACCTGTTCGAGCCCTTCACCACCACCAAGCCCCCCGGCGAAGGCACGGGACTCGGCCTGCCGCTGGTCTACAGCATCATTGCCGAGCACGGCGGCCAGATCGATATCGACTCCCCGCCCCCCGGGCAGGCCAAGGGCACCCGTATCCACCTGTGGCTGCCCCTCAACCCAGAGCATGGTGAACGCACCGATGAGCCGGATCCTGATCGTTGAAGACGAAGCCATCATCCGCAGCGCCCTGAAGCGGCTGCTGGAGCGCCACGACCACCGGGTCAGCGAGGCCGGTTCGGTGGCCGAGGCCCTGGCGCTCGAGCCCCAGGGCTTCGACCTGGTGATCAGCGACCTGCGCCTGCCCGGTGAGCCCGGCACCGAGCTGATTGCCCGCGCCGCCCCGGTGCCGGTGCTGATCATGACCAGCTATGCCAGCATGCGCTCCGCGGTGGAGGCGCTGAAGCTCGGGGCCGTGGACTATGTGGCCAAGCCCTTCGACCACGACGAGCTGCTCGAGACCGTGGCCCGGGTCCTGCACCGCCAGGCCTCGCAGCAGGGCGAGCCGCCCGACATCGCCGAGCCCGGCGGTACCCGGCAGCCGATGATCGGCAACTGCCCCGCCATGCAGGTGGTCTACACGCGCATCCGCAAGGCGGCGCCGGCCGACGTCACCGTGCTGATCCAGGGCGAGTCGGGCACCGGCAAGGAGCTGGTCGCCCGCGCCCTGCACCAGCAGAGCCGCCGCGCCCATGCGCCGCTGGTCTGCGTCAACTGCGCCGCCATCCCCGAGACGCTGATCGAGTCGGAGCTGTTCGGGCACGAGAAGGGCGCCTTCACGGGGGCCAGTGCCGCGCGTACCGGCCTGGTCGAGGCCGCCGATGGCGGCACCCTCTTCCTCGACGAGATCGGCGAGCTCCCGCTCGACGCCCAGGCGCGCCTGCTGCGGGTGCTGCAGGAGGGCGAGATCCGCAAGATCGGCTCGGTGGAGACCCGGCATGTCGACGTACGCCTGATCGCCGCCACCCACCGCGACCTGCAGAGCCTGTCGAAGACCGGCGAGTTCCGCCTCGATCTCTACTATCGCCTCAACGTGATGCAGATCGACCTGCCGGCCCTGCGCGAGCGCGAGGACGACATCCTCGAGATCGCCGACGTCCTGCTCGACAAGGCCTGCCGGCGCCACGAGCGCGACGGACTGCGCCTCTCGCGGGCTGCCCGGCGCACCATCCGCGACTACCCCTGGCCCGGCAACGTGCGCGAGCTGGAGAATGCCCTGGAGCGCGGCGTGATCCTCGCCGAGGGCCACCTCATCCATCCCGATGACCTGGGGCTCGCGCCGGCGACCCCGCTGCCGAGCAAGCCTGCACCACCCGCGCCGGCCCTCGCCGGCCAGGCAGAACCGGAGACCGGCGACGAGGAGGACCTCTCCCTGGAGGACTACTTCCAGCACTTCGTGCTGGAGCACCAGGACCAGATGAGCGAGACCGAACTCGCCCAGAAGCTCGGCATCAGCCGCAAGTGCCTGTGGGAGCGTCGCCAGCGCCTGGGCATCCCCCGCAAGAAGAGCCCACGCCGCAGCACGGGCTGAGGCGGCTGGCCATGCGACCATGGTACAAGGCCTCGCGGCATCGTCCGCGGGCCTGCCTTCCCTCCTTACCGACACCCCTTCCGCACCATTTGTTACCTTCCCACACAGCCCGTGCCCCACAACGGGGCCGATCGGGTAACACTCTCTGCTCTTGCCCGGGCGTGAACTTTTCCTGAAGCCATTAACCATCTGTTTTTTAAAAATTTATTCGCCGATGGCACGCCGCCTGCTACATCTAGGGCAAGAAAAACAAATCCGGATGTCACCCGCTGCCAACAACAACAGGACAGCCAGGCGTGACAGGGCCCGACCCGACAACAACAACAAGACACCCGGGCCCCTACGACTTCGGCGCTTGCCGACAACAAGAACAGCATCGGCACGGCGCGAGGCCTTCGGGCCCCAACAAGAACAAGCTGCTCGAAGCACCGGAGCCATCAGGACGCGACGCACCCGGGTACGGCCGACCAACAATGACAACGGGCCGTCGAGGTGCACTCCCGGCAACAACATCAACAAGCCGGGAGGAGGCATGCTTCCATGCCGTCGTGGTTGGACTATTGTTTTGAATACGAGACGGTCGCCGTCAGGAGCATCAACAAACACAACAACACCGCTTGCCTGAACACTCCTTGGTGACTGTGGTGCGTATTCAGGGCGATGCGCCATCACGAAGAAGAATCAGCAGCAGGGATGCTGCATCCTGCTTACAGGGGAGGCCATTGGCCTCCCCTTTCTGCTTCCTGGCCGCCCTCGGCACCGTGCCGCGCTTTGCAAGGTGTCAGTGGTCGGCTACACTCAACGCTTTCCGCGTCCCGCGAGTCGATATCGCCGCATGATCAAAGGTTTTACCCGCTTTCTGCAGAGTCCGGGCGAGCGCATCAAGTCGCTTTTCGGCCCTCAGGATGCGCCGGCCGGCAGCACCGGGCCGCGCATCATTCCCCGCCAGGAACACCCTGTCTCGCGTCAGCACTTCAGCGACGCCGCCCTCAAGGTGCTCTACCGGCTTCACAATGCCGGCTTCCAGGCCTTCCTGGTGGGCGGGTGTATCCGCGATGCGCTGCTCGGCCACATGCCCAAGGACTTCGATGTCGCCACAGATGCCACCCCGGAGCAGGTCAAGGACCTGTTTCGCAACTCGCGCATCATCGGCCGGCGCTTCCGCATCGTGCATGTCCGCTTCGGGCGCGAGGTGATCGAGGTCACCACCTTCCGCGGCAAGCCCAACGATGACCACGCCGACCATATCTCCCAGCAATCGGACGATGGGCTGCTGCTGCGCGACAATGTCTGGGGCAACATCGAGGAAGACGCCCTGCGCCGCGACTTCACCGTCAATGCCCTCTACTACAACATCGCCGACTTCTCGATCCACGACTTCGCCGATGGCGTAAAGGACATCGAGGCCCGCACCCTGCGGCTGATCGGCGACCCGGCGACCCGCTATCGCGAGGACCCGGTGAGGATGCTCAGGGCGGTGCGCTTCGCCGCCAAGCTCGACTTCCACCTCGACCCGGCCACCGAGGCCCCTATCCACGACGCCGCGCCGCTGCTGCTGCAGATTCCCCCGGCGCGGCTGTTCGACGAAGTGCTCAAGCTGTTCATGGCCGGCCAGGGTGTGGCCACCTTCCATCTGCTGCGCGACTACGGGCTCTTCGCGATGCTCTTCCCCGAGGCCGACGAGGCCATGGAGGAGCTGCCCTGGGCCGAGCGCCTGGTCGAGCTGGCGCTGGAGAGCACCGACCGGCGCATCGCCGAGGACCGCCCGGTGACCCCGGCCTTCCTGTTCGCCGCCCTGCTCTGGGCCCCCGTCCAGCAACGCCAGGCGATCCTCGAGGCCGATGGCATGCCGCCCATCCCCGCACTCCAGGCGGCGTCCCAGCAGGTGGTCTCGCGCCAGCTCCAGCACATCTCGATCCCCAAGCGCTTCAGCCTGCCGATGCGCGACATCTGGGACCTGCAGCAGCGGCTGCCGCTGCGCCGCGGCAAGCGCGTCTTCCAGACCCGCGAGCACCCGCGCTTCCGGGCCGCCTACGATTTCCTGCTGCTGCGCGAAGGCGCCGGCGAGATCACACCCGGCCTGGGCGACTGGTGGACCGCCTTCCAGCAGGCCGACGAGCACGAACAGCGCCGCCTGCTGGGCAAGGTCGGCGCCGACCCGGCGGGCAGCGGCCAGCCACGCAAGCGTCGCCGTCGCCGCCGCAAGCCGCGGGGCCCCGCGAGCGACACATGAGCCCGCCACGGCACGCTGCCTGGATCGGCCTGGGCAGCAACCTCGACGGCCCGCGAGCGCATGTCGAACGCGCCCTTGGCGAGCTCGACCGCCTGCCCCTGACCCGCCGCGTCGCCGCCTCGCGGCTCTATGCCAGCGCGCCGGTGGGGCCCGCCGACCAGCCGGACTACATCAATGCCGTGGCCCAGCTGGAGACGCGGCTCTCGCCGCTCGCCCTGCTCGACCAGTTGCAGGCCCTGGAACAGCGCCACGGCCGCGTACGCGGCCGGCACTGGGGCCCCCGGACCCTGGACCTCGACCTGCTACTCTTCGATGACCAGCGGATCACCCTGCCACGGCTGACCCTGCCCCATCCGGAGATGGCCCGGCGCGCCTTCGTGCTGGTGCCACTGGCCGAGCTGGCCCCGCACCTGGTACTCGACGGTCGCCCCCTGGCAGACCTGGCCGCCGGGCTCGACGCCCGGGACCTGCGGCCGGTGTTACCGCAAAACTCGTTACCCCAGGACTGAAAAACACCCCAGACTGTTACCTATCGACACTTCGGCATGATTCGGGTAACAATCTCGGGTTACACCGAGGCAGGTCCGCCGAAGGCCTCCCACGACCCGACGATGAGAGCACGCCATGAAAACCGTCACCCTGAGCACGCTGCAGGCCTTCAAGCGCGCCGGTGAGCCGTTCAGCTGCCTGACCGCCTATGATGCCTCCTTCGCCCGTGCAGCCGGGGAGGCCGGCATCGAGGTGCTGCTGGTGGGCGACTCCCTGGGCATGGTCCTGCAGGGCCATGCCAGCACCCTGCCGGTGACCCTCGACGAGGTCTGCTACCACACCCGCTGCGTGGCCCGCGGCAAGGGCGCCAGCCTGCTGATGGTCGACCTGCCCTTCATGAGCAACTCGAGTACCGAGCGCCTGCTCCAGGATGCCGGCGCGCTGATGCGCGCCGGGGCCGAGCTGGTCAAGGTCGAGGGCGAGGCCTGGATGGCCGACAGCATCCGCGAGCTGACCCGGCGCGGCGTGCCGGTCTGCGCCCACCTCGGCCTGACCCCCCAGTCGGTCTACCAACTGGGCGGCTACAAGGTGCAGGGGCGTGAGGCCGAGCAGGCGACCCGGATCCTCGAGGATGCCCGCGCGCTGGTCGAGGCCGGCGCCTCGGTGATCCTGCTCGAGTGCGTGCCGGCGAGCCTGGGCCGGGCGGTGAGCGAGGCGCTGGAGGTGCCGGTGATCGGCATCGGCGCCGGCCCCGACACCGACGGCCAGATCCTGGTGATGCACGATGTGCTGGGGGTGACCCACGGGCGCACGCCGCGTTTCGTGAAGAACTTCATGGTCGATGCCGACGACATCCCGGGCGCCTTCCGCCGCTACCACGAGGACGTCAAGGCTCGCCGCTTCCCTGCCCCAGAGCACTGTTTCTAAGCCGCGTTTCGAGGAGCTCGCCGCGATGCGTACCCTGCGAGAGATTCCGCCCCTGCGCGAGGCCCTGGACGAATTCCGTCGCCGCGGCCAGCGCATTGCCCTGGTGCCGACCATGGGCAACCTGCACGACGGCCACCTGGCCCTGGTGGCGGAGGCACGTCGCCGGGGCGACGTGGTGGTGGCGACCATCTTCGTCAACCCGCTGCAGTTCGGGGCCGGCGAGGACCTGGACGCCTACCCACGGACCCTCGCCGAGGACCAGGCGAAGCTCGAGGAGGCCGGCTGCGACCTGCTGTTCGCCCCCGAGACGACGACCCTCTACCCGCGCGGCCTTGCGGCCCAGACCCGGGTCTGCGTCCCCGAGGTGAGCGAGGGGCTCTGCGGTGGCGACCGGCCCGGGCACTTCGACGGTGTCGCCACCGTGGTCACCATGCTCTTCAACCTGGTGCACCCCGATGTGGCCTGCTTCGGCGAGAAGGACTACCAGCAGTTGGCGGTGATCCGCCGCCTGGTCACCGACCTGCACCTCCCCGTGGAGGTCGTCGGCGTGCCCATCGTGCGCGCCGCGGACGGCCTGGCCCTCTCCTCGCGCAACGGCTACCTGGACGCCGAGCAGCGTGCCACCGCCCCGGCGCTCTATCGCACCCTGTGCGCGCTGCGCGACGCCCTGGAGGCCGGCGGCGAGGTCGCGCCGGCCCTGGATGACGGCCTCGCCCGGCTGAGGGAGGTCGGCTTCGCGCCGGACTACCTCGAGCTTCGCGACGCCGACCTGGGGCCGGTGACGACGACCACCCGCGACGCCGTCCTGCTCACCGCGGCGCGCCTGGGCCCGACCCGCCTGATCGATAACCTGAGCCTGACCCTGCCACGCTGAGGGCGTGGCGTCGTCACACAGAGGAACCTAAGCTCCATGCAGACCATCATGCTCAAGGCCAAGCTGCACATGGCCCGCGTCACCCACGCCGTGCTCAACTACGAGGGCTCCTGCGCCATCGATGGCGAACTGCTCGACATGTCCGGTATCCGCGAGAACGAGCAGATCCAGATCTACAACGTCGAGAATGGCCAGCGCTTCACCACCTACGCCATCCGCGCGGAAGAGGGCTCGAGGATCATCTCGGTGAACGGTGCCGCGGCCCACCTGGCGAGTGAAGGACAACGCGTGATCATCTGCAGCTACGCCCACTACAGCGACGCCGAACTGGACAACCACCATCCGGCCCTGGTCTACCTCCAGGAGGGCAATGTCGTCAGCCACACCAGCAACGCCATCCCCGTCCAGCTGGCCTGACGCCCGCCCGCCACGGCACCCTGCGGGGTGCCGCACCTCCCGCTCACCTCTCCCCCCGCCGTCTCCCCGCGCATTCGGCCATGGAAGCATTGCCGCGACGCACAAACGTCCCCTATGCTGGAAGACCCGGCTC
The DNA here is from genome assembly GCF_029625235.1 of Halomonas sp. CKK8. Lineage (NCBI taxonomy): Bacteria > Pseudomonadati > Pseudomonadota > Gammaproteobacteria > Oceanospirillales > Halomonadaceae > Halomonas > Halomonas sp. CKK8. The sequence goes on along the minus strand of NZ_CP121193.1, from coordinate 175,809 downwards.
TGTCTGAGACGTGTTCGAGCTCAGGTTGTCCTCCAGACACGGCCGCAAGCCCGCTAGTCATTCTTCAGGAGTATCTCCCATGCAAGACGTGGTGATTGTTGCCGCTCGCCGCACCGCCGTCGGCACCTTCGGTGGCTCCCTGGCCGGCATTCCGGCCAGCGACCTGGGTGCCCATGTCATCAAGGACATCCTGTCCTCCACCGGCGTCGCCGGGGACCAGGTCGACGAGGTACTGCTCGGCCAGGTGCTCACTGCCGGCGTCGGCCAGAACCCCGCCCGCCAGGCCTCCATCAAGGCTGGCCTGCCGGATGCCGTGCCGGCCATGACCATCAACAAGGTCTGCGGGTCGGGCCTCAAGGCCCTGCACCTGGGTGCCCAGGCCATCATGCTCGGCGACGCCGAGCTGATCCTCGCCGGCGGCCAGGAGAACATGTCCGCCTCGCCCCACGTGCTGCCCAACTCCCGTACCGGCCAGCGCATGGGCGACTGGAAGGCCATCGACACCATGGTCCACGACGGCCTGTGGGACGCCTTCAACAACTACCACATGGGCATCACCGCCGAGAACCTGGCGGAGAAATACGGGATCACCCGCGAAGAGATGGACGAGTTCGCCGCCGGCTCCCAGCAGAAGGCCGCGGCCGCCATCCGCGAGGGCAAGTTCAAGGGGCAGATCGTCCCGGTGGAGATCCCCCAGCGCAAGGGCGACCCGGTGGTCTTCGACACCGACGAGGGCCCGCGTGACGTGACCGCCGAGAAGCTCGCCGGGATGCGCCCGGCCTTCAAGAAGGACGGCACCGTCACCGCCGGCAACGCCTCCTCCATCAACGATGGCGCCGCCGTGGTGATGCTCTGCTCCGCCGAGAAGGCCAAGGCGCTGGGCCTGGAGCCGCTGGCCCGCATCAAGGCCTACAGCAACGCCGGCGTCGACCCCTCCATCATGGGTATCGGCCCGGCGCCGGCCACCCGCCGCTGCCTCGAGAAGGCCGGCTGGAGCCTGGATGACCTGGACCTGATCGAGGCCAACGAGGCCTTCGCCGCCCAGGCCCTTTCCGTCAACAAGGAGCTCGGCTGGGATGCGTCCAAGATCAACGTCAACGGCGGCGCCATCGCCATCGGCCACCCCATCGGCGCCTCCGGCTGCCGCATCCTGGTGACCCTGGTCCACGAGATGATCGCCCGCGACGCCAAGAAGGGCCTGGCGACGCTGTGCATCGGCGGCGGGCAGGGCGTGGCACTGGCCATCGAGCGCTAAAAGCGCCAAGCAGACAGCATGCCCCGGGATTCGTCCCGGGGCATGTTTTTATCGGCCCCATACAAGAAACCGCCGCCGGGGATAGCCCCGGCGGCGGTTTTCCTTGCGCCTTGGCGCTTGCCGCTCACCAAAGGCGGCTTACAGCTGGGGCTCGGCGGCCTCCTCGGCCTCGAACGCCGCCTTCTCTTCCGGGGTGATCTCCTTGATGGTGAGCTTCACCCGGTTGCGGTTGTCGATGTCGAGCACCTTGACCACGATCTCGTCACCCTCGTTGAGGAAGTCGCGCACGTCGTTGACCCGCTCCGGCACGATCTGCGAGATGTGCACCAGGCCGTCGGTGCCCGGCATGATGTTGACGAAGGCGCCGAAGTCGGCGATGCGCACCACCTTGCCGCGGTAGAGCTTGCCGATCTCGGGCTCGGCGGTGATCGCCAGCACGGTGTCGATGGCCGCCTTGGCCGCCGACTTGTCCTCGGCATAGATGCGCACGGTGCCGTCGTCGTCCAGGTCGATGGAGGCGCCGGTATCCTCGCAGATCTTGCGGATGGTGGCGCCGCCCTTGCCGATGACGTCGCGGATCTTCTCCGGGTCGATCTTGATGGTCGCCATGGAGGGGGCGTTCTCGGAGACCTCGGCACGGCTCTGGGCGATCACCGCGTTCATCTGCTCGAGGATCTGCTGGCGGGCGTCATAGGCCTGCTGCAGGGCCACCTCCATGATCTCCTCGTTGATGCCCTCGATCTTGATGTCCATCTGGAGGGCGGTGACGCCCTCGGCGCTGCCGGCCACCTTGAAGTCCATGTCGCCGAGGTGGTCCTCGTCACCCAGGATGTCGGTGAGCACGGCGAAGCCGTCCTCGTCCTTGACCAGGCCCATGGCGATGCCGGCCACCGGGGCCTTCATCGGTACGCCGGCATCCATCAGCGCCAGCGACGAACCGCACACCGAGGCCATGGAGCTCGAGCCGTTGGACTCGGTGATCTCGGAGACCACACGGATGGTGTAGGGGAACTCCGCCTCGTCGGGCAGCATCGCCTGCACGCCGCGACGCGCCAGGCGACCGTGGCCGATCTCGCGACGCTTGGGCCCGCCCATGAAGCCGGCCTCGCCCACGCTGTAGGGGGGGAAGTTGTAGTGCAGCAGGAAGCGGTCCTTGCGCTCGCCCTCCAGCGACTCGATCAGCTGGGAGTCGCGCAGGGTGCCCAGCGTCGCCACCACGATCGCCTGGGTCTCGCCGCGGGTGAAGATCGCCGAGCCATGGGTCTTGGGCAGGGTGCCGACCTCGATGGAGAGCGGACGCACGGTCTTGTGGTCACGGCCGTCGATGCGCGGCTCGCCCTTGACCACGCGCGAACGCACCACGCGCTTCTCCAGCCCGGCGAAGGCGCCCTTGACCTCATCGGCGTCGTACTTGCCCTCTTCCTCGCCGGCGAACTGCTCCACCGCCTGGTCCTTGAGGGCAGCCAGGGCGTCCTGGCGGGCCATCTTGTCGGTGATGCGATAGGCCTCTCCGACCTTCTGCTCGAAGGCATCGGCCATGGCACCCTTGAGGGCAACGTTTTCGGCGGCCGGTTGCCACTCCCACTTGGGCTTGCCGGCCTCGGCGGTCAGCTCGTTGATGGCCTGGATGGCCACCTGCATCTCCTGGTGGGCGTAGAGCACGGCGCCGAGCATCTCGTCCTCGAGCAGCTCGTTGGCCTCGGACTCGACCATCAGCACCGCCTTCTCGGTCCCGGCGACCACCATGTTGAGCTCGGAGCCGGTCAGCTCCTCGACGGTGGGGTTGAGGAAGTAGCCGTTGTCCTCGGTGAAGCCCACCCGCGCGGCGCCAATCGGGCCGTTGAAGGGCACGCCGGAGATGGCCAGGGCGGCGGAGGTGCCGAGCATCGCGGCGATGTCCGGGTCATGGTTGCGGTCGGTGGAGAGCACCGAGCAGACCACCTGCACCTCGTTCATGAAGCCCTTGGGGAAGAGCGGACGGATCGGGCGGTCGATCAGCCGCGAGGTGAGGGTCTCCTTCTCGGTGGGACGCCCCTCGCGCTTGAAGAAGCCGCCGGGGATCTTGCCGACCGCGTAGGTCTTCTCCTGGTAGAACACCCCCAGCGGGAAGAAGGGCTGGGCAGGGTTGGCCTCCTTCTTGGCCACCACGGTGCACAGCACCACGGTGTCGTCCATGGTGACCATCACGGCACCGGTAGCCTGGCGGGCGATGCGCCCGGTTTCCAGGGTGACGGTGCTGCGACCGTACTGAAACGTTTTCTTGACCGGGTTCACGGCGACTTCCTTCAACTTTTCTGTGTTTGGGTCGTTTTGACTCGGCGACCATTTTAGGGGTTGACGCCCGCGGCGGCCACCGGCTAGTGACATTTCCTGGGTATCGCATCAGCATGCATCGCTCAGGCCTGATCTGGCGGCAAGCCTTCGAGGAGGCGCTGTGAATACTTCCCTGTACGCTACCGACGCCCTGCTTCGCTCTCGCATCCTGCTCCGCTTGCAGGACCGGTGCTGGCCATCCATGGCCAGCCCGTTCGGAGCAGTGCTCCTCACCCCTGGCGCAGGACCTCCTCTTCGGCTTCCCCCCAGCGCCCCTCGCTCTTCAAGAGCCCGTTAACTACTTGAAATCAAATAATTACCAATACAAAACGGGCAGCCCGAAGGCTGCCCGTTTCGTTACCGCGTGGGATGCGTCGCTTAGCGGCGCAGGCCCAGACGCTGGATCAGCGACTGATAGCGCTCGAAATCCTTGCGCTTCAGGTAGTCCAGCAGCTTGCGGCGCTGGTTGACCATGCGGATCAGGCCACGACGGGAGTGGTGATCCTGCTTGTTGGTCTTGAAGTGGTCCTGCAGGCCATCGATGTTGGCGCTCAGCAGGGCCACCTGCACTTCGGGGGAACCGGTGTCGTTCTCGCCACGACCGTACTCGTTGACGATTGCGGACTTCTGCTCGGCTGTCAGTGCCATCTGTCTCTCCAGTAAGCAATATGCCTGAATGATGAGTGTGTGAGACCACGCATATTTGCAGTCTCGGGCGTCTCTCTCCCTTCACTCGGCTGCGCTGCTCAGCAGCCGTTTCGGCGCCACCTCCTGTGGCCCCGCCACCACGCCGAGGCCCAGGAAGGCCCCGTCGCAGTAGAGTCTTGCCGTCTCGTCCCCGGCCAGCTCGCCGGTCTCGACCCGGGCCGCCTGGCCATGGGTCAGCCGGCTGGCTGCCGCGGCATCGACCTCGAGCCGCGGAAGGTGGTCGACCAGCACGTCGACGTGCAGCAGCACCGCCTCGCGCTCGGCCTGGCCGGGCAGGGCCTCCAGCGCGTCGAGGGTCAGCATGCCCTCGCCCGTGAAGGGGCCCGTCTCCAGGCGGCGCAGCGCGCTGATGTGCGCTCCGCAGCCCAGGGCCTGGCCGATGTCCTCGGCCAGGGTACGGATATAGGTCCCCTTGCTGACGCGCACCTCGAGCTCGAAGGCGGTGTCGGCAAGGGAAAGAAGGCGCGCATCATACACCCTCACGCGCCTGGCTGCACGCTCGATCGACTTGCCCTCGCGGGCCAGCTCGTAGAGCTTGCGCCCCTGATGCTTGAGCGCCGAATACATCGGCGGCACCTGGTCGATCTCGCCGCGAAAGCGCTCGAGCACCCCCTCGACGTCGGCCTCGGTCAGCCGGGGCACCGTGCGGCGCTCGACCACCTCGCCCTCGGCATCACCGGTGTCGGTGATCGCGCCGAGCTCCACCCGGGTGCGGTAGACCTTGTCGGCCTCCAGCAGGTGGGCGGAGAACTTGGTCGCCTCGCCGAAGCATACCGGCAGCAGACCGGTGGCCATGGGATCCAGGGTTCCCGTGTGGCCGGCCTTCTGGGCCTGGAACAGGCGCCGCGCACGCTGCAGCGCATGGTTGCTGGACAGGCCCGCGGGCTTGTCCAGCAGCAGCACGCCGTTCACCGGCAACCCGCGACGACGCCGTGCCATCAGTCGCGCTCGTCCCTGTCTGTCGAACGATCGTCGAACGAACCATCGGCCAGGCCGCGGTCGTCATCCGCCGCCTCGTCGTGCTGGGCCTGGTCGCTGGCCACGGCCTCGTCGATCAGCGACGACAGCCGCTGGCCGCGCACCACGCTCTCGTCGTAGTGGAAGCGCAGTTCCGGCACATGGCGCAGCTTGATGCGACGGGCGATCTGGCTGCGCAGGAAACCGGCGGCCCGCTTGAGCACCGCCAGGTTCTCCTTGATGCGCTCCGGGGTCTGCTCGCCCAGCAGGGTCACGTGAACGTCGGCATAGCCGAGGTCACGACTGACCTCGACGCCGCTGACGGTGACCATGCCCAGGCGCGGGTCCTTGACCTCGCGCTGGATGAGCACCGCCAGCTCCTTCTGGAGCTGGTCGGCCACCCGGTCGGTACGCTTGAACTCGCGCATGTACGACTCCTCGAGCCCTTAGAGGGTCCGCTCGACCTTGACCTGATCGAAGACCTCGATCTTGTCGCCGACCTGGACATCGTTGTAGTTCTTCACGCCGATGCCGCACTCCATGCCGTTGCGCACTTCCTGGACGTCGTCCTTGAAGCGGCGCAGGGACTCGAGCTCGCCCTCGTAGATCACCACGTTGTCGCGCAGCACGCGGATCTTCTTGTTACGGAAGACGCTGCCCTCGACCACCATGCAGCCGGCCACGGCGCCGATCTTGGGTGCGCGGAAGACGTCGCGAACCTCGGCCACGCCGACGATCTCTTCCTTCCACTCCGGCGCCAGCATGCCGCTCATGGCCTGCTTGACCTCGTCGATCAGCTGGTAGATGACGCTGTAGTAGCGCAGGTCCAGGCCTTCACGCTCGATGATCTCGCGGGCCGCGGCGTCGGCACGCACGTTGAAGCCGACCACGATGGCGTCACTGGCCAGCGCCAGGTTGGCGTCGGTACCGGTGATGCCGCCCACGCCGGAGGAGACCACGGCCACTTCCACCTCGTCGGTGGAGAGCTCTTCCAGGGCGCCCTTGATCGCCTCCAGGGAACCCTGGACGTCGGCCTTGAGCACGATGTTGAGCTTGGCGGCCACGTCCTGGCCCATCTGGCTGAACATGTTCTCCAGCTTGGCCTTCTGCTGGCGCGCCAGGCGCACCTCGCGGTACTTGCCCTGACGGAAGTTGGCGACCTCGCGGGCCTTCTTCTCGTCGGCCAGCACCATGAAGTCGTCACCCGCCTCGGGGGTGCCGTCCAGGCCCTGGATCTCCACCGGCATGGACGGGCCAACCTCGTCGACCTGCTTGCCCAGCTCGTTGGTCAGGGCGCGCACTCGGCCGTAGTGCAGGCCGGCGAGCACGATGTCGCCCTTCTTCAGGGTACCGTTCTGGACCAGCACCGTGGCCACCGGGCCGCGGCCCTTGTCGAGACGCGACTCGACGACGACGCCCTTGCCGGGCGCCTCGGGGACGGCCTTGAGCTCGAGCACCTCGGAGACCAGCAGGATGGACTCCAGCAGGTCGTCGATGCCCTCGCCGGTGTGGGCGGAGACATACACGAACTGGGTGTCACCGCCCCACTCCTCGGAGATCACGCCGTGCTGGGAGAGCTCGTTCTTGATCCGGTCCAGGTCGATGCCCGGCTTGTCGATCTTGTTGACCGCGACCACCATCGGTACCTCAGCGGCCCGCGAATGCTCGATCGCCTCGATGGTCTGGGGCATGACGCCGTCATCGGCGGCCACCACCAGCACGACCACGTCGGTGGCCTTGGCACCGCGGGCACGCATGGCGGTGAACGCCGCGTGGCCCGGGGTATCCAGGAAGGTCACGCCACCGTGGGCGTCCTCCACGTGATAGGCACCGATATGCTGGGTGATGCCGCCGGCTTCGCCGGTCGCCACCTTGGCCTTGCGGATATAGTCGAGCAGCGAGGTCTTGCCGTGGTCGACGTGACCCATGACCGTGACCACCGGCGAACGGGTGATCTCCTCGCCCTCGTAGGAGATGCCCTCGAGGACCTCGGTCTCCAGCGCATCGTCCTTGACCAGCTTGGGCTTGTGGCCCATCTCCTCGACCACGATGGCCGCGGTGTCCTGGTCAATGGTCTGGTTGATGGTCACCGCCGCGCCCATGGTGAACATGGCCTTGATGACCTCGTTCGCCTTGATCGACATCTTGTCGGCCAGGTCGGCGACGCTGATCGACTCGGGGATGGAGACCTCGCGGACGATCGGCTGGGTCGGCTTCTGGAAGCCGTGCTTGCCGCCACCGCCCTGGCCGGCGCCACCGCGGCGGCCACCACGACGCTCGGCGCGCTTGGCCTTCTTGCCGCCACGGCGACGCTCCTCGCGGTCACCGCGATCGTCGTCGTCGCGCTCGCCACGGCCCTTTTTGCCGGCGCCGGCCTTGGTGGTCGCCTTCTTGACGGCGGCGCGGCGCGGCTCGGGGCGTCCCTCCTTGGGCGGCGCCGGGGGCTCCTCCGCGGGCTGGGAGGTGTCGAGTTCCGGCACCGGAATCTCGGGCTCGGTGGCGGCCTTCTCGGCCTCGAGCTTGGCCGCGGCCTCGCGGGCGGACTCCTCGGCGGCACGCGCCTTGGCTTCCTCGGCCTCGCGGGCATCCTTGGCGGCCTGGGCCTGCTGGGAATCGGCCATGTCGCCCACCAGCTGGCGCGGCCCGGCGTCTTCCGTCGGCTCCGGCTTGGTCTCTTCCTCGGCACGCTTGACGTAGGTGCGCTTCTTGCGCACCTGCACCTCGATGCTCTTGCCGCGCTCGCCGGTCTTGATGCGGCTGCGCGTCTTGCGCGTCAGGGTGATGCGGTTCTTCGCCCCAGCGCCGCTGCCGCCGTGGCTCTTGGTGAGATAGTCGAGCAGCTGACGCTTGTCCTCCTCGGACACGGCATCACTCTCGGACTTCTGACCGAGCCCGGCTTCCTTCATCTGCTCCAGCAGGCGGGGAACGTCGCGCCCCACCTTCGCTGCAAAATCCTTAACGGTCATTTCTGACATTACGACCCTCCTCAGCCCGTGACCCGTTTACTGTTCGTTCTCGAACCATGGCGCACGGGCAGTCATGATCAGTGCCGCGGCGCGCTCCTCGTCGATTCCCTCGATGTCCAGCAGGTCATCGACGGACTGCTCGGCCAGGTCCTCCATGGTGACAATGTCTCGACTGGCCAGGATGAAGGCCAGATGGCGCTCCATACCGTCCATCTCCAGCAGGTCGTCGGCCGGCTGGGCGCCATCGAGTTCCTCCTCGGAGGCGATGGCCAGGTTCAGCAGTTCATCCTTGGCGCGAGCGCGCAGCTCCTCGATGAGCTCCTCGTCGAACTCCTCGATCTCCAGCATCTCCTCGACCGGCACGTAGGCGACCTCCTCCAGGGAGGTGAAACCCTCCTCCACCAGCAGGCGCGCCACGTCCTCGTCGATGTCCAGGTGCTGGATGAAATGCTCGACCAGGCTGTCGATCTCCTGGTCGCGCTTGTCCTCGGCCTCCTCCTCGGTCATGACGTTGAGACGCCATCCGGTGAGCTCGGAGGCCAGACGCACGTTCTGGCCACTGCGGCCGATGGCCTGGGCCAGGTTGTCCTCGGCGACGGCCACGTCCATGGCGTGGGCCTCCTCGTCGACGAGGATCGAGGCGACATCCGCGGGCGCCATGGCGTTGATCACCAGCTGGGCCGGATTGTCGTCCCACAGCACGATGTCCACGCGCTCATTCTGCAGCTCCGAGGAGACCGCCTGCACCCGCGAGCCGCGCATGCCCACGCAGGCCCCCACGGGGTCGATGCGCCGGTCGTTGGTCTTGACCGCGATCTTGGCCCGCGAGCCCGGGTCGCGTGCCGCGCCCTTGATCTCGATGAGCTGCTCGGCGATCTCCGGCACCTCGATGCTGAACAGCTCGATGATCAGCTCCGGACAGGTACGCGACAGGATCAACTGGGCGCCGCGCGCCTCGGGGTCGACCTTGGTGAGCAGCGCGCGGACCCGCTCGTTCATGCGGTAGCGCTCGCCGGGGATCATCTCGCTGCGCGGCAGGAAGGCCTCGGCATTCTCGCCCAGGTCGATGATCAGGCCGTCGCGTGTCGTCTTCTTGACGATGCCGGCGACCAGCTCGCCCTCGCGCTCGGCATACTGGCGTACCACCTCGGCCCGCTCGGCCTCGCGCACCTTCTGCACGATGACCTGCTTGGCGGTCTGGGCGGCGATCCGGCCGAAGGAGGCGTTCTCGATGCGCTCCTCGACCACGTCGCCCAGCCCCAGGGGCGGGTCACGGCGCTCGGCGAAGGAGAGCTTGATCTGGGCATCGGGCCCGTCGAAGTCATCGTCCTCGACCACCTCCCAGCGACGGAACGTCTCGTAGTCGCCGGTCTCGCGGTCGATGTGCACGCGCACGCTGGCTTCCTCGTCCTCGAAGCGCTTGCGCGATGCACTGGCCAGGGCCGCCTCGACGGCCTCGAAGATCACCTCGCGGTTGACCCCCTTCTCGTTGGAGATCGCGTCGACGACCGCCAGAATTTCTTTACTCATGCCTTAGCCTCGCCAGTGAACCTGTCCTTATGCACCGAGCCCATCACGTGAACTGCGGGACGACCCGCGCCTGATCGATGCCCTCGATGGGAAAGCAATACTCCTCGCCGTCGATCTGCAGCAGTACCTCGTCGCTCTCGACCCCGGCCAGCAGCCCCTGGAACTTGCGCCGCCCGTCGAAGGGCAGGCGCAGCTTCACGGCCACCACATGACCGGCGTAGCGCTCGAACTGCTCGAGGGTGAACAGCGGCCGGTCCATGCCCGGCGAGGAGACTTCCAGCCGGTACTCGCCGGGCACCGGGTCCTCGACATCGAGCACCGCACTGACCTGGCGGCTGACGTCGGCGCAATCGTCCACGCTCACCCCGTCCTCATGATCGATATAGATCACCAGACGGGAATGTTTGCCCTGGGACAGATGATCGATGCCCCATAGCTCGAACCCCATGGCGGAGACCACCGGCTCGATCAGCGCATGCAGCGCAGCATCCTTGATTGCCACGGAAGAAAGCTCCTACAGCCGTTGCATCAGGCACCTGGCCGGGAGTGAAGAGAAGAGTCAGGTGGCTGATTGGCGTTGCCCGGAGCAGCGCCGCCGTCTCCGGCCGGCAAGCTGCTAACAAAAAGCCCCTTCACAGGAAGGGGCTTTCACAAGAAACCTGTATACCACTTCGGCTCTCTGGCATGCCCCTCTAACCTCTGCATGCCTGCCAGGAAGATGGTAGCGGGGACCGGATTTGAACCGATGACCTTCGGGTTATGAGCCCGACGAGCTACCAGACTGCTCCACCCCGCATCAATCTAGGCCGGTGATTGTAAGCCCGCATGACGACTTCGTCAAGCGGCAACACCGCATACTGCCAATCCTGCTTCGAAGCTCCGACGACTGCGTCGAGCGCTTCGCATATGGTGCCGAAGGCGGGACTTGAACCCGCACGACCGTAAGGTCACTACCCCCTCAAGATAGCGTGTCTACCAATTCCACCACTTCGGCATCGGGGAGGCTGGATGACGACGTCAGTCGCCGCTTTCCTCCAGCGCTGGCGCCGTATTATCCACATCCCCACCGGCATCGTCAAGGGTCGGGACGGCATTCTGCTGCTCGATCAGCTCGGCATCGGGAATGCCGGCCTCCGGCGCCTCGCCCGCCTGGGAGGCGAAGTAGGCCAGGGTCAGGGACGTGGCGAAGAAGGCCACGGCCAGCAGCCCGGTGAACTTCGCCAGGAAGCTGCCGCTGCCCCGCGAGCCGAACACGGTCTGGGAGGCACCGCCACCGAAGGCGGCACCGGCTTCGGCGCCCTTGCCCTGCTGCAGCAGGATCAGGACGACCAGGGCGATGGCGATCGCCACGTGGGTCATGAGAATGGCAACTTGCATGGATTCAACCTGCTGACTGACAAATGGCTAGGAAATCGTCGACCTTGAGCGAGGCACCGCCCACCAGGCCGCCGTCGATATCGGGCTGGGCGAGCAGCTCGGCGGCATTATCCGCCTTCATGCTGCCGCCGTACAGCAGACGCATGCCGCCGGCCAGGCCAGCGTCGTAGCGCGCCAGGCACCCACGGATGGCCGCATGCACCGCCTGGGCCTGCTCGGGGCTCGCCGTACGGCCGGTGCCGATGGCCCACACGGGCTCATAGGCGACCACCAGGCGGGCGCGCTCGGCCGCATCGAGGGCATTGAACACCGCCTCGACCTGGCCCAGCACCACCGCCTCGGTGCGCTCGGCCTCGCGCTCCTCGAGGGTCTCGCCGACGCACAGCACCGGCGTGAGCGACTCGGCGAGGGCCGCCTTGACCCGTGCCAGCACCGCGGCATCATCCTCGCCGAACAGGGTGCGCCGCTCGGAGTGGCCGACCAGCACCAGCCGGGCGCCGCACTCGCGAAGCATCGCCGCGCTGACCTCGCCGGTGAAGGCCCCCGAGGGATGGTCGCTGAGCGTCTGGGCGCCGACCGTCACGGACGTCTCGCCGAGCGCCCGGCCCGCCGCGTCCAGGAAGGGGAAGGGCACCATCAGCGCCACCTCGACGCTCACGGGCAGGGAGACATCGGCGAAGGCCCGGCCGAACTCCTCGACCAGGGCCAGGGAGCCGTTCATCTTCCAGTTACCGGCGATCAGCGGCATGCGCATGGGGGGGTCCTCTTTCAAGGTGGTGCGAAATGGTATAGGAGGGGCCCGGTCAAGACAACCGGCCCCGGGATACCCGCCTCCGATCAGCCGAGCAGCGACTCGACGTCGTCGGCCAGGCGACGCGCCAGGGCGTCGACGTCCAGGTGGGGACGCCCCTCGACCATCACGCGGATCAGCGGCTCGGTGCCCGAGGCCCGCAGCAGCACGCGCCCCTGGTCACCGAGTTCCGCCTCCAGGCTGCTCACCGCCTGCCTGAGGGAGGCCTGCTCGAGCAGCGCCTTGGCATCGCTGCCCGGCGTCAGGCGCACGTTGACCAGCGCCTGGGGAGCCTTCTGCAGGCCGGCCAGCAGGCGACCCAGCGACTGCTGCTCGCGGACCATGATCGCCAGTACCTGCAGCGCCGAGACGATGCCGTCGCCGGTGGTCTGCACGTGACCGCAGACGATATGGCCGGAGGACTCGCCACCCAGCTGCCAGCCGTGGGTCGACAGCCGCTCCATGACGTAGCGGTCGCCCACCTTGGCGCGCTCGAAGGGGATCTCGAGCTCTTCCATGGCGGCCGCCAGGCCGAAGTTGGACATCAGGGTCCCCACCACGCCACCGCCCAGCTCCCCCCGGGCATGGCGATCCCTGGCGATCAGGTAGAGGATGTCGTCGCCGTCGATCTCGCGGCCGTCGGCATCCACCAGCAGCACCCGGTCGCCGTCGCCGTCGAAGGCCACCCCGAGGTCGGCCCCCTGCTGGATCACCGCCGCCCGCAGCGCGGCGGGGTGAGTCGAGCCCACCTCCTGGTTGATGTTGAGGCCGTCCGGGGTGGCGCCGATCAGACTGACCTCGGCACCCATCTCGCGAAACACGCTGGGGGCGATGTGATAGGTGGCGCCGTGGGCGCAGTCGACCACCATCTTCAGGCCATGCAGGCTGAGCCGGTCGGGAATGGTGGACTTGCAGAACTCGATGTAGCGCCCGGGGGCGTCGTCGACCCGCATCGCCTTGCCCAGGCGATCCGGCGCCACGGTGGTCAGCGGCTCCTCGAGCATGGCCTCGATGCGTGTCTCGACCTCGTCAGCCAGCTTGGTACCGGCGGCGGAGAAGAACTTGATGCCATTATCCTGGAAGGGGTTGTGCGAGGCCGAGATGACGATCCCCGCGTCGGCGCGGAAGGTGCGCGTCAGGTAGGCGATGGCCGGCGTCGGCATCGGCCCCAGCAGCATCACATCGACGCCGGCGGCGGAGAGCCCGGACTCCAGGGCCGACTCGAACATGTAGCCAGAGATCCGCGTGTCCTTGCCGATCATCACCCGGGCACGCCCCTTGTCCCGGGTCAGCACCCGGCCGGTGGCCCAGCCCAGCTTGAGCATGAAGTCCGCGGTAATGGGAGACTCCCCCACGGTGCCGCGGATGCCATCGGTGCCGAAATAGCGTCTAGTCATGCGTCCTGCCTTCCTCGAGTACGGCCCAGGTCATGTTCACCGCGTCCACGTGGGGCCCCACGTCGTGGACGCGCAGGATGCGGGCGCCGCGCTCCACCGCCAGCGCGGAGAGCGCCAGGCCGCCAGAGAGGCGCTCCTCCACCGGCCGCCCCAGCACCTTGCCGATCATGCTCTTGCGCGACATGCCCACCAGCAGCGGCAGCCCGAGCGCCTCCAGGCGATCCATGTGCCTGAGCAGGCGCAGGTTGTGCTCCACCGACTTGGCGAAACCGAAGCCCGGGTCGAGCAGCATGCGCTCGCGTCGCAGGCCGGCCGCCTCGCAGGCCGCCACCCGTTCGCCCAGGAAGGCGGCCACGGCCTCCTCCACCGGCACGTCGTAGCGCGGGTCGTCCTGCATGTCGCCGGGCTCGCCGAGCATGTGCATCAGGCATACCGGCAGCCCGCTGGCAACTGCCGCCGAGAGCGCCCCCTCACGGCGCAGGTTGCGCACGTCGTTGAGCATGCCGGCGCCGGCCTGGGCCGTCGCCTGCATCACCTCGGGGGTACTGGTATCCACCGAGACCAAGGCATCGAACTCGCGCACCAGGGCCTCCACCACCGGCACCACCCGGTCCAGCTCCTGCTGGACCGAGACCGGCTCGGCACCGGGGCGCGTGGACTCGCCGCCCACGTCGATGATCGCGGCCCCCTCGGCCAGCATCCGTTCGGCATGACGCAAGGCGTCATCCGGCACCGCATGGCGGCCGCCGTCGGAGAAGGAGTCGGGGGTGACGTTGAGGATCCCCATGATGCGGGGAAAGGAGAGGTCGAGCCGGTGCCGGCCACACGGCAGATGCGTCGGTGTTCGGGTATCCATCGTCTTCCTGTCGGTCGAACGGCAAAGGCGCCCCGCAGGGCGCCTGTGGTTGCTTGGCGGACGGCCTCAGCTGCCGGCCGGGCCACCCAGCGGGTCGGAGGGCCGACGCCTGGGCGTCTCGTCGTCCTCGGCATCGTCGCTCGACTCCGGGGCGGGCTCGGGGCGCGGCTCGCCGCCCGAGGGCGCCCCGCTGCTCGGGTCATCCCAACCCTCGGGGGGCCGCGGATCCCGCCCGTCCATGATGTCCTTGAGCTGATGGGAGTCGATGGTCTCGTACTTCATCAGCGCCTCGGCCATGGCGTCGAGCTTGTCGCGATTCTCCTCGAGGATCTTCTTGGCCTGGTCGTAGCAGCCGTCGATGATCTTGCGCACCTCCTTGTCCAGCTTGGAGGTGGTCTCGCCGGACTTGAGCTTGCCGCCCTGGCCGGGCCCGCCGAGGAACTGGTGGGACTCGTCCTCGTCGTACATGATCGGTCCCATCTCCTCGGAGAGGCCCCACTTGGCGACCATGTTGTGCGCCAGCTCGGTGGCCCGCTTGATGTCGTTGGAGGCGCCGGTGGTGACACCGTTCGGCCCCAGCGTCATCTCCTCGGCGATGCGGCCGCCGAACAGCGAGCAGATCTGGCTGATGATCTGCTGGCGGGAGAGGCTGTAGCGATCCTCCTCCGGCAGGAACATGGTCACGCCCAGCGCCCGGCCGCGGGGGATGATGGTCACCTTGTAGACCGGGTCGTGCTCCGGCATCACCAGGCCGATGATGGCGTGGCCCGACTCGTGGTAGGCGGTGTTGAGCTTCTCCTTGTCGGTCATGACCATGGACTTGCGCTCGGCGCCCATCATGATCTTGTCCTTGGCCATGTCGAGCTCTTCCATGCTCACCAGGCGCTTGTTGCGCCGTGCGGCGAACAGTGCGGCCTCGTTGACCAGGTTGGCCAGGTCGGCACCGGAGAAGCCGGGCGTGCCGCGCGCGATCAGCGACGGCTTTACGTCGTCGGCCAGCGGCACCTTGCGCAGGTGCACGTTGAGGATGTGCTCGCGGCCGCGGATGTCCGGCAGCGGCACCACCACCTGGCGGTCGAAGCGGCCCGGGCGCAGCAGCGCCGGGTCGAGCACGTCGGGACGGTTGGTGGCGGCGATGACGATGATGCCCTCGTTGGCCTCGAAGCCGTCCATCTCGACCAGCAGTTGGTTGAGGGTCTGCTCGCGCTCGTCGTTGCCGCCGCCCATGCCGGCACCGCGCGAGCGGCCCACGGCGTCGATCTCGTCGATGAAGATGATGCAGGGCGCCTGCTTCTTGGCCTGCTCGAACATGTCACGCACGCGGGAGGCACCCACGCCGACGAACATCTCGACGAAGTCGGAGCCGGAGATCGAGAAGAACGGCACCTTGGCCTCGCCGGCGATGGACTTGGCGAGCAGGGTCTTGCCGGTGCCCGGCGGGCCCACCATCAGCACACCACGCGGAATGGTGCCGCCCAGGCGCTGGAACTTGGTCGGGTCACGCAGGAAGTCGACCAGCTCCTCGACCTCCTCCTTGGCCTCGTCACAGCCGGCGACATCGGAGAAGGTGGTCTTGATCTGGTCCTGGGAGAGCAGCTTGGCCTTGGACTTGCCGAAGCTCATCGGGCCGCCCTTGCCGGCCCCACCGCCCTGCATCTGGCGCATGAAGAACATGAAGATGGCCAGTATCAGCAGGATCGGGAAACTGGCGATCAGCAGGCGCATCCACAGGCTCTGCTGTTCGGGCTCCTTGCCCACCACGGTGACGTTATTGGCGAGCAGGTCATCCATCAGCTTGGGATCCTCCGCCGCCGGGCGGATGGTCCGGAACTGGGAGCCGTCCGCACGCTCACCGGTGACGGTGTAGCCATCGATGGTCACGCTGCGGATCTGCTCGTTCTGCACCTGCTGGACGAACTGGGAGTAGTTCATCGCCTGCGGTGAGCTGTCGACGCTGAAGTTGTTGAACACCGTCAGCAGCACTGCCGCGATGACCAACCACAGAATCAGGTTCTTCGCCATGTCGTTCAAGGGACTACCCTCATTCAAGAATCTGTCGGCCGAAAATGCCTGGTCCTTCGACACTACATGAGCGGCACATGTTCAGCCAGCCTACGGCCGGAGCGGGAAACTGCCGCCACTGTGACACAGTCGCGGCGTCCTGTCCGGCAATCGGCCCGTTAGGCGCGGCCTATCACAGCCGCGCCCCGTGTGCGGCCGAGGACGTGCCTCAGCCGCGAAACCCTTCCGCCAGCAGGTAGACCTCACGGGAGCGTGCCCGGGAGGCCTCCGGCTTGCGGGTCACCACCCGCGTGAAGCTGCCGCGCAGCTCCTTGAGAAAGGCATCGAACCCCTCACCCTGGAACACCTTGGCCAGGAAGGTGCCGCCGGGCGAGAGCGTCTGGCGCGCCAGGTCCAGCGCCAGCTCGACGAGGTACATCGCCTGGGGCTGGTCGATGGCCGCCATCCCGCTCATATTGGGGGCCATGTCGGACATCACAAGGTCTACCGGCCGGTCACCGAGGGCGGCGAGGATTTCCTCGAGCACGCGCTCCTCGGTGAAGTCGCCCTGGATGAAGTCGACATCCGCCAGGGCATCCATCTCGAGGATGTCGGAGGCGATCACCACCCCTTCGGAGCCGACCTTCTCGGCGGC
Organism: Halomonas sp. CKK8; assembly: GCF_029625235.1. Classification (NCBI taxonomy): domain Bacteria; kingdom Pseudomonadati; phylum Pseudomonadota; class Gammaproteobacteria; order Oceanospirillales; family Halomonadaceae; genus Halomonas; species Halomonas sp. CKK8. Next base: position 159,004 of record NZ_CP121193.1, on the reverse strand, counting down.
CACCTGGCTCCAGCCGCCCGGGGCGGCGCCCAGGTCGATCACCGTCATTCCGCGACGCAGCAGGCGGTCCTTCTCGTCAAGCGCCAGCAGCTTGTAGCTGGCGCGGCTGCGATAGCCGTCCTGCCAGCTCTGCTGCACGAAGCGGTCGTCGAAGTGCTCCTTCAGCCAGCCCTTGCTGGTCTTGCTGGCCGGCGCCTTGCCGGCAGCGCCCTTGGAGCGGGAAGCGTTGGAACGTGCCACGGCATCACCTGTGAATGACCATGAATGACAGGCAGTCGAGCGGATTCCGGTAAGACCTGGTGGAGGTACGACGGGGTGCTGACCTGCGGGACCGGTCGAAGGAAACATGCGGAGACAGGGCGGCGAGCTTTCGCCACGCGGCGTTTCACCGTACCATGTGCGCTGCGCGCCAACCGGGAAGAAGCAAGATACCATGAGCTTGTCACAGGCACAAAAGAAAGCATTCCGCAGCATCGGCCACCACCTCGACCCCGTGGTCACCGTCTCCGAGAACGGGGCCTCCGAGGGCGTCCTGGCCGAACTCGACCGCGCCCTGGGCGACCATGAGCTGGTCAAGGTCAAGCTCGCCCTGCCCGACCGCGATGACCGCGCCGCCATGCTCGACGAGCTGGTCGCGGCGAGCGGCGCCGAGCTGGTACAGAAGATCGGCAAGATGGCCCTGCTCTACCGCCACAACCCCCGGGCCAACCCGAAGCTCTCCAACATCACGCGCTTCGAGAATCACCACGGGCGGCGCTGACGCGCTTCGCGCAAGGAACAAGGAGCAAGGAGCACCTTGCTCCTTGGCTCACAGAACGAAAGCCCCGCAGGCTCGCGCCTGCGGGGCTTTCTTGTTACTTGTCACTTTCGTCTTGTAGCTGCCCGAAGGGCTACAGGTGCTCGACGCTGGAGATCTCGTACTCGACCTCGCCGCCGGGGGTGCGCACCACCACCACGTCGCCCTCCTCCTTGCCGATCAGGGCACGGGCGATGGGCGAGGTCACCGAGATGCGACCGGCCTTGATGTCGGCCTCGTCCTCGCCGACGATCCGGTAGGTCACCTCGTCGTCGGTCTCCAGGTTGATCAGGCCCACGGTCACGCCGAAGATCACCTTGCCGGTCTGGGGCAGCTTGGTGACGTCGATCACCTGGGCGTTGGAGAGCTTGCCCTCGATCTCCTGGATGCGCCCCTCGATGAACCCCTGCTGCTCGCGGGCCGCATGGTACTCGGCGTTCTCCTTCAGGTCGCCGTGCTCGCGAGCCTCGGCGATGGCGGCAATCACCCTCGGCCGCGCCTCGCCCTTGAGCTCCTCGAGCTCCTTGCGAAGCCGCTTCTCACCGGCGACGGTCATCGGGACCTTGTTCATTGTGTAGCTCCTGCATGCAGTTCCTGTAGCCGCCGCACGGTAATGGCATTGCCGTACTCGAGCGCCATGCAAACGGCATTGGCCCCTGCCAGGGTGGTGGCATAGGGAACCTTGCGGGCGAGTGCGGTGCGGCGGATCACCGAGGAGTCATTGATGGCCTGGCGGCCCTCGGTGGTGTTGACGATATAGGCGACCTCGTCGTTCTTGAGCAGATCGACGATATGCGGACGGCCCTCATAGACCTTGTTGACGATCTCCACCGGCAGGTCGGCGGCCTCGAGGGCCTCCGCCGTGCCACGGGTCGCGCACAGAGTGAACCCCAAGGTTACCAGAGAACGGGCCACCTCGATAACTCCCGCCTTGTCCGGGTCACGCACCGAGAGGAACGCCTTGCGCTCGCCCTCGAGGGGCGGGATCGCCTCGCCGGCACCCAGCTGCGCCTTGTAGAAGGCCTCGGCGAAGGTGTCGCCACTGCCCATCACCTCGCCGGTGGACTTCATCTCCGGCGAGAGGATCGGGTCGACCCCCGGGAACTTGTTGAACGGGAAGACCGCCTCCTTGACGCTGAAGAAGTGCGGCACGATCTCGCGGGTGAAGCCCTGCTCGGCCAGGCTGGTGCCGGCCATGCAGCGCGCGGCGATCTGGGCCAGCGAGGTGCCGATGCACTTGGAGACGAAGGGCACGGTGCGCGAGGCGCGCGGGTTGACCTCGATGACGTAGATCTCGCCGTCCTGCCATGCCAGCTGCACGTTCATCAGGCCCTTGACGCCGAGCTCCACGGCCATCTGCCGGACCTGCTCGCGCATCGCGTCCTGCACCTCGGCGGGCAGCGAGTAGGGCGGCAGCGAACAGGCGGAATCGCCGGAGTGCACGCCGGCCTGCTCGATGTGCTGCATGATCCCGCCGATCACCACTTCCTTGCCGTCGCTCACAGCATCGATATCGATCTCGACGGCCGCATTGAGGAAGTGGTCGAGCAGCACCGGGGAGTCGTTGGAGACCTTGACCGCGTGGGTCATGTAGTTCTCGAGCTCCGAGGCGTCGTAGACGATCTCCATGGCGCGTCCGCCCAGCACGTAGCTGGGACGCACCACCAGCGGATAGCCGATCGCCTCGGCCTTGGCGAAGGCCTCCTCGAAGCTGCGCGCGGTGGCGTTGGGCGGCTGCTTGAGGCCCAGCTTGTCGATCATCTGCTGGAAGCGCTCGCGGTCCTCGGCGCGGTCGATGGCGTCTGGGGTGGTGCCGATGATCGGCACGCCGGCGGCCTCGAGCTCGCGGGCGAGCTTCAGCGGGGTCTGGCCACCGAACTGCACGATCACGCCGACCGGCTGCTCCTTGTCGGCGATCTCCAGCACGTCCTCCAGGGTCACCGGCTCGAAGTAGAGGCGGTCACTGGTGTCGTAGTCGGTGGAGACGGTCTCCGGGTTGCAGTTGACCATGATGGTCTCATAGCCGTCGTCGTGCATGGCGAAGGCAGCATGGACGCAGCAGTAGTCGAACTCGATGCCCTGGCCGATACGGTTGGGCCCGCCACCCAGCACCATGATCTTCTGGCGGTCGGAGACCTCCGCCTCGCACTCCTCCTCGTAGGTGGAGTACATGTAGGCGGTGTCCGAGGCGAACTCCGCGGCACAGGTGTCGACCCGCTTGTAGACCGGGCGAATACCGGCCTGCTGGCGGGTGCGGCGGAACTCCTTCTCGGCGACCCCCAGCAGGCTGGCCAGGCGGGCATCCGAGAAGCCCTTGCGCTTGAGGGCGAACAGCTCGCGGGGGGTGAACTCGGAGAGGGAACGCTTCGCCACTGCCTGTTCGGTCTTCACCAGGTCCTCGATCTGCACCAGGTACCAGCGGTCGATGTTGGTCAGCGCGAAGACCTCGTCGACGCTCATCCCGGCGCGCATGGCGTCGGCGACGAAGAAGATGCGCTCGGCGCCGGCGGCCTGCAGCTCGCCCTTGATATGCGCCATGGCCTCGTCGGAAAACTCCCCGGGCTTGAACTCGGGAAACTTGGGGTCGAGGCCGTCGTTGCCGGTCTCCAGGCCGCGCAGCGCCTTCTGCAGCGACTCCTGGAAGGTGCGGCCGATGGCCATCACCTCGCCCACCGACTTCATCTGGGTGGTCAGGCGGTCGTTGGCCTGGGGGAACTTCTCGAAGGTGAAGCGCGGGATCTTGGTGACGACATAGTCGATCGAGGGCTCGAAGGAGGCCGGGGTGCGCCCGCCGGTGATGTCGTTCTGCAGCTCGTCCAGGGTGTAGCCCACCGCCAGCTTGGCGGCGATCTTGGCGATCGGGAAGCCGGTGGCCTTGGAGGCCAGCGCCGAGGAGCGCGACACCCGCGGGTTCATCTCGATGACCACCACGCGCCCGGTGTCGGGGTCGACGCCGAACTGCACGTTGGAGCCGCCGGTCTCGACGCCGATCTCGCGCAGCACCGCCAGCGAGGCGTCGCGCATGATCTGGTATTCCTTGTCGGTCAGCGTCTGGGCCGGGGCCACGGTGATGGAGTCACCGGTGTGCACGCCCATGGGGTCGAAGTTCTCGATGGCGCAGACGATGATGCAGTTGTCGTTCCGATCACGGACGACCTCCATCTCGTACTCCTTCCAGCCCAGCAGCGACTCGTCGATCAAGAGCTCGTGGTTGTTGGAGAGCTCGAAGCCGCGGGTGCAGATCTCCTCGAACTCCTCCTTGTTGTAGGCCACGCCGCCGCCTGAGCCGCCCATGGTGTAGGAGGGGCGGATGATCACCGGGAAGCCCAGCGACGCCTGGATGCGCCAGGCCTCTTCCATGCTGTGCGCCACCTCGGCCTTGGGACACTCCAGGCCGATGCGCTTCATGGCCTGGTCGAAGAGGTCGCGGTCCTCGGCCTTGTTGATGGCATCGGCATTGGCGCCGATCATCTCCACGCTGTACTTCGTCAGCACGCCGTGCTTGTCCAGGTCCAGGGCGCAGTTGAGCGCGGTCTGGCCGCCCATGGTCGGCAGCACGGCATCCGGGCGCTCGGCCTCGATGATCTTCTCCACCGCCTGCCAGGTGATCGGCTCGATGTAGGTGGCGTCGGCCATCACCGGGTCGGTCATGATGGTGGCCGGGTTGGAGTTGACCAGGATGACCCGGTAACCCTCCTCGCGCAGCGCCTTGCAGGCCTGGGCGCCGGAGTAGTCGAATTCGCAGGCCTGGCCGATGACGATGGGGCCAGCACCAATGATCAGGATGCTCTGGATGTCGGTACGCTTGGGCATGACGGTTCCCGCGGCTAATCGATGAATGACGGTCTGATGGAGAGCGATTCGCGCCTAGCGGCGTTCCTTCATCATGGTGACGAAGCGGTCGAACAGCGGCGACACGTCGCGCGGCCCCGGGCTCGCCTCGGGGTGGCCCTGGAAGCTGAAGGCCGGGCGGTCGGTGCGCTCGACGCCCTGCAGGGTGCCGTCGAACAGCGAGCGGTGGGTGGCCCGCAGGTTGGCCGGCAGGCTCGCCTCGTCGGCGGCAAAGCCATGGTTCTGGCTGGTGATCATCACCTTGCCGGTATCGAGGTCCTGCACCGGGTGGTTGGCGCCGTGGTGGCCATGATTCATCTTCACCGTCTTCGCCCCGCTGGCCAGCGCCAGCAGCTGGTGGCCCAGGCAGATGCCGAACACCGGGATCTCGGTCTCGAGGAGCTCCTGGATCGCCTTGATGGCGTAGTCGCAGGGCTCGGGGTCGCCGGGCCCGTTGGCCAGGAAGACGCCGTCGGGGGCCATGGCCAGCACCTCGGCGGCCGGGGTCTGGGCCGGCACCACGGTGAGGCGGCAGCCGCGGGAGGCGAGCATGCGCAGGATGTTGCGCTTGACGCCGTAGTCATAGGCGACCACGTGGTAGGGGCGTTCACCCTGGGTGGTATCGGCGTACCCCTTGCCCAGGGCCCACTCGCCCTCGCTCCACTCGTAGGGGGTTTGGCAGGAGACCACCTTGGCCAGGTCCATGCCCTTGAGGCCCGGGAAGGCGCGGGCCGCGGCCAGGGCCCGCTCCACGGCATCGTCGCCCTCGGCCTCGCCACCCGCCAGGATCGCGCCGTTCTGGGCGCCCTTGTCGCGCAGGATGCGGGTCAGGCGGCGGGTATCGATATCGGCGATGCCCAGCACGTTCTGGCCCTTGAGGTAGTCGGAGAGCGTCTGTTCACTGCGGAAGCTGCTGGCCAGCAGGGGGAGGTCACGGATCACCAGGCCGGCGGCGGCGATGGCGCCGGACTCGACGTCCTCGGCATTGACGCCGGTATTGCCGATGTGCGGATAGGTGAGGGTGACGATCTGACGGGTGTAGGAGGGGTCGGTCAGGATTTCCTGGTAACCGGTCATGGCCGTATTGAACACCACCTCACCGCTGGTTTGTCCATCGGCACCGATGGCCGTGCCGTGGAATACACTGCCGTCTTCCAGGGCCAGTATCGCGGGTCTGTTCAATGCAACGTCCTCCCAGGTGTATAGAGAGCTATCGAGACAGCTCGTCAAGGAATACTGCGGGCCATGGCCGGGCCCCGGGTGGCCGGCCCGTAAAAAAGCGGGACGAAACCCGATGTAAGACCGGTTTCATCCCGCTTGTTGTCATTCGCTCGGAATGCCTGGGCCGAAGCAACAAGCGCTCGAGAGGGCTGTTTGCCCGCGCGCCCGGCCAAAATTTTGGGGATATTACAGGAAATGGTGTCCGGCGGCTACCCCCGACCGGGCCATCGATACTGGGCTGCCAAGGGGCCATGTCACTCCATAGCCTGCGGTGGGCTTTGTGGGAGTCGTCGGTTCGACGCTTCGATTTGCACGACGAAAGGCGGAGGCCATCAATTTGTGGGAGTGCTGCTTGCAGCGCGATAGGCGGAGGGCACCCCATCGCCGTGCAAGCACGGCTCCCACAAGTTCTCTCACTCCAACCCAAGCACATCCTGCATCGAATAGCGGCCGTTGGCCTGCCCGGTCACCCAGCGCGCGGCACGCACCGCGCCCTTGGCGAAGGTCATGCGGCTCGAGGCCTTGTGGGTGATCTCGATGCGCTCGCCCTCGGTGGCGAACATCACGGTGTGCTCGCCGACGATGTCGCCGGCACGCACGGTGGCGAAGCCGATCTCCTTGTCACTGCGCGGCCCGCACTGGCCCTCCCGGGCGAAAACGCCATGCTCCTTGAGGGTGCGCCCCAGGCTCTCGGCCACCACCTCGCCCATCTTCAGCGCTGTGCCGGAGGGGGCATCCACCTTGTGGCGGTGGTGGGCCTCGATCACCTCGATGTCGTAGCCCTCGTCGCCCAGTGCCTTTGCCGCCGTCTCGAGCAGCTTCAGCGTCAGGTTCACTCCCACGCTCATGTTCGGCGCGAAGACCATCGGCACCCGGTCGCGGAAGGCGTCCAGTTCGGCGAGCTCCTCGTCGTTCAGGCCGGTGGTACCGATGACGATACGCTTGCCGTGCTCGGCGCAGAAGGCCAGGTTGGCCAGCGTCACCTGCGGCGCGGTGAAGTCGATCAGCACATCGATGTCGTCGACGATGGTCTCGAGGGTGTCCACGGCGGCCACGTCCAGCTTGCCGACCCCCGCCAGCTCGCCGATATCGGCGCCCACCAGGGAGCTTCCGGGCTCGACGATGCCGCCGGCCAGGGTAGCCCCGGCATCCTGCTGCACGGCGTTGACCAGGGTGCGGCCCATGCGGCCGGCGACGCCGACGATGGCGATACGGGTCATGCGGACTCCTGCGAATTCGATGGCTGCGGAATGGGCGCCAGTATACCAGAGGCCACCCGACCGGGGTGGCCGCCCCTCGGCAATCCCCCCACACTGGGCATATCGATGCCGAGGGCCATCGCCATGCCTGCACCGACCGAGCACCTACCCGCGAACCACCCCCTGCTGGCCCTGCTGCAGCGCCATGAGCGCGTGCTGGTGGCCGGCGCGCCCGGCAGCGGCAAGAGCACCCTGGTGCGCGCCGCCGCGGCGACCCTGGCCGCCCGGGGCCAGGCATGCCACTGCCTGAGCGCCGACCCGGGACTGCCCGGCATCGGGCCACCCGGTGCGGCCTGCCTGGGCCGCTGGGAAGCCGGGGAGTGGCGGCTGGAAGCGATCGCCGCGCTGGCCACCCTGGATGCCGCCCGTTTCCGGTTGCCGCTGGTGCAGGCGGTGCGACGGCTGGCCGAGCAGGCCCCCGCCGGCACCCTGCTGCTGGACGCCCCGGGGGTGGTACGCGGCGCTGCCGGGGCCGAGCTGCTGTCGGCGCTGGCACAGGCCGCAGGCGTCGGTGCCCTGCTGGTGCTGGCGGCAGAAACGGCGCCCTTCCCGCTGCACGAGGAGTGTCGCGCCCTGGGGTTGGAGGTCGTCACCCTGGCGCCGGCCCCGCACGCCCGCCATCCCGGAAAACGCTGGCGCCGCGCGCGGCGCAGCGACGACTGGGACGCCTGGCTGGCGCAGGCCCACGAGGAGGCCGTGCTCGAGCTGCCCTCGCTTTCCCTGACCGGTACCACCCCGCCGCGCAGCGCCCCCGAGGCCTGGGCAGGGCGCCAGGTGGGGCTGCTCGACGCGCGGGGGGACACCCTGGGGCTCGGCGAGATCCTGGCGCTGGAGGGTGAGCGGCTGCGGATTCGCACGCCGCCGCTTGCCGGCACGCCCCATTCCCTGGTGGTGCGCGATGCTCGCCGCGGCCGCGACGGCCAGCTGGGCACCGCCCTGCCCCACGCAACCGCCCCGGAGACGCCCGGGCCGGACGACACCCCCGCGCCCCTGGAGAGCCGCGACGGCCCGCGCCCCCGGGCCGATCTCGGCAGTTTCACCGCGACCCTGGTCAACGGCGTCTTCGGCGACCCGCTGCTGCACCTGCGGCTGCGCCACCAGTCGCGCAGCCTGCTGTTCGACCTGGGCGACCCCGGCCGCCTGCCGGCGCGACTCGCCCACCAGGTCAGCGACGTCTTCATCAGCCACGCCCACTTCGACCACATCGGCGGCTTCCTGTGGCTGCTGCGCTCGCGCATCGGCGAGTACCCACCCTGCCGGCTCTACGGCCCGCCGGGGCTGGCGGAGCACCTGCAGGGGCTGGTGAGCGGCATCCTCTGGGACCGGGTCGCCGAGAAGGCGCCCCGCTTCGAGGTCGGCGAGCTGCATGGTGAGCGCCTCGTGCGCTGGCGGATCGTCGCCGGCGAGACGCGCCCCACCCCCCTGCCCGCGCGCCCGGCCCCCGGTGGCCTGCTGCACGAGGAGCTCGGCTTTCGCGTGCGGGCCACCACCCTCGACCATGGCACCCCGGTACTGGCCTTTGCCCTGGAGCCCGAACGGCAGGTCGCAGTGCGCAAGGAGCGGCTGGAGGCCCATGGCTGGCCGCCGGGCCCGTGGCTCGGCACGCTCAAGCATCATGTCCTGGCGGGCGAGGGAGAGGCCCGGATCCGGCTGCCGGACGGCACCACCCGGAGCGCGGCCAGCCTGGCACAGGCCCTGCTGCTGACCCGGCCGGGGGAACGGCTGGTCTATGCCACCGACCTCGGCGACACCGCGGAGAACCGCCGGCGCCTGGTCGCCCTGGCCCGGGGGGCCCGGGTGCTCTTCTGCGAGGCCCCCTTCCTGGCGGCCGAGGCGGAGCAGGCCCGGCGTACCGGCCACCTGACCGCCCGGGCCTGTGGCGAGATCGCCGCGGCGGCCGGGGTGGCACGCCTGGTGCCCTTCCACTTCTCGCGCCGCCACATCACCGATACCCGCCGCCTTCACGACGAGATTCGCCTGGCCTTTCCCGGCGAGGCGGCCGGCGAGCCCGCGGGGAAGGAGGAGACCGGCTAGCCGGCCGCCCGGCCGTTACGCAGCAGCAGCACGATCGCCACGATCACCAGCAGGCTGCCCGGCAGCCAGACCCAGCCGACCCGCTCGGGCTCGCGGACGAAGAGCAGCAGCATGGAGACGAAGGGCACCAGGTAGCTGTAGGCGGTGACCGCCCCCGGGGTGAGCGCCGAGGTGGCGCGCTGCAGGAGCCAGAAGGTCAGGGCCGTGGAGAAGAGTCCCAGGAAGAGCAGCAGCAGCAGGTCCCGCCCGCTCATGGTGGCCAGGCGCGCCACCGGCTCGACGGCCAGCCCCAGCAGCCCGATCAGCACCGCGCCCAGGCCCAGGCTCCAGAAGGTGCGCACCGCCGCCGATGCCGGCAGGCGCCCGGTCGACAGCCCCCACTTGCTGAGCACCGGATAGAGCGCCGTGGAGAGACAGCCCAGGAAGAACACCGCCTCGCCGATGCCGAACTGCAGGCGACCGCCCTTGGCCAGGGACTCGGCGAAGGCCAGGCCCAGCGCCCCCGCCGCCCCCAGCGCCAGGATCGCCGGCAGGCGCCAGGCCAGCCGTTCCACGCCGAAGCCCAGCCCGAGCAGGAAGGCCAGCAGCGGTACCGTGACGAAGAGGGTGGCCATGGAGAGGGCCGTGGCATGGTGCGCCGCCCAGAACATGGCGCCAAAGAAGCCGGCCAGGCAGAGCCCCATCAGCGCATAGAGCGGGAGCCGCCGCCAGGCGGGGAGGAAGTCCGGCGAGCGCCGGGCCAGCCACCACAGGCCGCTGCAGGCGATGACGAAGCGCAGCGAGGTGAGCGAGAACGGCGGCAGCTCGCTCATCGCGCCCACCGCGGGAAACGACAGCCCCACCAGCGCCGCCCACAGCAGCATGCCGAGATGGGCGGCGCGGGGCGAGACGCCGTCGCTCAATTTTCCCAGACGATCTCCAGGCTCACGCCCGTCAGCCCCTCGAGCGCGGCGTTCACCTTGCCCTCGAGCCGGTCAAGGGTCTCGTCATCCAGCGTCTCGACGGCCACGATCAACCGATCCGGCTCGGCCTGGAGCAGGCAGCTGCCCTCGTCGAAGGTGACCCGCGCCTGGGTCTCCTCGCGGTCGATCGGCTGGGCATCGGCCCAGTCCCGGCAGAGGCGCTCGACCAGCCCCTTGGCATCCTCGGCGGGAATCTCGGCTCGTGAAATCGGCATGGCGGTCTCCGCGTCTCGTTGGGTGAAATCCCAGCCTATGACGGTGCCCCGATGAACGCCACCCCCTTTCCCGAGGCGCCTTTTCACGGCATCCCACGTGCGCTGGCTGGGGCAAGACAGGTGCCCGCCCCCAGGCACTATGCTGTGGCACAGGACACCACCACCGATCGGGAGAACTCGGCAATGATCATCAACTGCGTGGCCTACGAGAAGGGACATCGCCTGCAAGACATAAAGCCCGACGAGATCGACGGCTACCTGGGCCAGCCCGACCGTTTCGTGTGGGTGGCACTGCACGAGCCCGATGCGCAGGAGATGGCCCGCTTCCAGGCGGTGTTCGGCCTGCACGAGCTGGCCGTGGAGGACGCCCTGAACGGGCACCAGCGTCCCAAACTCGAGGAGTATGGCGAGGCGCTGTTCGTGATCATGCACATGGTCACGATGCGTGACGACCAGCTGGAGACCGGCCAGGTGGCGGTGTTCGCCGGCCCGGGGTACGTGCTCTCGGTGCGCCTGCACCCGGGCCGGGGCTTCACCGAGGTCCGCCAGCGCTGCGAGCACGAGCCGAAGCTGCTCAAACATGGCCCCGCCTTCGTGATCTATGCCCTGATGGACACCATCGTCGACCGCTACTTCCCGGTGGTCGAGGCCCTGCAGGCCGAGCTCGAGAGCATCGAGGACCAGATCTTCATCCGCGGGTCGGCCCGCCAGAGCCTGGAACGCCTCTACCAGCTCAAGCGCCAGACCATGCGGCTCAAGCATGCCACCATGCCCCTGGGCGAGGCGGCGAGCCAACTGTTCGGCGGCCGGGTGCCGGCGCTGTGCCGCAAGACCCGGGAATACTTCCGCGACGTGTACGACCACCTCAATCGCATCGAGTCGGCGGTGGATACCATCCGCGAGATGACCATCACCGCGATCCAGGTGAACCTCTCGATGGTGGCGATCGACGAGGGCGAGGTGCACAAGCGGCTGGCGGCCTGGGCCGCCATCTTCGCGGTGGCCACCATCCTCGCCGGTGTCTGGGGCATGAACTTCACCCACATGCCCGAGCTCGACTGGCGCCTGGGCTACCCCCTGGCACTGCTGATGATGGGCAGTGCCTGCGGGTGGCTCTACTGGCGCTTCCGGCGCGCCGGCTGGCTCTAGGGTGGGCCGTCGGAGTGCACACCAGTACATGAGTGATATAGGGTAACCGCATGCCTGAGGAGCAAGGCATGGCAGAGTGGATCGAGCCGCGTGGCAGCGGGCACAGGAATCGCAAGAGGGAGTGCAATGGATACGCGGCTGGAGTACCTGACACGGCTCAGAGTGGGGCAGAGCAAGGCCGGTCCGGCGCCCAACAAGCCGTGCCTGCTGCTGGCCATCATCTGCGAGATCCAGTCGGGGCATGTCGGCTCACCCGAGGTGGTCATCGATAAGCGACTGCTTGCCCGCTATCACGACCTCTATGAGGCCGCCACGGGGAACAGGCACGCCGCCAATCCTCAGCTTCCCCTCTGGCACCTGCGCAATGACCAGGGTCCCAACGGGCCACTCTGGTCACCGGATTACGTGCCAGAGATGGCCTCACTCTCTGACCAGCTTGGCCAGCCGAAGTCCCTGGATAACCTGCTAGCGCGCTTTGCCTCGGCCCACCTCGATGCAGAGCTGTTCGCCTCCCTTCAGGATGCCCACATTGCTCGCCAGGCCTGTGCGCTGCTGACCCAGCGCTACCTTTCCGACGACCCTCAGGCCTTCAGACGCCTGGCGGACTATCTCGAGTGTGCGCTGGCCAGCAGCGAATACGAGAAGGCGCCCGAAAACTTGGCCGGAGTCCTCCAGGAAAGCAGCCAGCAGTACGCCCGCTCCGCGGCCTTTCGGACCCTGGTGCTGGATGCCTACGACTACCGCTGTGCGGCCAGCCGGCTGCGCTATATCACCCCGGACTACCGCTACCTGGTGGAGGCGGCCCACCTGATCCCCTTCAGCGTAAGCCAGGATGATCGACCGACAAACGGCCTGGCGCTTACGCCCAACCTGCATTGGGCGATGGACAATCACCTGATTGCCCCGGGCCCCGATCGTCGTTGGCATGTCAGCCCGGCGGTAGACGCCCTGGTGCCCGACAACGACTGGCTCTGCCGCCTCGATGGCAAGCCACTGGTGCTACCCAGAAACCCGCGATGGCAACCGACGTCCGAGGCGCTGGCATGGCGGATGGACCACCTGCAGCACTGACCGGCATGGACCAGACGCGACAAGGCCCCGGCATCATGCGATACCGAGGCCCTGTCAGTCTCCGCAGGACTGCCCTTACGGCTTCATGTCCTCGAAGAACTTCTTCACCCCGTCGAAGAAGCTCGACTTCTTCGGCGAGTGGTGATGGCCGTTGCTGCCGCCCAGGCTGTCCTGGAAGGTGCGCAACAGGTCCTTCTGCTCCTCGTTGAGCTTGACCGGGGTCTCGACCACGACCTTGCACAGCAGGTCGCCCGGCGGGCCGCCACGCACCGGCTTGACGCCCTTGCCGCGCAGGCGGAACAGCTTGCCGGTCTGGGTCTCGGGCGGGATCTTGAGCTTGACCCGGCCGTCCAGGGTCGGCACCTCCAGCTCGCCGCCGAGCGCGGCGTCGACGAAGTTGATCGGCACCTCGCACTGCAGGTGGCGGCCGTCGCGCTCGAAGATATGGTGCGGCTTGATCGCCACCTGGACGTAGAGGTCCCCGGGCGGGCCCCCGTTGATGCCGGCCTCGCCCTCGCCGTTGAGGCGGATGCGATCACCGGTATCCACGCCGGCCGGGATCTTCACCGAGAGGGTGCGGGTCTCGCGCACCCGGCCCTCGCCGTGGCACTTGTGGCACGGCACCTTGATGTGCTGGCCGCTGCCGTGGCAGGTCGGGCAGGTCTGCTGCACGGCGAAGAAGCCCTGCTGCATGCGTACCTGGCCCATGCCGTTACAGGTCGGGCAGGTCTCCTTGCTGGAACCCGGCTCGGCACCGCCGCCGTCACAGCGCTCGCACTCGATGTGGCGCGGCACGCGGATGTCCACGCTGGTGCCGGCCACGGCGTCCTCGAGGTCGAGCTCGAGGTTGTAGCGAAGATCGCTGCCGCGCTGCGGCGCGTTGGGGTGGCGGCGCCCGCCGCCCCCGCCGAAGATGTCGCCGAACACGTCGCCGAAGATGTCGCTGAAGCCGCCGGCCCCGGCACCGCCGAAGCCGCCTCCGCCGAAGCCACCGGCCTGCTCGTCGACGCCGGCATGGCCGAACTGGTCATAGGCGGCGCGCTTCTCGCTGTCGCTCAGGACCTCGTAGGCCTCCGAGACCTCGCGGAACTTCTCCGCCGCAGTGTCATCCTCCGGATTGCGGTCCGGGTGGAATTTCTGGGCGAGGCGTCGGTAGGCCTTCTTGATGTCCTTCTGGTCGGCACCGCGCTCGACGCCCAGTACTTCGTAGTAGTCACGCTTGGACATGAGTCTGTCCGCCTCCGTAGGGACTCTGCGGAAACACCAACGCGGGAGTCAGGCCCCCGCGCTGGCGTCATCCGTGGTTCAGATGTCGTGGTTTACTGCTTTTTCTGGTCGTCGTTGACTTCTTCGTACTCGGCGTCGACCACGTCATCTTCCTGCTTGGCGCCAGCCTCGCTGCCGGCCTCGGCGCCCTGGGCAGCCTCGCCCTGCTCGGCGTACATCTTCTGCGCCAGGTTGCCGGAGGCCTCGGTCAGCTTGTCCAGCTTGGCCTGGATGTCGTCCTTGTCGTCGCCCTTGATCGCCTCCTCGAGCTCGCTCGCGGCGCTCTCGATGGCCTGCTTCTCCTCGTCGCTGGCCTTGTCGCCGGCCTCCTCGAGGGTCTTGCGGGCGGCGTGGACCATGCCGTCGGCCTGGTTGCGCAGCTGGACGAGCTCCTCGAACTTCTTGTCCTCGTCGGCGTGGGCCTCGGCGTCCTGGACCATCTGCTCGATCTCGTCCTCGGAGAGGCCGCTGGAGGCCTTGATGACGATCGACTGCTCCTTGCCGGTGGCCTTGTCCTTGGCGGACACGTGCAGGATGCCGTTGGCGTCCAGGTCGAAGGCGACCTCGATCTGCGGCACGCCGCGCGGCGCCGGCGGGATGTCGGCCAGGTCGAAGCGGCCCAGCGACTTGTTGCCGCCCGCCTGCTTGCGCTCGCCCTGCAGCACGTGGATGGTCACGGCGGTCTGGTTATCATCCGCGGTCGAGAAGGTCTGGGTCTTCTTGGTCGGGATGGTGGTGTTCTTCTCGATCAGCGGGGTCATCACGCCGCCCAGGGTCTCGATGCCCAGGGTCAGCGGGGTGACGTCGAGCAGCAGCACGTCCTTGACGTCGCCGCCCAGCACACCGCCCTGGATCGCCGCACCCACGGCCACGGCCTCGTCCGGGTTGACGTCCTTGCGGGCGTCCTTGCCGAAGAAGTCGGCCACGGACTTCTGCACCATGGGCATGCGGGTCTGGCCGCCGACCAGGATGACGTCGTCGATCTCAGAGGCGGACAGGCCGGCATCCTTGAGCGCGGTCTTGCACGGCTCCATGGAGCGCTTGATCAGGTCCTCGACCAGCGACTCCAGCTTGGCGCGGGTCACCTTGACGTTGAGGTGCTTGGGACCGGTGTTGTCGGCCGTGATGTACGGCAGGTTGACGTCGGTCTGCTGGGCGCTGGAGAGCTCGATCTTGGCCTTCTCGGCGGCTTCCTTGAGGCGCTGCATGGCCAGGTTGTCGCCGGAGAGGTCGATGCCGCTGTCGGCCTTGAACTGGTCGACCAGGTAGTTGATCAGCTTGAGGTCGAAGTCCTCGCCGCCCAGGAAGGTGTCGCCGTTGGTGGCCAGCACCTCGAACTGGGTCTCGCCGTCGACGTCCGCCACCTCGATGATGGAGATATCGAAGGTACCGCCGCCGAGGTCGTAGACCGCGATGGTCTTGTCGCCGCGCGCCTTGTCCATGCCGTAGGCCAGGGCGGCCGCGGTCGGCTCGTTGATGATGCGCTTGACCTCGAGGCCGGCGATGCGGCCGGCATCCTTGGTGGCCTGACGCTGGCTGTCATTGAAGTAGGCCGGCACGGTGATGACCGCCTCGGTGACTTCCTCACCCAGGTAGTCTTCCGCGGTCTTCTTCATCTTCTTCAGCACTTCGGCGCTGACCTGCGGCGGGGCGAGCTTCTTGCCCTTCACTTCCACCCAGGCGTCACCGTTGTCGGCCTCGGAGATGGCGTAGGGCACCATCTTGATGTCCTTCTGGACGACGTCGTCCTTGAAGCGACGGCCGATCAGGCGCTTGATGGCGTACAGGGTGTTCTCGGGGTTGGTCACCGCCTGGCGCTTGGCCGCCTGGCCCACCAGGATCTCGCCGTCCTCGGTGTAGGCGATGATGGAGGGCGTGGTGCGCGCGCCTTCGGCGTTCTCGATCACCTTGGCCTGGTCACCGTCGAGCACGGCGACACAGGAGTTGGTGGTCCCCAGGTCAATACCGATGATGCGTCCCATAGGAAATCCTCGAAATTAGTGCAGTTGAATTCGTCGTCTGCGGCTTTCACCGCGGGGTTGCCGTCTATCTGGGGGCCCTCGAGACCTTTTCAAGACCCGAGGGCCGCTTTTGTATGGCCCGGCCTCAGCCGGCGGCCTGGCTGACCACCACCATGGCCGGGCGCACCAGGCGCCCGTTGAGCAGGTAGCCCTTCTGCATCACTTCCATGACGGTGTTGGGCTCCATCTCGGGGTTGGGCACCATGGCCATGGCCTCGTGGTACTGCGGGTCGAAGGGCTCGCCGTGGGGCTCCACCACCTCGACACCGAACTTGGCCAGCACGTCGTGCTGCATCTTGAGGGTCATGGAGACGCCCTCGCGGTGCGCCTCGCTGGCGCCGTCCTGCATGGCATCCAGCGCCTTCTCCAGGCTGTCGACCACCGGCAGCAGCTCCTTGACGAACTTCTCCAGGGCGAACTTGCGCGACTTCTCGGCCTCCTGCTCCGCCCGGCGGCGCACGTTCTGCGCCTCGGCGGCGGCGCGCATGGCCTGGTCCTTGGCCTCGGCGACGCTCTGCTCGAGCTCCTCGACCCGGGCGGCCAGCACCTCGGCCTCGGGATTGTCCGCGGCCTGGGCCTCGGTGGCAGCCTGCTCGGCGCCCTCGATGGCGTCCTCCAGTTCACCCTCCACGGTCTCGGGCTCGGCCTGCGGCTCGGCTTCCTGCTCCTCGCGAGCGAGTTCGTCGTCCAGCGGGGTCTGGGGGTCTTTGGCCATGTGGGTCTCCTGAATGGCAATCAGCGGCCAGGGGCCGCTGGCAAGGCATGAATGATGGCTTGAGCGCGTGTCTGCGAGGTATATGGGGCTGGTCGTGGCGAACTCAAGGCGTCATCGGGCGACGACGCCGGACGTGCATTGTGGGCGAACCTTGACTACTGTATAAACGCACAATATGTGTATGGATACCCAGTAGTCACAGACCGAGTATTCCCAGACAGGCCCCGGGAGGCACCATGCTGACAGAGCTTGCCATTCGCGACTTCGCCATCGTCGACCACCTCGAGCTGGAGCTTTCCGGCGGCATGACCGCCATCACCGGCGAGACCGGGGCCGGCAAGTCTATCCTGCTGGGTGCCCTGGGGCTCTGCCTGGGCGAGCGCGCCGACAGCGCCAGCGTGCGCCATGGCCGCGAGCGGGCGGACCTCAGCGCCCGCTTCGACCTCCAGGCGCTGCCCGCCGCCCGTGCCTGGCTCGAGGCCCGCGAGCTGCCCACGGACGACTGCCTGCTGCGCCGGGTGGTCACCCGGGCCGGGCGCTCCAAGGCCTGGATCAACGGCCAGCCCGCCACCGTGGCCGACCTGCGCGCCCTGGGCGAGCACCTCATCGAGATCCACGGCCAGCACGCCCACCAGGCGCTGCTGCACGAGGAGACCCACCTGCGCCTGCTCGACGACTTCGCCGGCCACCGCGAGCAGGTGGCCGAGATGCGCCAGGCCTTCCGCGACTGGCAGGCGACCCGCCGCCGCCTGGAGCGCCTGGCCGAGGATGGCGATGAGATTCGCGCCCGCCGCCAGCTGCTGCGCTACCAGGTCGAGGAGCTCGACCAGCTGGCCCTGGCCGAGGACGAGCTGAAGGGGCTCGAGGAGGAGCAGGAGGAGCTGGCCCACGCCGAGGAGCGGCTGCGCGAAGCCCAGTTCGCCGCCGAATGCTGCGATGGTGACGAGGGCGGCGCCCTGTCGCTGCTCAACCAGGCGATCCAGCACCTCTCGGCGCTGCCGGGCAGCGAGCGCGGCAGCCTGGCCGACACCCTTTCCATGCTCGGCGATGCGCGCATCCAGGTCGAGGAGGCCAGCCGCGAGCTGGGCCACTTCGCCGGCAGCGTCGAGCTGGACCCGGAGCGGCTGGCCTGGGTCGAGACGCGCCTGGGCGAGGTGCATCGCATCGCCCGCAAGCATCATGTGCTGCCCGAGGAGCTCCTCGCCCTGCACCGGCGGCTGACCGAGGAGCTCGAGGGCCTGGAGGGCGGCGACGGCGACCTGGAGGCGCTGGCCGCCGAGGCCGAGGCCCTGAAGGACCGCTGGCAGGAGCAGGCTACCGTGATCTCCCGGGCCCGCCGCCAGGCCGCCCGCCGCTTCGGCGAGGCCGTGCAGGAGCAGCTGGCCTTCCTGGCCATGGACAAGGCGACCTTCGAGGTCGAGCTGGAGCCCCGCGAGGCCCCGGCCGCCGAAGGGCTCGAAATCGCCCGCATGCTGATCAGCGCCAATCCCGGCCAGCCGGCCCGGCCGCTGGCCAAGGTCGCTTCCGGCGGCGAGCTCTCGCGCATCAGCCTGGCGATCCAGGTGGTGGCGGCCCAGCACTCGACCATCGCCAGCCTGGTGTTCGACGAGGTGGACGTGGGCGTCTCCGGCGCCACCGCCGAGATCGTCGGCCAGCTGCTGCGCCGGCTGGGGAAGAACGGCCAGGTGATGACCGTGACCCACCTGCCCCAGGTGGCCGCCCAGGCGCACCATCACCTGCATATCGAGAAGCAGGCCGACGAGGCCTCCACCCTGACCCGCATGGCGCTGCTCGACGAGGCCGGCCGGGTCGGAGAGCTGGCCCGCATGCTGGGCGGGGTGAACCTCTCCGACCGCACCCTGGCCCATGCCCGGGAGATGCTCGACGCCAGCCAGCGCGCCCACCACTGAGCACCCCCTTGCCGCTCGCCCGGCCGTGACGCCAAGCCTATACACTAGCGCTAACGCACTGCGGCCCCGATCCGGAGATCGGGGCCGCAGTCGTCTGCCTGCCGGGTTCAGCGAGGCGAGGTCACTTCTTCTGGATGCCTTCCTGGCGGGTCGCCCGTGAGCCACGCGGCCTGACGTAGAGCACCAGGGCGTGGTCCACCAGCTCGAAGCCGTGTTCCTCGGCGATCTCCTGCTGGCGACGCTCGATGGTCTCGTCGAAGAATTCGATGATCTCGCCGCTCTCCAGGCACACCATATGATCGTGGTGCTCCTCCTGGGAGAGCTCGAAGACCGCATGCCCGCCATCGAAGTTGTGACGGATCACCAGGCCGGCGGACTCGAACTGGGTCAGCACGCGATAGACGGTGGCCAGGCCCACGTCCTCGCCCGCATCCAGCAGGGTCTTGTAGACATCCTCGGCACTCAGGTGGTGCTGCTCGGAGGCATTCTCGAGGATCTGCAGGATCTTGACGCGCGGCAGGGTCACCTTGAGACCGGCCTTGCGCAATTCATGGTTCTGGTCGGCCATGGTCGCTCTTCGCAGTATCGGGTAGGGTCGGTTATGATCGACCGAATCCACGATAGTGAAGAACAGGCGCAAATGCAAAAGCTGACCAGAATCGTCACCCTTTCCGTCGCCCTGCTGATGATCAGCGGTTGCAGCTATTTCGGCGTGTACAAGCGCGACCTGCCCCAGGGCAACCTGGTGACCGAGGCCATGGTCGAGCAGCTGCGGCCGGGCATGAGCCGACAGCAGGTGGTCGACCTGATGGGCAGCCCGCTGCTCGAGGCCCCCTTCGATGCCAGCCAATGGGACTATGTCTATCGCCTCGACGAGGCCTATGGCGACGTGGAGCAGCGCCGGGTCACCCTCACCTTCCAGGGCGAGCGCCTGGCCGGCATCGAGAGCGAGGGCAATATCGCCGGTGACATCCAGCTGCCCGATGACCAGGGGACCGGCCCCCGCGTCGAGGGCACCTCGGACACCCAGGAAGCTCCCATCGACAACGTCACCCCGGACCGCCCCTGATCGCGCCGAGCGGTATCCCTTGCTGACGCCCCGTGCCGGCCCTCGCCGGGCGGGGCGTCAGCGTTTCTCGCGGGCGGCCCGTGCGCTGCGCGCCGCCTTGGGGTCGAGCTGCAGCGGGCGATAGACCTCGACGCGGTCCCCGGCGCGCAGCCGCACCGCGTCCGGGTCGCGCAGCCGCTTGCCGAAGATGCCCAGGTCGGCCTCGCGGAAGGTGGCCTGGGGCAGTTCCGGAAACGCCGCTTCCAGCCCCGCCATCGCCACCGCCTGGCGCGGCGTGGTGCCCTCGGGCACCGCGAGCGGGATGAGGCGCTGCCGTTCGGGCAGCGCGAAGGCCACCTCGACCTCGAGCATGGCGGGTTCGCTAGCGGCCATAGAGGTTGTCCGCCCGGCGGGTGAAGGAGTCCACCAGCTGGCCGGCCACCTGCTGGAAGAGCTTGCCAAAGGCCATGCCCAGCAGGCGGTTGGCGAACTCGAACTCCAGTTCGAGGCTCACCTTGCAGGCCCGCTCGCCCATGGGCAGGAACAGCCAGCGGCCCCTCAGGCGCTTGAAGGGGCCGCTGACCAGCGACATCTCGATGCGCTCGGGCTCGATCAGGTCGTTGCGGGTGGTGAAGCTCTGCTCGATCCCGGCCCGCCCCAGGGTCATCTCGCCGATCAGGTGCGAGTCGTCGCGCTCGAGCAGGCGCGCGCGCCGGCAGCCGGGCAGGAATTCCGGATAACGCTCGAAGTCGTTGACCAGGTCGAACATGTCCTTGGGGGTGTGCCGCACCATGGCGGACCGATTGACCGTTGGCATTGAGCTCTCCGCTGACTTCACAGTGCCCAGGGCGTATCATGAGCGGTTATTTCAGGCCTTGAATGGTACCACGCTTCCCCCCACATCGAAGGGGCAGCGCCACCGGCAGATACAGGACACGAGGTTTCATGGCCAACAAGAAAGGCAAGAGCAAGGGGCCCGGCAACAACGTCATCGCCCAGAACAAGAAGGCTCGCTTCGAGTACCACATCGACGAGACCTTCGAGGCCGGCCTGGTGCTGGCCGGCTGGGAAGTGAAGAGCCTGCGGGCCGGCAAGGCACAGCTCACCGACACCTACATCCTGGTCAAGAACGGCGAGGCCTGGCTGCTGGGCAGCCACATCATGCCGCTCAACACCGCCAGCACTCACGAGGTAGCGGACCCGACGCGCACCCGCAAGCTGCTGCTGCATCGCAAGGAGATCGCCAAGATCTTCTCGCGCAGCCAGGAGAAGGGCCACACCTGCGTGCCGCTCAAGCTCTACTGGAAGAACAACCGGGTGAAGTGCGAACTGGCCCTGGTGACCGGCAAGAAGCTGCACGACAAGCGGGCCACCGAGAAGGACCGCGACTGGCAACGGCAGAAGGGCCGCATCATGCGGGAACAAACCAAGGCCTGAGGTGTCACAGAACCGCACATCCTGTTAGGATGCGCGTTACGGGGGCGACACGGTTTCGACGCCGGTGACAATCCCTGAGGTGCATGCCGAGAGCGTGATGTATCTCGTAAATACAACATCACGATTAAATAGTCGCAAACGACGACAACTACGCTCAGGGCGCGCTGGCAGCTTAAACGCCGCTAGCTTCTAGCCCGGCCCCGAAGTGATGTGCCCATTCATCACGGAGGGGATACGAGCGACGACTGATGGGATCGCGATCGGTGGTGTCCTCTCGCCGGTCGTTAAAACTCAGAGGAATCGCGTGGCTGGATCCTGCTCGTCGGAGCCAGTCGCGTTAAAACAAAAGACGAAACTAAGCATGTAGAGCCAATGGGTGAGTGCCGGCGGACGCGGGTTCAATTCCCGCCGCCTCCACCAAACAGTCGACGAATCAAGCGCCTACGGGCGCTTTTTTCGTTTCCGGCCTGCCGAACCAGCCTCCCACGCGCGTCGACCTGCAGAGGGCTCGAGAAACGGGTTGAGCCCACCCCCGACTTTCGTATTAGCCTTGACGCGAAAACCTCTTGCGACCAGCCTCAGGGGGAGCCATTATCAGCGCCCACTCGCCGGCCCATGCGACCGGCCAGGCGAGAGTGAGACCGGGGTGGCATCGGGTCCGGACGCGCCAAGGCGCTCCAATTACCGATAAGACCCTACCATTGTTGATATTTTCCCGATCTGGATTCGAACCCCCATGAGCAAAGTCCTGATTATCGGCGCCGGCGGCGTCGGCGGTGTCGTCACCCACAAGTGTGCCCAGCATCCCGAGGTGTTCAGCGAGATCTGCCTGGCCAGCCGCAACCAGGCGAAGTGCCGCGCCATCGCGGCCCAGCTGGAGCGCCCCATCCAGACCGCCGAGGTGGATGCCGATGACGTCGAGGCGCTGGTCGCGCTGATCGAGTCCTTCCAGCCCGACGTGCTGATCCACGTCGCCCTGCCCTATCAGGACCTGACCATCATGGAGGCCTGCCTGCGCACCGGCGTGCCCTACCTGGATACCGCCAACTACGAGCACCCGGACGAGGCCAAGTTCGAGTACAAGGAGCAGTGGGCCTTCCAGGAGCGCTACGCCAAGGCCGGCAACATGGCCACCCTGGGTTGCGGCTTCGACCCGGGCATGACCAACATCTACTGCGCCTGGGGCCAGAAGAACCTGTTCGACGAGATCCACCGCATCGACATCCTGGATGCCAACGGCGGCGACCACGGCTACCCGTTCGCCACCAACTTCAATCCCGAGATCAACATCCGCGAGATCACCGCCAACGGCCGCTACTGGGAAGAGGGCGAGTGGAAGGAGACCGCGCCGCTGGCCGAGAAGCGCACCTTCGACTTCGACGGCATCGGCGAGAAGGACCTCTACCTGCTCTATCACGAGGAGCTCGAGTCCCTCAGCCAGAACATCAAGGGGCTGAAGCGCATCCGCTTCTGGATGACCTTCTCCGAGAAGTACATCACCCACCTCAAGGTGCTCGAGAACGTCGGCATGACCCGCATCGAGCCGATCGAGTTCGAGGGCCGCGAGATCGCTCCGCTGCAGTTCCTCAAGGCGGTGCTGCCGGATCCCGCCTCGCTCGGCCCGCGCACCAAGGGCAAGACCAACATTGGCGTGATCCTCGACGGCATCAAGGACGGCAAGCGTCGCAAGGTGCACATCTACAACATCTGCGACCACCAGCAGTGCTACGCCGAGGTGCAGTCCCAGGCGATCTCCTACACCACCGGCGTGCCGGCGGTGACCGGCGCCATGCTGATGCTCGAGGGCCTGTGGAAGGGCGACGGCGTGTTCAACGTCGAGCAGCTCGACCCGGACCCCTTCATGGAGCGCATCGGCGACATGGGCCTGCCGTGGCAGATGGTCGAGCTCGACCCCGACGCCGACCCGCTGGCCTGATCCACGATGTCCGAGACGGCTTACCCCTTCGACATCGAGGCCTGCCCGTCGCCCGCCTACGTGGTGGACGATGCCCTGCTGCGCCGTAACCTGGAGCTGCTGCAGCGGGTCCAGGAAGAGAGCGGCGCGCGTATCCTGCTGGCGCTGAAGGGCTTCGCCATGTGGGACACCTTTCCGCTGGTCAGCCAGTACCTGGTGGGCACCACGGCGAGCGGCCAGGACGAAGCGCGGCTGGGGGCCGAGACCTTCGGCGGCGAGGTACACTGCTACTCGCCGGCCTTCAGCGAGGCGGAGATGGCGGTGGTGCTGCAGTACGCGGACCACCTCAGCTTCAACTCCCCGGCCCAGTGGCAGCGCTTCCGCGAGCGGGTGGCCCAGGCGCCGCGGCGGGTCTCCTGCGGCCTGCGGGTCAACCCCGAGTACTCCGAGGGCAAGGTGGCGCTCTACGACCCCTGCGCCCCGGGCTCACGGCTCGGTACCCGGGCCGTGGACCTGGAGGGCGTGGACCTCGCTGGACTCGAGGGCCTGCATTTCCACACCCTGTGCGAGCAGAACAGCGACGCCCTGGAGCACACCCTGGCCGCCTTCGAGGAGCGCTTCGGCCGCCACCTCGCCGGTCGCAAGTGGGTGAACTTCGGCGGCGGCCACCACATCACCCGCGAGGACTATGACGTGGAGCGGCTGGTGCGGGTGATCCGCGACTTCAAGGCGCGCCATCCGCATCTCGAGGTCTACCTGGAGCCCGGCGAGGCGATCGCGCTCAACACCGGCTACCTGGTATGCAGCGTGCTGGACATCGTCGAGAACGACGGCCCCATCGCCATCCTCGACACCTCCGCAACAGCGCACATGCCCGACGTGCTGGAGATGCCCTACCGGCCCGAGATCATCGGCGCCGGCGAGCCCGGCGAGAAGGCCCATACCTACCGGCTGGGCGGGCTGACCTGCCTGGCCGGCGACGTGGTGGGCGAATACAGCTTCGACGCTCCGCTTGCGATCGGCGACCGGCTGGTGTTTACCGACATGGCCCACTACACCATGGTGAAGACCACCACCTTCAACGGCATGCGCCTGCCGTCGATCTGCCGGATCGACGAGGCCAGCCGCGAGGTGCGCACGGTGAAGCACTTCGGCTACGAGGACTACCGGCAGCGGCTGAGCTGACGCCCACGCAGGGCCCGGCAGGAAAGCCATGACAGGCAGTACGCGACAGGCACCCTCGGGTGCCTGTCGCCTTTCTGGTCCGCCGTGGGTCACGCCTTGGAGGCGACAATGACCACGGCCACCAACACCCCGCCCGCCAGCGCCACCAGGCTGTACTTGCTGTGCTCCTGCTCCGCCCGGGGCAGCAGGTGGGTGGCCCCCACATAGACCAGGGCCCCCGCCGAGAGCCCCAGCAACGCCCCCAGGGTCGAGGCGTCGATCCGACTGACCAGCGGATAGGAGACCAGCATCCCCAGCGGCGTGGTCGCTGCCGCGGCCAGGAAGGCCAGCCACATCGCCCGCCGCTCCTTGATCCCGCCGCGCACCAGCAGCAGGTAGGTGATGATCCCCTCGGGAAACTCATGCAGCACCATCCCGACGGTCGCCAGGTAGCCTGTCAGCAGGCTGACCGTGAAGGCGATGGAGTAGATGAAGCCGTCGATGAAGGAGTGGAAGCCGATGCCGAGCATCGGTACCACGCCGATGGCGACATCCCGCCCGTCGGGCCGCCGCTCGCAGACGAAGGCGGTGACAAAGCGGTTGAACAGGTGCAACCCGAGGAACCCGACCAGCAGCCACGCCGAGGCGTCGGGATTCATCGACAGCGCACGGGGAATGATGTGCAGGAAGGAGGCGGCGACCAGCACCCCCGCGGCGAAGCACATGAAGTAGGTGGTGTTGCGCTGTCCCCAGTCGGCGAAGCGGCGGATGGTATAGATGCCCAGCGAGGTCACCAGCGCCGCCAGCAGGCTGGTGACCAGGGCCGTCCAGAAGGTGTTCTCCATGGCGCCTTCCCTGCGAAACGCCCCGCGAGCAACCGGGCCGACAGCCCTCAGGGTAGCAGCGGCGTGATGCCCTTTCCCCGAGCGGCGATTTCACGCAAGGTAGCACCCGTGACCACAGCGAACGGCGGGAGGATTCGGATGACCCAGGTCTTCAAGTTCGGCGGTGCCTCGATCCAGGACGCCGCGGCCATCCGCCGACTGGGCGAGCTGCTGGCCCGCTTCCGGGCGCGCCCCCTGGTGGTGGTGGTCTCGGCCATGGGCAAGACCACCAATGCCCTGGAGGCGCTGCTGGAAGCGGCACGGGAGGGCGAGGACGACGACTATCGCGACCGCCTCGAGACCCTGCGCCGGGAGCACCTGGCCGCAGTGGAGAGCCTGTTCGGTAGCAGGACTGGCCCCGTGGCGGAGCGGGTCGAGGCACTGATCACCGAGCTCGACCGCCGCCATCGCCGCCATGCGGGCCGTGAGCGCCCCTTCCACTACGACCAGACCGTCTGCTTCGGCGAGCTGCTCTCCACCACCATCGTCAGTGCCTGGCTCGAGGAAGCCGGCATGGCCACCCAGTGGCTCGATGCCCGGGAGCTGGTGGTCACCGACGACTGCCACCAGGCGGCCAACGTCGACTGGCAGGCCACCGCCGAGCGGGTGCGCGGCCTGGATAGCGACGACAGCAGGATCCGCGTCACCCAAGGGTTCATCGGCGGCACCGCCGAGGGCGCCTCGACCACCCTGGGCCGCGAGGGCTCCGACTTCAGTGCGGCGATCCTCGCCCACTGCCTGGACGCGGAGGAGGTCACCATCTGGAAGGACGTGCCCGGGCTCTTCAATGCCGACCCGCGGCGCTTCGACAATGCGGAACAGCTCGAGCAGATCTCCTACGGCGAGGCCATCGAGCTGGCCTGGCACGGCGCCAAGGTGATCCACCCCAAGACCCTGGGGCCGCTGCAGCAGAAGGCGATCCCGCTGACGGTGCGCTCCTTCGAGGACCTGGAGGCGCCGCCAAGCACCATCGGCCGCGACACCCGGTTCGACACTCAGACGCCCTCCCTTATCCTGCGCGAGGCGCAGACGCTGCTGGAGATCCGCCCCCGGGACTTCGCCTTCATGGATGAGGCCCGCCAGCACGACATCCTCGGCCGTCTGGTGGAGGCCGGGCTGCATGCCGGCCTGATCGACAGCGGCGCCATGCGTCTCTCTTTGTGCCTGGACGGCCACCCCGAGCGCCTGGAGCCGCTGGTCGCGTCGCTGTGCGCCGACTACGCGGTGGCGCGTCGCGACGACCTGACCCTGCTCACCGTGCGCCATGCCGACGACGCCCTGCTGTCGGCCCTGGGCGCCGGACGCGACAGCCTCGCCGAACGGCGCAACGCCGATACCGCCCAGCGCGTCTTCCCCGGCAGCCAGTGCCGGGGGACCTGGCACATCCCGGCCTGAGGCTCAGCCCAGCGCCCGGAGCAGCAGCTGCACACCGACGATGGCCATGGCCAGGATCACCAGGCGGTAGAAGAGCCGCTCGCTGACCCGGTGCTGCAGCCACAGGCCGCTGCGCACCCCGGCCCAGGCCACCGGTACCAGCAGCAGCGAGGCCCCGGCACTCGTCAGGTTGATCTCGCCGAGCCACAGGTAGGGCGGCAGCTTCATCAGGTTGACCGCGGCGAAGAGGATCGCGCTGGTGGCGATGAAGGCCTGCTTGCTCAGCCGCCGGGGAACCAGGTAGAGGTTGAGCGGCGGCGCCCCGGCATGGGCCAGGAAGCTGGTGAAGCCGCAGCCAACACCGGCCGGCAGTGCCCAGCGGGTCGAGAGGGGACGCCCCGCCCCCGGCTTGAGCAGCATGTAGGCAGCGAACAGCAGGGAGATCACGCCCAGCAGCAGGCGCACGCCATCCTCGTCCAGGCGACCGATCAGCAGGGTGCCGATGACCACCCCGATGGCCAGCCCCGGAAGCACACGACGCACCTCGGTAGGGTCGTGATACCCCCACCAGGCCTTCACCGTGAAGGCATCCATCACCAGCAGCAGCGGCAGCAGCAGGCCGGCCGCCTCGACGGGGCCGATGGCGAGCGCCATCAGCGGCACCGAGAGGGTGCCGAAGCCGCCGGCAAACCCGCCCTTGGAGACACCGGTGAGGTAGGTGGACACCACGATGAGGGTCCAGGCCAGCCAGGAGTAGTCGGGAAGCGACATGGGCCTTCCTTGGGTTTCATCCATCCTCGTCACGAGACGACGCCGGGCCACGGTGGTGGCCCGGCGTCATCATACCGCACGCTGCAAGGGTGACCGTCAGGGACGGCCAGCAATCAGGCGGCGTCGCGCTTGTGCCCTGCGGCGGCGTGCATGGCCAGGGCGGTATCCAGCATGCGGTTGGAGAAGCCCCACTCGTTGTCGTACCAGGCCATCACCTTGACCAGGCGGCCGTTCACCCGGGTGTGGTTGGCATCGAAGGTCGAGGAGTGAGCATCGTGGTTGAAGTCGATGGAGACCAGCGGCTGGGCGTTGACCGCCAGCACCGGGGAGGCCTCGGCGGCGTTGGCCACGATCTCGTTGATCTCTTCCTTGGTGGTGTCACGACCGGCGGTGAACACCAGGTCGACCAGCGAGACGTTGATCACCGGCACGCGCACGGCCAGGCCATCGAACTTGCCCGACAGTTCCGGCAGCACCAGGCCCACCGCGGCGGCGGCGCCGGTCTTGGTGGGGATCATCGAGTGCGTGGCGCTGCGTGCCCGATAGGGGTCCTTGTGGTAGACGTCGGAGAGGTTCTGGTCGTTGGTGTAGGCGTGCACCGTGGTCATCAGGCCGTTCTCGATGCCCACCGCCTGGTGCAGCGCCTGGGCCACCGGGGCCAGGCAGTTGGTGGTGCAGGAGGCGTTGGAGACCACCTTGTGTTCGGGCGTGAGCACGTCCTCATTGACGCCGTACACCACGGTGGCGTCGGCATCGGGGCTTGGCGCCGAGATCAGCACCCGCTCGGCGCCGGCCGCGAGGTGCTTGGCGGCGGCCTCGCGCTTGGTGAAGAGGCCGGTGCACTCCATCACCAGGTCCACGCCCAGGGCCTTCCACGGCAGTGCCGCGGGGTCCCGCTCGGAGAGGATGGCGATGCGCTCGCCATCCACGGTCATGCTCTCTTCGTCGTGCTCGACGGCGAAGGGGAAGTGACCGTGCACGGTGTCATGGCGCAGCAGGTGCGCATTGAGCGCCGGGTCGCCGAGATCGTTGATGGCGACCACCTGCACGCGATTGCGGTAGCCGTTCTCGAAAAGCGCACGCAGCACGTTGCGGCCGATGCGGCCGAAACCGTTGATGGCGATCTTGAGCGTCATGGCGTTGTTCTCCTCGGTCCAGTAGCGTTCTATGGGTCGTGGCGGAGCCGATGGGCCAGCGGGTCCTGGCGAGCGCCCGGCTCGAATCGTGCCTGCGCGATCGTTCATCCCTGCGCGGTGGCCACGTGTCATCTGCCCCATAATGTGGACCAGTCCTGTCCAAGGCTCAAGCACTTTTTAGTAACTTTACAACATATCGCTCTTAACCCCGACATCGGATGCCACTGCCCGCAAACCCACACACCTGATAGCTTCCGCCATAAGAAAGAGGCTGTCGCCGAGCCGCAAGGGAAGACCGGCATCGGCCTCAATGTAGTAAACTTACCTTGAAAGCGTTATCGTGACCGGATAACAACTCGCGTCCACCGGAGGAGCACGACATGTCGACCACCCCACTGCACACCCCCATCCGTCGCACCAAGATCGTCGCCACCCTGGGCCCGGCCAGCGACCGGGAGGGGGTCCTCGAGGCGATGCTCGAGGCCGGCGTCGACGTGGTGCGCCTCAACTTCTCCCACGGCAGCCCCGATGACCACCGCCGCCGCCTCGAGCGGGTCCGCGCCATCGCCGAGCGCCTGGGTCGCAGCGTCGCCGCCCTGGGTGACCTGCAGGGCCCCAAGATCCGCATCGCCCGCTTCAAGGCGGGCAGCGTGGAGCTCGAGGAGGGGCAGTCCTTCATCCTCGACATGGGCCTGGGCAGCGACCAGGGCGACGAGACCCGCGTCGGCTGCGACTACAAGACCCTGGCCGATGACGTCGGCCCCGGCGACCGCCTGCTGCTCGACGACGGCCGGGTGGTGCTCGACGTCAACCGGGTCGCCGACCACCTGATCCACACCAGCGTGGTGGTGGGCGGTACGCTCTCCAACAACAAGGGCATCAACAAGCAGGGCGGCGGCCTCTCGGCCCCGGCCCTCACCGACAAGGACAAGGCCGACCTGGAGACCGCCGTGGCGATCGGCGTCGACTACCTGGCGATCTCCTTCCCGCGCAGCGCCGCCGACATGGCCGAGGCCCGCGAGCGGCTCGGCGAGGCGGGCCGCGAGATCGGCCTGGTGGCCAAGCTGGAGCGCGCCGAGGCGGTGGCCGACGACGAGACGCTGGATGCCATCATTCGCGCCAGCGAGGCAGTGATGGTGGCGCGCGGCGACCTGGGCGTGGAGATCGGCGACGCCGCGCTGATCGGCACCCAGAAGCGCATCATCAAGCACGCCCGCACGCTGAACCGCGCCGTGATCACCGCCACCCAGATGATGGAGTCGATGATCGAGGCCCCGCTGCCCACCCGCGCCGAGGTGTTCGACGTCGCCAACGCGGTGCTCGACGGCACCGATGCGGTGATGCTCTCCGCCGAGACCGCCGCCGGCGACTTCCCGGTGGAGACCGTCGAGGCCATGGACCGGGTCTGCCTGGGCGCCGAGCGCGAGCGGCGCATCCAGGAGTCGGGCCACCGCATCCACGAGGGCTTCTCGCAGATCGACGAGACCATCGCGCTCTCCGCCATGTACGCCGCCAACCACCTCGCCGGGGTGGCCGCCATCGCCTGCATGACCGCCTCCGGCTACACGCCGCTGATCGCCTCGCGGATCAGCTCGGGGCTGCCCATCGTCGGCCTGGCCCACAACCCGGTGGCCCAGCGGCGCATGGCGCTCTATCGCGGGGTGGTCTCGCTGCCCTTCGACACCAGCGAGATGTCGGCTGCCGAGCTCAACGACCGGGCGCTTGAGCGGCTGGTGGAGCAGGGCATCGCCGAGCCCGGCGACCACGTGATCCTCACCCGGGGCGACCACATGAACGCCCATGGCGGCACCAACACCCTGAAGATCCTCGCCGTGGAGGCCAGCCATGAGTGACATCCGCCCGCCGCGCAACGTGACGCGCACCCTGCCGGCCCGCAAGCGGATCGCCCTGGTCGCCCACGACGGCAAGAAGGAGGAGCTGCTGGAGTGGGCAGCGCGCTGGCGGGAGACCCTGGCCGAGCACAGCCTGATCGGCAGCGGCACCACGGCGGGGCGCGTCTCGCACGCGCTCGGGCTCGAGGTGGAGGGCCTGATGAGCGGCCCGCTGGGCGGCGACCAGCAGATCGGTGCACGCATCGCCGAGCAGCGACTCGACCTGCTGATCTTCTTCTGGGACCCCTTCGCGCCGCAGCCCCACGACCCCGACGTCAAGGCCCTGCTGCGTCTGGCCGCGCTGTGGAACATCCCGGTGGCCTGCAACCCCGCCAGTGCCGACTTCCTGATCAGCTCCCCCTGGCTCGGCCAGGCGTACGAGATGACCATCCCCGATGCCGGCGCCTGGGTCTCCTCCCGTACCGGCTGATCGCGACCCTGCCCTGCCGAAACGTCGACAACCATACCAACCCACAAGAGGTCGACCATGTTCCAGCTCACCCGCAGCGTCACCTGGCAGGCCCTCAAGGGCCTGCAGCAGCAGACCGCCAACGACCGCATCCGCGACTACTTTGCCGCCGACCCGATGCGCTTCGAGAAGATGAGCCTGCGCGTCGGCGGGCTCTTCCTCGACTACTCCAAGCAGCCGGTCTCCGATGAGGTACTGGCCAAGCTGATCGAGCTCGCCGAGCACTCGGCGCTGGTCCAGCGCCGCGCCCAGATGTTCTCCGGCGACATCATCAACGTCACCGAGGACCGGCCCGTCCTCCATACCGCCCTGCGCAATCTCGGCGAGGGGCCGCTCAAGGTCGACGGCCAGGACGTGATGCCGGAGATCCAGCGCACCCGCGAGCAGATCCGCGCCTTCTCCGAGGCGGTGCGCAGCGGCGAGTGGACGGGCTTCGATGGCCAGCGCATCACCGACGTGGTCAACATCGGCATCGGCGGCTCGGACCTCGGCCCCAACATGGCCTGCCGGGCGCTGCTCAAGCACCGCCATCCGGGGCTCGGCTTCCACTTCGTCTCCAACGTCGACGGCGCCCATATCCAGAAGGTGCTCAGCCGCCTCGACCCGGCCACCACCCTGTTCATCGTCTCCACCAAGACCTTCTCCACTCAGGAGACCCTGCTCAACGCCCATACCGCGCGCCGCTGGTTCCTGGACAACGCCGGCCCGGAGGCCGACGTGGGGGCGCACTTCATCGCCGCCTCCACCAACAAGGCGGCGGCCATGGCCTTCGGCATCCGCGAGGAGAACGTCTTCGAGTTCTGGGCCTGGGTCGGCGGGCGCTACTCGATGTGGTCCTCCATCGGCCTGCCCATCGCGCTCTCCATCGGCTTCGAGGGCTTCATGGAGCTGCTCGAGGGCGCCTACGAGATGGACCGGCACTTCCTCGCCGCGCCCTTCGCCGAGAACATGCCGGTGCTGATGGCGCTGATCGGCATCTGGCACATCAACTTCCAGGGCGCCGAGACCCAGGCCATCGTGCCCTACGACCAGGCGCTGCATCAGCTGCCGGCCTTCCTGCAGCAGCTCGACATGGAGTCCAACGGCAAGTCGGTGGACATCTTCGGCCACCCGGTGGACTACAAGACCGGGCCGATCGTCTGGGGCCAGACCGGCTCCAACGGCCAGCACGCCTTCTTCCAGCTGCTGCACCAGGGCACCCGCTACGTGCCCATCGACTTCATCGCCTCGCTCAAGCCCGAGCCGGGCATGGAGGAGCACCACTTCGCGCTGCTCACCAACATGCTGGCCCAGGCCAACGCCTTCATGGAGGGTAGTCAGACCGGCAGCCGACTCGACCCCTACAGCTGCCCGGGCAACCGCCCCTCCAGCGTGCTGCTGCTCGACGAGTTGACGCCGAAAAACCTCGGCGCGCTGATCGCGCTCTACGAGCACAAGGTGTTCGTCCAGGGGGTGATCTGGAACATCAACTCCTTCGACCAGTGGGGGGTACAGCTGGGCAAGCGCATCGCCGGCGAGATCAGCGAGCGCATCGACGCCCATAGCCAGGACTTCGATGCCTCCACCCAGGGCCTGCTGGCGCTGGTGCGCGGGCACTTCCCGCGCGGCGGCGGCGAACCGGCGCCCAAGGGCGGCAGGAAGGGCAAGGCAAGGGGCTGAGGGGCCTCACTCCCGGGCGAGCGCCAGCCGCTGCCCGGTGCGGTGCCCCGCCCAGGCGGCGCCCAGCCATACCACGAGGCTGACCGCCACATAGCTCAGGGCCGCCACCTGGCGGCCCTGATGCATCAGATGCAGGGTCTCCAGGCCAAATAGCGAGAAGGTGGTGAAGCCACCGCAGAAGCCGCCCACCAGGAAGGGCTGCCAGCGCGCGACCCGGCCGCGGGTGCGGCGGGCGGCATAGGCGGCGAAGCCGACGATCAGCCAGGAACCGAGGCCGTTCACCGCCAGGGTGGCCCAGGGAAAGGCCGGTCCCGCCAGCACCGACGAGACGAGATAGCGCAACGTGGACCCCAGGGCACTGCCCAGCCCCACCGCCCCATAGGCACGCCAGGCGATCATGACAGGCCTCCCGCCAGCCAGGCCCCGGCCGGCAGCGCGGCGACCCCCGCCCCCAGGGTCAAGGCGACATAGCCCAGGGCCGCGGCCTTGCGCCGCTGCTGCCAGAGCGTCAGGGTCTGCAGGCTGAAGGAGGAGACAGTGGTGTAGCCCCCCAGCAGGCCGATGGCCAGCAGCGGCCAGGCCAGACCCGCCTCGGGGCCGGACAGGCCCAGCCCCCCGGTCGCGAGGCCCATCAGCAGGGCGCCACTCAGGTTGACCGCCAGGGTCCCCCAGGGAAGACCGGCCCCGAGATAACGGGCCATGAGATTGCCCACCGCCAGGCGTGCCATGCCGCCCAGCCCCCCGCCACCGGCCACGGCCAGCAGCACCAGCGGGTCGATGCTCATCCACTCTCCAGGCGTTGCGAGAAAGGTCCCGGGAGGGTGGCGACAAGCGCCAAAAAAAGGCCACCCGGTAAGAGTGGCCAAGAGTATCGCATGCTTGCCTTGCAGGGGGCAGTGACCCTCGGGTCGCTGCTGGGAACAATCTTGGCACAAGTTTGCCGTGATGTACAATTCATGTACATGAAAATGTGATGACAGCGTCCGGGTCGTGACCCCGAGACAAAGTCCGTATCATGCTGATAAATGATCGCAACCCTGACACCACACATCGCCAACACGCCACGAGACGGAGGTCACAGCGTGAACCCAATGCGAGCCCTTCCTGCCATCCTCGGCTGGCTGCTGATTGCCCTGGTGGCCTTCGCCGCCCCGGCCCAGGCCCAGCAGGCCGAAGCCGGCAGCGAGCCGCCGGCCTACTCCACCCTGGCCGACCTGCTCGAGAACGAGCAGTCGCGCCAACAGCTGATCGACCAGCTGCGCGGCATGGCAGGGGACGTCGCCGCCTCCGAGACCGCCGCCGAGGAGAGCGCCGCTGGCGCCGAGCCCTCGCTGCCCAGGCAGCTGGCCGAGGCCACCAGCCGCATCGTCGGTGAGGTCGGTAGCCAGTTCACCAGCCTGGTGGAGGTGCTCGGCGGGCTGTTCACCGGCAGTGCCGACGCGACCAGCAGCTTCGACACGGCCGCCTTCACCAGCGCCGCCATCAACCTGGGCCTGGTGATACTGGCAACCTTCTTGCTGTTCGTGGTCATCCGCCGGCTGGCGCGGCCGCTGTTCACGCGCATCAGCCAGTGGTCGCTCAACGGCCAGGGGCTGACCCCGGTGCTGCGCCTGGTCCTCTGCGTGGCCCTGGCGGCGGTGATCGACGTGGCGGTGGTGGCCCTGGCCTACGTGGGGGGCAACCTGGTCGCCACCTTCGCGGTAGGCGAGACCGGCGAACTCTCCACCCGAGCCTCGCTGTTCCTCAACGCCTTCCTGGTGATCGAGCTGCTCAAGGCGGCCGTGCGCATGCTCTTCTCGTCGCGCTACGAGGGGCTGCGACTGCTGCCGGTGGGGGCCGAGGACGCCTCCTACTGGAATGGCTGGATCGCCCGCCTGATCGGGCTGGTGGGCTATGGCCTGATGGTGGTGGTGCCGCTGGTCAACGTCTACCTGTCGCCGACCCTGGGCCAGAGCATCGGCACCCTGATCATGATCGGCGCCTTCGTCTATGCGGTCGCCGTGGTGCTGCGCAACCGGGTTCGCCTGCGCGACGCCCTCAACCACAAGGCCGACAACGCCACCATGGCGGCCAGCCGAGTGTCGCTGCAGCTGTTCGCCCGCACCTGGCACCTGTTCGCCCTGGCCTACTTCGTGATGGTGCTGGTGCTGGTACTGACCCGGCCGGCGGACGCCCTGCCCTTCGTGCTCTTCGCCACCCTCAAGACCATCGCTGCGGTGGTGGTGGGCCTGCTGGTCTCGAGCCTGCTGACCCAGACCATCGGCCGGCGCATCAGCTTGAGCGACGACCTGCGCCGCAAGCTGCCGCTGCTCGAGCCGCGGCTCAACAGCTACGTGCCCAATGCCCTGCGAGTGATCCGCACACTGATCCTGATCACGGTGGTCCTGGTGGTGCTGAACGCCTGGGGCGCCTTCGACCTGGCGGCCTGGTACGCCTCCGAGGCCGGCCGCGGCCTGGTCGGCAAGGTGGTCAGCGTATCGGTGATCCTGGTGATCGCCGTGGCCGTCTGGCTGGGGCTGGCCAGCCTGATCGAGCACAAGCTCAACCCGGAGACCGGCGGCGGCGTGCCTTCGGCCCGGGCCCAGACCCTGCTGGCCCTGTTCCGCAACGCCCTGGCCATCGCCCTGATCACCATGACCGCGATGATCGTGCTGGCCGAGATCGGCATCAACATCGGCCCGCTGATCGCCGGTGCCGGTGTGCTGGGCCTGGCCATCGGCTTCGGCGCCCAGAAGCTGGTGCAGGACATCATTACCGGCATCTTCATCCAGGTGGAGAACGCCATGAACACCGGCGACGTGGTCACGGTGGGCGGCATCACCGGTACCGCCGAGAAGCTCAGCATCCGCTCGGTGGGCATCCGTGACCTCTCCGGCACCTACCACATCGTGCCCTTCTCCAGCGTGGACACCGTCTCCAACTACATGCGCGAGTTCGGCAACCATGTCGGCGAGTACGGCATCGCCTACCGCGAGAGCATCGATGAGGCCATCGAGCAGCTCAAGCTGGCCTTCGAGGACCTCCAGGCCAGCGAGGAGCACGGCCACAAGCTGCTCGAGCCGCTCACCGTGGCCGGCGTCGTGGCCCTGGCCGACAGCTCGGTGAACATCCGGGTGGTCATCAAGACCACGCCCGGCGACCAGTGGGCCGTGGGCCGCGCCTACAACCGCCTGGTCAAGCTGCGCTTCGACGAGGCCGGCATCGAGATCCCCTTCCCGCACACCACGCTCTACTTCGGCGAGGACAAGGAGGGACGCTCCCCGGCCGCCAACGTGCGGGTGCTGGAATCCACGGCACGCCGGCGCAGCGGGGCCGCGCCGTACCACGAGGATACCGAGCGGGGCATCCAGGAGATCGCCGACCCTGACCACCGCAACCCCTCGGAGGACGACGTCGAGGAGCCCTGAGCGCCTGACACTTCCCTGCCCGAACGCCAGCGGGGCTGCCTTCCGGCAGCCCCGCTGGCGTTTCGGGGAACAGTGACGATGCCTTCAGTGGGTGGTCACCAGCATCAGCACGCTGAGCGCCGCCGAGACCCACATGGCCGGGCGGATCGCCTCCACGCGCCCGGTGAAGAGCTTGATCAGCACGAAGGAGAGGAAGCCGAAGGCGATCCCCAGGGTGATCGAGTAGGTCAGCGGCATCAGGATGATCGCCAGGAAGGCCGGGAAGGCCTCCTCGGCACGCGCCCAGTCGATCTTCGCCACCGGCGCCAGCATGAACAGCCCCACCAGTACCAGCGCCGGGGCCGTGGCGATGCCCGGCACCAGCGAGAGCAGCGGCGAGAGGAACAGGAAGGGCAGGAAGAGCAGCGCGATGGTCACCGCCACCAGGCCGGTACGCCCGCCCTGGGCGACCCCGGCGCCGGACTCGATGAAGGTCTGGGCCGCGCTGGTGCCGAGCGGCGCGGCGATCATCGAGGCGAAGGCGTCCACGGTCATGGAGCGCTTGAGGTTGCGCGGGTTGCCGTCCTTGTCCTTGAGGTCCGCCGACTCGGAGAGCGCCATGAAGCAGGAGAGGGCGTCGAAGAAGTTGGTGAACAGCATCACGAAGATGAACGGCAGGTAGGCCACCTTCAGCGCCCCCCAGATATCCACCTGCATCACCGCGCTGAAGTCGGGCCAGGCAGCCAGGCCGCTCCACTCCACCATGACCTCCTCGCCCCACAGGCGGCCCATGGGGGCGGACAGCAGGGTGGTCAGGGCGATGCCGAGGATCAGCGCGCCGTTGAAGCGCAGCACCACCATGATGGCGGTGGCCATCAGCCCGATGAAGAAGGTCACCAGGCTCGCGTCGAAGTTGCCCAGGGTCACCAGGGTGGCCTCGCTGCCGACGATGAAGCCGGCGTTCTTCAGGCCGATGAAGGTGATGAAGAGCCCGATGCCGCAGGTGATGGCGTAGCGCAGCGAGGCCGGGATCGCCTCGATGATCGCCTGGCGCACGTTGAACATCGCCAGCACCGCAAACAGCACGCCGGACCAGAAGACGCAGCCCAGGGCCACCTCCCAGGAGAGGCCGGCACCCAGCACCAGGGTGTAGGTGAAGAGCGCATTCATGCCCATGCCGGGGGCCACCAGGATGGGGTTGCGCGCATAGAGCCCCATGGCCAGGCTGCTCATGAAGCTGATCAGCACGGTGGCGGAGAGGGCCGCCGAGAAGGGGATGCCGGCATCCGAGAGGATCGCCGGATTGACGACGATGATGTACATCGAGGCCAGGAAGGTGGCGATCCCCGCGAGCACCTCGGTGCGCAGCGAGGAGCCACGGTCGCGTACACGAAAGTAGCGCTCGATCCAGTGCCCTTCCGGGGCGGCGGCGGGCGAGGCGGCGGTCGAAGTCTGTTCCATGGCGGGGTCCCGTTGTTGTTGTGGGTCGTGGTGGAAGGTCTGTCGTCGACTAGGGTAGGCAATTCCTGACCGATTGGACAACACCCGGGGCGCCATCAGGGTATACAAAAAGGTCTAATACCTGGATACCGGATGGCCAGGCAGCAGAAGGGGCGCCCGAAGGCGCCCCCTGGAGAGTGGATCACTGGCCGGCCCGGCGGCGGACCGTTCAGGCGGTCTTGCTCTTCTCCTTGTGCGGCTCCTCGCTCGGCTGGGGCAGGGAGGGCAGCGACTTGTCGAGCAGTTCGACGCTCTGCCGGTAGAAGAGCTGGCTCTTCTGGTGCTCGCCCAGGTTGGCATAGAGCCGCGCCAGCTCGGCACAGGCCACCCCGCTGGGCCGCTGGCGCTGGCTCGCCTCGAAGTACTCCTGGGCCTTGCCCCAGTAGGCATTGCGCAGCGACAGGCGCCCCAGGGTCAGCAGCAGGTCCGGGTCGTTGGGCCGCTCCTGCAGCCACTTCTCGGCCACCACCAGCTGCCGGGGAGCATCCACGTCGAGCAGGCCATAGCGCAGCACCAGGCGGCTGTCCCAGTGCTCCTTGAGCGAGTGGCGCAGCAGCCGTTCGGCGATACCCTCCTCCTTGCCCCGCACCAGCGCCTCGGCATAGAGCACGATCAGGTCGGTGTTGGTGCGCAGGTGGTCGGGCATGTCGGCCCAGAGGTTGCGCACCCGCTCGATGTCGCCGGGATTGCGCGCCTCCTGGCCGATCAGCTCGCGATAGGCGCGCAGCTCGAGCTGCTCTCGCTCCTCGCGGGAGATCAGCTGCTGGGCCCCCAGCCGGGGCATCAGGCGGCGCAGGCCATCCCAGTCGCTGACGCTGAGGTAGGCCTGCTTGAGCTGCTTGAGCACCTGGGGGTGGTTGGGCAGGTGGCGGTCCAGGCGGGTGAGGATCGCCAGCGCCTCCTCGTACTGCTGGCGGTCCAGCATCAGCTGGGCCTGCATCATGCCCACCGCGGTGTCGGCCCCTTCGGTGCTCAGGTGGGCCCGCTTGAGCAGGGTATCGGCCTGCTCGT
Organism: Halomonas sp. CKK8; assembly: GCF_029625235.1. Lineage (NCBI taxonomy): Bacteria > Pseudomonadati > Pseudomonadota > Gammaproteobacteria > Oceanospirillales > Halomonadaceae > Halomonas > Halomonas sp. CKK8. Next base: position 120,908 of record NZ_CP121193.1, on the reverse strand, counting down.
AGCGCCCCTGGTAATGGGCCGCCAGCGCCGCCGAGAGGTAGTTGACCAGCGGCGTGCTGGAGTCGTCGGCCGCCTTGACCAGCGACTTCTCGGCCCGCTTCCAGCGGCCTTCGGCCAGCGCCACCAGGCCGCGTACGGTGCGCTTCATGGCGGTGCGGTTGCGGGCCCGGCTGTTCCACACCTTGAAGCGGCTCACCGGCCGCGTCAGGCGCAACAGCAGCCGCAGGGCGAAGTGCAGCACGATGAAGGCGGCCAGCAGCAGGACCAGGCCGAACCAGAAGGAGGTCTGGACGGAGGTGTCTCCCACCCGCACCAGCCAGTAGCCCGGCACCGACATCATCAGCTGGCCGAACAGCGCCCCGAGCGCCAGGCCCAGGACCACGATCAGGATCAGCTTTCTCATGCGTCATCTCCCTGGCCGTCGTCACGACCCTCGAAGCGCCGCTCGATGAAGGTCGCCAGCGCCTGCTGGGAGCCGCTGATATCGGGAAGCTCCGGGCGGATGCTGCGCTGCTTGAGCTCCTCGAGACGCTCGATCACCGACTGCACGCCGCTGGCCTGGGTATCGTAGTAGCCGCGGATCAGGGTCAGGGCCTTGTCGAGGCTGGCCTCATAGAGCGCCTGCTCCTCCTTGAGCAGCGCCAGCTGGGACTGCTCGAGCACCAGGCGCACGCTCTGGCGCAGGTAGGACTCCTGCTCCGGCGAGATCAGCGCCTCCAGGGCCTGGTCGTGCTGGCGCACGGTGACCAGCTCCTTGAGCTCGCCCCCGAAGCGCGCCAGCTGCTCCTGCCAGCCCCCCGTGGGGGCCTCCTCGAGGGCGGCGGCGTCGGCGGTGATCTCCTCGATCTCCTGGGCCAGCGGCTGGCCGGCGAGCTGCTCCTGCTGGGCGTTGAGCGCCAGGTAGAGCCCGGTGCGGTCGACCCGCGGCACCGAGTCCAGTGCAGCCAGTTCGGAGGCGATCTCGCGGCGCACCGGTACCAGGGCCGGATTGTCGGCCTCGCGCAGCCGCTCGTCGGCGGTGCGCAGCAGGGCAGCGGCGCCCTCGACATCGCGCTCCAGCTGCAGGCGCTGGTTGGCCAGGCGCAGCAGGTAGGCGGCCTCGGCGTGCAGCCAGTCGCGCTCGTCGGTGTCCTGCTCGCGGGAGAGCTCGTCGAGCACCTTGTCCAGGGTCTCGTCGACGCTGCTGCGATAGTCGGCGAACTCGCCGCGCAGCTCAGACAGGGCCGAGTCGAGGGCCGCGTCACGCTCGCTCTCCGCGCTCTCCAGCTGCCCCTGGAGGTCGCCAAGGTCCGACTGGCTGGCCACGTCGCCGGGCAGCGCGGCCAGGCGCTGCTGCTGGGCATCGAGCTTCTGCCAGGCCTGCCAGCCGAACAGCACCACGCCGACGGCGAGCAGGATCACCAGCACCAGGGCGAGGATCCCGGCCTTGCCGCCGCCCTTGCCGCCATCACCACCGGAGCGCCCGGGCGTGGCAGCGGACGCACCGCCCCCCGCCGGGGCGGCCGTACCGCCGCTACCGGCGGCCTTGCCTGACTTGGCCGACTTATCGGCACTGGCCGGCTTATCGGCACTGGCCGACTTATCAGCACTGGCCGACTTATCAGCACTGGCCGACTTATCGGCATTGGCCGGCTTGGCGGGCTTGTCGGCACCGCCGCTGGGGCCAGCGGGCTTGGCACTGGCCGCCTGCGCCTGGCTCGCGGCTGGCTTGTCTGCCGCCGGTTTTTCCGCGGTGCTCTTGTCACCGCCGCTTGCCGGCTTCTCGCCCTGCTCCGGACGGCTGGCGGAGGCGTCGGAAGACGCCTTACCGGCGCCGGCCTCACCGCCGCCTGCAGGCGCCTGCGCGGTATCCGACTTGCCCTGCGCCGCGCCGGCGGCCTGCTTGCCACCGGCCTTGTCGTAGCGACGCGACCGACGCCTGCCGGAAGCGGCCGACTTGCCGGCCTCGCCCCCCGAGCTCGCCGATTCCGCGCCGGAGGGCGCCTGCTGTTCGTCCTGATCGTGTGGTTGCTTGCTCATCTGTCGCTAGCCCTTTTCGAGATCATCATGATCGACATCGGCCTCCTCCGGGGCGCTGCTCCTGGCGACCGCGACCGCCAGGGCGGCAGGCGTGGCACCCGACGCCACGACGGGGAAACGAAACCCCAGCCTGCCGGCCAGTGTAGCCAACCGGGCACTGGAAACGATTAGCGGTTGGTTCAAGGCGGCGTCTGTGCACCATCTTGCCAGATGTTCGAGGATTTCTCCGCTGCTGACCACCAGCGCACGGTAATCGCCGGCGGCGAGCCGCGCCTGCATGGCGGGGTCGGGGTCGAGGAGGCGACGGCGATAGACCGCCAGGCGGGTCACCCGGGCGCCGCGTGCCGCCAGGGTATCGGCGATCAGCCGACGCCCCCCCTCGCCGGCCACCAGCAGCACGCGCCGCTCTTCCAGGGACTGCAGCGAGGCGAGCCGCAGCAGCGCCTCGCTGGTGTCCTCGCCGGCCGAGGGCGAGGGCACGTGGACCCGCACCCCCAGGCGCCGGTGCAGCAGGGCAGCGGTGGAGGCCCCCACGGCATAGTAGTCGATGCCCACCGGCAGCTGCGGCCAGTAGCGCTCCAGCGCCTCGACCAGGCACTCGGCCGCGAAGGGACTCACCACCACCACCTTGTGGAAATGGTCGATGTCCAGCCAGGCGGTCCGCGTCGCCGGGGCCTCCGGCAGCGCCTCGAGGTGCATGACGTCCAGGCGCGAGACGGTAAGACCCCGGGCCTCGATGGCCGCGGCCAGCGGACCGGCCCGCTCGCCCGGCCGGGAGATCAGTACCGGCAGGTCCGCCATCAGCCGGCGCCGTAGACCTCGGCGAGGATCTCGCCGGCGCCCTGGTCGAGCAGCTCCTCGGCGACGCGAATCCCCAGGGCCTCCGGCTCATGCATGGAGCCGCGCCCCTCGGCACGCAGCACCCGGGTCCCTTCCGGGTTGCCCACCAGGGCACGTAGCCACAGGGTCTGGCCATCATCCTCGAACACCGCATGGCCGCCGATGGGCACCTGGCAGCCTCCCTCCAGGCGGGTGTTCATGGCACGCTCGGCGCGCACCCGGGTCGCGGTGCCCGCATCGTCCAGGGGTGTGAGCAGTGACAGCAGCTCGGGGTCATGCAGGCGACACTCGATGCCCAGCGCGCCCTGGCCACAGGCCGGCAGGCAGACCTCGGGGGGCAGCTCCATGGTGATGCGGTCGTCGAGTCCCAGCCGCCGGAGGCCGGAGGTGGCCAGCAGGATGGCGTCGAACTCGCCGGCGTCCAGCTTGCCCAGGCGGGTCTGGACGTTGCCGCGCAGGCTCAGCACCTCGAGGTCGGGGCGTGCCTCGCGCATCTGCAGGCCGCGGCGCAGGCTCGAGGTGCCGATGCGCGCGCCCTCGGGCAGCTCGTCCAGGGAAGCGTAGTGGTTGGAGATGAAGGCATCGGTGGGCTCGGCACCCTCGAGGATCACCGAGAGCCCCAGGCTCTCGGGAAAGTGCATGGGGACGTCCTTCATGGAGTGCACGGCGATGTCGGCGCGGCCGTCGAGCATCGCCTCCTCCAGCTCCTTGACGAAGAGCCCCTTGCCGCCGACCTTGGCCAGCGGCGTGTCGAGGATCTTGTCGCCGCGGGTGGACATGGCCACCAGTTCCACCTTCAGGCCGGGATGGGCGGCCATCAGTCGGTCGCGGACATGCTCGGCCTGCCACATGGCCAGTTGACTCTTGCGGGTGGCGATACGCAGGGTATTGATGGCTTGCACGTGGTTCTCCCGTACCGGGTTGCCTGCCGTTGGCGCGCGTCGTGCCGGCGCCCGGTGATGACATGGATATCCCTCATCATAAAGCACCGCGCGGGGCAGGAAAAATCGCGTCGCCCCGCGGCACCCTTCCGCTGCTGCCCCTCGCCAGCTGCACGGACTCTGGTACACTTTCCGCCATGTCAAGACAGCACCGCCCCGGCGGCGCTGCGGCCGGCCCACCGGCCGTCACCCACCGCAATCGTCTAGCAGGATGTCCAGCCCGATGAGCCCTAGTTCACCGAACCCCGGCACCAACCAGTCCTGGGGCGGCCGCTTCAGCGAGCCCACCGACGCCTTCGTCGAACGCTTCACCGCCTCGGTCGACTTCGACCAGCGCCTCGCCCTCCACGACATCCAGGGTTCCGTCGCCCATGCCACCATGCTGGCCCGGGTCGGGGTGCTGACCGACGAGGAGCGCGACGCCATCATCGAGGGCCTCGGCGAGATCCGCGGCGAGATCGAGTCTGGCACCTTCGAGTGGTCCGTGGCCCTCGAGGACGTGCATATGAACATCGAGGCGCGGCTCACCGACAAGATCGGCATCACCGGCAAGAAGCTGCACACCGGCCGCTCGCGCAACGACCAGGTCGCCACCGACATCCGCCTCTTCCTGCGCGACGAGATCGACGTGGTCGGTGCCGAGCTGGCCCGCCTGCGCGACGGGCTGATCACGCTGGCCGACCGCGAGGCCGACACCATCATGCCCGGCTTCACCCACCTGCAGACCGCCCAACCGGTCACCTTCGGCCACCACCTGCTGGCCTGGCAGGAGATGCTCGCCCGCGACCACGAGCGCCTGCTCGACTGCCGCCGGCGGGTCAACGTGATGCCGCTGGGGGCGGCGGCACTGGCCGGCACCACCTACCCCATCGACCGTCACGTCACCGCCGAGCTGCTGGGCTTCGAGCGCCCCGCCGAGAACAGCCTCGATGCGGTCAGCGATCGCGACTTCGCCATCGAGTTCACGGCCTTCGCCAGCATCCTGCTGATGCACCTGTCGCGCATGAGCGAGGAACTGGTGCTGTGGACCAGTGCCCAGTTCGACTTCATCGACCTGCCCGACCGCTTCTGCACCGGCTCCTCGATCATGCCGCAGAAGAAGAACCCGGACGTGCCGGAACTGGTGCGCGGCAAGACGGGCCGGGTGTATGGCCACCTGGTGGGCCTGCTGACCCTGATGAAGTCCCAGCCGCTGGCCTACAACAAGGACAACCAGGAGGACAAGGAGCCGCTGTTCGACAGCCTGGATACCGTCAAGGGCTGCCTGCGCGCCTTCGCCGACATGGTACCGGCCATCGAGCCGAAGAAGGCCAGCATGGCCGAGGCCGCCCGCCGCGGCTTCTCCACCGCCACCGACCTCGCCGACTACCTGGTGCGCAAGGGCGTGGCCTTCCGCGACGCCCACGAGATCGTCGGCCAGTCCGTGGCCTTCGGGCTGGCCGAGGGCAAGGACCTCTCCGAGATGTCCCTCGAGGAGCTCAAGCAGTTCTCCGACACCATCGAGGCGGATGTCTTCGAGGTGCTGACCCTGGAGGGCTCGGTGGCCGCCCGCAACCATATCGGCGGCACCGCCCCGGACCAGGTACGCGCCGCGGCCCAGCGGGCCCGAGACGCCCTGGCGGCGCTGACGGGCCAGGCATGATGCATCGCCTCGCCCCCCTGATCCTGACCCTGGGCGTGGCCGTGGGCCTGGCCGGTTGCGGCCAGAAGGGGCCGCTCTACCTGCCCGGCGACGAGGCGGCCGCCGAGCGCTATGACCCCGCCGGCCAGCAGGAGGCGTCGGACGAGGACGCGGCCCGGCAGGACGACGACACCGATTCCCAAGAGAAGCGCTGATTTATGTCGCGAGCGAAAGATAGGCTGATCGCCGCCGGAGCACAGCAACCGGAGTTGACTGGCTGCTCAATGAGGATTGCGACGGCCCGACGCCTCGGCACCGCCGGCGGCCAGGATATCGAGCGCAGCAATAAATCAACGTTTCTCCGAGGCGAGAGCTAGCATGGATCACTTCGAATACCGCGACGGCGTCCTCTACGGCGAGGACGTGCCGCTCACCCGCATCGCCGACGAGGTCGGCACGCCCTGCTACGTCTACTCCCGGGCGACCCTGGCGCGCCACTTCCGCGCCTACACCGAGGCGCTGGGCGGCCACCCGCACCTGATCTGCTATGCGGTGAAGGCCAACTCCAACCTGGCGGTGCTGGGGCTGCTGGCCCGCCTCGGCGCCGGCTTCGACATCGTCTCCGTGGGCGAGCTGGAACGGGTGCTGGCCGCCGGCGGCGACCCGGCCCGGGTCGTCTTCTCCGGCGTGGCCAAGCAGGAGGCCGAGATGGCCCGGGCGCTGGAGGTGGGCATCAAGTGCTTCAACGTCGAGTCGCGCCCGGAGCTCGAGCGCCTCGACGCCGTGGCCGGGCGGCTCGGCAAGGTGGCCCCGGTGTCGCTGCGGGTCAACCCGGACGTCGACGCCGGCACCCACCCCTACATCTCCACCGGGCTCAAGGACAACAAGTTCGGCATCCCGGTGGACGAGGCGCTGGCCGTCTACGAGCTGGCCGCCACGCTGCCCAACGTTCGCGTCACTGGCCTGGACTGCCATATCGGCTCCCAGCTCACCGAGCTCTCGCCCTTCCTCGACGCCCTGGACCGGCTGCTGCTGCTGCTCGAGCGTCTGCGCGAGCGCGGCATCGAGGTGGAACATCTCGACCTGGGCGGCGGCCTCGGCGTGCCCTACCGGGATGAGCACCCGCCGGCGCCCTTCGACTACGCCACTGCCCTGCTCGAGCGGCTGTCGAAATGGCCGGGCAGCGAGCGCCTGACCCTGCTCTTCGAACCGGGTCGCTCCATCGCCGCCAATGCCGGGGTGCTGCTGACCCGGGTGGAGTTCCTCAAGCCCGGCGAGACCAAGAACTTCGCCATCGTCGACGCGGCCATGAATGACCTCATCCGCCCCGCCCTCTACCAGGCCTGGCAGGCGATCATTCCCGTCGACACCCGCCACCCGCGGGAGAGCGCCGTCTATGACGTGGTCGGCCCGGTCTGCGAGACCGGCGACTTCCTGGGCAAGGATCGCGCCCTCGCCATCGCCGCCGGCGACCTGCTGGCGGTACGCTCCGCCGGTGCCTACGGCTTCGCGATGGCCTCCAACTACAACAGCCGCCCGCGCCCCCCCGAGGTGATGGTCGACGGCGAGACCGCCCACCTGGTGCGCCGCCGCGAACGCCTGGAAGACCTCTGGGCAGGCGAGTCGCTGCTGCCCGATGATGCGGGGGAGGCGCGCTGATGCTGCTGCACTTCACCAAGATGCAGGGGCTGGGCAACGACTTCATGGTGGTCGACCTGGTCACCCAGCGGGCACGCCTGGCCGACGACCAGATCCGCCAGCTGGCCGACCGCCGCTTCGGCATCGGCTTCGACCAGCTGCTGGTCGTGGAGCCGCCGCGGGACCCGGAGATGGACTTCCGCTACCGGATCTACAACGCCGACGGCAGCGAGGTGGAGAACTGCGGCAACGGTGCCCGCTGCTTCGCCCGCTTTGTGCGCGACCAGCGCCTGACCCACAAGCGCGAGATCCATGTCGAGACCGCCGGCGGCCCGCTGACCCTGCTGGTCGAGGACGACGGTCGGGTCCGCGTCGACATGGGCGCGCCACGCTTCGCCCCCGGGGCGCTGCCCTTCGACGCCGCCGAGGACCGCCCGCTGCATCCACTGGAGGTGGACGGCGAGCACCTCGAGGTCGGCGTGGTCTCGATGGGCAATCCCCATGCGGTGCTGCGCGTCGACGACGTCGACACGGCCCCCGTCGAGCGCCTGGGACCGGCCCTCGAGGCCCATCCGCGCTTCCCGCGGCGGGTCAACGTGGGCTTCATGCAGGTCATCTCCGCCCATGAGATACGCTTGAGGGTATACGAACGCGGCAGCGGCGAGACCCTGGCCTGCGGCACCGGCGCCTGCGCCGCGGTGGCCAGCGGTATCCGCCAGGGGCTGCTGGAGAGCCCGGTCACCGTGCACCTGCGCGGCGGCGACCTGGACATCGAGTGGGCCGGCGGCGACGCCTCCCTGATCATGACCGGTCCCGCCGAGCGCGCCTTCGACGGCCGCGTCGTCCTGAACTGAGCCGCCCCGCCACCAGAGGAGAAGCTGCATGACCCGAGCCGCCCCCGACCCGCGCAAGACCCTCGACCCCGACCGGGTGGCCCAGTGGCTGGCCTGTCACCCGGACTTCTTCGTCGGTCGCGAGGGCCTGCTGCAGCAGCTCAAGGTGCCGCACCCCGAGGCCCGCGGCGCCACCTCGCTGCTCGAGCGGCTGGTCCACGACCTGCGCTCACGCGCCGAGCAGGCCGAATGGCGCCTGGAGCAGCTGCTGGAGTCGGCTCGCCATAACGAGGGCCAGTATCGCCGCACCCGCGAGCTGGTGCTGGCACTGCTCGAGGCCGAGGACAACGACGCCCTGGGCCAGGCGCTGGCCACCCAGCTCGCCGAGCGCTTCCATACCCCGGCGGTGGCGCTGTGGTGCCCGGCCAGCCTCACCGATGCCGAGCCCCGGCCGCCCCAGGCCCCACGCCAGGTCCTCGACGACCATGCCGGCCAGCGCCTGGCCGCCCTGCTCGACGGCCGCACCAGCCGCTGCACGCGCCTGACGCCGACCGACTGGAAGCGCCTGCTGCCCCATGTGCCGGCACCCGACAAGGCCGGCTCCTGCGCCCTGTCACGGCTGACCCTGGGCGAGCCGCTGGGCTACCTGGTGCTGGCGAGCCCCGACCCGGACCACTTCCGCGCCAGCATGGATACCCTGTTCACCGAATACGTGGGCGAGGTGGTGGCACGACTGCTGGTGCGCCTGGCCCCGGCCTCGCCGTGACCGACCGACTGCTGGACCACGAGGTCGACACCTTCCTGGCCGGGCTGGCTCGCACCGCCAGCCCGGCCACCGTCAGTGCCTACCGACGTGACCTGGCAGCCCTGGTGACCTTCCTCGAGGCCGAGGCCATCGCCGACTGGTCAGCGCTGGATGCCGCCCTGCTGCGCCGCTTCCTGGGCAGCGAGCGCATGCGGGGCCAGGCCCCTCGCAGCCTGGCCCGGCGACGCGCGGCCATCTCGGGCTTCGCCCGGCACCTGGTGCAGGCCGGCCGGCTGCGCCACAACCCGGTCCCCCTGGTGCGCACGCCGCGCCAGCCCCGGCACCTGCCGCACCCCCTGGACGTGGACCAGCTGGCCCGCTTTCTCGACACGCCCCACGACGACTCGCCCCTGGCCCGGCGCGACCAGGCGATGCTGGAGCTCTTCTACTCGAGCGGCCTGCGCCTGGCCGAGCTGGCGGCGCTGGACCTCGGCGACCTCCAGCCGCAGCGGGTGCGGGTGCTGGGCAAGGGCGGCAAGCCCCGCCAGGTACCGGTGGGTCGGCGGGCGCGCCAGGCCCTGGACGCCTGGCAGGCGGTGCGCGGCCAGCTGGCCGACCGCGACACGCCGGCGCTGTTCGTCGGTGTCCGCGGGGCCCGGCTGGGCCATCGCGCCATCCAGAAGCGGCTGGCCGAGCTGGCCAGGGCCAGGGGGCTGGCCGAGCACCTCCATCCGCACCGGCTGCGCCACTCCTTCGCCAGCCACCTGCTGGAGTCGAGTCAGGACCTGCGGGCCGTGCAGGAGCTGCTGGGGCATGCGGACCTCGCCACCACCCAGGTCTATACCCGGCTCGACTGGCAGCACCTGGCGGCGAGCTACGACGCGGCCCACCCCCGGGCACGCCGCCACCCCGACGATGGCGGGGAGCCGTCATGACCCTGCAGGCGATCACCTTTGACCTCGACGACACCCTGTGGGACAACCGCGGCGTGATGGCGCGCACCGAGACCGGCCACTACGCCTGGCTCGACGAGCGCCTGGCCGCCTGGCTGGCCCACCGCGGCGAGACGCATCTCGGCCGCTTCGCCGAGCGTTTCCCCCTGGAAGCCTACCAGGCCGGTCGCCGCGAGCTCGCCGAGCGATACCCGCTGCGTCGCGGCGACTTCAGCTGGCTGCGCGAGCGCGCCCTCGTCGCGCTGCTGGAGGAATTCGGGCTGCCGCGCAGCGCCGCCTGGCTGTGGGCCGCCGCGACCATGGCGCGCTTCCATGAACTGCGCCTCGCGGTCTCGCCCCACCCCGAGGTGGAGCCGCTGCTCACCGAGCTCGGTGGCCGCTACCGGCTGGGGGCCATCACCAACGGCAACCTGGCGGTGCACCGCCTGGCGCTGCACCGCCACTTCGGGGTGGCCATCGCCGCCGGCGAGATCCAGGCGCCCAAGCCGGACGCCCGCCCCTTCCTCGCCGCCCTGGCACGGCTCGCCACGTCACCCTCCCGGGCGCTGCATGTGGGGGATTCCTGGCAGGAGGATGTGCTCCCGGCCCTGCGCCTTGGCATGCGTGCGGCCTGGATCGCCCCCGACACGCCCCATGCCGGCGAGCTCCCCGCGGGGGCATACCGCCTTGGCCACGTGCGAGAGCTGCCGGCGTTGATCGAACGCCTGGAGCGCAAGGGCTAGCGCCCTACGGGGTCAACCCTGCTCGGGCTCCAGCAGCCAGGCGTCGAGGCGCTCGTGCACCTCCTCGATGCCCTGCTTCTTGAGAGCGGAGAAGAGCTGGATGCTCACCAGGTCCTCCCACTCGCGCAGCCGCGAGCGCACCTGCTGCAGGGCGCTCTTGGCCGCGCCGCTCTTGAGCTTGTCGGCCTTGGTCAGCAGGATGTGCACCGGCATGTTCGCCTCGTCGGCCCAGCCGAGCAGGGTCTGGTCGAACTCCGTCAGCGGGTGGCGCACGTCCATCACCAGCACCAGCCCGCGCAGCGAGCCGCGGCGGCGCAGGTAGTCGGAGAGGTGGCGCTGCCACTCCAGCTTGACCTGCTCGGGCACCTTGGCGTAGCCGTAGCCGGGCAGGTCGACCAGCCGGTGGCCGCTGTCCTCGCCCAGCGTGAAGAAGTTGATCAGCTGGGTGCGCCCCGGGGTCTTGGAGGTACGGGCCAGCGCCTTCTGCCGCGTCAAGGCATTGATGGCGCTGGACTTTCCGGCGTTGGAGCGACCGGCGAAGGCCACCTCGGCCCCGTCGTCGGGCGGGCACTTGGCCAGGGTCGGGGCACTGGTGAGGAAACGGGAGGCCTGGTAGTTGAGTCGCGACATGGCGGGAAAATCCTGACGTTGATCAAGGGCACCACGGCTTGCATTCCCGCGGCTCGGGTGTTCCGTTATAATGCAGTGTCTTTGTCTGCGACCCGGGGCGCGCCAGTATACCACCGTGCTCCGGCCGTCAGCGACCGACCTCAGGGCGTCGGCGACGACCGGCCAGAGGGCACCCGGCCTCGAGGATCGGGCGGCACCCGGGGTACGTACCGGCCAACAACGTAACGGGATAGTGGAACAGCGATGAGAAAGCTACTGGCAAGCCTGGCAATCACCGTGGGCGCCGTCGGCGTGGCCCATGCAGACCTTCAAGCGGATGCCGATGCCGCGGCGGGCAAGGAGAAGGCACAGGCCTGTGCCGCCTGCCATGGCCAGCAGGGCATCAGCCCGTCCGGCGCCTTTCCCAACCTGGCCGGCCAGCAGGCTTCCTACCTGGCCAAGCAGATCATGGACATCCGTGACGGCAACCGCGAGGTCGCCCAGATGGCCGGCCAGGTGGACAACTTCTCCGACCAGGATGCCTGGGACGTCGCCGTCTACTTCGCCGACATGGAGCCCGCGCTGGGCCAGGTTGAGGCCGACGAGGCGCTGATCGAACGTGGCCGCGAGCTCTATCGCGCCGGCGACATGGCCAAGGGTGTTCCCGCCTGTGCCGCCTGCCACACGCCCACCGGCGAAGGCATCGGCAGCGCCGTCTATCCGGCACTCTCCGGCCAGCACCCCGATTACACCCTGAGCACCCTGCAGGACTTCGCCTCCGGCGCGCGGAACAACGACCCGGCCAACATCATGGGCGACATCGCCTCCAAGATGAGCGATCGCGATATGGAAGCCGTGGCCAACTACGTGCTCGGCCTGCACTGAGGCCGACCCGGCGCACGTTGCGCTGACTCCCCGAGGGCGGCCATTGGCCGCCCTCGGCGTCTGCGAGGGAACCCCACTCCCGCTCGGGACTCAAAGCCAGCGTCATGCCACCCCTCGGCACCTGGATCACGACTCACTCAAGGAGACCCCCATGCTCAAGCCCCTGATGCTCGTCCTTGCCGGCCTCGCCCTGCCGGGCCTGGCCACCGCCCAGTCCCTCGTCGAGGGGGAGCACTATGAGGTGCTCGACAACCCGGTGGAGACCCAGGTCGAGGACGGGCGCATCGAGGTGACCGAGGCCTTCTGGTACGGCTGCCCGCACTGCTACAACCTGGAGGAGCCGCTCAACGCCTGGGTGGCCGAGCAGCCCGAGGATGTCGCCTTCCAGCGCATGCCGGCCACCATGGGCGGCGACTGGAACACCCATGCCTTCGCCTTCTATGCGGCCCAGGAGCTGGAGATCCTCGACGACCTGCATGACGACTTCTTCCACGCCATCCACGAGGAAGGGCGCAGCCTGACCGATCCCGATGCCATCGCCGAGTTCTTCAGCGACTACGGCGTCAGCGAGGAGGAGGCCAAGAAGGCGCTGGGCTCCTTTGCCGTCAAGGGCAAGGTGAACCAGGCCCATGCCCGCATGCGCCAGATGCAGCTGATGGGCGTGCCGGCGCTGATCGTCGATGGCCGCTACCTGGTCTCGCCGAGCTCGGCCGGCAGCCTCGACAACATGCCGCAGGTCGCTGGCGCGCTGGTCGAGCGGGTCCGCGAGGAACAGGCAGACTGAGATGTCCCACCTGGCCGAGGCAAGGACGCCGCTCCTCGAGGGCGGCCACCTCAAGTTGCTCACCTTCAACCTGCAGGTGGGCATCCAGACGTCGGCCTACCACCACTACCTGACGCGCAGCTGGCAGCACCTGCTGCCGCACCCGAACCGGCTGCGGCGCCTCGACATGATCGGCGAGGTGCTCGGCCGCTTCGACATCGTCGGCCTCCAGGAGGCCGACGGGGGAAGCTTCCGCTCGAGCCAGGTCAACCAGGTGGAGTACCTGGCCAGCCACGCCGGCTTTCCCCACCACTTCCAGCAGCTCAACCGCAACCTGGGCCGCATAGCCCAGCACAGCAACGGGCTGCTCTCGCGACTGCCCCCGGCCCGCATCGAGGAGTACCGCCTGCCCGGCACCCTGCCCGGGCGCGGCGCCATCCATGCCCGCTATGGCGAGGGGCCCGATGCCCTGCACCTGTTCGTCGCCCACCTGGCGCTGAGCCACCGTGGCCGGGTACGCCAGCTCGACTACCTCAGCGAGATCATCAAGCCGCTGCGTCACGTGGTGGTGATGGGGGATCTCAACTGCACCCCCGAACAGCTCCACGGTCACGCGCGCTTCTGTGCCTCGCTGCCGCTGCACCCGGTGCGCCCGCCGCTGAGCTATCCCTCCTGGCAGCCCCGCCGGGCGCTGGACCACATCCTGCTGTCGGAGTCCCTTCAGGCCGACGAGGTGCGGGTCCTCGACCACCTCTTCTCGGACCACCTGCCCATCGCCGTGGACGTGCGGCTGCCCGAGGCCTGCCTGGAAGCCTGCCTGGCCACCACCCGAGGCGAGGCCCGGCGGCGGCGGCGGCGGCGCTGACGGCCGCCGCGCGGGCACCGTATAGTCAACGTTGGACCGAATGGCTGCTGCCGGGGCGCCGGTGTGCGACCATGGTGGCCTGACCCGACGCGACGACCGAACAGCGAGACCCACACCCATGGCCCAATCCCGTGAGCTGCCAGGCGTCCTTGCCTGGCTCGACCGTGCCTCGGAATGGCTCGGCAGGAGCCTCTCCTGGCTTGTCCTGGCGATGATGCTCATCCAGTTCCTGATCGTGGTGCTGCGCTACGCCTTCAGCTTCAACAGCATTCCCATGCAGGAATCGGTGATGTACATGCACGCCGTGGTGTTCATGCTGGCCGCGGCCTGGACCCTCAAGCACGACGGCCATGTCCGCGTGGACATCTTCTATCGCGCCATGACGCCCAAGCGCAAGGCGCTGGTCGACCTCTGCGGCACCCTCTTCCTGCTGCTGCCGGTGATGGTCTTCGTGATCCTGTCGAGCACGGGCTATGTGAGCAAGTCGTGGCGCATCCTCGAGGGCTCGCCCGATTCCGGCGGCATCCCCGGGGTCTTCCTGCTCAAGACGCTGATCCCGCTCTTCGCCGGGCTGATGATCCTCCAGGCGCTGGTCGAGGCGAGCCGCCACTTCCTGGTCCTCACCGGGCGCATGGATCCCCCCGCCGATGACCCCGACCACGCCGAGGAGCGCCTGTGATGCTGGAGTTCATGCCCCTGGTGCTCTTCCTCGTCATCTGCCTGGTGCTGATGGCCGGCTATCCCGTCGCCCTGTCGCTGGCCGGCACCGCGCTGGCCTTCGCCGGCCTCGGCCTGGGCCTCGAGTCGCTGGGCATCGATGCCCACTTCGATGCCGGCTACCTGGGCGCCTTCCCCAACCGCCTCTACGGCATCATGACCAACCAGACGCTGCTGGCGGTGCCACTGTTCGTGCTGATGGGCGTGCTGCTGGAGAAATCGAAGGTCGCCGAGACCCTGCTCGAGGCCATGGCGCTGCTGTTCGGTTCCCTGCGCGGGGGCCTGGGCATCTCGGTGACCCTGGTGGGCATGCTGCTGGCGGCGTCCACCGGCATCGTCGGTGCCACTGTGGTCACCATGGGCCTGATGTCGCTGCCGACCATGCTCAAGCGCGGCTACAGCATGCCGCTGGCCACCGGCACCATCTGCGCCACGGGAACCCTGGGCCAGATCATCCCGCCCTCCATCGCCCTGGTGCTGCTGGGCGACGTGCTCTCCTCGGCCTACCAGCAGGCCCAGCTCTCCATGGGCATCTTCAGCCCCAAGACGGTCTCGGTGGGCGACCTGTTCATGGGCGCGCTGATCCCCGGCCTGGTGCTGGTGGTGTTCTACATCGTCTATGTCGCCCTGATCGCCTGGTGGAAGCCCAGCGCCGCGCCGGCCGTCGACCGCCGCGAGCTGATGGAGGAACTCGGCCACGAGGGCGGCCTCGGCCTGCTGCTGCTCAAGGGGCTGGTGCCACCCATCGTGCTGATCGTGGTGGTGCTGGGCTCGATCCTCGGCGGCTTCGCGACCCCCACCGAGGCCTCGGCCGTGGGCGCCTTCGGGGCGCTGATGCTGGCCCTGGCCTATCGCCGACTGGACCTGCAGACCCTCAAGGAGGTGCTGCGCTCGACGACCCATGTCACCACCATGGTGTTCATGATCCTGATCGGTGCCGCGCTCTTCTCGCTGGTATTCCGCGCCTATGGCGGCGAGGAGCTGGTCACCGACCTGTTCGAGAACATGCCCGGCGGCGTGGTGGGCGCGACGCTCATCGTGATGCTGGTGATCTTTCTGCTCGGCTTCATCCTCGACTTCATCGAGATCACCTTCGTGGTGGTGCCGATCGTCGGGCCGATCCTGCTGGCGATGGGGCTCGACCCCATCTGGCTGGGCATCATGATCGCCATCAACCTGCAGACCTCCTTCCTGACGCCGCCCTTCGGCTTCGCGCTCTTCTACCTGCGTGGCGTGGCCCCGGACTCGGTGCCCACTTCGGCGATCTACAAGGGGGTGATCCCGTTCATCGGGCTGCAGCTCTGCATGCTGCTGGCCCTGGCCTGGTTCCCGGAGCTGGCCACCTGGCTACCGGATCAGTTCTGACCAGCCGACAGAACAAGCGGAGGCACGGCCCGCCAGCAGGCGCCTCGGCACATAGCGATTCGCGGCACCGCTCGCGGTGCCGCCCGGGTGGCCCAGGTGGCCGCCGGACACACGCCAGCCCTCGCGAGGGCTTTCCACGACAATATCCACAATACCCAGAGGGAAAGCACATGAAACTCAGATCACTCGCCGTCGCCGTGGCCATGAGCGGTGCCGTCTCCGGCCTGATGCTGGTCTCCAGCGTCGACAACACCGCCCAGGCCCAGGAAACCTTCGAATGGAAGATGGTCACCTCCTGGCCGAAGAACTTCCCGGGGGTCGGCCAGGGGCCAGAGCGTCTGGCAGAAATCGTCGAGGAGATGTCCGACGGCCGCCTGACCATCGAGGTCTTCGGCGCCGGCCAGCTGGTGCCGGGCTTCGAAGTGTTCGATGCCGTCTCCGAGGGCACCGCGGAGCTCGGCCATTCCGCCTCCTACTACTGGAAGGGCAAGGCCCCGGCCGCCCAGTTCTTCGCCGCCGTGCCCTTCGGCATGAATGCCCAGGAGATGAACGCCTGGCTGCACTACGGCGGCGGCCTCGAGCTGTGGAACGAGCTCTATGACGACTTCGGCGTCGATGTGCTGGTCGCCGGCGCCTCCGGCGTGCAGATGGGCGGCTGGTACAACAAGGAGATCAACTCCGTCGACGACCTGGACGGCCTGAAGATGCGCATGCCGGGCCTGGGCGGCGAGGTCATGGAGCGCATGGGCGTGGCCATCGTCAACATGCCCGGCGGCGAGATCTTCACCTCGCTGCAGTCCGGCGCCATCGACGCCACCGAGTGGATCGGCCCCTATAACGACCTGGCATTCGGCCTGCACCAGGCAGCCGACTACTACTACTACCCGGGCTGGCACGAGCCGACCGTGATGTTCGAGGCGATCATCAACGAGGAGGCCTATGCCTCGCTGCCCGCCGACCTGCAGGCGATCCTGCGCACCGCGGTGCGCGACATCAATGCCGATGTGCTGGACGAGTACACCGCCCGCAACAACGACGCCCTGGAGACCCTGGTCAACGAGCACGGGGTGGAGCTGCGCCGCCTGCCGGACGACGTCCTCGCCCAGGCCAAGGAGCACTCCGCCGACGTGGTCGCCGAGCTCGCCGAGGACAGCGAGATGGCCCAGAAGATCCACGACTCCTACCGAGCCTTCCAGGACAAGGTGGTCAACTACCACACCATCTCCGAGCAGGCCTACTACAACGCCCGCAACCCGGACGAGAGCACCGGCAACTGAGGCCGTTGCCTGACCGGCACAAGGGGCCGCCTTCGGGCGGCCCCGTTGCGTTGTGCGGGCGCGGATATCGAGGACCTGGCGATCAGCGGCACAGCGGCGCCAGCCAGGCCTCGGCGAGCCACAGCACCAGGGCATAGCGCGCCGCCTTGGCCAGGGTGATCAGCAGGATGGCGCGCCACCACGGCAGGCGCAGGACGCCGGCCAGCACGGTGAGCGGGTCGCCGACCACCGGCGCCCAGGAGGCCAGCAGGCTCCACTCCCCGAAGCGCAGGTACCAGCGCTCGGCCCGCGCCAGCCCCTGCCGGGACACCGGGAACCAGCGGCGGTCCTGGAAGTGCCGCGCGTAGCGCCCCAGCCCGACATTGACCAGGCTGCCCAGGGTATTGCCGGCGCTGGCCACTGCCCACAGCAGCAGGGCCGGCTCGCCGCTGCACCATAGCCGGGCCAGCCACACCTCGGAGCCACCGGGGAGCAGGGTGGCGCTGGCCAGCGCCACCAGGAACAGGGTCAGCATGGCACCGCCCCCTCTCCCTGCAGTAGGCTGATGCTCCCCTTCGATCGCAATGACGTGACGCCGATGGCCGCCTCCCGCTCCCTACCCAACACCTTGACCATTGCCGGCTCCGACCCTAGTGGCGGTGCCGGCATCCAGGCCGACCTCAAGACCCTCTCGGCCCTGGGCACCTATGCTACCAGCGTGATCACCGCCCTGACCGCGCAGAACACCCGCGGCGTCACCGGGGTTCACCCGGTGCCGGCGGCGTTCATCGCCGCCCAGCTCGAGACGCTGCTCGATGACATCGCCATCGACGCCGTGAAGATCGGGATGGTGGCCAGCCGCGAGGTGGCCGAGGTGATCCGCGAGGCACTGGCCCTCCGGCGGCCGGGCTGGATCGTCCTCGACCCGGTGATGGTGGCCAAGAGCGGCGACATCCTGGTCGACGATGCCGGCATCGCGGCGGTGCGCGAGTGCCTGGTGCCCCTGGCCGACCTGATCACCCCCAACCTGCCGGAGGCCGCCGTGCTGCTGGACTGCCCGGTACCGCAGGACCGCGCCGGCATGGAGGCGCTGGCCCCCGGCCTGCGCGCCCTGGGCGCCGGCGCCGTGCTGCTCAAGGGCGGCCATCTGCGAGGCGAGGGCTGCCCCGACCTGCTGATCGAGGGCGACGCCCTGCACTGGCTGGAAGGGACACGCATCGCCACCGGCAACCTGCATGGCACCGGCTGTACCCTCTCCTCGGCGATCACCGCCCGCCTGGCCCTCGGCGACGCGCCTCGCGAGGCGGTGGCCGCCGCCAAGGCGTGGCTGTCGCGGGCGCTCGAGGAGAGCCACCGGCTTAACGTGGGCCAGGGCCACGGGCCGGTGCACCACTTCCACGCTGCGTGGTAGCCCGCCAGGCTTGCGCGCTCCCCCCCTGCCGCCCATGCTGAAGGCTGTGCCGTGGGGATCAACCTTCCCGGGAGGGAGCCATCATGAGCCAGACCCTGCTGTTCGCCAGCGACCTCTCCGCCGAGAACCGCGCCGCCTTCGCCCGCGCCATACGCCTGGCGGTGGAGAGCGGTGCCCGGCTCGATGTCATCCATGTGCTCGACCCCTACCTGCCGCGGCGGGTCCTGCATGACCTGGAAGAGGCCGTGGTGGAGGACATCCGCGCCACCCTCGTCGACATCCGCGAGGACTATGCCCTGCCCGAGCCCCAGTGCCTGATCCAGACCATGGCCGGCGCCCCCTATGCCGAGATCATCCGCGAGGCCCATGAGCGCGAGGCGGACATGATCATCCTCGGTGCCCATCGCAAGCGCGGCCAGCCCGACCTGGTCGCCGGCACCACCCTCGCCCGGGTGCTGCGCAGCGCCCCCTGCCCGGTGCTCTCGGTCAGCCACCTGGCCACCCAGGAGTGGCAGGATATCCTGGTGCCGGTGGACTTCTCGCTGACCTCGCGCCACACCCTGCGCGAGACCCTCAAGCGCTTCCCCGGCGCCCGGCTGACCCTGCTCCATGCCTGGGACATCCCCGGCGAGCGGGAACTGGGCTCCGACAGCGACTACGCCCGCTGGCGCGACCGCGAGGTGGAGCGCCTGCGTACCCAGCTCGAACGCGAGACCGAGCAGTTGATGAGCGAGCTCGACGACGTCCCGGAGCTCGAGCTGGTACTGGAGCAGGGTGAGCCCCTCGAGGTCCTAATGACCCGCCTGCGCCGCCAGCCGCCGGACCTGCTCGCCCTGGGCAGCCGCGGCCAGCTGGGCCGCCACAGCCAGATCACCGAGCGACTGCTCTCCGAGCCCCACTGCGACATCATGCTCTGCCGCGCCTGGTAGGGAACGCTCGATAGCTATACAGAACCTTTACGAATGGATATTGTCCGTACAGGATAATCCCCCGTCATGAGAGGTTCACCATGTCCCTGCCCTGCACCCGAAGCGCGCTCCTGCTGGCGACCCTGGCCCTTGCCACCACGGCAACGGCCGAGACGGTGGAGATCAAGGGCGCTCGCTTCCCGGCCGCCCTGGAGACCGAGGAGCGCCGCTACGAACGGATCGGCCACGGCCTCTTCCGCTATATGATCTGGGACGCCTATGCCGGGGCCTACTACCAGGCCCAGGGCTTCCCGCGCCCGGCCCCGCAGTCCGACGTGCCACGCCGCCTCGAGCTCGAGTACTTCCACGCCATCGAGGCCGAGGAGTTCGCCGAGGCGACGCTGAAGAGCGTGCGCAAGGCCCTCGACGAGGCCCGCTATGCCGAGCTGGCGTCGCCGCTGGAGGCCTTCAGCGAGCGTTACCGTGACGTCACGCCCGGCGACCGCTACGCACTGGGCTGGGACGGCGACCGGCTGACCCTGGCCCTCAACGGCGAGACCCTCTTCGAGGGCGACGACCCGGCGCTGGCCAACGCCCTGTTCGGCATCTGGCTGGGGGAGGAGCCCTTGGGCGAGGCGTTCCGCGACGACCTGCTGGGGCGCTGAGGTGGCACCATGCTAGGCTTGGCGGTCCGTGACGACAGCCAAGGAGACCCCGCCCGATGAAGGCCCTGATCCAGCGCGTGAAGCGCGCAAGCGTGGAGGTAGACACTCGCGAGGTGGGCGCCATCGGCACGGGCCTGCTGGCCCTGGTGGGCGTCGAGAAGGGCGATGACGAGGCGGCGGCCGACCGGCTGCTGCACAAGCTGCTGCACTATCGGGTCTTTCCCGACGCGGCGGGCAGGATGAACCGCAACCTGCAGCAGGCCGAGGGCGGCCTGCTGCTGGTCTCCCAGTTCACCCTGGCCGCCGACACCCGCAAGGGGCTGAGGCCCAGCTTCTCCAGCGCCGCGCCGCCCGCCGAGGGGGACCGCCTCTTCCACTACCTGCTGGAGCGCGCCCATGACGCCTGGCCGAGAGTCGCCAGCGGCGAGTTCGCCGCCGACATGCAGGTCTCGCTGGTCAACGACGGGCCAGTGACCTTCCTGCTGGAGAGCTAGCCGCTGAGCTCGGCCTCCATGGCCTCCAGCGCTTCCTCGGCCTCCAGCCAGGCCTGCTCCAGCTCCTCCAGGTGCGACTTGAGCTCGCCCTGGCGACCGAGGCGTTCGGTGAGCTCCGTCTTGCGCGAGGGGTCGGTGTAGAGCTCGGCGTCGCCCAGTGTCTCCTCCACCGCGGCGAGTTCCGCCTGGACCCTCTCCATGGCCTGCTCGGCGCGGTCGCGCTGCTTCTTCAGCGGCCGCAGCTTCTCGCGCAATTCGGCGGCGGCACGACGGGCGGACTTGCGATCCTCCCTGGGCACGTCAGCCTCGGCCTGGCGGTCGGCCTTGTCGGCCCGGGCCTCGCGGCGCTCGCCCTCCAGGCGCGCCTTGAGCCAGGCCCGGTAGTCCTCCAGGTCGCCGTCGAACGGCTCGACGCGATGGTCGGCCACCCGCCAGAACTCGTCCACGGTGGCGCGCAGCAGGTGGCGGTCGTGGGAGACGATGATTACCGTGCCCTCGAAGCTCGCCAGCGCCTCGGTGAGCGCCTCGCGCATCTCCAGGTCCAGGTGGTTGGTGGGCTCGTCGAGCAGCAACAGGTTGGGCTTCTGCCAGGCGACCAGCGCCAGGGCCAGGCGCGCCTTCTCGCCGCCGGAGAAGCGCCCCACCTCGGCGAAGACATCATCGCCGTGGAAACCGAAGCCGCCCAGGAACTTGCGGATGTCCAGGTCGGCGGCCGTGGGCGAGAGGCGCTGGACGTGCATGAAGGGGGTGGCGGCCAGGTCCAGCCCCTCCAGCTGGTGCTGGGCGAAGTAGCCGATCGCCAGGTGCTCGCCGGCCACCCGCCGGCCGGACAGCAGCGGCAGGTCGCCGGTCAGCGACTTGATCAGCGTCGACTTGCCGGCCCCGTTGGGGCCCAGCAGGCCGATGCGCTGGCCGGGCAGCAGGGTCAGCTTGACGCCGTCGAGCTGCACCGTCTCCCGGCCGGCATCGTCGCGGTAGCCCAGGCGTGCCTCGTCGAGCACCAGCAGCGGATGCGAGACCTTGTCGGCGGCGGGAATCGTGAAGTGGAAGGGCGAGTCGGCATGGGCCACGGCGATGTCTCCCATGCGCTCGAGGGTCTTGAGTCGGCTCTGGGCGGCGCGGGCCTTGGTCGCCTTGTAGCGGAAACGCGCCACGAAGCGCTCGATCTCCTCGCGGCGTGCCTGCTGCTTGGCGGCCTCGGCCTGCTGCAGGGCCAGCTTCTCGGCGCGGGTCCGCTCGAAGGTGGAGTAGTTGCCGCGATAGAGCACCAGGCTGCGGCGATCGAAGTGCACGATGTGGTCGCACACCGCGTCGAGGAAGTCACGGTCGTGGGAGATCAGCAGCAGGGTGCCGGGGTAGCGGGTGAGCCACTGCTCGAGCCACAGCAGGGCATCCAGGTCCAGGTGGTTGGTGGGCTCGTCCAGCAGCAGCAGGTCGGAGGGCTTGAACAGCGTGCGCGCCAGGTTGACGCGCATCCGCCAGCCACCGGAGAACGCGGCCAGGGGCCGGTCCAGGTCGGCCTGGACGAAGCCCAGCCCCACCAGCAGCTGTGCCGCCCGGGCCGGGGCGCTGTAGCCGTCCAGCGCCTCGATGGCGCCATGCAGCTCCGCCTCGCGATGGGCGTCGCCCCGGTCGCGGGCGGCCTCGAGGGCCGCCTCGGTCTGGCGCAGTTCGCGGTCGCCGTCCAGTACGTAGTCGACGATGGAGCGCTCCAGCGCTTCCACCTCCTGGTCCATGTGGGCGATACGCTGCCCACCGCTCATCTCCACCTCCCCCCTGTCCGGGGAGAGCTCGCCGAGCAGCAGCTTGAACAGGCTCGACTTGCCCGCCCCGTTGGGCCCGACGATGCCCGCCTTGTGGCCGGCGTGCAGGGTCAGGTCGGCCCCCTCGAGCAGGGTCTGGGTGCCGCGTTGCAGGGAAACTTGGCGCAGTGCGATCATGCAGGCTCCACTCGGCAGTCCGTGAGGCTGCCGCCCATCGGGACGACAGCCGTGTCATGACTCGCGATTCTACCCAATTGCCGTCCGCTCTGCGGGCTCGGCTGCGCGATGCCCCGCTGTGGGAGTTCGCCCTCACCCTCTACGGGCGCGAGGGCGTCGAGGCGGCCTGCCTGATGCTCCAGGACGAGGCCGGCATCGATGTCTGCGAGCTGCTCTGGTACTGCTGGCTGCATCATCACGGCCTGGCGTGCGATGCGAGCCTCGAGCCGGCCCACCGCTGGCAGCGCCGTGTCACGGTCCCCCTTCGCCGGCTGCGCCGGGACCTGAAGCCGGAGGCCCAGGAGAGCGAGTCCGTGGCCGCGCTGCGCCGGACGCTCCAGCAGGCCGAGCTCCAGGCGGAGCGCGAGACACTGTCGTGCCTGGAGCGGCTGGCACTGGAGAGCGACCGGCTCACTGTCCTGCCGAGCCCAGCTCCCTGCCTGGCAGAACACCTCGCCACGCGCCTGCAAGTGCAGAAAAAACCTCATCTTAGCGCCCTTCGAACCCTGGAAAGCCAGCTTGACCCCCCATGACGGCCACGCTAGCCTGAAATCAGCCGAGTGAATGTCACGTTCACCTGAACCTGCTGATGGCCGCATCCTCCATCACGGGACAAACCTGCAGAGGGACCACAAGAATGAAGTCACACAAGCTGTTGACCGGTGCCGGTATCGGCGCGCTGATGTTCGGCATGTCCACCGCTGCGTTCGCCGACAACTGGCGCTATGCCCACGAGGAGTACGAAGGTGACGTCCAGGACGTCTTCGCCCAGGAGTTCAAGCGCTACGTCGAGGAAAACTCCGACCACAGCGTCCAGGTCTACCGCTTCGGTGAGCTCGGCGAGTCCGACGACATCATGGAGCAGACCCGCAGCGGCATCCTGCAGTTCGTCAACCAGTCTCCCGGCTTCACCGGCTCCCTGATCCCGTCGGCGCAGATCTTCTTCATCCCCTACCTGCTGCCCACCGACATGGAACATGTGCTCGAGTTCTTCGACGAGAGCAAGGCCA
Source organism: Halomonas sp. CKK8 (assembly GCF_029625235.1). Classification (NCBI taxonomy): domain Bacteria; kingdom Pseudomonadati; phylum Pseudomonadota; class Gammaproteobacteria; order Oceanospirillales; family Halomonadaceae; genus Halomonas; species Halomonas sp. CKK8. Next base: position 97,669 of record NZ_CP121193.1, on the reverse strand, counting down.
TCAACGAGATGTTCCCGGAGATCTATGCGCAGCACGGGCTCGAGCTGCTCAAGATGTATCCGGAAGGCGAGATGGTGGTCACCGCCGACGAGCCGATCACCTCGCCGGAGGACTTCAACAACAAGAAGATCCGCACCATGACCAACCCGCTGCTGGCGGAGACCTACAACGCCTTCGGCGCGACCCCCACGCCGCTGCCCTGGGGCGAGGTCTATGGTGGCCTGCAGACCGGCATCATCGACGGCCAGGAGAACCCGATCTTCTGGATCGAGTCCGGCGGCCTCTACGAGGTCTCCCCGCACCTGACCTTCACCAGCCATGGCTGGTTCACCACCGCCATGATGGCCAACCAGGACTTCTTCGAGGGCCTCTCCGACGAGGACAAGGAGCTGGTGCGTGAGGCGTCGAATGCGGCCTACGATCACACCATCGAGCACATCCAGGGGCTGGCCGGCGAATCCCTCGACAAGATCCAGGAAGCCTGCGACGAGTGCACCGTGACGCGCCTGAACGACGAACAGATCCAGGCCTTCAAGGAGCGCGCACCCCAGGTCGAGGAGGAGTTCCTCGAGATGACCGGCGAGACCGGCGAGGAACTGCTGAACCAGTTCAAGGCCGACCTTGAGGCCGTCACCGAAGACGCGGAGTAACCCCCGCCGGCTTCGACCTTGAAGGGGGGTGGCCTGCCCGGGCCACCCCCCCGTTGTTTCTGGACACGAGGTTTCCGGACACGGGATTTCCGGGCATCGGGCTTCCGGTCATGGCAGCGTGCACCCAGCGTTGATGTCGGCGGCCACGGGGCCAGGCATCCATGGGTATGCTTACCATAAGGGAATCCTGATTTTTCCCGCATCGCAGCCGAAGGGGAGTACGGACATGAGCGACGAAGAGTCCGAAAAGCACTATCGCTCGGGCCTGCCCGGTCCGCTGGGGGTCATCGACACCCTGTTAAGCAAGCTGGAAGCGGTATTGCTGGCCATGGGCGTGCTGCTGATGGCCTTCAACACCATCGCCAACGTCATCGCCCGCTTCGTGTTCGGCAATAGCATCTTCTTCTCCGGCGAGATCAACCGCATCCTGATCATCATGATCACCTTCGCCGGCATCGGCTATGCCGCCCGCCACGGTCGCCATATCCGCATGTCGGCGATCTATGACGCCCTGCCGGTGGGAGGGCGCCGGGCGCTGATGATCATCATCTCACTGTTCACCTCGCTGGTGATGTTCTTCCTCTGCTACTACGCGGTCATCTACATCCTGGAGCAGCAGGCCAGCGGACGAGTCCTGCCGGCCCTGGGCTTCGAGATCTGGTGGATCTATGTCTGGGCACCGCTGGGTTTCCTGATCACCGGCATCCAGTACCTGCTCACCGCGATCAAGAACCTGACGTCGAAAGACGTCTACCTGTCGACCGGCGTGCTCGACGGCTACAAGGACACGGAAACGGAAGTCTGACGCAGGGCAGAACGCCCGGGGGAACGCACGATGACGACAATAATGGTTACCACCATGATCGCCCTGCTGCTGCTGGGCTTTCCCATGATGATCCCGCTGCTGACTGCCGCGGTGATCGGTTTTTTCATGATGTTCAACGGGCTGGGGCAGATGGACACCCTGATCCAGCAGATGTTCGCCGGCATCCGGCCTGCCTCGCTGATCGCGGTGCCGATGTTCATCCTCGCCGCCGACATCATGACGCGAGGCCAGTCGGCGGACCGCCTGATTGCCATGGTGATGTCCTTCATCGGCCACATGAAGGGGGGCCTGGCGGTCTCCACCGCCGCCTCCTGCACCCTGTTCGGGGCCGTCTCGGGCTCCACCCAGGCCACGGTGGTGGCCGTCGGCTCCCCGCTGCGCCCCAAGATGCTCAAGGCCGGCTACTCGGACTCCTTCACCCTGGCGCTGATCATCAACGCCAGCGACATCGCCTTCCTGATCCCGCCCAGCATCGGCATGATCATCTACGGGGTCATCTCCGAGACCTCCATCGCCGAGCTGTTCATCGCCGGCATCGGGCCGGGCCTGATGATCCTGCTGATGTTCTCCGTCTACTGCATCGCCTATGCCGTGATACGCGACGTGCCCACCGAGGCCAGGGCGAACTGGCGTGAACGCTTGATCGCGGTACGCCAGGCACTGTGGCCGCTGGGCTTCCCGGTGATCATCGTCGGCGGCATCTATGGGGGGGTGTTCAGCCCTACCGAGGCGGCGGCGGCCTGCGTGCTCTACGCCATCTTCCTGGAATTCATGGTCTTCCGCTCGCTGAAGCTGGCGGACATCTACGCCATCGCCAAGTCCACCGGTCTGATCACCGCCGTGGTGTTCATCCTGGTGGCGGCCGGCAACGGCTTCTCCTGGATCATCTCCTTCGCCCAGATCCCCCAGGCCATCCTGGAGGCCGTGGGCATCAACGAGGCCGGCCCCACCGGCGTGCTGATCGCCATCTGCATCGCCTTCTTCGTGGCCTGCATGTTCGTCGACCCCATCGTGGTAATCCTGGTGCTGACGCCGATCTTCGCCCCTGCCGTGGCGTCCACCGGGCTCGACCCGGTGCTGGTGGGCATCCTGATCACCCTGCAGGTGGCCATCGGCTCGGCGACGCCACCCTTCGGGTGTGACATCTTCACCGCCATCGCCATCTTCAAGCGCCCCTACTGGGACGTGATCAAGGGCACGCCGCCCTTCGTCTTCATGCTGATCCTGGCCGCGGCCCTGCTGATCATGTTCCCGCAGATCGCCCTGTTCCTGCGTGACCTGGCGTTCCGTTGACCCAAGGAGTAACGACCATGTTCAATCGGATACTGGTCCCGGTGGATGGCTCCAAGGGCGCCCTCAAGGCGCTCGAGAAAGGCGCCGGCCTGCAGCTGCTGACCGGGGCCGAGCTCTACATCCTGTGCGTCTTCAAGCACCACAGCCTGCTCGAGGCCTCGCTCTCCATGGTGCGGCCCGACCGTCTCGACCTGCCCGATGACGCCCTCAAGGAGTACGCCACCGAGATCGCGGTCCACGCCAAGTCCCATGCCGTGGAGCTCGGGGTGCCGGCCGAGCGGGTACGCGCCTTCGTCAAGGGGGGCCGGCCGTCGCGCACCATCGTGCGCTTCGCCCGCAAGCGCGAGTGCGACCTGATCGTGATCGGCTCCCAGGGCACCAACGGCGACAAGAGCCTGCTGCTGGGCAGCGTTGCCCAGCGGGTGGCCGGCTCCGCTCACTGTCCGACCCTGATCGTCTGAGCCTCGTGAACGCCCCTCGCCGGGCCGGTTTCCCCCGCATGCCATGCGGGTGCGGAACCGGCCCGGCCCTGTTAGAGTCCCATGCATTCCATGCATTTCGTGACACCCACCCGAGGCGCCTGCGCGCCAACGTACAAGGTTCCTTCATGAAGACACTGCTGACCTCCGCTTCCCTGGCGGCCCTGCTGGCCGCCGCCCCCCTGGCACTGGCTGCGGCCCCTGAGACCGACGACGAGAAGCTGGGCTACAGCCTCGGCGTGACCCTGGGTCAGAGCATCCAGCAGGACGTCGAGGACCTGGACATCGATGCCTTCACCCAGGCCATCCGTGACGTATTCGACGGCGGCGAGCTGGAGATGAGCGACGAGGAGATGGCCGAGGCCCTGACGACATTCCAGCAGGAGGCCATGGCCGCCCGCGAGGCCGAGGCCGAACAACGGTCCGCGGCCAACCGCGCCGAGGGCGAGGCCTACCTGGAAGAGAACGCCGAACAGGACGGGGTGACGGTCACCGACTCCGGCCTGCAGTATCGCGAGCTGGAGTCCGGTGACGGCGCGACCCCCGGCGCCGATGACACCGTCGAGGTTCACTACGAGGGCACCCTGATCGACGGCACCGTCTTCGACAGCTCCTACGAGCGTGGCGAGCCGGTGAGCTTCCAGGTCGGCCAGGTGATCGAGGGCTGGCAGGAAGCCCTCCAGCTGATGAGCGTGGGCGACACCTGGGAGGTGGTGATTCCCTCCGACCTCGCCTACGGCGCCCAGGGACAGGGTCCGATCGGCCCTCACGAGACGCTGATCTTCAAGGTCGAGCTGCTCGACGTGGCCGGTGAATGATCCGGCCCCGATGAACGCCCTCCGCCGCCTGGCCGTCGCCGGCCTCTGCCTGGGGCTGGCCGCTCCGCTGGCCGCCCAGGAGCCGCCGGCAGAGCTGCCAAGCCTGGGGGCTGATCGGGACGAGGTCAGCGTGCTCGGCGTCTCCTCGGGAGGCTACATGGCCACCCAGCTGGCGGTGGCCTGGCCCGAGCGGTTCGCCGGGCTGGGGGTCGCGGCCGCCGGCCCCTGGGCCTGCGCCCGGGGCTCCCTGGGCCTGGCCCTGGGCCAGTGCATGACGACCCGGCGGGGCATGCCGGAACCGGCGGAGCTTGAGGACCGCTACCAGGGATACCGACGGCGCGAACTGGTCGGCGACCCCGCGGCCCTGGCCGAGCTGCGGGTCTTCGTCTGGCATGGCGCCAGTGACGAGACCGTGGTCCCGGCACTGGGCCGTGCCCTGGCAGAGCAGTTTCGCGACTGGCTGGCGTCTCCCGATGACCAGCTGAGGTTCATGGAGAGCGAGGAGGCCGGCCACGGCTGGCCGGTGGCAGCGGGCCCGGGTACGCCCGTGGATGCCCTGGCGGACTGCCGCGGCGGGGGCGGCACCCACCTGCTGGCCTGCGACTTGGATATCGCCGGGGAGATGCTGGAGTGGGTGCACGGCGACCTGGTGTCCCCCGAGCCGGGCGAGCCCCGAGGTGAGCTGGTGCGCTTCGACCAGTCGGATTTCGACGCTCGCGGACTGGGTGACACCGGCTACCTGTTCATTCCGGCGGACTGCGAGAAGGGCGGCTGTGAGCTGACCGTGGCGCTGCATGGCTGTGCCATGGATGTCGAGCAGATCGATGAGGCCTTCGTGCGACACAGTGGCCTCAACGAGTGGGCCGCGGCCAATCGACGGCTGGTGCTCTACCCCCAGGCGGAAACCAGTCTGCCCAATCCCCAGGGCTGCTGGGACTGGTGGGGCTTTTCCGAGAGCACCTGGCAGCTCGACCCCCTGCATGACAGCCGCCAGGGGTCCCAGACAGGCGCGCTGATGGCCATGATCGAGCGCCTGCAGCAGGCACCCGACGCAAACTGAGCCGGCCGGGGCCTCACCCCTCGGCCAGCGCCTTTTCCAGGGCAGCCTGCAGCGGCCCGGAGGTGGGAGAGTGCAGCACACGGCGGCGAATCTCGCCGTCGCGGTCGACCAGGAACAGCGAGGCGCTGTGGTCGATGGTGTAGGCCATGGCCGAGTCCGGTGTCTCCACCTTGCGCCAGATCACGCCGTAGCGCCCGGCCAGTTCCTCGAGGGCCTCCTGGCTGCCGGTGGCGCCGATGAACTCCTCTCCGAAGAAGGCCAGGTACTCCTCCAGCCGTGCCAGGGTGTCGCGCTCCGGGTCCACCGAGACCATCAGCGGGACCACCCGCCGCCGCTGCTCGGGGTCGAGGCGCCCCATGACCTGACGCACCACGGCGAGGCTCATCGGGCAGACATCCGGGCACCAGGTGTAGCCGAAGAAGACCACCGCCAACTGGTCATCGTCGAGCTGGCTCAACGAGAACTCGCCCTCGGTCGACGGCAGCTCGATGGGTCCCCCCTGGGGTTCGCCGCTCGCCTGCCCCCTCAGCTGCTGCTGGTAGAGGCCGAGGCCGACCGCCACCACCACCAGTACCGCGCCCAGTCCCAGCCAGATGCTTCGCCGCTTCATGGTCACCGCCTCGCCACGTCGAAATCGAACCAGCTTCCCAGACGCCCCTGCGGGGTGTCCACCACCACCTTCGCGCGCCAGGGCATGACCGCCTCGGTGCAGATCGCCACCTGCCCTTCCCCGCGGAAGACGCCGCCACCCACGGCCTCGAGGGGAAAACGGTGCAGCCCCATGTCCATGTCGCGGCCGACGAAGTCGACGCGGGCGGACTCGGCGGCAACACCCGCCAGGCGCACCTCCAGCGGCAGACGCTCCAGGGCCCGGATGGGACCCTCGGACTCGACCGCCAGGCGCAGCGTGATGCCCTGCCCCAGGCGCGCCGTGCAGGGGGCCGCATGCAGGTCGCAGGGGGCCTCCACCGGCGGAGACCACTGCACGCCGGCCTCGTCGCGCAGGCTGTAGCGGGTCAGGTACCAGAGCGCCACGGCGAGGGTCAGCAGGGTGAGGATGATCAGCAGGCGCAGCAGCGGGGGGCGGGCCGCGCCGGTCGACGACAGGATGCGCTGTGGCATGGCGGAGAACGGGGCCTCCATCGGTGGCAGGATGGAGGTAAGCTTATCAGCATTTGCCTGCGGCGAAGTGCGCAAGGATGTCGCAGGGGGAACATGGTGAGGGAGGTGTCATGGAAGGCGTGGGCAATGCACTGGGACCGCTGTTCCTGCTGATCCTGCTGGGCGCCGGGCTCGGCTGGTGGCGTCAGCCGGGCGGCGACTTCTGGCCCCGCATGGAACGGCTGATCTACTTCCTGCTGTTTCCCGCCATGCTGGTCTCGACCCTGGCCACCGCGGACGTCGCCCAGGTGCCGGTGGCCCGGCTGGCCCTTGCCCTGCTCGGCGCCATGGGCCTGTTCGGCCTGCTGCTGTGGGGGCTTCGGGACCGGCTGCGACTCGATGCGCCCGCCTTCACCTCGGCCTTCCAGGGCTCGCTGCGCTTCAACACCTATGTCGGCGTAGCCGGGGCCGCCGCCCTGCACGGCGGCGCCGGGGCCACGGCGGCCGCGGTCGCGGTGGCGCTGATGGTGCCCGTCGTCAACGTGCTCTGCGTGGCAAGCTTCATCGCGGCCGGCACCCTGGGCTCGGCGAGCCTGGGCAAGAGCCTCGCCGCCCTGACCCGCAACCCGCTGATCCTGGCCTGCGTGGCCGGCATCGTCCTCAACCTCAGCGGCATCGGGCTGCCCGGCTGGAGCCAGCCCGGCCTGGAGCTGCTGGGGCGTGCCGCCCTGCCGCTGGGTCTGGTGGCGGTGGGCGTGGCGCTGCGTCCCGCCGCCCTGCTGAGGCTGGACCGCGGGGTCTGGGCCGCCAACCTGGTCAAGCTGGGCCTGATGCCGGCCCTGGTACTCGCCCTGGCCCTGCTGCTGGGCCTGGACCCGGTGACCCGCGACGTGGCACTGCTCTTCGCCGCCCTGCCCACCGCCACCTCGGCCTATATCCTGGCTCGCCAGCTGGGCGGCGACGCCGAGCTGATGGCGGCCCTGATCACCGGCCAGACGCTGCTGGCCATGGTGACCCTGCCGCTCTGGCTGCGTCTCGCCGGTTGAGGACACGCCGATAACGAAAAGCGTTCGCATTTGCATTGACAGCGCAAACAGGAATGGTTACGCTTGAATCGTGGCGTTGATGAGGCGCCACGCCGGGCAGGAACCCGCCAGTTTCCTGCCCTGGTTTCTCCCTCTCATTGCTAGTCACGGTCCCTTTGCCGCCCCGCCCGGGGCGGCTTTCTTTTGGCTCATCGCATTACCCGGACAACGACCTGCTCCCGTACGACGGCGCCCCCGGCACCTGTGAGATGCCGGGGGCGCGAACAGGAACCGGCCCTGGCGGGTGTCAGTCGACCCGCCTGAAGATCAGGTCCCAGACGCCGTGCCCCAGCTTCTCGCCGCGCGCCTCGAACTTGGTCAACGGGCGAAACTCGGGGCGCGGCACATAGGGGGCCGTCTCGGGGCCGGCGGTGTTGGCAAAGCCCGGGGCGGCGTCCATCACCTCGGCCATCCACTCGGCATAGGCCTCCCAGTCGGTGGCCATGTGCAGGGTGCCACCGGGCTTGAGGCGGGTGCGCACCAGTTCGACGAAGGCCGGCTGCACGATACGCCGCTTGTGGTGCTTCTTCTTCGGCCAGGGATCGGGGAAGAACAGCTGCAGGGTGTCGAGGCTCGCCTCGGGCAGGCACTGCTCGAGCACCGCCAGGGCGTCCTCGCGGTAGACGCGCAGGTTGGTCAGGCCGCGCTTGTCGGCCTCGTCGAGCAGCTTGCCAACGCCGGGCGCATGCACCTCGATGCCGATGAAGTCGGTATCCGGATGACGCTCGGCCTGCTCGACCAGGGAGGCCCCCATGCCGAAGCCCACCTCCAGCACCCGGGGCGCCTCTCGCCCGAACAGGGCGTCGAGGTCCTGGCGGCCATCGGCGAGGGAGAGCCCCAGTCGCGGCCAGACCGCCTCGAGCCCCCGGGTCTGGGCCTGGGTCATGCGGCCGGCACGCAGCACATAGCTCTTGATGCCGCGGCGGTGCAGCGGAGCGTCCGGGCCCTCGGGGCCAGTGGTCTTGTCGTCGTGTCGCGGGTCGGTCATGGCGCAGGGCAACTCTTCTTGGCGTGAATCAACCGGGGGCGCGTATTGTAGCGGCTAAGACCCGCCCGGGGTACGGTGGCGACCGATTCCCGCAGACAGAAGGAGATCGATATGCAGGACAGGGGATGGTGGCTGGTCGCGGCGCTCTCCGGCGCCCTGGTGGTGATGGCCGGCGCCTTCGGCGCCCATGCGCTGGAGGGGCAGCTGGCCCCGCGGCTGGCGGCGGCCTTCGAGACCGGGGTGCGCTACCAGGCGTGGCATACCCTGGCGCTGCTGGCGGTGCTGGCCTGGCGCGCCGGAACATCGCTCGCCGGCCAGCGGCTGGCCATGGGGCTCTGGGCGGCCGGCATGGCGCTCTTCTCGGGCTCGCTCTACGCCATGGCGCTCACCGGCGCGACCAGCCTGGGAATGATCACGCCCATCGGCGGGGTGCTGTTGATCGGCGGCTGGCTGGCCCTGGCGGTGGCGGTGCTGCGCGCCCGGCCTCCGGGTCAGTCGCCGTCCGGCAGCGCATAGGTGGCGGTGACCAGGGCCACCGGCCGCTCGTCGCCGTCGGAGAAGAGCTGTACCTCGCCCACCGCCAGGCGGCGCCCCAGCTTGAGGATCCGCGCGTTGGCGATGATATCGCGATCGCCCCGGGGCCGACGCAGGAAGCGGCAATGCAGGTCGCTGGTCACGGCCATGGGCTCGGGGCCGATCTGGGCGAGTATCGCCACATAGAGGCAGACGTCGGCCAGCCCCATCAGGGTGGGGCCCGAGACGCTGGCCCCGGGCCGCAGGTGCTCGTCCTCGATGGCCAGGCTCATGGTCGCGCGCATCTCGTCGACGCCCTCGATGGTCCCCGTCCGCTGGGGGAAGATCTCGTCGAGAAAGTCCTCGATGGCGGCGGCGGTCATGACGGTCATCGGCAGGCTCCTTGCGGTGATGGTGATGGCGAGGCAGGCCCCACGATAGCCGAGCCGGCCCCTGGCCGACAGTCACCGAACGTCGAGCGCTTCAACGACGGCCCCCTCATGGAAACGCCCCCGCGGCGATACCGCGGGGGCGTGCTGTCTGGGGCCCGGCTCAGCTCGGTGCCCCCTCCGGCGATGGCCTTACTTGGCCTTGTGCACGGCTCTCCAGTGGTGCAGCAGCGGCTCGGTGTAGCCGGCGGGCTGCTCGCGGCCCTTGAAGATCAGGTCGCTGGCGGCCTGGAAGGCGGTCGAGGCGGCGAAGTCGGCACTCATCGGCGTGTACTCCGGATCGCCGGCGTTCTGCTGGTCGACCACCTTGGCCATGCGCTCCAGGGTCTCCCGGACCCGGGCGGCATCGACCACGCCATGGTGCAGCCAGTTGGCGATGTGCTGGCTGGAGATCCGCAGGGTGGCGCGGTCCTCCATCAGCCCCACGTCATGGATGTCAGGCACCTTGGAGCAGCCCACGCCGTGCTCGACCCAGCGCACCACGTAGCCGAGGATGCCCTGGCAGTTGTTGTCCAGCTCCTGCTGGAGCTCCTCGTCGCTCCACTGCGGCGACTCGGCCACCGGCACGGTGAGCAGGTCATTCAGGAAGTCCACATCGCCCTGGCCTTCCATCTCGCGCTGCAGGGCTGCCACGTCCACCTGGTGGTAGTGCAGGGCGTGCAGGGTGGCGGCGGTGGGCGACGGCACCCAGGCGGTGTTGGCGCCGGCCTTGGGATGGCCGATCTTCTGCTCGAGCATGGCGGCCATCAGGTCCGGCATGGCCCACATGCCCTTGCCGATCTGGGCGCGGCCGCGCAGGCCGCAGGCCAGGCCGACCTGGACGTTGTTCTTCTCGTAGGCCTGGATCCAGGCGGAGCCCTTCATGTCGCCCTTGCGGATCATCGGGCCCGCCTCCATGGCGGTGTGCATCTCGTCGCCGGTGCGGTCGAGGAAGCCGGTGTTGATGAACACCACCCGCGAGCTGGCTTCCGCGATGCAGGCCTTGAGGTTGACCGAGGTGCGACGCTCCTCGTCCATGATGCCCATCTTCAGGGTATCGCGGGCCATGCCGAGGATGTCCTCGATGCGCCCGAACAGCGCATTGGAGAAGGCGACCTCCTTGGGGCCGTGCATCTTCGGCTTGACGATGTACATGGAACCGGTGCGCGAGTTGCGCGGCTCGTTATCGCCCTTCTTGAGGTCGTGCAGGGCGACCAGGCCGGTGACGATGCCGTCGAGGATGCCCTCGGGCAGCTCGTTGCCATCGGCATCCAGCACCGCCGGGGTGGTCATCAGGTGGCCCACGTTGCGCACGAACATCAGCGAGCGGCCCGGCAGGGTCACGCTGCCGCCGTCGGTGTTCTGCCAGGTGCGGTCGGCATTGAGGCGGCGGGTGATGGTCTTGCCGCCCTTCTCGACCTGCTCTTCCAGGTCACCCTTCATCAGGCCCAGCCAGCTGGCATAGACCCCGACCTTGTCCTCGGCGTCCACCGCGGCCACGGAGTCCTCGCAGTCCATGATGGTGGTCAGCGCCGCCTCGACCACCACGTCCTTGACGCCGGCCGGGTCGGTCTTGCCGATCGGGTGGCTCGGGTCGATCTGGATCTCCAGGTGCAGGCCATGGTTGACCAGCAGCACGGACTCCGGGCGCTCGGCCGGGCCGTTGAAGCCCACCAGCTTACCCGGGTCCTTGAGGCCGGTCTCGCGACCGCCGTCCAGCGAGACCACCAGGTGGCCGTCACGCAGCGCGTACTTGACGGCATCGTGGTGGGAGCCGGTGGCCAGCGGGGCGGCGCGATCGAGCACGCCGCGGGCATAGCCGATGACCTTCTCGCCGCGCTTGGGGTTGAAGCTTTCGCCCTTCTCGGCCCCGCCCTCCTCGGAGATGGCGTCAGTGCCGTAGAGGGCGTCGTAGAGGCTGCCCCAGCGGGCGTTGCCGGCGTTCAGCGCATAGCGCGGGTTGTTGACCGGCACCACCAGCTGCGGGCCGGCCTGGACGGCGATCTCGCGGTCGACGTTGGCGGTGGTCACGCTGACGCTGGCCGGGGCCTCGACCAGGTAGCCGATCTCCTCGAGGAAGGCGCGGTAGGCGGCCATGTCGCGGATCGGGCCGGGGTGCTCGCGATGCCAGGCATCGAGCTGCTCCTGCAGGCGGTCGCGCTCGGTGAGCAGTTCGCGGTTCTGCGGGGTCAGATCATGAAAGAGGGCGTCGACGCCGGCCCAGAAAGCCTCGGGGTCGACACCGGTGCCCGGCAGGGCCTGTTCGTTGATGAAACGGTCCAGCTCGGCGGCCACCTGAAGGCGATGGCGAGTGATGCGTTGGGTCATGGGTCGTGCTCCTCATGCTTGGCTGCTCGGTGCCCCCTGGCACCGACCGGCCGGACAGGGAATGGTGACTGCGTAGCGCCAATTTTGTGGAAAATGCTTCCATATGTAAACCCGTCGCGGGCGTCTGCTGCCCGTCGCTAGACCAAATGATGAGGCCGGGGCCGGCCGCCGAGGCATTGCTGGCCGGGCCGGCGGCTTGGCGCTAGCATGAACGGGCATTGCGGAGGAACCGATGAGCGATTTCACCCCCCTGCAGGCCCTGGGGCCCCTGGCCCCGGCAGACCTGTCCGGCCAGGACCTCGAGCGCTACCTGGGCCACTACGGCCTGGCTCCCCTGCTGGCCGAACACGTGGGACTCTACGTGGGGTACCTGGAGGCCGGTGACTTCCGCCTCTGGACCCAGGTCTGGAGTCCCGCGGCGCCCATCGGCACGGCCTTCGTGGTCCATGGCTACTTCGACCACCTCGGTCTCTACCGCCACCTGCTGGAGTGCCTGCTCGCGCGGGGCTGGCGGGTCGTGCTCTGGGACCTGCCCGGCCATGGACTCTCCAGCGGCCGCCGTGCCTCCATCGACGACTTCAATGACTATGGCAGCTGCCTGCACCACCTGCAGCAACATCTCCAGGAGGAGGGGCTGGCCCCGCGGCCCTGGCTGGGCGTCGGCCAGAGTACCGGGGCGGCGATTCTCGCCACCGACGCCCTGACCCGCGGTGACGACGGCGCCTGGTCGGGCCTGGCATTGCTGGCCCCGCTGGTGCGCCCCTGGGGGTGGAATCAGTCGAGCTGGCTGCACCGCCTGGTGGGCCCCTTCGTGGAGTCGATCCCGCGCAAGTTCCGCGCCAACTCCACGGATGCCGACTTCGCCGACTTCCTGCGCGAGGGCGACCCCCTCCAGGCCGACCGCCTGGCGATGGACTGGGTGGGGGCCATGCGTCGCTGGATGCCGCAGTTGCTGGCGCTGCCGCCGAGCCCGGTTCCCACCCTGATCCTGCAGGGCGAGCAGGACCTGACGGTGGACTGGGAGTGGAACCTCGAGGTGCTGGCGCGCAAGTTCCCCGGCGCCGAGATCCATCGCCACCCCGAGGCCCGTCACCACCTGGTCAACGAGGCCGAGCCGATTCGTCGTGAGCTGTTCACGGTCCTCGACCGCTTCATTGCCGGACTGGAACCGGCCGATACCCCGCCCCGGGAGGCGACCTCACCATGAAACCCCACCTGTCACTGCTGCTGGCGACCCTGCTGCTCGCCGGCTGTGCCGCTGCGCCGGAGCAGCCGACCACGCTGCGCCAGGCCCTGTTCGGGCTGGGCGAGCGCGCCGCCGAGCGGCTCACGGCGACGCCGCCCCTGCCCAGTCCGGCGGTCGACCAGGTGCTGCTGCTGGCCAGGCCGGAGGTCGACCCGCGGCTGGGGCTCGGCGACGAGCGCGTGCTCGAGAGCCTGACCCGCGCCCTGCTGGCGGTCAGCGACGGCCCCCAGGTACTGGAATGGCGGGACGCCATGGCCGAGGGGGGCGGCGGCAACCAGTGGCGCCTGGACAGCCGACTCGAGGCCGACGGCCCCCGGCTGCAGCTCTCGGACCGCGAGCTGCTGCCCTATCGCCTGAGCCTGGAGCTGCGGCGCGCAGGGAGTGACGCACCGGAGTGGCGCAACGAGATCAGCGGGGCCCTGGACGCCACCGCCCTCTGAGCGGGCAGGCCATCAGCCCTTGAGCAGGCGATCGAGCTGTCGGTAGCCGATCGCCTCGATCAGCTGGTCACGCCCGGGACGCGATTCACCGGCCAGGTCGGCGAGGGTCAGGGCCACCCGCAGGACCCGGTGGTAGGCCCGGGCCGAGAGCTTGAGACGCTCCAGCACGCTGGCCAGCCAGGCACGATCGGCCGCCTGCAGGGCGCAAGCCTCCTCCAGGGCCCGCCCGGACAGCCGCGCGTTCAGCGCACCGCGGGACGACTGGCGAGCCCGAGCCGCCAGCACCCGCTCGCGCACCACCGCCGAGGACTCCCCCGGTTCACGGGAAGTGAGTTGCTCCGGCGCCAGCGCCGGCACCTCCACCTGCAGGTCGATGCGGTCGAGCAACGGTCCCGAGAGGCGCGCCTGGTAGCGCTGGATCTGGGCCGCCGTGCAATGGCAGGCCTGGCGCGGGTCGCCCAGATGCCCGCAGGGACAGGGGTTCATGGCCGCCACCAGCTGGAACCCCGCCGGGTAGCGCCGCTCGTGGCTGGCCCGGGCGATATGGATCTGCCCCGACTCCATGGGCTCGCGCATCACCTCCAGCACGTGTCGCGAGAACTCCGGCAGCTCGTCGAGGAACAGCACCCCGCGGTGGGCCAGGGAGATCTCGCCGGGCCGCGGCCGGGAGCCGCCGCCCACCAGGGCCACGGCACTGGCGGTATGGTGCGGGGCACGGAAGGGACGCACGCCCCACTGCTCGGCATGCGACAGCCCGCTGACCGAGCGGATGGCCGCCACCTCGAGGGCCTCCTCCTCGGAGAGCGGCGGCAGGATCCCCGGAAGGCGGCTGGCCAGCATGGTCTTGCCGGTCCCGGGCGGGCCGGCGAACAGCAGGTTATGCCCGCCGGCGGCGGCCACTTCCAGGGCGCGACGGGCCTGGTGCTGGCCACGCACCTCCGCCAGGTCAGGGCCCGCCTCGGGGGCCAGCACGGCAGTCGGGGCGCGGTGGGGCGAGATGGGCGACTGGCCCAGCAGGTGGGCCACCACCTCCAGCAGGTGATCCGCCGGCAGTACCTCGAGGTCGCCGGCCAGGGCCGCCTCGTCGGCGTTGGCCCGCGGCACGATCAGGCGCCGGCCAGCGCGGTGTGTCGCCATGGCCAGCGGCAGGACGCCGGACACCGGGCGCAGGCGGCCATCCAGGGCCAGCTCGCCCGCGCACTCGACGCCCGCCAGGGCCTCGGCCGGCACCTGGCCGGAGGCCACCAGCAGGCCCAGGGCGATGGGCAGGTCGAAGCGGCCCCCCTCCTTGGGCAGGTCGGCGGGCGCCAGGTTGAGAGTGATGCGCCGCAACGGGAAGTCGAAGCCGGCGTTCACCAGGGCACTGCGCACCCGCTCGCGGCTCTCCTTGACGGCGGCCTCCGGCAGGCCCACCAGGGTCATGCCGGGCAGTCCATTGGCCAGGTGCACCTCGACAAGCACCTCGGGCGCCTCGAGGCCGAGGCCGGCCCGGGTGTGGATGATTGCCAGCGTCATGCGCGATCCCTCGCAGCCTGTCTGCCCTCAGGCTAGCCCAGCCCGACGGGATGCGCCCGGCACCGGCCGGGGGATCAGCGGTCGGTCTCGCCGGCGCCGGCATCCTCCTCGGGGCTCGGTGCCTCCGGCAGCGCGGCGGGCGGCTCGCTCGGCGTCGCCTCCCGCGAGGCGTTGTCGTCCAGCGCCGCCTCGAGGGCCGCCACCTGCGTCTCCAGCGCCTCGACCCGCGCCCGGGTGCGCTGCAAGACGTCCATCAGGATGTCGAAATCCTCCCGCGAGACCAGCTCCAGGCGATCGAAGGCGCCCTTCACCACCTGCTGGATGCCCTTCTGTACCTCCTCCGGGGCCTGGGAGGCGCCCTGCAGGCGGTCGCCGATCTGCTGGGCCAGGCGGCTGATGCGATCATGGCTCACCATGGTGTCTCTCCTGAATCGTGATGGGATGCCTGCCCACAGGATACGCAAGGCCCTCGTCCGACGCATTCTTCACCGCCGCCCCCTTGTGGAGCATGCGCACCACGACAACGCACCACAACAGGGCAGCCGCGGCGACACCGCGCCTCCCCCTGCCGGACACCTGCCCCGACATCCATTTCATCACGCTGATATCAAAGCCATATTCCGGGAGTTGGCACGCTTTGCGCTTGGGCAGAACAGCCACTCATGGCGCGGCATCACGCCGCCGACATCCAGCAGGGGAGATCCGGGATGAAGCTGATCACTGCCATCATCAAGCCATTCAAGCTCGACGACGTGCGCGAGGCACTCGCCGACAACGGCGTCCAGGGCATCACCGTCACCGAGGTCAAGGGCTTCGGTCGCCAGAAGGGCCACACCGAGCTCTATCGCGGTGCAGAGTACGTCGTCGACTTCCTGCCCAAGGTGAAGGTCGAGGTCGCGGTAGACGACTCGCGGCTGGAGACGGTGCTCGATGCCATCTGCAGCGCGGCCAACAGCGGCAAGATCGGCGACGGCAAGGTCTTCGTCACGCCGCTGGAGGACGTCATCCGCATCCGCACCGGTGAGCGCGGCGCCGATGCCGTCTGACCGACGCCCCACTTCCCATTCCTGACGTGGAGAGACCCTCATGGTCGAATTACCGGAGCTGAGCTACGCGCTCGATACCTTCTACTTCCTGATCTGCGGCGTCCTGGTGATGTGGATGGCGGCCGGCTTCTCGATGCTCGAGGCGGGCCTGGTGCGCTCCAAGAACACCGCCGAGATCCTGACCAAGAACATCGCCCTGTTCGCCATCGCCTGCACCATGTACCTGCTGGTGGGCTACTACCTGATGTACTCCAGCGGCGCGGGCGGCGTCCTGCCGAGCCTGGGCGCACTGATCGGCAGCGAGAACGGCGTCGACGCGGTACTGGCCGGCGGTGACGACGCCCCCTACTACTCGATGCGCTCGGACTTCTTCTTCCAGGTGGTGTTCGTGGCCACCGCCATGTCCATCGTCTCGGGTGCCGTGGCCGAGCGCATGAAGCTGTGGGCCTTCCTGGCCTTCGCGGTAGTCATGACCGGCTTCATCTACCCGGTGTCGGGCTACTGGACCTGGGGTGGCGGCTGGCTGGCCGAGGTCGGCTACTCCGACTATGCCGGTTCCGGCATCGTGCACCTGGCCGGTGCCGCCGCGGCCCTGGCCGGCGTGCTGGTGCTCGGTCCGCGCAAGGGCAAGTACGGCAAGGACGGCAGCATCTACGCCATTCCCGGTGCCAACCTGCCGCTGGCCACCCTGGGTACCTTCATCCTGTGGATGGGCTGGTTTGGCTTCAACGGCGGTTCCGAGCTGAAGATGTCCGACGTCGCCTCCGCCAACAACGTGGCCCAGGTGTTCGTCAACACCAACGCGGCCGCTGCCGGGGGCGTGATCGCCGCCCTGGTCCTGGCCAAGCTGTGGTTCCGCAAGGCCGACCTGACCATGGCCCTGAACGGTGCCATCGCCGGCCTGGTGGCCATCACCGCCGACCCGCTGTCGCCCAGCGCCCTGGGGGCCGTGCTGATCGGTGCCGTGGGTGGCCTGCTGGTCGTCACCTCCATCGTGGTGCTCGACAAGCTCAAGCTCGATGACCCGGTAGGCGCCATCTCCGCCCACGGCGTGGTGGGCATCTGGGGCGTGCTGGCGGTCCCCTTCACCAACGCCGAGGCCGGCTTTGGCCCCCAGATCATCGGCATCCTCGGCATCTTCGTCTGGGTGTTCGTGGCCAGCCTGGTCGTCTGGCTGATCCTCAAGGCCGTGATGGGCATCCGGGTCACCGAGGAGGAAGAGTACGAGGGCGTCGACCTGACCGAATGCGGGCTGGAAGCCTACCCCGAGTTCAGCGCCTCCAAGAAGTGAGCCGGGCCCCGGGATGCACGGGCACGCTCAACCGGGCCCCCTTCGGGGGGCCTTTTTTATTCCTCCCGCACCGGGTGTATGCTCTGGCACAATGAACCCAGCAGGGGTGGCGGCCAGCGCCACCGACCAACGGACAGGACGAGGATCAAGACCATGAAACTGGTGACCGCCATCATCAAGCCGTTCAAGCTCGACGACGTACGGGAGTCGCTCTCCGAGATCGGTGTCCAGGGCATTACCGTCACTGAGGTCAAGGGCTTCGGGCGCCAGAAGGGCCACACCGAGCTCTATCGCGGCGCCGAGTACGTGGTCGACTTCCTGCCCAAGGTGAAGCTCGAGGTGGCCGTGGACGACGAGATGGCCGAGAAGGTGATCGACGCCATCACCCAGGTCGCTAATACGGGCAAGATCGGCGACGGCAAGATCTTCGTCACCGCCCTGGAGCAGGTCATCCGCATCCGCACCGGCGAGACCGGCAAGGACGCCGTCTGACAGCTGCAAGCTGCAAGCTGCAAGACTGATACGACACCGCCTCCGTGATCAGAGCACGGAGGCGGTTTTCTTTTTTACTTTCTACTTGCTGCTTGCCGCTCGGCGCTTACTTTTCGACGAAGGCCCGCTCGATGACATAGTCGCCGGGCTCGCCCATGCGCGGCGAGATGGTGAACCCGAGCTCGTCCAGCAGGTGGCTGGTGTCATCGAGCATCGCCGGGCTGCCACAGATCATGGCGCGATCCTGCTTGGGATCGATGGCCGGCAGGCCGGTGTCCTCGGCCAGCTTGCCGCTGCGGATATGGTCGGTGAGGCGCCCCATGGTATGGAAGGTCTCGCGGGTCACGGTGGGGTAGTAGACCAGCTTCTCGCTGATCTCCTCGCCCAGGTACTCGTGGGCGGGCAGGTCCTTCTGGATGAAGTCGGCATAGGCCAGCTCGCTGACGTTGCGCACACCGTGCACCAGCACCACCTTCTCGAAGCGCTCGTAGACCTCCGGGTCCTGGATCAGGCTCATGAACGGGGCCAGGCCGGTGCCGGTGGAGAGCAGGTAGAGGTTGCGCCCCGGCAGCAGGTCGTCGGTGACCAGGGTCCCGGTGGGCTTGCGGCTGACCATGATCTGGTCCCCGACCTTGAGGTGCTGCAGCCGTGAGGTCAGGGGGCCGTCGGGCACCTTGATGCTGAAGAACTCCAGGTGGTCCTCGTAGTTGGGGCTGGCGATGGAGTAGGCCCGCATCAGCGGCTTGCCGTTCACCTCGAGGCCGATCATCACGAACTGGCCGTTCTTGAAGCGCAGGCTGCGCTCGCGGGTGGTCCGGAAACTGAACAGGGTATCGTTCCAGTGGTGCACACTCAGAACGTCCTCAAGCGCAAACTTGCTCATGCCGACTCCTTGATATTCCAGAATAGAATAGACCGGACAGCCAATCTTTGATTGCAATTCTAAGAGCCGGGGCAATATCTGTTAAATGGATTGTATGGATAACACTTATCTATACTGTGGATATCAGTTCTAGGTATCAAATCCGCCGAGGAACGTCATGCGTTACACCCTGCGCCAGCTGGAAGTCTTCGTCGCCGTGGCCCAGCACGAGAGCGTCTCCCGGGCGGCCCGCGCCCTGGCGCTCTCCCAGTCGGCGACCAGTACCGCCCTCGCCGAGCTGGAGCGGCAGTTCGACTGCCGGTTGCTCGACCGCATCGGCAAGCGCCTCAAGCTCAATGCCCTGGGCTTCCAGCTGCTGCCCAAGGCGGTGGCCCTGCTCGACCGGGCCGAGGAGGTTGAGGAGCTGCTGCGTGGCCAGCAGGGCATCGGCACCCTGGACGTGGGCGCCACCCTGACCATCGGCAACTACCTGGCGACCCTGCTGATCAGCGACTTCATGCAGCGCCACCCCGGCAGCCGGGTGCGCCTCTCGGTGCGCAATACCCGGACCATCATCGACAGCGTTCGCCAGCACGGGCTCGACCTGGGGCTGATCGAGGGGCAGTGCGAGGAGGAGGACGTGATCACCCAGCCCTGGGTGGAGGACGAGCTGGCGGTGTTCTGCTCGCCCCGCCACCCGCTCGCCACGGCCGGCCCGGTGGAGCTGGACCGCCTGCTGCGCGAGGCCTGGATCATGCGCGAGCAGGGCTCCGGCACCCGGCTGACCCTGGAGCAGGCGGCCCGTCACCGGCGCGGGCGCTTCAACATCCTGCTGGAGCTGGAACATACCGAGGGCATCAAGCGGGCGGTGGAATCGGGGCTCGGCATCGGCTGCGTCTCGAAGCTGGCCCTGCGCGACGCCTTCCGCCGCGGCAGCCTGGTGCCCATCGCCACCCCGGAGCTGGACCTGAGCCGCCAGTTCACCTTCATCTGGCACCGCCACAAGTACCTGGCCACCGGCATGCGCGAGTTCCTCAAGCTGTGCCGGCAGATGACCGAGGGCATCCGCCGCAGCGACCAGATCGACCTGCCCCAGGTGCCCTGACGCAGCGCGGCCCGGCGAAAGGGCCGGGCCGCGGGGAGAGGACCAGCGCGTGGCTAGCGCAGGTCGCTGACCGCCTCCTGGATATCGGCGAGGGAGGCCTTGGTGAGGTCCTTGGCCAGGGTGTGGATCACCAGCTTGGCGGTGGGGCCATCGACCTTGTCCCGCAGCTGGCCGAGGAAGCGCGGCGGTGCCACCAGGATCAGCTTCTCCATGGTGTTGTCGACGCGGGCGCGATAGAGCCGCTCGGCGACCTCGCGGGCGAAGATCTCCTCGTGGTGCTGGGTCGCGACATTCTCCCCGCCGGCGCTGCGCGCCGTCGTCGAGGTCGACTCGTGGACGTCGCCACCGCGGTCCGTCACCAGGTCCCCCTCGTGCATGCGCCCCTCGGCATGGACGAGGCTGTCCTGCTCGCTGACCTTGAGTCCATTGCGGGTGAACAGCCGAGCCCGCGCCGCATCAGCCACCACGATATAGGTTGTCATAGCCGCTCCTTGATGCTGGGTGAGTTGACGGAAGTCCTCCCGACGGGACACCCCACTTCCGCCTCTCGTTCCACATTGGCAAGCCCGCCCCTGTTGGTCAACATGGCGATACGCGAGGACTGCAGGGCGACGGGATCTGGGGTAGCATCCTGCCCTGGCCGGCATGGACGTCGGCCCGACTCATCACCACGATGTGCATCCCCCGGGAGGACCCCGATGCGACAGTTCCTGTTTCCCCGTCGGCCGCTGGCCCGCACCACCCTGCTGACCTGCCATCTGCTGCTGCAGCTCGGCCTGCTGGCCGGCGCGGCCCTGTGGCTGGCCCCACGCACGCCCTGGCTCGCCCCCGTCGACTGGGCCTCCGCCTGGCCGGCGCTGGCCCAGGCCGGGGGCGGCTGGCTGCTGGCCGCTGTGGCCCTGCGCCTGCTCGCCGAGCTCTGGCTGCTGCCCCACCACCTGGGCGCCCAGCGCCCCGGCTTCGCCCCCGGCGCCGTGGTCACCCGCTCCTGGGAGCGGCGGCCGGCGGTGCATGACCGCGAAGCCGCCTGGACCAGCGCGGCGAGCAGCGTCGCGCCCGAGGAAGAGAGCGTGCTGGGCAGCGCCCGGGTGCTGCGCCCCGCCGAGCGCCACCGCCCTGAGCGCAGCGCCAGCGAACCGACCCTGGACCTTGCGACCGGCGGCCAGGCAGAGCCCGACGCCAGCGCCGAGCCGCGCCCCTAGGGGCGCGACACGCGGCGGGGCGGACGACCCAGGCAGACCCGACGGAAACCATGCAGCCCCAGTGCCGCCGAGGCGGCACCCAGGCCGTTGGCCAGGATATCGGCCCAGTCGCCACCGAGGCGGCCGGGCACGGGGAGCTGGGCAACCTCGATGACGATGCCCAGCAGCAGCGCGGCCAGGAAGGCCAGCGACAGGCGGACCCCGGCGAGACCGACCAGGCCCGCCAGGCCGGCATAGCCGATGAAGTGGCTGGCCTTGTCCCAGGGCAGCGTCTCGGGCAGCTCGCTGCCGGGCGTCAGGCTGCCCCAGGCGATCACCAGGGCTGCCAGGCCGGCCAGCACCGCCCAGCGGCGGCGCCACTGCCGGTCCTCCCCGGCCGCCACCCGGTAGAGCCAGTCAGCCATGGGCGATGTTGCGGTGGTAGGCGGGGCTGAGGTCGTGGAGGGCCTCCATGAAGGCCGTCACATGGTCCGGGTCGGTGAACTGATTGATGCCGTGCCCCAGGTTGAAGACATGGCCGGGCCCATGGCCGAAGCTGTCCAGGGTGCGCGCCACCTCGGCACGGATCGCCGAGGGGCGGGCAAACAGCACGTGGGGGTCGAGGTTGCCCTGCAGGGCGACGCGATGGCCGACTCGCGCCCGCGCATCGGAGAGCTCGGTGGTCCAGTCCAGGCCGACGGCATCGGAGCCAGCCGCCGCGATATCCTCGAGCCACTGGCCGCCGTTCTTGGTGAAGAGGATCACCGGCACCCGGCGTCCCTCGTGCTCACGGATCAGCCCGGCAACGATCTGCTCCATGTAGCGCAGCGAGAACTCCAGGTAGGCCGGCGTGGAGAGCGCGCCGCCCCAGGTATCGAAGATCTGTACCGCCTGGGCGCCGGCGCGGATCTGGGCGTTCAGGTAGTCGGTGACCGCATGGGCCAGGGTATCGAGCAGCCGATGCATGGTGTCCGGCGCGTCGTAGAGCATCGTCTTGACGTGGCGGAAGTCCTTGCTGGAGGCCCCCTCCACCATGTAGGTGGCCAGGGTCCAGGGGCTGCCGGAGAAGCCGATCAGCGGCACCCGGCCGTTCAGCTCGCGGCGGATGGTCGAGACCGCCCGCATCACGTAGTCCAGGTCACGCTCGGCGTCCGGCGCCTGCAGGGCCTCCACCTCGGTTGATGTGCGCACCGGCTTGCGGAATTTCGGCCCCTCGCCGGTCTCGAAGTAGAGCCCCAGCCCCATGGCATCGGGGATGGTCAGGATGTCCGAAAAGAGGATGGCCGCATCCAGGGGGTAGCGCTCCAGCGGCTGCAGGGTGACCTCACAGGCCAGCTCCTGGTTGCGGCACAGGTCCATGAAGCTGCCGGCATGGCCACGCACCTCTCGATACTCCGGCAGGTAGCGGCCGGCCTGGCGCATCATCCATACCGGGGTACGGTCGACGGGTTGACGCGCCAGGGCGCGCAGAAAGCGGTCGTTCTTGAGTTCCATGCGGGCGCTCGTCCACGGAAAATGTGGGCGTCATTGTACCCCATCGAACGGCCCGGGGATGAGCCCCGTGACACAACGGTGAGCCGGCCCGGCCTTCCTGATAGAATGGCCCTCCACCCGTCGGCAACGCCGTGGTCTTCCACCGAGGTACATCGTGACGATTCGATTCATCGCCGCCTCCCGGCTGCCCACCCCCTGGGCCACCTTCACCATGCATGGCTTCGAGGACGATGCCACCGGCAAGGACCATATCGCCCTGACCCTGGGCGACGTGGCCGATGGCGCACCGGTGCTGGGACGGGTCCACTCCGAGTGTCTGACCGGCGATGCGCTCTTCTCCATGCGCTGCGATTGCGGCTTCCAGCTGCAGGAGGCGCTCAAGCGCATCGCCGAGGAGGGGCGTGGCGTGCTGCTCTACCTGCGGCAGGAAGGCCGCGGCATCGGCCTGCTCAACAAGATCCGCGCCTATCACCTCCAGGATGCCGGCGCCGACACCGTGGAAGCCAACGAGCAGCTGGGCTTCGCCGCCGACCTGCGCCGCTACGACCTCTGCGTGCCGATGCTCGACCACCTGGGGATCAAGGCGCTGCGCCTGATGACCAACAACCCCCGCAAGGTCGACGCCCTGACCCAGGCCGGCGTGGTGGTCATGGAACGCGTCCCGCTGACCACCGGTCTAAATCCGCACAACGAGCAATACCTCACCACCAAGGCCGGCAAGCTGGGCCACATGATGGCGCTGGGCGACTTCACCCAGGCCAGCGACGTGGATATCGAACGCAAGCCCTGAGCCACCGGGTCCCGGCATCGGGCTGGCTCCTCGGCAGGAGGCTCTCCGATGACCCACCCCGCCCGCGACGACGAGACGCCCTTCAGTGGCCTCGAGGAGCTGCTGCACAGCATCAGCCATGGCATCGGCGCGGCGCTGAGCCTCGTGGGAGTCGTGGTGCTGCTGGTGCTGGCCAGCCTGGCCGCCCGGGTCGACCCCTGGAAGCTCGTCGGCATCGGCTTCTACGGCGTCAGCCTGGTGCTGCTCTACACCGCCTCCACCCTCTACCATGGGGTCCGCCACCCGCGCCTGAAGGGCCTGTTCCAGTCGCTCGACCACTGCGCGATCTACCTGCTGATCGCCGGCACCTACACCCCCTTCCTGCTGGTCAACCTGCGCGGCCCCACGGGCTGGACGCTGTTCGCCACCGTCTGGTCCCTGGCCCTGGCCGGCATCGCCTGCAAGCTGGCCTGGCCCCACCGCTTCGCCGCGCTGCGGGTCGCCATCTACCTGGTGATGGGCTGGCTGATCGTCTTCGCCGGCGACGAGCTGGCGGCCCGCCTCTCCGATACCGGCCTCGCCCTGCTGGTCGCCGGTGGCGTCACCTACACCCTGGGCGTGGCCTTCTATGCCATCAGCGCCATCCCCTTCAATCACGCGATCTGGCACCTGTTCGTGATGGGCGGCAGCGCCTGCCACTACTTCGCGGTCTACACCGCGGTGCTGCCCTTCACGGCCTGAGCGCGCCTCACGCCGGCTCGGCCGCGGCACGTTCACGCGCCACCGCCCTGGCCAGGGCCGGGCGGGAAGCGCAGCGCTCGCGGTAGGCCTCCAGCGCCACCGGCAGGCGGGTCTTGAACTGCACCGCCCAGCTCAGGGTATGCCCCAGCAGCAGGTCCGCCAGAGTGAAGTGGTCGCCCACCAGCCAGCCCTCGCCCTCGAAGCGCCGCGCCAGCGCCTCGAGTGCCTGCTGGAACTCCCAGGCCGCGGTAGGCAGCACCGCCGGCACCCGCCGCTCCCGGGGCAGGGCGAACTTGTGCTTGGCCTGGGTCCAGAGCGCCTGCTCCAGCTCGCCCGTGGTGAAGAACAGCCACTGGTCGACCCGGGCGCGCTCCTCGAGGGAGGCCGGCAGCAGGCCACCTGGCTCGCCATAGCGCTCCGCCAGGTAGCGGCAGATCGCCGCCGACTCGAACAGCGTCAGGTCGCCATCCACCAGCACCGGCACCTTGCCATCGGGATGGCGGACGAGATGGGCGCCTTCCCGGCCCGCGCCGGCCGCCAGGTCCACGTGCTGGCAGGCATAGTCGAGCCCCAGCTCCTCCAGGGTCCAGGCGACCCGCAGCGAGCGGGAGGCGGGAAAGCTGTACAGGGTTATCATCGCGCGACTCCGTGGGTAGTGCATCGGTCCCGCTACGCTAGCGCAGGGCGTGGCCGGTGGCGAGGCGCGGTGAAAGGCGGGCGGGCAGCACGGCGGGGAGACGAGCGCGGCCGCCCGGCCGGTGTCAGGCAGCGCGCGCCTTGCGGATGCGCTCGTAGGCGCTGCCGATCTCGCTGGTGCGCTCCTTGGCGACCTCGCGCATGCTCTCGGGCAGGCCCTTGGCGGCGAGCTTGTCGGGGTGGTTCTCGCTCATCAGGCGACGGTAGGCCTTCTTGATCTCGGCGTCGCTGGCGTCCTGGTCGACCCCCAGCACCCGGTAGGCATCCTCCAGCGAGGGGCCCTGTTCGCCCGCCCCTCGGGGGCCACCGCGCAGCATGGCCTCGACCTGGGCGATCTCGGCCTCGCTGCACCCCAGGCCCCGCACCACCCGCATCAGCATCTCGTGCTCGGCGGGGTGCAGCTGGCCATCGGCGGCGACCGCGGCCAACTGCACCTGCAGGAAGACCTGGCGCAGCGCGGGCTGGTGTGCCGCGATGCGGCGAACCCGGGCGAGCTCGGCGTCCAGGTCGAAGTCGTCGCCCTTGCCGCGGGTAAAGTCGGCGCGGGCCTGGGCGCGCTGGGCCTCGCTGAGCCGCAGCCGATCCCACAGCTGGCGGGAGGCTTCCAGCTCGTCCTCGGAGACCTGGCCATCGGCCTTGCACAGGCACCCCATGACGGCGAAGGTCGATTCCAGGAACTGGGACTGGAGGCCGACCAGCTTGTTCAGCAGGCGCTTGCGCAGGCCTCTACCCAGCCAGTAACCCAGGGCGCCGCCCACCAGCAGGCCGATGGGGCCGCCGATGGCCAGCCCCAGCAGGGCACCGATCAGTATCAGGAACAGCATCGTAACCTCGTGAGCGAAAGATGACGGGGGTCAGGGCAGCCGAGTGCGGATCGAGGCCTCGATGCCGTCCGCGTCCAGGCCGCACTCGACGAGCAGTTCGGCAGGCTTGCCGTGCTCGACGAAGGCATCGGGCAGCCCGAGGTTGAGCACTTCCACCTGCACCCCCTCGGCCATCAGCAGCTCGTTGACCGCACTGCCGGCCCCGCCGGCGACCACGTTCTCCTCCAGGGTCACCAGCAGGTCGTGCTCATCGGCCGCGGCCAGCACGGCGTCACGGTCCAGCGGCTTGATCGAGCGCATGTTGAGGTGGCTGGCGTCGAGGCGCTCGGCCACCTCTGCCGCCGGGCCATTGAGGCTGCCGAAGGCCAGCAGGGCCACCCGCGTCGCCTCGCCGCTGCCACGACGCCGCCACTCGGCACGGCCGATCTCGATCGGCTCGAGGTGGTCGGGCGTGGCGACGCCCGGGCCGGTGCCGCGGGGGTAGCGCACGGCGGCGGGGCCGGGATGGTGGTAGGCGGCACTGAGCATCGCCCGGCACTCGGCCTCGTCGGCGGGGGCCAGCACCACCAGCCCCGGCACGCAGCGCAGGTAGGAGAGGTCCAGGCTGCCGTGGTGGGTGGGGCCGTCCTCGCCTACCAGGCCGGCGCGGTCGATGGCGAAGGTGACATCGAGCTCCTGCACCGCCACGTCGTGGATCAGCTGGTCGTAGCCACGTTGCAGGAAGGTGGAGTAGATCGCCACCACCGGCTTCATGGCCTCGCAGGCCAGCCCCGCGGCCAGGGTCACCGCATGCTGCTCGGCGATGGCCACGTCGAAGTAGCGCTCGGGGTACTCCTTCGAGAAGCGCACCAGGTCGGAGCCCTCGCGCATGGCCGGCGTGATGCCGACCAGGCGCTCGTCCACCGCCGCCATGTCGCACAGCCAGTCGCCGAAGACACGGCAGTACTTCTGCTTGCGGCTGGTTGATGGGCTGGCCGGCTTGAGCGGCGGCGGCGTCTCGCCGTTCTTCTCCAGCTTGGTGATGGCGTGGTAGCCGATGGGGTCGGCCTCGGCGGGCAGGAAGCCCTTGCCCTTGCAGGTCTTGACGTGGAGGAATTGAGGCCCCTCCAGGTCACGCATGTTGCGCAGCGTCTGCACCAGCAGCGGCAGGTCATGGCCGTCGATGGGCCCGATGTAGTTGAAGCCCAGCTCCTCGAAGAGCGTGGCCGGGCTGATCATGCCCTTCATGTGCTCCTCGGTGCGCCGCGCCAGCTCCAGGGCCCCGGGCAGGTGGGAGAGCACCCGCTTGCCGCCCTCTCGCATGCTGGTATAGGGCTTGCTGGTGAGGATGCGCGCCAGGTAGCTTGCCATGCCGCCGACGTTCTCGGAGATCGACATCTCGTTGTCGTTGAGCACCACCAGCAGGTTGGCATCCACATGGCCGGCATGGGCCAGGGCCTCGAAGGCCATCCCGGCGGTCAGGGCGCCGTCGCCGATCACCGCGCAGACCCGCCGCTGCTCGCCCCGGGTGCGGGCGGCCAGGGCCATGCCCAGGGCCGCCGAGATCGAGGTGCTCGAATGGCCCACGCCGAAGGTGTCGTACTCCGACTCGGCGCGCCGCGGGAAGGCGGCAAGGCCGCCGTACTGGCGGATGCCGGTCATCGCCTCGCGGCGCCCGGTGAGGATCTTGTGGGGATAGGCCTGGTGGCCCACGTCCCAGACCAGGCGGTCGTAGGGGGTCTCCAGCGCCTGGTGCAGGGCCACGGTGAGCTCCACCACGCCCAGGCCGGCGCCGAAGTGGCCGCCGGAGACGCCCACGCTGTAGAGCAGGTAGGCGCGCAGCTCGTCGGCCACCTGGGCCAGCTGGCCGGCGTTCATGGCGCGCAGTGCGGCCGGGGTATCCAGGGTATCGAGCAGCGGCGTGGCCGGACGCTCGACGGGGATGTCATCGAACAGCTTCATGAGGGCCCTGTAGTGTCAATGGTCACGCTCGATCATGTAGCGGGCCAGGTCGGCCAGGGGGCTGGCGGCCTCGCCCAGCGGCACCAGGGCCGCCACCGCCGTCTCGACCAGCTCGTCGGCCCGTCGACGGGCACCCTCGAGCCCCAGCAGGCTCGGGTAGGTGGGCTTGGCCCGGGCAGCGTCGGCCCCGGAGGTCTTGCCCAGGGTGGCGGTGTCGCCGGTCACGTCGAGGATGTCGTCGTGGATCTGGAAGGCCAGGCCGATGGCGTCGGCGTAGGCGTCCAGGGCGGCCAGCCGGGGGTCGGCCTCGTCCGCGGCGACCAGGCCGCCGAGGCGCACCGCGGCGCGGATCAGCGCACCGGTCTTGTGGCCATGCATGGCCGCCAGGGCCGCCGCATCGGGATGCCCGCCGACAGCGGCGAGGTCCAGCGCCTGGCCGGCCACCATGCCGTCGCGCCCGGCGGCGCCGGCCAGGCCGGCGACCAGTGCCGGCAGCCGGGGGTGGGCGGCCCGCGCCAGCACCTCGAAGGCCAGCGCCTGAAGGGCGTCACCGGCGAGGATCGCGGTGGCCTCGTCATAGGCCCGGTGCACCGTGGGCTGGCCGCGGCGCAGGTCATCGTCGTCCATGGCCGGCAGGTCGTCGTGGACCAGCGAATAGGCGTGGACCAGCTCCAGCGCCATGGCCGGGGCGTCCAGGTCGTCCTCCGCCGCCCCCAGGGCGCGGCCGGCCGCATAGACCAGCACCGGCCTCAGTCGCTTACCCCCCACCAGCAGGCCATGGCGCATGGCCGCCTCGAGGCGCGGCGAGGGAGCCGAGCGTGCCGCGAAGAGCGCCTCGAGACGGGCATCGACCCGAGCCCGGTCCGCGGCCAGCCGGTCGGCCAGGGCATCAGCGCTCACCATCATCCTCCGCGGCGGGCGCATCGAAGGGTTGCAGGTCGACGCCGCCGGCCTCGCCCTCGGTCAGGGTGCGCACCCGCAGCTCCGCCTCGTCGAGCCGGCGCTGGGCGTCGCGGGTCAGGCGCACGCCCTGCTCGAAGGCGGCCAGCGACCCCTCCAGCGACAGCTCGCCGGACTCCAGTCGCTCGACGAGCTGCTCGAGCCGCTCGACGGTGGCGGCGAAGTCGGCCGGTGCCGGCTCGGCGCCGCTGCCTTGGCTGTGCTGTTCCGCCATCGCCTCTCTCGCTGGTGGCTGGTTCATGGGCGGACAGTATACACGCTCTCCCCGGGGGGTCGTCTGCCCCGGCCGGCCCCCGCGCAACTTGCATGCCATTCATCCATGGCGCTCAGCATTTTCATCCTCGCTCATGCCGGCTGTGGTAAGCTATCGGCCCTGTTTCGAGCCTGCCCTTGGGCCCCAGGCTCTTCAGCATCTTCATGACACATGCATGCGGCGCGCGCCGAAGAAGGGGTTGAATCGACCATGGCCAAAACGTCCCTGGACAAGAGCAAGATCAAGATCCTGCTGCTCGAGGGCGTCCACCAGAGCGCGGTGGACAACCTACTCAATGCCGGTTACACCAACATCGAGCACCTGCCGACCTCGCTGGACGAGGCGACACTGATCGAGAAGATCCGTGACGTCCACTTCATCGGCATCCGCTCGCGCACCCAGCTCAACGAGCGCGTCTTCGACGCGGCCGAGAAGCTGGTGGCGGTGGGTTGCTTCTGCATCGGGACCAACCAGGTGGACCTCGATGCCGCCCTGGTGCGCGGCATTCCGGTCTTCAACGCCCCCTTCTCCAATACCCGCTCGGTGGCCGAGCTGGTGCTGGCCGAGGCGATCATGCTGCTGCGCGGCATCCCCGAGAAGAGCGCCCGCGCCCACGAGGGCGGCTGGCTGAAGTCGGCCAAGAATGCCCATGAGGCGCGCGGCAAGACGCTGGGCATCATCGGCTACGGCAGCATCGGCTCGCAGCTCTCGGTGCTCGCCGAGTCGCTGGGCTTCGACGTCATCTACTACGACGTGGTGACCAAGCTGGCGATGGGCAATGCCCGCCAGGTGGCCAGCCTCGAGGAGCTGCTGGCCCGTGCCGACGTGGTGAGCCTGCACGTGCCGGACCTGCCCTCCACCCGCTGGATGATCGGCGAGCCCGAGATCGCCCTGATGAAGCCGGGCAGCATCCTGATCAACGCCTCGCGCGGCAGCGTGGTGGTGATTGAGGCCCTGGCCGAGGCGCTGAAGGCCGGCCGCCTCAACGGCGCCGCCATCGACGTCTTCCCGGTGGAGCCCAAGGGCAACGAGGAGGAGTTCGAGAGCCCGCTGCGCGGCCTGGCCAACGTCATCCTCACCCCGCACATCGGCGGCTCCACCCTCGAAGCCCAGGAGAACATCGGCATCGAGGTTTCCGAGAAGCTGGTCACCTACTCCGACAACGGCACCACCGTCAGCTCGGTCAACTTCCCCGAGGTGGCCCTGCCGGCCCACCCGGGCAAGCACCGCCTGCTGCACATCCACGACAACGTGCCCGGGGTCCTCTCCGAGATCAACCGCGTGCTCTCCGAGAACGACATCAACATCCTCGGCCAGTACCTGCAGACCAACGAGCGTATCGGCTACGTGGTCATCGACGTGGACAAGGCCTACGGCTCGCGAGCCCTGGAAGCCCTGCGCCAGGTGAAGCACACCCTGCGCGTGCGGGTACTCTACTCCGAGAGCAGCTACGCCGACTGACCCCCGTTGCCTCCCGTCAGACCGGAGCCGTCGCGTCGATGACGCGGCGGCTCTTTTCATGAACGGCACCCATGCCGCAGGGTTTCCAGCCGGCTCGCTCCCGGTCCCCAGGCACGCCCCTGCCGGTCGCTCTCGAGCGGCATGCCGGGAGCCGACGAGCGTTGAGCACCACACGCTTGACAGTTGACCCGACGCCTTCCATTTTGTACACAATCCATGCCAAATAATGGATGACAGTTAGAGTACACACATCATGTCGAAGGCACCTGAACCAAGACTCCTGCCCAGCACGAGACTTGGGTAACCCTTTGTCCACGACAGGGGGTTGCCGTCGAGGGAGCCCCGGGAGGCCACCATGACCCCGACTTCACAGACCCTATGGATCCGGGCCCCCCGTGCCTGCAGCGATGCGCATGCCGCCGGTGGCGTGGTGATTCAGGGCGGACGTATCGTGGAGGCGATGCCTTCAGGCGCCACACCGACAACACCGGTGGATGAGGTCTTCGACGCCTCGGCGCATGTGCTGCTGCCCGGGCTGGTGAATACCCACCATCACTTCTACCAGACCCTGACCCGGGCCTACTCGCCGGCCCTGAACAAGGAACTCTTCCCCTGGCTGACGACCCTCTACGACGTCTGGGCCAAGCTCACCGAGCGCCAGCTCGCCCTCGCCAGCGAGCTCGCCATGGTCGAGCTGCTGATGTCCGGCTGCACCACCGTGGCCGACCACCACTATGTCTTCTCCGGCGCGCTGGAGAATGCCATCGACGTCCAGGTGGAGACCGCCCGCCGCCTCGGCGTGCGGGCCGCCCTCACCCGGGGCTCGATGAGCGTGGGCCGCGACGACGGCGGCCTGCCGCCCCAGTCCGTGGTGCAGGACGAGGCCACCATCCTCGACGAGAGCGCTCGGCTCATCGACGCCCACCACCAGCGCGGCGACGGCGCCATGACCACCATCGCCCTGGCGCCCTGCTCGCCCTTCTCGGTGAGCCGCGAGCTGATGCAGGAGAGTGCCCGCCTGGCCGAGGAGAAGGACGTGCGCCTGCACACCCACCTGGCCGAGACCGAGGACGAGACGGCCTACTGCCAACGGCTCTTCGGCATGCGCCCGCTGGACTACCTGGAGGCCACCGGCTGGCTGGGGCCGCGCACCTGGCTGGCCCATGGCATCCATTTCGACGATGACGAAGTGGCGCGGCTCGGTGCTGCGGGTACCGGCATCGCCCACTGCCCGTCGTCGAACATGGTGCTGGGCTCCGGGATGTGCCGCACCCTGGAGCTCGAGGCCGCCGGCTGCCCGGTGGGGCTGGCGGTGGACGGCTCGGCCTCCAACGATCACTCCAACCTGGCCGAGGAGATGCGCCAGGCCCTGCTGCTGGGCCGGCTGCGCTACTCGCCGAGCCGGGTGACCCACGACGACGTGATCCGCTGGGCCACCCGCGGCTCGGCGGCCTGCCTGGGGCGCAGCGACATCGGCGGGCTGGCACCCGGCCAGCAGGCCGACCTGGCACTGTTCCGGCTGGACGAGGCCCGCTTCTCCGGCGCCGAGAACCCGGTCGCGGCTCTGCTGCTGTGCGGGGCCCACCGCGCCGATCGGGTGATGGTCGCCGGGCGCTGGCGCCTGATCGATGGCCGGCCACGGGACCTCGACCTCGACGCCCTGCTGGCCCGGCATGACCAGGCCGCCCGCGAGCTGCGCGGGTCGGCCTGATTCCCCTCCCGTTTCCCTCTGTTCTCACCACGTCCAACAACGACAACAGGAGACACCCCATGACCACCGAGTCCCCCGCCGACGCGACGGCGCGCCGGGTGCGCAGCACCCACGACGTCGATGCCATGCCCCCCCTGGGCCGTGCCATTCCCCTGGGGCTGCAGCACGTGCTGGCGATGTTCGTCGGCAACGTCACCGTGCCCATCATCATCGCCGGTGCCGCGGACCTCTCCGCCGAGCAGACCACCTTCATGATCCAGGCCGCCATGTTCGTGGCCGGGGTCGCCACCCTGGTGCAGTCGCTGGGGCTCGGACCCATCGGGGCCCGCCTGCCCATCGTCATGGGCACCAGCTTCGGCTTCGTGCCGGTGCTGATCCCCATCGCCGTGGGCATGGGGCTGCCGGCGGCCCTGGGCGCGGCGCTCTGCGGCGGGGTCGCCATGGCCCTGGTGGGGCTCTTCCTGCCGTGGTTCCGCTTCCTCTTCCCGCCGGTGGTCACCGGCACCTTCGTGATCATGCTCGGCACCCTGCTGATGCCGGTGGGCCTGGCCTATGTCGGCGGCGGCTTCGGCGCCGAGGACTTCGGGGCCTCACACCACCTGCTGCTGGCGGGGCTGGTGCTGGTCATCACCCTGGGCCTGCACCAGTTCGGTCGTGGCATCTGGTCGGAGGCGGCCCCGCTGATCGGCCTGCTGGCCGGCTATGCCACGGCCACCGCCTTCGGCCTGGTGGACTTCTCCGCCATCGGTAGCGCCGCCTGGATCTCGCTGCCTACCCCGCTGGCCATCGGCCTGGAGTTCCACTGGGCCGCCGTGCTGCCGGTGGTACTGCTGGCCGTGGTGACCTGCGCCGAGTCGATCGGCGACATCGCCGGGACCACCGCCGGGGGGCTGGATCGCGCGCCCACCCCCAAGGAGCTCTCCGGCGGGGTGATGGCCGACGGCCTGGCCAGCGTCTTCGCCGCCATCTTCAACGCCTTCCCCCAGATCAGCTTCAGCCAGAACGTCGGCATGGTGGCGCTGACCGGCGTGGTCAGCCGCTTCGTGGTCGCCATCGGGGGCGCCTTCCTGGTCATCGCCGGACTGCTGCCCAAGCTCGGCGCCATCGTCTCCAGCATTCCCAATGCGGTGCTCGGCGGGGCGGTGGTGATCATGTTCGGCATGATCGCCAGCGCCGGGATCAAGATGCTCTCCCACATCAGCTTCAACAAGCGCAACATGGTGATCATCGGCGTCTCGCTGTCGGCGGCCATCGGCCTGCCGGCCCAGGAGGGGCTCTACGCCGACCTCTCCGACAACCTCCAGGCGATCATCGAGTCGGGGCTGATCCCCGGTGCGCTCTGCGCCATCGTCCTCAACCTGATCCTGCCCCGCGAGGAGCGCCCCTTCCGCAGCGACGTCTGAGCTCGCCGACCCCCGCCCCGCCGCCTCCTCGAGGCGGCGGGGCGTCGGCGGTCAGAAGCAGGTCTCGAGGACCTCGACCACCGCCAGAGACTCGTCGACCCGACACAGGCGTCGCCACTTGTCGAAGGTCAGGCAGGGATGGGAGATGCCGAAGGCGACGATGTCGCCCACGCGCACCTCGTCCACAGGCCGGTGGCCCGCCACCTCGGGCAGGCGCAGGAAGGCGTGCTGGTCCATGAGCTTCTCCACCTGCCAACCTTCGACCGGCAAGGTCCGGTCCACCGTCCCGCCTTCGCGATAGCGGCGCAGCGCCCGCGGCAGGCGGTCGCCGCCGACATCGCGACGCCCCATGGCGACGATGGCCAGGCCCGGCTCCGGCAGCGACTGCACCTGGGCGAACACCTCCAGGGCCGGGCGCAGCCCCTCGCCGAGGGCCGGCCGACGCCCCAGCACCCGTGCCTGGGCCTCGCCGTAGAGCCCGTGGTCGTGGGTGACGTAGCAGCCGGGCCGCATCACCCGGCGGACCCGCTCGTCCAGCCCGGCATCGCGGAAGGCCTCGGCGACGATGTCGTGCCAGGCGGAGCCGGAGGCGGTGACCAGCGGACGTGCCACCGCCAGCCGGCCGGCGCGCTGCAGGGCAATGAGGGTGTCGACCAGTTCGGCCGCATAGGCCGCCACCGCCGCCTCCGGGGAGGCCCCAGCCTCGGCCTGGACCAGGCCCTCGTAGCCCTCCACGCCGGCGAGCTCGAGGCCGGCCGCCGCGTCGACCACGACGGCCAGCGCCAGCACCTCCTCGCGGCTGCGACAGCCGCAGCGCCCGCCCGGCACCCCCCGCTCGATCAGCACCGGCAGGCGCAGGCCACGCCCGGCGAAGAAGGCGTCCAGCTCGCGGGCATTGTCGGCGGAGTCCACCAGGCACCAGAGCTCGGCGCCGGCCTCGAGCAGCTCCGCCACGATGGCCATGTTGGCCCGCCCCACCAGCTGGTTGGCCAGCAGCAGGCGCGTCACGCCATGGGCGAAGGCGGCCCGGCACTGGGGGGCGGTGGCCAGGGTGATCGCCCAGGCGCCGCCTTCCAGCTGGCGGCGAAAGAGCGCCGGGGCCATGGTGGTCTTGCCGTGGGGCGCCAGCAGGGCGCCATGGGCATCGCAGAATGCCTGCATCCAGCCCAGGTTGTGGGCCAGCGATGCCTCGTGCAGCACCGCCGCCGGCAGGCTAACGTCCGCCAGCAGGCGGGGACCGGTCTCGGGCAGCCCCTTGTGCTCGGCGCGGGCGGGCGCCGCCAGGCAGGCGGTGGACTCGGGGGACACGTCGCTCATGGGCATTCCTCGCCAGGGACCATCTTTGGTCGCAAGCCTAACGAAAGCGCTGCCCGGGGCGCTAGGCTGGGAGCCCTTCCTTCCACCGGAGTCCCCACGATGCAGGATGACAGTCCCCTGGTCCGCCGCCATGAAGGCGATGGCGTGACCACCCTGACGCTGAACCGGCCGAAGCAGTTCAACGCCCTCTCCGAGGAGATGCTCGAGGCGCTGGGTGGCGAGCTCGACCGCCTGGCCGACGACGCGCACGTGCGCTGCGTGGTGATCGCCGCCGAGGGCCGCGCCTTCTGTGCCGGTCACGACCTCAAGCAGATGCGTGCCAACCCCGACGAGGCCTACTACCAGCAGCTCTTCGCGCGCTGCGGGGCCGTGATGCAGGCCATCGTCGACCTGCCGGTGCCGGTGGTCGCCCGGGTGCAGGGCATCGCCACGGCGGCGGGCTGCCAGCTGGTGGCCAGCTGTGACCTGGCCGTGGCGGCGCGCTCGGCGCGCTTCGCCGTCTCGGGCATCAATGCCGGGCTGTTCTGCTCCACCCCGGCGGTGGCGCTGTCGCGCAATGTCACCCGCAAGCGGGCCATGGAGATGCTCTTCACCGGCGAGTTCATCGACGCCGACCAGGCCCGCGACTGGGGGCTGGTCAACCGGGTCGCCGACGACGAGGCTCTCGACGAGGCGCTGGGCGCACTCACCTCTAGCATCTGCGCCAAGAGCGCGGTCGCGGTGCGTACCGGCAAGGCGATGTTCCACCGCCAGCTCGCCATGCCGCTGGACGAGGCCTACGCCTACGCCGGGGAGGTGATGGCCTGCAACATGATGGCCGAGGACGCCGGCGAGGGGATCGACGCCTTCATCGAGAAGCGCCCGCCCCAATGGCGACATCGCTGAGACCGCGGCGACACCGTTGAGACCACGGCGGCATCGCGGGATGGAAGCCATTTCCGTAACCGCGACAGCGCCCGGGCGACAAGGTATCCTGTGGCCTCGAGAGAACGCGGCAGGAGGACGATCCGGGTGAGTGAAGGCAAGCGCAGGACAGCGGGACGGCCCGCGGGGTCGGGCAAGAGCACCAGCGGCCACAGCCAGTCGCTGGTTCGCGGGCTCAACCTGCTCGAGCGCCTGGCGGCCAGTCCCGGCGGCCTGGCCCTCTCCGAGGTGGCCGAACAGGCGGAGCTCGCCCCTTCCACCACCCACCGGCTGCTGCAGGCCCTGCAGAGCCAGGGCTTCGTCACCCAGGACAGCGAACTCGGCGTGTGGAAGATCGACGTCAAGACCTTCCGCATCGGCAACAGCTTCCTCGAGGCCCGCGACTTCGTGGGTACCAGCCGCCCCTTCCTGCGCCGCCTCACCGCCCAGACCGGCGAGACGGCCAACCTCGGTGTGCGCGACGACGGCACGGCGGTGTTCCTGGCCCAGAGCGAGTCGCCGCAGATGATGCGCATGATCACCCGGCTCGGCTCCCGGGCCCCCCTGCACGCCTCGGGCGTCGGCAAGGCGCTGATGGCCTGGCTACCGGACGAGGAGCTCGAGCGCATCCTCGACGAACGGGGCCTGGCACGCGTCACCGAGAATACCCTGCACACCCCTGCATCGCTGCGGGAAGGGCTGGCCGAGATACGCCGCCAGGGCTTTGCCTGCGACCGGGAGGAGCACGCCATCGGCCTGCAGTGCGTCGCCGCCTGCATCCACGACGAGCATGGCACCCCGCTGGCCGCCATCTCGGTCTCCGGCCCCAAGGCGCGCATCCCCGAGGGGCGGCTGGGCGAGCTGGGCGCGCTGGTGCGCGACACCGCCGCCGAGATCACCGCGCGGCTGGGGGGCAAGGTCCCGACGGCCTGACCGCGTCGCCTGCCCCTGCCCCTCACACGACAGCGCCCGGCCATGGCCGGGCGCTGTCGTGTGGGGATGGTGCGCTTCAGAGACAGGCCTAGCCGATCCGCTCCAACTGCCGCTCCAGCTTGCCCATGGCATTGAGCAGGTCACGGTACTCGCCCGCACTGAGGGTCGCCACGAGCTCCGCCTCCCAGTCCTGGGCCTCCGGGATCAGCCGCGAGAGCAGCTCAGCCCCTTCGCGGGTCAGGTGCAGGTCATGCACCCGCTGGTCCCTGGCGGAGGGCGTCCGGGTCACCAGGCCACGGTCGACCAGCGCCTGCACCGCCCGGGAGACCCGCGCCTTGTCCATGTTGGTGTAGGTGCAGACCTTCTTGGCGGTGAGATCATCGCAGTGGCTGAGCCAGGCCAGTACACGCCACTGGGCCACGTTGAGGTCGTAGCGCTGTGCGTACATGCGCTCCAGCTCGTCGCTGATGCGGTCGGCCAGCCGGTTGAGCCGATAGGGGAGGAACTGGTTGAGGTCCAGCTCCGGTTTGGGGGGAAGGTCCGCCCCACCCCCTACCGCAGCACCCGCCGGCCCTTGAGGCATCTTCGGTCGCCCATCCATCTCCATCTTCCCCTAGTAGAGCAGTTGTGGCAGGAACAGCACGATGCCCGGGAACACCAGTACCAGCAAGGCACGCAGCGTACCGGCCACCCAGAACGGCGTCACCCCGCGGAAGATGGTTCCCGTGGAGACGTCCGGCAACACCGCCCGCAGCACGAAGACATTCATCCCCACCGGCGGCGTGATCAGGCTGATCTCGATCACGATCACCACCAGGATGCCGAACCACACCAAATCGTAGCCCAGCCCCGCCACCACCGGGAAGAACACCGGCACGGTGAGCAGCAGCATCGACATGCTCTCGAACACGCAGCCCAGCACCACATAGATGGCGATGATCACCAGGATCACCACGAAGGGGGCGACATCCAGCCCGTTGACCAGCGCCAGCAGGTCATCGGGCAACCCTGCGCGGTTGATGAAGTTGGCGAAGATCAGCGCGGTGAGCACCACGGCGAAGAGCATGGCGGTGGTGCGCACGGTGTCCATCAGCACGTTCATGAGCACCTGCGGGGTCAGCGCCCGCTTCAGCAGGGCAATGATGAAGGCTCCCATGGCGCCGATACCGGCCGCCTCGGTTGGCGTGAACACGCCCAGGTAGATGCCGCCGATCACCAGCACGAACAACGCCAGTGTGCTGCCGACATCCTTGAGGGCGGCAAGGCGCTCCGCCCAGGGCACCTTCACGCCGGCCGGGCCGGCATCCGGGTCGCGCCACAGCACCCACTTCACCGCCACCAGGTAGAACAGGATGCCGACCATCCCTGGAATGAAGCCCGCGGCAAACAGCTCGCGAATGCTGGTCTCGGTGAGGATGCCATAGATCACCAGCATCACGCTGGGCGGGATCAGGATACCCAGGGTGCCGCCGGCGGCAATGGAAGCCGCAGCCAGCGAGTCCGTGTAGCCGTACTTGCGCATCTGGGGCATGGCTACCCGACCCATGGTGGCACAGGTCGCCAGGCTGGAGCCGCAGATGGCACTGAAGCCGCCGCAGGCGACGATGGTCGCCATGGCCTGGCCCCCCTTGCGGTGCCCCAGAAAGCCGTTGGAGGCGCGAAACAGGGCATCCGAGAGCCCGGCATGGGAGACGAGGTTGCCCATCAGGATGAACAGCGGGATCACCGACAGGCCGTAATCCATGCCGGTGTCCACGACGCGGCGAGCGGCCATGGCCTCGGCCGCTGTCCAGTTGCCGGTCAAGTAGTAGAACCCCACGAAGCCGACGATACCCATGGCGAAGGCCAGCGGCACGCGCAGGAATGCCAGGACCAGCAGGGCGGCGAAACCGAAGAGCGACTCGATCATGGAGTGCCTCCCGGGCTGAGCGGCCCTCCCCGCTCGAGGACACCGATGCCCTCCAGCAGGTAGGCGCCAGCGCGCATCAGGGTGAGCAGCGCCGAAAGGGCCAGCATGATGGCCATCAGGTAGATCAGGTAGCCGACGGGAATGCGCAGGAATTCGGTGACATCCCCCCAGTCGAAGGCCCGAGCGCCCAGCGCCCAGACGCGCCCGGCCATGACCCAGAGTGCCGCTGTCACGATCAGGTTGACGATCACCTGGCGCAGCCAGATCCAGCGCGGCGGGAAGACCGCATCGAGCAGGTCGACGCTGACGTGCTCCTCCCGCCAGCAGACCACCGGCAGTGACAGGAAGACCACTGCCGCCAGCATCAGCTGGGTCAGCTCCACGCTGCCGAGGATCGGGGAGTTGAAGAAGAAACGACCGGTCACGTCGGCCGTGGTCAGCAGCATCATGCCGAAGAGGGTGGCACCCGCCACCCCTTCCAGCCCCAGCTGCAGGCCCCGGCCGACGCGATGCCAGCGGGTCGGCATGCTAGTCATGGTCAATACTCCAGACGGGCTTATTCCTGCACCACACGGGATTCGATGCTCTCGGCATCGGCCGCCTCGGAGAGCCGGTCACGGAAGAACGCCAGCGCCTCCCGGGCATCCAGGTCGCCGCTGCTGACCTTGTCGGCCCACTGGTCGATCAGCTCATCACTGACCTCCCGGAGCATGGCGATATCCTCCTCGGAGGCCTCGGTGAAGGTATTGCCCAGCTCCTCGGCAAACTCGACACCTCGACGGTCCGAGACATCCATCATGTAGCCGAACAGGCGCGACAGCGACTCGCCCGATACCGCCTCGATGGCCTCGCGATCCTCGGCGGAGACCCGGTCCCAGACCATCGGGTTCATGATGATGGCGAAGCTGCCGCGATAGAAGCCGCCATCGACCTGAAGGGTGTTGGGCAGTACCTCTGCGACGCGGAAGCTGCGCAGGCCTTCCAAGGTCAGCATGGCACCATCGATGACCCCCTGGGAGGCCGCCTCGTAGACCCCGGTGGGCGGCAATGCGACACCGGTCACGCCCATGGCATCCGCCAGATCGCTCATCACGCCGCCACCCGTCCGCAGCCGCTTGCCCTCCAGCTCGTCGAAGGTCTCTACCTTTTCAGCGGTATAGATCTGCCCTGGGCCGTGGACCCCGACCGCCATGACCTCCAGACCGCGATGCTCATTGCCCTGGGCGAGATGCGTCTTGAAGGTTTCCCAGTAGGCGGAGGAGGCAACCTCGGAGGAGAAGCTCTCGAAGGTGGGGAATTCCGGCAACTTGGTCAGTTCGAAACGGCCCGGCATGTGGCCATGGAAGATCCAGCTGGCGTCGGCGACGCCATCGGCCACCAGAGCCATCTGGGCCGCGGGCGGACCCAGGTCCTCGGTGACCTGAAGCGTCACGCGCCCTTCGGTGGCCTCCTCGATCCAGGCCTTCCAGGTCGGCCAGACGATGGTGTTGATGCCGTGATTGGGTCCCCCCCAGCTGCTGACGTTGATGGTGGTCTGCGCCAGGGCCGTTGAGCTAAGGGTGGCTGCCGCCAGGGCACTCAGGATCAGTCCGGTGGCCTTGTTCATCTTGTACTCCTCCGTCGTCACGGGAAAGGCGGCCAGGTCACCGCCCGTTGTTGTAGGGATCTTCTTGAGCCGGGCAGAGGCAGGAAAATGCTTACCGGTTGCACGGGGAACGATGTTCCTCTCGGCGACACCTTGCCCGTTGATTAGTCTCCTGCGCAACTAAAATAGCTAGAACTTAGGTCTAACAAAGGAGCGCTACATTCGCTGATAGGCCCGTAGGACGGCTTCCTGCGGGACCTTCACAGCGACAGCGAAGTGTGTTCGACTGGACATACAGTTTCAAAGGAAACTATTATCGCCTCACTGCCGAGTCCCGACGGCATGGCCCGACGATGACCGGGGCTACCGGCGCCCTGACGACACTGGAGGAATCATGAGCAAGAAGTTCGCGTCCCACGCCGATACCGAAGAGAAGCAGATCAGCTTCGACAAGCTGGCCGAGGGCCTCTACGCCTACACTGCCGAGGGCGACCCCAACACCGGCATCGTCATCGGCGACGACAGCGTGATGGTCATCGACACCCAGGCCACCCCGATCATGGCCCAGGACGTGATCCGCCGGATCCGCGAGGTCACCGACAAGCCGATCAAGCATGTGGTGCTGACCCACTACCATGCCGTGCGCGTGCTCGGCGCCTCCGCCTACGAGGCCGAGAACATCATCGCCAGCCAGCACACCCATGATCTGATCGTGGAACGCGGCCAGCAGGACTACGAGTCCGAGGTCGGCCGCTTCCCGCGACTGTTCAAGGGCGTCGACTCGGTGCCCGGCCTGACCTGGCCGAACATCGTCTTCCAGCAGGAACTGACCGTGTTCATGGGCAAGCGCGAGGTGCGCATCATCCACCTGGGGCGTGGCCACACCAAGGGCGACACCATCGTCTGGCTGCCCGAGGAGAAGGTGATGTTCTCCGGTGACCTAGTGGAGTATGGCGCCACCCCCTACACCGGTGACGCCTATCACGAATACTGGCCCGCCACCCTGGACCGCCTGCAGGCCATGCAACCCGAGAAGCTGGTGCCGGGACGCGGCGAGGCGCTGCAGACCCCTGAGCAGTGCCAGGAGGCGATCCAGGGCACCCGCGACTTCCTCGCCGACATGTACGAGAGCGTCAAGGCCGGCAAGGCCGCCGGCAAATCGCTCTCCGAGTGCTACGCCGAGACCTACGCCAAGCTCAAGCCCAAGTACGGCCACTGGGTGATCTTCGATCACTGCCTGCCCTTCGACATCACGCGCTGCTTTGACGAGGCAGGTGGCGAGTACCCGGACCCGCGCATCTGGACTGCCGAGCGAGACAACGACATGTGGCACTCGCTGCAGGACGTCGTCGAGAACCAGTAACTGCCATCCGGACCCGGTCCGGATCACGACAAGCTCGCGCCGGGGTGCTGGCCCGGCGAAGCCGTGGGAGCCACTCATGCCCAAGACCTACAAGAATCCCGTCTATCCCTATCGACGCCCGCCCGAACTGGACCGAAGCGAGATCCGCCACTGCCCGGTGGTGATCGTCGGGGCGGGCCCCTCGGGGCTGACCGCCGCCATCGACCTGGCCCTTCAGGGCATCGACAGCATCGTGCTGGACGACAACAACACCGTGAGCGTCGGTTCGCGAGCGATCTGCTTCGCCAAGCGCACCCTCGAGATCATGGATCGGCTGGGCGCCGCCCAGCCGATGCTGGACAAGGGCGTGACCTGGCAACATGGTCGCGTCTTCTTCCAGGAGCGCGAGGTCTACGACTTCAACCTGCTGCCCGAAAAGGGCCATCGCGTACCGGCCTTCATCAACCTGCAGCAGTACTACCTCGAGGAGTACCTGGTCGACCGCGCCCGGGAACTCACTGAGCACATCGACCTGCGCTGGATGAACAGGGTCACCGCAGTGGACAGCCAGCCGGAACATAGCGTGGTGACAATCACCACCCAGGACGGTGACTACCGGCTCAGTTGCGACTACCTGCTGGTGGCCGATGGCGCCAACAGCAAGGTCCGCGACATGCTGGGCCTGGAGTGCAAGGGTCAGGTGTTCCAGGACCGCTTCCTGATCGCCGACGTGGTGATGAAGGCCGACTTCCCCACCGAACGCTGGTTCTGGTTCGACCCACCCTTCCATCCGGGCCAGTCGGTGCTGCTGCACAAGCAGCCGGACAACGTCTGGCGCATCGACTTCCAGCTAGGCTGGGACGCCGACCCCGAGGAAGAGAAGAAGGAGGAAAACATCCGGCCCCGCGTGCAGCAGATGCTCGGCGAGGAGGTGGAGTTCGAGCTGGAGTGGGCCAGCGTCTATACCTTCCGCTGCCGCAAGATGGACAACTTCATCCATAACAGGGTCTTCTTCATGGGCGACGCCGCTCACCAGGTCTCGCCCTTCGGTGCACGCGGCGCAAACGGGGGGGCCCAAGGCATCGACAACCTGGCCTGGAAACTGGCCCGCGTGCTGAAAAGCGAGGCGCCTAAAGCATTGCTCGAGACCTACAACACCGAACGCCAGCACGGAGCAGAGGAGAACATCCTCAACTCCACCCGTGCCACCGACTTCATCACCCCAAAGAGC
Source organism: Halomonas sp. CKK8 (assembly GCF_029625235.1). NCBI lineage: Bacteria > Pseudomonadati > Pseudomonadota > Gammaproteobacteria > Oceanospirillales > Halomonadaceae > Halomonas > Halomonas sp. CKK8. The sequence continues at coordinate 55,449 of NZ_CP121193.1, read as the reverse complement.
CGCGTCAGCCGGCTGTTCCGCGACACTACCCTGGAACTGGCGGAGCAGTATCCCTTCGCCCGCAGCCTGGTCAACAGTGGTCGCCTGTCGATGCCCTGCCGCTACGAGGACTCGCCGCTCAATGGCCCCGATGCCGAGGGGATGCCGGCCGACCTGCGCCCCGGCAGTCCGGCCAAGGATGCCCCCATCCGCCTGGACGATCAGAGTGCCTGGCTGCTCAACCGGATCGGCAACCGCTTCGTGCTGCTGATCGATGGCCGCCTGGGCACGGCGACGGCCGAGGACCTGAAGCCCCGCCTGGACGACCTGCTTCAGGAGCGGCCCGATCTTGACCTGCTGTTGCTGGGGCCCGTCTCCCAGGCCCTGGCGAGCCTGCCGCGCACCACCCTGATCGCGGATGCCGTGGGCCTGGTGGTCGAGCGCTATGGGCTGGTCCCCGGCGCAGGCTACCTGTTCCGCCCCGACCAGCATGTGACGGCCCGCTGGGCCGAGGTGTCGGTCGAGGCCGTCGGCGCGGAACTGGAACGCGCCCTGGGCATCCACCTTGTCCCGCTTTCCCAATCCCAGGGAGGTCGCCATGCCACGGCTTGAGCTGAACCCCAACTTCACCGACCCGGATGCCTTCTACGCCGCGCTGACCGATACCCATCGCGAACGCAGCGAGGCGGAGAGCGAACGCATCAATACGCGGCTCATTCTGCTGCTAGCCAACCATGTCGGTGACCAGCAGGTGCTCGAGGAAGCCCTGGCCATCGCTGGCCAGGCCACCGAACCGGCCAAGGCTCAAGGCCAGTCGGCCCAACAAGAAGAGCGCTGAACGAGGATTTCCCCATGACCACCGATACGCTTGAGTACCAGAGCGGTTTCCGTAACCATTTTGCCACCGAGGCGCTTCCCGGCGCCCTGCCTCAGGGCCAGAACTCTCCGCAGAAGTGTGCCTACGGCCTCTATGCCGAGCAGCTGACCGGATCCGCCTTCACGGCGCCCCGCCATCAGAACCTGCGAAGCTGGCTCTATCGCATCCGCCCCTCCGTGGTGCAGAGCGCCTACCAGCCGCTTGAGAACCGCCGTGTTCACACCTCGCCGCTGGACAAGCCCGCCGCCGACCCCAACCAGATGCGCTGGGATCCGGCCCCGCTGCCCTCGGAGCCCACCGACTTCATCGATGGCCTGCTGACCATCGCCGTCAACGGGGATGCCGGGGCCCAGAGCGGCGTGGGCGTTCACGTCTACGCCGTCAACCGGGACATGACCGACCGCTTCTTCTACACGGCGGATGGCGAGATGCTCTTCGTCCCGCAGCTGGGCGCGCTGCGGCTGCGCACCGAGTTCGGCGAGATCGACGTCGACAACGGTGAGATCGCCGTGATCCCGCGCGGCGTCAAGTTCCAGGTACGCCGTGCCGATGGCGTCGATGCCGCTCGCGGCTATATCTGCGAGAACTACGGCAACCCCATGGAGCTCCCCGGTCTCGGACCCATCGGGGCCAATGGCCTGGCCAACCCGCGTGACTTCCAGAGCCCCGTCGCCGCCTATGAGCAGCTCGAGGGAGACTTTTCACTCGTCGCCAAGTTCTCCGGCCGCTTCTGGGAGACGCGCCTCGGCCACTCGCCGCTGGACGTGGTGGCCTGGCACGGCAACTACGCCCCCTACAAGTACGACCTTTCCAACTTCAACACCATCAACACGGTGAGCTTCGACCATCCCGACCCGTCAATCTTCACCGTGCTGACCTCCGCCTCCGATACTCCCGGGATGGCCAACCTGGACTTCGTGATCTTCCCGCCGCGCTGGATGGTGGCCGAGGATACCTTCCGTCCGCCCTGGTTCCATCGCAACCTGATGAGCGAGTTCATGGGCCTGATCCATGGTGAGTACGACGCCAAGGCGGAGGGCTTCCTGCCGGGTGGTGCCAGCCTGCACAATTGCATGTCGCCCCACGGCCCGGACGCCGAAACCTTCGAGAAGGCCTCCACGGCCGAACTCACGCCCCAGTACCAGGGCAACACCCTGGCCTTCATGTTCGAGAGCCGCTACGTCTACCACCCCACCGCGGCGGCCCTGGAGGCGGACTTCCGCCAGCGCGACTATGTGGACGTGTGGTCGACCCTGCGCGCGCACTTCGACCCGAACCGGGCCTGATCCGGCTTCCCTCGACACATGACGAGCGAGGCCCTGGGTGGCCTCGCCCCCCGACGAAAAGGATCGAGACAAGATGAAGCTCGCCACTCTTAAGAACGGCCGCGACGGCGAACTGATCGTGGTTTCCCGCGACCTGACCCGCGCCGTGCGGGCCACCGACATTGCGTCCACCCTGCAGCAGGCCATCGAGGCCTGGGACGCCGTGAGCACCCAGCTCGAGGCACGCTACGCCGAGCTCAACAAGGGCAAGGCCGAGGGCGCCTTCGATCTCGACCAGAGCGCTCTGCACTCACCGCTGCCGCGTACCTACCACTGGGCCGATGGCTCCGCCTACCTCAACCACGTCCAGCTGGTGCGCCAGGCGCGTAACGCCGAGATGCCCGAGACCTTCTGGCACGACCCGCTGATGTACCAGGGCGGCGGCGACAGGTTTCTCGCCCCAACCGAGGATATCGAGGCGATCAGCGAGGAGCACGGCATCGACTTCGAGGGCGAGATCGCCGTGGTCACCGACGATGTGCCCATGGCCGTCACGCCTGAACAGGCGGCCAAGCACATCAAGCTCGTGATGCTGGTCAATGACGTCAGCCTGCGCGGCCTGATACCCGGCGAGCTCGCCAAGGGGTTCGGCTTCTTCCAGGCCAAGCCGTCATCGAGCTTCTCGCCCATCGCGGTGACGCCGGACGAGCTGGGTGACGCCTGGCAGGAGGGCAAGGTACACCTGCCGCTGACCGTGCACCTCAACGGAGAGAAGTTCGGTGAGCCCGAGGCCGGTCCCGACATGATCTTCAGCTTCCCGCAGCTCATCGCCCACGCCGCCCGCACCCGCTATCTGGGTGCCGGCGCCATCGTCGGGTCCGGCACCGTCTCCAACCCGGATCCCGACGGCGGCCCCGGAAAGCCAATCAGCGAGGGCGGCGTGGGCTACAGCTGCCTGGCCGAGGTACGCATGGTGGAGAAGATCCTGCACGGCGACAGCAAGACGCCGTTCATGCGCTTCGGCGACCGGGTCCGCATCGAGATGTTCGACCGTGAAGGCAGGAGCATCTTCGGTGCCATCGACCAGCAGGTCGTCAAGTACCAGCCCAAGTAAGCGAGCGGAGATGCGACGATGACCACGCTCTACGGCTACTTTCGCTCGTCGGCCGCCTACCGGGTACGGATCGCCCTGAACCTCAAGGGGGTCGACTATGACCAGTCGCCCGTCAACCTGGTCAAGGGAGAGCAGCGGGAAGCCGCTAACCTGGGGCGTAACCCCCAGGGTATGGTGCCCTCGCTGGGCACCGATGAGGGCGTCACCCTGACCCAGTCGATGGCCATTTGCGAGTACCTCGACGAGCGCTACCCGGAACCGCCGCTGCTGCCGGCGGACGTCACCGAGCGCGCCCGGGTGCGTGCCCTGGCCCAGGTCGTGGCCTGCGAGATCCATCCCCTCAACAACCTGAGGGTGCTCAAGCACCTGGTAGGCGAGCTCGGGGTGGATGACGAGGCCAAGCTCGCCTGGTACCGCCACTGGATCGCCGAAGGCTTCCAGGCGCTGGAGTCCATGCTCACCGCCGAAGCGGGAACCGGTGACTTCTGTCATGGCGACACGCCGACTCTGGCGGATATCTGCCTGGTGCCTCAGGTATATAACGCCGAACGCTTCGAGTGCGACCTCTCGGCCTACCCGAGGATCCAGCGCATCACCGACAACTGCCGGGAGCTACCTGCCTTCCGGCAGGCGGCACCGGAGGCGCAGCCGGACGCTCGCTGATAGTCTGAGCGAGCCAATGAAGCGGGCACGGCTCACGGCAACATGCCGATGCCATGCCCGCTTTTGTGTATCGGGACAATACGCTCAAGGAGAATCGGGTGCTGAGGCTGACCTCCCCCGCCACCGTGGCGGTACTGGCGGCACTGACCGCGCTGGGTCCACTGGCCACCGACATGTACCTGCCGGCCATGCCGGCCATGGCCGAAGCCCTCGCCACAGGGCCCGACCAGGTTCAGCTGACCCTGAGCCTCTACATGGCGGGCTTCGCCCTGGCCCAGCTGTTCTGCGGCCCCATCTCCGATCGCTTCGGGCGGCGCCCGGTGATGATCGCCGGCATTATCCTCTTCCTGGCCGCCAGCCTGCTGTGCGCCTTCGCCCCCAGCATCGAATGGCTGCTGGCCGGCCGCTTCCTGCAGGCCTTCGGGGGTGCCGCTGGTCCGGTCCTGGGGCGCGCCGCGGTGCGCGATATCTACGGCCCGGTGGAAGCCGGACGAGTGCTCTCCTACATGGCCAGTACCATGGCCCTGGCGCCGGCGCTCGCGCCGGTGGTGGGGGCGGGGTTATTGCTGTTCTTCGGCTGGCAGTCGCTCTTCCTGCTGCTGGCCGTCTATGCGGTGATCATGCTGCTTATTCTCGTCCTGATGATGCCCGAACCGCTGCCCGCCGATCGCCGCCAGTCGGTGGCCCCCAGGGTGATCCTCGCCAACTACCGCATGCTGCTGACCCAGCGCAGCTTCATCGGCTACACGCTGATCAACGCCAGCGGTTTCGCCGGCCTCTTCGCGTTTCTTTCAGGCTCCTCCTTCGTGCTCATCGAATACATGGGCATGACGCCCTTCGAGTACGGGATCGGCTTCACGCTGATCGTCGCCGGGTTCTTCTCCGGCACGCTGTTCAGTGGCCGCTATAGCCACCGCCTGGGCCGCGACCGCCTGCTGCTGCTGGCCACCCTGCTGTGTGCCCTGGCCGGCACCACCATGGCGGGACTGGCGATCGCCGGCCTTCATGAGCCCTGGGCCGTGATCGGGCCGCACATCCTGTTCCTGTTCGGCTTCGGGATCGTGATGCCGCAGAGCATGGCCGGCGCACTGGCACCGAACCCCCAGTGCGCCGGGTCGGCCTCGTCGCTGTTCGGCTTCCTGCAGATGACCATCGCCGCCCTGGGTGGCACCCTGGTCGGCCAGTTCCACGACGGCACCTCGCGCACCATGGCCATCGCCATCGCTCTGGGGGGAATCGTTGCGCTTGTGGCCTATCTTGGGCTGATCCAGCAGGGCAGCAGGGCCACGGGCAATTCTCGAGAAAGTTGCCGTCAGGGATGACCTGGCGGTATGGAACAGCGGCTGACCAACAGCCGCTGACGGTTACGGGGTAGGCCGCTGGCTGAAATGGGCTGGATGAGGGTGCTCTTGGGCAGAGAGCCAACACGGTACGCGGGCTGGCACCTGCGTCCAGCCCTGCTCCTGTGATCGCTCAGGCACTGCTCTGATCGATGAGTGTTCCCTCCTGCGCCTCCTCGATGGCCGCCATCACCTGATCGACATCCGGAACGCGATGGGACAGCGCCAGCGCCAGCTGCGCCAGGAAGTGACTCTTCTCGCCTTCCGGCAGCTTGTCCAGGGTGTTCGCCAGACATTCATAGACCTGCTCGAGATCGGCGAAGGGCAGTGTGGTATCGGTCATGGTCATTCTCCTTCCAGGGCCCGACCTTGGGCAATGTTCAGGGCCGCGTTCAGCTCGGCCGGATCGAGTGCCATCCAGCGGGCCGCCACGTGGCGGTCGGGGCGAACCAGGTAGGCACTGCCGGGCCTGGCCCCATAGCCGGCGAACAGGCTGCCATCCACGTCGACCAGGGTCTTCTCGTCACCCGGAGTTCGTGACGCGCGCAGCAGCGTGATATCGAGGCCGCGAGAGCGAAGTTTATCGAGCTCCTGTTCCAGCCTCGCATCGATACGCCCATCCTCGCTGAAGTGCAGCAGGTTGAAGCCGCTTCCGAGATGGTCGAGCAGGAAGTCATCGTCACCCAGGCGGCGATTGATCAGCGGTGCCCCCGGAATGGGGCCGGCCTCGAAGGCGGGATCATCGGCCAGGGTCAGCGGGCTCTCTGCATAGGTATAGGGGGTCACCTGGCGCGGGTTGGCAAAGCCGCTGGCGTAGTCGTTATGGTAGGCCAGCGCCAGGGCAGCATCGCGCATCAGCGCATGGCCCCGGGTCGGCGGGGTCATGAAGCGCGTGCTCTTGCCGGCGTTGGCGAAGACATCCAGGGTGGCACCTCGCCGCTCCGGGCTGTAGCTGTCCAGGAGCCGATCCGGCGCCTGACCTTTGAGGACACAGGCCAGCTTCCAGCCGGCATTGGCGGCATCCGCCAGGCCGTTGTTCAGGCCGCGAACGCCGAAGATCGGTACCAGGTGGGCGCTGTCGCCGATGAACAGCACGCGGTCATGACGATAGTCATCCAGGGCCAGGGTGTAGGCCTTGTAGAGGCTCCACCACTCCAGCTCCCAGTCCCCCTCCTCGTGCATCACGTCTCGCACGATCAGCTCGACCTTCGCGCGAATACTGCCCTCCCCGACCGCCTGCTCGGGATCCTCGCCGGGGCCGAGCTGGTAGTCGATGCGCCAGATATCATCAGGCTGCTTGTGGACCAGGATGGTGGTGTCGGGCATCGCCTGGGAATGGAAGAAGGCACGACGCTCGGTGGGAAAGTCGGACTTGAGGCGGACGTCGGCGATCACGTAGCGCCCCTCGTAGGCCTCCCCATGCAGGGAGAGATCGAAGGCCTTGCGTACCACGCTGCGCGCGCCGTCGGCGGCCAGCAGGTAGTCGGCCTCGAGTCGATATTCGCCTTCGGGGGTGCTGACCTGCAGGGTGGCGCCTGCATCGTCCTGACTCACACCGGTCACGACGCTCTGCCAGCGTATCTCGATCAGGTCACTGGCGTGGGCCTTGTCGATCAGGAACTGCTCGATGTACTGCTGCTGCAGGTTGACCATCGGGTAGTAGCGCTCCTGGTCGGAGTGCGGCATGCGAAAGCGGTAGATCTCACGGTCTCGGAAGTAGGTGCGTCCCTGGATCCAGCCCAGTCCCTTCTCCTCGAAGGGCGCATCGACGCCGAGCTGCTGCAGGATCTCGAGGCTGTGGCGGGAAATGCAGATGGCACGGGAGCCGTCGTTGACGGTGTCCTTGTCGTCCAGCACCACGGAGGCGATACCGTGGCGCGCCAGCTCCAGGGCGGCCGTCACCCCCACGGGGCCGGCACCGACGATGGCCACCGGGTGGCGCGCGGTCTCGCCCTCCAGCTCGGGTGGGCGAACGAAAGGGAAATGCGGGTAATCGAAGTAGAGCGAATCGGTTTCCGAGCGTCCGGCGGGTCGCATGGACACCTCCTGCAGGGGGTTCTTGTGGTCTGACGTGGACGCAGCGTATCCCCGTGATACCCTCCCCTCATGTCCCTGAAAAAAGGGGACAACCCACCCTTTCCCCCCGACCAAGGTAGAAGCCGACGTGTCCACTGGCGTACCCGAAAACCGGGAACCCGACTGGCCGCCGCTCATGGCCATCCTGGCCGACTGCGTGGCCGAGCTTGGCGACGAGGCATTCGCTGACCATCTGACCGCTCTACTCCGCCACAGCCTGGGGGTCGAGCAGTGCATCCTCTTCACCTATACCAGCGGCGACGTCATGTCGTACCTGCTGGTGGATAACAGCCGCTATCCCAAGGTGGCCGGGCGGCTCGCTCGCCTGTATGCCGGCGGGCTGTTTCGTCAGGACCCCAACTATCCACGGCTGCGCCAGCTGCTTCAGGCAGACGATGGGCGAGCGGATCCCGAGCTGATCACCATGCCCGAGGACATGTCACCGGCCTACCGCAGCCACCTGTTCGCCTTCCCGGACCTGGCCGACAAGGCCTCCGTCGTGATACCGGCCCCCGGTGCCATCTACTACCTGAACCTCTACCGGGACCTGGCTCGCGGCCCTTTCAGCCGCCAGGATCTGGAAAGGTTACAGGCCCTTATGCCGCTGATCGCCAGCCTGATCCGGCGCCACTACCGCAAGGCACGCCCGCCCACCCTGCCCGCCCGACACGAGGACGCGAAAGCTCTCCAGGCACTCTCCCGGCGCGAGCGAGAGCTCTGTCTCCTCCTGCTTCACGGCCATACCCTCAAGACCGCCGCCGCCGAGCTTGATATTGCCCTCTCCACCGCCGAAACCTTCCGCAAACGCGCCTATGCCAAGCTCGGCGTGCGCTCCAAGGCACGGCTGGTGGCGCTTTGCCAGAAAGGCTGATTCCAGAAACAAGAAGCCCCGGCGCATGGCCAGGGCCCGATGACACGTTTCGCCGGATGACCTCAGCCAGCGGCGAGGCTGTCGAACGCCCTGGCGTTGGGACAGAAGCCGCGACACGCCTCGACCTCGGCACCGGCGCGCATGGCCTTCCAGCATTGGCCAACGGCCGGGCAGCCATTGCAGGTCTTGCGCATCGCGTTGTAGCCCGGCTCCGCAGCCACCTCGGCCTCCTGCAGGCCGAAGCGCTGCATCATCACCGGCATCAGGGTCCTGGCCGGGACGAAGTCACTCGGTTGCCCCGCCGCCAGCTGTCGCACCATCTCGCGTTCGAAGCCAGGCTCAAGGGGGCTCTCCAGGTCATTCAGAAGGGCATGATAGGTAGCGCCCGCTTCGTGCTGGACGTCACGTACCAGCTGGGCCGTGGAGGTGGCATAGCAGCGTTCGGTCAGGCGTTCCCACCAGGAAGCAGTGCGAGTGGTCTGTGCAGTGGCCATGGGGGTTCTCCCGTCAGGTGATCTTGATGTCGGTATCAGTATCGACCCGGGGGAGTCGGGATGCCTTGACGGAGATCAAAATGGTTTCAAATGAAACAAAGCTGCGGTTTCGGCCCTGATGAACGCGAACACGGCCATAGCCGTGCTCGCGGATCGAGCCAATGACTGCCAGGTATCAGACGCCCGGGTCGATCACTTCATCGGCGGAGAGGCCTTCTTCCTCGCCGACAGCATCGAGCTGTTCGAGGAAATAGCCGCGGGCGGCTTCGCCGTCCACCCCCTTGGCGCCGGCCGTTTCGAACCAGGCACCCGGCAGCTCCGAGGCCATCTGCTGGAAGCGCTCGACCTCCTCGTCCGGCAGTTCGATGAAGGTGTTGCCCTGTTGCTCGGCGAATTCGATGCCGCGCACGTCCACGACATCCATCATGTAGCCGAACAGCCGGGAGAGCCGCTCACCCGAGACCTCCTCGATCGCCGCACGATCCTCGTCGGAGAGAGACGCCCAAGTATCCGGGTTGATGACCAGCGAGAAACTGCCGCGATAGAAACCGCCGGGCATCTGCACCGTGTAGGGCAGAACCTCAGCGAGGCGAAAGCTCTTGAGGCCCTCCAAGGTGAGCATGGCGCCGTCGATCACGCCCTGCGTCGCGGCCTCGTAGGTGCTGGCCGGCGGCAGGGCGACCCCGGTCAGCTCCAGCGCGTAGGAGATGTCGGCCATGATCCCGCCGCCGATGCGTACGCGCTTGCCGTCGAGGTCATCGAGGCTGTCGATCGATTCATCGAGGAACAGCGACCCGGGGCCATGCACACCCACGCCGATCACCTCGACGCCGCGATGCTCGCCGGCCTGGGCCAGATATTCATTGTGGGTGCGCCAGTAGGCCACCGAGGCGGCTTCGGAGGAGAAGTCCTCGAAGGTGGGCAGCTCGGGCAGCTTGGTCAGCTCGAACCGCCCCGGCATCAGGCCGTGGAAGAGCCAGGTGACGTCAGCCACGCCGTCTGCTATCAGTTCCATCTGGGCATCAGGCGGGCCCATGTCGTGGACCACGTTAACAGTGACCCGCCCCTCGGTGGCCTCCTCCACCCAGCTGGCCCAGGTCGGCCAGACGATGGTGTTGACGCCGTGGTTGGGGCCTGCCCAGGTGCTGACTTGCAGCTCGGTGGCGGCAGCGCTCTGGAAGGCACCGAGGGAGAGGGCAGTGATTGTCGTCAATGTCGCGAGCTTATACATTTTCATTGTCGTTCCTCGTGAGTCACGGTTGGCGTACGTGAGTTGTAATGATTGTTTTTGTCGGTGATCAAAGCGCGAGGGTCAGCTTCTTGCCGCGTGCTCGCGAACAGCAGCTCATCAGCCGGTCCTGGCCGGCTTGCTCAGCGGCGGTGAGGACCTTGTCACGATGGTCAATCTCGCCTTCTAGTACCGTGACCTGGCAGGAACCGCACAGGCCTTCCTCGCAGTCGCTGGGCACATCGACGCCGGCAGCGCGCAGCGTCTGCAGCAGAGTGCGATCTGCTGCCACCTCGACAACGAGCTCGGAATCGGCAAGCTCGACCTCGAAGGCGTGCTCGTTCTCCGGGTCCAGCAGGGCGCCCTCAGCCGTGAAATGTTCCACATGCAGGCTGCCTTCCGGCCAGTGGGCACTGTCGAAGTCGAGGGCCGTCAACAGACGCTCCGGGCCGCAGGCGTAGATCAACGCATCCTCCAGAGGCTCGGCGAGCAGGGCAGCGAGATCGAGGCGTTTTCCCTCGTCCTTGGGGTAACACCGCAACACCTCGCCGTGATCGCGTTCGAGCCGCTCGATAAACGCCATGCTACTGCGTGATCGGCCGGCATAGTGCACCTCATAGCGCTTGCCCAATTGCTTGAGGCGCTCGGCCATGGCCATGATCGGCGTGATGCCGATCCCACCTGCGATCAGCACATAGCGGCCTGCCGATTCATCCAGACGGAAATGGTTCTTGGGCCCGCGCACGCGTAGCTCGATGCCTTCGCGGACCGCGTCATGCATCCAGCGCGAGCCGCCCCGGCCCGCCTCTTCGAGCAGTACCGCGATACGCCAGTCGCCGGCATCCGCCGGGCCACACAGCGAGTACTTGCGTGATTCTCCATCGGGCAGCACCACATCGAGATGCGAACCCGGCGACCAGGCCGGCAGCTCATGTCCGACGGGGTCAACCAGGGTCACGCCGAGCACGCCTTCGGCCTCGGACTGGGCGCTGGCCACCTTGACGCGGCGCACAATAGTGCGGGCCTCCGGCGCACCCACCGGGAAGTCGCGCTGTGTGCTGCGCACCGCCGGATCGTGATGCTCGGGATTGCACGCCGGGTCCCAGCGCACCCACAGCGCCTCGGGGCCGCGGAAGGAGGTATTGGGCAGGAAGGTAAATTCCTGCTCCTCAAGTTCCAGCTGCGGCAGGCGCCTAGTGAATTCCTCGAGGAAGATGCGCATCTCCATGCGCCCCAGGTTCTTGCCCATGCACTGGTGGCTTCCGTAGCCGAAGGTGAGGTGATCGACGGCATTGTCGCGATAGATATCGAGTTCGTCGGGATTCTCGAAATGGCCTGGGTCATGGTTGCCCGATGCCGTCACCATCAGGATCCTGCCGCCCTCGGGAATGGTTACGCCACCCACCGAAGCGTTGCGCGTGGCGATGCGTCGCCATGCCACTACCGAGCCGGAGTGGCGCAGGCACTCCTCGGCCGCCGCAGGGATCAGCTCAGGGTTGTCACACAGCTCGGCCCATACGGCGGGACGAGAGAGCAGCTGTCGGAAAGCGTTGGCGGTGGCCAGCGCCGTGGTCTCGTGGGCAGCGACGATGATCGCCATCATCATCGAGTGCAGATAGTTGTCGGTCACGACATCCGGCTTCTGCCGATTTTTCTCGATCATGTCGTACATCCAGCCGTGACCACGGGGCTGGTCCTGCATCTTCTTGAGCACCTGGCCGGAGTACTGCCAGAACTTGCCGACCCCCTCGGCTACCTCGACCTGTTGCTCGGGCGACGGGCGTCCCCAGGTATTGAGGGTGTGGGCTACCGAGAAGCGGCGCAGTTGCTCCATGTCTTCTTCGGGCACGCCGAGGAAGTGCAGCGCCACGGTCAGCGGCACCTCCCAGAACATCTCGGCCACCAGGTCGGCACGGCCACGGTGGATGATCGCATCGAGCTTCTCCCGCACCAGCCGGCGCACCATCGGCGCATGAGCCTCCAGCCCCTCGGGAGAGAACGCCTCGAGCAACTCGCGCCGCCGCGCCATGTGGGCGGGCTCGTCCTCGTTCACGAGGGTGCGGTTCATGCCGTAATCGTAACGTTCGAGGACCGCCTGAGCCTCGTCGTTCGCCGGCGTGATCTTCTCCAACGCGATCGACGGCGAGAAGGTGAGGTTGTCGCGGAAGATCGCCTTGATGTCGTCGTAGCGACTCACCACCCAATAACCCAGCTTGGGGCTATAGAACACCGGTTCCTGCTCTCGCGACCAGCGCAGCGCCTCGGCGGGGTCGAGCTGATAGGGTCGATCGAAGGGATCGAAGGCTGCGGCCCGGGGTGATACGGGGCAGCCGGTGGGCGCGATCGGCCCCTCGTTGGAGGCAGGTAAGGGGCAGCCGCCCGTGCCAGCAGCGGTCCGGTGAGTGGTTGGATTCATGAAGCCTCCCGCAGGCTATCGTCCGGAATCATGGCGGTCATGGGAGATCATCTTTGTTGTTACTTTTATCGCACACATGGTATCGTTTAATGAAATCATGGCTGAACATAGGCAGTTTCGACGTGGACGTCAATCCTGCACCGCCCTACCCAGCCACTAGCACCGACTCGAGGAAGGTCGTTCGATGGCCACTACCCTGCAAACCCTGGATCGCGGCCTGTGCGCACTTGAAATCATCGCCGAGCATGCCGAGGGCATCAGCGTGGCCGAACTGGCTGAGCAGCTGGATGTGCATCGCGCCATCGCCTACCGCATCGTCACGACCCTCGAGGTGCATGGTCTGATCACGCGGACCACTGAGGGCCCGGTGCGCCTGGGCGCGGGTATGTCGCTGCTGGCCTCGCGCTTTGAGCCGCAACTGCGTGCCGTGGCGCAGCCCCTGCTGCGCAAGCTGGCCAGGGCCACACGGGCCACGGCCTTCATCTCGGTCACCCAGGGCGACGAGTGCGTGGTGATCATGGAAGCCGAGCCCGAGGAGGGACTGCTGCGGGTCGGCTACCGGGTGGGCAGCCGCCATCCGTTGACCCGCGGCGCGGCTGGCATCGCCATCCTGGCCGCTCGCCCCCCGCAGCCGGACGATGACGAGGCCGTACGCCAGGCGCGAGCCGAGGGCTTCAGCCTGACCCATGGCCAGCTGCAGCGCGGTGCCGTCGGCGTGGCCAGTGCCATCGCCTCGCCCCAGGCTCGCCCTGGCGTGGAGGCCTGCGTCGGCGTGGTTGCCATGGAGGACCTGGATACCGACACGGCCATCCGCGAGGTGATGGCCCATGCCGGCCAGCTCGCCGAGCTGGTCGGCCAATAGCCTGAAGCGGGTCGCCCGTGAAGCCATCCCCCCGGAGGGTTACACTAGCGCCCGTCCCCTAGCCATCAGCCGAGGCCTGTGATGAGTTCCCACCTGCTCTCCATCGACTCCCTGTCCCGCGACGATATCGACCACCTGATGCGCGTCGCCGCACGGATGGAGCCCATCGCAAGCCGCCGTAAGATCACCCGGGTGCTGGAAGGGGCCGTGCTCGGCAACCTCTTCTTCGAGGCCAGCACCCGCACCCGGGTCAGCTTCCATGCCGCCTTCTCGCGGCTCGGCGGCAGCGTCTGCGACACCACCGGCTTCACCTTCTCCTCCATGGCCAAGGGCGAGTCGCTCTACGACACCAGCCGGGTGATGAGCGGCTACTGCGACGCCATCGTCATGCGCCACCCCGACCAGGGCTCGGTGGCGGAGTTCGCCGCCGCGACGAAGGTGCCGGTGATCAACGCCGGCGACGGCCCCGGCGAGCATCCCAGCCAGGCGCTGCTGGACTTCTATACCATCGACAAGGAGTTCACCCTCCAGGGCAAGGCGCTCAGGGACGCCCACGTGCTGATGACCGGCGACCTGAAGTACGGCCGCACCGTGCACTCCCTGATCAAGCTGCTGTCCCGCTACGCCCCGATGCGCGTCACCCTGGTGGCGCCGCCCGGCCTCGAGATGCCGAGCCACCTGATCGAGCGGGTCAGCCGCCAGGGGCTCAGCGTGGAGGTCCGCGAGAGCCTGGCCGGCGACTTCTCCGACGTCGACGTGGTCTACACCACCCGCATCCAGAAGGAGCGCTTCACCGCCGAAATGAGCGAGGGCTTCAACCTCTCCCGGGACTTCACCGTGGATCGCGCCTTCCTGGACAGCCGCTGCGGCCCCGCCACCATCGTCATGCACCCGCTGCCCCGCGACAGCCGTCCCGAGGCCAACGACCTGGACGTGGACCTCAACGGCGACCCGCGCCTGGCGATCTTCCGCCAGACCGACAACGGCATCCCGGTGCGCATGGCGATCTTCGCCACCCTGCTCGGGGTCGAGGAACTCATCGACAAGGACCTGCGCGACGTGCCCTGGTTCGTCCCCGACCGCCTGGGCGTTGACGACGCTACCTTCTGAGTGGCCTGCAGGTCGCGACCGATCGCCTATGCTGGTGGGGAACGACAAACCGCGTCGCCGCACATGGCGACCAGGCCTGGAGGCGCAACACCGATGAACCTGAAGCGTGCGTATCTGCTGCTGTGTGGCTTCTATACCCTGCTGATCCTGATCGGCGCCATCGCCCTGCTGATGGGCGGCGGGTCGCTTACCGCCATGCTCCAGCTGGGCGTGGGGGCGGTCGTGGTGATCGGGCTGTGGGGCTATTTCCTGGACCGGGGCTTCATGAACCCGCGGATGTGGCGCCCCCTGGCGGGGCTGCTGGCGCTGGGCATCGTCGTGCAGCTGGTCGCGGTGTTCACGGCGCACCTCTCCGGCGCGGCGATGACCTGGACCCTCACGACGGCCATCTTCTCGGTGCTGCCGATGATCTTCCTCTACCGCTACGGCGACCGTGACCAGCCCCTCTGGGCCTCGCCCGAGGAGCGCGAGGGGGGCAAGGTGCTGGGGGAGCTGCTCGAGGAGCAGCAAGAGCTGCTGGTCGAGAAACAGGCCGAGGACAGCCAGGCGACCGTCAGGGTACGCAAGGCCGGTGACGCCTACCTGGCGAGCGTCGAGCGGGAGCGGGAAGGAGAGGTGGAGGCCTTCGAGGAGCGCTTCCGCTGCCCGGCGACCCTGGCGTTCTTCATCGAGAAGTTCACCTGCATCTCGGTGGGCGACTTCGCCCGGAAATACCGCGACGGCGGCGCCAGCCCGGCCTGATCAGCGCGGCGGCAGGCCCTCGCCCCGGGCGAACCAGCTCTCCAGGATCAGCACCGCGGCGATGCCGTCGACGCCCTGTTCACGGAAGTTGCCGCGGTGGCCGGCTTCCCGGGCGATCGACTTGGCCTCGCGGGTGGAGCCGCGCTCGTCGACCATCTCGCAGGGGATGCCGTAGCGGCCGTAGAGGCGCTTGCCGAACTTGCGCGCTCGAGTGCTCATGACCGACTCGCTGCCGTCCATGTTGAGCGGCAGCCCCACCACGAAGAGGTCCGGGCGCCACTCGTCCACCAGCCGCGCCACCTGCGCCCAGTCGGGGATGCCGTCCCGGGCCGGCAAGGGCGCGAGCTCCCGGGCGCTGGCGAGCAGCTCATTGCCCACCGCCACGCCGATGCGCCGGGTGCCGAAGTCGAAGGCCAGGATCAGTCGCGAGCCGGCATCGGCCATCACGCCGGCTCCGTCATCACGCGCAGGCCCCTCATCAGGAGTGGCCCGCCTCGCGGGTCATCAGGTTCAGGTCGATGCCCAGGATGCCCGCGGCGGCGCCCAGGCGCTGCTCGGGCGGCACCGTGAAGAGGATGTCGGCGCGCCCCTCCACCGTGAGCCAGGCGTTCTCCTTGAGCTCTGCCTCCAGCTGGCCCGACTCCCAGCCGGCACAGCCCAGGCAGACCAGGAACTGCTCGGGCCCCTTGCCGTCCGCCAGTGCCTGGAGGATGTCCATGGAGGTGGTCAGGGCGATGTCATCGGCGACCTGGATGCTGGAATCCCAGGCGTCGCTGGCCCCGCGATGCAGGATGAAGCCGCGATCCTTGTGGGTCGGGCCGCCATAGTAGACCGGCGCATCGCGATGGGGGCTCTCGTCGCCGCCCAGCTCGAGCTGCTCGAAGAGGGCGTCCAGGGTCAGCTCCAGGGGCCGGTTGACGATCACGCCCATGGTGCCGTTCTCGTCATGGTCGCAGAGGTAGCTGAGGCTGCCGGCGAAATTGGGGTCTTCCAGGTGCGGCATCGCCAGCAGGAAGTGGTTTTTCAAGCCGAAGTGTTGCACGGATTGCATGAGACTCCCCGGCGGACCTATTGCACGCCGTGATGATTGCCTTGGCCGAACCGCCAGACCCGGGTGATGGACAGGCTGTCCAGGTTGCCCATGCCCCGGTCGAAGGGGCGATAGGGCGCGGCACCGTGCACCGTGTCCAGGGCCGCCTGGTCGAGTTCGGCATGTCCCGAGGATTGTATCACCTCTGCCCGGCGAACCTGACCGTCGCGGCCGATCACCACCCGGATGCGCAGCTGCCCCTCGAGGTGACGCGGCGCCGGGTGCACCCGGTTGCCGTAATCCTCGACGCGGCGGGTCCAGTCGTCGATGTAGCGCGCCTCGGCGGCCTGCTGGGCGGCCTGGCGCCCCTCCCCGGGCTGCTCGCCGGCGAACTCCGACGAGAGCCCCTGCTCGCGGATGCTGGTGGTGGCCTGGGCGAGCAGGTCGCGTCCCGAGGCGGAGGGGGCCGAGGCGGTGGGCGGCGCCGAGGTCTCGGCCGACTGGGGGGCACTGTCGCGAGGCTCGGGGGTCGCCTGGGCCTCGCGGGGGCGCTCGGCCGCCGGGGGCTCGGGTGCCTCGCTGTCGCGGTCGGGCTCCGGGCGGGCGGCACTCTCCGGCTCGGCCGGGGTAGCCGGGTCCACCTCGGGCTCGGCCGCCTGCAGCTCCGGCAGCTCGTCCATGGGCGCGGCCCGGGCCTCCGCCGGGGCCTGCTCCTGGGGCGTGCCGGCGGCGCGCTGGTCGGCCTCGGCGATGGCCGCGGCCTCCACGGCCTCCGGGGACGGCCGGCTCACCAGCACCACGTCGATGCTGGAGCGTTCGACGGGCGCCGGCGCGAACTGGCGGCTGGCCACCACGCCGATGACCACCAGGTGAAGCAGCAGCGCCAGCGACCAGGCCAGCCAGTGCCGGTACGGCCGGGTGACCGGGGCATACTGGATGGGGTCGCTGAGGGGGCTGCTCGTCATGGGCCGTCGGCCTCCCGGGTCAGCGCCGCTCGCCGAGACGACGCTGGATGGCGTCCATCAGCTGGCCGGCGATATCGGTGCCGCGCTGGTCGTCGATCTCGCGCACGCAGGTGGGGCTCGTGACGTTGATCTCGGTGATGTAGTCGCCGATCACGTCGAGGCCGACGAACATCAGTCCCTTCTCGCGGATCGTCGGCTGGACCTGCTCGATGAGCCAGTGGTCGCGGGCGGTGAGCTCGCGACTGACCCCGGTGCCGCCGGCGGCCAGGTTGCCGCGGGTCTCCCCGGCCATGGGCACGCGGGCCAGGCCGAAGGGGATCGGCTCGCCGTCCACCAGCAGGATGCGGGTATCGCCCTCGCTGATCTCGGGGATGTAGCGCTGGGCCATGATCTGGCGCCTGCCGCGCTCGCTGAGCATCTCGATGATGGCGCCCAGGTTGCGGCCCTCGGGGCGCACATGGAAGATCCCGGTGCCGCCCATGCCGTCCAGCGGCTTGAAGATCACGTCGCCGTGCTCGGCGTGGAAGTCGCGCAGCACGCCCTCGTTGCAGGAGACCAGGGTCGGAGTGCAGCACTCCGGGAACTGCTGGGCGAAGAGCTTCTCGTTGCACTCCAGCAGCGCCTGGGTGGGATTGACCACCAGCACGCCCTCGCGCTCGGCGAAGCCCAGCAGGTAGACGGCGTTGAGGAAGTAGCCGTCGACCGGCGGGTCCTTGCGCATCAGGATCACGTCGAGCTCGGCCAGGGGCACCACCTCGGGCTCCCCCAGGTCGAACCAGTGACCGGGGTCGCGGTGCACCTCCAGCGCGCGCATCCGGCCGAAGGCGCGCCCCTCGCGCAGGAAGAGGTCCTCCTGCTCCAGGTAGTGCAGCGACCAGCCACGGTCCCTGGCGGCCCACAGCATGGCCAGGCTGGTGTCCTTCTTGTAGGTGAGATCGGCGATGGGATCCATCACCACGCCGATCTTCAGCGCGCGTTCGCTCATGGCGTCGGGTTTCCGGTCTGAGGAGTGAATGCGGTCAGTATGCCGCAGGGCCGGCGGGGGCACCAAGTTGCCAGGCCCGCATCAACCCGCTACTCCCCGCCCGGCACCAGGCGGATCCCACCGGGCTCCAGGGTGATCAACTGGCGCTTGAAGAGCCGGCCGATGGCCTGCTTGAAGGCGTTCTTGCTCACCCCCAGCCGCGCCTTGATCTCCGCCGGGTCGCTCCTGTCACCCAGGGGCAGGTAGCCGCCGCTCTCGCGCAGGGCCTTGAGCACCCGCTCGCCGACCACGTCGAGCCGCGCTTCGCCCGGCGGCAGCAGCGAGAGGTCCAGCCGGCCATCGTCACGCAGGCGCTTCACGTAGCCGGTGAGGCGCTGGCCGCGGCGCAGCGGCCGACTCAGGTCGTCCCGGTAGAGCAGGCCCCAGAAGCGCTGGTTCACCACCGCCTTGAGCCCCAGGTCGGTCTGGTCAGCGATCACCAGCGACACCGCGTCGCCTGCTTGCAGGCCCGCGGCCTCGTCGGCGATGAAGCGCTCGAGCTTCTGGGAGGCCACCGGCCGGCCCTGCTGGTCCTCGTAGATCATCACCAGCACCCGCTTGCCCACGCTGGGACGGAAGCGCTGCTCGCCGTAGGGCAGCAGCAGGTCACGGGGGTGGCCCCAGTCGAGGAAGGCGCCGGTGTCGTTGACGGTCACCACCTCGAGGTAGGCCACGTCGCCGACGGCCGCCCTGGGGGCACGATAGTTGCGCGTGCCGGCGGGGCGAGACGAGGGGGATGGGCGGCGGTCTCGGGAGTCGGGCATGGGGGAGCTCCGGTGAGGGGAGGCACAAGGCGCCGGGGATGCATCGGCGTTCACAGGTCCCCGAAGCGGGATTGCAGCAGCGACAGCGCCACCACCGGCGCGGTCTCGGTGCGCAGGATGCGCGGGCCGAGGGACAGGGGGACGAAGCCGCCGGCCAGGGCCGTCTCGACCTCGGCCTCGGACAGCCCGCCTTCCGGGCCGATCAGCAGGGCGGCGGTGGCGGGCGCCTCCCGCTGTTCCAGGGCTCCTGCGGTACCGGGATGCAGCACCAGGCGCAGCGCCTCGTGGCGGCCCGCCAGCCAGTCGGCCAGGCCGGCAGGGGGGTGCACGGATGGCAGGGTGGCGCGACCGCACTGCTCGCAGGCGCTGGCGGCCACGGCCTGCCAGTGGGCGAGCTTCTTCGCCTCGCGCTCGCCCTTGAGGCGCACGTCACCATGCTCGGTATAGAGCGGGGTGATCGCCGCCACGCCGAGCTCGACCGCCTTCTGGATGGCGTAGTCCATGCGGTCGCCCTTGGAGATCGCCTGCCCCAGGTGCACCGCGAGCGGCGACTCGCCGGTGCCGGGAGCCACGGCCTCGATGCGCGCCACCAGCCGCTTGCGGGAGGCCTCGGTGATCACCGCCCAGGCCTCCCGGCCGGCGCCGTCGAAGAGCCGCAACGATGCGCCCTCGGCCAGGCGCAGCACCCGGGCCACGTGGCGGGCCGGCCCCTCGGGCAGAACGACGTCGCCGCCGACGACAAGGTCGGCGGCGACGTGGATGCGCGGGGCCCTCACGTGCAGGACGTTCACTGACACGGGCCGCTCACCCTTACTGGGTCGCCTGCTCGCCCGACGGCTGGGCCTGTTCGGCCTCGCGCTTCTTCTTCTGGGCGTAGATCGCCTCGAAGTTGACCGGCGCCAGCATCAGCGGCGGGAAGCCGCCCCGGTTGACCAGGTTGTCGATGCACTCGCGGGCATAGGGGAAGAGCATGTTGGGGCAGAAGGCGCCCAGGGTGTGGTCGAGCTGCTGCCCCTCGATGCCGCTGATGCGGAACAGGCCAGCCTGCTCGATCTCGGCCAGGAAGGAGGTGGTACCTTCCTCGCTGTGGGTGACCTGAGCGGTGACCTTGACGACCACCTCGTAGAGGCCTTCCCCGACCTGGCGGCTGGTGGTGTTCAGGTCCAGGCCGACCTTGGGCTTGAACGGCTGCTGGAAGACCGTCGGCGAGTTGGGGGCCTCGAAGGAGATGTCCTTGACGTAGATGCGCTGCAGGGCGAACTGCAGCTGGGGCTTGTCCTGCTGGCCGGCCGCCTGGCCGTTGGCGCCGGCGTTCTGGTTGTTCTCTTCCGCCATGGGAAAGGTCCTTTGATTCGGTGAATGCGTGTCGATGATGCGTCGCGGCCTGGTGGCACTACTTCTTGACGACCGGCAGGCCATCGGCCTGCCACTGGGCCATGCCGCCCTTGAGCTTGAGCACCCGCTCGAAGCCGGCCTTGGTCAGCTTGGCCTGGGCGACGCCGGCGCTCTGGCCATGCTTGCAGGCCACGATGATCGGCTTGCCCTTGAACTTGTCGAGCTCGCGCATGCGCTCGTCGAGCTTGCTCTGGGGGATATTGCGCGCCCCGGCGATGTGGCCCGCCTTGAACTCGCCGGCCTCTCGGAGGTCCAGCACCACGGCGTCCTCGCGATTGACCAGCTGGGTCGCCTCGCCGGAGGTCACGCCTCCACTGCTGCTGTTGCGGACCTCGTAGGCGATCCAGGCGGTCAACACCAGCAGGAAGGCCCCCACCAGCAGCGGGTGATTCTGCACGAATTCGAACAGCTGATCGATCATGGGTTCGGCTAACTCTTGTCTCGGGTGCACGGTGAATGAGGCCGGCCAGTCGCGGCGGCGCCCAGTATACACAAAGCCACGGCGAGCCGCGGTCCGTGGGCCGCTCAAATGACGTCCGGCGGTGCCCTGCGATATGATGCCGCAAGCAGATGCAAGTCGCGACCCCGGTGACCGCCCGCGTGCCTGCCGGGGCTGACAAGGACAAAGAGGCCCTCCCCATGACCGAATCCCGCACCCCCACCCCGCGTCCGGTGGCGCTGATCATCCTCGACGGCTATGGCTACAACGAGGACGCCAGGGACAACGCCGTGCTCGCCGCCCGCACCCCGGTGATGGATCGCCTGTGGCAGGAGCAGCCGCACACCCTGATCCATACCGACGGCCGCCACGTGGGCCTGCCGGATGGCCAGATGGGCAACTCCGAGGTCGGCCACATGAACCTGGGCGCCGGGCGCATCGTCTACCAGGACTTCACGCGCATCACCAAGGCCGTCGAGGATGGCGACCTGGACACCATCGCGGCCCTGACCGCGCCGATCGATGCCGCCGTGGCAGAGGGCAAGGCGGTGCACCTGCTGGGCCTGCTCTCGCCGGGCGGCGTGCACAGCCATGAGGAGCACTTCCTGGCAATGGCCGAGCTGGCCGCCCGCCGCGGCGCGCGGCGGATCTACGTCCACGCCTTCCTCGACGGCCGCGACATGCCGCCGAAGAGTGCCATGGCCTCGCTGGAGCGCACCAACGCCCGCCTCGCCGAACTGGTCGGCCCCGAGAACGGCTTCGTGGCCTCGATCATCGGCCGCTACTACGCCATGGACCGCGACAACCGCTGGGACCGCGTCGAGAAGGCCTACCGCCTGATCACCGAGGGCGAGGGCGAGTTCGAGGCGATCGGGGCCGAGGAGGGGCTGCGCCGGGCCTACGAGCGCGACGAGACCGACGAGTTCGTCACCGCCACCAGCATCCGCCCGAGCGGCGCGCCGGTGGCCATGGTCGACGGCGATGCCGCCATCTTCATGAACTTCCGCGCCGACCGCGCCCGGGAGCTGACCCGCGCCTTCGTCGAGGAGGGCTTCAGCGGCTTCGAGCGCCGCGTGCGGCCCAGGCTCGCCGCCGACGGCCTGGTGATGCTGACCCAGTATGCCGCCGATATCCCGGCGCCGGCGGCCTTCCCGCCGGCGGAGCTCGTCAACACCCTGGGCGAGGTGATGGAGAAACGCGGCCTCACCCAGCTGCGCATCGCCGAGACCGAGAAGTATGCCCACGTCACCTTCTTCTTCTCCGGCGGCCGCGAGGCGGAGTACCGGGGCGAGACCCGGGTGCTGGTACCCTCCCCCCAGGAGGTGAAGACCTACGACGAGAAGCCCGAGATGAGCGCCGAGGAGGTCACCGACCGGCTGGTGGAGGCGATCGATGGCGGCACGTTCGACCTGATCGTCTGCAACTACGCCAACGGCGACATGGTGGGCCACACCGGCGACTTCGAGGCGGCGGTGAAGGCCATCGAGGCGGTGGACGCCTGCGTCGGCCGGGTGGTGGAGGCGATCCAGCGCGTCGGTGGTGCCTGCCTGGTCACCGCCGACCACGGCAACGCCGAGCAGATGGTCCACCCCGAGACCGGGGCGCCCCAGACCGCCCACACCACCTTCGAGGTGCCGCTGATCTATGTCGGCGAGCACCCGGCGCGACTGCTGGACGACGGCAGCCTGTGCGACATCGCCCCGACCCTGCTGACGATGATGGACCAGCCGATCCCCGAGGAGATGACCGGCCGGGTGCTGATCGAGCGCGACTGAGACGGTCGGGGAGGCCAGGGAATGGCGAGAGGCGTGGCGGCGCTCGGCGCATGGCTACCGGGGCTGGTCCTGCTGCTGGGCCTGGCATCGCCGCTTGCCGCCCAGCCCTCCGAGCGGGAGGCGCAGGCGCGCCTCGATGCCCTCGGCGAGGAACTCAAGGCGGTCTCCGCGCAGCTCTCCACCACCCGGGAGGCCCGGGACGAGGCCAGCGAGGCCCTGCGCGAGGTGGAGACGTCACTCGCCGAGACTCACCGCCGCCTCGACGCCCTGCAGGCCGAGCGACGCGCGCTCGGCGACGAGATCGCCAGCCTCGAGTCGCGCCGCGACCAGCTGGCCGCCGAGCGCACCGAGCAGGTCGAGGCCCTCTCGGCCCAGCTCGATGCCCTCTACCGCCTCGGCCGCACCCCCCAGCTCAAGCTGCTGCTCAACCAGGACGACCCGGCGCGGCTCGACCGCCTGCAGACCTACCTCAACCGCCTGGCCCGGGCGCGCAACGCGCGCCTCGACGCGCTGGCGAGGCTCGATGCCGAGCTGGCGGACACTCGCCGGGCGCTGTCGCAGCGCGTCGAACGCCTCGAGGCCGTGGCCGAGGAGCTCGCCGCGCGCAGCACTACCCTGGCCGAGCAGATGTCGGAACGTGCCACCCTGGTGGCCCGGCTCGACGAGCGCTTCGCCAGCGAACAGGCCCGCCTGGCGACGCTCGCCCAGGACCGGGCCCATGCCGAGCGCACCCTGCGCGAGGTGCAGGAGAAGCTGGCCCGCCTGGAGCGGCCGCCCCCCTCTACCGCCATCGAGCAGACCCGCGGCGAGCTGCCGTGGCCGGTGCAGGGCAGCATCGCCTCCACCTTCCACGAGGGGGCCGGCGTGCATCGCAACGGCCTGCTGATCCGGGCCGCCGCGGGCACCCCAGTCAAGGCCGTGCACGCTGGTCGGGTGGTGTTCGCCGACTGGATGCGCGGTTTCGGCAACCTGCTGATCGTCGATCACGGCGACCGGGTCATGACCCTGCATGCCCACCTGCAGCACTTCACCGCCGGGGTCGGGGCTGCCGTCTCCCGCGGCGACACCCTGGGCGCGGTGGGCGACAGCGGTGGCCAGCAGCGTCCGGGGCTCTACTTCGAGGTACGCCGTGGCGGCGACCCCATCGACCCGCGGCGCTGGATCGCCCGCCAGCCCTGAGGCCCGGCTATTCCATAGACGCCCGGCCACGGGCTATGCTGGGCTGCCACCTCCGGAACCGCGAGAATCTGCATGCCCCTACGTCCCGCCGCTCTGCCCACCGTGACGCGCCGCCTGGTGTCGGCACTGCTGCCGGCCGCCCTGCTGGCGCTCGCCCCCCTGCCCGTCGCTGCCCAGGGCCAGGGCCCGGAGGATGAGCTGCCCGTGGCCGAGATCCAGGCCTTCGCCGAGGTGTTCGAACGCATCAAGCGCGCCTATGTGGAGGAGGTCGAGGATGCCGACCTGCTGCGCAACGCCATGCGCGGCATGCTCAGCGAGCTCGATCCCCACTCCGCCTACCTGGACAGCGAGGAGTTCGAGAGCCTGCGCGAATCCACCCAGGGTGAGTTCGGCGGCGTGGGCATCGAGGTGGGCATGGAGGATGGCCAGCTGACGGTGATCACGCCCATCGACGATACCCCGGCCTCCCGGGCCGGCCTGCAGTCCCGGGACAAGATCCTGCGCATCGACGATACGCCCACCGATCGGCTCTCGCTGCAGGAGGCGGTCAACCTGATGCGCGGCGACCCGGGTACCGAGATCCGCCTGACCATCCTGCGCCAAGGCGAGAACGCCCCCCGGGAGGTCACCCTGACCCGCGAGATCATCCGCACCGAGAGCGTCAAGAGCGAGCTGCTGGAGGCGGGCTACGGCTACCTGCGGGTCAGCCAGTTCCAGACCCGCACCGGTGAGCAGGTCGGCAGCGCCATCCGCCGCCTGGAACGCGACGGGCCGCTCAAGGGCCTGGTACTCGACCTGCGCAACAACCCCGGCGGGGTGCTGCAGGCCGCGGTGGACGTGGCGGATGCCTTCCTCGACGAGGGACTGATCGTCTATACCGAGGGGCGCCTGCCGGACAGCGAGATGCGCTTCTCGGCCGGTCGCGAGACCGCGGCCGCCGACGTGCCGCTGGTGGTGCTGATCAACGGCGGCAGCGCTTCGGCGGCAGAGATCGTCGCCGGCGCCCTGCAGGACCAGCGCCGCGGCGTAGTGATGGGAACCGAGAGCTTCGGCAAGGGCTCGGTGCAGCAGATCATGCCGCTGGGCAACGGCGAGGGGCTCAAGCTGACCACCGCGCTCTACTTCACCCCCGACGGGCGCTCGATCCAGGCCCAGGGCATCGAGCCCGACGTGGAGGTGATCCGCGGCCGCCTGGAAGTGGCCGAGGGCAGTGGCCTGGACGTGCGCGAATCGGACCTGGAGGGCCACCTGGGCTCCCGTGAGGAAGAGCGCACCCGCAGCGAGATGAGCGAGCGCCTGCGTGAGGACTACCAGCTCGGCGAGGCCCTCAACCTGCTCAAGGCCCTCAACGTGCTCAGCCAGCGGCGCGGCGGCTGAGCGGCCGGCAGGCGCGAGGCAGGCGACCGCGATGCCCCGTCGCCTGCTGCATCAGCAGGCGCTTGAGCGGCCCCAGCCGGTCGACGCCCGAGAGCCCCAGGTTGCGCGCCAGGGTGAGCGCCGGGTGGCGCGCCCCGAAGAGCAGCCGGAAGCCGTCCATCAGCGCCAGCATGGCGGCATTGTCGCCGCGCCGCCGCCGGGCGTAGCGGCCCAGCAGCGCCGCATCCCCCGGGGAGAGCCCCCGCCGCCGGCCCGTGACCAGCTCCTCGGCGAGCACCGCCGCATCCATCAGCCCCAGGTTCACTCCCTGGCCCGCCAGGGGATGGATGCTGTGTGCCGCATCCCCCACCAGGGCGAAGCCCGGCAGCACGTAGCGCTCGGCGTGGCGCTGGGTGAGCGGCACCGCCAGCGCCCGGTCCGTCACCGTCACCTCGCCCAGCCGGTGCTCGATGGCCGCCGCCAGCTCCAGGCCCAGTGCCTCGCCGGGCAGGGCCACCAGGCGCTCGGCCTCCTCCGGGGAGGTGGACCAGACGATGGAACAGTGGCGGTCGCCACCCTCGACATGCAGCGGCAGGAAGGCCAGCGGCCCCGTGGGGAGGAAGACCTGGCGCGCGACGCCGCCATGGGCGAGGCGGGTACGCACCGTGGTGACCACGGCCACCTGGCCGGTGTCGCGGGAGCGGACGTCGATGCCGGCCATCTTGCGCAGCGGTGAGCGGGCGCCGTCGGCGGCCACCACCAGGGGGGCCGTCAGCCGGCTGCCATCCTCCAGCCGAACCGTCCGCCCGTCGTCGCCGGACTCGAGCGCGGCCACCCGGGCACCGAAGCGCGCCTGCACGCTCGGAAGCTCCGCCAGACATGCCTCCAGCGCCGCCAGGGTGACGTCGTTCTCGACGATATGCCCCAGCACCGGCACCCCGGCCTGCTCCGCGGAGAAGTTCACCTCGCCGCTGCCCTCGCCATCCCAGACCTGCATGAAGCGGTAGGGGCTCACCCGGCGCGAGGCCATCCACGCCCAGGCCCCCAGCCCCTCCAGCAACTGCCGCGATACCGGGGTCAGGGCACTGACCCGCATGGAGGGCGGCCCCTTTCCCGCGACGTCGGGGTCGAGCGGTGCCTCGCGGGCATCCAGCAATGCCACCTCCAGACCGGCCCGCCCCAGCAGGCAGGCCAGCGCCGTGCCCACCATGCCGCCGCCGACGACGATCACCTCGAACGACGCCGGCGCGCCTTCCTGTTCTGCACTCATGACCTCTGCTCCCCGTGATGGCCCCGATGGCCATGCTCTCTGTCCAGCGTGTCGATGCCCCATCCTCCCTCCGGGGTTCCTGTCCCTGTCGTTCCGGCGACCGTTGCCCCAGCCGCTTTCCCATCAGCCGCTATCTTTCCAATCCCATGGCCCGGCGGGCCAGGCCGCGGCGCAGTGGTCCCGTCAGGTTCAGGCCCACAAGGCCGGCTGCTCGGGCATGGGAAAGCAGGGGAAGATCAAGCCCGAACAGGCGGATCAGGCCGTCGCTGAAGCGGATGACGTTGCCACGGTCGGCGTCCCGGCGCGCCTCGAAATCCTGCAGGACCGCCGAACTCCCCGGGCGCTGGTCCCGCTCGATGCCGGTCTCGATGGCAGCCACCAGGTCCATGACCCCGCGCAGTGCCAGGTTGAACCCCTGGCCGGCCACCGGGTGCAGGGCATGGGCGGCATTGCCCAGCACCGCCAGCCCGGGGCGAGCGGTCTCGCGGGCGGTGATCAACGAGAGCGGATAGGCATGGCGTCGACCCACCCGCCGGAAATGCCCGGCCCGATCACCGAAGGCCTGCTGCAGCTCTGCCAGGAAGTCCCCATCGGACAGGGCCAGGCGACGCTCCTCCTGGCCGCGCTCATGGGTCCAGACCAGCTCCATGGCCTGACCCTGGAGGGGCAGCAGGGCGATGGGCCCCGCCGGGGTGAAGCGCTCGTAGGCGACGCCCTCGTGGGGACGGCTGACCTCGACGCTGGCGATCAGCGCCACCTGGTCGTAGGGCCGCTCATGGCTCTCGATCCCCAGCCGCTCCTTGAGCCCCGAGCGACCGCCGTCGGCGAGCACCGTCAGCCCGGCCTCCAGCTCGCTGCCATCCGATAGCTGCAGCCGATGCCCCTCGGCGACGGGGTGGATCGCCTCGACCCTGGCCGGACAGTGCCAGGCCAGCGGCAGCTCGCTCAGCCGGCCATGCAGCACCCGCCCCATCCAGGCATTGGGGATCACGTGGCCCAGCGCCTCGACGCCCAGTTCCGCGGCGCGCAGCCGGGTCACGCCCAGCCGGCCCCGCTCGCTGACGTGGATGGTGCGGATCGGGGCCGCCATCTCGGCCATGCGCTCCCAGACGCCCAGGCTCGCGAAGTGTCGCGCGGAACCGCCGGCGATGGCACTCGCCCGGGCATCGAAGCTGGGTTGCCAGGGCTCGGCCCGCTGCGGCAGCAGCGGTGCGGCCTCGATCACCGCCACCCTGAGCCCCGCCCCTTCGACGAGCGCGGCCAGGGCACAGCCCAGGCTGGCGCCCACCAGGCCGCCACCGATGATGGCGATATCCACCTTCTCGTCATGCTTCGGCGTCATGATCGCCGCCTATCATTTCATAACGTACATTACATAAAGGCATTGCCAACGACTCCTCGACTGGTCACTTCCTGTCCATCAGGGCCTCGATTTCCGCCACCCGCTTGGGCACATCCGCGGTCAGCACCTCGTGGCCGTCGGGCGTCACCGCCACGTCATCCTCGATGCGGATACCGATGCCGCGGAAAGCCTGCGGCAGGTCGTCGTCGGCGGGCACGTAGAGGCCGGGCTCCACGGTGAGCACCATACCGGGCAGCAGGGCGCGGGGCTGGCCCTCGTGGCGATAGGCCCCCACGTCATGCACGTCGAGTCCCAGCCAGTGGGAGGTCGAGTGCAGGTAGAAGCGCTTGTAGCTGCCATCGTCGATGCGCGCCTGGACGTCGCCCTCCAGCAGCCCGAGATCGATGAGACCGGCGGTGAGGTCGTGCACCACGCCCTCGTGGATCGTCGCCAGGGTGACGCCGGGGCGGACCGCGGCAACGGCGCGCTCCTGGGCAGCCAGCACCACCTCGTAGAGGGCCCGCTGGGCCTCGGAGAAGCGGCCGTTGACCGGGAAGGTGCGGGTGATGTCGCCGGCATAGAGATCGAACTCGGCGCCGGCATCGATCAGCACCAGCGCGCCATCCTCCAGGGGGGCATGGTTCTCGATGTAGTGCAGCACACAGGCATTGATGCCGCCACCGACGATGCTGGCGTAGGCGGGGCCGCTACCGCCCTGCCAGCGGAACTCGTGCTCGAGCTCGGCTTGCAGCTGTCGCTCCATGAGCCCCGGGCGAGACGCGCGCATGGCCCGCACATGGGCCCGGGCGGAGATCGCCCCGGCATGGCGCATCAGGGCCAGCTCCGCCTCGCTCTTGCGAAGGCGCTGCTCGTGGATCAGGTCGCTGACGTCGGCAAAGGCCGATGGCGCCACCGCCCCTCGGCGTGCACGGCCGGCCAGCTCACCGCGCACCTCCTCGGCGAGCGCCAGGGCCTCGGCATCGCCCAGCGGCAGGTAGAGGGCATGACGACCGTCGAGCAGTTCGGCCAGGCGCTCCTCGCGCTCGGCATTCTCGAAGGCCTGGTCGATGCCATGCTCGCGCACGGCGCCATCGGCGCCCAGGCGGATGCCCGTCCAGGCTTCCAGCGTCGGATCGCGGTCCTGGCAGAACAGCACGCTCTCGCCGGCCTCGCGGCCCGGCAGCAGCAGCAGCAGGGCCTCGGGTTCGGGAAAGCCGGTCAGGTAGTGGAAGTCGCTGTCCTGTCGGAAGGGGAACTCGCTGTCCCGCGAGCGGGTGACCAGTGCCGCACCGGGCAGCAGCACGGCGCTGCCGACGGGCAGCCGATCCATCAAGGCCCGACGACGGGCGCTGTACTCGTCATTGGTGATGGGGGCGGGGCGGGGCAGGATCTCGGGGTGCATCACGGCTCCTGGGTGGGTGGGGATTGTGTGGCCGGCCTCAGTGGCGGGTGGGCTCGTCGACCTGCTCGACCTGGGGCTTGCCAGGATGCTGCTCGGTGTAAAGCAGCATCGCGGCCATGCGTGCATGCTCGGTGAGGGCGAAGAGGTCGTTCTCGTTCTCCGGACTGTCCTCGATATCGGTCTCGATGCTCGTCAGGCCCTCGAGGTCTTCCAGGGCCTCGCGCAGGGCCGGCGACCAGGCACCGCGCGGCGCCTCGCCGGCATCGGCCACCACCTCGAGGAAGCCGAGAGTCCACTCCTGCAGGCCCAGGGCACGCTCGGCCAGGGAGAAGAGCTCGTCCGGGAGCAGGGGCTCGAAGTTGAGCTCGGCGGCGGAGAGGGCCTCGAGGGTCTGGCGGCGCCAGCCCAGCAACCGCTCGGCACTGGGCTCGTCACGGGGCTGGTCGACCCCGAGGCTCAGGCAGACCTCTTCCAGCCAGGCCTCGGGCGTCAGGTCATGCAGCGCGAGCTCGGCACAGAGGCGTCCGTCGAGGAAGGCCGGCGACTGCATGCTCCCGTGGAGCAGGAAGGTGTCGGCAATGGTCGAGAAGTCCTGGCGTTCGTTGATCAATGACATGGCAAGATCCGCTGGTGGGAGCCGCCGGGCGCGTTGACCGCCCGCAAACGGCTCTCTTATAGTGACTGGCATTCATCCTGTGGCCTCGATGTTAACGCATCGGCTCCTTGTGACGCGCACCCGGCGTGCGATCCCTTCCCTGGCCCTTTCCGGAGCCTGCCATGACCGAGCCCAAGCGGCCCACCACCGAGATCACCCTCCTGGAGCGCAGCTATGCCATCGCCTGCCCACCGGAGGAGCAGGACAAGCTCGAGCGGGCTGCCCGCTACCTCGACCGCGCCATGCAGGGCATCCACTCCCGAGGGCGGGTGATCGACCGC
The DNA here is from genome assembly GCF_029625235.1 of Halomonas sp. CKK8. NCBI lineage: Bacteria > Pseudomonadati > Pseudomonadota > Gammaproteobacteria > Oceanospirillales > Halomonadaceae > Halomonas > Halomonas sp. CKK8. The sequence goes on along the minus strand of NZ_CP121193.1, from coordinate 25,536 downwards.
GAGAAGATCGCCATCATGGCGGCCCTCAACATCGCCCACGAGCTGCTCGAGGCCCTGGACGACCAGCGGGCCGGCGAGCAGAGCCTCAACGAGCTCAATGCCCGCCTCGAGAAGGCGCTGGATGCCATGCCCGAGCGTTGAGACGGCGCAATCATCCCTTTGGCCCCGCCCGTGCCTCTGGTAGGATGAAGGTGTTCCCTGGGGTGTTTGCCAGTCGTTATCGTCCCTCGAGCCTATGCGCAGTACCCAGGGGGCCAAATGCTAGCCGGACCCGTGTGCATGTCCGTGCGTCGGAAAGCCTGACGGTTCGGCTGCGGCCACCCACCTTGAACCACTGGGTTCAAGGGCCAGAACGACAGCGGCACTCTGGGGAACCCTTATCCGACATGACCCACATGCAGGATACCGCCGCCACCCCCCCGACCGACGACGCTCGTCGCCGGGTGAGACGCGAATTGCGCCTTCGCCGTCGCCAACTGAGCGCCGAGGCCCGCCGTGATGCCGCCGAACGCCTCTGCCGACGCCTTCGACAGCTGCCCGAGATCCAGCGCGCCCGCCGCCTGGCCCTCTACCTGCCCAATGACGGCGAGATCGATCCCACCCCGTTGATTCCCTGGCTCGAGCGCCGTGGCGCCCGTGTGCACTTGCCGGTCCTCAAGCCGCTCTCCCGCAACCAGCTGTGGTTCGTGCACTACCACTCGGGAACGCCCATGGTGGCCAACCGCTTCGGCATCCCGGAGCCCGAGACCCGCCACGGGGCGCACCGCGCCCGGCGAACGCCGGCCTGGGCCCTCGATGTGATCCTGCTGCCGCTGGTGGGCTTCGATGACGAGGGGCAGCGCATGGGCATGGGCGGCGGCTTCTACGACCGGACTCTGGCCTTCACCCGCCGCCCGGGCCCGCGCCCTCGCCTGATCGGCCTGGCCCATGACTGCCAGCGAGTCGAGCGACTCCCCGCCGCCCCCTGGGACGTGCCGCTGGATGCCATCATCAGCGATGCCCGGGTGATACGCCCCTGAGGGACCCTGCGGCACGAACGACGAAGGCCGATGCATCTGCATCGGCCTTCGTCATCAGGCGGTTCCGGTCGTGGCGATCTTCACCCGGCTTGCGGGGGAGTCAGCCGCCCGCCAGCGCCTGGGCATAGCCGGTCGCCACGACCCCGATGCCGAACACCAGCACCAGTGCCATGACCAGATCGGGCTTGCGCTTCATTGTCGACTCCGTGGGAGGCAGGACCGCGAGGGTCATTGTGGATGTTGTTGTCGGGTCACCGCAAGGGCGCGGTGACGACGAAACTATAGGGCCTGATGCCTGCGTATGACAACCGGCATACTTAGGGTGTTACATTTTTAAACACTCGGCACCCCGAGGCTCTGCGGTGAGTCAGCGCTCACTCGGCGCCTCGAGGATTGCACGTCGTCAGGCCATGAAGAGCCGGTAGGCCGGATTGTCGCTCTCCTTCCAGTAGCGATAGCCGATGTCGTCGAAGTACTCCTCGACGTGGGTACGGTCGCCATTGGGCACCTGCATGCCCACCAGCACCCGGCCATAGGCGGCCCCGTGGTTGCGGTAGTGGAACAGCGAGATGTTCCAGTCGTGGGGCAGGTGGGTGAGGAAGTTCATCAGTGCCCCGGGGCGCTCCGGGAACTCGAAGCGGTAGACCTCCTCATCGAAGCGCTCCTTCGGCCGGCCACCCCCCAGGTGGCGGATGTGCAGCTTGGCCAGCTCGTTGTCGGTGAGGTCTTCCACGGGATAGCCGGCACCACGGAGCTTGTCGATCACCGCCTGGCGGTCCTCGCCACCGGGCTTCACCTGGACGCCGACGAAGATGTGCGCCCTCTCGGGGTCCGCGTAGCGATAGTTGAACTCGGTGACCATCCGCTTGCCGATGGTGCGGCAGAACTTCTTGAAGCTGCCGGGCCTCTCGGGGATGGTCACGGCGAGGATCGCCTCGCGCTGCTCGCCGAGTTCGGTGCGCTCGGCGATGTGCTGCAGGCGATCGAAGTTGGTGTTGGCCCCGGAGTTGATGCAGACCAGCGTCTGGTGCTCGGCACCGGTCTGCTGGATGTACTTCTTGAGGCCCGCCAGCGAGAGCGCCCCGGAGGTCTCGGAGACCGCCCGGGTATCCTCGAAGATGTCCTTGACCGCGGCACACATCTCGTCGGTGTTGACGGTGATGACGTCGTCGATCAGGTCGCGCAGGATCGAGAAGGGCACCTCGCCGACCTGGGCCACGGCCACGCCCTCGGCGAAGACCCCGACCTGGTCCAGCACCACGCGCTCCCCGGCGGCCAGCGCGGCCTTGAGGCAGGCGCTGTCCTCGGACTCCACCCCGATCACCTTGATCTCGGGCCGCAGGTACTTGATGTAGGCGGCCATGCCGGCGATCAGCCCACCGCCCCCCACCGGCACGAAGATGGCGTCGATCGGCCCGCCATGCTGGCGCAGGATCTCCACGGCAATGGTGCCCTGGCCGGCGATGACATCGATGTCGTCGAAGGGCGGGATGTAGGTGTAGCCATGCTCGGTAATCAGCTCCTGGGCATGGGCCGCCGCCTCGGCGAAGGCATCGCCCTTGAGCACCACCTTGGCGCCCCGCGCCCGCACCGCCTGGACCTTGATCTCCGGCGTGATGCGAGGCATCACGATCACCGCCTTGACGCCCATCAGCTTGGCCGCCATCGCCAGTCCCTGGGCATGGTTGCCCGCCGAGGCGGCAATCACGCCCTGGGCCTTCTGCGCCTCGCTGAGCTGGGCCATCTTGTTGTAGGCGCCACGGATCTTGAAGGAATAGACCGGCTGCAGGTCCTCGCGCTTGATCAGGATCTGGTTGTTGAAACGGCGGGAGAGGAAGGGGGCCGGGGAGATGGGGGTTTCCCGGGCGGCCTCGTAGACCCGGGCCTGGAGAATCTTCTTGACGGTAGCTTCGAGCATCCTGATATCCCAGAAGTGACGCGAGGGGCACCGTGAGCGGCGCCGCGAGGAACCCTTATTGGTAGCATTGCGGTGGCCATGGCGTCCAGCACCCGCCATCGGCATCGCCTATAATGGCGCGGCATTCGCCATCCACCCGACAGCGAGCACGACATGACCCAGGACGAACTCAAGGACGCCGTGGCCGCCGCCGCCATCGACGAGATCCGCCCCCGCCTCGAGCGCGACACCATCCTTGGCATCGGCACCGGCTCCACCGCGAACCGCTTCATCGACCGGCTGGCGGCGCTGCGCCATGACTTCCGCGGTGCCGTGGCGAGTTCCGAGGCCAGCGCCGAGCGCCTGCGCGGCCACGGCATCGAGGTCTTCGAGCTCAACGAGGCCGGCACCGTCCCCTTCTATATCGACGGTGCCGACGAAGTGAACACTCACTTGCACATGATCAAGGGGGGCGGGGCGGCCCTGACCCGGGAGAAGGTCGTCGCCGCCTGCGCCGAGCGCTTCATCTGCATCGCCGATGCCTCCAAGAGGGTCGAGCGGCTGGGCGCCTTCCCGCTGCCGGTGGAGGTGATCCCCATGGCCCGCTCCTACGTGGCCCGGGAGCTGGTCAAGCTGGGGGCCGATCCGGTCTATCGCCAGGGGGTGGTCACCGACAACGGCAACCAGATCATCGACTGCTTCGAATTCATGATCGACGACCCGGTGGCCATGGAGGCACGGCTCAATGCCATCGTCGGCGTGGTCACCAACGGTCTGTTCGCGGCCCGCGGTGCCGATGTGCTGCTGCTGGGCACCGAACAGGGCGTGGAGCGTCTGCTGCCCGCCTGACCCGACATGCAGAAGCGAGCACTCACTCCGCCGGCATCAGGCCTTCCAGCCCCGCCAGGGTGCGCGCCAGGGCGCCCCGGTTGGCCGCGACCACCTCGCGGCCGACCTCGGCGAGGCGCTGTCGCTCCTTCCGGTCGCCGAACAGGCGCAGCAGCTCGGCGGCCAGCGCCCCGGCATCGTCGACCTCCACCAGGGCCCCGGCCCCGCGCATCACCTCGGCCACGTCCTCGAAGTTGGCCAGCGCCGGCCCGGTGAGCACCGGGATGCCCTGGGCGGCCGGCTCCAGCAGGTTGTGCCCGCCGATCGGCACCAGGCTGCCACCGACGAAGGCCAGGTCGGCCGCGCCATAGAGCGCCAGCAGCTCCCCCATGGTGTCGCCCAGGTAGACCGCCGTGTCGTCCCCGGGCCACTCGTCACGCGAGCGGCGCGCCAGCGTCAGGCCCGCCTGGCGGCACAGCGCGGCCACGTCGTCGAAGCGGCGGGGGTGGCGGGGCACCAGGACCAGCAAGGCATCGGGAAGCCGCTCGAGCAGGCGGGCATGGGCTCCTAGCACCTGTTCGTCCTCGCCGGGGTGGGTGGAGCCGGCCACCCAGACCGGCCGGCTGCCCAGCCGGGTGCGCAAGCGCTCACTCACCTCACGGGCCTCGCCGCCGGTGCCGATATCGAACTTCAGCGAGCCCACCACCGTGGTGCGGGCCGGTGCCATGCCCAGATCGGCGTAGCGTCGGGCATCGGCCTCGGACTTGGCCGCCAGCCAGGCCACATGGCTCAGGGCCTCCGCCATCAGGGGGCGCAGTCGACGGTAGCCCTGGAAGGCGCGGGACGAGAGACGACCGTTGACCACCGCCACGGGCACCCCCGCCCGGTCACAGGCCGCCAGCAGGTTGGGCCACAGCTCGGTCTCGAAGAAGATGGCGAGGTCGGGCTGCAGCCGGGCGACGAAGCGGCGAGCCGCCCCGGGGAAGTCCAGCGGCACGAAGTGATGGCTCACTTCGCCCTCACTCCCCGAATCATGGCGATTCCCTGCCAGCGCCAGCACCCGCTCCGCCCCGGTGGCAGTCATGGTGGTGATGACCAGGCGGTGACTGGGCCAGCGCTCCCCGAGCGCCTCGATCAGGGGCCGGGCGGCCTGCACCTCGCCCACCGAGGCGCAGTGCAGCCAGAGGGTGCGTGCCCCCTTGGCGGAGGGCGGGATGAGGCCCAGCCGCTCGCGACGCGGCCGGCCGGGCAGCTGCTCGCGCCAGACGCGTCGCCAGATCAGCGGCGCGAGGAGGTAGAGGAGCGTCGCATAGCCCCGACAGATCCAGGGTCGTGGCGCCGGCATCAGGTCTCGCGGTCGAGGATGGTGGAGATCATCGCCGTGGTGGAGACGCCATCCTCGAAGCCCAGCACCCTGACCTCGCCCCCCGCCTCGCGGACGGCCGCGCCGCCGGCGATCTCCTCGGGACGATAGTCACCACCCTTGACCAGTACGTCGGGCAGCACCGCCTCGATCAGCCGCTGGGGGGTGTCCTCGCCGAAGGGCACCACCCAGTCGACGGCGCCCAGGCCGGCCAGCACCTGCATGCGCCGCGCCAGGGGATTGATGGGCCGCTTGGGGCCCTTGAGGCGGCCGATGGAGGCATCGTCGTTGACCGCCACCACCAGCCGGTCGCCGAGGCGCCGGGCCTGTTCCAGGTAAGCGACGTGGCCGGCATGCAGGATGTCGAAGCAGCCATTGGTCATCACCACCCGCTCGCCACGTGCCTGGGCGGCACGCACCGCCTCGATCAGCGCGGGCTCCTCGATCACCCCGAACTCCGCCAGCTTGTCGCCGTGCAGGGCGGTATAGAGCTCGGCAATGGAGAGGGTCGCGGTACCGGGCTTGGCCACCACCAGACCAGCGGCCAGGTTGGCCAGGGTCATCGCCTCGGCGAAGCCGTGCCCGGCCGCCAGCGCCAGGCCGAGCACGCCGATCACGGTATCGCCCGCCCCGGTGACGTCGAAGACCTCGCGGGCCCGGGTGGGCAGGTTCAGGGGCTCGTGCCCCTCGCGAATCAGCGTCATCCCCTTCTCGCTGCGGGTGATCAGCAGCGCCTCCAGCTCCAGCTCGGCACGCAGCGCCTCGCCCCTGGCGGCGAGCTCGGCGTCGTCCCGGCAGTGGCCCACCACGGTCTCGAACTCGCCCAGGTTGGGAGTGATCACGCTGGCCCCGCGGTAGCGGCTGAAGTCGCTGCCCTTGGGGTCCACCAGCACCCGCTTGCCGGCGGCCTTGACCAGCCGGATCAGCGCCTCGACCTGGTTCAGGGTTCCCTTGCCGTAGTCGGAGAGAATCACCAGGTCACAATCGGGCAGGGCCGCCTCGACTCGCGCCAGCAGCCCGGTGGTGTCGACGTCACCAAGGCCCTCCTCGAAGTCCAGGCGGATCAGCTGCTGGTTGCGGCTCATCACCCGCAGCTTGGTGATAGTGGGAATACCAGGGCTGCGATCGAAGTGAGTGCTCACTCCGGCATCCTCCAGCCGGGAGGCCAACCGGTCGGCATTGTCATCGTCGCCCACCAGGCCCGCCAGGGCGGCATGGGCGCCCAGGGAGGCGATGTTGAGGGCCACGTTGGCGGCCCCCCCGGGGCGGTCCTCGGACTCGTCGACCCGGACCACCGGCACCGGCGCCTCCGGGGAGATGCGCGAGGTGCCGCCATGCCAGTAGCGGTCGAGCATGACATCGCCCACCACCAGCAGGCGGGAGCGCTCCAGGGCGGTCAGGTCAAGCTTCATCGGGGGACTCCGTGTCCTGTGGGGTCTCGGGTAGGGCCAGCACCGCCTCGAGGCGCTCGATCACGTCTTCGGCACGAATCAGCGACATGGCATCCGGATGACGGACTCGCTGACCCCAAGAGAGTTCCGCGGGCTCCTTGTGCAGGAAGGTACGCGCGGCATCCGCATAGCGGTCGACCACGAAGTCACGCCACCGGTAGGGGCCGGATCGGTCAGGGTTGGTGGTGGCGAAGAGCCCGACCACCGGGGCGTCCAGGGCATTGGCCATGTGTACCGGGCCCGAGTCCGGGGCGATCACCGCCCGGCTCCCCCGGATCAGTGCCAGCAGCCCCTTGAGCGAGGTCTCGCCGATGACATCGATCACCACCCCGTCGGGGCAGAGGGCCTGGATGCGCTCGCCGAGCTGGCGCTCCTGGGTGCTGCCACCGCCGGTGAGCACCGTCCTCAGGCCATGCTGGCGCCACGTATGCTCGATCACCGCCGCATAGCCCTCGGCGGACCAGTTGCGGAAGTTGCGCAGGCGCGGGTTGGCACAGGGACTGATCAGCAGGTAGGGCGACTCTCCGGTAACCTGCCTCGCCTCCTCGACGGCCGCTCCGGGCACCGGCAGGTCCCAGGCCAGCGAGAGGTCCTCGACGTCCAGCAGGCGGGCGAAGTCCAGGAAGGACTCCAGCACATGGGCCCGGGGATGTGGCGTCAGGTGGCGCTGGGTGAACCAGTGCTGGGCATCCTTGGCACGGGCCTTGTCGTAGCCCACCCGCACATCGGCCTTGAGCCCCAGGGAGAGCACGCTGGCCCGCAGCGCCTGCTGCATGTGCAGCAGCACGTCGAAGCGGGTATCGGCCAGCTCGCGCCACAGGGCGCGCATGCCGGCAAGCCCCGTCGCCTTGTCGTAGACGATGAACTCGACCCCGGATAGGCCCGCCAGTAGACTGTGCTCGCCCTTGCCGATGATCCAGGTGATCCTCGCCTCGGGCCACTGGCGCTGCAGGGCACGCACCGTCGGCACCAGGTTACAGACATCGCCCAGGGCGGAGAGCCGCAGTACGCAGATATGCTGGGGTTGGGCGGGCAGAGGATGCTTCATGCGGTTGGCAACGTATCGAGCGGGAAAGATTTTCATTCTATATGATGCGGACAGTTTATGTGACGCCGACCGGGCGTCACAAACGGCGCCGCCCCTCCCCCTTCACGGCTTCGATCCCGACTACTGGCGCGACGCCGGCCGGGTCATCGGCGAGGCCCCGGGGCGCGGGGCCAGCCTCTTCCTGGATGCCAGCCCCTTCGAGGCAGGCGCCCAGTGGGTGCTCAGGCCCTATCGTCGCGGCGGCCTTATCGCCCGGCTCAGCGACGACCGCTACCTGTGGACCGGCCTGGAGCGGACCCGCGCCTTTCGCGAGTGCCGCCTGACCGCCGACCTGCATGCGCGCGGCCTGCCCGTGCCTCGGCCGGTCGCCGCTCGGGTGACCCGCCATGGCCTCACCTACCAGGCGTCGCTGATCACCGAGCGCATCCCCGACGCCCGCGCCCTGGCAGACCTCCTGCAGCAAGATGAGGCCGGCGCCGCGCTGCTGGCGCGCGTCGGTACCACCATCCGGCGCTTCCACGATGTCGGCCTGGATCACGTGGACCTCAATGCCCGCAACCTGCTGGTCGACCCAAAGGGCGAGGTGTGGCTGATCGACCTCGACCGCTGCCGGCTGCGCCCCAAGGGCGCCTGGCAGGCGGGCAACCTGGCGCGTCTCGAACGCTCGCTGGTGAAGTTCAGTGCCCCCGGCGCCATGGTGGCCATCCGCGAGGCCTATGAGCTGCCCACGCAGGTGTCGGCATAAGCCTCCACCAGGCCCTGCACGTGGGCCGCCAGGGTGAAGTGAGCATTCACTTTCTCTCGGGCCGCCTCCCCCAGGCACTGCCTCAGTGTGGCGTCCCCGGCCAGCTCCCCCATGGCGTCACGCCAGGCCAGGGAATCATCGGGCGCGGCAAGGCGGCCCGTCTCGCCATCGATGAGCTCGGGAATGGCCCCGCTGTCGGCGCCGACCACGGCCTTGCCGGCGGCCATGGCCTCGATCACAGTCAGGCCGAAGGCCTCGTTGCGCGACGGCACACAGACAATGTCGAGGGCCTCGAACAGCCTCGGCAGGTCCGCCCGGAAGCCGGCGAAGGTCAGCCGCTCGCCCAGGCCGAGTTCGGCCACGCGGTCGCGCAGCTCGGCCACGAAGGCCTCGCTGCTGCCCTCTGCGGCGGTCAGCCCGCCGATCAGCACCCCGTGCCAGGCCAGCGCCGGATAGCGCTCGGAGAGCCCGGCCAGCGCCTCGATCCAGATGCCCTGGCCCTTGCCCGGGGTCAGCCGGCCTGCCAGGCCGATTGCCACCGCCCCCGACGGGATACCGAGCGCGTCGCGCAGCGCCTGCCGCTCTGAACCGGTGAGGCGCGGCACATAGGGTGCCGGGTCGATGCCCAGGTAGAGCCGGCGGATGCGTCCGGGCGGCAACGGGAAGGCCACCAGGTTACGTTGCCGCGTCGCCTCGCTGATGGAAAAGATGCGCGTCACCTTGCCGTAGGCCCAGCGGTGGTAGGGATCCTTCTTGGGACGCGTGACGCCCATGTGGTCGGTGAAGAAGAGCCGCAGCGAGGGACGCAGGGTCACCAGCAGGGCCCCCAGGCGCAGGTCGCTGGACTTGTGGCAGTGGAGGATCCGGATATCGTGGGCCTTCAGGTATCGGAGCAGGCGCCCCACCCTCAGCAGGGCCTGGCCACGGGAGGCCACGGTCAGCGGTGTGATGCCGGCATCAACAAGGCTGGCGGCGACCCGTGAGCCCGACAGCGCCAGGCCATGGGCCGCCCACCCCTGCCGCCTCAGCTCGGGTATAATCCGCGATGAATACATTTCCAGTCCGCCCCAGCCGTTCGAGAGGCAGATATGCATGACCTTGCGGGACAAGGGGGTCTCCTTTACGGTGACGGGGCTCGGGAGCCCGGATGATGACACTTCGCCCTGCCTGCGGGGACGGCGACCGCCCTCGCCTGCTGGTGGTTCGCAACGACAAGCTCGGGGATTTCATGCTCGCCTGGCCGGCACTTGCCTGCCTCAAGGCCGTCGATCCGGCGCCCCGTGTCAGCGTCCTGGTTCCCGCCTACACTGCGCCGCTGGCCAGGCAATGCCCCTGGATCGACGAGGTGCTGATCGACCCCGGTGACGCCGGCGGCCGAGCGGGGCACCGGACGCTGCTCAAGCGCCTGCACGAGGCGCGCTTCGATGCCCTGCTGACACTCTTCTCCACCCCGCGCATCGGCTGGCTGGGCTGGCGGGCCGGCATTCCCCTGCGCCTCGCCCCGGCCACCAAGTGGGCCCAGCTATTCTACAACCGACGCATCGTGCAGCGCAGGTCGCGCTCCGAGAAACCGGAGTACCTCTACAACCTGGAGCTGGCCGAGGCCTTGCTGGCAGAACTCGGGCTTGCGGTGCCGGCACGCCCCGATCCGCCCTACTGGCCGCTTCCCGAGGGGACCCGCGCGGCGCAGCGGGCGCGCATTGCCGATGAGCTGGGCCTGGACGACTCACGCCCCTGGCTCTTCCTGCATCCCGGCAGCGGCGGCTCGGCCGTGAACCTCACCCTCGAGCGCTATGCCACCCTGGTGCTGGGCGTGGAGGCGCGACTGGCCGCGGCGAGTCGCCCCGCCCCGGCCTGGGTGCTCACTGCCGGCCCGGGCGAGGAGGCCGCGGCCGACAGGCTCCGCGAGCGCCTGGTCGGCGAAGGAGTGACGGCAGACCTGCTGCCACCCCGCCACGGGCTCGATGACTTCGCCCTCAGCCTGTCGGCCGCCGACCTGTTCATCGCCGGCTCCACCGGCCCCCTGCACATCGCCGGCTGCCTGGACCGCCCCACCGCGGGCTTCTATCCGTCCCGCCGCTCTGCCACCCCGCTGCGCTGGCAGACCTGCAACGCCGAGGCCCACCGGCTCGCCTTCTGTCCGCCCCCGGGGGCCGGTGAGCGCGACATGGAGAGCATCGACCTGGAGGCCGCGGCGAGCCGGATCGCCGGCCACCTGGGCCACTTCCCGACCCGCGAGACGACACCATGACGCCGATCACCGGAATCATCATCACCCTCGATGAGGCGGAGAATATCGCCGACTGCATCGCCTCGCTGCGCCCCGTCTGCGACGAGATCATCGTCGTGGACTCGGGGAGCCGCGACGATACCGTGGCGATCGCCGAGCGCGAGGGTGCCAACGTCATTCATCAGCCCTACCTGGGAGACGGTCCCCAGAAGGCCTTCGCCGTGCCCCGGGCGCGCAACGACTGGATCCTGGCCCTCGATGCCGACGAGCGCCTCGAGGAGGATGCCGTTGCGGCCATCCGGGCACTGGCGCTGGAGGATCCCGACAAGGCCTATCGCTTCAAGCGACGCAACTTTGCCGGCCACCACTGGATCAGGGCGGCCGGCTTCTACCCGGATCCCGTGACACGGCTCTACAACCGTACCACCTCGGGTTACCTGCCGAAGAAGGCCCACTCCTCCGTGCAGGCACCGAAGGTCCTGGACACGGGGGGCCATATCCGGCACTTCACCTACCGCGACCTCTCCCACTGGATCATCCGCATCGATCAGCTCTCGAGCCGCGATGCCTGGGCGATGAAGCAGCGGGGGAAGGGACCCTCCCGCTACCGGCCAACCTGGCATGCACTCAGTGCCCTGTTGAGGAAGCTGATCCTCAAGGGGGGCCTGTTCCAGGGCGCGGACGGGATGACGGTGGCCGTGACCACCGCGTTTCATGCCTACATGAAGTACGCCAAGCTCAACGAGCTCCACGAGAGGGAGCGCTCCGACCATTCTGAGTCGGCCTGACTCCCTGATCATGCGAACCCGGGAAGGCGTCCTGAAACGGGGGAAACAGAAGCTTCAGCAGGTTGGCCACCAGCTTGATGATACGACTCGTCAGCAGGGTGAGGGCAGCTTTCATCAGGACACCGCCAGGCCAGCGGTCACGGTGAGGACATGGCAGGATCACGATATCCACGCGACAGAATATCCGAATAATCTTGCAGGAATCGGGAGTAACCTGAAGTGCCTCAAGCGCCCATCAGTGCATTCGTTTCCTGTCCCTTGGTAAGCTGGTGCCGAACTCACCTCAGTGTCCCTCCCCCATGATCCGCCGTTTCCTGCCGCCCCCGCTTCGCCAGCCGCGCTGGTGGGCCCTGCTCGTCATCGGGCTGTGGCTCGGTTTCACCGTGGCGACCCTGACGCGCCTCCCCACCTGGGGCCTGGTGGCAGTCGCCGGGGGATGGCTGCTGCTGGCCCGCCGGTGGCGCTGGGGGGCACCGCCGCATCCCCACCCCGTACGCAGGGTCTGGCCCTGGTCGCTGCTGCCGATCGTCCTGTGGGGGCTCTACGTCTACCTCGCCGACAGCTTCGGCATGGTCGATCTCGGCGCAGTGTTCTTCCACCTCCAGGCCGGCATGGAGGAGCATGGCGGCGGGGAGCGCATCGGCGCCGCCATCTTCTATACCCTGAGCATGCTGCTGCTGCTGGTCTCCTTCACCTGGCTGGTGCGGGTCGACCATCGCTGGCGACTGGCGGAGCGGCTGCTCGCCCTGGCCCTGCTGGCGGGCAACCCCATGCTCTATGGCATCGGTCAGCGCGGCGCCGCCATCGTCACCGAGGATGGCGCCTGGCTGGAGCGCCAGTATGTCGAGCCAGTCATCCTCGAGGCCCCGCGCGACCCGCCCAACCTGCTGCTGCTCTACCTGGAGAGCCTCGAGCGCACCTATGCCGACCGGGAGCGCTTCGGTGATGCCTATGCCCATCTGGAGGCCCTGGGCGAGAAGGCCGTGGTCTTCGAGGGGGTCCGCCAGGTCGACAACACCGGCTGGACCATGGCCGGCATGATCGCAAGCCAGTGCGGCACGCCGCTGATGCCCGCCGGGCTGCTGCATGACAGCCAGTTCGAACCCCTCGGCAAGGTGGTGCCGGGCGTCGACTGCCTGGGTGACCTGCTCGACGCCCGGGGCTACTCCCTCACCTACATGGGCGGCGCCAGTACCCGGTTCGCCGGCAAGGGTGTCTTCTACCGGGACCACGGCTTCGACAGGGTCCTGGGACGGGAAGAACTGGAGCCAGGGCTCGAGGACCCCGACTACGTGAACAGCTGGGGCCTCTACGACGATACCCTGTACGACCTCACCGTCGAGGAGATGCGCCGGCTGGAGCGCCAGGACGGCCCCTGGGGCCTGGTCAACCTGAGTATCACCGGGCATGCCCCCAACGGCTACCCGGCCCGCGACTGTCGGGAGAGGCAGGGCGAGTTCGACGGCGTGGACATCCTCTATTCGGTGGAGTGCTCGGCCTGGCTGGCCCGCCGGCTGGTGGAGCGGCTCGAGGAGGAGGGCCTGCTGGAGAACACCCTGGTGGTGGTCGCCAGCGACCACCTGACCATGCGCGTCTCCGCCTGGGAGCAACTGGTCGCCGGGGAGCGGGACAATACCTTCATGCTACTGGGGGAACAGTTGGAGCCGCGCCGGCTCGAGGTCGAGGCATCGACCATGGATCTCCTGCCCACGGTGCTCGAGGCCATGGGTTTCGTCATCGACTGGCATCGCGCGGGGCTGGGAGTGTCGCTGCTCTCCACCGAGCCGACCCTGGTCGAGGAGCACGGGCTGGATACCCTGAATGCCCGCCTGAGGGAAGAAACGGCCCTCCAGGAGCGCCTGTGGGAAGGCCTGGAGCCGCCGCAGGGCCCACCGCCGCCCCCGGAGCCGGTCGTCGAGCAGGTCGTCGAGACCCCCAAGGACCAGGCGCCCGAGGCGCCCGAGGAGTTGCCCTAGCTTGCCAGCATTGCCTGCAGGATTCGCTCGGGCATGAGCTGATTCAGGCAGTTGGTATGGCCCAGCGGGCAGGTGCGCTGGAAGCAAGGCGAGCAGTCGAGGGCGAGATAGTGCACCTCGGCGTTCTCGGTCAACGGCGGTGTATAGGCCGGCGAGGATGACCCGTAGATGGCCTGTACCCGGGTCCCTACCGCGGCCGCCACGTGCATCAGCCCGGAGTCGTTGGTCACTACCTGCTGGCAGTCACCGAGCAGGTCGACGGCATCCGCCAGTCGCGTCCTGCCGCACAGGTTGTGGGTGTGGGGAAGCGCATCGGCGATCACCTCGCCGGCCTCCACGTCCTTGGGACCTCCCAGCACGCGGACCTCGAACCCCTCTATCACCAGCGATCTCGCCAGTTCCCGGAAATAGGCGAGCGGCCACTGCTTGGCGGGACCATATTCGGCCCCCGGCATCATGCCGATAGCCGGCCGCGACGACAGCCCCAGTTCGACACGGCGCTCGACCAGGTTCTCGGTGTCCAGACGCAGCCGGGGCCGGGGTATCGGGAAGTCGCCCCGGGAGGCCTCCTCCGCCGGAAGCCCCAGGGCCACGAAGCGCTTGACGGTCTGGTCCAGTACCGTCTTGTCGAGCCGCCTGCGGTCATTGAGCAGCCACAGGCGCTGCTCCCCGGTGAAGCCGGTCCGCCGGGGGATCCGTGCCAGGAAGGGCACCAGCGCCGACTTCCAGGAACGCGGCAGCACGATGGCATGGTCGAAGCGCCCCTGCAGGGAGCGGGCGAGGTGCCGCCGGGTGGCCAGGCCGAACTGGCCATGCCCCACCTCGAGGCTGGCCACCTCGTCGACCTCGTCCATCCGCTCGAGGATCGGCCGCGACCAGGCGGGGGCCACCACGGTGATCCGGCTGCCCGGCTGCCTCGTCTTCAGGGTCTTGAAGAGGCTCTGCGCCATGACCATGTCGCCGACCCAGGAAGGCCCGACCACCAGGATGCGAGGCTCTCGAGAGGCCGGCACCTGCGGGCCCTCAGCCATTCAGCCACTCCAGGTACTCGCGCACGCCCTGGGCCACGGTACGGAACTCGCCATCGTAGCCGGCCTCGCGCAGGCGGCTGATGTCGGCGCGCGTATAGCTCTGGTAGCGCCCCTTCAGTTCCTCGGGAAAGTCGATGTACTCGATCCTGCCGCGCCCATAGTAGTCGACCACCGTCTCGCCGATGGCCTTGAAGGGCTCGGCGCGGCCGGTGCCCAGGTTGAAGATGCCGGAGGCCTCGGGGTGATCCAGGAACCAGAGGTTGACGTCCACCACGTCGCCCACATAGACGAAGTCGCGGCTCTGCATGCCGGCCTCATAGCCCTCCCAGGCACCGAACAGCTTCACGTTCTGGCCGGCGCTGATCTGGGTATGGTGATGGTAGGCGACGCTGGCCATCTTGCCCTTGTGCTGCTCCCGGGGCCCGTAGACATTGAAGTAGCGAAAGCCCACCACCTGGCTGGTGAAGTCGTCGTGGCGGGCACGCACGTACTGGTCGAACAGCAGCTTGGAGTAGCCGTAGACGTTGAGCGGCTTCTCGTGCTCCGGGGCCTCGAAGAACACCTCGCTGCCCCCGTAGGTGGCCGCCGAGGAAGCGTAGAGGAAGGGAATGCCCTCGCGCTGGCAGAAGTGCAGCAGCACCTTGGAGTACTCGAAGTTGTTCTCGAGCATGAAGCGCCCGTCCCACTCGGTGGTGTCCGAGCAGGCGCCCTCGTGGAAGATGGCCTCGATGGGCGGCAGGTGCGACACCTCGCCATTCATCGCCGCCTTAACCCGGGCGAGGAAGTCATCCTTGTCCAGGTAGTCGCCGAGGGTGCAGTCGGCGAGGTTCACGAACTTGGTACCGTCGCTGAGGTCGTCGACCACCAGCACATCGTCCCGGCCACGGGCATTGAGTGCCTTGACCAGATTCGAGCCGATGAAGCCGGCCCCGCCTGTCACTACGATCATGGGAATCCTCTCGTCTCCGGGCCTGCGCCTATAACCGATCTTCCGGTGATTGTATACTTGACGGCTCGTGAATTCATGGCCAACGGTGCTTCCAATGACACAGTCGACGCCAGACGTGACAACCTTCCAGGGCCTGATCCTCGCCCTGCAGCAGTACTGGGCCGATCAGGGCTGCGTGATCCTCCAGCCCCTGGACATGGAGGTGGGCGCCGGCACCTTCCACACCGCCACCTTCCTGCGCTCCATCGGCCCCGAGACCTGGAACGCGGCCTACGTGCAGCCTTCCCGCCGCCCTACCGATGGCCGCTACGGCGAGAACCCCAACCGTCTCCAGCATTACTACCAGTTCCAGGTGGTAATGAAACCCTCCCCCGCCGACCTGCAGGATCTCTACCTGGGCTCCCTCAAGCACCTGGGGCTCGACCCGCTGATCCATGACATCCGCTTCGTCGAGGACAACTGGGAGTCTCCCACCCTCGGCGCCTGGGGCCTGGGCTGGGAGGTCTGGCTCAACGGCATGGAAGTGACCCAGTTCACCTACTTCCAACAGGCCGGGGGCCTGGAGTGCTATCCGGTCACCGGCGAGCTTACCTACGGCCTCGAGCGCATCGCCATGTACCTGCAGGATGTCGACAGCGTCTACGACCTGGTCTGGACGGTGGCACCGGATGGCAGCCGCGTCACCTACGGCGACGTCTACCTGCAGAACGAGCGCGAGCAGTCGGCCTACAATTTCGAGCACGCCGACGTCGACTTCCTCTTCGCCTCCTTCGACCACCAGGAGCGCGAGTGCACCAAGCTGCTGGACGCCAGCCTGCCGCTGCCCGCCTACGAACAGGTGCTCAAGGCCTCGCACACTTTCAACCTGCTGGATGCCCGCCACGCCATCTCGGTGACCGAACGCCAGCGCTACATCCTGCGCGTGCGCACCATGGCCCGTGACGTGGCTCAGGCCTACTTTGACTCGCGCAAGGCCGCCGGCTTCCCGCTGGCCCCCGAGGCCTTGCGCCACGAACTGCTTGCCGAACAGGGAGACGCTTGATGGCTGCCAATACCCTACTGGTCGAACTGGGCGTCGAGGAGCTGCCACCGGGCGCCATCGATGATCTCTCCGACGCCCTCGCCGAGGGCATCCGCCGGGGTCTCGTCGAGGCCGACATCGACTTCGGCGAGGTCCTCGCCCATGGCGGCCCGCGCCGCCTGGCCGTCCAGGTGCGCGAGCTGGCCGACAAGCAGCCCGACCGCGAGGTCGAGCGTCGTGGCCCGGCCCTGGCCGCTGCCTTCAAGGAGGGCCAGCCGACACGCGCCGCCGAGGGTTTCGCCCGCTCCTGCGGCGTCGGCGTCGACGACCTGATCCATCTGGAGACCGACAAGGGCACCTGGCTCGGTTACCGTGAGCAGCAGCAGGGCGAGGCCACCACGACCCTGCTGCCCGCCATCGTCGAGAAGGCCATCGGCGCCCTGCCGGTGCCCAAGAACATGCGCTGGGGAGCCTCCCGGGTGGAGTTCTCCCGTCCCGTCCACTGGCTGGTCATGCTCTACGGTGACGAGGTGGTCGAGGCCAGCGCCCTAGGCCTGCAGGCAGGACGCACCACCCGCGGCCACCGCTTCCACGCGCCGGCACCCATCGAGCTGGCCCACGCCGAGGACTACCTCGGCGCCCTGGAAAAGGCCTGGGTGCTGGCCGACCGCGACAGGCGACGCGAGCGTATCCGCGAGCAGGTACTGGCCGAGGCCGAGGTCCAGGAGGCCACGGCCGTGATCGACGAGGAATTGCTCGTCGAGGTCAGCGGCCTGGTGGAGTGGCCCGTGGCCCTGACCGGCAGCTTCGACGAGCGCTTCCTCGAGGTCCCCGCCGAGTGCCTGATCTCGTCCATGAAGGCCAACCAGAAGTACTTCCACCTGCTCGACCACGAGGGTCGCCTCAAGCCGCTGTTCATCACCATCGCCAACATCGACAGCCACGAGCCGGAGCAGGTCATCCAGGGCAACGAGAAGGTGATCCGTCCGCGCCTGGCCGATGCCGCCTTCTTCTACGACACCGACCGCCGCCGCCCGCTGGCGGAGCGGGCCCCGGAACTGGCCGGTGTTGTCTTCCAGAAGGCCCTGGGCACCCTGGCCGACAAGGCGCATCGCAGCGCCGCCGTGGCGGCCTTCATCGCCGGTCGCATCGACGGTGACGTGGCTCAGGCACGGCGCGCCGCTGAGCTCGGCAAGTGCGACCTGGTCACCGAGATGGTCCTCGAGTTCCCGGAACTCCAGGGCATCATGGGACGCTACTATGCCGCCAACGACGGCGAGGCCGCCGAGGTGGCCCAGGCCCTCGAGGAGCAATACCTGCCGCGCTTCGCCAGCGACGCGATCCCCCGGACTCGCACCGGCCTGGCGCTGGCACTGGCCGATCGCCTCGACACCCTCACCGGTATCTTCGGCATCGGTCAGCGCCCCAGCGGCACCAAGGACCCCTTCGCCCTGCGCCGGGCCGCCATCGGCGTGATCAACATCCTGGTCAAGGGCAAGCTGGCCCTCGACCTGCGTGAGTTGCTGGAACTGGCCGCGGCGCAACACCAGGAGCTTCCTTATGCCGAAGGGCTCGTAGACGAGGTGCTCACCTACATGCTCGACCGCTTCCGCGCCTGGGCTCGCGATGAGGGCATCGACACCGAGGTCTATCTCGCCGTGCGTGCCCGCCCGGTGACCCAGCCCCTCGACTTCGCGCGTCGCCTGCGCGCCGTCCAGGGCTTCTCTCGTCGCGAGGAGGCCGCTGCACTGGCCGCCGCCAACAAGCGGGTCTCCAACATCCTCGCCAAGCAGCAGCACGACGGCAGCACCGAGGTGAAAGCCGACCTGCTCCAGGAGCCCGCCGAGCAGGCGCTCTACGAGGCCCTGGCGTCTCGCCGCCAGGCGGTGATGCCTCTCTTCGCCGAGGCGCGCTACAGCGAGGCGCTGGATGCCCTGGCGGGCCTGCGCGAGCCGGTGGACACCTTCTTCGACCAGGTCATGGTCATGGCCGAGGACCCGGCGGTTCGCCGCAACCGGTTGGCCCTGCTCGCCGGCCTCCAAGGCCTCTTCCTGGAGGTGGCGGATATCGCCCTGCTCCAGCAGTAAGCAATCCTCGTGGTGAGAACCGAGGGCCGGCGAGCGATCGCCGGCCTTTTTCATGCCCGACACCGCCTGTTCCACGTGAAACATCCAGGCATCCGGCATGCCGATTACCGGCTTGGCAGGAGATGTTCCACGTGAAACACTCCTGCACAACGGACAATCTGCCCTAGGAGATCACCACCATGCCCGCAGCCGACAGGCTCGTGATCCTCGACCGAGATGGGGTCATCAACCGGGACTCCGACGACTACGTGAAGTCCCTCGAGGAATGGATCCCCTACCCTGACGCTGTCGAGGCTATCGCCCGGCTCCACCGTGCCGGCTGGACAGTGGCCGTCGCTACCAACCAGTCCGGCATTGCCCGCGGCTACTATGGCGTGGAGGTGCTGGAGGCCATGCATGGTCGGCTCCGCGACCTGGTTCGCGAGGCCGGCGGAGAAATTGCCCATATCGCACACTGCCCCCATGGCCCGGGTGACGACTGTGATTGCCGAAAGCCATTGCCTGGCTTGCTGGAAGAGATTCGGCAGGTCTTGTCGCTGGACAACCTGGAAGGCAGCTGGATGGTCGGCGACAGTCTGCGCGACCTGCAGGCCGGCGAACCCATGGGTTGTCGACCGGTGCTGGTCCGCACCGGCAAGGGCCGTCGTACGGAGGAAAAGGGGGAAGGGCTCCAAGGCGCGATGGTCTTCGATGATCTCGCGGCCTTCGTGGACTGGCTGCTGGCACGGGAGGAGAAGGGACAGGCAGCCCAGTAGCCCCGGGAAGACAGTACGCTGAACGCGACAAGGCCGGCTTCAAGAGCCGGCCTTGTCGTTCTGTTACCTGTCAGACAACGCGATGTTTCACGTGGAACACCGCGCCTCGGCCATCAGATATCCAGGTTGGCCACCAGGGCATAGCGTTCGATGAAGTCGCGGCGAGGCTCGACCTCGTCCCCCATCAGGGTATTGAACATCATGTCGGCGGCGACCGCATCCTCGATGGAAACCCGCAGCATGCGACGGGTATCGGGGTTCATGGTCGTCTCCCAGAGCTGGTCCGGGTTCATCTCGCCCAGCCCCTTGTAGCGCTGGATGGAAAGGCCACGCTGTGCCTCGGCCATCAGCCACTCCAGGGCATCATAGAAGGTCGCCACGGGCTTCTGTCGCTCACCACGAGCCACATAGCTGCCCTCCTCCAGCAGGCCGTCCAGCGTCTCGCCGAGGCCTGCCATGGCGCGATAGTCGGCACTGGTGAAGAACTCGATGCCCCAGACATAGTCGGTGGTGACACCATGCGCCGTCAGTGTCACCGCGGGCAGGAAGACGCCACGCTCACCTTCCTCCTCGAGGCGGAAGGTGTATCGCGGCCCCCCCTCGTAGGAGACCAGGGCATCCATCTCGGCCTGCAGGTACTCGATCCAGTTCTGCATGGTGACGCGGTCGCGCAGGCTCTGCTCCCCGTCGAGATGCGCCGCATGGACGATCTTGCGCAGCACGACATTGGGATAGACGCGTGAGAGGCGATCGATGCGCTTCATCACATCGCGATACTGGTTGACGAGGGCTTCCAGCTGGGCACCGCCGATACCAGGCGCATCCGCGTTGACATGCAGCCGAGCACCGTCGAGCGCCGTGGTCGTCAGGTAATCGATCATCGCCTGCTCATCCTTGAGATAGAGCTCCTGCTTGCCACGCTTGATCTTGTAGAGCGGCGGCTGGGCGATGAAGACATGGCCGCGCTCGATCAGCTGCGACATCTGGCGGAAGAAGAAGGTCAGCAGCAGGGTACGGATGTGCGAGCCGTCCACGTCGGCATCGGTCATGATGATGATGGAGTGATAGCGCAGCTTGTCGGGATCGAACTCCTCGCGGCCGATACCGCAGCCCAGGGCCGTGATCAGGGTGCCGACCTCGGCCGAGGAGAGCATCTTGTCGAAGCGTGCCTTCTCGACGTTGAGGATCTTGCCCTTGAGCGGCAGGATCGCCTGGGTGCGACGATCCCTCCCCTGCTTGGCGCTGCCGCCGGCCGAGTCACCCTCGACGAGGAATAGCTCGGAGAGGCTGGGGTCCTTCTCCTGGCAATCGGCCAGCTTCCCGGGCAGGCCCGCGATGTCCAGGGCCCCCTTGCGGCGAGTCATGTCGCGCGCCTTGCGCGCCGCCTCGCGAGCCCGGGCCGCGTCCAGCATCTTGTTGACGATGGCCTTCGCCTCGTTGGGCTTCTCGATCAGGTATTCCGAGAACAGCCGCCCCATCTCCTGCTCCACCGCGGTCTTGACCTCGGAGGAAACCAGCTTGTCCTTGGTCTGGGCAGAGAATTTCGGGTCCGGAACCTTGACGGAGATGATCGCGGTCAGTCCCTCGCGGGCATCGTCGCCGGAGGTATTGACCTTGGCCTTCTTGAGCAGCCCCTCGGCCTCGATATAGTGGTTCAGCGAGCGGGTGAGGGCCGCACGGAAGCCGGCCAGGTGGGTGCCGCCATCCCGCTGGGGAATGTTGTTCGTGTAGCAGAAGATGTTCTCGGAGAAGGTATCGTTCCACTGCATCGCCACTTCCACGCCGACGCCATCCTCGCGCTCGGCATTGAAGTGGAACACCGGGTTGAGCACGGTCTTGTTGGTATTCAGATGGTTGACGAAGGCCTTGAGGCCACCTTCGTAGTGGAACAGCTCCTCCTTGCCGCTGCGCTCGTCCATCAGGCGGATGGCCACGCCGGAGTTGAGGAAGGAGAGCTCACGGAGGCGCTTGGCCAGGATGTCGTAGTGGAACTCGATGTTATGGAAAGTCTCGGAAGAGGGACGGAAATGCACGCGGGTCCCGCTCTTCTCCGTCTTGCCTACCACCGACAGCGGGGCGTCGGGGACCCCATGGTGATAGACCTGCTCGTGCACCTGGCCCGCACGCCAGATGGTCAGCCTCAGCTCCTCGGACAGGGCATTGACGACGGAGACCCCCACGCCGTGCAGGCCACCGGACACCTTGTAGGAGTTGTCGTCAAACTTGCCGCCGGCATGCAGCACCGTCATGATCACCTCGGCTGCCGACACGCCCTCTCCCTCGTGGATGTCGGTCGGCACGCCGCGACCGTTGTCGGTGACGGTCACCGACTCGTCGGGATGGATGATGACCCGGATCTCGCTGCAGTGCCCGGCCAGGGCTTCATCGATGGAGTTGTCCACCAGCTCGAACACCATATGGTGCAGGCCGGTGCCGTCGTCGGTGTCGCCGATATACATGCCCGGCCGCTTGCGTACGGCATCCAGGCCCTTGAGGACCTTGATGCTCGATGAGTCGTAAGCCTGTTCGCTCATTGACTACTCCGTCATGAAGTCTGTCTGTCCAGTGGCAGCAGCTGTCCCTGCCCCGATTCGGAATGTTTCACGTGGAACATCGCCACCTGGGTGTCCGGCTGCCAGAGCCCTGCCAGGGCATCGGGGTCGACACTGGTGATGAATACCTGGCAGCGCATGCGTTCCAGCCAGCCGCAGAAGACCCGGCGATGCTCGAGATCCAGCTCGGCAGGCAGGTCGTCGATCAGGTAGATGCAGGTGCGGCCTGTGACCTGCTCGAGCAGGCGCCCCTGGGCCAGCTTGAGGGCACTCACCACCAGCTTCTGCTGGCCGCGGGAGAGAACTTCCACCGCCGGACGCTTGCCGAGACGAATACCCAGCTCTGCCCGCTGTGGACCCTGCTGGGTAAAGCCCATCTGGCAATCCGTGGCACGGGCATCGCGAAGGATATCCGCCAGTTCACGCCTGCGGTCCCAGCCACGCGAGTAGCGCAGCGTCAGCCCGGGCAGCGCGATCAGCTCGGCCAGCGTGTCCTCGAATACCGGCACGAACCTCTCGATCCAGTCGCGACGCATGCCATCCAGTCGGTCGCCCCAGTGCACCAGCTCCTGTTCCCACGCATCCAGGGAAGCATCTGTCATTCTACCATGCCGGAGAAGGGCATTCCGATGTTTCAGCGCGCGTCGGAAGCGTCGCCAGACATCGAGAAAACCATGTTCCACGTGAAACACGCCCCAATCGAGAAACTCGCGCCGCCCGGCCGGCGGGCCCTCCAGGAGACGGAAGGCGTCAGGATTGATCAGCTGCAGCGGCAGGGTCTCCACCAGGCGCGAGACGCGCTCCAGACGTTCTCCCGCCAGGCGCATCTCAAGCTCACCACCCTCGCGGTGCCGGCGTATGCCGATGGCCATCGCCGGCTCGCCGGCCACGCGGCCGTGCAGCGTCATGGCGTCGGCTTCGTGAGCAATGGCATGACGCAGCTGGCGGGCGCGAAAGGAACGTCCCATGCCCAGGACATGGATGCCCTCCAGCAGGCTGGTCTTGCCGCTGCCGTTGGCGCCGGTGAAGAGGTTGATGCGTGGACCCGGGGTCAGGTCCACGGCCTGCAGGTTGCGCAGGCCATGGAAGGCAAGGCGTTCGAGAGGCATCAGGCGAGATCGACCGCGGCGATGGCGGCACCCGAGACAGGTACCGCCTGCCGGCGCCTCAGAGGCGCATCGGCATGACGACGTACATGGCGTCGCCGCCGCCGGGCTCTTCCATCAGCGCACTGCTGTTGGGATCGGCCAGGGTCATCTGTACGCGATCCTCGTCCAGCACGCTGAGCACGTCGACGAGATAGCCGACATTGAAGCCGATCTCCATGGCCGGCCCGCTGTACTCGATGGCGACGTTCTCCTCGGCCTCTTCCTGCTCGGGGTTGTTGGCCATCACCCGCAGGTTGCCCTCCTCGAGATTCAGGCGCACGCCACGGTACTTCTCGTTGGAGAGGATGGCCGTGCGCGACAGCACCTGACGCAGCTCGGCACGGTCGGCGATGAAGACCTTGTCACCGCCGCGCGGGACGACCCGCTCGTAATCGGGGAACTTGCCGTCGACCAGCTTGGACGTGAAGGTGAAGTCGCCGGTGTGGGCACGCACATGACTGGCGCCGAGGGTCAGACTGACCGGCTCCTCGCCATCATCGAGCAGCCGCACCAGTTCCAGGACCCCCTTGCGCGGCACGATCAGCTTCTGGGAGGGTTCCACCTGAATCTCGGCCGGACGCGAGCAGACGGCAAGCCGATGGCCGTCGGTAGCCACGGTACGCACCAGATTGTTGCCCAATTCGAGCAGCATCCCGTTGAGATAATAGCGGACGTCCTGCTGGGCCATCGCGAAGGAGGTCGCATCGATCAGGTGCTTCAGGATGCCCCGCGGCAGGCTGAGCTCCACGTTACCCGGATCATCCTCGATATTGGGAAATTCGGCCACCGGCAGGGTCGAAAGGGTGAAGCGCGAGCGACCGCTGCGCAGCACCGCCCTCCCCTCCTCGAGGGAAAGCTGTATCTCGGACTGGTCCGGCAGCGACTTGCAGATGTCCATGAGCTTGCGCGCAGGCACCGTCGCCGAGCCAGGCTCCTCCACCAGGCTGGCGGCGGTGCGGCCGATCAGCTCGACCTCGAGGTCGGTGCCGGTAAGGGAGACCTGGTCCTGGTCGACCTGAATCAGCACGTTGGAGAGTACCGGCAGGGTCTGGCGTCGCTCCACCACGCCGGCAACCAGCGTCAGCGGGCGCAGCAGCGCTTCTCGGGAGATGGAAAATTTCATGTCTGCTCCACTACTTGTCCTGGAGGGGTTGAGGCCGGCGACCCGACCGCTGGTGTTCCGTTCAGCTGGTCAACAGCCGCAGCAGATTCTTGTAGTCCTCGCGGATGTCCGCGCTCTCCTCCTGCAACGCCTTCACCTTGCGGCAGGCATGCAGCACCGTGGTGTGATCTCGGCCACCGAAGGCATCCCCGATCTCCGGCAGGCTATGGTTGGTCAACTCCTTGGCCAGAGCCATGGCGACCTGGCGGGGCCGGGCCACCGAGCGGGAACGACGCTTGGAGAGCAGGTCGGCAAGCTTGATCTTGTAGTACTCGGCCACGGTGCGCTGGATGTTGTCCACACCGACCTGCTTGTCCTGGAGCGCCAGCAGGTCCTTGAGGGATTCGCGGATGAAATCCTGCGTGATCGTCTTGCCCATGAAGTGGGAGTCGGCGATCACCTTCTTGAGGGCCCCTTCCAGCTCACGCACGTTGGAGCGGATCTTCTGGGCGATGAAGAAGGCGGCGTCGTGTGGCAGGTCGACCTTGGCCTGGTCGGCCTTCTTCATCAGGATCGCTACCCGGGTCTCCAGCTCCGGCGGCTCGATGGCCACCGTCAGCCCCCACCCGAAACGCGACTTCAGGCGTTCCTCTACCCCACTGATTTCCTTGGGGTATCGATCAGATGTCAGGATCATCTGCTGGCCGCCCTCGAGAAGGGCATTGAAGGTATGGAAGAACTCCTCCTGGGAGCGCTCCTTGCCCGCGAAGAACTGGATATCGTCGATCAGCAGGGCATCGACGCTGCGATAGAAACGCTTGAAGTCATTGATGGCGTTGAGCTGCAGCGCCTTGACCATGTCGGCCACGAAGCGCTCGGAATGCAGGTAGACGACGCGGGCATTCTCGCGACGCGTTGCCAGGGCGTTACCCACGGCATGCATCAGGTGGGTCTTGCCGAGGCCGACCCCGCCATAGAGGAACAGTGGGTTGTAGGCGCCGCCGGGATTCTCGGACACCTGGCGAGAAGCGGCCCTGGCCAGCTGGTTCGACTTGCCCTCGACGAAGGTCTCGAAGGTGAAGTTGGGGTTCAGGCCGCTGCTGTGCTTGAGGCTCCCCTCCACCTGCACCTGGCGCTCGCCGCCGCGCCGCTGGCCGGCGCCCTCCTCGCGCAGCTGATCGATCTCGCGCTCATCCCCCACATCACCACGCGGGGGCACCTGGACTGCCGGTGCGGCTGGCGCTCGTGTCGCCGAGACGGGATTGCCCAGCTCGCGAGGTTGAGGGCTCGGCGCCGCGCGGCGACTGCCGACGGTCAGCACCACCTTCGGCGGCTTGGCGGGCGAGAGCTCACGCATCAGCTCGCTGATCCGCTTGGCATACTTGTCGCTGACCCAGTCACGCACGAAGCGGTTCGGCGCCAGTAGGCGCAACTGGTTGGACTCCCCTTCCTCCGCCTGCAGCGGGCGGATCCAGGTATTGAACTGCTGCGAATTCAGTTCATCCTGCAGGGTATCCAGACATTGTTGCCAGAGAGCCAGTGACAC